>NZ_FNVB01000022.1 GCF_900108315.1 Saccharopolyspora kobensis | reverse complement strand
TGCGGGTCGAGGCCGTCCGGGACGCTCACGCGGGCCTTCTCGGTCGCGTAGTTCACCGTCGCCACGACACCGTCGAGCTTGTTCAGCTTCCGCTCGATCCGCGCCGCGCACGAAGCGCAGGTCATCCCGGAGATCGCCAGTTCGAGCTGCTGCCCGGCGACGGGGCTGGTGTCGTGCACGTCGGTCATCCCGGAGTCACTTCCTCACGAGCGGCGGTCGAGGATCAGTAGGCCAGCTGGTAACCGGCCTCTTCGACGGCGGCGCGCACCTGGTCGACGTCGATCTCCTGGTCGCTGGTGACGGTGACCGCACCGGTCGGCAGGTCGACCCGGACACCGGTCACACCGGCGATCTCACCGACCTCCTCGGTCACCGAGAGCACGCAGTGCTCGCAGGTCATCCCGGTCACGGTGTAGGTCGCCTCGCTCATCTGCATCCACCTCTCCACGCTGCTGCGCGCCGCACGGGGCGCTTCCACCCCCTTTATACCCTAGGGGGGTAGGGTGATCAAACACGCGGTCCTCGCACCCGGGAAAGGTATTCCCCACCGGGAGGCCGCCGGGGCTCGGGGTGTGACGCGAGTCTCGACCGGCGCTACCGGCGAGCGCGGAACGCGGTTGGCATGCTGAGCTCGACCAGCGATCGCCGACCGGCGACGCGCAAGACCGGTCCACGGAGGAAGCACCTTGAGCACCGAATCCGAGCGCCCGACGACCGGCGACGCCGAGTCGGGCAGGCACCGCCACGCCGCGCAGGAAGGCGCCGGCGTGCACCCGCTGATCGACCTGTCCCGCGACCCGCACCCGGGCGTGCCGGACCACGCGAAGCCGGACGAGGACTGAACGCCCCGGCACCTGCGCCCGGCGCGCGGGTGCCGGTCAGGCCTCCACCCAGCCGTGCCGGACGGCCACCTGGGTGAGCTTCTGGCGCACCTGCAGGATCTGCTCGGCGGTGATCGTCGGCGAAGCGCTCAGCAGCGACTCGGTGATCAGCTCGTGGAACTCCTTGGCCGAGAGCACGTCGAAGAGCTCCTCCTCGGGCAGCTGGGCGCCGGGCTCGGCCGCGCCCTGCCGCACCATGCGCACGTTCGACGCCTTCGGGCCGCGGTCGCTCTCCTCCAGGTCGAACTCCACGACCGCGCCCGGCGCGACCAGCCGCTTGTCGAAGGTCAGGTCGTTGACGTGGATGAACACGTCCTCACCGCCCACCTCGGGGGCCACGAACCCGTAACCGCGGACCTCGTCGAACCGAACGACCTTGCCCGTAACCATCAACCAGTTCCCACCTATCACCACGAACCCCGCACCCCATCCGCGGGGACGGGAATTGTACCGCTCCGCACCCGGCAGGCGCCAACCAGTCCACATAGGACACCAGCAACCGCTCGATCGGCGGATACGGCGGCCGCCGATGACCGACACAATGCGCTGGGACCCATCCGAATGCGGGGAGCTGCGCATGGACTCCTACGACGTCGTCGTCATCGGTGCCGGATTCGCCGGGCTCGTCGCGGCCCGCGAGCTGGCCCTGCGCGGGCACGCGGTGGTGGTGCTCGAAGCGCGGGACCGCATCGGCGGGCGGACCTGGACCGATGAGCGCCTCGGACGCCGCCTGGAGATGGGCGGCACCTGGGTGCACTGGCTGCAACCGCACGTCTGGAGCGAGATCACCCGCTACGGCCTGCGCGTCGAGGCGAGCCCGGTCGCGCAGACCGTCCACTGGATCGCAGGCGGCAACGCCCACGAGGGCAGCCCGGCGGAGTTCAACGCCCTGATCGCCCCCGCCATGGACCGGCTGGCCGCCGACAGCCGCACCTGGTTCCCGCTCCCCCACGAGCCGCTGCACCGGGCCGACCTGGACTGGATCGACCACCTCTCGGTCGCCGACTACTTATCGGGCCTCGATCTCACCCCGGCCGAGCGCGAGGTGACCACCGGCGTGTGGGCCGAGCACTTCAACGGCCCGGCAGCGGTCTCCGGCCTCGCCCAGGCCATGCGCTGGTGCGCGGTCGCCTCCGGGAACTGGCAGCTGCTGCACCAGGCCACCTCGGGCCACCGGCTCACCGAGGGCACCGCGGCGCTGGCCGGAGCGATCGCCGCCGACAGCGACGCCGAGCTCCGGCTCGGCTCGGTGGTCACGAGCGTCGCCCAGGACACCGGCGGCGGCGCGACCGTCACGACGGCCGACGGCTCGCGGTTCGCCGCCCGGCAGGTGATCTGCACGCTGCCGCTCAACGTGCTGGACACCATCGACTTCCAGCCCGCGCTACCGGCCGCCAAGCTGGCCGCCAACGCCGAGCGCACCGCCTCGCAGGGGCTGAAGACCTGGATCCGGGTGCGCGGCGAGGTCCCGCCGTTCACCGGCTACGCGCCCGACGACCACGACCTGACCTTCGTGCACACCGAGTGCACAGTGGACGGCGACACCCTGCTGGTCGCCTTCGGCACCCGCGCCGCCGATCTGGCCCCCGACGACGTCGAGGGCGTGACCCGCGCGCTGCGCGCCTGGCGCGAGGACCTGGAAGTGCTCGACGTGGCCGGTCACGACTGGATGTCCGATGCGTTCGCCCGCGAGACCTGGCCGATGCAGCGGCCCGGCCAGCTGACCGCGTACCTGGCCGCCCTGCAGGAACCGCACGGCGCGGTCCGCTTCGCCGGTTCGGACGTCGCCACCGGCTGGGCGGGTTTCATCGACGGGGCGATCGAGAGCGGGTTGCGGGTCTCCCGCGCCGCGCGGAGCGCCCTGCGCGGCGCGGGAGCCTGAGCTGCTCACACGCGCGGGAGCGGGATGTCGGGACGTTCCGAGCGAGCCGGTCCGTGCTCCACGTAGTCGGCGGCGAACCGCATGCCCGCCTGGTACGCCTCGATGCGCGCGCGGCCGATCTCGGCCTCGATGTCCCCGGGGTCGAGTTCCTCGGCCAACGAACGCACCTCCGCCAGGCGACGGTTGGTCACCTCGTCCATGTCCGCTCCTGTCCTTCCGCATCGGCTCACCCCTGATCCTCGCCACTCCTGGCCGGGTTTGCACGATCGGGTGGCTGAATACGCCCGGATCAGGCCCGATACCGCACCGAGCGCGACGGACACACTGCGCTCGGTGACCACCGGACGGTCGTCCGGCACGAATCCGGTGAGCGGCGTCGGGTCGAGCACATCACCTCGATCAGGACCGGGTGCTTCGGCGAGGATGAGCGCCGGACCTCATCCGGCACGGCGGCACCGGCGTGCCCACGAGCAACGGAGCGACTACTCGATGAGCAACGCCAAGGGCAGGCTGGACCTGGACGTCGCCGGGCACACCGCGTGGATCACGATCGACAACCCGGACCGCCGCAACGCCATGACGGCGAGCATGTGGCGGCAGGTCCCGGAGTTGCTGGGCGCGGTCGCCGACGATCCGGCGGCGCGCGTCGTGGTGCTGACCGGGGCCGGCGGCGCGTTCTGCGCCGGGGCCGACATCTCGGAGCTGCAGGCCATCGAGGGCGCGGCGGAGAACCCGACGGTGGCCGCCGAGCGCGCCCTGGTCGACTGCCCGCTGCCCACCATCGCGCTGGTCAACGGGCTGTGCATCGGTGGTGGCTGCCAGCTCGCCGCGGCCTGCGACATCCGCGTCTCGGCGACGTCGGCGACCTTCGGCATCACCCCGGCCAAGCTCGGCATCGTCTACCCGCCGTCGAGCATCGCCCGCCTCACCGAGCTCGTCGGACCGTCGGCGGCGAAGCTGCTGCTGTTCTCGGCGGACTTCTTCGACGCCGCGCACGCGCTGCGGATGCGCTTGGTGGACGAGGTCGTCGACGACCCCCGGGCTCGGGTGGACGAACTGGCGGCGACCATCGCCTCCCGATCCCAGCTCACGGTCCGCGCGTCGAAGGAGCTCGTCGACCTCGCCCAGCGCGGTCTGCCGCTCGGCGAGCGGGCCGGGCAGTGGCAGCAGCGGTCGGCCGAAGCGGGTGAGAGCGCCGAGGGGATCGCCGCCTTCCTCGGGCGCCGCCGACCGGAGTTCCCGTACCACTGAGGTCCACATCGGACAGCGGTACCTTGGTCGCGGACCGGCGGCTACGTCGAGGGGAGTACGCGGATGTGCGCTTCCGGGCCGACTCCCCGCGAGGCCGGGTCGGCGAGAATCCACCGCATGCGGGCATTGCGATCGTGGAGCGCGGACGCGGCACTCGCCGTGGCGATCACGCTGGTCGGGCTGGTGGGCACCACCATCGCCGACCGGTGGTCGGACACCGCGATCCGGCCGCTGGACGCCCTCGGGCTCGCCGTGGTGGCCGCGGCGGGCCTGAGCCTGGTGCTGCGCCGCAGGCAGCCCGTGTTCACCGCCGGCGCGGTCGCGCTGCTGACCTCCACGTACCTGGTGCTGGGCTACACCTACGGCCCGATCATGCTGTCGCTGGTCGTGGCGGTCTACTCGCTGGCCCGGCACCGGCCGCCGTCGACCTCCGCGCCGGTCGCGGTGGGCGTGCTCGCGGTGCTGCTGGTGCACGTCCTCACCACCGGCTCCGGGCTGCCGAGCCTGCTCGGCGCGATCCCCGGTTCGGCGTGGGTGGCCGTGCCGTTCGCCATCGGCAGCGTCCTGCGCGTGCAGCGCGAGGCGGCGGAGCGGAACCGGGCCGAGCAGCTGCGCCAGCGCGTCGACGACGAGCGGCTGCGCATCGCGCAAGAGGTGCACGACGTCGTCGGTCACGGGCTGGCGGCGATCAAGATGCAGGCCGATGTCGCGCTGCACGTGCTGGCGAAGAAGCCGGAGCAGGCCGAGGTGGCGCTGGAGGCGATCAGCCGGACCAGCAGCGACGCGCTCGACGAGCTGCGCGCGACGCTGGCGGTGGTGCGCCGCTCCGACGTGCGGACGCCGGGCCTGGCACGGCTGGATGACCTGCTGCAGCGCATGCGCGAAGCCGGACTGGCCGTCGAGCTGAGCACCGCCGGACAGCCCCGGCAGCTGCCACCGGTGGTCGACCTGACCGGCTACCGGATCCTGCAGGAATCGCTGACCAACGTGCTGCGCCACACCAGCGACAAGCGCGCCGAGGTGTCCGTCGAGTACGCCGAGGACGCCGTGGTCCTCACCATCACCAACCCGCTTTCCGGTCCCGGCGGCGGTGGTGGTGGACTCGGGCTGCCCGGCATGCGGCAGCGGGTCGCATCGCTGGGCGGTGAGTTCACCGCCGGTCCCACCGCGGACCGCAGGTTCACCGTCCACGCCCGCCTGCCCACCGGAGGAACCGGATGATCTCCGTGCTGATCGTCGACGACCAGGACCTGGTGCGCATCGGGCTGCGCACGCTGATCGACAGCGAGGACGACCTGATCTGCGCCGGGGAGGCCGCCGACGGGCTGGCCGCGGTGGCCGCGGCGCGCGAGCACCGGCCGGACGTGGTCCTGATGGACGTGCGGATGGCCGGGGTCGACGGTCTCGAAGCCACCCGGCGCATCACCGCCGATCCCGAGCTCGCCGCGACCAGGGTGATCGTGCTGACCACCTTCGAGATCGACGAGTACGTCTTCAGCGCGCTGCGCGCCGGGGCCAGCGGTTTCCTGCTCAAGGACACCAAGCCGGTCGACCTGCTGCGCGCGATCCGGCTGGTCGCCGCGGGTGATGCGCTGCTCGCGCCGTCGGCGACGCGCCAGCTGGTCCGCGAGTTCGTCTCGATGCAGCCGCGCGCCCGCCGCCCGCACCCCCAGCTGCACACGCTGACCGAGCGCGAGCGGGAAGTGCTCGGACTGGTCGCCGAGGGGCTCAACAACGAGGAGATCGCCGAGCGGCTGGTGGTCAGCCCGGCCACCGCGCGCACGCACGTGAGCCGCGCGATGGTCAAGCTCGGCGCGCGGGACCGGGCGCAGCTCGTCGTGTTCGCCTACCAGTCCGGGCTCGCCGACTGATCGTCCTCATAGGACTGAACCGATCCGATCTCGCGAAAACCGCTTCGCCCGCGCCAGCCGATCGGTCAGAATCGGACTGTGTTCGTCACCGTCAGCACCACGCACCAGCCCGCGACCGACCTGGGCCACCTGCTGCACAAACATCCCGGCAGAGCGCAGGAGTTCCCGGTCGCCGGCGGGACCGCGCACGTCTTCTACCCGGTCGCCGGACCGGCGGAGTGCACGGCCGCGCTGCTGCTGGACGTCGATCCGGTCGGTCTGGTGCGCGGCAAGCACAACGATTCCTTCGCGCTGGGCCAGTACGTCAACGACCGGCCCTACGCGGCCGGTTCACTGCTGGCGGTGGCACTGGGCTCGGTGTTCCGGACGGCGCTGAACGGTCGCTGCGACGCGCGGCCCGAGCTGGCCGCCACCGAGATCCCGCTGCGGATCCGGGTCCCAGCACTGCCCTGCCGCGGCGGGACAGCGCTGGCGGCCCGGCTGTTCGAGCCGCTGGGCTGGCAGGTCGAGGCCACGCCGATCCCGCTGGATCCGCAGCTGCCGGATGCGGGCGATTCGCGTTACGTCGACCTGCGGCTGTCCGGGAACCTGCGGCTCTCCGACGCTCTCAAGCACCTGTACGTGCTGATCCCGGTGCTGGACGACGCCAAGCACTACTGGGTCACCGGTGACGAGGTGGACAAGCTGTTGCGCGCCGGCGACGGCTGGCTGGCCGAGCACCCGGAGCGGGAGCTGATCAGCCACCGCTACCTCGCGCACCGCAAGTCCTACGTCCGCTCCGCGTTGGCGCAGCTCGCCGAGAGCGGCGACGCCGAAGGCGAGCTGGACAACGCCCTGGCCGAACCTGTCGTCTCCGAGGTCCCCGAGACCGATGTGCCGCTGGCCGTGCAGCGGCGCCGCAGTGTGCTCTCCGTGCTCAAGGCCAGCGGTGCGCGCCGCGTGCTGGACCTGGGTTGCGGTGGCGGGGCGCTGCTGAGCGATCTGGTGAAGGAACCGTCGTTCACCGAGATCGTCGGCGTGGACGTCTCGGCGCGTGCCCTGGAGCTCGCGGAACGGCGCTTCGAGCGGTTGTCCGAGCGCCAGCGCGAACGGCTCGTGCTGCGGCAGTCCGCGCTGACCTACGTCGATGCCGAGCTGGCCGGTTACGACGCCGCGGTGCTGATGGAGGTCGTCGAGCACGTCGACCCGAGCAGGCTGGCCGCGCTGGAGCACGCGGTGTTCGCCGCCGCCCGGCCGCGCACCGTCGTGGTGACCACCCCGAACGTGGAGTACAACGTGCGATTCGAAAACCTGCCCGCCGGGCGGTTCCGGCATCCCGACCACCGGTTCGAGTGGACCAGGGCGCAGTTCCAGGAGTGGGCGGGCGGAGTCGCCGAGCGGCACGGCTGCACCGTCGAGCACCTGCCGGTCGGCCCGGTGGATCCGCAGGTCGGGGCGCCGACGCAGCTGGCCGTGTTCACCAGGGCGGAGGTGTCCGCATGAGACTGTCCATTCCGGACATGTCGCTGGTGGTGCTCATCGGCGCCTCCGGCTCGGGCAAGTCGACCTTCGCCCGCACCCACTTCGCGCCGACCCAGGTGCTCTCCAGCGACTTCTTCCGCGGTCTGGTCGCCGATGACGAGACCGACCAGTCGGCCAGCGCCGCGGCCTTCGACGCGCTGCACTACGTCGCGGGCAAGCGGCTGGAGGCCGGCCGGATGACGGTGATCGACGCGACGAACGTGCAGCGCAGCGCGCGGTCCGCGCTGGTCGAGCTGGCCAGGAAGCACCACGTGCTGCCGGTGGCGATCGTGCTCGACCTGCCCGAGTCGGTGTGCCTGGCGCGCAACGCCGAACGCTCCGACCGCGACTTCGGGCCGGGCGTCGTGCGCAAGCACCGGGCCGAACTGCGGGGTTCGCTGAAATCGCTGCAGCGCGAGGGCTTCCGCCGGGTGCACGTGCTGCGCAGCGTCGAGGAGGTCGAGGCCGCGGGCATCGACGTGGTTCCGCTGCTCAACGACAAGCGCGCCGAGACCGGGCCGTTCGACGTGATCGGCGACGTGCACGGTTGCCGGGCCGAGCTGGAGGAGCTGCTCGGCGAGCTGGGCTACGTCGTCGAGCGCGACGCCGAGCAGCGGGCGATCGGCGCGCGCCACCCGGAGGGCAGGCGCGCGGTGTTCGTCGGCGACCTGGTCGACCGCGGCCCGGACACGCCGGGGGTGCTGCGCCTGGTCATGGGCATGGCCGCGGCGGGCACCGCGCTGGTGGTGTGCGGCAACCACGACGACAAGCTGGCGCGCGCACTGCGCGGGCGCAACGTCAAGATCGCGCACGGGCTCGCCGAGTCCTTGGCGCAGCTGTCGGCCGAACCGGCGGAGTTCCGCAAGCAGGTCGAGGAGTTCTGCGGCGGGCTGGTCGCGCACTACGTGCTCGACGGCGGCAAGCTCGTGGTCGCCCACGCCGGGCTGCCCGAGCGCTACCACGGCCGGGCATCGGGCACCGTGCGCGGCTTCGCGCTCTACGGCGAGACCACCGGGGAGACCGACGAGTACGGGCTGCCGGTGCGCTATCCGTGGGCCGAGGAGTACCGGGGCCGGGCCGTGGTGCTCTACGGCCACACGCCGACCCCCGAAGCGGAGTGGATCAACGGCACCATGTGCCTGGACACCGGCTGCGTGTTCGGTGGCGAGCTGACCGCGCTGCGCTACCCGGAGCGCGAGCTGGTGTCGGTGCCCGCGCAGCGCGTCTGGTACGAGCCGACGCGCCCGCTGCTGCCTTCCGCCGAGCCGTCGGCGCCGCGGCGCGATCCGGGTGTGCTCGACCTCGACGACGTCGCCGGGCGGCGGAGCGTGGAGACCCGGCACCACGGCCGGATCGCGATCCAGCCCGAGCGCGCGGCCGCGGCGCTGGAGGTGATGAGCCGGTTCGCGATCGACCCGCGGTGGCTGCTGTACCTGCCGCCGACGATGTCGCCGGTCGCCACCTCGAAGCGGCCCGATGTGCTGGAGCACCCGGAGGAGGCGTTCGCCGGCTACCGCGCGGCCGGGGTGCAGGACGTGCTGTGCGAGGAGAAGCACATGGGTTCCCGCGCGGTCGTCCTGGTGCGCCGGGACGATTCGGCGGGGCGGTTCGGCATCGAAGGGCCCGGTGTGGTGCACACCCGGACCGGGCGGCCGTTCTTCGCCGCCGAGCAGGAGTCGGAGCTGCTCACCGAGGTGCGCGCAGCGGTGACCTCGGCCGGGTTGTGGGATGAGCTGGAGAGCGACTGGCTGCTGCTGGACGCCGAGCTGATGCCGTGGAGCGCCAAGGCCGGTGCGCTGATCACCGAGCAGTACGCCTCGGTCGGGGCCGCTGCCGAAGCCGCGCTGCCGCCCGCGCTCGACGCGCTGACCGCGGCGACCGAGCGAGGTGTCGACGTGTCGGCTCTGCTGGCGAAGACCAGCGCCCGGGCGGACAACGCCGGCGCGTACCGGGAGGCCTACCGCCGTTACTGCTGGCCCACGGAGGGTTTGCGCGGTGTGCGGCTGGCGCCGTTCCAGCTGCTGGCCACCGAGGGCCGGACCTACCACGACCGCGAGCACGGCTGGCACCTCGCGCTGGCCGACCGGTTGGTGCAGGCCGACCCCGAGCTGTTCGCCACGACCCGCCGCTTCGCGGTGGACACCACCGATCCGGCCTCCACGGCCGCGGGCACCGCCTGGTGGGAAGAGCTGACCGGGGCCGGTGGTGAGGGCATGGTCGTCAAACCGGCGGGCAACCTCACCAGGGGCAAGCGCGGGCTCGTGCAGCCGGGCACGAAGGTGCGCGGGCGGGAGTACCTGCGGATCATCTACGGCCCCGACTACACCGAGCGGGCCAACCTCGACCGGCTGCGGCAGCGGGGTCTGGGCCGCAAGCGCGGGCTGGCCAGCCGCGAGTACGCCCTGGGCCTGGAAGGGCTGGAGCGGCTGGCGCGCGGTGAACCGCTGTGGCGGGTGCACGAGTGCGTTTTCGCCGTGCTGGCCCTGGAGTCCGAGCCGGTGGACCCGCGGTTGTAGCGGTTCACCGCAGGTCGCGCAGCAGGCGTTTGAGGATCTTCCCGGAGGGGTTGCGCGGCAGATCGGTGCGGAACTCGACCTGCCGGGGCCGCTTGTAGTTGGCCAAGCGGTCCCGGCAGTGCGCCAGTACCTGCTCGGCGGACAGCTCGGCGCTGCCGACGACGAACGCCTTGCCGACCTCGCCGAGGCGTTCGTCGGGCACGCCCACCACGGCGACCTCCACCACGCCGTCCAGCCGGGCCAGCACCTGCTCGACCTCGGCCGGGTAGACGTTGAAACCGCCGCAGATGTACATGTCCTTGAGCCGGTCGGTGATGGTCAGGTAGCCGCGCTCGTCCAGCGTTCCGACGTCACCGGTGCGCAGCCAGCCGCCGGGGCCGATCGCCTGCTCCGTGGCCGCTTCGTCGTCGAGGTAGCCCAGCATGACGTTGTCCCCGCGCACCTGGATCTCCCCCGCCTCACCAGCGGGTTTCGCGGTGCCGTCCGAGCCTGCGATCCGGACTTCGAGGCCGGCCGCGGCGCGTCCGCAGGTGCGGGCCACGGTCTCGTCGTCGTCCTCCGGCCGGCACATCGTCGCCACGACCGCCTCGGTGAGCCCGTAGGCGGTGAGCACGGTGTCGAAGCTCAGCTCGCGCTGCATCCGCTCCACCAGGACCACCGGGACGGTGGCCGCGCCGGTCACCGCCAGCCGCAGGCTCGACAGATCCCGGCTCCCGCGGTCGGCGTGGTCGAGCATCGACTGGTAGATGGTCGGCGGCCCGGGCAGCACCGTGATCCGGTCGGCCTCGACGCGCCGGAGCACTTCGGCGACGTCGAAGGTCGGCTGCGGCAGCAGCGCCGCGCCGCTGAGCAGGCAGGCCAGGATCCCGGCCTTGTAACCGAAGCTGTGGAAGAACGGGTTGATCACCAGGTAGCGGTCATCGCTGGTCAGCGCGCCGTGCTCGACCCAGGCGCGCGCGACGCCGAGCGCCTGGCGGTGCGCGCTCATCGCGCCCTTGCTCCGCCCGGTCGTGCCCGAGGTGAACAGGATGTCGCTGACGTCGTCGGGCGTGACCGCGGCGGCCACCTCATCGGCGCGCTCCGGCGGCACCGCGGTCGCCAGCTCGTCGAGGTCGCTCCAGCGGCGGGTGCCCGGAACCGGTTCCAGCTCGCCTTCGACCGGGATGCGGATGGTGGTGCGCAGCTGGTCGAGCGGCCCGCCGTTGGCGGCGCGGATCTGCGCCAGCCGGTCGGTGCCGAGGAACTCCCCGGCGATCACCAGCGCGCGGGCCTGCGAGCGGCGGATCACGTCGAGGCTCTCGGCGCCGGTGAACCGGGTGTTGACCGGCACCAGCGTCGCGCCCGCGTACTGCGCCCCGAGCGCGGCCAGCACCCAGTGGTGGGTGTTCGGCGAGCACAGCGCGACCCGGTCGCCGGGCCGGACGCCTTCGGCCATGAGCGCACGAGCCACCGTCCGCACCCGCTCCAGCAGTTGCGCGAAGTCGAGCCGGACGGGCCCGTCCAGCACCGCGGTCGAATCCGGGAAGCGCTGTGCGGCAACGCCGATCGCCGCGGGAATGGTGAACGGCTCGCTGCCGGGCACGGGACCACCTCCAAGCAAGTGCTTGGTAAGCTAACCTCCCGAGCGCTTGCTTGGCCAGAGGCCGCGGCCGATTTCGGCGCCGAACGCTCTACTGGCCGATCGGGACGTAGTCGGACCAGACGGTGTCGCTGAGCTTGACCTTGGCGTCCCAGAGCTCGACCTTGAACCGCACCCGGCCCTTCTCGCTCAGGTCGAAGTTGCAGTCGACCGGATCGCCCTGGGAATTGGTGTCCTTGCACTCCACCACCCGGCCGTAGTCGGTCTCGGCGACCGTCTTGATCCACATGCCGTCCTTGCTGGTGTCGTGGGCGAACAAGTGGTCACCGATCGCCTCGAAGCAGCCGCTGCCGCGCGTCTCCCCCTGGTAGCTGATCGTCTGGCACCACTTGGTCTGCCTCGGCTCGGCCGGCTCGGTCTCCGGATCACCGCCCGGCTCGGTCTCCTCGGAGACCGGCTGCTCCACCGGCGGCGGCTCGGCCGGCGGTTCGGACGACGGGGCCCCGGTCGGCGGCGCGGACGTCTCGCCCGTCCCGCTCAGCGAAGTCGGGACCTCGATCGGGACGGCCTGGCCGGGTTCGGTGCGCATCGTGGTGGCGAAGGCGACCGCGCCCGCCACCACGGCCAGCGCCCCCGCTCCCGCTGCCAGGTACGGCCAGCGGGCCCGGCGGCGCGGTGCCGCGGGCGGCATCACGAACGCGGCCGGCATCGCGGTCACGCTGGTCAGCGCCTGGCGGGCGGCCCGGGCCAGCTCGCCGGCGCTGGCGTAGCGGTCGGCCGGGTTCTTGGCCATGCCGCGCGCGACGATGTGGTCGAACTCGCGCGGGATGTCACCGCGGGCGGCCGTGGGCAGCGGCGGCTGGTGGTTGAGGTGCGCGTTGATCAGCGAGGCGGCCGTCTCGCCCTCGAACGGCTTGCCGCCGGTCAGGCACTGGTAGAGCACGCAGGCCAGCGAGTACACGTCCGCCCGGTGGTCGACCGGGCCGTCGTCGAAGCGCTCCGGGGCCATGTAGGCGAGGGTGCCCACGGTGTAGCCGGTGGAGGTCAGGCTCGACGAGGCCCGCAGCGACGCGGCGATGCCGAAGTCCACCAGGTAGGCGAAGCCGTTCTCGCCGACCAGGATGTTGGACGGCTTGACGTCGCGGTGCACCAGGCCTTCGGCGTGCGCGGCGTCCAGGGCCTGCGCGATCTGCTCCAGGACGACCACCGCGTCGGCCGGGCGCATGGGGCCGTTGGCCGCCAGCAGCGAGCCGACGTCGCTGCCCTCCACCAGCCGCATGTCCAGGTAGAGGCGACCGTCGATCTCGCCGTAGGCGTGGATCGGGATGACGTGCGGTTCGCGCAGCCTGCCCGCCGCGTGCGCCTCCTGCTTGAACCGGTCGCGGAACTCCTCGTCGGTGGCGAGGTTGGCGGCCAGCAGCTTGAGCGCGACGACTCGGTCGTGGCGGGTGTCGTAGGCGCGCAGGATCTCTCCCATGCCGCCCCGCGCGATCAAACCCTCCACGCGGTACGGGCCGAACTGCCACTTCACGGTGCGCAACTCCTCTAACCGACGTCCGGGTCATCCTATTGGGCGACGTGCGGCACGCGGAACGCCCCGAAGTCCGGGCGATCCGCCACCGACGGTGAACATTCCGCTACGAAACCACCACCCCCGCTTCATTCGCCGCACCGGGCCTGCTACAAGAAGTGGATCATGCTGTGAAGGCTCCGGCTGCGGAAAGGACCAGTCCCGATGTCGACCGACACGACGGACGCACGCAAGATCGATCGCGGCGAGGAACTGGGCGGCTGCCCGGTCAGCCGGGGCGCCGACGGGGTCTGGCTGGTCCGCGGCCACGCCGCCGCGCGCGCCGCGCTGCGCAGCACCGACACCGTCCAGGCCGGTCTGGGCGTGGAGACCGTCGAGAAGATGCCCGGCAAGATCCGCCGCCCGGTGCTCTACCGGGACGGGCCCGAGCACCGCGAGCACCGGCGGCAGACCGCCAAGTACTTCACGCCGCGCCGGGTCGACGAGGCCTACCGGGGCATCATGGAGCGGGTCACCGACGAGCAGCTGGCCAAGCTGCGCCACCAGGGCCACGCGCAGCTGTCGGAGCTGAGCTTCGCCCTGTCCATCGACGTGGCGTGCGCGGTGATCGGGCTGACCGAGAGCCGCCCCGGCCTGGCCCAGCGGCTGGAGCGGTTCTTCCCGGAGGAGTTCGGCGAACCTGGCTTCACCAGCATCAACGGCCTGTACTGGGTGTGGCGGCAGGCCCGCAACTGGTCGAGCATCTTCCTCAACGACGTGCGCCCGGCGGTGCGCGCGCGGCGCGCGCAGCGGCGCGACGACCTGATCTCGCACCTGCTCGACGAGGGCTGCTCGGCGGCGGAGATCCTCGGCGAGTGCATCACCTTCGCCGCCGCGGGCATGATCACCACGCGGGAGTTCATCAACCTGTCGGCCTGGCACCTGTTCACCGACGACGCGCTGCGCGAGCGCTACCAGGCCGCCGAGGAGCCCGAGCGGATCGCGATCCTGCACGAACTGCTGCGGCTGGAACCGGTGGTCGGGCACCTCAAGCGGCGCGCCACCGCGCCCGTCGAGCTGCCCGGCGAGGACGGCGAGACGGTCACCGTCCCGGCCGGTGAGGTGATCGACGTCCAGGTCAGCGCCACCAACACCGACCAGCGCGCGGTCGGCGAGCAGCCGCTGGCGGTGTGCCCCGCGCGCCCGCTCACCGACGCCACCGCCCCGGGGATGTCCTTCGGGGACGGCGCGCACAAGTGCCCGGGCTCGAACGTCGCGATCCTGGAGACCGACGTGTTCCTCAGCAAGCTGTTCGCGCTGCCCGGTGTCGGGATGCGGACGCCGCCGCGCGTCTCCATGAACGAGGCGATCGGCGGCTACGAGCTGCGCGGCATGGTCGTGGAACTCCAGTAGCCGAGCGGAGGGGCACCCGTCGCGGGTGCCCCTCCGCGGCGTCAGGACTCCGGTGTCTCGTCGGCCGGGACCGCGATGGGCCGCAGCCGGGCCCAGACGACGAAGGCCGCGGCGAAGACGAGCATCCCGACGCCCGCCCACAGGTTGATGTTGACCCCGGCGGACTTCTCCACCGCCTCCGCGCCGGCGGTCGCACCGACGACGACCAGCACGGCGCCGTAGATGGCGAACAGCAGCGCGATCACCGTTCGGATGTCGAAAGCGCCCGCAGCGGGCTTGTTTTTCACCATGTCGCTTCCTCGGTCAGGCGAAGACGATGTTGAGGGCGATGACCAGGATCAGGGCGATGCCGGCCAGCAGTCCGGGCCGCCGGTACCAGCCGGCGTCCTCACCGCTGGTGGCCGCCTGCCGCGCCGACCGCGGCGTCAGCGAATACACCAGCCCCGCCAGCTCGGCCTCCGGCTTGGGCCGGGTCGCCAGGCTGACCACCACGCTGACGACGATGTCGACCACGAACGCCACCCCGGCACCCACGAAACTCGCGCCCTGCCCCGGCAGGTCCAGCACCCCGGTCTCGGCCAGCGCGAAGACCACCACCGCCGAGACCGTGCCCACCACCAGGCCCGCCCACCCGGCGTGCGGAGTCATCCGCTTCCAGAACATCCCCAGGATGAACGTCGCGAACAACGGCGCGTTGAAGAACGAGAACAACTGCTGCAGATAATCCATCAGGTTCGCATAACCCGAAGCGATGAACGCCGTGCCGACCGCCGCCACCGTCGCCCCGACGGTCACCCACCGGCCCATGTTCAGGTAATACCGGTCATCCCGGTCCCGCACCACGTACGACTGCCAGATGTCGTAGGTGAACACCGTGTTGAACGACGACAGGTTCGCCGCCATCCCCGCCATGAACGACGCCAGCAACCCCGCCAGCGCGATCCCCAGAATCCCGTTCGGCAGCAGATCCCGCATCAGCAGCAGGATCGCATCGTTGTAGCTGACCCCCGCACCCTCCGGCGCCCCCGCCTGCTTGTAGGCACCCAGCTCCGGGATCACCACCGCCGCGATCATCCCCGGAATGATCACGATGAACGGGATGAACATCTTCGGGAACGCCCCGATGATCGGCGTCCGCTGCGCCGCCGACATGCTCTTGGACGCCATCGCCCGCTGCACCTCGACGAAATTCGTCGTCCAGTACCCGAACGAGAGCACGAACCCCAGCCCGAACACCAACCCCACCACGCTCCACACCGGATCGGCGAACCCGGTCAGCTCCGTGCCCGGCCACGCCGAGAGCTGCTCAGCACCACCCGGACCCGCCGAGACCTTCTCCACCAGACCCCGCACCCCACCGACCTTCACCAACCCCACGATCGTCAACGGCAACAACGCCGCCACGATCACGAAGAACTGCAACACCTCGTTGTAGATCGCCGCCGACAACCCGCCCAACGCCGTGTAGGACAACACGATCGCCGCCGCGCACAACACCGACACCCACAACGGCCACCCCAGCAACGCATTCACGATGCTGGCCAGCAAATACAGATTCACCCCCGCGATCAACACCTGCGCCACCGCGAACGACACACCGTTCACCAAATGCGCCGCACGACCAAAACGCCGCAACATGAACTCCGGAACACTACGAACCTTCGACCCGTAGTAGAACGGCATCATCACCACACCCAAAAACAGCATGGCAGGCACCGCACCAACCCAGAAATAATGCATCGTCGGCATCCCGTACTGCGCACCATTGGCCGACATACCAATGATCTCGATCGCACCCAGATTAGCCGAGATGAACGCCAACCCCGTCACCCACGCAGGCAACGCCCGACCCGACAAGAAAAAATCCAGACTCGTCGACACCGCACGCCGCGCCACATAACCAATACCCAGCACAAAAACGAA
>NZ_FNVB01000021.1 GCF_900108315.1 Saccharopolyspora kobensis | reverse complement strand
CCCCGCCGTAATCGCTGCGATCATGAGTTACGAACACCTGCGCGTGGTCGCCGAGTTCGCCGGCGAGGGTTGGCGCGCAGGCCTTCTCCCCCTGTCCGTAGACGGCCTGGTCATCGCCTCCAGCGTCGCCGCGCTGGCCGCCCGACAGGCTGGCCAACGGGTCCACGGGATGACGGCCGTGAACCTGCTGGTCGGCCTTCTGGTCTCCGTGGCCGCGAACATCCTCGTTCCGTTCCTGCCGTTCCTGACCTCCTCCGGCCGCATCGCGCTTTCCGCCTGCGTGGCCGCATGGCCCGCGGTGGCGCTCGCCTTGGCTTTCGAGGAGCTTCTCCGGCTTCGGCGCGCTCAGGTCGAGGTTCCGCAGGAGGCAGAAGTTCCGGAAGTTCCGGGGTTGATGGACGATGTGGACTACATCCAGGCGGCCTTGCTTCCGGAACCGGAAGTGACGGGGTCGCAAGCACGCGCGGAAGTTCCGGAAGTTCCGCAGGAGGCGGAAGTTCCGCACGTCACGGCTCCAGAGCCGGAACTGATCGAGCTTCCGGAAGTGACGGAACCGGAAGCGACGGAACTTCCCGTTGCGGAACCCGTGACCCCCTTCACGGGTAGCGTCCGTGATCTCGCCATCGCGGAAGTCCTGCGGAACCCGGGTATCACCGGCAAGGCCCTCGGCGAGATGTTCCCGCGTGCGGGTCGGCCGCGCTCCGACTCCTGGGGTCGTCAGATCAAGCGCGCCGTTGCGGCGAATGAGTGAAACCTTCTCCGCCATCGCGTTGGAATGTCAACGCGCAGTGCTACGCTTGCGCAGCAAGCCGGATAGAGCCCATAAGGAGCGGGATATGACCCCAGCAGAAGAACTCCGCCAAGCCGCCGCGAAGATGCGCAAGCTCGGAGCCGGTGCAATCTCCGGGCCATGGCGTCGGGGCGATGACAAGACACAACTCGTGTTCGATTCGCTCGGGGCGAGCGTCGCCGGCGTTCACTGGGGCGACGACACCGCCGAGTGGATCGCGACGATGTCCCCTGCTATCGCGGAGCCGCTGGCCGAGCTCCTGGAAGGTGTGGCCGCTCGTTGGTCGTGGACCAACCGCGCCGACACCGACGCGGAAGAGTCCGCCCTCGCCCTGGCCCGCCAGATCAACTCCGCCTGACCCTGGACGAAACGGGCTTCGGCCCGTCGCCGGAATCGAGACCGGCCTGACGAGTCCCACACCATTTCACCCCTATCCCAACGCGCCCACATGCGCGTTGAAATGTCAACGCTGGAGTCCGCCATGCTGCGCTCGATCGCTCGGAGCTTCGCCCGGCACTTCGACGGGCTCCGGTTCATCTTGGCCGTCCTCGCCGCGGCCGTCTTCTCGTTGGCCGTCTTCCTGACCTCGCCGGGGAGCACCTGGCACCCGTTCAGCCCCGATCACACCACCACTCCGTCGACGGCGTCCGTCACGGCTACCGAGTAGCGTCCCCATATCAACGCAGGAGCACATGATGATGCAGAACATCGGAATTGTCGGCCGGAAGCGCTCCGGCAAGGACACCGCCGCCGCGGCCCTCGTCGAGAAGCTCGGTTACGTCCGGCACGGTTTCGCGGACCCGCTGAAGGACGCGGCGCTCGCGCTGAACCCCTTCATCCTCAGTCCCGACCGGGACCACTGGCCCGCAGATGGCCTGTTCGCCCAGTTTGACAGGCTCGCGCCGGCCGTGGAGGCGTTCGGCTGGGAGGTCGTGAAAGACACCTTCCCCGAGGTTCGCCGCATCCTCCAGCGCCTGGGCGACGAGGCCGGGCGACAGGTGCACGGCGAGGAGACCTGGATTCTGAACCTGCTCCGCCGGGTTGCCGCGGAGAACGAGGCCGGTCGCCCTGTGGTCGTCCCCGACGTTCGGTATCCCAACGAGGCGGAATGGCTTGCCAACGCCGGGTTTCTGGTCGTTCGCGTAGATCGCCCAGGATTCTCGACGCCGGTTCCCGGTGAGCACGCCTCGGAACAGGTCGAGCGGATCGGGGTTGGTACGGTGCTGCGCAACAACTCGACGGTGACAGATCTCGAACGGCAAATCATCTCATTGGCCGAACGCGACACCTGTTCAGCTTAACCCTCCTGGGTAACATGGACGCGCCCACCTGTTCCACCAGGTGGGCGCTTTTTCACCCCTTTGGACGCGTTGAAAATGCTACCGTTAAGTACATGACATCTATCGCCGAGCTCATCCACCTGGCCGCCGGTGAGCTACGCGAGTGCGCAACGGCGCCGACGGATCTGCGGACGGCTCATCTCCGGCAAGCCGCCTCGCTGATCGTCGACATCCGCGAGCAATGCGAAGACCCAAGCGGGCGGGGGCCGGACTGGACCGGCAAGTCGAGGACGTACCGCGATGCACTGGCCTCCGTGTACCGCCAGATCGAGGACGAGGTCCCGCCGAAGAGGCTCCGGCAGATGAAAAGCCAAATCCGGTATCACTTTTCGGTGATCGTCCGTGAACGAATTGGCGACGATATCGCGACCCTCGATCTCTTCGGGCTCCGTAAGGAGTCCATTAAGGACACGAACCGCCAGGCTGCCGAGCAGCAACGGGCGCTGCTCGAAACCGTCGGCTTCCTGGCGGAGGACACCGATAGCACCAACGCAGCGGCAAGGCTCGTCCACGGCGCGCTGTACCTCGTGAAGATGGCTGCCGAGGCCGGCCTTGCCGACGCGGATCAAGCCACCCGCGAGGGAATCCGCAACAGCCTTCGCGAGATCGCGCAGAGGCTCCCCGAGCTCGCGACCGCGCCCACCCGTATCGACCTGGCCCGCGAGATCCTCCAGAGCATCGAGCCTGGGTGCATTCGTGGGTTCTCTGGGGAGACACGGGACGAGCTCAGCGCCTTACTGGTCGCGATCACGATCGAGTCCGGCCGACTTCAGGCAGACCTAACCGGCGCCTCACGCCTTACTGACCTCCCCACCGTCTCCTGACGGGACGCGAAACCTCGAAGCTGCCTCTGACCTGCGGAAACGCCGGTTTTGGTGACAGCGGTGACACCCCCTCCCAATGATCGCTATAGGCGACTTTTTCAACACCTACCCCGCCTAAGCACCTATCGGAGAGGGTGTCACCACCGTCACCAGAATCCCCCATTTCCGCAGCTCAGGGGCCCTTTTTGCGCTTCGCGGCACAGTCGAGGGCTGCGCGCAGCGCCGGGGGTCACGCGGTTTCCCCGTTACCTCCCGTTGAGCCCCTTACCCGGGTGTCCACTACTGCGACACCCGGAGGTAGCCGCGATGGCTTCCGTGAAGACCAAGAAGGACCGGCAGACTGACTCCCGGTTCTACGTGCGCGAGGACCGCGAGGAGCGAGTTCCTGGCGTCACCAGCGTGTTGAACATGATCCCCAAGCCGTTCCTGACGTTCTGGGCCGCGAAGGTCGTCGCCGAGACCGCGCTGGAGTGCCTGCCGGAGGTGACCGGCCTCGCGCTGAAGGACAAGCAAGGCGCGATTGACTTCCTGAAGGGCGCCCCCCGCCGCTCGACCTCGGGCGCGGCCGACACAGGCACCGAAGTCCACAACCTGTTCGAGCGCATCGCGCGCGGGGAGCAGCTGGGCCGCGTCCACCCCGACTACCGGCCGTATGTGGACGGTATCCACGCGTTCAACGACAAGTACTCGCCGGAGTACCTCTTCGTCGAGGACACGGTGTGGAGCGACGCGCACGGTTACGCCGGCTCGTTCGACGCCATCGTCCGAATCGACGGCGAAACCGTCATGCTCGACGCGAAGACCACGAGGTCCGGCGTTCACAGCGAAGTCGCGATGCAGCTGAGCGCCTACGCCTACGCGGACCACATCATCGGCCAGGACGGCGAGGTCCACGACATCCCGCAGATCGACGCCGGCGCCGTGCTCCACCTCCGCCCCGAGGGCGCGAAGCTCGTCCCCGCGCGCGTCGACGAGGAGACCTTCGAGGCGTTCCTGGTCTGCCGGCGGATGTTCGACGTCGTCAACACGCAGATGGGAACGATGGTCGGCAAGCCCGTTTTCGACACCACGCTGGAGAAGTCGACCGGCTCCCAGCGCCGCGCCTCGCGCTGATCCACAGGGTTTGGCTTCCAAACCCTGTACCGCCCGAGCACCAACCCGAGACCCGGATTACTCCACACGAGTGATCCGGGTCTCTGCGTTTCCCGCTCCGGACGTGGTGACGCCCTTCCCCTGGCACACGAACAAGGGAGCACCAATGTCCAACCTTTGCCAGAAGAACCACCTCATGGCCATCCGGTGCGTGGAGTGCGTCGCCCAGACGATCTCCGGCATGACGCTGGAGGCGGTCGAAAATTGGTGGGAGCAGGGGGTTATCACCCAGGACGCACTCGACGGGTACCGCCACGTGTGGGCGATCTCCGCCGCCCGGTCCGCAACCTACGACCACTGGAAGGCTCTCCCGAGCACGCCCGAAGGCCAGCACTACGCACGCGCGATCGTGGCCGCCCTCCCGAGCGGGCGCGGCAACTGACGACACCGAGACCCGGATTACTCCACACGAGTGATCCGGGTCTCTGCGTTTCCCGGGGCTTCTCCGGTGACTCCCTTTCCCCGGTGCGAACGACGCGATTCGCGTCTCCCACACCACATCTGGAGCACCTCCCATGTCGCTGCGCATCTTCGAAACCGACGCCGCCGCCCGCGCCCCGAAGCGCCTTTCCGACTCCTTCACCCCGGACTTCCGCCTGAAGGGCGGTCTCCTGGTCAACGGCCGTCCGCAGGCCCTGAGCACCTGGGCGTTCACCACGGACGAGGCCCAGACCGCCTCGATGCTGTCCCAGAGCTTCGGCGGCGAGGTCGAGATCCTGGACGTCGAGAAGGGCGATGACCACCAGATCGTGACCGAGGCCGCCTCGATCGACATCCTTCTGGAAGGCCCGAAGGCCCTCTCCGCCGTGATGGTCCTCTACGGCATGGACCGCAAGCCGATCCACCGTTGCGACGGCATGTACTCGCTGCTGGAGGACGACAAGGGCGAGCCGTGCGGGTGCCCCGCCGAGTTCAAGGCGCGGAAGAACCTCGCGGAGAAGGGCCGCGGCCCGAAGCCCGAGATCAAGCTGACCTTCCAGCTCGCTGACAACCCGGAGCTGGGCATCGGCATGTACCGGACCGGCTCCTGGACCCTCGTCCGCGATCTCCCGGAGATCGAGGAGGAGCTGGGAGACCGCGAGGGCAACGGCCCGATCCGGGCCCGCCTGAAGCTGGTGCACGTCGAGTTCACCACCAACGCCGGTCAGAACGTCTCGTACCACCGCCCGGTCGTCGAGTTCATCTGATCCACCCCGGGTGGGCACCCAAACCCACCCGGGCAAGCGCGCGTAGTCCAGCGGCAAGACGCCCCCAGAGAGCGGGGGAGACGCGGGTTCGACTCCCGTCGCGCGCACTCGGCAAGACCCAACGAACCGAGGAGCCTCATGCCCCAGCACCGGATCACCTACGTCACCGACACCGTCCCCGAGAACCTGCCCGAAGGCGCGACCATCGAGCGCGTCCCCGCTCTTCCGCTCGACCTCGTCGCAGAAGACGGGAAGGTTCTGGTCCTCGTCCAGCAGAGCGTTATGAAGGACGGCGCGTACCTGCACCTGAACAACGCATCCATCCACCTCACCGCCGACGAAACCCGCCGCGTGATCGAGGCCCTCCAGGAGACCCTCCCCGAGCCGGAACCGATCGAGCACACCGTGATCTGCCTGGTCGACGGCGACGGCGATTCCTGGTGGGAGTTGGTGCCTGGGCTGTGGACTGCGGGGTTCGACGAGGCGGAGGCCCGTCTCAACCGCGCAGAAGATGCGGAACTCGTCGTGGACCGCACGCTCGACCAGATCCGTACCGAGTACGGCATCCGGGGCGAGACCGCCACCGAGTGGGGCGGCCGTACGGAACCCCCGGCCGACGTCATGGCGACCGAGGACGCGGACGGCGACCGCTGGTTCCGCTGCGAGGACGGCCGGTGGTCTGCGTACGTGGCAGCCGCCGAGGGCGTCCTCTGGGACGAGGGCCCCGCCAAGTACGCCCCTCACACCATCGTCAGCCGCAAGTAGCACCAACGGCCCGACTCACCTCGGGCCATCAGCGCGCGTAGCTCATCCGGCAGAGCGCCGGTCCCAGAGGACCGGAGGAGCGGGTTCGACTCCCGTCGCACGCACGTCAGCAACACCCGAATCCAGGAGCAACCGATGACCACGACCAACGCGCCCCGCATGGCCGAACCGAAGAACCGCCACGACGCCGATTGCGAGGTGTGGACCGGTGACGGTGCCTGCACCTGCGGCGCCGGCTGAATCCGAAGGAGCGACGCAATGCCCCGATTCCGAATCCCGATGCGTAACACCGTCCACTACACCGTCGAGGTGGAGGCCGATTCGCTGGAGACCGCCCGGGAGGTTGCCGAGATCGAGGGGCTGCCCGGCCTGATGATGCTCGACCACCGGTACCCGGACGAATCCGGCTGGGAGGTCTACGACGCAGAAGACCGCGACGAGGACGAGGCTGCCCATGTCGAGACGGTGTCGCGAGCGATCTACGTCGCGCACGGCGGTGTTCTGCCGGAGCAGGAGAACCACTACCGGCAGTGGGCCGACGGGTACCGCGACATGGCCCGCGCCGCGTTCGCCGCGATGAAGGAGGACAGCGATGCCTGAGCCCGAGTACGAGTACCGCCTCCTCCACCGCGCGGCAGGCAGCGATCACGAGTGGTCGCAGGTCTACACGAACCGCGGCGCCGGCCGCCCGTATCGCACCCTCGGTGCCGCCCGCGGGGTGATGACTCGGGAAAAGACCTACAACGAGTGGGTCCACGGCAACAACCCGGCGATCCCGATGCAGGAGTACAAGATCCAGCGCCGTCCCGTGACGGCCGGCTGGGAGGACGTCGAGTGACCGCCGTCCACGTCACCAACCACTCGCGCCACGTCCCGGGCGACCTCCGCGCCCTGGGCCGCGGCGACGAAGTCGTCCTCCACCCCGACGCCCCGTCCCGCCCCGACTGGTCGGCGCTACTGTGCGCCTTCCCGGTCGCCATCGGCCGCGGTGCCTCCGTGAAGTGGACGAAGTAGGGAGCAGCCATGACAAACGAACTGATCACCTTCATCCGCGCCCGCCTCGACGAAGACGAGCAGATCGCCCGCGCCGCCTCGCCCGGACCCTGGCACACGGACGCCGAGGCCCAGGAGGTCACGGCCGTTGACGGCATCTCGGTCTGCGACGTGTTCGCCCTCAGCAACAACCAGCTCCGGGCGACCGCACACCACATCGCCCGCCACGACCCGGCCCGCGTGCTGGCCGAGGTCGACGCCAAGCGGCGGATACTCGCGCTCGACGAAACGGCGTCCTCCTGGACGAAGGGAACCGCAGGGGCCACAGCAGGCTACGCGCACGCGATTCTCAGTGACACGCTACGGCTTCTCGCCCTGCCGTACGCAGACCACCCGGACTACCGGGAGGAGTGGAGGCCATGACCTGATGCTATCCGTAGAGACCGAGTACGGCGGGTACCGCTTCCGCTCTCGGCTCGAAGCGCGCTGGGCCGTCGCGTTCGACGAGCTCGGCATCGTCTTCGAGTACGAGCCGGAGGGGGTGAAAGTCCCGCTCCGCTTCCGGACGTCCTGGTACCCGCGCGCCGCGGTCATGCGGTACCTGCCGGACTTCTACCTCCCCGAGTTCAACCTGTGGGCGGAGGTCAAGGGCCGCATGGGCGCGCAGGACGACATGAAGACCCTCAACGGCGCCGCGGAGCTCTCCGACCACGGGTCCGACGTCCTGGTCCTCGGGGACGTCTTCCGCCAACCCCGCGGCCAGTCCCGCCGACCGTGGCGGCTCACGTTCAGTGAGGGTGAGCTCGTTGCGTCCGCGTGGCCCGAAACAGCGGTGTACGAGGAGGAGCTGATCGCGTCCGAATCCGATCCGCAGGCCATAGGCCACTCGATCGACCTCCTCCGCGGCTACGTCTGCGACGAGCCTCTCCCGAAGGAGTACCGCGAGGCTTTCCGCGCGGCGCAGCGCGCACGCTTCGAGCACGGCGAGAGCGGCTGACACCAGATTGGAGCCCTATGTTCCCTCCCGAAGTCCGCATCGAAGGCCCGCTTGGCAGCCGCACCGTCACCGTTGGTGGGGTTGAGATTCCGGCAGTCGAGGCCGTGTCGGTGTCCGAAGCCGTCCACGACCTTCAGCGGGTCACCATCACGGTTCTCACGGACCGCGCCACGATCGCCTTCCCGGAGCGCTGATCACGCCCCAAGACAAACGCCCGGATCGCTCACCCCGAGCGGTCCGGGCTTTTCCATTTCCCGCTCCGCCACCCCTGAGCCCCTTGTCCAGCTGACCAAGACCAGAACCGACGAGGAGCCGACCATGAGCGACAAGGACTACCAGGCGATTGCACTCGGGCAAGCCGAGGACCTGAAGAAGCAAGCCGACCGCATCCGCGAACTGATCCGCGAGCGGGACGCCGCGAAGTCAGAGACCGAAGCGGCCTACGACCTCGCCGCGCAGTACGCGGAGCGGTTGGGCGTCGATCTCGCCCGGGACGAAGCTCTCAAGTACGTGGCCCAGTACTGGGAGGCCCGCGGCGGACTGGAGAAGAGACTCTCCGCGCTGGAGACGTTCCATTGGGACGTCCTCACGCTGGAGCGGGAACTCCGAACGGGTGCGGAACGCGAGGACCTTCACCCCAAAGTGCGGAAGCTGGCACTGCGGGTTGCACAACGGATTGTGTCGGTGAGTCAAGGACTCCGCCGAGGCAAGGAGTTGTTCCCGCGCCCCGCCGCTCCGGGTGAAGCGGTGGAGTGAACACCCGTGCTTCCCGAAAGCCCGGGCCTCTTAGGGGGTCCGGGCTTTTTGCGTTTCCCGATTCGCCCAGTTCGAGCCCCCTCACCGAGCGAAAGGGGCAGCCGCCCAACGCCATTTTCCAGGAGCCGCCACCGTGACCTCGTACCAGAAGACCCTCCTGACGACCGCGCTCGACCTCGTCCGCGCGGGCTACTACGTCTTCCCGTTGACGGTCGTACTCGACGAGGCGACCAGCAAGAAGCGCCTGAGCATGCCCTTCCCGCACGCGGAGGGCTGGAACCACCACTCCAGCAACTCCGAGGAGCAGGTCCGCGAGTGGTTCGCCATGCCCCGGAAGTCCATGAAGGGGCTCGCGATCGACTGCGGGAAGTCCGGTGTCGTGGCGGTTGACCTGGACGTCAGCGGCTCCGTGAACGGGCTCGAATCCTGGAACGCGCTCCCCGAGCAGCAGCCCACCCCGATGACCGTGGTGACCCGCTCGGGCGGTGTGCACCGGTTCTACCGCGACCCCTCCGGCCGCATTCGCAACTCAGCCGGCGAGGTCGGTCCCGGGATCGACATCCGCGGCGTGGGTGGCCTGGTCATCACGGCGCCGACGCGGGTTTTCGGCTCTGACGGCGTCTACAGCTTCGGCAACGGCATCACCCCGGTTGCCGAGCTTCCGGAGCTCACCGAGGGGATGATCGAGGTCATCACGGCCCGCCAGGAGACCGCCCGCCCGCGGTTCGATCCGTCGATCCACGGGACATACAAGGTCTCCGAGGAGCAGGGCCGGGAGATCCTCCGCCACCGCCTGGAGCGCCTGGGCACTGGCCGCGGCATGCGCGCCGCGATCTTCGGCTACGCGGTCGGGTACGCCCAGTTCGAAGGCGGGAAGGCTGCCCGCGACGAGGCGACGCTCGACGCGGACTCCGTCGCGGACGCGATCGGTCGCCAGATCCTGGACGTGGTGCCCTGGGAGGCGCTCGATGACGAGGACATGGCGTGGATCGCCGACGGCGTGTCCAAGGGGCTGGCCCAGCCCTGGGAGATCGTGACCAATTCCGAGGTCCTCCCCGACGTCGAGGAGGACGTCCCGCTCGACGAGCTCCTTCAGCGGGTCGCACCGCGGATGCCCGGGTCTCCGAGCAAGTCCCACGCACTCGCGGCACCGGTGGTCGTGGACGAGCTGGAAGGCCGCTACCTCCACGTGGACGGCCTGGGCTGGCACGAGTGGGTGGGTGATCGCTGGTCTCCGGAACCGAACATCCCCGTCCGGAACGCGGTCCAGCGGATGATCCTCCGCCACCGCGCCGAGGCCAACCGGATGCAGAAGGCCCTTGCCAGTAACGAGGAGTACGCGGCGCTCCGCTCCGAGCTCCAGGTCCTCCAGGAGTCCGGCTCCGCCGGCTCGCAACGCGCGCTGGAGGTCCAGAAGCGCGTCGACGATGCCGCGGCATGGGCAGACGACTGGAAGGCCAACGGTTCGTGGTGGTACGCCCTGGGCAACGGCAGGGACTTTGAGCAGGTGATGCGGTTCGTCGAGGCCGACCCGGGCCGCATCTACATCCGCGCAGAGAACCTCGACAAGGACCCGAACCTCCTGAACTGCACCAACGGGACCGTCGACCTCCGCACCGGCGCGATCCGGCGCCACGACCCGAAGGACTACATCACCAAGACGACGAAGGTCCCCTTCGACCCGTCGGCGACACACCCCCTCTGGGACAAGGCCCGCGAGGCGTTCGCCCCCAGGATCGAGGAGTGGCTCCAGAAGAAGGTCGGGGAGGGAGCCTTCGGGCGACCGTCCAATGACGACACCATGCTGTTCAGCTTCGGCGGCGGCTCGAACGGCAAGAGCACGCTGACGGACGCCATCCTCTACAGCCTCGGGGACTACGTCGTGTTCTTGCACGACAAGGCCGTCCTGGGCTCCGACGGCGACCACAGCACGGAGAAGATGGTCTTCCGTGGCGCCCGCTGGGCCGTGCTGGAGGAGCTCCCGGAGGCCCAGGTCCTCCGGCCGGCGATCCTGAAGAAACTGATCGGGACCGCCAAGATCACGGCCCGTCTCATGCGGCAGAACAACGTGACGTTCGACGCCACACACTCGCTCCTGATCAACTCCAACCACCGTCCCCAGGTGCTGGAGAACGACCGGGGCACGTGGCGCCGGCTGGTCGCCGTCCCGTGGCCGTACACGTTCAAGTTCCCCGGCGAGGCGCTGGAGGACTCGGACGAGCGCTGGGCGGACACGAAGGTCAAGCACGGCCTGAAGACCGACGTCGAGGTCCAGAAGGCGGCCCTGGCGTGGATCGTCGCGGGTGCCGTGGCGTTCACGGACGCCGGGGACACCTGTGGTCCTCTGCCGGAGCTGGTCCAGAAGGAAACCGGGTCGTGGCGCATGGAGTCCGACACCTTCGGCGCGTTCTTCGACGCGGAGCTGGTGGTCGACCGACAGGCCGCGGTGTCCTCCGCGGAGCTCCTGAGCACCTACAACGAGTGGCTGGAGGACCTGGGCAAGAAGCCCGTCTCCGACGGCCACGTCGGTACCCGCCTGTCGACCATCAAGGGCGCCAAGGCGGTGACCAACCGGCGAATCAAGCGCAACACCAAGTCACTGACGGTCTCAACTCAGGGCGTGCTGACCAGCCTCCCGGACCAGTTCCGCGCCTGGACCGGTCTCCGCTGGAAGACCGCCGAGGAGAAGGCCGCCGCCCTGGCGGAGTGACTCCTCCGAGCCCGGATCGCTCACCCCGAGCGGTCCGGGCTTTTTCCGTTTCCCGCTCCAGTCCCGCTGAGCCCCCTCCCCCGGTGAACCACTCACCGAGGAGAGAAGCCATGAACTCCAGCCCACGTGCTGGTTCCCTCTGCACCGGATACGGCGGTCTCGACATGGCCGTGGAACGCGTCTTCGGCGCTGAGCTCACCTGGTACTCCGATATCGACCCCGGCCCGATCCGGCTACTGGAGCACCACTACCCGACCATCCCGAACATCGGCGACCTGACGACCGTCGACTGGCAGCAGCTCGCCGAGACCATGCCGGTCGACATCCTCACCGCCGGGTATCCCTGCCAGCCCTTCAGCGTCGCCGGAAAGAAGCAAGGAGCGAACGATGACCGCCACATCTGGCCGCACATCGCCGAAGGCATTCGCGTTCTACGACCCAGAATCGTCGTCCTGGAGAACGTGGCCAACCACCTTCGAATCGGATTCCCCGACGTACTCGGAGACCTGGCCGCGCTGGGGTACCACGCATCGTGGGGTGTCGTCCGAGCTTCCGACGCCGGCGCTCCCCACCATCGAGCACGCCTCTTCGTCGTTGCTGCCGACCCCAACGGTTTCCGACACCAATGGACCGAGAAAGACGCCGAGACGGGGGGGGGGGGGCAGATCTCCGTTCTGAGATTTACCTTCTTGCCAACCCCGACGGCGAACCTCGGGTCGAACGGCGGCCCGCAACCGCCGGAGAAACGTCGAGCGGGCAACCACTCGGTGAGCATCGAGGACGTGGTGGCGTTCCTTCCTCGGTCGAGTGGGGTAAGTACGGCCCCGCGGTCGAGCGCTGGGGCCGCGTAATCGGACGTCACGCTCCTGACCCGCAGACCACCGGTCCTCGCGGCGGGAAGAAGGTTGCCCCGGCCTTCGCTGAGTGGATGATGGGGCTTCCCGTGGGGCACGTCTCCGAGGTCCCCGGGCTCAGCATCAACCAGCAATTGAAGCTCTGCGGAAACGGTGTCGTTCCCCAGCAAGCGGAGCTTGCAATCCGCCTGCTCCTGCCAACCCTCTCGCTCTGACAACGAATCGCCCCGGTCTCACTTCGAGGCCGGGGCGATTTGCGTTTCCCGCTCCTCCGCTCGTGAGCCCCCTTCCTCCACGAAGGACGACGCCCGAGCAACCGGAGCCCCTATGACGATCGACATCGAAGACCTACAAGCCTTCGCCAACCGGCGGGCGGAACTCCGCGCCGCGCTCGACGGCGCCGACTGGGCGACCACCATGGCCGCCACGCAGGCCGGGATCATCACGGCTCAGTCGCTGGGCTTCCGCGCTGAGAAGGCCGCGGCGAAGGCGTTCGGCTGGACTCGTGTCCCGGTGGTCATCCACCGCGGGGACCTCCTGACCCCCGACGGGGAGTTCGTCGAGCTGAAGACCACGACTGGCCCCGGCGGAACGCTCATGCTCCGCCAGATCCGCACGTCCCAGCGCGTGAACTGGCTCCTCGTCTTCGCCGGAACACCCTTCGGCGAAACGGAGATCTTCGCCCTCGACCGACTCGACGTCGAGCACGAATCGCGCGACATGGACGCGGCTCACGGAGTCCGCGCCACCGCCTCCGAGCTCGCGATGACCTTCGACCGCTCCAGCGAGATCTACCACCGCTGGATGGCGAACTACCACCTGGCCACCGTCCGCGAGCTCGACGAGGCCGCCGACGTCGTCAACGACCGAATCCGCCCGTGAGGAGGGAAGACCGTGCAAAAAGCGCTGTTCCTGGACATCGAGACGTGGGGTGTCGAGCACCGGTGGAACAAGACCCCGGAGGAGTTCTTCCGCCTGGGCGGCTACTCCTGGGGGCTCGACGGCGAGGTGGTCCTGACTGAGGACCTGGAGGAGATGCGCCGCGTCATCCGCGAGGCCGACGTGGCTGTGGCCCACAACGGCCACGCCTTCGACTTCTCGGTCCTGTTCGGCAAGCACTCGACGGAGCCGCTGGAGCTCGCACTCGAAAACCGACTCTTCGACACCTGGACCCACGCAACCCTCGTCCACCCCGCACCGTCGAGCTACGTCGACCGCAACGGCCGAGCGTGGTTCGTCCGCGGGCCGGAGGACGCCAAGCGCTGGTTCTCCCTGGACAACCAGGCGTATCAGCTCGGCGTCGCCGGCAAGGCTCAGGACCTGAAGGCCCTCGCTAAGCGCTGGGGTGGCTTCGAAAAGATCCCGACCACCGACCCCGAGTTCCGCGAGTACCTCGTACAAGACGTCGTAGCTCTCCGGGACATCGCACGCCGGCTGTCGGCCCTGGGTTCCCCGACCGATCCGTACGCGATGCGCGAGCAGGTCAACGCCGCGATCGATGCGCAGAACTCCCGCAACGGGTGGCGGGTCGACGTCGAGAAGGCCAAGGCCCGGATCGCAGACCTGGAGGAGATCAAGGAGCGGACGCTCGCGATGCTCCACGGGCGGTTCGGCCTCCCGACCGAAGGCAAGGCGCCACTCCGGACGAAGGCCGGCAAGGAGGCCGTTCTCCGCGCCCTGGCCGAGGTCGGGGTCTCGGAGGACATGCTCCCTCGCACCAAGACGGGCGGGCCGTCCCTGGGCGGTGCGGGATTGGTCGAGGTCGCCGAGAACCTGCCGGACCGAATGGAAACCCCGGTCGACGGTCCGGACCAGGCTGTTGGTTGGGGTGCCTCGACGTCGATCCCCACCGACCCCGAGAAGGCTCGGGAGCTTGCCCAGGCCATCGCCCAGATCGGCGGTCTCCGTCCGCTGGCTGAGCAGGCGCTGAACTACCTCCAGGACGACGGCCGCGTCCACCCGGAGATCTTCACGCTCCAGCGGTCCGGCCGGAAGAGCACGCAGAACCCCGGCCTGACCACCTGGTCCCAGCGGGACAAGAAGAAGCGCGTGGAGAAGGAGTACTTCGTCCCCGACTCCGACGACCACGTCCTGGTGGAGTTCGACTACAACGCCGCCGACGCCCGGATCGTGGCGGCCTACTCCGGCGACGAGGCGTTCAAGGAGCGCTTCGCACCCGGCGCCGACTCGCACCTGATCACGGCCAACGCGGTGTGGCCCGGCATCGGGTACGACCGGAGCATTCCCGAGGTCGAGGAGACCCGGAACGTCGCGAAGGCCCTCGGGCACGCCTACGCCTACCGGGCCGGTCCCCGGACCCTCGCCCGATCGGCCAAGCAGCCGCTCGAAGTGGCCCAGAAGTTCGTGAACGCCATGAACGCGGCCTACCCCAAGGTCACCAAGTGGCAGGAGCGCTCGACCAAGGAGGCCCAGCGCTACGGCTACGTCATGTCTGACTGGGGTCGCCGGATGCCGGTCGAGAAGGACCGCGAGTTCACCCAGGGCCCGGCGCTGAAGGGTCAGAACGGGACTCGGGAGATCGTCGTAGACGGTCTGATCCGCATGGCCCGCAAAGACATTCGGTCGATTCAGATGCTCAAAGCCCAGGTCCACGATGCCCTGGTCTTCAGCGTGCCCCGGGCCGAGCTCGACTACTGGGTCCCGTTCATCAAGGGGTGCATGGAGACCAAATGGGCGCCGTCCGACGGCCGCGGCCAGGAAATTGACTTCCCCGTCGGTGGCGGCGAACCCGCCGAGAACTGGGCCGCAGCGGCTCACTAACCCCGCCCCATCTCAACGTAGGAGCACACCGATGTTCGACAGCAACCTCGTCACGTCCCTGGCCTCTGTCATCCACAAGGCCAGGACCGCCTCCGAGATCGCCCCGATCCTGGAGGACCTCCGGCACAAGCTGCCCGCGGGCTACGGCGTCGCTCGACCGGCCGACGGCGTCCACCGCCCGGTCGAGGCAGTGCTGGTCGCCCAGGAAGACCGCGGGATCACACCCGAGGTCACCACAGCCCTGACTGCCCTCCGCTATGCGCGCCACAACCTGGAGGCCGCGATCGAGGCGATGAACGCCGCTGTGGACCGGTGGCAGGCGCCGCAGAAGTGAAAAAGGCCGGACCCCCATCGCTGGGGTCCGGCCTTTCGTTACGCCCAACGCGTCCACATTTCCACGCGACTGGGCCATATGGGTGATTTAGTGCTGCACCTTTCGCGCAGCCACAAGATTCATTTCCGCAGGTAGACGCACTTTCCGGTGACGCAACCAAGATCTTTCATACCTACCGTCGCGTTGGGATTTCAACGCGTCTGTCCGTAGGCTCCTGTCATCGATCCAATCTCGTGGTCGCTCGGAGCTCTGACCACAAGATCACTCAAAACCCCTGGGAGTAGCCCATGAGCACGTCGCAGACCACGCCCTTGCAGATCGTCCGAGACGGAGGCGCCCTGTACCTGGGTAGCTCCTGCGAACGATTCGGGTGCGGTCACGCCTCCACCGTTCACGACAACAGCGCCGGTCAGTGCAAGGGAACCCGCCAGACGTTCAGCGGCCGGGGTGACGAGCCGTGCCGCTGCATGTCGTTCCAGGCGCCCTACTTCGGCCGCTGATACCGCAGCTCACCCCCAACGCTGGACGAAACGCCGTGAGGCGTCGCCGGGATTGAGACCGGCCTGACGAGTCCCGCGCATTTCTCTGCGCATTTCTCCACGCATTCGTCTGCGCATTTCCCTGCGTAATTCCGCGCAATCAAGGAGCGATCCCGCATGCCCAAAAACAGCCCCCACCTGGAAGAACGCGTCATCCGACAGCGCGAAACCCTGACCAGGATCGCCCCGAACAAGGTCGGCCGGTTCTCCGAGCGGGTCCTCCGCCTGGCCGCAAACGACCGGTTCTCCGAGGCCGTGGCGGCATACAACGCGTCCGCCACCGTCGCGCAGTCCTTCGACAACAAGCCCGACGCGGACGCCTTCGCCGAGATCCTCCGCGGGGACGTCAACGCGCGGTTCGTGGGAGTGGTGTGTCACGAGTCGCGTTGGGATGTCAACGCGGAGATCTTCAGCGGCCCGTCGACCGATGAGCTTGCGCACCTCGCCGCGGACGGGGATGAGCTCGCGTTCTGGGCTCTCTACGCCCGCGTTCTCCCACGGATCGAGCGCAATGCCGCCGACTACGGCGTCCTGAGCTCCACGGACGGACCCGGTGCGGTCTTCGATGAAGACGATGCGCACCAGCGCCAAGTCGAGACCCTGCTGGGGCTGCTGGCAGATCTGGACTTCTCGACCTCGTTCGTCGGCAAGTTCAACGCCGAGGTCCGCGAGGTCTTCCACGAGGCTCGCCGACTGTCGAAGGCGTACACCCTCCCCCAGAACCACGACTACGCCCTGGTCCAGAGCGCCGTCCGCGCCCACGCCGGCGACGTCGAGGCCGCGGCCGAGGACCTGGCCAGCAACCCCGACCGCGCCCGCCACATCTCCCGGGAGAAGTTCTACGCGCTGCTGGCAGCCACCGACTCCGCCCGGTACGCCGAGTTCGACCCCGCGGGCACCGAGGACCAGGCCGACCCGACCCAGGCCGACGTCATGTCCTCCGTCGAGTCCGGGTTCGACAACGCGGGTCTGGAGTCGGTGTGGCTGTCCCTGGGCTGCCGTGAGCGGGAGATCCTGACCCTGCGCTACGGCCTGGACGGCACGGAGCCCAGCACCCCCGAGGAGATCGCGGAGATGCTCGGGCTCACGAAGCGCCGGATCAACCAGATTCTGAAGACCCTCCACGACCGGATCGCCGCGGCGAACGTCGGTTTGTCGCTGGAGTCCGTCCGCGAGCTCGCCGGGTTCCGGCCGCGCAAGCCCGCAGCGAAGACCGCCTCAGAGCTCGCCCCGGTCTTCCCGGTCCACGTCCGCCACGTCACCGATGAGACCGCGGTCCCGACCGTCGCCGAGCGCCGCGCCAACCCCCAGGACGGCGTCCGCGCCCCGCTCCTGATCCGCGTGGGCGAGCAGTGGAGCCGGGTCTACCCCCAGCGCGTCCCGGAGCGCGTCGAGCTCGGAGTCCACCGGTCCAGCACTGAGTTGCGCAGCTGATTTCCCGGTCCGCGGCCGGTGAGCCCCCTCCACCGACGAGGGGCCACCGGCCCACCAACCCCAAGGAGCGAACCATGAACGAGTACTACCCCGAGCCCGGGAAGGCAGAAGCTCTCGCCCGCGCCTACGGGAAGGGTTGGAACGAACACCCACTGGCAACGTCCAACGGCACCTACGAGGAGCTTCGCGACCGTGCAGAGAGGGCGGAGCAGGAGGCCGCGAAGTTCCTCCGTTTCTGGGAGCAGTCGGAGAAGGACCGCGTCGCCGAGGTCGAACGGGCCGGGAAGGCGGAGGAGAAGGCGGACGCCTGGAGGGATCTGGCGCACCGCCGCGTCGAGCTGTGGAAGCGGCACGCGGAGCGACTTCGGCAGGGTGCGAACGAGAACGCCGCGCAGGGCGTCCAGGACCGCCGGCGGGCGGAGAAGGCCGAGGCTGAACGCGCAGCCTGGTGGGAAGCCGCGAAGACCTTCGCACGCGCCTACTACGGCGCCAACGACTTGGCCCAGCAGCACTACGACCGCGCCGAGAGGGCGGAAGCCGCGCTGAACGAGATCCGCGAGCTGGTCCGCGATCACGTGCGATTTCCCGCTGACTCCATCGTCGACGACGTTCGAAACCTGGTCAGCGAGCTCGCGATCCGTACCCACGGGGAGGCCCGGGAGATCCACGACCTCCGCGACCGTGCCGAGAAGGCGGAGGCCAAGATCCGCGAGTACGAGGCGGAGACCTGGATCGACCACGACGGGACGGTCCGGCCGATTCACGAAACCCGCGCCCAGCTCTCCCGCCGGTTGTACGACGAGAACGAGCGCGCGGGACGGGAGAAGGCACGAGCCGACAAGGCCGAGGCCGAGCTGGTCGGAGCCAACAGCCGCGCCGACCACTGGATGGACTTGGCAATCGCCATCGAGGCCGAGTTCGACGAACTGAAGGCCGCCCTCCACAAGCTCTCGAACTGCTGCAACCAGGAGACCGGCGAGTGCACGGGTGACGCCCGATGACCGCCGCATACACCCGCCTTGCCCGATAGGAGCCTGACATGCCCAGCACCCGCTACGCCGAGACCCCACTCCTGAACGTCGAGACCTGCTCACACGGCAAGAAGAACGACGGCGGCATCACGGCCGTAGCCGAGGGCGCCGCGTTCTCCTTCCCCGCCTGCGGTCGCTTCCACCGCGCCACCCGCGACAAGTACGAGGTGGACGCCCGGTGGACCGAGGAGCAGCGCATCGCCGAGGAGCGCCGCGCCCGTCTGGCCCTGGCGCGGGAGGCCCGCCGTGGATGACTACCACTACCGCGTAGGCGTGGTCCGCATTAACAACACCCCGAGCGTCCGGGGTTGGTTGGGTTTCCCCAGGGTTGACGACCCCGCCGCCGGACCGTTCCGCGGCATCGGTGAGGCGATCGACTGGGTTCGGGACCACGGGGGCGGTCGCGTCCGCTACGGCGAGGGGAAGTTCTTCCCCGCCCCAGCACGGGAGGCACGCCGTGGCTGACCTCGACGCACGTATCCGGGCGCGACTGGACCACGGTTCAGCAGATAGCGTGTACGCCTCTGTGGACGCCGTCCGCGCCGTGCTGGACAAGATCGCCGACGCCGAGGAGTTCGGCGACGACGTCGACCTGGACGACATCCAAACCGCAATCGCCCGCGAGCTGGGAGTGGAGACCGATGGCTGACCTCGACGCCCGTATCCTTGCCTACCTGGACGCCCGGATTCGGGCCCGGATCGACTGGCTGTGCGGACCCGGGGACAAGTCCGCCGCCGCCCTCCGCGCCGTGCTGGACCAGTCGACGAAGTGGGACCGTTACGCGCAGCTCGCGCGAGGAGACGGGGACAACCGCCGCGCGGTCGCATACGAACAGGCCGCTTACGACGCCCGGGAGGCAATCGCCCGCGAGCTGGGAGTGCCCTCGTGAGCGGAACCGCCGACCCCTGACCCACAGCCCCGACCGGGAACCACCGGTCGGGGCTTTTTCGTGTCACCCATTTGGCCGCGTAACGAACCCAGAGTAACCCCGATATCCCTTTCGTCCGGGTGGGGGAACGCCCGGCTTACAGAGGGGAATCGGCCGAATGCCGTCCTACCACGTCGTTTCCAGTGCGAGTCCGCGTGCCGCGGTGAAGGCCCGCCGGGTCCGGAACCTCGTCGCCTTACTCGTCCTGGGCTTCGTTGCTGTCATCGGGAGCGGCTGTGCAATCCCTCCGCCCGCCACGAACTCGCCCGCGGGCAACGCCGGCGGAGGCTCCACGGTCGAGATCATCGGGTCCGGCGAGGCGATGGTGACCATCACGGCCGGCGGTACCTCGTCCAACACGGTCCAGCTCCCGCACACGGCTGAGCTCCCCGAGGGATTCGCGTCCGTGTCGGTGAACCGCTCGCCGAGCGTCGAAAGCTACATGAACGGCAAACCCGACACCGCGGAGATCAGGTGCCGGATCGTGCGCGATGGCAAGGTGGTCGACGAGCAGTCCGCGAGCGGTGAGTTCGCGATGGTGACCTGCAACAAGTTCATGTAGCACGCATGGAGAAGCCCCCTTCAAGCCTTCGGGCCGGAAGGGGGCTTTTCGTGTTTTTGAGCTACTTCCCGAGCACGGGCACAAGTTCTTTCAGCAGGTAAGCGCCGCACCAGCGCGACTCCGCGTCGTTGTCGAGGAGTACCTCCTTGGTCAACGCCTTGGCGAGCTTCCGCGCATCGGGCGCGGTCGCTGGTTCGCGTACGACTTGCTTCGCCGTATCCCAGTCCCATTGCGTGAGCTTCGAGACCTCGGAAACCAGGCTCAGGAACTTCACCCTCTGGTCGGTCTCCAGCACATCGATGATCAGCGCCGTGTCTTGCGCTCTGTTCAACTTCGAGAGCACGGCTAAGGCGTTCGCTCGCAGCGTCGACGTGCGACCAGTGCGCACCCACTCCCTCATGTGCTCGATACCGGGCTCGGTGAGCTTCGCTGCCAGGAAGAAGTCAACCGTGCGACTGCTCGGGGATGTGGCGAGCACCCCGGGGTCTCCGTTGTCGATCGATCTTGCCAGTTCAGTCAGGGTCGGCCTGTCGGCCGTCATGACTCGCGGATGGGTGATGTCGCGACGACGGAGCATGTCGTCTCCAATCGGGCCCAGTTGATCCTCGTACCCCCTCACGATAGCTACCGTGGCGGGTCTTCGTCCTGCCTCGACGTTGCTCAGGTGCGACTTCGAGACGTACAACTCTCGCGCCATCGCCGTGAGGCTGACCCCAGCCTCCTTGCGCTTCTGGCGCAGCATCGAACCTACGTCATCACTTGAAAACACCTGAAAACCTCAGAGCCTTCCGTGAACGATCAGTAGCCGCGAGACTACTTGGTGAGCGGCCCCATCGGGAGAGATTCCCGAAATTCCCCCGGCCTCGGTGGGGCTGCTCTTCCATCCGCCTGGAGGTGTCGTAATCCCGTGTTGTCTTTCTGCGACGAGCGGTAGCTACCTGACCGTTCAGCTGACGCCCTCCGGAAATGACCGGTAGGCAACCCGCCGCCCGCTGAAAGCTGCCCCGACCATCACGGGAACTACGGCGTATATGGAGGTGAGGCCCATATCGTTCGGAACATGACGAAGCAGCCCATTACTCGCTACTACAACTTTGGCGTCACGTTCCGGTGGATACGAGGCGATGCCCACATCGCCGTGAAACGTGGCTACGTCTGCGAGGGTCAGGCCTTCGTCGTCCTCTGGCAACCGCCGTACGAGATCAGGGACAGACCGGGCGACGACCCGCGGAACGACAAAAGGACCTGGATAGCAACCATCCCCGTTAACCCCATTCGGTGGGATGACGACAGGTATTTCGTCAACACCGCGTGTGCGTGGGCTCTCAAAAACCCCAGGTTCGTTGATCTCAAAAACCGCACCGACACATAAGGAGATAATGCCGTGCCGTGCAACCACACCTACCAGCAGGACAGTGATGGGATCTGGGTCTGTACTCAGTGCGGACAGCGTATGTAGCCGTTGACGCTTGTTCGGTGCAGGGTTGCCGGGGGAATGCAAAAGGCGCGATTGGAGACCCCTCTCGATGAGATCGGGAGGGGTTCTCTTCTTTGTCCGGACGGGTGACCAGGGACCGGGCACAGACGCACACCGAAGCGCTACCGTCTCAGTCTGCGTCGTAACCGACCGGGACCAGGTTCACGCGCTCGTCGGGTTTGAACCGGTAACCGCGCCCCCGTGCCTTCTTGACCTCCACCCGCTCGAACGCCAAGCGGAGAAGCTCCCTGCGCTCGTCGTTATCCCCCTGGGACTCCCAGGCTTCGAGGACGAGTTCCGGCTCCAGAAACCCGCCGATATCCAGCGCCCCCGGGCCGAGGTCAGCCCTTCGCTTCACGAGGGTCACGAGCGCCCCTGACACCTTCTCGTGCAGACGCGCGTACCTGTCGGTCCCGCCTGGATCAGAGAACTCGCCACGCTCGTACCGAGCGGCCTCCAGGTCTGAGAGCCTTGCTTCCGCGTCCGCGATCCGCGCTTCGAGCTCGTCGCGTTCGTTGGCGCCCGCGGGGTCCGTGTAGCGCCCCCAGCGCTCGGCGACCGCGATCAGGAACGGGTCCGGGTTGTCCGGGTCGAACGTCGCACCCGAGAGCCGGTCGAACCACTGCCCGACAACGTAGCGGTCCAGTACCTCAACCATCGCGCTCGCGCCGGGGCAGTGCCCGCCGGAGCGCTTCGAGCCGCAGACGTAGGAGCTCCCCGAAGCCGACATCCGCGCCCCGCACTCGCAGTAGACCAGCCCTGTAAGGAGCGCCGTCGGCTTTCGCTTCGGCCGAACCCCTTTCCATGTTGGTGTCGTGCGTTCGGCGATCCGTTTAAGGATCAACTGCCGTTCGGTCGGGGATATGAGCCTCTCGTCCTCGTCGAGGATCTCGACGACGTCTCCCGTCTCTGGGTCCCGGTACGGCTGTATATCGCCGGTGTAGACGGTCTCCCCGGTCTCCGGGTCGACCCGGGTAGTCGAGATGGGCATGAGACCCGCCAACGTCGGGGATTTGAGGATCTGGGCGATGGTCCCCGCAGTCCACTGCTCTCCGCGCGACGGTTTGACCCCCTCCGAGTTCAACGCCCGCGCGATCTTCACCATCGATAGACCGCCCAGGTATCTCGAAACAATGTCCCGGATGACCGGCGCAGTCGTCGGGTCACGCTCCAGGCCGTTCTTCCCGCTTCGGAGCCCGTACGGCAACGGCCCTCCCAGCCAACCGCCCGCCGGCCGTAGGTGATCCTTCGCGTTCTTCACCCGGAACGACAGGGTTTCGGACTCGTCTCGCGCGCGCTCCGCAAGGAAGGCAATCACGGACCGGTGCCCGGAGACGCTGGAGTCCAGCCCGTCCACGACGAACACGATTCGAGAGCCGACGAGCTCCAGCTGATCGAGGACAAGCCCGACCTGGCCGATTCCTTGCCGGCTCAGGCGATCGAGCTTCCAGACCACGAGAGTCGAGACCTCGCCGGACGTCGCAGCCCTGATCGCCTCGGTGAACGCCGCGCGCTTAGTCCGGCGCTTGTACCCCGACCGCCCTCGGTCAATGTGGCGCGTACGGACGCGAATCCCCTGGCGCTCACACCACGCGGTGCAGTCTGCGTCTTGCCGCTCGATCGCGGTCTTGCCCTCCCTGTCGAGGGACAACCGCAGGTAGAGGTCTGCCAGCTCGTGGGCCATGCCAGCGAGTTTACTCTTCTGTCATGGACGTCCAGAAGTC
>NZ_FNVB01000014.1 GCF_900108315.1 Saccharopolyspora kobensis | reverse complement strand
GGTCCGATGGGCGACGCGGGCCTGACCGGCCGCAAGATCATCGTCGACACCTACGGCGGCATGGCCCGCCACGGCGGTGGCGCGTTCTCCGGCAAGGACCCGTCGAAGGTCGACCGCTCGGCGGCCTACGCGATGCGCTGGGTGGCCAAGAACGCCATCGCCGCCGGTCTGGCCGGCCGGATCGAGGTGCAGGTGGCCTACGCGATCGGCAAGGCGGCCCCGGTGGGCCTGTTCGTGGAGACCTTCGGCACCGAGAACGTCGACCCGGTCAAGATCCAGGCCGCGATCAACGAGGTCTTCGACCTGCGCCCGGCCGCCATCGTGCGTGACCTGGACCTCCTGCGCCCGATTTACGCGCCGACCGCGGCGTACGGTCATTTCGGGCGCAGCGACGTCGACCTGCCGTGGGAACGCACCGACCGCGCCGAGGCGCTGAAGAGCGCCGCCGGCGTCTGAGAACGATCGCCGGAGCGCGAACTGCGGGGCGCGGGCGACTGCGCCCCGCAGTCCGGCGCGCCGGTCGTCCATGGGAGCTTCGGGGCGCCCGCCCCCTGGTTAAGGAGTAGTGCAGTGCGGATTGCGGTGACCGGATCCATCGCCACCGACCACCTGATGACCTACCCCGGTAGGTTCACCGAGCAGCTCGTCGCCGACCGCCTGGAGCAGGTGTCGCTGTCGTTCCTGGTCGACGAGCTGGTGTTGCGCCGCGGTGGGGTGGCGCCGAACATCACCTTCGGCCTCGGGCAGCTGGGCGTCGGCTCGATCCTGGTCGGCGCCGTCGGCCGCGACTTCGACGACTACCGCTCCTGGCTGGAGCGCCACGGCGTGGACACCGCATCGGTGCACGTCTCGGAGACCAAGCACACCGCTCGGTTCCTGTGCACCACCGACACCGACTTCAACCAGATCGCCTCCTTCTACGCCGGTGCGATGGCCGAGGCCCGCGACATCGAGCTCAAGCCGGTCGCCGACCGGGTCGGCGGGCTGGACCTGGTGGTCGTCTCCGCCAACGACCCGGACGCGATGCTGCGGCACACCCAGGAGTGCCGCGACCGCGGCTACCGGTTCATCGCCGACCCCGGCCAGCAGCTGGCCCGGATGGACGGCGCCGGGATCCGCGAGCTGGTCGAGGGCGCCGAGTACCTGTTCACCAACGAGTACGAGCACGGCCTGCTGCTGCAGAGCACCGGCTGGACCCACGACGAGGTGCTCGACCGGGTCGGCAGCTGGGTGACGACGCTGGGCCCGAAGGGCGTCCAGGTGGAGTCCAACTCGCAGCCCACCGCGGAGGTCGTCCCGCCCAAGGAGAAGCAGAAGGGCGACCCGACCGGCGTCGGCGACGCGCTGCGGGCCGGGTTCCTGGCCGGTCTGTCCCACGATCTGGGAGTTGAGCGCTCGTTGCAGCTAGGTTGCACGTTGGCGACCGTTTCGCTGGAAGCCGACGGCCCGCAGGAGTACCAGGTCGAGCGCGACTCGTTCCTCGCCCGGTTCGCCGAGGCCTACGGCGACGCGGCGGCGGGCGAGGTCGGGGCGAAGCTCCGCTGAGCAACGGGGAGTAGGCACGGCATGGCAGACCGGCAGAACGATCCGAGCGGGTTCCTGACCGCCCTCGGCGAGCGCGTCCTCGTCGCCGACGGCGGGATGGGCACCGCGTTGCAGGGCTTCGACCTGACGTTGGACGACTTCGCCAACCTCGAGGGCTGCAACGAGATCCTCAACGTGACCCGGCCCGACGTGGTGTCCTCGATCTACCGGGGCTACCTGGAGGCGGGCTCGGACGCGATCGAGACCAACACCTTCGGCGCGAACTGGGCCAACCTCGCCGAGTACGACATCCCGGAGCGCATCCGGGAGCTGGCCGAGAAGGGCACCGTGCTGGCCCGCGAGGCCGCCGACGAGTACGCCACCCCGGACCGGCCGCGGTTCGTGCTGGGCTCGGTGGGCCCGGGCACCAAGCTGCCGACGCTGGGGCACGCGCCCTACGCGCAGCTGCGCGACGCCTACCTGGAGCAGGTCCTGGGCATGCTCGACGGCGGCATCGACGCGGTGCTGGTCGAGACCTCGCAGGACCTGCTGCAGACCAAGGCCTCGATCGTCGCCGCCAAGCGGGCGATGGCCCGGACCGGGCGGTACGTGCCGATCATCGCGCAGGTCACCGTGGAGACCACCGGCACCATGCTGGTCGGCTCGGAGATCGGCGCGGCGCTGACCGCGCTGGAACCGCTGGGCATCGACCTGATCGGGATGAACTGCGCGACCGGCCCGGCGGAGATGAGCGAGCACCTGCGGGTGCTGGCGCAGAACTCCCGCATCCCGCTGTCGGTGATGCCCAACGCCGGCCTGCCCGAGCTGGGCCCCAACGGCGCGGTGTACCCGCTGCAGCCCGACGAGCTGGCCGAGGCGCTGGTCGGGTTCGTCAACGACTACGGCGCGCGGCTGGTCGGCGGCTGCTGCGGCACCACCACCGAGCACGTGCGCGCGGTGGCCGAAGCGGTCCGCGGGATCACGCCCGCCCCGCGCACCCCGGAGCACATCCCGTCGGTCTCCTCGGTGTACCAGTCGGTGCCCTTCGCGCAGGACGCCTCGATCCTCAACATCGGCGAGCGGACCAACACCAACGGATCGAAGGCCTTCCGCGAGGCGATGCTGGAGGGCCGCTACGACGACTGCGTGGAGATCGCCAAGGCGCAGACCCGCGAGGGCGCGCACATGCTCGACCTGTGCGTGGACTACGTGGGCCGGGACGGCACCGCCGACATGCGGGAGCTGGCCTCGCGGCTGGCCACCGCCTCGACGCTGCCGATCATGGTCGACTCCACCGAGCCGGAGGTCATCGAGGCCGGGCTGGAGCACCTCGGTGGCCGCTGCGCGATCAACTCGGTCAACTGGGAGGACGGCAACGAGCCGGGTTCCCGGTACGAGCGGGTCATGCGGATGGCCGTCGAGCACGGCGCCACCGTCGTGGTGACCTGCATCGACGAGGAGGGCCAGGCGCGGACCGCGGAGTGGAAGCTGCGGGTCGCCGAGCGGCTGATCGAGGACATGACCACCAACTGGGGTCTGGACGAGTCCGCGATCATCATCGACTGCCTGGTCTTCCCGATCACCACCGGTCAGGAGGAGGTCCGCAAGGACGCCGTCGAGACCATCAACGCGATCCGCGAGCTCAAGGCGCGCCACCCGCGGGTGCAGACCACGCTGGGGCTGTCCAACGTGTCCTTCGGGCTCAACCCGGCGGCGCGGCAGGTGCTCAACTCGGTGTTCCTCAACGAGTGCCGGGAAGCCGGGCTGGACACGGCGATCCTCAACGCCTCCAAGATCCTGCCGATGAGCAAGATCGACGAGGAGGCGCGCAACGTCGCGCTGGACCTGGTCTACGACCGGCGCCGCGAGGGCTACGACCCGCTGCAGAAGCTCATGGAGCTGTTCGAGGGCCAGACCGCGAAGTCCAGCAGCGCCTCGCGCGCCGAGGAGCTCGCGAAGCTGCCGCTGTTCGAGCGGCTGGAGCGGCGGATCGTCGACGGCGAGCGCAACGGCCTGGAGGACGACCTGCAGGCGGCGATGGCCGAGAAGCCGCCGCTGCAGATCATCAACGAGAACCTGCTGGCCGGCATGAAGGTCGTCGGCGACCTGTTCGGCTCCGGTCAGATGCAGCTGCCGTTCGTGCTGCAGTCCGCCGAGGTGATGAAGGCCGCGGTGGCGCACCTGGAACCGCACATGGAGAAGGACGACTCCGGCGGCAAGGGCAGGCTGCTGCTGGCCACCGTCAAGGGCGACGTGCACGACATCGGCAAGAACCTGGTCGACATCATCGTCTCCAACAACGGATACGACGTGGTCAACATCGGCATCAAGCAGCCGATCGGCGCCATCCTCGAAGCCGCCGAGGAGCACCAGGTCGACGCCATCGGCATGTCCGGGCTGCTGGTGAAGTCCACGGTGATCATGAAGGAGAACCTGGAGGAGATGAACTCCAGGGGACTCGCCGCCAAGTACCCGGTGATGCTCGGCGGAGCGGCGCTGACCAGGTCCTTCGTCGAGCACGACCTCGACGAGGTCTACCAGGGCGACGTGCGCTACGCCAAGGACGCCTTCGAGGGCCTGCACCTGATGGACCGGCTGATGGCCATCAAGCGCGGTGACAGCCCCGAGGAGGACGCCGCCGAGGAGGCCAAGAAGGCCGAGCGCAAGGCCCGCCGCGAGCGCTCCCTGCGGATCGCCGAGAAGCGCAAGGCCGAGCAGGGCGAGGAGCCCGGCTACGACGACACCACGCGGTCCGACGTGGCCGCCGACTCGCCGGTGCCGACGCCGCCGTTCTGGGGATCCAAGGTGGTCAAGGGCGTCGCGGTCGCCGACTACCTGGCGCTGCTGGACGAGCGGGCCACGTTCTTCGGCCAGTGGGGCCTGCGCGGTGCCAAGAAGGGCGAAGGCCCCTCCTACGAGGAGCTGGTGGAGACCGAGGGCCGGCCGCGGCTGCGGCACTGGATCGACGAGCTGTCGACCGCGGGCATCCTGCAGCACGCGGCGGTGGTCTACGGCTACTTCCCGTGCGTGACCGAGGGCAACCACCTCGTCGTGCTGGACAAGGAGGAGCCCGACGCCCCGGAGCGCTGCCGGTTCTTCTTCCCGCGGCAGAAGCGCGACCGCAGGCTGTGCCTGGCCGACTTCTTCCGGTCCCGGGAGCAGGCCGAGCAGACCGGCCAGGTGGACGTGCTGCCGATGCAGCTGGTCACCATGGGCCAGCCGATCGCCGACTACGCCAACGAGCTGTTCGCCAAGAACGCCTACCGGGACTACCTGGAGGTGCACGGCCTGAGCGTGCAGCTCACCGAGGCGCTGGCCGAGTACTGGCACCGCCGCGTCCGCCGGGAGCTGGCCTGGTCCAGCGGCGGCACGGTGGCCCAGGAGGACCCCGAGGACGTGCGGGAGTTCTTCAAGCTCGGCTACCGCGGCGCGCGGTACTCCTTCGGCTACGGCGCGTGCCCGGACATCGAGGACCGGGCCAAGATCGTCGACCTGCTGGAGTCCGAGCGCATCGGCGTGGTGCTCTCCGAGGAGTTCCAGCTCCACCCGGAGCAGTCCACCGACGCGATCGTCGCCCACCACCCCGAGGCCAAGTACTTCAACACGTAAGGAGTGTTCCAGTGGCCGGCTTGCGTGGCGGTGCGGGCAGCGGAACCGCAGCGGCTTTCCCGCTGCGGGATCCCGTTCTCGTGCATGCCCGGGACACGGCAAGCGGGCCGTCCTCGCGAGAAAGCCGCTGAGAACTCGCGGCGGTGCGAGCCGAGTGCCTCACCGCATGCGGCTCACGCCGCATGCAGAAGACCATGACGAACACAGATCGACGCAGGTCGGCGCCCGTGGAAGGGCGCTACCCTGCACTCGACACCCGATCCGACGAGACCTGACAAGATCGGGAAATCAGAAAGGAAGCCATGAGCGCGAAGCTGCAGAAGGTCAACGGCCTGGAGTTCGCCGTCAGGGATCTGACGCTGGCCGAGGCCGGGCGGCACCAGATCCGGTTGGCCGAGCACGAGATGCCGGGCCTGATGGCGACCCGCGAGGAGTACGCGGCCGCTCAGCCGTTGAAGGGCGCGCGGATCGCCGGCTCGCTGCACATGACCGTGCAGACCGCCGTGCTGATCGAGACCCTGGTCGCGCTGGGCGCCGAGGTCCGCTGGGTGTCCTGCAACATCTTCTCCACCCAGGACGAGGCCGCGGCGGCGGTCGTCGTCGGCCCGAACGGCACCCCGGACAAGCCCGCGGGCGTTCCGGTGTTCGCCTGGAAGGGCGAGACGCTGGAGGACTACTGGTGGTGCACCGACCAGCTGTTCCAGTTCGGTGAGCAGGGCCCGAACATGATCCTCGACGACGGCGGCGACGCCACCATGCTGGTGCACAAGGGCGTCGAGTTCGAGGCCGCCGGTGCGGTCCCGCAGGCCACCGACGACGACTCCGACGAGTTCAAGGTCTTCCTGGAGACGCTGCGCAAGAGCCTGGCCGCCGACGGCAAGCGGTTCACCCGCCTGGCCGCGGACATCAAGGGCGTCACCGAGGAGACCACCACCGGTGTGCACCGGCTCTACGAGCTGGCCAAGACCGGTGACCTGCTGTTCCCGGCGATCAACGTCAACGACTCGGTCACCAAGTCGAAGTTCGACAACAAGTACGGCTGCCGCCACTCGCTGGTCGACGGCATCAACCGCGCCACCGACGTGCTCATCGGCGGCAAGGTCGCCGTGATCTGCGGTTACGGCGACGTCGGCAAGGGCTCGGCGGAGTCGCTGCGCGGCCAGGGCGCCCGCGTGATCGTCACCGAGATCGACCCGATCTGCGCGCTGCAGGCGGCGATGGACGGCTACCAGGTCACTACCCTGGAAGAGGTCGTCTCGATCGCCGACATCTTCGTCACCACCACCGGCAACTTCAACATCATCACCGCCGAGCACATGGCGCAGATGAAGCACAACGCCATCGTGGGCAACATCGGCCACTTCGACAACGAGATCGACATGGCCGGCCTGGAGCGGCTGCCCGGCGTCAAGAAGCAGGAGATCAAGCCGCAGGTCCACGAGTACGCGTTCCCCGACGGGCACTCGATCATCGTGCTGTCCGAGGGCCGCCTGCTGAACCTGGGCAACGCCACCGGCCACCCCAGCTTCGTGATGTCGAACTCCTTCACCAACCAGACGATCGCCCAGATCGAGCTGTTCACCAAGCCGGGCGAGTACGACAAGCAGGTCTACGTGCTCCCCAAGCACCTGGACGAGAAGGTCGCCCGCCTGCACCTGGACGCCCTCGGCGTCAAGCTCACCAAGCTGACCAAGGAGCAGGCGGCCTACATCGGTGTGGACGTGGACGGCCCCTACAAGCCGGACCACTACCGCTACTGATCCTTTTTGTGAGTTGCACTCGTCTTGCGTGGCGGTGCGGGTAGCGGAACCTCAGAGGCTTTCTCGACTCCGGGATCCCGGACTTGAGTACGGACGTGTACGCGGCGTCCGGGCTGTCCTCGCGAGAAAGCCTCTGAGAACCCGCGGCGGTGCAAGTTGCGGGGGCGGGTCATGCGCCTGCGGCGCATGCGACACCTCGCGATAGGTGCCGGTCGTGCGTCGCGGTTGCTGTTCACCACTGGAAGCGGCTTCGCCGCTTGCCCGACGGTGGCCGGTTCGCTCGCTCGCGTCGCCGCTGCGGTTTCCGTGTCCGTGAGTGCTTTGTGGGGCTATAGCGCCAGGAAGTGCTCACGGGCCTGTCACCTGCCGCCCCGCCCGTCGCAGTGGTGGTGACGGGGCGGTTCTGCCGCTTGACGAGACCAAGCTGGGAATGAGGGAGGCCAGGAATGACCAAAGTCATCGACCGGCTGCGCCCCGGCAAGACGGTGTTCTCGGTGGAGTTCTTCCCGCCGAAGACCGACGAGGAGGAACGCCAGCTGTGGCGGGCCATCCGGGAGCTGGAGCCGCTGGACCCCGCCTACGTGTCGGTGACCTACGGCGCGGGCGGATCCAGCCGGGACCGCACGGTCCGGACCACGGGCCGCATCGCGCGGGACACCACGCTGGTGCCGGTGGCGCACCTGACCGGGGTGAACCACTCGATCGCCGAGCTGCGCCACGTCATCGGCTCGTACGCGGCCGAGGGCATCACGAACGTGCTGGCCATCCGGGGCGACCCGCCGGGCGACCCGCTGGGCGAGTGGATCCCGCACCCGGAGGGCATCACCTACGCCGACGAGCTGGTCCGGCTGGTGCGCGAGTGCGGTGACTTCAGCGTGGGCGTCGCGGCGTTCCCGCACATGCACCCGCGCTCGCCGGACCTGGAGTCCGACACCGAGCACATGGTCAACAAGCTGCGGGCCGGGGCGGACTTCTCGGTGGCGCAGATGTTCCTGGAGCCGGAGTACTTCCTGCGGCTGCGGGACCGGCTGGAGCAGCGCGGCTGCCACCAGCCGCTGCTGCCGGGCGTCATGCCGATCACCACGCCGAAGGTCCTGGGCATGACCACCCAGCTGAGCAACATGACCATCCCGGACGAGGTGTCGGCGGTGCTGGACCCGCTGCGCGAGGACGCGCCCGGATTCCGGGAGGCGGGCCTGGAGATCACCACCCGGCTGTGCGAGAAGCTGATCGCCGAAGGCGTGCCGGCGCTGCACTTCTACAGCCTGAACCGGGCCAAGGCCACCCGCGAGGTGCTGGCCAACCTCGGCCTGATCGACGGCGTGCTCAAGGCCGCCTGATCGACCGGAGGAACCCCGCCGCCCGGTCCGACCGCCGGGCGGCGGGGTCTTCCCGGCGTCAGCGGCGGGTTTCGACCTTCAGATCGCCTCTGGTCACGGCGCGGATGTGCTCGCCGGCGAGCAGGTCGTGCGGGTAGCCGAGTTCGATCGCGCTGGCGGCATCCAGGCGGTCCGACTGGGTGGCGGTGAACTCGACCTCCAGGGCGCCCAGATTGTCCGCCAGCTGCTCGGCGGTGCGAGCACCGATGACCGGTGCCGTCACGCCCGGGTTCTGCAGCAGCCAGGCCAGCCCGACCTGGGCGGGTGCGCGATCCAGCTCCGCGGCGACCTCCCGCACGGCGTCGGCGATCGCGAGGTTGCGCTCGGACACCATGCCCAGACCGGCGTTGAAGCTCTTGCGCGCGCTCTCGCCGGATCCGGTGCCCGCCAGATCAGCGCGGCCGTACTTGCCGGTGAGCAGGCCGCCCGCCAGCGGCGAGTACGGGGTCACGCCCAGGCCCAGCTCCCGCGCCATCGGGAGCAGGTCGCGTTCGGCGGCCCGGTTGACGAGGTTGTACTCGATCTGCAGCGCGACCAGCGGCGACCAGCCGCGCAGATCGGCGATCGCCTGCATGCGCGACACCTGCCAGGCCGGGACGTTGGACATCGCCACGTGCAGGACCTTGCCCTGCCGGACCAGATCGTCCATCCCGCGCAGGATCTCCTCGACCGGCGTCGTGAAGTCCCAGACGTGCAGGAAGAGCAGATCGACGTAGTCGGTTCGCAGCCGCCGCAGACTGGTCTCCACCGACGCGAACAGGCTCTTGCGGTGCGCGCCTCCGGAATTCGGGTCGCCGGGCCTGCGCAGCGTCGAGTACTTCGTCGCCAGCACCAGGCTCTCGCGCTCGGCGCGGGCGAACTCGCCCAGCAGCCGCTCGGAGCTGCCCTCGGTGTAGGTGCTGGCGGTGTCGATGAAGTTGCCGCCGCGCTCGACGTAGGTGTCGAACAGCTTGCGCGCCTCGGCTTCCTCCGCGCCCCAGCCCCACTCGGTGCCGAAGGTCGCCGTGCCCAGCGCCAGCGGTGAGACCCGCAGCCCGGAGCGGCCCAGCAGCCGGTAGGTGTCGAGGGTGAGCGACATGGTGTTCCTCCGTGCTCGTGATCCGTTGTCGAGAACCGAGTCTGCGAGCGTCGCGAGCCGGGGTTAAGGGGCGGGAATTCCTGGGAAGGCCAGTCCTACCCCGGCGGTAGGATCGCGGTGATGACCCGCACCACGCACCGGACCCAGGAGCTGGCCGCGTTCCTGCGGGCCCGGCGCGAAAGCCTGGACCCGCGCGATTTCGGCCTGCCGGAGCGCAGGCGAGCCCGGCGAACCCCGGGCTTGCGCCGCGAGGAGGTCGCCGAGCTGGCCGGGATCAGCATCGACTACGTCGTGCGGCTGGAGCAGGGGCGCGACCTGCGGCCCTCCGCAGAGGTGGTGGAGGCGCTGGCAGGCGCACTGCGCCTGGCGCCGGGGGAGCGCGCCTACCTCTTCGGCCTGGCCCAGCAGCGCCCCCGCAGCGCCGACGAACCCGCCACCACCGCCGCGCCGCCGCTGGCCCGGCTGGTCGCCGACCTCTCGCCGCTGCCCGCCATGCTGATGAACCACCGCTACGACATCCTCGCCTGGAACGACGAGATGGCGCGGCTGCTGCTGGATTTCGGCACCTTGCCCGCGTCGCAGCGCAATTCGATGTGGTTGTGCCTGAAGCACCCGGAGATCCGCGAGCGCTACGCCGACCGCGAGCGCGTTCTGCGGGACGGCATCGCCCACCTGCGCGCTGCGTGGGCCGCGCACCCGGACGACCGGGCGCTGACCGATCTCATCGCCGAATTCACCGCCGGGGACGAGGAGTTCGCGCGGTTGTGGGCCGAGCGGGACGTCCAGGTCAACGGCCGCGGGAGCAAGGTGCTGCGGCATCCCGGGGTCGGCGAGCTCGCCCTGAACTTCGAAGTGCTCGTGCCGCTGCAAGATCCGGACCAGCGGTTGCTGATCTACCGCGCCGCCGACGAGGAGAGCCGGTCGGCGCTGGAGCGGTTGTTCGCATGAGGAACCGCGACCGGGCCGCGGATGGTTGTATGAACGCATGGATCTTGTGGTGCGGACTGAGCGCGGTGCGGTGCGTGGCACCGCCGGTGGAGAGTTGTGCGTTTTCAAGGGGATTCCGTACGCGGCGCCGTTGGACGGGCCGCGCCGGTTCCAGGCCCCGGTGGCCCCGGAATCGTGGGAGGGGGAGCGGGACGCGTCGGAGTTCAGCGCGTCGGTCCCGCAGCCGGCGATCCTGCCGGGCCTGCCGTCGTCGTGGAATCCCGGTGACAGCGCGGAATCCCTGACGGTGAACGTGTGGACGCCGGATCTCGGCGGTGGACTTCCGGTGCTGGTGTGGATCCACGGCGGTGCCTTCCTCGGCGGGTCGAGCAGCGAGTACGACCCGGCGAGGCTGGCGCAGGCCGGTGCGGTCGTGGTGACGGTGAACTACCGGGTCGGGTATGAGGGTTTCGGCTGGGTCGCGGATGCTCCGGCCAACCGCGGGATCCTGGACCAGCTGGCGGCGTTGCGCTGGGTGCAGGACAACATCGCTTCCTTCGGCGGCGATCCCGGGAACGTGACGATCTTCGGCGAGTCCGCCGGTGCCACGTCGGTCGCGACGCTGGTCGCCGGTTCCGCGGACCAGGGGTTGTTCCGGCGCGCCATCGCGCAGAGCCTCGGTTCGCTGTTCTGCGGGGAGGACGAGTTCCACAAGGTCAGCGAGCTGGTCCTCGGTCGGCTCGGCGTGTCGGCGACGGCCGAGGAGCTGGGTGCCGTCGCGCCGGAGGCGATCCACGGCGCGCAGGCAGCGGCGATGGCGGAGATCAACCAGGACCGCGCGGCCTGGACGAACTCGACGCCCTACGCGGTGGTCTTCGACGGTGCCGTCCTCGACGACCTGCCGTGGGCGATGCTGCGCCGCGGTTCGGGTCGGGGCGTGGAGCTGATCTGCGGTTACAACACCCATGAAGCCCGGATGTTCACCGTGGACATGCCCGCGGCGGCCAAGGATCCCGCGTTGTTGGCCAGCGGCCTGCGGCTGGACCCGTCGGTGGTGGAGCAGTACCGCGCCGGGTACCCGGGCGAGCCCGACGCGGAGCTGTACGCGCTGATGCTCAGCGACCAGCTCTTCCGGATGCCGGGGCTGTGGAGCGCCGAAGCGCACGCGCAGGCGGGCGGCCGCAGCTACCTCTACGAGTTCGCCTGGCCCGCACCGGGCCGCGATGGCGTGTTCGGCGCGTGCCACGGCCTCGACATCCCGTTCACCTTCGGCGTTTCCGGCGGTCTCCTCGGCACGACCCTGCTCGGCGAGGAACCGCCCGCGGACTTCGAGACCCTCTCGGCGGAACTGCGCGGCTCGTGGATCTCCTTCGCCACCAGCGGAGACCCGGGCTGGCCGGAGTACACCGCGCAGGATCGCCGGACCCGGATCTGGCACGTCCCGTCGCGGGTGGTCGCCGACCCGGTCAAGGTCTCCCGCGAGATCTGGCAGCACCGCTTCCCGGCCTGAACCCTCCCGAGTGCCGGACGAGTCGATACCTAGCGTGGTTACATATGGGTATGGAACTCGTGGTTTCTACTCGCAGCGGCGCGGTGCGCGGCGCTTTCAGCGGTGACGTGGCTGTTTTCAAGGGAATTCCCTACGCGGCACCGCTGGACGGCGCGCGCCGCTTCCAGGCGCCGGCAGCCCCCGAGGCCTGGGACGGAGTGCGGGAGGCGACGGCCTTCAGCGCCTCGGTGCCGCAGGCCACCGTGATGCCCGCCGCATCGCCGTGGTGGTCGCCCGGTGACGACACCGATTGCCTCAGCGTCAACGTGTGGTCGCCGGACATCGGCGCCGGCCTGCCGGTGATGGTGTGGATCCACGGCGGTGCCTACATGGGCGGGACGAGCGCCAGTCCGGCCTTCGACGGCACGAGGCTGGCGCAGGCCGGTGTGGTCGTGGTGACGGTGAACTACCGGGTCGGGTATGAGGGTTTCGGCTGGGTGGCCGATGCTCCGGCCAACCGCGGGATCCTGGACCAGTTGGCGGCGTTGCGCTGGGTGCAGGACAACATCGCTTCCTTCGGCGGCGATCCCGGGAACGTGACGATCTTCGGCGAGTCCTCGGGCGCCAGCTCGGTGGCGACGCTGGTCGCGGGCTCGGCGAAGACGGGCCTGTTCCGCCGCGCCATCGCCCAGAGCGTCGGCGCGGTGTTCTGCGGCGCGGAGGAGACCCGGCGGATCAGCGACCTGATCGTCGCCCCGCTGGGAGTCGCCGCGACCTCCGAAGAACTGGGCGAGGTGCCGTCGGAGGCGATCCACGCCGCGCAGCTGGCCGTGATGGCCGAGCAGAACCGGAACCGCGCCGACTGGACCAACTCCACGCCGTTCGCGGTGGTGCCCGACGGCGAGCTGCTCGACGACCTGCCGTGGGTGGCGCTGCGCGACGGCGCGGGCCAGGACATCGAGCTGATCAGCGGGTACAACACCGACGAGGCACGGTTGTTCACGGTGGACTTCCCGGGGGAGATGGCCGACCCCGCGCTGCTGGCGCACGGCCTGCGACTGGCCCCGTCGGTGCTGGAGGAGTACCGCGCCGGGTACCCGGGCATCGCCGATGCCGACCTGCACTCGTTGCTGCTCAGCGACCAGCTGTTCCGGATGCCGTCGCTGTGGTGCGCGGAAGGGCACGCGCAGGCGGGCGGGCGCAGCTACGCCTACGAGTTCGCGTGGCCGAGCCCGGCCCGCGATGGCGCTCTCGGCGCCTGCCACGGCTTGGACGTGCCGTTCACCTTCGGCGTCGACCGCAGCGACGTCACCGAGCACGTGTTCAGCGGCGAGACTCCGGCGGACTTCGAAGTCCTCTCGGCGGCGCTGCGCGAGGCGTGGGTTTCCTTCGCCACCACGGGCGATCCCGGCTGGCCCGCGTACGCGCCGACCGATCGCCGGGTCCGGATCTGGAACGTTCCGCCGACGGTGGCCGCGGACCCGGTCGGGATCTCCCGGGAGATCTGGCAGCACCGCTTCTGAAGCGCTGGCGAATTCCCGCCAATCGGTCCGCTGCGGCGGCCGGGGCGGAATTCTGTGGCGCATGTCTGGGAAGGCGGTTCGCGCGGCAGCCGTGCTCGCGCTGGCGTTGTCCGTTGCGATGGTGCCGGGAACAGCGGCTGCCGCGCCGTACTGCCAGAGCGTCAAGGACGCGTCGAACCCGGACTGGATGGCCGGGCTGCCCGACGACGCCAGCCTGGCGCAGCTGTCGATCCCGGGCACGCACCAGACGCTGTCGTTGCACGGCGGTGAGCTGACCCGGACGCAGGAGAACCACGGCGACAGCGCGGAAACCCTCGCCGTCCAGCTGCAGTCGGGCATCCGCGCGATCGACATCCGGGTGCGCCGCTACGACGACCGGTTCACCCTGCACCACGGGCCGTTCTACCAGAACGCGAACTTCTCGGACGTGCTGCAGAAGGCGGGCGACTTCCTGTCCGCGCACCCGGGCGAGACGGTGCTGATGCGGCTCAAAGCCGAGTGCACCGGCGAAGTGGCCTCGTGCACCGACGAGAACAGCAGTCTGGAGGTCGATCAGATCCTGGACTGGTACCGCGACAACGACCCCAACGGCAAGTACCTGCACGACCCGGCCGGCGGCGGCGTTCCCGCGCTGGGCGAGGTGCGCGGCAAGATCGTGCTCGCGACGCTGCAGGGCGCGGGCGGCGGCCTCTACGGCGGGCGCGGCATCGGCCAGTTCAACAACGACACCTGGGGCGAGTACGTGCAGGACGAGTACACCGTCCCGACGCTGTTCGACATCGACGACAAGTGGAACAAGGCCCGCGCCCACCTGGACAAGACCGCGGCGGCGGACCGGGGCGAGATGTTCCTGAACTTCACCAGCGGCTCCAGCCCGGCGGCCTTCCCGAACGCGGTGGCCTGCGGAGCGGCGGGCTTCCGGGGCGTGAACGACTACGCCCTGGAACACCTGAAGTCCAACGACCTCCCGCGCACCGGAGTCATCATGATGGACTTCCCCGGCGCAGACCTGATCAACACCATCATCGCCACCAACGACTGACCGCGGCGAACCACGTTGCCCGGCAGCGATGAAGCCGCGATCACCGTCGTGCGGTCAGGTAGGCAACAGCCAGTTCGGCGGTTTCGTCCGCCCAGCTGGTCCAGGTCAGTCCATCCGGCCATGCCCGGCAGGTGGCGGCCCGGTGCACGCACGAGCCGGTGATCGTGCGTGCGACCATCCGCAGTGCCAGTTCGCGGTCCGTCCTGCGGATGTCATCGCGGTGCGGGGCGGCTGCTTCGGCGAAAGCTTCCTGGACGACGGCAAGGGCCTGCAGGCCGCGCTCGACGCCTTCCGCGCGTTGCCCGCTGAGCAGGTCCGGCGGGCAGGCCACACCGGTGCCGATGGGAATCGGCTGGCTGCGCGCCTCGCACCGCAAGCTCGATCCCGAGCGCAGCCTGCCGCACCGCCCGTGGCACAGCCACGACGAGATCCAGCCGCTCGAACCCGGTGTGCCGACGTTGCTCGAAGTGGAGATCTGGCCGACCTCCATCACGCTCGAAGCCGGGCAACGCCTCCAACTGCGCGTCCAGGCCGACGACGACAACATGGGACTGCTGGCGCACGACGACCCGGACGACCGCAAGAGCGGGCGCGGCGCCACCATCCACCTCGGCGGCGACCACGCCTCGCACCTGTACGTGCCGGTCGTCCCGGACTGACACCCCTGGTGCCCGCGTGGTCACGGTGGGAAATGTCGTTGCTCTGGCTAACCGGTCGCCGGACGCGTTGGTTAACGTGTGGGTCGGTTCGACTCGGATGGAGGACGACATGTCGGAGAAGGCGCTGGCGGCGTTGCGCGCGGCACTTCCGGAGCCGGTGCTGCTCACGGACCCGGACTCCACCGGTCGCTTCGCCCATGATGAAGCGGAGTGGGCGCCGCACGGCAAACCGCTCGCCGTGGTGCGGGCCAGGAACACCGACGACGTGGTGGCCACCGTCCGGGTCTGCGCCGAGCTGGGCATTCCGGTGGTTCCGCGAGGCGCGGGAACGGGGTTGTCCGGTGGGGCCAACGCCGTCGACGGCTGCGTGCTGATCTCGCTGGCGGACATGAACCGGATCCTGGAGATCAACCCGCGCGAGCAGCTGGCCGTGGTGCAACCCGGCGTGGTGAACGACGACCTGCGCGCGGCCTGCCGCGAGCAGGGCGCCTGGTACCCGCCGGACCCGGCGAGCTCGCCGTGGTCCACCATCGGCGGCAACGCCTCCACCAACGCAGGCGGCGTGTGCTGCGTGAAGTACGGCGTGACCCGCGACTACGTGCTCGGCCTGGAAGCGGTCGTCGGCAACGGCGAGGTCGTCCGACTCGGCCGCCGCACCGCCAAGGGCGTGGCCGGTTACGACCTGTGCGGCCTGTTCGTCGGATCGGAGGGCACGCTCGGCGTGATCACAGAGATCACCGTCAAGCTGCTGCCGGGCCTGCGCGCCCCGGAGCGCACCGTGGTCGGCTACTTCGATTCGCTGGTGGAAGCCGGAGAAGCGGTCGCGGCGGTGGCCGCGGCAGGTGTGGTGCCCTCGGCGCTGGAACTGCTCGACCAGCACTGCCTCCGCGCGGTCGACGAGTGGAAGAACATGGGCCTGAGCGCTGAGGCGAACGTGCTGCTCCTGGGCCGCTCGGACACGCCGGGCGCGGCGGGGGAGCAGGAAGTCGACGAGCTCCTGCGCTGCTTCGACGAGGCCGGAGCCACCTGGAGCGCCCGCTCCACCGACGAGCACGAGGCCGACGCCCTGTTCGCGGCCCGGCGCCTGGCCTACCCGGCGCTGGAGCGCCTCGGCCCGGTGCTCACCGAAGACGTCTGCGTCCCGCGCGCGAAGGTCCCGGAAATGCTGGCCCGCATCGAAGCGTCCGCCAAGCGCCACGACACCCAGATCGCCAACATCGCGCACGCCGGAGACGGCAACCTCCACCCGCTGATCATCACCCAGCCCGGAGACGAAGCGGCCCGAGAACGAGCCCAACTGGCCTTCGACGACATCGTGGCGGACGCGATCGCGATGGGAGGCACGGTGACGGGCGAGCACGGCGTGGGCCTCCTGAAGCGCAAGGGTCTCCACGCCGAGCTGAGCCCCACGGTGATCGGCATGCACCACGCGATCAAGGCAGCGCTGGACCCGGCGGGAATCTTCAACCCGGGCAAGGTCTTCGGCGACCCGCAGGCCTGATCATTGCCGGTCGTGAGTGCGTAACAGTGTTCGGACACTGTCAGGCACTCACGACCCGCCTCAGCCGTCGGCCAGCTTCAGGGCGGCGGTTTCGATGGTCTCTTCGTCGAGGAGGACGTGGTAGGCCGCCGCGCCGAGGGGGATGTAGCTGTCCTCGCTGGTCACTCGGGCGATCGGGCCGGTGAAGCCGCCGTCGACCAGGGCCGTCACCACGGGTTCGGAGACTCCTCCGCTTCGGCGGGTTTCGTCCACGACCAGGACTCGGCCCGTTGCTTCCGCTGCCGTGAGGACGTCGTCGACCGGCAGCGGGGCCAGCCAGCGGAGGTCGAGGACCCGGGCGTCGATCCCGCGGTCTCGCAGCCGTTCGGCCGCCCGGAGGCTCATCGGGACGCCGTTGCCGAAGGTGACCAGGGTCAGGTCCGAGCCGTCGCCGTACTGGCGGGCGCGGCCGATCGGGACGTGGTGCTCGCCCGGGGCCGGGTAGCGGGCCAGCCAGCCCTCGTCTCCGGGTTCGTGCAGGTCGCGGGTGTGGTAGAGGGCGATGGGTTCCAGGAACACGCACACCCGGCCGTCTTCCCGGGCCGCCGCCACGCACGTGCGCAGCATCGCCGCGGCGTCGTCGGGCCGGGACGGCGAGGCGACGACCACGCCCGGCAGGTCGCGCAGGGCCGCGACGCTGTTGTCGTTGTGGAAGTGGCCGCCGAAGCCCTTCTGGTAGCCGTAGCCGGCGATGCGCACCACCATCGGGTTCCGGTACTGGCCGTTGGAGAAGAAGCTCAGCGTGCCCGCTTCGCCGCGCAGCTGGTCCGCCGCGTTGTGCAGGTAGGCGAGGTACTGGATCTCCGGGATCGGCAGCAGCCCTGCCAGGCCCGCGCCGAGCGCGGTGCCGAGGATGCTCTGCTCGTCCAGCAGCGTGTCGAAGACCTTGGTGGCGCCGAACTTCTTGCGCAGCCCGCGCGTCACCCCGTACACACCGCCCTTGCGGGAGACGTCCTCGCCGAAGACGATGACGCCGGGATCGCGGCCCAGCTCCTCGGCCAGCGAGCGGTTGATCGCCTGCGCCAGCGTCAGCGGGCCTTCGTCCTCGGGCAGTTGGCCGCCGAAGTGCTCCCGCGGCGGAACTTCCAGCGCCCGGCGTTCCACCGCCTCCGGACGGTGCTGGCAGATCGAGGCCATCACCTCCGCGGCACTGCCCAGCTTGCGGCGCTCCAGCGCCTCCTCGGTGACCCGGGCGACCTCGGCGCGCTTGTCGGCGTAGCGCGCGAGCACTTCGTCCGGGCGCAGGATCCCGTTGTCCACCAGCGCCTTCGCGGTGCCCAGCAGCGGATCGCGCTGGTAGTCGGCGGTGATCTCGGTGCGCGACCGGTAGCCGGACTCGACGTCCGAACCGGCGTGCCCCATCAGCCGCACGGTGCGCAGGTGCAGGAATGCCGGGGCGCGGTTCAGCCGAACCCACTCCGCGGCTTCCCGGGCCACCGACAGGCACTGGACCGGGTCGGCGCCGTCGGCGGTGAAGTACCGCAGGCCGGCGCGGTCGCCGTAGGCGGACTCGATCCAGCCCTTCGGCGTCCGCACGCTGATCCCGATGCCGTTGTCCTCGCACACCAGCAGCAGCGGCATCGCGAGACCCTGGAAGGCGCAGTGCAGCGCCGAGTTGATCGCCCCGGTGGCGGTGGAGTGGTTCGCCGAGGCGTCGCCGAAGCTGCACACCACTACCGAGTCGTCCGGCCAGCCGCTGGGCACGCCCAGCTTGGCCGCCCGGCCCAGGGAGAAGGCCAGGCCGACCGCGCGCGGCAGGTGCGAGGCGATGGTCGAGGTCTGCGGGATCACCGCCAGCTCGTGATTGCCGAACACCTTGTGCCGGCCGGCCGAGATCGGCTCGTCCGCGGCGGCGACGACGCCGAGCAGCACGTCGCGCAGCGGGTGCTGGCCGGGCACCTGACCGGCGCGCCGCAGGTAGAAGCCGCCGGAGCGGTAGTGCAGCAGCGCCGGGTCGGTCGGGCGCAGCGCGGCGGCGACCGCCGCGTTGGACTCGTGCCCGGACGAGCCGATGCTGTAGAAGCCCTTGCCCTGCTTGCCCAGCTGGCGTGCTTGCAGGTCGAGGTGCCGGCTGCCTGCCTGCGCGTCGAACAGCGCCAGCAGGTCCTCGGCGAGATCCGACCCGGTCGCCGGTTGAGGGGACCATCCGGCCACGGTGCGGTGGAAGAACTCATCAACCGACACTGTTCCGCCTCTCCGAGTTTTTCAGTGGTGGTCGCGTGGGGATTGATCTTGCGTTTTCGGGGCTTCTCGTGGCTGGGTTGCCTCACGTTCCCCCGGGGTGCGGTCGAGCAGCACTCGGGTTGGCGCAGGGGTGCTCATGCGTTCTCCGTGCAGTGGTCGTGCGGATCGGCGTGCCAGTCGTTGGCGACCTGGGCGCAGTACTTGGCCAGGCACTCCAGTGCGATCGGCAGCAGCGGGTTGGTGTTCTGCTTGCGGTACAGGGCTTTCACCCGGCGGTATGGCTGCCAGCCCGCGATGCGGCAGGTCCGCACCGCCTGGTCCGGCAGCGCCAGCCCGGGCAGCACCGCCACCCCGAGCTCGCGGGCCACCAGGTCGCGGATCACCGAGTAGTCGTTGCTGCGGAAGGTGATCCGCGGGACGAAACCGGCCGCGGCGGCCAGCCGGACCAGCGAGCGGGCGCCCGCGGTGTCCTGCCGGGTGCATATCCAGGCGTCGTCGGCGAGCTCGCGCAGGTCGACCTCGGCGGCGCGGGCGAGCCGGTGCGTTTCGGGCAGCGCGAGCCGTAGCGGCTCGGCCATCAGCTCCTCGACGCACAGGTCGATCGGCCACTGCCGGGGGTCCAGGTCGTACTCGAAGACCACCGCCGCGTCGAGGGTTCCGTCCAGCACGCCTCCGAGCACCTCGTCCGGTTCGCCCTCGTCGAGCTGGACCTCGGCGTTCGGGCGCTGCGCTATGACCGCGGCCAGCACGTCCGGAAGCACCCGGGCGTTGGCGGTGGCGAAGCTGGCCAGCCGCAGGCTGCCCTCCTCACCGGCGACCATCGCGCGCACCTCCCGCTCCAGCGCGTCCAGCGCGCCCAGCGCGTCGCGGCTGCGGTCGGCGAGCCGGACGGCCAGCGCCGTGCTGCGGGCGCTGCGGGCGGAGCGCTCGAACAGCGCGGAACCGATCGCCCGCTCCAGCAGCACCATCTGCTGGGAGACGGCCGAGGCGGTGTAGCCGAGCGCACGCCCTGCTTCGGCGAACGAACCGGTGCGCACGCATTCCTGGAGGGTTCGCAGGTGGATCGGGTTCAGCATGCCGGCCCCTTCAACTCTCGACGTTCGAAGCAACGTTCGGCCTTCGGAGGGCCCCGGCGCAATACCCGGCACTCGGCCCGGCCTCGTGAGCGTTTCGGGGTGCTATGGCGCCCCGAAACGCTCACGGCTGCTGAACTGCGGAAATCGGAGCATCAGGCGGGGCGGGGCAGTCGTCCGCGCAGCTCCATCGCGGTGCGCACCCGCTGCTTGGCCAGGTCCAGCGCGGCTTCGTGCGGGAGCAGCCCGCTGCGGTCGGCGGTGTCGAGGACGAGCACGGTGTTGTTGCGGGTGCGCTCGGCCACCTCGGCCAGGATCGCGGTCGGCTCCGGCCGGAAGGGCGAGTGGCGCGCGTCCATGGCGAATCCGGCCGCGATCGCGCCGCCCGCGTTGGCGATGAAGTCCGGCACCACGGTGATCTCGCGCTCGGCGAGCAGCTCCCGCGCCGCGGGCGTGGTGGGCAGGTTCGCGCCCTCCACGACCAGTCCGGCCCGGATCTTCGCGGCCACCGATTCGTCGATGACGTCCTGCCCGGCTGCCGGGATCAGCACGTCGCAGTCCACCAGCAGCTCCTCGCCGCGCGGAACGCGCTGCGCCGCAGAGGCTTTGGCCACGCAGGCGTCGCCGAACTCGGCGCGGGCCTCCAGCCACTTCGGCACGTCGAGGCCGTCCGGGTCGTGCACCGAACCGTCGATGGTGGACAGCGCGACCAGCTGCGCGCCGAGCTCGTGTAGCCGCCTGGCCGCTGCAGCTCCCACCGCGCCGAAGCCCTGCACCGCCACCCGGGCACCCGCGATGCTGCGGCCCTGGCGCACCAGTGCGGCTTCGGCGGCTTCGGCCACGCCGTGGCCGGTCACGCCGAGCTGGTCGTAGGGCACCCCTCCCAGCGTCTCCGGCACGCCGACCGCCGCCCCGCGGTCGCCGAGCTCGTCCTGGATGATCGCCGCGTCCTGCTCGGTCATGCCCATGTCCAGCCCGGCGACGTAGCTGGCCGGGATCTGATCGGCCAGCCGCCGCGCGAAGGCGCGCACGATCCGCTCCTTGTCGGGGGAAGCGGGGTCGGCGAAGATGCCCGCCTTGGCGCCGCCGTGGAAGAGGTCGACCGCGGCCCACTTCCAGGTCATCACCCGAGCCAGCCGGGCGATCTCGCCGACGGTGACGGTCGGGCTCATCCGGGTGCCGCCCTTGCCGGTGCCGCGGGCGGTGTTGTCGATCACCAGCACGCCGCGCATCCCGGTGCGCGCGTCCGAGACGCACACGACCTTCTCCGGGCCCCACTCGTCGATCTCCTGCAACAGATCAGGCACGTTCGCGCTCCTTGGGAGAATGCGGAAATTGTTCTGCGGCAACGACTCCGCAGCGATTCGGCGTGCGATTCCCGGTGAAATCGCGGAGCCGGTCAGACGCAGTTGTGCTCGGGGCGGATCTCGGCGGTGGCGAACCGGCGCACGTCCAGCGCCGAGACGTCGACGACCGGGCGGCGGCCCAGCACGAGGTCGCGCAGCACCTCGCCGATGGCGGGTCCCTGCAGGAATCCGTGCCCGGAGAAGCCGGTGGCGTAGAGGAACCGGCCCGGCCCGTCGGCCTCGCCGACCAGGGCGTTGTGGTCGGGAGTGATCTCGTAGAGCCCGGCCCAGCCGTGCGCCACTCCCACCTCGGCTAATCGGGGCGCCCGGCGCTCCACCGCGGCGGAGAGCCGGCCGAGCCAGCGGTCGTCGGTGCGCAGGTCGAACCCGTACTCCTCGTCGGGATCGGACATGCCGATGAGCAGGCCGGGGCCCTCGTCGTGGAAGTAGAAGCTGGTGGCGAAGTCGATGGTGAACGGCAGCCGGGGTGGCAGGTCCGGCACCGGTTCGGTGACCAGGATCTGCCGCCGCAGCGGGCGCACCGGCAGCTCGACCCCGGCGAACTCACCGACCGACGCGGACCACGCACCGGCCGCGCACACCACGGTGGAGGTCGCCACCGGCCCGTGCTCGGTGCGCACGGCGGTGATCTGCCCGCCCGAGACGTCGATCCCGGTGACCGCGCAGTGCCGCCGGATCACCGCGCCGTGCCGCCGGGCGGCCTGCGCGTACCCCTGCACCACGGCCTCCGGCGTGCAGTGCCCGTCGGTGGGGGAGAAGGCAGCGGCCAGCAGCCCGTCGGGCACCGCGTACGGCGAGAGCTCGCAGGCCTCGGCGACGGTCAGCATCCGGCTGGGCACCCCGAACTCGTTCTGCAGCCGGACACCGCTCTCGAACGCCTCGACGTCCGCGGGCTCCGACAGCAGGAAGAGGTAGCCGTGCTGCTTGAGGTCGATCTCCCCGCCGGGCCTGCGCGCGAAGTCCTCGAACGCGCGCAGGCTGCGCTGGCCGAGCTCGATGTTGACCGGGTCGGAGAACTGCGCCCGGACACCGCCCGCGGCCTTGCAGGTGCTGCCCGAACCGAGTTCGTCGCGCTCCAGCAGCAGCACCTGCACGCCGGCCTCGGCGAGGTGGAAGGCGGTGCTCACGCCCACCACCCCGCCGCCGATCACGACGACCTCGGCGCTGCCCGGCAGCGTCACCGGGCACCGCCGAGCTCGGGTGGCAGCTTGAAGTCGAGCTCCGGCTCCACGGTGTCGACGTCCATCTGGGCCTTCTGCAGCTTGCCGGAGAAGTCCCAGTTCAACGACTGCCAGCGGGTGAACTGGTCGAGCACCCACACGCCGGACTGGCGGCTGCCGTTGCCGGACTTGCCGTTGCCGCCGAACGGCAGGTGCGCCTCGGCACCGGAGGTGGAGTTGTTCACGCTGACCATGCCCGCGCCGATGCCCTGCCGGAAGCGGAACGCGGTGGCCGGGTCGGTGGTGTAGATCGCCGCGGACAGCCCGTAGCCCGGCGCGTTGCCCAGCTCGATCGCCTCGTCCAGCGTCTCGTAGGTGCTCACGCCGACGATCGGCCCGAAGGTCTCGTTGCGGAAGACGTGGTCGTCCGGGCGCAGCCCGTCCAGCAGCACCGGGTGGTAGTACAGGCCGGTCGACGGGTCGCCGTGGAAGCCCTTGCGCGGGGCGGATTCGGTGATCCGCCCGACCGACTCGGAGCCGAGCACGGTGTGGTGGTCGCGGATCTCGCCGAGGATGTTCTCGAAGTTGTCGGCGAACTTCTGGTCCAGCAGCGGCCCGTAGAGCACGTCGCCGCTCGGGTCGCCGATGGTCGCCGAGCGCAGCGCCGAGTCGAGTCGGCTCACGAACTCGTCGTGCACGTCGCGGTGCACGATCAGGTTGCCCAGCGAGGTGCAGCGCTGCCCGGCGGTGCCCCAGCCGGAGAACAGCGCACCCTCCACCGCCAGGTCCAGCTCGGCGTCCGGCGCGACGATCATCGGGTTCTTGCCGCCCAGCTCCAGGCACGGGCTCTGCAGGTACCGGCCGCACAGCGCGCCGACCTCCGCGCCCACCGCGCTGGAACCGGTGAAGCCGACCTTGTTGACGGTGCCCGCCGCCAGCGCGGTCTCCAGGCCCTTGAAGGTCGACTCGCCGTCGGCGTAGACCAGGTTCAGCACGCCCTTGGGCACTCCGGCCCGCCAGGCCAGCTCGGCGAGCGCGCGAGCGGCCCCGGCGGCGTACTCGGCGGGCTTCCACACCACGGCGTTGCCGCACAGTAGCGCGGGCACCAGGTACCAGGACGGGACCGCGACGGGGAAGTTGCCCGCGGTGATCACCACGGCGACGCCCACCGGGACGCGGAAGGTGAACAGCTGCTTGTCCGGCATCTCCGAGGGCACCGTCTGCCCGTAGAGCCGCCGGCCCTCGCCCAGGAAGAAGTCGCAGGTGTCGATGATCTCCTGGACCTCGCCCAGCGCCTCGGCGTAGGGCTTGCCGATCTCGCGCGTCACCAGCCGCGCCAGGGACTCCTTGTTGGCCTCCACCAGTCGGCCCAGCCCGGCGATCACGCGTCCGCGCACCGGCGCGGGCACCTGCGCCCACTCGCGCTGCGCGCGCTGCGCCTGCTCGGTGGCGGCGGGCAGGACCTCGGGCCCGCCGAGCGAGACCTCGGCGACGACGTCGTCCAGGTTCGCCGGGTTGCGCGAGAGGTACTCGCCCCCGCCGTCGACCCGCGCCGGGGCGTCCGGACCGATCACGGAGCTCAACGTCGACTGCACCGACATGCACCTCTTCCTGCTCGAACGTCTCGATGTCCAGCGGTGCCGCGGCGGTGTGTGCCGCGCGCCACCCTCGTCGCACGGCTCACGGTAGTTCGTCGGTGGGGCGTTCGCGGAGAATCAGGAGAGTGATTTCTCCTCCGCCTGAGCACCAGCAACCCTGCGTCTCGCCGTCGCGCCCCACCAGCTTGGACCGGAACCGCGCGGCACAGGCGCACCCGGTGCCCGACACACCGGCGCATGTCGGGTGCTTTCGGCATTTCAGCGGAGCGGGTTCCCGCGCGTTGATCTCCGCTGCGGCGGATGGCAACCTGGCCGCGCATGAGGATGTGGAGCGATGCCGACGTTGCCGCGGCGCTGGACATGGACGCGGCGATCGGTTCGCAGCGGGTGGCGTTCGAGGCGCTGGCCCGGGGTGAGGCGCAGCTGGCCGACAAGATCGCCATCCGCACCGGCGACGACACGACGCTGAGCTACCTGAGCCGCCTGTCTCCCCGGCACGGTGCGGTGAGCAAGCTCGTCACCGTCCATCCCGGCAACGCCGGGCGCGGGCTGCCCACGATCACGGGAACGGTCCTGGTCATGGACCCGGTGACCGGCCGGCTCGTGGCCACCATGCAAGCCACCGCCCTCACCGAGATCCGCACCGCCGCAGGCAGCGCCGTCGCGGCGGACGCCTTGGCGCTGCCGGACGCCGACGAGCTCGCGATCCTCGGCTCCGGCGTGCAGGCACGCGCCCACGTGCGCGCGATCGCGCGCGTGCGGCAGCTGCGCGAAGTGCGGATCTTCAGCCGCGACGCGGCGCGGCGCGAGGCGGCGGCCGCGGAGCTGACGGCGGAGTTGGGCCTGCCGGTGCGAGCGGTGGCGAGCGCGGCGGAGGCGGTGCGCGAAGCGCCGCTGATCGCCGCGTGCACCCTGAGCGCGGAGCCGGTCGTGCCGACCGCCGCGGTAGCGGCGGGAGCGACCGTGATCAGCGTGGGCAGCTTCGAGCACCACCGGTGCGAGGTGGACGCGGAGCTCGTGCGGCGCGCCGGAGCGGTCGTCGTCGACGAAGTCGGCGCGGCCGCGACGCACGCGGGGCCGATCGTCGGAGCGCTGGAGCGCGGAGACATCGCGCGCGAGCGGCTGCGAGCGCTGGGCGAGGTGCTCGTCGGAGCGGCGCCGGGGCGCCGCGACGCGGCGGAGGTCGTGTTCTACAACAGCGTCGGCCTGGGCGTGCAGGACGCCGCTGCGGCTCACGCCGTGCTCGGCACCCTCTGAGCGCCGTTTCCTCTGGTCAGGCCCCGTGAGTGCTTTGGGGTGCTATGACGCCCCAAAACGCTCACGGGCCATCGCCAGCTGAAGGTCAGCTGGGGCTCAGGGGAAGGCATCCGCTGGCTTCGGCGTCTTTCCCGGGCCGGTTCCATGGACGAACATCCCCGCATCGCTAGCGCATTCGGCGCAGCTCGCGGGGAGGTACTCATGCGCGATGAGACTGCCGCGACGGGTGGGTCGCTGTTCGGCACCGGGCCGAACGGCATCTTCCGCCGCACCGTCCCGAAGCCCGAGGAGCAGACCGACCGGCGGATGCTGCGGGTGCTGGGGCTGCCGCAGCTGACCATGATCGGCGTCGGGGCCATCATCGGCGCCGGGATCTTCAGCCTGGCCGGTGCCGTGGCGCGGGACGTCGCCGGCCCCGCCGTGCTCGTGTCGTTCCTCATCGCCGGGGCGGCTTCGCTGTGCGCGGCCTTCGCCTACGCCGAGTTCGCCGGGATGGTGCCGCGCGCCGGTTCGTCCTACACCTACGCCGCCGCGGTGCTCGGCGAGGTCGTCGGCTGGATCATCGGCTGGGACCTGCTGCTGGAGTACACCGCCATCGTCGCGACGGTGTCCATCGGCATGTCCGGCTACGCCGGGTTCCTGCTGGAGTCGGTCGGGCTCCAGCTGCCGGTGTGGATGCTCGGCGCGCCCGGCACCGGCGAGGGCCACCGGGTGGACCTGATCGCGATGCTGATCTGCCTCGGCGTGGCCTGGCTGCTCAACCGCGGCACCAGGGCCTCCGCGAAGGTCGACGTGGTGCTCACGGTGGTGAAGATCGCGGTGGTGCTGCTGGTCGTCGTGGTCGGTCTGTCCAAGGTGGACTTCGGGAACCTGACACCGTTCGCGCCGTTCGGCTGGGGCGGTGCGGTCACCGGTGCGGCGACGGTGTTCTTCGCGGTGTTCGGCTACGACGCGCTGTCCACCGCGGCGGAGGAATCGGTGGAGGCCCGCAGGCTGCTGCCCAAGGCCATGATGCTCTCGCTGGCCATCTCGATGGTGCTCTACGTCGGCGCCTGCATCGTGCTCACCGGCATGGTGTCCTACGACCAGGTCGACCCGGACAGCGGGTTCTCCAGCGCGTTCGCCAGCGTCGGGATGTCCGGCGTGGCGGTGGTGATCGCCGTCGGGGCGGTGCTGGGCATCGTCACGGTCAGCTTCTCGTTCATGATGGGCGCGTCCCGGCTGTGGTACGCGCTCAGCCGCGACGGGCTGATGCCCAAGTGGTTCGGCGAGCTGCACCCGGTGCGCCGCGTGCCGCACCGGGCGACGTGGATCCTCGGCATCGTCTCGGCCGTGCTGGCCGGCCTGCTGCCGGTGCAGGAGGCCGCCGAGCTGACCAACATCGGCGTGCTGTTCGCCTTCGTGCTGGTCTGCGCCGCGGTCGTGGTGCTGCGCTACCGCAGGCCCGATCTGCCGCGCGGGTTCCGCTGCCCGGGCATGCCGGTGGTGCCGGTGCTGGGCGTGCTGTTCTCCGCCTGGCTGATGTCGTTCCTGGCCGCCGAGACCTGGTTGCGCTTCGCGGGCTGGCTGCTGCTCGGGCTGCTGGTCTACGCGCTCTACAGCTACCGCAGCACCCGCCGGGTGATGCCGGGCGGCTCGGCCGACCTGAGCTCTCTCGACGAGCCCGGCCGATGACCGGCTGGAAGCCGCGGGTCGCGGTCGGTGTCTTCGGGGCCGCACTGATCGCGGCGGTGGTGCTGCTGGTGACCGGCTCGGCGGGAACGCTGTGGGGCCTCACGCCGATCGTGGTGTACGCGATCCTGGTGCTGCTCGACGTCGACGTGGTGCTGGCGACTCTCGGCGCGCTCGTCATCGCGGCCCTGCAGACCGGAACCGCCCCGCTGGAACTGGGCGAGCTGATGGGCGAATCGCTGGGTTCGTTCATCGCGGTCGTCGGGCTGATCGTGCTGCTCGGCGGCGGTCTGGGCCGGGTCGTGACGGAGACCGGCGCGGCCGCGACCATGGTCCGCGCCGTGCTGCACGGCATCGGGATCAGCACCCGGCTGCGGTTCCGGATCGGGGTGATGGCCTCGGCGACGCTGCTCGCCGCCGCCCTCGGCACGCTGTCCGGGGCGAGCGCGCTGCTGGTGCCGATCGTGCTGCCGATCGCCGCCGCGCTGCGGCTGACCCCGCCGTCGATGGCCGCGATGCTGCACGCGGGCACGGCGGCCGGCCTGGTCGTCGGCCCGTTCACGCCGCCGGTGGTCACCGTCATGGGCGCGGCGCAGCTCGGCTACGGCGATTACCTGCTCAACGCCGGGATCCCGATGGCCGTCGTGGTCTGGCTGACCGGCCTCGGCATGTCGCACTGGATCCAGCGGCGGACCGAGGGCACCGAGGCCTACCCGGACGAGGTGGCCGACGACCAGGCGCACGCACCGGCCGCGGCGAAGCGCGCGATGGCCGGATTCCTCGGCAGCATGGCGGTTCTGGTGGTGCTGGGCATCGTGTTCCAGGCGGGCTACACCTACGTGCTGATCGTGATGCCGGTCAGCGCCGCGGTGACCGCGCTGCTCGGGCGCATGGCGCCGAGCGCGGCGCTGCAGGCGATGTACCGGGGCGCGCAGCCGCTGCTGTGGTTGTTCCTGCTGTTCTGGCTGCTCAACCCGATGCTGGAGCTGCTGGAGAAGTCCGGCGCCTACGACGCGCTGCAGAACCTGATGGCACCGACGCTCGACGGCGTCGGGCCGTGGCTGTTCTGCATGATCGTGCTGCTGGTGGGGTGGCTCGGCATCTCCGGTGCGGCCGTCGCGCAGGTGGTGCTGCTGCAGAACCTGTTCGGGCCCGCGCTGGCCGCGGTGGGCGTTCCGCCGGGCGCGTGGGCCGCGGTGCTGCTGGGCTCCTCGCAGATCGACTGGTTCGGCCCGTTCCCCGGACCGGACATGATCGGGCAGATGGGGTTGGCGCGCTCCCGCAACCTGCGGATGATGATGTACAACGGCTGGGCGATCATGGTCGCCAACCTGGCGCTGTTCGCCGTGCTGTTCCTGGTCCTCGTCTGAGGGCGGTGCACCTGATGGGAGCGTGGTTGTGGGATTCGCGGAGCGGTTGCGCGCGGAGCTGTCGCAGGCCGAGCTGCCGGGTCGCGTCGGGTTCGCCGCGTGGGACCTGACCGAGCGGGAGCCGGTGCTGCTCGGCGCCGAGCGGGTGGTGCCCGCGGCCAGCACGATCAAGGTCCTGATCATGATCAGCGCGCTGCGGGCGGTGCAGGCCGGGCGGATCGGGCTGGACGACGAGGTGGAGCTGCCCGCGGAGCGCGTCGGCGGCGCCGGACTGCTCCGGCAGCTGCGCAGCGTCGACCGGATCTCGCTGCGCGACCTGATCACGCTGATGATCGTGATCAGCGACAACGCCGCCACCAACGCGGTGATCGACGCGGTCGGCTTCGCCGCGATCCGGGACTGCGCGGCGGATCTGGGCTGCACGGGCACCCGCGTCGAGCGGCGGCTGATGCACCACCACGAGCCGGGCCGCAACGAGACGACCGCGCTGGACCAGGCCCGCGTGCTCGATCGGCTGGCCCGGGGAGCGGCGCTGCCGCCCGAGCTGACCGAGCACGCGCTGGGCGTGCTCGCCGAGCAGCAGGTCCGCGACCGGCTGCCCGCGCTGCTGCCGGTGGGCGCGAACTGCTGGAACAAGACCGGCGAGCTGCTCGGACTGCGCCACGACGTCGGCCTGCTCGGCACCGACCGTCCGCGGGCGGTGATCGCGGTCCTGGTCGACGAGCTCACCGATGAGCGCTCCCTCAGCGGCTACCGGGGCGGTCCGGCCTGCGAGGCCATCGCCGTGCTGGGCCGGGCCGCTTTCGCCGCCTTGAGCTGACCTCGGTCAGGGGTGACGACCGGCGAGGACGCAGAACTCGTTGCCCTCCGGGTCGGCGAGGGTCACCCAGCTCTCGTCGCCGGTCTGGCCGACGTCGGCGTGCCGGGCACCCAGGTCGAGCAGCCGGCGGACCTCCTCGTCCTGCTCCGCGTCGGTGGTGTTGACGTCCAGGTGGACCCGGTTCTTGACAGCCTTGCCCTCCGGCACGCGCGCGAACACCAGCACCGGTGGCACCGGGCCGCGGCGGCTCTTGCCCTCGGGCACCTCCGGGGAGCCGATCGTGATCGTTTCGTCGTCCATGTCCTGCACCACGTAGTCGAGGACCGCGCACCAGAACCGCGAGAGCGCGGCGGGGTCGGCGCAGTCGATCGAGATCTCGGTCAGCTTGCTGGTCATGCCGCGGTCTCCTCGTCGGACGACGGGTACGTGGGAGGACGCACGTTAACCGCGGCCGCCGTTGTGCCGCAACAGGTTTGATCCGGCATCGCGGCCGCGGCGAGCCGGGGTCGGCGTTGCAGCTGCCCGCCGCGGCGGCGACCGGAGCCGGGGGCTCCGCACGTACCGAATTCAGCCCTTCGATATGCCCGAAAAGTGAAGTTCTCTGAGTGCTGAGATCACTCGAATGCGTGTTCTAAAAGTGCCCCTGACGTGGTAAGATCTTGTTGTCGGGCAGGGGATTCGGGCGCATTTCGACCACTGTGGACTGTCGTGCTCCGGGCATGCGGTCCGCGGTGGTGCTGAATGCTGCCCTCGGCCGCGGAGGGGTACTCGTGGACGGTGTGCACATCGGTCTCGGTTCGTTCCTGGACTACGCGCGCAGCACGCCGCGCGGCTGCGCGGGCATCGTTCGGAACCAGTGGGAGATCTACATCGACGAGACGAGCTTGGCCTGGACGTTCTACGCGCCGTTCCGGTCGGCGCTGCGCAGGGCGGTGAGCTCGCCGGACGCCTCGGAAGTCGTCGCCGAGGCGGTCCGGCAGGCCCGCCCGGTGCAGCAACCGCACTTCCAGCAGCTGCACGAGGGGTTCCAGCGATGGTGGGGCAAGGTCAGGGCGACCGGGGTGCCGATGGAGTCGGCGGCCTGGGATTGCGGCGACCTCTCGGTCACCGTGTCCAGGCGCAGTGCGCTGGCGTTGCGCCACCGGGACGGCCACGCCGAGGTCGTCCTGCCCTACCTGAAGGAGCCGGAGCTCGGAGCGGATTCGGCGAACCTGGCGCTGCGGGTGCTGGAACACCTGGTGCCGGTCATGCTGCCGGAGGCGACGCCGGTGGTCCTCGACGTGCGGCGCGGTAAAGCGCTGCGGTTGCGCCGGAACACCAACCGCGCGGAGCTCGACGCGCTGCTGGCGGCGGAAGCCGCCAAGTACCTCACGCACTGGGAGGCCATGGCCGAAGTCCGCCGGGCCGAGTGACGGGTTGGCGGCTCTGGATCCGCACGCGGTGCGGCGTGCTGCTCGCACGTCGCACCGCCCGTTCCGGTGCGGTGGTGCCGGGTTCAGCCGCGGCGCGGTTGGCGGTGCATCAGGCCGAAGCGCGACCACTGCTCCTCGGCGGCTTCGATCGACCTGCGGGTCCGCTTGGGATCCACTGTGGACAACTGGGCGACGATGGCCTGCGCTACCGCCAGTCCCGGTGTCAGCGACGGGAAGAACGCCGCGCCCTCCGCGGGGATCAGCAGCACTTCCTCGGCCGTGGCGACCAAGGCCGGGCTGGCCGCATCGGAGAGCACGAAGACGCGCGCACCGCGGTCGTGCGCCTCTTCGGCCGCGGTGACGGTGTTCTGGTACAGCCGCCAGAAGCTGATCGCCACCAGCACGTCGTCGGGCGCGATCCGGGACACCGCGTTGGCCAGATCGGCGTCGTGCACGACGGTCGCGTCGTACCCGGCGAGCCGCACGTTGTGGGCCAGCGCCGTGCCGATGGCGACGTAGCTGCCGTGGGCCACGATCAGGATTCGCCGCGCTCGCGCCATCGCCTCGGCGATGACGCGGATCTGCTCCTCTTCGAGCCGTCGGTTGAGCACGGCCAGCGACTCCAGGTCTCGCCGCAGCGAGGCGGTGCCCAGCTCGCCCTCGGTGTGCTGGGCGGCGGCGACCTCCGGCGCGCTCAGCGATGACAGGAAACGTGCGCGCAACTCCTGCTGCAGGTCCGACCAGCCGCTGAAGCCGAGCGTCTGCGCGGTCCGGCTCACCGTCGCGACGTTGACGCCGGCCAGTTCGGCGGCCTCGGCGGCGGAGCTGTAGGACACCCGCCGCGGCTGCGTGAGCAGGACCTCCAGCACCGCGGCGCCCTTGGGGCGCAGGCCGCGCTCGGGCACGCGGGCGCGCAGCCAGGTCTCGAAGCCATCAGCTTCCGCGGTGGTGCTTGCGGTCATCGGCCGTCCTTCCTCGTCCTCGCTGGCCGATACACACTGTAATCGCGACTTCAACGCAACAGATATTGCAAATGACGACATCCGCACTATATGTTGCCCATCACTCGAATCCGGTGCTGGAACGACCTGGAGGCACCCCTTGTCCCTGCTAGCAAGGCTGGACCGGCTCCCGCTGAGCCGTCCGCACTACCTGTTGCTGCTGCTCGGCGGCCTCGGCTACACCTTCGACGGGATGGACGCCGCCGTGGTGGCCTTCCTGATGCCGAGCGTGCAGGAGGTGTGGGGCCTGACCAACACCCAGCTCGGCCTGGTCGGCTCGGCCGCCCCCTTCGGCTTCCTGTTCGGCGCCACCTGCGCCGGCCTGCTGGGCGACCGGATCGGCCGCCGCAAGGTGATGATGTGGGCGCTGGCCGCCTACGCCCTGTTCTCCGTCATCGCCGCGGTCGCCCCGAACTACGAGATCTTCCTGGTGGCCCGGGTGCTCGCCGGGTTCGGCACCGGTGCCGAGAGCGCGATCATCGCGCCGTTCCTGGCCGAGTTCGTCCCGGCCGCCCGGCGCGGCTGGTTCGTCGGGGCGCTGGCCGGGTTCTTCTCCTTCGGCTTCGTCGGCGCCGCGCTGCTGGGCCGGTTCGTGGTGCAGCCGCTGCCCGAGGGCTGGCGCTGGGCCCAGGTGATCACCGCGCTGCCGATCCTGATGCTGCTCTGGTGGCGGCGTTCGCTGCCGGAATCACCGCGCTACCTGCTGGCCACCGGCCGCACCGCCGAGGCCGAGCAGATCGTGGTGGACCTGGAGCGCAAGGTGCAGGCCGCGACGAAGCAGCCGCTGCCGCCGGTGCCCGAGACGGTCGTGGACAAGCCCGCCGAGGCGCGCAAGATCGGCCTGTTCTCCGCGCTGAAGTACCTGTGGAGCGGCGGGATGGCCGGGCGCACCGCGATCACCTGGCTGATCTGGTTCGTGATCACCTTCTCCTACTACGGGTTCTTCACCTGGATCCCGACGCTGCTGGTGCAGCAGGGCATCACGGTCACCAAGAGCTTCGAGTTCTCGATCATCATCTACCTGGCCCAGGTGCCGGGGTACTTCTCGGCGGCGTGGCTGGGCGAGTACCTGGACCGCAAGAACACCATCGCGCTGTACCTGGCGGGTGCGGCTGCCAGCGCGTTCTGGATGTCGCAGATGACCGACCCGGTGTGGATCACCGTCGCGGCCGCGGTGCTGTCGTTCTTCCTCAACGGCACCTACGCGGCGGTGTACTCCTACACCCCCGAGGTGTTCCCGACCTGGATCCGCGCCTCCGGCACCGGCCTGTCCAGCGCGTTCGGCCGGTTCGGCAGCATCATCGCGCCGTCGGTCATCGGCGTCTTCGCCGCCTCCCTCGGTTTCGCGGGAGTTTTCGGCATCACCACCGCGGTGCTCGCCGTCGGCGTCATCTGCACCCTGGTGTTCGGGTTGTCCACGGCGGGGCGGTCGCTGGAGGACCTGACCGAACCCGGCTCGCCGAAGGCGGCCGTCCGGTGAACCTGTCCGCTGTGGAAGAAGCGGTCCGGCGGGAGATCGGCGTCCGGCTGTTCACCGTGCTCGCCTGGCTGCCCGGCAGACGCGTGCTGCACCGGGCGCACACCAGCCACCCCGACCAGTACCCGATCGGCGGTGAGAAGTCCGTCGAGGTCGCCGCGGACTGGCTGGACCGCTGCATCAACCGCCGGCAGCCGTTCTTCGGACCGGACGCGGAGTCGGTCCGCCAGGTCTTCGCCGACCACGCGCTGATCGCGGAACTCGGCTGCGGTTCGGTGATCAACGTGCCGGTGATCGGAGCCGACGGCGCCACGCTGGGCACCCTGGCCCTGCTCGACGCCGAGCACGCCTACGGCCCGGCCCAGGTGGAGCGCGCCGTCGAACTGGCCGCGCTCGCCGCTCCAGCGCTGGCCGAACTGGTCCAGCGCCTCGACGACAACAAGGAGGATTCGTGACCGCTCTGCTGCTGCGCTCCGGAAAGCTGCTCGACGTCGAGACCGGCGAGTACGCCGAGGGCGACCTGCTCTGCGCGGACGGCCGGATCGTCGAGACCGGGACCGGGCTGACCGCACCGGAGGGCGCGCGGATCGTGGACCTGGCGGGCGCCGCCGTCCTGCCCGGGCTGATCGACGCGCACGTGCACGTCACCGCCGCCACAGCGGATCTCGGTGCGCTGCCGTCCTGGTCGCCCTCCTACGCCGCGGCGCACGCCGGGCGGATCATGGGGCAGATGCTCGACCGCGGCTTCACCACGGTCCGCGACGCTTCGGGTGCCGACTTCGGCCTGGCCGACGCGCAAGCCGAAGGCCTGATCCGCGGGCCGCGGCTGGCGTTCTGCGGCAAGGCGTTGAGCCAGACCGGCGGCCACGGTGACAGCCGCCCGCGCGGAACGCGGTTGCACGACGGGCACCAGTGCTGCGCCGGACTGGGCCGGATCGCGGACGGGGTCGACGCGGTGCGCGCCGCAGCCCGCGACGAGCTGCGCAAGGGCGCCCACCACATCAAGGTGATGGCCGGGGGAGGGGTGGCGTCGCCGACCGACCGCATCGACTCCACCCAGTACTCGATGGACGAACTCCGCGCGATCGTGGAGGAAGCCGACGCCGCCAACCGCTACGTGGCCGCGCACGCCTACACGGCGCGTTCGGTCAGCCGGGCGCTGCGGGCGGGGATCCGGTCCATCGAGCACGGCAACCTCATCGACGAGTCCAACGTGCCCGAGTTCCTCGAGCACGACGCGTTCCTGGTGCCGACCCTGGTGACCTACTGGGCGCTCAAGACCGAAGGGCGCGAGTTCGGACTGCCGGAGGACAGCTGGCGCAAGGTCGACGACGTGCTGGGAGCAGGCCTGGCCGCGCTGGAGGCGGCCCACCGCGGCGGCGTCAAGATCGCCTACGGCAGCGACCTGCTCGGCGGCATGCACCGCCACCAGAACGAGGAGTTCCGGATCCGCTGCCAGGTCCAGCAGCCGCTGGACGTGATCCGCGCGGCGACCAGCACCGCGGCCGATCTGCTCGGCATGACCGGCGAGATCGGCACCCTCCGCGTGGGCGCCCTGGCGGACCTGGTGGTCGTCGACGGAGACCCGCTGGCCGACATCGCCGTGCTCGCCGGTCCCGAGCACCTCCGACACGTCGTGCAGGGCGGTCACCTGGTCTCCGGGGCCGAGCGCTGAGACCCCGGCCGGATCGGCGGAACCGCCGGTCCGGCCGGGTGTTCCGGCTCAAGCCGGGTGCTTGATGCTCTCGATGATGCGGGGGAAGGCCTGCTCGCCGTACCCGGCGTCGATCTGGCGCTGGATGAGGTTCTGCACCGCGTCGATCACCTCGGTGCTGATGCCCTGGGCGGCACTGGCGGAGACGATGTCGTCGAGGCTGGAGAACTCCAGGCTCTGCTGGCCGTCGACGGTGTAGTCCCCGCCGTCGATCACGGCGGCCAGTTCGGCCAGCGATCCGGTCATCGCCGCGATCCAGGCCGACGCCCGCTCGGCGAACGCTCCCGCCGACACGCCTGCGGGCGCCACCATGGCCGCGCCGTGCATGAATCCGGCGTACATGACGTACATCCCCGACAGCAGCGCGAGGTCGTACAGCGACGCCACACCGGCGTCCTCGCCGAAGTACACGCTCTCGCCCCACAGGTCCAGCAGCGGGCGGTGCTGCTCGAACACCGCCGCCGATCCGCTGTAGAGGATCGACGACCCCGGTCGGCCGATCATCGACGGGATGGCCATGATGCCGCCGTCCAGGTACTCGACGCCGTGCCCGGCGGCCCAGGCGGCGATCTCCCTGGACTGGTCCGGCGAGGTCGTGGTGACGTTGACCAGAGTCCGCCCGGCGAGCTGCTCGGCGACCGGGTCGAGGGTCTCGTGGACCGAGGCGGCGTCGTACAGGCAGGCGATGACCACATCGGCGGCGGTGACCGCCTCGCGGACCGAACCGGCGGCGACCGCGCCCCGCTCGACCAGCGCACCGGTCTTGCCCGGTGACCGGTTCCAGACCGTGGTCGGGTATCCCGCGTCGAGGACCGCGACGGCCAGCGCACTGCCCATCGCACCCAGACCGAGCAGGCTGACGCGGGTGTTGTTCTCGTTGCTCAACTTCGTTTCTCCTCAGCGCTTTTCGATGCTCGAATCCTTTCCGCAACCGGTAGGCTCGACAAGTACCGACTAATTAGTGGGGTACTTACCTTTTGGGAAGTGAGGCGTGCGGATGCCGAAGGAACCCCGTCGCGGGCCCTATTTCTGCGGCATCGACGCCGCGATGGACGTGGTGTCCGGCAAGTGGAAGGCGCTGATCATCTGGGAGCTGCACGAGCACGGCACCCGGCGCTTCGCCGAACTGCGGCGCGGACTGCCCGGCGTGACCGAGAAGATGCTCACCCAGCACCTCCGCGAGATGGAGGAGGACGGCCTGGTGCACCGCGAGGTCTACCGGGAGGTCCCGCCCAAGGTGGAGTACTCCCTGACCGAGCACGGCGAGTCGCTCAACCGCGCGCTGGTGCCGCTCGGCCAGTGGGGCATCGAGCGCAGCCGCCGCATCGGCGCGGAAACTGTGCACGACGTCGCGGGCTGAGGGCCGCCTCCGGCCCCCGGCTCTAGCCGACCACCGGGTCCCAGGTGAGGCGCGCGGCCGAGGTGCCGAGGCCGGTGGGGCGGGGCACCGCGATGTCGTGCCGGAGTTCGGCGTCGAAGTAGCGCCGGCACTCGCGGTGCCAGTTGAGGATCCCGGCCATCCAGTCCTGCAGCTCCGAGGCGTAGCGGATGAGCGTGGCGCGGGCGTCGGCGTCCAGGTCCCGCTCGGCGAACAGGGCCGGGAGCTCGACGTCCACGGTGCGCTCGAACTGCCGAAGGCGCGCGTCCATCAGGTCGTGCACCACCTGGAACGCCCGGTCCAGGTCGCAGTCCAGGAAGTTCTGCACCACCAGCACCGCGTTGTGCACCTCGCCCTCGTACTGGATCTCCTTGCGGTAGGAGAACACGTCGTTGACCAGCGTCGCGAAGTCGGTCGCCGAGTTCTCCATGGCCCGGATGGTGCGGGTGCGGTAGATCTCCGGCGGCACGGTCGCGCCGTGGGAGAACCGGGACAGGCTCATGGTGAGCTCGGACCCGAAGGTGCGACGCCGCATCTCGACGTAGTCGACCGGGTCGGGGATCCGGTTCTGGTGCTGGTTGGCCAGTTCCCACAGCCAGCTGTCCAGCATCACCTCGACGGTGCCGCGGAACGCCCGGCGCTTGTCCGTCGGCAGCGGGCCCGCCGTGCGCAGCCACAGATCCGCGAGCCCGCGCTCCAGCGCGTTGGCCGGGACGACCGCACTGCTGCCCTCGACCGGCATTAGCTCCTTGAGCCGCGCGGTGAGCGCTTTGGCACCCGCCATGTCGCGGGTGTGCCCGAAGACCTGCGGGTAGTAGTCATCGCCGTAGGTTCCCCAGGTCAGCCACGCCGAGGCCAGGTCGATCTCCTCGATGGTGGCGTCCGGGTCGAGACCGGCGGCGCAGTGCGGGAGGTCGTTGGCGCGCATCGCCGGCTCGTCCCACACGGAAGGCACGTCGGTGAATATGCCGATGGTGCGCGCCCAGTCGACGGCGTGTTCGCGGGCCACGTCCAGGTGCGGCGAGAGCGAAACCGGGTACGGCAACCGGATCTCCCGGTGCGGGATGTGCCCGACCGGCTGGAACGGGGTCCGCGTGTAGCTGCGCATCCGCTGCGGCGCGGTGCTGATCAGCGAGGAGATGATCCGGGCGGCCGAGGTGCCCAGCCCGGTCGGCCCGGCCAGCACGCTGGAGGCACCGCCGTCGGGGTACCGGCCGGACTGCACGTGCCACTCGTGGCCGCCGGACTGCCAGTCCTGCAAGCCCTTGACGTAGCCGAGCACCGCCAGCCTGCCCAGCGGATCGATGCCCCGTTCGTCGAGCAGCTGCGGCACCTCGGTCAGCGCCGTGTGCTCGAACTGGTGCAACCGCGAGGTCAGCAGGTCGTTGACCGCCTCCGCGGCCTGCTGGGTCGAGCAGCCGAGGAACTTCTCGAAGACCAGCACGCCGTTGCTCAGCTCTCCCTCGTCCCGCACCTCCCGCTCGTAGGAGAACAGGTCGTTGCGCAGGTGCACCGCGTCGGAGAAGGTGTCGCGCAGCACCTGCATCGGCCTGGCCGCGGCGATCTCGGCGGGCACCTCGGCGCCCACCGCGTGCTCGACCAGGTTCGCCGACCACGGAGCGCCACCGACCTTGCGGCGCATCTCGATGTACTCGATGGGGTTGGACAGCCGGTTCTCGCTGATGTTGGTGAGCTCCCACAGCGATTCGTCCAGCAGGTGCTTGGTGTTCTCGGCGAACCGCCGCCGCCAGTCGGCGCTCATCGACGGCACGGTGCGCTCCCACAGGTCCGCCAGCCCGCGCTCCACCGGGTTGGTGGGCTCGGCGGTGATCGGGCCCTCGACGGGCATGAAGGCGGGCAGCCGATCGAGGTGCTCGCGCGCGCCCGGCAGGTCCGGATTCCGCTTGTACAGCTCCACGAAGTGGTCGTCGAAGTAGAACACCCACACGTACCAGTCGGTGATCAGGTCCAGCTCCGCGCCGTCGGCGTCGGGGTGGGTGTACGCGCACAGCAGCGCGTAGTCGTGCCGGTCGAGATCCGATTCGGTCCAGATGTCCACGCCGTGCTGCGGCGCGTCGATCATGTCCATCCGCCGGGCCCAGGTCTTGCTGTGCTCCCGGGCCCGCTCCAGGTTCGGGTTCAGCCGTGCCGGATAGGACAGGTAGAACTCCGGCAGCCGGAAGGCCTGCATGGTCCGCGCACCTCTCTGCGATGGTCACCGACCCTGCGCACGAAACCAGTCGCGCCCGCGGCGGCCAATGGCCCGGATGCCCTTCCACACGATCGGGAGGCCGCGTCGCCCGCACGGCCCAGCGCGGGATTGCGGTCGGTCACATCCGGTGGTGCACCACTGCTCCGTCGACCATCGTCAGCTCCACCTCGCAGCGCCAGATCTCGTTCGGCGGCAAGGCGAACGGGTCGCGGTCCAGCAGCACCAGATCGGCGGCCTTGCCGACCTCCACGGTTCCGGTCTCCCGCTCGGCGTGGTTGACCCACGCGCTGCCCGCGGTGTAGGCGGCGAGCGCGTCGACGAGGTCGAGCGCCTGCTCGGGCCGGAACGGCGGGTCGTCGGTGCCGGGCTCGCTGCGGTTGACCGCGACGTGCACGCCCAGCACCGGATCGGCCTCGGACACCGGCCAGTCGCTGCCCGCTGCCAGCACCGCCCCCGCCGCGCGCAGCGAGCGGAACGGGTACTGCCAGCCGGCCCGCCGGTGGCCCAGGCGCGGCACGGTCAGCTCGGTCATCGCGGCGTCGTTGACCGCCCACCGGGGCTGGATCGTGGCCGTAACACCGAGTTCGCGGAAGCGCGGCACGTCGGAGGGGTGCACGACCTGGACGTGCGCGATCTGGTGGCGCAGGTCCCGCTCGCGCGCGCCGGAGAGCGCGTCCAGCACATCGCGCACCGCGCGGTCGCCGATGGCGTGGAAGTGCAGCTGGAACCCGGCGTCGGCCAGCTCCGGGACCACCTCGGCGAGCAGCTCGGAGTCCACGAAGGACAGTCCGCTGCCGTGCCGGCCGAGGTAGGGCAGCTGCAGCGCGGCGGTGAAGTTCTCGCACACGCCGTCCTGCATGATCTTCACGGTCCCGGCCCGGAACCGGTGTCCGCGAGCCCGGTCGCGGCGGTGCCGCAGCTCCTCGATCTGTTCCCGGCCGCGGCTGCGGTCCCACCACAGCGCGCCGCGCACCTTGCCGGTCAGCAGCCCGCGCCGGTCGGCGTCCAGATAGGTCGCCAGCGTGTCGTCGTAGCCGAGGTAGGGGCCGACGATCGCGTCGTGCCACGACGTCACGCCGCGCGAGTGCAGGTGCCGCTGGCCCTCCAGCAGCCCGGCGAGGTACTCCGCCTCGCCGGTCGTCGGCAGCACCGGCTCGACCAGCCGGGTCGCGCCCTCGTGCAGGGTGCCGGTGGGATGGCCGTCGGCGTCGCGTTCGACCCGGCCGTCCGGCGGGTCGGGGGTGTGCCGGTCGATCCCGGCGAGCCGCAGCGCGGCGGTGTTCACCCAGGCCCCGTGGTGGTCGCGATTGAGCAGGTACGCCGGGCGGTTTCCGGTCACCTGGTCCAGAGCGGTCCGGTGCGGTGCGCCGCCGGGGAACTGCGCCATGTCCCAACCGCCGCCGAGCACCCAGCCGGCTTCCGGGTGCGCGCGCTGGTAGGCCTCGACCTGGCGGAGGCACTGCGCGGCGTCGAGGCATTCGGTGAGGTCGCAGCGCAGCCGTTCGAGCCCGCCGTAGAGCGGGTGCACGTGCGCGTCGTGGAAACCGGGCAGCAGCAACCGGCCGCGGAGGTCGACGAACTCGGTCCGCGAGGACCAGTGTGCCCGCACGGCATCGCGCCCGACGGCGACGATCCGCCCGTCTCGCACCGCCACCGCATCGGTGAACGACCGGGCGGCGTCCATTGTGGCCACCGGCCCGCCGGCGAACACCACATCGCGCATGCCGGGATTGTGTCAGCTCCGCCGAACCGGCACCTCGCCCGACCGAGAACTCGACCTGCCGCGAACCGCACTCCCACCGGTGCGACCGTCCTCCGATGCACCGGTGAACGCGAACGGCTCGGCCGCCCGGTGTCCGGATTCCGCAATTTCAATTGAAATCACACCGCTGATTTCAATTGAAATTGCACCGGCGCCTCGGGTCGGACGGCTACTGGCGCTGCTCGCCGGTGATCAGGGTGACCGCCTGCTCGCGGACCGGCTCGGCGACCTCGGGGACCCGGAAGCCCTGGCGGCGGATGTGCCCCACCAGGTCGGCCTCCGGGGCGACCCCGTGCTGGCGCAGGTAGTAGCCGACCGCGCCCGGCCAGACCCAGGTGCCGTCGGTGTGGAAGGTCATCGGCACCGACGGGTTGCGGTTCGGGTCGAGCCGGTCGGTGTCGTAGCTGCGCGCCGCCAGCACGATCGGCGCCTGCTCCAGGTAGTCCGCGACCTGATCGAGCTCGGCCGGGTCGATCGCCGGGCGGTCGGTGATCGGGCGGCCCGAGTCGTCGAAGACCTCCGCGGTGCGCAGCTGCGCCGCCGGGCCGGCCGAGAGCCAGTCCGGGATGGCCGACGCGGGGCGCGGGAAGCGGTTGAGCTCGTCGGCGTGGGCGGCGGCCGGGGGAGCGGTGCGCCAGTTCGGCTCGTAGTCCCCGTTGAAGTCGACGGTGTAGCTGCCGGGGCGCTGCAGCCGGTACAGCGCGCTCACCCAGGTGCCGCGATCCGGCTGGTACATGCCCTGCCGCAGCCTGCCGAACGCCTCGGCGGCCTCCGCGGGAGGGGCCAGCGGGACGGCGGTGCCGTTGGGCGCGATCAGCTGCGCGACGAGTTCCTGGTGGCCGCCCAGCGCGCGGTACTCGACGGTGGCCTCGCGCCAACCGGGGGGCAGCGCGCGCACGATCAGCCGGCCGATCTCCTGGATCAGCTGCTGCTGCGTCGCCTCGTCCAGCGATCCCGGTAGGTCATGGGGTCGTCCCGGTTGGCTCATGCTCGCATCCTCCCAGCCGCCCGGTGATCTTGGGAGTGGTTTGGTCCAAGTCCCGGGGCGGTTCGCGCTACGCCCTCATCCGTCGCGATCGGAAGCTTAGAACCGCGCATCCCCCGTTCGTGTGACCTGGGGTGCGGATGGTCTTCCGCTGCTGGTCGGAGGCCTTTCCGATGGTCTTGTCGGCGGCGGTCGAGCACCCGTTCCGATGATGAACGGCTTGTCCGAGAAGTCGATTGTTGACAATCCAAACCGGCCGCCCTTAACTTCGAGCCATCCGGGCTGAGTGCGGGAGGTGGATCATGCGAGCGGAGTCGTTCCGAAACCCGCGTCCAGCCCGGTGGTTGTCCTCTTCCTCGCTCTGGCTGCGACATCACTGACCGACCTGATCGGCAGTGGGGCGAGCATCGCGATTCCGCGGCTCGCGGGTAGTTCGATCACTGGTTGCACTCATTCCCCGCCCGGGTTCTCCGCGGCGGGTCAACGCGTACTGGGAAGGAGGTTCGGCCCGTGGCACTCGTCGACCGCGACCCGATGATGCGGGTGATCTGGACGGATCCGGTGACCGGCCGCAACGGTTACCTGGTGGTGCACAGCCTGGTGTCCGGTCTGGCCACCGGCGGGACCCGGATGCGTGCCGGGTGCACCCTGACCGAGGTGGAAGACCTGGCGCGCGGCATGGCGCGCAAGACCGCCGTGTTCGACCTGCCGGTGGGCGGGGCGAAGGGCGGGATCGACTGCGACCCGAAGGACCCGGAGGCCAAGGGCGTCCTGCGTCGCTTCGTGCAGTCGATGCGCCCGTACCTGGACGCGCACTGGGTGACCGCGGAGGACCTCGGGGTGCCGCAGCACCTGATCGACGAGGTGTTCGCCGAGGTGGGGCTGCACCAGTCCTACCACGCTGCGATCAGGCGGGCGCCGGACGCAGAGCGCACGCTGCGCCGCGTCCGGGCGGGGCTCAACGCCCCGGTGCCCGGCGGGCTGCTGCTCGGTGACGTGGTCGGCGGCTACGGCGTCGCGCAGAGCTGCCTCGGTGTCGTGCACGCGAGGGGCTGGGCTCCCGCCGAGACCACGGTCGCGGTGCAGGGCGTCGGCACGATGGGCGGCGGTGCGGCCTACTACTTGCACGAGGCCGGGCTGAAGGTGGTGTCGATGGCCGACGCGGCCGGAACGCTGCACGATCCCGACGGGCTGGACGTCCCGGCGCTGCTGGAGGCCCGCGACCGGTTCGGCGAGATCGACCGCGCCCAGGTGCCCGGGCACGTGCAGCGCGCGCCGCGCGAAGCGATCCTCGGCGCCGACGTCGACGTGCTCATCCCGGCCGCGGTGTCCTACGCGATCGCCCCGCCGCAGGTGCCGGAGATCAACGCCAAGGTGATCGTCGAAGCGGCCAACACCCCGGTGACGGCCGACGCGGAGGAAATGCTGGCCACGCGCGGTATTCCGGTCATCCCGGACTTCGTGGCCAACGCGGGCGCGGTCGCCTGGGCCTGGTGGCTGCTGCTGGGGCGGGTGGACGCCGACCCGGTGCTGTCCTTCCAGGTGCTGCGGGAGGAGATGCTGGCGAAGATCCCACCGCTGCTGGCGGCGTGGGACGCCGAAGGGCTCACCCCGCGGGCCGCGGCACTGCTGCTCGCCGAGCAGCGGACCGAGCAGAACCTCGCCGCGGAAGCCCGCGGGCAGGGACTGCTGAGCATTCCCTGAAAACCGGTGCCCGGCGGCGGTGTTGACAGGCGGCGATCGACGTGTGACAACCCGCAGCCGGAGTGCTAGCGTTGCGGTGGTTGCTGTTTTGGTCCCAGCAGTACTGGAAAGTGCCTGCCAGAACGCAGGCACTTTTTTTGTGCGGTGGTGCTCCAGCGCGGCGGGGATCGGCTCGGCGACCTCGGGTCTGCGCAGTGTTGACCCTGGCCAGCAGAATCAGGAGAAACAGGGAATGGCTACCGGTACGGTCAAGTGGTTCAACGCGGAGAAGGGCTACGGGTTCATCACCCCGGACGGCGGCGGCGCCGACGTCTTCGCCCACTACTCCGCGATCGAAGCCTCCGGTTTCCGCACGCTGGAGGAGAACCAGCGCGTGGAGTTCGACATCGCCCAGGGTCCGAAGGGTCCGCAGGCCGCTGGAATCCGCACCATCTGACGAAGGGTCGTGCCGTTCCGGCACGACGGTGCATCGGAGAGAGCTCTGATGCCGCCTCATGGGGGCGGCAGGTCCGGGCCGTCCGCGGTGCCGGTCTGCCGCCTGCGAGGGCGGCCGTTTTTCACCCGTTCCGGGGTAGGCCACCGGGGTAGGCTTTCGAGCCGCTGACGTCTAACCCGGTGCGAGGTCGAAGTGCCCCTGCGTGTGGTTGTCGCCGGTGCTACCGGCGTGGTCGGAAGGACGCTCCTCCCGCTGCTGCGGGAGCGAGGTCACCACGTGACCGCGCTCGTCCGGCGCGTTGACCGGCTGAACGGCTCGACATCGTTCGACGATATCGCCGTCGCCGACCTGCTGGATACCGAGGGGGTGCGGCGTGAGTTGTGCCGCGCCGCACCGGATGTCGTGGTCGACCAGACCTCCGGGATCGGCCGGACCGATCTCAGCGACGGGCGGCACCGCGCCGCGCCTTCCCGCGAGCGGGCCTCGAAGAACCTGCTTGACGCGGCGGTGGCGGCCGGTGCGAAGCGCATCATCGGGCAGAGCACGACCGCTGCCTACCGCCCGCACGGCCACGACGTGCTGGACGAGGAATCACCACTGTGGACGGACGCGCCGGGCTGCTGGGGCGACGCGGTCCGGGCCCAGGTGGCGATGGAGGAAGCGGTCCTGAGCTGTTCGGACATCGAGGGCGTGGCGCTGCGCTACGGCAACCTCTACGGCCCGGGCACGCAGTACGCGCCGGGCGGCGCGGTCCACTCGCGGGTGTGCGGCAGCGAGCTGCCGGTGGTCTCCGAGGTAGTGGGGCTGACCTCGTTCACGCACGTCGAGGACGCGGCCGGGGCGGTGCTCGAACTGCTGGCGAGCGGTGATCCCGGCGCCTACAACGTGGTGGACAACGAACCGGCGGAGGCCACCGAGTGGCTGCCCGCCTACGCGCGGATGGCGGGCGGTCCGGCGCCGGTGTCGCTGACCTTGGAGCAGGCCAGGGCCCAGCTGGACTGGCTGACCGTCCACCAGCTCACCGAGCAGCGCGGCGCGACGAACTTCCGCCTCCGCGAAACCCTGGGCTGGCGCCCGAAGTGGCCCAGCTGGCGGGAGGGCTTCGCCGACCTCTTCGGCCACTGGCCGGGCTGACCGGCGAAGCCCCGGCCGGTCAGCGCCGCTCGGCCGGCCGGCAGCGCATGTGCAGGAAGAACGGGCTGCGCGTCGCCGCGGCCAGTTCCGGAGCGCGCTCGACAGCAGCCGGGTCCGGGCGCGGTTCGAGCAGCTGCTCGATGTCGTCCAGGTGCTCGCGCGGCCGGTTGACGGGGTGCACGATGGCGAGGCTGAACGGGGAGCCGACTTCGAGCACGCGCCCCAGCTCGCGGAGCGCCTGCCGCATGGGCGGCATGTCGTGCAGGACCATGAAGGCGACGGCCGCGTCGAACTCGCCATCGGGCCAGGGCAGCGATTCGGCGCTCGCGCAGACGATCTCGTCGTAGCCGCCCGCTGCTCGCGCGCTTTCGGCCAGGGTGGGGAGCTGTCGATGCCGGCGACGGTGTGCCCCCGGTCGGCCAGCCACCGGCCCACCCGGCCTTCGCCGCAGCCGATCTCCACCGTCCGCCGCCCCGGTTCGGGCGTGATCCGGGCGAAGGCGGGGAGCTGGAACTCCCAGAAGAACGAGTCGTTGCTCGGTGTGCGGGTCCAGTCGATCCAGTCGGCCGCGTTCTCCTCCCAGGACGCGGACACATCCCTCGTCGAAGACATGCTCACATGGTAGATCCGCCGTCGAGCGGATATCCGGCGATGATCGCCCGTCCGCAGGCCGCCGGTGGCGTGCTCGGGCCGCCCGCATTGTGAGCAGGCCCATTCCGCAGGGTGGACTCCGGGGCCGTTCGGCGGGTTAAGTTCTAGCGGCAATACCGTTCCCACCGAGGTCGGAGAGTTCACCCGATGACCACCGCCGATGTGCAAGCCCTGCGCGATCTGCTGCCCGACGGGCGCGTTTTCGACGACGTCGACGTGCTGGAGGCCCACCGCCGGGACCGCGCCGGCTTCTGCCCGGCGGGCGCTCCCGCGGCGCTGGTCCGCGCGCGGTCCACTGAGGACGTTTCGGTGACCCTTGAGTGGGCGCACCGCAACCGGGTACCGGTGGTGCCGCAGGGCGCGCGCTCGGGGCTGTCCGGCGCGGCCAACGCGCTGGACGGCTGCATCCTGCTGTCGCTGGAGAAGATGGACCGCATCCTCGACATCGACGTCTCCGAGCAGGTCGCGGTCGTGCAGCCCGGCGTGGTCAACGGGGTGCTCGCGGCGAAGGTCGCCGAGCACGGGCTGTTCTACCCGCCGGATCCCGGTTCGCGCAGCATCTCCACCATCGGCGGCAACGTGGCCACCAACGCGGGCGGCATGTGCTGCGTGAAGTACGGCGTCACCGGGGACTTCGTCCGCGGCCTCGAAGTCGTGCTGGCCGACGGCCGGGTGATGCGCACCGGTCGCCGCACCGCCAAGGGCGTGGCCGGCTACGACCTGACGCACCTGATCGTCGGCTCCGAGGGCACCCTCGGCGTGGTCACCGAGGTCACCGTGGCGCTGCGCCCGGCCGCCGCGCAGCCGCTGACCGCGGTCGCGTTCTTCCCGACCATCGCCGACGCCGTCCGGACCGTGGCCGGTTACCTGGCCGAGGGCTACCGGCCGTCGGTGCTGGAGTTCATGGACCGGCCCACCGTCAACGCGGTGCAGAAGATCGCCGACCTGGGCTTCCCCGAGGGCATGGCGGGCATGCTGCTGGTGCAGTCCGACCGGGGCGATGCGGCGCCGGGCGATCTCGCCGCCTTCGAGGTCGTGGCCCGCACCAACCGCGCTTCGGAGGTGGTCGTCGCCGACGATCCGGCGGAGGGCGAGCTGCTGATGCAGGCGCGGCGGCTGGTCGGCGACGCCCACGAGCACCTGGGCCTGACGGTGCTCGTCGACGACGTGTGCGTGCCCCGGCGAAACATGGTGAACCTGGTCGAGGGCCTGGGGCGGATCGCCGAGCAGTACCAGGTCCAGGTGCTGTGCGCCGGGCACGCCGGTGACGGCAACATGCACCCGGTGGTGGCCTTCGACGCCGACGACGCGGCGGAGAGCGTCCGCGCGCAGCAGGCGTTCGACGCGATCATGGAACTCGGCCTCGACCTGGGCGGCACCATCACCGGCGAGCACGGCGTCGGCCACCTCAAGCGGCGGTGGCTGGGCGAGGAGCTGGACGAGGCGGCCTTGAGCACGCAGCGCGCGATCAAGGCGGCGCTCGACCCGCACAACATCCTCAACCCCGGCCGCGTCCTCCCCGAGTAGGGGCGGACATCAGTCGTGGTCGTAGGCGTCGTCGAGCGGGACTGCGCGGTGCTGGTCGGCGAGGTCGGCCGGATCGGCGTCGAGAGGTGCCTCGACCTGCTCCGGCTCCTCGTCCTCGGCCAGTTCGTCGACCTGGCGGGCCTGCTCGACCGCGTCGGTCTCCGGGGTCTCGGGATTCATCGATCCTCCCGTCGGTCGTGGGCGGAACACCCGCCACGGTAGCCATCCGAAGCGATCCGGTCATCCCGAGCGGCCCGGCGGTTGCGAGCGCGGCGACCGGTTGCGGCCGGTCGCCGCGCTCGCGGCCGTCAGCCGATGGCCCGGCCCGCGTACTCCGGTGGCGCTTCGACCAGCGAGGCCAGCCGTTCGGCCACCGCCGCCGGGAACGGGCTGGTGCCGCCCTGCGCCTGGTCGACGTGCAGCGCCATGATCTCCTCGGTGGCCACCACGGTGCCGTTCACCGACATCTCGTGGCACAGGCGCACCTTCTTCGCCCCGGCCCCCAGCACGCGGCTGGTGATCACCAGCTCCGCGTCCGGCCCGACCTCGCGCAGGTAGCGCACGTGCGCTTCCACTGTGTACAGCGAGCAGCCGGTGCCGCTGCGGTAGGCCTCGTCCAGGCCCACCTGGTCCATCACCGCGTCGGTGGCGAACCCGAAGACCAGCACGTAGTAGGCCTCGCTGAGGTGGCCGTTGTAGTCGATCCACTCCGGACGGACCCGCTGGCGGAACTGGCCGAGCGCGGTCACTTCGCGCCCTTCCGCACCTCGTCGACCGCCCGCATCACGGCGATCACCGCGCGGTCGCGGTCGGCGACCAGCTCGGCGATGCTGCGGCCGTCGGCGGCGCGCTCGCAGCCCTGCACCATCGCATCGCGCAGCTCGGTGGTGAGCTCGGGCGCCTCCAGCCGCGTCCACGGCGACTTCAGCGACGGGCCGAAGTGGTCCAGCATGTGCGCCATGCCTCCATCGCCGCCTGCCAGGTGGAAGGTCAGGCACGGTCCGAGCAGCGGCCAGCGCAGCCCCGGGCCCTCGGTGATGGAGGCGTCGATCTGCTCGACGGTCGCCTCGCCGTTGGCGACCATGTGCAGCGCCTCGCGCCAGATCGCTTCCTGCAGCCGGTTGGCGATGAAGCCCGGCACCTCGCGGTCCATGGTGATCACCGACTTGCCCGCGACCTCGAAGAACTCCGAGGCCCACCGCACGGCCCACGGCTCGGTCCGCTCGCCGCCGACGACCTCGACCAGCGGGATGAGGTACGGCGGGTTGAACGGGTGGCCCACCACCAGCCGCTGCGGGGTCGGGCAGTCCACCTGCATCTCGGTCATGCCGTAGCCCGAGGTCGAGGAGGAGATCACCACGCCCGGCGGGGTGGCCGCGTCGATGCGGGCCAGCAGGTCCCGCTTGAGCGCCAGGTCCTCCGGCGCGCTCTCCTGCACGAACTCGGCGTCCGCGACGGCCTCCGCCAGCGTTGAGGCGATGACCAGGTTGTCGCGGGAGGCGCCCTCGGCCAAGCCCAGCTCGGTCAGCGCGGGCCACGCGGCGTCGACCAGCCGCCGCAGCTTCGCCTCGAACTCCGGAGCCGGGTCCCACGCGGTCACCCGGTAGCCGCGGGCCAGAAAGTGCGCGACCCAGCCACCACCGATGACGCCGGCGCCGATGCAGGCGACCCGGCGCACCGAACCGGGGGAGGGGGTGTGCTCGTTCAACTCAGAATTCCCTTTCGAGGTCGTTGTGCGGGCGGCACCGGCCGCTCGCGCGGTGGTAGCGGCCGACTTCACGCGAAATCGCCCGGTGCGTTTCCGCTGGTGGCGGCCCGTGAGTGCTTTGGGGTGCTATAGCCCCGCAAAGCACTCACGGGACCTGACCAGCGGAAACGGGTCAATGGCGGTTCCGCGGAGTCGCTCAGCGCTTCTTCAGGCCGAGCTGCTCGCGGGCCTGGTCGGGCGTGGCGATCTTCATGCCCATGCCCTCGACGATGGTCACGGCGCGCTCGACGAGCTGGGCGTTGCTGGCCTTGACGCCCTTGCTCAGGTAGAGGTTGTCCTCCAGCCCCACGCGCACGTTGCCGCCGAGCGCGGCGGTCAGGCCCACCCAGCGCAGCTGGTCGCGGCCGATGGCGAAGCTCGCCCAGTTCGCGCCCTCGGGCAGCATGTTGACCATCGCCTGCAGCAGGCCCGGCTCCGGCGGCGCGCCCCACGGGATGCCCGCGCACAGCTGGAACAGCGGCGGGGCGTCGAGCAGGCCTTCGGCCAGCAGCTGCTTGGCGAACCACAGGTTGCCGGTGTCGAAGATCTCCAGCTCCGGCTTGACGCCCAGCTCCTGGATCCGCTTGGCGCCGGCCCGCAGCATGTCCGGCGTGGAGATGTAGAGCTGGCTGCCCTCGCCGAAGTTCAGCGAACCGCAGTCCAGCGTGCAGATGTCCGGCAGCAGCTCTTCGACGTGCGGCAGCCGGTCCAGGCCGTTGACCAGGTCGGTGCCGTCCACCGGCTTGAGCGGGTCGTCGGGATCGATGACCAGGTCGCCGCCCATGCCCGCGGTCAGGTTGATGACCACGTCGGTGCCGGTCTCCTTGACGCGCTCCACGACCTCGCGGTAGAGCGCGGTGTCCCGCGAGCCCTGGCCGGTCTCGACGTTGCGGACGTGGATGTGCACCACGGCCGCCCCGGCCTCGGCGGCCTCGACCGCGTCCTTGGCGATCTGCTCCGGGGTCACCGGGACGAACTCGCTCTTGCCGGTGGTGTCACCGGCGCCGGTGAGCGCGGCGGTGACGATCACTTCGCTGGCCATCGGGGCTCTCCTCTCGTGGGCAGGTTCCAGCGCCCGGGCACCGGTGCGGTGCCCGGGTGGGGTTTCGTGGGATGTCAGTGCCGGACGATCTCGCGTTCGACGTACTCGCGCAGCGCCTTGCGCATCCGCTCGACGGACCGGCCGGGGCGCCCGGCGAGCACCTGGATGCCGAGGCCGTCGATCAGCGCGGTCAGCGTGACGGTCAGCTCCTCGGCGTCGGTGTCGGCGAACACGCCCTGCTCCTGGCCTTGCCGGATGGTGCGGGCGATGGTGTCGTGCCAGCGCGTGTAGGAGTCGCTGTGCAGCACCTGCAGGTCGGGGTTGAGCGCGCTCTCGTTCCACACCTGCAGCCAGATCGACCACTCCTGGCGCAGCAGCCCGGGCGTGGGCAGCTGCAGCTCCACCAGCCGCAGCAGGCGCTCGTGGGCGTCCTCGACCGCGTGCAGCTCGGCGACCTGCCGGTCGAAGGCCAGTCGCACCGAGTAGCGCAGCGTCTCGGTGAGCAGGTCGTTGCGGCCGGGGAAGTAGTAGTGGATGGTCGCCGCGCTGGTGCCGCACTCCTTGGCCACGTCGGAGACGCGCACCGAGTGGTAGCCGCGTTCGGCGATCAGGTGCCAGGCGGCGTCGAGGATCTGCTGGTAGCGGCTGGCTTCCCGGAGGTCGCCGGGATCGCGAGCGGGACGGGCGGTGCGCTGCGGCGCGGCGGCCACCGTCTCGACGTCGTCGCCGCCGTTGATCAGCCAGTTCACCGTCACGCCGGTCAGCTCGGCGATGCGGGTGAGCTCGACCGGGGTGAACCGCCTGGTGCCGGTCAGCGACTTGGACAGCTTGGTGGGGTCCAACCCGATCTGCTCGGCGAAAGCGCGCTGGCTCCCGGGGTACTGGCGCAACACGTCGCGCACCCGCTGGCGCAACGCAGCCGTCGTGTCCTGCACGAGACGGAACGCTAACAGCACATTGCGAGAATCGCAATGATCCGACCGTGTTGCGATCGTCTGCCGTCCGGTCCAGTTGCGGAATATGCCTAGCTAGAGGCGGTCCGATGCGGCTGTCGCGCGGCCGCTCGGACGGTGGACGTGATTGATAAGTCAGTCGGTCGCAATGCTGGGCCGAACCGGGTAGTGCGAGCCTAGAACGAACGTGCTGAGGTGAATCCGTGGACCCGACCGAGTCGAAGCCGCGGACCGACGAGCCGTCCGCCACCCGCTGGCGAGTGCTGGCCGTCTGCCTGATCGCGGGATTCATGACGCTGCTGGACGTCAGCATCGTCAACGTCGCGCTGCCGTCCATCCAGCAGGGCCTGGACGCGCCCGCCGCCGCGCTGTCCTGGGTGGTCTCCGGCTACGCGCTGACCTTCGGCCTGGTGCTGGTGCCCGCGGGCCGGCTGGGCGACGACCGGGGCCGGAGCAGGATGTTCCTGCTGGCGCTGGGCGCGTTCACGGTGGCCAGCGCGCTTGCCGGATTCGCGATGACACCGCTGTGGCTGGTGGTGGCCCGCCTCCTGCAGGGCGTGGCGGGCGGACTGCTCAACCCGCAGGTGCTCGGCCTGATGCAGCAGCTGTTCCACGGTCGTGAGCGCGGCAAGGCCTTCGGCCTGTTCGGCGCCGTGGTGGGCATCTCCACCGCGATCGGCCCGCTGCTCGGTGGCCTGATCATCCAGCTGGCGGGCGCGGAGCACGGCTGGCGCTGGGTGTTCTTCGTGAACCTGCCGATCGGCGCGGCGGCGATCCTGTACGGGATGCGCGTCCTGCCGCGCGACACCCGGCGGGAGGCGGCCCGGAGCCTCGACCTGGTGGGCGTGCTGCTGCTCGGCGGTGGTCTGCTGTGCCTGCTGCTGCCGCTGGTCGAGCAGGAGGGCGGGGGCGGCAGCCCGTGGTACCTGCTGATCGTCGCGGTGGTGCTGCTGGCGTCGTTCCCGGTGTGGGAGCACTGGTACGACAAGCGCGGGAACCACCCGCTGGTGAACCTGCGCCTGCTGCGGATCCGCAGCTACTCCTTCGGCGCCACCCTCGGCCTGCTCTACTTCGCCGGGTTCACCAGCATCTTCTTCGTGCTGGCGGTGTACTTCCAGCGCGGCCTGGGCTATTCGGCGCTGCAAGCCGGGCTGGCGCTGACGCCGTTCGCGGTCGGTTCGGCGGTGTCCTCCGCCCTGGGCGGCCGGATCGTGCACCGCATGGGCCGCTCCCTGGTGATCATCGGCCTGGTGGCGGCGCTGCTCGGCCTGCTGGCGACGGATCTCCTGCTGGCCACCCACCCCGGACCGATGGCGGGCGCGGTGACGGCGGCGCCCCTGCTGGTGGCGGGAATCGGCAGCGGCCTGGTGATCTCCCCGAACCAGACGGTGACGCTCAGCGAGATCGACGTGGCCCACGGCGGAACGGCGGCGGGAGTCCAGCAGACCGGCCAGCGCATCGGCTCGGCGGTGGGCACGGCAGCGGCTTCCGGTCTCTTCTTCGGAGTGCTGGCCACCAGCGGCTTCGACGCGGCGATCACCAGCGGCCTGATCGTCTCGATCGCCTTCGTCACCGCGGCCCTGCTGGTGGCACTGGCCGAGGTCGTCCTGACCCGGCGCAAGACTCCGGCAGCTCCGGGCTCGTGAGTGGTTTCGGGTGCCATGGCGCCCCAAACCACTCACGGACCACCACCAGCCAGAACATCAAGCCTTGAGGGAAGCCAAGAAAGAACCCCAAGCACCGCTCCCGAAGCTCAGCATGCCGTCATCAGGCGCCTTGGAGTCCCGAACCCGGACGGCGTTGTCGAGTAATCGGTCCTCGACGCAGTTGTCACTTCCGCCGGTGCTTCGCGAGCTCTTGAATGCATCGAATGCGACTCGTTCGTAGCGATGGAGCAGGAGGTGCCGATGCGCTACGAGCTCGATCGGCACAACGACGTCGTGGTCCTCTACTGTGGACCGAACAGCGAGTACGTCCTCACCATCGGCCGGGAGAACCTCGCCAACCTCATCGCCCTCGGCGCCGAGGCGATCCGCGAACTCTCCGCCACCTGACCAGCGTCGTCGGCAATGGGAGGCACGCCAGTGCTCTGGGGTCCGAAGCGCTGGCGTGCTCTTGCCCTCGACCGGACTCGAAGTTCTAACGTCGTGCCCATGGCTGACGACGTCGACGGCGTTCTCGCACTGGTCGAGGCATATCGGATGGCTTGGGCGGACCTGGACGCTGCCGCGTTCCGGTCGATCTGGGACTCGGAGCGCGAAGTCGTCTACTGCCCCTCCGAGCTGGACCGGCCGCTGCTGGGAGCGGATGCCGTCGGGCGCTACTTCGACCGCGTCGTCTCCGGCATCCGCCACGTCCGGGCGATGACGGTTTCCGATGTCCGGGTCGAGGTCATCGGGGATGCCGCCTGGGCGTTCTTCTCCTTCGATCTCGAAGGCTCGGGCGCTGAGCCGTTCGAGGTGTGTGGCCGGAACACGCTGATCGCGCGTCGCAGCGGCGGAGTGTGGAAGACGATCCACTACCACGAGTCGCTGCGCGGCCCGCTCGCCGAGCCCGTGCAGCCGCCGCGCTAGTCGCGGGCGCTGTCCGGGGCCTGCTTGGACAGGCGGGCGTTGCGGTAGCCGTAGGCGAAGTAGATCAGCAGGCCGAGGACCAGCCAGGCCGCGAAGCGGAGCCAGGTGATGATGTCCAGGTTCGTCATCAGGTACAGGCAGGCCAGGGCGCTGATGATCGGCAGCCAGGGCGACAGCGGCACCCGGAACGGGCGGTGCAGGTCGGGTTTGGTGCGACGCAGCACCGGGACCGCCAGCGAGACGATCACGAAGCCGGACAGGGCACCGATGCTCACCATGTCGGCCAGCTCGGAGATCGGGATGAACCCGGCCATCAGCATGATCACCACCGCGCCGCCGATGGTCATCCGGTGCGGCGTGCCCCACTTCGGGTGCACCTGGGAGAGCTTGGGCGGCAGCAGGCCGTCGCGGCTCATCGCGAAGCCGATGCGGCCGATGGTGACCAGCTCGACCATCATCACCGAGGTCAGGCCCGTCACCGCGCCCAGCGCGATCAGCGCGCCCACCCACGGCTGGCCGACCGACTGGAACGCCGCCGCCAGCGGGGCGCCCTCGTCGATCTGCCGGTAGTCGACCATCGCGCTGAGCACGAAGGCGACCAGCACGTACAGCAGGGTGCACACGATCAGGCTCCCGAGCAGGCCGACCGGCAGATCGCGCTTGGGGCGCTTGGTCTCCTCGCCGAGGTTGGCCAGCGCCTCGAAGCCGGTGTAGGCGAAGAACACGATGGCCGCCGCGGTGAACACGCCGCCGATGCCGTACATCGACTGCTCCATGCCGAGCACGACCTGCACCAGCGGCTGCTCCAGCGCGCTCGCGGTCTCGGCGGCGGGCTGCGCGGGCGGGACGAACGGGTCGAGGTTGGCGCCGTTGAAGAAGAACAGGCCCGCGACGATCACCAGCACGCACACCGCGACCTTGACCACCACCAGCGCGTTGGTCACCCACGACGACTCGCGGATGCCGATCACCGCGACCGCGGTGAGCGCCGCGATGATCAGGATCGCGCCGACGTTGACCGTGGCGTCCTCGCCGAACCACTCCGGCGGCAGGCCGAGCAGGTTCGCCACGTAGCCCGACCAGCTGCGCGAGACCACCGCGGCGCCCAGGGCGAACTCCAGCAGCAGGTCCCAGCCGATGATCCACGCGAACAGCTCGCCCAGCGTGGCGTAGCCGTAGGTGTAGGCGCTGCCCGCGGTCGGCACCGCCGAGGAGAGCTCGGCGTAGCACAGCGCGGCCAGCGCGGCGACGACACCGCCGATCACGAAGGACAGCACCACGCCGGGCCCGGCGTGCTCCTTGGCCTCGATGCCGGCCAGCGTGAACACACCGGTGCCGATGATGATGCCGATCCCGAAGCCGACCAGGTCCTTGCCGGTCAGCCTGCGGATCAGCCCGCTGCGCTCACCGCGGGTCAGGATGTCCTCGACGGGCATCGTTCGGAAGACGCTCACGGGCAAGCACGGTAAGCGAGGCGTGCCGAGATGGCGCGACCGGAGTCGCGTTGCGTGATCGTATCGGTACGAAAAGTGACGCTAGGTGCCTGCGAGGTGTCTGCGAGTGATCCGGATCAACCCGGCGAACGGGCTGTTCGTGCAGCTGGGAGGCACGAACAGCCCATTCCGCCCGCTCAGGCGGGCACGGAAGCGGTGTCGCGCTGCCACACCCGGTGCTGGGCGAGCGCGGCGGCGAACTCCTCGACGAACCCCTCCGGCAGCGCACCACCGGTGTGCGCGGCCATGATCACGCCGAGGTCGGTCACCACGCCGTCGCCACCGGAGGGCTCGCGCGCCTCGGCGACTCCGGCACGCCGCAGCAGCTCCATGCCCTCGTCGCTGGCCGCGACCGGCTTGTGGTGCTTGTAGGCCTCGGCGACGAAGTGCACGACGTGCCCGTCCTCGGACAGGGCACGCACGCTCTCCGCGCCACCCGGAACGATCACCCCGTCGTAGAGCACCGACATCATGGTGTGCACAGCCTTGTCCGTGCTCACCTCGTCGCCGTCGGTGCCGCTGATCTTGCCGTCGCGCAGGCCCAGCACCTCCACCAGCGCGCCGCGCTCGGCCAGGCCGCGCTGGATCTGCGTCACCTCCTCGGCGTCCACGCCGTCGGCGACCAGCACCGCCACCCGGCGGCTGGTGATCGTGTCGGTGCGCGAGTTGGCCAGGCTCAGCGCGGGGGAGCTGCGGCCGTGGTTGGGCCGGCCGCCGCTGGGCGGCTCCACGCCGACGCCTTCGGCCACCGCCACGGCCAGCTCGTGGTCGACGTTCTCCAGGTTTTCGACCACCTTGGCGCGCACGTGCTGGTGCTCGACCTTGCCGAGCTCGAAGCGGAACGCGGCGATGATGTGCTCCTTCTCCCAGGACGCCATGCTGTTCCAGAACAGCGTGGCCTGGCTGTAGTGGTCCTTGAAGCTCTCGCTGCGCTTGCGGATCGTGTAGCCGTCCACCTTCTGCTGGTAGTGCCGGAACACGTCCTCGTCGGCCAGCGCCGGGCACCCGCCGGAGAGGCTGTTCTCGGTGTAGCTCGTCCGGCCCCGGTGGATCCGCTGCTGGCCGTAGCCGTCGCGCTGGTTGTTGGCCACCTCGGCGGTCGGCCGGTTGATCGGGATCTGCGCGAAGTTCGGGCCGCCGAGCCGGATCAGCTGGGTGTCGAGGTAGGAGAAGTTGCGCGCCTGCAGCAGCGGGTCGTTGGTGAAGTCGATGCCCGGCACCACGTTGGCGGTGTGGAAGGCGACCTGCTCGGTCTCGGCGAAGAAGTTGTCCGGGTTGCGGTCCAGCACCATCCGGCCCACCGGCCGCACCGGCACCTCCTCCTCCGGGATGATCTTGGTGGCGTCCAGCAGGTCGAAGTCGAAGTCGAACTCCCGCGACTCCTCGACCAGCTGCACGCCCAGCTCCCACGTCGGGTACTGGCCGGCCTCGATGGACTCCCACAGGTCGCGCCGGTTGAAGTCGGCGTCGGCGCCGGCGATCTTCTGGCACTCGTCCCACAGCAGCGAGTGGCTGCCCAGCAGCGGCGTCCAGTGGAACTTCACGAAGATGCCCTCGCCGTTGGCGTTGACCAGGCGGAAGGTGTGCACGCCGAAGCCCTGCATCATCCGGTAGCTGCGCGGCAGCGCCCGGTCGGACATCAGCCACATCATCATGTGCATCGTCTCCGGCTGCAGCCCCACGAAGTCCCACAGCGTGTCGTGCGCCGACGCGGCCTGCGGCATCTCGTGGTGCGGCTCCGGCTTCACCGCGTGCACGAAGTCCGGGAACTTGATCCCGTCCTGGATGAAGAACACCGGCATGTTGTTGCCGACCAGGTCGTAGTTGCCCTGCTCGGTGTAGAACTTGGTGGCGAACCCGCGCACGTCGCGAACCGTGTCGGCCGAGCCTCGGGAGCCCGCGACGGTGGAGAACCGCACGAACACCGGGGTGCGCTGGTTCGGATCGGTCAGGAACCGCGCGACGGTGTGCTCGCCCAGCCAGCCGTCGTAGGGCTGGAAGTACCCGTAGGCCCCGGCGCCGCGTGCGTGCACCACGCGTTCCGGGATCCGCTCGTGGTCGAAGTGCGTGATCTTCTCGCGGGCGTGGAAGTCCTCCAGCAGCGTGGGCCCGCGCTCGCCGACGGTCAGCGCGTCGTCGGTGTGGTCGACGCGCACGCCCTGCTGGGTGGTCAGCTTCGTGCCGGTGAGGTCCTTGCGGACCTCGTCGAGCTGTCGTTGTTTGTCGTTCTCGTTGCCCATCGCGGCTGGCTCCCCTCGGTGTTGGCTGAGACCGCCCACCAGGTTTCCCGCCTGGGCCGAGGGGTATGCCAGTTCAGGACCCGAGCGCGGCGGGCAGCCAGTGCAGCAGTTCGGGGGCACCGGCGACGATGAGGAAGTGCGCGCTGCGGCCGAGCAGGCTCGCCGCGAGGAAGCCGAGCAGCGGCAGGCCGGCGGCTCCGGAGAGCAGGCACATCAGGCTGTAGGGCGGGATGCCGGGGATCGCGGTCAGCGCCAGCACGCCCAGGCCCCACCAGGGGCGCTCCACGGTGCGCTGGTGGAACTTCTCGAACCAGCCGGCCCACCGGCTGCCCTTCCGCTTGGCCTCCAGCCGCTTCAGCAGCCGCTCGCCGAGCGCGAACCCGCCCCGGCCCGCGAAGTAGAACAGGGTCTTGCCCGCCACCTGGCCGACCGCGGCGGCGAGCCCGAACGCCCACCAGCTCACGCCATCCACTGTGGACACCACGCCGAGCAGGTAGAGCTCGATGTTGACCAGCGGGAAGAAGCTGCCCAGCGCAGCGGTGCCCGCGGTGGCCAGCAGCCACCCGATCACCGGACCACCCGCTCGCGCGGCGGAGCCAGGCGGTCGATCACGTCACGCACTCCACAACGACCGGAACAGGACGACCCAGCCTAACGACCGCACTCACCCACCTCCCGGTCGGGGACGAGGTGTCGATTTCGCGCGAGATCGACGTTCATCCGGGTGACGGTCGATTCTCGCGAAGTCGACACGTCCATGGCAGCGCGGGTGCCCTGAGCAGGGAGAAGGTCGGGTGTCTCGGGCGGAGGACCGTCACTCGGCCGGGGGAGTCGGTTCGGCGTCGGGGTCCCAGGAGAGGAGGCGGACGCGGCTGACCGTGCGCAGGTGGCGGCGCATCGCGGTGACCGCCGCTCGGGCGTCTCCGGCGCGGATCGCCTCGGCGATGCGCTCGTGCTGGGTCAGGGACTTGTTCGGGCGGTCCGGCTGGCGCAGCGATTCCTGGCGGCTCTCGGCGATCTCGGTGGCGATGGTGCGCATGAAGTCGGCGAGCAGGGAGCTGTGCGCGGCGGCGGTGATCGCGGCGTGGAAGCGGCGGTCGCCCTCGCTGCCGAGCTCGCCGTCGGCGATCTCGCGGCGCATGTCCGCCAGGGCGGCGTCGATCTCGGCCAGGTCCGCCTCGGTGCGCCGCTGCGCGGCCAGCTCCGCGGTCTTGGTCTCCAGTGCTTCGCGCGCGTCCAGCACGTCGGGCAGGCGGCGCTTCCGCGCCACCAGCTCGTCGACCGGCTCGACGTCCAGCGACTCGCGGCGAAGGTAGGTGCCGCCGCCGTGCCTGACCTCGACCAGCCCTTGCACTTCGAGCACCACGATGGCCTGCTTGACCGAGGCGCGGCTGACGCCGAGCTGCTCGGCGAGCTTGCGCTCCGGCGGCAGCCGGTCGCCCGTGCGCAGGCCAGAGGCGGCGACGTGCTCGCGCAGCCGCTGCACGACCTGCTCGTACAGGCGCGGGCGGGCGAGCGGGCGCAGGGCGTCGGACACCGGGTTTCCTCCAGGCGGGCAAGGGGGAGCGGTGATCAGGCTAACACCGGGGTTTCGGTCCAGTGGCTGAGCCAATTTTCGCACAGTCGCTTGACGGCGGTGGTTCGCGGCGCAAAAGTGGTCTGGCCAGTGGACCAATGATCGTGGAGGTGGCCGGTGCTGTTCCCGAAGTTGCGGCAGCCGGATGGCGCGGAGGCGCTGCGCTTCGGCGCGCGGGCGCTGGACTACCAGGAGCTGGCGGGGGTGGCCGCGGCGATCGCCGAGCTGGTCGCGGGCCGGCAGCGCATCGCGGTGTGGGCGACCAACGAGCTGGAGACCTGCGCGGCCGTCATCGGCGGGCTCAGCGCGGGTGTCGCGGTGGTGCCGATCAACCCGAAGGTGGGGGAGCGCGAACTCGCGCACATCCTGAGCGACAGCCAGCCGGAACTGCTGCTTGCGGCGCCGGGCTTCCGAGCCCCGGACGGCCTCGGCGACATCCCGGTGCACGAGGTCGACCTGAGCGCTCGCGGTGGTGAGCTGCCCCCGGAGGCCGACGAGGACGCTCCGGCGCTGATCGTCTACACCTCGGGCACCACCGGCCCGCCCAAGGGCGTCGTGCTGCCGCGCCGCGCGCTCAGCGCCAACCTCGACGCGCTGGCCGAGGCGTGGGAGTGGACCGCAGAGGACGTGCTGGTGCACGCGCTGCCGCTGTTCCACGTGCACGGCCTGATCCTCGGCACGCTCGGGCCCGTGCGGCTGGGCGGCGCGGTGCACCACCTGGGCAAGTTCTCCTCCGCGGCCATCGCCGAGGAGCTCGCCGGGCCGGCGACCATGATGTTCGGCGTGCCGACCATGTACCACCGGCTGGCCGAGGACGCCGAGCGCGACCCGGAGATCGGGAAGGCGGTCGGCAAGGCGCGGCTGCTCGTGTCGGGATCGGCGGCGCTGCCCGCGGTCGAGCACGAGCGGATCGAGCGGCTGACCGGGCAGCGGGTCGTGGAGCGCTACGGCATGAGCGAGACGATCATGAACTGCGGCGTGCGCGCAGACGGCGACCGCAGGCCCGGCTACGTGGGCCGCCCGTTCGCCGGTGTCGAGCTCAAGCTGGTCGACGAGCAGGGCGCGGAGATCGAGGTCAGCGACGACGAGACGGTCGGCGAGATCCTGATCCGCGGCTCGAACCTGTTCAGCGGCTACCTCAACCGCCCCGACGCCACCGCCGCGGCGTTCGCCGACGGCTGGTTCCGCACCGGTGACGTGGCCACCCGCGCCCCGGACGGCTACATCCGCATCGTCGGGCGCAAGGCCACCGACATCATCAAGAGCGGCGGCTACAAGATCGGCGCGGGCGAGATCGAGAACTGCCTGCTGGAGCACCCGGCGGTCGCCGAGGTCGCGGTCACCGGCGAACCGGACGCCGACCTGGGCGAGCGGATCGTGGCCTGGATCGTGCGCGCGCCCGGTCAGGAGGTCACCGACCAGGAGCTGGCCGACCACGTGGCCCGGCTGCTGACCCCGCACAAGCGCCCGCGCGTGGTGCGCTACCTGGACGCCCTGCCGCGCAACGAGATGGGCAAGGTGCAGAAGAAGGCCTTGCGGCATGACTGAGCTCAGCGCGGCTCGCGCGCTGGTCGAGGCGATCGGCCGGGGATTCGAGGAGTTCGAGCCCCCGGCGGTCGCGAACGCGGTCGACGGCCCGCTGGGCTGGCCGGGCTACGACGATCAGCGCGCCCGTGCGGCCGACCGCAGCGGCGCCGCCGAATCGGTGCTCTGCGGTCGGGCTCAGGTGGGGCAGCTGCCTGCGGTGCTCATCGCGTTCGACTTCGCCCACCTCGGCGGGTCGGTCGGACAAGCAGCGGGCGCGCGGATCGCGGCGGCCTTCGGGCGGGCCCGGGAGCTGCGGCTGCCGGTGATCTCGCTGGTGGCCTCCGGTGGCAGCCGGATGCAGGAGGGCATCTGCGCCCTCCGGCAGCTCCAGGAGATCGCGCGCGCCTGCCTGCTGACCCGGCGGGACGGGATCCCGCACATCACGGTGCTGCGGAATCCGACGACCGGAGGCATGTGGGCGGCGCTGTCGGCGGCCGCCGACGTGGTGCTGGCCGAGCGCGGCGCGGCGGTGGCCTTCGGCGGCAGCCGCGTGCGCAGCGCGACCGAGACGGGCGAGGCGTTCACCGCCGAGGGCAAGTTCGCCGACGGCCAGGTGGACCGGATCGTCGACCCCGCCGAACTGCCCCCGGTGCTGACCGAGCTGATCCGGCTGCTGCACCCGCAGCGGTCGTCCTCGCTGCCCGCACCGGTGCCGAAGTCGCTGGCCAGCGGCGAGCCGCCCTCGACGGGCTGGGAGGCGGTCCAGCGCGCCAGGTCGGCCGACCGGCCACGCGCTCGGGCGTACCTGGACGCCTACTTCTCGACCCGCTCCGAGATCAGCGGCGACCGGGCTGGCGGCCGCGACGAGGGGATGCTCTGCGGCTTCGGCGAGCACGAAGGCCGCACGATCGCCTTCGCCGCGCAGACCGGCACCGCCAACACCCCGCCCGGATTCCGCACCGCGGCCCGCCTGATCAGGCTCGCCGACCAGTTGGGCATCCCGGTGCTGACGCTGGTGGACACCCCGGGCGCGGCCAACGACGCGGCGGCCGAGCGCGGCGGCGTGGGCCCCGCGATCGCGGAGCTGTTCACGGCCGTGGCCGACGCGCAGGTGCCGATCACCACCCTGGTCATCGGCGAAGGCGGCTCCGGAGGAGCGCTGGCCCTGGCCGCACCAGGCCGAACCTGGATCACCGCCGACGCCTACTTCGCGGTGATCGCCCCGGAATCCAGCGCAGCGATCCTGAAACGAGACCCGGCACAAGTACCCGACCTGGCCGACCACCTCCGCCTGCGCCCCCAAGACCTCGTCGACCTGGGCTTCACCCGAGCAATCGCCGACTGACCGGACGGCGGTGTGGTGACTCGCTCCTGCTGTGCTTTCGTGGGGCCTGTACCGTCCGGCGTTGCCGCACCTGCGTGCGTGACGTGAACCCCGCAGACGTCGCCCCTGCGAGGCAGTGAGGGCAACGGATCGTTGCGGTCGGTGATCAATGACACCTCGATGGTGGGGAGATACGAGCACGTACGTGTTCTAAACTCAGGCTCGCCTGACAAAGGTTAGGCTTGCCTGAGTTTCAGAAGGTGCGATGAACCGGACGGGGATCGGCGGCGCGGTCGCCATCGTGACAGGCGCGGGCCAGGGCATCGGTGCCGCGGTGACCGCTGCGTTCGCCGAGCTCGGCGCGACCGTCGCCGCGGTGGACCGCGACGGTGAGAAGGCGGCGGCCGTCGCCGCGAGGCTGGGCGAGCGGGTGCGGGCCTACCAGGCCGACGTGGCCGACTCGGCGGCCGTGACCGACGTCGTGGAGCGGGTGGAGGCCGAGGTCGGGCCGATCGGCGTGCTGGCCAACGTCGCCGGGGTGCTCCAGGTCGGCACGGTGCAGGAGATCAGCGACGAGGACTGGGAGCGGACCTTCGCGGTCAACACCACCGGGGTGTTCAACTTCTCCCGCGCGGTCTCCAAGCACATGATCGCCCGGCAGCGGGGCTCCATCGTCACCGTCAGCTCCAACGCCGCGGGCGTGCCCCGCCACGGCATGGCCGCCTACGCCGCCTCCAAGGCCGCGGCCACGCTGTTCACCAAGTCGCTCGGCCTGGAGCTGGCCGAGCACGGCATCCGCTGCAACGTCGTCGCTCCCGGTTCCACCGACACCGACATGCAGCGCGGGATGTGGGCCGACGAGCGCGGTGCCGAACGGGTCATCGCCGGTTCCCCCGAGACCTTCAAGGCAGGCATCCCGCTGCGCAAGCTCGCCACTCCGGAGGACATCGCCGACGCCGTGGTGTTCCTGGCCTCCGATCAGGCCCGGCACATCACCATGCACGACCTGTACGTCGATGGCGGCGCCACGCTGCGCGCCTGATTCCCGCCGCGAACTCCGAAAGGTTGCCATGACCACCATCGACAGCGACATCGACAGCATCGACCTGGTCGCCGACGACGCAGCGGCCCGGTTGCTGTCCGCCTACGAGGCGGGCTCGTCGTTCCTTTTCTCCACGCCGCGCGGCGTGCTGCTGGCCCGCGGTGTCGCCGCGACGGTGCCGAAGACCCTGTGCGCGCGGGAGAACCTCCCGCAGCGGGTCGCGGAGTTCTTCAACAGCGCGGCGGAGTTCGGCCACCGCAACCCGATGGTCGTCGGCGCGGTGCCGTTCGGCAACAACCTGCCCGCGCACCTGGTGCTGCCCGAGGACGTGCTCCGCGCCGAGCCGCTCAACCTCGTCGTCCCGCGCACCCCGCGCGGTGGCGGGCTGGACTGCGAGGTCCGCCCGGTGCCCGCGCCCGCCGAGTACGAGCGCGGCGTGAGCCGCGTGCTGCGTCGGCTGGAGGAGGGCGAGCTGAGCAAGGTGGTGCTGGCCCGGTCGCTGGAGCTGACCGCCGCCGAGCCCATCGACGTGCGCACCGTGCTGCAGAACCTGGCGCTGGCCGATCCCGCCAGCTACACCTTCGCGGTCGACCTGCCCAAGCGCGGCGAGGACGGCACCCGCGACAGCTTCGGCCCGCAACCGCTGCTGCAGCGCACCTTCCTGGGCGCGAGCCCGGAGCTGCTGGTGTCGCGGCGCGGCATGCGGGTGCGCTCCAACCCGATGGCGGGATCGCGCCCGCGCAGCGCCGACCCGGTCGAGGACCGGCGGCGCGCCGCCGAGCTGTCCACTTCGGACAAGGATCTGCGGGAGCACAGGGCCGTGGTGGAGGCGGTGGCCGAGGCGCTGCGCCCGTACTGCCGCGAGCTGCGGGTGCCCGAGCCGTCGGTGATCAGCACCGCGGCCATGTGGCACCTGGCCACCGAGGTCACCGGTGAGCTGCGCGATCCCGAGACCTCCTCGCTGGAACTGGCCGACGCGCTGCACCCCACCCCGGCGGTGTGCGGCACCCCGGTGCAGCGGGCGCGCGATGTCATCGCCGAGACAGAGCCTTTCGAACGCGGCTACTACGCGGGCATGGTCGGGTGGTGCGACGCTGCCGGGGACGGCGAGTGGGTGGTGGCCATCCGCTGCGCCGACGTCGAGGACGATTCGCTGCGGCTCTACGCCGGAGCGGGCATCGTGGCCGGCTCGGATCCGGCCGATGAACTCGCCGAGACCTCCGCGAAGTTCCGCACCGCGTTGTCCGCGATGGGCCTGGACCAGGCAGTCTGAGAGCACTGCCGGCCTGTTCATGCATCAGGAGAGGCACCCGCAGTCCGGGGGAGCACTCAGGTTCCGCTGGGCGACCACCCGAGCAACGCAACCACTGACGTGTTCTGAAGGGGCTGAGCAATGACCGCACCGCAACCGGACCACCCGATCTGGCCGCCGGAGTTCGCCGACCGCTACCGCGCGGCGGGCTACTGGCGCGGCTACACCTTCGGCCAGATGCTGCGCGAACGCGCCGCCGAGCACCCCGAGCGCATCGCGGTGGTGGACGGCGACCGCCGGGTGTCCTACGGCGAGCTCGACGTGCGCGCCGACCGCCTCGCCGCCGGGCTGCGCGATGCGGGCATCGGCAAGGGCGACCGCGTCGTCGTGCAGCTGCCCAACATCGCCGAGTTCTTCGACGTGTGCTTCGCGCTGTTCCGGCTGGGCGCCGTGCCGGTCTTCGCGCTGCCGTCGCACCGGTTGACCGAGATCTCCTACTTCTGCGAGTTCAGCGGGGCCGCCGCCTACATCACCACCGACGTCGAAGCCGGTTTCGACCACCGGAAGCTGGCCGCCGAGGTGGTGGCGAAGCTGCCGGAGCTGCAGGTGTTCATCGCCGGTGAGCCCGGCGAGTTCCGGGCGCTGTCCGAGGTGGACGCCGAACCGGCGGAGCTGACCGGCCCGGAGCCGGGCGACCTGGCGTTCCTGCAGCTGTCCGGCGGCAGCACCGGGGTGCCCAAGCTGATCCCGCGCACCCACGACGACTACATCTACTCCTTCCGCGCCAGCAACGAGATCTGCGGCGTCACCGCCGACACCGTCTACCTCGGGGCGCTGCCCATCGCGCACAACTTCCCGATGAGCTCTCCCGGCACCTTCGGCGTCCTGCACGCGGGTGGCCGCGTGGTGCTGGCCCGCAGGCCCAGCCCGGACGAGGTGTTCCCGCTGGTGGAGCGCGAGCGCGTCACGCTGGCCGCCGCGGTGCCGCCGCTGGCGCTGGTGTGGCTGGACGCGGCGAGCGGCACCGAGCACGACCTGTCCAGCCTGGAGGTCCTCCAGGTCGGCGGGGCCAAGTGCAGCGAGGAGGTCGCCCGCCGGGTGCGGCCCGTGCTCGGCGCGACCCTGCAGCAGGTCTTCGGCATGGCCGAGGGCCTGGTGAACTACACCCGCCTCGACGACCCCGAGGACGTCATCCTCACCACCCAGGGCCGGCCGATCTCGCCGGACGACGAGGTGCTGGTCGTCGACGACGAGGACAACCCGGTGCCGCCGGGTGGAACCGGGCACCTGCTCACCCGCGGGCCCTACACCATCCGCGGCTACTACCGGGCCGCCGAGCACAACGCGAAGGCCTTCACCGCCGACGGCTTCTACCGCACCGGCGACGTCGTCCGGCTGACCGCGGCGGGCAACATCGTCGTGGAGGGCCGCGCGAAGGACCAGATCAACCGCGGTGGCGAGAAGATCGCCGCGGAAGAGGTGGAGAACCACCTGCTGGCCCACCCGGCGGTGCACGACGCGGCCGTGGTGTCGATGCCCGACGACTACCTCGGCGAGCGCAGCTGCGCCTTCGTCGTCCCGCGCGGCACGCCGCCCAAGGCGCGCGAGCTGATCAAGTTCGTGCGCGAGCGCGGGCTGGCCGCCTACAAGGTGCCGGACCGCGTCGAGTTCGTCGAGCAGTTCCCGCAGACCGGCGTCGGCAAGGTCAGCAAGCGCGACCTCCGGGAGGCGATCAGCCGGGAGCTGGTGCCGGAGCTCGAACGCCGCTGACCCGAGCAGGAAACGATCACCGACTACAGGAGGAGGCCGCCCGTGGCGCTTCCGACCATCCCCCCGTACCGGGTTCCGCAGCCCGACGAGCTGCCGGAGAACCGCGTGTCGTGGCGGCCCGACCCGAACCGCGCGGTGCTGCTGATCCACGACATGGAGCGGCACTTCGTCAACGCCTTCCCGGCCGAGGGCGAACCGCTGGACCAGGTGGTGCCCAACATCGGGTTGCTGCGCGAACGCGCCCGCGCGGCAGGCGTTCCGGTGGTGTACTGCGCGCAGCCCGGTGGCCAGACGCCCGAGCAGCGCGGCCTGCAGCTGGAGTGGTGGGGGCCCGGGGTGGCCGACCCGGCGCAGGAGGCGATCATCGACGAGCTCGCGCCGGGCGACGGTGACGTGCTGCTGACCAAGTGGCGCTACAGCGCCTTCCAGCGCACCGAGCTGCGCCAGCTGCTGCGGGACTGGGGGCGCGATCAGCTGATCATCACCGGGATCTACGCCCACATCGGCTGCCTGATGACCGCCGCCGAGGCCTTCCAGCAGGAGGTCCAGGCGTTCCTGGTCGCCGACGCGGTCGCGGACTTCTCCGCGGAGGAGCACCGGATGGCGCTGACCTACGCCGCCAAGCGGTGCGCGGTGGTCGACACCGCGCAGCGCCTGGCGCAGGACCTCGCGGCGCGCGAGTCCGAAGTGGCCTGACGATTTCCCAGGAGTGCGTGCGATGTCGCAGAAGTTGACGCTGGAAGAGGTCCGCGAGCAGGTCGCGGAGCTGCTCTACGAGGATCCCGCGGAGCTGACCGACGAGGAGAACCTCATCGACTGGGGCCTGGACTCGGTGCGGATCATGACCCTGGTGGAGAAGTGGCGGCGCCTCGGCGTCCAGATCACCTTCGCCGACCTGGCCGAGCGCCCCACCCTCGCGGAGTGGTGGGCGGTCCTGGAACCCAAGCTACCGGCGGGGGAGTGAGGGGGGAGGGCGCCTCGGGGCGCCCTCCACCGGGTTGCTCAGTCGTTCCAGGGGATCTGGGGCGACCTGTAGTAGTTGATGCCGGAGGCCTCCAGGCGGGGTCCGTGGGCGGCCAGGCGCTGGGCGAAGGACTCCCAGTCCTGGGCCGACTTCGGGGACCAGGCCAGTTCGGCGAGGGCGGGCAGGCGGGGGAAGGCCATGAACTCGATGTGGTCGGAGTTCTCCAGGGTTTCCGACCACAGCGGCGCTTCCACGCCAAGGACCGCTTCTTCCGGCACGCCCTGCAGGTAGCTGCCCGGGTCCCAGCCGTAGGCGTCGGCGACCTCGATGAACCCGGCCCACTTCAGGCCCAGCGGGGTGTTCTCGTCGTACTTCATGTCCAAGTAGGACTTGTTCGCCGGTGAGACCAGGATCTTGTTGCCGCGCGCCACCGCCTCGGGCAGCAGCGGATCGCTGTTCTCGGTGCCCCAGTACTGCACCACCGCCTCGCCCTGCGGGGCGGCCTTGGCGTACTCGTGCCAGCCGACCGCGGTCTTGCCGTACTTCGCCACCATCGGCAGCACCCGCGAGACGAACTTCTTGTAGTCCTCCTCGCTGGTCGCGTCCGCCTCGTCGCCGCCGATGTGCAGGTACGGGCCGGGCGTGATCTCGGCGAGCTCGCGGATGACGTCCTCGACGAACTCGTAGGTGATCTCCTTGTCCACGCACAGCGAGCTGAAGCCGACCTCGATGCCGGTGTAGAGCGGCGGTGCCACCCCGTCGCAGTTCAGCTCGGCGTAGGAGGCCAACGCCGCGTTGGTGTGCCCGGGCATGTCGATCTCGGGGATCACCACCACGTGCCGGGCGGCGGCGTACTCGACGATCTCGGCGTAGTCCTGCTTGCTGTAGTGCCCGCCCGGGCCGCCACCGACCTCGGTGCTGCCGCCGTACTCGGTGAGCTTCGGCCAGCTGTCGATGTCGATGCGCCAGCCCTGGTCGTCGGTCAGGTGCAGGTGCAGCCGGTTGATCTTGTACCGGGTGATCTGGTCGATGTAGCGCTTGACCTGCTCGACGGTGAAGAAGTGCCGTGCGACGTCGAGCATCGCGGCCCGGTGCTCGAACCGCGGCCGGTCGACGATCTCGCCGCCGGGCACCGGCCACGGGCCGGGCTGCTCGGTGCGGCTCTCGATCGCGGCGGGCAGCAGCTGCCGCAGCGTCTGCACGCCGTTGAACAGCCCTTCGGTGCTGGCGGCGCGCAGATCGATGGTCTCCTCGGTGACGTGCAGCCGGTATCCGGCCGGGCCGGTTTCCGCGGCGGCGTCGAGCTCCAGCGCGATGTCGCCGGTGCCGAGCTTGCCGCGGTTCACCGGCACCGGGAACCCGGTCGGCGGCCGCAGGATCCCGGCCAGGTATTCGCCGACCTCGGCGGCTTCGCCGGAGGCCCGGATCGACGTCTGCTGGGACAGTTCGAAGGTCGTCGCCGGATCCGGTCGCACCGATTCGGGGGCGGGAATGAGGTTGTCCATGGCTGGGTTCTCCACGGCAGGTGCGGCCGTCGCGGGAACCGCGGTCCCGGCGATCAGCGCACCGGCCACAACGGCGAGCGCGGCTCTGCGCACCGTTGGTCGGGTCGGGCGTGAGGTCATGTGCGTGCGCTCCTCGTGGCTCGGGAACGGTGCACCCAAAGGTATAGACCAAAGCCGACCGGCGAAGCGTCCGAACGGACGCATCGGTTCCCACCCGCGGGCGGGACGGTCGATTTCGCGCGAAGCCGACCGTCCCGCCGCTGGGGACCGGGTCAGGACTCGCCGCGCAGGGCCGGGCGGAGTCGGTCGAGCACCGCCGGGTCCTCGATGGTGGACGGGACCTTGGTGTCGCCGCTGTCGGCGATCTCGCGCATCGACTTGCGCAGGATCTTGCCCGAGCGCGTCTTGGGCAGCCCGTCGACCACCGCGACATCGCGGAACGCCGCCACCGGGCCGATCTGCTCGCGCACCGCCGCGACCAACTCCGCCCGCAGCACCTCCGGATCGACGTCCACACCGGACTTGAGCACCACCAGCCCGCGCGGCACCTGCCCCTTCAACGCGTCGCGCACCCCGATCACGGCGCACTCGGCGACCGCGGGGTGCGCCGCCAGCACCGCTTCCATCGAGCCGGTGGACAACCGGTGCCCGGCGACGTTGATCACGTCGTCGGTCCGGCCCATCACGAACACGTACCCGTCGGCGTCCACGTAGCCGTTGTCGCCGGTCAGGTAGTAGCCGGGGTAGCGCGACAGGTAGGACTCGCGGAACCGCTCGTCATCGCCCCACAGCGTCGGCAGCGTGCCCGGCGGCAGCGGCAGCCGGATGCAGATCGCGCCGTCGGTCTCCGGCGGCAGCGGGTTGCCCGCCTGGTCCAGCACCACCACGTCGTAGCCGGGCACCGCCACCGTCGGCGACCCCGGCTTGACCGGCATCGGCTCCAGCCCGCGCAGGTTCGCGCAGATCGGCCAGCCCGTCTCGGTCTGCCACCAGTGGTCGATCACCGGCACGCCGAGGTGCTCGGCCGCCCAGTGGTAGGTCTCCGGGTCCAGCCGCTCGCCGGCCAGGAACAACGTCCGCAGGCTGGAGATGTCGTGCTTGGCCAGCAGCTCGGCCCGCGGGTCCACCCGCTTGATCGCCCGGAACGCGGTCGGCGCGGTGAACAGCGCCTTGACCCGGTGATCGGCGATGACCCGCCAGAACGCGCCCGCGTCCGGCGTGCCCACCGGCTTGCCCTCGTACATCACCGTGGTGGCCCCGGTCAGCAGCGGCGCGTAGACGATGTAGGAGTGGCCGACCACCCAGCCGACGTCGGAGGCGGTCCAGAACACCTCGCCCGGCCCGATGTCGTAGATGTTGGCCATCGACCAGCGCAGCGCCACGGCGTGCCCGCCGTTGTCCCGCACCACGCCCTTCGGGCGGCCCGTGGTGCCCGAGGTGTAGAGCACGTACAGCGGATCGGTGGCCTTGACCGGGACGCACTCGGCCGGTTCGGCCTGCGCCAGCGCGTCGTCCCAGTCCACGTCCCGCTCGCCGAGCTCGGCGCGCGCCTGCTCGCGCTGGAACACGATGACGCGCTCGGGCTGGTGCTCGGTCAGCCGCAGCGCCTCGTCGACGATCGGCTTGTACTCGACGACCCGGTTGGGCTCCAGCCCGCAGGAGGCCGCGACGACCACGGTCGGCCGGGCGTCCTCGATGCGCGCGGCCAGCTCCTTCGGCGCGAAGCCGCCGAAGACCACCGAGTGCACCGCGCCGATGCGGGCGCAGGCCAGCATCGCGATCGCGGCCTCCGGGATCATCGGCAGGTAGAGCACCACGCGGTCACCGCGCTGCACGCCCTGCGCGCGCAGCGCCCCGGCGAACAGCGCCACCCGCTCCAGTAGCTCCCGGTAGGTCCAGCGGACGACCTGGCCGGTCATCGCCGAGTCCCAGATCAGCGCGTCCTGCTCGCCGCGGCCGTCGCGGACGTGCCGGTCCAGCGCGTTGAAGCAGGTGTTGAGCTCGCCGTCGGGGAACCAGCGGAAGAACGGGTCGGCGTCGCGGTCGAGGGCGCGCGACGGTTCGCGCTCCCACTCGATCGCCGCCGCCGCGTCGAGCCAGAAACCCTCCGGGTCGGTCAAGCTCCGCCGGTGGGCCTCGGCATAGGCACCCATGACCAACTACCTCCCGCATCCGCCGCCAATTGCCTGTCGTCCTACCGCACAACCACCGGGTGCGCCAGAGCCCTCGTGCCGCGATGCGAACAGGTGTCCCCGGTGAGCGGTTCGCCCGAGTTCGGCTGGGCGTAGCGCCCGGCCTATCGCCGACGGCAGCTCGGCGACGGAACGCGTCCGCTGGGCGCTGCGGTCCGGCTTCGGCGCGACGCAGCGCGCACGAGCGATCACAATCGAGTCCGAGTCTGAGATCGGGCTAACAAAAGCGCGCGCCGCGCCGACAACAGAAGCAGAAAACGGAGGTGCTGCAACGATGAGCACGGAACCGGCCCGGTCCCCCGAGGCATCCACCGCACAGGTCGAAACGCGCCCGGCCACCTCGGCCGAACTGCCCACCGCGCCGTGCAGCGTGGTGTGGAGCGGTGGCCATTCCTACGTGCTCGAGGGCTCCGCCGGTGCCCGCTGGGCGGGCGTCGACGACCGCGGGCGCGCGCGCTTCCTCACCGACGCCGAGCTCCGCCGCCGCGGCTGGAGCCGCACCCGGGCCTGACCCCGCCGGCTCCCACCGCCCACCCGGCCCGATCTGCCGCTCTTGATTCCGGTCGGTCGCCGCAGCTGCGACGGCCGACCGGCGCCGGTCGGGAGCCAATCGCGGGCGCCGCGGGAGCACATCGCCCTCGGCGCTCGCGGTCGCCCGGCGAGGACGGCCCGGCCGCCGCGCACTGGTCGCGGACGAGGCCGGACACCGCGAGTCCAGGCGGGCGCTGAGGTTGCGCTGCAGGCCCCGCCACGCGAAACCAGTCCGGAAATCCAGCGAACCGCGGGGGAGCCCGGCCGCCAGGTGTGTTGTGCGTCGAATGTGAGATCCTGACCCGGAGGGGATGCGCATCCGTGCATCTGGGGTAGCACGCACAACCATTCAGGGGAGGCTCGTGGTGCAGGACGCCGAGCGCACCACGGAGAACACCACGAGCGGAGGCCACGGGGGCGACCCCGGTCGCTCGCCGGAGCATCGCCAGGACCACGGCATAGCCCGGATCCGCGAAGCCGCCGCCGGGGTGTGGGCCGATCCATGGTGGACACTGCCGAACCTGCTCAGCGTGCTCCGGCTGGCCGGGGTGCCGCTGTTCCTGTGGCTGCTGCTCGGCCCCAAGGCCGACCTGCTCGCCCTGCTGGTGCTGGTGGTCAGCGGGATCACCGACTGGCTCGACGGCAAGCTCGCCCGCTGGCTCAACCAGTACAGCCGCCTCGGCGAGCTGCTCGACCCGGCCGCCGACCGCCTCTACATCGTCGCCACCCTGGTGGCCTTCGTGCTGCGCGACGTGGTGCCCTGGTGGGTCGCCGCCGCGCTGGTGCTGCGGGACGTGGTGCTGACCCTGTGCCTGCCGGTGCTGCGCTGGCACGGCTACGAGCCGCCCGAGGTGCACTACCTCGGCAAGGCCGCGACCTTCTGCCTGATGTACGCGTTCCCGCTGTTGTTGCTGGTGCAGGAGGAGTTCCCGCTGTCCGAAGTGGTGCGTCCGGTCGCCTACGCCTTCACCTGCTGGGGCGGCGCGCTGTACCTGTGGGCCGGAGTTCTGTACCTGGGGCAGGTGGTGGCCGCGGTGCACCAGGCCCGCCGCCGGCCGGCGCGAGCGTGACCGGCGTTCGCCGACGCCCGCGGGTGGGCTGGGCGGACGCCACCGGGGGTCGCCTTGCGGGCGGCACCGCGAGCTGCATACGCTCGCCGAGCCGATCACGCCACCAGCGCGGCCGGCGATCCGAAGAGCAGCAGCGGACGAGGAAGGCGGGACCACGTGGCGGCCCCGGACGAGATCAAGTACACCGAAGAGCACGAGTGGGTCCAGCGCACCGGCGAGGACACCGTGCGCATCGGGATCACCGACTACGCCCAGCAGCAGCTCGGCGATGTGGTGTTCGTGCAGCTGCCCGAGCTGGGAGAGCAGGTCTCGGCGGGGGACTCCATGGGTGAGGTGGAGTCGACCAAGAGCGTGTCGGACATCTACGCTCCGGTCACCGGCGAGGTGACCGCCCGCAACGGCGAGCTGGAGGACCAGCCCGAGTTGGTCAATTCGGCGCCGCAGGACGGCGGCTGGATGGTCGAGATCAAGCTCGCCGAACCGGAGCAGTTCGCCGATCTGCTCGACGCCGAGGCTTACCAGAAGCTGATCGACCAGGGATGATCGTCGATCTGTCGGGGTCGCCCGGGAGAATGTCGGGAGTCCCGCGTCCAACGCCTGCCCAGGCACGGTACGTTGGGCACATATTTAGCACGATCTATCCGCGTGGAGGAGAGCTCAGGTGAGCCAGAACAGCGGCTTCGGCGAGGTTCCGCCGGAGCAGTCACCGGAGACCACCTCGGTCTTCAGGCCGTTCCTCTCGGAGCCGGAGAGCACCGAGAGCCCGGCCCCGGAGCCCGCCGCCGCGTCCGGGGTCGACGCACTGCCCGCGGGCAACGCCCTGCTGGTGGTCAAGCGCGGTCCGAACGCGGGCTCGCGGTTCCTGCTGGACCGGGAGACCACCAGCGCGGGTCGGCACCCGGACAGCGACATCTTCCTCGACGACGTCACGGTTTCCCGTCGGCACGCGGAGTTCCGCCGCGAGGGCAACGACTTCGTGGTCGTCGACGTGGGCAGCCTCAACGGCACCTACGTCAACCGCGAACCGGTGGACACCTCGGTGCTGGCCAACGGCGACGAGGTGCAGATCGGCAAGTTCCGGTTGGTGTTCCTGACCGGGCCGATCGACGGGCGCTGAGACCCGGATCCGACTTCCGGCCCGCCAGCGGGGCGACGCCATCCCGGCGCCGCCCCGCTGGCGCGTCGCGGTACTTGCGCGACCGGGGTCGAGTGGCATCCGCAGCGGGGAATTTCTCGGCGCCGCAACCGGTTCTGCCGTTGCAGCGGCTTCATTTCCGGCGGTCCGCGCGACCGGTCGGCGGTGTATCGTGCTGGTAATGCTCGATGACGAGCTCGGCCAGCGGTTCGGGCCCACCGGAGGCGATCGGGCATCCGGTGGGAAAGCTGTGGCAGCGGCGGCCGGTGAGGCCGCCGGAGGGATGGGCGTGGCCGCCGTATCGCGGGTAGCGTCGAAGGCGTCGGTGCGCGATCCTCGACAGGGATGTCACGCTTCGGCGCGCTGGAGGAGGCGATGTGACGATGAGCAGTGAGATGCGCGTCGTCGGCGTGCGAGTGGAACTACCAGCCAACCAGCCGATCCTGCTGTTGCGCGAGGCGCACGGCGAGCGTTACCTGCCGATCTGGATCGGCTCGGTCGAGGCGACGGCCATCGCGCTCGAGCAGCAGGGCGTGCGACCGCAGCGACCGCTGACGCACGACCTGCTCAAGGACGTCATCGGCGCTCTGGGGCGCGACCTGGAGCAGGTGCGGATCACCGATCTGCAGGAGGGCACCTTCTTCGCCGAGCTGGTGTTCGACGGGGATGTGCGGGTCTCCGCGCGGCCGAGCGACTCGGTGGCGCTGGCGCTGCGCATCGGAGTGCCGATCCACGCCGACGAATCGGTGCTGGACGAGGCCGGGCTGATCATCCCCGACGAGCAGGAGGACGAGGTGGAGAAGTTCCGCGAGTTCCTCGATTCGGTGTCGCCCGAGGATTTTAGAGGGGCCGACACGTAACGGTCGGCCGATCAGGTGTTCCCGGCCCCCGCCTGCTGGCGCAGGCGGGGGCCGGGTCGTCGGTGGTGCCCCGCGCGTCGCGTTGACCTCCCCGCGCGGCAGGCATACCGTCGGGTTACGCGAAATTGCCCCGGTGTGATTCAACGGGTGAACTGCCGATGCGGTGGTGCTACCGGACCGCGGTCGGCGGGGCGTTCGCGGCCCTGATCGAAGCGATTCGGGCGCTGGTGATCGTCGTCGGCGACAAGCCGGACGAGGGGAGGCAGGCGTGGTCGAGGAAGCGTCCAACGGGGATGCTGCCGCGGAGCAGGGTGGGCTGTTCCCAGACGCCTCGCTGCCGGACGAACTGGTCGGCTACCGGGGCCCGGCCGCCTGCCAGATCGCCGGCATCACCTACCGCCAGTTGGACTACTGGGCGCGCACCAAGCTGGTCGGCCCGTCCATCCGCGGTGCGGCGGGCTCCGGCTCCCAGCGGCTGTACTCGTTCAAGGACATCCTGGTGCTCAAGGTGGTCAAGCGGCTGCTGGACACCGGGGTGTCGCTGCACAACATCCGGGTCGCGGTGGAGCACTTGCGCAACCGCGGCGTGCAGGACCTGGCGCGGTTGACGTTGTTCAGCGATGGCACGACGGTCTACGAGTGCACCTCCGCGGAGGAGGTGGTCGATCTGCTGCAGGGCGGCCAAGGGGTGTTCGGCATCGCCGTCAGCGGTGCGATGCGCGAGATCAGCGGCACCATCCACGAGTTCCCGGCCGAGCGGGCCGACGGCGGCGAGATGGTGCAGGCCGAGGACGAGCTGTCCCGGCGTCGCCGGGACCGGCAGGCCGAGACCGGCTGAGCCGGTCGCGGCACTGTGCCGCAGCTCGCATCGCGGGTCCGTGAGGGCCTGCTGATCGGGTAAGCTCCACGCATCGCCGACCCCGTGCGGGAGAGTCCGGCCCGGCGCCCAGCCGCGGTCGGCGCCGAAGGAGCAACCCTCCCCGACAACCTCTCAGGCCACCTGGACCGCACGGGCGAGATACCTCTGGAAAGAGGGTGCACCACGGGCGTGGTGCCACCCCGCCGACGGTGCAAGCCCGGTTCCCGGGTGAAGCTCTCAGGCGTTCGCTTCGCGGACGGGGACAGAGGGGGAGAGAACAGCGCAGTCCCAGCTGCACTGCCATCCCCTGTTCGCCGCGATGATTGAGGTTTGGCGATGACCGACGACCGCATTCCCCTGGCAGCTCTGGAGCACGGCACGCCGTTCGCCGACCGGCACGTCGGACCGGCGCCGGCCGAACTGGCCCGCATGCTCGACGTGATCGGCGTCGGCTCGCTGGAGGAACTGGGCCGCAGCGCGGTGCCGGAGGCCATTCGCGAGGACGACCTGCGGCTGGCGCTGCCGGACCCGGCCACCGAATCGGCGGCGCTGGCCGAGCTGCGCGAGCTCGCGCGCCGCTGCAACCCGCACACCGAGATGATCGGGCTCGGCTACTACGGCACCACGACCCCGCCGGTCATCCTGCGCAACGTGCTGGAGAACCCGGCCTGGTACACCGCGTACACGCCGTACCAGCCGGAGATCTCGCAGGGCAGGCTGGAAGCGCTGCTGAACTTCCAGACGATGGTGGCCGACCTGGCCGGGGTGCCGGTGGCCAACGCCTCGATGCTGGACGAGGCGACCGCCGCGGCCGAGGGCATGACGCTGGTGCGCCGCGCGGGCAAGTCCAAGTCGCCGCGGTTCCTGGTCGACGCCGACACCCTGCCGCAGACCATCGCGGTCATCGAGACGCGCGCCGAGCCGCTGGGCATCGAGGTCGTCGTGGCCGACCTGTCGGAGGGCCTGCCGGAGGGCGAGTTCTACGGCGCGCTGCTGTCCTACCCGGGTGCCTCCGGTGCGCTGCGCGACCACGAGGCGATCATCGCCGAGGTCCACGAGCGCGGCGCCAAGGTCGTGGTGGCCACCGACCTGCTGTCGCTGACGCTGCTGCGCGCGCCCGGTGAGATCGGTGCCGACGTGGTGGTCGGCAGCACCCAGCGCTTCGGCGTGCCGATGGGCTTCGGCGGCCCGCACGCCGGGTTCATGGCCGTGGCCAAGGGCCTGGAGCGGCAGCTGCCCGGGCGGCTGGTCGGGGTGAGCGTCGACGCCGACGGCGACAAGGCCTACCGGCTCGCGCTGCAGACCCGCGAGCAGCACATCCGCCGGGAGAAGGCGACCAGCAACATCTGCACCGCGCAGGTGCTGCTGGCCGTGATGGCGTCGATGTACGCCGTCTACCACGGTCCGGCCGGGCTGCGGGCGATCGCGACCCGCGCGCACCGGATGGCCGCGGTGCTGGCCGAGCAGCTGCGGCGCGGCGGCGTCGAGCTGCTGCACCGGGAGTTCTTCGACACGATCGTCGCGAAGGTGCCCGGCCGGGCGGACGAGGTCGTGGCCGCGGCTCGGCGCGGCGGCATCAACCTGCGCCGGGTCGACGCCGACCACGTGGGCGTCAGCTGCGACGAGACCACCACGCGAGCGCACCTGGAGACGGTGTGGCAGGCGTTCGGGATCGACGGCGTGGACGTCGACGAGCTGGACGCGCAGACCGCTGACGCGCTTCCGGCGGCCCTGCGCCGCACCTCCGAGTACCTGACGCACCCGGTGTTCCACTCCCACCACTCGGAGACCTCGCTGCTGCGCTACCTGCGGCGGCTGTCGGACAAGGACATCGCGCTGGACCGCAGCATGATCCCGCTGGGCTCGTGCACGATGAAGCTCAACGCGACCGCCGAGATGGAGGCCATCACCTGGCCGGAGTTCGGCTCGCTGCACCCGTTCGCGCCCGCGCAGGACGCCGAGGGCCTGCTGTCGCTGGTCAAGGACCTGGAGACCTGGCTGGCCGAGGTCACCGGCTACGACGCGGTGAGCCTGCAGCCCAACGCGGGCAGCCAGGGCGAGTTCGCCGGCCTGCTGGCCATCCGCGCCTACCACCGCAGCCGTGGTGAATCGGCCCGCGACGTGTGCCTGATCCCGGCGAGCGCGCACGGCACCAACGCCGCCAGCGCGGTCATGGCCGGGATGCGCGTGATCGTGGTGCGCTGCGACGACGACGGCAACGTCGAGCTCGACCACCTGCGCGAGCTGGTCGCCGAGCACGCCGACGACCTCGCCGCGATCATGATCACCTACCCGTCCACGCACGGCGTCTACGAGGGCACCGTGCGCGAGGTGTGCGGCCTGGTGCACGACGCGGGCGGGCAGGTCTACGTCGACGGCGCGAACCTCAACGCGCTCATCGGCCTGGCCCGGATGGGCAAGTTCGGCTCCGACGTCTCGCACCTGAACCTGCACAAGACGTTCTGCATCCCGCACGGCGGCGGTGGCCCGGGCGTCGGCCCGATCGGCGTGCGCGAGCACCTGGCGCCGTTCCTGCCGAACCACCCGCTGCAGCCCTCGGCCGGTCCGGCCACCGGGGTCGGCCCGATCAGCGCGGCCCCGTGGGGCAGCGCCTCGATCCTGCCGATCTCGTGGGCCTACGTGCGGATGATGGGCGGTGAGGGGCTGCGCCGCGCGACGCTGACCGCTGTCGCGGCGGCCAACTACGTGGCCCGGCGGCTGAACAACTACTTCCCGGTGCTCTACACCGGTGAGGGCGGGTTCGTCGCCCACGAGTGCATCCTCGACCTGCGCCAGATCAGCAAGACCAGCGGCATCACCGTCGACGACGTGGCCAAGCGGCTGGCCGACTACGGCATCCACGCGCCGACCATGTCGTTCCCGGTGGCCGGGACGCTGATGGTGGAGCCGACCGAGAGCGAGAACCTGGTCGAGCTGGACCGCTTCTGCGAGGCCATGATCGCGATCCGCGCGGAGATCGACAAGGTCGTCGCCGGGCAGTGGCCCGCCGACGACAACCCGCTGGTCGGAGCCCCGCACACGGCGGCCTGCCTGGCCAAGGACTGGGACCACGCCTACTCCCGCGAGGAGGCGGCCTACCCGCTGGGCGTGGGCGAGGCGAAGGTGTGGCCGGCGGTGCGGCGCATCGACGGTGCCCGCGGCGACCGGAACCTGGTCTGCTCCTGCCCGCCCCTGGACGCCTACCAGTCCTGAGCCCACCCGGGTGGCGGTCGGTTTCCGAGGAGTCGACCGTCACCCGGGTGAGCGTCGATTTCTCGGGAAGTCGACGTTGCCCTGGGTGGATGGGGCTTCGGGCGGGGACACGCCCGGGTGGTTGGTTTGCGTGTTGGGCCGATTGGATGACACGGTGGCCCCTTCACCTGACCGGCTCCGAGAAGGAGTTGAGCACCATGCTCACCATCAGTGAGAGCGCCGCCGAGGTCATCAAGCTCGTCCTCGTCGGTGGTGACTCTCAAGAAGGCTCCGGGCTGCGCATCGCACCGGCCGGGGACGGACTGCAGGCTTCGATCGCCGATCAGCCCCAGGAGGGCGATGAGGTGATCGAGGCCTCCGGGGTCCGGGTTTTCCTCGAACCGCAGGTCGCCGCCCTGCTCGGGGACAAGACGCTCGACGCCGAGAAGGACGCCAACGGCGAACTGGCGCTGGCCGTCCGCGACTGATCCGACGATGGAACGCCCCGGGCACCTCGCCCGGGGCGTTCCGTCGTTCTTCAGCGCCGACTCGTCGCGAGCTCGCGGGCAGCGGGCGCCCACTGCTGGAGACGGCCCCAGGGCTTGAACACCGACAGCAGGTAGGCGGTGAGCAGCAGGCTCGGCCCGAGCACGATCGGGAAGAACAGCGTCGGCGGGATCGCGGCGGTCGGGTCGCCCGCGGCCATCCGGGCGCCGGCCTCGGCCGCCTCGTTGATGCCCGGGCGAAGCCCGGCCAGGATCAGCACGGCGAAGACCACGTTGATGGCGAGTTTGACCGCCACCCACCAGTAGCGCACCAGCCCGTACTTGCCGCCGAGGCCGAGCACCGCTCCCGAGGCCAGGCACAGGACGCTGGTGGTGAACATCGGCCACACGGCGAAGAACCCGACGGCCTGCAGCGCTGTGCCCGCGGTCTGCGGGGAGTCGGTGACCACGGCCGTGATGACCAGGACTCCGACGGCGAGGTCGATGCCGAACCAGGCGGCCGCGGCCAGCAGGTGCACGGCCAGGAACACCTTGCGGCCACGACCGCTGAGCCGGCGGCTCGGGCGCGTTGTCGTCATGGGGATCCCTCCTGTCGGCGCGGCTCGTTGAAGCGTGGCCGACGGGAGGGATCCGCTCATCCGTTGCGGAGCTGAACCTCGGCTACGCCCGCTGACGTAGTCGCGCGGCGCGCACTGCGAAGGCGACTGCGGGGCCCAGCGCGATCAGGACGGCGAGCGCGGTGTAGCCGGTGGCCAGCCCTGCGCCCGTGGCGATCGCCGCGACCAGCAGCGGGCCGCCCGCGTCGCCGAGCTCCCGGCCGAGTTCGGCCGCGCCCATCGTCTGGCCCATCCGCTCCTGCGGGGTGGCGGCGGCCAGCGCGGCGAAGCCGAGCGGCGTGATCAGGCCGGTCCCGGCTCCGATGAGCGCGGCGGCGAGCAGGATGCCGAGCAGGCCGGGCAGCACCGCGCAGGCCAGGCCCACCGCCGTGAGCAGCAGGCCTGCGGCGATGCCGCGGGACGGCGTGAGACGGCCGGCGTCCAGTGCCCGCCCGGCCGTCGGCTGCACGACGGCGGCGCAGGCGGCCAGCACCGACACCGCGGCTCCGGTGGCGACCGGGCCCAGCCCGTCCAGTCGGCCGGTCACCGGCAGGAAGCCCACTCCCACCGACAGCGCGGCGGTCGCCGCGGCCAGCGCCGCCGTCGGGGCGAGGAACGCCAGGTCGGTGAGGCGCCGGACGAGGTCGAGCACCGTCTGGCGGGCCTTGGGCAGCGGCGGGGCCGACGGGACGTCGATGGCGGCCCACACCGCGACGGCGAGGCCGAGCAGCGCCATCACCGCGAACAGCAGCCGCAACCCGCCGACCCAGACCAGCACACCGCCCAGCAGCGGACCCAGGGTGTAGCCGATGGACTTGTAGAAGCCGTAGGACCCGAAGGCGCGGCCGTGCTTGGCCGACGGGTTGAGCCGGGCGACGAGCGCCGAAGCGGACGGCGAGAAGGCCGACGCCGCGGCGCCCTGGCCCAGACGCGCCACCCACAGCCAGGCGGGGCTGTCGGCGATGACGTAGGTGGCCGAGGCCGCGGCGAAGCCGAGCAGGCCGCCCAGCAGCACCGGGCGGGCGCCGATGCGGTCGGCGAGGGTGCCGAACAGCGGTTTGAGCAGGACTTCGGCACCGTCGTAGAGGGCGAGCAGCGCGCCGAGCACCAGCAGCGAGGTGACCGCGTCATCGGAGAAACCGCCGAGGTTCGCCGCGATGCCGTGAGCGCCGAACGCGGTGGTGAAACCCGCGGCGTACAGCGGCCACATCTGACGCTTCGAGCGCATCACTCGCTCCCGTTGTGCAGCGCGTTGAAGACGCGTTCTGCGTAGTCCTCGCACGCCGCTGCGCACTGCTTGAGCCGTTCAGCGGCTTCGCGGGCCTCCGGAGCGCCGAAGACGTCGCGGGCGGTCAGGTCGCGGTGCCAGCGGCGCAGCCGTTCCAGCGACTGCTCCTCTTCCTCCAGTTCGGCCAGGGTGAACTTGGCGTTGCGGATCTCCTTGGCCAGTTCCGCCTCGAACTTGCCGCAGTCGGCGAGGAACTCCGTCCAGTCGGCAGAACGCGCCGCGGTGAACTGGGCTTTCAGCGCGACCGCGTCGGATTCGCCGCGCCCGGCGGCGTCCAGCGCCAGGGCCTGGCCACCGGCCTGCTCGGTCAGCTCGATGGCGCGGGCGATCCCGTCGGCGAACACCGGGACGTCGGGCACGCTCCACACACCTTGCCCGAGGGAGAGCGCACCGATCTTGCGGAGCTCCCGCCACACCGCGACCCGGTGCCGGGAGGGCTCGGCGGGCACCTTGATCACGAGGACCAGCCAGCGAAGGTCTGTCACGAATCAAAATGTAGCACCTGTTACAACGGCGGCGGAAGCGTGTCCGGGACGGACAAGGACTGGTCCGCCAGCGGAAAGACCCGGGGGCCTCCGGCGGGATTGGATGCCAGCACCTGAAAGCGAGCGGAAAGGCGGCCGACGATGCCCGAGCAGCCCACCACGGAGTTCTGGAAGGACCTCAAGCCGATCGAGAACTCCTTCAGACCGGACGCGCAGCCGGAGGTCTACCTGTCGCAGGTGGCCACCGACGACGACCGCTACTACGCGCCGTTCTCCGACACCGTCGGCTCCCGGCCGCTGTGGATCAACGTCAAGGACAACTCCTGGTCGGACATCCTGCGGGCCAAGAAGGCCGGGTTGGTCAACCGGCACTACCACCCGCACGAGGTGTTCGCCTACACCATCTCCGGCAAGTGGGGCTACCTCGAACGGCCGTGGACGGCATCGGCCGGAGACTTCGTCTACGAGGCGCCGGGGGAGGGGCACACCCTGGTGGCCTACGAGAGCGAGGAGCCGATGAAGGCCATGTTCATCGTCAAGGGCCCGCTGATCTGGCTGGACGAGAACGGCGAGACCACCGGTTTCTTCGACGTGCACGACTACATCGAGCTGTGCCGGAAGCACTACGACGCCGTCGGCATCGGCGCGGACTACGTCAACTCGCTGTTCCGCTGAGCCGGGTGCTGCCGTGAACCCGGTCCGCTACGAGAACCGTCTGCTGCTGATCCTGTTCCTGTCGTTCGGTTTCGTGTTCTTCGACCGGCAGGCGCTGTCGTTCCTCGCGCCGATGATCCGCGAGGACTTCCCGCTGTCGAACACCCAGCTCGGCGCGCTGTCCGGGGTGCTGGCGCTGACCTGGGCGCTGTCCGGGATGGTCGTGGGCACCGTCTCCGACCGGATCGGGAAGCGGAAACCGCTGCTGATCGCGGCGATCCTGGGTTTCTCGGTGTGCTCGGCGGCGTCCGGTCTGATGACCGGCTTCACCGGGTTGCTGATCGCCAGGGCGCTGATGGGGCTGGCCGAGGGCGCGGTGCTGCCGATGGCGCAGTCGTTGATGATCGAGGCCTCCCAGCAGCACCGCCGCGGCCTGAACATGGGGCTGGTGCAGGGATCCTCGGCCGGGCTGCTCGGCGGGATCGTCTCGCCGGTAGTCGTGGTGTGGGCCGCCGAGCACGTCGGCTGGCGGGCGGCGTTCCTGCTGACGATCGTGCCGGGGCTGCTGCTGGCGGTGTGGGTGGCGCGCTCGGTGCGCGAGGTGCCGCCCGGCGGCCGGGTGGCTGCGGCCGTGGAAACCGGCGCGAAGGTGCCGGTCGGCCAGCTGCTGAGGCAGCGCAACATCGCGCTGTGCATGGCGATCGCGGCCTGCTACCTCACCTGGTTCGTCGTGATCATCACCTTCGCCCCGACCTACCTGGCCTCGGTGAAGGGGTATTCGCCGGGCACGATGAGCGCGGTGATGGCCTGCTTCGGCGTCGCCTGGGTGCTGTGGGGTTTCGCCACGCCGGCGATCTCGGACCGCATCGGCAGGCGGCGCACGATGATCGCGTTCACCGCGGTCGCCGCGCTGTGCCCGCTGGCCGTGGTGCTGGTGGCGCAACCGCTGCTGCTCGGGGTGATCGTCGTGCTCACCTACACCGGGCTGGGCTGCTTCACGCTGTTCATGGCGACGATCCCGGCCGAGACCGTGCCGAGCCGGGCGCTGGCCACCGCGCTGGGCCTGGTGATGGGCGTGGGCGAGCTCTGCGGCGGTTTCCTGGCGCCGATGCTGGCGGGTTGGGCCTCCGACGAGTGGGGCCTGCAGACGGCCATGTTCATCGCAGCGGGCGGCGCGGTCGTGGTGGTGCTGTTGTCGTTCGGACTGCGGGAAACCGCGCCGCTGGTCCTGCAGCGGCGAGCGGAGGTGGAGGCATGAAGGCTGCGGTGTACCACGGCGCCGGGGACGTGCGGGTCGGCGAAGTGCCGGTGCGGGCTCCCGGGCCGGGGGAGGTGCAGGTTCGGGTCGCATACTGCGGGATCTGCGGTAGCGACAAGCACGAGTTCGTCGACGGGCCGCACGCGATTCCGGTGGATCGGCCGCACCCGGAATCCGGGGTGGTGGCGCCACTGGTTCTCGGGCACGAGTTCTGCGGCACGGTCACCGCGGTCGGCGCCGAAGTGCGCGGTCTGGCCGAAGGCGACCGGTTGGCGATCGAACCGCACTACCGGTGCGGGCGCTGCGATCGCTGCCGGGCGGGGGAGTACAACATCTGCGCGCACTTCGGGTTCGCCGGGTTGATGGGGCACGGCGGTCTGGCCGAGTACGCCACCGTCCCGGCGTACATGGCGCACGTGCTGCCCGAGGACGTTTCCTTCGAGCAGGCAGCGGTTTTCGAGCCCGCCTCGGTGGCGCTGCACGCGCTGCGGCGGTCGGGAGCGCGTCCCGGCGAATCGATCGCGGTGGTCGGGCTCGGGCCGATCGGGTTGCTGATCACGCTGCTCGCGCGGCAACTGGGCGTGCAGCGGATCCACGGTGTCGACCCGGACGCCGCGCGGCGCGAGCTGGCGGTGGAGCTGGGAGCCACCAGCGTCGGCGACGACGTACCCGAGGTGGACGTGGCCTTCGAGGTGGTCGGCGTCCAGTCCACGTTGGACAAATCGATCGCGGTGACGCGGGCGGGCGGGCGCGTGGTGCTCGTCGGGCTCGGCGGGCGCCTGGACTTCGACGCCTTCGCGCTCGTCAACCGCGAGCAGTCCATCATCGCGACCGTCGGCTACCGGGACACCTTCCCGGAACTGATCCGGCTCGCTTCGCAGGGCGTGGACTTCTCCCGGATCGTCACCTCGACGGTGGCGCTCGACGAGGTGGTGGAGCGCGGCCTGCGCGCGGGTGCCGGTGAGGTGAAGGTGGTGGTGCGGCCGTGACCGTGGTGATCACCGGTGGAACCTCGGGCATCGGAGCCGCCACCGCGCTGCGGTTCGCCGAGCGCGGGTCGGAGGTGCTGGCGATCGGGCTGCCGCCCGCCGAGCCGGGCCAGTTGCCCGCGCACGAGCGGATCGCGATCGCCGAGCAGGACGTCACCGACCGGTCGGCGCTGGCCGGGCTGATCGGCGAGGTCGACGTGGTGGAGCACCTGGTGGCCTGCGCAGGCATCAGCGGCGACCGGCGGGAGTACGAGCCGGAGGTGTGGGAGCGGGTGCTCGCGGTGAACCTCACCTCGGTGCTCACCGCGTGCTCCGCCGCCCGCGACCGGCTGGCCGCCACGGGCGGTTCGGTCGTCACGGTGTCGTCGATGTTCGCCTTCACCGGCAGCGCCGACCGGCCGGCCTACAGCGCGAGCAAGGGCGGCGTCAGCCAGCTCACCCGCTCGCTGGCTGCCGAGTACGCGCCGCTGGGCGTGCGGGTCAACTGCGTGGCACCGGGTTTCGTGGTCACCCCGCTGGCGCGCGGCGTGCTCGACGATCCGGTGGCTTCCGCCGCGGTGCTGGAGCGGATCCCGATGGGCCGGCTCGGCGAACCCGACGAGGTCGCCTCGGTGATCGAGTTCCTCTGCTCGCCGGCCGCCCGCTACGTCACCGGGGCCGTGGTGCCGGTGGACGGCGGCTACCTGGCCGCTTGAGGCGGGGCGCGGCGCGGGGTTACCCTGCCCCCGCAACGAGGCGCGCCGGCGGGAGGCCGTGATGACTCAGCCTGTTTCGCTGATCTCGCGAGTGTCCACGGCGCGCCTCGACCCGGCCGACCGGGTGGCCGCGTGGGAGGAGTACAACCGCCGCGCGCTGGTGGGCTTGAAGTGCTCTCCCTACGCCGAGCAGGGATTGCTGGCCACCCAGACCAACGTGCGGTTCGGCGCGCTGCGGATGGCCGACATCGCCGGCAACGAGCACGTCATCGAGCGGACCTCGGCGGCATGCCGTGCGCTGCCGAAGGATTCGGTGTTCGCGAGCCTGGTGCTCTCCGGCGAGGCAGTGTTCTACCACGGCCGGGGCTGCCTGACCCTCGGCGCGGGCGAGCTGGTCGTGTACGACACGCGCCGGTCCTACCTGTTCGGCTTCGCCGCGCCGATGCGCCAGCTGCTGGTGGACATTCCGCGCGAGCTGTTCGCGGAAGTGCCCAGCCCGGCCAAGTTCGACGCGGACTGATCGGCGCTGCGGGCGCTGCGCACCCTGCTGGAGTCGGTGGCGGCCCGCCCGGAGGCGGTGGCCGACGGCGCGGACGAAACGGCGCTGGACCTGCTGCGGGCGTTGCTGACCGGTGGTGCTCCGCCGCTGTTCGCGGCCAAGGACTACATCGACCGCCACCTCGGCGACCACGAGCTGTCCCCGGCCAGGGTCGCCGCCGTGGTCGGCATGTCCGCGCGGCACCTGGGCAGGCTGTTCGCCGCCGAAGGCGACACCCCGGGCCGGTACGTCCTGCGGCGGCGCCTGGCGCGAGCGCGGCGCGAGCTGGCCGACCCGGCAACCCGCCACCGCACGATCGCCGACATCGCGCACCGCTGGGGCTTCGCCAGCCACGCCCACTTCACCAGGGTCTTCCGCGCCGAGTACGGCCACCCACCCACCGACCTGCGCTGAGACCGGCCATGAGGTTCCGCGATTTCAATGGAAATCAGACGTCCGATTTCAATGGAAATCGCGGAACTCCGGTGCGTCCGGTGCCCGACACACCGGTGGTGCGTCCGATTTTGTGCAATTTCAATTGAAATTCACTGTTTGATTTCCATTGAAATTGCGTGGGGACCCGGGTCAGGGGTGGGGTGCCGGTTTGGAGGTGATCGCGGCGCAGGTCGTGGCGAGCAGGACCGCGGTCAGGGAGACCGCGAGCATCGCGGTGTGGCCGCCGGTCGCGTCGACCAGCACTCCCGCCAGGTACGGGCCGATCGCGAAGCCGCCGCCGATCATCAGGTTCGCGCTGTTCATGACCTGGTTCCCGCTGCTGAGGTCCGCGAGCGCGGTCAGCAGGTTCGGCAGCAGGAACGTCCAGGCGAACTTGAAGACCACGGCGGCCACCGCGAACCGGAGCAGGCCGGGAGCGCCGAAGAGCAGCGCGATGCTCGCGGTCAGCGCCGCGTAACCGGAGAGCAGGTAGGTGCGGCGGTGCGGGCTGTCGCCGATGAGCGTGGCGATCAGCGCGGAGCCGATGCCGGCCACCGTCGCCACCGACAGCACCACGCTGGTGTCGGCGAGATCGGTGCCCGCCGCCGAGGAGATCCCGGCCATGAACGTCCACACCCCGCTCAGCGCGATGTAGAACAGGAAGATGCCCGCCAGCCCCAGCGCGAACCTGGCGCTCGGCGTGCGGTGCGCGGTGGCTTCCGGCGCGTTCAGGCCGCCGCGCAGCAGGCGCACCACCGGCAGGCACAGCGCGCCGAGCGCGGCCATCGTCCAGTACACCGCTGAGACGGGGGCACCGGCGAAGAGGGCCGGGAACACGGCCAGGATCAGCGCGCCCATCGCCAGCTGGCTCACCACGAAGATGCCGAAGGCGCGGCCCGGGTTGGCGGTGCGGGCGCTGAGGGTGAGCAGCACGATCGTGATCGAACCCGCGGCCAGCGAGGTGATCACCCGGACCGCGACCAGCAGCGGGAAGCTCTCCAGCAGGCCGGAGACGACGTTGCCCGCGATGAACACCGCGGTGCAGGCGTAGGTCGCGGCGCGCGGATCGATCCGGCCCAGCCACAGGTAGGCGGGCAGGGTGGCGAGGCTGAAGGCGCCGAGTTCGAGCGAGAACAGGCCGCCGAGCTCGCCCGGCGTCAGGCCGAACTGCGCGGTCAGCGCGCCGCCGATCACCGGTGCGGTCAGCAGCACGGTGTAGAGGACCGCGCTGTAGACACCGATGAAGGTGCCCGCCGCGCGATCGGAGGTGGTGAGCCCGGTGGCGACCATGGCGGACCCCATTCCTCGTCGGGGCTTGCGTCCACGGAGGACGTTCGCGAGCGGGAGTCGCGGCCTGCAGCATCGCCCGGACCCGGCGCCGCGACAGCCGTCCGGCCGGGACGCGTGCACGCACCGACAAGGACGGTGCAGCCCGGGACAAGACACCGCCGCGCCCGCGGCGGGATCGTCGTGCCCGTCCCGCCCCCGGAGATCACCGAGGACGAATCGATGACCACGCTTTCCGACACCTCCACCTGGCCGCCGCTCAACGAGCTCGCCGACGGCTTCGACGCCAACAAGGGCCCGGTCTCCACCGCGCTGGCCGACCGTACGATCACCCTGGTCAACGCCAACGGATCGCGCGTCGAGCACCAGTTCACCCGCGACGAGGTGCGCTGGGACTACGTCGCGGCCGAAGGCGACCCGCACGGCGACGAGCGCGGCGCGGATCGCTACGAGGCCTTCGAGGTCGACGAGCAGCTGTACTACGTGCAGTTCCACACGAGCACTCGCCCGAACGACGCGGTGTCGCTGCTGCTGGACCTGCGCAGCGGTCACGCGCTGAGCGTGGTGAGCCAGATCGGCGACACCGCCCCGCGGGTGACCCAGGGATTCATGCCCGGGGTCATCGACGGCGTGGAGGTCACCGGCACCGCACCGGCGCCCACCACGAGCCTGCTGGGGCGCCGGGTGATGTGGGTGTACAGCGAGCAGCACGCTTACGAGCACGTCTACCTCAGCCCGCACTGGTACACCTGGCACTGCCTGGCCGGGCCGGAGCGCGGTCTCGCCGACACCGACGAGCACACCACCTACCAGCTGCGCCCGGGCATCCACGTGTTCGCCTGGCGGGAGAAGGTGATCCCGTGCGCGGCGGTCACCGTGGCCGACCACCGGAACGCGCGCGACATCCGCTCGCACGGCGCGCTCTTCGGCCTCGACGAGTCCGGCTCGGCGACCACCCACTTCACCTTCGGCGCGCGCGGTCGCCTCCTGAGCACCACCGCGCACCCGGCCGAGTACGACCCCGCCCGCTGAGGAGACCCCGCCATGAACACCGCAGACCTGATCCTGACCGGCGCCACGGTGTACACAGTGGACGCCGGGCGGCCGTGGGCGACGGACCTGGCGATCGCCGGCGGCGAGCTGCTGGCGGTCGGCGACCGCGACGAGGTCGCCCGCCACGGCGGGGACGGCACTGCGGTGGTCGACCTCGGCGGCGCGTTCGTCATGCCCGGGCTGGTCGACGTGCACAACCACCACGTGCTGGCCGGGATGGCCGAGCTCTTCGAGCTCTCGGTGGATCCCGCGGCGGACCTGGCGCAGGTGCTCGCGGTCGTCGCCGAGCAGGCGCGTTCGGTGGGCCCGGACGAGTGGGTGATCGGCGGGTCGTGGGGCTCGCACCTGGTCGGCGAGCTCTCCCGCGAGGCGGCGTTGCGAGCGCTCGACGAGGCGTCGGGCGGCAGGCCGGTGCTGCTGTCGGACGACAGCCACCACAACCGGTGGGCGAACTCGCGCGCCCTGCGGCTGGCCGGGATCGGTGCGGACAGCGCGGACCCGGCAGGCGGTGCGATCGTGCGCGACCAGGACACCGGGCGGCCGACCGGGTTGTTGCTGGAACGAGCGGGAATCGCCGCCGCACGGGCGGTCCGCGACGCCGCCGCGCCGACCGCCGAGCAGCACCGCCGCGCCTCGCGGCGGGCCGTGGAGGTGCTGAACTCCTACGGCATCACCGCGTTCCAGGACGCCGGTGCGTCGCGGGACGTCATGCGGGCGTTGCAGGAGCTGGACGACGACGGCGGGCTCAGCGCCTGGGTGGTCAGCTCGATGCTCATCAACGATCCGATCTTCGGGTTCGCCCCGATCGGTGCGGACCTGCTGGCCGAGGGCGAGCGCTACCGCAGCGCGCACCACCGGCCGGACTTCGTCAAGATCTTCCTCGACGGGGTGCCGCCGACGCGCACCGCGGCGTTCCTCGACCCCTACCTGCCCGACCACGCGCACGGCGCGCACCACCACGGCGAGCTGAGCATGCCGCCGGAGGAGCTCCTCGGCTGGCTGCGGTCGGTGGCCGGTGCGGGGCTGTCGGCGAAGATCCACTGCACCGGGGACGCTTCGGTGCGCGCGACGCTGGACGCCGTGGCGCAGATCCGCGCGGGGGGAAACCGGTCGAGCCGGTTCCAGATCGCGCACGGCCAGTTCGTGCACCCGCAGGACCTGCCGCGCTTCGCCGAGCTCGACGTCATCGCCGACATCTCGCCGTTCCTGTGGTTCCCCGGCGTGATCCCGGCGGCCATCGCCGAGGTGCGCCCGGCGGAGCTGGCCGGGCGGATGCAGCCCAACCGGGCGCTGCTGGACTCCGGCGCGCTGGTCGCGGGCGGATCGGACTGGCCGGTGAGCACCTCGCCCAACGCGTGGGAGGGCATCCAGGGGCTGGTGACCAGGCAGGATCCCAGCGGGGTCCACGCCGGCTCGCTGTGGCCCGAGCAGGCGCTGACACCGGCCGAGGCGATCGAGGTGTTCACCATCAACGGCGCCCGGGCGATGGGCCTGGGCGAGGTGACCGGATCGCTGATGCCGGGCAAGTCGGCGGACTTCGTCGTGCTCGACCGCAACCCGTTCGACCACCCGGTGCACGAGCTCGCCGGCACCACCGCGCAGGAGACCTGGTTCGCCGGTCGCCGGGTCTTCCGGCGAGCGGAATCCTCAAGCGCACCAACCGAATGACGGGGGCCGAGCGGCGCAACCGGGTGCGTCCGAACGACAGGTAGGATGGGGACGTCGACCGCGTGCTTCCCGCATTCCCCCTCGGGAAAGCACGCGGTCGGCTTCGTTCAGCCGAACAGCCGGCGCAGCCAGGAATCCCGAGCCGCCATCGCGGCCCGCGACACCTCGGCGTGCGGGGAGGAACCGGCGAAGCCGTGGTAGCCGCCGGACCACACGTGCAGTTCCGCGCGGCCGCCGGTGGCCCAGATCCGCGTCGCGTAATCGATGGCCTCGTCGCGGAAGACCTCGGCGGCACCGACCGAGATGAACGCCGGTGGCAGCCCGGACAGGTCGCCCGCGCGCGCCGGTGCCGCGTACGGCGAGACCGCGTCGGTGCCGCGCCGCGAGCCGAGGATCGCGTTCCACGCGGTGTCGTTGTTGTTGCGGTCCCAGGCGCCGATGCCGTCGTACTGCCTGCTGGAGACAGTTTCGTTGCGGTCGTCGAGCATCGGGCAGTCCAGCAGCTGCCCGACGAGCGCGGGGCCGCCCCGGTCGCGCGCCATCAGCGCGACGGCCGCGCTCAGCCCGCCGCCCGCGCTCGAACCGCCGACCAGGATGCGCGCCGGGTCCACGCCGAGCTCACCGGCGTGCTCGGCGAACCAGCACAGGCCCGCGTAGCAGTCCTCGGCAGCGGCGGGCGCCGGGTGCTCCGGGGCGAGCCGGTACTCGACGGTGACCGCGACGGCGTTGAACCGCAACACGTCCTCGACCAGTCCGGCCGCTCCGAACGCGCGGTTGCCCAGCACCATCCCGCCGCCGTGGATGCTGCAGATGCCCGGCGCTCCGGTGGTGCCGCCGCGCGGTCGCAGGACGGTCAGCTCGACACCGGGTGCGGTGACGTGCTCGAAGTCCACCGGCCGGTCGCCGATCGCGGCTTCGACCGGCGGGACGATGGAGTCGAATCGCGCGCGGTTGGCCAGGATGGTCTCCGCGCGCAGCGGAACCTGCTCGACGAGTTCGAGGAAGGCGGCCAAGCCGGGTTCCAGCTCGGGGTCGTAGGGCACCGGGGTCATGACGCCAGCACCCGCCGCAGCCAGGACAGCCGCGCGGCCAGCGCGGCCCGGGTGATCTCGGCAGCCGGGGCGTAGATGTCGAAGCCGTGGCAACCGCCGCTCCACACGTGCAGCTCGGCGCGGCCGCCGGTGGCCCAGATCCGCCGGGCGTACTCGACGTCCTCGTCGCGGAAGCCCTCGGCGCTGCCGACCTCGATGAAGGCGTGCGGCAGGTTCGACAGGTCCTCGGCGCGGCTCGGCGCTGCGTAGGGGGAGACCTCGGTGGCGTCGCCGACCAGCGCCGACCAGCCCGCGATGTTGGTCTCCTGCGGCCACGGGCCGAGTCCCCGGTACTGGTGGCTGGCCACCGTGGTGTTGGTGTCGTCGATCATCGGGCACAGCAGCAGCTGCCCGGCCAGCGCCGGACCGCCGCGATCGCGGGCCAGCAGCGCCACGCCCGCGGACAGCCCACCGCCGGCGCTGCCGCCCATCACGACGATGCGCGCCGGGTCGATGTGCAGCTCCGCCGCGTGCGCCGCGGTCCACACCAGGCCCGCGTAGCAGTCCTCCACGGGTGCGGGGTGCGGGTGCTCGGGTGCGAGGCGGTACTCGACGTTGACGGCGACGACGCCGAGCTCCAGCACCAGGTCGACGAGGCGCTGGTTGTCCATGTCGCGGGTGCCGAGCATCATGCCGCCGCCGTGGATGTTGTACAGCGCGGGAACCGGGTGGTCGAGCCCGCGCGGGCTGAGCACGGTGATCGCGATGTGTCCGTCAGCGGTGTGCTCGGCCACCTCGACCGGGCGATCGCCGATGACTTCGGCGGCGGTGGGGAACGTCGAGGCCATCGCGCGCCGCAGCTCGGGGAGCGCCTCGGCGGTGCAGTCCGGCGTCGTGCCGTCCGGAGGGCCCAAGACCGCTGCGATCTCCGGATCGAAAGGTACTGGGATGTGGGGCATTTCGGGCTCCTGTCAGGGACCTTCCGGGGAGACGGCGTCGCGGTCGGCCCAGAACGGCTCGACCAGCGCGCGCAGCTCGTCGGAGCCGACGCGCGCCAGCAGGTCGAAGGCGCCGATGTTCTGCTCGACCTGCTCCAGCCGGCTCGCGCCGACCAGGGTGGAGACGTTGGCCGGGTGGGTGAGGGTGAACGCGATGCACAGCTGCGCCGGGGTGGTGCCGAGCTTCTCGGCGAGGTCGGCGAGCACCGGCACTGCGGCCAGGATCGACTCCCGGACGCCGCCCGGATCGCGGCCGATGGCGCGTCCGGGAGTGGTGTTGCCCGCGAGGATCCCGCCTTCGAGCACGTCGGAGGCCTCCATCTGGAAACCGGCGCGGAACAGCTCGGCGAAGGGCGCACCGTCCGGAATGGACCGTCGCGCGACGCTGTACTTCAGCTGCGCCAGCTGCGGCCCGGCGACCTCGTCCCGGTCGGCGATGTCGCGCAGGGCGCGGATGTTCGGCGCGGACCAGTTGTTCACGCCCCAGGCGCGAATCAGCCCGTCCCGGGCGAGTTCGGCGAGGTCGCCGACCAGGTCGTCCAGCGGCACGTCGTCGCACCGCAGATCGCCGAGGATCACCAGGTCCGCGTGGTCGAGGCCGGTGCGCAGCAGCGTGTTCTCCAGCTGCGGGCGGAAACCGCGCGGCCCGAAGCCCTCGATCCACAGCTTGGCGGAGAGCAGGAAGTCCTCGCGGGGCGGGCCGATCGCGCGCATGATCGCGCCCCAGATCACGTCGGTGAAGGTCGGCGGAGCGCCGGGCAGGCCGTAGACGCCGACGTCGAAGAGGTTGACGCCGCGGTCGAGGGCGTGGCGGACCATCGCCACCGCATCGGCGAAGTCCACCCGGTCGTAGGTGTGCCAGGAACCCAGGGAGAGCGCGGAGGCTTCGAGGTCGGTGCTACCGATGCGGCGGTGCGGAACGGAGGTGTGCACGGATCGCCAGCTCCTTCGGATCGAGCGGGTGCAACGGCACGAACCTGGGTTAGTCTACAGCCGTTGACTCAAATGTCGAGTCCACGGCGGAGAAAGGGGAGTGCCCGTGCGCGCAGCAGGGGACAGCACCCGAGGAATCGCCGACCTCGTCCTGCACGGCGGGGTCGTTCGCACCATGACCGAGCAGAACCCGGCGGCGACCGCGATCGCCTTGCGCGGCGGGCGGATCGCCGCGATCGGCACCGACCGCGAAGTGCTGGCGCTGGCCGGTCCGGCCACCGGGACCATCGACCTGGCCGGGCGGGCGGTCCTGCCCGGCATCAACGACGCGCACCTGCACGCCACCTGGCTCGGTGCGCTCTGGCCGCGAACCCTGTTCGGGCCCGGCGGCGGTGAACCGCGAAATCCGCTGCACACCAACGAGCAGCGCCGTGCGGCGATCCTGCGCGCCGGTGAACTGCTGGCCTCCCTCGGTATCACGAGTTACACCGAGCCCGGCCTCGGGCCGGGGGAGGACGACGGGCCGACCGGCGCGTTCGGCAGCCCGGTCGTGGCGCAGTACCGCGAGCTCGCCGCCGAGGGGCTGCTGAAAGCCCGCGTCACGGTGCTGTCGCTGTACGGCGAGCTGGACGGCCGCAGCTCGCTGTCCGACGTGCTCGCCGGGCTGGCGGCGGACCGCTCCAGCTCCGACCCGCGCTGGCTCAGGTTCGCCGGGATCAAGATCTTCGCGGACGGCATCCCGCCGATGCGCTCGGCCTGCACCAAGTGCGGTTACGCCGACGGGAGCTCGGCCGGCCTGCTGGTGGACGGGGTCGACGACGCCGATCGCGAGCACAACCTGACCCGGATGATCGTCGCCGCGCACCGGGCCGGGCTGCAGGTGGGCGTGCACGCCACCGGCGACCGCTCGATCGAGGTCGTGCTCAACGCGGTCGAACTGGCCGGGGTCGGGCACGGCGCGGATCTCGGCCACTACGTCATCCACGGTGACATGGCCTCGTCCGAGCAGCTGCGGCGGATGGTCGACCTCGGCGTCGGACTCGACGTGCAGCCGGGAATCGCCCTGTGCACCGGCGAGCAGGTCGACGCGGTGCTCGGGCCCGGGGTGGCGGCGGAGTCCTGGCGCCTGGGCGAGGCGCTGGAGTTCGGCGTGCGGATGTGCGTCACCTCCGATGCGCCGGTGCTCTCGCCCGACTGGCGGCGGCAGATCGCCGCGGCGGACGAATGGCTGGGCCCGGCGGAGGATCCCCGGCAGCGCACGGCGCAGCTCCTGCGCTGCTGCACGGTCGAACCGGCTCGCCAGGACGGCGCCGCGTCGTGGAAGGGAGTGCTCGCGCCTGGGATGGCGGCGGATCTTTGCGTTCTCGCGGCGGACCCGCTCGCGGTCGCACCGGCCGAGCTGCCGGATGTCGATGTCGACCTGACCGTCGTGGACGGACGAATCGTCCACGACCGCGCGGGCACCGGCTGATCGGTCCACAATGGCCTTTCCAGGCTCGGAATTTCTTTTGTACCGTCGTAGAAATCGAGCGGGAATCACCGAACCCGCATCTTCTCCCCATGCAAATTCCTGGAGGAAACATGTCCGCAGCACCGACGCCGGAGCGCATCGTCGACATCGCGATCGGGTACATGGGTGCCAAGCAGCTCTTCGCCGCCGCGCGCACCGGGATCTTCCGCGAACTCGCCGCGGGTGAGCGCAGCATGGAGCAGCTGGCTGCCGGGACGGGCCTGAGCGAGCAGACGGCCCGGATCCTGGCCGACGGGATGAACGCGCTGGGGCTGCTCGACCGCCACGACGGCCGCTACCGCCTCGCCCCCGACGCTGCCGAGTTCCTCTCGGGCGAGGGTGAGACGGATCTGCACCCGTTCCTCGCCTTCCTGAACGAGATCAGCTTCGGCCACTGGTCGCAGTTCGACGCCACCGTGGACACCGCCGAGCCCGGCGACCTGCGGATGGACGAGGGCCGGTGGGCGACGTTCATGGCCGGTGTCATGCGCTACAACGCCCTGCACGCGGCGATGCTGGCCCGCGGCTTCGACTTCGCGCCCTACCGGGACATGCTGGACTTCGGCGGGCTCTCACCGGCCTTCGCGATCGGCGCGATGCGGGCCAACCCGGAGCTGTCGGTCCGCTTCGCCTTCGCGCCGGACTTCACCGACGGCATCACCGGTGCGCTGGAGTCGGCCGGGCTGAGCGGGCGGGCCCGGATCGACCCGGCGCCGACCGACACCGCGGATCCGGGCGGTGCGCACGACATCGTCATGCTCAACCACGTGATCCACCGGTTCTCCGCGGAGCAGAACCGGGCGATCCTGGGCCGGGCGCGAGCGGCGGCGCAGGACGGCGCGACGTTGCTGCTGCTGGACTTCCTGCTCGACGACGACGAGCGGCAGCGCGGCATCGACGCCCTGCACGCGGCGGAGTACCTGGTCATCGACGGCACCGTGGTCTACCCGGCGGCCGAGGTCTTCGGCTGGTTGCGGGAAACCGGTTGGCAGCCGCGAGAAGTGCTGGAACTGCCCGGAAGTCCGCGGGTGATCGTGGCCGCGGCGGGCTGAGCCGCGGCGGGAAATGGCCTCGTGCGGGCGGATTCCGGCGAGGCCATTGCATTTTTAGCCGACATCCGTAGACTCAACGGCCACGACGCGGTGCGGCGGCGAGCAACGAGCCCCTCCCTCGCGTCCCGCTCGCCCGGGAAATCCGCAGCCGGTGGCGAGGATCCTCCCGTTTCGAACGGTCATCAGCGCCCCTCTCGCCGGAGGCAGAGATCCATGAAGAGGCTCTGGAAAACCGCACTCGCCGCAGTCCTCGCACTGACCGCGGCCGGATGCACCAGCATCGCCGGGAATTCCGGCGGAGCGACCGACGTGCTCAAGATGGGCACGTTCCAGGACGTGACGTCGTGGGACCCGGCCAACGCCGACATCGGCTTCGACGGCCCCTACCTGTCGGCGGTCTACGACCCGCTCGTCTCGCTCGACGAGAACTCCCAGCCGGTGCCTGCGCTGGCGACCTCCTGGTCGTTCTCGCCGGATTCCCGCACGCTGACCATGCAGCTGCGCACCGGCGTCACCTTCGCCGACGGGCAGCCGTTCGACGCGGCGGCCGCGGTGAAGAACCTGGAGCACCTCCGGGCCGGAGCGCGCTCCGGGCAGGCGTACCTCAACGTCGATTCGGTCACCGCGGTGGACCCGCAGACCATCGCCCTGCACCTGACGCGCAAGGACGACACGCTGCTGTACTTCATGGGCCTGGGGCGCAGCTGGATGGCCTCGCCGGCCGCGATCGACCGCGGCGACCTGGCCACCGACCCGGTCGGCTCCGGCCCCTACGAGTACCGGGCCGCCGAGTCGACCGCCGGTGCGCAGTACGTGTTCGCCAAGAAGCCCCAGCACTGGGACGCCGCCACCTACCCGTTCACCGGCGTCCAGATGTTCCCGATCACCGACCAGACCGCCAGCCTCAATGCGATGCTGTCCGGTCAGCTCAACGTCGCCTTCGCCAATCCGGCGGAAATCCCGCAGGCGCAGCAGAACGGCTGGAACGTCTCCTCGAAGGTCGCCTCCTGGGTCGGCCTCCAGTTCGTCGACCGCACCGGCCAGCGCCTCGCGCCGCTCGGCGACGTGCGGGTGCGCCGCGCGATCAACCACGCCTTCGACGGAGCGGCCATCCTCAAAGCGGTCGGCCAGGGCGGCGGCACGGTGAGCAACCAGGTGTTCCCGGTCGGCGACCCGGCCTACGACCCGGCGCTCGACGACCGCTACGCGCACGACATCGCCGAGGCCAAGCGGCTGCTGGCCGAAGCCGGTCACCCGCGGGGCTTCCCGGTGCGGATGCCGATGTCGCCGATCTTCCAGGCCTGGCAGCCTGCCGTGCAGCAGACCCTCGGCGAGCTCGGCATCACGGTCAGCTGGGACGAGATGTCGCAGGCCGACTACCAGAAGAACGCCGCGACCTACCCGATGTTCATCGCCGTCATCGCGATGGACTCCAACCCGATGGCCTCGGTCGCGGGCCGCTTCACCACCGAGCAGTGGTACAACCCGGAACCGTCGATCGAGGCCTTCCCCGAGATCGCCGAGCTGGTCGCGCGCACCGAGGCGGCCTCCGGCGACGAGCAGATCGGGCTGGCGCGCGAGCTGAACGGCAAGCTCGTCGACCTCGCCTGGCAGGACGTCTGGTACCAGGCGAACAACACCTACTTCAGCGTTCCGGGCATCGAGGTCACCCCGATCACCGGAATGATGTTCCCGACCCTCCGCTTCATCCAGCGCGGCTGAAGGAATGCTTCCAGCGGCTGGTGCGCGCGGCGGTGCGAGTTGACAGGCCGCTCACCGAAGGAGAAAGCGGCTTGCGTCGCTTGTCAAGACAGCACGTGGTCCCGGCGATGCGGGATCCGGCGCCCGTGAGCGCTTCGGGGCGTCATGGCACCCCGAAGCGCTCACGGGAGGCTCACTCATCCGAGAGGGGTGCGCAATGCTCAAGTTCACCGTCCGGCGGTTGCTGTCCGGGCTCGTCCTGCTGGTCGTGGTCACCTGCGGCTCGTTCTTCCTGGCGCACCTCGCGGTCGGCGACCCGACGGCCGGGCTCCTCGGCAACAACGCCACTCCGGCCCAACAAGCGGTGCTGCGCCAGCAGCTCGGGCTCGACCGGCCGCTGCCGGTGCAGTTCTGGGACTGGGCCTCGCACGCCGTCCGCGGCGACTTCGGCACCTCGTGGCGCAGCTTCCAGCCGATCTCCGAGCAGATCGCGCTGCGCGTGCCGGTGACGCTGTCGGTGGTCCTCGCGGCCACCTTCCTGGCCGCCGCGCTGGGGCTGGTGATCGGCTCGGTGGCCGGGCAGCGGCCGGGCGGGCTGCTGGACCGGTGCCTCAAGCTCGCCTCGGTGGTCCTGTTCGCGCTGCCCGGTTTCTGGGTGAGCCTGGTGCTGGTGCTCTGGTTCGCCGTGCAGCTGCGCTGGTTCCCCGCGGTGGGCTACGTGTCGCCGGACGAGTCGGTGCTCGGCTGGCTGCGCTCGATCACGCTGCCCGCGGTGTCGTTGTCGCTGACCGCGATCGTGCTGGTCGCCGAGCAGCTGCGCAACGGCCTGCTGGAGGTCGGCGGGCAGGACTTCGTCCGCACGCTGCGGGCCCGGGGCCTGCCCGAGCGCAGGGTGGCGCTGCACGTGCTGCGCAACGCATCGCCCGCGGCGCTGACCGTGCTGGCGCTGATGTTCGTCGGGCTGCTCGGCGGCGCCGTGGTCGTCGAGGTGGTGTTCAACCTGCCGGGCATCGGCAGCCTCACCCAGTCGGCCTCGCAGATCGGCGACATCCCGACGCTGCTCGGGCTGACCGCCGTGACCGTCGTGTTCGTGGTCGTCGTCAACTTCCTGCTCGACCTCGTGCTCGGGTGGGTCAACCCGAAGGTGCGTGAGAAGTGACCGCAACCGCGCAGGCCGACCGCGGCCTCTGGCGGCGCTACCTGCGCCGCCCCGCCGGTGTCCTGGCCCTGGTGGTGTTCCTGCTGGTGGTGCTCGCCGGTCTGCTGGCGCCGCTGATCGCACCGCACGACCCGAACTACGTCGACTTCACGCTGGCGCAAGCGCCGCCCGGCCCAGGGCACCTGATGGGCGGCGACTCCACCGGGCGCGACATCTTCAGCCGGCTGCTCCACGGTGCGCGCACCACCGTCTACGGCGCTGCTGTCGCGTGCCTGACCGGGATCGCGCTCGGCGTGCCGGGCGGTGTCGCGGCCGGTTACCTCGGCGGGCGGGTGGACCGGATCGGCTCGTGGATCAGCGACGCGGTGCAGTCGGTGCCCGGCATGGTGGTGCTGCTCATCGTCGCCGCGGGCACCGGCTCGAACTTCACCGTGCTGATGGTGACGATCGGCGTGTTCATGGCACCCGGCTACTTCCGCATCTCGCGCTCCCGAGCGCTGGCCGTGCGCAAGGAGCCCTACATCGACGCCGCCCGCGTCGCGGGCCTGACCAACGCCCAGGTACTGCGCAGCCACGTGCTGCGAGCGGTGCGAGCGCCGATCATCATCCAGACCGCGCTCACCGCGGGCATCGCGATGGGGATGCAGACCGGACTCCAGTTCCTCGGCGTGGGCGCCGCGTCGACGCCCAGCTGGGGCCAGATGATGAACGACGGCTTCCGCACCATGCTCAACCACCCGTTGATCCTGCTGTGGCCATCGGCCGCGCTCGGCGTGACCATCGCGGCACTGGCGTTCATGGGCTCGACGCTCGCCGACCTGGTGAGCGTGCGGACCGGCGAACCCGGTCGCCACGACCCGGCCGGGCCCGACCACCCGGCCACGGGTTCGCTGGTGCACCCGCCGGAGCGGGCGGCGCTGCGGATCGAGAACCTCCGCGTCTCCTACCGGTCCGGAACGAGCGGGAAGCAGGTGGTGCACGGGATCTCGCTCGACGTCGCGCCCGGTGAAGTGCTGGGCATCGTCGGGGAATCCGGCTCGGGCAAGTCGCAGACCGTGTTCGCCGCGCTGGACCTGCTGCCCGCCGCCGCGCGCAGCACGGCCGACAGCATCCGGATCGGCGGCCGGGAGGTCGGCGGCCTGCCGCGCGGCAAGCGGCACGCGCTGCTGGGCACCGAGATCGGCTACGTGCCGCAAGAGCCGATGAGCAACCTCGATCCCTGCTACACGATCGGATACCAGCTGGTCGAGCCGCTGCGCGCGGTGCACGGCCTCGGCAGGGCACAGGCGCGGGAGCGCGCCCGCGAGATCCTGCAGCGGGTGGGCATCGCCGAACCCGACCGGCTGCTGGCCAGCTACCCGCACCAGATCTCCGGTGGGATGGCGCAGCGCGTGCTCATCGCCGGAGCCGTCGCGGGGCGTCCCGGCCTGCTCGTCGCCGACGAGCCGACCACCGCGCTCGACGTGACGGTGCAGGCCGAGGTCCTGGAACTGCTGCGGGAACTGCAGGCCGAGCACGGCATGGCGATGGTGATCGTCACGCACAACTTCGGCGTGGTCGCCGACATCTGCGACCGCGTGGTGGTGATGAAGGACGGCGCGATCGTCGAAACCGGCCCGGTCGGGCGGATCTTCGCCGAACCCGCCGACCCCTACACCGCCGAACTCATCCGGGCGTCCCAGGAAGACGCCGAAACCCGCGCCGACCTCGACGCGGCTCAGGACCGACTCGGACGGACGGTGCGCGCATGAAAAGTCCCGAGCCCTGCGAAACAGCATCTCAGAGGACCGTGCTGCAACCCAGCCACGAGAAGCCGCAAAACGCGGGATCGACGCCCGACGTGACCACCACTGTGAATCGCGGAGAGGCGGCACCGATCCTGGACGTGGCTGATCTGGTGGTGGACTACCGCCGGGGGCGGAGCACCTTCCGCGCGCTGCACGGGGTGTCGCTGAGCATCGGGGCGGGGGAGTGCGTGGGGTTGGTCGGCGAGAGCGGTTCGGGCAAGTCCACGCTGGGCAAGGCGATCCTGGGCCTGAGCCTGGTGTCCTCGGGTTCGATCCGCATCGACGGGCGCGACATCACGCGCGCGAGCGGAGCCGACCGGCGCCGGCTGGCCGCCGACGTGCAGGTGGTCTTCCAGGACCCCTACGGCTCGCTGGACCCGGCGATGACGGTCGGCCAGGCGGTGGCCGAGCCGCTGCGGGCGGCCGGAACCGACCGGGAGACCGCTCGCGCCGCGGTCGCCGAGATGCTCGACCAGGTGCGGCTGCCCGCGGACGCCGCCGCCCGCTACCCCGGCGAGTTCTCCGGAGGGCAGCGGCAGCGCATCGCCATCGCCCGGGCGCTGGTGCGCAAGCCGCGGCTGATCATCTGCGACGAGCCGGTCAGCGCGCTGGACCTGACCACCCAGGCGGCCGTGGTCGACCTGTTCATCGACATCCAGCGCGAGACCGGCGTGTCCTACCTGTTCATCTCGCACGACCTGGGTGTGGTGCGCCGCGTCTGCCACCGGGTTTCGGTGATGTACGGTGGGCGAATCGTCGAGTCGGGGGCGAACGAGACGATCACGCGCAGCCCGGCGCACCCGTACACGCGTCGACTGCTGCTCGCGTCCCCGGTCGCCGATCCGGCCCGGCAGGCCGAGCGCAGGCGAGCGTGGCTCCGGCTGCGCAGCCCGGGCGAGTCGAGCACAACGTAGGGGCCATGCCGAAGATCATCGATCACGACCAGCGACGCAGGGAGATCGTCGAGGTCGCCAAGCAGCTCATCATCGAGGGCGGGTTCGAGGCCGCGACCATGCGCAGCATCGTCGCGGCGGCGGGGTACGCCAACGGTGCGCTCAAGCGGTACTTCCCGAGCAAGGACAGCATCATCGCGGCCACCTTCCAGAGCGTGCTGGCCGAGATGAACGAGCGCTCCGGCGAGCAGCGCCCGGAACCCGAGGACGCGGAAGCGGCGCTGCGCCACTACGTGGAGGCGGCGCTGCCGCTCGACCAGTACCGGATCGACTCGGCGCGAATCCTGCTGGCGCTGTGGGAGCACTCGGTGGCCAACGAGGAGCTGGCGGAGCTGTACCGCGAGCACCTGCGGACCTGGCGGGCCCAGCTGGCGGAGCGCATCGCCGCGGCCCGCGGCAAGGGCGAAGCGCCGGACGACCCGGCGGTGACGGCGGTGGCGGGCGAGGTCATCGGGGTGTCCATAGGGGCGAACGTGACCTGCCTGATGTTCCCCGACGGTGCCCTGATCCCGGAGTACCGGGCCTACGTGGACCGCCTCCTGCGCCACATCGCCGACTGAACCCCGAGCGGGACCCGCACCCTGTTCGCAAAGCCCGCACCGGCACTGCGCCGGGCGGGCTTTTCGGGAGAAGTGCGGGGCTTTTTGGTCTACAGTCGTAGAATGACGATTGATCTAGCCATCGCCCGCACCACTCCGGACGAGGTCACCGGCCCCGCCGTCGTGCTGATCCACGGCTTCGCCTCCAGCGGCGCGCAGGACTGGCCTGCCGATCGGTGGGCCCGGCCGCTGGCCGCCGCCGGACGCGAAACGCTGGTGGTCGACCTGCCCGGGCACGGCGAGAGCCCGCGCGTCGGCTCCGCTGCCGAGGCCACCACCGGTCGGGTGCTGGAGAAGCTCGACGAGGCGCTGCGAGCCGCTGGTGCGGATTCCGTCGACGTGGTCGGCTACTCCCTCGGAGCGAGGTTGGCGTGGGATCTCGTTGCGGTGAGCCGGGTTCCGGTCCGCCGGCTGGTGCTCGGCGGGCTGAGCCCGGTGGAGCCGTTCGCGGCGGTGGACGTCGCCGCCGCTCGCGCCGCGGCGCGGGGCGGCGACCGGCCCGCCGATCAGCTCACCGGCATGGTCCTGGGCATGGCGAGCGCGCCCGGACGGGACACCGAATCGCTGCTGTCGCTGGTGGAAGGCCTGGCGAGCGAACCGTTCGACCCCGCGGCCGCCCCGCCCGGGGTTCCCGCGCTGCTGGTCGGGGGAGTGGACGATCCCATGTCGCAGGGCATCGACGAGCTCGCCGGGCACCTGCCGCAGGGCGCGGTGCTGCGGGTTCCCGGGGATCACCTCGGTGCGCTCGCCGGTGATGAGTTCCGGGCTGCGGCGGTGGAGTTCCTCCGCTGATCACCAGGTTCCGTCGGGGCTGAGCTCCCGGTCGAGCCAGAGGTGTTCCACTGCCGCGCGGAGCTGGGCCCCGTGCACCTGCCACAGGCGCAGGGCGGCCAGGTTGTCCGCCAGCTGCTCCGCGCGGCTCACGCCGAACAGCACGTTGGCCACCGCCGGGTGCTCCAGGCAGAACGCGATCGCGGCCTGCGCCGCGGTGGCGCCGAACTCGGCCGCTGCGGCCGCGACGTCGTCGGCCGCAGCGCGGATCTGCTCGCGGATGTTGCCCGGGTCGGCGCCGATCTTGCGCTGCGGGTGCTTGCGGCCGGCCAGGATGCCGCCTTCGAAGACGTCCGAGGCCTGCAGGGCGAGGGTGCCGTTGCGGAAGTGCTCGCCGTACGGGCCGCCCTCGGCCATCGAACGGCGGACGATGCTGTACTTCAGCTGTGCGAAGCACGGCGGTACCAGGCCCTCCCGCGCGGCGAAGTCCACTGCGGACGTCAGGTCCTTGGCGATCCAGTTGTTCACGCCCCAGCTGCCGATCCGGCCCGCGCGGATCTGCTCGTTGACGTCCAGCACGATCTGCCGCACGTCCGGCTTCTCCAGGTAGTCGCCGACGACCGCGGTGTCCAGGCGCGCCACGCCGACCCGGTCCAGGGAAGTGGTCAGCTGCTCCTCGAAACCGGTGCGCGGGTACTCCCACAGCCACAGCTTCCCGCACAGCTGGTAGCGGTGCCGTTCGATGCCCGCCGCGCGGACGGCTTCGCCGAAGATGATGTCGGTGCGGGCCTGCTCGGCGTGCGGGCCCATGTTGTAGTGCGCGACGTCGAACAGCGTCACGCCCCGCTCGATCGCGGTCGAGATCAGCGCGACCGCGTCGGCGAAGTCCATCCGGTCCCAGGTGTTCCAGGAGCCGAGGCCGAACACCGAGGTCCGCACTCCGCCCGGGCCGAGCTGCCGGATCGTGGATCTGCTCCGTTCGTCCACGATTCTCCCTTCATCGCAACGGCTTTTTAGTCTACGGTCGTATAATAAAACGTGATCCGGATGCGCGGCAGGTGTCGCGCCGAATCGAGGGTGGTCTGCGATGGGCGAGCTGTCCCGAGTGGTGCTGGTGACCGGAGGCGGCAGCGGAATCGGCCGCGGCGTCGCGGAATCCTTCGCGGCGGGCGGCGATCGCGTGGTGGTCGCCGACATCTCGGCCGGTGCGGCCGAAGCGGCGGCGGCCGAGCTCGGCGCGGAGTGGGTGGCGTTGGACATCTCCGACGCCGCCGCGGTGGAGGCGGCGGTGAGCCAGGTGCACGACCGGATCGGCGCGGTGGACGTGCTGGTCAACAACGCCGGGCTCACCGCGGGCGGCGGTCCGCTGGTGGAGCTGGACATCGCCGCCTTCGACACGTGCTTCCGGGTGAACCTGCGCGGAACCTTCCTGATGACCAGGGCGGTCGGTGCGAGGATGGCCGAACGCGGCGAGGGCGGCGCGATCGTGAACATCACCTCGATCGGCGCGCGGCAGCCCACACCGGGTCTCGGGCACTACGAGGCGAGCAAGGCCGCTGTCGAGGCGCTGACCAGGTCGGCCGCGATCGAGCTGGCACCGCGCGGAATCCGGGTCAACGCGGTGGCGCCCGGCCCGGTGCGCACGCCGATGACCGCCGGGCTCACCGCCGACGCCGCCGCCCGCGCCGCGTGGGAGCAGCGGATCCCGCTGGCCCGGATCGCCGAGGTCGCCGACGTGGTCCCGGCCGTGGTGTTCCTCGCCTCCCCGCAGGCCCGGCACATCACCGGCGCGAGCCTGCAGGTCGACGGCGGCCAGCTGCTCGGCTGAGCTGTCGAGTTGTTGCCAGGCGCGACTTTTCCGTCTCCGTTCGTAGTCTGATGATCGTTCGTGGTGTTCCGCGAGAAGGGGTTGGCGATGACGCTTCCGACGACGACCGCGGCGGCCGTGCTCACCGGGCACGTGCAGCCGCTGGCCCTGCAGGAGGTCCCCCTGCCCGCCGAGGTCGAACCCGGTGCGGCGCTGGTGCGGATCACCTGCGCCACGCTGTGCGGCACCGACGTGCACCTGTGGCAGGGGCGGATGACCTTCCCCGGGATGCTGCCGGTGATCCTGGGCCACGAGATGGTCGGCGAGGTCGTCGCGGTGGGCGAGTCCACATCGGACGCGCTGGGCAGGCCGATCGAGCCGGGCGCCCGCATCGGCTGGTCGGAATCGGTGTGCGGCCGCTGCTACGGCTGCACCGTCCTGCGCGAACCGGTGGCGTGCACCGACCGCGGCTACGGATTCCGCCAGCGCGCCGACCAAAGCCCCTACGCGACCGGCGGTTTGACCCAGCTCTGCTACGTCACCCCCGGCGCGGCCAAGCTCCTGCTGCCCGACGAGGTGCCGGACACCTGGGCGGCGATGTCGGGCTGCGCGGGCAAGACCGTGCTGCGCGCGTTCGACCGGGCGGGCGGCATCCGTCCCGGCTCGACCGTGGTGGTGCAGGGCGCGGGCGCGCTGGGCATCTTCGCCACGGCGGCCGCGCGGATCGCCGGTGCCGCGCAGGTGATCACCATCGGCGGTCCCGACGACCGGCTGGCGACCGCGACCCGCTTCGGCGCCGACGTGACGGTGCCGCTGAGCCGCAAGCCGGTGGGCCGGATCGCGACGGTGCGGGAGCGCACCGGCGGTCGCGGCGCGGACTACGTGTTCGACTTCGCCGGTGCCGACACCGTTGGCGCCGAAGCGGTGGGCATGGCGGCCCAGCAGGGCACGATCGTGGTGGTGGGCTCGACCGGCTCCAAGCCCACCCCGGTGCCGCTGGGCGAGGTGATGGGCAAGGAGCTGACCGTGCGCGGCTCGCTCAACGGCGACATCTCCGACTACCACCGGGCGGTGGAGTTCTTCCGCACCTTCGCCGACCGGATGCCCTGGGACGAGCTGTTCAGCGAACCGGTCGGCCTGGGCGGGGCGTCCAAGGCGCTGGCCGCGATGGCCAACCAGGGCAAGATCAAGGCCGTGATCGACCCGCGCCTGCCCTGAGAGCGGTCAGGGCCGCCAGCCCGGGTCCCGGCCGGTCAGCCCGATGAGCCGGTCCAGCGGCGGGGCGTCCGGGGAGACCTCGACCGGTGGGTCGAACGGGCCTTCCTCGGATCCGGCGGCCGGGCCGACGAACTCCAGGCACGCGGCCAGGGATTCCGCGTCGCAGTCGAACGGCTGCCCGGTCGCCTTCGCGAGGTCCCAGCCGTGCACCACGAGTTCGTCCAGCGCGATCAGACCGGCCACCGGGCCGGGCAGCTCCAGGCCACCGGCCTGCGTCATCCCGCCCCAGGCCGCCGGGTCCTCCCAGGCCCTCGCCAGCGCGCTCAGCTGCTCGGGGACGCGGGTCCGCCAGTCGGCGGGCAGCCGGGAAGCGTCACCGGAGGGGCCCTGCGCGGTGAGCGAGAAGTCCTTCACCGCGGCGGCGGTGAAGGCGATGCTCAGCCCGCTGATGTGGTCGATCAGATCGCCGGCGGTGTACTCCGAGCACGGGGTCGGCGCGGTGAGCTGTGCGTCGGTGACGCCGGTCAGCAGTCCGGCCAGCCGGTCGGCGGCGGGGGTCAGATCGTGCATCGGATCTCCTCGGATCGTCGAATCACCGGTGCATACGACCACGAACCACCGACGTCGGCTCCGCGCGCGGTCGGCTAACGTGCTGTCGGCTCATTTGCGCGGCGAACGAACGAGGCTGGGGATGTCTGCACCGGACAGGACCAAGTACGTGCTGATCCTGGGCGGGTTGTCCGCGTTCGGCCCGCTGGCCATCGACATGTACCTGCCCGCCTTCCCGGAGATCGCCGCCGAACTCGGCACCGGGGCGTCCCAGGTCCAGCTGTCGCTGACCGCCTGCACGCTCGGGCTCGCGCTGGGTCAGCTGGTGGCCGGGCCGCTCTCGGACACCTTCGGCAGGCGGCGCCCGCTGCTGATCGGCCTGGTGGTGTTCACGCTGGCCTCGCTGCTGTGCGCGTTCGCCCCGTCGGCCTACGCGCTGGCCGGTTTGCGGCTGGTGCAGGGATTGGGCGGGGCCGCCGGGATCGTCATCGCGCGGGCCGTGGTCCGCGACATGTACTCGGGCGTCGAGATGGCCCGGTTCTTCTCGCTGCTGATGCTGGTCAACGGGCTGGCGCCGATCCTCGCGCCGCTCATCGGCGGCCAGCTGCTGCAGGTGACGTCGTGGCGCGGGGTGTTCCTGGCGCTGGCCCTGATCGGGGCGGTGATGCTGGTGGCCTCCGCCTTCGGCGTGCGCGAGACGTTGCCCGCGCAGAACCGGCGGGCCGGGAACCTGGGCGAGACCCTGCGCACCTTCCGCGCGCTGCTCGGCGATCGCGCGTTCGTCGGGTGCTCGCTGTCGTCGGCGCTGGCCTTCGCGGCGATGTTCGCCTACATCTCGGGTTCGTCGTTCGTGCTGCAGGACGTCTTCGGCATGTCGCCGCAGATGTTCAGCGTGGTCTTCGGGATCAACTCGCTGGGCATCATCCTCGTCGGACAGCTCAACGCCCGCCTGGTCGAGCGCGCTGCGCCCCGCCGCCTGCTGGCCGTCGGCCTGGGCTGCACCGCGCTCGGAGGAGTCGCGGTGGCGCTGTCGGCGGCCGTCGGCGCGGGCCTGGCCGGGCTGCTGCCCGCGTTGTTCCTGGTGGTGTCCAGCATCGGCATGGTCTCGCCGAACGCCACGGCGCTGGCGCTGTCCGGGCACCCGGAGACCGCAGGCAGCGCTTCGGCGCTGCTCGGTGTGATGCAGTTCTCCGCAGGCGCCCTGGCCGCCCCGCTGGTCGGCTCCGCAGGCACCGACACGGCTCTGCCGATGGGCCTGGTCATGGGCGGTTTGTCGGTGGCCGCCGTGCTCGTCTTCGCGGTGCTGGTCCGGCGCCGAACCGCGGCGTAATTCGGGTGCGCCTCGGGCGCCGAGTTGACAGGGTGGGGCTCATGAACGATTCCGCGGCCGTGCCGATCACCACTCCGATCACCGACAGCATCGTGCGCGGTGCGCTGGAACTGGAGCGGACGGAACGCGGAGTGCGGCCGCACCGCCTGCCCGCGAAGGCGCGCGCGCAGTGCGCCGACGGGCAACTGGCCATGGTGGAGTCGCAGCCGTCCGGGGTCCGGCTGGCCTTCCGCACCGCGGCGACCGCGATCGAGCTCGACGTGCTGGGCACCAGAACGGTCTACCGGGGCGCCCAGACCCTGCCCGGCAACGACTACGACCTCCTCGTCGACGGCCGGCCGGCCGGCCGGGCCAGGGCGACCGGTGGCAACGTGGTCACCATCGACATGGCCACCGGCGGTGTGGACACCGAAACCGGCCCGGTCGGCACCGTCCGGTTCACCGGGCTGGCCGCCGAGGCCAAGGACGTCGAGATCTGGTTGCCGTACCGGGAGACCACCGAGCTCGTCGAGCTGCGCACCGACGCGCCGGTGGAACCCGCCCCGGACCGCGGCCGCCGGGTGTGGCTGCACCACGGCAGCTCGATCAGCCACGGCTCGAACGCGGATAGCTCCAGCACGACGTGGCCCGCGCTGGCCGCGGCCGCCGGTGAGGTCGAGCTGATCAACCTCGGACTCGGCGGCAGCGCGCTGCTCGACCCGTTCACCGCCCGCGCGCTGCGCGACACCCCGGCGGACCTGATCAGCGTCAAGATCGGCATCAACGTGGTCAACGCCGACCTGATGCGCCTACGCGCGTTCGGCCCGGCGGTGCACGGCTTCCTCGACACGATCCGCGAGGGGCACCCGGGAACGCCGCTGCTGGTGATCTCGCCGATCCTGTGCCCGATCCACGAGGACACCCCGGGCCCCGGGGCGCCGGTGTTCGCGGACGGGATGGTGCGGTTCCGGGCGACGGGCGATCCGGCGGCGCGCGCCGCCGGGAAGCTGACGCTCAACGTCATCCGCGAGGAGCTGGCGCGCATCACCGCGCAGCGGGCGGCCGACGACCCGGACCTGCACCACCTCGACGGGCGCGAGCTCTACGGCGAGGCCGACTTCGCCGAGCTGCCGCTGCCGGACGCGCTGCACCCCGACGCCGCGGCGCACCGCCGCATCGCCGAGCGCTTCGCGGAGTTCGCCTTCGGAGGACCGTTCCGCGCCGTGCTATAGGTATCCCATGGTTACCGAGCAGGACAGCGCGTTCGACCGGGGGAAGCTGACCGATCCGAACTGCCCCACCCGGCTGGTGCTCGACCGCATCGGCGACAAGTGGACGGTGCTCGTGGTGACCCTGCTCGCCGACGGCCCGCTGCGCTTCACCCAGCTGCGCGCGGGAATCGGCGGCGTGGCCCCGAAGGTGCTGACCCAGACGCTGCGGGCGCTGGAGCGCGACGGCCTGGTGACCCGCACGGCCTACCCGGAGATCCCGCCGAAGGTGGTCTACGAGCTGACCGAGCTCGGCCATTCGCTGCGCGCCCCGGTGGCGGCGATCGCCGACTGGTCCGAGCGCAACGTCAACCAGATCCTCGCCGCCCGGACCGCCCACGACCAGGCCTGATCAGCCCGCCCCGGCCAGCAGTCCGGTGCCCAGAGCGGTACGGCTGTAGAGGACGTACCGGCCTTCCCGCTGCACCGCGACCAGCCCGGCAGCGCGCAGCGCGGTCAGGTGCTGCGAGGCGTTGCCCGCCGACATCCGGGTGCGGCGAGCGAGCTCGGTGGTCGACCTCGGCGCGTCCAGCTCGGCCAGCAGCACAGCCCGGGACCGGCCGACGACCGCGGCCAACGCGTCGAGCGAAGCGGGCCGCTTAGGTGCCCAGAGCGCGCCGATGCCGCGGGAGGGGTAGCGCAGCGCGCTCGGCCACAGCGGCTCCAGCTTGGAGAACACGACCGGCCAGATGAACGTCGACGGCACCAGCACGAGCCCGCGACCGTCGAGGACGTGCGTGCCCTCGAAGTACCGGTGCCGCACGCGCAACCCGTCCTCGCGCCACTCGACCGCCGGGCTGAGCTCGCTGAACAGCCGCGCGGCACCGCCCTCCACCAGCAGCGCGCCGCGGTGCCGGACGTCCTGGTCCAGCAGGTCCTGCATCTCCGGCCACCACGGCTCGACGGCCAGCGCCCAGTAGGCCTCGATCACCTCGGCCAGCCGAGGCAGCTCGCGAGCCGGGTCGGCGTGCAACCGGCGGACCGGCTCGGATGGCGTGCGCACGGCGCTCTCGATCATGGCGCGGACCGAGTGCTCGGGCACCGACCAGAGATCCGCCAGCTCCTCGGCCAGCGTCGGTCGCTGTCCGGCCGGGACCGGGGCGAGGAACCCGGGCAGGATCCTGCTCGGCGTCGGGATCAGGTCGAACAGCAGCGAAAGATCGGTGGTGCCGCGGTCGAGCCGGGCCTGCGCTTGGGCGCGCCACGCGTGGTGCAGCGGGTGCTTGCCGGGTTCCTTCAGGACGCGAACGCTGGCCGTGACCTCCCACAGCGGGGAGCGGGCGAACCTGATCCGGGCCAGGCCTTCGGCCGACATCGTCATCCTGAGCAGTTGCGGCCTCCCGGTGGTGGATTCGGCCCAGTCTAAATTCGTGGCCGCCGGGCCCGGCAACCGCGATCGTCGCCGCGTGATCGAAAAACCAGCGGTCCCGGACCGGTTGCCGGGGCAGTTCCGGTCGTTCTTCGCCGCCATCGCGGGCAGCGACTTCGGCACCCAGATCAGCTTCGTCGCGCTGCCGCTGACCGCGGTTCTCGCGCTCGGCGCGGGCGCGGCCGAGGTCGGTGCGCTCACCGCCCTCACCACGGCCGCGTTCCTGCTGATCGGCCTGCCGGCCGGTGCCTGGGTGGACCGGCTGCCCCGCCGCGCGGTGATGATCACCACGGATGTGGTGCGCGCGGTCCTGTACGGCTCGGTCCCCGTCGCCTGGCTGCTGGGGGCGCTGACGATGCCGCAGCTGTACGCGGTGGCGCTGCTCGGCGGAGTGGCGACGGTGTTCTCCGAGGTGGCCGCGCAGACCTTCCTGCCCGAGCTGGTGGGCCGCGACCACCTGGTGCCGGCCAACGCCCGGCTGATGGGCGCGCGCGGCGTGAACCAGATCATCGGCCGGAGCGCGGGCGGGTTCCTGGCCTCGGCGTTCGCCGCGCCGGTCGTGATCGCGCTCGACGCGCTCAGCTACGCGTGCTCGGCCGTCGTGCTGTGGCGGATCCGGGTGGCGGCACCGGCGGCTCCGGCGCGGCCGGGATCGAGTGTGTGGCCGGACGTGCGGGACGGGCTGCACCACGTGCTCGGGAACCGGGTGCTGCGACCGCTGGCGATCGAAGGCGCGCTGACGAACTTCGCCACCACGCTGACGATCACCGTCCTGCCGGTGGTGTTCGTCCGCGAGCTGCGGCTCGACGAGTGGGTTCTCGGGGTCTTCCTCGCCGTCGGCGGCTGCGGAGCTCTCGCCGGGGCGGTCTGCGCGCGAGCCCTGGCGGCCCGCTTCGGGTACGGCCGGGTGCTGTGGATCGCCGGCGTGGCGGCCAGTTGCGCCGGGTGCGCGGTGCCGCTGCTCAGCAGCGGTTCCGGGCTGTGGTTCGCCGCAGCCGGGTGGGCGGTGCTCACCACCAAGACGGGTATCGGCAACGTGCTCGCCGTGAGCCTGCGGCAGTCGATCACCCCGGACCACCTGATGGGCCGGATGAACGCGACGTTCCGCTTCCTGCTCACCGGCGCGCTCGCCGTCGGGGGAGTGCTGGCCGGGGCGCTCGGCGGGTCAGCGGGCGCCCGCGCGGTGCTGTGGGTCTCGGCGGGAGTCTTCGCGGTGACCTGGCTGGCGGTGTTCCTCTCGCCGCTGCGCTCGCTGCGCTCGCTGCCCGAAGCTCAGGAGCCGACGGTCACACGGGTTGCCGCGACCAGGTGAGGACGGAGGTCAGGCGTTCCCGGCGTCTTCCAACTGGTCGCGGATGTTGAGGTAGTTGGGGTCTGTGCGCGGGCAGGCCGCGAAGAACTCCTCGACGAGGGGGCGGTGGGTGCTGAGATGCGCAGTGGCCAGCACTGCGACCGCGGTGCTCCGCAGCTCCGCGTCCTCGCCCTGCGCGGCTCGCACCGCGATGTCGGCCACAGATGACGCCTCGACGTTGCCGAGTGCGCGGAGTGCGTCCTTTCGCTGGTCGGTCGTGCGAGCGGTGTCGAAGACGATCTCGCCGAGAGCGGCGATGAGTTCGGAGCTGGGCTCGTCGGCCCACAACGCGCCGTCCGCGGCCATGCAAGCGGTGAGCAGCACCTCGCTGCTCGCCGGGGCTCGAAGAACTGCAGCGAGCAGGTCCGCGTCATCAGGTCGCGCCAGATTCATCATCGCGCCGAGAGCACTGGCATGATCAGCGCCGTCGTGCGCTGCGCCGCTGTCCGTTGCGGGCATCGGCGGCCTACGCAGTACTTCGCGGGCACGTTCCAGCACCTCGTCCGCATGCTCTTGCAGGGGATTGGCGAAGCCCCACCTGCTGGTTCGCTCCTCGGCCGAGTACATGTCCAGGGCAATGCTCACCGCCACCGTCCGGCCGCTTCGCAGCAACGCGAGGAACGCTTCGTCCACGCCCAACGCGCCGGTCGGTGCGTGGAGCTCGCGACGCGCCGTTTCGAGGGCGGGATCCTCGAATTCGACGTGCTGCCAGTAGTGGGTGGTCACCGCGTGATCATTGCACGGCCGGTCCGGTGGGAGAGTGCGGTTCTGCTCCGAAACCGGCGTCAGCCCAGCGAAGCAGGTCCCGGCAGGTGTCGATCAGCCGCTGCCGCAGCACGGCCGCCTCATCGGCGAACTCGCGCTGCCTGCGCACGTAGTCGGCGCGGCCCTCGGGCGTTTCGATCGGGACCGGCTCGTAGCCGAGGTCGCGCAGGTCGTAGGGGCTGGCCCGCATGTCCAGCTCGCGAACCCGCACCGCCAGCTCGAAGCAGTCCGCGACCAGCTCGGCGGGCACGAACGGATCCAGCTTGTAGGACCACTTGAACAAATCCATGTTCGCGTGCAGGCAGCCCGGCTGCTCCAGGCGGACCTGGTCGGCGCGCTCGGGCTGGAGGGTGTTGAGCGGGCGCGCGGGCGGGGTGAAGAACCGGAACGCGTCGTAGTGCGTGCAGCTGACCTGCATCGAGTCCACGACCTCGTCGGTGCCTGCGTGCCCGAGCCGCAGCGGCCAGCCGGAGTGGCGGACGTCGCCCGGTTGCGTGCGGTAGACCATGGCCCACTCGTGCAGCCCGAAGCAGCCCAGCCGGGGCCTGCGAGCCGCGGTGGCGCTGAGCAGGCCGAGCACGAACTCCGCGGTGCTGCGGCGCTTGTCGGTGAAAGCAGCGGGATCGAGCATCACGCCGTCCGGCGTGCTGGTGAACCCGCGCCGGTCCAGGAACTCCGCACCACCGGCCAGCACCACGCCCACTTCCGGCTGCCAGCGCTCCAACCGCGCCGGGCGGAAGCTGTAGTAGGTGAACAGGAAGTCCAGCACCGGGTGCTTGCGGTGCTCGTGCTGGCGTTCGCGGTGCGGCCGGGTCCACTCGGCGACGCGGTCGCGGTGGGCGGCCTGCCGGGCCCGCCACTGGTCTTCGGACAGCACGGTCATCGCCGGTCAAGGGTAGCCGGACCCGTCTCAGCGGTGGAACCGCACCCAGTCCAGGTCCACGAAGGGGACGGGCCCGTCGGCGATGACCGACAGGTGCACGGTGCGCTTCCCGGACAGCGGGCGCAGCAGGTCGACCGGCACCACCTTCCAGCCGTCCCCGTTCTTCGGGACCACCGGGATCTTGGCGATCAGCTCACCGGAAGGCCCGCCCAGGCGCAGCTCGATCTTGCCCTTGAGCTCGCCGTTGACGACGCGCAGCCTGGCGGAGACCTGGGACGCCGTAGCGGAGCCGAACTCGACGTTGTCGAAGGTGAGCGAGGAGCCGTCCTCCATCGAACCGGCGAACTGGACGGGCCCGCGATCGCCGTACTCGGTGCGGAGCTGACCGGCTTTGCTGCCGGAGGTCGCGCGCTCGGCCTCGAGGACGCCGAACGGGCTGTCGTCGGCGGCGGGGGTGCCGTCGGGGAGCTGAACGGAGGTGCTCTCTCGTCCCGGAACGCCCGATGGCTCTGGTCCACCGGCGCGCCCGAGCAGGAATCCGCCGGTCGCGGCGCCGATCGCGAGCACCGCTGTCGCGCCGAGCACGATGGTGGTGCGGGTTTTGGAGCGCTTCGCGGGCGGTGCCGGTGCTGTGGGCTGGTCGGGCGGGGGAGCGGTGGGAGCGATCGGGCGGGGCGGTTCGATGTCGCGGAGGTACTCCTCGAACGGGTGCTCCCCGGCTTGGCGGGCCAGGTCGTGCACCCGCCGCCGCACCTCCAGCAGCGGCATCCGGCGGGCCGGGTCCTTGACCATCAGCCCGCTGATGACCTCGCCGATGGGCCCCGCCTGCTGGTGCTGCGGCACCGGGCCGTGCACGATCGAGCTGATGGTGATCAGCGGATCACCGGTGCTCTCGTAGGGCAGGCGCCCCTCGGCCGCGGCGAAGAGCATGGCGCCGAAGCTCCACAGGTCCGCGTTCGCGCCGAGCTCGCCGCCGATCGCGATCTCCGGGGCCAGGTAGGCGGGAGTGCCGACCAGCACGCCGGAGCGGGTCAGGGTGGATTCCGCGGTGCTGCGGGACATGCCGAAGTCGGCGAGCTTGACCTGGCGATCGGCGCCGAGCAGCACGTTGCCGGGCTTGACGTCGCGGTGCACGATGCCCACCTGGTGCGCCGCCTGCAGCGCCGCCGCGACACCGTCGGCGAGCACGGCCAGCTTCGCGGGAGGGAGCGAGCGGTGCTTGTTGAGCAGCTTGGCGAGGCTCAGCCCGTGCACCAGCTCCATCACGACGAACGGCTGATCGTTCTCGCGTGCGACGTCGTAGAGCAGCACGGTGTTCGGGTGGTTGAGCGCGGCCATCGCCCGTGCCTCGCGCAGCGCGCGTTCCCGCATTTCGGCCGCGTGCTCCTCGGCGAGGCCGGGGGACAGGCGGAGTTCCTTGACCGCGACCGGGCGGTGCAGCAACTCGTCGGTTCCGGCCCAGACTTGGCCCATGGCGCCGTGGCCGATGGTGCCCTCCAAGCGGTAGCGAGCTCCGATCAGGCGGCGTTCAGGGGCGGCATCTGCGAGGTGAGGCACACCCCGATCATCTCGCACTTCCCACGAACGGGTGACCGGGTCGGGTGAGATTGCCCGACCCGGTCACTGTCAGTGCACGTGAGTGCCGTCGCGGACTGTTCCGACGTACTCCTCGACGAGGTCTTCCATGGCGACGACGCCGATGGGTGCTCCGGTGGTGTCGACGGCGGTGGCGAGGTGGCTGCCGGAGCGCCGCAG
>NZ_FNVB01000013.1 GCF_900108315.1 Saccharopolyspora kobensis | reverse complement strand
GTCCGCGCCTTCCACCACAAGCCAGGTGAACGGCGCGGCCAGCACTGCAAGATAGACAGCGAGGAAAACGACTCTCGCGACCACGCGCTTGATTGGCGCCAGCGCAACACCCACCAGCAACGCCGCCAACGCAATACCCGGCTCCACCAAGCTGAAGATCATGGCCCACCGCCCGAAATCAGGAACCATCCTGAACGGAAAAACATGAGACCGCAGCACTTCGGGTTCGACGAGGATGCGAATCTGTCGACGAACCCGCCCCAACCATCTTGAGGCTAGAGCTAATCGCTCAGACCCACAAGCGTAACGAAAGCCACTCCACAAACCCAGAATAAACCCGCTCGGCGGTACCGAAATCAGGCGGCCAGAAAACACCAAGTTCCAGAAGAACCGCGTTCCGCGACCGGATTCGAGATTTGCCCATCCGCCTTCTGCCGAAGACCAGAAAGCGAAAGCCCGTGCTCACCCATTTGGACGAGCACGGGCTGGTCGACGTTTACGACACCAGAACCGACTACGGCAGCGGGGCCACCGGTAGGCCTTCGTGGATCCGGTTCATCGCCGCGAACCACGTTCTGGCCGGCACCTTGCCGCCGTAGATGTTGCCGCCGTTCTTGCCGCAGAGGCGCGGCGGCTCGTTACCACCGCCGTCGCAGATGCCCTGCGGGATGCGGCCGTCCGAGTAGGTGAGGACCGCACCCGACATCTGCGGGGTGGCTGCGAGGAACGCCGCCGACTGGTGCGCCTGCGTGGTTCCCGTCTTGCCGATCATCGGCCGCGTCCAGCCGGCCTCCTGCGCGGCCATCCGGGAGGTGCCGTCGGTGTCGTCCTTGCTCATGCCCTGCGCCAGCGCCGCCGCGACCTCCGGGGACACTGCTCGCTCGCACTTCGCCTCCTTGAGCGGCACCGGGTTGCCCAGCCGGTCCTTGATCTCCTCGATCGGGGTCGGCGGGCAGTACATGCCGCCGCTCATGATCGTCGCTCCGACGTTGGAGAGCTCGAGGACGCTGGTCGGGGTGTAGCCGAGAGTGAACGCTCCGCGGTTGCCGTTCTTGATCGCTTCCGCCTGGGACGGCCCGTTGGAACCGTCAGACTTCAGGATCTGGCCGCTGGTGTTCACGCCGTTCATCCCGCGACGCAGTCCGAGGCGGGCGGCCATGTCGACGACGTTGTCGAGACCGGCACGTTCGGAGAGCGCCACGAACGCCGTGTTGGGCGAAGTCGCGAGCGCCATCTGCAGCGTTCGCGGCCCTGGCGTCACACCGTCGGCGTTGCTGACCGTGTACGGCGCGTTGCCGTTGCGGTAGACGCGGGAGGTGTACGAGGCCGGCACGTCGATCACGTCGTGGATGCTCATGCCCTGCTCGATCGCAGCGGCAGCGGTGAACACCTTGTAGACCGAGCCCGCACCGAACGGCTGCACCCGGCTCACGATGTCGTAAGCGGTCTGCCCCTTGCTGGCGTCGTTGCCGAAGTCCCGGTTGGCGACCAGCGCCCGCACCTTGTGCTTCTCCTGGCCCGGCTCGACGACCGCCATGGCGTTGGCGATGCCTTCGGTCTGGGTGGGCACCTGGGCTTCCGCGGCGGCCTTGGCCGCTTCGGTGGACTTGCGGTCGAGCGTGGTGCGGATGGTGTAGCCGCCGGTCTTCAGCATCTTCCGGTCGATGCCGAGGTTGTCGAGGTAGTCGACGACGTAGGTGCAGAAGAAGCCGTCGGTGGTGCCGTCGCCGACGCCGACGCAGCCGTTCGGCGGGCGGCCCAGCGGGGACAGCGTGTTGAGCGGCTCCTGCTTGGCTCGCTCGGCGTCTTCCTTGGTGATGAACTTGTTGTTGGTGGGGTCCGTCATCAGGTCGATGACGAGGTCGCGCCGCCGCTTCGCGTCTTCGGGGTTGCTGTTGGGGTTCAGCGATCCCGGCGCGTTGACGATCGCGGCGAGCAGCGCGGACTGGGCGATGGTCAGCTTGTCCGGCGTGGTGCCGAAGTAGGTCTGCGAGGCCGCGCCCACGCCGAAGGTCTGGTTGCCGAAGGGCACCACGTTGAGGTATCCGGTGAGGATCTCCTCCTTGGTCATGGTGCGCTCGAGCTCGACGGCGATCTTGGCTTCGCGGAGCTTCCGCGCGATCGTCGTCTCCTTGGCCTTCTCGGCCTCGATCGGGTTGTCCGAGCCGGCGACCACGTGCACGAGGTAGTTCTTCACGTACTGCTGCGTGATGGTCGATGCGCCCTGCGACGCTTCACCGCTGCTGAGGTTGGTCGCCAACGCGCGCATCGTGCCGTGCCAGTCGACGCCGCCGTGGTCCCAGAAGCGCTTGTCCTCGACCGCGGTGATCGCCGCTTTCATGTACTCGGAGATCTCATCGGATCGGGTTTCGACGCGGTAGTCGTCGAAGAAGTAGGCGATCGGCGCGCCGTCCTTGTCGGTGACCGTCGAGACCTGCGGCATGTCCTGCCGCGCAAGGGAACTCGACATTTTGGACATGGCGTCGGTCGTCTGGTTGACCATCGCCCCGGCCCCGGTCGCCATCGGCAGCAGTAACGCCGCCACCAGTACGCCGGCCAGGACGCACAACCCGAACATCTTCAACAGCACGCCGCTGCGCACGCCTGCCCCAATCATCAAGTGTCCACCCGGCTCGACCACCGACCGCCGGTCGAAGCGCCCACCTGGAATCCGCCTCACGGTTCACCGGCCGGCCGGAGAGCATCCCGTCGACGACCGCAACAGCGGCCCCATCCGACACCTGCTCCTCTGCACTGCCAGCCAATTCGTTGATATCACATCCGCAGTTCCGGCCGACGATGCACCGAACGGCCCAGCGGACCCGAACACGACCACTGTGACGATCGGGATCACTACACTTGGTGATCAGCCAAGCCGATCGCGTGGAGGAGAAATGACCGATCCATTCCTGGATTCGCTGGCCACCGCGCTCGCCGGGCAAGCGGCGACAGCCCTGGGTGCGGCCGGGAAGGCCGCGTTGACGAAGGTCCGAGAACTCATCCAGCGAAGGTCGGAGCGCGATCCTGAGACGAAGGCCGCACTCGAAGCCGCCGAGCAGAGCGCCGACCAGCCGCAGATCACCGCGCTCGCCGAACGGCTGGACCAGGTGTGCGCGGAGGATGCCGAGTTCGCCGAACAGCTGCGCGCCGAGGGCGCTGAAGTGCACAACGCGATCTCGGCCGTCAAAGGCGGCGTGGTCAACCTCAACCACGGGCAGGTGAAGAACCTGGTTCAGACCCGCGAGTTCAACGGCAACATCACGTTCAACTAGCGCGCCGGTCGGCATCGTTGAGCTCGGCCAGGTACCTGTTGTACTCGGCGAGCTCCGGATCCTCATCAGGGTCGACGCGCGGCGCCGGCGGCGGCACCAGCGGCCGCTTCCGGCGCACTTCCGGCTGCTCCACCACCTGCTCAGCGGACGCGTCCGCCTCCGGCGCGGCCTCCTCCCGCTCCCGGCTCAGATCCATGCGAGCCACGCGGATCCACAGGAAGATCGTGAACGCGCCGAACAGCGGCCACTGCAGCGCATAGCCGAGGTTCTGGAAACTCCCGCCGGCCTCGTGCGCGCGGTCCCACTGCCACACGGCCAGGAAGCCGGTGGTGATCGTGGCCGCGATGAACAGCACGTGCAGAAGCAGCCAGCGCGGGGTCAAGAGGCTGCGGAACACACTTCGCATTCTAGGCGCTCGCGCCCGGGCGGAACCTCCGGCGTCGTCACGCACCGCTCACGGCACCGGACCGCTCCCTGCGCCGCCGCCTCGGGACGTCGCGGCGGGTGTGTTGGCAATCACACCGCTGCTGGCTGGGGCGGGGTGACAGGAAGGTTCCCATGCTCGCAGCACGCGCCCGGCGGATGCAGGTGACAGGAAAGTTCCCATGCTCGCAGCCTGGCGGTGCGGCGGTCGGTGACAGGAAGGTTCCCATCCTCTCAACCACGCCGGCGGCCGAAGGCAAGCGGCGCGCAGGCACCGATGAGCACGGCCATGATCACGAAGGTGAGGGGATAGCCGGACAGGGCGATCAGGATGCCGAAGCCGAGCGAGCCGAGTCCCTGGCCCGCGTCGTAGGCGATGTTCCAGGCCGTGCTGGCCACGCCGGACGATGTCCGCTCGAACATCATGACCAGGGTCGTGTTCTGCACCGCGCCGAAGCCGCAGCCGAACGCCACCGCGCCGAGCAGGGCGATCGGGTCCGCGCCCCACGCCGCCACCGCGAGCAGTCCGGCACCGAGCCCCGCCAGCAGCACTGACGGGACCAGGATGCGGTGCTGGCCGATCCGGTCGCCGAGCTGGCCCGCTCCCCAGCGACCGAGCATCGTCGCGGCGCCGAAGGTCATCAGCGCTGCCGGGGCAACCGACTCGCCGATGGCCAGCGGCAGGAAGGCCAGGATGCCCCCGGCGCCGACCGCCACCGCGGTCATGACCGTCCAGGACGGCAGCAGCGCGAGGGGGAAGGTCATGGCACTCGCCTTGCCCGCGGGTTCGCGGGCCTGCACGCGGGACATGCCGAACAGCACGGTCGTGGCAGCAACCGGGAGCACACCCGCGATCCAGAACAGCGGGGTGAATCCGATCTGCTGGGTCAACCAGACCCCCACCGGCAGGAAGATCACGTTCGGCAACCCGATCGACAGCCCGTACAAGGCCGCCGCCCGGCCGCGCTGCTCGACCGGGACGAGTTCCGCCACGAGCGCGGCACCGGTCACGGTCAGCAGCCCGAAGCCGATGCCCCGCACGCTCGACACCGCGAGCAACAACCAGAGGTCGCTGGACAGTGCGTAGAGCGGGGTGGGCAGACCGATCAGGATCGTGCCCAATCCGAAGGCGATCCGGTGGTCGATGCGCTTGAGCAACCACGGCATGCAGAGCTGTGTGATCACCGTCACCAGCATGAAGACGGCGTTGGTGGCGCCGGCCGCGATCTCACCCGCGCCACCCACCACCGCCCACAGCGGCAGCACCGGCATCAGCAGGATGTACCCGGCGAAGCCACCCACCGTTGCCACCAGCAGCAACCGGAACGAGGTGTGCTGCAGGGGCGTTCTCTTCCGCTCACGTGGTTCGACCGAGGCTCGCACCGCTACTTGATAGGCCTGAACCACGTCGTCTGTCCATCCCCGCTCAACGCCCGGGATGTCCACTGCTGGCCGATTGTGGCTTTGATCGCGATCGGTTTGGCTGGGGCCGTCCCAGCAACGGCAAGGAGTTCTGGATGCACCGGATGCGAGTACTGGCACTGGCCGCCGTGGTCGCGGGTGCGGCGTTCGTCCCCGCGACGACCACCGCACCGCTGAGCTCGGCAGCGCCGCCGCCGTGCAGCGAGGAACCGCGGGAGAACCCGATCTCGGAGTTCACCAGCTACGACGAGCTCCTGGTCGAGCTCGACCGGATCGAGCGCGTCAGCGCGGGCCGGGTCGCGGTGGAGAAGGTCGGCGAATCCAACCGGGGCCGCGACATGCTGCTGGCTCGGGTCGGCACGGGCCCGAAGGTGGTGCTGATCACCGCGGAGATCCACGGCAACGAGAAGACCGGCCCGGACGCGGCGCTGGACCTCATCGACTACCTGGGCACTTCGAACTCCGCGCACGCCAGGAAGATCCGCGAGCAGCTGACCGTGGTGGCCATGCCGAAGATCAACCCCGATGCCGGGGCGCTGGACCGGCGCGGCAACGACATGACGTGGGAGGAAGCTCAGGCGCGCTTCCCGCAGCTGGCGACCGCACAGGCCCCGTGGAACTACTACACGGAGCCGCGGCAGGGCGACGACTACTCGCAGCGCCCCGGCTTCGACGTCAACCGCGACTACAACCCGAACCTCGACTACCAGCCGCAGCCGCAGGACTTCCCCGGCGCCAGCGACAAGCCGGGTTGGTTCATCAGCCCCGAAACGCAGACGGTGCGCGACGTGTACCGGTCGCTGCGCGACGAGTTCGGGACCGTCGACACCTACATCGACCTGCACCACCAGGGCGCCTGCTACACGGTTCCGGGCACTGACCGCTTCGTGACGATGAGCCTGTCCGGCAAGTTCGTCGCCGACCCGTCCACTCCCGAGGGCGCGGCGTACGCCGAGTTCGCCGACACCTTCCGGCCCGAGTACTCCAAGCAGCTCAACGTGGCCGCCTACAACGCGCTGCAGGCGGCGGCCAACCAGAACCCCGACTTCGGCAACATCACGCTCTACCCGCAGGACACCAACCTGCCCGGCACGGGTCTGGGTTCGTTCCAGCTCAACGGCAGCGGCGCGGTGCTGTTCGAGGTTCGCGGCCAGACCCAGAACCTCGGTGAGCAGCACCGGGGGATGCTGACCCGCGCGGTCTACATCGGCCTCGACGGGATCCTCTCGTCCGTCGCGAGCGGGCAGGTCAACAACCTCGACCCGGCCGACTACGACCGGATCCCGCCCACCGACCGCGGCCAGCAGGCCAAGAGCGCGATCACCGAGATCGAGTAGAGCCGTCCTTGTCGAGCGGGGTTCGCACCGCTTCGCGTGGTGCGAGCTCCGCTCCGCTGTCCGCGGCCTTCGCGGGCAAGCGGATGACAGGAAGGTTCCCATGCTCACAGCAGACGCGTGGGCACCCAAGCCGTGGCTGACAGGAAGGTTCCCATCCTCACGTCATCGGGCATGCCGATGACAGGAAGGTTCCCTTCCTCACCTCGGACACGTGGACGTGCGGGTGGTGGGTGACAGGAAAGTTCCCATGCTCGCGTCGGCGAGCCGGGCAGGTCAGGAGCGGAGGTCGTTCAGGGCCGCTTCGGCCGCCGCCAGTTCCGCGCGGAGCTGTTCGACCCGGGCCCGCTGCTGTTCCCGGGCCGCTTCGATCAGCGGCTCGACCGCCGCCGCGACGTCGTCGTGCAGCGCCTTCGCCGCTTGCGCCACCGCTCCGGCCTGCACCGGGGTCGGCTTCAGCACCCGCTTCTTCGGTGTGCTGACCTCCACGCTCCACTGGCCGTCGTCGTCGGCTGTCAGCGTTACCGTCGCCCCGCCGACCGCCTTCGGCGGGCGCGGCTTGCGCCGGGCCGCCGGCTTCTCCTCCGCGCTCGGCTTCGCCGCTTCCGCAGCCGGCTTCGCCGTGCTCTGCGCGGGCTTCGCCTGCGCCGCGGTCGACACCCTGGGCAACGTCGCTCCCACCGTCTTGGGCTTCGGCGCACTCGGGGCCGGCTTCGCCGGCTCCGGCGCGGCGGCGCGCTTGCGCGGTGGCTTCACCTTCGTGACCTCCGCCGCGGAGAAGGACAGGACGTCCTTCGAACCGGCCGGGCGGACCTGGATGAAGTCGCCTTCGGCCGGTTCGCCGAGCGAGATCACCTTGCCCGAGCGTCCTTCCGGAACGCCAATGGCGGAGCCGGTGAACCACACCGTCGGCGTGGTTCCGGCGTTCAGCTCGTCGCGGATCTCGCGCAGTTCGTCGGACGACAGCGGTGACATGGCCACACCTTGCTCAAGGGTGAGCCCCGGAGGGGCTGCTCGGCAGTGACCGCACCACTATATCGAACGTCCGTGCGAAGCTTCAACGACCCCGCGCCGCGGTGATCTCGAAGTCCGCAGGATCCAGCTTCCGGGTGCGCAACCAGTACTTCCAGGTGAAGCCGGGCCAGATGGTGCGGTTGACGCCGTTCTCGTCGAGGTACCAGCTGCGGCAGCCGCCCGCCGACCACACCGCGTCACCGAGCTCGGACTGGATCTCGCTGTTGAAGTCGTCCTGGACCGACTGGCGGACGTCGAGCTGGGCCACCTTGCCGCGGCAGATCCCGCGCAGGGCGCTGAGCACGTAGTTCAGCTGCGACTCGATCATGAACACCACGGAGTTGTGGCCGAGCCCGGTGTTGGGCCCCAGCAGGAAGAACAGGTTCGGGAAGCCGGAGACGGCGACGCCCAGGTAGGCCTCCATCCCGTTGCGCCACGCGTCCTGGAGCTTGCGCCCGTCGCGGCCGACGATGGTCAGGTGGTCGAAGGCGTCGGTGACGTGGAAGCCGGTGCCGTAGATGATCGCGTCCACCGGGTGCTCCTGGCCGTCGCCGGTGACCACGGAGTTCTTCCGCACCTCGGCGACACCGCTGGTCACCAGGTCCACATTGGATCGGTTGAGCGCCGGGTAGTAGTCGCTCGAGAGCAGGATCCGCTTGCAGCCCATGGAGTAGTCCGGGGTGACCGCGGCGCGCACCTCGGGATCCTTGACCGCCTTGCGGATGTAGCGCTTCGACAGGTGCTCGGAGAGCTTGCCGAGGTGCTTGTTGAACACCGCGAAGTAGCGCGCCTCGAGGGTCCAGTAGAGGGCGGCGCGGGCCGCCCGCTGGACCAGCGGAACCCGGCGGAACAGGCGCTGGAGGGCTTCGGGGACCGGCCGGTCGGGCTTGGGCTGGATCCACGGGGGCGTGCGCTGGAACAGGTGCAGCTTGGCGACCTTCTTGGCGATCTGGGGCACGAACTGGATCGCGCTGGCGCCGGTTCCGATCACCGCGACGCGCTTGCCCGCCAGGTCGAAGTCGTGGTTCCACTCCGCGGAGTGGAACACCTCACCCTCGAAGTCCTGCACGCCCGGCAGTTCCGGGTAGCTCGGGATGTGCAGGGCACCGACGCCGGAGACCAAGGCCTTGCCCACGTACTCGGTGCCGTCCGCGGTGCTCACGCGCCAGGTCTGCGTGGCCTCGTCGTACTCGGCGCCGGTGAACTCCACGCCGTAGTGGATGTGGTCGCGAACGCGGTACTTGTCCGCGCAGTGCTGCAGGTAGTCCGAGATCTCGCCCTGCCTGGCGAACATCCGCGACCAGTTCGGGTTCTGCTCGAACGAGAAGGAGTACATCAGGGACGGCACGTCGCAGGCGCAGCCCGGATAGGTGTTATCGCGCCAGGTGCCACCGAGGTCAGCGGCCTTCTCCAGGACGATGAAGTCCTCGATCCCGGCCTGCTTGAGCTTGATGGCCATGCCCAGACCGGAGAACCCGGTCCCCACGATGACCACCGAGGTTCGGTAACTGCGCTGGTCCTTCGACTGCCGTTGCGCCATCAGGGCCTCCTCGGACACCGGCACTGCTGATCTACTCAGCAGTAGGTTACTACGAGTAGGTTACTTGCGGTAGGGTTGATTTCGTGCAGACCCAGCAGGCATCAACCGGCCGGCGCAAGCGGATGTCGCGAGCCGAGCGGGAGCAGCAGATCCTGGCCGTGGCTGAGGAGGTCTTCGCCGCCGACGGCTACCAGGCGACCTCCATGGACGACATCGCGGCGAGGGTGGGCCTGTCCAAGCCGATGCTCTACGAGTACTTCGGTTCCAAGGAGGGCTTGCTGCTGGCCTGCCTGAAGCGGTGCAAGCGGGAGCTCATCGAGGCCAGCACCGTCGCGGCCGCGGGAGCGGACACCCCCGAACAGCTCATGCACGACTGCCTGCTGGCGTTCTTCAGGTTCGGCGACGAGCACGCACAGGCGTGGGCCTTGCTGCGCAACGAGGCCGCCGTGCCCAGCGCTTCGGTGAGCTCCGAGCTCGAAGCGATCCGGTTGCAGCAGCGGGACTTCACCTCCGGGCTGCTGAAAGCCGCCCGCCCGGATCTCGACGACGAGCAGCTGGAGGCCTTCGCCGAGGCGATCATCGGCGCCTGCGAGCGACTGGCGCTGTGGCGGGAGCAGCGCCCGGAGGTCACTCCGGAGAAGGCGACCGAGCACCTGATGACGCTGTTCGCGCCGAGCCTCACCCAGAACCTCCGATGACCGCCTGAATTCACTCGTTCAGGTTGTCCCCGGCGCGCTGGGGTCAAGATCTTCTTAGGGTCTCCCGATACCGAGTCAGCTGTACCAACGCATCCGACCCTAGGAGAACAGATCTTGCGCCCCTGGACCACGCGCACAGTACAGGCAGCCGTTGTGGCCGCGGGGTTCGCCGCAGTCGGTACCGGTGCCGCCTCCGCCGCGGAGACCACCGATCTGCCGAAGCCGGACCTGTCGTCGATTCCGGACCAGGTCGGGTTCACCGCCCCGGTCAACGCCTGCCAGATGCAGAAGGGCGCCGGGTTCAACCCCGTCAAGGCCCCGTGCGCGGACGCGCAGCTGCACGCGAGCTCGCCGAACCTGGTCAAGCAGGTCGGCGTGGACATCATCACCACCGGTCACGGGGTGGCCGGTGAGCTGCGGGACGGCCGCCCGCTGCTGGCGCCCGGCAAGCCCAACCAGGTGCTGAGCCACGTCTTCGCCGAGGGCAACCGGCTGACCGGGATGACCAAGACCCGGCCGACGGTCGGCGTTTCGGCGGCCCCCGAGCACTTGGGCGTGCTCCACCAGCGGACGCCGAACGCCACTCTGCTCGACGCCGAGGTCGGCCCCCGAAAGCCCGATCACCAGGGCGTTTCCGCGGTGGACACCGCTGTCGACGCGACCGCCGTGCAGGGCTTCGAGGCAGAACCGGTGGCCAGCCCGGTGGGAGTGGTGATGCCGACGCTGGCGCGCAACCCGCTCAACGCCCCCGGCCGGCCGATGCCGTTGCCCAAGCCCGCGGAGCTCCTGCCCGCGGTGGGCAAGATCCCGCCGGTGGCCGAGCTCGACAAGGGCCTCGGCGGCGGCGCCGGCGAGCTGTCGAACCAGCTCACCAGCCGCGTCCCGGAGAAGCCGGTGCACCAGATCACCGGCGTGCTGTACCCGACGGTCGGAAAGGTCGCCGACGCCCTCTGAGGCCGACCTGCTGCGCCGAGCGGCCCCGGATCAGTGAGATCCGGGGCCGCTTTTCTTTTGCCTCTTTCCGCGCGCGGAGCAATTCCGCGAATTCCAGATCTTTTTCCGGATCGGCCCGCCGCATTCCAGCCGGTCGATTCCGGTGTCGCTCATGCTCGCATGCACTCCCCCTCGGCAGCACGTCTCTGCCGCGAGGATGGGAACTTTCCTGTCATCTCGAGGCAGTGCGAGCATGGGAACTTTCCTGTCACCTCACCTGCCGTGCTGTGGGGCAGCCGGTGGAGCAAGGGAACCTTCCTGTCACCCGCGCCCGGGGCCGCGTGGCGGGCACGTGCGCAAGGGAACCTTCCTGTCATCCGTCGAGCGCGGCGCGCGGGGTGGGGTTGAAGTGCGGGTTGCGGGTTTTTGCCTTGTGGTGGCTGGAACGGGCTGCTCGTGCGCGGGGAAGTTTCCGGGGTCACTTCAATGACAGGCTCGAATTCATGGATTCGGGAAATGGCGGGACTTCTGCTGGTTCCGCGCGTCGTTGGTGGACGCTTCCGGTGGTGAGCGCGGCTCAACTGCTGGTGGTGCTGGACGGGACGATCGTGAACATCGCGCTGCCTTCCGCGCAGGCAGCGCTCGGGATTTCCGATGCCGACCGGCAGTGGGCGGTCACCGCGTATGCGCTGGCGTTCGGCGGGTTGTTGTTGATCGGTGGACGGGTGAGCGGTGCGTTGGGGCATCGGCGCGGTTTCGTCGTCGGGTTGGCCGGGTTCGGCGTCGCCTCCGCACTCGGCGGTCTCGCCTTCAGCCCCGGGATGCTGTTCGGTGCGCGGGCTCTGCAGGGCGTGTTCGCCGCGCTGCTCGCTCCAGCAGGTTTGTCTTTGCTGGCGAGCACTTTCACCGAGTCTCGGGAGCGAGGGCGCGCGTTCGGCGTGTTCGCCGGGGTCGGGGCGGCGGGAGCCGCTGTCGGCCTCATCGCCGGTGGGTTGCTGACCGAGTACGCCGGCTGGCGGTGGTGCTTCTACATCAACGTTCCGGTGGTCGCGCTCGCGCTGGCCGGTGCGGTGTTCGTGCCGAGGAGCGGACCGCAGGCAACCGGACGGCTCGATGTCGTCGGAGCGGTGTTGTCCACCGCGGGATTCGTCTCGGTCGTCTTCGCGTTCAGCGAGGCGGAATCGCGGGGTTGGGGTTCGGCGGTGGTGCTCGCGCTGCTGGCTTGCGGGGTGCTGCTGCTCGTCGCGTTCGTGGTCGTGGAGCTGCGGGTTTCGCATCCGCTGTTGCCGATCCACGTGTTCCGGGATCGTGCTCGCGGTGGGGCGTTCATCTCGATCACGCTGATGTTCGTCGCCATGTTCGGCTTCTACCTGTTCACCAGCTACTACGCGCAGACCGTCCTGGGCTGGTCGCCGGTCCGAACAGGACTCGCACTGATCACCAACGCGGTCGCCGCGCTGGTCGGCTCGACGCTGATCGCCGGGAAGCGGCGAGCTCCCGCCGCGCTCATCGTGCCCGGTCTGATCGCCGCGGCCGCCGGGATGCTCGTGCTGACGCTGCTGACTCCGGAGAGCACGCACGTCTTCGCGCTGTACTTAGCCCCTGCGTTGGTGCTCACCGGGCTGGGGATCGGCTGCGTCATGCCTCCCACCGCGAGCCTGGCGACAGCGGGCATCGCCGGTCACGAGGTGGGTGCGGCCTCGGCCGCTTACAACGCGGCGCAGCAGATCGGAGCAGCACTCGGCACTGCCTTGCTCAACAGCATCGCGACCAGCGCCGCCGCGTCCCACCCGGATGCGGGCAGCCACGCCGCGAGCGTGCACGGCTACACCACCGCGCTGACCTTCGGTTTCGGCATCCTCGCCGCTGCCGCGCTCATCGCCGCCCCGCTGACCGCCTCCCGCGCGCGTGCCGCCGTCAGCAGTTGAGTCCAAAGGAGACCTCATGTCCGATTTCCCGATGTCCCGAGCCGCGGGGTGCCCTTTCGACCCTCCTCCGGAGCTGGTCCGCCGATTCCGGGAAGCACCGGTTTCGCGGGTGAAGCTGTGGGACGGCAGCGAGCCGTGGGTGGTCACCCGCTATTCGGACGTGCGGGCGTTGCTCGCCGATCCTCGCGTCAGCGTCGATCCCGGGCAGCCCGGATTCCCGCACACGAACGCGGTCAGCCGAGCGCGCGATTCCCGGATGCGGACGTTGATGCAGATGGATGCGCCGGAGCACGTCGCGCAGCGGCGGCTGTTCGCGCCCGAGTTCACGGTGCGGAAGATCGCCGGGCTGCGGCCGCGGATCGAGCGGATCGTCGACGACCAGCTCAGCGACATGCTCGGCGGCCCGAATCCGGCCGATCTGGTGGCGGCGTTCGCGCTGCCGGTTCCTTCGCTGGTGATCTGCGAACTGCTGGGCGTGCCTTATGCCGATCGCGCCTTCTTCCAAGGAGTCGCGCAGACGCTGGTCATGGACCAGGCCGATCCGGCTCTCGCGGTGGCCGCCAGCGAAGAGCTGAACGCGTATCTGGAGGCCTTGATCACCACCAAGGTCGGCGAGCCGTCTGACGACCTGCTCAGCAGGCTGGCCGTCGAGCAATACGCGTCCGGTGGAATGTCGCTGCGGGAGATCGCTGTTGCGGGGCAGCTGTTGCTGGTGGCAGGCCACGACACCACCGCGTCGGTGATCGCGCTCGGACTCGCCGCGCTGCTGGCGAACCCGGAGCAGTGGGAGCTGATCCGGCGCAGCGGCGATCCGGCGCTGGTCGACGGTGCCGTCGAGGAGCTCCTGCGCTACCTCTCGATCACGCACACCGAGGCCCGTCGGGTCGCGCGCGCCGACGTCGAAGTCGGTGGTCAGCTCATCCGGGCGGGCGAGGGCATCATCGCGGTGAAGAGCACCGCGAACCGGGACCCCTCTGTCTTCCCGGAGCCGGACGTGCTCGATGTCGGCAGGAAAGCACGTCACCACGTCGCTTTCGGGTTCGGTGCGCACCAGTGCCTGGGCCAGTCGCTGGCCCGGCTCGAGCTGCAGATCGTCTTCGACGCGCTGCGTCGCGTTCCCGGGCTGCGGATGGCTGTTCCGCAGGCGGACTTGGAGTTCGAGGAGAACGCCGTCTTCTACCGGGTGCGGGAACTGCCCGTCACCTGGTGATCGAGGAGGAGGTGGCGATCACCATCGACGAAACGTCCTGCACGGTTGCGAGGCAGTGAGCCCGGCAGGTGAACGCCAGGCCATCTCGTCGGTTCGACGTGTGCACCGGGTGGACGTTGGAGCATCCACCTGGCGCAGTCACCCTGCGGTGGTTCCGGGCCCGGTTACGACCGCGTCTTCCCCGCAGCTCTTGGTCTCCGGTGGAGGAAGGGAACCTTCCTGTCACCACCGACCCGCTGCGAGCATGGGAACCTTCCTGTCATCACCGACCCGCTGCGAGCATGGGAACCTTCCTGCCACCAGACGTGGGCTGGCAGGAGAGCACCGGTCAGCGGGAGTGCTGCCAGGAGATCGGCTCCGGTCGCGTTGCTGCACCGGCGCGCACGGGCGGTGGTGACGTCGGGTTTCCGCCAGCTTCCGGCATCGGTGCTTCATACGGTCGATCGCTGTGAACGCTGATCCTGTCGCCAAGACGCTCACCGCCTCTCCGCTCCGCACCCCTGTCGTGCTGTTCATGTCCCTCGCGGCCGCTCTCGGCACGTCGACTCTCTACCCGCTGCAGCCCGCGATCGCGGAGGTGGCGGTTTCGCTGGGTTCCCGGGTCACCGCTGTCGGGTTCGCACTCGCCTGCGGGCCGGTCGGGTACCTGGTCGGGCTCAGCTTCCTCGTCCCGCTGGTCGACCGCTGTTCGCCGGGGCGTGTTCTGGCAGCGCAGTTCGGAGTCCTGGCTGCCGCGTCGGCGCTGAGCGCCGCGGTGGGGAACGTGTGGGTTCTGGGGTCGGTGATCGGCGTGGTCGGAGCTTGTTCGGCTGTGGGCGCGGGGCTCAGCTCGGTCGCGGGCCGGCTCGCTCCCCCGCATCGACGCGCGACGGTCCTGGGCGTGGTGACCGCTGGGATATCGGCTGGAATTCTCGCGGGCCGGATCGTCGGCGGGTGGCTCACCGACGAGATCGGCTGGCGCGGAATGCTTCTCGCGTTCGCCGCCGCCTGCGCGGTCGTCGCCGCGTGTTGCCCGGTGGTGCTCCCGGCCGCGCGGGGTGGGAGCGAGCGGGGCTACCTCGCGGTTCTGCGTTCGCTACCGGGCCTGTTCGTCCGGTACGCCGTGCTCCGGATCGCGGCGGTCCGCGGTGCTCTGTGGTTCTTCGCGTTCTGCGCGGTGTGGGCCGGGATCGCGGTGGCTCTTTCCGCGCCCCCGTTCTCCTACTCCGCGGAGCGGATCGGCTGGTACGCCCTGGCGGGTCTGGCGGGCATTCCGGCGACGCAGGTCGCGGGCACCTGGACCGACCGGGTGGGTGCCAGGCGCGTCATCCTGGCGGGCTTGGCGCTGGCCGGGGTTGCCGCGGCGGTCGCTGGGTTCGCGCTCGCGGACACCGCGGTGACGCTCGTCTGCCTTGCGATATTCGACGCCGGTCTCTTCGCCGCTCAGGTCGCCAATCAGAGCACCGTTCTCTCGATCGACCCGGCGGCACCGGCGCGCTTCAACAGCGCGTACATGCTGGTGTACTTCGTCGGTGGGAGTCTCGGCACCGCCTTCGGCGCGGCGGCGGCCGAATGGCTCGGGTGGCCGACCACGGCCGTGATCACCGCAGTGGTCATCGGGGTCGCTGGTGCGATCACCGCGACGGTGCGGGAGTAGACCGCGGTGCCGGGTGGGCGCCGGAGCGCCCACCCGGCGCGGGTCACGCCGCGGTGGCGGAGACGACCCCCTCGTCCGGTTCGCCGATGTCGAAGGGCTCACCTGCTTCGGCTCGCTTCACCAGGGAGGCGGGCGGGTCGAAGCGGGGCCCGTAGCGGTCGGCCAGTTCCCGGGCGCGGGCCACGAATCCGGCCAGGCCGCCGGGGTAGCCGTTCATGTACTGCACGACACCGCCGGTCCAGGCCGGGAAGCCGATGCCGAAGATCGAGCCGATGTTGGCGTCCGGCACCGAGCGCAGCACGCCTTCGTCGAAGCACTTGACGGTTTCCAGCGCCTCCACGAACAGCATCCGCTCCCGGAGGTCCGCGATGTCCACTTCGGACGGGTCGCGGTCGGTGCCGAAGTGCTCGACCAGGCCCGGCCACAGACCGGTGCGCTTGCCGTCGGCGTAGTCGTAGAAACCGGCTCCGCTGGAGCGGCCCTTGCGGTCGAACTCGTCGATCATCCGGTCCAGCACCTGCTCGGCCGGGTGCGGCGTCCAGGTGCCGCCTGCCGCCTCGACAGCGCGGCGGCTCTCGTCGCGGATCTTGCGCGGCAGGGTGAAGGTGAGCTCGTCGAACAGCTGCAGCACCGGCGCCGGGAATCCGGCCTGCGCCGAGGCCTGCTCGATCGACGCCGGGTGGATGCCCTCGGCGAGCATCGACACGCCCTCGTTGAGGAAGGTGCCGATGACCCGGCTGGTGAAGAAGCCGCGGCTGTCGTTGACCACGATCGGCGTCTTCTTGATCTGCTGCACCACGTCGAAGGCGCGGGCCAGCGCCTTGTCGCTGGTGTGCTCGCCGCAGATGATCTCCACCAGCGGCATCTTGTCCACCGGGGAGAAGAAGTGCAGGCCGATGAAGTCCTCGCGGCGGCGCACGCCCTCGGCGAGCCCGGTGATGGGCAGCGTCGAGGTGTTGGAGGCGATCAGCGCGTCACCGTCGACGACGTCCTGGACCTCGCCGTAGACCTGGTGCTTGAGCTTGGTGTCCTCGAAGACCGCTTCGATCACCAGGTCGCAGCCGGACAGCGGTTCCAGCTGGTCGGTGGGCGTGATGCGGGCCAGCAGCGCGTCGGACTTCTCGCGGGTGGAGCGGCCCCGGGAGATGGCCTTCTCCTCCAGCTTCACCGAGTAGTCCTTGCCCTTCTCGGCGGCTTCGAGGGAGATGTCCTTGAGCACCACCTGCATGCCGGCCTTGGCGCAGACGTAGGCGATGCCGGCGCCCATCATGCCGCCGCCGAGGACGGCGACCTTCTTGGCCTGCCAGGTGGGTTCACCGGACGGGCGGCTGCCGCCGGAGTTGATGTGCTGCAGGTCGAAGAAGAACGCCTTGCTCATGTTCTTGGCGGTCTGCCCGCACACGAGCTCCACGAAGTAGCGGCCCTCGATGGTCAGCGCGGTGTCGAAGTCGACCTGCGCGCCCTCGACCGCGGCGGCCATGATGTTCTTCGGCGCGGGCAGCGGGGCGCCCTTGAGCTGCTTGCGCAGGTTCGCGGGGAACGCGGGGAGGTTGGCGGCGAACTTCGGGTTCGACGGGGTGCCGCCGGGGATCTTGTGGCCGGGCTTGTCCCACGGCTGGACCGCGTCGGGGTTGGCCTTGATCCACTCCTTGGCGCGGGCCAGCAGCTGCTCGGGCGTGTCGACCAGCTCGTCGACGATGCCGATCTTCGCGGCCTTCTCCGGGCGCAGCCGCTGCCCCTGCAGCAGCACGTTGAGCAGCGCGTCGGCGATGCCCAGCATCCGCACCGAGCGGACCACGCCGCCCGCGCCGGGCAGCAGGCCGAGGGTCACCTCGGGGAATCCGAAGCGGGCCTTGGGGTCGTTCAGCGCGATGCGGTGGTGGCAGGCCAGCGCGATCTCCAGGCCGCCGCCGAGCGCGGTGCCGTTGAGCGCCGCCACGACCGGGACGCCGAGGGTTTCCAGCCGGCGCAGCTGCTTCTTGACGTTGGTGGTGGTCTCGGTGACGCGCGCGGCGTCGCCGGGGCGCGCCTGGACGAGTTCGCGCAGGTCACCGCCGGCGAAGAAGGTGCTCTTCGCGGAGGTGATGACGACCCCGGAGATGTTCTCGCGCTCGTTCTCCAGCCGCTGCAGGGTTTCGTCCATGCTGCGCTGGTAGCGCTCGTTCATGGTGTTGGCCTGCTGCTGCGGGTCGTCCAGGGTCAGCACGACGATGCCGTCGGCGTCGGAGGACCAGCGGATGGTGTTCTGCTCGCTCATGTGTGATGTGTCCTTCAGCCGATGCGTTCCACGATCGTCGCGATCCCCATGCCGCCGCCGATGCACAGCGTGGCCAGGCCGTAGCGCTGGTTTCGGCGCTCCAGCTCGTCGATCAGGGTGCCCAGGATCATCGCCCCGGTGGCGCCCAGCGGGTGTCCCATCGCGATCGCACCGCCGTTGACGTTGACCTTCTCGTGGCTGACGCCGAACTCCTTCATGAACTTCAGCGGGACGGCGGCGAAGGCCTCGTTGATCTCCACCAGGTCGATCTGGTCGATGCTCAGCTCGGCCTTGGCCAGGGCCTTGCGCACGGCCGGTCCGGGGCCGGTCAGCATGATCGTCGGGTCGGCACCGCTGAGCGCGGCGGCGACGATGCGGGCGCGCGGGCGCAGACCGGTGCGCTCGCCGAGCGCTTCGCTGCCGATCAGGGCGAGGGCCGCGCCGTCGACGATGCCAGAGGAGTTGCCCGCCGTGTGCACGTGATCGATGCGTTCGATCCAGTGGTACTTCTGCAGCGCCACGGCGTCGAACCCGCCGAGCTCGCCGATGTCGGCGAAGGACGACTTCAGCCCGCCTAGGCTGTCGGTGGTGGTGTTCGCGCGGATGTGCTCGTCGCGGTCCAGGACGACCTGGCCGTTGCGGTCGCTGACCGGCACCACGGAGCGGGCGAATCGGCCGTCGGCCCAGGCCTTGGCGGCGCGGGTCTGCGACTCCGCGGCGTAGGCGTCCACCGTGGTCCGGTCGAAACCCTCGATGGTGGCGATGAGGTCGGCGCCGATGCCCTGCGGCACGAACGCCGTGTCGTAGTTCGTCTCGGGGTCCAGCGCCCAGGCGCCGCCGTCGGAGCCCATCGGCACCCGCGACATGGACTCGACGCCGCCGGCCAGCACGGCGTCCTCCCAGCCGGAGCGCACCTTCTGCGCGGCGATGTTGACGGCCTCCAGGCCCGAGGCGCAGAAGCGGTTGAGCTGCACGCCGCTGACCGTCTCCGGCAGCCCGGCGGCCAGCGCGGCGGTCTTGGCGATGTCGCCGCCCTGGTCGGAGACCGGCGAGACGACGCCGAGCACGACGTCGTCGATCAGCGCGGGATCCAACTCGGGATGACGGCGCTGCAGCTCCTGGATGAGGCCCACGACCAGGCTGATCGGTTTGACCCCGTGCAGCGACCCGGTTTTCTTGCCGCGACCGCGCGGTGTGCGGATCGCGTCGTAGACGAACGCCTCGGACATGTGCGGCGTGCCTCCTCGTTGCGGCAGGTACTCCACTCAGAGTGTGACACCAATGCTGTCACAGTCAATGGCTGTCGCACCGCCATCTCGACCGGTTCCAGCCCGACGCGTGACAGCATGGGAACCTTCCTGTCATCCGCAGCCCGCACCGGCCGCGACTCCGCGCAGGTTAGTGTCGGCGGAGGAGGTGACGGGATGACGGACCAGCAGCAGCAGCGGCGGCGGCAGGCGCGGGGCGAGCGGCGCATCGAGCTGCTGCTGGACGCCGCGGCCGAGGTGTTCGGGGAAGTCGGCTACGCCGCTGCCACCACCAACGCGATCGCGTCCCGAGCGGGGTCCTCCCCTGGTTCGCTCTACCAGTTCTTCCCGAACAAGGAGGAGATCGCCCGGGCCCTCGCCGAGCGGTACCTGCGGCAGTTGCAGGAGGCGCACCGCACCGCGTTCGCCGCGGAGAACGCGAGTCTCCCGCTCACCGAGCTGATCGACTCCATCCTGGATCCGATGATCGACTTCAACCTGTCGAACCCGGGGTTCCAGGCTCTGTTCAACACACCGGACGAGGTGGCCCGCAAACCCCTGCACATCAGTGAAGCGGTGATCGACCGGCTGAGCGCGATCTTCGCGGCGCGCGCCCCGGGACTGCCGCGGGACCAGCGGATTCGCACGGCCCGACTGCTGGTCGGGGTGTTCCGGGGCGCGCTGCCGTTGATCACCTCGTCATCGGGCCCGGAGCGATCTGCCGTGCTCGGCGACCTCAAGCGGATCTTCCACGACCACCTGGAGCCCCTGATCGGCGCATGATCCGGGCAGTCCGCCCGCGAGCCCGGACATCACCCGACCGGGGCCGGGCCGGACTCGCTGATCCCGAAGCGGGTGTGAATCCGCTTCAGCGGCGCCGGGGCCCACCAGTTCGCGGCGCCGGCCAGCCGCATGAACGCGGGCACCAGAACCGCTCGGATCAGCGTCGCATCGACCAGCACGGCCAGCGCCAGCCCGACCCCGAGCATCTTCAGGAAGATCACGCCGGAGGACGCGTACGTCGCGAAGGACACGGCGAGGATGGCCGCAGCCGCCGTGATCAGCGGCGCGCTGCGCTCGATGGCCACCGCGACCGCCGTCTCGTTGTCGCCGGTCCGGTCGTACTCCTCCTTGATCCTGGACATCATGAACACCTCGTAGTCCATCGACAGCCCGTAGGCGATGCAGAACATCAGGATCGGGATGCTGGTTTCCAGCGTTCCGGTCGCGGTGAACCCGAGGATCCCGGACAGGTTGCCCTGCTGGAAGATCCACACCAGCGCGCCGAACATCATGGTCAGACTCAGCAGGTTCAGCAGGGTGGCCTTCAGCGGCAGCACCAGGCTTCCGGTCATCAGGAACAGGATGACGAACGTGATGCCGAAGATGACCGACAGCACCAGCGGCAACCGCTCCAGCATCGCTTGCCGGAAGTCCGACAGTTCGGCGGGATACCCGCCCACCTGCACGGCGAACGGCGGGGGGACGTCGCGGACGTCCTGCACGAACCCCAGCGGATCGGCCTCCATCACCGCCGTTTCGGGCACCACCGACAGCCAGGTCCCGGTGTCGCTGGTGAACCGGTCGTGCTCGACCGGGTCGGCCGGCCGGAACTCACCGTCGGCGTACCGGCCGAGCATCGTGTCGACCTGCGCCACTCCCTCCACTCGCGACAGCGCGGTGGCGTACGAGTCGACCTGACCGCGCAGCGCGTCCGGGGCACCGACGTCGGCTGCGATCAGGTGGACGGCGTCGGATTCCTCGATTCCGAAGTTGGCCCGGATCTCCTCCGACACCTGCCTGCTCGATGCCTCCGGTGGCAGGACCCGGTCGTCGGGCAGCCCGAACCGGAGGCCCAGGATCGGCGAGCCGAGCAGCAGCAGCACCGCGACCACCGCGCCGCCGAAGGTGGCCGGGCGCCGCATCACGGTGATCGCCGTGCGGTGCCAGAAGCCCTGTCCGCCGCGCGGACTGCGCCCGCGCACCCCGGCACCGATGCGGCCGCCGACCACGGCCAGCGCCGCGGGCAGGGTGAAGAGCACCCCGACGATGCTGAACAGCACCACGAAGAAGCCCGCGTAGGCGAACGACCGGAGGAAGGGGAACGGGAACAGCAGCAGGCCCAACAGCGAGATCGCCACGGTGAGGCCGCTGAACAGCACCGTCCGCCCGGCGGTCTGCATGCTGACGACGATCGCCTGGTGCGGCGAAACGCCTGCGCGCAGCCCTTCCCTGAAGCGGTTGATGATGAACAGGCAGTAGTCGACGCCGAGCCCCAGGCCCATCGCGAGGGTGATGTTGAGCGCGAAGGTGGAAACTTCGGTGACCGTGGCCGTCAACCGCAGCGCCGCCACCGTGCTCACCATCGCGAACACGCCGGTGCCCAGCGTGAGCAGTGCGGCCGCGAACCCGCGGAACACCAGGACGAGCAGCACGAACACCATCGGGAAGATCAGCATCTCGGCCCGGACGAAGTCCTGCCCCGCCTGCGCCCCGACCTGCCGGAAGACCTCCTCCCGCCCGCCGACACCGACCGCGATGTGGCTGTCGTCCTTGGTGAACTGCGGTGAGAGCTCGCCGAGGATGCCACGCGTCTGCGTGGCGTCGCCCGGCACTCGCGCCAAGACGAGCGCCTGCGCGCCGTCTGCGCTCTTCAGCGCCGGGCTCGCTCCGCGCGACCAGTAGGAGCCGGCTTCGGCCACTTCGGGGCGCGCGGCCAGCTCGCGGGTCAGCGCGAGTCCTGCCGCGACCACGGCCGGGTCGTCGACGTCCCCGCTCTTGGCCGTCACCAGCAGGGCCATGTTCGGCCCTCCAGTGCCGAACTCGCGCTCGAGCACCTCGGCGGCCACCAACGACTCGCTGCCCGGAGCTTCGAAACGGGACAGCGACAGCGCGCTCAGCGCGCCTGCGGCGCTGAGCAGGGCAACCGCGAAGATGACGAGGCTCGCGGCCAGCACCGGCCAGCGACGTCGGATCACGAACCGGCCGAGCCTCGCCAGCATCGGCTCGCGGGGCGGACTGCTGCCGGAATCAAGCATCACGGTCCTTCTCCCAAACAGGTCTGGAGGCGATTTCCACGACGACAGAAAACACGAGCAAACACTCGTGTTTGCAAAATGCGAGTAAACACTCGCAAATGTGAAGTCGGGGTGAAGCCAGCAGAGGAACAGGACCGCGGCGGAGGTGCGGGTGGACAGCCGGGAAGTCATCGACACCGCGCTAGGACGGGGCCGAGGGCAGTGGTTCCGGGTTCGGAGGCAGGCGGCGAAGCATCGACAGGACGTCTTGATCCGGTACCCGCACATCGCGGGCGACTCGACGGCGCCGGTGGCCGAGCACGCCGCGTCGTGCGGGGCGTGATCGGCCACCGAGGATGCCGCCGTCGCCCACGGCGCGGTGGTCTCGTGCCCGGCGCTGTAGAGCTGGAGCGAGAACTTGCCGTTCGCGGTGATGCCGCTGAAGTGGAAGCGCCCGTTCTCGTCGGTGACGGTGACCGGCCTTCACCAGATTCGACGTGCGCGGCGATCCCGGTTCGCCCTCGTCGGTGGAGGAAGGGATTGCCTCACCGGCGCAGGTCCGGCGGCGCGGGTGACAGGAAGGTTCCCATGCTCGCACCGGCTCGGTCGGTGGCCGCGCGGACGGAACCCGGCGGGCTCCGGGAGTGAGAGCTCGGCTTCACCACCAGCGCGAACGGGTCTCCCAGGGCGCGGCCCCGGGTAGGCTCCCGCGGCGGGGAGAGCCGGGTGAGCGGGGAGGCGGAGCATGACCAGGTCCGATGTGCGGAAGGGCTCGGCGAGGTCGAGGTTCTGGTTCGGGATCCTGATCACCATCGTCGCCGGGTGGCTCACCTTCATCTCGGTGCAGATCTACGCGAACCCGGACAACTTCGGCCGCGGCGCGGCGAGTCCCGAAGAGCTCCGCGGCAAGGTCGACGAAGCGCTCGCGGCATCGGACCCGGAGAAGCTACTCGCCGCCTTCGCCCGCGGGGCGGACGCCGACGGCGAATACGCCAAGGCCTACCTCGACAAGTGGAACGCGGTGGAGAAGAGCGGCACCACCGTCGACCTCGTCCGGGCCGGAGACGCGCAGGCCGTGGTGGCGCGGTTCACCGCGGGCGGCACCGCGCTCTGCTCGGGCTGGAACATCGCCTGGGACGGCGAGCGATTCGTGCTGGATCCGGCGCCCGCAATCCTGCCCAGCTCCTGCGGCTGACCGTCGCGCGCTTGCGAGGATGGGAACCTTCCTGTCACCTCAAGCGCCGAGCACCGCCCGGTAGCGGGTGCAGATCGCGGCCACCGCTGCTTCGTCCGGCATGTCGGCTTCGGTGAACATCGCCATCTGCAGGGCGGGCCCGTAGGCGTCGTACTGGTTCATCAGTTCGCGGGTGGCGGGCTGCACGACGAAGTGGATGTGCCCCGGCACGCCGCCCGAGTGCGACCACAGGCACGCGTAGACCTGCTCCGGGAGCAGTACTTCCTCGATCGCGGCGGTCACCCGACGCAGGAGCGGTCCGAGTTCGGCGCTCTCCTCGGCGGTCAGCTCCGCGATGTGCAGGACGTGGCGGCGCGGTTTGACCACCAGCGTGCCGACGCCGAGCGGGCCGATGCAGTGCTCCACCAGCCACAACCGGGTCGCGTGCACCCGGCCGCCCGGGAGGTGGGTCGCGCCGGAGGAAAGGTCGCAGGCCAGGCAGCCGGACTGCCCCTCCTGGTCGGTCAAAGGTCGTCCCCTCGTGGTCGCCGGGTCGCGGCCGCGCTGCGGCGTGACAGGAAGGTTCCCATGCTCGCAGGTCGGTGACAGGAAGGTTCCCATGCTCGCACCGGCGGACATCGCGGCGGCGAGGCCTTCACCGGCCCCGCCGTCGCCGTCGGGTCAGCCGCGCAGCAGTGACTCCACGCCCAGCCCGCGGATCGATGCGTCCAGGACCTGGACCGTGTGCGCCATGGCCAGGTTCTCGCCACGGCGCTCCAGCGCGGTGCGGATCTGCATCGAGCAGCCCGGGTTGGCCGTGACCAGCAGGCGCGCTCCGGTGGCCAGGACGTGGTCGGCCTTGCGATCGCCCAGTTCCCGCGCCGGTTCCGGTTGGAGCAGGTTGTAGACGCCCGCCGAACCGCAGCACAGTTCGCCGCGGCTGATCTCGCGGATCTCCAGGCCGGGGATCGCGCGCAGCAGTTCGCGCGGTTGGGAGCGGATGCCCTGGCCGTGCGCGAGGTGGCAGGCGTCGTGGTAGGCCACCTCGACCGGGAGCGGGTGGCGTTCGGCGACCGGGCCGAGTTCCACCAGCAGCTCGGCGATGTCGCGCACCCGGGCCGAGAACTTCTCGGCTTTCGCCGCGTATTCGGGGTCGTCCTGCAGGAGCCGCGGGTATTCCTTGAGCGTTGAGCCGCAGCCCGCCGAGTTGATGACCACGTAGTCCACGTTGGACCGCTCGAAGACGTCGAGCAGATCGCGCGCGAACTTCACCGCTTCGGCTTCCCGGCCAGAGTGCTCGCTGAGCGCTCCGCAGCAGCCCTGGGCGCGGGGGATCACGACGTCGCAGCCCTCGGCGGCGAGGATGCGGGCCGTCGCGGCGTTGACGTCGGGGAAGAAAGCGCTCTGTACGCAGCCGGTGATCATGCCGATGGTGGCGCGCCGCTTGCCCCGCGCCGGAACCCGGTGGCCGAGCTTGGGCGCGCGCTTGATCGGCGGCGCCAGCGATTCCATCGCCTGCAGGCCTTCGGGCAGCTTCGCCATCAGCCCGGACTTCTTGGCGAGTTTGCCGAGGCCCAGCCGCTGGTAGAGCGCCAGCGGCCCGCGCAGCGCGCTCAGCCGCCGCGGGTACGGGAACAGCGTGAAGATCGCGGTGCGCATGAGGCGCTCCCACTTGCCGCGCTCGTGCCGCCGCTCAACCTGCGCACGCGTTTCGGTGATCAGCGTCCCGTACTGAACACCGGACGGGCAGGCGCTCACGCACGCCATGCAGCCCAGGCAGGCGTCGAAGTGCCCGACCATGGTGTCGGTCAGGGGCTCGCCTTCCAGGCCTTCCTTCATCAGGTAGATGCGGCCGCGCGGCGAGTCCATCTCCTCGCCCCACAGGTCGTAGGTGGGGCAGGTCGGCAGGCAGAACCCGCAGTGCACGCAGTCGTCGACGAGTTCGCGCTGCGGCGGGTGGTGGGCGTCGAAGGCTCCTGGGCGGGCCGGGGTCTCGGTCATCAGATTCCTCCCACGAACCGGCCCGGGGCGAGCCGGTGCTCCGGGTCGAACTGGTCCTTGGTGCGGCGCATCAACGTCAGCAGCCCCGGCGCGACCGGCCCCCACGGGTCGATCTCGGCGAGAACGGCTCGCGGTGCGCGCTCCACCACCGCGTACTCGCAGCGGGCCCGCAGCGCGGTGACGAGTGCGGCGACCGCGGCCGGTTCGGTGTCGGCGGGCAGGCCCGCGTGGAGCACTCCGAGCCCGGCTGCGCCGCGAGTCGTCACCGGGAGCCCGTCTGCGGCGTCCTGGACAGCGGCCAGCAGGTGCGGCAGCTTCGCCGGTTCGGCAGCCACGCGCACGCCGGTTCCGGCCGGCTCGAACGGGTGACTCCCCCACCACTCCGGGGCTTGTTCCAGCACCCGCGCCCCGTGGCCGAGCGCCGCGGCCAGCTCGGCGGCCCGGTCGTGCGTCGCCGTCGGGCGGCCTTCGAGCTGCGCGCACACGGTGATCGGCCCATCGGGCCGGGGGCGGTCGAGCTCGATCGCGGTGGGCACCGCCTGCGAGTGCCGGATCTCGTCGGCCAGGGCACCGGCCGTTGCCGGGTCGGTGGTGGTGGCCGAGATCCAGCGGTGCTCGGCGGCCACCGGGTGGAGGCGGAACACCGCCTCGGTGATCACGCCGAGGGTGCCGAAGGAGCCGGTGTAGAGCTTGCCGATGTCGTAGCCCGCGACGTTCTTGACCACCTTGCCGCCCGCCGTGGTCACCGTCCCGTCGGCGCGCACCACGGTGATGCCGATGAGCAGGTCGCGCACCCCGCCGAAGAGGTGGCGGCAGGGGCCGGAGGTGCCGGTGGCGACGACCCCGCCCACGGTCGCGGTCGGCAGCGGCTGGTCGATCGCGAGCTGCTGACCGGCCGCGCGCACGGTTTTGCCGACCTCGGCGATCGGGGTGCCGGCCAGGGCGTGCACGACGAGATCGCCCGCTGCGTGCTCGACGATGCCGGTCGCCGCGGAGACGTCGAGCAGCAGGTCGACTGCCGTCGGCGCGGCTCCCCAGTCGAGCTTGCTGCCGGAGCCCTTCGGCACCACCCGCAGTCCGTGCTCGGCGGCCACCTTCATCGCCGCCGAGGCGCGTTCGGTGCTGTCCACCGTGGCCACCCATTGTGGACGGACACCGCACACCTCGTCCGGTTCGGCGCCGTCGCGCACGTTATCCGCGCCCAGCGCGGCGGCGAGCGCGTCCTTGGTCGTAGTGGGCATCAGAACTGGTCCGCCAATCCCGCTTCGGTCAGTGGGTGCACGCCGCGGCGGGGCCCGGGAACCTCGCCGCAGAGCCTCGGGGTCGGGAACACCTTGCCCGGGTTGCAGATCCCGGCCGGGTCGAAGGCGCAGCGCACGCGCTGCATGGTGTCCAGGTCGTCGGCGGTGAACATGCGGCCCATGTACTTGACCTTGTCCGCACCGACGCCGTGCTCCCCGGTGATCGAGCCGCCGTGCTCGATGCACAGGTCGAGGATCGCGCCGGAGACCTGCTCGGCGCGCTCGTTGGCGCCGGGCTCGGAGTCGTCGAAGAGCACCAGCGGGTGCAGGTTGCCGTCGCCCGCGTGGAAGACGTTGGCGACGCGCACCCCGGATTCGGCGGACAGCCGGGCGATGCGGCCGAGCACCTCGGGCAGCGCCGTCCGCGGGATCACCCCGTCCTGCACGATGTAGTCGGGGCTGATGCGGCCGACCGCGGCGAACGCGGACTTGCGGCCCTTCCAGATCATCGCCCGCTCGTGGTCGTCGGCGGCGACCCGGATCTCGAATGCCCCGTGCGCCCCGCAGTGCCGCTCCACCTCGGCGAAGGTGTGCTCGACCTCGGCGGCCGGACCGTCCAGCTCGACGACCAGCACCGCGCCCGCGCCTTCCGGGTAGCCGCAGTGCACGGCCTGCTCGGCGGCCTCGATGGCCAGGGCGTCCATCATCTCGATCGCGGCCGGGGTGACGCCGTCGGCGATGATCGCCGACACCGCCGCGCCCGCCTCGTCGGTCGACGGGAACCCGGCGAGCAGCGTCTGCACGGACTCGGGTTTGCGCAGCAGCCGCACGGTGATCTTGGTGACCACGCCGAGGGTGCCTTCGCTGCCGATGAACGCGCCGAGCAGGTCGTAGCCGGCGGTTTCCCGCGCAGGCCCGCCGAGCTCGACCACCTCCCCGTCGGGCGTGACGACTTCGAGCGCGAGGATGTGGTTGGTGGTGAACCCGTACTTGAGGCAGTGCGCCCCGCCGGAGTTCTCCGCGACGTTGCCGCCGACCGAGCAGACCTGCTGGCTGGAGGGGTCCGGCGCGAAGTAGTAGCCGCGGCCCTCCACGGCCCTGGTGACGTCGAGGTTGATCACGCCGGGCTCCACCACGGCGCGCTCGTTGTCCAGGTCGATCTCCAGGATCCGCCGCATCTTCGCGGTCACCACCAGCACGCCGGAGGAGTGCGGCAGCGCCCCACCGGACAACCCGGTGCCCGATCCGCGCGCCACGAAGGGCACCTGGTGCTCGGCGCAGATCCGCACGATGTCGCGAACCTGCTCAGCGGTCTCGGGCAGCACCACCACGGCGGGCACGACGCGGTAGCTGGCCAGGCCGTCGCACTCGTAGGTGCGCAGCTGCTGCGGATCGGTGATCACCATGTTCGGCGGCAGCGCGGCGCGGAACTGCTGCACGACTTGTTCCAGCGCGCGCTGCTCGGTCTCGGTGCTGGTCGACTGCATTGCTCAGCCTCCCGGAGATATTCCGCCTTGCGGAAAACCCGTTCCGTTCAAGGCGGAACCTTATGTTGTTCACAACATAGATACAAGAGGTGGACAAGACTGCCCGCACGATCTGATTGTGCCCCCGGCGGGCGCGCGAAACCCACCTGGCGCGCGCTCCGGCGACAGGAAAGTTCCCATGCTCGCACCAGGCCGACCCGCCGGACAGCGCCGACCGGACACCCTGACGCCGACGACATCGGCCGCACGGAGGCGACAGGAAGGTTCCCATGCTCGCATCCGGATCGATAGAAATGACCGGAAGATCCCTTACGCGCATTCTCGGGAAGTGGATGACAGGAAGGTTCCCATGCTCCACCCCTGAAGTGCCGAGAATGTCCGAGACGTTCCTTTGCGCACACTTCCGGAGGGTGCGGTGACAGGAAAGTTCCCATGCTCGCAGCCCAGAATGCCGGGAAGGACCGAAAGATCCGCTATGCGCATTGCTGCGGTTCGAATGCCGGGAAGGCCCCCTTGATGTCGCCAAATCCCCAGGTAGGCTGTTCCGAACATCATTTCCCGGCGGTCCGGCCCGGAGCGGCAGGACTCCGCGGAATCGGCCGGAACCGACAGCGCCCGAACAACGTCGAAGCCGATGAGACTCGGCAATCAGACGTTCTTACTCGAGGGGGACACCGTGGGTGGCGAGCTGAAGATGACGCCCGGCACGTTGTCCGGGCACGGCAGCGGCTCGGAGAGCTTGGCCGACAAGTTCGGGCAGCTGGCCCAACTGCTGGAGCAGGCGCGGACCGACGACCAGTGCTTCGGTCCGATCGGCAACGCCGTGGGCATCAGCGACAAGTACTTCGAGACGCTGCAGGGCTGCCAGGAGATGGCCCAGAAGGCCCAGCAGTTCCTCACCGAGACCAAGCAGGCGCTCGAAGACACCGTCAAGGACTACGACGAGACCGAGCAGCAGATCATCGAAATGCTGAACAAGGCCGGGGAAGGACTTGCGGGATGAGCGGGCCGGGAACCTTCGAAGAGCTGAACCAGGGCGATGCCACCCGCAAGAACTGGGCAGAGCAGACCCTGACCCGCGGCTCGTCCGCGGCCAACGCCGCCTACGGCATGCGGGACGCGGCGATCAACACAAACGGCGGCAACCTCGCGGACGGCTCAGCCGCACCCGAGTGGACCTCCGCGGTCATCTCGGCGCGCCAGGAGCAGATGGAGCTGCTGTCCAACCCCGGCCAGGCGCTGCTGGACAACGGCCTCGGCTTCCTGGTGTCGATCGTGATGACGCCGCTGATCGAGATCGCCGAGCAGGCCATCGGCGACCCGGAGCAGATGCGCGCCACCGGCAAGGGCTGGGAGCAGGTCGCGCAGTGGCTCGACGAGGTCGCCGAGCAGGAGCCCAAGCGCGCTGAGGCGACCGCCGAGACCTGGGTCGGCGAAGACGGCAACGCCTTCCGCAAGCAGATGACCGAGTTCGGCGAAGGCACCAAGGCGCTGGCCGAGGACGTCCGCGGGCTCAAGGAGACCCTCGACGGCATTGCGGACATGTTCGACATGTTCGTCCAGTTCGTCATCGACCTGCTCACCGAGCTGATCATCAGCCTGATCATCCAGTGGCTGGCCGCGCTCGCCGCGTCGTGGATCACCGCGGGCGCCTCGGTCGGGGCCGCCGGCGCCACGACGACCGCGTCGGTCGGCATCACCGGTGGCCGGATCGCCATGCAGGTCGCGAAGATCCAGGCCCAGCTCTACAAGTGGCTGAAGAAGCTCGAAGAGCTGCTCAACCGGATCCGCGAAACCGGCAGGCTCGGCCGGCTGCTCACCCGGCAGATCTCCAAGAGCAAGATCGAAACGGTGAAGGACCCCAACACCGGTGAGGTGCTGCGCGAGTTCGCCACCTCCAAGACCAGCAACGTCTTCATGAAGAGCCAGGGGCTGCACAAGACCGGTGAGGAGGCGCTGGCCGCCAACCTCGCGGGCAAGGCGATCGGCGGCGTCCTCGGCGGCTCGTCCAGCCTCGTCGGCGCCGGGGTCAACGCCGTTGCCGATACAGTCACGGGTCAGGCGGTCAAGGAGATCCCCAAGGCGATGTACGACGAGGCGGACCAGCGGATCAGCGGCGAGCTCACCCCCGAGGAGAGCAAGGCCGCGCAGGAGAAGGGCTTCTCATAACCGCGATGCGGACGGAATAGCGGATGACCTACAACTTGGAACACCTGGTCCTGAGCGCCAGATCTTGGTGGTGCAAGCCGGGCGAGCCCATCACCTGGGCTTTCCTGGATCCGTTCCACATTCCGCTGTTCGAGGTGGCCGGGCTGGACGAGCACGGCAAGCGCAAGCGCGGCTTGGCGGCCCGGGCGCTGTTCCAGGCCGGTGCGCTGTCGATGCGGGTCTCCGCCGTCTTCAACTCGGTCGACGAGCAGGCCGATGACCGGAACTCGCCGTCGGCCATCGTCTCCGCGCGCGACGCCGACTCCCTGGCCGTGCGAATGAGCGGCACCTCCGGTGACAAGTCGCCCGGTGAGAAGCCGGGGATCCTGGTGGCGACGCCGACCCGGCTGGCGCTGCTGGAGATCGCCGAATTCCCGGAAGGGTCCCGCGACTGGCTCGACAAGGGCATGGACAAGGTCATGCAGGTGACCGGCCCGGTCGGCAGGTTCGCCGACGACTTCGCGGGCGCCATGCACAGCACGGTCAACAGCAAGGGGCGGTTCTTCGACCACGGGGCGCAGGTCCAGACCCCCGAGGTCGTGGAGAAGGCCTGCATCGGCATGGACCAGGTCACCGGGTACGACGTCGGTGAGCGCACCTTCCGGAGGCCGGGCTACGACAAGGACGATCGCAGCGGGAACTACCTGCAGATCACCTTCGCGGACCAGTCCCGACTCGATCTCCGGATTCCGTCGAAGGCCGACCCGAACCGGGCGCTCCAGCTCGCCCGCAACACGCTCGGAGGATCGACTTGGTAGCCAGGCCGGCTGACGTGGTGAAGGTGGCCGAGCACGGCTGGCTGCAGCGCGGTGAGTCGTTCCACCGGATCTTCGAACGCCGACCGGGCTATCTGGCATCCACCGTGGCCGGTCGGACCAGCGTTCCGCACACACCGGTCAACCCGGTGCCGAAGTGCACCCAGGAGGTGTCGGAGACCTACTTGAAGCCCTCCGAACTCACCGCTCGCGGTGACCACTTGGGCGACGAGTGGGTGCACGACTCGGGAATTCGCGGCTGGGCGAGCGCGGCCGACGGCGGTCGGCTGGCCGTCCAGGTCGCCGATGTGCTGGCCGCGGGCAACGGCTACGCCTGGCTGGTCGCGACCGACCAGCGCATCGCGGTGGTCATCCCGGCGCGGTTCGTCGATCTGCCGCCGCACCAGATCCCGCCACCGGCACCGCTGCCCGGACTGAACACGTCGCTGATCACGTGGTGGCAGCAGCCGCCGAACGCGGTGGCCGGGATCCGCGACGTGCTGCTGGGGCGGACGATCGCCGGTGACCCGTTCGTCTCGATCGACTTCGCCGACGGCTCCAACCTGCTGCTCCGCCAGTGACGCTGCCTCCCCGGCGGGACGGGAACGGCGCTCGGCTGACAGGAAGGTTCCCATGCTCCACCGCGCTCGCCGGTGGATGGCAGGAAGATTCCCTTCCTGCACCTCCGCACGCCTGGCGTGACAGGAAGGTTCCCATGCTCGCAGTCCGGTGACAGGAAAGTTCCCATGCTTTCAAGGCGTCACAGGCGGCTGGGGACTCCGGCGGTGGGCGCAGCCGCCTGGCCGAGCCGGTCCAGCGCGCGCTGGACGTGGTCGCCCGGGTAGCGGAAGCGCACCCGGTCCGGGACTGCCAGTCCCGCCGCGCGGAAGCCGCGCAGTCCGGCCGCGACCACCGGCGCTGGGTACGCCGGGCGACCGTGGACGCGGCGCGCCCAGTCCGGCAGGACCGAGTACGCCAGGTGCCCGAGCGGCAGGTAGCCGAGGTTCACCGGGAGCAGCCACCACGGCGCGAACGGGCGGTGCAGGAACCGGTAGATCAGGTCGGAATCGTCGGTGCGGCGCAGCTGCGGTCGCATCCGCGCGAAGTAGGCCGCCATCTCCCGGCCGGATCCGGGCACTTCCGCGGGATCCAGCCCGACCAGTGCGGCCGACCTGCGCTGTTCGTCGAAGTACTGGTCCAGCTGGGCGGTGGTCAGCGGGAAGCCGGCGCGGCGCACCACCCCGGCGAAGGCCGTGACTTCCGCGCAGTGCACCCAGCGCAGCAGCTCGGGTTCGTCAAGCCTGATCTGCTCGCCGGTCCGGCGGTCGATGCCCCGCAGCTTGCGGTGCACGCCGCGAACTCGCGCCGCCGCCGTCTCGGCTTCGGCGGTGGTGCCGTAGGTCGTGGTGGCGACGAAGTCGCCGGTGCGCTGGAGCCGCCCCAGCGGGTCGTCCTGGAACCGCGAGTTCTGCACCACGGCGGCCACCGCTCGCGGGTGCAGCGCCTGCAGGTAGAGGCCGCAGATCCCGGCGATCCACATCGCCGGATCCGCGTGCAGGTGCCAGGTCACGGTGCGCGGCCCGAACAAGCCCTCGTCCACTGGTCAACCGCCCAGCACCAGCAGCGGGATCAGCTGCTCGGCGGCGGTCAGCGATCCGTGCTGGCCGCGCAGCGCGGCCTCGCCCGGCTCGGCCACCGACCGGATCACCTCGGAATCCCGCATGACCGCCAGCACGTCGCCGATGCGCGGGCGCACCGGGTCGGCGACCACCGGGCCGAACCAGCCCTCGTCGATCGCCTGCTCACCGGTCAGCACGAGGCCCTGATCGCCGATCCGCTCCTGCCAGGCGGCGAGCACGTCGCCGAGCGCACCGGGTTCGGCGTAGACGTGCCGGGCCCGCGCTTCGCCGCCGAGCATCCTGACACCTTCCCGCAGCACCGGATCGGTGTCGGCGTCGAAGGCGGTGGCGGGGTCGGCTTCGACCATGCCGTGGTCGGCGGTCACCGCCAGCACCGCGCCCGGCGGCAGCCGGTCGGCGAGCATCGCCACCAGGGCGTCGAGCTGGGTCAGCTGCAGCCGCCACGGCAACGAGCCCGGCCCGTGCACGTGGCCGAGCAGGTCGAGGTGGCCGTGGTAGCCGTAGCACAGTGCCGGGCCGTCGGCGTTGAGCGCGACCAGCATCTCCGCGGCCAGGTCGCCGAACGCGCGCTGGCCGCGGAACTCGGCGCCGCGCATCGCGGCGCGGGTCAGGCCGCTGCCCTCGAACTCGGCGGGCACCGCGGTCCGCACGTCGACCCCGGCCGCCGCGGCGCGGTCGAACACCGTCGCCATGGGCTGCGCCTGCTCCGGCGGCCAGCGATCCAGCAGGCTCCGGCGGTCACCCCGCGATGACCAGCTCAGCGGGTGCAGCAGCCCGCCGGACGGTTCGGCGAAGGTGTAGCCGACGATCCCGTGCTCCCCGGCGCACCGGCCGGTGCCCAGCGAGGTGATGCTGGTGACCGTGGTGGTCGGGAACCCGGCCGTCAGCGGCGGCCGGGTCAGCAGGCTCGCCAGGAACGGGGCGTCCGCGGCGTGGTCGCGCAGCAGGTCGTGGCCGAGCCCGTCGACCAGCAGCACCGCGGCGTTCCGGCACTCCGGGAAGCCGATGGTGTCGGTGAACCCGGCCACGCCCAGCGAGCCGAGCAGGGACGGCAGGACGTCGGGCAGCGCCCGCCCGTTGCCGTCGGGAGCGACGATCCAGTCCATGACATCGAACCTGCCACATGAAGGGGCGGCATCAAGCGTCTACGAGCAAGTCCATCGAGTATTCGAGCTCGAAGACGGGCGTCACGCCTGCGACGTCCAGTTCGCCGGCTTCTTCGTCCTCGTCCTCCGAGTAGTAGCGGACGTCGGCTCCGGGGAAGGCAGCGGAGACCTGTTCGACCGGCTGTTCCTTGCCCTCCTCGCTGAGGAACAGGTAGCCGTCGTTCTCCATCAGGACGTCGATGTCCTCCTCGACCAGCGGGCATTGCGCGTCCTCGCGGGTCAGCCACGCGCCGGAGGCGGCGCGGCCCCAGACCGACACGGTGCGGTTGAGCTCCGTCTCCGGTCCGTCGGGCTCGCTCCAGACCTCGTCGTAGATCTCAACCCGCGCACCGTCGTATGCCGCCATGGGGCGACTGTTGCATTCCCCTTCAGGGCTCGTGAAGGAATGACTCCCAGATGTCGTCAGCAGAGCACATCCGAGGCCAGCACGTTGATGTCGTCGCGGATCCGGTGCGGTGTGCTCGGTGACCCAGCGCCTGGCCGGAGCCATGCTCAGCGCCCAAGCAGGTGATCATCGACGTGCGTCTTTGGCCTGTGAAGCCCGAAGACGCACGTCCAACCAGCTGCCCGAACGCTTTCGACCACGGCAGCACCGCTGGTCGTCAGAACCCCATGGAGCGTCCGATGATCTCCTTCATGATCTCGGTGGTGCCGCCGTAGATGGTCTGGACGCGGGAATCCAGGAACGCCTTGGCGACCGGGTACTCCGTCATGAACCCGTAGCCGCCGTGCAGCTGCAGGCAGCGGTCCACCACGCGCTTGTTCAGCTCGCTGAGCCACCACTTCGCCATCGCGGCGTGCTCGATGTCGAGCTCACCGCGCACGTGGTCCTGCACGCAGCGGTCGGTGAACACGCGGCCGATCTCGACCTCGGTGGCCATCTCCGCCAGTTCGAAGCGGACGTGCTGGAACTTGCCGATCGGTCGGCCGAACGCGGTGCGGTCCTTGCAGTACTCCTTGGTCGCGCCCAGCACCTTCTCGGCGATGGCAGCCGAGGCGACCGCGATCGACAGCCGCTCCTGCGGCAGGTTCTGCATCAGGTAGATGAAGCCCTGCCCCTCCTCGCCGAGCAGGTTGGTGGCGGGCACTCGCACGTCGTTGAAGAACAGCTCCGCGGTGTCCTGCGACTTCAGGCCGATCTTGTCCAGGTTGCGGCCGCGCTCGAAACCGGGCATGCCGCGCTCGACCACCAGCAGGCTGATGCCCTCGTGCCCGGCGTCGGGATCGGTGCGGGCCACCACGATCACCAGGTCGGCGAGGATGCCGTTGGTGATGAAGGTCTTCTGCCCGTTGAGGATGAAGTCGTCGCCGTCGCGCACCGCGCTGGTGCGGATGCCCTGCAGGTCGCTGCCCGCGCCGGGTTCGGTCATGGCGATCGCGGTGATCGTCTCGCCCGAGCAGAAGCCCGGCAGCCAGCGCTGCTTCTGCTCCTCGGTGGCCAGCGCCAGCAGGTAGGGCGCGACGATGTCGTTGTGCAGCGGCGAGCCGAAGCCGGAGACACCCGCGTTGACCAGCTCCTCGTCGAACACGACGTTGAACCGGAAGTCGTCGACACCACCACCGCCGTAGCGCTCGTCGACGGCGAAGCCGAGCAGCCCCTGCGCACCGGCCGCCAGCCAGGCGTCCCGGCTGACCACCCCGGCGGCTTCCCACTCCTCGACGTGCGGCACGAGCTCCTTGTTGACGAACGTGCGCACCGTTTCGCGGAACGCCTCGTGCTCGGGCTCGAACAACTCCCTGCGCATCGGTTCACGCCTCCATTCGATCCGTGCTGGTCATGCGAGGAAGGGAACCTTCCTGTCAACCGCGCCCGCACCGCGGCGCGAGCATGGGAACTTTCCTGTCACCGCGCCCGCACCGCAGTGCGAGCATGGGAACCTTCCTGTCATCCGGCCCGCGGCGCGGCCGGAGGTGAGCATGGGAACCTTCCTGTCACCTCCCCGCCGCGCCCCAGGTCAGCGCTGTGAGCCGAAGGCGCCCGAGTCGAGCAGGTCCTGCGGGATCTTCCAGTCCCGCACCACGGCTTCGGTGTCCGAACCGGGTGTCGCCACCGGTCCCGGCTCGGGGTTCGGGGTGCGGCTGAAGCGCGGGGCCGGCGCCGGTTGCAGCACGCCGTCGCGGCGCACCAGGGATTCGCGGGCCGCCACGTGCGGGTGTTCCGCGGCTTCGGTCATGGACAGCACCGGGGCCACGCACGCGTCGGTGCCGTCGAACAGCTCGGTCCACTCTTGGCGGGTGCGCTGCCGGAAGGTCTCGGCGAAGACCTCCCGCAGCCTCGGCCAGTTCGCCGGGTCGTCGCGGTCGGGCACCACCTCGGCCACGCCCAGCCGTTGCACCAGTTCGGCGTAGAACTGCGGTTCCAGCGCGCCGACCGAGACGTACTCGCCGTCGGCCGTTTCGTAGACGTCGTAGTAGGGGGCGCCGGTGTCCAGCAGGTTCGTGCCGCGCTCGGTCTTCCAGCCACCGGTGCCCAGGAATCCGAACAGCATCGCGCCGAGGTGCGCGGCACCGTCCACGATGGCCGCGTCGACGACCTGCCCGCGGCCGCTCGTGCGCGCTTCCAGCAGCGCCGCCAGCACCCCGACGGCCAGGTACATCGCGCCGCCGCCGAAGTCGCCGAGCAGGTTCGCCGGTACCTGCGGCGGGCCGCCCTGGCGGCCGATCGCGTGCAGCATGCCGGTGAGCGCGATGTAGTCGATGTCGTGACCCGCGGTGGGCGCCAGCGGCCCGTGCTGGCCCCAGCCCGTCATCCGCCCGTAGACGAGTCGCGGGTTGACCACCCAGCACTGCTCCGGCCCCACGCCCAGCCGCTCGGTGACGCCGGGCCGCAGTCCTTCGAGCAGCACATCGGCCTGTTCGACCAGGGCGAGTACGGCTTCCGCGCCGCGCTCGTGCTTGAGGTCGACCTGCACCGACCGCTTGCCGCGGTTGAGCAGATCGCCTTCGCCGCCGGAGGCCGTCGGCCGGTCCACCCGCACCACCTCGGCTCCGAGGTCGGCGAGCAGCATCGCGCAGAACGGCGCCGGGCCGATCCCGGCCAGTTCGACGACCTTGACTCCGGCCAGCGGTCCACCTGTTCGCGTCACGCCACACCTCTCGACGGCCTGTGTCGCGCAGCACACGAAGCGCGACGCAGTTAGTGTTACATAGTTGGTGTAACAGACGTCAAGGTTTCGCGGGCAGGAGCGACGGCTCCGACCGGTTGATAGGCGAGCACGTCTCCGGTCGGCCCGTTGCGCTCTTCGATGACGACGATCTCGACCGGTTCGCCGTGCTCATCGCGAGCGAGCCCGATCGAGGCCCGGACCAGACCTGGCGCGTCCTGGCCGCGCAGCCGGGTGATCTCCCGGTCCACCAGCGCTCGAGCGTCTTCGGCGACGGGAATCCGCCGGGTCACCCACTTCTCGGCGACCGGTTCGGGGTGCCCGACTACCGCGACGATCTCGGTCAACGCGCGATCCCGCTGGATGCCGGGAGCCCGCTCGTCGACGGCGGCCTTCGGAACGGCCGCGACCTGCTGAACGTAGTGATCGCGTGCCGCGGCGGTGGTCCACAGCGATTGGAGGAACAGCGCGGGTTGCGCCGGAGCGCGCAGCACCGAGAACCGGAGCAGCCCGTCCGTCCGGGGCATCACCTCCAGGGCGCGGCGAGCGGCCGCGTCGGCCTCCTCCGCTGTGGGCAACAGCCACCAGCTGTCGATGCGGGCCTGCGCGTCGTCGTGGTGGGCGGCGGCGGAGACCGGCCGCGTCCGGATCTGCTGATCAGTCATGACACCACCTTGAAAGCTCGACGTTGGTAGAAGTCAATGGCATCGCGGAGGAAAGTGGTGGCATGCGGGAAACCGTTGGCGCATCGCTCAGAACCTGCCCCGGACAGCCAGCGGGCACTACTCCAGCAACGCCTCCAACGACGATTCGAACTGCGCCCGCCGGTCCTCCGGTGTCCGTGCGGCTGCGTACTGCAGGACGATCGGGCCGCGGCTGAAGGCGTCCGGGCCGAACCGCGCGGCGAACCGCGTCGCCGCGGATTCGTCCGCGAAGGACAGCACCGACACCACGTCGGTCGTGATCAGCTGCGCGCAGCCCAGCTGCGGGCAGCTCCGCTCCGAGTTGTCCCGCGGGTGCGGCACCGGCAGACCATCGCGCACGAACTGGTCGACGACCTGCTGCGCCGCCGATTCCGAGCCGCCACCGCAGGCCGCCGTCACCAGGCACGCGCCCAGCAGGACAGCGGTGAACCCCCGCATCATCCGATCCTCGCTTTGAACCGGGCGGCCCAGCGCCGCCTCACCGAACATTGATCGCGAACCGAGCGCAACCGGTTACCCGACGAACGGGTGAACCCAGTGAGCCGCATTCAGCGCGGGAGACGGCTCTCCCTTCGTCGGGTCCTGCGCACGAGCGCGGTCACCGCGAGGACCAGGAGCCACACGAACGCGATCCCGCAGAGCAGTGCGCCTGCGGGTGCTGCCCAGAGCGAGTAGGCATAGCGCTGATCCGCTGGAGCGGGCGTGGCCAGGCCGACATCGGTGAACGCCGAGGTCGTCGGCACGTCCCTCGGAGTGCTCCACGGCTCGTGGATTCCCACCACCCGTCCCGCGATCGCGGAAACGGGGATGCTGCCCCGCCCTTCCTGGTCGCGATGAACCCGGGAGTCCGCGGAGTTCGCCCGCCAGTCACCGAGGACGAAGACCATGCCCTCGGGCACGGCCTCCTCGAACGGCAGCTGCTCGGCCTGCACGCCCGACGGATCGTCGTGGCGGACGTAGTCCTCGGAGATCGACGTGCCGTTGACCTGGATCCGGCCGTGCTGGTCGCAGCAGGAGACCGCGTCCCCACCGATCGCGACGACTCTCTTGACGAAGGACTCGTCGAATGACCAGGACGACCCGTCGAAGACGACGACGTCACCGCGCTGCACGTCGCGACCACCGGCCACAGCGACGATCACTTCCTCGCCGGGCTGCACGGTGTGGCTCATGTCGGGAGCCGAGACCGGGTAGATCGCGTAGTTGGCCCACAGCACGGTCGACGCCCCGACGCAGACCAGCAGACCGACGGCCATGACTGCTGAAGCCAACGTCCACGAAACCCAGCGGGTGGGGCCGGACCTCGTCGAGCGTCGGCGGTCGTCCACCGCGACCATGTGCGCACCTTCCCTCAAAAGCGCCGCGCCGGCTGGTTCCTCGGCGATCCGACCGCCAGTCGAGGGAAGCACCACGAGAGCGCCCTGCCCTGGCCGGGATGACGAAGACGCGGTCCGCACCTGGCGGTCTCGCAGCTGTGAAACATCAGACTATCCAACACCTCCAGCCATTTTCGCCCGCCACCGCAGGGGAATTCGAGTCACGGAGCTCAGCACCGCGGAGGAGGCTGCGCGTCCCCCTGGGGTAACGCCCCGGCGCGGCGCTCGATATAGGCATCGCTGACGAGAGGCCAACCGTGATCGAAATTCGGGAAGCGCGCGCCGAAGACGCACCGAGCAGCGGGGTGGCAGCCGAGCCCCGGCTTGTTGCTGGGGCGCCTGTCGGGCAACCCGTGCTTCGTCGCGGAAGCGAACGGCGGCCGGGTCGTCGGGTTCGCCGAAGGACGCTTTCGCGGCTCGACGTTCGACGGGGGCCGCATCTACAACGAACGCTTCGGGGAGTTCGCCGAACTCCCCCCTCCGCACTGCAAGCTCGACTGGATCTGCGTTGCCGATGACGTGCGGCGGCGCGGTGCCGGCCGCGAGCTCTTGCACCGGTTCGCCTCCGAAGCCCTGCAAGCCGGGTGCTCGCACATCGCCCTCAAGGCCGACGAGTCTTCGGATAACTCGGGCCGCAAGGCGTTCTTCACCGGCTTCGGGTTCTACGCGCTGGATCCGGAGCTCCCGGACCACCTGCTGGGCACGGACCTGGCCTCCTTGGTCGAGCGGACCGGGTAGTTCGACGCTCTGGCCGCGACGAGGCCCGCGCGGGCGCGTCGGAGCAGGTCAAGGGCCTGCCGTATATGACAGCGTTGGTGTTACAGCAGTTGAGGAGTACCGTTGCGGGCATGCTCCGAACTGCGGACGAAGAGCTCACCATCGACGAACTGGCCGCCCGCGCCGGAGTCACCGTGCGGACCGTCCGGTTCTACTCCTCGCGCGGTCTGCTGCCGCCGCCCCGCTTGCGCGGCCGACTCGGCCTCTACGGCGGCGACCACTTGGCGCGGCTCGACCTCATCCGGGAGCTGCAGGCGCTCGGCTTCACGCTGTCGGCGATCGAACGCCACCTCGCGCGCCTGCCCGAGGACGCCTCCCCCGATGACCTCGCCCTGCAGCGCGCGCTCATAGCGCCGTGGACCGACGAGCACGCCGAAGACCTGGAGCGCCACGAGCTCGACCGGCGCGCTGGTCGGCACCTGGAGGACGAACTGGTCGACCAGCTGATCGACCTCGGCATCCTGCAGCGGATCCCGGGCTCCACCGCCTTGCGGGCGCCCAGCCCGGCGATGCTCGGAGTCGGGCTGCAGATCCTCGACCTCGATCTGCCGTCGGAGATGCTGGTGCAGGCGAAGGCGATCGTCGAGCAGCACACCGCGCAGATCGCCGCCGAGCTGCGCGAGCTGTTCGCCGCGAACGTGCTGCGCCCCTACGTCGAGCGCGGCCGCCCGGAGGACGAGCGGGAACGGGTCCGCGCCACGACCGACCAGCTGCGCCCGCTGACGATCCAGGTGCTGGTCAACGGGTTCCAGCGGGCCGTCAACGACGTCATCCGCGACCACGTCTGAGCCGCCCGGTACTGAAAGACCTTCCGTTTCAGCTGGTCAGGAGCCGTGCGCGTTTTGGGGTGTCATAGCACCGCAAAGCACTCACGGGCCGCCACCAGCGGAAACGGCCCGGGCCACCGCACCGGCACCGCTGCGCAGCGCGACGCGAACGGAAAGGATCGTTGAGCCTGCTGGGCGATTGAAGGCTCGGCCGCTGGCCAACCCGGCCTCCCGTGCGGTTTCATCGCGTGACGACCATCACGTCGCACCGGGTGCGTCGAGGGGAGCTCAGCCGCGATGAGCCATTCGGAAGCATGGGCGACCGCAGCGCTGGAGACGACTGTCCCGCAGTTGTTCTCGCGCAACGTCGCGCAGTTCCCGCAGCAGCCCGCGCTGACCGACGGCGATCGGACGCTGACCTGGGAGCAGGCCCAGCAGGAGGTCCAGGTGCTGGCCGCCGGTCTCGCCGCGCTCGGCCTGCAACGCGGCCAGACCGTGCTGATCATGGTGCCGAACCGGCTCGAGCACTGGCTGATCGACGTGGCGGCCACCCACCTCGGCGCCGTGCCCAGCACCCTCTACCCCACGCTCAGCCAGGACCAGGTGCACTACATCGCCCACCACAGCCGCGCCAGGATCGTGGTGCTCGACGGAGCCGATCAGCTGCGCCGCTGGTCGAAGACACTGCGCAACGCCTCCGCCATCGAGCACGTCGCGGTGCTCGACGAGCAGGTGATGGTCTCGGCCGACGAGCGGTTCCGGACGTGGGACCGGCTCCGGGCGCTCGGCGTGCAGCGCTTGCGCGAAGATCCCGAGCTGGTGCAGCGAGCCTCGGCGGCGACCAGCCCGGCGGACCCGGCCGCGATCCTCTACACCTCCGGCACCACGGGCGAGCAGAAGGGCGTGGTGCTGACCCACCGCAACATCTGCTTCGCCGCGGCGTCCCTGCACCAGGCCACGCGAGCCGAACGGCACGCGGCGCGGATCTGCTACCTGCCGCTGGCCCACATCGCCGAGCGCATGGTGGGGATCTACGCGGCCATCCACGACGTCGCCCACGTGCACTTCTGCGCCGATCCGAAGCAGCTGCCCGCGACGCTGGCCCGCGCCCGGCCGGCGCTGTTCTTCGCCGTCCCGAGGATCTGGGAGAAGCTCGCCGCCGCGCTCCGCGACATCCCGGCCGAGCAGCGCGCCTCGCAAGCGCGGCGGCTGCGCTCCCGGCTCGGGCTCGACCGCGCCACGTGGCCGGCCAGCGGCGCCGCCCCGATCGACCGGGAGCTGGTGGAGCTGTTCAGCACCATCGGCGTGGACATCTTCGAGCTGTGGGGCATGACCGAGACGTCCGGCTGCGCGACCACCAACCACGCGGGGGCCAACCGCCCCGGCACGGTGGGCCGCGCGGTTCCCGGAGTGGAGGTGCGGATCGGCGACGACGGCGAAGTGCTGGTGCGCGGCCCGCTGGTGTGCGCGGGCTACCTCGAACCGGACGGGGTGATCCGCCCGGCCGCCGATGCCGACGGGTGGCTGCGCACCGGTGACATCGGAGTCCTCGACGAGGACGGTTTCCTGAGCATCACCGACCGCAAGAAGGAGCTGATCATCTCCGCAGGCGGCAAGAACATCGCGCCCACCGCGGTCGAGAACGCGCTGCGCGCGCACCCGCTGCTCGGCCACGCGCTGGTGTTCGGCGACCGCCGCCCCTACCTGGTCGCGCTCCTGGTGCTCGACGAGGACGCGGCGCCGAAGTGGGCGCGCGAGCGCGGGATCTCCTTCACCTCCCTGCGCGAACTGGCCGAGCACCCGGCGGTCCAGTCCGAAGTGGCCACCGCGGTGGCTGCCGCGAACGCCCGGCTGAACCGGCCGGAACAGGTCAAGCAGTACCGGATCCTCGCCCACTCGTGGGGCGTCGAGGGCGGCGAGCTGACCCCGACGCTGAAGCTCAAGCGCCGCGTGATCCACGAGAAGTACGCCGACATCATCGACCAGCTCTACGCCACCTGACCGCGGCGCGGGCGGGAGCATGGGAACCTTCCTGTCATCCGCACGCCCGCGAGCGCGAGCATGGGAACCTTCCTGTCACCGAGATGCGAGCATGGGAACCTTCCTGTCATCCCGGCGCGGGCCTGCGCAGGGGAACTTCCCTGTCACGCCGGTGCGAGCATGGGAACCTTCCTGTCACGGCGGAGTCGGCGGTGAGTTCCGGGCGCAACCCGAGTCCAACTTCCGGAAGGACCGTTCGCGGGCCGTGGCCCGCGCGAACCGCAAAGGACTCCGATGACCATCGAACCGATCATCATCACGTCGGACATCGATCGCTTGCAGGGCTTCTACCGGGCGGTGTTCGGCGCCGAGGAGAGCTCGCGCGTGCCAGCCGAGGGCACCGTCTTCTTCCTCGGCCTGCAGGTCCGCGGCGCCGGGCTCGGGCTCGTCCAGGACGACGCGGCCGAACCCGGCGAGCCGGGCCGGGTCCTGCTCAACTTCTTCGTCGACGATGTCGACGAGGTGCTGGCACGGGTCGCGCCGGCCGGCGGCGAGGTGCTGGGGCCGCCCAACGACATGCCGTGGGGCCAGCGCGTGGCGCACGTCAAGGACCCGGACGGCAACGCGGTGAACCTCACCCAGCCGATCTGACGGCCCCGCAGCTCACTCCTGCTCGGACTCGGCCCACCTCGTCGGCTCGCCGGTGATCACCAGGCAGATCACCGTGATCAGCGCACCGACCACCAGGTACGCGGCGATGGGCCAGGACGCCCCGCCGGAGGAGCTCAGCAGCGCCGTCGCCACCACCGGCGACAGCCCGCCGCCGAGCACCGAGCCGCTCTGGTAGCCCAGGGACACCCCGGTGTAGCGGACCTTCGTGGCGAACAGCTCGGCGCAGAACGCCGCCATCGGCCCGAACACCGCCGCCGAACCGGCGTAGCCGAGGGTCATCGCCAGCACGATCAGCGCCGGGTTCGCGGTGTCCAGCAGCCAGAACATCGGGAAGGCGTACACCGCGAGGAAGATCCCGCCGCCGAGCATGACCTGGGTGCGGCCGAGGCGGTCCGAGAGGTGGGAGAACAGCAGGATTCCGGCGATCTGCGCGGCCGATCCGCACAGGCTGCCCAGCAGCATCAGGTCGCGGGTCGCGCCCAGCTTCTCGGTGCCGTAGGTCAGCAGGAACGTGGTCAGGATGAAGATGAACGTGTTGAAGCCCAGGTTGACCCCGGCCGACAGCACGATCTGCCGCCAGGAGCGCGCGAACGCCTCGGCGACCGGCAGCCTGGCGCGCTCGCCGCGCTGGCGGATCTTCGCGAACTCCGGGCTCTCGGCCAGCCGCAGCCTCACGTACAGGCCGACTCCGACCAGCACGAGGCTCACCAGGAACGGCAGTCGCCACCCCCAGGTGAGGAACTGGTCGCCGGAGATGGCGGTGGCCCCGGCGAACGCGCCGGTGGCCAGGAACATCCCGGTCGGCGAGCCCAGGAACGTCCACCCGCCGTACCAGCCGTGCCGGTGCGGCGGGGCGTGCTCCACCGCCATCAGCACCGCGCCGCCCTGCTCCCCGCCGAGGAAGAAGCCCTGGACCACGCGCAACGTCACGAGCAGCAGCGGCGCCCACACGCCGACCTGGTCGTAGGTGGGCAGCAACCCGATCAGCGCGGTGCACACACCGGTCACGCTCAGGGTGATCACGAGCATCCGCTTGCGGCCCACCAGGTCGCCGAAGTGGCCGATGACCGCGGCGCCCAGCGGCCGGGCGAGGAACCCGGCCCCGAAGGTGGCGAACGCCAGCAGCGCGCCCACCCACGGGTCGCCGGAGGGGAAGAACAGCTTGTTGAACACCACGGCGGCCGCGGTGCCGTAGATCAGGAAGTCGTAGAGCTCGATCGTGTTGCCGACCGCGCTGGCGAACGCGGCCTTGCGCACCGCGACGCGGTCCGGGCCCGCGGGTGCCGATGCCATCTGGTCTCCTGTCCATCGCCGAGGCCCCCGGGAGCGGTCGTCGCGACGCACGACGACCCGGGCCCGGGATCACAATGGCCAGTGATCCGCGAAAGGTCCACCACCTTTTCGCGCATCACCCCTCGGACGAGCGATGTCGAACAAGGTCGAATTGTCCTGTTCAGTGACCGTTCGTGCAGCAAACCTGCCTGGGCGAACCCCTTTCCGGTGGTCCAGCGCCGCGATGTGCGGCGCTTTGGACGACTGCGGCGATAAAGGGAAGCGGAATGCCTCTCCAAACCCAGGAGGACTGACGAGATGGTTGAAACACGGCTCACCGGCCGCATCTTCCTCGCCGCAGCCACCCTCGCGGGCACTGCACTCGCCCCGGCGCTGGCCAACGCGGAACCCGCGGCCGAAGCGAACTGGAGCACCCTGAACCTCACGGTCAGCAGCGCGAATCGCGACGAGGTCCCGCGGAACGCCGTGCTGAACTGTCATCCGGCGGGCGGTACGCACCCGCACGCCGCATCCGCCTGCCAGACGCTCAACGCGGTCGGCGGCGATCTCACCAAGCTCACCGAAGCGCAGAGCACCTGCAACTTCATCCACAAGCCGGTGACCTACACCGCGCGCGGCACCTGGCAGGGACGGCCGGTCACCTTCGAGAAGACCTACTCGAACAAGTGCATCGCGGACGCCTCCACCGGCAAGGTGTTCGCCTTCTGAGCAGTGCGCCGGGCCCCGCCGCCGCGCGGGGCCCGGCACCGCTCCGGCACGGGTCGTCACGTTCCGCACCCGGGTTACCGTGAGCCCATGGCATCCGACCGGGAAGAGCATTCGCGCTGGCCCAAACGGCTCTACGAGCAGGGCGACGAACCCGATCCCCGGTTCACCCTCGCCAACGAGCGCACCTTCCTGGCCTGGATCCGCACCGCGCTGGCGCTGATGGCGGGCGGCGTGGGCATCGAAGCGCTCAACGCGGTCACCGGCCACCCGAATCCACTCCGGACCGCGCTGGCGGTGGCGCTGCTGCTCGCCGGGGTGCTCTGCAGCGCAACGGCTTTCACGCGGTGGATGACCACCGAGCGCGCTTTGCGGCAGGGCCGCCCGCTGCCCGCGCCGCGCCTGGCACCGGTGCTCGGGTACGGGCTGGGCGTGATCGGGGTGGCCTCCTGCGTCCTGCTGCTGCTCACCGGGATCTGATCATGGCGCAACGGCCCGACGGCCCGTGGGATCCGGGCTTGCAGATCGAGCGCACCACCCTCGCCTGGTTGCGAACAACGCTCGCGTTCATCATCGGGCTGCTGGTGCTGCTGCGGCTCATGGGCCACGTGAACGTGCTGGCCGCGCTGGTCTGCGCGGCACTGGCGCTACCGCTCGGGCTGACCATCGGTTGGCTGCTCTGGCGCCGCCACCTCGACGGCGAACGCCGCCTGCGCGAACGAGCGCCGCTTCCCGGCGGAGCACTGCCGGCGGCGGTGACGGCGCTGGCCGTGGTGGCGGGCTGCTCCGGCCTGGCCTTCGTGCTCTTCGCCTGACTCCGGTGTGGACGGTCGCGCGAGCATGGGAACCTTCCTGTCAGCACAACCCGTCGCGCAGCCCTGCGAGCATGGGAACCTTCCTGTCATCCCGCCCGCGACTGCGGCTCGCCGACCAGGCCGGGCCAGGCCGACATCGCGCAGTCGATGATCGCGTGCGCGGTCTCGCGGGAGCAGCCGTCGCGGGCCTGGATCGACAAGCCCTGCAGGACGGCCAGGTAGAACGAGGCGATCGCCTCGAGATCGGCATCTTCCGGGACGTCCCCCTCGGCGACCGCGCGGTCCAGCCGCGCGCGGACCGCCCGGTGGTCGTCCCTGCGGCATTCGGCGAGGAAGTCCTGGACGCGCTGGTTGTCCGGCCCGCAGTTGGTCGCCGCGAGCACGACCATGCAGCCGCGCGGCGTGCCCGGGTCCACATAGGCGTCGGCGTTGTCGCGCAGCATCGCCTCGATCGCCTCACGCGCAGTCGGGTGCTTCCGCAGCGAATGCTCCCCCACCGCTTCATCGGCGCTGTTGTAGAGGGCGATCGTCTCGCGGAAGAGGTTCTCCTTGGAGCCGAAGGCGGCGTAGAGGCTCGGTGAGCTGATGCCCATCGCCGTCGTGAGGTCGGACAGCGACGTCGCCTCGTAGCCCCTTTCCCAGAACAGCTCCATCGCGGCCCGCAGTGCGGTTGCGCGGTCGAAGCTGCGCGGTCGACCTGGCGACGGCATCTCGTCCTCCTCGCGAACTCCGGCGCGGTCATCATCGCCGACCCGTTCTGCGTTGACGCCCCAGGGTAGCCCGTGCTAGCCATTTATATGTCGTTCGATACAGAATAATGAGGTGCTCATGACGTCTCTAGCGGGCAAGGTTGCTCTGATCACCGGCGGCGGGCGCGGGATCGGGGCCGGGATCGCCGAACGGCTGGCCGCCGACGGCGCCGACGTCGCGATCACCTACAACACCGGTGCCGAGCGGGCCGACGCCGTCGTCGCCAAGATCACGGGAACCGGTCGCCGCGGGCTGGCGATCGCCGCACCCGCCACCGACGCCGCAGCGGTGGCGAACGCGGTCCAGCGCACCGCCGACGAGTTCGGCCGGCTGGACGTCCTGGTGAACAACGCCGGGATCTACACCTACGGCACGATCGACGAGCTGACCCTCGACCAGTTCGACGAGATCGTCGCCGTCCACGTGCGCGCGGTGTTCGTGGCGGTGCGGGCCGCCATCGCCCACCTGCCCGAAGGCGGGCGGATCATCAACATCGGGAGCAATCTCGCCGAACGGGTTCCCGGCCCCGGCCTGAGCCTGTACTCGCTGAGCAAGTCCGCGCTGGTCGGCTTCACCAAGGGCCTCGCCCGCGACCTGGGCCCGCGCGGCATCACGGCCAACGTGGTCCAACCCGGCTCGACCGACACCGAGATGAACCCGGCCGACGGGCCCGACGCCGACGCCGAACGGGCGCTGACCGCGCTCGGCCGCTACGCCGCGCCCGCCGACATCGCGGCGACCGTCGCCCACCTCGCCGGGGAATCCGGTCGCAACATCACGGGCACCTCGATCACCGTCGACGGCGGCGCCAACGCCTGAACCCGGAGGAAACCGAAATGGCCTGGTTCTTGCTCATCGTCGCCGGCCTGCTCGAAATCGTCTGGTCGCTGGCGTTGAAGCACGCCGAAGGCATGACGCGGCTGTGGCCGGCGGTCGTGGGAATCGCGGTCGCCATGGTGAGCCTCGGCCTGCTGTCGGTCGCGCTGAAGCACCTGCCGGTCGGCAGCGCCTACGCGATCTGGGTCGGCATCGGCACGATCGGCGTCGCGGCCGTCGGAATGCTCGCCTTCGGTGAACCGGCGACGTGGCCGCGCCTGGCGTTCCTGGCGCTGATCCTGATCGGCATCGCCGGCCTCAAGTTCGTCGAAGCCTGACCTCGGGGCCTTCCTGCCGCCCCTCTGGTGACAGGAAGGTTCCCATCCTCACGTCAACGGCGCGGGCGGTGACAGGAAGGTTCCCATCCTCGCACCGCCCGCACCGGGGTCAGCACTCGATGACGTTGACCGCGAGCCCGCCGCGGGCGGTCTCCTTGTACTTGACCTTCATGTCGCGGCCGGTCTCGCGCATCGTCTTGATCACCTTGTCCAGCGAGACGAAGTGGTTGCCGTCGCCGCGCAGCGCCATCCGCGCCGCGGTGATCGCCTTGACCGAGGCCACCGCGTTGCGCTCGATGCACGGGATCTGCACCAGACCGCCGATCGGATCGCAGGTGAGTCCGAGGTTGTGCTCCATCGCGATCTCAGCGGCGTTCTCCACCTGGCGCGGCGTGCCGCCGAGCACCTCCGCCAGCCCGGCAGCGGCCATCGAGCACGCCGAACCGACCTCGCCCTGGCAGCCGACCTCGGCCCCGGAGATCGAGGCGTTCTCCTTGAACAGCACCCCGACCGCGCCCGCCGCCAGCAGAAACCGCACCACGCCGTCGTCGTTCGCGCCGGGCACGAACCGGGTGTAGTAGTGCAGCACCGCCGGGACGATGCCCGCCGCACCGTTGGTCGGGGCCGTCACGACCCGGCCACCGGCCGCGTTCTCCTCGTTCACCGCGAGCGCGAACAGGGTGACCCACTCCAGCGGGTCGTCCTGGCCGGTCAGCGCCGCGGCCAGCTCCGCCGCCCGCCGCTTGACCTTCAGCCCGCCGGGCAGCTCCCCGGTGTTGCGGCAGCCGTTGTCCACGCACTCCTGCATGACGTGCCAGATGTCCAGCAGTTCCTTGCGGACCGCGTCCTCACCGCGCCACGACAGCTCGTTGGTCAGCATGACGCCGCTGATGGACAGCCCGGACTCGGCGGTGCGGTCGAGCAGTTCCGCTCCGGTGCGGAACGGCAGCCGCAGCTCGGTCTCGTCCGGTTTGATCCGGTCGGCGCCGGTCTCCTCCTCGTCGACGACGAAACCGCCGCCCACCGAGTAGTACACCGCGCTGTCCAGCTCGGTGTCCCCGGCGAACGCGGTGAACCGCATCCCGTTCGGGTGCACCGGCAGGGACCTGCGTCGGTGCATCACGAGATCGCGGTCCGAGCTGAACCGGATCTCGTGCGTGCCGTCCAGGCGCAACCGCCCCGTCGCGCCGATCTCGGCGACCCGGTCCGCCACCGCGGCCGGATCGACCGTCTCCGGGTTGTGGCCCTCCAGGCCCAGCAGCACCGCCTTCGGGCTGCCGTGTCCGTGCCCGGTGGCCCCCAACGAGCCGAACAACTCCGCTTTGACCCTTGTGACCTGCGGAATCAAGTCGGCATCGAGCAGTCTCCGCGCAAATCGCTTGGCCGCTCGCATCGGCCCCACGGTGTGCGAACTGGACGGTCCGATGCCCACTGAGAACAGGTCGAAGACACTGATCGCCATTGATCGCCTCCGCTGCTGCCCGGCTCCGCTACTGCTCGATCAGTTCGGCGTACTGCTGAGCGGTGAGCACAGCACCGGTACCGGTGGCGCGCACCTCCAGCAGCCAGCCGCCGGCGAACGGCTCGGCGTTGACCAGCGCCGGGTCGTCCACGACGGACTCGTTGACCGCGACGACCTCACCGGTGACCGGGGCGAACAGGTCGCTCACGGACTTGGTGGACTCCAGCTCACCGCAGGTCTGCCCGGCCTCGATCTGGTCGCCGACCTCCGGGAGCTGCACGAAGACGATGTCGCCGAGGGCGTCCGCGGCGTGCTGGGTGATGCCGATGCGGACCAGCTCGTCGCGGTCCTCGATCCACTCGTGTTCTTCGGTGTAGCGCAGGTTCTCGGGCAGGGACATGGTGGGAGGCTCCATAGCGGTCTGGAGGGCGCGAGCGCGCCCGGAATGAGCTGGGCCTCCCCCTCTGTTTCGGGACCTGAGAGCTTCGCCGCTGATCAGCGGCTTGCACCGTGGGTGGCGCGTCAGCTGTGACGCGCGCTTTCCAGAGTTGCCTCGCCCGAACGGTCATGGGTGCCTGAGAGTTTGTGGGGAGTCTTGCTCCTTCGGCGCCCTGCAGTGCGCAGGGTCTCTCCCGCACGGGGTCGACGGCCGGTATGCGATTGTCGAATTGCTCCCGCAACGATAAACGGGCCCGCTCTGGTGTCACAATGCCCTCCCCGGCCGCCAGGCGGCCGCAGGTTCTCTGGAGGCCGGTGATGCTGGACGTCCGGGCGCTGGTCCAACGGGTCGGGCCGACCCTGCTGCGCGCGGTGGCGGTCCCGGAATCGACCCCGTGCGTCGGCGACGTCGTCATCGCCGAACCCGGTCAGCACCCGACGGTGGTCGACGGTGATCTCGTGCTGGGCGTCGCCGTCGCCGACCGCGAGCAGGCGGCGGCGCTGGTGCGCATCTGCGGCGATCAGGGCGCTGCGGCGGTGCTGCTGAAACCGCCGGTCTCCGATGACGAGCAGGTCGTCTCCGCCGCCGCGGAGACCGGTGTCGCGCTGGTCGAGGTGCGGCCGGAGACCGCGTGGGCGCAGCTGGTCTGGTTGATCCGGGCGGCGCTGGCCCGCACCGGCCTCGACGAGGCGGACGCGCGGAGCTCCGGGGTCGGCGACCTGTTCCGGCTCGCCGACGCGGTGGCCGACGTGGTGGACGCGCCGGTCACGATCGAGGACGCGCACTCGCAGGTGCTGGCCTACTCGGCCCGGCAGGACCTCACCGATCCCGCCCGGGTCTCGACGATCATGGGCCGCAGGCAGCCCGACGACGTGCTGGCCAAGTTCCGGGCGCGCGGCACCTTCCGCAAGCTCAGCAAGGGCAGCTCGGCGATCTTCGTGCCCGCCCAGCAGGACGGCACGCTGCCCCGGCTGGTCGTGCCGATCAGGATGGGCGGCGAGCTGCTCGGATCGATGTGGGCGGTGGTGCCCGACGAGGTCTCCGAGGAGCGCGCGACGGCGTTCGCCGACACCGCGCCGCTGGTCGCGCTGCAGCTGCTGCGCTGGCGAGCCGTCGCGGACGCCGAGCGGCGGCACAGCGCGGAGCAGGTGCGGCTGCTGCTCGAAGGCGGCGATGGCTGGCGGGTCGCGGCCCACGAGCTGGCCGTCCCGAACGAGCAGCACCGGGTGATCGCGATCGAGATGCCCGCCTCGGCAGGCCCCGCCGAAGGACACCGGTTGGCGCTGTGGGAGTGGATCACGCGCGGGATCGGGCGCCGACCGCTGGTCACCGAGATCGGCGCCATGCTCTACGCGGTGGTGCCCGACCGCGACCGAGGCGGCTGGCTGGAGCTGCGCACCGCGCTCGCTTCGCACGACATGTCGCCGCGGCCGCTGATCGCGGTCGGCACCGCGGTCGCGGTCGCCGAACTGCACCAATCGCGATCGCAGGCCGAAGAGCTGGTCAGCCTGCTGCGCACCGGCCACCTCCAGGAACGCGTGGCGGTGTACGAGGACTACTGGCACCTGCTGGTGCTCAGCCGCATGGCAGGCGCGGCGACCGATGCGGGCATCGGCTCGCTGGGGCCGCTGGCGACCCTGCGCGAGCACGACCGCACCCAGAGCACCGAATACCTGGCGACGCTGCGCGCCTGGCTGCGCCACCCCGGCGACCCACGGCAGGCGAGCCACGAACTGCGCGTCCACCCGAACACCTTCCGGTACCGGATGAAGCGCCTCACCCAGCTCGTCGACATCGACCTGGACGACCCCGACGTCCGCTCCGCCCTCCACGTCCAGCTGCTCGCCGAGCGCTGGGCCCAGCACGGCTGAGAGCAGGGGAACCTTCCTGTCATCCCGGTTCCGGCCGTCGGTTTCGGCGATGCGAGCAAGGGAACCTTCCTGTCACTGCGAGCCCGTCGGCCGCGGGTGCGGGCAGTGCGAGCAAGGGAACTTTCCTGTCATCGGTGGTGCGGAACCGCGCTTCGGGACCAGCCCACCGCGCGGCTTCGCGGCGGCGCTCGGTTTGTGCTGCGAGCACAAACGCGCCGGGGCAATCTCATCGCGTGGGAATGATGCGCCCCCGGCATCGGCGGCGGATCGTTGTGCGCAACACAGGAGACGAAAGGATTTCCCCGTGAAGATCGCCGTGCCGCGCGAGATCAAGAACAACGAGTACCGGGTCGCGATCACCCCTGCGGGCGTGCACGAGCTCAGCAGCCGCGGGCACGACGTCTTCGTCGAGACCGACGCGGGTGCGGGCTCCTCGATCCCGGACGAGGACTTCCTCTCCGCGGGCGCGAAGGTCCTGCCCAGCGCCGATGACGTGTGGGCCGAGGGCCAGCTCGTGCTCAAGGTCAAGGAGCCGATCGCCGAGGAGTACCCGCGGCTGCGCCGTGACCAGGTGCTGTTCACCTACCTGCACCTGGCCGCCTCCGCGGAGCTCACCGACGCGATGCTGGACTCCGGTATCACCGGCATCGCCTACGAGACCGTGCAGACCGCGAACGGCGCCCTGCCGCTGCTCGCGCCGATGAGCGAGGTCGCGGGCCGGCTCGCTCCGCAGGTCGGTGCCTACTCGCTGATGCGCCCCAGCGGCGGCCGCGGCGTGCTGCCGGGCGGCGTGCCCGGTGTGCACCCGGCCCGCGTCGTGGTGATCGGTGGCGGTGTCGCGGGCCTCAACGCCGCGCGCGTCGCGCTGGGCATGGGCGCCGACGTGGAGCTGCTGGACACCAACGTGGACAAGCTCCGCGAGATCGACCGCGACTTCCACGGCCAGATCCGCACCGTGACCTCCAACCGCTACACCGTCGAGCAGGCGGTGCGCGCCGCCGACCTGGTCATCGGCGCGGTGCTGATCCCGGGGGCGAAGGCCCCGACGCTGGTCTCCAACCACCTGGTGTCGGAGATGAAGCCGGGCAGCGTGCTGGTGGACATCGCGATCGACCAGGGCGGCTGCTTCGCCGACTCGCGTCCGACCACGCACGACGACCCGACCTACCGCGTGCACGACTCGGTCTTCTACTGCGTGGCGAACATGCCGGGCGCGGTCCCCAACACCTCGACCCACGCGCTGACCAACGTCACGCTGCCCTACGTGCTGCGGATCGCCGACCAGGGCTGGCAGCAGGCGTGCCGCGCGGACGCCGCGCTGGCGGGCGGGCTCAACACCCACGACGGCAAGCTCGTCAACGCCCCGGTCGCCGAGGCGCACGGCCGCACCAGCACCCCGATCAGCGACGTCCTGTCCTGACCGATCTCCCGGATGAACCCCGTCACCGCACGCCGGTGGCGGGGTTCGCCGCGTTCCGGACGGGTGCGGCTGACAGAAAGGTTCCCTTGCTCGCACGCCACCGGAGGGAAGGTCCCCTGCTCACGGGTCGGCGGGTGCGGCTGACAGGAAGGTTCCCTTCCGCAGTTCAGCGGGCCGACCGTGACAGGAAGGTTCCCTTGCTCGCGTCGCAGCCTCGCCGCGGGCAGGCAGAAGCGCCCGGACCGGATGGTCGCCGGTCGGGCGGGGAACGATCACGTGGTTGCACGGCGTGGTGGACGCTGAATGCGAAGAGGTCTCAAACAGCCGAACGGGGCGGCCCGCTCAACCAGCCTGGGGGTCACCGGGAGCAGGCCGCCACCGTCAGTGTAGGGCACGATCGCCCATTTGCCGACGCCGCGAGCACCCACTCGGCGGGCATTTTCGAGCCGAATCGATAACCACTCGATGGAGTGAGGTCGAGTCCCTGCTTGTGCAGGCGTGGCGCCCGACTGCCGATGTCACCCGTTGGGACCAGCCCGGCGGACCCGTTCAGCGGGCTGCCGCAAGCGCTACGACGGGAGGCGAAGTGGTGGACACGCCGTTACGCAAGGCCGTTCTCGACCGGCTCGACAACCTCGACCGGGTGGTGACCGACGATGACGCCGAAGTGCTCCTCCCCCTCGCCCGCGCCGAGCTCTACCGGCTCACCTCGGGGTTGCGGGCGCTGCTCGACGAGCACCAGCCCGGAGAGGACGGCAGGTGCCCCTCGTGCCAGGGAACGCTGCGCAGTCGGCCGTGGCCGTGCACGGTGTGGTTGACCGCGCACCGGCAGCTCATCGGCGACCACTCCGGCCGACCGGCCCGCACGACGCGGCTGGACGCGCTGCGGCGGAGGTTGACCCGCAGACCCGCTCAGGAGGAATCCGACGTGGAAGTCATCCCGCAACCGATCGTCTCCTCGGCCGGATCCGGCCCCAGCGACTGGGACACCAACGAGTTCACCCGACCCGATCTGACCGTCGGTCCGCCGCCCGAACCGCCGGTGGGCGGGCACCTCGAGACCGATCACCGCAAGATCTACCGCGCGGCGGTGATCGATCGCGGCATCCAGTGGCCGTAGCCGCACCCGTTGTGAGCTGGGCAGGAAAACCACCACTCCGCACCTGCACCCCGACTTCGTCCGGCAGGATGGACGGCGTCGGGTGAACAGGTGATGTTGGAGGGTGTGTGCACGACGGCAGCGGCCGGATCATCGTGCGAGGTCTCAGCAAGAGCTACGGGCCGGTGCACGCGGTCCAGAACCTCGATTTCACGGTGCGGCCAGGCACGGTTACCGGGTTCCTCGGCCCCAACGGGTCCGGGAAGACCACGACGCTGCGCATGATCCTCGGCCTGGTGACGCCCACCGCGGGCACCGCCACGATCAGCGGTCTGCCGTTCCACCAGCTGCCCAACCCCGCGACGGTGATCGGCGCCGTCCTCGACGCGCAGAGCTTCCACCCGGGCCGCACCGCGCAGAACCACCTGCGCTGCTACGCGGCGGCCATGAACGTGCCGGACGAGCAGGCCGACCGGGCGCTCGAACTCGTCGGCCTGGCACCCGCCGCGAAGCGCAAGCCCAGCGGCTTCTCGCTGGGCATGCGGCAGCGGCTGGCCCTGGCCACGGCGCTGCTCGGCGATCCGCAGGTGCTCGTGCTGGACGAACCGGCCAACGGGCTCGACCCGGAAGGCATCGCCTGGCTGCGCAACTTCCTGAAGGCCTTCGCCGCGAGCGGCCGCACCGTGCTGATGTCCAGCCACTTCCTCCGGGAGATCGAGCACACCGTGGACCAGCTGGTGGTCATCAGCCGCGGGCAGTGCGTCTACGACGGCAGCATCGAGCAGCTGCGCGCCGCCCAGCAGTCGCGCGCGCTGGTGCAGGCCGCCGACCCGGGTGCGCTGGCCGAGAAGCTGCAGGAGGCCGGCTACCGCATCGAGTACGTGCCGGACGGGCGGTTGGCGGTGCTCGAAGCGGATTCCCGCACGGTCGCCGACCTCGCGCTGAACGCCGGGATCGCGCTCTACGGCATGCAGGACGAGCGGATCGGCCTGGAGCAGCTGTTCTTCCAGCTCACCAACGGCCAGTACGCGGGCGTCCCGCAGGCCGTGCCCGGAGCCCAGGCGTGGGCCCGGCCGACCGGCCCGCAGCCCGACGACCAGCGCGGACTCGGGGGGCGCATGTGATGGGCGCGCTGATCAAGGCGGAGTTCCGCAAGACCTTCACGACCAATCTGTGGTGGGCGCTGCTCATCCCGGTCGCGGTGATCGGGTTCGGCGCCGGCTGGATGGGCACCAGCTTCGTCGGATTCCTCAACAGCATCCAGCAGCTGGACCGGCCGGTGCCGCTGGCACTGCTGTCGGTGGCCATGTCGGCGAACTTCAGCACCATCTTCGGCGCCCTGTTCGGTGCGCTGTGCGTCGCGGGCGAATACCGGAACAAGACCATCACGACCAGCTTCCTGACCAGCAATCCGCGCAGCGCGGTGCTCATCGCGAAGCTGGTCCTGGCGGCGGCCGTCGGCGCGGTGTACGGGCTGGTCAACGTGCTGTGCGCGAGCCTGGGCGGGCTCGTCGGCGCGAGCCAGGACATCGGGCAGTTCGGCGACATCGGCGACTGGCTGAGCGTCGGCGCCACCTGCGTGCTCGCGATGGTGCTGTGGACGCTGCTCGGAGTCGGGTTCGGCGCGCTCGTCGCGAACGCGGTGCTGGCGATCATCCTGCCGCTGGTCTACAAGTTCGTCGTCGAGTTCATCGTCTCGATGGCGCTGGTGAGCTCCAACGTCTCCGGCATCGGCCCGTACCTGCCGGGCTCGGCGGGCAACGGGATCGTGTCCAACCTGGCGGTGCCGCTGTTCATCGCGGCAGTGGCCGGACCGGACGAACCGGACGTGCCGCGGGTGGCCTTCGAGCTCCTGCACGTGTTCTTCGGCGGCCACTACGGGCACGCGTGGTGGGCGAGCATGCTCACCTTCCTGGCCTACACCGCCGTGTTCATCGCCGGTGGCTGGTGGGCCAGCCGCCGCCGCGACATCGCCTGAGCCGACGCGAGGATGGGAACCTTCCTGTCACCGGCACGCCCGCTGACGTGAGGATGGGAACTTTCCTGTCAGCCCACCGATGCCCTGGGCATGGGAACCTTCCTGCCACGGCACGGGCGCTGACGTGAGGAAGGGAACTTTCCTGTCACCGGCGCGGGCGCGGGGTGACAGGAAGGTTCCCATGCTCCACCGGTTGGTGAGGTCACACCGCGGGGTTGGGCGGACTGCGTGGTCGGTGGGTCGGCATAACCTTGCTGCGTGAGCGACTCCGGTAATCCCCGCCCGTCATCCGGCGGCTGGATCCGTCGCCTCTTCGCCGCTTGTCGACGGCACCCGGTCGCCCTGGCGCTGGCGATGGGCGCGTCGGTCACCGCCGTCGGCCTGGAGGCCCTGGTCCCGCTGCTGACCAAGCTGGCGGTGGACGACGCCGTCGCCAACACCACCGACCGGTTGTGGTGGATCGTGGTCGTCCTGCTCGTGCTCGGCGTGTTCCGCTTCGGCGCGGCGTTCGTCCGCCGCTACAGCGCCGGGCGGCTTGCGCTCGACGTGCAGCACGACCTGCGGCGCGCGGTGTTCGGTGCGATGCAGCGGCTGGACGGCGGCAAGCAGGACGCGTTGCGCACCGGGCAGGTGGTGTCGCGGTCGATCAGCGATCTGCAGCTGGTGAACTCGCTGCTGTCGATGGTGCCGCTGGCGGCCGGGACCGCCGTGCTGGCGCTGTTCGCGATCATCGCGATGCTGTGGCTGTCGCCGCTGCTCACCGTCGTCTCGCTGATCGTCGCTCCGCTGATCGCGGTGGTCTCCGCGCGCAGCAAGAAGCGGTTGTTCCCGGCGACGTGGTCGGCGCAGCAGCGCGCCGCCGACATCGCTCAGCACGTCGAGGAAACCGTCACCGGTGTCCGGGTGGTCAAGGGCTTCGGGCAGGAGGACCGCGAGGTCGGGCGGCTGGAGACCCGGGCGCGGCGGCTGTTCGGCGAGCGGCTGCGCGCTGCCCGCATGACCTCCACACCGGCGGCGAGCCTGGCCGCGCTGCCGTCGGCGGGCCAGGTCGGGGTGCTCGGGCTCGGCGGCTGGATGGTGCTGCAGGGGCAGGTCAGCCTGGGCACGTTCGTGGCCTTCGCCGGTTACGTCGCGATGCTCGGCGGTCCTGCTCGGATGCTGTCGAGCGTGGTGATCCAGGCGCAGCTCGCCCGTGCCGGTGTCGAGCGGATCCACGAGCTGATCGACTCGCAGCCCGAGGTGCAGGAGAAGCCCGGTGCGGTGCGGTTGCCGGAGGGCCCGCTGGAGGTGCGGTTCGACGAGGTGACCTTCGGCTACACCCGGGACCAACCGGTGCTCTCGGAGGCTTCGCTGCAGGTGCGGCCGGGTGAGACGGTGGCGCTGGTGGGCCCGGCCGGTTCGGGCAAGTCGACGGTCTCGCTCCTGCTGACCCGCTTCTACGACGTGCACTCGGGCAGCGTCGCGATCCGGCCAGCGGAGGACGGCGCCGCTGCCCACGACATCCGCGATCTGCGGCTGGACTCGCTGCGCAGCGCTGTCGGGGTGGTGTTCGAGGAGGCGTTCCTGTTCTCCGACACCATCCGCGGCAACATCGCCTACGGTCGCCCGGACGCTTCGGAGGCCGACGTGATCGCCGCGGCGAAGGCCGCGGAAGCGCACGAGTTCATCACCTCGCTGCCGGACGGCTACGCCACCGAGGTCGGCGAGCGGGGCCTCACCCTCTCCGGTGGTCAGCGGCAGCGCGTCGCGCTCGCTCGGGCGCTGCTGTCGAACCCGCGGATCCTGGTGCTCGACGACGCCACATCGGCCGTCGACCCGGCCACCGAAGCCGCGATCCACGACACCCTGAGCTCGGTGACCGCCCAGCGCACGACGCTGCTGATCGCGCACCGCCGCTCGACGCTCGCGCTGGCCGACCGGATCGCCGTGCTCGACGAGGGCCGGGTCGTCGACGTGGGCACCGAGGCGGAGCTGACGCAGCGCTGCGAGCTGTTCCGGGCGCTGCTGGCCGGTCCCGGCGACTCCATCGACGACCGCCGAGACGGCTCGCTGACCTCGAACGACGCGGGCATCACGCCGGAGCTGTGGCCGGAGCCGGACGAGTCCGAGAGCGGTGGATCGATGCCGCCGACGCCGGAGCTGGTCGAGGGCATCCGGAAGCTGCCGCCGGCGACCGACCGGCCGGACCTGCGCGACGAGGACCCCACCGCGCCTGACCCGGACTTCAAGCTCTCCAGGCTGCTGCGGCCGATCCGCTGGGGCCTGCTGCTGACCGTGCTGCTGGTCGCCGGTGACGCGCTGACCTCGATCGCGCTGCCGTCGCTGGTGCGCCAGGGCATCGACGGCGGCATCAGCACCGGCAGCGTCGACGTCCTGTGGTGGGCGACCGCGCTGGCCGGGCTGATCGTCTGCATCGGGTGGCTGGTGGTCAAGCTGCAGACCGTCATCACCGCGCGGACCGGAGAGACCCTGCTCTACCTGCTGCGGTTGCGCAGCTTCGCGCACCTGCAGCGGCTCGGCCTGGACTACTACGAGCGCGAGCTGGCCGGCCGGATCATGACGCGGATGACCACCGACGTCGACGCCCTGTCGACGTTCTTGCAGACCGGGTTGGCGACGTTCGTGGTCAGCGTGCTCACCCTGTTCGGCATCGCCGGTGCGCTGCTGGTCACCGACGGTTCGCTGGCCCTGGTCGCGATGGCGGTGCTGCCGGTGCTGCTGGTGGCGACGCTGATCTTCCGAAGGGTCTCCTCGGTCGCCTACGCCGAGGCGCGCGAGCGGGTCAGCACGGTCAACGCGGACCTGCAGGAGAACGTCTCGGGCATGCGGGTGGCGCAGGCGCACCGGCGCGAAGGCCACGCGGCGAAGGTGTTCGCGCAGCGCAGCGACGCCTACCGACGTTCGAGGCTGCGCGCCCAGCGCTACATCGCGACCTACTTCCCGTTCGTCGCGCTGCTGTCCGAGATCGCCCAGGCCGCGGTGCTCGGCGTCGGTGCCGCGCGGGTCGCCTCGGGTGACCTGACACCGGGTGTGCTGGTGGCGTTCCTGCTCTACCTCGGGTTGTTCTTCGCACCCGTGCAGCAGCTGTCCGGCGTCTTCGACGGCTACCAGCAGGCGATGGTCGGGCTGCGGCGCATCGGTGACCTGCTGCGCACCCCGACCTCCGTGCCCCAGCCGACCGATCCGGCACCGGTGCCCGAGCGGCTCAGCGGCGAGGTCGAGCTCCGGTCGGTGTCGTTCCGCTACTCCGGGACCGAGCAGTTCGCGCTGCGCGACGTCTCGCTGCGGGTGCGCGCCGGTGAGACGGTCGCGCTGGTCGGCGCCACCGGTGCGGGCAAGTCGACGCTGATCAAGCTGATCGCGCGGTTCTACGACGTCACCGACGGCGCGGTGCTGATCGACGGGGTGGACGTGCGCCACTACGACTTGGCGGCGTTCCACCGGCGGCTGGCGGTCGTGCCGCAGGAGGGGCACCTGTTCACCGGCGATGTCGCCGACAACATCGCCTACGCGCGCCCGGGCGCCGAGCCAGCCGAGGTGGAGGGCGCGGCGCGGGCGGTCGGGGCGCTGCCGGGCATCGCGATGCTGCCCAGCGGCTTCCGCCAGCAGGTCGGCGAGCGCGGCCGCGGCCTGTCCGCGGGCCAGCGGCAGCTGGTCGCGCTGGCCCGCGCGGAGCTGGTCGATCCCGACGTCCTGCTGCTCGACGAGGCGACCGCGGCGCTGGACCCGGCGACCGAGTCGATGGTGATCGCAGCCAGTGATCAGCTCGCCGCGCAGCGCACCACTTTCGTGGTCGCGCACCGGCTGGCGACCGCGGCCCGCGCGGACCGCATCGTGGTCGTCGACGACGGCCGGATCGTCGAGCAGGGGTCGCACGCCGAGCTCCTCGACGAGGACGGCCACTACGCGCGCCTGTGGCGAGCGGCGGACGCGACCGGCGACCGGCACGCGACCGCCGACAGGTCCAGCATCGCCTGACGGCGCTGCGAGCATGGGAACTTTCCTGTCACCCACCGGCCGGGGCACGCGGCGGTTACGTGAGGAAGGGAACCTTCCTGTCAGCCGAATCCCCAGCGCAGCTGGGCCGTAGCTGCGAGGAAGGGAACCTTTCTGTCATTCGCCCCGCCCCGGAACGCGCGGCGGCCGCGTGAGGAGGGGAACCTTCCTGTCAGCCCGCTCCCCCGGCGTGGCGAGCCCGGGCTGCAAGCATGGGAACTTTCCTGTCATCCACCGCGCCGGGCGGCGGTGCGAGCACGGGAACCTTCCTGTCACGGTCCGCGACAGCGTCGGCACTGCGAGATACTGGTGTTGCCGCTGGTGAGACGCGTCACCCGGCCGGTTCCGGGATCCGGGAAACCTGGTCACGGGTCGGGAACACAGCGTGTCGTTGAAACGTCATACTGGTTACGGGCGACAACCCAGATGGAGTATTGGCAAGCGACGCCGAATCGCGAACGAGGCATGTTGTGCGGCCGTTGATCTTTCACGTGAGCCGAACCGGGCCGATCCCGGCGCAAGCTGGGCTTTCCTGATCGATTTTGTGACCGAGGTCGTCAGCCGAACGGCCGTCCTGTGTGCCAACCTCGCGAATCGGACCGCTAGCCTGGTACCCGAGTGTGTCTGTAAATCACGAGCATATGGATCGAGGCGAACGCCAGCCGTGTCCAGCAGCCCTGCGTCACAGTTCGGCCCCAACGAGTGGTTGATCGAGGAGATGTACGAGCGGTACCTCCAAGATCCCACTTCCGTAGACTCGGCGTGGCACGAATTCTTCGCCGACTACCAGCCGGGCCAGGCAGCCACCGAGAACACCGCTGCTGCGGCCGCCGCTGCAGCGGCCCCGACCACCACCGCCACGCGCGCAGGTGGGACCAACGGCCAGGTCCCGACCGCCGCACCGGCCGCACCTCCGGCGAGCAAGCCGGCCGCTGCGCCCAAGCCGTCGCCGCAGCAGGCCGCGAAGGCCGCTCCGGTCAAGGAGCCGCAGGCCAGCGGTGACGTCAAGACGCTGCGCGGCGCGGCGGCTGCGATCGCCAAGAACATGGACCAGTCGCTGACCGTGCCGACCGCGACGAGCGTGCGCGCGGTGCCGGCCAAGCTGCTGTTCGACAACCGCATCGTCATCAACAACCACCTGAAGCGGAACAAGGGCGGGAAGATCTCCTTCACCCACCTGATCGGCTACGCGCTGGTCCGGGCGGTGCGGGACTTCCCGAACATGAACCGCCACTACGGCGAGGACGCCAAGGGCAAGCCCGCGGCCATCACGCCGGAGCACATCAACCTGGGCCTGGCGATCGACCTGCCGGGCAAGGACGGGTCGCGCAACCTCGTGGTCGCCTCCATCAAGGGCTGCGAGGACATGACGTTCCACCAGTTCTGGCAGGCCTACGAGGACATCATCCGCAAGGCGCGCAACAACGCGCTGACCGCGGACGACTTCGCGGGCACCACGATCTCGCTGACCAACCCGGGCCCGTCGGGCACCAACCACTCGGTGCCGCGGCTGACCAAGGGCCAGAGCGCGATCATTGGCGTCGGCGCGATGGACTACCCGGCCGAGTTCCAGGGCGCCAGCGAGAAGGCCCTGGTCGACATGGGCATCAGCAAGATCGTGACGCTGACGTCCACCTACGACCACCGGGTCATCCAGGGCGCGGAGTCCGGTGACTTCCTGCGCAAGATCCACCAGCTGCTGCTGGGCGAGGACAACTTCTTCGACGACATCTTCGCCTCCCTGCGCATCCCGTACGAGCCGGTGCGCTGGACGCAGGACATCCCGGAGGGCGCGGTCGACAAGACCGCCCGCGTGCTGGAGCTGATCGACGCCTACCGCACCCGCGGTCACCTGATGGCGGACATCGACCCGCTGAACTACCGGCAGCGGCGGCACGAGGACCTCGACGTCCTGTCGCACAGCCTGACGCTGTGGGACCTGGACCGGGAGTTCGCCGTCGGCGGGTTCGCGGGCAAGGAGCACATGAAGCTCCGCGACGTGCTGGGCGTGCTGCGCGACTCCTACTGCCGCACCGTCGGCGTGGAGTACATGCACATCCTGGAGCCCGACGAGCGCGAGTGGCTGCAGCAGCGGGTCGAGAAGCCGCACACCAAGCCGGACCCGACCGAGCAGAAGTACATCCTGTCGAAGCTCAACGCGGCCGAGGCCTTCGAGACGTTCCTGCAGACCAAGTACGTCGGGCAGAAGCGGTTCTCGCTGGAGGGCGCGGAGACCGTGGTGCCGCTGCTGGACGCGGTGCTGGACACCTCCGCGGCGCACGAGCTCGACGAGGTCGTCATCGGCATGCCGCACCGCGGTCGGCTGAACGTGCTGGCCAACATCGTCGGCAAGCCGATCTCGCAGATCTTCCGGGAGTTCGAGGGCAATCTGGACCCGGGTCAGGCGCACGGCTCCGGTGACGTCAAGTACCACCTCGGCGCCGAGGGCAAGTACTTCCGGATGTTCGGCGACGGCGAGACCAAGGTGTCGCTGACCTCCAACCCGTCGCACCTGGAAGCCGTGGACCCGGTGCTGGAGGGCATCGTCCGCGCCAAGCAGGACATCCTGGACAAGGGCCAGGAGGGCTTCACCGTCCTGCCGGTGCTGCTGCACGGCGACGCCGCCTTCGCCGGCCAGGGCGTGGTGGCCGAGACGCTGAACCTGTCGCTGCTGCGCGGTTACCGCACCGGTGGCACGGTGCACGTGATCGTCAACAACCAGGTCGGTTACACCACCGCGCCGGAGCACTCCCGCTCCAGCAAGTACTGCACCGACGTGGCGAAGATGATCGGCGCGCCGGTCTTCCACGTCAACGGTGACGACCCCGAGGCCTGCGTCTGGGTCGCGCGGCTGGCCGTGGAGTACCGCCAGGCGTTCGGCAAGGACGTCGTGATCGACATGGTCTGCTACCGGCGCCGTGGTCACAACGAGGGCGACGACCCGTCGATGACCCAGCCGAAGATGTACGACGCGATCGACAAGATGCGCAGCGTCCGCAAGGTCTACACCGAGTCCCTGATCGGCCGCGGCGACATGACCGTCGAAGAGGCCGAGAAGGCGCTGAAGGACTACGCCGCTCAGCTGGAGCACGTGTTCAACGAGGTCCGCGAGCTGGAGAAGCACCCGCCGACGCCGAGCCCGTCGGTGGAGTCCGAGCAGCAGGTGCCGCGCGGCCTGGCGACGGCGATCTCGCGGGAGACCGTGGAGCGCATCGCCGAGGCGCAGATCGACCTGCCCGAGGGCTTCACCCCGCACCCGCGGGTCAAGCCGGTGCTGGAGCGCCGCGCCAAGATGGGGCGCGAGGGCGGCATCGACTGGGCGTTCGGCGAGCTGCTGGCGTTCGGTTCGCTGGTGATGGAGGGCCGCGGGGTCCGGCTGACCGGCCAGGACAGCCGCCGCGGCACGTTCGGCCAGCGGCACTCGGTGCTGATCGACCGCAAGAACAACACCGAGTACACGCCGCTGCAGAACCTGTCGGAGGACCAGGCGAAGTACCTGGTTTACGACTCGGCGCTGTCGGAGTTCGCGGCGCTGGGCTTCGAGTACGGCTACTCGGTGGCCAACCCGGACGCCCTGGTGCTGTGGGAGGCGCAGTTCGGCGACTTCTTCAACGGCGCCCAGTCGATCATCGACGAGTTCATCTCGTCCGGTGAGGCCAAGTGGGGCCAGCGCTCCGACGTGGTCATGCTGCTGCCGCACGGCCACGAGGGCCAGGGCCCGGACCACACCTCCGGTCGCATCGAGCGCTGGCTGCAGCTGTGCGCCGAGGGCTCGATGACGGTCGCGATGCCGTCGACCCCGGCGAACTACTTCCACCTGCTGCGGCGGCACGCGCTGGACGGCATCCACCGCCCGCTGGTGGTGTTCACGCCGAAGTCGATGCTGCGGTTGAAGGCCGCGACCAGCCCGGTCGAGGACTTCACCGAGGGCAAGTTCACCTCGGTGATCGACGACCCGACGCAGCCGGACCCGGCGAACGTCCGCAAGATCGTGATGTGCACCGGCAAGCTGTACTACGAGCTGGCGGCGCACCGCGACAAGGAGGGCATCACCGACACGGCGGTCGTCCGGCTGGAGCAGCTTTACCCGCTGCCGCACCGCAAGCTGGGCGCGCTGCTGGAGCGGTACCCGAACGCCACCGAGGTCCGGTGGACCCAGGAGGAGCCGGCCAACCAGGGTGCCTGGCCGTTCCTGGGCCTGGCGCTGCCGGAGCTGTTCCCGCAGCTGGTCGGCAAGCTCCAGCGGGTCTCGCGTCGTCCGATGGCCGCCCCGGCCACCGGTATGGCCAAGGTCCACGAGGTCGAGCAGGCCGAGGTCGTGCGCAACGCCTTCGCCTGATCCACGGCTGCGAACGGGCCGTCGGTTCTTCGGAACCGGCGGCCCGTTTTCGCACGTCGGGGGCGTGGGTGACAGGAAGGTTCCCATGCTCGCAGCACCGGATCGCGGAGCCTGGTGCATCCGGGCGGCGCGGGCATGGGTACCTTTCTGTCACCCGGGTGCGGTGCGGTTCCCCGCGCCGCACCCGGGTTCGCGTTTCGTACTCTGCTGTTCTGGCCACCCCGATTCCACGGCCAGAACGCGAAAACCCCTAGGAGGAAGCGGTGTACTTCACCGACCGCGGCATCGAGGAGCTTGAGGACCGTCGCGGTGACGACTCGGTCACCTTGTCGTGGGTAGCCGATCGGATGCGCGCCTTCGTCGACCAGAACCCCGAGTTCGAGGACGCCACCGAGCGGCTGGCCACGTTCCTCGCCCGCGACGACGCCGACGACGAGTGACGGCGCGAGCAGCTGCCGGATGAGCCCCGATCCGACCACGAGAGTGGCGGCGGGGCTCTTTTCCGTTTTCGGGCCAGCGTCGTGCTCCTAGGCCGAGGCGCAGCACGTTGCGCCGGTCGTTGATGAGGACGACGTCGGTTCTCCCGTGGCGCACGCCCACGAACGGGTTCGAATGCATGACGGCGGCCCGAGCCGGCGAGAACGGCCGCCGCTGATCGCGACGCACCCGTTGCACGCCGTGATCCGCTCTTGCTAACCTCCAATCCGATTGTAAAATGCAATCGGATTTTGGAAGAGCCACGGGACTTCAGGAGATCGCTTCCCCATGCGCAAGCTCATCTCGTTCACCGGCATCAGCCTCGACGGCTACTACAAGCGCACCAACGAGGCTTTCGACTTCCCCAACGTCGACCAGGAGTTCTTCGACTTCTGCAACCGGCAGAACGCCTGCATCGACACGCTGGTGTTCGGGCGCGAGACCTACGAGCACATGGCCGCGCACTGGCCGAACGCCACCGAAGGCGACCCCGAGATCATCGAGTTCATGAACAGCATGCCCAAGGTCGCGGTGTCCTCGACGCTCGAGCGGGCCGACTGGAACAACACCACGCTGGTCCGCGACGACCTCGCCGGGGCCATCAAGGAGCTGAAGGACCGCCCCGGCAAGGAGATCGCGCTGTTCGGCAGCGTGCAGCTGACCGCGAGCCTGCTGGAGCTGGGACTGATCGACGAGCTGCGCATGATCGTCTTCCCGCTCCTCCTGGGCGAAGGCGTCCCGGTGTACTCGACGCTGGGCGGCCAGGTCGAGCTCGAACTCCTGCGGACCACGAGCTTCCAGTCCGGCAACGTCCTGCTGACCTACCGGCCCGCCTGACACCGGGTCGGCTTCGCGGCCGGGATGACAGGAAGGTTCCCATCCTCACACCGGCGGGCGAGCCGGTGACAGGAAGGTTCCCCTGCTCGCATCAAAGGTGGTGGCGGGTGAGGCTGCGGCGGAGCCGGTAGAGGTTGCGCGCGGCCGCGGGCTGGCCGTGGTTGGGGCTGGTGGCGGCGCTGCGCTCGTCGGCCCACTCCTCGTAGACCAGGACGCGGCTGCCATCGGTGCTGATGTGGAAGTGGGCCGCTCGCAAGCCCAACGGGAGGTCGGGCGGAGTCCCGAGCCGGGCCTGCGCCTCGGCCACCAGCCGCTCCGCGTGCTCCGGCCCGTCGGCCTCCGAGACGAACGCCGCGACGACCTCGCCGCCCGGCCCGTCGGCGACGATGCTGCCGCGCAGGCGGTACCTGACCAGTCCGGGCCGTTCGATGCCCGGGACCGCCTCGTCGATGCCGCGCACCAGGGTCGGCCGGTAGGTGCGGACGAACTCGCGGTGCGCTTCGTCGTCGGTCCACTGCGCGTAGTTCAGGACGGCCTCACCGTCCAGGCTGACGAAGCAGTTCAGCGACAGGAAGGCCTCCGGCCAGGGCGCGGCCTTCCACTCCTCGATCGTCGCGTCCACCGCGGCGCGCTGCCGCTCCGGCGTGCCCACCAGCCACGGGCTCACCAGGATCGTGCCGACATCGGTTCGGGTGATTTCCGGCAACACGATTCGGTCAGGATTCATCGGACGCTCCGCGTGATCGGCGAGGGGTTGCCCGACCATCCTCGAACTTCCAGTTTGGTGGAGGTCAAGCCCGCAATCGGGATGGCAGGAAGGTTCCCTTCCTCGCAGCGGCCGGTGCGCCGGTGACAGGAAGGTTCCCATCCTCGCCCCTGCCCCGGCCGCTGTGCAGCGCTGCTAACCAGCCAGTGCAGAAAGTCGAGATGGACGGCCCGCCGGGGTCGGGCCAGACTCCGTTTGCGACACAGCCATCGAGAGCGGAGGAACCGTGCGCGCACTGGTGAAGACCTCGCCCGCGCCGGGCTTGGAGCTGGCCGAGGTCCCCGACCCGACGCCTGGCCCCAACGACGTCGTGGTGCGCGTGCTGCGCACCGGGATCTGCGGGACCGACCTGCACATCGCCTCGTGGGACGAGTGGGCCGCCCGGACCGTGCCGACACCGCTGGTCGTCGGCCACGAGTTCGCCGGGGAGGTCGTGGCCACCGGCAGCGCCGTCACCCGGGCCGCGGTCGGCGACTTCGTCAGCGGCGAGGGCCACATCGTGTGCGGGAAGTGCCGCAACTGCCAGGCCGGGCGCAGGCACCTGTGCGCGAACACCAAGGGGCTCGGCGTGCACCACAACGGGGCGTTCGCCGAGTTCGCGGTGCTGCCCGAGCAGAACGTGTGGGTGCACCGCGGCGAGATCGATCCCGACGTGGCGGCGATCTTCGATCCGTTCGGCAACGCCGTGCACACCGCGCTCAGCTTCCCGGTCGTCGGCGAGGACGTGCTGATCACCGGCGCCGGGCCGATCGGGCTGATGGCCGCCGCGGTGGCCAAGCACGCCGGTGCCCGGCACGTGGTGATCACCGACGTCAGCGAGCACCGGCTGGAGCTGGCCCGCAAGATCGGCGTCGACCTGGCGGTGGACGTCTCCACGACGCGGCTCGCCGAGGCGCAGCAGCAGCTGGGGATGAGCGAGGGCTTCGACGTCGCGATGGAGGTCTCCGGTCAGCCCGACGCGCTGCGGGAGACCGTGGCGAACATGTCGCACGGCGGCCGGATCGCGATGCTCGGGCTGCCCGCCGCCGAGTTCCCGGTGGACTGGAGCGCCGTGGTGCTGAAGATGCTCACCGTCAAGGGCATCTACGGGCGCGAGATGTTCGAGACCTGGTACTCGATGTCGGTGCTGCTGGAGTCCGGGCTGGACCTGACGCCGGTGATCACGCACCGCTTCCCCTACACCGAGCACGCCGAGGCTTTCGAGACGGCTCGCAGCGGACGCTGCGGGAAGATCATCCTCGACTGGACAGCGAAGGGTTCCGCCTGATGTACACGATCGCCGAGGGGCTGCGCGCCGAGCTGGACGAGATCCGCGCGGCAGGCCTGTACAAGGACGAGCGGGTGCTGGAGTCGCCGCAGAGCGCCCGGGTGGGCGTCGCCGACGCGGAGGTGCTGAACTTCTGCGCGAACAACTACCTGGGGCTGGCCGACCACCCCGCGCTGCTGGGCGCCGCCGAGCAGGCCCTGTCGAAGTGGGGCTTCGGGATGGCCTCGGTGCGGTTCATCTGCGGCACGCAGGCCCCGCACAAGGAACTGGAGCGGCGGCTGTCGCAGTTCCTGGGCACCGACGACACGATCCTGTACAGCTCGTGCTTCGACGCCAACGGCGGGCTGTTCGAGACGCTGCTCGACGAGCGGGACGCGGTGATCTCCGACGAGCTCAACCACGCGAGCATCATCGACGGCATCCGGCTGTGCAAGGCCCGCCGCGGTCGCTACCGCAACCGGGACATGGCCGATCTGGAGCGGCTGCTGCAGGAGAACGCCGATGCGCGGCGCAAGCTGATCGTCACCGACGGCGTGTTCTCGATGGACGGCTACCTGGCGCCGCTGGACGAGATCTGCGCGCTCGCCGAGAAGTACCAGGCGCTGGTCGTGGTGGACGACTCGCACGCGGTCGGCTTCACCGGCCCGAACGGCGCCGGCACGCCCGAGCTGTTCGGGGTGACCGACAAGGTCGACGTCGTGACCGGCACGCTGGGCAAGGCCCTCGGCGGCGCCAGCGGCGGCTACGTGTCGGGTCGCGCGGAGATCGTGGAGCTGCTGCGGCAGCGGTCGCGGCCGTACCTGTTCTCGAACTCGCTGGCCCCGTCGATCGTGGCGGCCTCGCTGGCCGCGCTGGACCTGGTGGCCTCGCAGCCGGAGCTGCGGCAGCAGCTGCAGGACAACAGCGAGCTGTTCCGGCGTCGGATGACCGAGGAGGGCTTCGACCTGCTGCCCGGTGAGCACCCGATCATCCCGGTGATGATCGGCGACGCCGCCGAGGCGGCCCGGATGGCGGATCTGCTGCTGGCCGAGGGCGTCTACGTGATCGGCTTCTCCTACCCGGTGGTGCCCAAGGGCAAGGCGCGCATCCGCACCCAGATGTCGGCCGCGCACACCGCGGCTGACGTGGAGCGGGCGGTGGCGGCGTTCGTCGCGGCCCGCGCCAGGATGGTTAGCATCGACGGGTGATTGACCCGCGGCGGCTGCTGATCCTCCGCGCGCTCGCCGACCACGGCACGGTGCGCGCGGCGGCCGAACGGCTCTACCTGACGCCGTCGGCGGTGTCGCAGCAGCTGACCGCGCTGGAGAACGAGGTCGGGCAGCCGCTCCTGGTGCGCCAGGGGCGGCGGGTCCGGCTGACCGCCGCCGGTGAGCTGCTGGTGGAGCACGCCAAGGCGGTGCTGGCCGAGCTGGAGCGGGCCGAGGCGAGTCTCGCGGCGTGCGCGGCGGGCACCGTGGGCACTGTCGAGGTGGCGTCGTTCGCCTCGGCCATCACGCAGGTGGTGGCTCCGGCGATCGTGGCGCTGCGCGGGCGCGCGCCGGACGTGCGGGTGCTGGTGCGCGACGCCGAGGCGCACAACAGCCTGATGATGCTGCTGGCCGGGGAGATCGACATCGCGATCTCGATGGAGTACACCTCCACTCTGCACGCCGATGCGCGCCGGGTGACCCGCTTCCCGCTCTACGCCGAGCCGTTCGACGTCGTGCTCCCCGCCGGTCACGCGCTCGCGAACGCGCCGGAAGTGGCTCTGGGCGAGCTGCGCGAGGCCGAGTGGATCGCGCCGCTGCCGGGCAACCCGTGCCGTGCGGTGGCGCAGGTGTCCTGCGAGAACGCGGGTTTCGTCCCGGCCATCACGCACACCTCCGACGACTTCCGCGCGGTCGAGGCGCTGGTGGCGGCGGGCACCGGGGTGGCGCTGGTGCCGCGCACCGCGATCTCCGGTGATCTCGGCGCGGTGTCGCGGCCGGTGGCGGGCAAGGCACCGACCCGCCGGGTCTTCGCGGCTGTCCAGTGCGGGCGGGACGAGCACCCGCTGGTGCGCGTGGTGCTTGACGCGCTGCTGGAGCACCCGGGCGCGGAGTGAGTCAGCCGAGCAGTTCCTCGAACCCGCCCAGCGGGTTCTCCCTGGTGGGCAGGGCCGCGACGAACGGCAGCAGCTCGCGCTTGGCGACCTCGTGGATCCGGCGCAGCTCGGCGACCGGCTCGGGGTGGTCGTCCACCCGCAGGTCGAGGTGCGGGTGCGGTGCACCGGTGTTGACGTGCAGCGCGGCGCTCTGCTTCCCGCGCCGGTCGCCGCCGGCCCGCTGACCGGCTTCGAGGGCGGCGAGCAGTCGCTCGTGCAGCGGTTCGCCCGCGGTCGCTTCGAACCGCTCGGCCATGGCGTCCACGGTTCGCGCGTCCACCAGCATGTTCCCCGCGACGGCGTAGCCCGGGCCCACCCGGTGGCCGCGCCACGGGTGGGTCTCCGAGCCGGTGTGAGCGGCCGCGCGGCCGTGCCGGTCCACGACCGCGACCTGCCGGGCGTCCGCGCCCGGGTCCGATGCGATCAGTTCGTGCAGCGTCGCTTCGGCGGAGTGCGTGCGGAGCAGCTCCAACCCGTCTGCCCCGAGCAGCGGGTTGATCAGCGCCTGGGTCGCGACGGCTCCGGAATCGGCGTGCACATGGACGGCCAGCGACCCGATCGCGGGCATCCGCGTGCTGATCGCGATACCTGCGCAGCCGGCGGCCACGTCGTACGCGGCGATCGAGAACGTGCCCGCGTACAGGCCTTTCACCTGCGGTGTTGTCCGTAGGGCACGGCCCGCACGAGCGTCACTTCCGCCGTGCCGCCGTTCGGGACCGCGTAGGTGCGCCGCTCGCCCTGCTTGGCTCCGGAAAGCGCCGCGCCGAGCGGCGATTCCGGCGAGTAGACGTCGAGGTCGTCATCGGCGCCGCCACGCGCGCCGAGCAGGAACGTCTCGGTGTCGCCGTCCTCGAAGCGGACCGTGAGGACCATGCCGGGTTCGGCGATGCCGTCGTCCGGCGGCGCTTCACCGACCACCGCATCGCGCAGCAGCTCCTGGATCTCCCGGATGCGGGCGCGGCGCTGCGCCTCCTCCTCACCCTCGCTCTCGGTGCGGCGGGCGAGCAGGTCGTCGAGCTCCGCGCGCAACCGGGCATGGGCTTCCTTGGTCAGCCAGCGGGGTTGAGCAGTGGTCATCGTTTCCTCGGTTTCGATCGTTGGGTGGCAAGTCCTGGACGCGTTCGAATTCGCAGCACCTGGAGTGCATCGCGGCAGCTCGGAAGAGGAGCGCGGCGTTTCGGCGCGGGGTGCCGGAATCGGCGGGGCGCTCAGCGGGAGGCGGGTTTCGCTTCCGGCGAGCAGCAGCTCCGCATCGGCCGGGAACAGCCGACCGCGAACGACCGGTCGGGCACGCGGCGGTCACGACGGACATGTGCGATATCGCCGACCATGACCAGCCCTCCCGTGCATCGACACCGGCGTTCCACTCCGAGGATGGCCGAGCCCGGAGAAACGCCCATTGTCGTGTCCGGACAAAAACGTGATCGAAATTGTCCGGTCCGTCCAGCTGTCAACGGACCGGATTGTGCTTACGCGCGCGAGGCGGCGTTCACGTCCCGATGCTGAGGGCGAGCGTCGCGGTGGCGAAGCCCAGGAACAGCCCGGGAGCGGTGAGCGTGGCGTACTGGCGGGCGCGCACGTGGGCGATGATGGCGCCGACGTAGAACAGGACGAGCCCGACCGCCGCGGCGATGCCGATGAACCGCACGCCCAGCAGTCCTACCAGGAGGCCGAGCGCCCCCGCGGCTTTGAGCGATCCGAGCATCGGGAGCCACGACGCGGGCACTTGCACGGCCGCCGAGTTGGCCAGGACGAACTTCGCCCGGGCCAGATCGGCGGCGGCGATCCCGGCGTTGAACAGGATCGTGATCGACGTGACGATCAAATAGGCGGTGAGCACTGGTTCCCTCCTCCGCAGCAGCTGACTCCCCCAGCCTCTCCACCGACGCCGTTTGCGTCCAATACCTGCACCTATAACCTGGTGGCATGGATGTCGACACGCGGCTGCTGCGCTACTTCGCCGCAGTGGCGGAAGCGGGCAGCCTGACCCGCGCCGCGGAGCTCCTGTTCGTCTCCCAACCCGCGCTGACCAAGCAGATCAAGCAGCTGGAAGCGCTGCTCGGCGTCCAGCTGTTCACCCGCTCCCGCACCGGCATGGCCCTCACCGGCCCCGGCCGCACCCTGGCCGCGCGGGTGCCCGGACTGCTGTCCGGCTGGGACGAGGCGCTGCGGGAAACGCGGAGCTCGGCCAGCCGGGAAGCGCGGGTCCTGCGAGTCGGCTTCCTCGCCAGCGCGGCCAACGAGGCGACCCAGCGGATCGTCGCGGCGTTCGGCCGGCTCCGCCCCGGCTGGCGGGTCGACATGCAGCAGGCCTCGTGGTCGAACCCGACCGCCGGACTGGCCGACGGGGACGTCGACGTGGCCCTGCTGCGGCTGCCGTTCCCGGGCGAGGAGGCGCTGCGGGTGGCGGTCCTGCTCACCGAACCCCGCTGGGTGGCGCTGCCTTCGACGCATCCGCTCGCCGCGCGCGAGCAGATCGCGTTCCACGAGCTGCGCGACGAACCGTTCGTGGCGGCTCCCGAGGAGACTGGCTGGTGGCGGGACCACTGGCTGGGCGTGGAAGAGCGCGGCGGCCACCCGGCCCGCATCGGCGCCGTCGCCGACCAGCCCGACGCCTGGCTCAGCGCGATCGCCAACGGCTACGGCGTCGCGCTCGCCCCGGAATCCTCCGCCCGCTTCTACGCCCGCCCCGGCGTCACCTACCGCCCGGTCACCGGCGTCGGCCCGAGCCGGGTCGGCGTCGCCTGGGCACCGGCCGACGACGCCAACCCGGTCGTCCAGGACTTCGTCCGCTGCTGCCTCGACCACGCCCCCGGAACCGGCTGAGCGCAGCCGCGAGCATGGGAACCTTCCTGTCATCCCGAGGCCGACGATGCGAGGAAGGGAACCTTTCTGTCACCGGCGACCGGCTGCTCCGAGCGGGATCTTCACCGCCACCCGCTCGCCTGAGCATGGGAACTTTCCTGTCACCGGCGACCGGTTGCGAGCATGGGAACCTTCCTGTCACGCACCACACCTGAACAGGCGTTTCGCGCCGGTCAGGCGACCAGGAGCGTCCGGCCCGGCGAGGTGCGGGCCTCGACGGAGGCGTGCGCTTCGGCCGCGCGCTCCAGCGGGAACGTCCGGCCGATGGTCGGCTTGATCCGCCCGGCCGCGGCTTCCGCCAGGGCGCGCGCTGCCATCACGCGCAGTCCTCCGACATCCGGCTGCTTGTCGAGCAGCCCGATCACGGTCAGCTCGCGGCGCTTCGCCTCCGCCTCGTCGTACTCGGCGAAATCGCCACCGGGCGCGCCGTAGGTGAAGACCCGGGCACCGTCGTTGACCGCTCCGAACGCATCGCTGCCGGTCCGGCCGCCTGCCCCGTCGAGTACCACGTCGACGCCACCACCGGTCAGCTCGCGCACCTGCTCGACCCAGTCGGCGTCGGTGTAGTCGACCGCGTCCGCGCCGAACGAGCGCACCAGCTCCAGCTTCACCTCGCCCCGCGCCAGGCCGATCACCTGCGCACCGGCGGCGCGCGCCAGCTGCACCAGCAGCGATCCGGCTCCGCCGACCGCCGTCGTGACCAGGACGCGGTCCCCGGGCCGGATGCCGGCGGCTTCGGCCAACCACACCGCGGTGGCCCCGTCGTGCAGCAGCGATGCCGCTTCGTGCGCCGTCAACCCGTCCGGAACGGCGATCAGCGCTGCTTCGTCCACCGCCACGAGCTCGGCGTAGGTGCCGCTGTTCCCGGTGCTGGCGATGACGGTCCGCCCCAGCCAGCACGGATCGACGTCCGCCCCGACGGTCACCACTTCACCGGCCACACCGTCACCGGGCACGTACGGCGGATCGAACCCGAAGAAGTCCTCGCCCCAACCGCCGCGCAACTGGGTGTCGAGGAACAGGACGTCCACTGCGGACATCCGCACCACCACCTGTGCCGGGCCCGGTTCCGGAGCGGCCGCCTCGACCACCGACAGCACTTCCGGTCCACCGAACCGGGTCACTTCCACCGCACGCATCTCCGACTCCGTCCTCCGTAGGTGAGATCAGCCTCGAACTTCGACATAACTGGAAGTCAAGAAGATCCGGAAAACTTCCTCTGAACCACTCCCGTGAGTGGCGATGGTCGCTCTTATCACCATCACCACTCACGAGACCGGCACCGACCCAATCGCGCTTTCGAGTCATCGAGGTTGTCCACAACGGACGCAGTTGTCCACAGATTCACGGGGCCCTCTGGCGCCGATGGCGTTCCGCTCGGATCTTGGGTTCATGTCAACGAATCCGAAATGGTCCATCGACGCCCTCCGCTCGCACGAGGATCGCGAGCGGTGGCGGAAGCTCGTCGATGCGCAGTCCGGCGTCGTGAGCACCACGCAACTGGCCGACCTCGGCGTTTCCCGGAACGCGCTCCGAGCTCAACTCGCAGCGCAGCGGTGGCGGCGCGTCCTGCCCGCGGTGTACGCGGTCTTCACCGGACCGCTCCCGAGATCGTCTCTGATCTCAGCGGCACTGCTGTACGGCGGGCCGTGGGCAGTGCTCAGCCACCGCACCGCGGCCGAGGAGTGGGGAATGCTCCCGGCCGAAGCGGATGCCCCGGTGCACATCACCGTGCCATACGGCAATTCGGCGGTTTCACAAACACCCTTCGTCCACGTTCACCGGTCTCGCGCGTTCAAGCACATCGTCGCGCCGTCAGACCCACCACGCACGAACCGCGAGGACACCGTCATCGATGTGGCAGCCAGCGAACCCTCCGCAGAAGCGGCGCGGAACACGTTCATCCAACTCGTCGGCTCGAACCGGATCCCGATCGCGCTGGTGCACGACCAGCTCGAACGGAGGCCACCGTTCCGCCGCGCGAAGGTGCTCAAGAACGCGCTGGAGATGATGCTCGGAGGCGCGGTCTCGGCGTTGGAGGCCGAGTACCTGGTCCAGGTCGAACGTGCGCACCGCCTGCCCGCGGGCCTGCGCCAAGTGCCGTTCGACGTGGACGGAATCGTGCTGTGGGAGGACGTCGCTTACGACTCGGCCGGAGCACAGGTCACGGTTCGCCTCGACGGCCGCGAGTTTCACGCCACGGACCGGGTCGCCTTCCGGGACCGACGTCGTGACAACGCTGCGGAACTGGCTGGTCGCGCCCGCCTCGTGTACGGCTGGCACGAGGTTCACAACACTCCGTGCGCGGTCGCTGCCGAGGTGGCCGAGGTCCTCGTCCGCGAGGGCTGGCGCGGGAGTGCTGGACCGTGTCCGCACTGCCGGTGAACAACCTCGTGAGTGGCAATGGTTGCTCTTTCCACCATCGCCACTCACAAAGCCTGATCAGCGGATTCGCCGGCCCTTGCGCCAGACGGCGTGGGTGAGCGGCACGCCGGGGCGGTAGGCGAGCCAGGTCGTGCTCGGCGCGTCCAGGACGTGCACGTCCGCGCGGGCGCCTTCGCGCAGCACGCCGACCGCGCCTTCGCCGGAGTCGCGACGCAGCGCCTTCGCACCACCCAGGGTCGCCGCGCGGACCGCTTCTTCCACGGTCATCCGCATCTGCAGGACCGCCGTGGTCACGCAGTAGGCCATGGAGGAGGTGTAGGAGGAGCCCGGGTTGCAGTTGGAGGCCAGGGCCACCGTCGCGCCCGCTTCGAGCAGCGCTCGGGCATCCGGCAGCGGTTGGCGGGTCGACAGGTCGCACGCGGGCAGCAACGTCGCGACCGTCTCCGAACCCGCCAGCGCGTCCACATCGGACTCGCTGAGGTAGGTGCAGTGGTCCACGCTGGCCGCGCCGAGCTCGACGGCCAGCTGCACACCCGGCCCCTGCTGGAGCTGGTTGCCGTGGACGCGCAGTCCCAGGCCGCGCGCCTTCGCCGCCTCCAGCACCCGCCGGGACTGGTCGGCGTCGAACGCGCCGTGCTCGCAGAAGACGTCGCACCAGCCCACGTGCGGGGCCACCGCGTCGAGCATCTCCCCGCACACCAGGTCCACGTAGCTGTCCGCGTCGGTGCCCGGCGGCACCAGGTGCGCACCGAGGAAGGTCACCTCGTCGGCTTCGGCGGCCAGTTTCGCCGAGCGCAGTTCGTCGGCGACCGTCAGGCCGTAGCCGGTCTTGGTCTCCGCGCAGGTGGTCCCCTGGGCGGCGGCTTCGTCGAGGTGGGCGCGCAGGTTCGCCGCCAGCTCCTCGTCGGTGGCCGCGCGGGTGGCGTCCACGGTCACCGCGATGCCGCCCGCCTGGTAGGGCCGGCCCGCCATGCGGGCGGCGAACTCCGCGGTGCGGTCCCCGGCGAAGACCAGGTGGGTGTGGCTGTCGACCCAGCCGGGCAGGACGGCGCGGCCCGCCACGTCGATCCGCTCGTCGGCGTCGGGCGCCTTCGCCGCCGGGCCGACCCAGGCGACGCGGTCGCCGTCCAGGACCAGGGCGGCGTCGGCGAGCGTGCCGAGCGCCTCGTCGTTGGTGGTCAGCTCACCGATTCCGGTAATAACAGTGGTTGCCATCGCTAGCTGGTCCTCGCTCCTAGTACTCGCAGGTCGGCGATCGCGTCGCGGAGCTCCCGCGCGGTGTCGACGGCGCGGTGCGCCCGGTCGTGCACGATGCGCTCCCCGTCGGCGATCACTTCTCGCACGTCAGCGGCCCGCGCGACGGCCGGGACGGCTTCGGGTGCGGCACCGGCCAGGCGCGTCGAGCCGAGGTCGATCGCCACGAAGTCGGCGCGGGCGCCCACTTCCAGCCGACCGGCGTCGGTCCAGCCGAGGGAGCGGTGGCCGGCTTCGGCGGCCGCGTCGAGCAGGTCCCCGGCGGCGAAGTGGCCGCGGGTCTCGGTGGCCAGCCGCTGGTAGGACTCGATCGCCTGCACCTCGGCGAACGGGTCGATCACCGAGTGCCCGTCGCTGCCGATCGACAGCCTGCTCCCGGCGACCCGCAGCTGCGGGGCCGGGCCGATGCCGTCGGCCAGGTCGGCTTCGGTGGTCAGGCACAGGCACACCCCGGTGCCGCTGCCGCCGAGCAGCGCCACGTCACCGGCGCTCAGGTGGGTGGCGTGCACGGCGGTGGTGCCCGGGCCGAGCGCGCCGTGGGAGTCCAGAAGCTGCGTCGGCGTGCAGCCGTGCGCGGCCAGGCACGCTTCGTTCTCCGCGCGCTGCTCGGAGAGGTGGACGTGCAACGGCTTGCCGCGCGCCCAACCGACGACCTCCGGGATCGCCGCGTCCGGCACCGCCCGCACCGAGTGCACCGCAGCGCCGAGGCGAACCCGTTCGTCCACTGTGAACTCGTCCACTCGGGACACCCAGCCCGCCGCGTCCCGGTCGGAGAACCGGAGCTGCACGCCTTCCAGATCACGGCCGAAACCGCCCGCCAGGTAACAGGTGTCCAGCAGCGTCAGCCGGATTCCCACGTCCCGCGCGGCCTGCGCCAGCGCTTCGCCCATCGCGTTCGCCTCGGCGTAGCGGGTTCCGCCCGCGGCGTGGTGCAGGTAGTGGAACTCACCGACGCAGGTGATCCCGGCCAGCGCCATCTCCGCGTACACCCCGCGCGCGAGCCGGTAGTAGCTGTCCGGCTCCAGCGCCGCCGCGACCTGGTACATCTGCTCGCGCCAGGTCCAGAAGGTGCCGCGCGAGCCGGTGTGCCAGCCGCGCAGCGCCCGGTGGAAGGCGTGCGAGTGGGCGTTGGCGAGGCCCGGCAGCACCATTCCCGGCAGCTGCTCGGCACCTGCCGCCGGGACGTCGACCGCCACCGCGGTGATCCGGCCGCGCTCCACCTCGAACCGCACGCCCGGCTGCGGCCCCTGCGGTAACCAGGCCCATTCGCACCAGTACGTCGTCATCACTCACCCCACCAGACTCTCTCTTGGTCCGCAGCCGCGACGCCTGCGAACGCCTTCAGCTGCCGCGAGCGCGCAGCGCTCAACCCGCACTCGCAACCGGATCTCGGACGCTTCCTGGCTCCCGCAGCCCGGGGAACGTCTGAGATGCCGCCACCCGAACCGAGTCCGGGATCAATGGTCCAGGTGTTCCAGAACGCGCGCGAGCGCATGCGCACCTTCGGTGCAGTCGTCGTCCTCGGCGTGCTCCTCCGGGGCGTGGCTGATGCCGGTCGGGTTGCGCACGAACAGCATCGCGGTCGGGACCTCGGCGGCGAGGATGCCCGCGTCGTGCCCGGCGCCCGTGGCCAGCACCGGTGCGCCGTCCAGAAGTCCGCTGAGCCGGTCGCGGAACGCCGGGTCGAAGTGCACCGTGTCGCCGTAGGACTCCTCGACGACCTCCACCTCGCAGCCCTCGGCGGCGGCGAGTTCCCGCGCCGCACCGGTCAGGTCCGCCACCATCGATCGGGTGTCGGCGTCCTGCGGCGACCGCGCGTCCAACCACACGTCCACAGTGGAGGCGATCACGTTGGTGCCGCCCGGTGTCGGCACCAGCCTGCCCACCGTCGCCCGGCCGTCGGCGACCGATCCGGCCGCCCGGCGCGCGGCGACCACCAGCTCCGCGGCGGGCAGCATCGGGTCGCGCCGGTCGGCCAGCAGGGTGGCGCCCGCGTGGTTGCCCTGGCCGCTGAACCGGAACCGCCACCTGCCGTGCGACAGGATCGATGAGGCCACCGCGACCGGCCGGTCCAGGTCGATCAGCCCGCGCCCCTGCTCCACGTGCAGCTCGACGAACTGCCCGATGCGCCGCAGCGCCTCCTCGTCGCGCCCCACCCGGGACGGGTCCGCGCCCGCGGCGCTCATCGCCTCGGCGAAGGTCACGCCGCTCGGATCGCGCAGCGCGCGGGCTCGGTCGGCGTCGATCGTCCCGGCCAGCAGCCGCGAACCGAGGCACGGGACGCCGAACCGGCCGCCTTCCTCCTCCGCGAACACCACCACCGCCAGCGGTCGCCGCGGCCGGAAACCCCGCTCCTGCAACAGGTCCACGGCGCTCAGCGCGCTGACCACGCCCAGCGGCCCGTCGAAGGCACCGCCACCGGGCACCGAGTCCAGGTGGCTGCCGGTCACGACCGCGTCGTCGCCCGGTTCGCCCCACCACGCCCAGATGTTGGCGTTGCGGTCGGTGGTGACCTGCAGGCCCCGCCGCTCGGCCTGCTCGACGAACCACTCGCGCAGCTGCCGCTCGGCGTCGTCGAAGACGTGCCGCGAGAACCCGCCCCGCCGCCGGTCCGCACCGACCCCGTCGATCGCCGCCAACAACGCACCTGGTGAAACCACCTCGACCCCTTCCTGAACGCGGTCCCCCGGTTCCCGACCGGCCCGGGGCAGAACAACTGTCGAACCCGGCGAAGTGCGCGAAATCGCCGAAGCGGCCCCGCGGAGACGGGCGGAATCGCCACGTCCCCGCCGGGGCCGCACCGCATCACACCAGCGGCGTCCGGACGCCGCGTTCCGCCGCGACCTCCTCCGCGCGCGGGTAACCCGCGTCGACGTGGCGGATGACGCCCATGCCCGGGTCGTTGGTCAGCACCCGCGCCAGCTTGCGCCCGGCGAGCTCGGTGCCGTCGGCGACGGTGACCTGACCGGCGTGCAGCGAACGGCCCATGCCGACGCCGCCGCCGTGGTGCAGCGACACCCACGTCGCGCCGGATGCCGTGTTGACCAGCGCGTTCAGCAGCGGCCAGTCGGCGACCGCGTCCGAGCCGTCGGCCATCGCCTCGGTCTCCCGGTACGGCGAGGCCACCGAACCGCAGTCCAGGTGGTCGCGGCCCAGCACCAGCGGCGCCTTGAGCTCGCCGGAGGCCACCATCTCGTTGAACCGCTCCCCGGCCGCCGCGCGCTCGCCATAGCCGAGCCAGCAGATCCGCGCCGGCAGGCCCTGGAACGACACCCGCTCGCCTGCCATCCGGATCCACCGGGACAGGTGCTCATCCTCGCCGAAGAGCTCCAGGATCGCCCGGTCGGTCGCCGCGATGTCGGCCGGATCGCCGGACAGCGCCGCCCACCGGAACGGGCCCTTGCCCTCGCAGAACAGCGGCCGGATGTAGGCGGGCACGAAGCCCGGGTAGGCGAACGCGCGCTCGTAGCCGGCCAGCTGCGCCTCACCGCGCAGCGAGTTGCCGTAGTCGAACACCTCCGCGCCCGCGTCGAGGAAGCCGACCATCGCTTCCACGTGCTTGGCCATCGACTCGCGCGCCCGCTCGGTGAACTCCTCGGGCTTGGCCGCTGCGTAGTCGGCCCAGTCCTCCAGCGCCACGCCCAGCGGCAGGTAGGACAGCGGGTCGTGCGCGGAGGTCTGGTCGGTGACGATGTCCACCGGCACGCCGCGGCGCAGGATCTCCGGCAGCACCTCGGCCGCGTTGCCGATCACCGCGACCGAGTACGCGCGCCGCTGCTCCTTCGCCGCAACGGCCTTGGCGATCGCGTCGTCGAGATCCTCGGCCACCTCGTCCAGGTAGTTGTGCCGGACGCGGCGGTGCGCCCGCTCCGGGTCGCACTCCACGACCAGCGCCACGCCGTCGTTCATGGTCACCGCCAGCGGCTGCGCGCCACCCATGCCGCCGAGCCCGGCGGTGAGCGTCAAGGTGCCCGCCAGGGTGCCGCCGAAGCGCTTGGCGGCCACCGCGCCGAACGTCTCGTAGGTGCCCTGCAGGATGCCCTGCGTGCCGATGTAGATCCACGAGCCTGCGGTCATCTGCCCGTACATCATCAGGCCGAGCGCGTCGAGGCGGCGGAACTCGGTCCAGTTCGCCCAGTCGCCGACCAGGTTGGAGTTGGCGATCAGCACCCGCGGCGCCCACTCGTGGGTCTGCAGCACGCCGACCGGCTTGCCGGACTGCACCAGCAGCGTCTCGTCCTCGCGCAGGTCGGTCAGCTCGCGCACCATCGCGTCGAAGGACGCCCAGTTGCGGGCCGCCTTGCCGGTGCCGCCGTAGACGACCAGGTCATCGGGCCGCTCGGCGACCTCCGGGTCGAGGTTGTTCTGCAGCATCCGCAGCGGTGCTTCGGTGCTCCAGCTGCGCGCGGTCAGCGTCGTGCCGCGCGCAGCGCGCACGGGTCGGGCTTGGCTCATGACAACCCTCCGGGTCACAGGAACTCGGCGACGGTGTCGCGCACCGCGCCGGAGCGGATCAGTTCTTCGGCCGCGGCGATCTCCGGCGCGATGTGCCGGTCGGAGCCCGGGCCGGGCACGCGGGTGCGCAGCAGGTCCCGCACCGCGGCCGTGGCCGGGCCGGGTTCCAGCGGGGCGCGCAGGTCGAGGGCGCGGGCGGCGGTGAGCAGCTCGACGGCCAGCACGCTGACCATCGCGTCGATGCCGCGGCGGAGCTTGCGGGCCGCCGACCAGCCCATCGACACGTGGTCCTCCTGCATCGCGCTGGTGGGGATCGAGTCCACCGAGGCGGGCACCGCGAGCCGCTTGAGCTCGGAGACCAGACCGGCCTGGGTGTAGTGCGCGATCATGTGCCCGGAGTCCACGCCCGGGTCGTCGGCCAGGAACGCGGGCAGCCCGTGCGAGCGGGCCACGTCGAGCATCCGGTCGGTGCGGCGTTCGGCCATGCTGGCCACGTCCGCCAGCGGGATGGCCAGGAAGTCCAGCACGTAGGCCAGCGGCGCGCCGTGGAAGTTGCCGTTGGACTCCACGCGCCCGTCGTCGAGCACGACCGGGTTGTCGATGGCCGCGGCCAGCTCGCAGTCGGCGACGGCCTCGGCGTGGGCGACGGTGTCGCGCGCCGCGCCGTGCACCTGCGGGGAGCAGCGCAGCGAGTACGCGTCCTGCACGCGCGTGCAGTCCGGGCCGCGGTGGCTGGCCACGATCGGCGATCCGGCCAGCAGCGCGGAGATGCGCGCCGCCGACACCGCCTGCCCCGGGTGCGGGCGCAGCCGCTGCAGATCGGCGGCGAAGACCCGGTCGGTGCCCAGCAGCGCCTCGACGCTCATCGCCGCGGTCACGTCCGCCACGTCCAGCAGGGCCTTGATGTCGTGCGCCGCGAGCACCAGCATGCCGAGCATGCCGTCGGTGCCGTTGGTCAGCGCCAGGCCTTCCTTCTCCACCAGCGTCACCGGCTCGATCCCGGCCGCGGCCAGCGCCTCGGACGCCGGGCGCCGGACGCCCTCGGCGTCGAAGACCTCGCCCTCACCGGTGAGCGCCAGCGCCACCGCGGCCAGCGGCGCGAGGTCGCCGGAGCAGCCCAGCGAGCCGAACTCGTGCACCACCGGCACGATGCCGGCGTTGATCATCGAGGTCAGCGCGTGCGCGGTCGCCGGGCGGACCCCGGTGCGACCGGTGGCGACGGTGTGCAGGCGCAGCAGCATCTGCGCGCGCACCACTTCCGGTTCCACCGCCGGGCCGGTGCCCGCCGCGTGCGAGCGCACGAAGGCCTGCTGGAGCGCTGCGCGCCGGTCCGCCGGGATGTGCCGGACGGCCAGCGCGCCGAACCCGGTGGAGATCCCGTAGACCGGGCGCTGTTCGGCGGCCAGCGCCTCGACGTGCTTGCGGGTGGTGGCGATGCCCTGCTCGGCGAGCTGGGTCAGCACCACCCGGGCCCCACCGCGGGCGACCGAGATGACCTGGTCGCGGCCGAGCGGTTCCGGGCCGAGGTTCAGGGCGTTGTCTTCCATGCCTCCATACCAGCGCCCGGAGACGTTTCGCAGAAGCCCGGATAGAGTGACAACGTCTGGTATCCCAGACAGCCCGATGCGTTCGAGGAGGTGCTGTGAGCAGCAGCGACGTGCCCGCGCTGCGGCGGGGCCTGGCCGTCCTGCGGCTGCTGGCCGGGCGGGCCGGACCGGTGTCGGCCGGCGTCATCGCCCGCGATCTGGAGCTGCCGCGCTCCACCACCTACCACCTGCTGGCGGAGCTGGTGGCGGCCGGATTCGTCACCCACCTGCCCGAGGAACGCCGCTACGGCCTGGGCATGGCGGCCTTCGAGCTCGGCTCGGCCTACCTCCGCCACGACCCGCTGGAGCGGCTGGCCGGGCCGCTGCTGCGCCGCCTGGTCGACGAGGTCGGCGCCACCGCGCACCTGGGCGTTCTGCACGGCGGTGAGTCGCTGTACCTGATCAAGGAGCGCCCGTCGCAGCCGCAGACGCTGGTGACCGACGTGGGCGTGCGCCTGCCCGCCCAGCTCACCGCGTCCGGCCGCGCGATGCTGGCGCACCTGCCCGCGGCGCAGGTGCGCGCCCTGCTGCCCTCCAACGAGCGGTTCGTCCGCCGCACCGACCGAGGCCCGCGCAACCTCCCCGAGCTGCGCCGCCTGCTCGCGACCGAGCAGCGCCTCGGGTGGGCCGTCGAGGACGGTTTCGTGACGGCTGGTTTCGCCTCGGTGGCGAGCCCGGTGTTCGACCACGGCGGCCGCCCGATCGCGGCGATCAGCGTGACCTTCCGGCACATCTGCGAAGGCCCGTGCGCCGAGACCTGGCCCGACCTGGCAGCCCAGGTCCACCGCACGGCGGCCGAGCTCACCACCCGGATCAGCGGCCGCACCGCCTGACGGCACCGTGGCCGCCGCGCGGACCCCGGATCCGACCGTTGACAGGCACCGACGCACCGCCCGTCCGCCCAGCTGGACGCGGTGCTCGGCGACGCACCGGTCCTCAACGAACGCTGCAGAATCCGTCCGCGCGGACCAGGACGAACACGCCGCCCGAACGGAAGACCTGAGTGCTCGGTGCGGCCGCGAGGCGGGATCGGGCCGGGCCCAAGGCGGTGGGCAGTCACCTTGAGGGGTGACGCAATTTCAATTGAAATTGCGGAAGTTCACCCCTCACTCGGTGGCGACGCCTCTGTCCAGGGGCTCGCTGCCCGGTGGCCGGGCGTCCCGGGCCCGCACCCGACCCGGTGTCACCGGCGCTGACCTCCGAAGACGCCCGAAGGGCGCCTCCGCGTGGTGGAGGCGCCCTTCGAGGCTCGGGTTCACAGGCCCGCGGTGGCGATGAACTCCTTGGCCAGGTCTGCCGGGTTGGCCTTGTCCACTTCCAGGCGGCGGTTGAGGTCCGTCAGCTTCTCGGTGGTCAGCGCCTGCGACACCTTGTCCAGCGCCGCACCCTGCTCCGGGGTCAGCTTCCCCTTGTGCACCAGCGGAACCACGTTCTGCGCCGGGAACATGTTCTTCGGGTCGTCCAGCTTCACCAGGTTCTTCTCCGCGATCTGCGAGGACGTGGTGAACAGGTTCGCCACCTGGATCTGCCCGTCGGTCAGCGCGTTCACCGTGATGGTGCCCGCCTCGACCGGCCGGATCTCCTTGAACTTGCAGCCGTAGTCCTCGGCGATCTTGGCCTCCCAGCGCGACTTCCACTCCGCCGGAGCGCCCAGCACCAGCTCACCGCAGCGCGGCCCGAGGTCGGCCATCGAGCGCAGCCCGCTGTCCGCGGTGGCGGCGGTGACGGTCAGCACGTCGGAGTCCTCCGCCGGGGACTGCGCCAGCAGTTCCATCTCACCGGGCACGGTCTTCGCGAGCTGGTCGTAGACCTGCTGCGACTCGGTCGCGGTGGCCTGCGGGTCCAGGTACGCCAGCAGGTTCCCGGTGTAGTCGGGCACCACCGAGAGCTCCCCGTTGCGCACCGCGTTCACGTAGAACTCGCGGGCGCCGATGCGCGGTTTGGTCTGCACGTCGGCGCCGGTGGTCTTCAGCGCCTCCGCGTAGATGTGCATCAGCAGCTCGCTCTCGGCGAAGTCAGCCGAGCCGACCACGAGCGTCCCGCCCTGGTTCCCGCTGGCCGCCAACGGGTCCTGCGATCCGCAGCCGGTCAGCAGCAGCGCCGCCGCGGCAGCGCACGCCAGAAACCGCTTCATCAGTCCTTACCTCCTCGTCGGGCGGCGAGCTGCAGACCGCGCGGCACCAGCAGCCGGGTCGCACCGGCCAGCACCAGGTCGAGCAGCACCGCGAGGACCGCGATCACGATCGCGGCCGAAGCCATCTGTGCGTAGTCACTGATCTTCAAGCCGTCCAGCAGGATCCGGCCCAGCCCGCCGAGCCCGACGTAGGCGGCGACGGCCGCGGTGGCCACCACCTGCAGCATCGCGCTGCGCACCCCGCCGAGCACCAGCGGCAGCGCGGTCGGCAGCTCCACCTGCCACAGCCGCTGCGCGGCGGTCATGCCCATGCCGCGAGCGGCGTCCACCGCGTCGGCCGGAGCGCTGCGGATCCCGGCGTAGGTGCCGGACAGGATGGACGGGATCGCCAGGATCACCAGTCCGGCCAGCGCGGGCAGCTCACCGAGCCCGAAGCCCAGCACCAGCAGCGTCACCAGGCCCAGGGTGGGCAGCGCGCGCATCGCGTTGCCGACACCGACGACCAGCACCGCACCCCGTCCGGTATGTCCGATGTAGACACCCAGCGGGACCGCCACCAGCGAGGCCGCCGCCACCGACACCACGCAGTAGTAGAGGTGCAGCAGCGTTTGCGCCAGGATCCCGCCCGGCCCGGTCCAGTGCGCCGGGTCGGCCAGCCAGGCGATCAGCTCGCCGATCACGCCGCGCTCACCCCCGCTCGCGCCCACGGCGTGGCCAGCCGCCACAGCAGCACCAGCAGCAGGTCCACCACGAGCGCCAGCAGCAGCGTCAGCACGATGCCGATGACGATCTGCTCCGGGTAGTCGCGCTGGAAGCCGTCGGTGAACAGCCTACCCAGCCCGCCGATGCCGACCAGCGCGCCGACGCTGACCATGCTGATGTTGCTGACCGAGGCCACCCGCACGGCGGCGGCCAGCACCGGCACCGACAGCGGCAGCTCCACGGTGAGGAACCGCCGGGCGGGCCGGTAGCCCAGCGCGGTGGCGGCGGCGACGACGTGCACCGGCACCGAGTCGAGCGCGTCCTTGACCGGGCCGACCAGCAGCGCCGCGGTGTAGAGGGTCAGCGCGATGACCACGTTGACCGACGACAGCAGCGGCGTGCCCAGCAGCCCGGGGATGATCACGAACAGCGCCAGCGACGGGATCGTGTAGACGACGTTCGCGGTGCCCTGCAACGCGCCGCGCAGCCAGCGCACCCGCTGCGCCAGCCGCCCCAGCGGCAGCGCCAGCAGCACGCCGAGCAGCAGCGGAAGCAGGGCCAGGTAGATGTGCTCGGTGAGCTGTTCGAGCACCAGCTCCCGGTTGCTCGGGCTGCCGAAGTAGTCGATCACGGCAGCCCCTCGGGGCGGCGGTGCCGCTCGATCACGCCGAGCACGTGCTCGGCGGTGACCACGCCGACGTATCCGCCGTCGCCGTCGACCACCACGCCCAGCCCGGTCGGCGCCGACAGCGCGGCGTCCAGCGCGCCGCGCAGCGGAGCGCCCCGCGAGTACAGCGAACCACCCGCCACGAGCCGGTCTTCGCTCAGCGGACCGTCCACTTCGGTCTCCGGCGGCAGCCAGCCGCGCGGCCGGCCGGCGTCGTCGAGCGCCAGCCGCCACTGCTGCTGCCGGTCCACCCGGGTGCCGAGCTCGACGGTGTCCACCGGCTGCGGGCTCAGGCTGTCGGAGTCCACGAAGGACAGTCGGCGGTAGCCGCGGTCGCGGCCGACGAAGGCGGTCACGAAGTCGTCGGCCGGTTCGGCCAGCAGGTCGTCGGGCTCGGCGTACTGGGCGAGGTGGCCGCCCTGCCGCAGCACCGCGACCTTCTCCCCGAGCTTGATGGCCTCGTCGATGTCGTGGGTGACGAACAGGACCGTCTTGTCCAGCTCGTCCTGCAACCGCAGCAGCTCGTCCTGCAGGCCCTCGCGCACCACCGGGTCGACGGCGCTGAACGGCTCGTCCATCAGCAGCACCGGCGGATCGGCGGCCAGCGCCCTGGCCACCCCGACGCGCTGCTGCTGTCCGCCGGAGAGCTGCGCCGGGTAGCGCTTGGCCAGCTCGGGCTGCAGCCCGACCAGCTCCAGCAGCTCACCGGCGCGCTGCCGGGCCTCCTGCTTGCTGCGGCCGTGCAGCAGCGGCACGGTCGCGATGTTGTCCAGCACGGTGCGGTGCGGGAACAGTCCCGCCTGCTGGATCACGTAGCCGATGCCGCGGCGCAGCTCCGCCGGGTCGCGCTCGCGCACGTCGGTGCCACCGACGAGCACCTTGCCCGACGACGGCTCGATCATCCGGTTCACCATCCGCATCAACGTGGTCTTCCCGCAACCGGAAGGACCCACCAGCACGGTGATGGTGCCCGTCCGCACCGACAGGCTGAGCTCGTGGACGGCGACGGTGCCGTTCTGGTACTCCTTGCGCACGGCCTGGAACTCGATCAAGCGAGCCCCCTCACGTTTCGGTCCGTTCCGCGAGCGGCGCGAGCCGCTCGCTCTTCTCGGTGAGCAGGCTCGCCACTCGCGCCGCCGCGGGTTCTCAGCGTCCGTCCGGCGAGGACAGCCCCGACGCCGCGTACTGGACGTACATAAGGAGGGGATCCTGCGGTCCAGGCGGGCGCTGCGGATCCGCCACCCGCACCGCCCCGCGAAACGACCACTGGAAACACCCCCTAGTCGCGGTCCCCCTCAAACCCGGCCGACCCTAGCTCGATCGGACGCATCCTGCGATCGCCGAGACCTACGCGTGATCTTGTTCCGCCTGGTGGGAGCGCAGGCCCGGACCTGGCCACGTAAGCTGATTCACCCCATGACTGCTCCGCATGCCACTCCAGGTCCTTCCGACGCCGTGCAGGCGCTGCTCACCGACGCCGGCGTGCTCGCGCGCCGCCTGCGCGAGGTCCTCGCCCAGCTCACGGGCGATCCCGTCGAGCTCGACGAGCTGATCCGCCGCACCGCGGTGGCGCGGCGCACCGTCGAGGACCTGCTGGCCGCGATCGGCCCCGACCTGGAGACCACCGGCAGCGCCCACCGGCTCGCCCCGCGGGTCCGCGACCGCTACCGGGAGCACTTCGCGCTGGACGAGCTGGGCGCGGTGCCCGCGGCGACCGGGCAGCTGGCGCTGATGCGCGAGTTCGTCGAGAGCGGGCCGAAGCCCGCGGCCGCGCTCGACCACGTCACCGCCACCCCGGAAACCGCGCTGCGCCGCGCGGAATGGCTGCGCGACAACTACGACCTGAGCGGGGCCAACGTGCTCTGCCTCGGCGACCACGACCTGACCTCGCTGGCGCTGGGCCTGGTGGCGCCGTCGGTGTCGGTGACCGTCGTGGACGTCGACGAGCGGATCCTGCAGCACATCGACGCGGTGTCGGCCGAGCGCGGTTTCGGCGTCCGCACGCTGCACGCCGACCTGCGCTTCGGGTTGCCGCCGGTGCTGGAGGGCTGGGCCGACCTGGTGTTCACCGACCCGCCCTACACCCCGGAGGGCATCGGCCTGTTCGCCACCCGCGCCGCCGAATGCCTGGCCGGGCTGCAGAGCAGGCTGCTCGTCGCCTACGGCTACAGCCCGCGGACGCCCGCGCTGGGGCACAAGGTGCAGCAGGAGCTGCTGCGGCTGGGCATGGTGTTCGAGGCGATCCTGCCGCGGTTCCACCGCTACTTCGGCGCGCAGGCCATCGGCAGCGCCAGCGACCTGTACGTGTGCCAGCCGACCGCGCACACCCGCAAGCTCGCGCTGCGCCAGGCGCCCGGCATCTACACGCACGGCCCGCAGTCCGTGGAGGCCCGGGAGGCGGCCGCACCGCCGGAGTTCCTGGCCGCGATCGGTGAACGGCTGGGCAGCCCGGTCACCGCGCTGCACGATCCGGGCTGGACGCGGCCGGCCCGGCGGCAGCCGTCGGTGTACGACCTGCGCTCGGACCCGGGGCCGTGGTTGCTGCGCATGCTGCTGGCCGCCAACGCCGACCGGGTCGCCTTCGTGGTCGGCAACAACCACCCGGACATCACCAGCGAACGCGCCCAGCGCGCGCTGTCCGGACTGGTCGCGGCGAAGTACCGGCTGCGCTTCCACCGCAGCACGCCGGACGCCAAGCACGCCGTCGTGGTGGCCGAGCTGGTGGAGGCGGACTCGGTGGCCGGCTACCTGCTGCAGCGGGCGCACGGCAAGCTCGGCAACGTCTGGCGCGAAGGTTTGATCGCGCACGTCGACCCGGAGCTCACCAAGCGCGCGGCCAAGGAGCGCACCGCCGCGCTCGCCCCGGTGCTGGACGACCTGGACCTGCGCCTGATCGACCTGCCCCGGCACCGCCTCGAAGAACTCCTGCCGCACCTCTGAGCGGCTCCCGCGTGCGGTGCGGCCTCGCCCCGCACCGCACGCGAAAACAATTCCGGCTTCAACGAAGGCGCAATTGTTTCATCGCGCCAACCACTTTCGCCCGGCATATTCCACAAAGCGGTCGACCGATTTGAACAGTCCGCCGACCCCGCGCGGCGGTATTCGAATAAACATTCATGAAACGATCTCCATGAATGCGCTGCTCCATCGGTGGACATTCTTACCGGGAATGTTGTCTATTTTGGTCGAGGCCAATTAATGTGATGGCTGCACGACGTCGTGCAGCGCTGCGCACAAACATCGCTCCATTCGTCTCTCGTAACGGGAAGGAGGTGCGCACATGTACTCCAAGCCGAAGTTGCAGAAGCTCGGAGCGTTCGAGCGGCTGACGATGCACAGCCGGCCGTCCAGGAAGGACAAGGCCCATCGCCGCCGTCCGCGCCACGTCCTGCTCTGATCGCAGGTGAGCACCGCAGTGGCGCGAGTCCGGCTCGCACGAAGGCTCGCGCCACTGCGGCGCCACCCATCCGAACCGGGGAGACAGCTTCACCGATGAAATCGAGTCGTTCTCGTGAATGGCTGGTCGCACTTCCCGACCACCCAGCCGCCGCGGCGGCGATCGCCGCTCTCGACCCGACAACACAGCGGGTTAATCATCCTTCGGGCAGGCCGTGGCTCGTCGGGGAATGGGAATCGACCGATCTCCGGACCGAATCGGCCGGCCGGACGTCGATCGCCATTCTCGGACCGGCTTCGGCCACTCCGCAACGGCTGGCGCGAATAGCGGAGCGAACGACGGATGCCGTCGCGCTGGACGAGCTGTCGTTCGCCGGTTGCTTCCACCTGATCGCTTCGGTCGGCGGCGTGGTGCGGATCCAGGGCAGCCTGTCCGGGCTGCGTCGCGTCGTGCACGCCGAGATCGGCGGAATCACCGTCGCGGCGACCCGCGCGGACGTGCTGGCCGCGCTGTCGAACGCGGAGCTCGACAGGCGGCGGCTGGTGCTGCGCTTCCTGCTCTCCGAGATCCCGCTGCACACCATGAACGCGCCGCTGTGGCAGGACGTGCACGCCGTCGACGAGGACTCCTGCCTGCTCCTCACCCCGGACGGCCGCGCTCGATCCCGGCGCCGGTGGCAGCCGCCACCGGACGACCAGCCGCTGCACAAGGCCGCCGAGGCGCTCCGCACCGCGCTCGTCGACTCGGTCCGGACCCGGGTGACCTCCGGGCCGACCGTGACCGCGGACCTGTCGGGCGGCCTGGACTCGACGACGCTGTGCTTCCTCGCCGCCCGGGACGGGCGGCCGCTGACCGCGCTGACCAAGCTCGCCGCCGACGTAGGCGACGACGACCCGCAGTGGGCGGACCTGGCCGCCGAGCACCTCCCCGGCCTGCGGCGGATCACCATCCCCTTCACCGACATCCCGGCGCACTACAGCGACGTGCTCGAACCGCTGCCGCCGACCGAGGAGCCGTTCCCCGGGGTGGAGGACCGACCGATGTACCGCGCGATGGCGGCCCGCCTCGCCGCGGCCGGATCGCAGATGCACCTCACCGGCGACGGCGGCGACGAAACCCTGATGGGTGGCGCCACCGGCGTCTTCGAGCTGCTGCGCCGCCGTCCCCTGACCGGGTTGCGGTACCTGCGGGCCTACCGCGCGCTGGAGCACTGGCGATGGCGCGACATCGCCATGTACGCGCGCGAGCGGCGCGAGGCCTACCCCGAGTGGCTGGCCCGGCGCGCCCGCAGCATCATCGCCTCGCCGCTGGACGAGGAGGGAGCCACGAACCTCGTGCAACTGCCGCCGTGGGCCACGCCGGAGGCGGTCGCGCTCGCCCGGGAACTGCTGCTGGAAGAAGCGGAGCGCACGCGGCAGCGCGGGCACAACTGGACCGCCCACCACACCGTCCTGGGCGTCCAGCTGTGCGCGAGCCTGGTGCGCGCGGCCAGCCCGCTCTACGCCGCCGAGGGCATCCGCCTGAACTCCCCGTACCTCGACGATGCCGTGCTGCACGCGTGCATGACCGCTCGCGCGCACGAACGCCGCACGCCGTGGGCGTACAAGCCGCTGCTGGTGGCCGCGATGCGCGGGATCGTGCCGGACCGGTGCCTGGCGCGCTCGACCAAGGCCGAGGGGTCCAATGTGGAGCACGCCGGTCTGCGCACCAACGCGGAGAAGTTGGTGGCGCTGTGCGAGGACTCGCGGCTCGGCCGCCTCGGCCTGATCGATCCCCGGGTGCTGCGGGAGGTCTGCAGCGGTTTCCAGATGCGGATGTTCACCCCGTACGCGATCTCCACCACCGCCAGCACCGAACGGTGGCTGCGCGATCAGGAGCAGCTCGTCACCACGGAGGCCAAGCCATGACGATCCGGCTGCGCGACCACGTGTCGCTGACCGACGCCGAGGACGGCAGCGGCGTGCTGCTGGACGAAAGATCCGGCCAGTACTGGCATTTGAACGAGAGCGGCCTCCGCACTCTGCGGATGTGCCTGGACGGCGCGGAGGAGCCGGCCATCGCGCGCGCTCTGCTCCCGGAGGCGGACGGCGACCAGGAGCAGGCCGTGCGCGATGTCCGCGCCGTCATCGAGGAACTCCTGCGCGCGGGTCTGGTGGTGCGATGAGCACGCCGGAAACGCTGTTCGCCGCGGAGCGGCCGCCGCTGCGCACCCGGGTGGCCGCGCGGGTCGCGGTGGCGATCGCCCTGCCGATGGCGCACCTGTCCCCGCGGCGGATCCGGCACGTCCTGTCCTTCGCCCGGCGCGGTGCACCGCCTGCCACCTACGCCCAGGCCAGCGCCGCGAGATCCGCAGTCATCGCGGTCAGCACCACCTGCGCGGGCAAGGGATGCCTGCCCCGCTCGATCGCCACCGCGCTGCTGTGCCGGGTGCGCGGTTGCTGGCCGACGTGGAAGGTCGGCGTCCGCGCCGCCCCGTTCGGGGCCCACGCCTGGGTCGAAGCAGCGGGCTGCGCCGTCGACGAGGGCGAGCAGGCGCAAGCCTTCCTGCCCCTGATGGCCGTGGAACCAGTCACCGATGAAACGAGGAAGTCCTAAGTGCTGAACATGATTCGCCCCAACCGGGCAGCCGACCTGGACGGTGCGGACGACGAACCGGAGGACGCCGGCGGGAAGGTCGACTGGCGTCACCTGGTCCGGATCACCCGCGGGCACCGGGCCGTGATCGCCGTGGCCATGGCGCTCGCGCTGCTCGGCGGGGTGATGGGCCTGGTGCAGCCGCTGCTGGCCGCCCGCACGATCGAGGCGTTCTCCGCCCAGCAGCCGTACCTGGCGGTGCTGGGCCTGCTGGCCGTGGTGTTCGTGGCCGAGGCGGTGATCACCGGGTTCGGGCACTACCTGCTGGAGCGCACCGGTGAGGGCATCGTCCTGGGGCTGCGGCTGCGCATCGTGGACCGGCTGCTGCGCTGGCCGATGCGGCGCTACCAGCAGCACCGGATCGGCGACCTGCTCACCCGCACCACCAGCGACACCACGCTGCTCCGCGACTCGCTTGCCTACGACCTGGTCGAGGCGAGCGTCGGCGTGTTCATCGTGATCGGCGGCATCGCCATGATGCTCTGGCTGGACGCGACGATGTTCTTGATCGTCATCGCCATCGTCGGCGCGATCGGCGGCCTGACCATGCTGCTGCTGGCGGGCATCCGCCGCGCGATCCACGACGCGCAGGACAGCCTCGGCGGCATGAGCGCGGAGCTGGAGCGCGCGCTGTCGGCCATCCGCACCGTGCGGGTCATGCGGGCCGAGGACCGCGAGCGCGACCGGATCGGTGACCTGGCCCGCCAGGCCTACGCGCACAACCTCCAGGCCGCCAAGCGCAACGCCGTGATCAACCCGGCGATGACGCTGGCGGTGCACGGCGCGATGATCACCGTGCTCGTCGTGGGCGGGTTGCGGGTGGCCAGCGGCGCCGCCCAACTGCCCGAGCTCATCGGTTTCCTCCTCTACGTCACCTACATCGCGACTCCGCTGTCGAACCTCTTCGACGTGTTCGCCACCCTCCAGCAGGGCCTGGCCGCGCTGCAGCGGGTGGAGGACATCGCGCAGCTGCCGACCGAGGCCGAGGAGGTCGCCCGCCCGGCGGTCCAGGCCCGCAGCTCGAACGCCGACCCGGAGGCCCCGGCGATCGAGTTCCGCGGCGTCGGCTTCGCCTACGAGCCCGGCCGCCCGGTCCTGCGGGACGTTTCCTTCCGCGTCGCCCGCAACAGCCACGTCGCGCTGGTCGGCCCGTCGGGCGCGGGCAAGTCCACGATCTTCGCCCTCATCGCCCGCTTCTACGACCCGCAGACCGGGAAGATCCTGCTCGACGGGCGCGATTGCGCGCGTGAGATGACCGTCGACGAGTGCCGCGCGGCGATCAGCATCGTCGAGCAGAGCGCGCCGGTCATGCACGGCAGCCTGCGCGACAACATCACCTACGCCAAGCCCGATGCCACTGCCGCCGAAGTCGACCGCGCGGTGCGGCTGGCCAGCCTCGAAGACCTCGTCGCCCGGCTGCCGCAGGGCCTGGACACGCCCGTGGGCGAGCACGGCAGCGCCCTCTCCGGCGGCGAGCAGCAGCGGGTGGCGATCGCCCGCGCCCTGCTGCCCAGACCGCACCTGCTGCTGCTGGACGAGCCGACCTCGCACCTCGACGCCGCGAACGAGGCCGCGCTCACCCGCACCATCGAGCACATCACCTCCGAGTGCACGCTGCTGGTGATCGCGCACCGCCCGTCCACCATCCAGGCGGCCGACGACGTCGTCGTGCTCGGCGACGGCCGCGTCCAGGCCACCGGCAGCTACCCGGAGGTGAAGGCCCTGCTCAGCAGCGACGCACCGATCGGCACCTGATGGGGGTCAGCGCCGCCGGAGGCGGATCGCGTCGACGCGCACCAGGGCTTCGCACTGCCGCTAGCCGTCGCTCTTGAGGCGGACGGTGGTGAAGCGGAGGAACTGCTGGACGAGCGGTCCCATCGCCAGCGCGATCAGCACCGTGCCGACGCCGACCGTGCCGCCGAGCAGCCAGCCGGCGGCCAGCACGACCAGCTCGATCGCCGTGCGCACCATCCAGATCGGCTTCCCGGACAACCGGACCGCGCCGGTCATCAGGCCGTCGCGCGGCCCGGAACCGAACCGGGCGCCCAGGTAGACCGCGTCGAAGAAGGTCAGCATCAGCACGCCCAGCAGCAGGTAGCCGACCTGCTGCGGCAGCGAGGTCGGCGCGGGCACGAACAGTGCGGCGACGTCGGCCGCGGCGCCGACCATGACCACGTTGAGAACCGTGCCGAGGCCGGGCAGCTCGCGCAGCGGGATCCAGCACAGCAGGACGACCACGGCCGTCAGGCTCGTCGCCAGGCCGAACGAGATCCCGCTGCGCACCGACAGCCCCTCGGCGAGCACGGCCCAGGCCGACGCGCCCAGGGCCGAACCGACCAGGAACGTCAACGCCGTGCCGTAGCCGACGAGCCCCACCAGCAGCTGAACCAGCCGCCAGGCCTTCTTCTCCGCCCGGAACTGCTCGACGGCCGTCATCCGCCGGGCAACGAACCGGCCGTGCTTCACCCCAGTCACAGATTTCCTCAACGCCTCGGCCGCTCCGGAGATCCGCGACGCCGCGGATCGATGCGCCTCCGATCTTGGGCCAGCGGCCCACCGGCGAAAAGGTCCAGAGCGGAGGAGCTGGCCTTCAAGCCGCCGGGATGGTCATCGGGCCGCGGGCGATGAGGTCGCGGAAATCGCGGGCCGGGACGGCGCCGGAGAACAGCCAGCCCTGGTAGGCGTCCACGCCGACGCCGGAGAGCACGTGGAACTGGGTGGCGGTCTCCACGCCTTCGGCCACGCACTGCCTGCCCATCGCGCGCGCCATGTCCACCACCGCGCGTGCCACGGCGAAGTCCGAGGCGTCACCGCCGACACCGGCGACGAACCGGCGGTCCACCTTGATGATCTGCGCGGGCAGGTCCTTGAGCCGCGCCAGCGAGGAGTAGCCGGTGCCGAAGTCGTCGACCGCGAACCGCACGCCCCGCGAGACCAGCTCGCCCATCTCGTGCCGGGTCCGCGACGGCAGATCGACCAGGGCCGTCTCCACCAGTTCCAGGATCACCCGGTCCCAGGAGATGCCGGTCTCGGCGACGATGTCGGCGACCGCGTCGACGAACTCCGGCCCGCCCGGCACCAGCCCGGCCAGGTTCACCGCCACGCCCACCGGGCGGCCGCCGCGCACCGGCCAGGTCGCCGCCTCCCGCAACGCGGTCCGCAGCACCCAGCGGTCCAGCTCGCGCAGCAGATCGCCCTGCTCCGCGACGGGCAGGAAGGCGTCCGGGGCGAGCATGCCGCGATCCGGGTGCGGCCAGCGCACCAGCGCCTCGGCGGTGACCACCACGCCATCGGCGTCGACCACCGGCTGGTAGTGCAGGGCCAGGCCGTCGCTGTTCAGCGCCTCCCGCAGCTGGCCCTCCAGGTGCAGCTGGCGGTCCGCGGAGGCCATCAGCGCCGGGCTGGCCAGCGAGACCTTGCCGGTGCCGCGGCCCTTGGCCTCGAACATCGCCGCGTCGGCGAAGCGCAGCAGGTCCTCGCCGCCGGAGGCGCTGCCGTCGGGCACCGCGGCGCCGATCGAGGCGGAGACCCGGATCAGCTGGCCGTGCACCGGAACCGCGGTGCGCAGCAGCCCGGACACCCGGTTGGCCAGCGAGTCGACACCGCCGACCGCCTCGATGTCCGAGCAGATGATGACGAACTCGTCGCCGGAGAGCCGGGCCGCCGTGCACCCGTCGGGCAGCCCGCCTTCGAGTCGGCGCGCCAGCGCCACCAGCAGCTCGTCGCCCGCGTCGTGGCCCAGCGAGTCGTTGACCCGCTTGAAGTTGTCGATGTCGCAGAACAGCACCGCGACCCGGTCCGAATCGGCCCGCCCCAGCAGCTGGTAGAGCAGGTCCTTGACCGCGGTGCGGTTCGGCAGGCCGGTCAGGTCGTCGTGGGTGGCCTGGTAGCGCAGCGCCTCGGCGGCCCGCCGCCGCTCGGTGATGTCCTGGAACACCACCAGCCAGAAGTGGGTGCCGTCGTCCTGCACCGACGCCGAGGTGCGCAGCTCGCAGTACACCGGTTCGCCGTCGGCGCGCACCAGCACCCGCTGCGGCACCCGGCGGCGGATGCCGGAGTTCTCCGCCGGGGTGGGCAGACCGGTGTTCTGCTCGTCGGGGTGGGTGATGTCCTTCGCGGTCATCCCGCGCAGCTGCTCCAGCTGGTAGCCCAGCAGGTCGCACAGCGCGTCGTTGGCGTCGACCAGCCGCTCGGCCCGGTCGAACAGGCCGATGCCCACCGGGGTGATGCTGACCAGATCGGTGAACCGCTGGCTGGAGCGCTCCATGCGGGTCACCACGGCCCGCTGCTCGGTGACGTCCTGGGCGGTGCCGACCAGCACGTCCTGGCCGTCGGCGTCGGTGATGGCGGTGCCGTGCAGCCGCAGGATCCGGGTGGTGCCGTCGATGCGCAGGTAGCGGTGCTCGACCTCGATCGGGTCGTGCTCCTCGATCAGCGGCCGCCAGGCCCGGCGCACCCAGCCGCGGTCGTCGGGGTGCACGCGGTCCAGGTAGCTCTCGAAGGTGATCGGCGCGTTCGCGGGCTTGCCGATGATCTCGTGCAGCATGTTCGACAACCGCATGACGCCGGACCGCGGGTTCCACTCCCAGGTGCCGAGGCGGGCGATCCGCTGCGCGTCCTGCAGCTTGCGCCGCTCGTCGCGGAGCTGCCGCTCCAAGGCCCGGTGCTCGGTGACGTCCTGCACGGTGCCCTGCACCCGCTCGACCCGGCCTGCCCGGTTGTACTCGGCCCGCCCGGTGCACAGGTAGACGCGCTTGCCGCGGCGGTCGCGCAGCTCCACCTCCAGCAGCTCGTCCTCCGGGGCGGTGAGCACGTCCAGGTAGAACTGCTGCGCCCGCGCCACGTCGTCGGGGTGGGTCGCGTCGATCATCGCCGTCACGCCCACGGCCTCCTGGCCGCCGGGATCGCCGAGGAACTCGGCCAGCACCGGGCTGCGGTAGAGCTCGCCGGTCTCCGGGTAGAATACCCAGCTGCCGACCTTGGCGATCCGCTGCGCCTCGATCAGCCACCGCCGCTCGTTGCCGTCGGCGGCTTCGGCGGCGTCGTGCCCGGCGTCGGCCAGGTCGGAGACGTCGACCAGCACGGTGACCCGCAGCCGCTCGTCCTGGATGTGCGGCCAGCTCATCGGGCGGACCGGGTAGCTGCCGCCCCTGGCCCGCAGCAGCGAGACGGGGCCGTCGCGGGTCACCAGGTCCGCGAGGCGGCAACCGATCAGCGCCGCGGGCGTGGTCTCCCCGGCCAGCTTCGCCGCCTGCTCGGTGGCCCGGACGACGATGCCGTCCGGGGTGCTCAGCAGCGCCGGCGCCGCGGGCAGCGGCAGCAGCGCGAACTCCTCGGAGCGGGCACCGGCCAGGCCGAGACCGCCGGAACTCGTCCGGGTCCTCTCGCTCCGCTCGGTCAACAGCACCCCTCCTGCGTCGCAGCCGCGCGACCGCTGCCCCGGGTTGCACCGCACCCCACTGACGAGTGATCTGCAACACAACAGGTCGTGCGGCTGACAATACCGGTCTCCGCACCGGCGGTAACGCCATGGTGCCGCGACCGGAACCGGATTCCCTGGAGAGGTGACAGCCGTCCCCCGACATGATGACGCGAACCACCGAAAGTCCACAACCGTCGACACAACGGGGCCGGGGAGACGATCGGTCTCCCCGGCCCCGTTCGGTCCGGCTCGGCGCAGTCCGGCCCCACCGCTATCCCGTGGTCCGTCGTGCGCATCGGTGCGATCAGGCCTTGGCGACGCCCTCGGCGCGAGCCGCCTTGGCCACGGCGGCGCTGACCTCCGGCGCCACCCGCGGGTCCAGCGGGCTGGGCACGATGTAGTCCGCGCTGAGGTCGTCGGCGGCGACCGCGGCGATCGCCTCGGCGGCCGCGACCTTCATCCCGTCGGTGATCTTGCGGGCGCCGACGTCCAGCGCGCCCTTGAAGATGCCCGGGAAGGCCAGCACGTTGTTGATCTGGTTCGGGAAGTCGCTGCGCCCGGTGGCCACCACCGCGGCGTGCCGGCGAGCGACGTCGGGGTGGATCTCCGGGTCCGGGTTGGACAGCGCGAAGACGATGGCGTCATCGGCCATCGTGGCCACCAGCTCCTCCGGCAGCTGCCCGACCGACACGCCGATCACGACATCGGCGCCGCGCAGCGCCTCGGCAGGCCCGCCGGTGATCCCGCTGGAGTTGGTGAAACCGGCCAGCTCCTGCTTGATCGGGGTCAGGCCATCCCGCCCGGAGTGGATCACACCGCGCGAGTCCAGCACCGTGATCTCGCCGACCCCGGCGGTGTGCAGGATCTTCGCGCAGGCCACCCCGGCCGCACCGGCACCCGAGATCACCACGCGCATCGAACCCAGCTCACGACCGACCACCTTGGCCGCGTTGCGCAGCGCCGCCAGCGCCACGACCGCCGTGCCGTGCTGGTCGTCGTGCATCACCGGGCAGTCCAGCGCCTCGGAAACCCGCCGCTCCAGCTCGAAGCAGCGCGGCGCGGAGATGTCCTCCAGGTTCACCGCGCCGAACGACGGGCGCAGCCGGACCAGGGTCTCCACGATCTCGTCGACGTCGGTGGTGTCCAGCACCAGCGGGATCGAGTCCAGTCCGGCGAAGGTCTTGAACAGCGCGGACTTGCCCTCCATGACCGGCAGCGAGGCCCGCGGCCCGATGTCGCCGAGCCCGAGCACCGCGGTGCCGTCGCTGACCACGGCCACCAACCGCTGCGTCCAGGTGTAGCGGTCGACGAGCTCCGGGTCGGCGGCGATCGCGCGGCTGACCTGCGCCACACCCGGCGTGTAGGCGATCGAGAGGTCGCGCGCGCTGGCCAGCGGCGCGGACACCTCGACACCCAGCTTGCCGCCCTCGTGCGCGGCGAAAATTTCTTCGTTGGTCAAATCGGCACCACTGTCGGTGCGGTCGTTGACGGCGGTCACGGCGTCCCTCCTGTAGCCATGCCTTCGGCCCGGGAACGGTCCGGGCCGGGCCAGTGGGCGGCGCGGAGCCGCCCGGGTTACGCCACCGCACCGGGCTTTCCGGCCGGCGGTGTGTGAATGAACCGAGCACAGCTGCCCCGGTCGGACAGCGGCTCGGCGGACGCTGCGGTTCGAACAGTGTGCCAGGCCCCCAGATCAATGTCAGCGACCGGGATCACACAATCTCACCAGCAGCTTCAACAAAAAGTCAACGCCCAGTGGCAGTACGGGCGTCCGGTTTTGATTCGAAAAGGGCAGTACGTACGTACGGTTTTCAAGAATTTCCGCCAGCAGAACGAACGTCATATTTTCCGACGTCCTTTGCGGCACGTGTGTCCCGTTGACCGCGACCCCTCCGAAACCCCTCGAAAACCCGCACCGACCGGCCCCATAGGCTTTCGGCCGTGCAGGCACGTCGACTTGAGAACACGGGCGCGTTCGAGTTCATTCCGAAGGCCTTCCCCGACCACCGCGGCCTCTTCGTCGCGCCGTTCCAGGAGGCCGCGCTCGTCGAAGCCCTCGGACACCCGCTGCGGGTCGCCCAGACCAACCACAGCGTGTCCTCCCGCGGCGTCATCCGCGGCGTGCACTTCTCCGACGTGCCGCCCGGCCAGGCCAAGTACGTGTACTGCCCGCGGGGAGCGCTGCTCGACGTGGTGGTCGACATCCGGGTCGGCTCGCCCACCTTCGGCAAGTGGGACGCGGTGCGCCTGGACTCCGACGAGTACCGCGCCGTCTACGTGCCCGAGGGCCTCGGCCACGCCTTCGTCGCGCTCACCGACGACACCGCGATGAGCTACCTCTGCTCGACGGCCTACAACCCCGGCGCCGAGCACGGCATCAACCCGCTCGACCCGGCTCTCGCGCTCCCGTGGGACGTCCTGGACTGCGAGCCGGTCCTGTCCGAGAAGGACCGTCACGCCCCGAGCCTCGCCGAAGCGGCGGAGCGGGGCCTCCTACCGGACTACGAAACCTGCCTCGCGCATTACGAAACTCTGCGCTGACCTGCGATTCAGCGCAGGCGTCCCGGGTTCGGCCACAGCCGCCAGCGGACGACGCCGAGGACTTCCGCCGGCCCCAGCTCCCGCGAGTCGGTCGAACCGAAGCTGTTGTCGCCCTCCACGTGCCAACCGCCGCCATCGCGGCGCACCGCGCGCTTGATCGACAGCTGCTCCGGCCGCTGCGCCCAGCGGACCAGGACGACGTCGCGCACCCGGGCACGACCGCGCAGCCGCAGCAGCACGACATCGCGATCCCGCAGCGTGGGAACCATCGACGGACCCCGCACCAGCAAGCGGCGCCATGGCCACCGGCCGAGGGATTTCACTGCCACCTCCAGTAGGACGCCGGGGATCTTCCAGAGTAGGGTCGGCGCTGTCGGAGCACTCACTGTCAGGGAGGAATCATGCGACTGCTGTCGCGAATCCTCAGCCCTCGCCTGGAGGCGACCGCGCACTGCGATCTTCCGTGCGGCGTGTACGACCCGGCCCAGGCGCGCATCGAGGCTGAGTCGGTCAAGGCGATCCAGGAGAAGTACCAGGCCAATGAGGACCCGGAGTTCCGCACTCGGGCGATTCTGATCGCCGAGCAGCGCTCCGAGTTGGTCAAGCACCACCTGTGGGTGCTGTGGACCGACTACTTCAAGCCGCCGCACTTCGAGAAGTACCCGCAGCTCCACGAGCTGGTCAACAAGGCCACCAAGGCGGCCGGCGCCACCGGCACCAAGGGCTCGATGGACCCGAAGAAGGGTCAGGAACTGCTGGACTACATCGCGGAGATCGACAAGATCTTCTGGGAGACCAAGCAGGGCTGAGGCACCGGCTTCACCGAGGCGCCGACCAGCGAAACCCTTCGCCGGTCGGCGCCTTTCTCGTCCTTCCGGTCCCCGAGAACGCCCAGCGCTGGAGCGCCGAGGCGACCAGCCCCGAGAAGGCCACTGCCACCGGGAGGCCGAACAAGACGAGGAGCATGCTGCATGCTCGCGCGGAGTGGCGGACTGCGCTGGCACAGCACTGGGTCTTCGGTCGGCGGGCCGTCGGGCGAGCGCCCGCACCCGAGAATTCGGTGGCATTCCGGCACTGGAACGTCCACTATCGACTGTCATGGACGTTTCCGGACCGGAGCGGCTCGGGCGGCACGGACTTTCCGATGGGCGGAACCTGGCCTGGGCCGAGTGGGGGCCGCAGGAGGGGACGCCGGTCGTGCTGTGCCCCGGCGCCGCGACCAGCCGTCATCTCGGGTTCGGCACCGACGTCGTCGACGCGCTCAACGTCCGGCTGATCTCGGTGGACCGGCCCGGGCTGGGCGCGTCCGATCCCGCACCGGGCCGGACGCTGGACAGCTTCGCCGACGACATCGCCGAGCTGCGGCGGGCGGTGCTGGGCTCGGCCGAGCTCGCCGTCGTCGGCTACTCGGCGGGCGGGCCGTTCGCGCTGGCCTGCGCCGCGGCGGGCGTTGCGGCGCGGGCCGCCGTCGTCGCCGGTGCCGACGAGTTCGCGTCCTTCGACAGCGGGCTGCCGGATGACCTGCGGAGCATGGTCGAACTGGTGGCCGCCGACCCGGCCGCCGCCGAGCAGTCCTTCGCCGAGTTCGGCAGCGCCGACGCGCTGTGGCAGCTCATCACCAGGTTCAGCCCGGACGTCGACCTCGCCGTCTACCGGTCACCGGGATTCGAGCCGGTCTTCCGGCAGGCGATGGCCGAGGGGTTCGCGCAGGGACCGGCCGGTTACGCCCGCGACACCGTCCTGGCCATGGGCCGCTGGCCGTTCGACGTCGCCGACATCCGGATCCCGGTGGATCTCTGGTACGGCGCGCTCGACACCAGCCCCAGCCACTCCCCCGACCACGGCGTGACGCTGGCCCGGCGCATCCCCGCCGCTCGGCACCACGTGGTGGCGGATGCGGGCGGTTCGCTGCTGTGGACGCACGCCGAGGAGATCCTGCGCGGCCTGGTGGGCACCGCCCGCTGAGCGGCCGGTGCCCCGCGGTTCAGCGGCCCAGGAACCGCTCCGCCTTGTCCTCGACATCGGCCAGCGCCTGCTCTGCGTCCGCGGTTTCGAGGTCGTGGACGAGCACGAAGTCCGCGTCGGTGATCCCGCAGAAGTTCGAAATGCCGACCCGCAGCTGCAGATCCATCATCTCCGCGAGCCCCACCTCCGCGTAGCCCTCGCTCGACCCGCCCGCCAGGCCCAGCCACAGCATGCGCTTGCCCGCCAGCCGCGGCTCGCTGCGCCCGTAGGCGAAACCGTAGTTCCACACGCGGTCGATCCAGCCCTTGAGGATCGCAGGCAGGGAGAACCACCACACCGGGAAGACCACCACGATCACGTCCGCGGCGTCGACCCGGGCCATGTGGGCGCGGACCTCGGGCGAGTAGGTCTTCTCCCGGTCGGCCCAGTCCGGTTCGTCGGCGGGGGTCACGCGCGGGTCGAAGTCCTCGGCGTACAGGTCGAGCAGGTCGACCTCGTACTGCGCCGCTTTCAGCTTGCGGTGCACCAGGTCAGCGCTCCGGGCGGTGACCGAGTCGCTCCGCGGGTGCGCGAGGACGACGAGCGCACGGCCTCCCGGCTGGGAATTCATGGTGAAGATCTCCTGTCTGCTTGTAAACGTCGAATGGGCTTGCAGAACTGCGCGATTCCCGTCCGCGCAGCGTGAAATCCGTTCGCCGGAACGCTTTTCAGCCGTCCAGGCGGACGAGCATCTTCCCGGTGTTGGCACCCCGCAGCACGCCCAGCAGCGCCTCCGGCGCGCTCTCGATGCCGTGCTGCACCGTGGTCTCGGTGCGCAGGGTTCCGTCGCGCAGCCAGTTCGCGGCCTTGCCGATGTACTCCGGGAACCGGTCGAAGTGCTGGCCGACGAGCATGCCGCGCATCGCGATCTCCTTGATGGCCAGCTGGAAGTAGTTCTTCGGCCCCGCGGGCGGTGCGCCGTGCGCGCTGATGGCGCCCACCAGCGCGATCCGGCCGCCGCCGCGCATCGCGTCGATGGCGGCTTCCAGCTGCTCACCGCCGACGTTGTCGATGTAGACGTCGATGCCGTCCGGCGCGGCGACGTCGAGCTGCTCGGCGACCGAGGCCGACCGGTAGTCGACGGCGGCGTCGAAACCGAACGTCTCGCGCAGCTTGCGGGCCTTGACCGGGCCCCCGGCCGATCCGATCACCTTCGAGGCGCCGAACTGGCGGGCCAGCTGCCCGGCCACGCTGCCGACCGCGCCGGCCGCGGCGGAGACGAACACCACGTCACCTGGGCGCACCGGGGCGATCTCGGTGGTGGCGACGTAGGCGGTCAGCCCGGTCGTGCCCAGCGGGCCGAGGTAGTCCTGCTCCTCGGCGACCGAGGTGTCGAGCACCTCGACCGCGGCCGCGTCCAGCACGGCGTACTCGCGCCAGCCGAGCCAGTGCCGCACCGCGGTGCCGACCGGCACCTCCGCGGAGTCGGAGGCGACGACCCGCCCGATCGCGGGACCGTCGAGCGCTTCGCCCACCTGGTACGGCGGCAGAAAGGTGACCGCCGGGTCCATCCGGTCCCGCATGTAGGGGTCGACCGACATCCAGGTGTTGCGCACCAGCACCTGCCCGGCACCGGGCTGCGGGATCGGTGTCTCGACCAGTTCGAAGTCCTCCGCCCGGAGCTCACCGCCCGGGAGCGACCGCAACCGGATCTCGCGACCGGTGTTCGGCTGTGCGTCGTTCATGGCCTGTCCTCTCGCTGGAGTTGGCCCCAGCCTGGGCGGCCCCGGTTGCGGTTCGCTTCGGATCCGCTTGCGGCCGACCATCACCGCAGGTCACCGAGTACTGTCGGCACGTGCGTTTCGGAGTGCTGGGCCCGCTCGCGGTGTGGACCGACGACGGCACTCCGGTGCCCGTCCCGGAGGCGAAGGTGCGGGCCCTGCTCGCCGACCTGCTCGTCACGCCCGGCCGCTTCGTCTCCGCCGACCGGCTGGTCGAAGACCTCTGGGGTTCGGCACCGCCCGGCAAACCGGTTCCGACGCTGCGCGCCAAGATCTCGCAGCTGCGCAAGGCGCTGGACTCCGCCGAGCCGGGAGCGCGCGCACTGCTGGAGTTCCGCTCCGGCGCCTACCGGCTCGACATCGACGCCGAAGCCGTCGACGCCGGGCGCTTCGCCGCGTTGAGCGCGCAGGCCAGGACCTCACCCGATGCCAGGGCCCGAGCAGCGGCGCTGGCCGGTGCCCTCGACATCTGGCGCGGCGAGGCGTTCGCGGAGTTCGCCGACGCGCCCTTCGCAGCGCCCGCCCGCACCCGGCTGCACGACCAACGCCTCGCCGCGCAGGAGGACCACGCCGCTGCGCGCCTCGAACTGGGCGAGCACACCGGAGTCGCCGCGGACCTGGCCGAGCTGGTCGCGCGCCACCCGCACCGCGAGCGGCTGCAAGCCCTCCACCTGCGCGCGCTCTACGGTTCCGGGCGGCAGGCCGAGGCTCTGGAGTCCTACCAGCGGGTGCGGGCCCGCCTCGCCGACGAGCTCGGCATCGACCCGGGCCCCGAGCTGTCGGCACTGCACAGCTCGATGCTCCGGCAGGAACCGGCGCTCACCGCCACCGCGCCCGGGCACAACCTCCCCGCCGCCGTCTCGGAGCTGATCGGCCGCGACGGCGACCTGGAGTCGGTGCGCGAGCGGCTGAGCGCGGGACGCCTGGTGACGCTGACCGGCCCGGGCGGGGTCGGCAAGACGCGGCTCGGCCTGGAAATCGCCCGCGCCGCAGCGGAGTCCTTCTCCGACGGCGCGTGGCTGGTCGAGCTCGCCGCCATCGACACCTGCTGCGCGGTCACCGAAGCCGAGGTGGCCGATGCCATCGCGGCCGTGCTGGGGCTGCGCGACGAGGTCGCCGGTTCCCCGCGCGACGGCGCCGCCCGCCTGGCCGAAGCCCTGCGCGGCAAGAACCTCCTGCTCCTGCTCGACAACTGCGAGCACGTCATCGACGCGACCGCCGCGCTGGCCGACCGGCTGCTGGCCGCCGCACCCGGCGTGCGGCTCCTCGCGACCAGCCGGGAACCGCTGCACCTGCCCGGCGAACAGCTGTGGTCGGTCCAGCCGCTGGCCCTGCCCGACGGTGAAACTCCCGCGGCGGTCCGCGATTCCAGTGCCGCGCAGTTGTTCCTGGCCCGCGCGGCCGCGGCCGGGTTCGACCAGCGGGACGACGACGCCGCGGTGATCGCCGCGATCTGCCACCGCCTCGACGGCCTGCCGCTGGCGCTGGAGCTGGCGGCCTCCCGGGTCCGCGGCCTCGGTCTGCGCGAGCTCGCCGCCCGCCTGGACGACCGCTTCGACCTGCTGACCGCCCGCAACCGCCGCGCGCCCACCCGGCACCAGACCCTGCGGGCGGTCATCGACTGGAGCTGGGGCCTGCTCGACGAGCAGGAGCAGATCGTCCTGCGCCGCCTCTCGGTCTTCGCCGACGGGTGCACGCTCGACGCCGCCGAGGCGGTCTGCGCGAACGACCCGAGCACCCTGCTCGACGTGCTCACCGGCCTGGTCGACCGCAGCCTGGTGACCGTCGGGTTCCCCGAGGGGCGCCCGCGCTACCGGCTGCTGGAATCGGTGGCCGCCTACTGCCGGGAACGCCTCGCCGAAGCCGAGGAGACCGGCGCCGCGCGGCAGCGGGCGCGCCGCTACCACGCCGAGCTGGCCGAACGCGCCGAAGCCGGGCTGCGCAGCAGCGAGCAGCCGGTCTGGCTGCGGCGGCTCGACCTGGAGCTGCCGAACCTCCGCTCCAGCCTGGACGATTCGGTCCGCCAGGGCGACACCGCGGCGACGCGCCACTTGGCCGCGGCCGCGTCGTGGCACCTGTTCCTGCGCGGCCGGTTCCGGGAAGCGCACCAACTGCTGGCGGGCGCCGGCACCGACCCGGTGGTGGCGGCGTGCCGGGATTCCCTGGCCGTGCTCTCCGGCGCGGCGCGCGACGTCGCCCGGGAGCGGCCCGAGATCACCGATCCGGTCGCCAGGGCAAGGGCCGAGTGCTTCCTCGAATTCGTCCACCTCGACGTCGGCGACTACACCGGGCCGGCGCACACCCTGGAACGGGCGCTGCGGACCTTCCGGCAGGCCGGGGACCGCTGGGGCGAGGCCGCGGCGCTAACCAACCGGGCCCGCCGCGGGATCGTGCGCGGTGAGCTCGCCGCTTCCCGCCAGGACGCGACGACGGCGAAGGCGCTGTTCGACGAGCTCGGCGACCAGTGGGGGCAGTTGCAGGCGGCCGAGCTGCTGGCCAGGGTCGCCGAGATCACCGGCGACTACGCGATGGCCGCGCGCACGCACCGCGACGGGCTGCGCATCGCCGAAGAACTCGGCCTCGCCTCCGAGGCGGCCAACAAGCTGTCCGGGCTGGGCCGCATCGCGCTGCTCACCGGAGACCTCGAAGCCTCCGAAGCCCACCACCGCCGCGCGGCCGACCTCGCCGCGGCGGCCCGCAACGAGCAGGGCCTGGTCTACGCCGAGTTCGGCCTCGCGCTGACCGCCCGCCGCCAGGGACGCCTGGACGACGCCGAGCAGCTGTGGCAGCGCCAGCTGCGGTGGAGCCGCCGCGCCGGTGACCACCCCGGCGTCGCCCTGGCGCTGGCCGAACTCGGCTTCATCGCCGAACAACGCGCCGACGCCGACACCGCGACCCGCCTCCACACCGAAGGCCTCGCCACCGCCGAGAGCACCGAAGACCCCCGCGCGATCGCCTTGGCCCTCGAGGGCCTGGCCGGTGCCAAAGCGCTCCTCGGCGACACCGAAGCCGCCGCGCGCCTGCTCGGAAGAGCCGCGGTGACCCGCGAATCGGTCGGCGCACCGCTCCCCCGGGCGGAACGCGCCGACGTCGACCGCATCACCGCCCGAGCCCGCGAAGCCGCCCCGGAGCTCTTCGCCGCGGCCTACGCGGAGGGGCGCGCCGAGCAGCACCTGTCCTGATCGGTGGGGTGCCCGTCCTTGAGGACGTGCACGGCTGCGGCCAAGCTCGATGACGTGGACAGACACCGCGTGGTCATCGTGGTCTACGACGGCGTCCAGCTGCTCGACGTCGCGGGCCCGCTGGAGGTGTTCGACGGCGCCGCGCACCTGGTCGACGACGGCTACGAGGTGCGGCTGGCCTCGCTGAGCGGCCGCGACGTGGTCACCTCGTCGCGGGTCCGGCTGGGCGTGGACAGCGCCCTCCAGGACGTCGACCGAATCGGCACCCTCGTCGTGGCGGGCGGCTGGCGGTTCCGCGAAACGGCCGACGATCCCGAGCTGGCCCGGCAGCTGCGCCGCCTGTCCGGTCTCGCCCGCCGGACGACCTCTGTCTGCACCGGGGCGTTCATGCTGGCCGAAGCCGGGTTGCTGGACGGGCGCCGGGCCACCACGCACTGGGCGAAGTGCGACGAGCTCGCCGAGTCCTACCCGGGCGTCGAGGTGCAGCCGGACGCGATCTACGTCCGCGACGCCTCCGTGCTCACCGCGGCCGGGGTGACCGCCGGCGTCGACCTCGCGCTCGCCCTCGTCGAGGACGACCACGGCCCGGAGATCGCCCGCACGATCGCCAAGTGGCTCGTGGTGTTCCTCCAGCGCCCCGGCGGGCAGTCGCAGTTCAGCGTGTGGAACTCGGCGGAACCGGTCCGCGACCGCGCGCTGCACGACCTGCTCGGCGAGATCGCCGCGAACCCGGCGGGCGACCACCGGGTCACGGCGATGGCCGACCGGCTGGCCATGAGCCCGCGGCACTTCACCCGCCTGTTCACCAGGGAAGTCGGCACCAGCCCGGGCCGCTACGTCGAGCGGGCGCGCGTAGAAGCGGCGTGCGCGATGCTCGAAACCGGTCGGCGCGGCATCGCGCGGCGCTGCGGCTTCGGCAGCGCCGAGACCATGCGCCGCGCCTTCGTCCGCCAGCTCGGGATCCCGCCCAGCGCCTACCGGGACCGCTTCCGCACCACCGGCACCGACGAGATCTGAGGAGACCACTGTGGACATCGCATTCGTCCTCTACGACGAGTTCACCGCGCTGGACCTGATCGGTCCGTACGAGGTCCTCGCCGGACCCGACAGCGTCACCCCGCACTTCGTCGCGGCGAGCCGCGACACGGTGGTCTGCGACTCCGGCCTGCCGATCCGGCCGACGACGACGTTCGCCGAGCTGACCGGCCCGGACGTCGTCGTGGTCCCCGGCAGCTCGCAGTGGCGCGCCGCCCTGGAGCGCACCGAGCTGACCACCTGGCTGGCCGCCGTGCACCCGACCACCACCTGGACGGCGTCGGTGTGCACCGGATCGACCCTGCTGGCCAAGGCGGGCATCCTCGCCGACCGGCCGGCGACCACGCACTGGGCGGTCCGCGACGTCCTGGCCGAGCTCGGAGCGCAGGTCCGCACCGACCGCGTGGTGGTGGACGGCGACGTGATCACCGGCGCCGGGGTGTCGGCGGGCATCGACATGGCGCTGCTGCTGGCGGCGCGGATGTGGGGCGAGGACAGCGCGAAGCTGATCCAGCTGGCCCTGGAGTACGACCCGCAGCCGCCGTTCGACTCGGGATCGCCCGACAAGGCCGGCCCGGAGCTGGCGGCGGCGGTTCGCGAAGGGGTGCTCCCCGCCTAGCGCGGTTACGCTCTGGCCGTGGCACAGGACGAGCACCGCATCTACCTCCTCCGACACGGCACCACCCAGTGGTCCCAGACCGGCCAGCACACCAGCCGGTCCGACATCCCGCTCACCGTCGAGGGCGAACTGCGGGCCCGCCAGGCCGGGCAGACCCTGACCGCGCTGCGCCCGGCCGGGCCGGTCGTCGTGCTGGCCAGCCCGCGCCGGCGCGCGCAGCGCACGGCGGAGCTGGCCGGGCTGGACGACATCACCACCGAACCGCTGCTCGCGGAATGGGACTACGGCGACTACGAGGGCCTGACCACCCCGGAGATCCGCGAGCAGGTCCCGGACTGGACGGTGTGGACGCACCCCTGCCCGGGCGGCGAGTCCGCGGAGCAGGTGTCGGCCCGCGCCGACGAGCTGCTGGTCCGCATCGCCGACACCGCCTCCGACGTGGTGCTGGTAGGCCACGGCCACTTCAGCCGCTGCCTGATCGCCCGCTGGCTGGGCCTGCCCGCGGTCGCCGGCGTGGGTTTCGCGCTGGATCCGGCCGGGATCACCGTGCTCGGCCGCGAGCGCGGAGCCCCGCAGGTGGTGCGCTCCAACATCCCGCCTTGGCAGCAGGGCTGACTCTTCAAGCGCATCTTGCGCGGCGGTGCGGGCAGCGGAACCTCGGCGTCCTCCGGACGCATGCCGGTGCAGAGCCGCGCGGGGCTGCCGCCGGGCGCGAATATGCTGGCCCGGTAGGCAGAAACCCGTGGAGGTATCGATGATCCGCCGTGCGACCGAAGCCGACGTCCCGGCCATGGTCGAGCTGGTGCACGAGCTCGCGCTGTACGAGAAGGCGCCCGAGCTGTGCCACCTGACCGAGCAGCAGCTGCGCGCGGCGCTGTTCGGGCCGGACCCCGCGCTGTTCGGGCACGTGGCCGAAGTGGACGGCGCGGTGGTGGGGCTGGCCCTGTGGTTCCTGAACTTCTCCACCTGGGAGGGCGTGCACGGCATCTACCTGGAGGACCTGTTCGTGCAGCCCCAGCAGCGCGGCAGCGGCCTGGGCAAGGCGCTGCTGCAGGCGCTGGCCAAGGAGTGCGTCGACCGCGGCTACGCGCGGCTGGAGTGGCAGGTCCTGGACTGGAACAAGCCGGCGATCGACTTCTACAAGGCGGCGGGCGCGATCCCGATGGACGAGTGGACGGTCTTCCGCCTCACCGGCGAGCCGCTCCGCGCTTTCAGCGCCTGAAGCCGCGAACGGGCCCTAGTCCTCGCGGTCCGCGTCGGGGGCGGCGTTGCCGTAGTACGACCAGCGCCGTCCCTCCCGGTTGAACATGAACCAGAGGACAGCGATCGCCGGGACCGCGAGGGCCAGCCCGATCACCGGCTGGCCCGACGGGCCCATCGCGTACCACGCGGTGCCCAGCAGCATCAGCTGCAGCAGCAGTGCCGGGGTGCGCGCCCAGTGCTTGCCGTTGAGCATGCCGAGGCCCGCCGCGAGGACTCCGGCCGACAGCAGCGCGAAGTAGCCGGCCTCCCCGTAGGTCTGGGCGCTGCCGAACTCCCCCACCCCGCCGGAGCCGGTGTTGGTGCCGCGGACCAGCAGCGCGACGACGAAGATCAGCCCCGCCACGGCCTGCAGCGTGGTCAGTACGCCGGCGATGCGCACGGTGCGCGGGACAGCTTCGATCGACACGGTCGCGGTTGCCCTTCCGGAAAGCGGAATCGGTGACTCTGCGTATGCCCCATCGATGGTAATACCGCCTGAATGACGCATGGCTGCGACCACTGTCACGCGCAATGATCGGCTCATGGCTGCCACGGCGATCGCGGATATCGGGGTGTCCGCGCCGTCCGTGCGCCCGACCGGCCCGGGTGGACGGCGAACGGATGCGCTCCGGGGTTGCGCGTCCGGCTCCCACCGGGTCCCGGCGGAGGTCAGCGGCGCGGCGCACCCGTTCCCGGTGCTTCAGCCGGCCCGCCCCGCCCGCGTCGGGCACCGCAGCTGGTGGGAGCACCGATCGCGGCGGGAGGAGGCCCTGCGGGAGAGCTGAACCACTGGTCTCGCCTAGGCTGCGGGTGTGCGCGCCGTACTCGTCGTCAACCCGCAGGCGACGTCCACCACTGCGGCTGGCCGGGATGTGCTCGCTCACGCGCTGGCCAGCGAGCTGAAGCTGGACGTCGTCGAAACGCAGTACTGGGGCCACGCCTCCGACACCGCCCGCGCGGCCGTCGAGGACGGCGTGGACCTGGTGATCGCGCACGGCGGCGACGGCACGGTGAACGAAGTGGTCAACGGCATGTTCTCGGCCGGTGACGTGGGCGACCGGGCGATGCCGACGCTGGGCGTGGTGCCCGGCGGATCCGCCAACGTGTTCGCCCGCGCCCTCGGGCTGCCGAGGGATCCGGTCGAGGCCACGCACCGCCTGCTGCGCGCGGTGGCCGAGCGCAGCGGTCGCTGGGTCGGGCTCGGCCGCGCCGATGAGCGATGGTTCACCTTCAACGCGGGTGTGGGCTGGGACGCAGAAGTGGTCGCCGAGGTGGAGCGGCTGCGCTCGAACGGCCGGAACGTGACTCCCGCCCTCTACGCCCGCACCGCGCTCGCCTGCTACTTCCGGATGGCCCGCGCGGAGCCGAAGCTCACCTTGCGAATTGGTGACGAATCGCAGGTCGGCGGATTGCACAGCGTGTTCGTCTCGAACACCGACCCCTGGACCTACCTCGGCTCCCGACCGGTGCGGATGAGCCCGGAGACCAGCTTCGACACCGGTCTCGGCGTCTTCGCGCTGCGGAACATGCGCACTTACCCTGTGTTACGACATGTAGCGGAAATGCTACGCGGTAGAGCGAAACCACACGGAAGTAACCTAATTCAACGTGCGGACGTGGCCCATCTCCGCGTAACCTGTACGGAGCCGTTGCGCCTGCAGGTCGACGGCGATTGCCTGGGTGAGCGTTCGGAGATCGAGTTCCTCTCAGTCCCGGAAGCTCTCCGCGTCGCCGTATAACCTTCTCGTAACGGATGGACGTAGTTACCGACTCGCGACCCCCGTCTGCGACCGGTGACACACCGAAACCCCTGGTCAAGTCCTGTCGATCTTTCAGGTGAGTTCCCTCACCGCGCGAGATCGAACTCTTGACATCGCGGCAGTTCGTGAAAGCATTCACAAGCACACGGACTCCGTGCAAGCATTCACAAACACCCCGAACACGTACGAGCGGCGCGCGTTGGCGCGCCTAGCGAGGAGCAAGGAACGATGGACTGGCGCCACGATGCGGTTTGCCGTGACGAGGACCCGGAGCTGTTCTTCCCCGTCGGGAACAGCGGTCCTGCCGTGCTGCAGATCGCCGAGGCGAAGGCCGTTTGCCGCCGTTGTCCCGTCGCCTCCGAGTGCCTGGCATGGGCACTGGAGAGCGGGCAGGACGCCGGCGTCTGGGGCGGTATGAGCGAGGACGAGCGGCGTGCCCTCAAGCGGCGCAACGCTCGCACCCGGGCCCGCACCAACGCCTGAGTAGCGAAACTCGCTGAAGACGCAGCGGGTCGATCGCACCCCCGGTGATCGACCCGGCGTCTTCGCCCCGGTCGCGAAGAACGGCCATCGCACCGAAAGATACCCGTACACCCCGACGAGACCCCCGGCCGATCCGCGTCGATGTCGGCCCCGGAAGAACCGCCCAGCTCACAGCTCGTTCGAGCAGGCGGATCCGGGAACCCGACCCGATCGGCCGCGATGCGACACCGCCCGACCGGTCGCATCACCAGGATCGACGCACCGCGCGGCGCCCGACCTACCGGGCAGACGTCAGCGCCGGTACTTCAGCGGAACGCGCAACACCGCCTCCGTACCCCGCTGCCGCCCGCGACCGCGCAAGCTCAACGACCCTCGGAGCTCCGATTCCACGAGGGTCCGCACGATCTGCAGGCCGAGGCGTTCGGCGCGCTCGAGGGAGAAACCCTTCGGCAGGCCACGACCGTCATCCGAGATGACGACGTCGAGCCAGCGCGCCGAACGCTCCGCCTGCACCACGACTTCACCGCCCTGCCCTTCCGGGAAGGCGTGCTCGAAAGCATTCTGCACCAGCTCGGTGAGGACCATCACCAGCGGGGTCGCCAACTCGGCGGACACCACCCCGAACCGGCCCTCGCGGCGCACCTTCACCCCGGTCTCGGCCACGGCGACATCGCTCATCATCGGGATCACGCGGTCCACCACGTCGTCGAGGTCGACCCGCTCGTCCACCGACATCGACAGCGTTTCGTGCACCAGCGCGATCGAGGTCACCCGCCGCACCGACTCGTCCAGCGCGAGGCGCGCCTCGTTGTTCCCGGTCCGCCTCGACTGCAACCGCAGCAGCGCGGCCACCGTCTGCAGGTTGTTCTTGACCCGGTGGTGGATCTCGCGGATCGTCGCGTCCTTGGACATCAGCGCGCGGTCCCGCCGCTTGACCTCCGTGACGTCGCGCACCAGCACCAGCGCACCCGCCTGCTGCCCGCGCGGGCGCAGCGGCAGCGCCCGGAACAGCACCGTCGCACCGCGCGCCTCGGCCTCGATGCGCATGCTGGGCTGCCCGCCCATCGCGCGCCGCACCCGCTGCGCCACCTCGTCGGCGTCGAACGGGTCGTTGAGCAGCGACCGGGTCAGCGGGGCGAGCTGGGCGCCGACGAGATCCGCGGCGTGGCCCATCCGGTGGTAGGCCGACAGCGCGTTCGGGCTGGCGAACACGACCGTGCCGGAGCTGTCGAGGCGGATGAGGCCGTCGCCCACCCGCGGGCTGGTGTGCACGTCGGGCGCCGGTTCCGGGGTCGGGAAGGTGCCATCGGCCACCATCTGGCACAGGTCGGCCGCGCTGCCCAGGTAGGAGATCTCCAGCGGGCTCGGCACCCGCGGCACCGCGAGGTTGGTGTCGCGGCTGAGCACCGCGACGATCTCGTCGCCCAGCCGGACCGGGATCGTCTCGCGGCGCACCGGAACGCCGAGGTGCCAGCGCGGGTCCTCCTCGCGGCAGATCCGGCCCTCCAGGGCCGCGCGCCGCAGCTGCGGGTGCTCCTCCTCGGTGACCTCGGTGCCCACCACGTCCTCCGGATGGGCGGTGGGGGCCGTCGTCGGCCGGGCCTGGGCCACGCACAGGAAGCGGCTTTCCGGGGTCTCCTGCGGGCCGATCGGCACCCACAGCAGGAAGTCTGCGAAGGACAGGTCCGACAGCAGCTGCCACTCGGCGACCACGAGCTGCAGGTGGTCGGCGGCGGTACCGGACAGCCCGGTGTGCTCGGCGAGCAGATCACTCAGCGTGGACAAGATCAGCCCCTCCCCCCCGGCCCGGCCGGGTTCGACCCGCGACCGCGATCCGGTCACCCAAGGAAAGCATGACCGGAACCACCCGGCGGCGGCAGGTGGCGGGCATGTCAAACTGGATGCTTGAAACCCCAGCGGAGACGGGTCGGCCTCGACGCCCGACCGGTCGCCGGACTGGCTGGAAACCGAGCTTGAGGAGATGCCGATGGGTAAGCGCGCCCGCAAGAAGAAGGACCGCAAGAAGAACAAGGCCAACCACGGCAAGCGCCCCAACTCGTGAGCGCCGGCGGCACCGGCCGTCGAACGTGCGAATGGCCCCGGACCAGACAGGTCCGGGGCCATTCGACGTGATGGGGTCATTCCGAGGATGAGATCCGCTTGGCCCGCACTTCGACGGAGGTGCCGTCCGGGCCGCGCTCCACGGTGACCTCGGCCTTGCTCAGAACCGCTTCGCGGATCGAGGAGCGCAACCGCTCCTTCAGTTCCGTCGGCGCGTGCTCACCGCTGCACTTGCGGTGCAGCAGGGCTTTGATGTGCTCCTCGATGCCGAAGTGCTCCAGGCAGCTCCCGCAACCGTCGAGGTGCTCCTGCACCGCGGCGCGGCGCTGCTGGTCGCACTCGTTGTCCAGGAACAGCCACACCTCGGCGAGGATGTCCTCGCAGGAAGCCTCGTCCGAACCACCGCAGTTCATGAAGTGCTCACCTCCCGCTTGGTCTCCCGCAGGAAACCGCGATCACGGGCGACATCGGTGAGCATCTCACGCAGCTGCCTGCGACCGCGGTGCAGCCTCGACATGACGGTGCCGATGGGCGTGCCCATGATCTCGGCGATCTCCTTGTAGGCGAAGCCTTCGACGTCGGCGAGGTAGACCACCATGCGGAATTCCTCGGCCAGCTGCTGCAGCGCGGCCTTCACATCGGTGTCCGGCAACCGGTCCAGCGCCTCGACCTCCGCCGAGCGCAGCCCGCTGGAGGTGTGGTTCTCCGCCTGCGCGAGCTGCCAGTCGGCGATCTCGTCGGTCGGCTGCTGCTGCGGCTGGCGCTGCCGCTTGCGGTAACCGTTGATGTAGGTGTTGGTGAGGATGCGGTACAGCCAGGCCTTCAGGTTGGTGCCCTGGGTGAACGACTTGAACGCGGAGAACGCCTTGAGGTAGGTCTCCTGGACCAGGTCCTCGGCGTCCTGGGCGTTGCGGGTCATCCGCAGCGCCGCGCCGTAGAGCTGGTCCAGCAGCGGCATCGCGTCCTGCTCGAAACGCGCGGCACGCTGCTCGTCGGTCTCCGCGGTGCGGTCGGAGTCGTCCGGTCTCCCGGTCACGTCCGGGCGCTCTGGGGTGCTTGGCACCGGGCTCCTTTCCCGCCGCCTGGACGAAGTGACAACAGGCGACGAACCCATGCGTTCGTTCGCATGGTCCAGGTCCGAGGATACGCGTGCCCGCGTCCGACTACCCGTCGGTGACAACCGTGCGCGCTCGGGGCGGTCCAGCACGCAGGTGTTCGTCGATTCCATGGTCACGTCCCCTGCAACGCGACACCCGCGGCCTGTTATTCCGGCCTTCTAGAGTGACGCGCATGGCAGGTAAGGGCACTCCCGCTACGGCGCTGTTGGCCAAGCGCGAGGTCGCGCACGAAGTGCACGCGTACGACCACGACCCGCGTGCCGAGTCCTTCGGCCTGGAGGCCGCCGAGGCGCTCGGCCAGCCCCCGGAGCGGGTCTTCAAGACGCTGGTCGCCGAGGTGGACGGCAAGCTCGTGGTCGGTGTGGTGCCGGTCACCGGGCAGCTCGACCTCAAGGCACTCGCGGCCGCGGTGGGCGGGAAGAAGGCGAAGATGGCCGAGGTCGCCGCGGCCGAGCGCGCCACCGGCTACGTCGCGGGCGGCATCTCCCCGCTGGGGCAGAAGAAGCGGCTGCCGGTCGTGATCGACTCCTCGGCGACCGGTTTCGACACGATCTACTGCAGCGCGGGGCGGCGCGGCCTGGAGATCGAACTCGCCGCCGCGGACCTCGTGCGGCTGCTCGACGCGGTGCTCGCCGACATCGCGGGCTGACGCCGCGCAGGAGGAGCGGCCCGGCGGACGATGACGGGCCGCTCCCCCGGCGCTGGTGCCACTGCCGCGCAACAGTCGCACCGGGGATCCGGGCAGGCAGGGGGAACGTCCTGTCCGGGAAGCGGAGGAGACGACGCGAGTTCAGCTGTCGGAACCGATTCGCGCTCGCGAGCGGCGAACTCCCCGCTGATCGTCCGAGTCAGGCGTGAACGGGGCAACGCCGTTGATTTCAGATGATGATTCCCGCAGTTGAGCGCCGTCCCGGATCACTCGTTCAGGGGCACCGGGGATGACAGGAAGGTTCCCTTCCTCGCATTGCCGCGCGGCGGATGACAGGAAAGTTCCCATGCTCGCACCTGCACGCGCCACGGATCGCTCCGCCGATGCGCATGTCCGGGCACTGCGAGATCAACGGAACCGCGAAGAATCCGATGTGGATGGAGAGCGCTGACAGCGGCTGCTCGACCAAGCGAATCCGGAGCCCGCGAGCGCTGCGCGGAGGCCCGGCCTGGCGCCGGTCAGTCGAGCAGGCGGAGGACTCGGACCAGCCACTCCTGGGTGGCCCGGTGGACCGCGTCGACGTCGGCCTTCAACGAGTGGTCGCCGGGAACCAGCACCACCTCGCGGTTCTGCGACGGCTCGGGCTGCCCGAAGGCGTCGCGCTCGCCCTGCACCACCAGCACCGGCGCTTCGACCCCGTCGAGCTCCGGCAGCCGGGACTTCTCCGGCTTGCCCGGCGGGTGCACCGGGAACGCCAGGCACAGCACCGCCGAGGCCGCACCGGCCTCCGCGGTGCGGCACGCCACCCGCGCGCCCGACGAACGGCCGCCGAAGATCAGCGGGAGATCGGCGAACCAGCGCTCGCCGAGGTCCTGCGCCACGGCGAGCCACGCCGCGTCCAGCTGCTTGGCCGGGGCCGGTGCTCGCCGGCCCGCCACCCGGTACGGCTGCTCGACGAGCGCCACGTGCACACCGGCCTCGGTGGCCGCGCGGGTCGCGGCGACCAGGTCGGGCGTGGCGATGCCGCCACCCGCGCCGTGCCCGAGCAGCAGCGCGGCGCGCCCCTCCTCGGCACAGTGCAGTTCGGCCCGGGCCGGGCCGTGCGGGGTCTCGACGTCGACGCTGGTCATGACTCGAACAGCGCTGCCTGCTCGGCGGGCTCGGGCACCGGTTCGACCTGCCGCAGCAGGTCCGGGTGGTTGTTGCGCATGCTGTTCACCTCGATGGAGACGGGGTGGAGCGCCAGCTCGTCGAGCATCCCCTCGTCCGGGGTCAGCAGCTCGCCGATCTCGGTCCGCCGCGGATCGAGCCAGTCCGCCCAGCGCTCCCGCGGCAGCACCAGCGGCATCCGGTGGTGGACATCGGCCAGCTCGCCGACGGCGTCGGTGGTGACCACCGCGCAGGTGACCAGCGGGCGGTCGGTCGAATCCGGCGCCCACCAGGCGGAGAACACCGCGGCCATCGCCAGGCTCGCGCCGTCCCGGTGCCTGCACAGGAACGGCTGGCGCCGCCGGTCACCCGGCTTCCACTCGTACCAGCCGGTCGCGGGCATCAGGCAGCGCCGCCGTCGCGCGGACTCGGCGAAAGCGGGCTTCTCGGTGATCGACTCGGCCCGGGCGTTGATCATCGGCGGCCCGTTGCCGGGCTCCTTCGCCCAGGTCGGGATCAGTCCCCACCGCACCGGGCGGATGCTGCGCTCGGCACCGCGCTGGACCACGATCGGCACCGTCTTCGTCGGGGTCACGTTGAAGTCCGCGGCCACCTCACCACCAGTGCGGTCGGCTGCCTCGAACTCCTCGGCCAACGCCGCCGGATCGTGCTGGACGGCGTAACGACCACACATCAGAACTCACCCCGCGTCGTGCTCCACCTCGGGCCGGTTCAGCTCGGCCCGGGGTCCAAACCTACCGCCTGCGGTTGCGGGTCGAGCGGCACGCGTTCGACGAGCTCGGCACCGTTGTTGCGGACGTTGTTGACCGTGGTGGACACCGGGCGTAGCTCCAGCGCGGCCACCAGTTCCTCCGACGGCGGGGCGAGCAGATCGGTGACGTCCGGCTGGTCCGGGTCGAGCCAGTGCTCCCAGGCCGCGGGCGGCAGCAGCAACGGCATCCGATCGTGCACCTCCGACAGCTGCCCGACCGCGCTGGTGGTCAGCACCGAGCAGGTCACCAGCGGCTCGGCGTCCTCGACCTGCGGATCGCGCCAGGTCGCGAAGATGCCCGCCATCGCCAGGCTGGAGCCGTCCGGGGAAGTCATGAAGAAGGGCTGCTTGCGGTCGCCCTCGCGCTTCCACTCGTACCAGCCGTCGGCGGGCAGCAGGCACCGGTACCGCTTGATCGACGTGCGGAACGCGGGCTTGGTCGTCACCGTCTCGGACTTAGCGTTGATCATCCGGCTGCCGATGGACTTGCTCTTGGCCCACATCGGCACCAGGCCCCAGCGCATCACGCGGATGCTGCGCTCGGTCCGCTCCAAGTCCCGCTCACCGGCGTCGTCCTGCGGATGCCGCTGCACCACGGTCAGCACCCGCTTGGTCGGCGCGACGTTGAAGTCCGCGCCGGGAGCGGCTCCGCCGGTGCTGTCCAGCGCGGCGAACTCGGCCGCGAGCTTGCCCGGATCCTTCGTGGAGGCGTACCTACCGCACATGCCCGGCCGAACCTCCGTCACCTCGTGGTGGTGTGTCGAACCCATCCTTGCAGTCCGGATCGCCGCAGGCGAGCGACGCGAGCAGATCTCCGCGCGCTTCGCGCCGGATGACAGGAAGGTTCCCATCCTCGCAGCGCCGAGCGGGTCGGATGACAGGAAAGTGCCCATCCTCGCGTTGCCGTGACAGGAAAGTTCCCATGCTCGCACCGCCGACCGAGGCGCCTGACAGGAAAGTTCCCATGCTTTCAACCCCCGCCCGCGCCACAGCTGCCACGGCGGGCCACTCGGCCAACACGCGGTGCTCAACGCGCCCCCGGCGCTGAATTCGCCGGGCGAGGTGGGGGATCATTGCCTCATGACCCAGCTCTGGCCTGCTCCTACCGCCACCGGCGCGGTGCGCGCGACCGTCCCGGTGCCCGGTTCGAAGTCGATCACCAATCGGGCCCTGGTGCTCGCCGCGCTCGCCGAAGGCCCTTCGACGCTGCGGGCTCCGCTGCGCAGTCGGGACACCGAGCTGATGGCCGGCGCGCTGCGCGCGCTCGGCGTCGGGGTGCAGGACGGGCCGGACGGATCGTGGCAGGTCACTCCCGCCGCGCTGCGCGGACCGGCCGAGGTCGACTGCGGGTTGGCCGGCACCGTCATGCGATTCGTGCCGCCGATGGCCGCACTCGCCTCCGGGCTGATCACCTTCGACGGGGATCCGCACGCCCGGAAGCGCCCGCTCGGCACGGTCCTGGACGCGCTGCGCGCGCTCGGCGCCGACGTCGACGGCGATGCGCTGCCGTTCCAGATCCGCGGCGCCGGGAAGCTGCCCGGCGGCTCGGTGACCATCGACGCGTCCGCGTCCTCGCAGTTCGTCTCCGGGCTGCTGCTGTCGGCGCCGCGGTTCGAGCAGGGCGTCGTGGTCCGGCACGTGGGCGAGCCCGTGCCGTCGCTGCCGCACATCGAGATGACGGTGGCGATGCTGCGCGCCGCCGGTGTCGAGGTCGACGACCGGGAAGCCGACACCTGGCGCGTGCTCCCGGGGCCCGTCCGGGCGCTCGACCTGGACGTCGAGCCGGATCTGTCCAACGCCACACCGTTCCTCGCCGCCGCTGCCGCCACCGGCGGAACCGTGACCGTCCCCGGCTGGCCGGCGCGGACCACGCAGGCCGGGGACGCGATCCGCGACATCCTCGCCCGGATGGGCGCGCAGGTGCAGCTCACCGACGAGGGCCTGACCGTCTCCGGCCCCGCCGAGCTCGACGCCGTCGACCTCGACCTGCACGACGTCGGCGAGCTCACCCCCACCGTCGCCGCGCTGGCCGCGCTCGCGAACGGCCGTTCCCAGCTGCGCGGCATCGCGCACCTGCGCGGGCACGAGACCGACCGGCTCGCCGCGCTGCAGACCGAGCTGACCAAGCTGGGCGGCGCCGTCGAGCAGACCGAGGACGGGCTGGTCATCGAGCCCCGGCCGCTGACCGGCGGGAGCTGGCACTCCTACGCCGATCACCGGATGGCCACCGCCGGTGCGATCCTCGGGCTGCGGGTTCCCGGGGTGCTGGTCGAGGACATCGCCACGACCGGCAAGACGATCCCCGACTTCCCGGGGATGTGGTCGGCGATGCTCGGAGGCGCGGTGTGAGCTCGGAGGCGAACCGATGAGCAAGCGGGGCTGGAGCCACCTCGACGAGTCCGACGTGCGGGTGCGCCCCGGGCGGGGCAGCCGACCGCGCAGCAAGCAGCGCCCGAAGCACGCCGACGCCGAGGCCGCCATGGTCGTCGCCGTCGACCGCGGCCGCTGGACCTGCGCGCTGGACGGTTCTCCGGACCGGATCGTCACCGCCATGCGCGCCCGCGAACTCGGCCGGACCCCGGTGGTCGTCGGCGACCTGGTGGACCTGGTCGGCGACACCTCCGGGAAGCCCGACACGCTGGCCCGGATCGTGCGCGTCTCCGAGCGGAGCAGCGTGCTGCGCCGCACCGCCGACGACACCGACCCGTACGAACGGGTGGTGGTGGCCAACGCCGAGCAGCTGGTCATCGTCACCGCGCTCGCCGACCCGCAGCCGCGACCGGGCTTCATCGACCGCTGCCTGGTCGCCGCCTACGCCGGCGGGCTCTCACCGGTGCTCTGCCTGACCAAGGCCGACCTCGCCGACCCCGGCGAGTGGATCAAGATCTACTCCTCGCTGGACATGCCGATCACGATCACCCGCCTCGGCGAAGATCCCGCGCAGCTGCGCGAGCTGCTCGCCGACCGGGTGTCCGCGCTGGTCGGCCACTCCGGCGTCGGCAAGTCGACTCTGGTCAACCAGCTGGTCCCGACCGCCGACCGGGCGACCGGCGAGGTCAGCGGGGTCGGCAAGGGACGGCACACCTCCACCTCGGCGGTCGCCCTGCCGCTGCCGGAGCGGGGCTGGGTGGTCGACACCCCGGGCATCCGCTCGTTCGGGCTGGCGCACGTCACCGCCGACGACGTGATCGCGGCTTTCGAGGGCTTCTCGGCAGCTGCCGAGGAATGCCCGCCGAACTGCGGGCACCTCGGTGGATCCGACGACCCGGACTGCCACCTGGACACCTTCGCGGCCGACGGCGGCGGGCTGGAGCAGCTCGCCTCGCTGCGCCGCCTGCTGCGTTCCCGCGCCGGGCTCGACGACGCCTGACACCGGAAAACCCCAGTATTTCCTCCTTTAGAGCGGCGATCGTCCCCTGTGGCGTGACGACTTCGTTGTTAGCGTGGTCGCGTGGCCGGTGTGAGAAGTTGATGTTTCCGCAGCTCACGCAGGCCGTCGTGCGGTTCCCGCCGCACGAGCCCAAGAGCCGACAACGGCCCGAGGAGCGTGCCCGATGTCCCGAGCCCGCACCAGGACCGCGGTGATCTCCGCTGGTCTCGCCCTGATCGCAGCAACCGCCGGATGCGCCGGAGAACCCCCGGTGCCGACGAACGCACTGGCCGCCAACCCAGATCCCCGTCCCGCAGCCGACGCCGTGCTGTCCCAGGTGATCAGCAAGATCAGCGAACGCGGCAGCACCCGCAGCGAGGTGCGCGGAAGCCTCGGCGTGGTCGGCGAGCTCACCGCCGACGGCGTCGTCCGCTACCGCGGCCCGCAAGCCGATCTCGCGCTCGACGGCCAGACCCGCAACGTCCGGAACCAGCCGCCGCAGCGGCTCAACCTGTCCATCGTGGACGGCGTCGGCTACCTGCAGACGCCGCTGGCCCGCCCGGCGCCGGACAAGCCCTGGCTGCGCATCTCCCCCGGTGCGGGCGATTTCGGTTCCAAGCTGCTCGGGCCAGCCCTGGACCAGGTGCACGAGGCCGTCGACCCGCGCGCCACCTTCAGCGGTGTCGAGCGGGCCACCCGGATCCAGAGCAGCGCGCCCGACCAGGTCGACGGCAGGCCCGCGACCCGCTACGAGCTGCGCATCGTCACCGCGCAAGCCGCCGACGTGGCCACCGATCCGCAGCAGCGGACCCGGTACCGCAAGGCCGCGGACTCCGGCGAACCCGAGCTGGAGTACCAGCTGTGGCTGGACGAATCCGGGCTGCCCGCGCGGTTCGCGGCCACCGGCCAGGTCGCCCAGGCCGGCCAGGTGTCGCTGACCTCGACCTACCGCGACTGGGGCGCACCCGTCGAGATCCCGGTGCCCCCGGCTTACCAGATCGGCGTGTTCCAGGAGGGCCCGCCGCGCTGACACCGACATAGCCCACATTCGCCGCGAAAGCACAACTGACCGGATCAGCGCGCTGCTACGTTCCGAGTATTGATCTGTCCATTCAGAGAGGACCACTCGTGCGTCGCATCGCCACCGCCCTCACCGCTGCCGCGCTGGCAGCCACCCTCGGGGCGTGCAGCCAGGGCGGAACGCCCACCGGAACGCCCGCCGCCGGGGACACCGCCCCGATCAAGGACATCTCGTCGCTGGTCAAGACGGCGAAGACCAGCATGGACGAGCAGAAGACGGTCACCGTCTCCTTCGCGGGCACCGGGCCGATCGCCCAGCTGTACGCCAGCATGAAGTGCGAGGTGGACGTCGAGAAGACCGCGATGGGCTGCACCGGCGGTCCCTCCGAGATGGTGGTCACCACCGACGGCATCTTCATGAAGAGCCCGCAGCTGGCGCAGCTCGGCGGTGACCCGAGCAAGCCGTGGCTGAAGGTGCCCGCGAACGACGAGATGGCCCAGCAGTTCGGCGAGCTGGGCAAGATCGGCGACTTCGAGGCCATGCTGCCCGCCGGCTCCACCATCACCTCGACCTCCGAGGAGCAGGTCGACGGCAAGGACACGACCCGCTACGAGGTCACGACCGACCTCCAGCAGGCGTCCGCCAACGCCAGCGGGGCCCAGCAGGCGGGCCTGAAGATCATGCTGGACTCGGGCGTCACCGAGCTCAAGCAGACCGTCTGGGTCGACTCCGACGGGCTGCCGGTGAAGATCGACTCGACCACGCCGGCGCTGAAGTTCCAGGGCCAGGAGATCCCGGAGAGCCAGCTGAGCATGCGCTACTCGGACTGGGGCAAGCCGGTGCAGATCACCGTGCCGCCCGCCGAGCAGGTCCAGGACATGCCGAGCATCCCGGGCATGCCCGGCTGATGCCGGCCGGCCTCCGCCGGGCGGTCCGGCACCGCCCGGCGGAGGCACCGCACTACATGAGCTCCAGCAGGAACGGCACTTCCTGCGGCGCGTACCAGGCGAGTTCGTGGTCCTCGGCGTCGCCGAGCGCGAACTCGGCATCCGGATCGCCGAGATCGGCGGCGTCGATCACCTCCGCCGCCGCGCGCACCGCGTCCTCCGCTTCCGCCGCGTCCACGTGCACCGCGGCGATCTGCTTCCACTGAACCGGCCCGGAGACCTTCACCACCGCGTGGTCCAGGTCCGGGCGCAGCGTCACCTCGTCCACGTCGGCGGAGATCACGACGCGGCGCGGTTCGGGCTTCTCCTCACCGGCGATCAACCGCAGCGACGCACGCGCGGCCTCCCGCATCGCGGCGTACTCGAGCTCTTCGGTGTCACCGCTGGCGTAGGACTCGCGCAGGGCGGGCGTCAGCGCGAACGCGGTTCCTCCCAGCGGCTGCAGCTGCTTGTCTTCCGCCAGTTGCCGAAGCATCGGCAGCGTGGCAGGCAGGTAAACCCTCATGCCTCGACCATCCTCATCATTTCCTCTACTGCCACTGCATCACCGACAAGGCTCGCAGAACGCGCGGTGCGGGCACGCCCTCACCCCTCGACCGTGCCGATCATCTCGTCCACCGCTTCTCCGATCATCGCCGCCAGCACGTCCACATCGGGCATCGCGTCCCGATCCGCGTTCAGCCCGAAGTAGACGCCGCCGTCGTAGGAGGTCACGCCGATCGACAGCGACTGGTTCTTCGCCAGCGGCACCACCGGGAACATCTCCACCATCCTCGCCCCCGCCGCGTACAACGGCACCTGCGGTCCGGGAACGTTCGTCACCAGGACGTTGAACAGCCGGTCCGAGAGCTGGTTGGCGACACGCGCCCCGAGGGCGTGCAGCGTCGGCGGTGCGAACCCGGACACCTTCGCCAGAGCCCCGGCCGCCACCGACTGGCCGGATTCGGCGTGCGCTCGCATGGCATGGCTGACCTGGTGCAACCGGACCGTCGGGTTGCCCTCCCCGACCGGCAGGTCCACCAGGTACGCCGAGACCTTGTTGCCGACCGAGCCGACCGGCAGGCTGCCCGTCTCCGGGTAGGTGGCCCGCGCCTCGGCGTCGTCGGAGCGCACCGACACCGGGACCATCGCGCGAACCGTGGTCGACGGCGCGACCACTTCACCGCGCGACATCAACCAGTTCCGCAGCGCGCCGGTGACGACCGCCAGCACCACGTCGTTGACCGTGCTGCCGTGCGCCCGCCGGACCGCGCGGAAGTCGTCGAGCTTCGCCCGCGCCACCGCGAACCGGCGCTGCGTCGAAGTAGGCGCGTTCAACGGTCCGCTGGGCGCGGGCACCACGGCGGTGCGCAGGGCCGACGCCACTCCGCCCAACGCACGGGAGACCTTCTGCACCGTGGCCGTCACGTCCACCATCGCCGCGCGGACGTTCTCGACCACCTCGCCCGGACGCTGCACGGCATCGGTCACCGCCTCCACCACCAGCTCGGCGGCGCTCGGTTCCGGGCGCGGCATCCACAGCTCGTCGGGATCCGGGATCTCCCGGTTGCGCGCCACGTCGAAGATCACCTGGCCGATGTCGATCGCGCCGATGCCGTCCACCATCGCCTGGTGCGTCTTGGTGATCACCGCCACCCGGTTCTTCGACAGGCCCTCCACCAGGTACACCTCCCAGAGCGGGCGGGTGTGGTCGAGCTTGCGCGACATCAACCGGGCGGCCAGGTCGTGCAGCTGCTCATCGCTGCCGGGCTTGGGCAGCGCGGAGCGGCGGACGTGGTAGGTCAGGTCGAAGTCCTGGTCGTCCACCCACACCGGCCTCGCCAACCTGCCCGGGACCTGCTGCACCCGCTGCCGGTAGCGCGGCACCAGACCCAGCCTGCGGTCGATCAGCGACAGCACCCGGTCGTAGTCGAAGCCGCTGCGCGGGCGCCGGAACACCGCGACACCACCGACGTGCATCGGCGTGGTGTAGTCCTCCAAGTAGAGGAAGGACGCGTCGACGGCGGAGAGACGATCGGGCATGCCGCGATCCTGGCACACATCCGCCGGAGCCCGAGGGCTCCAGTCGTCTGCCGCGCCGCACCGCATGTGACACTTGCTTCCGTGACCAGCGAAGTTTCCCCGAAAGACCGATTCCTGACCGTTTACGGCCGCAAGCCCGTGCTGGAGGCGCTGGCCGACCGCGACCTCCGCGTCGACAAGGTGGTCCTGGCCGAGGGCCTGCGGGGACCGGTGATCGAGGAGATCAAGGAGGCCGCGGCCGACCGCGCGGTCCGCGTCCAGCGGGCCAGCGCGCACCGGGTGAAGGTGCTGGCCGGCAACGGCCGCCACGACCAGGGCGTGCTGGCCGACGTGGTGGCCCGCAAGATGCGCCCGCTCTCCGATGCGCTCGAAGACCCGGCCAAAGCCCCGGGCACGATCCTGCTGCTGGACGGGCTGACGACACCCGCCAACGTCGGCATGATCCTGCGCACCGCGACCGCCGCCGGGATCGACGGCATCGTGGTGCCGCACCGCGGCGTCGCCGGCCTCGACCCGCTGGTCATCAAGGCCTCGGCCGGAGTCGCGTTCCACGCGCCGGTGCTGCGCTCCCGCACCGCGGGCGAAGCCGCGGAGATGCTCAGCGACGCGGGATATCCGCTGTACGCGCTGGAGGCCGACGCCACCGACACCATCTACAACACCGACTTCGGTTCGCGTGCGGTGTTCGTGCTGGGCAGCGAGACCGCAGGGCTGTCCGAGGAGGTCCAGTCCCGGATCGCCCAGCCGCTGGCCATCCCGATGGCCGGCGACGTGGAATCGCTCAACGTCGCCAGCGCCGCCGCGGTGCTCTGCTTCGAGCTCCTCCGCCGCAAGCTGTCCTGACACCGGAGTTCCTCGTGCGGGAAACCCGGTCAGCCCGGGTTCCCCGCACGAGGATGATCAGGAGCGGAAACCATCCGCGTAAAAAGGGGAGAGGCCCCTCTTTCAGCCGGTCGGAACCGGTGAAAGAGGGGCCTCTCTCAATTAGTGTGTCGGCGGTGTCTTACTCTCCCACACTCTGTCGAGTGCAGTACCATCAGCGCTGGGGAGCTTAGCTACCGGGTTCGGAATGGGACCGGGCGGACCCTCCCCGCCATCGCCACCGACAACCCTCACCCCCACCCAACAGGGCAGGAAA
>NZ_FNVB01000010.1 GCF_900108315.1 Saccharopolyspora kobensis | reverse complement strand
CGGTGGCGGCCGGTTCGTTCGCGTTGGCGGCGTTCGGCTTCGACGTGGGCGATGAGCTGGTGGACCGTGAGTGCGCCTTCGCCGCTGCCGGAGTGCTGAGGGCGGTGGGTGTTCCAGTAGATCGCGAGCAGGTAGAACGCGATGCCTGCGGTGATCATGATGATGCCGGGCAGTGCGGTGGCCATGTCAGTTGCTCCGTGCGGTCGTGGTGGTGGGCAGTTCTCGGGCGATTCGGTGCGCTTCGGTGTTGCAGCTGTCGCAGGTGGGCCACAGCCAGCCGATCTCGGAGTTGTCGGCGATGACCTGCTCCCGGCACAGCGTCGCCACGGAAGTCCCGCTGGGATACGCCAAAGCTCCCTCGGGTCGCCGGTCAGTGCTCGCATGCCGCTGCCCAGCAGCAGGAACCCAGTGGAACGGGTACATAGTTGCGCTCCTTCACTCAGTTTCTCTGGTTGCAGAAACTATTTGAGTTGCGACAACCGCACAATTCATCGATCGGGTGTAAGCAACCGTGCTGGTCTTCGATCTAGGCTGGCCGCATGGCGAGAAGTGCACGTGCGCGAGGACTCGGTGCCGAGCTGCGCGCCGCGCGGTTGAAGACAGGTCTCGAAGCTCAAGCCGTCGGTAAGAAGCTCGGCTGGTCGAAGTCGACCATGAGCCGGGTCGAGAGCGGCACGAGGCGCGTTGATGAGGCGGATGTTTCCGCAGTTCTCGCTGTCCTCGGCGTCACCGGCGATGAGCGCGAAAGGTTGCTCGCCCTTGCCCGTGAGCTCGATCAGTCGGTCTGGTGGGAAACTGCTGCGCCGACCGGCTTGCCTGCGCAGTTGACCGCATTGCTCGGCTTCGAGCGCGACGCCTGCCGCATCACCGAACTGTCGATCACGCTGGTGCCAGGTCTGTTCCAGACCTACGACTACGCACGTGCGCTCATGCTCGGTGGTGGAGTTCCGGAACCCGACGTGGATGCGCGGGTGGCCATCAGGCGTGGCAGGCAAGACGTGCTCACTCGACGCAATCCGGTCGAGTTCCTGGCGATCATCGACCAAGGTGCGTTGATGCGTCAGGTCGGTGACTGCGGCGTCATGGCCGATCAGTTGCAGCAACTGATCAAGGCGGCCTCGCTGCCGAACGTCGAGGTCCGCATCCTGCCGTTCGGTGTCCACCCGGGTATCGACGGTTCGTTCTCGTTGTTCGAGTTCCCCAAGGCTCCTGCTGTCGTCCACCTGGAACATCACAGGTCATCGGGCTTTCTCGATGAACACGAAGATGTTTCCGCATACCTGCAGCTGCGGGATACCGTGCTCTCGACAGCACTCAGCGTCGACCAGTCCGTCGCGCTGCTGTCACAGAGTGCTGACGAGTGGGAGAGCAGGGCTGATGAGGAACGACGAGGTCAGCAGGTGGCGGACGAGTAGCTACAGCACGGCCACCCAGACCTGTGTTGAGGTCGGTGCGTTAGCCGACGGCGCCGCGGTCCGCGACACCAAGGACCGCGGCGCCGGTTACTTCGTCGCTGACCGTGGGCAGTGGTCGGCGTTCATCGCCGCTGTGAAGGCCGACCGATTCGTTCGGTGAAGACGCCCCCGTGAGTGCTTTGGGGTGTTATGGCGCCCCAAACCGCTCACGGGAGGACGTGCCCAGCGCCGCGCGGATCGCCGCCGAGATGCGGTCCACGTCGGCACGTTCCTGTTCGGGCAGCGGCGCTCCCGCGCCGTCCCGCTCCGCTTCGGCGGACGCCAGCAGCTCTTGGGCCCGCTCGGCGTCTCCGGCGAGGACGGCGGCTCCGGCCAGGCCTTCCAGTGCGAGGGCGACTGCGCGGGGGTCGCCGGTGTCCCGGGCAACCGCCAGGCCTTCTTCGTGGAGGGCGTGGGCCTGTTGCGGATCGCCGCGCAGTTCGGCGATGAAGCCCAGCTCGGCGAGGCTGTGCGCGGTGCCCGGCGCGTAGCCCACCGATCGGTTCCAGTCCAGCAACATCCGGATGTGCTTCTCGGCGTCGTCGAGCCGTCCCTCCCGCCGGGCGCCGAGGCCGAGTCCTGCTTCGGCGAAGAACCGGCCGGTCACGTAGCCCTTGTCGGCCGAGAGCTCGCGGGCGCGCTCGTGCAGCCGCCGCGCCTGGTCCAGATCACCGGCCAGCAGGGCGAGCCTGCCCAGCCCCGAGAGCATGTCGGCCACCTGCGGCCACAGCCCGAGTTCCTCGCCGCGGCGCAGGCCGTCGCGGAGCAGCCGCGCCGCTTCGGCGTAGTCGCCGATGACCTCGGCCCTCCGGGCGAGGAGACCGGCCGCCCGCAGCTGCCCCCACCGGTCGCCGAGAGCCGCGAAGATCCTGGCGCTCTCGGTCGCGTCGCGCTCCATCGCCGCGACGTCACCGCGCAGCAAGGCGTGGTGGGCGGTGCTGCTCGATGCCGCGGCGATGCCCCACTCGTCCCCGACGGCGCGGAATCCGGCCAGGGCGCGCTGCGCGAGCGCGTCGCCGAACGATTGGTCACCACCGCCGAGCAGCGCTTCCGCCAGCAGCCATTCGACGAGCGCACGGCCCGCCGGATCGTGCACCCGGTCGAATCCGGCCAGCCCGGCCTCCACCAGTGCGGCCCGGTCCGAATCGGTGCCGCTGAGCAGCATCAGCGCCGACCGCCAGCCGTTGGCCCGCGCCCGCACGGCCGAGGCGGGATCGCCGGGAGTGCTCAGCGCCGCGTCGAGCAGCCGGACACCGTCGGCGAGCCGCCCGCGCAGGAACCAGTACCAGGCCAGTGCGTCGACGAGTCGCAGGGCACCGGCGGAATCACCGCGGCGCACCGAATCCTCCACGGCGGAGCGCAGATTCGCGTACTCGGTGTCCACCACCGCTAGCCACCGCCGCTGATCCGCGCCGCGCAGCCGGTCGCGCGCCCGTTCGGCGAGCGACGCGTAATACTCGTTGCGCGCCTGCCGGACCACATCCGACTCGCCCGCCTGGGCCAGCCGGTCCGAGCAGTACAGCGAGACCGACTCCAGCAGCCGGTAGCGCGGCCCTTCCTCGGTGTCGGTCATCGCGACCAGCGACCGGTCGACCAGGCGGGCGAGCAGGTCGAGGATTCGCCCGCGAGGCAGCTCCTCGCTCGCGCAGACGTGCTCGGCCGCGGCCAGCCCGAAGCCGTCGGCGTGCACCGAAAGCCTCCTCAGCACGGCCTGCTCCGCTTCGGTCAGCTGATCCCAGCTCCAGTCGATCACCGCGCGCAGCGTCTGCTGGCGGTCAGGAGCACCCCGGTGCCCGAGGACCAGCAGCTCGAACCGATCGTCCATCCGCGCGGCGAGTTCGCGGACCCCGAGCGCGCGCACCCGGGCGGCGGCCAGCTCCAGCGCCAGCGGAATCCCGTCCAGCCGGCGGCAGATGCCGGCGACGGCCGCGGCGTTTCCCGCATCGATGGTGAAGCCGGGAGCGGCGGCGGCCGCTCGGGCGGCGAACAACCGGACGGCGCTGAACTTCGGCAACGCCTCGGCACCGGTGTCGGCGGGGGAGTGCGGCAGTTCGAGCGCGGCGACCGAGTACAGGGCTTCACCGGATATGCCGAGGGGTTCCTGGCTCGTCGCCAGCACGCGCAGCCCCGGCACCGATCGCAGCAGCCGCTCGGTCAGCTCGGCGACCTCGGCCACCAGGTGCTCGCAGTTGTCCAGGACCAGCAGGACCCGCTTGCCCTCCAGCGCGGTGATCAGCTGGTCGACCGGTCCGGCGGTGGACCGGCCGTCGTCGCGGATGCCCAGCACCGCGTGCACGGTGTCCACGACTGCGGTGTGCGAGGAGGCGCTCTTGTCGATCCCGGCCAGCTCGACGAACCACACGCCGTCGGGGTGCTCGGAGAGCAGCGAATGCGCTGCCTCCACCCCCAGCCGGGTCTTGCCGACGCCGCCGGGCCCGATGAGGGTGACCAGCCGGTTGCCGCTGACCAGCGCGCACACGTCGCGGGTCGCTTCGGCCCTGCCGATCAGCTCGGTCAGCTGACCGGGCAGGTTCGTCGGAGCGGAGGCCGGGCGGGGCGCGATCAGCGGGTCCTGATCGAGGATCGCTCGGTGCACGGCGACGATCTCGGGGCCCGGATCGACTCCCAGCTCGGTGCGCAGCCGATCGCGCAACTCGGTGAAGCCGGCGAGCGCCTCGCTCTGCCGACCGGCGCGGTACAACGCGCGCAGGTGCGCTGCCCGCAATCGTTCGCGCAGCGGGTGTTCGGCGATGAAGGGCGCCAATTCGCCGACCAGCTCGGCGTGTTCGCCCAGTTCGAGCAGCGCTTCGGCCCTGGCTTCCACCGCGGACAGCCGGAGTTCGGTCAGCCGGGCCGCTTCGACGGCCGCGAACTCCTCGTCGGCGACCTCGGCGAACGCGGCGCCGCGCCAGAGGCCGAGCGCGGTGGTCAGAGCCTCCGCCCTGGACCGGGTGTCCGCTCCACCGGTGGCGAGCAACTCCTCGAACCGGCCGGCGTCCACCGCATCGGCCGGGACGTCCAGGCAATAGCCCCCGGCCCGCGCCACCACCAGCGCGCGGGCGCTCGGCTCGGCGGCGGCGAGAGCGCCACGCAGCTGCGAAACCTTGACCTGGAGCGCGGCAGGCGCGTCACGGGGCGCCCGCCGCGGCCACAGCACGTCGACGAGCCGGTCGGTCGACACCGGCCGTCCACGGTGGACGAGGAGCACGGAGAGCACTCTCAGCACCTGCCCGGCCGGGAGCGCGACCGGCTCGCCCTCATCCGTCCGCACCACCAGCGGACCGAGCACACCGAACCTCATGTCCGCGACAGTACGGTCCGGCCGCGCGCCGTGTAGGGGACTCGGTAGGTCGGCTGTAGGTCGGCTGTAGGCCGCTCCGGCGAAGGTCGTGACCACACGACGACAGCCGGAAAGGCGGATCCGATGCAGACGACCGACTCCTTGCGCGTGGCGATCATCATCGGCAGCACGCGGCACCAGCGGTTCGGCCCGACGGTGGCCCGGTGGTTCCACGACCACGCGATCAAGCGCGGTGGGCTCGACCTGGACCTGATCGACCTCGCGGAGACCGGGCTGCCCGACGTCCTGGGCGAACCCGACGACGCGGTCGCGGCCTTGGCGCCGCGCCTCGCGCAGGCCGATGCGTTCGTCTTCGTCTCGCCCGAGTACAACCGCGGCTATCCCGCCTCGCTCAAGAACGCCATCGATTGGTACGTCGACGAGTGGAAGGCGAAGCCGGTCGCCATCGTCTCCTACGGCGGCGTCTCAGGTGGCCTGCGGAGCGGTGAGCAGCTGCGCCAGGTGCTGGGCGAGCTGCACGCCGTCACCATCCGCGACACCGTCAGCTTCCACTCCTGCTGGAACAAGTTCGACGACGACGGTCAGCCGCTGGACATCGACGGTGCGAGCGCCGCCGCGACGGCGCTGCTCAACCAGCTCACCTGGTGGGCCCGCGCGCTGCGCGCCGCCCGCACCGCCGAGCCGTACACGTTCTGAGGCAGGAGGAACCGATGCCGAAACGACCTGCCCTGGCCCTGCTGGCCTTCTCCAGCCTGATCACCTCGCTGGACTTCACCATCATCTACGTCGCACTACCCGACATCGCCCGCGACGTGGGCTTCTCCGCCCACACCACGCAGTGGGTGGTCAGCGCCTACGCCATCTTCTTCGGCGGTCTGCTGCTGCTGGGCGGACGGTCCGCCGACCTGCTCGGCAGGCGGCGGATGTTCGTGCTCGGGATGGTGCTCTTCGGCGCCGCATCGCTGCTGGGCGGATTCGCCACCACCACGACCGCGCTGATCGCGGCGCGGGCGATCCAGGGGATCGGCGCGGCAGTGCTGTTCCCCGCGACGTTGTCACTGGTCAACACGATGTTCCAGGAAGGCGAGCAGCGGATCCGGGCGCTCGCGGTGTGGGCGGGTGCCGGTGCCGGCGGGCTCAGCCTCGGGGCACTGCTCGGCGGGGTGCTGACCAGCGCGTTCGGCTGGCAGGCGGTCTTCCTGGTCAACGTGCCGCTGGTGATCGCCGGAACAGCGGCGGCGTTCCTGGTGCTGCGGGCGGACGGTCCTCGGGACCGCGGGCGCTTCGACGTGCCCGGCGCTGTCACCGGCACCGCGGGCACCACCCTGCTGGTGTTCACCGTGGCGCAGGGCCCGGAAACCGGGTGGACCTCCGCGCCCGTCCTGATCGGTGGCGTGCTGGCAGTGGTGCTGCTGGTCGCTTTCCTGGTCATCGAGGCACGCAGTGCGGGCCCGCTCATGCCGTTGCGGCTGGCGCGCGAGTTGGGCCCGGTGCTCGCCGTCATCTTCGTCTTCGGCGGGACCATGCAGAACGTCGTCTACTTCCTGACGCTGTTCCTGCAGAACGTGTGGCGCTACAGCGCCCTCGTCACCGGGCTGGTCTTCCTGAGCCTCTCGGTGGTCATCGCGACCGCGAACTTCACCGCCGAGCGGCTGATGGTCCGGATCGGCATCCGCACCACCCTGATCAGCGGTCTGCTGCTCGGCGCGGTCGGCAGCGCGCTGCTGGCCGCTGGGATGGTCGCCGACGGCTCCTACTGGACGATCCTGGCCGGGATCCTGGTCTACGGCGCGGGGATGGGCACCGTGTTCCCGACGGTGTTCGCCGCCGCCGGAACCGGTGTCGCCGAGCGGGAGCAGGGCAGCGCGGGCGGGCTGGCCAACACCGCCCTGCAGGTCGGCACCGGCGTGGGGCTGGCGGTGCTCGTCGGCATCGCGAACGCCGGTTCGGCCGGGCTGGACGGCGAGGCGTTGCGCATCGCGACCGCGGACGGCCTGCGCACCACGGTCGTCGTCTCGGCCGCGCTCACCCTCCTCGGCCTGCTCGCCGCGGTGGCGCTGCCCCGCCGGGCCGAGGCAACCAACGACACCACCGCGGCCGAACCGGTCGCGGCTTCCTGAACACCCTGTGCTGCAAGAGAAAGCGAGGCACCATGAGCACTCCGAAGGATCCGTCCTACCGGTGGAGCGGCGAGGACCTGGACCTGGACGCCTACCTGGCCCGGATCGGCTTCGAGGGCGACCGCGAGCCGACGCCTGCCGCGCTGCGCAGGCTGGTGCACCTGCACACCACGACGATCCCGTTCGAGAACCTGGAGATCATCCTCGGCAGACCGGTGCTGCTGGACGTGAAGTCGTTGCAGGACAAGATGGTCCGGCAGCGCCGCGGCGGGTACTGCTTCGAGAGCAGCGCGTTGTTCGCGGCCGCGCTGGAAGCGCTCGGCTTCGGCGTCACCGGCCTGAGCGGGCGGATCTTCATCGGCCCGGGCGACGGGCTGCTGCCCGCCACCCACGCGGGGCTGCGCGTGACCACCGCCGCGGACGAGCGGGTCTGGCTCTGCGACGTCGGATTCGGCTCGGGCCCGCTGGCACCGGTCGAGCTGGCGCCGGGTGATGACGAGATCGACATCGACGGGTGGCGGTTCCGGCTCGAACTCGGCGCCGACGACCTCGGCGTTCAGGTGGCCACGCTGCACCACTTCTCCCGCAACGGTTGGCAGAACCGGCGCGCGTTCACGATGACACCGCAGTACCGGATCGACTACGAGGTCGGCAACCACTACGTGTCGACGTCGGCCCGCTCGCCGTTCACCACGCGGCCCATCGTCCAGCGGATGCACCCGGAGGTCCACCACATGCTCGACGGCCTCACCTTGAGCACCCAGCACCCGGACGGAACCGGCGACACCCGCGACGTCACCCGGGCCGACCTGCCGGAGATCCTGTCCGAGACCTTCGACATCGAACTCGACGACGCCGACGCGAAGCGGCTCGTCGAGCAGCCGTGGGGCGCGGACCAGCGTCCTTGAGCACGTCAGGATCGTGAGCGGGTCGTGGGGCTATAGCACCCCGAACCGCTCACGGTCCGATGTGGACGTGAGCGGACCAGCGCGAAGGCTCGTCCGGGTAGCGGGCCCGGAGCTGGCGGACCGCGTTGTGCAGCGCGTAGGCCGCGCGGTCGGTGTCGAAGTGATCGGTGAACAGGTCCGCGTAGACGTCCGCGTGGATCGCCACCGCGCTGTCCTCGTCGACCTCCCACAGGGTGCCGATGGCGTGCGTGAAGCCCGCGAAGCCCAGCGCTCCGGGCAGCGACACCGCCGCCGCGCACGGCTCGTCGGCCGCCGTCGCGCACTGGCCGAGGTAGCAGAACTCCGCCTCGTCCAGCGACACCTGGCCCAGTTCGACCAGGCCCAGCGGGCGCTGCGGCGCTTCGCGGTCCAGCAGCATGCCCGCCGCGGGCTGCGTCGGGAACTGCGAGCTCGGCTCGCACACGTGCAACCACGGGTGGTTCGGGATCATCCGCAGCATCTCCGCCGCGTTGGCCGTCTCCACCGCCGCGATCTCCGCGGACGGCCAGCGCTGCGCCAGGACCTGGTTCTGCCGCGGCAGCTCGCGCGCCACCAGCTCCGCCGAACCGGCCGCCACCAGCGGCGTCCCGGACTCCGGGACGGGCCGTTCGGCGGCCCGCAGCAGGCAGCCCAGGGTCGGCGCGTAGGAGGACACCACGCGATCCAAAGTGGACTCACCGGTGCGCGCGGCCGAGGCGTGCAGCGGCAGGAACGCCGGGGCGCCGAAAGCGCTCCACCAGATCCGCGGCCACCGGGCGCCCGGTTCCGGGGTGTCCAGGTAGCCCATCCGGTCCAGGACCGGTCGGGTGATGCGGCGCCACGTCCAGTCGAGGCAGTCGGTCAGCACGGCGTGCTGGTCCTGGTGCGCGGCCTCCAGCAGCTCCGCGGCGCGCTCGGCGGCGTTCTCCGGCGTGACGTCGGGCAGCGGCACGGTCAGCACGCGGCCGCCGATGATCACCAGCGCGTCGGAGCGGTACCGGCTGAGGTTGATCAGCACCGCCGAGCCTTCCGGCGCGGCGTCGGCCAGCTTCTCGAACGGGATGCGCCGCAGGTGGTCGGGCTGCACCGCGCGGGCCTCGGCCAGCAGCTCGTCCCAGGACCGGGCCAGCCGCGTCCGGTCGTCGAACTCGGTCAGCCCCGGCTCGGCCACCGGCCGGTCCAGCAGCCGGCGCAGCCGGACCACCTCGTCGGCCAGGTCCGGGTGGGTGCGGTGCAGCCTGCCGAGCTCGCCGCCGGTGGGCAGGAAGTCCGCCAGGATCGCCGAGCGCCCGTGCTCCAGCAGCTCCGCCGCCAGCTCGGGCTCGCCGCTCTCCACCGCGCACGCCGCGGCGTCCGCCGCGATCAGCGCCCAGCCCTGCTGCGCGGCGGGTGCCGCCACCACGCGCTTGCCCCTGGTGACCAGCGGCAGCAGCTCCACGGCGTAGGTGAACGACTCCAGCGCCTCCGACCAGCGGCTGGCCTGCGCGCAGATCCGACCGGCCAGCGCGGCGGCCCGCAACCGCTGGTCGGCGGGGGCGTTGTTCTGCTCCGCCGCCTCCATGAGCACCTTGCGCGCCCACCGGTAGTAGCGGCGACGACCGCTGCGCTGGTACAGCGACTGCAGCGCGCGCCCCTGGTGGATCGCCGCGTTCGCGCGCTCGGGAGCGTCCAGCGGCATGGCTTCGAGCGCCTGCTCGAACAGCTCGATGGCGGTCTCGATGTCGCGCGTCCTGGCCGTCAACCGGAACCGGTGCGCCGAGACGATGCCCAGCTGCGTCCACGCGGTGTACTGCGCGGCCGGGCCGCACTTCGCGGCTTCCCGCGCCAGTTCGGCCGCGCGGTCCAGGTCGACGCTGTCGCCGCTGTGCTCGAAGCGCTCGATCAGCGTCGCGATCAGCGCGTTGAGCGCGGCGCCGCGCTGATCGGCGGCTGCCGCCTCGGTCGCCGCCTCGCCCGCGGTGACGGCGGTGTCGAGCACCTTGGCGTCGGCGCCGTGCAGGAAGTGCCTGCGCAGCAGGGTCGCGTAGCCGGTGAGCGCGATGGCCCGGTTGGTGTCGTCGGCGGACATCGCGCGCACCGCCGGGGCGATCGGGCGCAGCACCCGGCGCAGCTGGCTGGCCTCCCCGCTGGCGTCGACGTGCTCGACGGTGGTGGCGGCCAGGTTCCAGATCGCGGTGCCGAGCAGCGGGTGGCCGGTGTCGAGCACGCCGAGCACCCCGACCACCTCGCTGATCGCCGAGTTGAGGTCGGTCAGGTCGCCGTGCTCCCGGAACCGCAGCCGCAGCGCGCGCGACAGCTGGCACAGCGCCGCGCGGCGCGGATCGCCGTCAGCGAGCGCCCCGGCACCCGAGCCGAGGTGCTTGATCGCCTCGTCCAGGTCGTCCAGCGAACCGCCGCGCTCGTACCGGCGCAGCAGCGCGCCGCCGAGGTTGACCAGCAGCTCCGAGGTGGCCGCATCGTTGGCCGGGGAGATCCGCGCGGCCTCCCGGAACACCTCGACCGACTCGTCGTCGGAGGCGGCCGAGCCGGCCAGCTGGGCGTGCAGCTTGAGCGCGTTGGCCAGCCTGATCAGCGCCATCGCGCGCCGCTGGTCGCGGCGCGGGGCCTGCTCGACGGCTTGGCGCGCGACCCGCACGCTCTCCGCCGCGTGCGCGGCGCTCTCGGTCTTCGCCGCGAGATCGGCCAGCGCCAGCGCCAGGTTGCACTGGTAGAGGATCCGGTCGCGGTCGGTGTCGTGGGCGGCGGTGGTGGCCGACCGGTAGTAGCCGATGGCGTCCTCGAGATCGGCCAGCTCACCGGTGCGCAGGTGCGTCAGCTGAGTCGCGCTGCCGAGGTTGTTGAGCACGCCCGCGCGCGCGGGATCGCTCTCCCGCAGCACGCCCGCGGTCGCGCGGAACACCTCGGTGACCCAGGGCAGCTGCTCGAAGTCGAGGGTGGTGACGATCTGGTTCATCGCCGCGATCGCGTCGGCGTAGCGCTGCTCGGCGCTGCGACGCGGGTCCGGCGCCGAGATCGGGGGTTCCGGGGCCGGGGGCTCGGGAGTGGCTTCCTGTTCGTCGGTGAACCAGCTGGAGCGGGTGCCGCCGCGAGCTCCTTGCCCTCCGGTCCAACGCTGCAGCCCGCCGAAACGCTCGTTCGCGCGGTTTGCATCGTCTGTCATCGGTTGTTCTCCTGTGGCTTGCTCACCGGGGCACCGTTCGGGGAGTTCGGTGGCGTAACACGCTACCGGCGGGCGCAGCCGCCGAATAGACCATGTGCGCCACCCGAGATCGCTCCGGTGGGCGTCCGCGGCGCGATCTCCCGATCTCCGAACCTACTCGGCGAGCGCGCCCCGGGGTTCCGGTTGAGATCATTAATACTCACGGCTAACACGCAGTGCAGAGATCATTTCCCGACCGGGCCGGACCGGTCGGCGCCGCGGCGGTCGCCGGGCCGGACGCGGCGCGGAATCGGGTTGATCGGCACCGGTCACCCCGGGTGCCGATTCCGCGGCTCAGCGTGCTCGACTGCAAATCGGCCTCCCGCTCCGAGATCGCGAATTCGCAGATCGAATTCGCGGTTGTCGATGACCAGCGGTGCCGATGTGAGCACACGGGGTGAGAAGTCGAGGACGGCTTCGCCGGATTGACTCCGTTCGGCGCAGTCGCTCCCGGGAATGCGGAAGACCGGTTCCGGTGTTGAGTCCCTCGTCACCCGCACGGCCGCCCCCAGTCGATTCGCGAGGGAGTGTCAAGGGCCGTTCGGAGGGGTGTCGGGAGTGTCGGGAAGAGGTGCCCGGGGGCACCGCTCAATGGTGCTCTGACCTGCTGAAAGCAGCTCCCCGGCGGTCACGAGCGGTGATCGTGTTTTGCGCCACGAGGGTGATCGGAGCGTGATCTCTTGACTGGCGGCGCGCTGGGGTTCACTCTGGTGCTCAACGCGGGGCTGGGCCGCCATCGGTGGGCCCCCTCGACAGCTGGCGAGGTTCCGGCTAGACTGCTACTTTGCGCTGCCCTCTTTCCGTCTACTCGTGCACCGGGTCGTAGGATTGCGGGCGCCATTGCACCCTTGACAGCTGTGTTAGCGGACTGTGCGTTTAGCTGACGCGCGCTTTGATGACGCGGCTGTAGCCAGTTCAGAGTCCCGGAAGGACGCATCTTGGCAGTCTCCCGCGCGACCAAGGTCTCTGCAGCTTCCAACTACACGTCGGGGATCCCTGGGGCACCCAAGCGGGTCTCGTTCGCGAACATCCGCGAGCCGTTGAACGTGCCGAACCTGCTAGACCTGCAGATCCAGTCCTTCGAATGGCTCGTCGGCAACGAGGCCTGGTTCCAGCGCCGGGTCGACGCCGGCGAGGAAGTTCCGGTTGGCGGCCTTGAAGAGGTCCTCGGCGAGATCTCCCCGATCGAGGACTTCTCCGGATCGATGTCGCTGTCCTTCTCCGACCCACGCTTCGACGAGGTCAAGGCCTCCGTCGAGGAGTGCAAGGACAAGGACATGACCTACGCCGCGCCGCTGTTCGTCACCGCGGAGTTCACCAACCACACCACTGGCGAGATCAAGAGCCAGACGGTGTTCATGGGTGACTTCCCGATGATGACGGACAAGGGCACCTTCATCATCAACGGCACCGAGCGGGTCGTGGTCTCCCAGCTCGTGCGGTCCCCCGGCGTCTACTTCGACCAGTCGGTCGACAAGACCACGGACAAGGACGTCTTCAGCGTCAAGATCATCCCCAGCCGCGGTGCGTGGCTGGAGTTCGACGTCGACAAGCGCGACACCGTCGGCGTCCGCATCGACCGCAAGCGCCGCCAGCCGGTCACCGTGCTGCTGAAGGCGCTGGGCTGGTCGGCCGAGGCGATCCGCGAGCGGTTCGGCTTCTCCGAGACCCTGATGGCGACCCTGGAGAAGGACCACACCGCAGGCACCGACGAAGCGCTGCTGGACATCTACCGCAAGCTGCGTCCGGGCGAGCCGCCGACCAAGGAGAGCGCGCAGACCCTGCTGGAGAACCTGTTCTTCAAGGAGAAGCGCTACGACCTGGCCCGCGTCGGCCGCTACAAGGTCAACAAGAAGCTCGGCCTGGGCATGCCGTACGAGACCGGCGTGCTGACCGAGGAAGACATCGTCACCACGATCGAGTACCTGGTCCGCCTGCACGCCGGCGAGACCGAGATGCCCGCTCGCGGTGAGGGCGAGGGCGCCACCGTGCCGGTCGAGGTCGACGACATCGACCACTTCGGCAACCGGCGCCTGCGCACCGTGGGCGAGCTCATCCAGAACCAGGTCCGGGTCGGCCTCTCCCGCATGGAGCGCGTCGTCCGCGAGCGGATGACCACCCAGGACGTCGAGGCGATCACCCCGCAGACCCTGATCAACATCCGCCCGATCACGGCGGCGATCCGGGAGTTCTTCGGCACCTCGCAGCTGTCCCAGTTCATGGACCAGACCAACCCGATCGCGGGCCTGACGCACAAGCGCCGGCTCTCCGCGCTCGGCCCGGGCGGTCTGTCCCGCGAGCGCGCGGGCATGGAAGTCCGAGACGTGCACCCCTCGCACTACGGCCGGATGTGCCCGATCGAGACGCCGGAAGGCCCGAACATCGGTCTGATCGGCTCGCTGGCGACCTTCGCCCGCGTCAACCCGTTCGGCTTCATCGAGACGCCGTACCGCAAGGTCGTCGACGGCCGGGTCACCGACCAGATCGACTACCTGACCGCGGACGAGGAAGACCGCTACGTCAAGGCGCAGGCCAACGCGCCGATCGACGACGAGGGCAACTTCATCGACGACCGCGTGCTGGGTCGGCGGAAGGGCGGCGAGGTCGAGCTGCTCGCCCCGACCGAGATCGACTACATGGACGTCTCGCCGCGGCAGATGGTCTCCGCCGCGACCGCGATGATCCCGTTCCTCGAGCACGACGACGCCAACCGCGCCCTGATGGGTGCGAACATGCAGCGCCAGGCGGTGCCGCTGCTGCGCAGCGAGGCCCCGCTGGTCGGTACCGGCATGGAGCTCCGCGCCGCCGTCGACGCCGGTGACGTGATCACCGCGGAGAAGGCCGGTGTGGTCGAGGAGCTGTGCGCCGACTTCGTGACGATCATGGCCGACGACGGCACCCGCCGCTCGTACCGGATGAACAAGTTCTCGCGGTCCAACCACGGCACTTGCATCAACCAGAAGCCGATCGTCAACGAGGGCGACCGCATCGAGGTCGGTCAGGTCATCGCCGACGGCCCGTGCACCCAGAACGGCGAGATGGCGCTGGGCAAGAACCTGCTCGTCGGCATCATGCCGTGGGAGGGGCACAACTACGAGGACGCGATCATCCTGTCCCAGCGCCTGGTGCAGGACGACGTGCTCACCTCGATCCACATCGAGGAGCACGAGGTCGACGCCCGCGACACCAAGCTGGGCGCCGAGGAGATCACCCGGGACATCCCGAACGTCTCCGACGACGTGCTGGCCGACCTCGACGAGCGCGGCATCATCCGCATCGGTGCCGAGGTCCAGGGCGGCGACATCCTGGTCGGCAAGGTCACCCCGAAGGGCGAGACCGAGCTGACCCCGGAGGAGCGCCTGCTGCGCGCGATCTTCGGCGAGAAGGCCCGCGAGGTCCGCGACACCTCCCTGAAGGTGCCGCACGGCGAGACCGGCAAGGTCATCGGCGTCCGCGTGTTCAACCGCGAGGACGACGACGAGCTGCCCCCGGGCGTCAACCAGCTGGTGCGGGTCTACGTCGCGCAGAAGCGCAAGATCCAGGACGGCGACAAGCTCGCCGGCCGCCACGGCAACAAGGGCGTCATCGGCAAGATCCTGCCCGCCGAGGACATGCCGTTCCTGTCCGACGGCACCCCGCTGGACATCATCCTGAACACCCACGGTGTGCCGCGACGGATGAACATCGGCCAGGTGCTGGAGACGCACCTCGGCTGGATCGCCTCCCAGGGCTGGTCGATCGACGGCGACGCCGACTGGGCCAAGCGCCTGCCGGAGGAGCTCTACGAGGTCGAGCCGGGCACCAACACCGCGAGCCCCGTCTTCGACGGTGCTCGGGAGGAGGAGATCACCGGTCTGCTGGCCTCCACCCTGCCGAACCGCGACGGTGAGCGCATGGTCGGCGGCGATGGCAAGGCCCAGCTGTTCGACGGGCGCAGCGGCGAGCCGTACCCGTACCCGACCGCGGTCGGCTACATGTACATCCTCAAGCTGTCGCACCTGGTGGACGACAAGATCCACGCCCGGTCGACCGGTCCGTACTCGATGATCACCCAGCAGCCGCTGGGCGGTAAGGCGCAGTTCGGTGGTCAGCGCTTCGGTGAGATGGAGTGCTGGGCCATGCAGGCCTACGGCGCCGCCTACACGCTGCAGGAACTGCTCACCATCAAGTCCGACGACGTGGTGGGCCGCGTGAAGGTCTACGAAGCGATCGTCAAGGGCGAGAACATCCCGGAACCGGGCATCCCGGAGTCCTTCAAGGTGTTGCTGAAGGAGCTCCAGTCGCTGTGCCTGAACGTCGAGGTGCTCTCCAGCGACGGTGCCGCGATCGAGATGCGCGACAGCGAGGACGAGGACCTGGAGCGCGCCGCGGCCAACCTCGGCATCAACCTGTCGCGCAACGAGTCGGCCTCCGTCGACGACCTCGCGCACTGACCCTCGCCGCCGGTCCGCGGGATCGCTCCCGCGGACCGGCGTCCGACCCAACCCTGGCACTCCTGCCGCTAGCCGGCAGACCCTTTCGACCAAGGGAGAAGACCCGACGTGCTTGACGTCAACTTCTTCGATGAACTCCGCATCGGCCTGGCCACGGCCGACGACATCCGCCAGTGGTCGTACGGCGAGGTCAAGAAGCCCGAGACCATCAACTACCGCACCCTGAAGCCGGAGAAGGACGGGCTCTTCTGCGAGAAGATCTTCGGCCCGACCCGGGACTGGGAGTGCTACTGCGGCAAGTACAAGCGTGTCCGCTTCAAGGGCATCATCTGTGAGCGCTGCGGTGTCGAGGTCACCCGCGCCAAGGTGCGCCGCGAGCGGATGGGCCACATCGAGCTGGCCGCCGCCGTCACCCACATCTGGTACTTCAAGGGCGTCCCGTCCCGGTTGGGCTACCTGCTCGACCTGGCCCCCAAGGACCTCGAGAAGATCATCTACTTCGCGGCCTACGTGATCACCGGGGTGAACACCGAGCTGCGGCACAACGACCTGTCGACGCTGGAGAGCGAGATCAGCGTCGAGCGCAAGCGGGTCGCCGACCAGCGCGACTCCGACCTGGAGGCGCGCGCCCAGAAGCTCGAGGCCGACCTGGCCACCCTGGAGGCGGAGGGCGCCAAGAGCGACCAGCGCCGCAAGGTGAAGGAAGGCGCCGAGCGCGAGATGAAGCAGCTGCGCGACCGCGCGCAGCGCGAGCTCGACAAGCTCGACGAGATCTGGGACACCTTCACCAAGCTGGAACCGCGCCAGCTGATCGCCGACGAGGTCCTGTACCGCGAGCTCTACGACCGGTACGGCGAGTACTTCACCGGCGGCATGGGCGCCGAGGCGATCCAGTCGCTGCTGTCGACCTTCGACATCGGCGCCGAGGCCGAGCTGCTGCGCGAGACCATCCGCAGCGGCAAGGGCCAGAAGAAGCTGCGCGCGCTCAAGCGGCTCAAGGTCGTGGCGGCCTTCCAGGCCACCGGCAACGACCCGAGCGGCATGGTGCTCAACTGCGTGCCGGTCATCCCGCCGGACCTGCGTCCGATGGTGCAGCTGGACGGTGGCCGCTTCGCGACCTCCGACCTCAACGACCTGTACCGCCGGGTGATCAACCGGAACAACCGCCTCAAGCGGCTGATCGACCTCGGCGCGCCCGAGATCATCGTCAACAACGAGAAGCGGATGCTCCAGGAGTCCGTCGACGCGCTGTTCGACAACGGCCGTCGCGGGCGTCCGGTCACCGGCCCGGGCAACCGGCCGCTGAAGTCGCTGTCCGACCTGCTCAAGGGCAAGCAGGGCCGCTTCCGCCAGAACCTGCTGGGCAAGCGCGTCGACTACTCGGGCCGTTCGGTCATCGTGGTCGGCCCGCAGCTGAAGCTGCACCAGTGCGGTCTGCCGAAGGAGATGGCGGTCGAGCTGTTCAAGCCGTTCGTCATGAAGCGGCTGGTCGACCTCAACCACGCGCAGAACATCAAGTCCGCCAAGCGGATGGTGGAGCGCCAGCGCCCGCAGGTGTGGGACGTGCTGGAAGAGGTCATCGCCGAGCACCCGGTGCTGCTCAACCGAGCACCCACGCTGCACCGCCTCGGCATCCAGGCCTTCGAGCCGCAGCTGGTCGAGGGCAAGGCGATCCAGCTGCACCCGCTGGTCTGCGAGGCGTTCAACGCGGACTTCGACGGTGACCAGATGGCGGTGCACCTGCCGCTGTCGGCCGAGGCCCAGGCCGAGGCCCGGATCCTGATGCTGTCCAGCAACAACATCCTGTCCCCGGCGTCCGGCCGCCCGCTGGCGATGCCGCGCCTGGACATGGTGACCGGCCTGTACCACCTGACCAAGCAGGTGGACGGCGCCAAGGGCGAGGGCCTGGCGTTCTCGTCGGTCGGCGAGGCCATCATGGCCTTCGACCGCGGTGTGCTGGGGCTGCAGGCCAAGATCAAGATCCGGCTGAAGGACGTCGTGCCGCCGCGCGGGAACACCCCGGAGGGCTGGGAGCCCGGTCAGCCGTGGCTGGCCGAGACCACCCTGGGCCGGGTGTTCTTCAACGAGCTGCTGCCCGAGGACTACCCGTTCGTCGACGACCTGCTGCCGAAGAAGAAGCAGGCCGCGATCGTCAACGACCTCGCCGAGCGGTACCCGATGGTCACCGTCGCCCAGACGCTGGACAAGCTGAAGGACGCCGGCTTCCACTGGGCGACCCGTTCGGGCGTGACCGTGTCGATCACCGACGTGGTCGTGCCGCCGAACAAGACCGAGATCCTCGACAACTACGAGGCCAAGGCCGACCAGGTCGAGAAGCGGTACCGCCGCGGTGCGCTGTCCTACCAGGAGCGCAACGCCGAGCTGGTCAAGGTCTGGACGGCGGCCAAGGACGAGGTCGCCGAGGCGATGGAGACCAACTTCCCGGAGGACAACTCGATCAGCACGATCGTGAAGTCCGGGGCCGCCGGTAACATGACGCAGGTCGTGCAGCTGGCCGGTATGCGTGGTCTGGTGTCGAACCCGAAGGGTGAGTACATCCCGCGCCCGATCAAGGCGAACTTCCGCGAGGGCCTGTCCGTGCTGGAGTACTTCATCTCCAACCACGGTGCCCGCAAGGGTCTCGCCGACACGGCGCTGCGCACCGCCGACTCGGGTTACCTGACCCGTCGTCTGGTGGACGTCTCGCAGGACGTCATCGTCCGCGAGACCGACTGCGGCACCGAGCGCGGCATCAAGATGCCGATCGCGGAGCTGCTGCCGGACGGCAAGCTGCTGCGCGACCCGCACGTCGAGACCAGCGTCTACGCCCGCACCACGGCCGAGGACGTCACCGACGCCGACGGCAACATCGTGCTGGCCCGCGGTTCGGACCTGGGCGACCCGGCGATCGAGAAGCTGCTCGCCGCCAGCGTCACCAAGGTCAAGGTCCGCAGCGTCCTGACCTGCGAGTCCGGCGTGGGTGTCTGCTCGGTCTGCTACGGCCGCTCGATGGCCACCGGCAAGCTGGTGGACGTCGGCGAGGCCGTCGGCATCGTCGCCGCCCAGTCGATCGGTGAGCCGGGCACGCAGCTGACGATGCGTACCTTCCACCAGGGCGGTGTCGCGGGTGACGACATCACCACCGGTCTGCCGCGTGTCCAGGAGCTGTTCGAGGCCCGCGTCCCGAAGGGCAAGGCCCCGATCGCCGACACCTCCGGCCGGATCCGGATGGAGGACAACGACCGCTACTGGAAGATCACCATCATTCCGGACGACGGCGGCGAGGAGATCGTCTACGACAAGCTGTCCAAGCGGCAGCGGCTCGCGGCGATCTCGGTGGACGGCAGCGAGCGGCAGATCGCCGACGGCGACCACGTCGAGGTCGGTCAGCAGCTGCTCGAAGGTGCCGTCGACCCGCACGAGGTGCTGCGCGTGATGGGCCCGCGCGAGGCCCAGCTGCACCTGGTGCGCGAGGTGCAGGAGGTGTACCGGTCGCAGGGTGTGGGCATCCACGACAAGCACGTCGAGGTCATCGTCCGCCAGATGCTGCGCCGCGTCATCATCATCGACTCGGGTGCCACCGAGTTCCTGCCCGGTTCGCCGGTGGAGCGCTCGGTGTTCGAGTCGGAGAACCGCCGCGTCGTCGCCGAGGGCGGGGACCCGGCCTCCGGCCGCCCGGTGCTGATGGGCATCACCAAGGCGTCGCTGGCCACCGAGTCGTGGCTGTCGGCGGCCTCCTTCCAGGAGACGACCCGCATCCTCACCAACGCCGCTATCGAGGGCGCGAGTGACAAGCTGGTCGGCCTGAAGGAGAACGTGATCATCGGTAAGTTGATCCCGGCCGGTACGGGCATCAACCGGTACCGCAACATCCAGGTGCAGCCGACGGAGGAGGCGCGGGCCGCGGCGTACGCGATCCCGTCCTACGACGACAGCTACTACACCCCGGATGTCTTCGGCGCCGGCACCGGTGCGGCCGTCCCGCTGGACGACTACGACTTCGGGCGCGACTACCGCTGACCCGTGGTTGAGCCGAAGGGCCCCTGTCCGACTCCTCCGGACAGGGGCCCTTTGCCGTCCCGGGATTTCCCGCAGGCGAGCAGAAGTGCTGGTCAGGTGCGGCGGGACGTCCCGGCCCCAGGACGGGACGCGATCGCCTTGCGCTTCGCGCCGTTCGCCCAGCACGGTCGAGAAGAGCTCGCCGACCGCCGCGAGCTCGCCGGGAACGCCGAACGTCTGGGGATTCGATGACGAGAACATCTGACCGCTGGGTGCTGGCCTTCGACAGCTCGTGCCAGGTCTGCCGGAACACGTCCCGCGCCGTGGCCGGCGCGAGTGGTGACAAGCTCGAAGTGATCCCGCTGGCGCACCCGCACGTGCGCGAGTGGCGCGAGCGGGCGCTCGGCGCGGATCCGGTGTGGGCGCCCACGCTCATCCGCGTCGGTGCGGGCGAGGTCCGCGCCTGGGTCGGGATGCCGCTGGGGTTCGCCCTGGCCCGGCACCTGGGCCTGCGGTCCACGCTGGCGGTGGTCGGTGCGCTGGGCCGGGCGCGGCGGAAGCGGCTCGGCGCCCTGCCGCTGATCGCGGGCCTCGCGGTGGTGGCCGGTCTGACCAGGCTCCGCTCGCCCGGTGGCGGGAGTGATGACGACCCGGATGCCTGGGTGGCGGCCAACCGGGAGCAGCTCCCGCAGGCGTACGCGCAGGTCGTCGAGCACCCGATGGCCTACCGCCGGGCGATCTTCAACGCCTCGCCCGCGGCGACCAAGGCGCGGCTGTGGACCGAGCACCTCCAGCACTACGGCGAGGCGCACCCCGGTCTGTCGGACGACCAGGAACGGGTGCTGCGGCGCGCCGTGGCCGTGCTCGGCGACGAATCGCTGCACGCGCAGCCGATCTCGGACGAGCAGGAGCGGACGCTGGAGGACCTCCGGAACGAGGTGAACGCCCTCTTCGAGGGGGAGGCCAAGGCGCTCATCGCCACCCTCGGCCCGGTGGAGGTCGAAACCGCCAGGAAGACGGACTGCCAGTGCAGCACGAAGAGCGACTACTGCTGGATGGGGTGCGTTCCCAGCGACGACTGCCGCAGGGTGAGCGGATGCGGCACGGGCTGGGCCTACACGTGCAACGGGTGGTGCGAAGGCCCCTGATGCGCAGCTGAGCCGAAGGGTCCCTGTCCGCCGGGCAAGGGACCCTTCGCCGTCGCTCGAAACAATACAGGTCTGTCGTGTATTGTTTTTGGTATGAGCTCGAACGACGAAGCGCCTGCCGCCCGTTCTCCCGGGCGGCCGCGGAGTGCCGAGGTGGACGAGGCGATCCTCGACGCGGCGATCGACCTGCTGGTCGAGCAGGGCGTCGGCCAGGTCAGCATCAAGCAGGTGGCGCAGCGGGCCGGGGTGACCCGGGATGCGGTGTACCGGCGGTTCCCGGACCTGACCGCCCTGCTGGTGCGGGCGGTGGAGTGGGAGTACCGCGACGCCGAGCCGGTGGAGTGGCCGGACCTCGACAGCATGATCGCGGGCCTGGCCGGGCAGCTGAGCCGTCCTCGCGACCGGAAGCTGTTCCGCCGCCTCTACGCGGCGGTGGACGACTTCCCGGCGCTGCTGCACGCCTACGCCGAAGCGCACGGCCGACGCCGCGTGGAGGCGGCGCTCGCCGCGCTGGCGCGCGCCCAGCGGCTGGGCCAGCTGCCGCCGCACGCGGATCCCGTTGTGCTGCAACAGGTTCTGGCCGGTGCCGCGGTGCACTACGTGAGCGTCACCCCGGACGACAGCGGGGAAGAGGCGATCAGGGCCTACTTCGCCGAGGTCCTCCAGCAGGTCGGCTACCGCCCCGCGAGCGAAGGAGAGCACGGCGATGAATGACAACCCCCGGATAGCCCTGGCCGGCATGCCGGCTCACGGCCACCTCAACCCGAGCCTGCCGATCGTTCGCGAGCTGACCAGCAGGGGCATCGGGATCACGTACTACACCGGCGGCGAGTTCCGGGAACCGGTCGAGGCGGCGGGCTGCGAGTTCCGCGAGTACCCGCGCGGCGTGTTCGGCTCGGCGACCATCGCGGAGGCCACCCGGCTCGGCGGCCCGGTCCGGGTGGCGGGCGAGGTGCTGAAGGCCGCCGAGGAGTTCGTCCCGTTCCTGCTCGCCGAGTTCGAGGCCGAGCGGCCCGATGCGGTCTTGTTCGACTCCAACGCGCTCTGGGGCCGGATGGCGGCGGCGAAGCTGGGGCTGCCGATGATCTCGCTGATGACCACGGTCCTGATCGGAACCAAGGAGCTGCCCGGCATGACCTTCCGGGAGTGGAGCCGCATGCTCCGCGAGGTCATCCCGAACGTCACCGGTCCGATCGCGACGCGGCGGCGGGTGCAGCGGCGGTTCGGCAAGGAGACCTACCCGTCGGGCGGCCTGCCGATGCGCGGCGACCTGACGATCTTCCCGGTCCCGGAGTGGATGCAGCCGCCCAGCCCGAGCATCGACGAGACCTGCCACTTCGTCGGGCCCACGATCTCCGCGGCAGGCCAGCGCCTCGACCCCGAACTGGCGAGGTTCCTGGACGGCCCCGGCCCGCTGGTCCTGGTGTCGCTGGGCACGCTCCACACCGGCACCGAAGCCTTCTTCCGCACCTGCTTCGAGGCGCTGGGCGACCTGCCGATCCGCGCCCTGCTCGCGACGGGAACCCGCTCCGACCCGGCCCTGCTGGGCGAGCCGCCGGAGAACACCCTGCTCCGCCCGTCGGTGCCGCAGCTGGAGGTGCTCCGGAGGACGGCGGCCTTCGTCACGCACGGCGGGATGAACAGCGCCCTGGAAGGACTCGCGTGCGGAGTCCCGCTCGTCGTCGTCCCCCAGCAGGCGGAACAACTCCTCATCGGCAAGGCCATCGCCGACCGAGGAGCGGCCACCGTCCTCCGCCAGAGCCTCTCCGACCGCCCGGTCCCACCGGAAGAACTGCGCGCAGCGGTCCGCCGAGCCCTGACGGACGCGACGCACCGAGCCGCAGCCCGACGACTGGGCGCCACCCTCGGCGATGCAGGAGGAGCCCCGGCGGCGGCCGACCACATCCAGAACTTCCTCAAGACCACAGCGCCCCGCTGAGCGGTCGCGCACCGTGCCGTCACGTCGCGGTGGCGGGCGTGGCGGGAAGCATCCGGAGATGCCGCTAGCGCGGAGGTTCTCCCGATTCCGCGTTCCAGCGGGTGCCCAGGGGCCATTCCCGTTCGGGGCGGTGGGGGTGGATGCCGACGACCGCCAGGGGCGGCAGGTCGTCGCGCAGCTCCAGCCACTGCTCGCGGGTCAGTTCCAGGAAGCGCAGGCCTTCGAGCTCGGTCACCGCGGTGAGGTCCGCGATGGAGGCGTCCGCGATGTCCAGCGCCCAGAGGCGGGGGACTGCGCGCAGCGGGGCCAGGTCGACCGGCTGCGCGGCCGACACCGACAGCGAGCGGAGTTCCGGATGACCGGCCAGCCCGGCGAGGTCGGCGGCGCCCAGCTCGAGTTCGAGGTACTCGACCGGGCGGTCGCGCAGCGGGCTCAGGTCGAGCGGGCCGCCGCCCGACAGCGACAGCGAACGCACGTTGGGGATCGCGGCGAGGAAGGCGAGGTCGGCGACGTCGGACACCCTGACCTTCTGCACCCGGGGGCGCGCCTGCCCCGTTTCGGCGCCGACCGAAGCGGCGTCGGTGTACCAGCTGCGCTCGCGGTCGACCGCAAGACCGTTCGGCAGGTCGGCGTCGATCCAGATGCTCTTGTCGTGCACGCGGTAGTCGCCGCGTTCCAGCGCCTCCACCTGGCGGCGCAGCAACGTGGTCACGGAGTCGGCGACGTGCAGCGGCCCGTCCGAGTAGTCGACGCCGATCGCGATGACCTGCCCCGGGCGCCCCTCGGGGCCCGGGTCCATGTCCACGGCGAGCCAGTTGCCGCCGGTGTCGTCGGCGAACGGGATCCAGCCCGGTCGCAGCACCGATCGCCGGACGGCGTTCGAGGGCTCGGAGTCGAAGACCACGCGGCGCTGCGGCTCGTACTCCCAGTCCAGGACGAGCAGCCAGTCCTCCTCCTCGTCGCCGAGCTCGTCCAGCGGGTGCCACGGGTGCCCGTCGAACACGGAGTTGATGACGTCGTCGCCGTCGCCGTCGGCGACGCCGTAGAGCGCGCGGAGGTCGGGCGGGAGCGCGAAGCCCAGGCGCTCTTCCGCGGCGTCGAGGTCCTCTTCGGTCGCGGGCTCGGGAAGTTCTTCCTCGAAACCGAGTATCTCCGCCACCCGCCGCCGGTACTCGTGGAAGAGGCGCACCGCCTCGTCCGGATCACCGGCGGGCACCGCGTTCGCGGGCCCCTCCTGCTCGTCGCCCCTGTCGGGCACGAGGAATTCGTCGTCGATCTCGTAGAGCGTCGGTTCGCTCGCAGTGGGAAGTGCGGTCATGATCGGAAACTAGTGGTCACCTCCGACGCTGTTCGGCGCATCGGTGTGAGGTGGGTGGTTTTGGTGTCGATCGGGGCTTTTGCCCGTTACGGTGTGCGGCGGCAGTAATGACCGCGTCGATGGGGATTGGCCGTGGTGAACCAACAGGGCGAGATGGTGCGTCCGGCGCATCCGCCGACGGCGTTGTTGCTGGGCATCACGGCTGTGCTCGGCGTGGCCGCGGTGCTCGCGGTGGTCTGGGTGCTCGGGCCCGGGGCGAGTTCGCACGGCTCGGTGACGGCGACGCGTGCGCTGCTGGTCGCTGTCGGCGGGCTCGTCAGCGCCGGCCTGCTGATCGGGGTGTGGCTGGGCAAGAAGGGCGCGCGCAGCGCACTGTTCGGCGTCGAGGTGTTCCTCGGCTTCGTGGTGCTGCTCGCCGCGTTCGTCAGCATGGCCGCCGGAAGTGGTGTCACGGCGGCGTTCCTGCTGGGGTTGGGCACCGGCGTGCTGCTGCTCCTGTGCGCGCTGCTCGTGCGGTCGAGGCCGGTGCGGGTCTGGTGCGAAGGTGCGCCGTGGAGCCCGCAGCCGGTGCAGGGCGCCTTGGCTCGGTGGGCGCAGCAGCGCGGTTGGCAGGTTGCCTGGAACGTGCCGCGGAGCGTGCTGAACCAGCTCCGAGGACAGCCCTTCCACGAGTACCGCCGCAAGGACGTCCCGGTGCTGATGCGCGGTGTTCACCGGGGAGCTCCGGCGATGGCCCTGCAGATCGACTTCCGGCGCCTGCGCTCGGTGTCCACCGGGCCGTCGTACTACTCGCCCGGGATCGATCGGCAGCTGCAGCCCAGCAAGACGGTGGAGCGGAGGTCGACGAGCAGCATCGTCGTCGTCGAGCTGCCGGGGCCGGTGCCCGAGCTGCTGGTGGGGGCCGAGCGGGAGGTGCTGGGCGATGTCGAAGGCCTGTTGTTCTGGAACCGCTCGCACCGCCCCTTCCAGGGGCGCGCTGTCGGCCAGGTGCCGACCGAGGGCCCGGCCGTCGCGCTCCCCGAATCGGGCGGCCACGTCGGCGACTACTGCCTGTTCGACGCTGATCCCGGGTACGCGCACGCGATCCTGACGCCGCAGCGGGCGACCTGGTTGAAGGGCAACCGCTGCGGACCGGTGTTCTTCCGGCTGTCGGGGCGCAAGCTCGCGGTGTGGTGCAGCGGCGGGTTGGTCGACGTCGCGGTCGTGGACGAACTGCTCGCGGTCGCCGATGAGATCGCGAGCTGGATTCCGGCTGCGGCCTACCGGGATCCGGCGGGCGCGAAGGCCGACCAGCAGCACGTTCCGTTGGCGCAGCTCCGGATTCCCGCCGGTTGACCCGCGCGGCGCCTTCCACCGCAGGAAGGCGCCGCGCAGCGGGTCACCAGTTCAGGTTCCCGCTGATCGTCTCGTCCGCCGGGACGTCGCTGAAGCCGCCCTCCTCGGCCTGCTTCTCCAACTGGTCGGCGGCCGAGCCGAGACCTGCTGCGGTCCGGTTGAACGCGGACATGCCCAGGTCCTTCATCGTGTACTTCGGCGGGGCCGCTTCGGGAGTCTCCCGGGTGATGTCCGTGTGGCCCTGGCTGTTGACGAACGTCTGGGTGCCGTCCTCGCCCGTCGTCCAGATGTTGTCGTCGCCGTCGACGGTGTACCCGCGAGCCTCGGCCTGCTCCTTCATGCCCTTGCCGAACTGGTCGACGAGCTTGCGCTCGGTGGCGGTGTCCTTCGTCTGCTGGCCCAGTGCTCGGCTGCCGTCATCGGCGACGCTCTCGCCGCCGTCACCGCCGGACCCGGGGTCGGTGATCTGGTTGACGCTCTCGATGATGCGGATCGTGTCCAGGATCGCCTTGATCGCCGTGATGGCGTTCATGATCTGGCCGATGATCCGGGTGATCCGCTGGATCTGCTGCGCGGCCCTGGCGCAGGTGATGCCCGCCTGCGCGGTGGTCACCGCCGTGGCGGCGGCGATGGAACCGCCGAGGGTCGGGCCCGCCGAAGCCGTCGCCGTGATCCAGGTGGTGATCGCCCAGGTCAGGAAGTCGGCGAGGATGCCCTTGATGACGCCTTCGGCCGCTTCCATCATGGTGCCGCTCATCTGCAGCAGCTGCGAGATGTTGTTGGCCTGACCGCCGGTGGCCTGCACGCCTTCGATGAAGTCGGCCATCTTGGTGCGCAGCGCGTCGGCGGCTTCGCCGTCCCAGCCGGCCAGTTCGCCGTCCAGCGTCTCGGTCAGCGCGGTGGCCAGGGCGTCGAGTTCGCCCTTGATCCCGCTGAAGGCCTCCGCACCGGCGGCGAGCGCTTCGCTGTCGCCGGTGACCAGCTGGATCGCATCCCGCACCGGCGCCACGAAGTCGATGACGAACTCGACGCCGGTGCCGATGAGGAAGCTCATCGGGTCCAGCGCGAAGCTGGTGGCGCTGCCGAGGAAGCTCGCCACGTCGACCCGCACCGCTTCGACCTCGCCCTGCCCGGCATCGTCACCGGGGCCGATGAGGTCCTTGACGAAGGGCAGCTTGCCGAACGCCGAGAAGTCGACCGGCCCGGCCGACATGTTGATCGCGCTGTTGTCCATCGCGGCTTCGAGGTTGGTGGGCATCAGCGGTCACCCCCGGCGTCGACGCTGATCCGGTTCAGGCTCTCGGCCAGTTCGCGGTCGGTGTTCCGGTAGTCCCGGCCGCACGCGCTGATGTCCTCGCCCGCTCGGGTCAGGCCCTCGGCCATCTCGTCGAGGTGCTGCTGGAACTTGCTCAGGAGCTCGGTGTAAGCGCTGTAGGTGGTGGCGCTGCCGAGCAGGCCCCAGGAGATCTGCGGAACCTCCGCCGCGGTCGCCTTGTCCTTGATGGACTTCGCGTCGCCGGACAGCGCGCCGACGTTGTCGCCGCAGCTGGTGATCGCGTCCGGTCGTGCTCTGTATCCGGGCACCGGTCACCGCCCGCCGTCGAGGAACGAGTCCGGGTAGTCCTCGTCATCGACCGGTGCCGCGGACCGCGGCCGGTCCGCGTCGCGGTTGAACAGCTGCTCCTGGGTGCGGAGCACCTGCTCGCGGACGTCGCTGTCCGGCACGTACTCCTGCACGATGTCGGCCTGGCGGCGGGCCGCTTCGGCGACCGCCTGCCGGAGCGTGCTCATGACGGCGCTGGACAGCTCGCCGGGCGACTTGCGCATCGCGTCCTGGGTGAACTGGATGTCGAGCACGCCGCCCGCGTTCGCGATCACGGTGACCGAGCGGTCGGGGGCGGTGCTGCTGACCTGCAGTTCGCTGATCCGCTCCTGCATCCGGCCGAAGTCGCCCAGCTGCTCCTCGGCCCGGCGTCCGGCTTCCTTCAACGCCTCCAGCTTGCGTTGCAGACCGTCCAGATCCGCGACCATCTACGCCTCCAATGTCTCCTTTGCGGCTTTCGCGGCAATCCTGGTGCATCTGCCTTCGGCGCGTGGTCCGTTTCGGGCAGAAAGATGAAAATTGACTCATTTCGCACGTTCGGACGCCGGCGGTGGCCGCGAAGGGCGATTCCTGGGGCGGGGAGGCGGTCCGGCGGAAGGCGGCCGCGAGATTCGGCGGCGCCGCTACCCGTGGTGATCGGGCGGTCGCGCTCGGAGCGAGTTTTCGCAGGACGTCGGGGTCGTGGGGCGCTTCGGGTTGTCGATCGCGCTCTGCTGCGGGTTACGGTGGCGGCGGTCGGTTCCGGCCGGCCGAGGCAGGCTGCGGCGCGGGTGCGCCGTGTCGTCGAGGGGCCGACACGGCGCACCCGGCTGTCAGCTGATCAGCTCTCGAGCTCGGCGAGGGCCTTGCGGACCCGCTCGACCTCGGCCTCCAGCTCGGCGAGCTTGGCCTCGTGCTGCTGGCGGGCCTGGTTGATCACGCCCTCGATGGTGTCCGAGATGTCCTGGTGCAGCTCGGCGGCGGCCTTGGACACCGCGGCGGCGGCGACCGGCAGGCTCTGCACGACGCGCTTGCCGGCGTGCATCAGGTCGGCCTGCCACTCACCGTCGGCGGTGCCGGTGACCGTCAGCGTGAGCTCGACGGTGCGGGTCTTCTTCGCGGTGCTCTGCTTGCGGGCCCGCGGCTTCTTGGGGGCCTCCTCGGCCGGTGCCGCCTCCGGCTGCGGCGTGGCCGGGGCCGGGGTCGGGGCCGGGGCGTCCGCGGTCGGCTCGACCGGGGACGGCGCCGACTCGGGCTGGGTCGCGGCGTTCTCGGTGCTCGACTGTTCCTCGGTCAACTGTGTCTCCTGTGTCTCGCTGCGGGGAAGACCAGAATAGAACAGGTGTTCCCCTGGTGTGCTGTGGACATACCGGGCGTCCGCCCGATCGGGTCACCGCTGCAGGACGGCGACCAGTGCTTGCAGCGCGGGGCGGAAGGCGTGCTCCGCCGGAGCGGCGTAACCGACCACCACGCCGGGTGGGTGGTCTCCCGCGCGCACCCAGTGCGGCCCGAGTGCCTCAAGTTCCACCGAGTGCTCCCGCGCCCGGGTCAGGACTTCTCGCTCCGTCGGTCCCTCCGGGTCGAGCTGCAAGGTGACGTGCAGTCCGGCCGAGATCCCGGCCGGGTGCGGCCGGTGGTTCGCGCGCAGGTCGTCCAGCGCGGCGGTGAGCAGCTCCAGCCGCTTCCGGTACGCCGCGCGCGATCGGCGGACGTGCTGATCGTATGCGCCCGAGCGGATCAGCTCCGCCATGGCCAGCTGTTCGAACAGCGGCGCGTGCAGGCCGCTGTGGATCTTCAACCGGCGGACCGGGCCGACCAGCTGCGGAGGCAGCGCCAGCCACGCCAGCCGCAGCGCCGGGGCGAGCGTCTTGCTGGCCGTTCCCGCGTAGGCGACGTGGTTCGGCGCCATGCCCTGCAACGAGCCGATGGGCTGCCGGTCGAACCGGAACTCGCCGTCGTAGTCGTCCTCGACGACCAGCAGGTCCTCGTCCTTGGCCCGCTGCACCAGCGCCATCCGCCGCGCGGAGCTCAGCGCGACGCCGAGCGGGAACTGGTGCGCCGGGGTGACCACCACGGCCCCGCTGCGCACCTGCGCGACGTCGATGCCGTCATCGTCGACGGGCACGCCGCGCACGGCCATGCCGAGGCTGGCGGGGATGGTCCGCAGCTGCGGCGCGGACGGGTCCTCGAAGTCGATCGAGCCCACGCCCTGGTCGTGAAGGGCCTTGCTGAGCAGTGACAACGCCTGCGTGTAGCCGTTGCAGACGATGATCCGCTCCGGCGCGGTGGCCACCGCGCGAACCCGCGCGAGGTAGTCGGCGAGCGCTTCGCGCAGCAGCGGGTGCCCCTGCGGATCGCCGTAGTCGAGGTCGTCGGCGGGGATGTCCCGCATGGCCCGCCGGCTCGCGGCCAGCCAGTCCCGGCGCGGGAAGGCGCTGAGGTCCGGCCGCCCGGGGCGGAAGTCCCAGCGCGCGGCGGCCGGCGCCGGGTCCGGCGGGGGATCGACCGGGTCGGGCTCGGCGAGCCGCTCGGCCACCGTGGTCGGAGCGCCCTGCCGGGACAGCAGGAAGCCCTCGGCGATCAGCTGGTCGTAGGCCCGGGTCACGGTGCCGCGCGCGACGCCGAGCTCCTGCGCGAGCACCCGTGTCGACGGCACCCGGGAACCCGCGGGGAGCAGCCCGTCGCGGATCGCGGTGCGCAGCGCCTCGGCCAACCCGCGGCTGTCCGGCCGTCCCCGAGCCAAGCCCAGATCAGCAGGGGACCATCCAACCGTCACGCCTCCCGACCCTAGTACCCGCAGCTACCGCGGCGGACGGGTGGCGATGCCTGAAATGTCCCGGCGTGATCATTGATACACGCTTGGTCATCGAATCCGGGCCCGCGCCTCATCCGCCGTTGGTACTGTGCCCAGCTGCGGCAGATCTTGAGCCGTGATGCGGCGTGAGGTTGAGCGTTGTGGGGGAGCGGCGTGCCGGAAGATTTCGGTAGGGACATCGGCGCTACTGAGCGGATGGTCCGCGAGTGGCAGGAGAGGGCTGCGGAGAAGGCCGAGAAGTTCGGTCGGATGCAGCAGCAGATCCAGCAGATCTCGGCCACCGAGTCCTCCAAGGACGGCGCCATCCAGGTGACGGTCGGCTCCGGCGGCATGCTGGAGGCCCTGCAGCTGTCGGAGGCCGCGAGCAACCGCCCGATGGCGAAGCTGGGCGCCGAGATCATGCGGATGGTGCAGGCCGCGCAGGCGAAGATCCCGGAGCTGATGCAGCAGGCGGTCGCCGACACCGTCGGGCTGGAGGACACCGCCGCCCAGCACGTTCTCGGCCAGGCCCGCAAGTACTTCCCGGAGCCGCCCGAGGACGAGCCCGAGCCGGAGCGCACCAGCAACCTGCGCGAGATGCAGGTCCCGATGGAGGACGACTACGAGGAGCCGCAGCGCAGGCAGGCCCCGGCGCCGCCGCAGCGGCCTGTCGCGCCGCCGCGGGAGCAGCAGCCGCCCCGCCGCCCGGCCGACGACTTCGACGACGACGACTTCGGCAGCGGTTCGTTCCTGCGCTGACCCCGCCGAGCCCGACCCGAGGAAGCTTCTGCGATGCCCGACGAGATGAACGTCGTCATTGAGAACCTGCGCTCTCATGCGTCCAAAGTGGACGGTGTGGTTGACCAGCTGAACGTGGCGGTCGACGCGTCGCAGCAGGTCTCGCTGAACAACGACGCCTACGGGATCCTGTGCCGGCCGTTCGCCTGGATGATCGACCCGGTCGAGCAGTACGGCATCGAAACCCTGCAGAAATCGGTCGAAGCCATGCAGGAGGTCGCGGACAACGTGCGCGGCGCGGCCGAGGACTACCAGTCCGTCGACGACGACAACAGCGACGCCATCGGGAGCATCGAGGTATGAGCAGCCCCGCGCCGACCCCGGCCGGCCGCCTTGCGGGGGATGAGCTGGATGCAACCACCACTGCGAATGGCGGAGAGGCGGGACGGGGATGAGCAATCCGCTCGTCGCGCAGCAGAAGGAGAACCCGGACGGCCCCGGGATCTTCACCGCCGGCACCGGTGAGGCCGGGTGGGGCACCGGCATCGGCATCGCCGAGTCGATCAACGACATCAGCAGCCTCAACGAGGGCTCCAGCTGGGTAGAGGCCGGGCTGGCCTACGGCGGCGCGGCGCTGGAAGTGGTCGGCATGGCCGTCGACCCGATCGGCACCCTGCTGTCCTACGGCCTGTCCTGGCTGATCGAGCACGTCGAACCCCTCAAGGAGGCGCTGGACTGGTTCGCGGGCGACCCCGACGGCGTCAAGGCGTACGGGGAGACCTGGGCGAACGTCTCCCAGGCGGTCGCCGCGGCCGCGACCCAGTACAACGACGCGGTCAAGTCCGACACCGCGGAGTGGACGGGGCAGGCGGGTGACGCCTACCGCAAGCACGCCGCGGAGAAGGGCGAAGCCCTCGGCGCGGCCGCCGAGCTGGCCAACACGATCAGCTCCGTCGTGACCATCATGGGCGAGGTCGTCTCGTTCGTCCGCGAGTTCGTCCGCGACCTGGTGGCCGACTGCATCTCGCGGTTGATCACCTACGCGCTGGAGGCTCTGGCCCCGCCGCTGGTCTCGCTGGCGTGGGTGGTGCCGCAGGCGGTCGCGTTCATCGCCAAGACCGTGGGCAAGATCGCCGACATCGTCCAGAAGCTGGTCAAGACGATCAGCAACGTCGCACCGAAGCTGGCCAAGATGGCCGAGGTCTTCGGCGACGTGATGAAGGCCCTGGGCAAGATGGGCAAGAAGGCGTTCGACGGGGTCAGCAACCTCGCGGACAAGGTCGACATCGCGGGCAAGATGTCGGACAAGCTCGCCGAGAAGACGTGGAAGAAGGTCGACGACGTCTTCGGCACCGACGTCGTCGGCAAGCACAACGCCAAGTTCGGCGGCCCCGACGCACCGGGCGGTGGTGGAGACGACTCCGGGGACACCGGTGGGCCGGGCGACCGGCCCCGGACCGCCGGCAACGGGACCGCTTCCTCAGATCCGAGCCCGGGTTCGCCGAGCCCAGACGGACCGGACTCACCCACGGGTGGTCCGGCCTCGTCCACCGACGGGCCTGGCTCGTCGCACGGGGTTGGAACCGATGCTCCCGGGCGAGGGGATACGCCCACTGGTTCCGGTGAGCAGCCGCGTGCATCGTCCTTGGTGGACAGTGGTGGAAACGGCCACGGAACACCGGATTCGCCGCGTTCGGCGACGCCGGACGGCTCTGGCGGGCCCGGTGGTTCTGCTGGCGGTGGGCCGAACCCCGGTGGTTCGCACACGGGCGGGTCCGGTGGCACGGCTCCGGAAGGGCCGAATCCCGGAAGCTCGCCCACCGGCGGATCGAATCACGTTGGTACGACTGGCGAAGCGTCGAACCCCGGTGGCTCGAACCCGAGCGGGACTCCTGGCGGCTCGCACCCGGGCGGACCGGTTGCGGACGCGCCGAGTCCTGGCAGCTCGCACTCGGGCGGGACCACCGGTTCGCACCCCGAGAACGTGAGCTCCGGTGGGAACCCCGGCGGTTCGAATCCGGGCGGCCAGCCTCCCAGCAGTGCGAGCCCGGGCAGCGCGCCGGTCGGCGGCGGTTCGGGCTTCTCGGGCGGGAGCACCGCCGGCGGACCGCCTCCGGGTGGAGGATCCACCTCGGGCTTCGGCACGCCCGGCGGGCCTGCCGGGTACAACCCGAACACACCGGCCGCCACCTCGTCGGCGACTGTGGACGCGTCGTCCAGGGCGCCGGAGATGGGCCCTGCGGCACCTGTTGCCGGGCCACCACCCGCCCGCTCGGATCAATCGGCCCCCGGCGGAGCAGGTGCCGGGCCGGTCGGCGGCGGAGCCGCCGGAGGCCCCGGAGGTGGCGGTGCGCCGACCGCCGGAGGCAGCGGGCGCCACGGTTCCGGATCCGGTTGGACCGGTACACCGGGAAGCCCCGGCGCAGCCGGGAGGCCCGAGGCGCCGCGCCAGCGGGGGCCGGAGGGCCCGGGAGGGCGCGGAACGGCGTCGCCGGAGCGGCGTGGACCGGGAGGCGAGGCCGGACAGCGTCCGGCCGGTCCGCCGGCAGGTGCGCGGCCGCAGGCCGCCGGGCCCGGCTATCCGGGCGGCCCGGCACGGGCGGATGTTCCCGCTCGCCCCGGGCACCTGGACGGCCCGCCCAGGCAGAACACTCCGCCCGCAGGTGGCCCGCGGCCGGACGCTCCACAGCGCCCGGGCGCGCCCGGACACCCCAGCGGCCCGCCGCGTGCAGACGCACCGAGCCCTCGCCCCGGGCACCCGGACGCTCCGGCCCGCCCGAACGCACCGCACCCGGGAGGCCCGCCGCGCACTGACGCGCCGAACTCCCAGCCCCGCCAGGGGCATCCCGACAACCCGGCTCGCCCGAACACGTCAACGCACCCGAACGCCACGTCGCGCCCCGACGCGCCGTCAGGTCGCCCGGACAGCCCAGCGCGCCAGGACGCCCCGTCGCGCCCGGATGCACGCCCCGACGGCCTGCCGCGCCACGATGCGCCTCGTCCCGACGGCCCGTCGCGTCCGGACGTTCCGCCCCGCAACAACCGTCCGGACGCCGTTCCGAACGCACCACGCCAACGCCACCCGCACGACGGCGTCCGCGTGCACCCGGACGCCCCCAAGCCGCACCACGCGGGTGTCGACCGCCAGCACTCCAACATGCGCCCCGACTCGTTCTCGAACGCCCGGGGCGCCGAGGGCGAGTGGCGTCCGGGCGGGCCGCAGCGGACGCCCGAGGACGCCGGCGTCGGCCAGGAAACCCCCAAGCCCGACCAGGAGTCCCAGAAGTACTCCACTTCGGAGTCGATGGCCGCCGAGCGCCCGCCGGCGAATCCGACCGAGCACCGGTGGGACATCGGCCGCGCAGGCGAGTTCGAGCGGATCAAGGTCTCCCCGGAGCTGGAGAGCAAGCTCCGGGACCCCAACGACCCCCACGGCTACATCGGCATCCGCAACACGCCCTCCGGTCTGTCGGCGGTGCCGTATCCGAAGACGAGGATCGGCGACCGGGACTACTACGACCGGATGCCGAAACCGGCGGTGGACCCGAAGCGCTTCACGGTCGAGGTGCACGGCAGCCCGGACGGAGTGCAGTTCCGCGGCCAGCAGCTCTCCGCCAAGGAACTGGCCGAGATCATCAAGGCCGCCCCGGGCTACGACCCGGGCACACCGGTGCGCCTGCTGTCCTGCAAGACCGGTGCGGACATGCCCGACGGCTCCCCGAACTTCGCCCAGCAGCTCTCCAAGGAGCTCGGCGTCGAAGTCCTGGCGCCCAACAAGGACGCCTGGGTCGACAACTTCGGCAACATGTACGCGAGCGACTCGCGAGCGAAGTTCGAAGCGGACGCCTCCGGCACGCCCCAACCCAAGCTCGACGAACCGGGCCAATGGGTCAGCTTCGCCCCGGACGGCACGAAAGCGGTCCACGACAGCCCCTTCCCTCCAGGCCACGAACCGGAATTCGTCCGCCACGGAGTACAAGCCCACAACGCCGAACAACGCGGCTTCGGCGACTGGGTCCGCAAGATGTTCGGCAAGAACCCCAAGCCGGACACCTTCGAAATGGACCCGGTCACGGGCGAGAGGTACTCGTCCTTCTCACCACCGCCGCAGAACACGCCACACCCCTACGGCGCACTCCAGCCGAGCCAGCCACCGTACGGCGGGCCGCAGCCGAGCCAACCGTCGTTCGGCGGGCCGCAGCCCCACAACGGCCCCCAGCCCGGACAGCCGTCCTTCGGCAGCCCCCAACAGCAGTACAGCGGTCCCCAGCCTGGTCAGCAGCCCTACGGTGCGTCTCAGCAGGGCCAGCCACCGTTCGGTGGGTCCCAGCCTGGTCAGCAGCCGTACGGCGGCCCCGCACCTCAGCAGGGACTGCCGCAACAAGGCCAGCCGTACCCGCAGCCCCAGCACCAAGGAGGCATGCCCCAACAGAGCTCCGGGCAACCGAACCCTCCGGCGCCTCAGCCCCCACGCGGCTCTCAGCAGTCCGGACCGACCCCGCCGCCGCGTGGCCAGCAACAACTGCAGGGCATGCCCCAGCAGAGCGGCCGCCCGACCTTCAACAGCCCGAGTTCCCAGGGGCCGCGCACCCCAGGCGTCGGCCCGCTCCCGAACGGCCCCCGAGGTCCGCAGGGACCACAACCGCCCGGCCAACCGGCACCGAGGCCGTACGACGTTTCAGGGCCCCGTCCAAACCCGAGCGGCCCAGGACAACAAGCCCCACGCCCGAACGTAGACGGTCCGAACCCTGGTACACCTTCAACCTCCAGGAACAACGTTCCACCACTCGATGTCTCAGGCCCGCGCCAGGTGCCCGGAGGGCAGCGAGCGAACACACCACCTTTGGACGTCAGCGGCCCTCGGCAGCAGCGGCCCAGCCAACAGCCTTCGGTCGGTACCGGTCACGGAAATGCGCCGTCGCCGAGCCCCGCTCCGGTTCATCCAGGTCGCTCTCGCGAACTGGATAGTTCTCCAGCTGTTCAACACAATTCCAGGCGGCGGAGGACGGCTGTAGATTGGGACGACGCGCCAGATCCGTTCGAGAACGGTGACCACGGGGTTGATCCGTTCAACCGTACTGAGCGGCCCGACGAAGCAGTGCGCCCTGAGTCATCGGAAGAAGCGAGTCCGCACGACCGGGAAAGCGGCGATACGGGCAGTTTGGGTGACGAAAACGTCGGCGACCGGTCGTTGCGGGATCGCGACGAGCGCCCGCTAATTGGAGACCTGTTTCCTGATGGCGGGGTGCCGTTCGATGAGCAGGCTGCCTTGGCCAAGGTCAAAGGTGTTGTGGATGGCGAGTATGCAGGTTTGCGAGTTGAGGTGCACGAGGTCACCGGGGCCGAGGGTCGTGTCTCCATGAAGGCTGACATCTTCGATGATTCAGGTCAGAAGATCGGCGTTGCAACGCGTGACTTCTTCCTGGATTCGAAAACTGGTGGGCTGGTGGCTAATCACGCGAAGCTTGAGATCAAGGCAGATGCTCGAGGGAATGGATTTGCGGGCGAGTTCAACGGCATGTTGGAAAGCTGGTACCGCCAATCCGGAGTCGAGTCGATCGTCCTCCGAGCGAACATCGATGTCGGAAGCTATGCCTGGGCTCGGCAGGGCTATGAGTTCGACAACCACCAGGAAGCTGTCGAAAGGATCTTGCCGCGGCTGAAAAGCGGGATCGCTAGGACCGAACGGGAGATCGACGAGATGCGCCAGGAGGTGGCGTCCCTGCAGTCCGGGCCGGAGCGGGAATCATTGGAACGTAAAATCTCGTTCCTCGGCACTGAATTGTTTGTCGCGCACGACATCGTATCGCGCTTCCACCTTGGTTCGAAAGACTTTCCGACCCCGAAGGAGATCAGTGATCTCGGTCGTCCCGCTGGCGTGGATTCCGGAGACTTGCGGGATCAATGGTGGCTGGGCAAGCGCGTTTTCATGGAGCCGGGCAAAGTGATTGGCTGGCAGGGGAGGAAGCGGCTGTGAGGGACGAGCGCGTCGCACCGAAGGGCTGGCCGAAGGAACAGCGCTACCGGCGGAGCACGAAGGTCGGCGAGCTGCATCGTGAATGGTCGTCGCGTGTCGAGGCGCATGCCGAGTTTCGGCCACAGGGCCGGAAAGAAGGCAGCGACTACAACTTGCACTACGTCGACATCGACAGCCCGCCCGAGGTGTTGATCGACTTCGACATGCGGTCCCGCGAAATCGAAGGGCGCCACCCCGAGCGGAAACTCCGTATTCCTGACCCGGACCCGGGGGAGCGGTTCAGCGGAGCACTGCTCTCGGCAGTGGTCGGCGACGCGCTGGGACGTGCCGTCGACACTGGGGTGGCGTTCGAGCGGAGCTGGAGACCCAGCGTCATGCTGGAGAAGGACCAGGCACTGGTCGACTACTCTTTCCGCGGCGGTCCGGCTAGCAGTTCAGGCACTAGCCAGCTATTGGCCTTCACGTTGGAGGGCTTGATCCGTGCGCACACCGCTCGCCGCATGAATCCGGTGGATGCTGATCCGGTCCCCGAGGTCCATCACGCTTACCAGCGGTGGCTGTACACGCAGCGTGTTCCGTGGGGAAGTCGTGGCAGGTGGCCGGAGTGGGGAGGTCCGTTCGCCGCGCGATCGCCCGAACCCGACGGTTGGCTGGTCCACACCGAGGCCCTGTTCGGCGATCGCGAGCAGGACTCGGTGACCGTCGCTGCTTTGGAGTCGTTCGCTCGAACTGGTTTGCGCCCACAACAAGAAGGCGGCGAGACTGCCCCTGGCGGCAGTGACGCGGTCCCGAGAGCGGCGATGGCAGCGGTGTGGTCGAACGACCCAGAAGAGGTGTTTTCCACTGCTGTCAACATCGCGGCGTTGACGCACCCGAATCCCGACGACCACCTCCCGGCCGCAACGTTGGCCGTGCTTCTGCACCAGCAGATTCGCGACGTGCCGTTCTTCGACTGCATCCGCAACGCCGTGGGGGTGTTGAGGGGATGGCCAGCTCATGAGAAGAGCGAGCAGATGATGCGACGAGCTTTCAACATGATTAGGGAGGATTGGGTACCTGCACCGCGGGAACGCGTTCTCGAAGCGTTCAACGGTGGCGGCAGCGATGGTGCCGAGGCGCTTGGTTTGGCGATGTATTGCGCGATGGCCAGTGATTACGTCCGTGAGGCGGTGCTGCTGGCGATGAACTACACGGCACATCGTTCGGTCGTCGGTGCTATCAGCGGCTTGCTCATCGGTGCCGAATGCGGGGTCCAGGCAGTTCCTCGCGATTTGAGCGGAGCACTGGTGCTCGGTGATGTTGTGCGGACGCTGGCCGACGATGTGCTGGTTGAGTTCAGCCCAGGCCCGCCGACCGATGGCGCGTGGTTGCGCCGGTACCCGGCTTGGTGAGTCGGCAGTTCGCAGGGGCGCTGCAGCAGGTGGACCCGCGGACTTCGAAACCGGTCCGGGGGAGGGAGTTGCACGCCGCATCGACTGCGCGGAGCAGCGCCGCCAGTGCGCTCATCTGCGGCCTGCTCACTGGCGCGCGCTTCGGCGCGGGCGCCTTTCCGCTGTTGTGGCGGCGGAAACTGGTCGCTGCATCCGAGATCGACTTCCTCTCGGCGGGTCTGTTCCAGGAATTCGGACCGACGCGCAAAGCTGACCTGCGCTCGCAGCTGCAGTCCTCCACCACGTCTCGAGAACAAGCGGTCGACCGCGTTGGTGCTGTCGTTGAGGATTCGGCAGAGCCGCTCGACGTGGATGACATCGGTCCGGCGTTCACCGTGCAAGCCGAAAATACGCCTAGCGACGCCGGCGTGGTTCTCGACGTGCTCGAGCCGGAGACGAAGGTATTCGCTCGAGGTCGGAAGGGTGTGACGTGTTCCCTTCCGACGGCACGTTGTTCATGCGTGCGCTTCTTGAGCGCAGGCAGAGCAGCTGCTACGGATTCGTCGACGCGAGTGCGCAGGATGAGCCGGGGGACCGGCGATCTGGAGACATGGAGGGGGACATGGGCCGACCGCAGGGTGTTGAGCCGACCGCGCTGGAGCAGGCGATCGGGCGGTACGCCGCTGAGCAGGGGGCGGTTGAGGACGTCTACCGGGAGTTCCTGATCGCGGATCTCTGGGCGCTCACCGGGCCGGAGGGGACGTCGTCGCATCCGGCGGACTTCCAGATGGAGGGGCAGGAGAAGGCGCAGATCTGGGTTTGCACCGACCGGAGCGCCATGCCGGACTTGGGCGGCGCGGACTTCGTCTCCGGCACCGTCCGGGTCAACGGGTACCGGCTGCTGCCGCTGCTCGCCGAGCGGAACGTGCGGATCTTCACGCAGGGCGATCAGATGGACCTGATGATCATCGGATCGCGGGCCATCGAGATCTCCGCTCCGGAGATCACCGACGCGATGCGCGCTGCAGCCGCCCAGCAGCCGGGAAGCTGGCTCTCGGTGCCGGACCAGATGTACCGGGACGCGGCGCGGGAGGAAGTTCCGGAGCACGCCTGGATCGGCGCTTACTGGGTCGATGAGGACGGCACGCTCACGGGGCGGTACCGGCTGAACTCCGACTACCGGCCGAGCCCGACGACTTTGGGCTTTCCGCGCCCGGAATCGATGCTGGAAGGTCTCCTGCACATGTGGGCCGCCGGGTACGTATCCGACCGGTCGATGCTCATGACGGTCGCCAGGTCCGAGGTCGCGCTCCTCGCGCACGAAGACGGAACTCCCGGGACCGTCAACCTCGGTGGGAAGACTGCGTTCTTGGCCGGTACCAGCCCCAAGTACCTGCCCGAATCCCAGGCGAAGGTCAGGGCCGACGTCGCCCAGCTCAAGAGCGCCTTCGAAGAAGTCGACCTGGTCATCGACGTCGGCACTCGGCACCAGGCCGACATCCAGGGGAAGGCGCTCCTGCGGGCCTTCGAAGCCATCGCAGCCGAAGAGGCCCAGCCGGATCAGGGCGCAGAAGCCCAGGAGAACGTCGTTCCGGAGGCGCCCCCGCAGCCTCCCGCGCCGCCGCTCGATCCTCGGGAGCGGTTCATCGGGTCGATGCTGGCCGGGGCTGTGGGGGACGCTCTCGGTTACGCCATCGAGTTCCACGACATCGACATGATCCGGCGGAACCACGGGGACGCCGGGCTCACCGCTCCGGTGCTTCGGGACGGCGTTGCGCAGATCTCCGATGACACGCAGATGATGCTGTTCACGCTCGAAGGGCTCATCCGGGCTCACGTGGCAAGGCGGATCAAGCCCGTCGACAACGATCCGGTTCCCGAGGTGCAGCACGCTTATCAGCGGTGGTTCCACACGCAGAACCAGCCCTGGTCGCAGGCCGGTGGGCCTTACGCGCAGCGGATTCCGCAGCCCGACGGGTGGCTCATCACCAATCCGCAGCTGTTCGCCGCGCGGGCTCCGGGTAGCACCTGCATGTCCGCGCTCGCGCAGTTCGCGCAGACGCATCAGCACGCCAGTCCGCAGCACCGGATCAACGACTCCAAGGGCTGTGGCGGCGTCATGCGGGCCGCTCCTGTCGCCGTGTGGTCGCACGATCCCGCCGAGGTCTTCTACGCCGCCGTCGGCACCGCGGCGCTCACGCACAGCCATCCCAGCGGGTACCTCTCCGCCGGTGTGCTGGCGGTGATCGTGCACCAGCTCATCCGGGATGTGCAGCTGGAAGAGGCCGTGCGGATCGCGCGGGAGCTGCTGTTGCGGTGGCGGGGGCACGAGGAGCAGTTGGCGGTCCTCGACCGGGCCGTTGAGCTCGCGCAGCAGGGGCCGGTCGCTCCGGAGGTGATCAAGGACACGCTCGGGCAGGGGTGGGTCGGGGAGGAAGCTCTCGCGATCGGGCTCTACGCCGCGCTGGCGACGGATAACCTGCGGGACGCGCTGTTGCTGGCCGTGAACCACTCGGGGGACTCGGACTCCACGGGGATCGTGTGCGGCAACATTGCGGGGGCTCTGCACGGGGCTCGGGCCGTTCCGCCGGAATGGCTCGGTTCGCTGGAGCTGCGAGAGGTGATCGAGACGTTGGCCGGGGATGCGCTCGCCGAGTTCAGCCCGGGCCCGCCGACCGATCCGGCCTGGACCAGGCGCTACCCGGCCTGGTGAGCACGAGGGAGACATCGCGATGACCGACGCTCGACCGCCGCAGCAGTCGTGGGCGGAACGCTTCCGCGGAGCCATGCTCGGCGGGGCCGTCGGCGATGCGCTCGGCGCCGGTGTGCGGGACAGCAAGCTCAGCGAGATCGAGCAGTGGTTCGGGCCGCAGGGCGTCGTCGACTACCTGCCCGTGTTCGGGCGGCGCGGGGCGAGCACCGAGCTGACGCAGCTCACCGTGTTCACGCTGGAATCCCTGCTGCGCGCCAAGGCCGCGAACCCGAACGGCAGCGGCTGGCTGCCGACCGAGTTCATCCTCGCCAACTACCTGCGCTGGCTGCACACCCAGGGCGTGCCGTGGGACTACGCGATGTCGGCGTACCTGGCCACCGAGCCCACTCCCAACAGCTGGCTGCTGGAGCGGCCCGAGCTGTACTCGACCCGCAACCCGTGCGGCGCCGGGCTGCACGTGATCGGGTCGGCGGCGCAGCGCTCGCCGCTGGGCGCCGACGGCAGCCTGCACGCTCCGCTCAAGGCCGACGGCCTGGTCGACTTCGCGGTCTGGGCCGCGCCGACCATGGCGTGGTCGAACGTGCCGGAAGAGGTCTTCGCGGCGGGCGCGGCTGCCGCGAACCTGCTCGTCTCCGCGCCCAACTCGGTCGGTGCGGCCGGCCTGCACAGCGATGTGCTGGCGCAGCTCATCCGCGGTGTGCCGCTGTGGGACGCGGTGAACGCTTCCGACCAGAAGCGGCTCGGCGTCGCCTACTGGACGGGCCGGGGCCCGGCCGACGTCCGCCGGACGCTGCACGCCGCGATGTTCGTCGGCCAGCGCGGCTGCCCCACCCCGCGACAGCTGGAGATCGAGTTCGAGCTCGGCGAGAAGCCCGGTGAGCTGGGCATCGCGCTGGCCGCGGTCGGCAGCACCCGCACCTTCGCCGACGCGGTGCGCGTCGCGGTGAACCACTCCGGCGACAGCGCCGTCACCGGTGCGCTCGCCGGTCAGCTCGCCGGTGCGCTCTACGGGCCCGCCGGGATTCCCGGGCGGTGGCTCGACGAGCTCGAACTGCGCGAGATCCTCGAGAACCTCTGCGCCGACGCCACCGAGGCCTTCGCGCCGCGACCGCAGCCGCAGTGGGCCCAGCGCTACTCGCCGAACGCCCGCCAGCTCGGCGGCCCGCCGCAGCTCACCGGTGGCTCGCCGAACACGGTCGAGGGCTCCGCCGAGCAGACCATGCTCATGCCGGTGATCACCTCGGCGGAAGCCGTCGACACGCCGCCTGCCGGGCTGCCGGTGCAGAACCCGCGCGTGGACGGCATCGGGGCGCCGACGTTCCCGGCCGCCCGGGCCGGAGCGGCCCCGGTCGGCGACCCGTCGAGCACCGGGCCGATCCCGGTGCCGAACCTGCGCTCTCCCGAGGCGCCGGCGGAGACCACCGCGGTGTTCCCCGCCATCGTCGACGACCTGGAGCCGCCGGCCGCCGCGCCGCAGATCGGGGCCTTCCCGCCGCCGACCGCGTCCCAGCCCGTCGAGGCCGATCCCGCGCCGGAGCCCGCTGATCCGGTCGATGCGGACGCCGAGGAAACGGACGCCGACCGGGAGGTCGCGGAGCGGATCGTCCGCGAGTCGGCGGACTTCGAGCGGATGCCGGACGCCGTCACCCTGGAGCCGGTCGTCGACGAGGACCCGGCGGAGACCGCCGAACCCGAGGACGCCGCCGAACCGGAGGACGCGGACCGCGCGGAGCAGGTCGATTCCGGGCGGATCGTGGTGCCGGAAGTCGTCGTCCGCGATCAGGACGCCGAAGCGGATCGCGAGGTCGCGGAGCGCATCGCGCGGATCCCGGTGCCCGAAGTCGTTGCCGGACAAGGGGATTCCGAGCCGGACGAGGACCGCGACGAGGACGCCGAGTCAGAGCTCGTCGATGACGAACCGGCGGACGACGCCGCGGAAGACGTTGCGGACGGCGAAGTTCCGGAAGTCCAGCAGCCCGCGGCGGAGCGCGAACCGGTGGACCTGGAACCGCCCGCGCGCACCCCGATCGACCTCGAACCGGTCGACGCCGGTGCGGATGACGGACCGGCGGACGAGATGCCCGCCGACGACGACGCATCGGCGAGCGCTCCCGACGAGGCCGAGCCGTCGGACGGCGAAGACGAGCCCGCGCCCGCGGCGCCGCCGATCGCGCGCGGCGGGCACGCCAAGGCCGACGGCCCCGGCGACAGCGCTCCGTCGCTGACCGAACGCGTGCTGGGCTGCTTCCTCGGTGGTGCGCTGGGCGATTCGCTCGGCTCCGACCTGGAGTTCATCAACGCCGAGGCGATCACCGCGCGCTTCGGCCCCGACGGCCCGTCCGGGCTGCGCGAGGCCTACGGCGTGCGCGGGGCGATCACCGACGACACCCAGATGACGCTGTTCACCGCCGAAGGCCTGATCCGCGGCAGCGTGGCGAACCGGGTGCTCGGCAGCGACGATCCGCTCCCCGAGGTGCAGCTGGCCTACCAGCGCTGGCTGCACACGCAGGGCGTGGACTGGGACGCCGCGGCAGGCGCGTTCCTCGCCGACTACCCGGCGCCCGACGGCTGGCTGATCGAGGTGCCGGGCCTGTTCGCGACCCGCGCGCCGGGCAAGACCGTGTGGCGCGCGCTGGCCCGCTTCGGCGACGGCAAGCCCGCCGGCTCGTTCACCGAGCGCGTCAACGACTCCAAGGGCTGCGGCGGCGTGATGCGCGCCGCGCCTGCCGCGCTGTGGTCCACCGACCCCGCCGAGGTGTTCCGGCTCGCCGCCCGCACCGCAGCGGTGACGCACAGCCACCCCGCCGGCTACCACTCCGCCGGGGCGCTGGCGGTGATCGTCCAGCAGGCCCTGCTCGGCCGCGGCCTCGACGACGGCGTGTGGCTGGCGCTGCAGGTGCTGGAGACCTGGGAGGACCACGAGGAGACCAGCGCGGCGCTCAAGTCCGCCGTCGCGCTGGCCGAAGCGGGAGTGCCGACGCCGGAGCAGATCGCCGAGCACCTCGGCGGCGGCTGGGTCGGCGAGGAAGCGCTGGCCATCGCGGTGTGCGCGGCGCTGGTCGCCGAGGACGTCGAGCAGGCGCTGCGGATCGCCGTGCACCACGACGGCGACAGCGACTCGACCGGCGCGATCTGCGGGAACATCGTCGGCGCGCTGCACGGCGTCGCCGCGCTGCCGGTCGACTGGCTGGCCGAGCTGGAACTGCGCGACGTCGTCGAGCAGATCGCGCTGGACTGCGTGGCCGAGTTCGGGCACGGCGCGTTCCTGCCGGGCCAGGCCGCCATCGAGCCGCCCACCGGCGAGGACTGGAACGAGCGCTACCCGGTCCGGCCGCACTGGGCCGCCGCGCCCGAGCCGGTCGCGGCCGCTCCGGGACCGGAGTTCCCGGCGCCCAAGCCCGCGCCGCGGCGGATCAACGGAGTCATGCACGACGAGTTGTCCGAGGGGGAGGACGAATGATCCTGGGGGAGGCGACCGCGGGCGCGCACGTCCTGGTCGACGGGACGTGCTCGCCGCTGCGCGAGCTGAGCGAGCAGGGCGCGGTGCTGGACGGCCGCGACCGGCCCGTCCCGCTCGACCAGGTCGGCGAGGTACTGGTCGTCCAGCACGAGGCTCCCGCGCGGGTGCGGCCGGAGTTCCCGGCGCCGGCGTCCTACGGGGACTTCCCGGACCGCGCCGAGCACCAGCGCGAGCTGGAGCGAGCGCTGCGCGAAGCGGTCGTCGCCGGGCTGCCGGACGGCTGGCAGCGCGCGGTCGTCGACTGCACCGCGCTGGGCACCCGGATCGAGATCACCGCCGCGGTCACCACCGACGCCGAACACCGGTGGATTCCCACCCAGGACGTCGTCGACGCGCTGCGGCGGCACCGGAACGTCGCCTACCGGCCGGAGACCGGGGCGTGGACCTCGGCGCGCTTCCAGCTCGACCAGGACGGCGCCGACCTGCGCACCGGGCACGACGAGCCGACCTGGGTCGTCGCCCCCGAGGACGGCCGCGCGCACTACGAGGAACTGCGCTACTACCCGCGGGCCACCGCGCCGAAATGGCTGCTGGACCCGGCCTGGGAGCACTACGGACGGCACCGCGAGGCCGAGCAGCCCGAGCCGGTCCGGATGGTCCAGGTCTTCGACGGCCGCGATGCCGAGAACCGCCCGTTCGCGCACCGGCCCGCGCTGACCTCGGTCGAGGAACGACAGGTGGCGCACTACCTGCACGGCGGCGAGATCCTGCTGCGCGCGTACAGCAGCGATCCCGACGAGGTCGATCCGCAGCGCCCGCCCGCGGTGCCCAAGCAGTTCCACACCGACGGCACCTGGGTGTGGCCGCTGGCGCTGGCCTACTACCTGGACGAGCACGGCATCGCCCCGCCGCGCGACTTCCTCGACCACATCCGCAGCCGCAGCCACCAGCCGCCCGCGGAGGTGGCCGACCGCGCGGCCGCCGAGGCCAAGGCACTCGTGCTCGGCGGTGACCCGGAGGCCCTGCTGCGGCTGAGCCCGGCCAAGGCGATCGACATCGCCCGCGGCTTCATCAGCGCGATGGGCATGAGCACCCGGTTCTACAGCTTCGAGGAGCCGCTGGAGGGCGGCTGGAGCATGCTGCGCGGCGCCGACGGCTGGTGGTCGGTGTTCCGCGTGGCCGACGGCGAGATCCACAACCGCTCCCGCTTCCCCGACGCCTACGCGGCCGCGGCGCACCTGATCGGCGCGATGTCGCTCACCCGGACCGAGTTCCTGCGCGAGCCCGACGAGCCGCTGCAGGACTTCGAGTGCCCGTACGAGCCGATGCCCGGCGAGCCGCCGCTGGACGCCTACGACAACAAGTTCGTGGTGGTCCTGCGGCAGGGCGACGAGGTCGACCGGTTCGGCGAGCCGACCGGCAACACCGTGTTCGTGGCCGGGACGACGCTGCCGCAGCGCTCGGTGCCGCCGCAGCAGCAGGTCGGGGCCTACCACCGCTACCGGGTGGTCTCCGGCTTCGAGGCGATCTCCGGCGTCGTCAAGCCGGACTTCGGCCAGGTCGGCGGCGGCACGGCCTTCGTGCTGCCCAACGACGTCCAGAACCTCGTCGCGGACGGCTGGCTGGTCGAGGTCTGAAGGACGGTCCGCCGAACTCGCGGTGCGGGTGGCGGAGCGGCGGCCCGGACTCCGGGAGCGTCCGATGCACGGCGAACGGGCTGCCCTCGCCAGGCGACCGCTGAGAACCCGCGGCGGTGCGAGTTGCGGGGCTGGCCGAGCGGCTGCGCCGCTTCGAAGACAGTGAGCACCGCGTCTGATCCGGCGAACTCCGGCGGAAAGCCGGTTTCGCCGTCGTGCCCGCCGAGTACGCTGCTGTGCGATCTCGAGCGGGAACGGCGGGAGGCCGCATGGCCGGGGCGCGCAGGGCGTTGCTCATCGCGACGAGCACCTACGCCGACGCCGGGTTCGACCGGCTGCGGGCGCCGGAGACCGATGTCACCGGCCTGCGGCGGGTGCTGGCCGATCCGTCGATCGGCGGGTACCAGGTCGAGCTCCTGCGCGATCCGGCGCACCAGGACGCGATGCTGGCCGTCGAGGACCTCTACGCCGACGCGGGCCCCGACGACCTGGTGCTGCTCTACGTTTCCGGCCACGGCGTCAAGGACGACGACGGCCGCCTCTACCTGGCGATGACCAACTCCCGGCCGGACCGCCTGAGCTCCACCGCGATCCCGGTGACCTTCCTGCACGACCGGATGGCCGGCAGCCGGTCGCGCGCCGTGGTGGTGTGGCTGGACTGCTGCTTCTCGGGCGCATTCCCGCGCGGTTACCTGGTCCGGGCGGCCGACCGCCACGCCAACATCAAGGAGCAGCTGCTGCGGGGCGGCGGCGCGGCCAATGCCTTCGCCGACGACGAGTCGCGCGGCTACGCGGTGATGACCGCCTCCACCGCGCTGCAGCACTCCGCCGAAACCGACGGCGGCGCGATCGCACCATCGCTTTTCACCCGTCAGCTGATCGAGGGACTGCGCACCGGTGACGCGGACCGCGACCGGGACGGTGCGGTCGGCGTCGGCGAGCTCTACCAGTACGTCTTCGAGCGGCTGCGCGGCGGGCCCGGTCACCGGCAACCCACGCTCCACAGCCGGATCCCGGGCGAGCTACGCATCGCGAACAACCCGAACCGGCCGGCGCCCGACGAGGTCCCGGAGCCGATCGCCCGGCGATCGCGGTGGCCGATCTGGGCCGGGCTGCTCGCGGTCGTGGTCATCGGCACCGCCGCCGCGATCGCCGGGCCGCAGCTGCGGGACAGGTTCGCGGCACCGGAAGGCGACCCGCCGCAGCCCGTCGTGCTGCAGCACACCAGTGACGTCGGCGACGTCTCGATCAGCCCGGACGGCGCGCTCGTCGCCACCGCGAGCGGGCGGACCGGGGGCGCGGACCAGGGCGGCCAGGTCCAGCTGTGGGACGCGCGCTCCGGCCGCCGGGTGGCGGAGTTCACGGACCAGGACCTGGTGCAGGCCGTGCAGTTCAGCCCGGACGGTTCGCTGCTGGCCACCGGCACCTGGGAGGACGTCGTGCGGCTCTACGACGTGGCCGGGCGGCGGCAGGTCGGCGTGCTGGCCGGCCACGGGGCGCACATCACGGGTGTGGCGTTCAGCTCCGACGGCCGCCTGCTGGCGAGCACGGGCGCCGACGGGCAGGTCCGCGTCTGGGACGTCCGGGAGCAGCGCGAGATCACCACCGTCGAGCCGGGCCAGCGGTGCTCCTCGCCCGCGTTCGGCGCGGACGCCCGCCTGCTGGTCGCCAGCTGCGAATCCGGGGTGCGGGTGTGGGAGGTCCCCAGCCGCGCGCCGGTCGCGGTCATCGGCGGCGCCGAGGTGATCGCCTTCGACCGCGCGGGTTCGCTGGTGCTCGCCGACGAGCGCGGCGGCGTCCGGATCTGGGCCGACGGGGGACGGGCCGACCGACCGCTGCTGCCGTCGGGCAGCGTGGCGGGCGCCGGTGACGTGGCGCTCGATCCGTCCGACGACGCAACGCTGGCCGCCTCTACCGGCGAGGGCGAGGTGCAGATCTGGGACGTCCGGCAGCGGCGGGTGGTGAGCACCCTCACCGGCCGCACCGGAGCGATCAGGCTGATCGAGTTCAGCGCCGACGGCCGCCTGCTCGCCACCGCGAGCACCGACCGCGCGGTGCGGCTGTGGCCGGTGCCCGCGCCGTGAGCTGTGATCCATCTCGCCTGCCGGGAAGGCCTTGGCGGAGTGGGTAGAGTGGCTCCCACTACGCAGACGCGGGCTCGCACCGAGGTGGCGCGGTGGCAGCGCCGGGTGATCGAGCAGGTCAAGGGGGACCCCGTTTTGACCCTCTGAGAACGGGGCAGGTATCTTTGTTTATCGGACCCGACACCCATCGGGTCGATCCGCATGCCCGTGCATGACGTGGTCCCCTTTTCCGGGTGACCGCGCCAGCGCCGAGGATGTGTGGAACTCCTCTCGACAACCCTCCGGGGTCGTTCCCATCGGGGCGCAGCAGCGCCGCAAAGGCCGAGGAGCGGGCGACACGCCCGACCTCGTGGTGCGGGGGGAGTCCCGAAACACAGTGCCTGACAGGTGCTCGACGCCAGGGCACGCCGAAGCTCGAACGAGCGGCCGCTTGGTCGAGTACCAGAAGACGCGAACGCTGACAGAAAGCCGGTCCATGCCCACCATCCAGCAGCTGGTCCGTAAGGGCCGCCAGGACAAGGTCGCGAAGACCAAGACCGCGGCGCTCAAGGGGAGCCCGCAGCGGCGTGGCGTGTGCACCCGCGTGTACACCACCACCCCCAAGAAGCCCAACTCGGCCCTGCGCAAGGTCGCCCGTGTCAAGCTGAGCAGCGGCATCGAGGTCACGGCCTACATCCCCGGTGAGGGTCACAACCTGCAGGAGCACTCGATCGTGCTCGTTCGTGGCGGCCGTGTGAAGGACCTGCCCGGTGTGCGCTACAAGATCCTCCGCGGTTCCGCTGACACCCAGGGTGTGAAGAACCGCAAGCAGTCTCGCAGCAAGTACGGTGCGAAGAAGGAGAAGAGCTGATGCCCCGCAAGGGTCCGGCCCCGAAGCGGCCGCTGCACGCCGACCCCGTCTACGGGTCGCCGCTGGTCACGCAGCTGGTCAACAAGGTCCTGGTCGACGGCAAGCGTTCGCTGGCCGAGCGGATCGTCTACGCGGCGCTGGAAGGCTGCCGGGAGAAGACCGGCACCGACCCGGTCGTCACGCTCAAGCGCGCCCTGGACAACGTGAAGCCGACCCTGGAGGTCCGCAGCCGCCGCGTCGGTGGCGCGACCTACCAGGTGCCGATCGAGGTGCGTGCCGGTCGTTCCACGACCCTCGCGCTGCGCTGGCTGGTCAGCTACTCGCGGGCGCGCCGCGAGAAGACCATGGTCGAGCGCCTGATGAACGAGCTGCTGGACGCGAGCAACGGTCTCGGTGCGAGCGTCAAGAAGCGCGAAGACACGCACAAGATGGCGGAGTCCAACAAGGCCTTCGCGCACTACCGCTGGTGACGTCGGGTCGGCTCTTGCCCACCTTGGCCCACCGATTCAACAGCTTGCACCTGCTGTAGGGAACGGGGAAGAAACTCGTGGCACGCGACGTGCTGACTGACCTGACCAAGGTCCGCAACATCGGCATCATGGCCCACATCGATGCGGGCAAGACCACCACGACCGAGCGGATCCTGTTCTACACCGGGATCACGTACAAGATCGGCGAGGTGCACGACGGCGCCGCGACGATGGACTGGATGGAGGAGGAGCAGAAGCGGGGTATCACCATCACCTCGGCTGCTACCACCACCTTCTGGGGCGACACTCAGATCAACATCATCGACACCCCCGGGCACGTCGACTTCACCGTCGAGGTGGAGCGCTCGCTGCGCGTGCTGGACGGTGCGGTCGCGGTGTTCGACGGCAAGGAAGGTGTCGAGCCGCAGTCCGAGCAGGTCTGGCGCCAGGCGGACAAGTACGAGGTCCCGCGCATCTGCTTCGTCAACAAGATGGACAAGCTGGGTGCGGACTTCTACTTCACGGTCAAGACGATCGAGGAGCGCCTCAACGCCAAGCCGCTGGTCCTGCAGCTGCCGATCGGCGCCGAGTCCGACTTCCAGGGCGTCGTCGACCTGGTCCGCATGAAGGCGCTGACCTGGCGCGGCGAGGTCCAGAAGGGTGAGGACTACGCGGTCGAGGACATCCCGGCCGACCTCGCCGACAAGGCCGCCGAGTACCGCGAGAAGCTGATCGAGGCCGTCGCGGAGACCGACGAGTCGCTGATGGAGGCCTACTTCGGCGGCGAGGAGCTGTCCGAGGAGCAGATCAAGGCCGGCATCCGCAAGCTCACCAACAGCCGCGAGGCCTTCCCGGTCCTGTGCGGCACCGCGTTCAAGAACAAGGGCGTGCAGCCCATGCTCGACGCGGTGGTGGACTACCTGCCGTCGCCGCTGGACGTCCCGCCGGTGCAGGGCACCCTGCAGGACGGCGAGACCCCGGCGGAGCGCAAGCCGAGCGTCGACGAGCCGTTCGCCGCGCTGGTCTCGAAGATCGCGGTTCACCCGTTCTTCGGCAAGCTGACCTACGTCCGCGTCTACTCCGGCAAGGCCGCCTCCGGTGCCCAGGTCATCAACTCGACCAAGGGCAAGAAGGAGCGCATCGGGAAGATGTTCCAGATGCACTCCAACAAGGAGAACCCGGTCGAGGAGATCCAGGCGGGTCACATCTACGCGGTGATCGGTCTCAAGGACACGACCACCGGTGACACCCTGTGCGACCCGGCGAACCCGATCGTGCTGGAGTCGATGACCTTCCCGGCGCCGGTCATCGAGGTGGCCATCGAGCCCAAGACGAAGGCCGACCAGGAGAAGCTCTCCACGGCGATCCAGAAGCTCGCCGAGGAAGACCCCACGTTCCAGGTCAAGCTGGACGAGGAAACCGGTCAGACCATCATCAAGGGCATGGGCGAGCTCCACCTCGAGGTGCTGGTCAACCGGATGAAGACCGACTTCAAGGTCGAGGCGAACATCGGTAAGCCGCAGGTGGCCTACCGCGAGACGATTCGCAAGTCGATCGAGAAGCACGAGTACACGCACAAGAAGCAGACCGGTGGTTCCGGTCAGTTCGCGCGCGTGATCATCGCCGTCGACCCGATCGAGCAGACCTCCGACGCCCCGACCTACGAGTTCGCGAACAAGGTCACGGGTGGTCGGGTCCCGCGGGAGTACATCCCGTCGGTCGACCAGGGTGCGCAGGACGCGATGCAGTACGGCGTGCTGGCCGGCTACCCGCTGGTCGGCGTGAAGGTGACCTTGCTCGACGGCCAGTACCACGAGGTCGACTCCTCGGAAATGGCCTTCAAGGTCGCGGGTTCGATGGCGCTCAAGGAAGCCGCCGCCAAGGCGTCTCCCGCGCTGCTCGAACCGATGATGGCGGTCGAGGTGACCACGCCCGAGGACTACATGGGCGATGTCATCGGCGACCTGAACTCCCGCCGTGGCCAGATCCAGGCCATGGAGGAGCGCAGCGGTACCCGCGTCGTCAAGGCCCTCGTGCCGCTGTCGGAGATGTTCGGGTATGTCGGCGACCTGCGGTCCAAGACCCAGGGTCGTGCCAACTACTCGATGGTGTTCGACTCCTACGCCGAGGTTCCTTCGAACGTGGCTAAGGAGATCATCGCCAAGGCAACGGGCGAGTGACCCGCTGCCCGGCCCGCTGAGCGGGACCGGGCAACGGCGACGCCTCGCGAAGGCGACCGGGGAGCAATCCCCTCCAGTTCGGCGGCGTGCGGACCGTGATCCGCGAGGACAGCGGTCCGCACGTCACCTACCCGACAGGACTCCGCCTGGCACACCAAGTCGTACGGCGGAAAGTTAACAAGTCCAGGAGGACAATCCAGTGGCGAAGGCGAAGTTCGAGAGGGACAAGCCGCACGTCAACATCGGGACCATCGGTCACGTTGACCACGGCAAGACCACGCTCACCGCAGCCATCACCAAGGTTCTGCACGACAAGTACCCGGACCTGAACCCCTTCACGCCGTTCGACGAGATCGACAAGGCGCCGGAGGAGCGCGAGCGCGGTATCACCATTCAGATCGCGCACGTCGAGTACCAGACGGAGAAGCGTCACTACGCTCACGTCGACGCTCCGGGTCACGCCGACTACGTGAAGAACATGATCACCGGTGCCGCGCAGATGGACGGCGCGATCCTGGTGGTGGCGGCGACCGACGGCCCGATGCCGCAGACCCGCGAGCACGTGCTGCTGGCCCGCCAGGTCGGCGTGCCCTACATCCTGGTCGCGCTGAACAAGTCCGACATGGTCGACGACGAGGAGATCCTCGAGCTCGTCGAGATGGAGGTCCGCGAGCTGCTGTCCGCCCAGGAGTTCCCGGGCGACGACGTGCCGGTGATCCGCGTTTCCGCGCTGAAGGCGCTGGAGGGCGACGCCGAGTGGGGCGCCAAGATCGTTGAGCTGATGGACGCGGTCGACGAGAACGTGCCGGACCCGGTGCGCGAGGTCGAGAAGCCGTTCCTGATGCCGATCGAGGACGTCTTCTCCATCACCGGCCGCGGCACCGTGGTCACCGGCCGCATCGAGCGCGGCGTCATCAACGTCAACGAGGAGGTGGAGCTCGTCGGCATCAAGGAGAAGCCGCTGAAGACCACCGTCACCGGCGTTGAGATGTTCCGCAAGCTGCTCGACCAGGGCCAGGCGGGCGACAACGTGGGTCTGCTGATCCGCGGCATCAAGCGCGAAGAGGTCGAGCGCGGCATGGTCGTCGTGAAGCCCGGCACCACCACCCCGCACACCGAGTTCGACGCGCAGGTCTACATCCTGTCCAAGGACGAGGGCGGGCGGCACACGCCGTTCTTCAACAACTACCGTCCGCAGTTCTACTTCCGGACCACCGACGTGACCGGTGTGGTGACCCTCCCCGAGGGCACCGAGATGGTCATGCCGGGCGACGACACCGCGATGTCGGTGCAGCTGATCCAGCCCATCGCGATGGACGAGGGTCTGCGCTTCGCCATCCGCGAGGGTGGCCGCACCGTCGGTGCCGGTCGCGTCACCAAGATCCACAAGTGACGTGGCGAGGACCCGCTTCCGCTCCGGCGGAGGCGGGTCCTCTGCGTTGCGGGTGACCTCGGTCGCCTAAACGCACCCCCGATTTTGGCTGGCACAGCGGGTGTGTCATCCTGTATGGGTTGCTCGTTCAGGGCGGCTGGAAATTCGAAGCACTTCGAAGGTCCGGCCGCCTTGCTGCGAGGGCCTCGGGCCCTTGTTCCGGTTCAGGACCGCTCTCTGGCGGTGCTGATGCCACCGGTTCCCGGTAGGCGGACCGAACGGGGCGCTAGAAGGTGTACGGGCCGCAAGGCCCACCCCATCGGCGACGTTCGAGGGGACCGGTGTGCGGTAGCCGGGCGACACGCCCGACCGCGTGTACCGGGCACCAGATACCTGAACAGGGGCGGACTGAGAGCTGTGGCGGCTCCCGGATCGGGGACCACACCAGGCTGAGGCCGCGTGGGGCACCGGGTGCGGTGCACCCGCACCCAAGACCAAACCGCGGCACGAGACTAGAGGAACGGCAAGCCACTATGGCGGGACAGAAGATCCGCATCCGGCTCAAGGCCTACGACCACGAGGCGATCGACGCGTCTGCGCGCAAGATCGTCGAGACCGTGACGCGCACCGGCGCTCGGGTCGTTGGGCCGGTGCCGCTGCCCACGGAGAAGAACGTCTACTGCGTCATCCGCTCCCCGCACAAGTACAAGGACTCGCGGGAGCACTTCGAGATGCGGACGCACAAGCGGCTCATCGACATCCTCGAACCGACGCCGAAGACGGTTGACGCGCTGATGCGCATCGACCTGCCGGCCAGCGTCGACGTGAACATCCAGTAAGCGGCGACGAGGTAGCTGGAGAGAACGAGACCTATGTCTGACAGGCAGATCAAGGGGATTCTGGGCACCAAGCTCGGCATGACCCAGGTCTTCGACGACAAGAACCGGGTCGTCCCGGTGACCGTCGTGCAGGCCGGGCCGAACGTGGTCACCCAGATCCGGACCCCTGAGAAGGACGGCTACTCGGCCGTGCAGCTGGCGTTCGGCGCCATCGACCCGCGCAAGGTGAACAAGCCGCGAGGCGGCCACTTCACCAAGGCCGGTGTCACCCCGCGCCGCCACATCGTCGAGCTGCGCACCGCGGATGCCGGTGAGTACGAGCTGGGCCAGGAGATCAGCGCCGACCTCTTCGAGTCGGGCGCCGTGGTCGACGTCGTCGGCACCAGCAAGGGCAAGGGCTTCGCGGGCACCATCAAGCGTCACGGCTTCCGCAGCCAGGGCGCGAGCCACGGTACCCAGGCGGTGCACCGCAAGCCCGGTTCCATCGGTGGCTGCGCCACCCCCGGTCGCGTGTTCAAGGGCATGCGGATGGCCGGTCGCATGGGCCGGGACCGCGTCACCACCCAGAACCTGACCGTCCACAAGGTGGAGGCCGAGACCGGCCTGCTGCTGATCAAGGGCGCAGTCCCCGGCCCCAAGGGCGGACTGGTCCTGGTTAAGAGTCCTGCGAAGGGTGGTGCGTGATGAGCCTGACGCTCGATGTCCGTACCCCGGACGGTAAGACCGACGGCACCGTCGAACTGCCCGCCGAGATCTTCGACGTGCAGGCCAACGTGGCGCTGATGCACCAGGTCGTGGTGGCCCAGCTGGCCGCCGCGCGCCAGGGCACCCACGCCACGAAGACGCGCGGTCAGGTGTCCGGCGGCGGCAAGAAGCCGTACCGCCAGAAGGGCACCGGCAACGCCCGCCAGGGCTCGATCCGCGCCCCGCAGTTCACCGGTGGCGGCGTCGTCCACGGCCCGCAGCCGCGTGACTACTCCCAGCGGACCCCGAAGAAGATGAAGGTCGCCGCCCTGCGCGGTGCCCTCTCCGACCGGGTCCGCGCCGGCCAGCTGCACGTGGTGACCGGTGTGGTCGGCGGCGAGCAGCCGTCCACCAAGTCGGCCAAGACCGCGCTGCGGACCTGGACCGAGGCCAAGAAGGTTCTGGTCGTGCTCAACCGCAACGAGGAGGAGAACTCCTGGTTGAGCCTGCGGAACCTGCAGAACGTGCACCTGATCGACCCCGGCCAGCTGAACACCTACGACGTGCTGAACAGCGACGACGTCGTGTTCACCAAGGCCGCGTTCGAGCGCTTCGTCGCTGGCCCGGTCAAGGGCCGGTCGGTCAAGGCCGCCGCGTCTTCCGCAGAGGAGGCACAGCAGTGAGCGCCGACCCGCGAGACATCATCCTTGCGCCGGTGATCTCGGAGAAGAGCTACGCGCTGCTCGAGCAGGGCCAGTACACCTTCCTGGTGGACCCCCGCTCGAACAAGACCGCCATCAAGATCGCGGTCGAGAAGATCTTCGACGTCAAGGTCACCAGCGTCAACACGATCAACCGCGAGGGCAAGCGCAAGCGGAGCCGGACCGGCTTCGGCAAGCGCAAGAACACCAAGCGGGCGATCGTCACGCTCTCGCCGGAGAGCAAGCCGATCGAGATCTTCGGCGGACCGGCCGCCTGAGGGCTGATTAGGACGAGGTTGCGTTAACCATGGGCATTCGCAAGTACAAGCCGACGACGCCGGGACGTCGTGGCTCGAGCGTGTCCGACTTCGCCGAGATCACCCGGTCGGAGCCGGAGAAGTCGTTGGTGCGGCCGCTGAACCGCAAGGCGGGCCGCAACGCTCAGGGCAAGATCACCACGCGGCACAAGGGCGGCGGCCACAAGCGGGCCTACCGCCTGATCGACTTCCGCCGCAACGACAAGGACGGTGTGCCGGCCAAGGTCGCGCACATCGAGTACGACCCGAACCGCAGCGCTCGCATCGCGCTCCTGCACTACGCAGATGGCGAGAAGCGCTACATCATCGCGCCGAACAACATCAAGCAGGGCGACGCGATCGAGAGCGGTCCGCGGGCCGACATCAAGCCGGGCAACAACCTGCCGCTGCGCAACATCCCGACCGGCACCGTGATCCACGCGATCGAGCTCCGCCCCGGACAGGGTGCGAAGATCGCTCGCTCGGCCGGTGCCCGGGTGCAGCTGGTGGCCAAGGACGGTCCGTACGCCCAGCTGCGGATGCCTTCGGGCGAGATCCGCAACGTGGACGCGCGCTGCCGGGCCACCGTTGGCGAGGTCGGCAACTCGGAGCACGCCAACATCAACTGGGGCAAGGCCGGCCGCATGCGGTGGAAGGGCAAGCGCCCGACCGTCCGCGGTGTGGTCATGAACCCGGTGGACCACCCGCACGGTGGTGGTGAGGGCAAGACCTCCGGTGGTCGCCACCCGGTCAACCCGAAGGGCAAGCCGGAGGGTCGCACCCGCCGCCGCAAGCCCAGTGACAAGCTCATCGTCCGCCGCCGCCGTACCGGCAAGAAGCGCTGAGCAGGGAGGTAAGCAAACATGCCACGCAGCCTGAAGAAGGGCCCGTTCGTGGACGACCACCTGCTCAAGAAGGTGGACGCGCTGAACGAGTCGGGCAAGAAGACCGTGATCAAGACCTGGTCCCGCCGGTCCACGATCATTCCGGACATGCTGGGGCACACCTTCGCGGTGCACGATGGCCGCAAGCACGTCCCGGTGTTCGTCACCGAGGCGATGGTCGGGCACAAGCTGGGCGAGTTCGCCCCGACCCGAACCTTCAAGGGCCACGTCAAGGAAGACCGGAAGTCGCGCCGCCGCTGAGGCGGGTCTGTGACACGAACGAGTAAGAGCAAGGGGTAGCAGGATGACAGCCCGTACCGACTCCACTGCTGCGGAGTTCCCGCACGCAGTGGCGCGGGCCCGGTTCGTCCGCGTGTCGCCGATGAAGGCGCGCCGCGTGGTCGAGCTCATCAAGGGCCGGAGTGCCGCCGATGCCCTGGCCGTGCTCCAGTTCGCGCCGCAGACCGCCAGCGGTCCGGTGTCGAAGGTGCTCGCCAGCGCGATCGCCAACGCGGAGAACAACCTCTCCCTCGACCCGGAGACGCTGGTCGTGCGCCACGCGTACGTGGACGAGGGGCCGACGCTGAAGCGGTTCCAGCCGCGTGCGCAGGGTCGCGCGTACCGGATCCGCAAGCGGACCAGCCACATCACGGTCGAGGTCGAGTCCCGGCCGAAGGCGGCGGCGAAGTCCCGAAAGAGCCAGAAGGGGAGTGCCCGGTAGTGGGTCAGAAGATCAACCCGCACGGCTTCCGACTCGGCATCACCACGGACTGGAAGTCCCGCTGGTACGCCGACAAGCAGTACTCGGAGTACGTGGCGGAGGACGTCAAGATCCGCCGGCAGCTGTCTCGCGGCATGGAGCGCGCTGGGATCTCCAAGGTCGAGATCGAGCGCACCCGCGAGCGGGTCCGCGTGGACATCCACACCGCTCGGCCGGGCATCGTCATCGGCCGTCGTGGTGCTGAGGCGGACCGCATCCGCGGTGCGCTGGAGAAGCTGACCGGCAAGCAGGTCCAGCTCAACATCCTCGAGGTCAAGAACCCCGAGGCGGACGCGCAGCTGGTCGCGCAGGGCGTGGCCGAGCAGCTGTCCAACCGCGTGTCCTTCCGGCGCGCGATGCGCAAGGCCATCCAGTCGGCCATGCGCTCGCCGCAGGTCAAGGGCATCCGGGTGCAGTGCGGCGGTCGTCTGGGCGGCGCGGAGATGTCCCGCTCGGAGTTCTACCGCGAGGGCCGGGTTCCGCTGCACACGCTGCGCGCGGACATCGACTACGGCTTCTTCGAGGCCCGCACCACCTTCGGGCGCATCGGCGTCAAGGTGTGGATCTACAAGGGCGAGCTGGTCGGTGGCCTGAAGCAGAAGCAGGAGCAGTCCGAGGTTCGTCCGCCGCGCGGCGGCGACCGCGGTGAGCGCGGTGGCCGTTCCGACCGCGGCGGTCGTCGCCGGGGTGCCGGTGCGGACCGCGGCGCGGCTGACAAGTCCGCCAAGGCCGACAAGGCCGCGGAGGGCGAGCAGCAGCAGGCTCCGGCGGCTGAAGAGAAGACGGAGGGCTGAGAAGTGCTCGTCCCACGCAGGGTGAAGTGGCGCAAGAGCCACGCACCGAAGCGCAAGGGCTTCGCCAAGGGTGGCACGAAGATCAGCTTCGGTGAGTACGGCATTCAGGCGATCGAGCACGGGTACGTGACCAACCGCCAGATCGAGTCGGCCCGTATCGCGATCACCCGGCACGTCAAGCGTGGCGGCAAGGTGTGGATCAACATCTTCCCGGACCGCCCGCTGACCAAGAAGCCCGCCGAAACCCGTCAGGGTTCCGGTAAGGGTTCGCCGGAGTCCTGGGTCGCCAACGTCAAGCCCGGACGCATCATGTTCGAGCTGACCTTCCCGAACGAGAAGACGGCGGTCGAGGCGCTGACCCGTGCGGCGCACAAGCTCCCGATGAAGTGCAAGATCGTGTCCCGCGAGGGTGGTGACTTCTGATGGCAGCGGGTGTCACCGCTTCCGAGCTCCGCGAACTCAACGAGGAGGAGCTCGTCCAGCGGCTGAAGGAGGCGAAGGAGGAGCTGTTCAACCTTCGCTTCCAGATGGCCACCGGTCAGCTGAGCAACAACCGGCGGCTGCGCACGGTCCGGCAGGACATCGCCCGGATCTACACGATCATGCGCGAGCGCGAATTGGGCCTGACGGTTTCCCCCGAAGGCGCTGAGGAGGGCGCGGCATGAGCGAGAAAGAAGGACAGGGCGTGGAGCGCAACCGCCGCAAGGTGCGCGAGGGCTACGTCGTCTCGGACAAGATGGACAAGACGATCGTGGTCTCCCTCGAAGACCGCAAGAAGCACGCGCTCTACGGCAAGGTCATGCGGCAGACCAGCAAGGTCAAGGCGCACGACGAGGCCAACTCGGCCGGTGTCGGCGACCGCGTGCTGCTGATGGAGACTCGGCCGCTGTCGGCCAGCAAGCGCTGGCGCCTGGTCGAGATCCTGGAGAAGGCCAAGTAAGACGAAGGTTCGCGGCCCGGTCGGCCGCCGGGGAAACCCAGTGGCCGGCCGGGCTTCGTGCCGGAAGTTGACCGCGCGCGTCAGGTCGGCAATTTGGCGCGCCAGAGTGTGCTCGGGCAACCGAGCCCGAGTACTTAGGGTCAGGAGAAAGACGTGATCCAGCAGGAGTCGCGACTGCGCGTCGCCGACAACACCGGGGCCAAGGAGATCCTCACGATCCGTGTCCTCGGTGGGTCGGGTCGCCGCTACGCGGGCCTCGGGGACATCATCGTGGCGACCGTCAAGGAAGCCATCCCCGGTGCCAACGTGAAGAAGGGCGATGTGGTCAAGGCCGTCATCGTCCGGCAGAAGAAGGAACGCCGTCGTCCGGACGGTTCGTACATCCGGTTCGACGAGAACGCTGCGGTGCTGGTGAAGCCGGGCGGCGAGCCCCGCGGTACCCGCATCTTCGGGCCGGTGGCCCGCGAACTGCGCGACAAGAAGTTCATGAAGATCATCTCGCTCGCGCCGGAGGTCTTGTGATGAAGGTCAAGAAGGGCGACACGGTCGTCGTCATCTCCGGCAAGGACAAGGGCGCCAAGGGCAAGGTCATCAAGGCCATGCCGCAGGAGCAGCGAGTTCTGGTCGAGGGTGTCAACCGGATCAAGAAGCACACCAAGGTCTCGCGGACCGAGCGTGGCGCGCAGTCCGGCGGCATCGTCACCCAGGAAGCGCCGATCCACGTGAGCAACGTGATGGTCGTGGACTCCGACGGCAAGCCCACCCGAGTCGGCTACCGCATCGGTGAGGACGGCAAGAAGGTTCGCATCTCTCGTCGTAACGGTAAGGACATCTGATCATGACTACCGCTGAGAAGATCGTCCCGCGGCTCAAGACCCGTTACCGCGAGGAGATCCGCCAGGCGCTGAACGAGGAGTTCAACTACTCCAACGTGATGCAGACGCCGGGCGTGGTCAAGGTCGTGGTCAACATGGGTGTTGGCGACGCCGCTCGGGACAGCAAGCTGATCGAGGGCGCGGTCCGCGACCTGACGATCATCACCGGTCAGAAGCCGGAGATCCGGCGGGCCCGCAAGTCCATCGCGCAGTTCAAGCTGCGCGAGGGCATGCCGATCGGCGCGCGGGCGACCCTGCGCGGCGACCGCATGTGGGAGTTCCTGGACCGCCTGGTCACCATCGCGCTGCCGCGTATCCGCGACTTCCGCGGGCTGTCGCCGAAGCAGTTCGACGGCCGGGGCAACTACACGTTCGGCCTGAACGAGCAGTCGATGTTCCACGAGATCGACCCGGACAGCATCGACCGTCCGCGCGGCATGGACATCACCGTCGTTACCACGGCCACCAACAATGAGGAGGGCCGGGCGCTGCTGAAGCACCTGGGCTTCCCGTTCAAGGAGAACTGAGCGATGGCCAAGAAGGCGCTGGTTATCAAGGCTTCGAAGAAGCCGAAGTTCGGCGTTCGCGGCTACACCCGCTGCCAGCGCTGCGGGCGTCCGCGCGCGGTGTTCCGCAAGTTCGGCCTGTGCCGCGTGTGCTTCCGCGAGATGGCGCACGCCGGCGAGCTGCCCGGTGTGAGCAAGTCTTCCTGGTGAACTAAGAGGTTTCGGGTCGATTTGCGTGGCGGTGTCGGCAGCGGAACCTCAGACGCTTCCTCGACTGCGGGAGCCCCTCCTGATGTATGTCCGATACACGGCGGAGGGGCTGTCCTCGCGAGGAAAGCGTCTGAGAACCCGCGGCGGTGCGAGCTGCGCAGGTGGTGGAAAGCGGCTTCGCCGCTTGACACGACGACCTGGTTCTTTCAGGGTCGCCTGCTGCGGGGATGCCGGGTACCGGTACCCTCAGCAGGCGTTACCAGGGCTGATGCCCACGCTCCGCGGCGTGAGCCGTGCTTGCACGCGAAATGACAAGGGGCCGACCACCGCGGTCGGAGACCCAGAACTTCGTCCAGGCCAGGATCCAGACGCGCCGCCTCGCAGGCGGTGTCCGGTCGGGGTCCATCGGAACCAGACGAGAAAGGTTGAGCAGGTCATGACGATGACCGATCCGATCGCAGACATGCTGACGCGTCTGCGCAACGGAAACTCGGCATACCACGACGAGGTCGTGATGCCGCACTCCAAGCTGAAGGCGAACATCGCCGAGATCCTCAAGCGCGAGGGCTACGTGTCCGGTTCTCGCGTCGAAGAGGGCGAGAACTGCAAGCAGCTCGTTGTCGAGCTCAAGTACGGCCCGAACCGCGAGCGGAGCATCGCGGGCCTGCGCCGGGTCTCCAAGCCCGGTCTGCGGGTCTACGCCAAGTCCACCAACCTGCCCAAGGTGCTGGGTGGCCTGGGCGTCGCCATCATCTCGACCTCCGGCGGTCTGCTGACCGACCGGCAGGCCATGAAGAAGGGCGTGGGCGGGGAAGTCCTCGCCTACGTCTGGTAAGGGAGGAGGAGCGGCAATGTCGCGCATCGGAAAGCTGCCGATCACCGTCCCCTCCGGCGTCGAGGTGACCATCGACGGCCAGTCGGTGACGGTGAAGGGCCCCAAGGGCACGCTTGAGCACCAGGTCGCGGAACCCATCGTCGTCGAGCGGGACGAGGATGGCGCGATTCTGGTCAAGCGCCCGAACGACGAGCGGGAGAGCCGGTCGCTGCACGGGCTCACCCGGACCCTGGTGAACAACATGGTCATCGGGGTCAGCCAGGGCTACGAAAAGGGCCTGGAGATCCACGGCGTCGGTTACCGCGTGCTGCTGAAGGGATCGAACCTCGAGTTCTCCCTCGGCTACAGCCACCCCATCGTGATCGAACCGCCGCAGGGCATCCAGTTCGCGGTCGACGGCCCGACCAAGATTTCGGTCAAGGGCATCGACAAGCAGCTGGTCGGCGAGATCGCGGCCAGGATTCGCAAGCTGCGCAAGCCGGACCCGTACAAGGGCAAGGGTGTCCGCTACGCAGGTGAGAACATCCGCCGCAAGGTCGGGAAGACGGGTAAGTGACCATGAGCGAGACGACAGCTACCAAGCGCAAGCCGGTGGGCAAGGACATCTCGACCAAGCGTCGGCTTGCCCGCGCCAAGCGGCACACGCGCATCCGCAAGAAGATCCTCGGCACCGCCGAGCGCCCGCGCCTGGTCGTGACCCGGTCGCTGCGCCACATCGTTGCCCAGGTCATCGACGACACCAAGGGGCACACCCTGGCGTCGGCGACCAGCCTGGAGGCCGACGTCCGCGCGCTCGAGGGCGACAAGAAGGCCAAGGCCACCAAGGTCGGCGAACTGGTCGCAGCCCGGGCCAAGGAAGCCGGCGTGGAGAAGGTCGTCTTCGACCGCGGCGGCAACGACTACCACGGTCGGGTCGCCGCGCTGGCGGACGCCGCGCGTGACGGCGGACTGGAGTTCTGACAAGTGGGTAAGAACGAGAACGGAAGGGACGCCTGATGCCTGGACGCACTCGGCGTGAGGGCGGGGAGTCCGGCGGCAAGGACCGCCGGGACCGCCGCGACGGCGGCCGTGGCGGGGCGGCCCAAGAGAAGACCCCGCAGTTCGAACGCGTCGTGACCATCAACCGCGTCGCGAAGGTCGTCAAGGGTGGTCGGCGCTTCAGCTTCACCGCGCTGGTCGTCGTCGGCGACGGTGACGGCATGGTCGGTGTCGGCTACGGCAAGGCCAAGGAAGTTCCGGCGGCCATCGCCAAGGGCGTCGAGGAGGCGAAGAAGAACTTCTTCCGCGTCCCGCGCCTGGGCGGCACCATCACGCACCCGGTGCAGGGTGAGGAGGCGGCCGGCGTCGTGCTGCTGCGTCCGGCCAGCGCCGGTACCGGTGTCATCGCCGGTGGCCCGGTGCGCGCGGTGCTGGAGTGCGCCGGCATCCACGACGTGCTGAGCAAGTCGCTGGGCAGTGACAACCCGATCAACATCGTGCACGCCACGGTCGACGCGCTGAAGCAGCTGCAGCGGCCGGAGGAGGTCGCGGCTCGCCGTGGCCTGCCGCTCGAGGACGTCGCTCCGGCGTTCATCCTGCGTGCCCGTGCTGCGCAGCAGGGGGTCTGATCGACATGGCACAGCTGAAGATCACCCAGGTGCGTGGTCTGGTCGGCACCAAGCAGAACCAGCGCGACACCATGCGCTCCCTCGGGCTGCGCAAGATCCGTCAGTCCGTCGTGCGTCCGGATGACTCGAACGTGCGCGGCATGATCAATGCCGTCCGTCACCTGGTGACGGTCGAGGAGGTCGACTGACATGGTCATCAAACTGCACGACCTGCGTCCGGCCCCGGGTGCCAAGCGGGACAAGATCCGCGTCGGTCGCGGTGAGGGTTCCAAGGGCAAGACCGCCGGCCGCGGTACCAAGGGCACCAAGGCCCGCAAGAACGTCTCCCCGCGCTTCGAGGGCGGGCAGATGCCGATCCACATGCGGCTCCCGAAGCTCCGCGGCTTCAAGAACCGCTTCCGCACCGAGTACCAGGGTGTGAACGTGGCGCGGCTGGCCGAGGCGTTCCCGGAGGGCGGCACCGTCGGCATCGCCGAGCTGGTCGCCAAGGGCCTGGTCAAGAAGAACGAGCTGGTGAAGATCCTCGGCGACGGGGACCTCGAGGGCATCAAGCTGGACGTGACCGCGCACGCGTTCACCGGCAGCGCCCAGGAGAAGATCACCGCTGCGGGCGGCTCGGCCACCAAGCTGGACCGCTGAGCTGGCAACGACGATGAGGGCCGGTCGGCGAGAAGTCGACCGGCCCTCACCGTTTTTCCCGAACAGGTGATGTGTGAAGGGTGTCTTTTTCCCGGGCGGACCGGGGGAGAGACGCCCTTCGCGCGTTTCCGCGCGGCATCGGAACCCGTTGGGGCACATGGATTTCCCCCATTCGCGGGGTGTCCGGCGGCGATGTTCGCCGTGGGCGGACGCAGTGATCACGTGTGAGGCTTCGGTCGCCGAACGTGGCAGGGCTCAGGCCTGCTAGAGTCGCCCCGGCAGTGCCGTGATGAACGGGTGCTGCGGAAATTGCCGCATCTTTCCCCGGCCGGTTTCGACCGGCTCGCGTACAGGAGGTTCGCGTGCTCGGCGCCTTCCGCTCGGCTCTGGCGACGCCGGACCTGCGCCGCAAGATCCTGTTCACCCTCGGCATGGTGGTGCTCTACCGACTCGGCGCCACGATCCCGTCGCCGGGGGTGTCGTACCCGAACATCCAGCAGTGCATCGAGCAGATCGAGGGCAGCGGCTCGCAGAGCGTCTACTCCCTGCTCAACCTCTTCAGCGGTGGTGCGCTGCTGCAACTCTCGGTGCTGTCGCTGGGCATCATGCCCTACATCACCGCGAGCATCATCGTCCAGCTGCTGCAGGTGGTCATCCCGCGCTTCGAGCAGCTGAAGAAGGAAGGCCAGTCCGGCCAGGCGAAGCTGACCCAGTACACCCGGTACCTGACGATCGCGCTGGCGATCCTGCAGGGCACCGGCGTGGTGGCGCTCGCCGTGCGCGGCCAGCTGTTCCAGGGCTGCTCGGTCTCGCCGATCCCGGACGACTCGGTGCTGAACCTGATCACCATCGTGGTCGTGATGACCGCCGGTGCGGCCGTCCTGATGTGGATGGGCGAGCTGATCACCGAGCGCGGCATCGGCAACGGCATGTCGCTGCTGATCTTCGTCTCCATCGCGGCCCGCATCCCGGCCGAGGGCGGCGCGATCCTGCAGTCGCACGGCGGCCTGGTGTTCGCGGTGGTCTGCTGCTTCGCGGTCGTGATCATCGGCACCGTGGTCTTCATCGAGCAGGCCCAGCGCCGGATCCCGGTGCAGTACGCCAAGCGCATGATCGGCCGCCGGATGTACGGCGGCACCTCCACCTACCTGCCGCTGAAGGTGAACCAGGCGGGCGTCATCCCGGTCATCTTCGGTTCCTCGCTGCTGTACCTGCCGCAGCTGATCGGTCAGCTGGCCGGCAACCAGGACAGCTGGTGGGCGCGCTTCATCCAGACCTACATCGTCGATCCGTCCAGCTGGGTGCACATCCTGCTGTACATGGCGCTGATCGTCTTCTTCGCGTACTTCTACGTGTCGATCACGTTCAACCCCGAAGAGCGCGCGGACGACATGAAGAAGTTCGGCGGCTTCATCCCGGGCATCCGCCCGGGTCGGCCGACCGCCGAGTACCTGAACTTCGTGCTCTCCCGGATCACCCTGCCCGGTGCGCTGTACCTGGGCATCATCGCGATCCTGCCGAACTTCTTCCTCGGCATCACCGGTAGCGGCCAGAACCAGAACTTCCCGTTCGGCGGCACCGCGGTGCTGATCATGGTCAACGTCGGTCTGGACACCGTGAAGCAAATCGAGAGCCAGCTCACGCAGCGCAAGTACGAGGGATTCCTCCGGTAAGCTGTGCGGTCCGGGCACGACTTTGTCGTGCCCGGAAACCGCAGTTTCCGGCATGGCCCGGTGCCGTGCCGGCCCGTGCGCGGAGTGGAGCAGCGGTCGCTCGCATGCAGGTGGGCGCCGCACAGCGCTCGTCAGGAGTTGGCGTGCGATCGGATTGATTCGGAGGCAGACCCTTGGTGCGATTGGTTCTCGTGGGCCCGCCCGGTGCGGGCAAGGGCACCCAGGCCGCGGTGCTGAGCGAGCAGCTCGGCGTTCCGCACATCTCCACCGGAGATCTGTTCCGCGCCAACATCGGCAACGAGACCCCGCTCGGCCAGAAGGCCAAGAGCTACATGGACGCCGGCGAGCTGGTGCCCGACGAGGTCACCAACGAGATGGTGCGCGACCGCCTGGGCGACGAGGACGCCGCGAAGGGCTTCCTGCTCGACGGCTACCCGCGCAACACCGCGCAGGCCGAGGTGCTGCGCGACATGCTCGCCGCGGACGAGACCGAGCTGACCGCCGTGCTGCAGTTCGACGTGCCGGAGGAGGAGCTGGTCAAGCGCATGCTGGCGCGCGGCCGCTCGGACGACACCGAGGACGTCATCCGCCGTCGGCTGGCGGTCTACCGGTCGGAGACCGAGCCGCTGCTCGACTACTACCAGGACCGGATCATCAAGATCGACGCGGTGGGCTCGATCGAGGAGATCACCGCTCGCGCCCTGGAAGCGCTCCGCGACCGCAGCTGAACCGGGTCGAAGCCGGTCCGAAGACTCTTTGTGAAGGTGAGTGCGTTGTTGCGTCGGGGGAAGGGCATCGAGCTCAAGTCTCGTGGCGAGATCGAGGCGATGCGCGCGGCGGGACTCGTCGTCGCCCGCACGCTGGCCGCGGTGACCGCGCAGGCCAAGGCCGGGGCGAGCACCGGTGAGCTGGACGAGCTCGCCGAGCAGACGATCCGCGATGCGGGTGCGGTGCCCTCCTTCAAGGGCTACCACGGCTTCCCGGCGTCGATCTGCGCCTCGCTGAACGAGAAGGTCGTGCACGGGATCCCGTCGCGCGACGAGGTCCTGTCCGAGGGCGACCTGCTCTCGGTGGACTGCGGCGCGATCCTGGACGGCTGGCACGGCGACTCCGCGGTCACGCTGGCGATCGGCGAGGTCGGGGAGGCCGACCGCGCGCTGTCGGCCGCCACCGAGGCGTCGATGTGGGCCGGGATCGAGCAGGTCCGGGCGGGCAACAAGCTGACCGACATCTCCCACGCGGTGGAGACCGCGGCGCGGGCCGCGGCGAAGGCCGACGGCCGGGAGTACGGGATCATCGCCGAGTACGGCGGGCACGGCATCGGCACCCAGATGCACATGGAGCCGTTCCTGCCGAACCTCGGCAAGCCAGGCCGCGGCCCGAAGTTGCGCGTCGGGATGGCGATCGCGGTGGAGCCGATGCTCACCCTCGGCACGGCCGAGACCGAGGAACTCGACGACGAGTGGACCGTGGTGACGGCCGACCGCTCCCGCGCAGCGCACTGGGAGCACACGGTGGCGATCACCGACGACGGCCCCTGGGTCCTCACCGCTCCCGAGAACTGACCGAACCAGGTTTTCCAGGCTCGTTCTGCGTGGCGGTGCGAGCAGCGGAACCTCAGAGGCCGCCTGGCTGCGGGATCCCGTTCTTGTGTATGTCCGATACACGGCGAACGGGCTGTCCTCGCCAGGCGGCCTCTGAGAACCCGCGGCGGTGCGAGTTGCGGGGGCGGGTTATGCGCCTTCGGCGCATGCGACGCCTCCCAGGCGCGGTCCGCTGGACGTCGCGGCTCCGGTCATCCGGCCGTTGGAATCGGGGAGCCGTCGGTCGCGCCGTTCGGATCAGCGCGGTCGGCGGCAGGCGTAGACGCGGGCCGGCGGGATGTTGCGCCAGACCGCGGTGCGCGGCATGACCTCGTCGAAGGTGTCGTGGAGGGCGTCGAGGAACGCCCTGGTGGGCGGGCGCCACAGCGTCGTCAGGTAGGTGACGGTGGTGAACACGCCGTCCGCCGACATCACCGAGGCCGCCTCGTGCAGGAGCTCGCGCTGCTTCTCCGGCGGCAGGAGCGTCCACGGGATGCTGCTGATCACCGCGTCGACCTTGTCGACACCAGCCGCGTCGAGGATCTTGCGCAGGTGGGTGGCATCGCCCTCGATCACCTCCAGCCACGGCTTGGTGCGCTCGAGGAACCGGACCATCTTCGGATCTATCTCGACGGCCAGGTGACGGGCGCCCTCGGACAGTCTCCGCTGGATCGGCCCGCTGAGCGCGCCGGTGCCCGGACCGAGCTCCAGCACGGTCGGGGCGCCCGAGCTGGGCACCACGGCGGCCACCGCCTCCGCGACGTACCGCGAGGTCGGCAGCACGGCGCCCACCGTGGCCGGCTGACGAGCTGCGCTGTTCAGGAACGTCCAGTACTCGCGCAGCTTCTTACGCTTGCTCACGCCTACTCCTACCATCCAGTGGAACGCCGAGACGTTAACCCCTCCTGGGTCCGCGCGGTGCAACCGCGCACGGCCAGTCGCCGGGGATGGCAGAGCGGAGTCGGTTCCTCGCAGTGCGTGTTCGGCGTTCGGCGCGTGCTTCGAGCATGCGCCGATGGGTACCCGCGGACATCGGGGTCATCCCGCGTCGCACCTCCGGGACGAGCCTTCCTGGACGACGTTCACCGCAGCGGGCGACGGCAGATGTAGTGCAGGATCGGCGGCACGTTGCGCCAGGTGGTGTGGGTGAGCACCTCGTCGAAGACGTGCTCCAGGCGGTTGCGGAAGCGGCGGCCGCCGGGCGTCTGGCCGGCGGGCAGGTAGGTGAGCGCGGTGAAGGCGCCCTGCGGCGAGAGGGCCGCCGCGGCCTGGTGCAGGACGTGGTCCTGGGCGTCGCCGGGCATCAGCGACCACGGGATGCTGCTGATCACCGCGTCGACCTGGGCGATGCCGAGCTTGTCCAGCAGCGCGAGCAGGTCGCCGGCGTCGGCGTGCACGACCTCCAGCCACGGCTTGTGCTCGCGCAGATGCTCCACCATGCCCTCGCCGAGCTCGATGCCGATGTGCCGCGCTCCGTGCGGCAGGCGCTCGTGGATGCCGTTGCTCAGCGAGCCGGTGCCGGGGCCGAGCTCGACCACCACGGGCGAGCCGGTGGTGGGCACCACCTGCGCCACGGTCGCCGCGACGGCGGCCGAGGTCGGGGTGGCCGCGCCGACCATCCTGGGGTTGCGCACCGCGGTGCGGAAGAACGCCCCGTACTCGCCGAGCTTGCGGGTGGCGGTCTGCGCTGCCCGGTCCAGCCACGGTGCGGTGCGCGGGTCGTGTCGGTCCTGCTGGGGTGTCACGCTGCTCCTCGGGTCTGGGACTCGACCGCGGTGTCGTCGACTGATCGAACGTAGTGAGGCCGGGAGCGCCCCCGCAAGCCGCGAGCGTCGCGGCGCGATTACGCTCCGCGTTCGGAGCCGCGTTGAGCTGCCCCGATGTGAGGGGCGAATCGGCGGCGCGTACGATGGACTATCGGCGCGCTCCTGGCGCCGGTTCGTTGTGCCTGGGTATCCGTTCCCAAGTGTGCGGGACGGAGTCTTCTGCGGTGTGTGCGGACCGGGGGCGGGTGTGCGTCCGTCGCAGGTGCCGGGGCCTCCGGTATCGGCGGCAGGGACTTAGGTCCGCAAACCGTCACCGTCACGAAACGCGGAGGACATGGGCAAGAAAGACGGGGCCATTGAGGTCGAGGGCCGGGTGATCGAGCCACTCCCCAACGCGATGTTCCGCGTCGAGTTGGAGAACGGCCACAAGGTCCTCGCACACATCAGTGGCAAGATGCGCCAGCACTACATCCGCATCCTGCCAGAGGACCGGGTCGTGGTGGAGCTCTCGCCGTACGACCTCTCCCGTGGGCGCATCGTCTACCGCTACAAGTGACCTCCACGGTGTCCGGGGGATCCCGGACACGCGTTCGAGCAGGAGAGCACGACCGTGAAGGTCCAGCCGAGTGTGAAGCGAATCTGCGACAAGTGCCAGGTCATCCGCCGTCACGGGCGGGTGCTGGTGATCTGCGACAACGCCCGACACAAGCAGCGTCAGGGCTGAGCGCACCAGTCGCACAACGACAATCGAGGATCTCCCTCCACCTGTCGACCCGCGAGTGGGTCGGCTGACCCCCGGACCAGGCCGGGGCCCCGCTGCGCGGGGATGGGGTGGGAGCAGACCTGGACGGACAAAGGAGAAGGAGCCGCATGGCACGGCTCGTTGGAGTCGACCTCCCGCGCGACAAGCGCATGGAGATCGCGCTCACCTACATTTTCGGCATCGGCAAGACCCGCGCGAAGGAGATTCTCTCCGCGACCGGTGTTTCGCCCGACGCCAAGCCGCGCGACCTCGATGACGAGCAGCTGACCCAGCTGCGCGACTTCATCGAGAACAACTACCGGGTTGAGGGCGACCTCCGCCGCGAGGTCCAGGCCGACATCCGCCGGAAGATCGAGATCGGGTGCTACCAGGGATGGCGTCACCGCCGTCACCTGCCGGTGCACGGGCAGCGGACCAAGACCAACGCCCGCACCCGCAAGGGCCCGAAGAAGACGGTCGCCGGCAAGAAGAAGGCCAAGAAGTAAGCCTCGCTAGGAGTCAGCTAAAGCTATGCCACCCAAGCAGCGCGCTGGTGCCGTCAAGAAGGTGCGGCGCAAGGAAAAGAAGAACGTCGCTCACGGCCAGGCGCACATCAAGAGCACGTTCAACAACACGATCGTTTCGATCACCGACCCCACCGGTGCGGTGATCAGCTGGGCCTCCGCGGGCCACGTCGGGTTCAAGGGCTCCCGCAAGTCCACCCCGTTCGCCGCGCAGATGGCCGCCGAGAACGCGGCCCGCAAGGCCGCCGAGCACGGCATGAAGAAGGTCGACGTCTTCGTCAAGGGCCCGGGCTCGGGTCGCGAGACGGCGATCCGGTCGCTGCAGGCGGCCGGTCTCGAGGTCGGCACCATCCAGGACGTCACCCCGCAGCCGCACAACGGTTGCCGCCCGCCGAAGCGTCGTCGGGTCTGAGTCGCGGGAAAGGAGTAAGGAACAAAGATGGCTCGTTACACCGGTCCCGCGACCCGCAAGTCCCGCCGTCTGAAGGTTGACCTCGTCGGCGGTGACCAGGCGTTCGAACGCCGTCCGTACCCGCCGGGGCAGCACGGGCGCGCGCGCATCAAGGAAACCGAGTACCTGCTGCAGCTCCAGGAGAAGCAGAAGGCGCGGTTCACCTACGGCGTGCTGGAGCGGCAGTTCCGCAACTACTACGAGGAAGCCAACCGGCGCCCGGGCAAGACGGGTGACAACCTCCTGCAGCTGCTGGAGTCCCGGCTGGACAACGTCGTGTACCGCGCTGGACTCGCCCGCACCCGCCGGATGGCGCGGCAGCTGGTCAGCCACGGCCACTTCACGGTCAACGGCAAGCGCGTGAACGTCCCCAGCTTCCAGGTCTCGAAGTGGGACATCATCGACGTCAAGTCGAAGTCCATGGGCACCACGCCGTTCATCATCGCCAAGGAAACCCTGGGCGACCGTCCGGTCCCGGCCTGGCTGCAGGTCGTGCCCTCGAACCTGCGGATCCTGGTGCACCAGCGCCCGGAGCGCGCGCAGATCGACACCCCGGTCACCGAGCAGCTCATCGTCGAGCTCTACTCGAAGTGACGCGTCCCGCCGACGACCGCCGCTGCGGTCGTCGGCGGCTCGCAGCCAGCGGTGGCGGTGCAGGAATCCGCCACCGGCCCGCACTTCGCGGGCACGCCATTCCATCGGCGTCAAATAGCGGGCGCCGTGAGGAAAGGAAACTCAAGTGCTCATCTCCCAGCGACCCACACTGTCCGAAGAGGTGGTGTCGGAGACCCGTTCCCGGTTCGTCATCGAGCCGCTGGAGCCGGGCTTCGGTTACACCCTGGGCAACTCGTTGCGCCGCACGCTGCTCTCCTCCATCCCGGGGGCGGCGGTCACCAGCCTGCGCATCGACGGTGTGCTGCACGAGTTCACCACGATTCCGGGTGTGAAGGAGGACGTCACCGACGTCATCCTGAACATCAAGGAGCTGGTCGTCAGCTCCGAGGAAGACGAGCCGGTGACCATGTACCTGCGCAAGCAGGGGCCGGGTGAGGTCACCGCCGCGGACATCGTGCCGCCGGCGGGTGTCACGGTGCACAACCCCGATCTGCACATCGCCACGCTGAACGCGAAGGGCAAGCTGGAGATCGAGCTCGTCGTCGAGCGCGGTCGTGGCTACGTCCCCGCGATGCAGAACAAGCAGACCGGCGCCGAGATCGGCCGCATCCCGGTGGACTCGATCTACTCGCCGGTGCTGAAGGTGACCTACAAGGTCGAGGCGACCCGTGTCGAGCAGCGCACGGACTTCGACAAGCTGGTCCTCGACGTCGAGAGCAAGCCGTCCATCACCCCGCGTGACGCGGTGGCGTCGGCCGGTCGCACTCTCGTCGAGCTGTTCGGGCTCGCCCGCGAGCTCAACGTCGATGCCGAGGGCATCGAGATCGGCCCGTCGCCCGCCGAGGCGGACACGATCGCGGCCTACGCGATGCCGATCGAGGACCTCGACCTGACGGTGCGCTCCTACAACTGCCTCAAGCGGGAGGGCATCCACACCGTCGGCGAGCTGGTCTCGCGCAGCGAGGCCGACCTGCTGGACATCCGCAACTTCGGTGCGAAGTCCATCGACGAGGTCAAGATGAAGCTGGCCGGCCTTGGGCTCGCGCTCAAGGACAGCCCGCCCGGGTTCGACCCGTCCGCCGCGGCTGCCGAGTACCCGGCCGAGGGCTGGTCCTCCGAGGAGGAGACCACCATCGGTTCGGTCGGCGCCGTCGAGGACAACGGCTTCGACGACGGTCAGGACTACGCGGAGACAGAGCAGCTGTAGCTGTGTTGCGCGTCCGGGGTTCCGGCGCGCCCTGAGAGGAGCAACCGATGCCCACCCCGACCAAGGGTCCGCGTTTCGGCGGGTCGCCGGCCCACGAGCGGCTCATCATGGCCAACCTGGCCACCGCGCTGTTCGAGCACGGCCGGATCACCACCACCGAGGCGAAGGCGAAGCGGCTGCGGCCGATCGCCGAGCGGCTGATCACCAAGGCCAAGAAGGGTGACCTGCACAACCGTCGCGAGGTCCTGAAGACCGTCCGCGACAAGGACGTCGTGCACAAGCTCTTCGCCGAGATCGGCCCGCACTTCGCGGACCGCAACGGCGGTTACACCCGCATCATCAAGACGATGCCGCGCAAGGGTGACAACGCGAAGATGGCCGTCATCGCGCTGGTGACCGAGCAGCTGGTCACCACCGAGGCGGAGGCCGCTCGCGGCACGAAGTTCGCCAAGGACGAGCCGAAGGTGGAGGAGGCCCCCGCGGCCGAGACCACCGAGGCTGCCGAGGCCCCGGCGGAGACCGCCGAGACCGAGGCCAAGGCCGAGGACACCGCTGCCGAGAAGAAGGACGAGTCCTGATTCCGGCACGCAGTGCTGTGAACGAGCCCGTCGTCCCCGCTGGGGATGGCGGGCTCGTTCGCGTGCGCCTCGACGTCTCCTACGACGGCACCGACTTCTGCGGCTGGGCCAAGCAACCGGGCCAGCGCACCGTGCAGGGACTGCTGGAGGACGCGCTGGCGAAGCAGCCGCCGGGTCGGTCGGTGCCGCGCTCGGTGGTGGTGGCCGGCCGCACGGACTCCGGCGTGCACGCTTCGGGTCAGGTCGTGCACCTCGACGCGGTCCCGCACGAGCCCGGTGCCAGCCGGGTTCCCGTTGACGCGCAAGGCGTTCCGGACCTGGCGCGGATGGTGCACCGGTGGAACCGCATCCTGCCCGCGGACGTGCGAGTGCTGGGCGCTCGCGTGGTGCCGCCCGCGTTCGACGCCCGCTTCTCGGCGCTGCGCCGCCACTACCGCTACCAGGTGTCGGACGCGCCCTGGGGCGTCGACCCGCTGCGCCGCCGCGACACCCTCGCCTGGAACCGTCCGCTGGAGGTCGCGGCCCTCAACGCGGCGTCCCGGGAACTGCTGGGCCTCAACGACTTCGCGGCGTACTGCAAGCCCCGCGAAGGCGCGACCACGGTGCGCGAGCTGCAGCGCTTCGAGTGGGAGCGCGTCGACGACCACCTGATCGTCGCGAAGGTGAGCGCGGACGCCTTCTGCCACTCGATGGTCCGAAGCCTGGTGGGCACCCTCCTGATGGTCGGTGACGGCCGCCGGAGAACCCCGTGGCCCGCCGAGGTCCTCGGCTCGGAAACCCGGACCACAGCGGTGGCCCCGGCCCACGGCCTGACCCTCACGGCGGTCGACTACCCCCCGGACGAAGACCTCGAGGCCCGAGCCACCCAAACCCGGGCCGTCCGCACCCGCCCCTGACCGCTTCCCGACTCGCGTCGAGCCGTGGACGGACGCAATTTCAATGGAAATTGGACGTCTGATTTCAATTGAAGTTGCGGTGCCGTCGGCGTGTTGGGCACCCGACACGCCGACGACGTGTGCAACTTCAATTGAAATTGCGTTCTTTGGTTCCGGGGGTGGGGGCCGGTGGTCAGGGTTTGGGGCGCAGGACTGGTTCTGCTTCCAGGTAGGTGAGGACTGCCATCACCCTGCGGTTCTGGTCCTCTGACGGGGGTAGGGCGAGCTTGGTGAAGATGTTGTTGGTGTGCTTGCCGATCGCTTTGTCCGTCACCGACATGCGGGTTGCTATTGCGGCGTTGGAGAGGCCTTCGGCCATCAGGGCGAGGACCTGGCGCTCCTTCGGGGTCAGGGCGGCCAGCGGTTCGTGGCGTTGCTGGCGGGTCAGCAGCTGGTTGATCACCTCGGTGTCCATCGCCGTTCCGCCCGCCGCCACGCGACGCACCGATTCGACGAACTGGTCGACCTCGCCGACCCGGTCCTTGAGCAGGTAGCCGACCGCTCCGGCGCGGTCGGACAGCAGCTCGCGGGCGTAGAGCTGGTCCACGTACTCGGAGAGGATCAGCACCGGCAGCCCCGGGTGCTGCTCGCGGACCTCCAGCGCGACGCGCAAGCCCTCGTCGGCCAGCGTGGGCGGCAGGCGGACGTCCACCACGGCCACGTCGGGGAGGTGGCGGAGCAGGGCCTCGCGCAGCATCGGGCCGTTGCCGACGGCCTCGACGACGTCGAAGCCGTGCGCTGTGAGCAGCCTGATCAGGCCGTCTCTCAGGAGTGCGAGATCTTCGGCGATGACAACGCGCACGGCAGCTCCATGGTGAGTTCGGTCGGACCGCCCGCCGGGCTGCGCACCGCGAGGGTTCCGTCGAAGGCGGACAGCCGGCGCCGCATTCCGGCGAGGCCGGTGCCGGCGGCCGGATCGGCTCCGCCGCGTCCATCATCGCCCACCCGCAGCCGCAGCACGCCCGACGAGTGGCGCAGCCTGATCCAGGCGCGGCTCGCGTCGCTGTGCTTGGCGATGTTGGTGAGCGCTTCGGCGGCGGCGAAGTACATCGCCGATTCCACCGGTGCTTCCGGGCGGGCGGGCAGCTCCACGTCCACGTCGACCGGCACCGGGCAGAGCAGGGCGGCGGCTTGGATCGCGCCGGGCAGTCCGCGGTCGGAGAGCACCGGTGGGTGGATGCCGCGCACCAGTGCGCGGAGGTCCTGCAGCGCCAGCCCTGCCGAGTCCCACGCTTCCTGCAGCAGTTCGCGCACCTGGTCGGGATCGGTGGAGTTCTTGGCCAGGCCCAGGCTCATCCGGACGGCGATCAGCCGGGCCTGCGCGCCGTCGTGCAGGTCGCGTTCGATCCGGCGCAGCTCGGTGGCCTGGGCGTCGACGGCGGCCGCGCGGGACCGGGCGAGCTCCGTGACCCGTGCTCGCAGCGAAGAAGCCGGCTGCAGCAGGCGTTCGGCCAGGCGGGCTTGCATTCCGTTCAGCAGCGGGATGGAAGCCGCTCCGATCGCGATCAAGGCCACGATGGCAGCGGACAGGGTGATCGTCACCAGCCGGGTGGGCTCCACCACGCGCAGGTGGAGGACCGAGTTGGCGAAGTAGGGCAGCCCCGCCGGAACGATCAGGCAGGCGGGTCCGACGACGGCGTGCACCGCCAGCCAGGTCAGTTCGCGGTCGCGCCGATCCGACGCGCCGATCTCGCGTCCCAGCACCCGACCTGCCCATGTGCGCTGGAACGCGGTCAGCTCGCGGAAGACGCGCGGCCGGTCGAGGCCCAGCTTCAGCACCGCACGACCGGCCAGCACGACGAGCAGCGGCCACGCGAGCAGCCCGGTGGCCGCGTTCAGGAGCAGACCGGTGGGGTGTCGGAGCAACCAGCGCACACGAGCAGTCTGCCGGGCCGGTGCGGCGAGCGCGGTAGGTCCAGGCCTACCCCGGGCGGCGCAGAATTCCACCCCGAGGCGGGGCTCAGGCGGATGGTCCGGGGAGAGCCGTCGCCCGAGCCTGGACGCATGATCGAAATAGCCGGACTGACGAAGCGCTACGGCGGCGCGACCGCGGTGGACGACGTGTCATTCGCGGTGGAACCGGGCGTCGTGACCGGTTTCCTCGGCCCCAACGGTGCGGGCAAGTCGACCACGATGCGGATGGTGCTGGGGCTGGAGGAACCCGACGCCGGCACCGCGCTGGTGGGCGGCCGCCCGTACAGCTCGCTGAAGGCGCCCATGCGCGAAGTCGGCGCGCTGCTCGACGCCGGAGACGTCCACGGTGGACGCCGCGCCGCCGCGCACCTGCGGTGCATCGCCCGCAGCAACGGGATCCACGCCCGTCGGGTGGGCGAGGTGCTGGCGGAGGTGGGACTGACCGACGTCGCCGACCGGCGGATCGCCGGGTTCTCGCTGGGAATGCGCCAGCGCCTCGGGATCGCCGCCGCGCTGCTCGGCGATCCCGGGGTGCTGATGTTCGACGAGCCGATCAACGGGCTCGACCCGGAGGGCATCCGCTGGATCCGCGAGCTGTTCCGCGGCATGGCCGCCGAAGGGCGCGCTGTGCTGGTGTCCAGCCACGTGATGGCGGAGATGGCGCTGACCGCGGATCGCGTGGTGGTCATCGGTCGCGGCAGGCTCGTCGCCGACGCCACCACCGACGAGGTCCTGAAGCGCTTCGAGCGCGGCGTGCTGGTCAAAGCAGCGGATCAGCGGAGGCTCGAAGCGGTGTTGCGCGCCGGCGGCGCCGACGTGCGCGCTGAGGACGGCGGGCTGGCGGTGCGCGGCTTGGACGCCGGGCGGATCGGCGAGCTCGCTCTGGCGAACGGGATCGCGCTGAGCGAGCTGACGCCGCGCACCGCTTCGCTGGAGGACGCCTTCATGGAGCTGACCGGCGGAAGCGTCGAGTTCAGCGCGGGGAGGGCCGCCTGATGCGTGATGCGATCGCCGCCGAATGGCTCAAGTTCCGCTCCTTGCGGTCGAATTCGCAGTTGCTGGCGGCTTCGGCGCTGTCCGTGCTGCTGTGCGCCGGGATCGCCTTCGTGATGGCCAAGGGCTTGGACGGTCAGTCGGCGCAGGAGCAGCTGCGGTTCAGCAGCATCGGCGCCGGGCTCGGCACCGGATTTCCGGTCGCCTGTTTCGTGATGGGTGCGCTCGGCGCGCTGTCGATCACCTCGGAGCACGCCACCGGGCTCATCCGCACGAGCCTGGTGTCCGTGCCCAGCCGGCAGTTGTTCCTGTTCGCCAAGGTTCCGCCGCTCGCGGTGATCTCGCTGGTGGCCGGCCAGGTGCTGGTGTTCGGCATGCACTTCGCCGCGATGGCCGTGCTGGGCGACCGGGCTGGGCTGGTGCTCCTCGACGGCCGGACGCTGGGCGCGTCCCTCGCCGATCCCGGTGTCCTGCCAGGGCTGCTGGTGGCCGGTGCGGTGATGCCGGTCGTGGCGGTGATCGGGCTCGGGCTGGGCGCGGTGATCCGCTCCACCGCTGCGACTCTGGTCACGCTGATCGTGCTGCTGTTCGTGCTGCCGATGGGCGCGCAGGTGGTCGCCGATCCGTGGCGCTCCCGGATCGGCTCGCTGATGATCCAGAACCTGCCGGACCAGATCGTCGGCGGCGAAGCACCGGGCATCCTCGCCCCGTGGGCGGCGCTGGCGCTGCTGATCGCCTACCCGGTGGCCGCGCTGACCGGCGCGGCGGTGGTGATCGGCCGTCGCCGACGCCGACCCTTGGCGATCGGTGGCTTGGTGACCGCGCTGCTGGCCGCGGTGGTGGCCGTTCCGCCCGGTGCGGCGGCGATCACGCTGAAGTGGCAACCGTGCGGCGGCGAGCTGGAGTGCTCCGCCATCGAGGTGCCGGTGGACTGGTCGAAGCCGGACGGCCGCAAGATCTCCATCGACCTGGCCCGGCTTCCGGCCACCGGCACGCACCGCCGGATCGGCACTGCGTTCGCGCTTCCCGGCGGGCCGGGCGGGTCGGGCATCGATGACCTCGAGAAGTCGGCGGGCAACTTCGCCGACCTGCGGGAGCGCTTCGACGTGGTCAGCTTCGCGCCGCGCAACACCACGGATCTCGGCGTGATCCCGTTCGACTGCCTCGCCGGCGGGCCGTGGTTGACCGTGCCCGAGAACCCCGCGGAGTTCGAGGAGCTGGGCGAGCGGAACTGGGCTGCCGTCGAGCGCTGTCGCAGCGCGGATCCCGAGTTCTTCGACAACCTCGACGCGGCCTCCGTGGCGCGCGATGCGGAGGCGGCTCGGAAGGCGCTGGGCGAGGAACAGCTGAGCTTCATCGCGACGTCGTACGGAGGGACGACCGCGGTCTCCTACGCGCGGTTGTACCCCGACCGCGTCCGGGCGATGTACCTGGACGGAACCTCCAGCCACATCGACGGTGTGGAGACGGCGATCCGGAACAAGGACCGGGTGATCGAGTCCCAGTTCGCCGAGTTCACCACCTGGTGCGCGACGAGCACCGATTGCGCGTTGCGCGGGCGGGACGCCGGTGCGGTCTGGCGCGATCTGGTCGCCGCGGCCGACCGCTCGCCGATCCCGGTGCGCGGCGAGCGGGCGGCTTTCACCGGCTTCGACCTCAAGGTCGCTGCGGCACCGGACCTGATCAGCCCCGGGCAGGCTCCCGACTTCCCGAACTGGCAGCGGTTCGCCCGTGCCGTCGACCGCGCCGCTGCCGGTGATGCGGCCGGTTTCTCCCGGTACGTCCAGGACGTCACCGGCAGCCCGAAGGTGCCCGCCTTCGTCGGGATGTCGGCGACGCACTGCGCGGACGGCCGCGGTTTCGCCGACTTCGCGGAGTTCCAGCGGCTGAAGGAGCTCGACGAGCGCTTGTCGCCGAACTTCGCGGGCAACTCGCTGTGGCACCCGCTGGCCTGCGTGGGCTGGCGGAACCCGGTACGCAACCCGCCGGCGCCGCTGCCCGCCGATCAGCTCCCGCCGCTGCTCGGCGTCGGCACCTTGGTCGACTTCGACGGCCCCGCGAGCGCGGCCCGGGCCGTGCCCGGTTCGGCAGCGGTGCAGTTCAAGGGCTTCGGTCACGCCCTCTACCTGACCGGTGATGCGTGCACCATCGCGCACGCCAACAGGTACCTGGCCTTCGGGCGCACACCGCCTCCGGGAACCACCTGCGAGCCACCTGAGTCCACTTAGGACGTCTTCGGAGCGGCCATCGCGGTCAGCCGCTGGGCCAGGCGTTGCGCCGCTTCGCGGAGTTCCGGCGGGTCGAGGACTTCGGTTTCGAGGTCGAGGGCGGCGATGTGCATGGCCAGCCAGTGGAGGTCGTTGCCGCCCGCGGTGAGGGTGCACCAGCCGTCCTCGGCGTCCTCGACCTTCGCCACCTGGGGCGGCACCCGTTCGCGGACCTGGGCGGCGGTGGCGCGCAGGCGCACCCGGGCCAGGTGGCGGTACGGCGCTTCGGAGGTGGAGTGCTGTACGTAGGCCGCCGGGTCCGGGTGCTCTCGCGGGCGGAAGCGCCAGGTCGTCACCGCCACGTCGCGCATCCGGTCGAGGCGGAACGTGCGCCAGTCGTCGCGGTCGACGTCGAAGGCCATCAGGTACCAGCGGTGACGCGTGGCGACCATCCGCACCGGCTCCACCGTTCGCTCGCGCTCCTCGCCGCCGCGACCGGCGTAGCGGAACCGCACGCGGACCGCGTCGCGGCAGGCGCGAGCGAGGGACACCAGCAGTTCCGCGTCGATCTCGACACCGGGGCCGACGAGCGTGTCGGTCGCGCCGTGCACCGCTCGGACCTCGGCGCGCAGCCGAGGCGGCATGACCTGGTCGAGCTTGGCCAGCGCGCTCAGCGCGGCCTCGCCGGTTCCCGCGACCGTGCCGCCGGAGGCGAGCCGGAGCGAGACCGCCGTCGCGATGGCCTCCTCGTCGTCGAAGAGCAGCGGTGGCAGCCGGGTTCCCGCGCCGAGCTGGTAGCCGCCGCCGACGCCCGCCGTCGCGTGCACGGGGTAGCCGAGCGTCCGCAGCCGCTCCACGTCGCGCCGGACCGAGCGGTCGGTGACGCCGAGCTCGGCGGCCAGCTCGGTGGCGGTCCAGGACGGCCGCCGCTGGAGCAGCGCCAGCAGCCGCAACACCCGCTCGGTGGTCACTGTCCCGCCTCTCCGCGATTTTCAGTGGTGGTTGCGTCTGGATTGATCTCGCGTTGTGCGGTTTCTTGTGGCTGGGCTGCGTCACGGTCCCCTGGGGTGCGGTCGAGCAGGACTCGGGCTGACAAGGGGTGTCATGCGCAGATCTTCGCACGAATCACGGAAGGCACCTGTCCGCTATTTCCGCGACGATGTCCGCATGACCGACTGGAATTCCATGCTCCGCGACCAGCTCACCTCGCACTGGAACGGGCAGCTGCGCCCGCGCCTCGAAGGCCTCACCGACGAGGAGTACTTCTGGGAGCCCGTGACCGACTGCTGGAACGTGCGCCCGCGCGGCACCGGCACCGCGCAGATGCAGGCCGGCACGGGCGCGGTGACCATCGACTTCGCGTTCCCGGAACCGGAGCCGGTGCCGTTCACCACCATCTCCTGGCGCCTCGGGCACGTGATCGTCGGCGTCCTGGCGGTGCGGAACGCCTCGCACTTCGGCCGCACGCCCACCGACTACGAGTCGTTCGAGTACGCGACGACCGCCGCCGAAGCGCTGGAGCAGCTCGACGCGGAACTGGCCACCTGGCTCTCCGGAGTCGAATCGCTCGGTGACGAAGGACTCGCCAAGCCGTGCGGACCGGCGGAGGGACCGTACGCGGAGCGCTCGATGGCGGAACTCGTGCTGCACATCCACCGCGAGCTCATCCACCACCTGTCCGAAGTGTCGCTGCTGCGCGACCTCTACCTGCACGCGAACGGATCCCTGCGATGAGCCACGAGTTCCAGGTCACCTTCGACGCGCGCGATCCGCGGGCGCTGTCGGTGTTCTGGCGCGATGCGCTGCACTACGTCCTCCCCGGTCCGCCCGGCGTCGAGCTGGCCGAGGGCGCGGACCCGCTGGCCGCGTGGGACGAGTTCCTCGAGCGGATCGGTGTGCCTGCCGAGCAGCGCAACACGCGATCGGCGGTCGAGGACCCGGCCGGGCGCGGCCCGCGGCTGTTCTTCCAGCAGGTGCCGGAGGACAAGATCGCGAAGAACCGCGTGCACCTCGACGTCCGCGCGGCGCCCGGTCTGCAGGGCGAGGAGCGGATGGCGGCGCTGGAAGCCGAGTGCGAGCGCCTCGTCGCGCTGGGTGCGAGCCGGGTGAGCCGCCACGAGCCGGTTCCGCCGCTCGAAGGCGGCCACATCATGATGGCCGACCCCGAGGGCAACGAGTTCTGCCTCGACTGACCACGGCCCTCCGCTGGAGGAACCACCGGTGTGTCGGGCCCCGACACACCGGTGCACGTCGCGAACTTCCGCAATTTCAATTGAAATCAGACGTCTGATTTCAATTGAAATTGCGTCACGACTGGTGACGGAGGGTGTCGGTGGCGGGGTTCGAGGGGTCGGTGTGGTGCGGTGAAGAAGCGGGGAGCCCCGGCCGGTGCGGCCGGGGCTCCCCGTCGTTCGGTGCTGGAGGTCAGTCGCCGCGGCGGATCGGGCCGAGGATCTCCTGCTCCTTCTTGTTCGTCACCAGGCGGATCAGCGTCCAGGTCATGTTGCCCAGGGCGATCACCTGGTCGTCCTTGAGCTGGGTCATCTGCTGGACCTGGTTGTTCATCAGGCTCCAGATGCGCTGGGCCAGCTGCGCCTGGTTCAGCGGGAGGCGCTGCAGCAGCACCAGGTCCGCCGTGTTCGCCGCCGTGCCGCTGCTCACCTGCGGGTGCAGGTAGGGCAGCACGTACATGGTGGTCTGCCACGGCGCGCGCGGCGGGAACAGCTCCTGCGGCACCGCACCGCCGTCGTGGATCACCAGCAGCGGAGTGTCCTCAGAGGACCGCGGCAGGTCGAACGGGGCCAGCCGGCGGATCTGCACCAGCGGCACCGGCTTGCCGTCCGGCGTCTGCCCGGCGGCCCGCTCCAGCGTCTTCCACGCGCCCGGACGCCCGGTGGCCACGATCACCCACGCGCCGGTGGCCATCGCGCGCAGCGCCAGCTGCCGCGCGAGGTACAGGCCGCCGACGGTGACCATGCGGGTCGGGTGCGGGCGGAGGATCGACGCCGCTTCCGCCTCGTTCTGCGGGTTGGAGCCGATGATCACCCCGCCCCGGTCGCCGGACGGGCTGATGGCGTCCAGAGTTTCCGGGGTGACCAGGAATTCCGGTGCCGCCGCCTTGTTCCCGGGAACATCGATCGTTCTGCTTCGGCTCATGCCGCACCTCCGAGCGGCAGCGTCGCTGCGTAACCGGCCAGTTGCGAACCGCGCAGCGGGGTCAGGGTCAGCCCGAGGCGGTTGCTGATCGCCTTCAGCCGCTCATCGGCGGTGTCCAGCTCGGCGGGCGTGCGGGCGCTGACCCGGACCAGACCGCGCAGCCCGACCTCGTTCTCCTCGCCGACCGGCGAGATGGACAGCGCGATGCTGGTGGACAGCGCGCGGATGCCGGTCAGCGCGTTGAGGCTGTCGTTCATCTGGTTCGGCCAACCGGTGATCGCGTAGCTGGAGTGGCCGACGCCACCGGCGGTCACGCCGTCCCAGCGCTCCTTGAGGCCCACCGGGCGTTGCGAGCCGAGCACGTTGTGCAGCTCCGCCGAGGAGATCCCGGCCTGCAGCAGCTCGTCCGGGTCCAGCGGGCGGCTCGGGATTCCCTGCCGCTCCAACGCGTTGCGCACGCGGGACATCGCACCGATGAGCGCGCGCTGCGCACCCAGGATGCCGCCGCCGCGCTCGCCGATCGCCTTGGCGCAGCGCTGCGGGTCCAGCCGCACCGCGATCCAGGTGGTGCGCCGCGCCGCCGCGGGCAGCCGACCGAGGACCTCCAGGTAGGAGTTCAGCGCGGGCGAGTTCGACGGCAGCGCCGCGCTGCCCGGGTAGCAGTGCCAGATGACCTGGATCGCGTCGAGCACGACGCCGCGGTCCTCCAGGCACGGCGCGAGCACGCCCAGCGGCAGGTTCGGCGCGCTGTCAACGGGGTTCAGCAGCGACGGCGGCGGCTCGACCATCAGCACGCCGGTCCACTTGCCGTTGTGCCAGGACATGCCGACCGGGTTGCGGTCGTGGTCCTGGCTGCGGGCGATCACCAGGTCCTCGACGACCAGCCGCAGCAGCGCCACGCGGTGGTTCTCGTCGGGGCCGATGATGCCGTCGCCGTTCTTGTCCTCCGCCGGCTCCATCGCGTCGACGTCGGCCGGGTGCGAGACCCGGGTGTGGTTGCGCCCGCGGTACTCGAGCACCAGCCCGAACCACTGGGTGAACCAGCGGCCGCGCCGCCGCAGCAGCGCGATGATGAGGCACAGCAGCGCGAATCCGCCGCCGACCGGGAGCAGCACCTGCACCAGGTTCAGCTTCGCGCCGACGATCGTCAGGATGAGCCCGACGGCTAGGCCCACCTCGATGAGCACGATGTTGGCCGCAGGGATGCCGCCGAGCGTTACGCCGTTGATGCGCCGCCGCCGCGCGCGGATGCGAGCGCGGGGCGGATTGGCGGGCCCGGGAGCTTTCGGCTGGGCCGGATGTTGCGTGGTCACGGACATCCGTTCGGTCTCTCCCCCTCGCAGGTAGGTGCGGCACTCGGCGCGCTGGGACGCGAATCTTCGATCAGCCGCGTGAAGAGAATACTGACGGACTCGGTCGAACCGCACCCATTCGGCATCTCTCTGCGACTATCCTGCGAAACCGTACCTCGGACGGGAGAGCTGTAGGCGAAGAATGGCATCAACACCCACAACGAAGTCACAGGTTCAGGCGTATCGGTTCGTGCTGCGCCGCATGGAGTCGGCGCTTGTCCGAAAAGACGCGGTGATGCTCCACGATCCGATGGGTTCGCACAAGCGGGCCACGGTCGCCGGAGCCGTGCTCGCCGCCATCGGCTGCATCGGGTTCCTGGTGTGGGGCCTGTTCGGCGGCAAGGGCTCGGTGCCGGAGCCGGGTTCCATCATCATCGGCAAGGAGACCGGTGCCGTCTTCGTCGTCACCTCCGACGAGCAGGCGGACAAGCGGCTCATCCCGATGCTCAACGTGGCATCGGCGAAGCTGCTGGTGATGGCCCAGGGCGGTGCGCAGGGCGGTGGTGCGGTCCCGACCACGGTGGTGAAGGAATCGGCGCTGGGCGACTTCCCGCGCGGTTCGCTCACCGGTCTGGTCAACGCGCCGACCTACCTGCCGGACGCGAAGAACATCGCCGAGGCGTCGTGGGCGATCTGCGACGTCGGCCAGGTCAAGGACACCATCAACGACGCCCGCGTCGAGGCGGAGACGAAGGTCCAGACGACGGTGATCGGCGGTGACGGCAACCACGGCACCGAGCTGGGCCTGGACCAGTCGCTGTACGTCAAGGACCAGACCTCCCAGCGGGAGTACCTGATCTACCGGGTGGAGAACCTGCCCGGCCAGCTGCACACGCACGTGGTCAAGTCGCGGATCGACAAGACCGATCCCACCGTGACCACCGTGCTCGACATGTACGGGCTGCGGGGCGCGACGCCGCGGAGCATCAGCACCAACATGCTCAACGCGGTCCCGGAGGTGCCCGCCCTGCAGGTGCCGGACGTTCCCAACGACCGCCAGCCGCTGAGCTACATGGGCAACCGCAAGGTCGGTGACGTGGTCGCCCGGACCGTGCCGGGTCAGCCCGACGAGTTCTACCTGCTGCTGCCCAGCGGCAAGCAGAAGATCAGCGAGGGCGCGGCGGCGGTGCTGCACGCCAGCAAGACCAGCAGCCGGGACATCCCGAACATGACCGGTGCGATCACCGACGCCGCCGAAGCCGACTCGAGCGAGCAGCTCAACCTCACGGGCTTCCCGGTGGCGGTGCCCACCCCGGTCACCTTCCAGCAGTCCGACACCTCGTGCCTGAGCTGGAAGAACGTCAACGGAAACCACAACATCACGGCGACCCTGAACAAGGGCACGCCGGCTGCCAAGGCGGCCGTCAAGCTCGCGCAGTACGACGGCACCGGCCCGCAGGTCGACTACTTCTACATGCCCGCGGGCAAGGCGGCCGTGGTGCGCGGTGCCTCGAACGAGGCCGGTGCGGACAGCGGCCCGATCTTCCTGGTCGCCGACCAGGGCGTGCAGTACGGCATCAAGGACGTCGGCACCGCGCAGGGGCTCGGCGTCATCGGCGGTGCCGGGGACATCAAGGCGGGGCCGTCCTGGCTGACGCGGGTGCTGCCGAAGGGCGACTTCCTCGACCCGGCCAACGCGAGCATGACCTACGACGCGGTTCCGGTCGGTCCGGGCGTCAACCGCCCGCTGCAGAAGCCGCAGCAGCAACAAGCAGGAGTGGCCCAGGCCGGTAGCTGATCCTCCGGCGCCACCGGAGGAAGGGAACCGAACAGGCACGCTCCAACGTCCGAGAGAACAAGCGATCCGCCCGCAGCAACGGTAGGTGCTGCGGGCGGATTGCTTTAAGGAGCGGTTCCAGTGGCTGGTTTGCGTGGCGGTGCCGGTGGCGGAACCTCAGCGCTCGCCTGGACTGCGGGTGCCCGACCTCGTGCATGACCAATGCACGGCGGTCGGGCCGTCCTCGCCAGGAGAACGCCGAGAACCCGCGGCGGTGCCGGGTGACTGCCCGCTCACCAGAAAGAGCATGCGGCTCGCGCCGCATCTTCAAGGACCCCATAGCAGCGAGTGAGCGGGAGGTACCGGATGGCGGGGATCCGGGTCGATGTCGAATGGTTGGCGACGTACGCGCGGGAAGTGCGCACGGCCGGTGAGGAGATCGCCACCGCACCGCAGAAGCTGGCCGCCGCGGAGCTGGCCCCGGAGACGTTCGGCGAGCTCGGCCGCAACGCCGGGGCCGCGGAGTCCTACCAGCGGTTGTTCCAGCTGCTGGTGGACGAGAGCCGCCGCGCGGGCGAGGCGCTGACCCGCGCGGGCGACGAGCTGCGCGAGGTCGTGGACTTCCACTCCGGTGGCGATGACGACGGCGCCGTCGAGATTCGGAAGCAGGGGAGCTGAGCATGGTGCGCGACAAGAACGCGGTGGCCGAGCACCTCGACTACCTGGCGCGCATCGCGCGCGAGCTGGAGTTCGCCAACTCGATCCCAGCCGATCTGGCGGATCTGGTCGGACGCCACGAGGATCTGCGCGAAGCGGCCCGCGTCTGGCGGGAGAACGCCGACGCGGTGGAGCGGGCGTCCGCTGACGTGCAGGGCAAGCTCGGCGGGATCGACTCGTCCTGGCAGGGCGCGGACGCCGACGCGTTCCTCGGTCACATGCGCGAGGTCGGCTTGGCGGGCAACGACCTGATCGACGCCATGCGCGCGCTGGCCGAGGTGATGGAGCACACCGCCGATGCCGTGCAGGAGCAGGTGGACGACCTCGGTGAGCTGATCGCGGAGGCGGCGGATTCGGTGACCTCGGCTCTCCTGGCGCCCGAGGACGGCCCGGAGCGCGCCCGCAAGCACCTGGGCGAGCTGGCCCGGCCCGCGCTGGAGCTGACAGAGTCCATTTCGGACACTTATCGGGCTTTCGCCCGGTTCTGCGAGGACCTGGAGGCCGGTCGCTCGACGGGATCGGTCCAGTTCGACAAGCGGATGCCCGCGCAGGCCTGGGACTTCAACGCACCCGCCGCACCGGAGCAGCCGGCGAAGACCGACCCGTCATCGGCGGGCGGCTCCGGCGGCGGCTCCGGCGATGCCGGCGGTGGCGGCGGTGGTGCCGGAGCCGGTGCGGTTGGCGGAGCCGGTTCGGTTGGCGGCGGTGCTGGAACCGCTGCCGCCGAAGCGCCGCTGGAACCGGGTGGCCGGACCGCCGCCGGAGAGCCCTCGATGGCGTCTCCGCCCGCCGCAGCCGCCGCTGCCGGTGGTGCGGTCGCCGCGGGCGGTGCGGTCGCCGCTGGCGGCGGGATGATGGGCGGCATGATGCCCATGGGCATGATGGGCGGGATGATGGGCGGCGCTCAGGGCGGTGGCCAGGAGCGCAAGAACCAGTCTCGCCTCAAGTCGAACCCGGAGGAGCTGTTCGGCACGCCGCCGACGACGGCCCCGGCGGTCTTCGGCGCGCCCCCGGCGGACCAGAAGCCCGCGGAACCGGTGGCCCGCAAGGGCAAGCTGGACATCCCGTCGATCTTCGAGAAGGACAAGCCGCGCAAGTCCATCGACGACGCCCTCCACCCGAAGTCGCCCGGCGTGGAGAAGCCGAAGTCGGCAGCGGTCGGCGACGCCCCGCCGCCCAAGCCCAGGACGGCCTCGGTCGGCGATGCACCACCGTCGAAGCCGAAGACCGGTACGGCATCTGTGGGCGATGCTCCGCCGCCGAAGCCGAAGACCGGTACGGCATCCGTGGGCGATGCACCGCCGCCGAAGCCGAAGACCGGCACGGCATCCGTCGGTGACGCACCGCCGCCCAAGCGGCGCAGCTGACCAGGAACGCAGAACGGCCCGGCGTCCACATCGGACGCCGGGCCGTTCTGGTCGGTACTGCTAGCGGTTGCCGCGGGTGCGGGCTCGGACGTTGCGGACCGCGTTGGTCAGGAACGCCGTGAACACGATCGCCGCGATTCCCGCGCCCGCACCGCCGATCGCGATGATCAGCGCCGGGTAGTCCTTCTGCGGGATCACGTCGGCGCCCAGCCGCGCCTGCTTCTGCGGCGGGTCCTTCCGGTCCCACTCGGACGGAACCACTTCGCCCAGCGCCGCCGCCGCATCGACGGTGCCGTAGCCGACGATGTCGTTGCGCCCGCCGGAACCGCCGGCGGGCAGCGCGGTCTCCTTGATCCGGTCCATGATCTGCTGGGCGGTGAGGTTCTTGCCCTCCGCCGCGAACTTCTGCTTGATCAGCACCGCCAGCCCGGCCACGTACGGGGCGGCGAAGCTGGTGCCCTCGATCGGGCCCATCTGGCCGTCCTGGCCGTGCGCGATCTGGCTGGCCAGGCCGGTGCCGCTCTGGCCGGGGTCGAGCGTGATCAGGTTCTCGCCCGGCGCGGCCACGTCCACCCACGGACCCGGCACGGTGAACTCCGAGGGCGCGCCCTGCTCGTTCACCGAGGCGACGGTGAGCACGTAGTCGTCGAACCAGGCGGGCAGCACCGCGGTCGTCGGGCTGCCGGTCGGGTTCTTCTGGCACGTGCCACCGACGTTGCCCGCCGCGACCACGATCACGATGCCCGCGTCGTAGGCCTCCTTGACCGCCGTCTGCAACTGCTGGTTGCCGGTGTTGCGGGGGTCGGCGGCCTGCGCGATCGGCTGGCAGGACGACTGCGAGATGTTGATGACGTCGACGCCGTCGGCAGCTGCCCGGTTGATGGCCTGCGCCATCGTCTCGGTGTTGCCGATCGTCTTGTTCGTCTCGTCCTCGATGAACAGGCTGGAGGACTGCCGGAGGGACAGGATCGACGCCTCCGGCGCGACCCCGACGTAGGCGGTCTGGTTCGTCGGGTCCGGCGCGGCCGCGATGATGCCCGCCACGATGGTGCCGTGCCCGTCGCAGTCGGTGAGCGGCCCGCCCTTGGGAATGCTGGTGTCGCCCGCGATCAGGCGGCCCTGCAGCCGAGGGTGGTTGTTCACGCCGGTGTCGATGACCGCGACGGACATGTTCTGGCCCTTGAAGCCCTGTTCATGAGCCCGCTCGTAGCCGAGCACCCGCTGGCTCCACGGCTTCTCCTCGATCATGCCGCCGCCGGGATTGCCCTGCATGCAGGCCTGCTTCTGCGGGTAGCCGAACGTTTCCAGCTTGGTGCCGGTCCGCTTGGACGTGTCCAGAGGTGGCGGTATGAGGGACTGCGCCGCGGCAGGTGCTGTCGGCCCGCTGAACGCGAACACACCGACCGCGGCGAGCAGCGCGGAGGTGCGCAGCGTGCCGCGGGAGAACCTTGAGCGCATCGAGCCGTCCCTCAGAAGTTGATGTTGAGGTCGCGGATGTACATGTAGAGGTCCATCGCGGCCAGCGCCAGCGGCAGCACCAGGGCGATCAGGACCGCCTCCAGGATGTCCACCATGCGGCGCTGCACCGGCGAGAACCGGCGGTTCGGGAACACCACGCCGAAGATGATCGACAGCACGCCCAGCAGCAGCAGCGGCGGGAACACCCAGGCCACCGCGATCGGCATCGTGCCGACCTGCGCCAGCAGGCCGATGGTGACGCCCAGCGAGGACAGCAGACCGCTGAACAGCAGGGCGATCGCCTGGCTGCCGTTGGCGTAGTTGCGGCCGCGCAGCAGCAGCACCGCGGAGACCACGACGGCGAACGCCGCGCCCCAGACCGGGCTGAACACCGCGGCCACCACCGCGCCGAGCGCCGCGACGATGCCGCAGCCGACGATCAGGCCGGTCATGTACTGGTGCGCCAGGCCGGTCTGCCGCTCGATCATCCGGTAGTCCGGGAACCCGGTGTCTTCCTTCAGGTCCTCCGCGCTGCCCGGCACGTGCGGCAGCGGCAGCTTCGCGAGCTGGATGGTGATGCGCGGGAGCAGCGAGATGCCGGCCAGGCCGACGGCCGCGACACCGGCGGCGATGCCCGCGGTGTTGGCCTGCGGCACCAGGGTGCCGATGATGAACGCCACGGTGCCGAAGGCGCCCGCGGTGGCCGCCGCGATGAACGTGACGATGCCCGCGCCGATCACCATGATCGCCACCGAGGCGAAGATCAGCATCAGCGCGCTGGCCAGCAGCAGCCTCGGCTCCAGCGCGTTGCCGGGCACCATGTTGAAACCGGCGACGAAGGCGAACGGCAGACCGCCCGCCGCCGCGATGACGGTTCCGGTGGTCGGCGCGGCGTACGCGCGGGTCACGATGGAACCGACGCCGGTCGCGAAGATCGCCACGACCATGCCGAGCACGGCGGCCACGATCTGGTACACGACTCCGGTCGTGAGGTCCATGTTGGCGTGCAGCAGCCCGGCCGGGCCGGCCAGCCCGATGGCCGCGGCCGCGCCGATCAGCGCCAGCGCACCCGCGGTGTGGCCGATCTTCGCCGCGGTTTCCTTGGTCCAGGGCCGGTAGCTGCCGGGCTCGGCCTCGGCGAGCGCGTCCACCACGTCGTCGTACAGCGGCGGCGGCGGGTTGTCCGCACCGCGCCGCAGCTGGAGCATGTCGCCGTCCACGATGCCCTGCGCGGCCAGCGACTGGTTCGGTTCGAGCGGCTCGCTGTCGCCAAGCCGTGCCAGGACCCAGCCCCCGTGCCGCGAACCGCCGTCCGGCGTCGTCTCGCGGGCCATATCCAGCAGCATCGGCAGCTGGTCTGCCACCGACACGTCGGAAGGCAGCGCCAGGTCGATGCGAGTTGTAGGTGCCACCACCGTCACGCGGCTGAACACCGTGGTCCCGGTCGCCACTTGGGCCCCCTACTCCCTGAAGGTTGATTGCCTTGCATTCATTTGTCGTCTGGGGCTCGATCCAACCAAGGCGAGTTTTTCTTTGCGAAACCGACCCGCCTGGCCGGAGAGCGCCCCTAGTATGGCCACACCGACCGTCGAGGGGTGACGGGTTTGGCGGAACTCGTGCCAACGACTTGATATCTGCTTGGTCACGTCCGACTCCCACCCCGCCGCCGGTGGCGCCGCAGCTGTGCAGAATGCTGGGCGCGACATCGAGAGCACGTTTGACACGGAAAGGTTGTTGCGTCCGGTGAGCACGCTGCAGTTCAAGCGAACGCCACGCCTGGCCGCTCCCAGGCCACCGGGCGGGGAGGTGCACCTCGAACCACCGCCGGAGATCCCGCGGACCATTCCGGGCAACATCGTCCAGAAGGTCCTGCCGGCCGTCATGATCGTCGCTTCGCTGGGAATGATGGTCTTCATGCTCCAGCGGGCGCAGAACAACCCGATGATGATGATGATGCCGATGATGATGCTCATCTCAACGTTCGGGATGATGGCCGGGGGTGGCAAGGAAGGCGGCCAGAAGAAGGCCGAGATGAACGAGGACCGCAAGGACTACCTGCGGTACCTCGGTCAGATGCGCGACCGCGCCAGGGAGGCCGCCGACGAGCAGCGGCTGGCGCGGGAGTGGGTGCACCCCGACCCGCAGACACTGTGGTCGCTGGCGGTCGGCCCGAGCCGGCGCATGTGGGAGCGACGCCCGAACGACAACGACTTCTGCCAGGTGCGCGTGGGCCGCGGTTCGCAGCGGCTGGAAACCCGCCTGGTGCCGCCGCAGACCGGCCCGGTCGACGAGCTGGAGCCGATCACCACGCTGGCCCTGCGGCGCTTCGTCCGCGCGCACTCGCTGGTCCCGGACCTGCCGATCGCCACCTCGCTGCGCGGTTTCGCCGCGGTCGGCCTGCAGGGCGACAAGGAGCTCGTGCGCTCGCTGGCCCGCGCGATGGTGTGCCAGCTGGCCACCTTCCACACCCCCGACGACGTGATGATCGCGGTCGCCAGCAGCGGCCGCGCGCGCACCGAGTGGGAGTGGGTGAAGTGGCTGCCGCACGCCCAGCACCCGACCGAGACCGACGGCATCGGCCAGATGCGGCTGATGGCCGGTTCGCTGGCCGCGCTGGAGCAGATGCTCTCCGAGCAGCTCGCCGAGCGGCCGCGCTTCCAGCGCAACGCGGCGCCGCCGGACGGCCAGCCGCACATCGTGATCATCATCGACGACGCCGAGATCAGCCGCGAGGAGGCGCTCTACGTCGAGGGCGGCCTGGCAGGCGTCACCATGATCGACCTGTCCGACCTGCTCGGCCAGCTCACCGCGCGCCGCGGCATGCGGATGGTCGTCGAGGAGGACCGGATCGGTGCTCGCGGCGGCAGCGGTGTGGAGTGGTTCGGCAAGCCGGACTCGCTGACCATGGAGGAAGCCGCCGCGCTGGCCCGCCAGATGGCCCCGTACCGGGTCGCCGGTGGCGCGGGTGCTTCGGCCGACGCCGACAGCGGTGGCTACGAGCCGCTGACCACGCCGCTGAACTACATCGAGCAGCTGGGCCTGGCGGGCGACGTCGTCACCTTCGACCTCAACGAGGCCTGGCGGCCGCGGTCCCGCGACGACCTCTACCGCGTCGCGATCGGCCCCGGCGAGCACGGCGAGATCGTCCACCTGGACATCAAGGAGACCGCCTCCGGCGGTATGGGCCCGCACGGTCTGTGCGTCGGTTCGACCGGTTCCGGTAAGTCCGAGTTCCTGCGCACCATCGTGCTCGGCCTGATCGCCACCCACTCGTCGTCGATGCTCAACTTCGTGGTCGTCGACTTCAAGGGTGGTGCGACCTTCAACGGGTTCGACCCGGCGCCGCACGTGTCGGCGAACATCTCGAACCTCGAGGGCGACGGCTCGCTGATCGACCGCATGCAGGACGCGCTCGCCGGTGAGATGAACCGCCGTCAGGAGGTCCTGAACAAGGCGGGCGCGAAGAACGTCTGGGACTACCGGAAGATGGGCGAGGCGGGCGACGCCCGCTGCCAGGAGCCGCTGCCCGCGCTGTTCGTGGTCATCGACGAGTTCTCCGAGCTGCTGTCCAAGCAGCCGGAGTTCGCCGACCTCTTCAACGAGATCGGTCGACTGGGTCGTTCGCTGCAGGTCCACCTGCTGCTCGCGTCCCAGCGGCTGGAAGAGGGCAAGCTGCGCGGCCTGGACTCGCACCTGTCCTACCGGATCGGTCTGAAGACCTTCAACGCGGCGGACTCCCGCGCGGCGATCGGTGTCCCGGACGCCGCCGACCTGCCCACCACCGGTGGTCACGGCTACCTGAAGCACCCCAACGGCATGGAGCGGTTCCGCGCCGCGTACGTGTCCGGGCACGTGAACCAGACCAGCGGTCGCCGCCCGGCGCTCAAGGGCGGTTCGTCGCCGGTCACCGGTGAGAAGATGCCGCGCCGCTTCATCCCGGACTACGTGGAGAAGCCGAAGGAGCCGGAGAAGCCGGCCGTCGAAGAGGTCAAGGAAGAGAAGAAGAGCGACCTCGACCCGACCGACTTCCAGATCATCATCAACAAGGTCCACGGCCAGGGCCCGCCCGCCCACCAGGTGTGGCTGCCGCCGCTGGACACCCCGCCGACGCTGGACAGCCTGCTGCCGCCGCTGCAGCAGACCGACGACCGCGGTTACACCGCGGCGGGCTACGCGGGCAGCGGTCGGCTCCAGGTGCCGATCGGCCTGATCGACGTGCCGTACCACCAGCGCCAGGACCCGTACATCCTCGACCTGAGCGGTCAGGGCGGTCACGGCGCGATCGTCGGCGGTGTCGGCGCCGGCAAGTCGAACACGGTCCGCGCGATGATCGCTTCGATGGCGCTGACCCACACCCCGCAGGAGGTGCAGTTCTACTGCATCGACCTCGGTGGTGGTTCGATCGCGGCGCTGCGCGGCCTGCCGCACATGGGTGGTTACGGCACCCGGCGCGACCAGGACGCCGTCCGCCGGACGATCGCCGAGCTGAAGACGATGCTCAGCGAGCGGGAAGCCCGCTTCCAGCAGCACGGCATCGAGGGCATGAACGACTACCGCAACCGGCGTCGGCGCGGTGAGTTCGACGACGACCCGTTCGGCGACGCGTTCCTGATCATCGACGGCTGGCGGACCTTCCGCGAGGAGTTCGAGACCCTCGAGCAGGACGTGCTGAACCTGGCGGCCAACGGTCTCGCCTACGGCGTGCACGTGTTCGTGACCGCGGCGCGCTGGGCGGAGATCCGCCCGGCGATGAAGGACCTGATGCAGACCCGCGTCGAGCTGCGGCTGGGTGACACGAGCGAGTCGGAGATCGACCGCAAGTTCGCGGTGAAGGTGCCGCAGGGCCGGCCGGGTCGCGGTATGCACGGCTCCAAGCTGCACTTCCTCACCGCGCTGCCCCGCGTGGACAGCGAGACCATCGGCGACCGCGTCGAGGCGGAGATCGAGCTGGTCAAGCGGGAGATCGACGAGGGCAAGCCGGTCCGCGCGCCGCGGATGGGCTGGGAGCTGTACAACGAGGACGTTTCCGACGGTGTCGCTGACCTGGTGAACCGGGTCAAGAGCTCCTGGAAGGGCCGCCCGGCGCCGCAGGTCCGGCTGCTGCCCGACCTGCTGCCGCACCAGCAGCTGCCGCGCCCGGAGCAGCAGCCGAACCCGAAGCTGGTGCCGATCGGCATCAACGAGGACGGCCTGCACCCGGTCTACCTGGACTTCGCCGCCGAGCCGAACTTCTACGCGTTCGGCGAGCGGGAGTCGGGCAAGACGGCCCTGCTGCGCACGATCGTGCGGGGCATCACCGAGCGGTACACGCCGAAGGAAGCGCTCATCCTGCTGGTCGACTACCGGCGCACGATGCTGGGCTTCCTGAACACCGGCCACCTGCTGGAGTACTCGGTGGGTGCGGACCAGCTCAAGGGCAACGTCAAGGACGTGGTGGGCTCGCTGAAGAAGCGCCTGCCCGGCCCGGACGTGACGCAGGAGCAGCTGAAGAACCGCTCCTGGTGGAAGGGCCCGGAGCTGTTCGTCATCGTCGACGACTACGAGCTGGTGGCACCGCAGGGCAACAACCCGCTGGCGCCGCTGGCGGAGTTCATCCCGACGGCCAGCGACGTGGGTCTGCACATCGTGCTGGCCCGCAACTCCGGTGGTGCGGGACGTGCGCTGTACGAACCGCTGATCGGCAAGATGCGCGAGACGTCGGCCCCGGGTCTGGCGATGAGCGCGAACAAGGACGACGGCCAGCTGGTGGCCAACATCAAGTCCCGCCAGCTCCCGCCGGGCCGAGGCACCCTGGTGTCCCGCAGCCTGCGCGGTGGCCCGCAGATGATCCAGACGGCGTTCATCCCGCCGGAGTGATCGTCACGGTCTGATCAGTAGAAGCCCTCCTCGGCCTCGGCCGAGGAGGGCTTCTCCCGTTCCCCGGCAAGTTCTCCCGCTGCCACCCCGGTACCCAGGCCCCGACACCCGAAGGCCCAATGCCCCGGAGCCCCGGAGCCCCGTGTCCTAGGGCGGGTGCCCCGGGGATCCGGTGCCCCAGGGTGGGTGTCCCGGTGCCCTGGTGCCTCGGTGCCCAGGGGATCCGGTGCCCGGTGCCCGGTGCCCTGGTGCCTCGGTGCCCTGGGGATCCGGTGCCCGGTGCCCGGTGCCCCGGTGTCTGGGGACCCGGTGTCCCGGTGTCCGGTGTCCGGTGTCCGGTGTCCCGGGGATCCGGTGTCCGGTGTCCCGGGGTCCCCGGGGGCCGGGGGCCGGGGACCCCGGGGTCCGCAATTTCAATGGAAATCAGCCCTTCGATTTCAATGGAAGTTGCGCGCGCCGTCGGCGCGTCGGGCACCCGACACGCCGACGGCACGTCCGATTTCGTGCGATTTCAATTGAAATTTGACGTCAAATTTCAATTGAAATTGCGTCTCGAGGGGTCAGGAGGGGCGGTGTTCGAAGGCGGTGAGGACCGCTTCGAGCAGGCCGGGGAAGCGGGCTGACAGGTCCTCGCGGCGCAGCTCCACCCAGCGGTTTCGGCCGTTGACGAAGGTCGTGGTCAGACCGGCTTCGCGCAGCACCCGCCAGTGGTGGGAGAGCGTCGGCGCGCTGACGTCGACGTCGTAGGCGTCCAGCGAGCAGACCGACGGCTCGGTCTCGCGGCTGAGGGTGTGGAGCAGTTCGAGCCGCACCGGATCCGCCAGTGCGTGCAGCACCTTCAGGATGTCCAGATCGTTGCGGCCGGGTTGCGGGAGCGTGCGGGTCACGAGCGCCGAGCCTACTTCCCTTCGATTGTTTGACAAGCATCGAATGGTTCAGCATGATCATGCCCCGTGACGATTCGACGTTCATCGAATGATCGGTTGCGGTTCAGCACGCTGCTCGTTCTCGCCGTGGGCACCTTCGCGGTCGGCGCCGACGGCTTCATCCTCAACGGGCTGCTGCCCGAAATCGCCCGGGATCTCCGGGTTTCCGAATCGGTGGCGGGTCAGCTGACGACGCTGTTCGCGGTGACCTACGCGGTGGGCTCGCCGGTCATCGCGTCGGTGACCGGGAGCTGGGACCGGCGGGTGCTGCTCGGCGGCGGGCTCGCGCTGTTCACGGTCGGCATGGCGGGGCAGGCGCTCGGCACGACGTTCGCGGTGGTGGCGGTGGCCAGGGTGCTGGCGGCGCTCGGCGCGGCGGCGTTCCAGGCGAACGCCTACGCGGTGGCCGGAGCGCTCGCCGCTCCGGAGCAGCGCGGCCGAGCGCTGGCGACGGTGGCCGCCGGGATGACCGCGTCGACGGTGCTCGGCGTGCCGCTCGGCGTGCTGGGCGGGCAGTGGTTCGGCTGGCGCGCGGTGATGTGGGCGATCGGCGTGGTCGGAGTGCTGGTGGCGGCCGCGATCCCGGTGCTGCCGCAGGTGCGGCTGCCAGTGGTCGGGCTGCGGGACCGGCTCGCGGTCCTGGTGCGCCCGGCGGTGGTGAAGGTCCTGCTGATCACGGTCGTGGGCATGTTCGCCAGCTTCACCGTCTTCGCCTACCTGCCGCTGCTGCTCGGATCGGCCGCGCCGGGAGCGATGCTGTCGTGGGTGCTGGTGGCCTTCGGCGTCGGTCAGGTGGCGGGCAACTCGCTGGCGGGCCGCGGCACCGACGGCTTCGGCCCGAAGCGGGTCCTGCTGCTCTCGCTGGCCGGCATGGCCCTGGTGTTCGCCCTGCTCAACTGGGCTGCGCTGACGCTCCCGACGACCCTGCTGATCGGCTTCGGAGCGGGCGCCTTCAGCGGAATGCTGATGGTGCCGCAGCAGCACCGCCTGTTCGAGCTGGCCGCGGACGCCCCGACGGTGGCGCTCGGCCTGAACGGCTCGGCGATCTACGTCGGAGCGGGCCTCGGCTCGGCGATCGGCGGAACGGTCCTGGCAGCAGCGGGCACGCCCTGGCTGGCCCCAACGGCGGCGGTGATCGCTCTCCTGGGCCTGCTCCTCGCAGTCAAAACCACCAGTTCAGCGGCAAAAACCCCGATTCCGGCGTAGCAGGAACTCTTCCGAACAGGACGACCTGCGGGGGCGGCGGCCGGGCGCGGGGAGGGGTTCGCGCCCGGCCGCCGGGGTGGGGCGGTGCGGCGGTGGCCGGGGGATGTCGTGCCGCACCGACCCGGCTTCGGGGGTCGGGTTCTTACGACGCTTTACGTGCGGAGGTGGTGGCGTCCGGTGGGCTGGTCGTCGGGGTCAAGTTCGGGGAACCGCAGTTCAGGTCCGTTTTCGGGCTGTGCTGGAGGGTCTAGCGCTATGGGTGGTCGCTCGCGGCGGCGCGCATGAGCACCGGCGTCGGCGGCGTCGCGATGGCGTTCGGCTTCGACATCGGCGATGAGATGCCACACCGTGTACTCGCCGTCTCCTGTTCCGGCATGCTGGCCTGTCGCGAATCTCAAGCCTCCGAACGGAACCTGTGTGGCGATCAACGCGACCAGGAGAACGTTGAACAGGACGAACGTGCTGAGCTGGATCCAGAACATGACGGGGTGTCCTTTCGCAGGCGGTTGTGGCGCGATGTCGCGCGAAATCAGCAATCGGTAGGCGGACGGCGTCACGGGCCCTTGTCGGCGAGATGCCGCCAGCACTTCATGCACGAGCTCTCACGCACCCAGTCCACTTCGGACCGGTCATGCAGCTCGGACGCGGGAGCCGTGACTCCGCAGTAGGCCTCGACCTCCTCGCCGTGAGGAGTTTTCGTTGCTGCGATGGGGAAAGCGTGGCGACCGCCGGTGACCGGACGCCACACGTACTTCAAGTAGGTCGACATTTCGACTCCCGTCTTTCTCGATGCAGGCAAGCTTGCCCGTGTCGGGCAAACTGGGCAATTACACGAAAGAGCGAGATCAAACGGGTGCCCGGCCGCTCGTAAGCTGTGTTCATGTCTGACACCCCACGGGCACGTGCCCTGGCGAAGGAGCTCCGGGCTGCGCGCAATGCGGCAGGCATTACGGCGCGGGACCTCGCGCGCGTACTTGGCTGGTCCGAGGCGAAGGTCAGTCGCATCGAGACCGCGCGCCGCGGAATCCTGATGCACAACGTCGAGGCCATCCTCGACGTGCTCCGTGTGAAGGGTGTAGAGCGCGAACGCCTGTTGAAGATGGCCCGCGAGATCCGCGAGCCGGCTTGGTGGGAGCTGGGTGGCGAACTTCCTCAACAGTTGACGGCGCTGATCGATGCAGAGCAACGGGCCGTGTCGATCACTGATGTAACCCTCAACGTCGTACCCGGCTTGTTGCAGACCAGGGCGTACACGCGAACGGTGATGGAAGCGTCCGGCGTTCCAGAGGACAGAATCGATGACCACGTCTCTATTCGCCAAGTCAGGCAAGGGATCCTGACCAAGCGCAACCCTGTAGCGCTGCGTTGCTTCATCGATGAAACCGCTCTGACAAGGCCTATTGGCGGAGCCAAGGTGATGGCTGATCAGCTGCGCCAGCTCATCTCCACCTCGGAGGAACCGAACATCACCGTCCGAGTGATCCCTCTGTCCGTTGGTGCGCATGCAGGGTTGAGCGGCACGTTCGTGCTCTTTGAGTTCGGCAAGCCGCGCCCGGTCGTCTACCTGGAAGCGCGGAGGTCGGGCGCCTTCATCGATGAGCCGGACGACGTGACCTTCTTCTTCGATGCAGTGGAGAGGTTGGACGATCAAGCTTCCAGCTCGGCGACCTCGCGGGAGATACTGCAGAAGTACCTGAAGGAGTACGAGAGCGAGGCGAGATGACGCCTGAGTTAGGCGGCTGGCGGAAGTCGAGCAGGTCGGGCTCGACCTCGAACTGCGTCGAGGTGGCGTGGTTGAAGTCCTCGTACAGCGCTGCCGAGGGGAACTGCGTCGAGGTGGCTGCTGGGGTTGAGGTGGTCGGGGTTCGGGACTCGAAGGATCCCGGTGGGGCCGTGTTGGCCTTCCCTCGGAGGCAGTGGGCGACGTTCGTCTCAGGGTTGCGGGATCGTCGCTGGTAGGCAGGGCCGTCCGGGCGGTCTGTGGAAGAAGTTTCGCGAATGTTGTCCCGCTCCGCAGGCGGGCTCTTGTACTCTCTGCTGTCGTGATCACACCAGCGTGTGACCTGTACTGATCACGAACGGGTAGGGGGACTCCGTGACAACGGGGATGGAAGGCTTCGCCGCCGGCGCCAGCGCGCTCGCCGGACAGGCCGCAGGCCTGCGCGCTGCAGTCGACAGCGGCAAGGTCAGGATGACGCCGGACGCTGCCGAGGAACTGGGCCGGTTCTACGAGGAAAAGGCTGACAAGGTGCAGGCCTTGTCCTCGCGGACGGACCGACTGATCGCTACTGGCGCGTTTGGAGACTGCTTCATCGGTCGTCAGCTGGAGAAGAAGTTCGACGACAAGGTGAACGCGCCGGAGGTTGGCATTCTCGCGATCCTGGACAGGACGCAGCAGATCTTGCGGGACATGGCCCAGGCCTACAGGGACTCGGCTCGCGACATGCAGAACACTGACGACGACCACTCGCGCAACCTGAACCGAAGCGTCTGATCTGATGGTGGCTATGTCTAGGACTTTCTTCGTCATCGCAAGCACTCTCGCTGGAGCCGCGCTTCTTGCTGCGTGCGGCGGTCCTGGAGGCACTCAGGATCCGACAACGGACCCGTCGCAGTCAGCGGGCGGTTCGTCGTTGGCTGGGTTTGATCCGTGCACCGCTCTCTCGGAGAGCGACCTCCAGTCGTACGGGGTTACCAAGCCGGGCGAGCCCGTCGATCAGGGCATCGGCGAGACCGGGTGTGACTTCAAGACGGATGACTTCTTGCTGACGGTCTATAAGTCCGACGAGAGCGATATGGCCTACTGGGAGGGCCGGAAGGACAGGTTCGGCATTTTCGAGACGAACCGGGTTGGCTCTCACGAAGGCATCAAGACTGCAACAAAGGGCTCGGCGGGCCTGGGGATGTGCACGCAGATCGTTCTAGCCGGTAGCGGCTCGATTTCCGTGCAGATCAACTACTCGTCTGACAAAAATCAGGGCAATGACGTCGCCTGTGCCAAGGCGATGGAGATCGCTCAGGTCGTCGAGCCGAAGTTGCCGAAGTAGGGGTTAGCCGAGGGGGATGGCATGGTTGACTTCGGGGCGGTTGGGGATGCGTTCTCCAGAGTCACGGGGATAGGTGAGACGCGGGCCGAGGAGCAGCGTCGTCTCATGTCGGAGGCTGCTACTGCTGCCAGCCAGAAGCGCGGACAGCAGTTGGCGCAGCAGCAGGCAGGCCTGGACATTCAGGGCACTGACCCGGCTTCGATCGCTCAGCGCGACAACTGGAACGACTGGGATCACGCTCGGCTGTACAACCAGCTCGGGCAGTCGCTCCAGCCGCAGGAGATCAACGAATCCGGCCAGGCCTGGATCGCGCTTGGCGAGGAGTTCGCTGAAGTCTTCGCAGATCTTGAATCAGACTCACGCAGAATCGCGGGTGACCGACTGCAGGGTGAGGCTGCTGAGGCGGGCCTGAACGCTGCGAAACCGCTGCAGGACTGGGGACAGCAGCTTGGCGACGCTGTTCGTGGCACCGGGCTGAAGATCCAGGAAGCCGGGAATGCTGCTGGGCAGACGAAGGCGACGCTGGAGCCTCCGAAGGAGTTCGACGGGCTGCGGAACGGGTTCCGGACCGTCATCTCGCCCGGCGGCGGCATGATCGATGGTGCGCAGCAGCTCATGGAGCAGCGGGAGGCCACGCAGCAGGCTCGGCAGCTCGTGCAGAACGTCTACGCCTCCGGCTACGAGTCCGTCGACTCCAGCACTCCGACGTTCCCTCCACCGGTCGATCCGCTGAACCCTCCTCCGCCACCGGACCAGGGGCGGAGCAACCAGCAGGCGATTTCCTCCACGCCCTCCGGGATTTCCGGGCAGCCCTCCGGGAGCGTTCCCGGCGGTGGCGGCGTGCCGGGTGGCGGCAGCATTCCCGGCGGCGGTGGCCTGCCGGGCGGCGGCTACACGCCTCCGGCGCAGAGCAGTTCGCAGTGGGCCGGGCAGCCGAACCTCCCCGGGCCGGGCCTGGGCGCTCCGCCGCCCGGTAGCACTCCGCCCGGTGGTGGCGGCGGTGGTTTCCTCGGCGCGATGCCGCCCGGCGGCGGTCCCGGCGGGCCGGGTGGTCGCGGGCCTGGCGGCCTCGGTGCGGGCGGTCGCGGTCCCGGCGGTGCCGGTGGCATGGGCGCCGGTGGTCGTGCCGGTGCCGGTGGCCCCGGCATGGGCGCCGGCGGCCGCGCGGGCATGGGCGGGCTCGGTACCGGAGCCGGTGCGGGCGGTGTCGGTGGTGCCGCCGCCGGTGGCGCCGGTGCTCGCGGTGGTGCCGGTGGCGGGATGGGCGCCGGTGCCGGTCAGCGCGGGCAGGGCAGCGAGGACCAGGAGCACGACCGGCCGAGCTGGCTCGAGGAGCAGGACGACATCTGGCTGGACGACATGCCCAGGACCGCTCCGCCGGTCTTCGGCGACTGGGGCAACTGACGGGGGTAAAGCGTGTCCGAGCGTTGGCTGCTGCCACCGCTGTGGTTCGACTTCTGCTGGGAGATCGGGCGTTTCGACGAGTACCCGTTCCCGATCGCGGTGCGCTCGCACGGCGCGACGCTGGAAGAGCGCGCCGTGCTGCGCCAGCGCGCGCTGCCCGAGATGCAGGCGGCGGGGCTGCTCGCCGGAACGGGCCTCGCGCCGCGTTTCGGGCAGGTGCTGGCGCAGCTGGCCAAGCCGGGGCTGTGGATCGAAGGGCTCTGGCTGCCCGACGAGACCACCGATTCGCCCGTCCGGCTGATGTCGGTGGCCGCCGAGGACGGCGCGCTGCTGCTCGTCCAGGACTCCGGCGAGTCCGCGAGCTACGGCGGTGACCTGCGCATCTCCGTGCACCCGCGCACTTCGCTGGTCGCGGCGGCGCTCCAGGGCATGCCGCCGGCTCCGCCCGGGAAGCGCCCGCGCCTGGCGGTCCCGTGCGCCGAGCTCGCGCAGGAGAAAGCCGCGCCGGAGGAGAGCTTCGACGAGGTCGACATGATGCAGTCGGCGGCACCGACCAGGCGGAATCCGTCGGCCGCCGACGCGCTGCGCTCGCTCCTCGCGGAACAGCACCTCCGGGACGGGCAGTTCACCGTGAACATGCGGGACCGCAACGGCCGCATGCGCCGCTCGCAGGTGCTCAAGTGGTTCGACGCGCGCGAGCCCGACGGCCGCTACGGCATGACCCAGCAGCAGCGGCCCGGCGTCGGGCCCGAGCTGGTGCTGGCCCCGCTCGCGCCGCCGGATCTGGGCAAGGCGCTGGAGAACCGCGTCGCGGAGGTCCGCACCGCGGCCTGACACCTGCACCTCGTCCGTATTGTCCGGTAAGTTTCGGGCGAAACCGTGCTCGGCCGCGCCGCATCCGGTGGCGCACTGTTGGTGCGTCCGCACCCTTAACCTCTAGGGTGATCTGGGGGAGTCGGCGCGCCGAGCGATCGGCGGTCGGACGACGACGTCGGCGGGGCGGCGCTCCGGCGACGGTGAAGGAGTTCTGGGTGTCCCTGCACGTCTCGATCGACTTCGGCACGTCGAGCACATGCACGGTGGTCTCGGTCGGCGGCGCTGAACCACAGGTCGTGGTCATCGACGGTCAACCGCTGGTCCCGTCCGCGGTGTTCGCCGCGGCCGACGGCACGCTGTTCGTCGGTCACGAGGCCGAGCGCCAGGCGGCGGTCGACCCGGCCCGCTTCGAACCGCACCCGAAGCGCCGCATCGACGAGGGCGAGCTGCTGCTGGGCAGCACCGTGCTCAAGGTCGGCGACGTGATCCGCTCGGTGCTGCAGCGCGCGGTGAACGAAGCCCGCCGCTTCGCCGGTGGCGCCGTCGTCGACCTGCTGGTCCTGACCCACCCCGCGGACTGGGGCTCGGTGCGCACCGCCGAATTGCGGCAGGCCGCAACCGGTCTCGGCAAGGAGATCGTGCTCGTGCCGGAGCCGGTGGCCGCCGCGGTCTTCCACTCCGCCGGCCACGGCCTCCCCGACGGCGGCGCGCTCGCCGTGCTCGACCTCGGCGGCGGCACCGTGGACGCCAGCGTGGTGCGCAAGCAGGGCGCGTCCTTCCAGGTGCTGGCCACCCGCGGCGATCCCAACTTCGGCGGCGCGGACATCGACCAGGCGCTGCTGGAGCACATCGGCCACCTCGTCTCCGGCACCGACCCGGAGGCCTGGGCCAAGCTCGTCGAAGGCCGCGAGATGGCCGACCGGCGGCGCCGCCGCGTGGTCCGCCAGGACGTGCGCGGCGCGAAGGAGACGCTGTCCCGGCACACCTACACCGACGTGCCGATGCCGCCGCCGTTCTCCGACGCGCACGTCACCCGCGTCGACCTCGAATCCCTGATCGCCGCCCCGCTGGGCAAGGCCGCCGACCTGGTGCTCACCACGCTTCGCGAGGGCCAGGTGCAGCGCCAGCAGCTGGCCGGGGTGTTCCTCGTCGGCGGATCGAGCCGGATCCCGTTGGTGTCGAGGCTGATCCACGAGCGCACCGGCGTCGTTCCGACCACATTGGACCAGCCGGAGACCGTCGTCGCGCGCGGTGCGCTGCGCGCGGTGCGGCTCGACCCGGAGCGCACCGGAGGCCTGGCGCCCGCCGGTGCCTGGGCCGGGACGACGACGGTCCGCTCGATGCCGATGCACCCCGCGGCCCCCGGCGTCGTCACCACGAGCGACTCGCTCAGCCGCGCCCGCACCGTGGTGATCGGCGGCAGCGACACCACGCTGCCGGTGGCCAAGCCGCGCTCCGCCAAGAGCAAGCTGCCGTGGCTGATCGGCGCCGGCGCCGCGGCGGTGCTCGCCGTCGGCGTGGTCGTCACCCTGCTGCTCACCAGCAACGGGACGGACGCGGTGGCCGCGCAGAAGGTGGCCGCTTACGACTACGCGTTCACCTATCCGGGGCACTGGGAGCAGGCGGGCGGCGACGAGGCGAAGTTCCAGACGCTGCTGCAGCCCACCGACGGCCCGCAGGGCTCGATGATCGCGGTCGAGGAGGGCCGCCTCGGCTTCGACACCGACACCGACCGCGCCCGCGCGGTGCAGATGCTGCGCACCGAGTACGAGCAGTCCGTCGCGCAGGGCAAGCCGTTCGCCAAATTCACCGCAACCGCCAGTTTCGGCGGCCAGGAAGTGGTGTACTACCAGGAAAACCTGCCGGAGACGACCGTCGAGTGGTTCACGCTCTACCGCGGGCAGTACAAGATGAGCGTCGGCTGCAAGTACAGCCCGGCGGGCCGGGACGACGTGCGCCGCGCGTGCGAGCAGGTCGTCCGAACGCTGGCGGTCGGCTGAACAGAAGCTGAAATCGCGGCGGAAATTCGCCGCTCGCTTTCCAGCCCGTCCCCGGCGCGCAAAAAGAATTCGCTCGCGCAAAGCCGGGCGGGGAAGGCGCATTGACATGGACGCAGCAGCAGAATCCGTTCGCAAATTCCGAACCGAGCTCGCCGCCGCGGTGGGTCGCGGGCAGCGCGCCCGCGCCGATGCGCAGCGCCGCACCGCCGATTTCCGTCGGAACACCGAAGAACTCGCCGAGCGCGCCGGGCGGACCGGCGACGGCGAGCAGCGCGCGGAGGCATTGGCGCACCGCAACCGCATGGGGCTGGAAGTCCCGGAGCTGACCGGACCGATTCCGGCCGCCGGTTCCACCGAGGACACCGGTGTTGCCGACGAGAAGGCGCCGAAGGCCGGGAAATCGCAAGAGCAAACGCCGTCCGACGGTAGCGATCTGGACTTTTCACAAGCGCAAATCATGCGATGACCTGCGGGTTCCGCGTGCAGCGTTTACATCAGCAACGGGTTCGGCAGAAATCCAGGACAACGTGGAACCGATCGTGGCAATGTCTGCGTCGTAGGTTCATCCGAACTTGCTGTCGAGTTTGAAGGGGGTCATCCAGAGATGGCTGGAATTGGTGCAGACGTCGAGGCGATCCAGCAGGCGTCCGTTGACATCGACGAGGCTCGCAACGCTGTCGAGCAGGCGCTCCAGCAGCTGCAGGGCCAGCTCGAGGGCCCGGTCGCGAACTGGAAGGGCGCGGCCGCGGACGTCTTCCGCAAGCTGATGGAGCAGTACGAGGCCAGCGGCAAGAAGATCATCCAGAAGCTGGACGAGCTGGGCCAGAACGTGCAGTCCTCGGGTCAGGACTACGCGGCCACCCAGGAAGACCAGGCCCAGGAGATCTCCAAGATCGCCAGCCTGCTCGACGGCTGATTTGCCGACAGTCGCACACTCCACTTTCTTCAGAGGTTCTTGAGGGGATAACGCAATGAGCGAGATCAACGTCAACTTCGCGGAGCTGCAGCAGGCTTCCGACGACCTGCAGGCCGCCGCGCAGAAGATCCAGGGCGAGCTGGACGACCTGGAGGGCAAGATCCAGAAGCTGATCGCCACCTGGGAGGGCGAGGCTCAGGAGTCCTACCACACCGCGCAGCGCGAGTGGGACGCCGAGGCGGCCAAGATGCAGGAGACCGCCGCCAAGATGGGCATGGCCGTTGGCGCCGCCAACGAGGCCTTCCAGGCCGGTGAGAAGAAGAACGCCGGCCGCTTCGGTGGCTGAGTTCACGCGTTGAGCGTTTCCGCGGCCCCGGCCATTCGCCGGGGCCGCGTGCTGTGTCCGGGGCCTGCTGCGGCGGGCTGACGGGCATTGCTATCCTGTAGTCGGCGATCTGCCAGGTCAGCATCCTCGTCCCCCGCTACCGAGGACCCGTTTTGACCGGGCCAGAAGCCACCAAGTACCCTCATTCTTTGTTGTGCGGTGCGCGGCTGCAGCTCGCGCAAGAGGATCGGATCCGCGGATCACGGTCCCGGCGCCGGTGCTGACGGACGTGCCGGTTCCCCGACAAGGGACCGACCGACGTGATCGAGACGGGCTCCGCACTGACGATTCCGACGCGAACGACGACGAGGTAGACCCGTGCGCACGTACAGCCCGAAGCCCGGCGAGGTGACCCGCGCCTGGCACGTGATCGACGCCGAGGATGTTGTGCTCGGCCGGTTGGCAACTCAGGCCGCGACGCTGCTGCGCGGCAAGCACAAGCCGACCTACGCACCGCACGTGGACACCGGCGACTTCGTCGTCGTCATCAATGCGGAGAAGGTTGCCCTCACCGGGAACAAGCGGGACCAGGCGTTCCACTACCGGCACAGCGGCTACCCCGGTGGTCTGCGCAAGCAGTCCTTCGGTGAGGTGCTGGAGAAGCACCCCGAGCGGCTGTTGGAAAAGGCGATCAAGGGCATGCTCCCGAAGAACAAGCTCGGCCGCGCCATGGGCAAGAAGCTCAAGGTCTACGCCGGCTCGGAGCACCCGCACCAGGCCCAGAACCCGCAGCCGTTCGAGATTAAGGCGAAGGTCCAGAAGTGACTGACGAACTTCAGCAGGAAGAGGCAGTGAACGCCCCGGAGGAGACCGCTGCGGAGGAAACCGCGGAGGTCGCCGAGGTCGAGGTCGAGGAAGCCGCTCCGGCCCCGCTGCCGGTGCCGACCGGTCGCCCCGTGCAGACCGTCGGTCGCCGCAAGGAGGCCGTGGTCCGCGTCCGGCTGGTGCCGGGCAACGGCGGCTTCAAGCTCAACGGCAAGGCCCTTGAGCAGTACTTCCCGAACAAGGTCCACCAGCAGATCGTCAAGGAACCGCTGGTGACCGTCGAGCGCCTGGAGAGCTTCGACGTGCTGGCCACCCTGCGCGGTGGCGGCCCGTCCGGCCAGGCCGGTGCGCTGCGCATGGCGATCGCCCGTGCGCTGGTCGCCTACGACGGCGACGACCGCCCGGCGCTGAAGAAGGCCGGCATGCTCACCCGTGACGCGCGGGAGAAGGAGCGCAAGAAGTACGGCCTCAAGAAGGCCCGTAAGGCGCCGCAGTTCAGCAAGCGCTGACGCGAACCTCACACGATTTGCGGGAGCAGTCGAGTCCACACTGGACGAGGCTGCTCCCGCAGTCGTTTCAGGGGGTGTGTGATGCCAGGCTCGTCTTGCGTGGCGGTGCGGGTGGCGGAACCTCAGACGCCGCCTGGACTGCGGGATCCCGTTCTTATGTATGTCCGATACACGGCGAACGGGCTGTCCTCGCCAGGCGACGTCTGAGAACCCGCGGCGGTGCGAGTTGCGGGGGTGGGTTATGCGCCTGCGGCGCATGCGACACCTTCCGCGGTGCGGCCCGTTCGGCGTCGCGGCGGCGGTTGCCACCAAGATGAAGATGTTCGAGGAAACTGCGCTGACTCTCGTGGAGAGTTCGGTTCTCGTGAACCTGCTCACCTGAACGTGATGACGGTCCCCGGCTTGGGCTCAGGGCCACGCCGATGTACGAGGAGGACTTGCTGCTGATGTCTCGGTTGTTCGGCACCGACGGGGTGCGTGGACTGGCCAACGCCGACCTGACCCCGGAACTGGCGATGTCGGTGGCCGCTGCGGCGGCCCGGGTGCTCTACGACCGGGACGATTCGAAACGCCGCGTGGCGCTGGTCGGCCGCGACCCGCGGGCCAGCGGCGAGATGCTGGAGGCGGCCGTCACCGCGGGCCTGACCTCGGCCGGTGCCGACGTGCTGCGGGTCGGCGTGCTGCCCACCCCGGCGGTGGCGCACCTGGTGGCCGAGCTCGGCGCGGACCTCGGCGTGATGATCTCCGCCTCGCACAACCCGATGCCCGACAACGGGATCAAGCTCTTCGCGGCCGGCGGGCAGAAGCTGCCGGACGTGGTGGAGGACGAGATCGAGGCCCGCCTCGCCGAGCAGGTCGAGCGCCCGACCGGCGTGCACGTGGGCCGGGTCCGGGACGTTCCCGACGCTGTGCATCGCTACGTCGACCACCTGCTCGAAGCGGCCCCGCAGCCGCTGAACGGGCTGAAGGTCGTGGTGGACTGCGCGAACGGCGCGGCCTCGACGGCGGCGCCGGAGGCCTACCGCCGCGCGGGCGCGGACGTGGTGGCGATCAACGCCGAGCCGGACGGCCTCAACATCAACGACGGCGTCGGCTCGACCCACCTCGACGTGCTGCAGGCCGCGGTGGTCGAGCACGGCGCGGACCTGGGCGTGGCGCACGACGGTGACGCCGACCGCTGCCTGGCGGTGGACGCCGCGGGCGCGGTGGTGGACGGCGACCAGATCATGGCCGTCCTCGCGGTGGCCATGCACGAGGCCGGCGAGCTCACCGAGAACACGCTGGTCGCGACGGTCATGAGCAACCTCGGCCTGCACCTGGCGATGCGCGAGCACGGCGTGTCCCTGCGCACCACGGCGGTCGGCGACCGGTACGTCCTGGAGGAGCTGCGCTCCGGCGGCTTCGCGCTCGGCGGCGAGCAGTCGGGCCACCTGGTGCTGCCCGCGCACGCCACCACCGGCGACGGCCTGCTCACCGCGCTGCGCCTGATGGGCCGGGTGGCGGCGACCGGCACTCCGCTGTCGTCGCTGGCCAAGGTGATGCGGCGGCTGCCGCAGGTGCTGATCAACGTCCGCGTCGCGGACAAGGCCGCGGCGGTGGCGGCGCCCGAGGTGGTCGCGGCGGTGGCCCGGACCGAGGCCGAGCTGGGCGAGTCCGGCCGCGTCCTGCTGCGCCAGTCCGGCACCGAGCAGCTGGTGCGGGTGATGGTGGAGGCCCAAACGGAGCAGAGCGCGCAGGCCGCTGCTGAGCGTTTGGCCGAAATCGTTGCCTCGTTCCGGTGATCTTTGTGATGTAGATCTCTCGGGATTGGCCCGATTGTGAGACCATGCTCACATGGGTGCCATCGTTGTCGCCATGATCGTCGGGCTCGTCGCAGTCGGGCTCGTTGCTGCTCTCGTGATCTTCTCCGCGCTCGCGGTAGCCGGCCTCAAGGCCGTGAACGCCGCGCACGAGGGCAGGTCCTGGTTCGTGAACCGGCGGAACCGGAGCTGACCCGGCCATGCGAGGGCAGTTCTTCGGCGACCTCCTGATGGTGCTGATCACCCCGCTGGTCGGCGTGCTCATCGCCGCCCTGCTGGCCGTCGTGCTGTCCCAGAGCTGGGGCTTGCACTACCTCCTGCCCGGCGCGGGCTACTGACCGCTGCGAACCCGCCCCGCCACCGCTCCCGGTGCGCGGGGCGGTTCCGCACGCGCGGAATCGGATCGATCCAGTGCGCCGAGAGCGGGACACCGCGAGGCCGGTCTCCGATAGGTTCGGTGCTCGAACTCGACGAGGGGAGGCTTCGGTGGTCGAGTGGATCGTGCCCGCGCTCCTGTCCATCGCGGTCGGCGCCGGCACCGGTACCGGCGTGGCATTCCTGATGACCAGGAAGATCGCCGCGCAACCGCAGCGGCAGGCGGTGCCGCCGCACCCGCCGCAGGGCCTCGGGAACCCCTACCAGCAGTGACCGTCTCGGAGGAGGAAGTCGTGAGCTACTTCTGGATGGGGGTCCTGGTCGTGGCGCTCCTCGGAGCCGTCGCGGGTGGGCTCGCGGCCTTCGTCGTGGTGAAGGTGAGGCTCCGCGGCCTGAACGTCCAGCAGGCGCCGCAGCCGGGATTCCAGCAACAGGGGTTCCAGCAGCAGCCGCAGCAGTTCCAGCAGCAGTACCCGCCGCAGCAGGGCTACCCGCAGCAGGGCTATCCGCAGCAGCCACCGCAGCAGGGCTACGGCCAGCCGCCGTACCCGCCGCAGTGATCTGCGCAGTTCCGCGGGATTCGCGGGGCTCCCGGCTGGCATCATCTTGCGCATGCTCCTGATGCTGATTCTCTTCCTGGGACTGCTGCTGGTCGCCGGTGTGGTGGTCGTGGTGGTCGTCGTCGCGGCGAAGAGCGGGAAGCGACCGGTGCAGCCGCCGCAGCAGTACGGCTACCCGGCTCAGCCCGGCTACCCCGCTCAGCCCGGCTACCCGCAGCAGCAGGGCTATCCGCAGCAGCCACCGCAGCAGGGCTACGGCCAGCCGCGGTGAACTTCGGCGTTCCGCTGATCCGGGGCTGAACCGCCTGGCATCATCCGGGCCGTGCCAGGTGGATGGGAAATCATGGTCATCGCCCTGCCCCTCGTCCTGCTGCTGGTCATCGGTGGTGTGGTCACGACGATCGTGATCACCTCCGATCGCCGGAAGCGGAGGCGGCAGCAGTCGCAGTCCGGCTCCCCGCACCAGCGGTGAAGCGGGGTTCTTCGCGGATGCAAGCAGCTCGCCGGTTTTCGGTCTTTCGCGCAGCTGGACCTGTCAAGATGGGGAACCGGTGAGCGAATCAAGGCGTCCCAGTCGAGGTTGGGACGTCTGGGCCGTTGAAGGGGGCGCTGATGAGCGGGACGGCAACCTCGGGCAGCGATATCGGGAAGGCGGCGTCCGCCTTCTCCGACAGCTCCGAGGAGATCAAGGGGCAGGCCAAAGCGGTCAGCGAGGCGAAGGCGACGCCGGAGAAGGCCGGCCGCAAGTTCCAGGAAGCGGGCCAGGCCTACAAGCAAGCGCTGGAAAAACTGGGGAAGAACATCGAGTCCTTCGCCTCTCACGGCACCAAGCTGTCCGAGGACTTCACGGCGTCTGCCAAGGAGTACACCTCCAGCGATGAGACGGGTGCCAACGAGGTCGGGAAGGTCCAGGTCTGATGGCGGGTCCGTTCGAGACTGTGGGCAGGGCGCTCGACGACGGCGTCGAGTGGGTCGGCGACAAGGCCAGCGACGTCGGTGAGACGGTGTCCGACGGCGTCGAGGCGGTCGGCGACGGTGCCGAGTGGGTCGGCGACCGGGTCGTGGACGGCGCCCAGGCGGTGGGCGATGGTGCCGAGTGGGTCGGCGACCGCGTTGTGGACGGCGCCCAGGCGGTGGGCGATGGCGTCGGGTGGGTCGGCGACCGGGCCGTGGACGGCGCGAAGGCGGTCGGTGAGGGCGTCTCGGCCGTGGGCGAAGGCATCGTCGACGGCGTTTCCGCTGTCGGTGAAGGCATCGTCGACGGTGTCGCGGCTGTTGGCGAGGGCATCGTCGACGGTGTGAAGGCCGTCGGCGAGGGCGCCAAGTGGCTCGACGACAAGATCGATGACGGTGCCAGCTGGCTCGTCGACAACGCGGGCAGCATCGCCGACGGCGCGATGAAGGTGGTCAACCCCATCGGCAGCGCCATCTTCGAGGAGGTCACCGGCGGTGGCTTCTCCGAGCTGCAGAAGAAGATCGAGGAAGCCGAGAAGCGCAAGGGCGCGATCGAGGACGGCAAGAAGGCGCTGGAGAGCAGCGGCCCGGTCGGCACCTCCGACGAGCTGCTCGACCACGGCAAGGTCGGGCTGGACTTCTTCGAGAAGTTCCTGCCGCTGTACAAGGACTGGACGGGCGGCGGCCCGGACTTCCAGGGCGAGATCGTCAAGGAGTTCGACCAGCTCCGCGAGATCGACTTCGGCGCGTTCCGGCAGGACGCCGAGATGCTCGGCGGCGTGTCCGGGAAGCTGCAGGACCAGAGCAGCTCGATGGGGCAGGCGTTCAACACCGCCAAGCAGACCTGGCAGGGCGAGGCCTCGGAGGCGGCCTCGGCGAAGGTCGGCAACTTCAGCTCGGCGGGCGGCACCGTCGCCAGCGAGACCGAGAAGTTCGCCGGTGCCATCACGCCGGCCGTCGACGGCATCCAGAACGTCGTCCGCGAGTACAGCAAGTTCGTGCTGGAGCTCGGCGAGAACCTGAAGTGCGCGGACAAGACTCCGGACGAGACCAAGGACGAGATCCGCAAGGCGCGCGGCGACATCCAGCCCAGCGACCTCGCCGACGTCGGCATCGACGACATCTTCTCCGGCATCTGGTCGACGGTGAAGGGCTCCGCCATCGGGTTCATCTGCGGTGGACCCATCGGCGGGCTGATCGGCCAGTTCGTCGGCGGGCAGGACGCCGCCAAGGAGATCCGCCAGGGCCTGATCGACGACGCCAAGAAGTGGCTCGACGAGGCGTTCAAGCCCGAGATGGACCAGAAGGTCAGCTCCTTCAAGGACCAGAGCAAGAGCACGCAGGACGCCGTGCAGCAGAGCTACGACCAGATGATCAACGGTGCTCCGATCAGCGACGACCCGTTCAAGAGCATGGAGGGGCAGGGCTCCGACCAGGGCGGCAACGGCGACACCGGCGGTGGCGGTGGTGGCGGCGGCAACACCGGCGGTGGTGGCGGCGGTGGCACCCCCGGTGGTGGCGGTGGCGGCGGCACGCCCGGTGGCGGCGGCGGTGCTCCGGGCGGCGGTGGCGCTCCGGAGATGCCGGAAACCCCGGAGATGCCCGAGACCCCGGAGATGCCGGAGATGCCCGGCCAGGGCGGTGCCGGCGGCGACGGCGAGAAGGTGACCCTCGGCGAGGGCGACGACGCGGTCACCGTCCACAAGCCCGGCGAAGACGGCAAGATGCAGGTCGAGCTGATGGGCCCGGACGGCAAGCCGAAGACCTACGAGGTCGACTTCGGCGGCGAGGGCGGCGCCGGGCAGCCCGGTGGCCCCGGTGTGCCGCAGCCCGGTCAGGGCCCCGGCAGCGCGACCGGCAGCGGCGGCCAGGGCCCGGAGCAGGTGCAGGTCGGCCCGGACGGCAAGGCCGTCATCGAGGAGGGCGGTCGCACGCTCACCTTCGAGCGCACGCCCGACGGCGAGATCAAGGTCAACGTGGACAACGGCGACGGCAAGCCGCCGCTGAACCAGACGATCGAGTTCGCCAAGAACACCCCGGGCATGCCCGGCCCCGCCGGAACCGTCCCGGAGGCGTCCACGATGCCCGCGCCGGACAACGGCCCCGGAATTCCGGGCCAGGCGGGCCCGGCTCCGGCGCCCGACATCGTGGGCGGACCGACTCCTGCCCCGGCTCCGGACTTCATCGGTGGCCCGGCCCCGGCTCCCGACATCGTCGGTGGCCCGACGCCCGCGCCCGCTCCCGACTTCATCGGCAGCCCGGCTCCGGCTCCCGGCTTCGTCGGCGGTCCCGCTCCGGCTCCGGACCTCGGCGTCGGCGCGGTTCCGGGCGGCGGCTTCGGTCCAGCGCCCGGCGGCGGTTCCGCTGACGCCGGGTTCGGCGGCGGTTCGGCGGGCGGCTTCACCACGATGCCCGCGTTCAACCCCGAGGGCGCGCCGGACGTGCCTGCGTCCACCACGCCGCAGGCCGCGGGCGCCAGCACGTTCAGCCCGATGGGCGAGGGCGTGCAGAACTCCTTCGGCAGCAGCTCCGGGCAGCTGTTCGGCGGCGATTCCGCTGCTTCGCAGCCCGCCGGTGCGACCGGGATGTCCTCGTTCGGCGACTCCTCCAGCGGTAGCTCCACCAGCGGCAGCGCGCAGGGCTCCACCGGACTGTCCTCGTTCGGCCCCGACCCGGCGGCCGGCCCGCCGCAGTCCGGCCAGCCCAGCGGCCAGAACCCGAGCGCCGCGGTCGGCGGCGGCGGCAGCGCGGGCGGCGGCATGATGGGCGGGATGATGGGTGGCATGGGCGGTGCTCACGGTGCCCAGCAGGGCGGTGAGCAGGAGCGCTCCAACTCCAGCCCGTGGCGCACCCAGGGCCAGCTGTTCGACGACGGCGTGGAGAAGTCGAACGTGGCGTTCCGCTCGGTGCTCGGCGAAGACCGGGAGAGGTGAGTCAGGTGGTTGTGGTCAACCAGCGGGTCGCGGACGAGATCGCGACCCTGACCGCGCGGCACCGCTACGGGATCGCGGACAACGTGGACGCGGTCCGCGCGGCGGAAGCGGCCTCGGCCAAGAAGAGCGAGGAGATCAAGGAAGCCGCCGCCGCCCGCAAGCAGGAGCTCGTGGAACGGGCCGAGAAGGAGCGGGAACAGGCGGGCAAACCGCGCAACGACTGGTCGAACAAGTCGCAGCAGGACGACAACGTGATCGGCTTCGGCGGCGAGGACGATTACGAGGAAGAGCCGCCGCAGCAACCGGTTTCGGCTCGCCCGGCACCGCCGCCACCGCCGCCGCCCGCGCCTCCGGCCCCGTCGCCGAGGGCACGTCGTCAGCCCGCCTTCGACGATGACGACGACTACGAGAACCAGAACTGGCTGAGGTGACGAGAAGAGGCCGGCCCCGCACCGGGACCGGCCTCTTCCGCTGCGGCTTGGCGGATTCGCCGGTCGCGCGCGGTCGCGTCGCGTAGCCTGCTGCGCGTGCATCCTCAGCAGCCGGGCTCCTGGGGGCCTCCGCCTGGCGGCCAGTACCCCCAGCAGCCCTTTTCCCAAGCACCGCAGGGATATCCGCCGGCTCAGCCGGGATTTCCGCAGCCACCGCAGAAGAGGCGCGGGAAGCGCGTCGGGCTGATCGCGGGCATCTGCCTCGGCGCGCTGATCCTGCTCGGCGCCGGTGGATTCCTCGTGGTGGCGTACCTGAACTACTCGAAGCCCGCCGGGGATCCGCCGACGAACGCCGCGCTGCCCGAGGACTGCGATCTCGTCAGCGACGCGACCCTGAAGCGCCTGCACGTCACCAACCCCGAACCGATCATCATCGGCGAGGACCCGTCCGCCGGGCGCTCCACCTGCGGGTGGGGCCCGACGCGGGGGCAGGACGGCAACAACCAGCGGACGCTGCGGATCGACGTCCGCGACCTCACGAAGGTCGACGGCGGCGACGCGAAGGACACTTTCGGGACGTACCGGGAGAATTCCTCGGGCGAGCTCCGGGAGGTCGCCGGGGTCGGCGAGGAAGCCTTCCTCGTCTCCCGGGGCGAGGGCTCGCCGGGCGAGCTGAACTTCCGCGAGGGCCAGAAGATCGTGACCGTCGTGTACAGCGGCTGGAACCGGAACTTCCTCGGCGACAGCACCGAGATGTCGTCGGCCGAAGGCGAGCAGGCCGTGCTGGGAGTGGCCAAGGAGATCGTTTCCGGGCTGTGAGTGGCGATGGTCGCGCGCCCGGCCATCGCCACCGGCCACATCGGACGTCTACGATCCGGTGGTGCAACCGCAACAACCCGGGCAGTGGGGGCCGCAGCCCCCGCAAGCTCCTCAGCAAGCCCAGCCGTGGCAACCGGTTCCGAAGAAGAAGAGCCGAGCCGGGTGCATCACGCTCCTGATCCTCGGCCTCGTCGCGCTGCTGGTCGTCGGCGGGATCGCCGGTGTGTACTTCTACTGGCGGCACGGCATCGTCACCGAACCCGCGGGCGAGGAACCCTCCGGGCAGCCGGTGATCGCGCCGTGCGACCTCGTCAGCGCGGAGACCCTGCGGAATCTGCACACCACGAACCTGATCCACGGCTACTCCGATGAGGAGACCGGCTCGGCGACCTGCACGTGGCGGGCGACCAAGGGCCAGGACGGCACCAACGAGCGCTACCTGGACATCACGGTTTCCACTTCGGTGGCGGAGGATCCCGCCGACGCCCTGGCCGAAGCCGAGGAGACCTTCGAGCACTACCGGCAGACCGACGGCAAGCGCGCGTCGCGCGTGACCGACGACCTGGAAGGCCCGTGGGACGAGGCGTTCATGGCCACCGGGACCGAGGTCAAGGCGGCCACGGTGTTCTTCCGCAAGGGCCGCACGACGGTCTCGGTCGGTTACGACGGCTACGACAAGACCTACTGGTTCGAGGACCAGCGGATGCCAGCCCCCGACGCCGAGCGGGCCGCCAAGACCGCCGCCGAGGAGTTCGCCGCGGGGCTCTGAGCCATCACGCGGCGGTGAGCACGCCCCTGGTGTGCTCCTGGTCGACGTGGGTGCCCTTGACGTCGGTGGACAGGAGGGCGTCACCTCGGCGGTCGCCTGCCAGCGTGCTCAGGAAGTAGGCGGTCAGCAGGGCCTTGGTCGCGCGCTGGGTCGCGTACTCGGACTTGCCGTGCAGGACGAGCTGGGTCCAGTGCCTGCCCTCGGTGAACCCGAGGTGGCTGGCCTTGGGCACGGTGCGCAGCTGCACCGCGCCGCCCCAGGCGCGGGCGATCGGCTCGGCGTTGGCCACCGGCGGGGCCAGCAGGTCGTTGCCCGCCGCGATGTGCAGGCCGGGAACGCCGACCTTGCCCGCGGCCTCCAGCGCGGACGGGTGAGTCTCGGCGGCGGCCAGCGTGGCCACCGCCCGGATCCGCTCGTCCGCGGCGGCGGCGAGGACCGCGCACCCGCCGCCCATGGCGTGCCCGGCGACGCCCAGCTTCTTCTCGTCGACGCTGATCTCGCCCTCGCCGAGCCGGACGCCGACGCAGACGTCCAGCGCGGTGCGCAGGTCGCCGGCGAACATCCGGTGCGAGGCGAGCACGCCGCGCTGCGTGGCGGGCGCGGCGACCACGATGCCCCACGAGGCGAGGTGCCGGAGCAGGCTCAGGTAGCGGCGCGGCGGCTGCAGCCAGCCGTGGCCGAACGCGATCGCGGGCAGTCCCAGCCCGCTGCGCGGGGTGCAGACGATGCCCGGGAGCCCGACGAGAGCCAGATCACCGTGCAGCACGTCGTGCGGTCCGCGCCGGGACAGCTCTTCGAACGCGTTCTTCGCGGAGGGGGCCTTCTTGGCAGTGCGCGCCATGGTCAGCACGGTAGCGGACTCGCGCGTGCGCGCGCGGTAGCCGCTGCGCGGGCGGTTCCACCGCGAACAGGTTCAGACCAAATGGAGTAGCTACGCTGGTTCGAGTGTGCGGCATCGTTGGTTACGTAGGACATCGCCAGGCGCTTGACGTGGTGCTCAACGGGCTCCGGCGGCTCGAGTACCGAGGCTACGACTCGGCGGGCGTGGCAATGCTCGACGGTGCGGGCGGCCTCGCCGTGGAGCGCGCCGCGGGCGCGCTGTCGAACCTGGAGAAGCGGCTCGCCGAGGTCGACGGCAGCCGGTTCGCCGGGAACAGCGGCATGGGTCACACCAGGTGGGCGACGCACGGCGCGCCGACCGACCGCAACGCCCACCCGCACCGCGACGCCACCGGGCAGGTGGCCGTGGTGCACAACGGCATCATCGAGAACTTCGCCGCGCTGCGCGCCGAGCTCGAAGCCGCGGGCATCGAGATGGCCAGCGACACCGACACCGAGACGGCAGCGCACCTGGTCGCCGCCGCCTACGCCGCGGGACCGACCGCCGGTGACCTCAGCGCCAGCGTCTGCGCGATCGCCCGCCGGCTGGAGGGCGCCTTCACCCTGGTCGTCACGCACGCCGCGGAGCCGGGCAAGGTCGTCGCGGCGCGCCGGTCCTCGCCGCTGGTCGTCGGCGTCGGCGACGGCGAGCACTTCCTCGCCTCCGACGTCGCCGCGTTCATCGAGCACACCCGCGACGCGGTGGAGCTCGGCCAGGACCAGGTGGTCACCATCACCCGCGACGGTTACCGGGTGACCGACTTCGACGACGTCGAGGTCGAGACCAACCCGTTCAGCGTGGACTGGGACCTGTCGGCCGCCGAGAAGGGCGGTCACGACTACTTCATGCTCAAGGAGATCGAGGAGCAGCCCGAGGCGCTGGAGAACACGCTGCGCGGGCACTTCGCCAACGGCAGCATCGTGCTCGACGAGCTGCGCCTCACCGAGCAGGACCTGCGCGACGTCGACAAGGTCTTCGTGGTCGCCTGCGGCACCGCCTACCACTCCGGGCTGCTCGCCAAGTACGCCATCGAGCACTGGTGCCGGGTGCCGGTCGAGGTCGAGCTGGCCAGCGAGTTCCGCTACCGCGACCCGGTGCTGGGCCGCGACACGCTGGTGGTGGCGATCTCCCAGTCCGGCGAGACCGCCGACACCCTGGAAGCGGTCCGGCACGCCCGCACCCAGCGGGCGCGCGTGCTGGCGATCTGCAACACCAACGGCGCGCAGATCCCGCGCGAGTCCGACGCGGTGCTCTACACCCACGCCGGGCCGGAGATCGGCGTCGCGGCCACCAAGACCTTCCTCGCCCAGGTGGCGGCGAACTACCTGGTCGGGCTGGCCCTGGCGCAGGCGCGCGGCACGAAGTACTCCGACGAGGTGGCGCGCGAGTACTCCGAGCTGGCCGCGATGCCCGACGCGGTGCGCGCCACGCTGTCCACCGTGGACCAGGTGCGCGAGCTCGGCAAGGAGCTGGCCGACTCCAAGGCGGTGCTGTTCCTGGGCCGCCACGTCGGGTACCCGGTGGCGCTGGAAGGCGCGCTCAAGCTCAAGGAGCTCGCCTACATGCACGCCGAGGGCTTCGCCGCGGGCGAGCTCAAGCACGGCCCGATCGCGCTGATCGAGGAGGGCCTGCCGGTGGTCGTGGTGATGCCGTCGCCGACCGGCCGCGCGCTGCTGCACGCGAAGATGGTGTCCAACATCCGCGAGATCCAGGCGCGCGGCGCCCGCACCATCGTGATCGCCGAGGAGGGCGACGAGACGGTGCGGCCCTTCGCCGACGAGCTGATCACCATCCCGGCGGTGCCGACCCTGCTCCAGCCGCTGGTCTCCACGATCCCGCTCCAGGTGCTGGCGGCGGAGATCGCCCGCGCCCGCGGCTACGACGTGGACAAGCCGCGCAACCTCGCGAAGTCCGTCACCGTCGAGTGATCTTCTGCTGGTGAAGGGCACTTCCGGCGCTCGCCGGAGGTGCCCTTCACCGTCTTCCGCGCTGTTCTGGTGCGATTTCAATGGAAATCGCACGTCTGATTTCCATTGAAATCGCAGAGGTTCCCCGGGGGCGCTGCCGACGCGCTCCGGTGTGTCGTGCGGCCGGGGCGCTGCGCGGGCGGTTTCAATTGACCGTGCTCCCGGGGAATTGCCCGGGATGAGTGGTGTTGTTCGTCGGCGCGCCGGCGGGTTCGAGGGAGGACGCGATGCTCGGAGTGTGGACACCGGACCAGATCCGCGCCGCGGAGCAGCAGCTCTTCGCGCGGACGCCGGAGCCGGTCGTGATGCGCCGGGCCGCCCACGCGGTGGCCGTCCACACCGCGCGCGTGCTCACCGAGGTCACCGACGGCGTCGCGGGCCGTCGGGTCGCGCTGCTCGTCGGGGCCGGGAACAACGGCGGCGATGCGCTGTGGGCCGGGGCTTTCCTGCGCCGGCGCGGAGTCGGCGTCACCGCGGTGCTGCTCGCGCCGGAGAAGGCGCACCCCGCCGGGCTCGCCGCGTTGCGGCGCGCAGGTGGCCGGGCGGTTCCCGCCGAGGGCGCCAGCGCGGACACCTCGGGGATTGGTGCCGAGGCGGCGGATGCCGTCGAGCGGGCCGACGTGGTGATCGACGGGATCGTCGGGCTGTCCGCGCGCGGATCGCTGCGGCCGACGGCGGCCGAGCTGGTGCGCCGGGTGGCGGTGCCGGTGGTCGCCGTCGACCTGCCCAGCGGCGTCGATCCGGTGACCGGCGCGGTCGACGGGCCGGTCGTCCAGGCCGACCTCACGGTGACCTTCGGCGGCCGGAAGCCGTGCCACGTGCTGGGCGCTGGCGCGGTGTGCTCGGGCGAGGTCGAGGTGGTCGACATCGGGCTCGACGACCACCTGCCCGCGCCGGAGCTCCGCGTGCTGCAGCCTGCCGAGATCGGTGCCGACTGGCCGGTGCCGGGCCCGACCGACGACAAGTACAGCCAGGGCGTGGTCGGCGTCGCCGCCGGCTCGGCCACCTATCCCGGCGCCGCCGTGCTGGCCAGCGGCGCCGCGGTGCAGGCGACCGCGGGCATGGTCCGCTACGCGGGCCCGGCCGCCGACGTGGTGCGCTCGCGCTGGCCGGAGGTGGTGGCGACCGGCTCGGTCGGCGATGCCGGGCGGGTGCAGGCGTGGGCGGTCGGGCCGGGGATCGGCCTCGGCGCCAGCGGCCGCGACGTCCTGCAGCACGTCCTGGAATCCGGGCGACCGGTCTGCGCCGACGCCGACTCGATCACCCTCCTCGCCAACGACCCGACGCTCTGGGACGCGCGGGATCCCGACGTGCCGCTGGTGCTGACGCCGCACGCGGGCGAGTTCGCCCGGCTGACCGGGCAGGAGCTGGGCCCGGACCGGGTCGCGGCGGCTCGCGAGGTGGCCGCGCGCTTCGACGCGGTGGTGCTGCTGAAGGGCAACACGACGATCATCGCCGCGCCGGACGGCCGCGTGCTGGTCAACGACGCGCAGCACGCCTGGCTCGCCACGGCGGGCTCCGGCGACGTCCTGACGGGCTTGATCGGAGCGCTCCTGGCCAGCGGTGTGGAGCCCTGGCTGGCCTGCGGTTACGCGGCCCACGTGCACTCCCTGGCGGGGGATCTGGCCGCGCACGGCGAAACCGACGACCCGGCCGAGCCAGGTGCCCCGATCGGGGCGTCCGCGCTGCTCGAAGCGGTCCCCCTGGCGATCCGCAAGATCCGCCGAGCAGCCCTGGCCTGACCGCTCCGCGTCACCCGGGGCGCCCGCTCGGGGCGGGCAGTGCGCGGATGGGGGCGGGCGGCTGTGTGCGACGATGACCGTGCCATGAGTGACCAGCCCGTGCACCGCGCCGACCTGCGCATCGACGTCGGCGCGATCCGCCACAACGTGAGGGTGCTCTCGGCGCGTGCCCGCGAGTCGGGTGCCCGCACGATGACCATCGTGAAGTCCGACGGCTACGGCCACGGCGCGGTGACCGTCGGGCGCGCCGCGCTCGAATCCGGCGCCGACTGCCTCGGCGTCGCTTCCCCCGGCGAGGCGCTGCAGCTGCGCGCCGCCGGCATCACCGCTCCGGTGTTCTGCTGGCTCTACGTCGTGGACGAGGACTTCGCGCCCATGATCGCCGAGGACGTCGAGCTGTCCGCGTCGTCGCTGGAAGTGCTCCAGCGGATCGAGGCGGCGGCGACGGCCCAGGACCGCATCGCGCGGGTGCACCTCAAGATCGACACCGGGTTGTCCCGCAGCGGCTGCCCGGCCGAGCTCTGGCCCGCGCTGGTGGAAGCCGCCGCGAAGGCCGAGGCGGACGGGCACGTCGAGGTCGTGGCGGTGTGGTCGCACCTGGCCTGCGCCGATGAGCTCGACCACCCCTCCATCGAGGAGCAGGCCGAGCGGTTCCGGCGCGCGCACGAGCAGGCGCGCGCGGCGGGCCTGAACCCGATCCGCCACCTGGCCAACTCCGCTGCCGTGCTCACCCGGCCCGACCTGCACTTCGAGCTGGTCCGCCCGGGCATCGCCGTGTACGGGCTGGACCCGGTGCCGCAGGACGGCGACCACGGCCTGCGCCCGGCCATGACGTTCCGCTCCTCGGTGGCGCTGACCAAGCGCATCGCGGCGGGCGAGAGCGTCTCGTACGGGCACACCTGGACGGCGGAGCGCGCGACCGGGCTCGCGCTGGTGCCGGTCGGCTACGCCGACGGCGTGCCGCGCACGCTGTCCGGCCGGATGTCGGTGTGGCTGGCGGGCCGGCGGCGTCCGGTCGTCGGCCGCGTCTGCATGGACCAGCTGGTGGTGGACTGCGGCGACGACGAGGTCCGCGAGGGCGACGAGGTCCTGCTGTTCGGGCCCGGCGATCGCGGGGAGCCGACGGCGGCGGAGTGGGCCGAGGAGATCGGCACCATCCACTACGAGATCGTCACCGGCATGTACCGGCCGCGGGTGACGCGCACGGTCGAGGACGACCTGGAGGCACCATGAGCCTCCGCCCGGCCGCCGACTTCGCGCGGAATCGGCTCCGTTTCCACTGCTCAGGCACCGTGAGCGTTTCGAGGGGCTATAGCACCCCGAAGTACTCACGAGCCGTCACCTGCGGAAGCGGCGCCGATCTCGTGCCGTCCGGCGCCGGGCCTTCGCGGCTGGAGGCGGTGTGAAACCCGTTTGGCAGGCGCTGGCCTGGACGAGCGGTGTGCTGGGTGCCGCGATCACGGGCGCCGCGGTCGGCGTCGTCGCGCACAGCACCAGAGCCGCCGCGAAGCGCAACCCGGACGATCCGCACGCCGATGAGCCGCTGGGCAGGCTCCGCGCGGACCGGCAGTCCACCGTGGCCGCCGATGACGGAGTTCCACTGGCGGTGCAGGAGATCGAGCCCGCCGGCGGTGGTGCTCCGGAGCTGACCGTGGTGCTGGTGCACGGTTTCGCGCTGGACTCCCGCTGCTGGCACTTCCAGCGCCGCGACCTGCCCGAGCTCACCGACCCGCGGGTCCGGCTGGTGCTGTTCGACCAGCGCAGCCACGGCCGTTCCGGGCACTCCTCCAAGCGCAACAGCACGATCGAGCAGCTCGGCCGGGACCTCGACGCGGTGCTGCGGGCGACGGCGCCGAAGGGGCCGATCGCGCTGGTGGGGCATTCGATGGGCGGCATGACGATCATGGCGCTGGCCGAGCAGCGCCCGGAGCTGTTCCGCGACCGGGTGCGCGCGGTGGGGCTGATCGGGACGGCGGCCGATTCGGTCGGCGCGGCCGGACTGCCCCGCACCTGGCTGTCGCGGATCAACCCGGTGCCGCGCGGGCTGGCGCTGCTGACCAGCGTCCAGCCCGACCTGGTGGAGCGCACCCGGCGGGTCGGCGACAAGATCACCTGGAGCCTGATCCGCTCGCTGGCGTTCGGCGACCGCGCGATCTCGCCCGCGGTGGTGGACCTGATGGCGGAGATGATCGGGGCCACCTCGGTCGAGGTCGTCACCGACTTCCTGGAGACGATCGGCCTGCACGACCGCAAGACCGCGCTCGCCGCGCTGCGGACCTGCGAGGTGCTGGTGCTCAGCGGCGACGCCGACCGGGTCACCCCGTTCTCGCCGCACGCCGAGGTGCTGGCCGCCGAGCTGCCGGACGCGGTGCTGGTGCGCGTCGAGGGCGCCGGGCACCCGGTGATGCTGGAGCGGCCGGAATTGGTCACCGAGCAGTTGACCGCACTGCTGCGCAGGGCGGTCGGGAAGTGAGTGCTGCGTTGCGGACTGCGGAGTTCTCGAAGGAATCCGACACGCTGGAGTTCGGTCGGCGGCTGGGCGCGGTGCTGCGCGCCGGTGACCTGGTCCTGCTGGACGGACCGCTCGGTGCGGGCAAGACGGTGCTCGCGCGGGGGATCGCGGCGGGCATGGGCGTCACCGGCAGGGTGACCTCGCCGACGTTCGTGATCGCGCGGGTGCACCGGCCGGAGTCCGGTGACGGCCCGGTCCTGGTGCACGTCGACGCCTACCGGCTCGGCGGGCTGGAGGACATCGACGACCTGGACCTGGACACCGACCTCACCGAAGCCGCGGTCGTGGTGGAGTGGGGCGAGGGCTTGGCCGAACGGCTCGCCGACAGCCACCTGATGCTGCGCATCCGCCGTCGTCCCGACGACGTCCGCGAGATCACCGTGGAGCCGTACGGCGAATCCTGGGACGCGCGGGTCGCGGAGTTGCTCGGCCGGTGACCGAGTTACTCGCGGGCATCCCCGGGCCGCTCGCGCTGATCGCCGCGATGGCCGTGCTGTTCGCCGAATCCGGCCTGCTGATCGGGGTTTTCCTGCCCGGCACGGGCACCGTCCTGGCGATCGGCCTGCTGGCGGGCAGCGGTGTCGTCGAGGTGTGGCTGGCCGCGGCCTGCGCCTCCGCCGCGACGGCGCTGGGCTGCCAGCACAGCTTCTACCGCGGTCGCCGCGGCGGCCTGCTGCGCCGGGAAGTGGTGAAGCGGCTGGGCGAGCAGCGGATGGCGCTCCTTGAGTCCTCTTTGGATGGACGCGCCGAGGTGACCGTGGCCGTGTCGCAGTGCTTCGCGGCGGTGCGCACCCTGGTGCCCAGGCTGGCCGCCCGCACGGAGATGTCCCAGCTCCGCTTCACCCTCTGCAACCTGCCGGTCGCCATCGCCTGGGCGACGACCCTGGTCCTCCTCGGCGCCTGGTCCGGCGAGGCCTACGACCGGGTGGAGACAATCGCGGGCCTGGCCGGACTCCCGGTGCTGCTCCTGGCCGCAGCGGTAGCGGTGACGATCTGGTGGCTCCGCCGCAGAAACCGCCTCCGTGCCTGACCCCGGCCCGTGAGTGCTTTGAGGGGCTATAGCACCCCAAAGCACTCACGGGTTCTGAACAGCGGAAACGTTACCGGATGCGGGTGGCGGTGCCGGTGACGCGGATCCGGTCGTGGTCGGCTGCGACCTCGACGTCGAGGATGCTGGGGCGTCCCATGTCGAAGCCCTGGTGGATGCGGAAGGCCGTCGGCGGGGCGATCAGGCCGAGGTGCTTGAGGTAGCCGCCGAACGCCGCCGCGGCCGCGCCGGTCGCCGCGTCCTCGACGACACCGCCCGGCGGGAACGGGTCGCGGGCGTGGAAGAGCTCGGGGCTCTCGCGCCAGACCAGCTGCAGCGTCGTCCAGTCCTGGTCGGCCATCAGCTTGCCGAGGCGGTCGAAGTCGTAGGACAGCGCCGCCAGCTTCTCCCTCGTGGACACCGCCAGGACGAGGTGGTCGTTGCCGCCGAAGGCGATGCGCGGCGGCAGTTCCGGGTCGAGGTCGTCGCTGCTCCAGCCGAGCGCCGCCAGCGCCTCGTCGAGGATCGCGGGTTCGACGTCGCGGACCGAGGTGGGCACGCTGGTCAAAGTCGCGGTGGGCCGGCCCGAGTCGTCGACCTGGGTGTCCACTGTGATCAGTCCGGCCCGGGTGTGCAGGTCGATCCGGCCGGTGCCGTCGCGCTCGGCGAGCGCGACGGCGGTCGCGATCGTGGCGTGCCCGCAGAACGAGACCTCCGCCTTCGGGCTGAAGAAGCGGATGTCGTGCTCGCGCTCACCGCGCGGGAACACGAACGCGGTCTCGGAGTACCCGACGTCCGCGGCGATCCGCAGCATCTCCGCATCGGACAGGCCCACCGCGTCGAGCACCACTCCTGCGGGGTTGCCACCGTTCGGGTCGCTGCTGAACCCCACCAACCGCTGGATCTCGGTCTGCGTCGTCTCGTTGCTCATGCCGCATCCAGCGCCGGTGCACAGTGGAATATTCCCCGGCTGATTTCCCGGTATTCCCAGTGGGATCAGGCGCTGTTGCTGACGCTGAGCTCCGCGGCGAGGTCCTTGGCCAGGCGCTGCATCAGCGGGATGACCTCGTCCGTCGAGATGCGGGTCATCCGGCCCTCCGGGCCGCTGATCGAGATCGCCGCGCCCGCCGGGGCTCCCGGCACCGCCACCGCGTAGCAGCGGACGCCGACCTCCTGCTCGCCGTCGTCCAGCGCGTAGCCCTGCTGGCGGACGCGGGCCAGCTCCTCGAGCATCGACTCGACGGTGACGATGGTGCGCTCCGTCTGCGGGTGCATCGTGGTGCGCGACAGCAGCTGGGTCACGGTGTCCGGCGGCATGGTGGCCATCACCGCCTTGCCGACCGCCGTGGCGTGCGCGTCAACGCGGCGACCGACCTCGGTGAACATCCGCATCGAATGCTGCGAGGGCACCTGCGCGACGTAGACGATCTGCTCGCCGTCGAGCACCGCCATGTTCGAGGTCTCGCCGGTCGCCTCGGTGAGCTCGGCGAGGTAGGGGCGGGCCCAGGAGCCGAGCGCGCGGCTGGCGGTCTCGCCGAGGCGGATCAGCCGGGGGCCGAGCGCGTAGCGGCGGGACGGCTGCTGCCGGGCGTAGCCGTTGCTCACCAGGGTGCGGATGATGCGGTGGATGGTCGGTAGCGGCAGGCCGGACTTCTCGGCGAGCTCGGACAGGGCCACCTCACCACCGGCGTCGGCCATGAGTTCCAGCAGCTCGAAGGTGCGTTCGACCGACTGCACCCCTCCGCCCTGGCTTGCCCGCTGCGGGCCAGTGGTCATCGCAGAACTCCCTCTTCACACCTCGGCCTGCGCCGAAGTCTAGTCCGTGATGGGTGCTACAGCTCATGTTGCTTCGAACGCTATACGGAAACTAACATCCACGATGCAGAAAAACATTACGGGCGTACCGCAAGCGGAACGGCCGTCGCGCAGCCTCGGGTGCGCGTCAGTCCGCCACGCGGCAAGGTGAGCCATCAGCCACCGTCTGGAACCCGGCAGCAGGAAGAGGTGGACTTCTCATGTCCGAAACGGCAGCAGGAGTGCAGGTCATCGGCGGCGCCGTCGAGCGCGGGGACGAGATCCTGACCAAGGAAGCGCTCGAGTTCGTGGCCGGTCTGCAGCGCGCCTTCGGCGCTCGTCGCGACGAGCTGCTCGAGCGCCGCAAGCAGCGCCGCGCGGAGGCCAGCGCCAAGGGGCGGCTGGACTTCCTGGAGGAGACCCGGCACATCCGCGAGGGCGACTGGCAGGTGGCCGCACCGCCCGCCGACATCGCCGACCGCCGCGTCGAGATCACCGGCCCGACCGACCGCAAGATGGCGATCAACGCGCTGAACTCCGGCGCCAAGGTCTGGCTGGCCGACCTCGAGGACGCCAACACGCCGCACTGGCGCAACGTCGTCTCCGGCCAGGTCAACCTCTACGACCTGGTGCGCAAGCAGATCGAGCTGGTCACCGAGAAGAAGACCTACAAGCTGCGCGACGACGTCCAGCACGCGGTGCCGCTGGTGCGCCCGCGCGGCTGGCACTTCGACGAGAAGCACGTCCTGGTCGACGGCAAGCCCGCGGTCGCCGCGCTGGTCGACTTCGGCCTGCACTTCTTCCACAACGCCAAGGAACTCCTCAGCCGCGGCAGCGGGCCGTACTTCTACCTGCCGAAGATGGAGAGCCACCTCGAAGCGCGGCTGTGGAACGACGTGTTCACCCACGCCCAGCAGGAGCTCGGCATCCCGCACGGTTCGGTGCGCGCCACCGTGCTGATCGAGACCTACCCGGCCGCGTTCGAGATGGAGGAGATCCTCTACGAGCTGCGCGACCACTCCGCGGGCCTCAACGCCGGTCGCTGGGACTACCTGTTCAGCGTCATCAAGACCTTCCGCGACTCCGACAAGTACATCCTGCCGGACCGCAACGCGGTGACCATGACCGCGCCGTTCATGCGCGCCTACACCGAGCTGCTGGTGCGCACCTGCCACAAGCGCGGCGCGTTCGCGATCGGCGGCATGGCCGCGTTCATCCCGACCAAGGACGACTCCAACGCCGCCGCGATGGAGAAGGTGCACGCGGACAAGAAGCGCGAGGCCGGTGACGGCTTCGACGGCTCCTGGGTCGCGCACCCGGGCCTGGTGCCGATCTGCTACGAGGAGTTCGACGCGGTGCTGGGCGAGAAGCCCAACCAGATCGACCGCACCCGCGACGAGGTCCAGGTGACCGCCGACCAGCTGCTCGCGGTGGCCGAGACGCCCGGTGAGAAGACCATCGAGGGCCTGCGCGCCGCGGTCGACGTGGGTGTCCGCTACATCGTGTCCTGGCTGGGCGGCAACGGTGCGGCCGCGATCCACAACCTGATGGAGGACGCGGCGACCGCGGAGATCTCGCGGTCGCAGATCTGGCAGTGGCTGCACAACGACGTGGTGCTGGCCGGCGGCGAGCGGGTCACCTCCGACCTGGTGCGCGAGACGCTGGCCGACACCGAGAAGCAGCTGCGCGCCGAGGAGGGCTTCCCGGTCGAGAACCTGGGCCGGGCGGTCGAGCTGTTCGAGCAGGTGGCGGTGGCCGACGAGTTCGTCGACTTCCTGACGCTGCCCGCCTACGAAGAGATCGACTGATCGAACTGCGGTGACTGCCGTGCGCGTTTTGGGGCGCTGTAGCACCCCAAAACGCGCACGGTTCTGTAACCGCAGCCGAGCTGGGCAGCCGGGGACGCCTCCCGGTTGCCGGACCGAAGGGAGCGCAAGTGGCCAGAACCTCGCTGGAAACCGCCGAGGTCAACCGCCGGCTCGCCCGGCTTTCCGCCGTGGACGAGCACATCGCCGCCACCTATCCGGGTGCGCGCGCGGCCCGGCAGCCGGTGCACACCTGCTACGTGCCGGCGAACAAGGTCGACGCCGACACGGTTCGGCTGTGGGAGCGGGAGGCGCTGGCCGCGCTCGACCGGGACGCGGCCCGGCCGGAGGACCTGGTCGACATCCTCGGCATGGACCCGGAGATCGCGCGCGCCGTGCACCCGCGGCTGCGCGCCAAGCTGCAGAACTCCCCGCTGGAGGACCTGCGCATCGACTTCGAGGACGGCTACGGCAATCCCGGTGACGAGGCCGAGGACGCCGAGGCCGAGCGCACCGCCGGAGTGGTCGCCGACTGGCTGCGCGAGGGCGCGGCACCGGCGAACTTCGGGCTGCGGGTCAAGTCCTTCGACACCCCGCAGCTGCGCGCCCGGTCGGTGCGCACGCTGGACGTCTTCCTCACCGCGCTGCTGCAGCAGCACGGCAGCCTGCCCGAAGGGTTCGTGCTGACCTTCCCGAAGGTGGTCGACGTCGCGCAGGTGGAGGTGTTCGTCGAGTTCCTCGGCCTCTTCGAGCAGCAGCTCGGCCTGCCGGCGCGCTCGCTGGGCTTCGAGATCCAGGTGGAGACCACCCAGTCCATCGTGGACTCCGAGGGTCGTCTCGCGCTGCCGCGCTTCCTGCGCGCGGGCGACGGCCGGGTCACCGGCCTGCACTTCGGCACCTACGACTACACCGCGGGCTGCGGCCTGACCGCCGCGCACCAGCACCTCGCGCACCGCGCCTGCGACTTCGCGCGCCACGTGATGCAGGTGTCGGCCGCGGGCACCGGCGTGTTCCTCTCCGACGGCTCGACGAACGTCCTGCCGGTCGGCGACCAGGTCCGCCACGGCTGGCGCACGCACTACGACCTCACCCGCCGCTCCCTGGAGCACGGCTTCTACCAGGGCTGGGACCTGCACCCGGCGCAGCTGGTGACCCGCTACGCGGCGGTGTTCGCGGCGTTCCGCGACTCGGCGCCCGCCGAGGCGGCCCGCCTGTCGGCGTACACCTCGGCCAGCGGCGGAGCGGTCCTGGACGAGCCGGCGACGGCCCGCGCGCTGGCGGCGTCCTTCGTCCGCGCCCTGGACAACGGCGGCATCGACGCGACCGAGGTCAAGGACCTGACCGGTCTCTCGGAACCGGAGATCCGCAAGCTCGGCCGACTCTGATCGACCGGTGAAGGGCGCCTCCGACCCCCGGGCTCGGAGGCGCCCTTCAACCCTTCAGGGCCTGGTCAGCCCTGGTAGGTGGCGGCGAAGGGCTGCCGCAACCCGTCGGCCCGCTCCGCCGAGCCGGTCACCAGCAGCTGCCCGTCGTCCAGCACTGCCGCGCCGTTCAGCCACGGGACGGTTCCCGTCGGCCCCGTGGGGACGGGCACCGGCCGCCAGGTCGTACCGTCGTTCTGCAGAACGCACGCCGAGTTCGCGGTGAAACCGACGGCGAACAGGGAACCCGCTCCCGATGCGATGTCGTCGAGCCTGCACTGCTCGTTCGGCATCTCCGCGGTGGACCACTCCGCGCCGTCCCAGTGCGCGGCGAGCGGGTACTCCTCGTTCTCCGACCAACGACTGCCGACCGCCCAGACGTCATCGGGTGCGACCGCGTGCACGTCGTAGAACTCCACGTTCCAGCCCGGCACGACCAGCGGCGGGTGCTCCTGCCACCGCTGGCCGTCCCAGTGCACCAGAGCGCCCGCGTTCCAGCTCTCCTCCGGCGTCCCGCCGCCTTTCGTGCCGACCACCCAGAGGTCGTTCGCCGCGATGCCGCCGATGCCCTGCACCATGCCGCCGATCGCCGGGAACGGAACCTCCGCCCACGACTCGCCGTTCCAGCGCTGGACCGTGTTCCGCCCGTCGGTCCAGTCCTTCCTCGGCATGATCCCGGCGGCCCAGACCTCGTCGGCACCGAACGAGACCACGCCGAACAGCTGGGGGTCGTACTCCGCTGGCGCGACCATCGGGATCGCCTGCCACTCGTGGCCGTCCCAGTGCATGGACTTGCCGTCGCCGACCACCCACGCGTCGTCGCGGTCGACCACGGTCGCCGCGCTCGTCCGGCCGATGTCGGGCGTCGGCACCTGCTCCCAGCCCTGCGCGCCGCGGCGGAACGCCAGACTCTGCAGGTCCGGCTTCTGCGGGTCGTTCAGGACGGCGAACGCCCACGTCGCACCGCCGCCCGATGCGGTGCTCTGCATCATGGCCGCGTGCGGTTGAGCGGGAAGTGGTTCCTCGGTCCAAACTCCGGCGGCCGACGCGGGCTGCGCCAGCAGCAGGGTCGCAGCCGCGGCGGTGCCCGCGATCTTCAGGTGTTTCACCGATGCCTCCTCGGTCGATCTCCACCCCGCTATTCGCGCCGAGACCGAAAACAGTTCACGGTGCTCGAAAAGATCGCTGCCGCAGCTCGATCAGTCGCCGTGGGTGGCGGCGTAGGGCCGGGCGCTCGTCGGGTCGTCGACGTCGGCTTCGACACCGACGATGAGCAGTCGGCCGTCCAGGACGGCCCCGGCGTAGGTGTACAGGTGCTTGCCCTCCGACGGCGCCGGGGCCGGTATCTTCTGCCAGCTCGTTCCGTCGTACCGCAGGACGTAGGGGCTCTTCTCCACCGAGTAGCCGACGGCCCGGAGCTCGTCCCCGATCTGGACCACGTCGTTGAGCTGGCCCAGTTCGTCGGGCACCGGCGCGAGCGACCACCGCGTCCCGTCCCAGTGCGCCGCGACCGGGCGTCGGGCGATGTTGCCAGGGTGCTGGTAGCCGACCGCCCAGACGTCGTCGGGTGCGAGCGCGTGCACGTCCTGCAGCTGAACGTGCATGCCCGGGATCTCGACCAGCGGTTGTTCCTCCCAGCGCTCGCCGTCCCAGTGCAGGAGCAGGCCGCCGAACTTGCCGTCCGGCCCGAGATCGGTCGGTTTGGCCCCAGCCGCCCACACGTCGTTCGGCGAGGTGCCGCCGATCCCGATCAGTTCCGAGCGGATGCCCAGATCCGGCAGCGCGATCTCGTGCCACGCCCGGCCGTCCCACCGCTGGACCGAGGATCTGGTCTGCCTGTTGTCGCTGCGCCAGCCGAATCCCGCGCTCCACACCTCATCGGGCGCGAAAGCGGTCACGTCGGACAGCGAGGTGCTGTGCTCCGGCTGGGAGACGATCGGAACTTCCCGCCACTCCGCGCCGTTCCAGTGCATCGAGGTGCCGTCGCCGACCGCCCAGACGTCGTCGCGGCTGACCACCGCGGCGGCGTTGATCCGCCCGATGTCGGGCGTCGGGACCTGCTCCCAGCCCTGCTGGCCTCGGCGGAACACCAGCGAGTGGTGCTGGTGGTCGGCGTCGTTGGTGATCCCGAACGCCCACGCGGCGCCGTCGCCGACCGCAGCGGTGTGCAGGACGCCGTCGTCCTGGAGCTGCGGGAAGTGTTCTTCCTGCCAGCTGTCGGCGGCCGACGCGGGATGTGCCAGCAGGAGGGCGGTGGTCGCGATCGCTCCCGCCATGGTCATGTGCTTCAACGAGTTCCTCCTCCAGAGGGTTTCACCGAGTTATTGGCGCGAGAGCGGAAAAGGGTTCAGCGCCGGCAATTCCCGCTGCCGACTCGAGGCGGATCATCGACCGCATGACCGTCATTCGAGTGGGGACGAACTGCGGGTGGGCGATGGCCGGACCGGCTAACGTCGAGGCAGCGGACTCGTGGGTGGAGGATGTTCATGGCCGACAACGACATCGTCGCCGCGCTCGCCGATCGGCTGGGCAAGAACCAGGTCTTCGGCGAGCCCGTGCAGCAGGGCGACACCACGCTGCTGCCGGTGGCGAGCATCGGTATCGGAGGCGGGCGCGGCGTGGTGGTGCGCCCGGCCGGGGCCTTCGCCGTCTCGGCGGACGGTTCGGTCGCCTGGCACCCTGCGGTGAGCGTGAACCGGATCGTCTGGGGCGGTCAGCTAGCGCTGGCCGCGGTGCTGGTCGCCGTCGCCATCGCCTTCCGCCGCAAGCGCTGAGCGCGCACGAACCGGGACGGCAGTCGAGGTGGCCGATCAGTCGCCGTAGGTCGCGGCGAAGGGCGTGGAGCGGGTTCCGCCTGCTTGGCCGGTGAAACCGCCCATCAGCAGTCGTCCGTCGTCCAGCATCGCGCCGCCGGTCAACGCGACCTGCTTCCCGCCCAGGCGGCTCGGGAGCGGTACCGGCTGCCAAGCATCGCCGTCGTACCGGAGAACGCAGTAGCTGCCGATCGCGAAGAGGCCGTCCACGGTCTGCACGAGGTCGGTGAGGTCGCAGTTCTCCTCCGGCGTCGGGACCGCAGACCACCCGGTGCCGTCCCAGTGCGCGGCGAAGGGCTTCTTGATGCGGTTCGCGGGTGATTCGCGGTAGCCGACGGCCCACACGTCGTCGGGGGCCACCGCCCGCACCCCGCGCAGCTGGACGTGCTGGTCGGGGAGCGTCAGCGGCGGGGCTTCGCGCCACTGCCGGCCGTCCCAGCGCACCGCGATGCCGACATCGGTGGAGTGCTGCTCGTCGCCGATGGTCTTGGTGCCGACGACCCAGACGTCGTCCGCCGACGTGCCGTCGATGCCGAAGGTCATGCCGGTCCGCGGCGCCGGAGCTTGCGCCCACGCCTCGCCGTTCCAGCGCTGGACCGTGTTGTGGCCCTCAGCCTCGCCCAGACCGGGCATGATCCCGACCGCCCACACGTCGTCCGGGCCGAACGAGGTCACGCCCAGCAGCTGGGTGTCGAGGTCCGGCGGTGCGACGATGGGGATCTGCCGCCACTCCGCGCCGTTCCAGTGCATGGAGGTGCCATCGCCGACGACCCAGGCGTCGTCCCGGCTGATCACCGCGGCGGCGTTGGTGCGGCCGATCGCGGGAGCCGGTACCTGCTCCCAACCCTGCTCGTCGCGCCGGAAGGCCAGGGTCTGGAGCCCGGGTTCCTGCGGAACGTCGGAGATCCCGAACGCCCATGCGGCGCCTTCGCCCGCGACGACGGTCTGCAAGACCGCGTCGTGCGGTTGGGCGGGCAACGGCACTTCCGCCCAGCGCTCCGCGGACAGCGCGGGTTGTCCCACCAGCAGTGCGGCCATCACCGCGGCCCACGTGATCCCCAGGTGCTGCAACTGGACGCCTCCTGTAGCCGGACGGTCATCCGGCTATACGCACCGGGGTCGAAAACGGTTGCCGGAGTTGACATCCGGCGGGGCTCCCGCGACGGAGGCGGTCGCACCGAGACCGGGATCAGCTGTCGATCGTCGCCGGGTTCATGCCGGACCAGGCGATCAGGGCTGTTGCCACTTCTTCCACCGATGGGCGGGATTCCGGCTTCGGAGCGAGGCAGGCGTCGATGGTGCGGGTCAGCGCCGCGGGCAGGCGGCGGTGGGTGCGCAGCGGCGCCGCGGTCCGGTCGCGCTGCGGGTAGTAGCGGGTGCCGTTCTCGCTGTGCTCGCGGTGCGAGACCTCCGCCCACGGCGTGGTTCCGGACAGCGCCTCGTAGAGCGTGATGCCCAGGCCCCACGTGTCGGCCGCCGGAGTCATCCGCTCGCCGGCGGCCTGCTCCGGCGAGAGGTAGTCGAACGTGCCCGCCGAGCTGCGCTCGCCGATGCGGCAGCTCAGGCTCAGGTCGAGCAGCACCGCCCGGCCGCCCACCGCCACGATGTTGGACGGCTTGACGTCCAGGTGCACCCAGCCCCGGCCGTGCAGGTAGGTCAGCACCGAGCACAGCTGGATGCCCAGCACCGCGGCGTCGATCGGCCGCAGCCTGCCGTGCTCGTCGATCAGGTAGGCCAGCGTGTGGCCGGGCAGGGTCTCGGTGATCACCGCAGGCCGCGCCGGCTCCTCGGTCTGCACGATCTCGTAGCCGCGCACCAGGTGCGGGTGCGTGAACTGGGTCAGCAGCACGCCCTCGTTGCGCAGCCAGCCCACCGCGCGCTGGTCCTCGGCGCGTTCCGGGCGGACCGTCTTGGCGACGCAGCGGCAGGAGCGCTCCTCGCTCCACACGTCGTAGACGTCGAGGCGGCTGCCCCGGCGCAGGTGGTCGACGACCCGGTACCCGGGCGCGAGGAGATCACCCGGTGCCAGCGGGGCCTCCGGGCTTCCCCACTCCTGGTCCGGTTCGCCGTAGTAGTACGAGCTCAATGAGTCGATCAACACCGCGCTGATCAGCTGTGGCTGCGACGCCGGTAGTGACCGCGGCTGCTGTCGTAACGGCGGCGGCGGTGGTCGTCGCTGCTGTCCCGGCGCCGGTAGTCGTCACTGCTGTCCCGGCGGCGACGCCGGTGATCGCTGCTGTCGTAACGGCGGCGGTGATCGTCGCTGGAGTCCCGGCGCCGGTGGCCGCTGCTGGAGTGGCTGCGGCTGTGGTGCTTGGCCGGGGACACCATCTTGAACAGCTTGGAGAGGTCCATCGGTCCCACGCTCCCGGATCGCTCTGCGGCCGCGCACCGATGCCCGGCCCTGTGATCATTGTTCCGGGATTCCGGCCCGCGGTCGAGGAATTTCGGCCGTTTCGTGGGTACGACCGGCTGAAGATCGCCAGTGGTAATAGCCAGTGCTGCGAACGGCCCGTTCTCGCCGGAGAACGGGCCGTTCGCCGGTCACATCGGCTGCTGGACGGCGGCCTGCGCGTCGACGATGCCGTAGCCGTAGAGCGGGGTGAACAATCCGCGAGCACCGACCAGCGGCGTGCGGGCCGAGCGCATCAGCGCCTGCTCGATGCCGTCGGCGTCCCGGCCCTGCGCGCCGAGCAGCGCCGCGACGCCCGCGACCTGCGGGGCGGCCATGGAGGTTCCGGCGAGCGAGTCGTAGTCGCTCTGCCCGCAGTCCGGCGAGCCCGCGCCGCGCGGAACCGGCGCCCAGACGTCGCCGTCGCAGCCCTGCAGCGAGGAACCACCGGGCGCGGCAACGGCTTTGGTGTCCAGCTTCAGGCCGAGGTTGGAGTACACCGAGTGCAGCTCGGCCGGGTCGGTGGCGGTGACGCACAACGCGCCCGCCTCCCACGCCGGGGTGCCGCACAGCGGCGCGGTCTCGTTGCCCGCGGAAGCCACCACGACCACGCCCTTCTCCCGCGCGTAGGCGATGGCGTCCTTGGTCTCGGGAGTCAGCCCGATCAGCGTCAGCAGCTGCGCGCCGGGTATGGCGCCGAGGCTCAGGTTGATGACGTTCGCGCCGTTGTCGGCCGCCCAGCGGACGCCCGCGCCGATCTCCGCGAAGCTGCCGGAACCGTCCTCCAGCGCCTTGACCGGCATGATCCGCGCATCCGGCGCGACCCCGGCGATGCCGACCCCGTTGCCCGTCGCCGCCGCCGCGATGCCCGCGACGTGCGTTCCGTGGACGTCGGCGGGCTGCCCGACGCCGTCCACGCCGAGCCAGTCGCCGTTGCCGCACGGCGCCGGGCGCTCACCGCAGCCCGCGAAGGTCGCGCCCGGCACGAGCTTGCCCGCCAGCTCGGGGTGCCCGAGGTCGACGCCGGTGTCCACCACGGCGATGACCTGGCCCGCGCCGGTGCTGGTCGCCCACGCCTCCGGCGCCCGCAGCTGCGCCAGCCCCCACTGCTTCTCGCTGAGCGGATCACCGGCCTGCTGCGCGGTGGCGGTCGTTTGGGCGGCCAGGACCGACAGTCCGACCAGCCCCGCGGTCAGCAGTGCCCGAATCCGCATCGCGTCTCCCAACTTCAGCGCATCATTCGCCGGATCAACGATCCCGACGCTTCCTCGATGCGCCCGAACTGGAAGAACGGCCGTTCGCCGCAACGGTTTCGGACGACCGGAGCACGCGGAGGGCGCCTCCCGCCGATTCGGCGAAAGGCGCCCTCCACTTCCGCACCGGTTCAGGGCGGGGTCAGTGCACGGACTCCGAGGAAGAGCCCTTGGGGGAGTTGCGGGGTTCCGGGACGGCGGTTTCGCCCGGGGTGGTGGCGATCACCGCGACCGTGTCGCCGCCGACCGTCTCCTCGGTGCTCGCCGACTTCTTGCGCCAGGCGTTGAACAGCATGTTCAGCAGCAGGGCCGCGATGCAGCCGGTGCTGATGCCCGAGTCGAGCACGGTGCGCAGCGCGGACGGGAAGTGCTCGTAGAAGTGCGGCGAGACGACCGGGATCAGACCGATGCCCAGCGCACCGGCCACGATCAGCGAGTTGAACGGGTCGCCCAGGTCGGACTTGCCCAGCGTGCGGATGCCGCTGGTGGCCACCGAACCGAACAGCACCAGCGCGGCACCGCCGAGCACCGGCTGCGGCACCAGCGAGACGATCGCGCCGACGATCGGGAACAGGCCCAGCAGCACCAGCACACCACCGGCGGTGGCGACCACGTACCGGCTGCGCACCCGGGTCAGCGCCACCAGGCCGATGTTCTGCGCGAAGGCGCTGCAGGTGAAACCGCCGAACACGGCGCTGAGCGCGCTGCCCGCACCGTCGGCGCGCAGGCCGGCCGCGATGGTCTCCTCGTCGGCGGGCCGGTCCACGATCTCGCCGAGCGCGACCATGTCCGCGGTGGTCTCCATCATCGCCACCAGCATCACGATGCAGATCGAGATGGTCGCCGTCAGGTCGAACATCGGCGCGCCCAGCGCGAACGGCGTGGGCAGGTTGAACACCGGCGCCGATTCGATGGTGGTGGTGTTGATCAGACCCATCGGCCAGGCGATCAGGGTGCCCACGACCAGGCCGATGAGCAGCGCGATGCGGTTCCAGAAGCCCTTCAGGAAGCGGTTGAACAGCAGCACCAGGACGAAGGTCGCGCCGCCGAGCGCGATCTTCTCGGGCGCGGCGTAGTCGGGGGCGCTGGAATCGGTGCCGGTGATCCACTTGATGCCCACCGGCATCAGGGCCAGCCCGATCAGCGTGATCACGGTGCCGTTGACCACCGGCGGGAAGAACCGGACCATGCGCGAGAAGTAGGGGGCGATCAGGAAGGCCAGCAGGCCCGCGATCAGCACCGACCCGTAGATCACCGACAGCGAGTGCTGCTGCCCCTGCTGCGCGACGATGGCCAGCATCGGCGCGACCGAACCGAACGTGACGCCGTTGACGAACGGCAGCCGGGCACCGATCTTCCAGATGCCCAGCGACTGCAGCATGGTGGCCAGGCCCGCGGTGAACAGGCTCGCCCCGATCAACAAGGTCATCTCGATCGGCGGCAGGCCCATCGCCTCGCCGACGATCAGCGGTGGCGCCACCACACCCGCGTACATCGCGGCGATGTGCTGGACGCCGTACGCCATCATGCGTACCGGGGGCATCACTTCGTCCACCGGGTGGACGTCGGTGGGTTTTCCGTTCCTGGTGCCGCGGTTGCGACGGATCTTGAAGAGGGCCATGGTGACTCCTGGGCCGCAGGGTCAGATCAGGTCACTATCAATGCCGGGAATTTTCTTCTTGTTGCCGGGAAATCACATTTTGTTCCACAGTGGACCTGTGGGTCTTCCGGGCTGCGCGCCCGAAGTCCGGGTAGCAGCAGGGGCCACCAGGAGATACCCCCGGTGGCCCCTAACAAGGCTGAGGATCGGCGGTGATCCTTCACGACCTCCGCTGCTGAGAGGCCGACGTGGTGCTGCGCGATTTCAATTGAAATCACGTGTGCGATTTCAATTGAAATCGCGTCGATCAGAACTGGGGGAGGCTGTACCAGGCCTGCGGGGCCTCCTCCACGTCGTCGCGCTTGACGACGCCCTCGATCAGACCGTAAGGACGGTCCGCGGCGAAGAACACCTCGTTGTTGTTCTCCAGGCCGCAGTACTCCAGGTCGACCAGGAAGTGGTGCTTGTTCGGCAGCGACAGCCGGACCTCGGCCACCTCCGGGTGCTTCTCCATCGCGGCCTTGCCCATCTCGTACAGGCTCTGCTGCAGCGCGAGGCTGTGCGTGGTGGCGAAGGCCTCCAGCATGGTGGCCCGGATCGACTCGAAGCTCTTGCCCCAGTCCACGTCGGTGTGGAGGTAGCGCCAGCGGGCGGTCACCGCGGTGGCCAGGATGCGGTCGTTGGTCTCCGACAGCGTCGTGTACTTGTCCTTGGGGTAGCCCCAGAACTCCGAGCCGGTGGACTTGAGCACGATCAGGTCCTTGAGCCCGGACACCACGTGCGCCTGGTCGCCGTCGATGGTGACCGCGGTGGTGCGCTTCTCGTCGGTGGAGCGGGCGAAGGAGTGGTCGTGGCCGGTGCCGCCGACGGGGATGCGCTCCCAGCTGTACTCGTCGATGAGGATGCGCGCCCCGGTGATCCCGTCCGCGGTGCCGACGAAGTGCCGGCCCAGCCGCAGCGCGAACTCCTCGATCTCGCCGATCGGCGCTTCCTTGGCGAAGGCGTAGACCGTGTTCTTCTGCGTGTCGGTCGGCAGCACGTTGCTGTTGTCGCCGGTCAGGTGCGCGCCGTCGAGGTCACCGCGGAGCGAGGAGCTGACGTTGAGGTCCTTGATGGTGTGCCGCGGGGTGTCCCGGTTGACCGAGACGATGCGGACCTCGGCCTTGCCGTACTGGTTGGGGCCCATGACGATGCCCATGAGGTGATCAGCTCCCTCGGTAGGTGGAAAAGGCGAACGGGCTCAGCAGAATCGGAACGTGGTAGTGCTGTTCGGGGTCGGCGATCCGGAAGGTGATCTGCACCTGCGGGTAGAACGACGCGGTGCCCTGGCCCTCGAAGTACGCGCCGGTGTCGAAGGTGAGCCGGTAGTCCCCGGCGGCCAGCCGCTCCGGCCCCAGGTCCTTGATCCGGCCGTCGTCGTCGGTGCGCCCGTCGGCGACGGCCGCCCACCCGTCGCCGTCGGCGGCCTCCAGCCGGATCGCGACGCCGACGGCGGGCTTGCCCCGCGCGGCGTCGAGCACGTGCGTGGTGACGGCACTCATCCTTCGATCACCTTTGCCAATCTCAGACGTGCGATCTTGCGGAGTTCGTCCTCGACGATCCGCAGCTCGGTTTCCGGCTCGTTGTCCAGGCGGGAGTGCAGGATCTCCAGCAGCTCCGCGCCGCTGCGACCGCTGGCGCAGACCAGGTAGACGTGCCCGAAGCGGCGCTCGTAGGCCTCGTTGCCCTCGCGCAGCGCGCGGGCCAGCTCCGCGTCGTCGCCGACGCCGGCCTGCTCGTTGCGGGAGAAGTTCGCCGAGGTGCCCGTGCCCTGCGGCCGGTCGCCGATGCGGGGGTGCGCGGCCAGCGCCTGGTCGAGCTCCTCGCGGGTCAGCGCCGGGGCGGCGGCGTCGGCGGCGCGGTAGACCGCGTCGGCGTCGGCGAACGGGCGCTGGTCGGCGATGTCGGCGGCCCAGCGCGGGATGTCCAGGCAGGCGAGCAGCTGCTCGACGAGTTCCGCGCGGGGCAGGCCGTTGAGCCGGTCCGGTCGGGTGGTTGTTGACATCGCAAACTCTCACAGGATGTGGGCGGCCCCGGAAGGTTTTCCGGGGGAGAGCCAGGCGGCGGACCTGACGTCCGAGCATGCCTGGGCTGTGCTGCGGCTGCTGGTCAGAGCTTCGGTGCGGCAAAAGCTACGACTGCGCCGCGCCAAGTGTCAACACTTTGTTGAAAAATCCTGATGGAGCGTTGTGCGAACGGCACAATCCGAGCGGTCCGGGCGGGTCGAAGCGGCGTCTGATTTGCCCGTTTTGCCGCCACCTGGGGGTCGAGGTGGCGGCAAGGCGTTCGATGGTGCCGTGAGTGTTTTGGGCGCCCCTCAAAGCGCTCACGGGGCCTGGTGGGGCAGCTGCCGATTTCGCGCGAGAACGGCACTCGGCACGCGTGCGGCGCGGCGATTTCGCGCGAAATCGCCGTGCCGTGGATTCGGCCGACCGCTGAGGCGGACCGGCGGCGTCAGCTGCGGTCGGCCTGCTCGCGGTTGAGGTAGTTGTAGACCGTGAAGCGGCTGACGCCGAGCGCCTTGGCCACCGTTTCGACGGACTTCCGCATGTTGAACGCGCCGCGCTCCTCCAGCAGGCGCACCGCGCGCTGCTTGTCCGGGCGCGGCAGGTCCGGCAGGTGGCCGCCGAGCTCGGTCTCCACCGCGCGGATGATCCGGTCCAGGGCGCTGGTCAGCTCCTCGCCGGGCAGCCGCACGGCCACCGCCGGGGCGTCTTCCCAGTACAGGACGATGTCGCCGGGCCTGCGCTGGTCGGCGGGCACGGCGGTGCCGCCGATGTGCTCCAGCAGCGGGGCGATCGCGTTGGCGAGCGGATGCACGCTGACCAGCCTAAACCTGGTCGCCGTCGGCATCGTCGACGGTCACCTGCAGGGTGATCCGGTTCGCACCGGTGTCCAGCACGGTTTCCACGACGCTGGCCAGCGCGGGCAGCAGGATCTCCCGGTCGCCGGTGATCGAGGTGCCCAGCGGGCCGAAGTCGGGCTCCAGGCCGGCGGCGCGCAGGCAGTCGCGGGCGGCCACGGCGTGCGCCGGTGGCTCGCCCTCGCCCTCGAAGGGCTCGGTGGTGAACTCAGCTCGCAAGATCATGGTGCGACCTCCCTGCTCGCACCGTAGTCGGTGCCGATCTCCGCGCTGCGCCGCGTGGTTCGCGACTCGCGGGTAACTCGGCGGGGGCCGTTGACCGGCTTGACACCAGTCGCTAATCTATCGCTGTACGAAACAAGACTTCCGCATCACGAAATCTTCGATCTGATGCGAAATCTCCGCAACTTCTCCCGAGGGGGTGCCCATGGATCCGAACCGGTACGAGGTCAACCTCTCGATCCTGTTCACCGAACTGGACGTGCTGGACCGGCCCGCGGCCGCCAAGGCCGCCGGTTTCGACGCGGTGGAGTTCTGGTGGCCGTTCCCGGAAGCGGTGCCCGCCGACCGCGACGTGGACCGGTTCGTGCAGGCCGTCGAGGACGCCGGGGTCTCCCTGGTCGGCCTGAACTTCTTCGCGGGCGACATGCCCGCCGGTGACCGCGGCGTGCTCTCCAACCCGGACCGGGCGGGCGAGTTCGCGGACAACGTCGACGTCGTCGTCGGCATCGGCGAGCGCCTCGGCTGCCGGGCCTTCAACGCCCTGTACGGCAACCGGATCGACGGCGTCGACCCGGCCGCGCAGGACCAGGTCGCCACCGAGAGCCTGCTGCGCGCCTCCAAGGCGGTGTCGCGCATCGACGGCGCGGTGCTGATCGAGCCGGTCAGCGGCATGCCCGCGTACCCGCTGAAGACGGCCGCCGACGCCATCGCGGTGATCGACCGGGTGCGCGCCGCGGGCGGCGACGACAACCTCCGCCTGCTGTTCGACATCTACCACCTGGTGGTCAACGGCGACGACCCGGACGCGGCGCTCGACGCGCACGCCGCCTCCATCGGGCACGTGCAGATCGCCGACGCGCCGGGCCGCAACGAGCCGGGCACCGGGGAGATCGACTTCGACCGCTTCTTCACCAAGCTCGACGCAGCGGGCTACCGCGGACACGTCGGCCTGGAGTACAAGCCAAGCGGAGCCAGCGCCGACAGCTTCGGCTGGATCAAGCGCTGAAGTGGTCCTGATTCCGGACTCCTTCTGCGCGGTGGTGCAAGCGCCGCAGCTGGGCTGAGCGGCTGCGCCGCTCCAAGGACTGAAAACCAACGAACTGGCTCCGAGCCAACGGAGGTAACTCCATGAGCAAGGTCGGATTCATCGGGCTGGGGATCATGGGTGGCCCGATGGCGGCCAACCTGGTCAAGGCCGGCCACGAGGTCGTCGGCTACAACCGCAGCCAGGCCAAGGTCGACAAGCTGGTCGCCGACGGCGGCAAGGCCGCGGCCACCGCTGCCGAGGCCGTGCGCGACGCCGACATCATCTTCACCATGCTGCCGGACTCGCCGGACGTCGAAGCCGTCGTGCTCGGCGAGGACGGAGTGCTGGCCAACGCCAAGTCGGGCGCGCTGCTCATCGACTGCAGCACCATCCGCCCGGACGTCTCCCGGCGGGTTGCCGAAGCCGCCGCGGAGAAGGGCGTGCGCGCCCTGGACGCGCCGGTCAGCGGCGGTGAGCCGAAGGCCATCGACGGCACGCTGTCCATCATGGTCGGTGGCGACGCCGACGCCTTCGCCGCCGCGCAGGACGTGCTCGGCGCGGTCGGCACCACGATCGTCCACGTTGGACCGTCGGGCGCCGGGCAGACCGTGAAGGCCGCCAACCAGCTCATCGTGGCGGGCAACATCGGTCTGGTCGCCGAGGCGCTGGTGTTCCTGGAGGCGCACGGCGTGGACACCGAGGCCGGGCTCAAGGTGCTCGGCGGTGGCCTCGCAGGCAGCACCGTGCTCGACGCCAAGGGCGGCAAGATGCGCGGTCGGGAGTTCGCCCCCGGCTTCCGCCTCGAACTGCACCACAAGGACATGGGCATCGTGCAGGCCGCTGCTCGCGACGCGGGCCTGACGATCCCGCTCGGTTCGCTGGTGAGCCAGCTGGTCGCCGCGGCCGTCGCGCAGGGCGACGGCAAGCTCGACCACTCCGGTCTGCTCAAGCAGATCACGCAGCTCAACGGCCGCGACTGAGCCCCAAGACCGCGGTGCTGCACGGAGAATCCCTCGTCTCCTGCGGCAGATCCCCGTGCAGCACCGCCACTCACCAGGTAAACGCACGTGAGCGTTTCAGGGTGCTATAGCGCCTCAAAGCACTCACGAAGCCTGAGCAGCGAGAACGGCCGCGCAGCAGCGGTCGGCAGCAAGACGGTCACGGGTCGGCGGTCCGAGCGCCGCCAAGCAACCAGAACCACCGACCCGTTCCCAACAAGGTGCGCGCAGCACCCGAGAGGAAGTCTTACACCATGGCCAAAGTCCCTGTCATGCAGGCCGTCGTCGACGTGCTCAAGTCCGAGGGCGTGGACATCACCTTCGGCTGCCCCGGCGCCGCGATCCTCCCGCTGTACGCGGCGATGGAGGACAGCGGCATCGAGCACCTGATCGTCCGCCACGAAGAGGGCGCCACCCACATGGCCGACGGTTGGGCCCGCACCAACGGCAAGGTCGGCGTGGCCATCGGCACCTCCGGGCCGGCGGGCACCAACATGATCACCGGCCTCTACACCGCGATCGCCGACTCCATCCCGATGCTGTGCATCACCGGCCAGGCGGTCTCCAGCAAGCTGCACCAGGAGGCCTTCCAGGCGGTCGACATCGTCGACATCGCCAAGCCGGTCACCAAGTGGGCGGTGCAGGTCAAGGAGGCCGCGCAGGCGCCGTGGATCTTCCGCGAGGCCTTCCGCATCGCGCGCTCCGGCCGCCCCGGCCCGGTGCTGATCGACCTGCCGCTGGACGTGCAGAAGCAGGAGATCGAGTGGGACCCGTCGCTGGACGCCCCGCTGCCGATCGCCGCCGTCGAGCCGCACCTGCCGCGCGTCGAGCGCGCGCTGGACATGCTGCTGGAATCCGACCGGCCGCTGATCCTCGCCGGTGGCGGCGTGATCCTCGGCGACGCCCACGAGCAGGTGCGCGAACTGGCCGAGCTGCTCGGCGTCCCGGTGCAGATCACCCTGATGGGCAAGGGCTCCTTCCCGGAGGACCACGAGCTGTTCGCCGGCATGACCGGCATCCAGACCAGCCAGCGCTACGGCAACCAGTCGTTCCTGGAGGCCGACCTGGTGCTGGCGCTGGGCGCCCGCTTCGGCGACCGGCACACCGGTGCGCTGGACACCTACCGCGGTGACCGCAAGTTCATCCACGTCGACATCGAGCCCACCCAGATCGGCAAGGTCTTCGGGCCGGACCTGGGCGTCGTCTCCGACACCAGGCTGTTCCTGGAAGCGCTGATCGACGCGGCCCGCAAGCGCAACGCGAGCAAGGACTTCTCGGCGTGGGTGGCCAGGGTCGGCGTGCTCAAGCAGACCCTGACCCGCCCGGACGACTACGACACGGTGCCGATCAAGGCGCCGCGGGTGTACCGGGAGATCAACCAGATCTTCCCGCCGGAGGCGTACTTCGTCACCGCGATCGGGCTCTACCAGATCTGGGGCGGCCAGTTCCAGACCGCGCACCTGCCGCGGCACTACCAGGTGTGCGGCCAGGCGGGTCCGCTCGGCTGGGAGATCCCGGCGGCGATCGGCGTGAAGTCGGCGAAGCCGGACGCGGAGGTCGTCGCGGTGGTCGGCGACTACGGCTTCCAGTTCCTGGTCGAGGAGCTGGCGGTGGCCGCCCAGTACGACATCCCGTTCGTGATCATCATGTTGAACAACGAGTACCTGGGCCTGATCCGCCAGGCCGAGGGCGACGCGTTCGGCATGAAGACCGAGGTCGACATCCACTACGACGACCACGGCACGGACAACGTCAAGATCATGGAGGCCTACGGCTGCTCGGGCCGCCGCGTGTTCGAGCCCGCCGACCTGGCCGACACCATCGAGTGGGCCCGCAAGGAGGCGGTCGCGACGAGCCGCCCGGTCCTGGTCGAGGTGATGATCGAGCGCGAGGCGAACACGGCGCGAGGCATCCGCATCGACGCCATGATCGAACCGGAGCCGGTGCCCAACGCCTGATCGACTGTTCCTCGGTCGCCTTGCGAGGCGGTGCGGGTAGCGGAACCTCGGAGGCCTCCTGGCCGCTGGATCCCGTGTCCGATCACAGCGAACGGGCTGTCCTCGCCAGGTGACCTCTGAGAACCCGCGGCGGTGCCGCGTGGCGCAAGCGGCTCCGCCGCTTCAAACAGAAGAACGAGTTGGACTCGGGGTGCGTTGGCGCTGTTCGGCCCGATGGGAACCGGGCCGAGCGGTCCTGTCACACACTCGCGCACCCCGTGCGGGGCCACCAGGGCAGCCCCGCGAGGGGAGCGCTCGCCGGAACGCGCGGTGGTGTTCCGGCGAGCGCCTTCCCCACTTTCCCCAGACGGGGTCCTCGGGTGGAATACCCGATGACCCTCGGTGTTCCCCGCCGAGCACGTGCCGGGCGTCTCGGCGGGGGCACCACCACCTGCACAACAGGAGTTCGCCTTGCCTGGACCCGTCCTGATCGCGCCGGACAAGTTCAAGGGTTCGCTGACGGCGCCGGAGGTGGCCGCCGCGGTGGCCACCGGCCTGCGCCGGGCCCGGCCCGAAGTGGAGGTCCGGTCCGCGCCGGTGGCCGACGGCGGTGACGGCACCGTCCAGGCCGCGGTGGCCGGCGGGTACGTGCCGATCCCGGTCCGCGTCGCGGGGCCGGTCGGCGAGCCGGTGGACACCGAGATCGCGGTGTTCGACGACACGGCGGTGGTCGAGCTGGCATCGGCCTCCGGGCTGGCGCTGCTGGACCCGGACGAGCTCGCCCCGCTGGCGGCGTCCAGCGAGGGCACCGGCGAGGCGATCCTGGCGGCGCTCGACGCGGGCGCGCGAACCGTGGTGCTCGGCGTCGGTGGCAGTGCGTGCACCGACGGCGGCGCCGGAATGCTCACCGTCCTGGGGGCGCGGGTTTTGGATGCTGCGGAGCACCCGTTGCCCCCAGGCGGTGGACCACTGGCCCGCGTGGCGTCGGTGGATCTCTCCGGCCTCGACCCGCGGCTGGCGGGGACCGAGGTGATCCTCGCCTCCGATGTGGACAACCCGCTGCTCGGCGAGCGCGGCGCGGCGCACGTCTACGGCCCGCAGAAGGGCGCCGACCCCGATCAGGTGCGCTTCCTCGACGAGGCCTTGGCGAACTGGTCGCGCGCGGTGCTGGCGGCGGGCGGCCGCGACGTGGCCGAGCAGCCGGGGGCGGGCGCGGCGGGCGGTGTCGGCTACGGCGCCCTCGCGGTGCTCGGAGCCCGCATGCGCCCCGGCGTGGACGTCGTCCTGGAGCTGATCGACTTCGACCGCCAGCTGGCCGGAGCGGGCCTGGTGATCATCGGCGAGGGCTCCATCGACGAGCAGACGCTGCACGGCAAGGGCCCGGCCGGGGTGGCCGCCCGAGCCCGCGCGGCGGGCATCCCGGTGGTGGCGATCGCCGGTCGCTCGGAGCTCTCCCCGGAGCGCCTCCGCGAAGCGGGCATCGAAGCGGTCTACACCCTCACCGACATCGAACCGGACCCCCAGCGCTGCATCCGCGAAGCGGCGACCCTCCTCCCCGAACTGGCCGAACGCATCGCCGCCGACCACCTGAAGCCCTGACCGGTGCCAAGCCCCTCCTCGCTCCACCAAGGCGCCCGCAAACCCCCGGCAGGGTTCCGCAGCCCCCCGGCCGGGTGAGGAGAGTGCAATTTCAATTGAAATCGCACAGGTGATTTCAATTGAAATTGCGCCGGTCACCGCTCCAGGAGGGTGCTGACGCGCGATGCCGCGGCCTCGGCGGCTCGGATCTCGGCAGGTGCCCAGTCGCGCTCGGTGAGGCTGTGCACCGAGATCCAGCCGACCATCGCGCCGTCGATCTCGATCGGGGCGAGCAGCTGAGCCCGGACGCCGTAGGCGGCGATGAGCGCCTGCGGCGGCCGCGGGTCGGCGCGGAAGTGCGGTTGCACCAGCGTCTTGCGGTGCTCCTCCAGCCATCGGACGGTGTTCAGCGCGCGCTGGTCGAGGCTCCGGTCGTGCTGGATGGCCGCCACGCCGGGGCCGGTGTCCTCGGCCGCGGCCAGGTCGACGCCGAGCCGCTGCGAGGGCAGGTCCAGGCGCACCGTCGTCCGGTCCGAGCCGGTCGCCGCGCGGAGCAGGGCGCAGATCTCCTTCAGCGCGGCCCGCGTCGAGCCGGACAGCAGCACGCTCCCGCGATCGAGAGGACGGCCGCCGAGCAGGTCGAGCGCCTTCCACAACGTCACGGAAACGCTGTCCAGCACGGGAATTCCGAGTTCCGGTTCCAGTTCGGCTGCCGGGAAGGCACCGCGCAGGTTCGTGCACACCAGCGCCACCGCCTGCGCGCCGGGCGCGGCGGCCCCGATCATCTCGACGAGCCGCTGCTCGGGCACTTCGCCGAAGGAGAAGTTGTCGGTGATCTCCAGCCGCTCGTCGGCCACCACTTCGACGCCCTCGGCCGCGTACGTCTCCGCGATGCGCGCCGTCACGTCGCCGGTGTACGGCGTGACCAGGCCCAACCTCCGCACGCCGAAGGCGCGGAAGGCGTCGTGCAGCGCCAGCGTCGACGTCGTCGCCGGAACCCCGCACACCTGCGACAGCGCATCGCAGACCTGCCGGTCGTAGTCGAGGCCGAGCCAGGACCCGGCGGTCCCGTTCCACACCACGACGTCCACCGCGGCGTCCCGGAGCAGCTCGGCGGCGGCCGACATCCGGGCCACCGAGAACTGGCCGCTCTGCTCCTCGGCGAGCGAGATCGCGGTGACCGGCAACCGGCTGAAGTGCGCGGTCACCTCCTCCGCACCGGACAGCAGCCGGTAGGTGACGGGTTCGAGCACGGTGTTCGACGAAGGGGTCAGCATTCCGATGCGGGGCACGGCGACTCCTCTCCCGCGGGCCGGAGCCCGGTGCTCGCGCCCCGGCGGGCCTCCGGCGCGGGAGGAGCGGCGCGATCTGGGATGCGGTATACCAAACAGCGCTGCGCGGCACCTGTCAATACCTGGGCGGATGCGGCGGAAGGCTGAATCGATGCTTCGCGGGCGGGTCCTTGACGGGACACGGCTTCTGCCCGACTATTTCATGAATCGATAAGTATACTTCACAATGCGGAAGAACTTGTCGTGCTTTCCGGCCGTGGGGGGCTTGACCGGAACCGTCGAAGGTTCAACACTTTGTTGAACAGTTGAGTCCAGGAGGTACCGCGTTGTCCGAGGCAGCCACCGCGACGTTCGACGTCGTGTTCCGCGCACGTCGGCTCATCGGCCCGAACGGGGAGACGTCCGGCAGCGTCGGCGTCCGCGACGGCCGCATCGCCGCCGTCGAGCCCTTCGACGCCCAGCTCGACGCGGCCCGCACCATCGAGCTCGCCGCCGACGAGGTGCTGCTGCCGGGGCTGGTGGACACCCACGTGCACGTCAACGACCCGGGCCGCACCGAGTGGGAGGGCTTCGACACCGCCACCCGCGCCGCGGCGGCCGGCGGCGTCACCACCATCATCGACATGCCGCTGAACAGCCTCCCGCCGACCATCGACACCGGCGCGCTGGAGATCAAGCGCAAGACCGCCCGCGAGAAGGCGCACGTCGACGTCGGCTTCTGGGGCGGCGCGGTGCACGGCAACCTCGGCGAGCTGCGCGGCCTGCACGAGGCCGGGGTGTTCGGCTTCAAGTGCTTCCTGCTGCACTCCGGCGTCGACGAGTTCCCGCCGCTGAACCCGGCCGAGCTGGACGAGGCGCTGCGCGAACTGGCCCGCTACGACGCGATGATGATCGTGCACGCCGAGGACTCCGACGCCATCGAGCACGCGCCCACCGCGCACGGCGAGACCTACGGCGACTTCCTCAACTCCCGCCCGCGCGGCGCCGAGAACGTGGCGATCGCGCAGGTCATCGAGCTGGCCCGGCGGATCGGCGGCCGCGTGCACATCCTGCACCTGTCCTCCTCCGACGCGCTGCCGATGATCGCCTCCGCGCGCGCCGACGGCGTCAAGGTCACCGTCGAGACCTGCCCGCACTACCTGAGCTTCAGCGCCGAGGAGGTCCCCGACGGCGCGACCCAGTTCAAGTGCTGCCCGCCGATCCGCGAGGCGCGCAACCGGGAGCTGCTCTGGCAGGGACTGGCCGACGGGATCATCGACTGCGTGGTCAGCGACCACTCGCCGTGCACGCCGGAGCTCAAGCGCTTCGACATCGGCGACTTCGGCGTGGCCTGGGGCGGCGTCTCCAGCCTCCAGCTGGGCCTGCCCGCGGTGTGGACGCAGGCGCGGGTGCGCGGCCACAGCCTGGCCGACGTGGTGCAGTGGATGTCCCGCAAGCCCGCCGAGCTCGCCGGCGTGCACCGCAAGGGCTCCATCGCGGTCGGCCAGGACGCGGACTTCTGCGTCTTCGCCCCGGACGCGGCCTTCGTGGTGGACGTGGACAAGCTGCACCACCGCAACCCGGTCTCGCCCTACCACGGCCGCCCGCTGGCGGGCGTGGTCCGCGAGACCTGGCTCCGGGGCACGCAGATCGTCGGCCCCGACGCGGCGACCGCCCCGCAGGGCAACCTCCTCACCCGCTGACCGGTTGCAGGTGCCCGTGAGTGCTTTGGGGGGCTATAGCACCCCAAACCACTCACGGGGCCTGAATCACCGGCGTCGCTTCGCGTCCGGGTTCAGGGCGCGGACCATGTCCACGGCAGCCACCAGGGACAGGCCCGGTAGCTGCTTGCGGACCTCGCGGACCGCGTGGACCTCGCGCTCCAGCGGGTCGATCCCGGCCTTCGCCAGGACCTCGCGGGTCCAGCGGATCTTCGGGTCCTCGGCGGAAGCCGACTCGTCGAGGAGCCGCAGCGCGCGCTGCAAGCCCGGCACCTCCTCGGCGGACGCGGTCTCCAGCGCGCGCCGGACGGCCTCCCGGCCGTCGTCGAGGTCGTTGAGCACGATGACGTGCGTTTCGAGCTTCTTGCCGAACATCTGAAACCCCCGGTGGCCGGATCCGCGTCTGCGGAGATCTTGCCAACCCGCGGCCACCGGGGTGGGAAGCCCCACCTCACCAGGGCTGACGTACGCTGAGTAACCGTGCTCGTCATTGCGCTGGACACCTCGACCCCTGCGGTCACCGCCGGGCTGGTCGCGCTGGACGACGGTGGGCCCCGATCGCTCGCCGAACGCGTCACGATCAACCCGCGCGCCCACGGAGAGCTGCTGATGCCGCAGCTCCTCGACGTCATGACCGAAGCCGGACACGAGCTGGCCGACGCCGATGCGATCGTCGTCGGCGCCGGGCCCGGCCCGTTCACCGGCCTGCGCGTCGGCATGGTCACCGCTGCGGCGCTCGGCCAGGCGTGCGGCCGCCCGGTGCACCCGGTGTGCAGCCTCGACGCGATCGCCGCGCAGGCCGACGTCACCGGGCAGCTGCTGGTCGCCACCGATGCGCGCCGCAAGGAGGCCTACTGGGCCGCCTACTCCGGGCGGACCCGGATCGACGGCCCGCACGTGCAGCGGCCCGCCGACGTGCCGACCGAGGGCTGCACCGCAGCGGCCGGAGAGCTGGCCGAGGCCTTCGACCTGCCCGTCGTCGAGCCGCGCTACCCCACGCCGGTGGGGCTGGTCGCGGCGGCGCAGGACGTGCTGGGCACCGAACCGGCTCCGCTGGTGCCGCTCTACCTGCGGCGACCGGACGCGGAGCTGCCGAGCAAGCGGAAGTCCGTGCTGACCAGGGGTGCGAAGTGACCACCACTGCGCTGGAGGTGCTCAAGCTCCGCCGCGCCGACCTGAAGCGCTGCGCGGAGCTGGAGCAGGTGCTCTTCCCCGGCGACGACCCGTGGTCGTGGGAGGCGTTCGCCTCCGAGCTCGACCAGGGCCACCACTACGTCGGGGCCTACCTCGACGGGCGGCTGATCGGCTACGCCGGGCTGGCCGTGGTCGGCCGCGCGCCGCACGCCGAGGCCGAGGTGCACACCATCGGCGTCGAGCCCGGTCACCAGGGCACCGGCGTGGGCAAGGCGCTGCTGCGGGCGCTGCTGGCGCGGGCCGACGAGCAGCGGGCGACGACGTTCCTGGAAGTGCGCACCGACAACGAACCCGCGATCGCGATGTACCGCAAGCACGGCTTCGAGATCGTCGGCCTGCGCAAGCGCTACTACCAGCCGTCCGGGGCCGACGCGCACACCATGCGCCGGCCCGCGGCGGGAACGGAGACCGGGGAATGACTGCGGACCGGGTGGTGCTCGGCATCGAGAGCTCCTGCGACGAGACCGGCGTCGGCCTGGTGCGGCTGGCCACGGACGGCACCGTCGAGCTGCTGGCCGACGCGGTGGCCTCCAGCGTCGACGAGCACGCCCGCTACGGCGGCGTGGTGCCGGAGATCGCCAGCCGCGCGCACCTCGCGGCGATGGCGCCGACGATGCGCCGCGCGCTGGACGAATCCGGCCTCGAACTGTCCGATGTGGACGCCATCGCGGTGACCGCGGGGCCGGGCCTGGCGGGCGCGCTGATGGTCGGCGTCGCCGCAGCCAAGGCCTACGCCTCCGCGCTGGGCGTGCCGCTGTACGGCGTCAACCACCTCGGCGGGCACGTCGCCGTGGACACCCTGGAGCACGGCCCGCTGCCGGACCGCTGCTTGGCGATGCTGGTCTCCGGCGGGCACTCCCAGCTGCTGCTGGTGGAGGGCATCGCCGAGAAGATCACCGAGGTCGGCACCACCATCGACGACGCGGCGGGCGAGGCCTACGACAAGGTCGCCCGCATCCTCGACCTGCCCTACCCCGGCGGGCCGCCGATCGACAAGCAGGCCAAGCTCGGCAACCCGAAGGCGATCGCGTTCCCGCGCGGCCTCACCGGCCCGCGCGACGCGAAGTACGACTTCTCCTTCTCCGGCCTGAAGACGGCGGTGGCCCGCTGGGTGGAGACCGAGCAGCGCGAAGGCCGGGAGATCCCGGTCCCGGACGTGTGCGCCTCGTTCCAGGAAGCGGTGGCCGACGTGCTGACCGCGAAGGCGGTCCGCGCGGCGCGCGACCTGGACGTGGACACGCTGGTGATCTCCGGTGGTGTGGCGGCGAACTCCCGACTGTCGGAGCTCGCGGCGCAGCGCTGCGCGGAGGCGGGCATCGCGCTCCGGGTTCCGCGCCCGCGCCTGTGCACCGACAACGGGGCGATGATCGCGGCTCTGGGAGCGCACGTCCTGGCCTCGGGCGCGAAGCCCTCGCCCCTGGACATGCCCGCCAACCCGGGCTTGCCGGTCAGCACCATCGTCGTCCAGTGACCGTCCTGCACAATTTCAATGGAAATCAGACGTCCGATTTCCATTGAAATTGCGTGGATCCCGACACGCCGTCGGTGTGTCGGGTGCCCGACACGCCGACGACGCGCGCAACTTCAATTGAAATCAGCGGTTCAATTTCCATTGAAATTGCGCAGTTGCCGGGGGTGGAGGGCTGTGGCGGTGGTCAGCGGCTGTACCAGAAGGCCTTGACCGTGGCGAGGAACTCGCGGCGGACTCCGCGCGCCGCGACGCGCTCGAGGCGCCAGTCCGCCGCTGCGTGGTGGCCGACGCCGTGGGCGTCCACGCCGAGGCGGCGGCACATCGCCACCGCCCGGCGGAGGTGGAAGTCCGTGCTGATCACCGTCAGCTCGCGCAGGCCGAATTCGCCCGCCGCCCGCACGCAGGAGCGCCAAGTGTCCACACCGGACTCGTCGAGCACGATCGCATCGGCCGGAACGCCGTGCGACACGAGGTGGTGGCGCATCACCACGGGCTCGCTGAAGCCGCGCGATTCGGGGCTGCCGCTGACGATGATCCGCCGGATCTTCCCGGCGTCGTAGAGGTCCCTGGCCACGTTCAGCCGCCCCTGCAGGATCAGGCTCGGCGTGCCGTCCCAGCGCACCCCGGCGCCGAGCACCAGGCCGACCTCGGTCTCCGGCACGTCGGACGCCGAGCGGATGCGCCGCGCGCTGCGCGCGAACGCCCACGCCGAGGGCACTCCCGTCACCACACCGATGCCGACCAGTCCCGCCAGCCCAACCCACACTCCGCGCACCAGCCAAGTGTGCCATCGCGGTCGACCCCGATCACCGCGCACGAGCACCCCGTGGCGGCCGGGCGCAAGATCGCCCTTCCGCACGCGTGCGGGGCGCCGATCTCGCGCGAGATCGCCAGCAAGGGCGCCGGACCCGGCGGGACCGGCGCCCCGAGGCCTCACACCGGGTTCAGCGCCGGCTTGCCGTCCTCGACCACGAAGGACTTCGCGGTCTCGGCCGGGGCGTCCTTCTCGGACACCTTGGTCAGCACGCGGTAGTCCGCGCGCAGCTCGGCCGCGGTGAACTTGGTCCGCACGTAGCCCCGCCGGTTGGCGTAGAACTTCACGTGCGGGTTCTCCTTGAGCACGTCCTCGTTGCCGTCGTCGTTGCCATCGCCACCGCTGGTCACCGAGGTCGTCACGAACTCGGTGCCGACGGCGGGGGAGTCCGGCTCGTCGTGGGTGCGCTTGATCTCCGCGGCCCAGTGCCGGTGCACGTCGCCGGTGAGCACCACGCCGTTGCGGACGGCGCTGTCGGCCATCGCGTCGGCGATCCGGTCGCGGTTGGCGACGTAACCGTCCCAGGAGTCCATGCTGTACTTCTCCTCGTCGCCGATCCCGCGGTCGAGCCTGGAGAAGAACACCTGCTGGCCGAGCACGTCCCAGCGCGCGGTGGTGTCGCGGAACCCGTCGAGGAGCCACTTCTCCTGCTCGGCGCCGGTGATCGACCGGTCCGGGTCCTCACGGTCGGTGCAGCCGGACTGCCAGCCGTCGCCGCAGGCCTGGTCGTCGCGGTACTGGCGGGTGTCGAGCATGTGGAAGTTGACCAGCGAACCCCACCGGAGGCGCCGGTAGAGCTGGAGGTCGGTGCCCGACGGCTTGGCGGTGCTGCGCAGCGGCATGTTCTCGTAGTAGGCCTGGAACGCCACCTTGCGCCGGTCCAGGAACCCGTCGTCGGGCTTCTCCGGCACCTCGTCGGCCCAGTTGTTCTCGACCTCGTGGTCGTCCCACACCACCACCCACGGCGCGGTGGCGTGCGCCAGCTGCAGGTCGGGGTCGGTCTTGTACTGGCCGTGCCGCTGCCGGTAGTTGGCCAGGGTCCGGGTTTCCGGCCCCAGCACCTCGCGCACGTCCTCGGCCTTGGCCGGGTACTCGTACTGGTAGTCGCCGAGGTGCAGGATCAGGTGCGGGTCGTCCTCGGCCATCCGGCGGTAGGCGGTGAAGTAGCCCTCGCCGTAGTGCGCGCAGGAGGCGAAGCACATGGTCAGCTCGTCGAGCGCGTCCGGCGCCGGTGCGGTCCTGGTGCGGCCCACCGGCGAGATCTCGCCCTCGGCGCGGAAGCGGTAGAAGTACTCCGCGCCGGGCCGCAGCCCCTCCAGCTCGACGTGCACGCTGTGCCCGAGCTCCGGAGCGGCCTGCGCCTCACCGCTCTGCACGATCTTGCTGAACTGCTCGTCCTCGGCGACTTCCCACTGCACCGGCACGACCTTGTCGGGCATGCCGCCCAGGCCGTCGTCGGCGGTCGGCTTCGGCGCGAGGCGGGTCCACAGCACGACGCCGTCGGGCAGCGGATCGCCGGAGGCGATGCCGAGGGTGAACGGATCGGCGAGTCGCCGGACGCCGGCTCCGGGCATGGCCAGCGCGTTGGCCAGCGCGGATCCGCCGAGCGCGGTGGCCCCGAGCGCGGCCGCACCGCCGAGGAGAACGGCGCGTCGGCTGACCCGCCTGGATAACGGGACGGGGGATTCGGTCATCGCAAGCCCTCCAGTTCGTTCCGGTCGAACGCCGGAAACTACCGGAATGAGGGCCGATCCAGGTGAATTCCTGACGAACTCGCCACCGGTTCGGCCACCCGGCTCAACGCCGGTTGCGAGTTCTGCGCTGCCCGGTCAGCTGGTGGCAGCGCCTGCCGGGGCCGCGTGTTGGCGGGCGCACGAGTTGTGCCCAGAGCCGAAGCCCTGGGCACAGGAGTCGGGTTCGTCATCGGGGGTCTGGGTGAACGTCGTCGGTGCGGGTCGGGGCAGTGGTCCGGTTCACTTCGGGCGCCAACCGGCCCGAGTCGGCGGACCAGGCGGGCCGGGCGGGCGCGCGGGTCGGGGACGTCGTTCCCACGGCCGGTTCGCTGGCTTGGAGAGGGCTGGCATGCCAGGCAACATAGGGCACCGAACGTCACATCCGTGCACTGCCTCCGGTATTGGTGACTTATCCCGCATGCCGATCTACCTGCGAAGATCACGCAGAGCTGATCACTTGTCACAACATCCCTGGTGGGCGGCGCCGGAGGCCGCCGCGGTCGCGGTGCGAAGCTGATCGACCACGTTGCGTGCACGCTCGGCGGGCGCCTGAAACACTCCTGCGATCGGGGGATGCGGGTGGTTGTTGAGCGTTGGCACTCTCATCGGTAGAGTGCTAGCAGAACGGCGCCGCAGCGCCCCGGCACCCGCGACGGCGGGGAGCCACGGAGCCGTCTTAACCCAGACAACGCTTCGAAGGCCCCAGAAGGTGGAGGTCACACCGTGGCGAGCATCAAGCCGCTTGAGGACAAGATCGTCGTCCAGGCGAGCGAGGCCGAGACGACGACTGCGTCCGGCATCGTGATCCCGGACACCGCCAAGGAAAAGCCCCAGGAGGGCAAGGTTCTGGCCGTCGGCCCGGGTCGCGTCGACGACAAGGGGAACCGCATCCCGGTGGATGTCAAGGAGGGTGACGTCGTCATCTACTCCAAGTACGGCGGCACCGAGGTCAAGTACAACGGCGAGGAGTACCTGATCCTCTCCGCCCGCGACGTGCTGGCCGTCGTCAACTGACGCACCACGCGTGAAGCATTGCCGCCCCGGCGGTCCCGACCGCGGGACCCCGGGGCGGACCCATGTCCGGGGGTGCGAGGACTGTCGCTGGACTCGTCTCGCGCAGCGGTGCGGGGAGCGGAACCCCCACGGCTTCCTCGACTGCGGGATCCCTCCTGACGTGTGCCCAGCACGCGGCGCGCTGAGAACCCGCGGCGGTGCCGGTCGTGCGCGCGGGCTGAGCGGCTGCGCCGCTCGGAAGGCAGAACCAAGACCCCCCTTTAGATCAGATCAGGCACCTGTGAAGGGCTGTTGCAACCATGGCTAAGCAGATCACCTTCGACGAGCAGGCCCGGCGCGCGCTGGAGAGCGGCGTCAACCAGCTCGCCGACGCGGTCAAGGTCACCCTCGGACCGCGCGGCCGGCACGTCGTGCTGGACAAGCAGTTCGGCGGGCCGCAGGTCACCAACGACGGCGTGACCATCGCTCGCGAGATCGAGCTGAGCGACCCGTTCGAGAACCTCGGCGCCCAGCTCGCCAAGAACGTGGCGACCAAGACCAACGACGTCGCGGGCGACGGCACCACCACCGCCACCGTGCTGGCCCAGTCGCTGGTCCGCGAGGGCCTGCGGAACCTGGCCGCCGGCGCGAACCCGGCGGCGCTGAACAAGGGCGTGCAGGCGGCCACCGACGCCGTGGTGGAGGCCCTCAAGGCCAAGGCCACCCCGGTCAAGGGCCGCGACAACATCGCCCAGATCGCCACCGTCTCCTCCCGCGACGAGGCCATCGGCGCGCTGATCGGCGAGGCGATGGAGAAGGTCGGCGAGGACGGCGTGATCAGCATCGAGGAGTCCTCGACGCTGGCCACCGAGCTGGAGATCACCGAGGGCCTGCAGTTCGACAAGGGCTTCATCTCCCCGCACTTCGTCACCGACGCCGAGCGCCAGGAGGTCGTCCAGGAGGACGCCCAGATCCTGCTGCACCGGGAGAAGATCTCCGGCCTGCAGGACCTGCTGCCGCTGCTGGAGAAGATCGCGCAGAACGGCAAGCCGCTGCTGATCATCGCCGAGGACGTCGAGGGCGAGGCGCTGTCCACCCTGGCCGTCAACGCGATCCGCAAGACCCTCAAGGTCGTCGCGGTCAAGGCCCCGTTCTTCGGCGACCGCCGCAAGGCGTTCCTGGACGACCTGGCGGTCGCCACCGGCGCCCAGGTCATCGCGCCGGAGGTCGGGCTGAAGCTGTCCGAGGCCGGTCCGGAGGTGCTGGGCTCGGCTCGCCGGGTCACCGTGACCAAGGACACCACGACCATCGTGGACGGCCGCGGCACCGCCGAGGCCCTCAAGGAGCGCGTGGACCAGATCCGCAAGGAGATCGAGGCCACCGACTCCGACTGGGACCGCGAGAAGCTGCAGGAGCGCCTGGCCAAGCTGGGCGGCGGCGTCGCGGTGATCAAGGTCGGCGCGGCCACCGAGACCGAGCTCAAGGAGCGCAAGTCCCGCATCGAGGACGCGGTCGCCGCTGCGAAGGCCGCGGCCGAGGAGGGCAGCGTGCCCGGCGGCGGGTCGAGCCTGATCCACGCCGCCAAGGTGCTCTCCGACGACCTCGGCCTCTCCGGTGACGAGGCCACCGGTGTGCAGCTGGTGCGCCGCGCGCTGGAGGCGCCGCTGTACTGGATCGCCGCCAACGCGGGCCAGGAAGGCGCCGTCGTGGTGTCCAAGGTCCGCGACCTGGACTGGGGCTCGGGCTACAACGCCGCCACCGACGAGTTCGGCGACCTGGTCCAGGCGGGCATCGTGGACCCGCTGAAGGTGACCCGCTCCGCGGTCGCCAACGCGGCCTCCATCGCCCGCATGGTGATCACGACCGAGAGCGCGGTCGTCGAGAAGCCCGAGGAAGAGGCCGCCGAGGCCGGTCACGGCCACGGCCACGGGCACGGCCACTGAAGTTCCATCCGGCGGCTTGACCGCTGACAACTGAGCACGACGAGATCGGGGCGGTACCCAGCAGGGGTGCCGCCCCGATCTCGTTCTCGCCTGCCCGGAGCCGAATGACGCCCCTCGTGGTCATTCGACTCCGGCGACCGGGGCGCTGGGCGCCTCGATCAGCACAAGCGGGTCAGCTGGCCGCGACCGCCAGCTGCTGGCGCTTGCGCGCCTTGATGATCACTTCTCGTTCCGACTCCGACAGCCCGCCCCAGATGCCGTACGGCTCCTGCACCGCCAGCGCGTGGGCGCGGCATTGGGCGATCACCGGGCAGTGCTGGCACACCTCTTTTGCCTTCGCCTCGCGCCGAGCTCGCGCCGGACCCCGCTCGCCGTCCGGATGAAAGAAGTACGCGCTGTCCATGCCTCGACAGGAGCCTCGTATCTGCCAATCCCAGATATCGGCGTTCGGTCCTGGAAGACGTCGAGTGTCTGCCATTGCGACAACCACCTCCCACCGGTGGATCCCCTCCCCTGCTGCGACGGGCCCGCCGCAGCCTCGCATGATCCAACCGTAGAACCGCGCCAAAACTTGTTCAACCCTTATCGCGCCAAAACTTGTTCATCATTGGAGTGATCTTTTCGGGAGACGTGATCGTTTGCGTGACCGGCTTGCTCTGCGCGGGCGGGAACCGGAATATGTCCCGCGTGACGACGCGGCCGGAACCTGCACCCGGGGAGGACACCCCTGTCCCGATCGACGAATCGGGGCGACCGGGCACCTCGGAAGGTGCTGAGCCGGGCGGGGACGACGAGCCGCGGCTCAGCGTCGCGGCGGTGGCCCGCCGCCTCGGTGTGGCGCCCGCGACCCTGCGCACCTGGGACCGCCGCTACGGGCTGGGCCCCAGCGACCACACCAGCGGTCGGCACCGCCGCTACGGGCCGGCCGACATCGCGCGCCTCGAGCAGATGCAGCGCGCCCTGCTGCGCGGCGCCTCGCCGATGGAGGCCGCCAGGTACGCGCGCACCGTCGCCGCGCCGCCGCCGCAGCGCTCCCCGGAGGTCGCCGAGCAGCCGGAGGAGAACGGTGACGGTCCCGTCCTGCTGTCCGGTGTGCTGGACGGCGGGGACGACATCAAGCTGGTCAGCGGCTCCAACACCGGCGGTCGCGGCCTCAAGCTCACCGGCGCGGGCCCCGAGGCGCGCGGGCTCGGGCGGGCGGCGCTGGCGCTGGACTCCTGGTCGGTGCAGCGGCTGCTGATCGAGGCGATGGACTCCGACGGCGTCGTGGCCGTGTGGCAGGGCATGCTGCAGCCCGTCCTGCGCGCGGTGAGCGAGCGCCGCCAGCGCTCCGGCTCCGGCGTCGAGGTCCTCCAGCTGCTCGTCGACTGCGCTTCGACGGCGCTGCGCTCGGTGATCGCGAACGCTCCGGCCCCGCTCAACCCGCGTCCGGTGGTGCTCGCCCCGGTGCCCGGCGAGGCGCAGGAGCTCGAACTCGTGGCGCTCGCCGCCGCGCTGGCCGCCAACCGCGTCGGGCACCGCCTGTTCGGCGCCGCGCTGCCCCGGGAGGGCCTGGCGGCCGCGGTCCGGCGCTCCGCGCCCGCCGCGGTCGTGCTGTGGGCCGACCAGCCGCACTACGCCGCCCCGCGGGTGCTGGAGGACATCCCGATCACGCGGCAGCGGGCTCGGGCCTTCGTGGCCGGTGCCGGGTGGTCGCCCGAGGCGCTGCCCGCGCACGCGGAGCTGCTCGGCTCGTTGGAGACCGCTGTGGCGCGTGTTTCGGAGACCGTCCTGGGCTGACCTGAGCCCAGTGTGACCTAACTCACAACGATCGTGTGAGGCTGCGTTGCCGGGTTCGTGCGGACGGGCGAAATCGCGGCCACAACGAGCCGCAATCGGGTGAATACTGCAGGTATGACGGGTGATGGGTGACTGCACGGGGTAGTTGCCCGCCTCCTTGCTCCGTTCCGGTGAACGGCGCTCGGATGGGGTAGCCGCGAAATTTCTTGACGGATTAAGCACCGGATCGTGTCAAGGTTTTGGCCCCTGCGTCCGATAGGGGAGGTGGAACGTCACCCGCCTGCAGGAAAGGAGTTCCCGTGACGACGGTCCTGATCTGCGATGACCGGCGTAGCGTCCGGGAAGGGCTCACTCGTGTGATGTCAGCTGTCCCCGGAGTGAGCCGGATCGATTGCGTCGCCCACGGCGACGAGCTGTTGGCCCGCTTCTCGCGGCAAGCCGTGGACGTCGTGCTGGTCGGCACCCAGCGCGCTGTCCCGAACGGCGTGGAAGCCACCAGACGGCTCGTGTCCGCCCATCCACAAGCGAACGTGATCGTCTTCGGCGCCCCCGACGACGCGGCCAGCATCGCTGCCGCCATCGCCGGTGGTGCCCGCGGTTACCTCCGCTGGGACGCCTCGCGACCGGAACTGGTCGCGGCGCTGGCGCACACCCTCGCGAGCACCTCGGTGCCCGCTCCCCGACAGCCGTCCGACCCCGGTGTGCAGCTCACGGAGCGCGAGCTCCAGGTGCTGCGGGGCATGAGCCAGGGCAAGAGCAACGGCCAGATCGGCCGCGAGCTCTACCTCTCGGAGGACACCGTCAAGACCCACGCGCGCCGGCTGTTCCGCAAGCTCGGCGTCCGCGACCGGGCGCAGGCCGTGGCGCACGGTTTCCGCCGCGGTCTCGTCGCTTGATCCGCCACCGGCGGCCGACGGGGCTGCCGACCCTGCGCGAGCTGACGTTACGAAAGTGAGTGTGGCTCGCGTCACCGCCCGGATGTCCGGAACCGCGCCCGGAAGGGCGGCGTGACGCGAGCCATAGTCTTGTCGGAAGTCGGGGGATAACGGCCGAAGCGGTATTCGGCGGCAAAACGGCGATACGCCCCGAAATGCCACCTCGGCCCCTCTCGCGATTGCTCCACGACCGGCGTCCCTTTCCGGGCAAGATCGCGATGACCAGGTGAAACGCCGCCCGGTTCGGCGTCTGGTAGATGTGGATGCGTGACTACGCCCGCCCCTGATCCCGAGTCCCTGTTCAACGAGCGCCCAACGGCCGGTACGGTGAGCGCGGCGCGGCGTGCGGTGCACGCGATGTTCGCCGGGCAAATCCGAGTCGCTTGAACGCGTAACACCAGGGCTGCTGTCTGCGATGACCAACGTGGGGGACGGGCTGGACGCTCTTGTAAGCGCCGCCGTCGACGGCGATCGTCAGTCGATCGAGCGCTTGCTGGCCGAAATCCGTCCTTTGGTGGTGCGGTACTGCCGCGCCAGAGTCGGACGAAACGAGAGGTCGTTCGCTTCGGCGGACGACGTGGCCCAAGAGGTGTGCCTCGCGGTGCTGACCGCGTTGCCCTCCTACAAGGACCAGGGTCGTCCGTTCCTGGCGTTCGTGTACGGCATCGCCGCGCACAAGGTGGCTGATGCGCACCGGGCGTTGGCCCGCAACCGCTCCGAACCCGTGGCGGACGTTCCGGATACCCCGGAGTCCGAAGCCGGTCCGGAGCAGCGGGCGATGCAAGGTGAGCTCTCGGGCAGGATGGCGCAACTACTTCGCGTCCTCCCGGCGAAGCAGCGGGAAATCCTGCTTCTCCGGGTGGTCGTCGGGTTGTCGGCGGAGGAAACCGCCGAAGCGGTCGGTTCTACGCCGGGCGCGGTACGCGTGGCACAACACCGCGCGTTGGCCCGGCTGCGAAAGACGCTGTCCGCGGAGGAGGTGGTCTGAATGGCTGAGCGGAAGGGGCCCGAGGGGGAGCGGGAAGGACGCGACCCGGTCGAGTCCGGCCAGCAGGAAGACCGTTCGACCCGGGCGGACGGGCGGGACGTGGTGCCCGCGGCGGAGCCCGCAGACGAGGGAACGGAACTGAGCGAAAACCGTCGGGATTCCGACTCGGACGAGTCCGAAAACACCCGAAGCGACGCCGATTCGGACGGCGCCGCGGTGCTCGCCTTCCGGTCGCGGCCGGAAGACCGGGACAGTGCCGACGACTCCGGCGAGCTGGTCGACCACGACGACTTGGACGAGCCGATCGACCTGGCCGCGCTGCAGGACGACGACGCGCTGCTGGACGCGCTCGGCGGCACCAACCCGGACGTGGCGGTGCCCGCGGCCGGCGAACGTCCCAGCTTGGAAGCACTGCTGGTGGCCTGGCGGCAGGACGTCGACTCCTCGCCGATCGGTGATCTGGTCGACGTCGAGACCGCGGCGGTCGCGATCTCCTCGGGAGCGCGCCCGCGCCGCTGGCTCAAGCGGCGGCACCTGGTGCCGGTCGCGACCGCGGCAGCCGTGCTGATGATCGGCTTCACCGGGGTCGGTGTCGCTGCTCGCGATGCCCAGCCCGGCGACATGCTGTGGGGCGTCGCGCAGGTGCTCTACTCCGACCACACCCGTGCGGTGCAGGCGGCGAGCTCGGCGCGCGAAGACCTCGACACGGCGGAAAGCGCGATAGAGCGCGGCAACCGCCCGGCGGCGCAGGCTGCGCTGGAGGCGGCGCAGCAGCAGATGCGCGTCATCGACGACGAGCACGGCCTGTCCGACCTGCAGGCCGCGCACGCTTCGCTGACCAGGCGGATCGACCAGGGCGACCAGCCCAGCAGCAACGAGTCGACGCCGCAGACCACCCCGCCGACCTCGACGCCGTCGCCGTCGCAGCCCTCGGAGCTGCCGGAACCGACGGACAGCTCGTCGATCCCGCCGACCTCGTCCACCCCGACGGAGACGACGACCTCGCCCAGCGAGACCAGCGGCAGCTCGGAGAACCCGTCGAGCAGCTGGGGCGGCCTGATCCCGAACAACAGCAGCGGCACCAGCCACCCCTGACCGGACGCTGAAAAAGGGGCTCCCGCGCGGGAGCCCCTTTTTCGTTCAACCCAGCCATCGCCAGGGCGGCGCCAGCCGCATGCGCACAGCCCAACCCCGCGGCGAGTTCTCAGAGGTCGCCCGGCGAGGACGGCCCTTGGTCATGCAGGAGAACGGGATCCCGCGGTCGGGCGGGTTCGGCTACTCGCACCGCCGCGCAGACCAGACACCGGAACCGCCACCGATCAGCGGGTGGTTTCGCTCTCCGTGACGCCGTCGGCGTAGCCGCGGCAGTACTCCCAGGTCACGTACTCGCTGGGGTTGGGATCGAAGGCCGGCTCGTGCGGTCGCATGCGACCGTCGTGCAGCAGCTGCTCCAGGCTGGCCCGCAGCAGCTCCCAGTCGTGGTAGTGGCACTCGCCGCAGTCGGCGCAGTCCACCACGATGCCGCGGATGCCGCGGGGTTCGAGCAACGCCTGGTAGACCGCGAGGTCGGTCAGATCGGCGAGCAGCTCGGCGCGTTCCTCGTCACCGAGTGGCGGGCCGTCGGCGTCGTCGTGATCGCCGAGTGCCATGCTCGGATCTTCCGGGTCGCCCGCGAACGGGTCTGGGGGCATCGGATCGTGCGGCACGGCCCGCACGGTACCGGCTGCGTCGACCTCGTGGGGCTCTCGGGGCGGTCTTGTCCACCGCTGTCCGGTGGCGGGGTGGCGTGGCGCACGCCTGCCAGGACGCGACAACCGGCCGCTGACCTGTGGTCTCTATCATTGGGGGAATCCCCGAAGCCGATGCCGCGTTACCAGACGTAACCGTCGACGACGCGATCGCCGGGGAACGAGCCAGCCGCATCCTCCGTGTGTGGACCGTAGCGTGAAGGAAGGCACATCCCTCGCCATGACCAGCGAACTCACCGCACCCGGCCTCCCATCGAAGTTCGCGACGCTGGGGCTGACCTTCGATGACGTGCTCCTGCTGCCGGACGAGTCCGACGTCATCCCGAGCGGCGTCGACACCTCCACGCAGCTCTCCCGCAACATCCGGCTGCGCGTTCCGCTGCTGTCGGCCGCGATGGACACCGTGACCGAGGCGCGGATGGCGATCGCGATGGCCCGCCAGGGCGGCGTCGGCATCCTGCAGCGCAACCTCTCGGTGGAGGAGCAGGCGTCCCAGGTCGAGGTGGTCAAGCGCTCCGAGGCGGGCATGGTCACCGACCCGGTGACGTGTTCGCCGGACGACACGCTCGCCGAGGTGGACGCGCTGTGCGCCCGCTTCCGCATCTCCGGTGTTCCGGTGACCGACCCGGACGGCACGCTGGTCGGCATCATCACCAACCGCGACATGCGCTTCGAGGTCGACTTCACGCGCCGCGTGCGCGAGGTGATGACGCCGGCGCCGCTGATCACCGCGCAGGTCGGCGTCACCGCGGAGGCCGCGCTCGGGCTGCTGCGCCGCAACAAGATCGAGAAGCTGCCGATCGTGGACGGCGCGGACAAGCTGCGCGGCCTGATCACCGTCAAGGACTTCGTCAAGACCGAGCAGTACCCGAGCGCCACCAAGGACCCGGACGGCCGGCTGCTGTGCGGCGCCGCGGTCGGCGTCGGCGCGGACTCGCACGAGCGCGCGATGGCGCTGGTCGACGCCGGCGTGGACGTGCTGATCGTGGACACCGCGCACGGCCACTCCCGCGCGGTGCTGGAGACCGTCGGCACGCTGAAGAAGGAACTGGGCAACTCGGTCGACGTGATCGGCGGCAACGTGGCGACCCGCGCGGGCGCGCAGGCGCTGATCGACGCCGGGGCCGACGCGGTCAAGGTCGGCGTCGGGCCGGGCTCCATCTGCACCACCCGCGTGGTCGCCGGGGTCGGCGTGCCGCAGATCAGCGCGATCTACGAGGCGAGCATGGCCTGCCGGCCCGCCGGTGTGCCGATCATCGGCGACGGCGGCATCCAGTACTCCGGGGACATCGGCAAGGCGATCGCCGCCGGTGCCAGCTCGGTGATGCTGGGCAGCCTGCTGGCGGGCACCGCCGAGGCGCCGGGTGAGCTGGTGCTGGTCAACGGCAAGCAGTTCAAGGTCTACCGGGGCATGGGCTCGCTGGGCGCGATGCAGTCGCGCGGCCAGGGCAAGTCCTACTCGAAGGACCGCTACTTCCAGGACGACGTGCTCTCCGAGGACAAGCTGGTGCCGGAGGGCATCGAGGGCCGGGTGCCGTTCCGCGGCCCGCTGTCGCAGGTCGTCGCCCAGCTGGTCGGCGGTCTCCGCTCGGGCATGGGCTACACCGGCTCGACGACGATCCCGGAGCTGCAGGACGCGAAGCTGGTGCGGATCACCGCGGCCGGCCTCAAGGAGAGCCACCCGCACGACATCACGATGACGGTCGAGGCGCCGAACTACACCGGCCGCTGACCGGCCACCGACCGGCCGCCGCGCTCCCGAGCGCGGCGGCCGCGTCGCGTCCGGGCGGTGTGCTCGGGCGATCACGGAGCGCTAGGTGCCCCCGCTGCGCGTCACTCGGGTGTCGTAGAGAGAATGTCGTGTTGGACAGCGGTGCCACGAGGAGGGACTGACCGTGCGGGATCAGGTTGAGATCGGCATGGGCCGCACGGCGATGCGCGGCTACGACTTGGACGACGTGGCGATCGTGCCGTCCCGGCGCACCCGCTCCTCCAAGGACGTGTCGCTGGCGTGGCAGATCGACGCGTACCGCTTCGACATCCCGCTGGTGACGCACCCGACCGACGCGATCGTCTCGCCCGCCACGGCGGTGCGCATCGGCGAGCTCGGCGGCCTGGGCGTGCTCAACGCCGAGGGGCTGTGGGCGCGGCACGAGAACGTCGAGCAGAAGCTGTTCGACGTGGTGCGCGCCGCGGAGGAGGACAGCGACCCGGAGGCGGCCATCCGCCTGCTGCAGGAGCTGCACTCCGCGCCGATCCGGCACGACCTGCTCGCCGCTTCGCTGAAGCAGATCAAGGACTCCGGCGTCACCGTCGCCGCGCGGGTCAGCCCGCAGCACGCCGAGGAGCTGACCCCGGACCTGCTCGCGGCCGGTGTGGAGGTGCTGGTCGTGCAGGGCACGATCATCTCCGCCGAGCACGTGGCGCGGGACGGCGAGCCGCTGAACCTCAAGCGCTTCATCGCCGAGCTCGACGTGCCGGTGATCGCCGGTGGTGTCGGTGACTACCGCACCGCGATGCACCTGATGCGCACCGGCGCGGCGGGTGTGATCGTCGGCTTCGGCCAGTCCCGCTCGACGACGACCACCCAGGTCCTGGGCATCGGCGTGCCGATGGCGACGGCGATCGCCGACGCGGCCGCGGCGCGGCGCGACTACCTGGACGAGACCGGCGGCCGGTACGTGCACGTGATCGCCGACGGCGCGCTGGGCTACTCCGGCGACATCGCGAAGGCGATCGCCTGCGGTGCGGACGCGGTGATGCTGGGCGAGGCGCTGACCGAGGCCACGGAGTCCCCGGCGCAGGGCTACTACTGGACCGCGGCCGCTGCGCACCCGAGCCTGCCGCGCAGCGAGATCACCGGCTTCGCCGGTTCGGACGCGGACCTGGAGAAGCTGCTGTTCGGCCCGAGCAGCGACCCGTACGGCACGCTGAACCTCTTCGGCGGTCTCCGCCGCGCGATGGCCAAGACGGGCTACCGCGACCTGAAGGAGTTCCAGAAGGTCGGCCTCACCCTCCGCGGCTGAGCCCGCCCGCGAACTGCGCGAAACCCCGGTCCCGCTGCGGGACCGGGGTTTTCGGTTCCCAGGCGATGAGGAACGGTTTCCGCTGTTCAGGTCCCGTGAGCGTTTTGTGGTGCTATAGGCCCCCAAAGCGCTCACGGGACTTGCGCAGGCCGAGCGTCGCGGGTGTCCCGCGCAATGGGCTCCGCACCTTCGGGGGCTAGCTACTGGCGAGTAATTACGTCTAGTCTGTCGCGCATGGCTGGACGTGACGGGGCGCACCGTGATGACACCGATTTCGACGTCGTCGTGATCGGGTCCGGATTCGGCGGCAGCGTGGCCGCGCTGCGGTTGACGGAGAAGGGCTACCGGGTGGCCGTGCTGGAAGCCGGTCGCCGGTTCACCGACGACGAGCTGCCGAAGACCTCCTGGGACCTGCGGAAGTTCCTGTGGGCGCCGCAGCTCGGCTGCTACGGCGTGCAGCGGATCCACCTGCTGCAGAACGTGCTGATCCTGGCGGGCGCCGGGGTCGGCGGCGGATCGCTGAACTACGCGAACACCCTGTACCGGCCGCTCAAGCCGTTCTACAACGACCCGCAGTGGGCGCACATCACGGACTGGGAGTCCGAACTCGCGCCGTACTACGACCAGGCGACGCGGATGCTCGGCGTGGTGGACAACCCGAGCACCACGCCCTCGGACGTGGTGCTGCGGAAGGTCGCCGGGCAGATGGGCGCCGAGAGCACCTTCCACACCACGCCGGTCGGCGTGTACTTCGGCACGGCGGGAAAGACCGACTCCGACCCGTTCTTCGGCGGCGCCGGCCCCGCTCGCACCGGCTGCACCGAGTGCGGCGCGTGCATGACCGGCTGCCGCGTCGGCGCGAAGAACACGCTGGTGAAGAACTACCTGTACCTGGCCGAAGCCGGTGGCGCGAAGGTGTTCCCGCTGACCACCGTCGACCGGCTGGCGCAGGGCGCCGACGGCCGGTGGCGGATCGGCACGTCGCGCACCGGCGCGAAGTGGAACCGCCGCCCGCGCATCTTCCGGGCCGATCAGGTGGTGGTGGCCGCGGGCACCTGGGGCACGCAGAACCTCCTGCACCGCAGCAGGGAACGCGGCGACCTGCCCCGGCTGTCCGGCCGCCTCGGCCGTCTCACCCGCACCAACTCCGAGTCGATCATCGGCGCGCAGATGCCGAAGGTCGACCCGGAGCAGGACTTCTCCAGCGGCGTGGCGATCACCTCCTCGTTCCACCCGGACGAGAACACCCACATCGAGCCGTGCCGCTACACCAAGGGCGCGAACGCGATGGGCCTGCTGCAGACCCTGCCGACCAAGGGCGGCACCCCGGAACCGCGGCTGCGGCAGTGGTTCCGCTACCTGCGCGAGCACCCGCTGAACGCGCTGCGCCTGCTGTCGGTGAAGGACTGGAGCCAGCGCACCGTGATCCTGCTGGTCATGCAGAGCCTCGACAACTCGCTGACCACCAAGCTGCGCAAGCGGTTCGGGCGCACGCGGCTGACCTCCGAGCAGGGCCACGGCGCGCCCAACCCGACCTACATCCGGGCCGGGGAGCAGGCCAACGAGCTGGTCGCGGAGGAGATCGGCGGCATCGCGGGCGGCACCTGGGGCGAGCTGTTCGACATCCCGATGACCGCGCACTTCCTGGGCGGCTGCGCGATCGGGGAGGACGCCGAGCACGGTGTGATCGACCCGTACCACCGGGCGCACGGCTACCCGACGATGTCCATCGTGGACGGTTCCGCGGTGAGCGCGAACCTGGGCGTGAACCCGTCGCTGACCATCACCGCCCAGGCCGAGCGGGCGTTCGCGATGTGGCCGAACAAGGGCGAGACCGACACCCGCCCGGACCAGCGCGAGGCCTACCGCCGGGTGGCGCCGGTCGAGCCGAAGTCCCCGGCGGTCCCGGCCAGCGCCCCGGCGGCGCTGCGCCTGCCGATCGTCTGAAGGCTGCGGCGCCGGATCGCCAGCACTGCCACCAGGACGGCCATGGCCAGCCAGCCCGGCCACGCGGTCAGCCCGGTGGTGAGCGGGTGCGGCGGGTGGTCGGCGTCGGCCAGGACCCACGGCAGCTGCACGACCGCGGTGCTGACCGCGGTGTGCGCGACGACCGCCGGGATCACCGACGCCGACCTGGTGCGGAGCCAGGCGAAGATCGGCACCACCAGCACGCAGGTGACCAGGAAGGCGCCGATCGCCACCGGCCAGGACGTGCCCGGGTACTGGCCGCCCAGCAGCAACGTGGGGACGTGCCAGAGCGCGAACACGAAACCGGTGACCAGCACGGCGAAAACCGGCCCGCGCGGGCGCAGGCGCGGGAACAGGTAGCCCTGCCAGCCGAGTTCTTCGCCGAAGAACAGCGGCAGCGAGATCAGCATCTGCACCAGCAGCGAACCGGCCCACACCGCCAGCGCGGCGAGCGGAACGCCCTGCTGCCCGGTGGTGTCCGGGGCGAACTGGCGGCGGAACCCGGAGAAGTCGGCGAGATCCGGGTGGTAGGTGCCCGTGGCGGTGCCGATCCCGAGCGCCAGCAGCGTCAGCACCAGCGGGCAGGCCAGCGCCAGCAGGCAGTCGAGCGCGGTGCGCCGGTTCCAGGTCAGCCCGAGCGTCGTGCGGACGGGCGTTGCGCGTTCCCACCGGCGCAGCACGATGAACGCCGCGAGCGCGGGCGTGAGCATCGCCGCGCTGATGCAGATCTGCTCCAGGGCGCCCAAGCCGATGTCACTGCTGGTGCGCTGGAAACCGCTGATCAGCAACGGCAGCATGGCGACCCACATCCCCGCCCAAGCGAGCGCGGTGAAGGCCAGCACGGGTCGTACTGCGATCTTCGTTCTCACCCCGGTGAAGCTAGGCGGGCGCGGGCGCGGGCGGGATGGCGTCGGCACCCGGGCGAAAGGTGTCGCTGACACCACCGCGCGCGTGCGGCGACTTCGGCAAGATCGTGAGCGCGACGCCCCGAGGACGTGGGGCACCGGGAGGAGTGGCGACGATGGATTTGCGTTCTGCAGTGCGCGGGTTGGGAGTTCTGCTCCTCTCGCTGGCGACCGGGTTGCCCGCTCTCGTCGCCCTGCCGCTCGTCGTGGTGAACTGCCTGCTCGTCGTGCTGGGCGTCGGGATCTTCGTGCTGCCCGCCGCCGCGGCGGGCTTGCACCGCTGGACGGAGTGGGAGCGGCGGCGGGCCGGGCGACATCTCGGCGTCCAGGTCGACCCGATCGGCTCGGCGACCGGGTTCAAGCAGGTCCTCCGCTCGCCGGTGACCCGGCGGGACCTGCGCTGGCTGGTGGTGCACGCGCTGTTCGGCGTGGTCGTGGGACTGCTCGGGCTGGTCGCGACGATCGGCGTGCCTTCGGCGCTGGTGTCGCTCGCGCTCTGGCCGTTCATCCCCGACATCAGCTTGCTCGGGGTGCACCCGTCCGGATGGGGAAACGCGATCGTGCTGGCAGCCGGTCAGATCGTGCTGGCAGGCGCGTTGTTCGCGTGGGGCGTGCCGCCGCTGGCGCGGGCGCAGGCCCGGGTCTCGCTGCGGCTGCTGACCCCGCCCGAGTCGGAGATCGAGGCGCAGCGCCTCGCGGAGCGGGTCGACGAGCTCGCCGAGACCAGGGCCGGTGCGCTGGAGGCGCACGGTGCGGAACTGCGGCGCATCGAACGGGATCTCCACGACGGCACGCAGGCCCAGCTGGTCTCGATCGCGCTGCGGTTGGGGATCGCGGAGAAGGCCGCCGCCGAAGATCCGGAGACCGCGCTGCGGCTGGTGCGCGAGGCCCGCGGCGGCGCCGAGGAAGCCATGGCCGGGCTGCGCGACGTCGTGCGGACGCTCTACCCGCCGATCCTCGCCGACCGCGGGCTGGCCGGGGCGGTGTCCGCGCTCGGCGCGCGCTGCGCGGTGACCACCGAGGTCTCCGTCGGTGATCTCGGCGAGGTGCCCGCAGCGGTCGAGGCCGCCGCCTACTTCGTGGTCGCCGAGTCGCTCACCAACGTCGCGAAGCACTCCGGTGCTGAGCGCGCCACGGTCGTGCTGACCAGGGAGGCCGGCGAGCTGAGGGTCGAGGTCGGCGACGACGGCGCGGGTGGTGCGACGGAGGGGCGCGGCACCGGGCTGACCGGCATCCGGCAGCGGGTCGCCGCGCTGGACGGCCGCACCTCGGTGCACAGCCCGGCAGGCGGGCCGACCCGGATCGAGGTGGCCCTGCCGTGCGGGTTCTGATCGTCGAGGACAACGTCATCCTCGCCGAGGGCCTGAAGCTGCTGCTGGCCGCGGCCGAGATCGAGGTGGCCGGAGTGCACGCCGAAGCCGCGTCGTTCCTCGAAGCGGTGGTGGCGGACCCGCCGGACATCGCGGTGGTGGACGTCCGGCTGCCGCCCTCGTTCCGAGACGAGGGCGTGCGAGCCGCGCTGCGCGCCCGCGAACTGCACCCGGAGCTGCCGGTGCTGCTGTTCTCGCAGTACGTCGAGGAGACCTACGCGCGCGAGCTGCTCTCCGACGGCCGCGGCGCCGTGGGCTACCTGCTGAAGGACCGCGTGTCGCGGGTGGACGAATTCGTCGACTCGCTGCGCCGGATCGCGGCCGGGGCCACGGTGATGGATCCCGAGGTCGTCTCGCAGCTGATGACCCGCCGCCGCGACCCGCTGGCCGCGCTGACGCCCCGCGAGCGCGAGGTCCTCGCGCTGATGGCGGCTGGTTACGCCAACGGTGAGATCGCCCAGCGCCTGGTGGTCACCGAGCGCGCGGTGCTCAAGCACGTGGGCAACATCTTCGCCAAACTGGACCTGCCGGTCGGCGATTCCGGGCACCGCCGGGTGCTGGCGGTTCTGGCGCACCTGGGCAGCTGAGGGCTCATCGGGTGCTTGTGTTGCGTGAGTGGTCGCTTGGCGGAACCTGAGCGGTTCCCCGGACTGCGGGTGCTCTCCTGTGTGTGGACGGAGGGTCTGTCCTCGCCAGGAAACCACTCGGAACCCGCGGCCGGTCACCCTGCATGCGCGCTCGAAGCGGCTGCCGCCGCTGGCACAAGCGCGGACGGCTCCGCTGACAGCTCTGCCGGGGCCGATGCCGCTGTGGCATCGGTTACCTGGGACAATGGCCGCAGCTCACCGGTTCATGCTAGGAGGTCGCGGCGACGTGTCCGGTTCCGCAAGCAACAGCGCCCAGGGGCCTGTTCTCGTTGTCGACTACGGCGCTCAGTACGCGCAGCTGATCGCGCGTCGGGTGCGGGAGGCGCAGGTCTACTCCGAGGTCGTCCCGCACGACACCCCGGTCGAGGAGATCCAGCGTCGCAACCCCGCCGCCGTGGTCCTGTCCGGCGGCCCGTCCAGCGTCTACGCCGACGGTGCGCCGCAGGTCGACCCGGCGCTGTTCAGCGCGGGCGTGCCGGTCTTCGGCATCTGCTACGGCTTCCAGGCGATGACCTCGGCCCTCGGCGGCACGGTGGAGCACACCGGCACCCGCGAGTACGGCCGCACCGAGCTGGAGGTCAGCGGCGACGGCGGCACGATGCACGCCGAGATGCCCGGCCACCACCCGGTGTGGATGAGCCACGGCGACTCGGTGAGCAAGGCCCCGGAGGGCTTCACCGTCACGGCCTCCACCAAGGACACCCCGGTCGCGGCGTTCGAGAGCGTCGAGCGGCAGCTGGCCGGCGTCCAGTACCACCCCGAGGTGGTGCACTCGCCGCACGGCCAGGAGGTGCTGCGCCGCTTCCTGCACGACATCGCCAAGGTCCGCCCGCAGTGGACCACCTCCTCCATCGTCGACGACACGGTCGCGGCGATCCGCGAGCAGATCGGCGACCGCCGCGCGATCTGCGCGCTGTCCGGCGGGGTGGACTCCGCGGTGGCCGCCGCGCTGGTGCAGCGCGCCATCGGCGACCAGCTGACCTGCGTGTTCGTCGACCACGGCCTGCTGCGCTCCGGTGAGCGCGCGCAGGTCGAGCGCGACTTCGTCGCGGCGACCGGCGTCCGGCTGGTCACCATCGACGCGGTGGACCGGTTCCTCGGCGCGCTGGCCGGGGTGACCGACCCGGAGGAGAAGCGCAAGATCATCGGCCGGGAGTTCATCCGGGTCTTCGAGCAGGCCGCCCGCGACCTGCAGACCGAGGCCGGCGAGGCCGGTGAGCAGATCGACTTCCTGGTGCAGGGCACCCTCTACCCGGACGTGGTCGAGTCCGGCGGCGGCTCCGGCGCGGCGAACATCAAGAGCCACCACAACGTCGGCGGGCTGCCCGACGACCTGCAGTTCGAGCTGGTCGAGCCGCTGCGCGCGCTGTTCAAGGACGAGGTGCGCCGGGTCGGCCTGGAGCTGGGCCTGCCGGAGACGATCGTGCACCGCCAGCCGTTCCCGGGCCCGGGCCTGGGCATCCGGATCATCGGCGAGGTCACCGCGGACCGCCTGGAGACGCTGCGCGCGGCGGACGCGATCGCCCGCGAGGAGCTGACCGCGGCGGGCCTGGACCGCGACATCTGGCAGTGCCCGGTGGTCCTGCTGGCCGACGTCCGCTCGGTCGGCGTCCAGGGCGACGGCCGCACCTACGGCCACCCGGTGGTCCTGCGCCCGGTCTCCAGCGAGGACGCGATGACGGCGGACTGGACCCGCCTGCCCTACGACGTCCTGGAGCGCATCTCCACCCGCATCACCAACGAGGTGGCCGAGGTCAACCGGGTGACCCTCGACGTGACCTCCAAGCCCCCGGGCACCATCGAGTGGGAGTGATCCCCGAGCGCTGAACGACGAAGGGCACCTCCCGCCGGGCGGGCGGAGGTGCCCTTCGTCGTTCGGTCAGGGCTGCTCGACGCGGACCCAGTCGATCAGGTAGCGCACCTCGCCGGTCGCGACCCGGTCCACAGTGGACTGCGGGAGGCCGAAGTACGGTTCGGTCACGCCGTTGACGCCGTTCGGGTAGGCGCCGCCGAGGGCGAAGTTCAGGATCAGGAACTGCGGGTCGTCGTAGGCCCAGGTCCAGCCCTTGCTCTGGATCTCGTCCTTGGTGACTCGGTAGGTCTCGGTGTCGTCGACGAAGAAGGCGATCCCGTCCGGCGTCCAGTCCGCGCGGTAGACGTGCCAGTCGGCCGGGTCCTTGCCCGCGAACTCCTGGCGCTTGGTGAACGGGGTGTCGCCGTGGTACTCGGGGCCGTGCAGCGCCGAGCTCGTCCACGGCTCGCCGACGTGCTCCATCACGTCGATCTCACCGCAGTCCGGCCACGGCTTGCCGTTGTCGATGTTCGCGCCCAGCGACCACCACGCAGGCCACAGCCCGCTGGCCGTCGCGTTCTCCGGGAGCTTCAGGCGCGCGGAGTAGCTGCCGTAGGTGAACTCGACCTTGTCCTGGGTCTTGACCCGGCCGGAGACGAAGTCGTAGGTCTGCCCGTCCGGGGCCTGCGTGCCCGGCTTGTACCGGGGGTGCAGCGCGAGCGCGCCGTTCTCCGCGCCGGTCGACGGGTCCTTCTCCACGTAGATCGTCTCGGGCGAGTCGACGTAGGCCTGCTGCTCCTGGTTGACGGTGCCGAAGTTCTCGCCGGTGACCTCGACCGTCCACTTGGAGCGGTCCAGCTCGGTGCCGGAGAAGTCGTCGAAGAACACCTCGGCGCGGGGTGCCGCGCCGGCCTGCACCAGCGGCACCGCGGTCAGCACCGCGAGCGCGGCGGCGGTCGCGAGCAACGTGTTCCGGGCCATCACCGCTCCTTCGTGAGGAGAACCGCTTCTTGAGCGATCGAGTATCCCGGCGGCGCCTGGCCGTGTGGCGGATTGGCGAGTTCTGGACTAGCTGCGGGTGCGCAGGGAGACGACCAGCATGACGATGCCGACCGTCACGGCGGCCAGCGCCAGCAGCCACTGCAGCTGGCTGCCCAGGCCGATCAGCACGCTGCCCGCGATGGCGACGGTGATCAGCCCGCTCACCAGGGCGACCAGGTCCGGGCCGCCGCGCTGGCGGAGGGACGGGTTTCGCTCGTCAGCCACGGGTGACCTCCACACTTCCCATGCCGACCCGCAGGTCGAGGTTCAACCGGCCGCCACCGGGACCGTCGGCCCCCAGGTCGGTCGCCGTCTGGTCCGCGCTGCCGCCGCTGGCGATCGAGTGCAGGCACTGCACGTCGCCCAGCTCCGACTTGCACCGCGCGGTGATGTCCACGTCCTCGGGCACGTGCACGAGGATGTCGCCGACGCCGACGCTGGCCGCGGTGGTGATCTCCTCGTGGTCGGCGATCTCCATGCCGCGCAGGTCCAGCGTGATCGTCCCGGCGGACAGCTGGTAGTCGGGGGCCAGCTCACCGGCCGTTTCGGGGTGGACCTCGTGCTCGCCGATCTCACCGCTGTAGGTGTCCAGCGGCATCATCGAGGCGATCAGCGCGGCAGCCGCCAGCGGAACCGCCGCGGCGATCAGCCCCCGGCCGCCGCGCAGGAAGGAGCCGATGATCAGGCCCATCCCGATCGTGCCGAGCGCGAAGGTCAGCGAGATGTGCAGTGGCGCGCCCAGCGCGCTGGTCAGGCCACCGGCGAACGCCGCCAGCAGCAGCGTCACCCAGGTGATCCAGCGCCGCTTCGGCTGCTGCGGTTCCGGTGGTTCGGGCTCGCTCGGCTCCGGGAGGTCCCAGGCGAACGGCGCGACACCGAGCGGGTCCCACGCGGGCGGGGACTTCTGCTCGACGACCGCGGTCTGCTCGGTGCCGGGGTAGACCCAGGTGTTCTCGCCCGCCTGCGTCGCCTCGGGCACCGGCGCAGCGGTCGATGCCGCCGCCGTCGGAGCTGCGGCGGCCGGTATCGCGTTGCGGTCCCCGTAGGAGCGGTGGATCAGGTAGAACGCGCCCAAGCCCACCGCGAGCCCGATGATTCCCGGCGAGCTGGTCAGCCAGAGCACGCTGGGGAGCAGCAGCAGCACCAGGATCACCGCGAGGGTGCCCGAGGTCGGCTCCGGCCTCGGCTTGGCCATGCCGGGGACCGGTTCGCTCTCCTTCGGGAACAGCAACCAGCCCAGCAGGTAGAGCACGACGCCCGCGCCGCCGTAGATGGCCGCCAGGACGAACGCGACCCGCACCAGGATGGGATCGATGCCGTACCGGAGGCCGATCGCCGCGGAGACCCCACCGACCTTGCCGCCGGAACGCGGCCGGACCGGGCGGGTCGCCCAGAAGTCCCGCATGGTGTCCTCGAACGCCGCAGCTCCGGCGCGCTTCGTCGTGCTCATGCCCACCACTATCGGTCCTCGGCGATCCCCGGAGCATCAGGGACGCCCCTGATCCGGCCCGGAATGTCAGGGACGGTCCCTGATGCCCGCGCTCGCGCGGGCGTGTGACCATCGGTTCCGTGAGAGACCAGCTGAACCAGCAGCGCGCCGCCGAGGCCGACACCGGGCCGGGAGCTGCCACGAAGCCGATGGCGCAGCAGCGCCCGAGGAGCGTGGAGCAGCTGCGCAGGCGCCGCAGCGGGCGTCTGGTCGCCGGGGTCGCCAGCGGGGTGGCCGAGCACCTCGGGGTGCCGGTGCTGTGGGTGCGCGGCGGGTTCGCCGTGCTCGCGGTGTGCGGCGGGGCGGGCATCCTGGCCTACTCGCTGCTGTGGGTGTTCGTGCCGCAGTCCGTCGGCGCGGAGAAGCCCGTCACGACCCGGGAGCGGCAGCAGGGCTTCGGCGTGATCCTGCTCTGCCTCGGCGCGATGGTCGCGGTCGGCGGGCTGATCTCGATGCCCGCCTGGCTCGGCGCGCCGCTGGTGGTGGTGCTCATCGGTGCCGCCGTGGTGTGGCGGGAGGCCGACGAGTCGCAGCGCCGCCGCTGGCGGCAGGGCGCGCGGACCAACGTGGTCGGTGCGCTGCTGGGCGGCGGTGGCCGGAAGGCGATGATCCGCGTGCTCGCCGGCGCGGCGCTGGTCATCGCGGGCATCGTGGCGGTGCTGATGGGTTCGACCTCGATGGACGAGGTGCGCTTCGCGCTGCTCGCGGTGGGCGCGACGCTGGTCGGTGTCGCGGTGCTGACCGTGCCGTGGTGGGTGCGGCTGGTGCGCGACCTCGACATCGAGCGGGCCAGCCGGATCCGCTCCCAGGAACGCGCCGAGATCGCCGCGCACCTGCACGACTCGGTGCTGCAGACGCTGGCGCTGATCCAGAAGCAGGCGGAGTCCGAGCGCGAGGTGCGGCGGCTGGCCCGCGGGCAGGAGCGCGAGCTGCGGAACTGGCTGTACGGCCCGGACGGCTACGGCTCGCCGCGGCAGGCCGTGGACGACGCGCCCGCGGCCACGTTCTCCGCCGAGCTGACCCGGATCTGCGGCGAGGTCGAGGACAGCTTCGCGATCAAGGTCCAGCAGGTGGTGGTCGGCGACTGCGACGTGGACGAGCGGTTGACCGCGCAGCTCGCCGCCGCCCGGGAGGCGGTCGTCAACGCCGCCAAGCACGCCCGGGTCGCGGAGGTGAGCGTGTACGCGGAGGTGGAGGCCGCGCAGGTCTCGGTGTTCGTCCGCGACCGCGGCGCCGGGTTCGACCCGGCGAGCGTGCCCGCCGACCGGCACGGGCTGGCCGACTCGATCCGCGGCCGCATGCAGCGGCACGGCGGGAAGGTCAAGGTGCGCACCTCGCCGGGCGAGGGCACCGAGGTGCAGATGGAAATGCCGAGGGCGGCGTGAACTCGCGTACGCTGCGGACGAACCCAGCGATGGAGGATTTGATCGTGACCGGTGAAGACACCACCGCCCCGCACCAGGTCCGGGTGTTCCTGGTCGACGACCACGCGCTGTTCCGCACCGGGGTGCGCGCGGAGCTGGCCGCCGCCGAGCAGGTCGAGGTGATCGGCGAGGCCGGGTCGGTGGCCGAGGCGGTCGCGGGCATCGCGCACTTCAAGCCCGAGGTGGTCCTGCTCGACGTGCACATGCCCGACGGCGGCGGTGCCGAGGTGCTGCGGCAGGTGCGCGGCCAGCAGCCGGACGTGGTGTTCCTGGCGCTGTCGGTCTCCGACGCCGCCGAGGACGTGATAGCGGTGATCCGCGGCGGCGCCCGGGGCTACGTCACCAAGACCATCTCCGGGCGCGAGCTCGCCGACGCGATCGTTCGGGTGCGCGCCGGGGACGCGGTGTTCTCGCCGCGGCTGGCGGGATTCGTGCTGGACGCCTTCTCCGAAGGGCCGAACTCGGCGCCGGTCGGCGACCCCGAGCTGGACCTGCTCACGCCGCGCGAGCGCGAGGTGCTGCGACTGCTGGCGCGCGGGTACGCGTACAAGGAGATCGCCTCCGAGCTGTTCATCTCCGTCAAGACGGTGGAGACGCACGTGTCCAGCGTGCTGCGCAAGACCCAGCTGTCCAACCGGTACGAGCTGTCGCGCTGGGCCTCCGACCGCCGCCTGGTGTGAAAGCTGTTCTCACGCAGCGGTTCCGGTGGCGCAGAACCCGCAGCGGTGGGCCGAGCGGCTGCGCCGCTAAGACCAGACGCGCATCGGGACGAAGCCGGTGGCGCGGCCTGACCGGTCCAGCAGCCGACCCATGCGCTTGACCGTTCGCAGGTTCACCAGCGTGTCGTGCACGACGAGAGCGGGGAAGTTGCGCGTCGCGGCCTGCTCGAACTGCTGGATGGCGCTGATCGACGGCAGCCAGACCGTGGCGACCAGGTTGTGCTCGCCGGTGACCGCCGCGCACATCCGGACGGGTGCGAGCCCTGCCAACCCGGCCCCGACGCGGTCCACGTCGAGCGCGGCGACCCGCCCGCGCAAGGTGGCGGTGACCGGCAGCCCGACCAGCGGTGCGGCCACCTCGCAGCGCAGGGCGAGCACGCGCGAGCGCAGCATCGCGGTGATCCGGCGGCGAGCGGTCGCCTGGCTGGTACCGGCCTCGTCGGCGAGCTGCGCGTAGGAGGTGCGGCCGTCCGCCGAGAGCAGCCCGGCCAACTTCCGGTCGAGGCCGGTGAACGCGATCGACGGCGCGGGCTGCTGGCCGAAGCCGGGGTCCAGCGCGATGTGCGCCGAAGCGCCCAGTGCGTGCAGCCGCCAGTTCGCCCCCTCGCTGTAGAACCGGGTGACCAGCGCGGTCGTGGTGGCGGTCAGGCCGGCGACCTGCTCGACGTGCTGGACCAGGTAGTGGTTGAGCGCTTCGAGGTCCTGCGCGGCGACGGTGAGCAGCAGGTCCTGCGTGCCCGCGGTGATCTCCACGGAGATGCAGCAGGAGTCCTCGGCGAGCGTCGTCGCGACCTGCTCCTTGGTGCCCGGACGGCACCGGGCCGTCACCAGCGCGACGGTGCCGCCGGTGGACAGCGCGCGGAAGTACGCGGTCGTCCAGGCGTCACCGCGGGCGGTGAGCCGGTCCCAGCGCCGGGCCACCGCCTCCGCCGAGCGGACGCCCAGCGAGGTGGCCACCGCCGACCACGACGCCCGGGGCCAGACCTGCAGCGCGTTCACCAGCGCCAGGTCGGACTCGCTGAGCATGACGGTTCTCCGCGCCACAGCCGGGGATCATGACGGATTCCCCGACATTCGACAACGCTTGCGCCGCGTTCGCCGACCATGCCGCCATCCGGATGGAAGGAGGCGCTGGTGACCGCCGCACCGCAGCCCACTGGTACGGAACTCCTCGCCCGCCTGGACCGGCTCCCGGTCGGCAGACCGCATCGCAGGCTGATGCTGCAGGGCGGGCTCGGCTACCTCTTCGAGTCCTACGACGCCGTGCTGCTCGGATACGCGGCCTCGGCCGTGGTGGCCATCTGGTCGGTCGGCTCCGGGCTGGCCGGGTGGCTGCTGGCCTCGGTCTTCATCGGTTACCTGATCGGTGCGCTGGCCGCGGGCGTGCTCGCCGACCGCATCGGGCGCCGCCGCGTGCTGATGTACGCGCTGCTGGTCTACGTCGGGTTCACGCTCGTCGCGGCGACCGCGTCCAGCCCGGGGGAGCTGATCCTCTGGCGGGTGCTCAGCGGGATCGGCATCGGCGCGGAAGCGACCATGATCGTGCCCTACATCTCGGAGTTCCTGCCCGCCCGCAACCGGGGCCGCAACATCGGCAACACGATGCTGTTCCTCGGGTTCGGCTACATCCTGGCCGGACTGACCGCGGTCACCGTGATCAGCCCGAACCCGGAGCCGGGTTGGCGCATCGCGTGCATCATCTGCGTCGCTCCCGTCCTGCTGCTGCTCTGGTGGCGCCGGGATCTGCTGGAGTCGCCGCGCTTCCTGATCAGCCAGGGGCGCATCGCCGAAGCCGCCGCGATCGTCGAGCGCTTCGAGCGGGAAACCGCGGTCGGGGGCGAGCTGCCCCCGGTCCCGGCGCCCGCCGCGCCGACGGGGGAGCCCGCGCCCCGGCGGAACGTGCTGCGGCAGTTCGCCGCGCTGTGGGGGCCAGGGCTCGCGGTCCGCACCGGCGTCGTGTGCGTGGTGTGGTTCGCCATCCAGGCGACGCACTACGGCTACGGCACCTGGCTGCCCACCCTCCTGGTGCTCAAGGGCTTCACGATCACCAAGAGCTTCTCCTTCGCGCTGGCCAGCGCGGTCGCGCAGGTCCCCGGCTACTACCTCGCGGCCGCCATCAGCGAACGCATCGACCGCAAGTGGACGATCGTGGTGTTCATGGGCGGCAGCATCGCCTGCGCGGCCGGACTGGCCGTCGCAGGCGACGAGGTGGCGATCTTCTGCTTCGTCGTGGCGCTCTCGTTCTTCATGAACGGCGTCGCCGGGCCGCTCTACGCCTACACCTCGGAGATCTACCCGACGGAGACCCGGGCGACCGGGATGGGCCTGGCCAGCGCGACCGCCCGGGTCGGGGCGATCATGGCTCCGGTGGCCATCGGCTACCTGCACGACGACCTCGGGTTCGCCGGGGTTTTCGCCGTGCTGTGCGGACTCCTGCTGATCGGCGCCCTGGTGCTCGCCCTGCTGGGGCTGCGCACCGCCGGTCGGAGCTTGGAGGCGATGCACGCCGGACCGGCCGCCGCGAGAACCCGCGACGACCAGCCGGCCTGACCCCCGGAGACGGTCACTTCATCGGGTGATTGGTGGCCAGCTCGGCGTAGATCTGGGAACCGCGCATCAGGGCGAGGTGGAACCTGGCCCAGCCCTTCGGCGGCTCGATCGGTGGGAGCTCCTCGGTGCTGGTGCGCACCTCGGTGCGGTCGTCCTCGGGCATCTTCTCCTCCTCAGCAGTGGTGGTTCCGGGCGACGGCGAGCGGCGGGTCAGCAGCACGCCGACCAGCACGACCGCCATGCCCAGCAGGATTCGCAGTCCCAGCTCCTCGCCGAGCAGCAGCCAGCCGAGCAGGACCGAGACGATCGGCATCAGGTAGGCCACCGTCGAGGCGGTGGTGGCGCCCTCCTCGCTGATGATCCGGTAGTTCAGCGCGAACGCGATGCCCGTGCCGAAGACGCCCAGCACTGCGGCCGAGACCAGCGCCAGCAGGTCCCAGTGCACCGGCCGCAACCCGTCCAGCGGCAGCGCCACGACGGCGTAACCGGTGGCGGCGATCATCTGCATCGTGGCCAGCACCAGCGGCGGCAGGCCGTGCCCGCCGGTCAGGTTCCGTCCGATGTAGACGTAACCGATGCCGTAGCTGACCGCCGCGCCCAGGCAGGCGAGCACGCCCCAGCTGAGCAGGCTGGTGCCCTGCCACGGCGCGAAGATCAGCAGCACGCCGAGGAATCCCAGCAGCAGCCCGCCGATCCGGGCCGGTGGCAGCGCCTCCCGGCCGACCAGCAGCCCGAACAGCACGGTCCACAGTGGAGTAGTGGCGTTGAGGACGCCGGTCAGGCCGGAGTCGACCGTCTGCTCGCCGATGCCGAACAGCACCCAGGGCAGGGCGCTGGCGAACAGCGCGGCGACCGCGACGTGCCGCCACAGCGCGCGATCGCGGCTGACCTGCAACCCGCGGACCGCGCACAGCGCCAGCAGCACCAGCGCGCCGAGCACGATGCGCACCAGCGCGATCTGCGTGGGCGCCAGCGCCGTCAGGGCCAGCTTGATCAGCAGGAAGCTGGATCCCCACAGCAGCGCGAGCGCGCCGAGCCGGAAGTAGTTCATCGGGTTGTTCATGGCCTCTCCGGGTTCGCGGAAACCCCGCGCGCGGGGCGTCGGGTTCGCCGGGACAGTAGGTCGCGATTCCTTCGGCGATCGCCGAACCGTTCGCTCGCCCTCCACGTTCCACCCAACGGCGCGTTAGGACAAGTGAATTAAAATCAACGAACGTTTCAGATTTGCTGTAGTGTCGACGGCATGTTGGACGTACGCCGCATGCAGGTCCTGCGCGCCGTGGTCACCAGCGGCTCGGTCAGCGCCGCCGCGACCAACCTCGGCTACACCCCGTCGGCGATCAGCCAGCAGCTCGCCACGCTGGAGCGGGAAGCGGGCACCCCGCTGCTGGAGAAGGTCGGCCGCGGGCTCAAGCCGACCCCGGCCGGGGTGCTGCTGGCCGAGCGGGCCGGGCAGATCGCCGAGCTGCTCAGCAGCGCGGAAGTGGAGCTGGCCGACATCCGCGCCGGGCGCACCGGCCTGCTCCGGATGCGGTTCTTCCACACCGCGTCGGTCGGCCTGGTCCCGGCCGCGGTCGCCAAGTTCCGCGCCGAGCACCCGGAGGTGCAGCTGGACCTCCGGCTGCAGGACGCGGGCCTGATCGACGACCTGGCGGCGGGGGAGTCGGACGTGGCGATCGTGGTGGCGGGCGACCAGGAACCCGAGCGGCGCGGCGTGCGGTTCGTGCACCTCACCGACGACCCGTACCGGGTGGTGCTGCCGAAGAATCACCCGATGGCGGACCAGGAGTGCATCGACCTGGCGCAACTGGCCGCCGAACCGTGGGTCAACAGCGCGATCAACACCGGCGACATCTGCGGCCGGCTGCTCCAGGAGGCCTACGCCAGCGCCGGTTTCACGCCGAAGGTGGCGCTGGAAGCGGACGGGACCTACTCCGCGCAGGGCTTCGTCGCCGCCGAGCTCGGCGTGTCGCTCGTGCCGCGCCTGGGACTGGACGTGGTGCACCCGGGCGTCGTCATCCGCGCGGTCCGCCGCCCGGAGCCCGTCCGGCGCCTCTACGCGGCGGCTCGCGAAGCCATCGCCGACCTCCCGGCCACCAGGTCCCTGCTGGCCACCCTGCGCGAAGCCGCGAGCTGACCGTCAGATCCGGCTGTCGGTGTTGATCAGCGGCTTGCCGTCCTGCGTGGTGACCATGCCCAGCGAGTGCTGCTCGACGAGCTTCTTGCCGTCCTTGGTGAACTGCAGCGTCACGACCACGCTGGTCCCGGTCCGCACCGGCTTGCCGAGGATCTCCACGGCGTCGATGGTCTTCCAGAACGCCTCGTAGCTGTCCTTGCCCTGCGCCTGCAGCTTCGGGCCGAGCAGCTTCCACGCCTGGTCCAGCTTCTTGGGCACCATCGAGTAGTACCTGGACACCACACCGACGATCTCCTCCTCGGACGGCTGCTTCGCAGTGGTCGTCGTCGGAGCGGTGGTCGTCGTCCTGGTCGCCGACGTGGTGGGCGCGGTGGAGGTGGTCGTGGCAGCGGCAGGCGTCGTCGGCGCGACCTCGCCGGACGGCGCGGGCGGCTGGGTCGGGTTCTGCTGCCCCTGCGTGGAGCCGTCGCCGAAGGCGTTCGCGGCGAGCACGCCCACGAGCACCGCGACGACGATCGCCACCACCCACAACACCGCCTGCTTGTAGCTGCGGCGCGGCGCGGCGGCGGCCGGGACCGCACCGCCGACCATCGTCGGCGGGTTCGCCGGGGTCGGCGGGCCCACGCGGGTACCGGCCGGCTGGGCGTGCGGCGCCGCAGGGCGCTGCCAGGCCGCGCTCGGCGAGGCGGTCGGGATGGGACGGCCGTCGAGCACCGCCTGCAGCAGGTCGCGGGCCTGGGCCATGGTCGGCCGGTCCACCGGGTCCGGCAGCAGCATCTGCATCAGCACCGGCGTCATGGGCCCGGCCTGGCGCGGCGGGTCGAACTGACCGCGCGCCACCCGGTGCAGCAGGCTGATCGCGTTCTCGTCGGTGCCGAACGGCGGGCCGCCCTCGATCGCCGCGTACAGCGTCGAACCCAGCGAGAAGACGTCCGAGGCGGGGGCCGGATCGCGGCCCAGCGCCACCTCCGGCGCCAGGTACGCGGGGGTGCCCGCCAGGATGCCGCTCTTGGTGACCGCGACGTCCCCGATCGCCCGGGAGATGCCGAAGTCGGTGATCTTGGCGATGTCGTTGTCGCCGAGCAGGACGTTGCCCGGCTTCAGGTCGCGGTGCACGATGCCCGCCATGTGCGCGGCGGCCAGCGCGCCCGACACCTGCACGCCGATCCGGGCCACCTGCAGCGGTGGCAGGACGCCCTGCTCGTCGATGACCGACGCCAGGCTTCGCGACGGCAGGTACTCCATGACCAGCACCGGCTGGCCCTCGTCCTCGGCCACGTCGAACACGACGATCGCGTTCTGGTGCTGCAACCGCGCGGCGATGCGGCCCTCGCGCATCGACCGCTGACGGGCTTCTTCGGTCTCTTCGGGGGTGTAGCCGGGCTGCAGCAACAGCTGCTTCACCGCGACTGTGCGGTGCAGACGCTCATCGACGGCCTGCCACACCACTCCCATGGCGCCGCTGCCGATCTTCTGCTGCAAGCGGTACCGGCCTGCGATCAAACGACCTTCGGCGCTCACCGGTTCTCCTGGTACTGGCTCTGCTGCCTGATCTGCCTATTCCGAATTGCGGACTGACCGGACCCCCGTGGCCAGCTTCACCCAACGGGGTGCAACGTTACTGGGCACCAAGCACACCGGTACACACCGGGGCGACCAACGACACCGGCCGGGGCGCCCACCTCGCGGTGCGCGCCCCGGCCGGTGCTGTCGTGAGCCGGACTAGTTCTCCGAACCCGAGTCGGAGTTCGACGACGGTGGCGACGTCGGCTCGTCCTGATCGGAGGACGGCGTCTCCTTGGCGCTCGTCGTCGGCTTGGACGACGTCGTCGGCCGGGAGCTGGTCGTCGGCCTGGACGAGGTGGTCGGCGTTTCCTCCTCCTCCGACGTCCGGGTCTGCCGCGTGGTGGGCGGAGCCTCCTCGCTGACCGTCTCCTCCACCGAAGTCGGCGGCGGCATGAACTCGCTGGTCGGCGTCGGGTTGCCGGTCTGCTCCGGCTGCTGGCCGTTCATCAGCGCGGAGGTCACCAGCACCGCGATCACCGCGACCGCGACCAGCGCGATGCCCGAGATCACCACCGGCCGCTTGCTCTTGCGCGGCTTCTCGTAGATCGCCGCGTCACCGCGCGTGTCCGCGCCCATGTACGAGGTGGCGTCCTCGTACGGCCGCTCCGAGTACGGGTCGTCCTCGTAGTAGGCGACCGCGGTGCCGTCCTGGCCGACGACGCTGGTGGGCTGGTCGGGGCCGGGCTCCGGCGCCAGCGCGGGCGGGATCGGCGCGGCCACGGTCGGGATCGAGCTCGCCGATCCGCCGTCGGCCACCGCCTGCAGCATCTCGCGGACCTGCGCCATGTCCGGCCGGTCCTCGACGCGGTTGGCCATCATCGCCATCAGCGGGTGGGTCATCGGCCCGGCCTGCTGCGGCGGCTCGACCCGGCCGGCCCGCGGCCACCGCGTGCAGCAGCGCGAGGGTGTTCTCGTTCAGGCCGAACGGGGGGTGGCCCTCGATCGCGGCGTACAGCGTCGCCCCGAGCGAGAAGACGTCGGAGGCGGGCGTCGGCTCCTGGCCCATCGCCACGTCCGGCGACAGGTAGGCGGGCGTGCCCGCCAGCATGCCGGTCTTGGTGACCTGCACGTCGCCCTGCGCCCGGGAGATGCCGAAGTCGGTGATCTTCACGTCACCGTTGTCGCCGAGCAGGATGTTGCCCGGCTTGATGTCGCGGTGCACCACTCCGGCCGCGTGCGCGGCGCCCAGTGCGGAGGCGACTTGAGCGCCGATCCGCGCCACCTCGCGAGGCGGCAGCGGCCCGTGCTCGGACATCATCGCCGCGAGGCTCGTGGAGGGCAGGTACTCCATGACCAGGACCGGCTGACCCTCGTCCTCGGCCACGTCGTAGACCGAGATGGCGTTCGGGTGCTGGAGTCGGGCCGCGATCCGGCCTTCCCGCATAGCCCGCTGCCGCGCTTCCTCGGCCTCACCCGGATCCAATCCGGGCTGCAGGAGCAACTGCTTGACCGCGACCGTGCGGTGCAGGCGTTCGTCCACACACTCCCACACCACGCCCATCGCGCCACTGCCGATGCGTCGCTGCACTCGGTAGCGTCCGGCGACCAGGCGACCTTCGTCGCTCACCGACGTCTCCCCGTACTGCTATCGATGCCCAGCGGGATCAGCGAGCATCCGGGATGATGATCCCGGGCAACGCGGCCCCCACCGGACATCAGCGGATTTGGCGGACCGGCACCGGTCCTCCGACATGTACACGTTCTCAGCGCGGACCGGGTTGGCCGGATGGGCCGGTGACCGAACCGCGCTACGGGAGCCTAGCCGACGCCGAATCGGCGTAGGTCCGAACTGGAAAAGATCTGCGCAACCTTTCCCGACGTTACTCCGGGGCATTGCGGCGGTCGCCCGATCGGGTCGCTTCTCACAGCCGTTTGCGCAGGTGATGTTGGTCTTGGCGAGTCCGGAAGACCACCCGATGCGGGGGTTGAACCGGTTGTTCTGGACAACGATATCCGCGTTGCCCGGTTCGCCCCGGTCCGAACTGCGGGATTCCGGTGGCTCCGGTCGTTGCCGCATTGTTGTCTCCAGCGGTCCCGCTCGGTCACTCAGCGTGACACCGTGTGCCGGGCGCCGAGCAGCTCGGCGCCGGTGATCTTCGGGTCGGAGTCCGACTCGACGGTCAACCGCTGCTGCAGCCGCACCCGGTCGCCTGCCGGGTACCGCACCTCGACCTCGGCCAGCACCGCCCCGCCCGGTTCGATCCGGATCTTGCTCTCGTCCACCACCACCGATTCGGCCGCCCGCCACGCCCGCACAACCGAGGTCTGCTGCCCGGCGACGAGCTCCGGAGAGACCATCGACAGCGCGCCGGTCGCATCGCCGACCAGGCGGCGGTAGAACTCCGCGACCACGTTGCGCGAGGACTTCGCGCTGCCCGCCGCCGGGTTGGCGACCATCGGCCGCGGGGGCTCCGACCGCTCGACGGTGATGTCGCCCGTCGCGGTGCCCGCGAAGCCGCCGTTGCCCGCGAACGGCCAGCGCGCATCCCGCACCAGGTCCGGCCGGAGCGCGAGCGCGCCGGTGATCGGTGCGGCGGCGGCCGGGCGGGGCGCGTCGGCGGGGTGCGCGACGAGCGTCGCGGTGGCGGCGGTCGCGCCGAGCAGCAGCAGCACGCCCAGCGTTCCGAAGGCGATCCGGCGGGCCGGGGGCGAGGCGTCCGCAGCGTCGTCGTCCTGCAGGAGCTGGTCGGCGAGCCGCTCGTGCTTGAGCGAGATGGGGGTGCGGCGCATCAGCTCGGCGACGCTGATCGAGTCCGGGCCCCGCTGATCGCGCCGGCGACCGGACGAAGGAGTCTCCACGCCGTGAACACGTACCCCGGCGCACCCCCGCGCCGGAAGAGGTTCGGCCGAGTTCACCGGAAGGGGCTGCTCGCTGTCCCCGAACGGAGCAATGCCGAGCACCATCCGTGATCGAATTTCGGTCAGCCGAGCCGCTCGTCCGAGTTGATCAACGGCTGCTCGCCCCGCGCGTAGCGCAGCTCGCGCCGCTCGCTCCGCACCGAGCCGTCCGGATCTGTCACCCGCAGCGTGTGCACGGTGGTGGTCGGGGTGACGTAGACGTCGACGACCTCGATCGAATCGGCGCCGGAGTACCTGGCGGCGAAGGCCTCGTAGCCCTCCTCCGCCAGTTGCCCGGTGGTCAGCGCGTACGCGGCGCGCAGGTCGCCGCGCCCGATCGCGGCGTAGTAGTCGTCGCTGCGCCGCTTCATGCCGTCGGTGTCGGTGAACGACAGCAGCTGCGGCATCTCGGTGGTCCGGGGACGTGTTGTCGTCGGCGTCGGACGGGCGGAGCCGGACGGCCTCGGAGTCGTGGCCGTTCCGGGTGCCGGCGGCGGGCCGACCGCATCGGATGGGGGCTCCGGAAGCACGGAGCCGGTGGGGCGCACCGCCTGCGGCCGCGTCGGATCACCGGTGAGGAAGTAGCGATCCCGCTCGTCGTCCGGCAGCAGCGGCGGGTACTCCCCGCCGCGCGGCATCGGGCCGGTCGGCAGGTCCAAGCCGTCGATCCGCGTCGTGCCGGACAGCATCGAGGTGACCAGCACGAGCCCGCCCAGCGCCGCCGCCGACGAGGCGATCGCGAACCACGCCGCCTTCCGCCAGCTGCGCGGCGGCGTCACCGAGGCGGGCACCATGCCCAGGTCGAACTTGTGCAGGCCGCCGACTGGTGCGGTGTCCACCAGCGGGTCGGTCGCGGCTGCCGCGCGCGGCACGGCCGGCGTCCGGTCGATCGCCGATCCGGTCCGGCGGTGCCTGCCGCGCGCCGGGGTCTGCGGGGCCGGCGGCCAGTCGAGCTGACCGCTCCAGCCGAGGGTTCTGCCGCTGTGCATCGGAGACCTCGACTTCCTGCGTCACGCCGTGTCGACTACGTGGAAGGCCTCGGCCAACCGGCCGGGCATGCCGTGCTGCTCGGCGGTGCGCGCAAGGTGTTGCCTGATCATGTCCGCCAGGTCGGGGAGGTGCGCGGTCTGCGAGCGGTGCGCGGCCAGCGCGGCCAGCTTGGCGTCGAAGTGGTCGGTGATGTCGACCGCGCGGTTGACCCGGTCCGCTGGGGACTCGGACAGCCACAGCTGCTCGACGGTCCACGGCTCGAAGCCGGCTTCGAGCAGCTCGGGGAAGGCGAAGGCGTTGCGGGCGTCCGGGTAGACGGCGGCCAGCGCCGCCTCGCCGACCGCGCGGTGGTCCGGGTGCGACACCGCCAGGTGCGTCCAGTTGATCTCCGGGGAGTGCGTGATCACCCGGTTCGGGCGGAACTCGCGGATCACCTTCGCGATGTCCCGGCGCAGGCCGAGGTTCGCGACGACCTGGCCGTCCTGGTAACCGAGGAAGCGCACGTCGTCGACGCCGACGGCGGCCGCGGCGGCCCGCTGCTCGTCCTGCCGCATGCGGGGCACGTCCTCGCGCGGGGTGTCGTCGAAACCGCCCGCGTCACCCGAGGTGCAGATGCAGTAGCCGACTTCCACGCCGGCCGCGGTCCAGGAGGCCACGGTGCCCGCGGCGCCGAAGTCGACGTCGTCGGGGTGCGCGGTGACCACGAGGGCGCGTTGGAACCCCGCAGCCGAGCCCGACGGAGTGGTCATGGTCACAGCCTACGGCGCAGCCGGGCGAACTCCGGAGCGGGGTCGTCCGTGTGCGGCGAGTGATCGATGCGGGCCGTTCGGAGGCTCGATCTGCCCCGAACGGCCCAGTTTCGCGCCGTCTGTCAGTACTGACCGTTGCGGAACCGGCTCTGCGTGGTTTGCAGCGCCTTGATCGAGCCGAGCCCGCCGCCCGCGCCCAGGATCATCGCGAAGATGTCCGCGCCGAAGCCACCGCCCGCGGCGATCAGGAACGCCAGCAGCGTCACGCCCAGGCCGGCTCCGGCGATGGGGAACCGCTTCTTGGCGAAGTCGGCGGCGGGCTGGCCACCGGCCCGCTTCTTCGCCGCAGACGTCAGCATCGCGAGATAGCCCGCGTGCCCGGCGGCGGCGAGCACTGCGGCGAGTGTCACGAGGAACGCCACTAGAGCAACCATGGGCACAGTCTGCCTTGTCTCGCTGCTGCCCGGTATGGGTGATATCCCTGAATCTCCTGCTCCGGGTCCGCGCGCGGCCCGGTCGAGGTGCGCTCGGAGCGTGCGAAGGCGGGGCCTGAAGTGCTGGCTTCCGCTCCGGGCAACGCGTCGGCAGCCCCGGAATTGCTTGCCCTCAGCCCCTGGATTGAGACCCGAGTCACGCCTAGGTTCTGAAGGCTATGAGTGATCGCTCGACCGGAACGGATCGAACCGACACTGCGCCCGCCACGGGTCTGGCGGGCAAACGGGCCTTGGTCACCGGGGCGGCCAGCGGGATCGGCGCGGCGGTGGCCCGGCGGCTGGCCGACGCCGGGGCGGAGGTCGTCGCCGTCGACCGGGCCGCGGCCAAGGTCGAGGCGCTCGCGGCCGAGATCGGGGCCGAGGCCCTGGTGGTCGACCTTGACGACGCGGAGGCCGCCGCGGACCTCGGCGACCGCGCCGACATCGTGGTCAACAACGCGGGCATGCAGCACGTGGCGCCGGTCCACGAGTTCCCGGCGGAGATCTTCAGCAGCATGCTGCGGGTGATGGTGGAGTCGCCGTTCCGGATCGTGCGCGCCGCGCTGCCGGGCATGTACAGCCGCGGCTGGGGGCGCATCATCAACATCTCCTCCGTGCACGGCAAGCGCGCCTCGCCGTACAAGAGCGCCTACGTCACCGCCAAGCACGCGATCGAGGGGCTGTCCAAGTCGATCGCGCTGGAGGGCGCGGCGTACGGCGTGACGTCGAACTGCCTGTGCCCCGGATTCGTCCGCACTCCGCTGGTGGAGCGCCAGGTCGCCGAGCAGGCCCGGTTGCACCGGGTGCCCGAAGCTCAGGTGGTGGAGGACGTCCTGCTGTCGCGAACCCCGGTGAAGCGCCTGGTGGAACCCGACGAGGTCGCCGCGCTGGCGATCTGGCTGTGCGGCCCCGGCACCGCGTCCATCAGCGGTGCCTCGTTCTCGATCGACGGCGGCTGGACCGCGAACTGACCACTGGATCCCGGTTCGGCAGAGAGGACGTCGCGATGACCACCAAGTCAGCTCCGGGGAGATCGTCCACCGCGCGGGTGGTGGTGGCGAGCCTGGTCGGCACCACCGTCGAGTGGTACGACTTCTTCCTCTACGGCTCGGCCGCCGCGCTGGTGTTCAACAAGCTGTTCTTCCCGGCGCACGACCCGCTGGTCGGCACCATGCTGGCGTTCATCACCTACGCGGTCGGGTTCATCGCGCGGCCGCTGGGCGGGCTGGTGTTCGGCCACTACGGGGACCGGCTCGGCCGCAAGAAGCTGCTCGTGCTGAGCCTGATCATGATGGGCGGCGCGACGTTCCTGATCGGCCTGCTGCCCACGTACCAGGCGGCGGGCGTGGTGGCCCCGCTGCTGCTGACCGTGCTGCGGCTGGTGCAGGGCTTCGCCATCGGCGGTGAGTGGGGCGGTGCGGTGCTCATCGTCTCCGAGCACGGTTCGGCGCGGCACCGCGGCTTCTGGGCCTCGTGGCCGCAGGCGGGCGTGCCGCTGGGCAACCTGCTGGGCACCGCGGTGCTGGCGGTCCTGGCCGCGGTGCAGACCGAGGAGGCCTTCCTGGCCTGGGGCTGGCGGGTCGCCTTCCTGCTGTCCGGGGTGCTGGTGCTGATCGGCCTGTGGGTGCGGCTGGCGGTCGCGGAGTCGCCGGTGTTCCTGGAAGCGGCCAGCAAGGCCGCGGAGCGCGGCGAGGCGGACAAGCCGCCGATCCTGGAGGTGCTCCGCCGGTACCGCAGCGAGGTCCTCACGGCGATGGGCGCGCGGTTCGCCGAGAACGTCGTCTACTACGTCCTGACCTCGTTCGTGCTCACCTACGTCGCGGTGTTCCTGGAGCTGCCGCGCGGTCTGGCGCTGAACGCGTCGCTGATCGCCGCGGTGGTGCACTTCATCAGCATTCCGCTGTGGGGCGCGCTGTCGGACCGGATCGGGCGGCGGCCGGTGTACCTGGTGGGCGCGATCGGCACCGGTGTCTGGGCGTTCGCGTTCTTCACGATGCTGGACACCAGGTCGTTCTTCATGATCACCTTCGCCACCACGATCGGCCTGGTGCTGCACGGCGCGATGTACGGCCCGCAGGCCGCGTACTTCGCGGAGCTCTTCGGCACCCGCGTGCGGTACTCGGGGGCGTCGATCGGCTACCAGCTGGCGTCGATCGTGGCCGGATCGCTGGCCCCGATCATCGCGACCGCGCTGCTGGCCGGCTTCGGCTCCGCCGTGCCGATCTCGATCTACGTGGCGCTGTGCTCGCTGGTCACCATCATCGCGGTCGTGCGCTCGCCGGAGACCCACAAGCGCGATCTGTCGGCCGACCACGGCGTCTGACGGCCGGGTGGGCGGCCGGTCCGGCCGCCACCCGTCGATCACGCCGTTGCCTGGGGGTCCGCCCGGGATGCGGCTCTGGAGCGAGCGGAGCGTTCGCGGGTGAGCGGTCCGCTCGCTGCAGAACAGCCGTGCGGTGTGAGGCTGAACCCGGGGGTTCAGTGGCCCAGGCGGCCGCGGCCCAGGCGGAGCAGGATCATCGCGAGCTCGCGGCCTTCCGGGCCGAGTTCGCGGTAGCGGGCGAGCACGTCCATCTCGCGGTTGTAGACGATGCGCGGACCGCCTGCGGCCATGCGGGCCTGGCCGATCTGGCGGGAGACCTCGGCGCGGCGCTTGATCAGGCGCAGGATCTCGGCGTCCAGGTGGTCGATCTCCCCGCGGAAGTCGTCGATGGTCGCCGCGGTCTGCTCGGCCTGCGGCTGGTCACCGTCCACTGTGGCGTTCATCGGGCGTTGTCCTCCAGCTCCGGCCCCAAGTCCCGGCCCGGGAACGCGAAACGCCCCGGGTCCTAGGGACTCCGAGGCGTTCGTAGTGGTTTTCGAGCTCACGCAACTACGGGCGCCGGAGTCCCGGGCCCGTAGAAAAACTCGTAAGTCTGCGCTCGCACGGCTCCAGTGTGCCACAACCTGCCTGCGCACAGCGATGAGGTGGGCCACTCATCCCACTGGGTGAACAAATCAATGCATCGATCACTTGTTCGAGTTATTCGGGTGGAGTCGGTGCTGAGCTGCCGGGATCTTGGGGTTCATGGAGATCGACGCACCGCCGCGGGTCGCTCGCGGCCCGCTGTCCGCACCGCCCCGCACGACGAGTTCGGAGGACCCCGTGAAGATCAGATCGCATTCCGCCCGGCGCAGCTCTCGACCGGTTCCGGCGCCGTCCGCCGCGCGCCGTTGCGGCGAACGCTGCGGAACACCAGGACGCCGGTGGCGAGGGCGGCCACCGTGGTCAGCGCGATCACCGTCCAGCCGTAGCCGACCGCGCGGGCCGCTTCGCCCAACAGCACCGCGACGGTCGTCTGCACGCCTGCCCACAGCATCGCCGCGACCGCCACCAGTCCGAGGAACCGGCGGTACGGCATCCGCAAGGTGCCCACCACCGCCGGGACGACCGCGTGCACCACGGCCACGAAGCGCATCGTGATCAGCGCGCGCCCGCCGGACTCCTGGACGACCTGCTCGGCCGTCCGCCACCGGTGCTCGCCGATCTTGCGCCCCGCCCAGGTGCTGCGGAGGCCGGGGCCGAGCAGGCGGCCCAGCCAGTAGCCGCCGCTCGATCCGAGCAGGTTGCCCAGCACGGCAGCGGCGAACAGGGCGGGCGCCCAGCCGGTGCCGAGGACGGCGACGGTCAGCAGCAGGGTGGCCTCGCCGGGGACCAGCACACCGATGAAGAGGGAGGTTTCCAGCACGAGCAGAACGAGGGCGGCCAGCACGCAGAACCACGGGTTGAGCGTCGCGGCCCATGCGATGAACTCCCGGATCGCGGCGTCGATCTGGTTGATCAGGCTCATGCACGGCTCATTCCGCAGTGGGTCGGGTGTGGGGGTCGGAACCACCGTCCCGTCCGGTGCCGCGCTGCGGATCGGGGGATTCCCCGAGCCACTCCCGGAGTTGTGCTCCGGCGACGTCGATGTCGGTGGTCGGGCTCACGGGTCCGGCCCGCGTCCGGCGCTGGGCCGGACGGGCGCACGCGGCAGCATGCTCTGCGGTGGGTCGAGAGCTCATTGTTGATCTTTATGTCCGTTGTGCGCAAGTCAGCTGTCGATCGATGGGCTTGGCCGGGGTGGTGGCGGCCGGGCCGGTGGGTCGGCCGCCGCGGGCCGCGTCGTCGCGGAGGTGCGCACGGTGGAGTCGTACCGGGCGGGATCCGGGCCGCGGGAGTGCGCGGTGCCACGGGATTCGGGCTTTGTCCGGGGCGGCCGGTAACGTGGATGAGCGATGAGCACCCCACTCGACCTCCAGTGGAACAACGATCCGTTGTCGCCCGCCGAACCTGGCCACGCCGGACGGCGCGGGACGGACCCGGAAGCCCTGCTCGCCGGTCTGAACCCGCAGCAGCGCGACGCGGTGGTGCACACCGGCTCGCCGCTGCTGATCGTGGCCGGTGCCGGGTCGGGCAAGACCAGGGTGCTGACCAACCGGATCGCCTACCTGCTCGCCGGCGGGGCGCACCCGGGCCAGATCATGGCGATCACCTTCACCAACAAGGCCGCGGCCGAGATGAAGGAGCGCGTCGCCGAGCTGGTCGGTCGCCGGGCCAACGTGATGTGGGTGTCGACGTTCCACTCGATGTGCGTGCGGGTGCTGCGCCGCGAGGCCAAGGTCCTGGGGCTGTCGTCGAACTTCTCGATCTACGACGCCGACGACTCCCGGCGGCTGATCACCATGATCGCCCGGGAGCAGGACCTCGACTCCAAGCGCTACCCGGCGCGCACCCTCGCGGTGCACATCTCGAACCTGAAGAACGAGCTGCTGTCCCCGGAGGCCGCCGCTGAGCAGGCGGGCAACGACGTGGAGCGCAAGGTCGCCCAGGTCTACGCCGCCTACCAGCGCCGGCTCGTGGAGTCCAACTCGATGGACTTCGACGATCTGATCATGCGCACGGTGGAGCTGCTGCAGAACCACCCGGACGTCGCCGAGCACTACCGGCGCCGGTTCCGGCACGTGCTGGTGGACGAGTACCAGGACACCAACCACGCGCAGTACGTGCTGGTCCGGGAGCTGGTGGGCACCGAGGCGACCGAGGACGGCGTCGAACCGGCCGAGCTGTGCGTGGTGGGTGACGCCGACCAGTCGATCTACGCCTTTCGCGGGGCGACGATCCGCAACATCGAGGAGTTCGAGCGGGACTACCCGGAGGCCCGGACGATCCTGCTGGAGCAGAACTACCGCTCCACGCAGACCATCCTGTCCGCGGCCAACGCGGTGATCCGGCGCAACCCGAACCGCCGCGACAAGCGGCTGTGGAGCAACGCGGGCGACGGCGAGCAGATCGTCGGCTACGTCGGGGACAACGAGCACGACGAAGCGGCCTTCGTGGCGGGCGAGATCGACCGGCTGGTCGACTCGGGCGACGCGACGTTCAACGACATCGCGGTGTTCTACCGGACCAACAACCAGTCACGAGTGTTCGAGGAGGTGTTCATCCGGCTCGGCCTGCCCTACCGCGTCGTCGGCGGGGTGCGCTTCTACGAGCGCCGCGAGGTCCGGGACGCACTGGCCTACCTGCGGGTGCTGGACAACCCGGACGACACGGTGAGCCTGCGCCGCATCCTCAACGTGCCCAAGCGGGGCATCGGTGACCGGGCGGAGGCCGTGGTCGCGGTGCACGCGGAGCAGGAGCGGATCTCGTTCGCCCGGGCCCTGCGCGATGCGGCGGACGGCCGGGTCGCGCTGCTGAACACCCGGGCGCGCAACGCGATCTCGGGTTTCGTGGCGCTGCTCGACGAGCTGCAGCAGGTGGCGGCGGAGTCCGACGTCGCGGAGACCCTGGAGCAGGTGCTGGAGCGCACCGGCTACCGCGCGGAGCTGGAGGCCAGCGACGACCCGCAGGACGCCACGCGGGTGGAGAACCTGACCGAGCTCGTCACGGTGGCGCGCGAGTTCATCGAAGCGCGCGCCGGAGCGCCCGCGGCCGGAGCGGAGGGCGAGACCGATCCGTCGGCGGAGGCGGTGGTCACCGCTGCGGTCCCGGCCGCCGAGGACGACGAGGAGGCCGCGCTGGGGCTGCCCGCGGACGACTCGCTGTCGGCGTTCCTGGAGCGGGTCTCGCTGGTGGCCGACGCGGATTCGCTGCCGGAGTCGGGCGACGGGGTGGTCACCCTGATGACCCTGCACACCGCGAAGGGGCTGGAGTTCCCGGTGGTGTTCTGCACCGGCTGGGAGGACGGGATCTTCCCGCACATGCGGGCGCTGGGCGAACCGGCCGAGCTGGCCGAGGAGCGGCGCCTGGCCTACGTGGGCATCACCCGCGCGCGGCAGCGGCTGTACCTGTCCCGCGCGCTGATGCGGTCGGCGTGGGGGCAGCCGATGACGAATCCGGCGTCCCGGTTCCTCACCGAGATCCCGGAGGAGCTGCTGCACTGGCGCCGGATCGAACCGGAGCGCGCCGCGCCGCAGGTGCGCAGCACCTGGGGCAGCCGCGGCGGTGGGTTCGACCGCACCGGCTCGGACTCGGCCCAGGCCGGGCTGTCCGCGCGGGGCATGCGCAGCACCGGCATGAAGGGCTGGAAGGACACCGTCTCCATCAAGCTGGCGGCCGGTGACCGGGTCACCCACGACAAGTACGGCCTGGGCACGGTGCTCTCCACCGAGGGCGAGGGGTCGCGGGCGACCGCGACCATCGACTTCGGCACCGCCGGAACGGTGCGCCTCATGCTGATCGGCAGCGTCCCGCTGACCAAGATCTGACCGTCCGGCGGTCGTCGGACGAGCCCCGACCTTCGTCCGAAGTGGACTCGTTGCTGCCCGGGCGCTGCCCGGTTCAGCTCAGTTCCGCTGCGGCTCTGCGGATCAGGCCCAGCAGCCAGCGGTGGGCGGCGTCGACGTCGTTGCGCGGGTGCCAGGCCATGCCGATGCTCACCGGCGGCAGGTCGAGCGGCACTTCGAAGGTGCGCAGCCCCGCGTGCCGGGCGGCGGATTCCGTGGTCAGGCAGACGAGATCGGTGTTGCGGGCCAGCACCAGTGCGGCGGTGTGGCTCGGGAGCACGACCGGGACCCGGCGCTGCAACCCGAGTTCGGCGAGCCGGTCGTCGACCGGCCCGCTGGCCCGGCCCCGCCGCGACACGCTGATGTGCGTCGCAGCGGCGAACTGCTTCGGGCTGACCTCACCACGGGCCAGCGGGTGCTCCGGCCGGACAGCGCCCACCAGGCGCGTGGTCGTCAGCGGCGCGGTGCGGGTCTCGGGATCCAGGTGGTCGAGCACGCCGATCTCGACGTCCACCGACCCGTCGCGCAGCGCCGAGGTGCCTTCGACCGCCTCCGGGACGAACCTCAGCGCCATTCCGGGAGCCGTGCCGGCGGCCAGTCCCAGCAGCGCGGGAGTCAGCGCGCCGGTGAGCAGATCGCTGCTCTGGAGGGTGAAAGTGCGCGTCAGGGTCGCCGGATCGAACTGGTCGCCGCGAGTGAGCAGCGCGCGGGAACGCTCGACGACGGCGTGCACCTCCTCGCGGAGCTCGACGGCGCGCGGCGTCAACACCATGCGCTGACCGGCGCGCACCAGGAGCGGATCGCGCAGGATTCGGCGGATCCTGCCGAGGGTCCGGCTCATCGCCGCGGGCGAGGTCCGCAGGTGCTCCGCCGCGCGCGTCACGCTCTGCTCCTGGAGCAGGGCGTCCAACGCCACCAGCAAGTTCAGATCCATCGTGGACATTCCGCGAACTCCGTTGCGAGACACAGCTCACGCCCGGCGCGATCGCCTGGGCCACCGGCATTATTGCGCGCAGGACAAGGATTCCGTGCCGATTCCGCCATGGCGGCGGTGGCGTTCGGCGTCGAAGGTGGAACGCGAGCCCGCTGATGCGGGCGCCGCGGCAGCAGGCCGGAGAACCGGTTCCCGCCCGGCTGCCGACGTCAGTCGCGACACGCGCTCGGAAGGTGTCGCCCACCCGCGCAGGGTGCACCGGCGTTCACCGATGAACGCGCCACCGCACCGCCGCGCCGAACGAGATTGGAAAGAGCCGCATGAGCTCAGGAGATGTGCTGGCAGTGGTCGCGCAGAGCGGCCCGTCGGTCGCCTTCTTCGACGCCACGACCCACCGGCACCTCGACACGGTCGAGCTGCCCGCGGAACCGCACGAGCTGTGCTTCGACCCGGAGCACCGGGTGCTGTACTGCACGATCGCCTACCGATCGGGCTACTACCACGAGAACAGCGGCCGGGCCGCCGAGCTCGTCGTCATGAATCCGGACGAGCGCGCGATCGTCGACGCCATCGACATATCGCCGGAGCACGGCCCGCACAGCCTGGCCCTCGACGGCGCCAACCGGCGGCTCTACGTCAGCGTCGAGGAAGGCCCGGCCGGGCCTGGCGGCGTGGTCGTGCTCGACACGCGCACCCGCACGCAGATCGGGCGCATCGACACCGCAGCGCCGGGCCCGCACTGGTTCGCCATCACCCCGGACGGCCGTCGCGGATACGCCAGCAACAAGGAAGCTCCGTTCGTCTCCGCCGTCGACCTGGAGACGGGCGAGCTGCTGCACCGCGTGCCGGTACCGGGGAGCGAGGGGATCGCGGTGTCCCCGGACGGGAGCAGGGTCTGCGTCGCGACTCCGTACGCCGCGTTCGGCGGCCATCGCAGCGCGCAGACCGCCGTCCTGGTGATCGACGCGGGGAGCGGTGAGCTGCTCCGCACCATCCCGACCGAGGGCCAGGTGATGCCGGTGCACATCACCAGCACCGGCGTGCTGCTGGCCGGTGAGCTGCGGATGTCCGCGGGCGGCTCGGCCCTGGGCAGGCAGCGGCCGGGCAGGCTGCTGATCTTCGCGCCGGGCAGTTGCGAGCCGCTGGGCGAGGTCGAGGTGGGCGAATTCCCGCTCACCATCACCTCCTCTCCCGACGGCAGCCGCGCCTACGTCTCCGCGGTGGTGTCGTCCGCGGTGACCGTGGTCGACCTGGAAACCCACGAGGTCCTGGCCGAGCTGCCCGTCGACCGCCGCGGCGAACCGGGCGCGCACGGTCTCGCCTACGTGCCCGGCCGCGGGTGCTTGGGCTCGTAGAGCCCGATCTCCGCGCCGCTGGGCAGCCGGAACGCGGTGAGCAGCCCCCAGCCCTCGTTGCTGACCGTGCGGGTGATCTCGACGCCCTGGTCCTGCAGCTCGCCGATGGTCGCCGAGAGGTCGTCGCACATCAGGTAGAGCTCGCAGGTGGGCGTCGCGTCGGTGGGGTGGGTGGCCAGTTCGGCGGGTGGCAGCCCGAGGATCAGCCACCCGCCGCCGGCGTCCACGGATTCGAACCCGAGCACGTCCCGGAGGAACGTCCGGTCCCGCTCGGCGTCCCGGCTGAACAGCAGCAGGTGCGCACCGTTGATCATCGCCCCGACCTCCTCGGCCAAACCGTGCCACGGTCGGCACAAGACCGCTGACCGGGAGCACGCTCCTGCGGTGCTCGCCGGTGCGACAGCGACGAGTGCCGCAGCTGGTCAATCGGCGGGAAGCGCGCTCCACAACGCGATCAGGGCATCGGCGCGCTCGGTCGGCGTGCGGTCATCGCCAGGCGCCAGCACGACGCGGTGGAGCTGGGCATCGATGCCGTGCACCAGCAGCGCAGCGGTCAACTCGTGGTCGGGCCCGCCGACGGAGCATCGCCGGAGCTGGTGTGCGATCACGGGAACCAGTCGGAGGAAGAGGCTTTGGCGCTGTGCGACTCCCTCGGCTGTGCGCGGCGTGTGCTCGTAGAGCAGGTGGTGCATGCCGGAGTGCTTCTCGTGCGCATCGATCGCACCGGTCACCAGAGCGCGCACCACGTCGCTCCACCGCGGTGACAGCTGTGCGATGTCGTGCGACAACGCGAGCAGATCGGCTTCGACTTGCTGCAGGTGCTGTTCGCTGAGCGCGTGCAGGATGGCGCGTTTGTTCGGGAAGTACTGGTACACCGAGCCGATGGAGACACCGGCGCGTTCCGCGATGCGGTTGGTGGTCGCGCTGAGCCCTTCGCGCTGGAAAACCTGAGCAGCCGCTTCCAGGATCACCGCGTACGTCTCCCGGGATCGCAGCTGGCGGGGCTTCTTGCGGGGGATGTCGATGGTCGTCCCGAATGCGAGTTGTGGCGGATTGTCGGAAATTCGCAGACTAGCACTCGTGAAAGGTGACTACCTGGAGTTCTTCCCGCCGGCTCTGCGTCCGGAACCGTTGCCGCGCACCGAGTCGAGCTGGTGGCGGTGGCGGGACATGAAGATCCACGTCCAGCGCGTGGGCGAGCCGACGGCCGCGCGCCGCGCGATCTTGCTGCACGGCGCAGGTGGGCACGCGGACGCGATGTGGCCGTTCGCCGCGCTGCTCGCCGTTCGCGGCTTCCAGGTGGCAGTCCCGGACCTGCCGGGCTACGGACGCACCCGGGTGCCGAAGCGGCATCGCATCCGCTACCCGGACTGGCAGGACGTGGCCGCCGACTTCCTGCGCTCCGAGGCGACTTCGAGCGCACCGCTGCTGATGGGAGCGAGCGTGGGCGGCATGCTCGCCTACGACGTCGCGACGAGGACGGGTTCGGCCGAGACGGTGCTGGCGACGTGCTTGCTCGATCCGCGCTCGGCGGCGGCGCGGGAACGCATCGCGCGGACGCCTGCGCTCGGTCGCCTCGCCGGGCCGTTGCTGAAGCTCGCCCGGCCGGCGGATTCGCTGCCGGTGCCGGTCCGCTGGTTCGCGAACATGCGGGGGATGAGCAGCTGCCGCGAACTCGTCGATGTCGTGATCGCGGATGAGATGGGCGGTGGCAACAGCATGCCGCTGGGCTTTCTCCGCAGCTACCTGCGATCGGCGCCTGCGGTGGAGCCGGAGCGGGCGCACGCCGTCAAGGTGGTGCTGGCCCATCCCGCCGCTGACACCTGGACCCCGGTGGAGCTGAGCCGGTCGTTCTTCGACCGCCTCGCCGGGCCGAAGGAACTGGTCATGCTGCCGGAGGCCGGGCACTACCCGATCGAAGCTCCGGGCGTCGAGCGGCTCGTGGACGTGGCGGTGTCCTGCTGAACCTCGGCGCAGGAGCAACGGATCGCGAAGCTCCAGCGCCGAGGTGGTGCCGCTTCAGAAGCGGTAGCGCAGCATCCGGCCCATGCGGCGGACGGCGGTGATCTGCCCGGACGCGCGGATGGCGGCTCGCATCGGCATGGGATAGCGGTCGACCTCCGGCGCGTCGGTGAACGCCCACTCGTCCACCAGCCGCAGTCCGGGAACGCTGTCCTCCAGCGCCCTCGGGTCGTCGATCCCCCAGTGCAGCCGGGCTCCGGCGTGCACCACGGCGGGGTTGAACCGGTTGGACAGCCGGACGCCGAAGGTGCTGAAGGCGTCGAAGATCAGCTCACCGCTCGGGAAGTGCCGGGTGATTCGGCGCAGCAGGTCCAGGCCGTCCTGCTCGGTCAGGTACATCACGAGGCCTTCGGCGACGACCAGCACCGGCTGGTCGCCGCGGATCCCGTCGAGCAGCTCGGGCGAGGTCACCGAGGAACCGATGGAGCGGCGGCGCGCGGACGCCGGGAAGAACCGGTCGCGGAGCTCGATCACGTCCGGCTGGTCGACGTCGTACCACTCGACGTCCTCCCGCGGGGCGATCCGCTCGTACCGGCTGTCCAGACCGCAGCCGAGGTGCAGCACGGTCGTGCCGGGCCGCAGCGCCTCCTCGGTCCACCGGTCGATGATGCGCGCGCGCATCGCCACCGAGGCGGTGTTGCGGGAACTCATCTTGAACTTCGAGAAGTCGAAGTCGATGCGCTGCACCGCTTCGTCCGCCCACCGGTCGCCGAGCATCGGCTGCTCGGACCGGTTGTCCAGCGCCCGCAGGTAGACGGTGGCGAGCATGGTCGCCTGGGCTCCGGTGAGCTCGACCTGCTCGCGGGGCCGGTGCTCGAAGCTGAAGCGCAGCAGCCGCATGGAGTCGCGCAGCGGCGGGACGGCGGTCATCGCCTTCGCGATGATCCGCTCCGAGGCGGGCATCCTCGACGCATCCGGCAGGCCCACCACCGGTCGCTGGCACCGGAGCCGGAGACCGGGCACCCGCAGTTCGAGCGCGTGCACGTCGCCGACGGCCCAGTGGAACTCGGCGCCGGTGCTCTGCAGGAAGCGCGAAGCGCTGGAGGCCTTGACGGTCCAGGGCAGCACGGCGTCGAACATCATCTCGCCGACCTCGAAGCGCTCGACGAACCGCCGCAGCATGGCGACCCCGTCGGCCTCGGTCAGGTACATGGTGAGTCCCTCGGCGATGACCAGCGTCGGCCGGCCGGTGGGGATCTCGTCGAGCCACTCCGGGTCGGTCGCCGAGCTCGCGATGGTGCGGTAGTTCGCCGGGGTCTCCGGGTACAGCCGGTTCCGCAGCTCGATCACGTCGGGCAGGTCGACGTCGTACCAGAGCGCGCTGTCGGGCAGCGCGAGCCGGAAGGCCCGGCTGTCCAGGCCGCAGGCCAGGTGCAGCACCACGGCGTCGGGGTGTTCGGCGAGGTAGTCGGTGGCCCAGGCGTCGAGCTCCTTGGCGCGCAGGATGATCGCCATCCGGTTGCCGGAGCCGAGGTTGAGGCTGGAGAAGTCGAAGTCGATGCGGTCCAGCAGCCGATCCGCGGCCTCGTCGCCGAGCACCGGATCGGGTCTGCGGTTGTCGAGCGCCCGCGCGTGGAGCGGACCGAGGAGAGTTCGTTGCGCACCGGTCAACCGGATCTGTTCGGACACGAACCCGAAGCTACACTCGTTTCACAAACTTGTGAAATTAAAATAGCGTATAAATTGTCCCCGTGATCGAGGAAGCAGGCGAGGATTGGAGCGACACCTCCTGTGTGTCAACCCCAGCGCTGCTCAACCGCACATCAGGGGACCGTGATGCAACTCAGCCACAAGAAACCGCACAACGTGAGATCGATCCCGGACGCAACCACCACTGAAAATCGCGGAGGGGCGGGACAGAGAGGCAGGACAGAGCATGGCCGAGCAGCGTGATCCGTACGCCGTCCGGCAGTTCGTCGAGCGGTTCGCGCTGGACCTGGCCGGTGCGGGCGTGCCGCGCATGGCAGCGCGGGTGTTCGCGAGCCTGCTGGTCGCCGACGACGGGCGCCGCACGGCAGCGGAGCTGGCGGAGGTCCTGGAGGTGAGCCCGGCCGCGGTCTCGGGCGCGGTCCGGTACCTGACGCAGGTGAACCTGGTGGCGCGGGAACCCGTCCCGGGGCAGCGGCGCGATCAGTACCGCGTGCTCGACGACCTCTGGTACGCCAGCATCACGAACCGGGAAGCGCGGCTGGCCGACTGGGACCGGACGCTGGCCGAGGGCCAAGCGGCGCTGGGGGAGAGCTCGGCGGCAGCGCAACGGCTGGGCGAGACCCGCGAGTTCTTCGAGTTCCTCCGCGAGGAGATCCCGGCGCTCATGCAGAAGTGGCACCGGCAGCGCCGGTCGTCGTGACCGGCGGCCGGCGCCACCTGGTCACGCCGGGGAGATGCCGCGGGCCTGCATCCAGGGCAGCGGGTTGATCTTCTTGCCGCTGGAGTTCCACACCTCGAAGTGCAGGTGCGGTCCGGTGGAGAAGCCGCGGTTGCCCATGGTGGCGATCTGGTCGCCGGCCTTGACCTTCTCGCCCTCGTTGATCGTGATGGTGTTGACGTGGCCGTAGACGGTGATCGTCCCGTCCTCGTGCTGCACCCGGACCCAGAGGCCGAAGCCGCTCGCCGGGCCCGCTTCGATCACGGTTCCGTCCGCGACGGAATAGATCGGGGTGCCCTTGGAGTTGGCGATGTCGATGCCGTAGTGCGTGGTGCCCCAGCGCCCGCCGAATCCGGAGGTGAAGATGCCGCTGGTGGGGAGGACGAACTTGGGCGCCCGGGCCGCTTCCTCGGCGGCGCGGCGGGCCGCCTCGCGCTCCTGGGTGAACCGTTCGCTCTTGTTGAGCTTCTCGACCTCGGCGCTGACGTCGGTGGCCTGGGCGATCGGGATCATCGCCGGCGCGGGGGCGCTGCCGCCGACTCCGTCGTAGGTGGCCTGCTCGGCCATCGCCGTGTTGAAGGAGGCCGAGGCGTCCGCGGGGTTGAAGTCGTCGCGCTGGTCCGGGGCTGCGTGCCCCTCACCTGCGGCGAGCGATTGCCCGGCGGCTGCGAAAGCACCGGCGGCAACCGCGGCCACGACCACGCGGCCGCGCCAGACGGATGCAGTTGAGGGACCCCGGTTCTTGCCCGGACTACTGGAGGGTTCGTCGGGGGACGCCTCCGGGTGTTCCGGACGTGCTTCGCCGCCGGGGGAGCGGTGCTGAGCCAATGCCTGCCCTTCCGTCTCGGGGAGTCGGATCACGCGTCCCGGGTCGGGGTTCCGGGCGCCGGTCGGGGAACCGGTCGGAGGTTGTCCTTCGTGATCAGACCGTGACAACGGACCGGGGGACAGTAACCAAGCTGATCCCCTAGGGGCAAATCCCCGTGCGTGACGTGTTGGGCACGGTGCGTGTTCGAAAGCGGCTCTCCGGGCGCGGGTGTCAGACCCGTGCGGATACTGGGAGTGGTCGTCGCGCAGTGGAGCTGCCTGCGGGTTCGTGATCGGCGAGTGGCGGTCCGATCGGCCCACGGCTTGACCCCGGGTGCCTCGATTCAGTGACCCCGCAGTGGTCGACAGTGACATAAGTCACAGCTCAAGAGCGGCTTGATGGGGATCGTCAATGCTCCGTTCGGGCGGTCGGCATCGGGGATGTCCCTGAGAACCCACCCCGGTCGCCCGTCACGAAGGCCGTCCGCGCTCCGGGAAGCGCTCGGATTCCGCTGAGTCGGTGCGCTCGCGCCGCCCCCGGGTTGCTAGCGTCAGCGCGGTGACTGCGCGGCCCGACCTCTCGTCCGGCGGTTCTTCGGCTCCGGCCACGAATCCGCAGCCAGTGCCCACACAACTGCGCGCCGCGATGGCGGTGTCCGCGGCCGGGGCGGTGCTCATCGGCCTCGGGCCGCTGATCGGCCTCGTCGCCCCCAGCGCATCAGCCGCCTTCTTGTCCTGGCCGCTGCTGCTGGTCCTCGCACTCCTCCCGGCCGGGCTCGCCGCCGCGTTCATCCGCCGCGGACGACCGGTCACCGCGGCGGCGGTGCTGGTCGGGCCCGCTGCTCTGGCGCCCGGACGGCTCGCGCTCGACGCGCAAGTCGTCGCCGATCCCGCGCTGGCCGCGCGCCCGGAGCTGCTCAAGCTGGCGAGCCTCGACGTCTTCTCCCCGTCGATCGGCGCGTGGTTGCTGCTCGTCGGACACGCGGCGGCGATCGTGGCCGGGTTCCTGGCGGTGCGCAGCGTCGGGCCCGGCGGCGAGGACTCCGACGGGCATCGCCAGCGCCTGCTCACGCTCGTCTTCTGCGTCAGCGTGCCCGCTGTGGTCGGCGTGATGATGGCGCCGTTCTCCTCCGAGGACCCCTACCTGCTGCCCAGGCACGCCCTCGACGCTCCGGTGGTGGTGCTGGTCGGCAGCGTGCTGATCGCCGTCGGGGTGCCCGCTGCCGCCGGCTACCTGGCCGGATCCGTCGACCAGGACTTCACGCGCGGCGGGCTGCTCGGCCTGGCCGCGGCCCTGACCGGCGTCGTCGTCCCGCCGCTGATCGCCGCGGCGGTGCTCGCGGAGGTCAGCTTCTCCTGGGGTCCGCTGCTGGGGCTGATCGCGGCGTTCGCGCTGGTGGCGCTGGCGATGCCGAACGGGCGCGCCCGCTCCGGCGAGACGGGCGAGGATCTGCGCCTGCCTGCGCTGAACAGGTTGATCACCACCTCCGCGGTGCTGGCCCTGGTCGCCGGTGCGCTGACCGTGCTGGCCGCGCTCGCGCCGCAGGTGGAGATGCCGTTCGGCCTGCGCGATCCGTCCCCGTACCCGGCGCGGATGCTGTGGCCTGCCGGGATCGTGCTGCTCCTGGTCGGTGTCGGCCTGCTGGTGCCTCGCCTCTCGCTCCGGGTGCGCCCGCTGCTGCCGGTGGTCTGGGTCCTCGTTCCGCTCGCGTCGACGAGCGTGCTGGACGCGGTGTTCACCGCGGTGCAGGCCGCCGGGGCCGAAGCCGAGATCGGTGCGTGGTCGGCGGGGGTGGCGGTGCTGTTCGCCGCTGCCGCCGCGATCGTCGCCGCGGTGGCCGGTGCGGTCGAGCGCGACGAGGTGGACCTCACCGAGATCGCGATGCGGCGCCCGGTGCTGATCCCGGCGCTGATCTCGCTGGTCCTGGGAGCCGCCGCGTTCAGCTTCCCGGTGGTGATCGCGCCCGACTACGCGGCACCCGGTGTGTTCGCCGAGTTCGGCACGACGTCGTGGGGCTTGCTGATCGCGCTCGCCGCTGTGGTCGCCGCCGCCGTCCTGGCGCCGATGTGCCGCCCGCCGCGAGCCGCCGCGCTGCTCTGCGGGGCCGCGTTGGTCGTCGCCGTCCGAGTGCTGGAGTACCCGCTGACCGCGGAGCGCCTGCCGGGTTCGGAGCCCGGCACCGGGCTGTGGTTCGGCATCGCCGGGGTGCTGGCGCTGCTCGTGTCCGCCGCGGCGGCCATCCGGACCAAGGCGTCCTGAGCGAACGGCCGCAGCGGGCCGCGTCCGCGGGCGGCCGGATCACCCGAATCGACGCCTTGCCCGGCCGGGACGCCTGGCCCAGAATCGGACCGACACCGTCACGGTGCGCTGTTCCGTTCGTCACCACGGACGCCCACGTTCGACCTGCCGAGCAGGCGAATCACCGCGCCGGACGGCCCGACCAGGCGTGATGCCCACCTCGGGTGAGGCAGTTCACCGGACGCGCCGCCCCATGCTTCGTCGCAGGTCGATATCGTCACCGAGTCCGACACCGACGTCGCAGGAGAGTCGAGTGGACCTGTACGAGTACCAGGCGAAGGAACTCTTCGCCTCCCACGGCGTGCCGACGCTGCCCGGCACCGTGGTGACAGAACCCCAAGGGGCCAAGGCAGCCGCTGCAGAACTGGGCGGGCCCGTCGTAATCAAGGCTCAGGTGAAGACCGGGGGTCGCGGTAAGGCCGGTGGCGTGAAGCTGGCCGAGACCCCGGAGGAGGCCGAGACCAAGGCCGAGGCGATCCTCGGACTGGACATCAAGGGCCACGTCACCCGCAAGGTGCTGGTCACCACCGCCTCCGACATCGCCGACGAGTACTACTTCTCGTTCCTCCTCGACCGCGCCAACCGCAACTTCCTCGCGATGGCCTCCGTCGAGGGCGGCATGGAGATCGAAGAGGTCGCGGTCTCCAAGCCGGAGGCGCTGGCCAAGGTCGCGATCGACCCGATCCAGGGCGTGGACAAGGCGAAGGCGGAGGAGATCGTCGCCGCCGCCAAGTTCCCGGCCGAGGTCGCCGACCAGGTCGCTGACGTCATCGTTCAGCTCTGGGACACCTTCGTCGCCGAGGACGCCACCCTCGTCGAGGTCAACCCGCTGGTCAAGGACCCGCAGGGCAAGATCATCGCGCTGGACGGCAAGGTCACGCTGGACGAGAACGCCGCGTTCCGCCAGGCCAAGCAGGCCGAGCTGGTCGACAAGGACGCCGAGAACCCGCTCGAGGCCAAGGCCAAGGAGAAGGGCCTCAACTACGTCAAGCTGGACGGCGAGGTCGGCATCATCGGCAACGGTGCCGGGCTGGTCATGTCCACGCTGGACGTCGTCGCCTACGCCGGGGAGAAGCACAACGGCGTCAAGCCGGCGAACTTCCTGGACATCGGCGGCGGTGCCTCCGCCGAGGTGATGGCGGCCGGTCTGGACGTCATCCTCGGCGACCCCGAGGTGAAGTCGGTGTTCGTCAACGTCTTCGGTGGCATCACCGCCTGCGACGCGGTCGCCAACGGCATCGTGCAGGCGCTGAAGATCCTGGGCGACGAGGCCACCAAGCCGCTGGTCGTCCGCCTCGACGGCAACAACGTCGAAGAGGGTCGCCGCATCCTGGCCGAGGCCAACCACCCGGTCGTCACCGTGGTGGACACCATGGACGGCGCGGCCGACAAGGCCGCCGAGCTGGCTGCGGGGGCATGAGGCGTGGCTATCTTCCTCAACGAGAACAGCAAGGTCATCGTTCAGGGCATCACCGGCTCTGAAGGCACCAAGCACACCGCTCGGATGCTGCGCTCCGGCACCAACATCGTCGGCGGCGTCAACGCCCGCAAGGCCGGGCAGACCGTCGAGATCGAGGGCAAGCAGCTCACCGTCTTCGGCTCCGTCAAGGAGGCGATGAAGGAGACCGGCGCCGACGTGTCGGTCGTCTTCGTGCCGCCGAAGTTCGCCAAGGACGCGGTGCTGGAGGCCATCGACGCCGAGATCGGCCTGGCCGTGGTCATCACCGAGGGCATCCCGGTGCACGACTCCGCCTACTTCTGGGCGCACGCCAACGCCACCGGCAACAAGACCCGGATCATCGGGCCGAACTGCCCCGGCATCATCTCGCCCGGCAAGTCCAACGCGGGCATCATCCCGGCCGACATCACCGGCCCGGGCAAGATCGGTCTGGTGTCCAAGTCGGGCACCCTGACCTACCAGATGATGCACGAGCTGCGCGACATCGGTTTCTCCAGCTGCGTCGGCATCGGTGGTGACCCGATCATCGGCACCACCCACATCGACGCGCTCCAGGCGTTCCAGGACGACCCGGAGACCGAGGCCATCGTCATGATCGGTGAGATCGGTGGCGACGCCGAGGAGCGGGCGGCCGACTACATCAAGGCCAACATCACCAAGCCGGTGGTGGGCTACGTGGCCGGTTTCACCGCCCCGGAGGGCAAGACCATGGGCCACGCAGGCGCCATCGTCTCCGGTTCGTCGGGCACCGCCGCGGCGAAGAAGGAGGCCCTGGAGGCCGCAGGCGTCAAGGTCGGCAAGACGCCGAGCGAGACCGCCAAGCTGATGCGCGAGATCATCAAGGGCTGAGCCCGATCTCGAACGGTCATCTCGGGGCCGGACACCTGCGGGTGTCCGGCCCCGACGACTGTCCCGACCCGGGCGAGTGCGGCTCTTGCCGGTACACCGGGGTCGGTTGATCGGATAACGTCGGTTTCGACCGCCTCGTCCCCCCGAATGTCCATTGAGGAGTGTCTCCAGGCATGTCCGCCCCATATCCCCCGTCGCGGAAGCCCAGCTCGGCCGGGCCCGCACTCGGTTTGAAGGAGATCCTGGCACTGGTGGCGGCCGGGGCCGGTCTGGTCGGTTACCTGATCGGCTTCTTCAGCGAGATCGCCGGTGTCCTCCTCGGCAGCCTCGCCGGCTTCTCCTTCATCGCGGCCGCTGCGCTGGCCGGACTGCGGTTCGTCCCGAAGACGCCGAACGCGATGTTCGCCGCCGCGCCGCTGTCCGCTTACGCGACCCTCGCGCTGCTCCAGGACCTCGTCGGCGGCAGTTCCGGCGGCATCGTCGTGGTGCTCCTGCTGCTGGCCATCGCGCAGCTCGGCGGTGTGCTCGGCATCCTGCTGATCGACGGCGGCCTCATCAACGCCCCGGAGAGCCTCGGCTCCGGCAAGGCCTCGCCCGGCCCGGGCGGGCAGCCCGGCCCGTTCCAGCCCGGCCCGCAGGGCGGACCCGGCAAGCCCGGCGGACCCGGCGGGTGGAGCCCCGCCGCGCCGCCCGCGCAGCCCGGGCAGTTCGCGCCGGCCAGCGGCGGCTGGAGCCCGGCCACCGGTGGCCAGCCGCAGCAGCCGGGCGGGTGGAACCCGTCCTCGAGCGGTGCCCCGACCTCGAACCAGTCCGGCCCCGTCGGCCAGCCCGGTCCGGGTGGCCCTGGTGGGCAGAACGGACCTGCCGGTCAGGGAGGCTTCGCCGGGCAGGGCGGTCCTGCGGGACAGGCCCCTGCCGGGCAGGGCGGCTCCTCGAACCAGTCGCCGACCGGGCAGGACGGCTCGTCCGGCCAAGGTGGCCAGTCCGCGCAGAGCGGCCCGCAGGGCACCCAGCAGATGCCGCACCCCGGGCTCAACCCGCCGGGATTCTGATCGCTGCAGCACCGTTGACGCACGGGCGGCCCCGAAGCCGCCCGTGCGTTCGCTTTTCACCGGGCATCCGGCGGAGCGACCCGAAATGATCCTAAGTAGACGTTCGAGGTCGCCCGATGGGTGGAGTCAGCGGCGTGGTCTGACCCGTTCGGCGGAATTCTGGTGCGACATTCGACGGCATGTCCGTGCTGGAGTCGATCCCCCACGCCATCGCCGACGGCCACCGCGAGCGCAAGCTCGGCATCCGCTGGTGGCTGCTCATCGGCGCGACCTGCGCGGTCCTGATCTGCGGCTACCTGGTGTCGGCCGGGCTGATCGCGCTGATAACGGCCACGGCCACCAGCGCCGAGTTCAACCCGGTGGTGGTGCTGCTGGCCGCCCTCCCCGGGTGGCTCGCCCTGCACCAGTCCGCGCTGACGATCACGGGCGCGCCGCTGAGCGTGCTCCCGCTGCTCCCGACCGCGATCGTGATGGTGCTGATCGCGGCAGCCTCGGCCTGGGTGGCCAGGCGCTCCAGGCTGCGGCGGCCCGACCAGGCCTGGCCGCTCATCGCCACCATGGGACTGGTTCACGCCTTCACCGGCGCGTGCCTCGCCCTGGTGCTGGCAGGGTCGTTCAGCGCCGTCCCGGTCGATGCCTTCCTTAGCTGCGGCCTGACCGCCACCGCGGCCTCGGCGGCAGGTGTGGCCAACCGCTGCGGCCTGATCTACCTGGTCTGGGAACGGGTCGAGGCCGAGGTGTGGTCAGGTCTGCGCATCGGTCTCCTCGCGCTGGCCGCCGCGTTCACCGCTGGTGGCGTGGTGCTGCTGATCGGGATCTGCGCGTCGGCGCCGGACATGGTCGCCGCGATGGCGCGATTCGACGGTGCCGGTGACGCGTTCGGAACCTCCCTCCTGTCTCTCCTCTACCTGCCGAACGGTGTGCTGGCGGGCTGGGCCTACGCCGCCGGTACCGGTCTGTCCCTGGGCGAGCTGACGGTCCAGCCCCTGCACGGCACGCCCGGCCCCGGGCCGCTGCCCGACCTGCCGCTGCTCGCGGTCCTGCCGTCGCAGCCGGGGGTCGGCTTGTCGGCCGTGGCCTTGGCCCTTCCGCTCGCGGTCGGCGTGCTCGTCGGCCTCGCGTGCCGTCGAGTCCCGGGCGGTGCGCCTCGTCGACTGCTGGCGGTCGGCGTGGCGGCCTGCATCGCGGCGCTCGGCGTGCTGGTGCTCGCGTACGTGGCCGGTGGTGAGCTGGGCGGTGGTCCGTTCAGCCCGGTGACGCTGCGGCCGCTCGCGCTGGCCGCCGCGACGATGTGCTGGGTCGCCCTGCCCGCAGCCGCCGTCACCTGGTTCGCGGGTCCGGTCGTCTTCGACGAAGCAACGACCGCGTCGGCGGACGAGGTCGACAGCGCCGACGACACCGTCGCCGCGCCGGACACCGAGGAGCCGGAAGCCGACTCCGCCGCGCCGGACGCGGACGACACCGAGCCCCAGGCCGAAGTGGACGACGCCGATCAGTCCACTTCGGATGCGGAGGACGAGCCCGATGCGCTCGACCCGGAGAGCTCCGGCCCGCAGATCCCGCACGCGCGTGAGCCGATCACCCCGAGCTCGACCAGGCCCGCGCGGTCGGAGATCGATCCCAGCGAGTTCGACGGCGCCGTCGACGAGCCCTGGCCCGCGCAAACCGGGGACGGCCACGAGAGCAGGAACGACTAGCACCGGTTCCCCGCGGTGGCGGATCCGGACGGTTCGGGCAGATGGCGCCGCACCGGTGAGTGCTGCGCCACTCGCCCGGGACCTGGCCGCGTCCGCCCCGCCATCAGCGCTTACGCTCTGGGAGAGATCGTGCCCAGGCATGTCAGGAGCGAACGCTGAACCCGAGTACGACCGACCAGTCGAACACCGCCGCGTCGCCCACCCGGTTCACCACCGCCGATCCGGCGCGCGTGGTCGTGCTGGTGTCCGGCTCCGGAACTCTGCTGCAGGCCCTGCTCGACGCGACCGGCTCGCCCGACTACCCGGTGCAGGTGGTCGCGGTCGGCGCGGATCGCGACGGCATCGAAGGACTCGCCCGCGCCGAGCGCGCCGGGGTGCCGACCTTCGTCCGCCGCGTCAAGGACCACCCGAGCCGGGACGACTGGGATCGCGCGCTGACCGAGGCCTGCGCCGAGCACGAGCCGGACCTGGTGGTCTCCGCCGGGTTCATGAAGCTCGTCGGTGCGCACTTCCTGTCGCGCTTCGACGGCCGGTACCTCAACAGCCACCCGGCTCTGCTGCCCTCGTTCCCCGGCATGCACGGGGTGCGCGACGCGCTGGAGTACGGGGTGCGGGTCACCGGTTGCACGTTGTTCGTGGTCGACGCCGGCGTGGACACCGGACCGATCCTCGCGCAGGAGGCGGTCGAGGTGCGCCCCGACGACGACGAGGCGAGCTTGCACGAGCGGATCAAGGCCGTCGAGCGGCGGTTGCTGGTCGACACCCTGGAACAGCTGGCGTTGCACGGTTGGACCGTGCAGGGACGGAAGGTGAGTATCCCGTGACCGCGAACTCGCAGGAGCGGCGTGCTGTTCGCCGCGCGCTGATCGGCGTGTCGGACAAGTCGGGGCTGCTGGAGCTGGCCACCGGGCTGCACGCCGCCGGGGTGGAGATCGTGTCCACCGGCGGCACCGCCCGCACCATCGCGGACGCGGGCGTTCCGGTGACCCCGGTCGAGGAGCTCACCGGTTTCCCGGAGGCGCTCGACGGCCGGGTCAAGACCCTGCACCCGCGGGTGCACGCGGGCCTGCTCGCCGACCTGCGCCGCCCGGAGCACGCCGACCAGCTCCGCGAGCTGGACATCGCCCCGTTCGACCTGCTGGTGGTCAACCTGTACCCGTTCGTGCAGACGGTGGCCTCGGGCGCCGCGCCGGACGAGGTGATCGAGCAGATCGACATCGGCGGCCCGGCGATGGTGCGCGCCTCCGCGAAGAACCACGCGAACGTCGCGGTCGTCGTCGACCCCAGCCGCTACGAGTGGCTGCTGGAGCAGGTCCGGGAAGGCGGCTTCACGCTGGCCGACCGGGTCGAGCTGGCGGCCGCCGCGTTCCGGCACACCGCCTCCTACGACGTCGCGGTGGCGTCCTGGATGAGCAAGGTGCCGACCGGCGACGACTCGGTGTTCCCCGGCTGGATCGGGGAGACCTGGGAGCGCCGCTCCGCGCTGCGCTACGGCGAGAACCCGCACCAGCCCGCCGCGCTGTACGTCTCCGGCGGTGAGGCCACCGGCCTGGCGGCCGCGGCCCAGCTGCACGGCAAGGAGATGTCCTACAACAACTACGTCGACGCCGACGCGGCCTGGCGGGCGGCGCACGACCACAGCCGGCCGTGCGTGGCCATCATCAAGCACGCCAACCCGTGCGGCATCGCGGTCGCCGACGACATCGCCGCCGCGCACCGCAAGGCGCACGAGTGCGACCCGGTCAGCGCCTACGGCGGCGTGATCGCGACGAACCGCGAGGTCTCGGTGGCGATGGCCGAGCAGGTCTCGGAGATCTTCACCGAGGTCATCGTGGCGCCGGGCTACGCCGATGGCGCGGTTGACGTGCTGAGCAAGAAGAAGAACATCCGGATCCTGACCGCGCAGCCGCCCAAGAGCGGCCGGATCGAGATGCGGGCGATCTCCGGCGGCATGCTGGTGCAGGGCTCCGACGCGATCGACGCCGAGGGCGACGACCCGGCCAACTGGACGCTGGCGGCCGGTCCCGCGGCGGACGACGCCACGCTGGCGGACCTGGAGTTCGCCTGGCGCGCCTGCCGCGCGGTGAAGTCGAACGCGATCCTGCTGGCCGACGGCGGTGCCACCGTCGGCGTGGGCATGGGGCAGGTGAACCGGGTCGACTCGGCTCGCCTGGCTGTCTCCCGGGCAGGTGACCGGGCCAAGGGCGCGGTGGTCGCGTCCGACGCGTTCTTCCCGTTCGCCGACGGCCCGCAGGTGCTGCTCGACGCCGGCGTGCGCGCCATCGTGCAGCCGGGCGGTTCGGTCCGGGACGCCGACACCATCGCGGTGGCGGAGGCGGCCGGTGTGCCGCTCTACTTCACCGGGACGCGCCACTTCGCGCACTGACCCAGGAGCACTCCGAGCGGTGCGGGCGGCCACGGCCGTCCGCACCGCTCGCTTTTCGCGGTCGGTGCGGGCGAGGTGCCGGTGGGACTGGTCCGGTCGTGACGTGCGCATGGGAAGACTCCTCGGTTGTCTGGGGAATTCGTTCGCCGCGCGGCCGTCCCGGCGGGGAGCGCGCGGAGCACCGGGCGGTCGGACCCGGTGTCGCAGCGGTCGGCGGGAGCCGGATCCGGGCGTTCGCTGGGGCGGCCCGGGAGCGCGGTCTCGGGTCAAGTTGTAGCGGCTTTTTCCGGTCGCCTCAGCCGAATTTCGGGCGATCGAACAAATGTTCACCCAATCCGGCTACAGGCCTTGACGCAGGCCGCGGGCCAGGGTTTACTTGTCCTTGTTCGAACTGAGGTTCGAGATGGATCGGTAGGTGTCGGGGCCGACCGATCTGTTGGATCCGGCGCTGCGTTCGGGTGCAGGCGCAGTGTCGGTTCCACCGCTGTCTTCCCCACAGCGGCTTGGTGGGTGCCCGCGCCGGGGTCGGGCACCCACGCGCACGATGTGGGGAGGCAGCGATGTCCGCGATGGCGTCTTCGACGGCGCCGGGCGTGTCCGCGGCTCACGGGGTGTTCGTGGGCGCGCCGGTGGTCGGAGAGGGTGGTGTTCCTGGTGCGGGCCGGGTGCTGCCCACGCGGGCAGAACTCGCCGCCGTGCTGCCATGGCCGGGATTGCGCCGTGGCAGCACGGTGGCGGTGCACGGATCTGTTTCGCTGCTCTTCGCGCTGCTCGCCGAGGCGACCGCCAGCGGCTCTTGGGCCGCCGTGGTGGGGCTGGCCGGCATCAGCCTGGTCGCCGCTGCCGAAACCGGTGTGGAACTCGCCAGGCTCGCGGTGGTCCCGCGGCCGGGCGGCGACCCGGTCGGTGTGGTCGCCGCGCTGCTCGACGGCGTGGACCTGGTCGTCGTCGGCGGTGCTCGGCGGATCGCGGATTCCGATGCCCGGCGACTGTCGGCGCGGGCGCGCAACCGCGGTTCGGTGCTGCTGCCGTTCGGCCCGTGGGCGGGTGCGGAGGTGCAGCTTCGTTGTGCCGATGCCGACTGGCGCGGGATCGGCCAGGGCCACGGGTACCTGCGGGAACGCGCGGTCACGGTGCACGCGGGCGGGCGCGGTGCGGCGTCCCGGCCGTGTTCGTGCCGGCTCCTGCTCCCGGGGCGCGGCGGAGCTGTCGGGGTTCCCGCGGACGAGACCGCGCGGCCCCGGCTGCGATCCGTGGCGGGTGAGTAGCGATGCCGCCTCGTCGACTCGTCGTGTGGTGCCCGGACTGGCCGGTGGTCGCAGCGGCCCGCGCGGCCGAGCTCGGTCCGCTGGTGCCCGCCGCGGTGTTCGCCGCCAACCGGGTGGTCGCCTGCTCGGCGACGGCCCGCGACAGCGGGGTCCGGCGCGGGATGCGCCGCCGCGAAGCGCAGGGCCGCTGCCCGGAGCTGGTGGTCCGCGAGCACGATCCGGACCGGGATGCGCGGATGTTCGAGCCGGTGGTGGCCGCGATCGAGGACATGATGCCGGGAGTGGAGATCGTCCGACCGGGCCTGGTGGCGGTTCCGGCGCGTGGTCCGGCGCGCTACTTCGGTTCGGAGGCGGGCGCCGCCGAGCGGGTGATCGACAAGATCGGCGCGCACGTCGGGGTCGAGTGCCAGGTGGGCATCGCGGACGGGCTGTTCGCCGCGGTCCTGGCCGCTCGGCGCGGCCAGCTGGTCGCGTCCGGGTTGAGCCAGGAGTTCCTCGCGCCGCTGGCCGTCGAGGAGATCGATCAGCTCGCCGACCGGCTCAGCGGCCGGCAGGTCGCGGAGCAGGTGGAGCTGGTGGACCTGTTGCGGCGCTTGGGGATTCGCACGCTGGGCGACTTCGCCGCGCTGGCCCCGTCGGACGTCGCGACGAGGTTCGGCCGGTTCGCGCTGATGATGCACCGCGCGGCCGGCGGGCAGGAGGAGCGGCCGGTGCTCCGGCGGCAACCCCCGCCGGACCTGGTGATCTCCGAGCGGCTCGATCCGCCGGTGGACCGGGTGGACCGAGCCGCCTTCGCGGCCAAGGTGCTGGCCGATCGGCTGCACGTCAGGCTCGGCGAGCTCGGGCTGGCGTGCACGCGACTGGGGATCTCGGCGAGCACCGAGCACGGGGAGGAGCTGCACCGGGTGTGGCGGTGCGCCGAGCCGCTGACGCCGTCGTCCACTGCGGACCGGGTGCGCTGGCAGCTCGACGGCTGGCTGAACGGCCGCAGCGGGGCCCAGCGCCCGACGGCCGGGGTGAGCGTGCTGAGCCTGCACCCGGAGGAAGTCGTCGGAGCGGGCGGGTTGCAGCTCGACCTGCTCAGCGCCGCGACCGGTGAGGCGGATGCCCGCGCGGGCCGCGCGTTCGCCCGGGTGCAGGGCATGCTCGGGCCGGACGCGGTGCTGACCGGAGTGCTCGACGGCGGTCGGGACCTGCGCGATCAGGTGCGGTTCGTGCCGTGGGGCGATGAGCGCCGACCGGCGTCGGAGCCGGATCGCCCGTGGCCGGGCCGGATTCCGGCGCCGTCTCCCTCCGTGGTCCCGGATTCGCCGTGGCCCGCGGTGGTGCTCGATGCCGAGGGCCGGCCGGTGGGGATCACCGACCGGGATCGGCTGACCGCCGCGCCGCACCGCGTCGAGGTGTCGGGCGGCCGGTCCCGCGCGGTGTCGGGCTGGGCGGGGCCGTGGCCGGTGACCGAGCGCTGGTGGGCGGAGCTGCTGGCCGTCGCCGGGCAGACGGCTCCGGCGACGCAGGTGCCGCCGCGGTCGTCGGTGCGGATCCAGGTGGTGCTCGAAGCGGATTCCGGCGCAGGCGGACCGGATCCCGATCCCGGCGAGGTGGCCCTGCTGCTGGTGCACGAGCGGGGTCGCTGGTGGGTGCAGGGCGCCTATCGATGAGCACGAACACTCGTTCGAGTGGTTTGCCCGTTTCTCGGTGGCGTCGTGATTTCGAACTGGAGTTCACTGTTGTCATGAGTTGGTTCAACCCTCCCCAGACCTGGTCGGAACTGGAGACCGCGCTGTCCGGTCGCTCCGGTTCCGCCACCGGGCGAGGGGACCGCGACGAGCGGGGTCCCGGCGACGGGAACGACGGTCCGGTGCGGACTCGGCAGCACACCGAGCACCGGTCAGACGTCGTTCCCGCGATGCCGCAGGTCCCGTACGCGGAGCTGCACGCGCACTCCAACTTCAGCTTCCTGGACGGGGCGAGCCACCCGGAGGAGCTGGTGGCGGAGGCGGCGCGGCTGGGGCTGGAGGCGATCGCGCTCACCGATCACGACGGCTTGTACGGGGTGGTGCGCTTCGCCGAAGCCGCCGCAGAGCACGGGATGCGCACGGTGTTCGGCGCCGAGCTCAGCCTGGGGCTCACCGCGCCGCAGAACGGGGTGCCCGATCCGGAGGGGCGGCACCTGGTGGTGCTGGCGCGGGATCTCACCGGTTACGCGAGCCTGTGCCGGGAGATCAGCAAGGCGCAGTTGGCCGGGAAGGAGAAGGGGCGTCCGGTCTACGAGCTGACGGAGCTCGCCGCCGCGGCCGGAGGGCACTGGCAGGTGCTCACCGGTTGCCGGAAGGGTGCGGTGCCCGCTGCGCTCGCGGCGGACGGCTTCGACGCCGCTGCGGCGGAGTTGGACGGGCTGGTCGCGCTGTTCGGCGCGGATCACGTCGCGGTGGAGCTGACCGACCACGGGTTGCCCGCGGATTCCGCGCGCAACGATGCGCTGACCGAGCTGGCCGCCCGCGCCGGGGTGGCCACGGTGGCCAGCACCGGGGCGCACCTGGCCCGGCCCGAGCAGGCCCGGCTGGCCGGGGTGGTCGCCGCGATCCGGGCCCGCCGCAGCCTGGACGAGGTGGACGGCTGGCTGCCCGCTTGGGCGGGCAACTACCTGCGCTCCGGGGCCGAGATGGCGGAGCTGTTCGCGCGCTACCCGGGAGCCGTGCAGCGAGCCGCCGAGCTCGGCAAGGAGTGCGCCTTCGACCTGCAGCTGGTGGCTCCGCAGCTGCCGCCGTTCCGCGTGCCCAAGGGGCGCACCGAGGCGAGCTGGCTGCGCGAGCTGACCTACCAGGGCGCGCTGGAGCGGTACGGCCTGCCGCAGCAGAATCCCGTGGCCTACCAGCAGATCGAGCACGAGCTGGCGGTGATCGAGGAACTGCGCTTCCCCGGCTACTTCCTGATCGTGCAGGACATCGTGGAGTTCTGCCGGAGCCAGGGAATCCTGTGCCAGGGCAGGGGATCGGCGGCGAACTCGGCGGTGTGCTTCGCGCTGCGGATCACCAACGCGGACCCGGTGCGCTACCAGCTGCTCTTCGAGCGCTTCCTGGCTCCGGAGCGGGACGGTCCGCCGGACATCGACCTGGACATCGAGTCGGACCGCCGCGAAGAGGTGATCCAGTACGTCTACCGCACGTACGGCCGGATGCACGCCGCCCAGGTGGCGAACGTGATCAGCTACCGGCCGCGCTCCGCGGTGCGCGACGTCGCCCGCGCGCTCGGCTATTCGCCGGGGCAGCAGGACGCCTGGAGCAAGGAGATCGAGCACTGGGGCCCGCTGCCGGAGGATTCCGAGATCCCCGGACCGGTGCGGCAGCTGGCCGGTGAGCTGCTGGGTTTCCCGCGGCACCTGGGCATCCACTCCGGCGGGATGGTGATCTGCCACCAGCCGGTCAGCGAGGTGTGCCCGGTGGAGTGGGCGCGGATGCCCGGCCGCACCGTCCTGCAGTGGGACAAGGACGACTGCGCGGAGGCGGGCCTGGTCAAGTTCGACCTGCTCGGGCTGGGCATGCTCTCGGCGCTGCGGTACGCCACCGAGATGGTGCGCGAGCACCACGGGCGCGAGGTCGACCTCGGTCGGCTGGACCTGGCCGACGACGCGGTCTACGAGATGCTGCGCCGGGCCGACGCGGTCGGGGTGTTCCAGGTGGAGAGCCGCGCGCAGCTGGCCACGCTGCCGAGACTGAAGCCGCGGGAGTTCTACGACCTGGTGGTCGAGGTGGCGTTGATCCGGCCGGGGCCGATCCAGGGCGGTTCGGTGCACCCCTACATCCGGCGTCGCAACGGGGCGGAGGAGTGGGACTTCGAGCACCCGCTGATGGCCGGTGCGCTGGCCAAGACCTACGGGGTCCCGCTGTTCCAGGAGCAGTTGATGCAGCTGGCGGTGGACGTCGCGGGGTTCACCCCGGCGGAGGCCGATCAGCTGCGGCGGGCGATGGGGGCCAAGCGGTCGGAGGAGCGGATGGCCCGGCTCAAGGACCGGCTCTTCGAGGGCATGGCGGCCAACGGCATCTCCGGGACGCTGGCCGACCGGATCTACCAGCGGATGCTGGCCTTCGCCAACTACGGCTTCCCGGAGAGCCACGCGCTGAGCTTCGCGCTGCTGGTGTTCGCCAGCGCGTGGTTCAAGCACTACTACCCGGCGGCCTTCTGCGCCGCCCTGCTCAAGGCGCAGCCGATGGGCTTCTACTCGCCGCAGTCGCTGGTCGCGGATGCCCGGCGGCACGGCGTGCGGGTGCGCGGGCCGGATGTCAACGCGAGTCGGGCGCAGGCCGATCTGGAACCCGATGCCGCCAGTGAGGGGCGGCAGGCGGTGCGGCTCGGGCTGGCTTCGGTGCGCGGGCTCGGTGAAGGGGCGGCGGAGAAGCTGGTTGCCGAGCGGGCGGCGAACGGCCCGTACACCGGCATGGCCGAGGTGGCCCGGCGGGTGGAGCTGACCGCGGTGCAGATGGAGGCGTTGGCGACGGCCGGCGCGTTCGGCTGCTTCGGGCTGTCCCGCCGCGAGGCGTTGTGGAACGCGGCTGCGGCGGCCGGTGATCGATCGAACCGGCTGCCGGGGACCACGGCCGCGGCGCCTGCGCCTGCCCTGCCCGGCATGGAAGGGATCGACGTGGCTGCGGCGGACGTCTGGGCCACCGGAGTTTCCCCGGACAGCTTCCCGCTGCAGTTCGTGCGGTCCAAGTTGGACTCGATCGGTGCCCTCCCGGCAGCGCGTCTGTCCGAAGTGGAGCACGGGTCGAGGGTGCTGGTCGGTGGTGCGGTGACGCACCGGCAGCGACCGGCCACCGCGGGCGGGATCACGTTCCTGAACCTGGAGGACGAGACCGGCATGGTCAACGTCATGTGCTCTCCGGGTTTGTGGGCGCGGTACCGCAAGGTCGGGCGCTCCAGCGCGGCATTGCTGGTGCGCGGAATCGTGGAGCGAGCGGAAGGGGTGATCAATCTGAGAGCTGACCGGCTGCAGAAGTTGGAAGTCCGCATCCCCTCAACCTCTCGCGACTTCCACTGAGGTTCTCCGGCCTCGGTTTGCGCTGGTGGTCGCTCAACGCGGCTGAGCCTCCAGCAGGGCTGAGACCTCATCAGCAGCCACTCGACTCGGCGTCGACCGGCCCGACCGGCAGCGGACGAACACCACTCCCTCCCAGGGTGTTGCCTCCGGCCATCGCTCGGGCGCGGTCCAGGGACGCCGGGGCCCGAGCGCGGCGAACCCCACCGACGCCGCGCTCGGGCCCACCCGGGTTCAGCGTCGACGGGTGCTGGCGTTGGTGAGCCTGTTGCCCAGTTTCCGCAGGTGTTCGGCGAGTTCTGGAGGTGATTCGACTTCGAAGTCGACATCGAGCACGCCCATCGCGAATGCGACGAGGTCGTAGGAGTCCGAGGCGAGTTCCAAGCGGCAGGTGCTCTCGTCCAACGGGGTCACGATGCCGTCGATCCGGCCTTCGACGTCCTCGGCGGGCGCGTGCACGAGCAGTTGTGAACGCAGCGGCCACATCTCGAATCCCACCGTTCTGCGCAGGTAAGCCAAGACATCGCCGTCCGGCGGTTCCCGGTGCGCGAAGCGCGATCCGTTGGGGGTGCGCAGCGTCATCCGGTCCACCCGGAAGGTGCGCCAGTCCGCTCGGTCGACGTCCCAGCCGACGAGGTACCACTTCGGCCCCCAGCAGACGAGGCGGTGTGGCTCGACGTTGCGCCGCGACTCGGCTCCGTGGTGGTCGAGGTAGTCGAAGCGCAGCGTTTCAGCGGCCCGGACGGCGGCCGAGATCGCGGTGAGCACCGTTGCCCGCACGCCCGATTCGGTGCCGCGGGACATCGTCACCACCGCGTTCTTCAGCGTGCTCACCCGGTGGCGAAGCCTGGACGGCAGGACCTGTTCGAGCTTGTTCAGCGCGCGCACCGAGGCTTCCTCGGCTCCGGTGACGCGCCCGGCTGCCGCGGTGTGCAGACCGACCGCGACCGCGACCGCTTCGTCGTCGTCGAGCAGCAGCGGCGGCAGCGAGGCGCCGGCGCCGAGCCGGTACCCGCCGTGCGGGCCGATGGTGGCGTCCACCGGGTAACCCAGCTCGCGCAGCTGATCGATGTCGCGGCGCACGGTCCGGGTGGTGACTTCGAGTCGTTCGGCGAGTTCGGTGCCGGACCACTCACGGCCCATCTGCAGCAGCGAGAGCAGCCGGAGGAAGCGGGCGGGTGTGGCGAGCATGCGCCCACCTTGGCAGAGGAGTAGGACCGAAGCTGTCCTACTCCGCCGCCAGCCTGCACGCATGTACGCACTAGCACCGTTTCGGATCGATGTCGCCCAGGAAGCCCTGGACGATCTGCGGGAGCGGCTGGCCCGCACTCGCTGGCCCGGCGAGCTCCCCGGCGTCGGCTGGTCGTACGGCGTGCACCAGGAGTACCTGGCCGATCTGGTCGAGCACTGGCGCACGGACTACGACTGGCGCTCGCACGAGGCCCGCCTCAATTCGTTCCCGCAGTTCACGACGGTCATCGGTGATCAGCGGGTGCACTTCCTGCACGTCCGCTCCCCGGAACCGGGTGCGACGCCGCTGATCATCACGCACGGTTGGCCGAGCACGGTCCACGACTTCGTCGACGTCATCGGGCCGCTGACCGACCCGCGCGCGCACGGTGGGGATCCGGCGGACGCCTTCCACGTGGTCGCGCCCTCGCTGCCGGGATTCGGCTTCTCCGGGCCGACCGCGCGGACGGGGTGGGGAGTGCACCGGATCGCGCGTGCCTGGGCGGAGCTGATGCGGCGTCTCGGGTACGAGCGCTACGGAGCGCAGGGCGGCGATTTCGGCAGCCTCGTGTCGCCGGAGCTCGGCCGGATCGCACCGGAGAACGTCCTCGGCGTGCACGTGAACGCGTTGGCGGATGCTGCGGTGGCGAGCGATCCCGGCGATCTGGCGCTGTTGACGGAGGAGGATCGCGCGAAGGCCGAGCGGAATCGGAAGCTCTGGTACGGGCATTCCGGCTATGCGGTGCAGATGTCCACCCGGCCGCAGACGCTGGCCTACGCGCTCAACGATTCTCCGGCCGGTCAGCTGGCGTGGAACCTGGAGTGGTTCGTCGACTGGGATCCCGAGCGCACCGAGCAGACCCCGATCGACCGGGACGCGATCCTGACCAACGTGACGATCTTCTGGTTGACCGGGACGGCGGGTTCGGCGGCCCGGCTCTACCTGGAGTCCGCCGACGCGTGGGGTAGGCGTGCCGCGCGCACCACGATCCCGACCGGCGTGGCGAACTTCGCCGGAGATGGGGCGGTCCGAGGCCTGGCGGAGCTCTCCCACGAGATCACCCGGTGGACCAGCTACTCCGGGGGAGGGCACTTCGCCTCGCTACAGGCCCCGGATCTGCTTGTCGACGACATCCGGGCGTTCTTCAGGACCCTGCGCTAGCCGAGAACCCGGAGCTGCGGGCGGAACGGGAACTTCGTCGAGCCGCACCGATGTCGGCGGATTGCTGCACGGCGCCGATCGCGGCGCAGGCTTCCGGATCGGCGATGCCGGTCGACTCGGTGGCGGCGATGATGTCGTCCAGCGCGTCGCGGGCGGCCAGCAGGTCGGCCACCGCTGCGTCGAGACGCTCGCGCTCCCGGTTGAGGTCGGGCAGCATCCCGGAACAGGCCGGGGCCAGGGAAACCCCGTCATCGGTCATGCACGGCAGCAGCTCGGCGATGGTGGCGGTGCCGAGGCCCGCCGCGAGCAGCATGCGGATGCCCCGCACCGTGGCGACGTCCGCCTCCGAGTACTCGCGGTATCCGCTCGGCAGCCGCGGGGGCGCGAGCAGACCCTGCTCCTCGTAGTAGCGCAGGAGGCGCTGGCTTACTCCGGTTCGCCGGGAGAACTCACCCATGCGCATGTGATGGCCACCACTCCACGTTGACTCTCACATCGATGTGACACCGCAGCCTAATCCGCATGACGAATCAGCGAGGAGCAGTTCCGCAGCAAGCACCGGTCACCGTCGTCGGACTCGGCCCGATGGGCCTGGCGCTCGCCGAAGCGCTGCTGGAGCGCGGCCACCCGACGACGGTCTGGAACCGCACTCCGGCGAAGGCCGACGGTGTCGTCGCCGGGGGTGCCCGCCGTGCGGCGAGCATCGCGGAGGCGGTGTCGGCGAGCGAGATCTCGATCATCTGCCTGAAGGACTACGAGACCATGTACGGGGTTCTCGGCCCGGCAGCGGAGGCGCTGCGGGGCCGGACCTTGATCAACCTGAACTCCGGCACCCCGGGCGAGGCCGCTGCGGCAGCCGACTGGGCCGCCGAACTCGGCGCGGCGTACCTCGACGGCGCGATCATGGTGCCGCCACCGCTCGTCGGAGATCCCGAGTCCGTCTTCCTCTACAGCGGATCGGAGGACGTCTTCGACGAGCACCGGGAGACGCTGGCGAGCATGGGAGCACCGCGGTTCCTCGGGGCCGATCCGGGCCTCGCGGTGCTGCACAACGCCGCCCTGCTCGGCTTGATGTACGCGACCGTGAACGGCTTCCTGCACGCCACCGCCCTGGTCGGCTCGGCAGGTGTCTCCGCGGTCGAGTTCGCCGACCTCGCCGTCAACTGGTTCCTGCCCGCCGTGGTGGTGAACCCGGCCCTCGTCGAGCAGGCGGCCGATCTGGAGGCGAGCGACTACCCCGGTGAGCTCGGCACCATGGAGATGAACCGGAACGCCTTGGAACACATCGCGCGGACCTGCGTGGAGCAGGGCGTTCACGCTGATCAGGCGCGGCACATGGCGGCGATCGCGGAGCAGGCGATCGCCGCCGGCCACGGGGGCGAGAACTACCTCGCCGTGTACGAGGTGTTCAAGGGCGATCAGGCGATGCCGCAGCGGCGGATCGCCAGCAGGGCGTAGGTGCGGGCCGCCTGCTCCAGCTCGGCGACCGCGACGTGCTCGTCGTGGGCGTGCGCGTAGCGGATGTCGCCGGGGCCGTACTGGAGCGTCGGGATCCCAGCGGCCGAGTAGAGCCGCAGATCGGTGCCGTAGGGCGCACCGAGCGCCACCGGCCGGGGTGCGCCCGCCGCGACGACGGCGTCCTGGGTCTCGGGGAGCAGCCGGTGTCCTTCGGGCAGTCGTCCGCTGGCGAAGATCCCGCCGGGCCAGCTGACCTGGACCGGGTGCTCCGCCAGCCAGGGGTCGGCGGCGCAGGCCTCGGCGATGGCGGCGGTGAACTCGGCCTTGGCGTCCTCGATCGACTCGCCGATCCGGACGCCGTAGCGGCCTTCGGCGATCGCCAGGTCCGGCACCGTGCTGGCCCAGTCGCCGACCCGTGCCATGCCGATGGACAGCGGGTACGGCACTTCCAGGTGCGCGACCAGCGGGTCGGGGCCGGCGTTGCGGCGGGATTCCAGCGCGCGCAGCGCGGGCAGCAGGTGGGCGAGCTTGTCGAGCGCGCTCACACCCCGGTACCTGGTGGAGCCGTGCGTGCTCTGGCCGGCGATTTCGAGCCGGAACGTGAGCGATCCGCCGTTGGCGGCCACGATCGTGCCCGAGCTCGGCTCGGCCAGCACGCACGCCGCTCCGCGGTGCCCGCGCCGCAGCGTGGCGAACGCGCCGAGCCCGCCGTCCTCCTCGCCGACGACGGTGTGCACGGCCACCGGCCGGGCGAGCTCGATCCCGGCCGTGCGCAGCGCCTGCAGCGCACCGAAGATCGCGGCCAGCCCGCCCTTCATGTCGCAGGTGCCGCGACCGGCCGCGATGCCGTCCTGGACGCGCAGGGCGTAGGGGTCGCGGTCCGGCCAGCGGTCGAGGTCGCCGGGCGGGACGACGTCGGTGTGCCCGCAGAACACCAGCGCGGGCTCCGGGCCGTCCCCGCGCACTCCCACGCAGCCGTAGGCGGTGTCGCGGTCGGCCTCCTGGCCGGGGAAACCGTCCTGCTCGGCGAGCTCGCGGACGTCGATGCGCCAGTGGTCCACGCGGTGCCCGAGCCCGGCCAGCCGGTCGGCGCACCACTGCTGGGCGTCGTGCTCGCCGGTGGTGCCACCGACGCTGGGGATCTTGACGAGCTCGCGCAGGTCGTCCAGGACGCCGTCGGCGTCCACCGCGTCGAGGGCGCGACGTTCGAGGTCGGAGAGGGTGTGGCCGCTGTTCACGTGTCGAGTGTGTCGCATCCGTCCAACTGCCCGGGCCGCGACCACTACCATCTCCGCGTGGCCGAAGGCGACAACACCGAGCGGGAATTCGAGATCGGCAAGGACGGGCTGGGCGGCATCGTCGTGGGCATGGACGGCAGCCCGGCGAGCTTCCACGCCGCGGCGTGGGCTGCCGGCCTGGCGCGGCGCGAGCGCGCGCGGCTGGTGCTGGTCTACGTCGAGGCGGTGGGCGGGGTCGCCTACTGGTCGCCGATGGGCGTCGCGGTCGCCAGCGAGGCGGCCGAGAGCCTGGTGGAGGAGTTGAAGAAGGAGGTCGTGTCGCACCTGAAGTGGGTGGACATCGACTGGGACTTCGTGCACCACCGCGGCGATCCGGCCGTGGGCCTGGAGCAGGTCGCCGAGCAGTACCGGGCGGATCTGATCGTGGTGGGTCGCTCGCGGCGCCGCGGCGGACTGCTCGGCACGGTGCCCGCGACACTGGTGGTCGAGGCGGTCCGGCCGGTGGTCGTGGTGCCGTGACGAACCGCGGCTGACCTGCGGCTCCGGGGTGATGGCACCCCAGAACACCTGTGGCGCCCGAAGTGGCACGCTGGGCTGATGACGAGCGCGGTGGGCGAGGACTTCCAGGACGCAGTGCTGACGGACCAGGAGTGGGAGGGGCGCTCGTTCGAGCGCTGCGACTTCACCGATGCGGACCTGACCGGCTTGAGCACCCGCAACTGCGTGTTCACCGAGTGCGTGTTCACCGGAGCGGACCTCAACGCCTCGCAGCACGTCGCCACCGCGTTCCGGTCCTGCAAGTTCGAGCGCACCGTGCTCGGTAAGTCCACTTTGGACGGATGTAGCCTGCTGGGGTCGAGTTTCGTGGACTGCCGTCTGCGCGCGTTGCGGCTGCGCGAGACGGACCTGACGCTGGTGGGCATGGGCGGCGCGGACTTGCGGGGGCTGGACCTGCGCGGCATCCGCTTCCGCGAGGCAAACCTGACCGATTGCGATCTGCGCCGCTGCGACCTCCGCGAAGCGGACTTCACCGGTGCCCGCCTGCTCGGCGCCCGGCTGGCCGAGGCCGACCTCCGGGATGCCCGCCTCGACGCGGACGCCATGGTGCAGGCCAACCTCCGCGGCGCCCGCGTCGACACGATGCTCGCCCTCGCCTTCGCCGCGGCGCACGGCCTCCGCGTCGACTGAACGGCGATCTCGCGCGGTTGCGCCGAGCCGCGCGGCCGCTCCACCGGAAAACCGATTCAGCCGGGAGCGATCCCCGTGCTTCCATGAGTTCCATGGTGGCCACCGATCGACTGCTCGCGTTCGCCGCGATGTCCTTCCTGCTGATCGTGATTCCCGGCCCGAGCGTGCTGTTCGTCGTCGGCCGAGCCCTGGCGCAGGGCCGCCGCGCCGCGCTCACCACGGTCCTGGGGAACACCCTCGGTGCCTACGTGCTCGTCGTCGCCGTCGCGTTCGGAGTCGGGGCGATCGTCGAGCGATCGGCCCTGGTGTTCACGGCGCTGAAGCTGGTGGGCGCCGCATACCTGGTGCACCTGGGCATCAAGGCGATCCGGCAGCGCAAGTCGTTGCACGCGGAGCTCGCCGGGGGCGGGCCCGGGCGCGGCGGGCTGCGCACGCTGTGGGAGGGCTTCGCGGTCGGGGTGGCCAATCCCAAGACGATGGTGTTCTTCGCCGCCGTGCTACCGCAGTTCGTCGATCGGGAGCAGGGCGGTGTCGCAGTGCAGATGCTGCTGCTCGGCTTGCTCTTCAACGTCATCGCGGTGATCTGCGATGCGGTGTGGGGACTCGCCGCCGCCACCGCGCGGGACTGGTTCGCCCGCTCACCGCAGCGGCTCGCCACCGTCGGTGGGGCCGGTGGCCTCGCGATGATCGGGCTCGGCGTCTCCATCGCGGTGACGGGCCGCAAGGACTAGCGTCAGCAGGCGAGGTCGCGCTGCGGGCGCTCGCCGTCGACCAGGAAACCCGTCGCGACGTCGTGGACGCATTGGTCGGCCAGGAACAGGTAGGCCAGGTGGCCGCCCTGGTCGGCGGTCACCATCCGGGCCCGGTCGCCGAAGGCCTCCCGCAGGTCGCGGGCGCCGGTCAGCGGAGTCGCGGGATCGCGGAGGTTCTGCAGGACCAGCACGTTCGACGGGCCCTCGTCGGTGATCTCGACCTGCGGTTCGAGCGGCTCGGACGGCCAGAACGCGCACGGCGTGATGTTGGCCCCGGCGGCGCCGAACATCGGGTGCCGGAGCCGGTCGAGCTCGACGTTGCGCTGGTAGGTCCGGACGTCCTCCGGCCACGCGGAGTCGTTGCAGATCACGTGCAGCTGGCTGGCGAGGTAGTTGTCCGCCGGGATGCTCGGGTCGACGGGCCCCGGGTCGCCGGGGTCGGGCAGTGGCACCGGGTTGCCGGTGTCGAGCGCCTGCCAGGTCTCGGCCAGCCGGGGCAGCTCCCGGTCGAAGTAGAGCGCGGCGAAGGTGGCGAAGCGGAACGCCGGTCCGGTGTAGCCGTCCGGGCTCGGCGTCGCGTCCAGCCGCGCGGCGAGCTCGAAGTACTTCGCCCGCACTCGCTCCGGTGTCTCGCCGAGGCCGTACTCGGGGTGTGCGGCGGCGAACGCCGCGAAGTCCGGGAACCGGTCCTCGAAGCCCTGCCCGAACGACCTCGCGAACTCGTGGTCCCAGCCGTTCGGGCCGGTCGCGCTGTCGAACAGGAACCGGTCGCTGCGCTCCGGGAACATCGCGGTGTAGACCGAGCCGAGGTAGGTGCCGTAGGAGATGCCGAAGTAGGACACCGCCGACTCGCCCAGCGCCTCGCGGACCCGGTCCATGTCGCGGGCGGTGTTGGCGGTGGTGATGTGCGGCAGCAGCGGCGCCGTCGCCGATGCCCCGCACTTCTCGGCGACGGCCCGCACCCGCTCGGCCTCCTCCTCGACGCCGGCCGCGTCGGGCGCGTGCACCGGGATGTTGGTCGGGTGTTCCAGGAGGGTGAGGTCGCAGGTCACCGGTGTGCTGTGGCCGACGCCGCGGGGGTCCATCCCGATCACGTCGTAGCTGTCCAGCACCTCCTGCGGCAGCCCCAGATCGCGCAGGACGGCCGGGAAGCTCAAGCCGGTGCCGCCCGGCCCGCCGCTGTTGGTCAGCAGCACGCCGCGGCGCTTTTCCGGGTTCGCGCTGGCCAGGCGCGAGATCGCGACGGATATCGTCCGGCCGCCGGGGTCGCGGTAGTCCAGCGGGACGTCGAGCGCGGCGCACTCGAGGCCGGGTTCGGTGACGTCCACCGGGCACGGGCCCCAGTTCAGCTGTTCGGGTGGGGTCGCGGATGCGGCGGTCGGGGTCAGGCTCGCCACGACTGCGGCGACGAGGACGGTCAACACGGGTTCGCGCACCAGTGCTCCTCTGAGTTGCTCCACAATGGACATAGCTGGGAGCGCTGTTGCGGCAGCGGTTTCCCAGCGGCGGTGAGTTCGGACGTCGATGACTCCGATCTCAGCGCGCCGCGGCCTCCGCGCCCAGTGCCGCCGGGTCAGGAGCCCGGCATGACATTCCTGTCCGGAAGGCATGACGCTGCGTCACTGGTGCTCGCCGCGCGACCGGCGCAATAGTGTTGGACCAACCCGCCGCGCGACTCCGGAGATCCGCTCATGAACGCCAGACCGCTGCCCGGTACCGGCTGATGCGGCAGAACGCACGCCGAGCGCGGACGCGGGGGCAGCTCCGCAGGACCAACCTCACGATGTTCTTCCCGCTCCTCGCCGTCGTCGGCGCGGTGACGGTGGCCTTCGACGCCCGGAACTGGTGGGAGGCCGCTGTCCTGGCCGCCGGTGTGGTGGCGACGCTGGTGGCGTTCGTCCGGTGGGCGGCCGACGACCTCCTGCCCGTCGCGGCCGTCACGTTGGCCGTCACGGCCGCCGTCTGGGCGTTCGGGGCGCTGGCGGCGGAGGGGCGGATGGCGTTCTTCGGCATCTCCTTCGTGGGCGCGCTCGTCGCCCCCAAGCTGCCGCGCTGGCGGGGCTGGGCGGCCGTGGCACTGGTGGGTTACGTCGCCGCGGTGGGCGCGGCGCGGACGCTCGTCTCGCAGCAGGAGGTTCCGGAGAACCTGATCCGGTACGTGCTGATCCCCACCGGGGTCACCGTGGTGGTGATCGGATTCATGTTCCCCAACAAGCGTTTCTACGACATCGTCGCCGAACTGGAGGAGGCGCGGGAGCGGGAGGCCGAACTGGCCGTGATCCGCGAACGCGTCCGGTTCGCCGGCGATCTGCACGACATCCAGGGCCACACGCTCCACGTGGTCAAGCTCAAGACCGCGCTGGCGCGGAAGCTGGTGGACAGCGACGCCGAGCGCGCCAAGCAGGAGCTGCGCGAGATACACGACCTGGTCAGCGACACCATCACCCAGACCAAGGAGCTCGCCTACGCGCAGCGCCGCCTGAACCTCTCCGCCGAGCTGGAGAACGCGCGGAACCTCTTCGAAGCGGCCGGGATCGACGTGCGCGTCGACCGCGAGGCCGATGTGGACCAGCGCGTGGGCGAACTGCTCGGCCAGGTGCTCCGCGAGACGACCACCAACATCCTGCGCCACGCCCAGGCGACGCAGGTGCGGATAGCGCTGTCGGCGTCGAGCATCAGCATCGTCAACGACGGCGCCAAGCACGCTCCGGTGCCCGAACTCCGGGGCTTGGCCGCGCTCGCCCAACGCGTCGCCGCGAACGGTGGTGAACTGTCGGTCGACCAGCACGACGGCGAGTTCCGCACGGCCGCGGTGCTCCCGGACGGAGCGGAGGCAGCCCGATGACGACCGTGGTGCTCGCCGACGACGAAGCCCTCCTGCGCAAGGCGATGGCCGCGCTGCTCCCGCTCGAAGGCGACATCACCGTGCTCGCCGAAGCGGAGAACGGCGCGGAGGCCGTCGAAGAAACCCTCCGGCACCGGCCCGACGTGCTCGTCATCGATCTGGAGATGCCCGGTGTGGACGGGCTGGACGCCGTCGCGGAGATCCGCCGCACCCGGCCGGAGCAGGTGATCCTCATGCTGACCCGGCACGCCAAGCCCGGCGTGCTCCGCAAGGCGCTCAAGCTCGGCGTCCAGGGCTTCGTCAGCAAGGCCGCCGAACCGGCGCACATCACCTCGGTGATCGGCGTCCTGCACGAGGGCAAGCGGTGGATCGACCCGGACGTCTCCGCGCTCGCGCTCGTCGACGACTGCCCGCTCACCGACCGGGAGCTGGACGTGCTGCGCGTGACCGGCGAGGGCTACTCCGTGGCCGACATCGCCGCCCAGCTCCACCTCGCGCAGGGCACGGTGCGCAACTACCTGTCCAACGCGATGCAGAAGACCCAGACCCGGACCAGGCACGAAGCAGCCCGCTACGCGCGCGAGCACGACTGGCTGTGAGAGAGGAAAGCGCAGTGAACGAGATGCTGCTCGTCGAAGACCTGATGATGCTGCTGCTCGACGACGAGACGGGAGTTCCCGCAGCGGCGGGCACCCTGCACTACAGCCTCGGCGGCGCCGTGCTCGTGGAGCTGGCGCTGCGCGGCAGCGTCGACTCCGACGGCAGCACGGCGCTCAACGGCCCGAAGATCAGCGCGGTCGAAGGTGCTCAGCCGGAGGACCCGTTGCTGCGCTCCGCCTACGACAAGATCGCCGAGAAGCCGCGCCGGGTGCAGACGCTGCTGCTCGAAATCGGCGGCGGACTCCGCGAACCGGTGCTCGACCGGCTCCTGGAGCGCGGCGTCATCCGCGTCGAGAAGAAGAAGGTGCTGGGCGTGTTCCCGACTACCAGGATGCCCGCCGAGGACACCGGCCACGAAGCGGAACTGCGCCGCAAGCTCCGCGCCGCGCTGGAAGACGGCGAAACGCCCGACAGCCGCACCGGCGCGCTGATCGCCCTGCTGTCCTCCAGCGGTGCCCTCCCCGCGCTGCGCCCGCCGCTCGCGTGGTCCGGCGAGGTCGCCGCGCGGGCGAAGGAGTTCGAGGAGGGCAACTGGGGCGCCGAAGCCGTGAACGCGGCGGTGCTCCGCACGGCCGCCGCGATCGCCGCCGCCACCGCCGTCGTCACCGTCACCACCATCACGACCACATCGTGAGCCTCAGCGGTCGATCCCCAGGAACGGGAGGCAGCGCGCGAGCCCGTCGACTTCGACCGGCACGGTGCGATGCCGCTCCCACTCCGCGCGGGTGAGCCGGAACCGCTGCTGGACGGCCAGGGCACCTCGGATGGCGTTGCGCTGGAAGCCGTCGGGCCGGTAGCCGAGCTTGCGGGAGACCGCCTGCGAGGCCGTGTTGTCCTCGAACGCCGCGGAGACCGCTTCTTCCGCGCCCAGGCAGGCGAAGGCCAGGTGCAGCACACCCGCGCGCATCTCGGTGCCGAGACCGCGGCCCTGGTAGCGCTGTCCGAGCCAGGAACCGGTGCTCACCTCGCGGGTGGTGCCGAAATCGCGGCCGCTGATGCCCTGCTGCCCGACGACGACTCCGCCGTGGAACGCGGTGAGGTTGAGCGACCAGTCCTGCGGCGCCCAGCTGCCCAGCTCCCGCCAGTGGTGCTGGATCACGTTCAGCGCGACCTGCTCGGGCGGGGGGTCGGTCCACGGCGTGGAGAACGGCATGACGGCGGGATCGTGGACCCCTTCGGCGGCCAGCGCGGCCAGTTCCCCGAGTTCCTCGGCCGACGGCAGGCGCAGTTCGAGCCGCGGCGTTGTCAGCTTGAGCCCGACGAGCGGGAAGTGATCGACCAGCACCCGCTCATTCTGGCGGTGGAGCACCGGGTTTCGCCCGCGCCTCAGCGGAACTCGTGGACCACCTGGATCTCGCCGACGATGTGGGCGTTGAACTCGTCCAGCTCCTCGGCCGGAACCCAGAGCTCCAGGATCGTCCGGCCGCCCGCCTGCCGCACCGGGTACCGGCGCAGGAACTCCGAGTCGACCTCGAACCGGGTGACGAAGCCGCTGCCGTCGTGCACGACGTTCCAGTCCCTGGCGATCTTGACGGCGTAGTCCTCGTTGAGCACCGGGTAGAAGATCGGCTGTTCGGGGAGCCGCGGCGGCCAAGCGCGCCAGCCCAGCTCCCGCACCAGCTCCAGCTCGACAGGACCGGTGGGACGCCACAGCGTCGTCGTGGACCGGTGGCTGCTCATGGGACTGCTTCCTGAACGTGGCAACCGCCGCTGCAGTCGCCGGAACCGGCAACGCTACCGGACACCGCAGCCCGCACCCACTGGTTTTCGCCGCTCACGAAGCGTGACGGACTGCAGCGGGCGGGAGCGCGGCTATCCTGGCGGTATGGCTCAGCGGCTGGTCACCGACCGGTTGATCCTGCGGACCTGGAGCATCGAGGACGCGCAGGCCGCGCTCGACGTGTACGGCAATGCCGAGGTCGCGCGGTGGCTGAGCCCGATCATGGAGCCCGTTCCGGATCTCGTGGCCATGCGCCTGCTGCTGCGGCAGTGGATCGCCGAGGACGCCAGGGCGCTTCCGCCGTTGGGGCGGTGGTGCATCCAGCGACGTGAGGACGACCGAGTGCTCGGTGGCGCGTCGCTGTTGCTGCTGCCTCCGGGCAACCAGGACCTCGAAGTCGGCTGGCACTTGCACCCGGACCTCTGGGCCGGTAGCTGCGCGAGCGAGGCGATGTTCGCGTTGGCCCGATGGGCGTTCGACCACGAGGTCGACGAGCTGTTCGCCGTCGTCCGGCCGGACAACGCGAGGGCCGCGGAGACGGTGCGCGACAACGGCATGGAGTGGGCCGGGCAGACGGACAAGTACTTCGGGCAGTCCGTGGAGCTCTACCGGCTCCGACCGGCGGACCTCGACCGCTCCGCGCCTCGCGCGGACCTGCCGCCGAACAGCACGACGCAGTGACGGCCGGGCACCGGCGATGGTTCCCCTCCCCGCTCCCCGGAGCGTAGGGTTGCGGGTAGCTGGTCGAGCCGGTTGCTCCCGCAGTCGACAAGGTCGTTCCTCGTCGCTCGCCGATACGGCGCAGGGCCACTCCTTCAGCCCTAGCAAGCCGAACGATCATCCCGCTCGGCTGGGATTGGACGTCTTCATGACCCTCCGAACGCTGCCCGCCCGCAGACGAGCAGGACCCCGCGTCGAGCTCCACCGGGAGACCGCCGAGTTCGACCCCGCCCTGCACCTCCTCCTCACCTATCCGAGCCGCGACGTGGCCGTCGTGACCGCGATCGGCGACATCGACACCGCCACGGCACCGCGGGTCTCCGCCCTCCTGTGGCCTCGTTTGCTGACCAAGCTGTCGGCCGTCGTGCTGGACCTCAGCGGCGTGGCCTTCCTCGGAGTGGCGGGGCTGGAACTGATCACCGCGGCGCGCACCTATGCGCCGTACCGGGACGTGGAGTTCACCGTGGTCGGCGGCCCCATCGCCGTCGAGCGCGCGCTGCGCGCAGGCGAGCTGGCCGGCGACGGGGCGCCGGGCGCCCGCCACGTCGTCGCCTGATCCGTTTCGCGTTGCTGCGCAAGGGAATTCCGCAACGCGCGAATCGGCGGCCGAGCGGTGGCCGGAAAGGCGCGAGGGGCACCCGCGATGGTTCGCGGGTGCCCCTCGCGCTTCAAAGCGATCCGGTCACTCCATGGGCGGGCGCTCGGTGGCCGGCATCTCCGCCAGGGTGCCGTCCGCGAGCAGGTCGCTGATCGGCGCCGGGAGCACGAAGGCCGTGCCACCGCCGGGCTGCTCGAACCACGGGACCGCCGTGCCGCGCAGCGCTTGGACCGGGCGCTGGATGCGGTAGGCGAAGTACGAGCGGTTCGACCACTGCGGCGGCAGCGAGCGGTGCGTGTACGGCGTGCGCATCGCGTAGAGCACGTTGCCGTTCGGCTCGCCGAAGCGGTCCAGCTCGGTGCCCGGCTGGAGCATGATCACTCGCCGGTCGCGGTACAGCGTCAGCGGCGGTTCACCGTTGAGCGGCTGGATCTGCTGACCACCGGGCTGCTGACCGCCCGGCTGCTGGCCACCGGCCTGCGGCGGGCGCGGCGGTCCGGGCGGCGGGCCCTGCCGGTGCGGACCGGCCATGCCGGGACCACCGGGGCCGGGACGGCGCTCCGCACCGCCCACCGGGCCGGGCGCACCCTGCTGCTGCTGCTGCTGAGCCGGGGCACCGCTCTCGCGGCGCGGCTGGCGCTTCGGCAGCGGCGGAACGCCGCCGGGGCCGCTGACCGGCGGCTGCTGCACGGGCTGGCCGACCGGCGGGGACGGCGGGGCCGTGGGCGGCGCCGGGCGGTCGAGCTGCGGCGGCTGCTGGAGGCGGGTCGCCTCCTCCTGCGGCTGGGCCGCGGGAGGCACCGGGTCGTGCTGGACCGGCGGTTCGGGCGGAGCGCTCGGTCCCGCCGGGTCCTGGTTCGCGGTGAACAGCGGGTTCGCCGCCGGCTCCGGAGCGCGCTCCGGCTCGGGCGCGGGGCGCTGGGGCGAGTCGGAGCCCGGCGTGCGCTGCGGCAGGCCGGATTCCGGTGCCCGCTGCGGGAGTTCCGCTTCGGGCGTGCGCTGGGGCAGGTCCGGTTCCGGTGCTCGCTGGGGCAGCTCCGCTTCGGGCGTGCGCTGCGGGAGGGCCGGTTCCGGCGTGCGCTGCGGGAGCTCGGCCTCGGGCGTGCGCTGGGGCAGCCCGGATTCCGGTGCTCGCTGGGGCAGCTCGGCCTCGGGCGTGCGCTGCGGGAGGGCCGGTTCCGGCGTGCGCTGCGGCAGATCGGCTTCCGGTGCCCGCTGCGGGAGGTCGGCCTCGGGCGCCCGCTGGGGGAGCTCGGGCTCGTCGTCGTGCGACAGGGCCGCGCTCGGCTCGGCGGCCGGGCGGCGCTCCAGGAGGAGGCTGCCGAGCAGGTACGCCGCAGCGTCGTCGACGCGGGCGAACCGGACGTCCTCGCCGCGACCGGGGCCGGTGGTGACGACCCAGTCCGGGCCGTCCTGCACCAGGCACCGGGCGCTCTCGCTGTGGCTGCCGATCCGGTAGTCGTCGCCGTCCACCCGGAACTCGGTGAGCCGGTCGTGCAGCGCGGCCAGCACTTCACCGGTGTCGGGCAGCTCGTCCTCGTCCGCCAGCACGTGCCGCGAACCGCCGGCCGGCTCGGCCTCGGCGGCCTCCGGCTCGGCGAAGTCCTGCGGCTCGTCGGCGAAGTCGCGGGACTCGTCGGCGTAGCCCGGCTCGTCGTGCGGTTCCGCGGCGAAGTCCTGCGAGTCCGCGATCGGGCTGCGCGGCTCCTCGGCGTGGTCCTGCGGTTCGTCGGCGAAGTCCGGCGCGTCGTCGGAGTCGGTCGGCTGGTCGAGCAGCTCGCTGACCGCCGCGTCGCGGGTGGCGTCGTCGACCTCGACCAGCTGGAAACCGCGGCGGCGGATGTGCGCCACGAACTCGGGCTCCGGCGGCACCCCGTACTGGGCCAGGTAGAAGGCGATCGCCCCCGGCCACAGCCAGGCGCCGTCGGTGTGCCAGGTGCTCGGCACGACGGTGGGCCGCTCCGGGTCGAGCTGGTCTTCCTCGTCCTCGCGGGCGGCGAGCACGACCGGCGCGTTCTCCAGGTACTGGCGGAGCTGGGCGATCTCCTCGGCCGGGACCGGCTCGCGGTCCGCGACGACCGGGCGGCCCTGCTCGTCGAAGTCGTCGAAGGAGCTGGCCACCTGGAAGCCGGTCGGCTCCTCGCCGGTGACCGCGGGCGGTTCGGCGACCGGTGCTTCGGCGACCGGCGGCTCGACCGGCGCGTCGTCGACCGGGGCGCCGGGGGCCGGCGCGTTGCCGTCGATCCGCTCCCGCATCCAGTCCGGGATGTTCTCCTCGGCGCGCGGGTAGCGGCGCAGCTCGTCGACGTAGGCCGCGCGCGGCAGCGGGCGCTGCCAGCCGGGCTCGGTGTCGAAGTTGATGTCGATGCGGTAGCTGGACGGGCGCTCGACCACGTACAGCGCGCTGAGCCAGGTACCGACGTCCGGCCGGTACATGCCCTCGCGCAGGCTCTCGAAGATCTCCCGCAGCTCGGCCGGTGGTTCCAGCGAGCGGGCACTGCCGTCCTGCGCCGTCACCTCACCCAGCAGGTCGTGGTACTCACCGGTGGCGCGGTACTCCACCGTGATCTCCTGCCAGTCCTCCGGAGCGCCCTGTAACAGCAGAACCCCGATCTTGCGGGCGATCTGCTCCTGCTCTTCCGGACTGATCGCTGTCGGACGCGACATGGGTGACATCCTCCCCCTCTCGACGAGGCAACCCGACTCCACCCCGGCCCAAGACGCTACTCGACGCGGGCCCGGCCATGTGCGCTGTGTGGGACTTCCGATCCGTTGATCCAGCACACGTGCGCGCGTTCAAGATCCATGTCACCGCGTGCGGTGATCTCGTCACGAGAGCCTGCCGGTTTCTCGTCCGGATGAACATCACACCACCAGGTGGATTGGGTCAACGGTGGATCGGCGGCGGTCAGCGGTCGGCGAAAACGAGTAGCGGTACACCCGTGCCAGAAGAAAGAGTGTGGTGCGTGCTGCAGCCCTACCGACTCCTCGCGGCGGTCCCGCACGCGCCGAGCTTGATGTTCTTCAGCCTGCTGGGCCGCTTGCACATGCCGGCCCTCGGCATGGTGCTGGCCTTCCTGGTGGTCGACTGGACCGGTTCATACGCGATCGGCGGCGTGATCGGCGCGACGATCACGATCGGGCAGGCGATCGCCGGGCCGCTGCGCGGGCGGGCGGCCGACCGCAGCTCGCCGCCGCGGCTGCTGGTGGTGACCGGCATCGGTTCCGGGCTGGGAATGATCGCGATCATCGTCGTGACCGGCTGGGTCGATCCGGCGCACTGGTGGCTGGTGCTGCCGGTCGCGCTGGCCACCGGGCTCTCGCACCCGCCGATCACGCAGATCGGGCGGGCGATCTGGCCGCGCCTGGCGGACGGCCCGGCGCGCGAGGCCGCCTTCGCGGTCGAGGCGACCTTGCAGGAGCTGCTGTTCGTGGTGGCGCCGATGCTCGCCGCGTTCGCGGTGGCGGTGTGGGGCCCGGCCGCGGCGATGTGCGCCTGCGCCGCGTGGGCGACGGCCGGTTCCGTCCTGTTCGCCGTCGTGCTGTGGCGCGCGGGCCTGAACGAGGGGCTCGGCGAGCGCGCGGCGGGGGAGCGCACGTCCGCGCCGTTGTTCCGGATTCCGGGATTCGTCTCGCTGCTCGGCTTCTTCGGGCTGCTGGTCGGCGGGCTGATCTCGGTCGACCTGGTGCTGGTTGCCTGGGCGCGCGAGCGCGGCGAACCGGAGCTGGCCGGGGTGCTGGCGATGGTGTGGGCGGTCGGTTCGCTGATCGGCGGGCTGGTGCTCGGCGGTTCGGGGAGGCGGCCCCGGCTCTGGCTCCGCGCGTCGTTGACCGCGCTCGGCCTGGTGGCGCTGGTGCCGGCGCTGCCGCCGATCACCGAGCCGGGCTCGCCGCTGCTGATCGGCGCGATCCTGATGATCGGCGGTACGGCGGTGGCCCCGACGCTGGCGGCCAGCAACGGCCGGCTGGCCGACATCGCGCCACCGGACCGGCGCAACGAGGCGTTCGGCTGGCTGGCCAGCGCGACCACCTTCGGCGGGGCGGTCGCCGCGCCGCTGTCCGGGGTGATGCTCGACCTGGCCGGTCCGGCCGCGGCGGCCGCGGCGGCCGGTGGCCTGGCGCTGGCGGCGGCCGGGCTTGTCGTATCTCACAACCTCCGGGCATCGCGGTCCGAGCGGGCTGCGGAGCAGACTGCTGCCACGTGACCCTTTCGCCGGTGAAACCTTCTGAACCGCAAGTCGGACAGCGCGCGCTCGGCATGGTCGGCGCCGCCGCGGTCGGACTGCTGCTCGCGGTCCAGGCCCGGATCAACGGCGCGCTCGGTGCCCGGATGGACGACGGGATCGCAGCCGGGCTGATCTCCTTCGCGTGCGGGTTCACCGTGCTGTTCGCGGCCGCGCTGCTGATCCCGCGGGCCCGTCGCGGCTTCCGGAACCTGGCCGCGGCGCTGCGCGAACCGGGCGGGTTGCGGCCGTGGCAGTGCCTCGGCGGGGTGTGCGGCGGATACCTGGTGTTCACCCAGGGGATGGCCGCGACCGCGCTGGGCGTGGCGATGTTCACCGTCGCGGTGGTGGCCGGGCAGGTGAGCAGCGGGCTGGTGGTCGACCGCCTCGGGCTCGGGCCCGCCGGGCCGCAGCGCGTGACGCCGGCGCGGCTCGTCGGCGCGGTGCTCGCCGTGGTGGCGGTGCTGATCTCGGTGTCCGCGCAGCTCGGCGGTGCGCAGGCGAGCTGGCTGGTGCTGCTGCCGGCGCTGGCCGGCGTCGGGTTGGGCTGGCAGGCGGCGGTCAACGGCCGGATGAAGCAGGCGGCCGACTCGGCGGTGTTCGCCTCGATGGTCAACTTCGGCGTCGGGATGACCGCCCTCGCGCTGGCCTTCGCGGTCGAGGTGCTGGTGCGCGGCCTGCCCGAGCTCCCGGCCGAGGGCTGGCTCTACACCGGCGGTTTCCTCGGCATCTTCGTGATCGGCGGGTCGGTCGCGCTGGTCCGCTACACCGGGGTGCTGCTGCTCGGCCTGGGCATGATCGCCGGGCAGCTGGTCGGCGCGCTGCTGCTGGACGTGTTCGCGCCCGCGACCCGGGACGGGATCGCGACGTCCACCGTGGTGGGCGTGCTGCTCACCCTGGTGGCTGTAGGCGTGGCGGCAATGCCGGACCGGGCGGGACGGGGCGCACGTCATCTGCCACGATGAACAGCCGTGAGCGCGACGATTCTGGATGGCAAGGCCACCAAGGAAGCTATCTTCGACGAGCTGCGGCCCCGGGTTGCCCGGCTCGCCGAGCAGGGCAGCGCCCCGGGACTGGCCACGGTGCTGGTCGGTGACGACCCCGGTTCGCATTCCTACGTGCGCGCCAAGCACAACGACTGCGCCAAGGTCGGCATCAAGTCGATCCGCAAGGACCTGCCCGCCGACGTCAGCCAGGCCGAGGTCGAAGCGGTGCTCGACGAGCTCAACGCCGACCCGGCCTGCACCGGCTACATCGTGCAGCTGCCGCTGCCCAAGCACCTCGACGCCGGTCCGCTGCTGGAGCGCATCGCGCCGGAGAAGGACGCCGACGGCCTGCACCCGATCAGCCTCGGCCGCCTGGTGCTGGGTGAGGAGGCGCCGCTGCCGTGCACGCCGCGCGGCATCATCGAGCTGCTGCGCCGCTACGACGTGCCGCTCAACGGCGCGCAGGTCGCGGTCGTCGGCCGCGGCATCACCGTCGGCCGCCCGATCGGCCTGCTGCTGACCCGCCGCAGCGAGAACGCCACCGTGACGCTGTGCCACACCGGGACCAAGGACCTCGCCGCCGAGGTGAGCCGCGCCGACGTGGTGATCGCGGCGGCGGGCAAGCCGAACCTGATCACCGCGGACATGGTCAAGCCGGGCGCGGCGGTGCTCGACGTCGGCGTGACCCGCACCGAGGCCGGGCTGTCCGGTGACGTGCACCCGGACGTCGCGGAGGTCGCCGGGTTCATCTCGCCGAACCCGGGCGGGGTCGGTCCGATGACCCGCGCGATGCTGCTGACCAACGTCGTCGAGGCCGCCGAGCGCAACCTCGGCTGAACTCCGCTCGTGAGCGCGGCTCAGGAGCAGGGCAGGAGGAACGTGAACGAGCAGTCCGGCGGAAAATCGCGCCTGTCGACGCACGTGCCGTTCGGTTTGGTGCTGCTCATCGCGGCGATCGGCTTCCTGCTGGTGGCGATGCAGCACTGGCGCCGCGGCACGGTGCTGCTCGCCGTGGCGCTGCTGGTCGCGGCGGGCATGCGCGCGGTGATCCCGCAGGAGCGCACGGGCCTGCTGACGATCCGGAGCCGGGTGGTGGACGTTCTGCTCTACAGCGGCTTCGCCGTGGTGATCCTCGCCGTGGCGCTGACCATCAAGCGGTAGTCGACCTGCGCGGGGACCGCGGTTCAGCCGGAACCGCGGTCCTCCCGCCGGGTACCGCGGTTTTCGTTGGAATCGGCTCGATTTCACGCTGTGGGAGGCGGTTTTCGGGCGCGCAGTAGGGTTGGCTGTCGTGCGCATCGATCATCGGGCGGATCAGCCGGTTCGCGCCGGGATTCCCGAACACGGCCGGATTCCGCGCTACTACGCGGTGAAGATCGAGCTGCTCGGCCTGGTCGAAGAGCTCGGCGAGGGCTCGGCCCTGCCCAGCGAGCGGGAGCTGGCCGAGCGGTTCGAGGTGTCGCGGGTGACGCTGCGGCAGGCGGTCACCGAGCTGGTGCTCGAAGGCCGCCTGACGCGCAGGCAGGGCAGCCGCACCGTCGTCGCGCCGCCGAAGCTGGTGCAGCCGCTGCAACTGGCGAGCTACACCGAGGGCGTCCGGTCGCAGGGCCTGGAGCCGGGCCGGACGGTGATCGGCGTCGAATCCCGGTCGGCCGACGCGCAGCTGGCGGCGGACCTCGGTCTGGCCCCGGGCGGCGAGGTGGTGCACGTCGAGCGGGTGCTGCTGGCCGGCGGTGAGCGCGTCGGCCTGGAGTCCAGCTACCTGCCGAAGGACCGCTTCCCGGAGCTGCTCGGGGATTTCGACCCCACCGGCTCGCTGTACTCGTTCCTGCAGGACGAGCTGGGCGTGCGCTTCGGCGAAGCGGAGGAGCGCATCGAGACGGTCCTGGCGACGCCGCGCGAGGCACTGCTGATCGGCACCAATCCGGCGACCCCGATGATCCTGCTGCACCGTCGCTCCTGGACGCCGGAAGGCGAACCGATCGAACGCGTCCGCTCCCTCTTCCGAGGCGACCGCTTCAGCTTCATCACCCACCTCCGCGACTGACCCGGGGCGGGAGGGCCGTGCAAGGTCACGAACGGATAACTGATCTAGTCCTTCGGTCGGTGTTCACCTGGGGTTCGGTCGGTTTCCACTGGGGATTCGCGGACGGCCGCGAGCGTGTGCGGCGTGCGAGTTCTGATTGTTGGCGGCGGCGTGCTCGGCACCATGCACGCGCTGCGGGCCCTGGAGCGGGGCCACGAAGTGGTGCACCTGGAGCGGGAAGCCGAGGCCCGCGGGGCTTCGGTCCGCAACTTCGGGCTGATCTGGGTCAGCGGCCGGGAACCCGGGCCGGACCTGGAGGTGGCCCTGCGCGCCCGCCAGGACTGGGAGCGCATCGCCGCGGACGTGCCGGACCTCGGTTTCCGCGGCAACGGCTCGCTGACAGTGCTCCGCACGCCCGGCGAGATGGCCGTCGCCGAGGAGTTCGTCGCCCGGCCCGACGCCGCTGAGCGTGGCACCGAGCTGCTTGACGCCGCCGAGGCTCGGACGCTGAATCCCGCGCTGCGGGGCGAAATGCTCGGCGCGCTCTGGTGCGAGCAGGACGGCGCGGTCGAGTCGCGGACCGCGCAGCCCGCGCTGCGCGCGCACCTGGCGAAGACCGGCCGCTACACCTGGCTCCCCGGTCGCGAGGTCCGCGACGTCGGCGAGGGCTGGGTGCGCGATGACACCGGGCGGCGCCACGAGGCCGATCTGGTGGTCCTCTGCACCGGCGCGGCGCTCGGCGGTCTGGTGAAGGAACTCCGCCCGGAGCTCCCGGTGCGCCGGGTGCGGCTGCAGATGATGCAGACCGACCCGCTCGACGAGCAGCTGACCACGTCGCTGGCCGACGGCGACAGCATGCGCTACTACCGCGGCTACCGGGGCGAGGAGCTCGACGCGCTCAACGCCACCGAGCCGCAGCCGCCGGTGGCCGCCGCCAACGGCATGCAGCTCCTGCTCGTCCAGCGGCTGCACGGCGGGCTGACCATCGGCGACACCCACGAGTACGACGAGCCGTTCTCCTTCGACGTGCACGAGGACCCCTACGAGCACCTGCGGCAGCGCGCCGAGGAACTGCTCGGCCGCCCGCTGCCGCGGATCGTGCGCCGCTGGGCCGGGGTTTACGCGCAGACGGCGGACAAGTCGCTGGTCGTGCACCGCGAGCAGGTGCTGCCGGGCGTCTGGCTGGTGACCGGCCCCGGCGGGCGCGGCATGACCTGCTCGCCCGCCATCGCCGCCGACACGTGGCAGGAGGTCGAGGGATGATCGAGCTGGCAGTGCTGGACATGGCGGGCACCACGGTCGCCGACGACGGCCTCGTGGAGCGGGCGTTCACCCAGGCCATCGCCGACATCGGCGTCACGCGGCGGCCGTCCATGCTGGAGCACGTCCGCCGCACCATGGGCGAGTCCAAGATCACCGTCTTCCGGCACCTCTTCGACGGCGACGAAACCCTCGCGCAGCAGGCGAACCAGGCCTTCGAGCACGCCTACGCGGAGCGGGTCGCCGACGGCGAGTGCCGCCCGATCGACGGCGCGGAGGCCGCCATCCGGCAGCTCCGCGACAACGGCGTGCGGGTCGCGCTGACCACGGGCTTCTCCGAGACCACGCAGCGCCAGATCCTGGCGGCGCTGGGCTGGGAGGGCCTGGCCGACCTCACCCTCACCCCGGCCCAGGCGGGCCGCGGCCGCCCCTACCCGGACATGGTGCTCACCGCGCTGCTGCGGCTGGGCATCGACGACGTGCGCGCGGTCGCCACCGCCGGCGACACCGTCTACGACGTCCGATCAGGACTCCGCGCCGGCGCCTCCGTCGTCGCAGGCGTCCTCACCGGCGCGCACTCGCGCGAGGCGCTCACCGGCGCCGGTGCCACCCACGTCCTCGAATCCGTCCGAGACCTCCCGGAACTCCTGTCCGCAAAGGAAGAACAGTCGTGAAACGGATCAGTCGAGTCCTCGTCGGACTGGCCGCGGTCGGCCTGCTCGCGGGGTGCGGCCCGAGCGCCGCGCAGCAGGGCGGTGACTCCGACCAGCTGGTGTTCGCCGCCATCCCGTCGGAGGAATCCGCCAGCCTGCAGCAGGACTACCAGCCGGTGCTGGACCTGCTGGCGAAGGAGACCGGCAAGAAGATCACCTTCCAGAAGGCCACCGACTACGCCGCGATCATCGAGGGCCAGCGCGCGGGCAAGATCGACATCGCCAAGTACGGGCCGTTCTCCTACGTGCTGGCCAAGCAGCAGGGCGTGGCGGCCACCGCGGTCGCCGGCCAGGTCGAGGAGAAGGGCGCCGAACCCGGCTACACCTCCTACGCCATCACCCGCCCGGACACCGGCATCCGCTCGCTGGCCGACTTCCGCGGCAAGAAGGTCTGCTTCGTCGACCCCACCTCGACCTCCGGCTACCTGTACCCGAAGGCGGGCCTGCTGGAAGCGGGCATCAACCCGGACACCGACGTGCAGGCGGTCTTCGCCGGTGGCCACGACGCCTCGGCGATCGCCGTCGCGAAGGGCGACTGCGACGCCGGTTTCGCCTACGACAGCATGGTCGACCGGCAGCTGATCGAGAAGGGCCAGCTGCAGGCCGGGCAGCTCAGCGCGGTGTGGAAGTCGGCGGTGATCCCGGGCGACCCGATCGCCCTCTCCGACGACCTCGACCCGGCGGTCAAGGACAAGATCACCGCCGCGCTGCGGGACAAGGCCAACAGCGATGCCCTGCGGGAGAACGGCTTCTGCACCGGTGACTGCAAGATCGGCGACATCGGCGGCTACGGCTTCGCCCCGGTCGACGACGCCTTCTACGACGGCATCCGCGAGGTCTGCGCGACGACCAAGGACGAGCAATGCCAGTGATCAGCTTCGACCGGGTCGGCAAGTCCTTCGGTGAGGTGCGGGCGCTCGACGAGGTCACCCTCGACGTCGAGCCCGGTGAGATGGCGGTGCTGCTCGGCCTCTCCGGCTCGGGCAAGTCGACGCTGCTGCGACACGTGGACGGACTGCAGCGCGCCACTTCCGGCACCGTGCAGGTGCTCGGCGAGGACGTCGGTGCGCTGCGCGGATCGGGTCTGCGCGCGCTGCGGCGGCGGGTCGGGTTCGTGTTCCAGCAGTTCCACCTGGTCGGCTCGCTGACCGTGCTGGAGAACGTGTGCACGGGCGCGCTCGGCAGCCTGCGCGGCCCGCGCCTCGGGCTGTTCACCTATCCCAAGCGCGTGCGGTTCGCCGCGATGGAGCAGCTGGAGCGGGTCGGCCTGACCGACCAGGCGCTGCAGCGGGCGGACACGCTCTCGGGCGGTCAGCAGCAGCGCGTCGCGGTGGCCAGGGCGCTGCTGCAGAAGCCGGAGATCCTGCTCGCCGACGAGCCGGTCGCCTCGCTCGACCCGGATTCGGCGGCGCAGGTGATGAACCTGATCGCGGAGATCGGCCGGGAGGACGGGCTGACCGTGCTGTGCAGCCTGCACCAGGTGGACCTGGCGCTGAGCTGGGGCCACCGGATCATCGGGCTGCGGTCCGGGCAGGTCGTGCTGGACACGCCGGTCGAGGGCCTGGACCGCGACGCGGCGATGTCGATCTACGCCAAGGTCGGTTCCGCCGACCTCGCCGCGGTGGGGTGAAATCCTTGACCACCACCGCAGAAGCGCCGCGCCGCACGCTCGCCCGCCCGACGCCGACCGGCACCGCGGCGGCCGTGGTCGTGCTGGCTCTGCTGGGCGCGGCGATCTGGGCGTTCAGCTCGCTGCGCCTGAACATCGCGACGTTCGTGGACGGCGCGGCCAACGCGGTCGACTTCGCCGGCCGGACCCTGCCGCTGGACTTCCCGCCGCTCGGCGAACTGCTGGCGCTGTGCGGGCAGACGCTGGCGATCGTGGTCTGCGCGACCCTGCTGGCCTCGCTGATCAGCGTGCCCGTCGCGGTCCTCGCGGCGAGCAACACCGCCCTGGGCGGCACCAGCCGGTTCGGCGCGCGCGTGATCATCGTGGTGGCGCGGGCGATCCCGGACGTCGTGCTGGCGATCGTGTTCTTCCGGATGTTCGGCTTCGGCGGCCTGACCGGCGTGCTGGCGATGGGCCTGCACTCCATCGGCATGATCGGCAAGCTCTACGCCGACGCGATCGAGCAGATCGACGAAGGCCCGCGCACCGCCATCCGCGCGGCGGGCGGGACCAGGCTGCAGCAGCTGGTCACCGGCGTGCCGCCGCAGGTGCTGCCGTCGTTCGTGGCGACCTCGCTGCACCGCCTGGACATCAACCTGCGGGTCTCGGTGGTGCTGGGGTTCGTCGGCGTCGGTGGCCTCGGCCAGGCGATCTCCGACTCCCTGCGCACCCTCGACTACCAGCGCGGAATGGCGCTGGCGTCGGTGGTGTTCGGGCTCTGCGTGCTGGTGGAGGTCGTCTCCGGCGCGATCCGCCGCGGCCTGCTCGGCGTGCGGGAAGAGCGCCGCGGCCCGCTCGCGGCGGTCCGGCGCCGGGTGCAGATCCCGGCTCCGCGGCGGGAGACCGCGATCGTCGCCGAGCGGGCTTCGTCGCCGCGGCCGATCAGTCCACCGTGGACGGCCGGGCGAGTCCGCCGCACCGGCTGCTGGCTGGTGACGGCCCTGGTGGTGGTCGCCTCCGTCTGGGGCGCGGACATCTCGCTGGCCCAGTTCCAGCGCGCGATCACCGACTTCGGCCCGACGCTGGCGCTGTTCTGGCCACCGGAAACCGGCGGCATCCTCCCGGAGCTGCTGGCCGAACTCCTGGTCACCGTCCAGATCGCCCTGGCGGCCACGCTGATCGGCGCGATCCTCGCGCTGCCGGTGGGTGCCCTGGCGGCGAACAACGTGGCCCCGAACCCGGCGGTGGCGAAGTTCTTCCGCGGTGTGGTGCTGGCGGTCCGAGGCGTCCCGGAACTGGTGCTGGCGATCGTGTTCGTGGTGATCACCGGCCTCGGCGCGGTGGCGGGCGCGCTCGCCCTCGGCGTCGGCTCGGTGGGCCTGCTCGGCAAGCTGGTGGCGGACTCGCTGGAGGAGGTGGACCGCGGCAAGGAACGAGCGCTGCGGGCCACGGGTGCGAGCCGCCTCCAGGTGTTCTTCGCGGCGACGGTCCCCCAAGCGGCCCCGGCCTTCGTCGCGCACGTCCTGTACCAGCTGGACACCAACCTCCGCTCGGCGACCCTGCTGGGCCTGGTCGGAGCGGGCGGGATCGGCTACTACCTCCTCAACGCCTCCAGGGTCCTGGAGTTCGGGGTGGTGACGACGGTCCTGGCACTCACCTTCGCGGTGGTGATGCTGGTGGAACTCCTCGCCCTCTGGCTCCGAAGGCTCGTCCGCTGACGGCGAGGCGTCCGCCCCGGTACCCGTGAGTGCTTTGTGGGGCTATAGCACCCCAAAGCACTCACGGGTCAGGACCTGCGAAAGTTCCACAGCCAGCCCGCCTCTTCCGCAGCACGAGCACGGGCGAGCCGGTGGCTGGAGCGCGGGTTCAGGTTAGGGCGAGGAGGCTGACGGCGACGGCCGCCGTGCCCAGGCCGATGAGCTGGCCGCGGTGGATGCGCTCGGCGAGGACGCCTCGGGCGAGCAGGACCGTGCCCGCCGGGTAGAGGGCGACGATCACGGCCACGACGGCCAGGTCGCCGCTGCGGGCGGCGAGCAGGAACAGCAGGTTCGCCGCGGAGTCCAGCGCTCCCGCGGTCGCCGAGATCGCGTACGCCGGGCGCTCGGGGCCGAGTCTGCGGTGCAGCAACGCCGCCGCCGTCAAGGTGATGGCCGAGGAGACCGCGCGGCCGACGATCAGCGGAGCCACTCCGCTGTCGGAGGGCGCTCGGTGCAAGAAGATCAGCTGGAGTGCGATGGCTGCCCCGGCGCCGAAGGCCAGCAGCAGGGCAGTGCGCGACGGGCGGGCTGAGCGCGCGCCGGGCCCGGCGCTGACCAGCACCACCGCCGCCAGCGCGAGCGGCAGGCCCACCAGTCCGGCGGCGGCCAGGTGCTCGCCCTGCAGCAGCCCCGCGCCGACCGGCAGCACGGCGGAGACCAGCGCGGTCACCGGGGACAGGACGTTCATCGGGCCTATCGCCAGGGTGCGGTAGAGCAGGACGAACGCGGCGGCCGATGCGACGCCCGATGCGGCGCCCCAGCCGACGGCGGCCGTGCTGAACGAGGCGCCGAGCAGCGGCCACAGCAGCAGTTCGACCACGAGGCTGGCAGGCGCGGCGATCATCACGGTGCGCAGCACGTGGGCCTTGCGCGCGCCGACGCCGCCGAGGAAGTCGGCGCACCCGTAAGCGAGCGAGCTGCCCAGAGCCAGCAGCAGAGCGATCACGAAAAATCCCCTAGAATCAGCAGAACGACCCGACGGTACATCAGATTGACCGGATGGGGCAACCAACCGACCGCGCGGTGCAATCGATTGGTCGGCTGCGAGAGGGTGATCAGATGGCCGAGACGGCCGAAGCGCTGCGAACGGTCGCGCACAACGTCCGGGCGGCGCGGGTGCGCGCAGGCCTGTCCTTGGAAGAGCTCAGCCGCCGCGCCCAGGTCAGCAAGGGTGCGCTGGTGGGCCTGGAGAAGGCGCAGGGCAACCCCAACCTGGCCACCCTCGTCCGGCTGGCCGACACGCTCGGCATCTCGGTGTCGGCCCTGATGCAGGGTGCCGCGGAGGGCCGGGTCCGCGTCGTGGCCGCCGCCGACGTCGAGCCGCTGTGGACCGGGGAGCGAGGCGGCGAGGGCCGGCTCGTGCTGACGACATCAGGCCGGGCCCCGGTCGAGGTGTGGCGCTGGCAGCTGGAGCCGGACGAGGAGTACTCGAGCCATCCGCACCAGGCCGGGGTCGTCGAGACCGTCAACGTAATCGCCGGCCGGATGACCCTGGTCGTCGACGGGGTCGAGCACGCCGTCGAAGCCGGGCAGACGGCCACGTTCGACGGCGACACCGAGCACGCCTACCGCGGCTCCGGCACCGGGACCTGCCACCTGATCATGACGGTCCAGCTACCGCCGGCGGCCTGACCGGCGCGCGAAAGATCCTGCGCCGAGCGTCATTCCCACCAGAACGACCAGGTCCGGCGGCCCCGGATCTCCTGGGCGTAGGCCTCGATGGTGCCCGTCTCCTGGAGGATCCGGTCCGGGCAGAAGGTCCAGTGCTCCGCGGCCACCGCCGCCGCGTGGTCCGGGTCCTGGGGCGGGGCCGCGACGCTGAGGTCGAGGCGGTCCGGGCCGAGGCGGAGGAGGCGGGCGCCGAAGCGCTCCTCCCAGCTCCGCGCCATCGCCGACAGGCCCGCCGTGCGGGACACGTGGTTGGCCGCGCCCGACCAGCCCAGGGCGGTCAGGACGTCGGCGCCCCGGTGCACCGGGATCAGCGCCAGGCGGATGTCCTCGTCGATGAACTTCGGGAGCTGCTGGTTGGCCAGGATGTCCGGGTCCGCCAGCAGGTTCCCGGCCGGGGCCGGTCCGGGGCAGTGGTAGTCGAACGGGGCGAGGACTTCCAGGTCGTAGGCCGGTCCGAGCTCGTCGTCGGCCTGCACCAGGCCGTCCCAGATGCGGGCCATCACGTCGACCACCCGCCAGCGGTCGATGTGGTCCAGCGGTTCCGGCGGCACGACGCCGACGGTGCAGCGCTCGCCGTAGACCTCGTCGTTGTCGCACAGCAGCAGCGGCCACAAACCGCTCTGCCGGTGCTCGGCGCGCAGCGCGGCGACCAGCTGCGGAGCGGGCGGCTCATCGCTGATCCAGCACAGCGGCGCCGGAGCGGCGGCCATCATCGTCTGCTCGGTGAGGATCTCGCCGGGCGGCAGCGGTACCGACACCCCGGTGCCGAAAACCGCGGACAGATCGGCCGGAGCCCCCGCCTCCCGGTCGTCTCGCAACACTTCACCGCCTCCTCGCCGGACGCCCCTCATCGCGGACCACCTTAGAGCCTGCCGCTGGTCGTCCAACGCCTGGCGCGACGAGCCTGCGCGCTGTTCGGAGGAAAGGCCCGGCGGCAGCACGATCCGCCCGGTTTCCCGATCGGAGATGTGCAGGTCCACGGCCTGCGCAGCGGATTCCAGCGGTAACCGGCCCGCGATCGCGGCCGCAACTGTCCACTGGCGACCATTCGGAGCAGCTGCTCCAGGCCCGCGCGGACTCGACGGCGTGCAGGCGGCCTCGCCGGTGCTGCCGAGCAGCGCCACCCGGCGATCCGCCCGGCCGCATCCAAGTGCGGGACGCACCGGGGCCGGAGCCGTGCAGCAGACCAGAGCGCCGCCCGGGGCGAGCATCCGCGCCGACCCCGCCCGGCGCGAGTGCGGCGCCGGAGGCTCACCGGCCGGGGTGCGTGGCGGGGGACTGCGGCCGGTCCGGGTGGGACCGCACCGGCCGCTGCGGGTCAGCGCCCCTGGCGGGGCACGTGGGCTTCGATCTCGCAGTCGCCGCCCGGGTACACCAGGCCTTCGTGCCCGTCCTTGAAGCGCACGAAGTACGGTGGCGCCCCGTCCGGTCCGCGGACCTCCAGGATCTCGGCGATCTGATCGGCCTCGTCGACGTGCTTGCTGTGCACGTGCAGTTGGTCACCCACGGCTGCTCTCATGCCCATCACCTCCGCGGACCCAGACTAAGTGACCGGGGCCACACCTCGCAGGGCGCGGAGGGTGCTCAGCCGCCGACCTTCGAGCAGGTCGTGGCGACCTCCTGGTACTTCTCCAGCTGGGTGGTGGCCCAGTCGGCGCTGGCGTCCAGGTCGATCCGGCCCTCGGCGACCTGCTGCACCGACTGCTGCACGTCGAGCAGGTTCTGCCGCAGCGTCTGGTCGGCGGTCTTCTCGGCCAGCCGGCCGAGCTCGTCGACCTTGGCCTGGGCGTCGGCCTTGGCCTGCTCCGGGTCGGCGAAGTTGGGCATGAAGCTCGCGACGTTGAGCGCTTGCAGGCAGGCGTTCGCGGTGTCGAGGCTCTCCTGCGCGTTCTGGAGCTGCTCGTTGGCGTTCTCCAGGCCCTGCTGCGCTTCCTGCACCTGGCCGCACGCGGCCAGGCCGACCAGCACCGGCAGCGACAGCGCCACTGCCACGAACTTCTTTCGAGCTCGCATCTTCCCTCCGGGGCTCCGAGAGGCGCCGATCAGCGGCGCCTCTCTTGTACCCTATCGGCCGTCGCTCACCTGATGGGCGAAATGTCGCATCCCCTGAGATTTTCGGCGATCATTTCGGGTGGCGGGCCGCGGGCGATCCGGTGCTCACAGGTTGATCCACGCCATGATCTCCGGCGGCAGGTCGAGCTGGGCGAGCCAGGGCGCCGCGCCGATCCGGTAGAGCACCACCGAGCTCAGCACCACCGCCGCGATGGTCAGGCCCGGGCCGATCAGCGCCATCTCGACCTTGCCGCCGGTGCGCATCCGCATCGGTTTCGGCGGGGCCACCGGGTACCAGGTCTTGCCGCCCAGCGGCACCGGCCACAGCATCGGGCAGCCCTGCTCGGTGATCGCGTCGCCGATGAAGTGCGCGATGCAGCCGATCATCACCGCGACGCCGAAGGCCGCCGGGTTGGTCGGCTGGTCTCCCGCCCACGCCCAGCAGGCCACCGTGAGCAGCAGCGACGCCACCGTGATCAGGATCGCGTCCGAGCTCGACGACCAGGTGTGCATGATGCCGCGGACCGCGAGGCCGGCGAAGAAGAACATCAGGATGGCCACCGCCGCGCTCTCGCTGGTCTGCACGATGGCCGTGGTGATCAGCCCGGCGAGCACCGCGAAGACCACGGTGTGCGTGAAGCCGCGGTGGGTGCCCTCGCGATCGCTGTCGCGCTTGGTGCGGGTGAGGCGGTAGAGGAAGCCGCTGAAGCCGCTGATCCCGGCCGACGCACCGCGCGAGATGGCGCCGAAGGTGCTGGCCACGGTCGACTTCGGGTGGTCGATGTCGGGCAGCAGCGCCGCCCCGGAGGCCAGCGTGGCCCCGACCACCCAGGTCTTCGGGGATAATTGCCCGAGCGCGTGCGAATCGGCCAGGGCGGTCACGGCCGCCCATGCGGCCAAGCCGCTCATCGCGTGCGTTGGTCCGGTCGCCACGCCGCCCCCTAGTTGATCGCCTGCGTCGGTGGTCGAGCCTAGAAGAAGATCACGACACGAGGACGACGCGCCGAACAGTGGCGCATCGCGCGCGGATACGGGTGGTGGTCGGCGCGGGCCGGAGGGCACAATCGAACCCGATAGCAGTACGCTCGTACCGCTTGCATTCTCGCGAGAGGAGCACCCCGCCACATGAGCAAGATCAAGGTCCAGGGCACCGTAGCCGAGCTCGACGGCGATGAGATGACCAGGATCATCTGGTCCTTCATCAAGGACAAGCTGATCCACCCCTACCTGGACATCAACCTCGACTACTACGACCTCGGCATCGAGCACCGGGACGCCACCGACGACCAGGTCACCGTCGACGCGGCGAACGCGATCGCCAAGCACGGCGTCGGCGTCAAGTGCGCCACCATCACCCCGGACGAGGCCCGGGTTGAGGAGTTCGGCCTGAAGAAGATGTGGCGGAGCCCGAACGGGACGATCCGCAACATCCTCGGCGGCGTCATCTTCCGCGAGCCGATCGTCATCTCCAACATCCCGCGCTACGTGCCGACCTGGACCAAGCCGATCGTCATCGGCCGTCACGCGCACGGCGACCAGTACAAGGCCAGCGACTTCAAGGTCCCCGGCCCGGGCACCGTCACGATGACCTACACGCCGGAGGACGGCAGCGAGCCGATCGAGTTCGAGGTCGCCAAGTTCGGTGCGGACGGCGGCGTCGCGATGGGCATGTACAACTACCGCAAGTCCATCGAGGAGTTCGCGCGCGCGTCGTTCCGCTACGGCCTGGAGCGCAACTTCCCGGTCTACATGTCGACCAAGAACACGATCCTGAAGGCCTACGACGGCATGTTCAAGGACGTGTTCCAGGAGATCTTCGACGCCGAGTACAAGGCCGAGTTCGACGCCAAGGGCATCACCTACGAGCACCGGCTGATCGACGACATGGTCGCCAGCGCCCTGAAGTGGGAGGGCGGCTACGTCTGGGCCTGCAAGAACTACGACGGTGACGTCCAGTCCGACACCGTGGCGCAGGGCTTCGGCTCGCTGGGCCTGATGACCTCGGTGCTGATGACCGCGGACGGCAAGGTGGAGGCCGAGGCCGCGCACGGCACGGTCACCCGCCACTACCGCCAGCACCAGCAGGGCAAGCCGACCTCGACGAACCCGATCGCGTCGATCTTCGCCTGGACCCGGGGCCTGCAGCACCGCGGCAAGCTGGACTCCACCCCCGAGGTCGTCGGCTTCGCCGACACCCTGGAGCGGGTCGTCATCGAGACCGTCGAGAGCGGCAAGATGACCAAGGACCTGGCGCTGCTCGTCGGCGGTGACCAGCAGTACCAGACCACCGAGGAGTTCCTCGCGACGCTGGACGAGAACCTGCAGAAGAAGATGGCCAACGGCTGATCCTTCGGCAGCTCACGCGAACGCCGCTCCCACCAGGGGGCGGCGTTCTCGCTTTCCGCCGGGACTACTGCCTGCGCACGGGTGACACACGGGCTGTTGAACGGGGCGTGCTGAGGGGTGCTCCGGGTACCGCCGGGCCTGGTCGGCGCTGAAGCTGGGGGCGTAGTGCCCGACCAGGAGGTTTGCCGTGTTCTTCGTGCCCCGCTCACTGCTGCTCGTCGGTGCCGGTGCGATCGGCGCGATCTACTTGATGAGCGCGAACCAGGCCGGTAGCGCCCCCGAAGCCGCCGAGCCCTGCGCCTTCCACGTCGCCGCCGACGTGCTCAACGTCCGCTCCGGGCCCAACGCCGCGGACGGCAAGGTCGGCACCCTGCGGCAGGGCGAGCAGGTCGAGGCGCTGCCCAACGTCGTGGACGGCTTCCGGGAACTCGGCGGTGGCCGCTGGGCGGCGCAGCGATTCCTGCTCCCGGCGCCGGGGAGCAGCTGCGCGCCGTGATTGCCCGGGGTGGTGCGAAGCCGCGATCCGGGCTCCGCTAAGCTCTACGGCACGCGGTCAACACCGCCCCGCGCGATTAGCTCAGCGGGAGAGCACTACCTTGACACGGTAGGGGTCACTGGTTCAATCCCAGTATCGCGCACCAGCTTCGGGAACCCTCGTCGACGTTCAACGCCGACGAGGGTTTTTCCATTCGTGGTCGCCGATCGGCCGCGCACTGCCCGCGGCCGTTTCGCCGCCTCGCCAGCGGTGCCGGAGGGGCACGTCGGGCGGGCGTTCGGGCAAAACCCGCACCGGTGAACCGCTTTCGCTCCGCCGCGCGTGCCACCGTGGTCGTGGCAGAACGGCGGAGCGCCCGATCGGCCGCGGGGCAGGTCGGACACCGGAGAAGTGCGTGGTGGGCGGCTCCGGTCTCGCCGAATGCCGTCCAACTCGGGCAGTGCGGAGCGGGCGGTCCCGAAATCGCGGACACCGCACCGGTTTTCGGCGTAGACTCGCCGAGGTCCCGATCTTCCGCAGGCGGGGCACGGGGGAATCGCGACCGCGAGAACGGTCGGTGAACTCCTCCCGTTTCCCCGGAACACCAGAATGAGGCAGCGGCGTGCCGTCGAATCCGCACGACCGCGGTCAGCGCGGCAACGGTCTGCTGGCCGCGCTGGCCGGGTTGACGCTCCTGCTCGGAGTGCTTGCCGTGCTCGCGCCGGTGAAGGCCGACGCACCGCTGGTCACCTGGCCGCGCGCCGGTGACCCGGCACCGTCGACGGTGCTGCCGCTCTCGCCGTACCGGCCGCTGGACTTCACCGCCACGATCCCGTGCGAAACGCTGCGCACCAGCGCGGGAGCGGCGCTGCGCACGCACTCGCCGGACAATCCCGGCCTGGAAGTGACCGCCGATGCGGGGCGAGCGCGCTTCCTGGTCGACGGCAGCGAGATCCTCGCCGATCCGCTGCGCGCGGCGTGCGAGTACCAGGTGGTCGCCGACGCCGACGGCCTCCGCGTCTCCCGGGACGGCGCGCTCCTGGTGTCCCGGCCGGACCTGCTGCCACCGCAGGTCTCCGAGCTGTCCACCACCGGTTCGACCGACGGCCTCGAAGTCACGCTGCACACCGATGCGCGCTACGAATCCTCGCCCACCGCGCTGAAGATCGCGCTCCTGCTGGCGCACGCGGCGTGCCTGATCGCGCTGCTGGTGCTGGCCTGGCGGCGGTGGCGCGGCGGGCAGTCGATGCGCGGCCTGACGATCCCCCGCTTCGCCGCAGCCGATGCGGTGCTGGTGCTGGTCGCCGCGGCGTGGGTGCTGCTCGGGCCGGTCAACATGGACGACGGCTGGTACCTGATGATGGCTCGCAACGCGAGCGAATCCGGTTACCTCGGCAACTTCGTCTACATGTTCAACACGACGGAGAACCCGTTCGTGGCCAGCCAGTACCTGCTGCAGTGGTGGGGCGAGCTCGGCGGCTGGTCGCTCTGGTGGATGCGCCTGGTCCCGATGTTCTGCGGGATCGTGACCTGGGTGCTGCTGCGCATCGTCCTCGCCACGCTGCTCGGCCGCGCCGCGCACCTGCGCGCGGTGCCCTGGGCGCTGCTGGTCGCGCACCTGGTCTGGTTCCTCTCCTACGGCATGTCGCTGCGCCCGGAGCCGCTGATCGTGGTCTTCGCGGCGGCGGCGCTGCTGTTCGCCGAGGCCGCGAACCTGCGGCACTCGATCGGCGCGCTGGCGGTGGCGACGGTGTTCGCGGCGCTGGCCATGACGGTCTCGCCCTCCGGCCTGGTCGCGGCCGCGCCGCTGGTGCTGTGCCTGCCGTGGCTGCTGCGCTGGCTGCGCCGCCAGCCCTGGTCGGGGCGCATCGCGGCGGTGCTGCTGGCGGCGGCGTCGGCGACCGTCGTGGTGCCGGTGGGTTTCGCCGACGCGACCCTGGGCGACGTCCTCGAAGCGACCGACGTCCACCGCTGGTACTACCTGTCCTTCCCCTGGTACGAGGAGTTCGAGCACTACAAGACGATGCTCAACACGGCCGGCTGGGCGCGCCGGCTGCCGGTGCTGCTGACGCTGGCGATCGTCGCCGTCGTGGCGCTGGCCAGTGGTCGCGGCGGGATGGGCCGGGACCCGATCCGCCGACTGCTGCTCACCAGCGCGATCACCACCGCGATCGCGCTGGTGCTGATCGCGTTCAGCCCGACGAAGTGGGTCAGCCACTTCCACGCGGTGGCCGCCGCGCCGACGGTGCTGCTGGCGGCGGCGCTGCTGCGCTCGCCGCTGCCGCGCCGCGCCGGACCGGTGGTCGTGGGCGCGAGCCTGCTGCTGATCATCGGCGCGGTGTCGCTGAGCTTCGCCGGGGACAACTGGTGGATCCCGTTCTCCGACGCCGGGCAGCGCTTCGGCGAACACCTCAACCGGGATTCGCAGACCAACAACCTCGAACCGCACTTCGGCCCGCTCTACCTGCGAAATCCGCTGCTGTGGACCGGAGTCGCGGTGGTGGCGTTCGGCTGGGCGAAGTGGCGTCGCCGCCATGGCCGTCCGGTGCGCCTGGGCCCGGACCGCGCGGTGCTGGGCGCTGCGTCGGTCGGCTCGGTGCTGCTGATGATCGCGCTGTTCAGCTACGCGCCGATCGGCCAGGCACCGGGCTGGACGATCGCGCGCTCCGGCGTGCAAACCCTCTTCGGCGACGGCTGCGGCCTGGCCAGCGATGTCCGCGTGCAGCTGCCGTCCGGGCGGCTCGGCGCGCCGAGCGAGCCGGAGCTCACCGGTGACTTCCAGGTCGGCAACGTGCTGCCGACCGGTCCGTGGCCGGAGCCGACGACGATCTGGAACACCGACCGCCCGGACGGCACGACACCGGGCGTCGGCGAGCTGGTCACCGGCTGGTACCCGCTGTCCGGCCAGGGCACGCACGTGACGGTGCCGGTGGCCGGGCTGCTCGCGGGCCAGGGTCTGAAGGTCGAGTTCGCCGCTCCCGGCGGGGTCGTCGTGCAGAAGCTGCACCCGGAGCTGCGCCGGTCCGCGCTGCGCGAGTGGCAGCAGCTCGCGACGCCGATCCCGGCGGGAGCGCAGTCGGTGCGGGTCGTCGCGACCGACCAGGTGACCGGCGCGCGGTCGTGGCTGGCGGTCGCGGAGCCGAAGACGACCGAATCCCGCCCGATCACCGAGCTCACCAGCGGCCGCGCGGTGCTGGCCAACCACATCAACGCGCCGCTGTGGCCCTGCGTCGACCAGGTCGGCATCCGCCACGGCATCACCGACACCCCGGCGGTGCGGCTGACCGCCGACGAAGGGCTGCCGCCGGAGTGGCTGGACAACATCAGCTACCTGGAGTGGGGCGGCGCCTGGATGCAGACGACCAGGGAGTGGACGCAGACCCGGCTGGCCGCGGAACTGCCCGGCGGCCCGCCGCGGTTGCCGTGGGGCAACGTGTTCGTGGTCCGCTACCAGCACCCGGTGGGCCGCTACGACCTGACCGTCTCGCAGGAGACCAGGTGGGGCTGGACGCGGCTGCCGACGCTGGCCGACAACGACTACCCGGTCATCGCGCGCAACGCCGGAGTGCAGAAGCCCGACGTCGACAGCTGAGCCTCTTCGGGCAGTCGTCCTTCCCGCGCCGCTGCCGCCCGACTGCCTGCGTGCCTCGTGGCCGACCGGATACTGTGGCCGAAGTCGACCGGGAGAAGCGGGTTCGAAGGATGACGCAGGCTGATCGCGCCCCGGACCACCGCACCGACGGGCGGTCCGGCGCACCGAGGATCCTGGTCGTGGAGGACGATCTCACGGTCGCCCAGGTGGTCACGGGCTACCTGAACCGGGCGGGTTGCACGCCGGTGCACGCCTCGGACGGCGCGATGGGCCTGGAACTGGCGCGGCAGATGGCGCCGGACCTGGTCGTGCTCGACGTGATGCTGCCGGGTCTCGACGGCATCGAGGTCCTGCGCGAGCTGCGCACCTCCAGCCAGGTCCCGGTCATCATGCTGACCTCGCTGGGCGAGGAGGAGCACCGGCTGCGCGGCCTGGAATCCGGCGCCGACGACTACCTCGCCAAACCGTTCAGCCCGCGCGAGCTGGTGCTGCGGGTCCGGTCCGTGCTGCGCCGCACGGCCGCCGTGCCACCGGCGCCGGCCGATGAGGTGCTCCGCGCCGGAGACCTGGTGGTGGACCGCACGGCACGCGTGGTCAGCAAGGCCGGCCGCGAGCTGGGCATGACGGTCAAGGAATTCGAGCTGCTGGCGTTCCTGCTCCGCAACGCGGGCCGCGTGGTGCGCCGCGACGAGCTGATGCGCGAGGTCTGGTCGCACGACTTCGGCGATGCCTCCACCGTGACGGTGCACGTCCGGCGGCTGCGGGAGAAGATCGAGGACGACCCGTCCCGCCCGGCGCTGCTGAAGACGGTGTGGGGCGTCGGCTACCGGTTCGACCTCCCCGGTGCCGGGGCCGGCGGACGATGAACCTGGCGCTGATCGCACTGATCGCGGTGTGCGAATCGCTCGGCGTCGGACTCATCGGCCTGGTCGTCCTGCGGCTGCTCCGCGACTACCCGGTGGGCTATTCGCTGGTGGCGGTCATCATCATCACCGTCGGCGCGATCAACACCAGCACCGTCACCGCGGTGCTCCTGGAGCGCTCGGCGGAGCTGCCCGCCGGGGTGGTCCTCGCGGTCGTGCTGATCGCCGGGGTGGTGGCCGTCGGGATCGGGCTGCTGCTCGGCCGGTCGGTGATGAACGGCAGCCGCCAGCTGGCCGACGCCACCCGCTCGCTCGGCCTGCAGCAGCGGTTCCGGCAACCGGAGGACCTGCCGAGCGCCGAGTTCGCCGAGCTGGCCCGCGAGCTCTGGATCACCAGCGACAAGCTCGCCGAGTCGCGGCGGCGCGAGGCCGAATCCCGCCGCCGCGAGCAGGCGCTCGACGCGTCCCGGCGTCGGCTGGTCGCGTGGATCTCGCACGACCTGCGCAGCCCGCTGGCCCGGCTGCGCGCCCTCACCGAGTCCATTGAGGACGGCGTCGTGGACGATCTCCGGGACTACTGCGGGAAGATCCGCGCCGACACCGAGATCCTCTCCGGGATGGTGGACGACCTGTTCGAGCTCTCCCGGATCCAGTCCGGCGTGCTGAACCTGAGCCCGCGGCAGGTGGCGCTGGACGACCTGCTCAGCGACGAGGTGGCGGCGCTCGGAGTGGTGGCCGGTGAGCGCGGGATCGGCCTGCGGGCCAGGACGATCGAACCGGTCGTGGTCGACGTCGACGACCGGGCCATCACCCGGGTGTTCAACAACCTGCTGGGCAACGCGATCCGGTACGCGCCGGAAGGCTCGGCGGTGACGGTCGACGTCCGCGCGACCGCCGGCTGGGCCGCGGTCTCGGTCAGCGACGAGTGCGGCGGGATCCCGGAAGCCGACCTCGACTCGGTGTTCGACATGGGCTGGCGGGGCGAGGACGAGCGGACGTTCGGCAGCAGCGGTGGCGGCCTCGGCCTGGCCATCGTGCAGGGCCTCGTGCACGCGCACAGCGGAACGGTGTCGGTCCGCAACGTTCCGGGCGGCTGCTGCTTCGAAGTCCGCCTCCCGCTCTCGGCCCGGTAGGCGGGCTGCCTCGGTGCGGCCTGGATCGCGCCGAACGCGGCTTCGCCGTCGTCCGGGGTTGGTACTGTCACGCCATGCCCGTCCCCGAGGCCGTGCGCAAGCGGATCCGGACGTTCCTCGACGAGGACGACGAGATCCGCTACGTGCTGCCCGCCGACGTCCTGATGAGCGTGCAGCCGAGCGTGCTGGTCGTGGTGAGCCGCAAGGCGATCACCGTGCTCTCGACGGGCTTCTGGTCCAGGAAGCGGCCGAAGTCGGTCCTCGCGCGGTTGCCGCGCGGCACCGTGCTCGGGCCGGTGGAGATGCTGCCCTCGCCCTGCTTCCGGATCGACGGCATCGACTACGAGATCGACGAGGAGTACGTCGCGGTGGTCAACGCCGCGGATTCGGAGCTCACCTCGCCCCGGGACTTCCCGCCGGATCCGCTGCCCGATCTCTGATCCGCGGACTCGCACCTTCCGTGAATGAGAGTCACATTCTCGTTGTGCGGTAACACGATTGGGAAAGTCCACTGGGGACTGTTATCCGATTCGATCACCGCGTCGTTACCGATCGCCGCTGGCAACCACCCGTTGTGATGACTCGATGCGAGATTTCCCGACGGCGCTGGTAGAGATCTAACCGGACGTCCGAAAACGCCGTCCACACCCGAAATTTCCTTGCATGGAGGTTATGATGCGCGCTCGCTGGATGCTGGGTGCTCTTGGTGCCATGGCTACGCTCGCGATGGCTCCGGCTATGCCCGCCTCGGCGCAAGCCGAGTGGGGTTACTCCACGGAAATCACGAACGTCGCCAACGGGGCGCACTGGGTCCAGTCCTCTGGCCCGGCTGTCGAAAGCACGAAGCAGCCGATCCACATGCTGGGCGACCGCGCCCAGTGGAACGTCGAACGGCAGGAGGACGGCACGGTCACCATTCGCAACATGGCCTCCAACCAGTGCGCGGAGAGCCTGCTGGAGCCCAACGCTCCGGTCTTCACCGCGCCCTGCAACAAGTGGGACGAGGCTCAGCGGTGGAGCCTCAGCCACCGCTGGGACGGCTTCGTCATCACGCCGGCGTCGACCCCGCACCTGGCGGTCGTCGCGAGCTCTGACGAGTACCGCAGCACCCAGCTGGTGCTCGGCGTTCGCCCGTACGACTCGCAGGACACCCCCAACGCGGTGTTCCGCCTGAACTACTGAGTTCTGCCCGCTTTACCCGGGGCGCTCCCAATTCCGCCCCAGTCGGCTCTGAAGCCCGTTGGCCCGGCGCGGTCGTGCCGGACCAGCGGGCTTCGTCGTGCCCGCGTCGAGTCACCGCTTGGAGTGATCACCGGTGTCGCTGCCGGGGCGGAGTCCGCACTTCCCGATAGGTTTCTGCTGCCCGTCGACCGAGTGGGGGCGACCGGAATTCCATTGGCATATTCCTGCCGATGCCATCCCGGTGATTCGGAAGTGCAATGAAGGGAATCAATTGATGCGTACTGCTAAGCGCGTGGTCACCGCAGCGGTTCTGGGGCTGCCACTGCTGCTGGGTGTCGCGAGCCCGGCGCTGGCCGCTGAAGGCAAGGCCCGGCCGCCGAAGGCGTCGGAAATCCTGAAGCAGCTGCAGTCGCAGGAGACGCAGAACCACACGGTGCAGAACAACATCAACGTCTCGCCGATCACCCAGATCAACAACGGCAAGGGCGAGCAGAACGCGGTGAACTGGGTCGACCAGAGCAACGAGAACGACACGGAGCAGAACGAAGCCGCGATCCAGGACGAATCCTGATTCGCGGCTCGGCTGGATGAGTCTCACCGGCTCGTGCTGCGCGGCGGTTCCGGTCGCGGCCACCGGCCGGTCCGGTCATCCACCGCGGTGAGAGGCGCTCAGCACGCGAACTGCTTGGCCCGGCGATCAGTTTCGCCGGGCCAAGCAGTCATTACCACTGTGCTGACTCAGTGGCGGTCAGTGGCGACCTCAGTCCTCGTCTTCCGCGTACTGGCCGGCGTTCTGCTCGGTGGAGCTCTCGTTGCTCTGGTCGACCCAGTTCACCGCGTTCTGCTCGCCCTTGCTACCGACCTGGAACTGGTAGATCGGGGAGTAGTTGGTGTTCTCCTGCTCGGTGCTGGCTTCCTGCTCCTGCTCCTGCTCCTGGACATCGCCGTGGCACTTCTTCGAGTGGCAGGGCTTGCCGTCGCCGTGGTGACCGTCGGCGAATGCCATGGCCGGAGCACCGAACAGCAGCGGCAGACCCAGGGCGGTGGCAGCGATGACGCGCTTGGCAGAACGCATGTCGAAAATCCCTTTCATAATGACTTTTGTGAATAGCGACGGATGGAATCCGCACAGCAATGTGGGAGCATCGGCTGTGCGGGGCCCTGGTCGGGATTTGAGAAATCCCGCAGCAGCGGGACTGCCCAAAACATAGCGCGCCCGGAACGGCGTGCAACCCGGAAATATCGGTTCTCACCTCATTTGGTGATCGAGAGCGTGAATATTCCGTTGGTCATTTCGCGCTGATGACCGTCGATCGGGCCAGGATGTTCGCTGTCAGCAGCCGTGCCCCGCCGGTGCCGCTCTGATGTGTTCACGCGATCGGGCAGCGGTCATCGTGGCAGTGGTCAGATTAATCACCGTGGGTTGTTCCGGGCTGGATGTATTCGATTTGTGCGCCGACGTGCGCTGCACGAGGAGATGGCGCGGAACTGCTGATTTGTCGATACGAAACCTGTCGGATGCCGTCGAGCGGTGCCGCCAGCGGGTTAATTCGGATTACCGAGAGTCGGGTTTTGGAGTGGATCCGCCGCTGGGTTGGGGCAACCGTCGTCCTGTCGAAGGACGGCGGAGGCGCGGAGGCCGGGCCTACCGTTCGGCGGTGAGTTGCGATCACCGGATCGGGGACGCTCGATCGGTGATCCTTTCTTGCTCGCCCGGAGCGATCGTCTGCGGTGCGGTAAAGAAGAAAAGGGTTTCTTTTCCGCTCGGACGGAGGATGACGCGAAATGTCCGAAATTCGGTTGCTCGGCCGGGCCGCAGCGGGTGTGGCGTGCGCGGTGGCAGTGCTGATCCCCGGAGCCGCTGCGGCGGCCGGTGAGAACACCGCGGGGCAGAGCACGGTGACGTTGTCGGTCACCGAGACCAACCAGCAGACGAGGTCGGTGACCCTGCACTGCGATCCGGTGGGCGGCGACCACCCGCAGGCTGTCGCGGCGTGCCACCAGCTGCAGCTCGTGGACGGGAACATCCAGCGCCTGGACGCGCGCACCGCGAGCAACTGCACGAAGGACCGTCGCGGCGTCAGCGCGGAGGCGAAGGGCAACTGGCGGGGCAAGCCGGTGGAATTCCGGCTCTCGGCGGCCAATTCGTGCTCGCTCAAGGCGCGCACCGGCGTGCTCTTCGACTTCTGACCGGTGCATTCCCCAGGCTTGCCGCGAACGGCAAGGAACGAGGCGTGAAAGCCGCTGTCCCGTGGGCCCCCCTCGCGCACTCCACGGGCCGGAGCCAAGGCGGGCTCGAGCGCCGGGCGTGACTCAGCCCGGCGAGCTGCCTGCGCCCCGTTCTAGGTGGCTCCACCGCGAGGTGGAGCCACCACCACTCGTCGCGCCGGAATTCGGTGGTGAGAGGAGAAGAACCCGGTCACAACGCGAATCGGGGAGCAGGCCCGCGGTCTGCTCCCCGATTCGCGTTGTCGTGCCGGATCAGCAGCGACCGGTCAGCAACCGGTCGACGACGACAGCGCCGCCGCTGGTGACGACGAGCCGGGAGTCCCGGCCGTTGTCGATGCTGATCGCGTTGACCGAGGTCCCGCCGCCGGCGACCTCGCCCGCCGCGCGCTCGGTTCCGTTCACCAAGACCGAATAGCCGACGCGCTGGTCGTCCCTGGCCGTGCTGTGCATCGTCAGCTCGACCATCGGGTAGGTCTGCCTCAGATGTGCCGGGACGAGCGGCGAGTCCAGGCGCAGGCACTGCACCTGGCCCACTTCGACGCGCAGCGGTGGCCCGGCGGGTGCAGCCGTTGCGGCGAACGCCGGGCCACCGGCCGCCAGCGCGCCCAACGCGGCCAGAAAGACTGCTGCCTCGCGGTGAATTCCCATGATCTGCCTCCTCGCGGTACTTCCGTGTCGGGATCGCTAAAGAACGCTAGGTGTGCAGCGCCCGGCGCGCACGGCGAGACCGCTCACGCCGAGTCCGCGCGAAAGCCCTTGGCGCATCTCGAATTCGCCGTGATATTTCCTTGATCGTTTCGTGATCGGGCGGGATCTTACTTCCTGATCTTTGTCGCGGCAGCCGAGTTTCTTCATCTGATCAGTTAAGTTGCGCTCATGGAGAACGATGCGTTGAACGACGCAGTGTGATCGCGCAGCCGCCCGGGTGGCGGTTGATCCACTTTGGTGTGGCAGGAAATGCGGGACGCCCGGAATCGATGGCAACGTATGTCGTGCCGGTCGGCGCACCCCCCAAATCCCGGAAAACCCCGGGAATACTGCCGGTCGGCGATGATCGGATCATGGATGGGAGTCCAAGTAATGCGTACTTCGCTTCGTCTTATCGGTGTCACCGCTGCTTGCGCCACCGTGCTGGCCATCGGCTCGCCCGCCTTCGCCGGCGGCGGGAAGGGGCACGGCAAGGGCAAGGGCGACGACCACGCGTCGTCCCAGGCCTACGGTGGCAACGGTCAGGGTGGCAACGGTGGCGTGGGCGTGAACGTCCTCAGCGGCCTGAGCATCCTGTCGAGCGGTGACGGCGGGAACGCGTCGGCCGGTAACGGTGGCGCGGGTGTCGGCGGCGACGCCTCCTCCATCGCGGGCAACGACTGACGACGGCGGGCAACGCCGTAGCGTCTGGTTGACGAAATATGCCGATCCGCTCAGTGCGGGTCGGCATATTTCATTTTTTCCGAAGCCCCAGGCGTTTTCGTTGCCGTGGCAAGGAAGATCGTTCGCTCCTACGGGTGATCGGCGCTGCGCTTCGCATGTCGATGTGCTTGTCCTGCGGGTTCCGGTGGGAAGGTCCACGCGTCGGTCCGGGTTGTTTCCGCCGGAGAGGTGCGGAGAGCCTGACGGCACTGGTTCCCAATCCGATTGGAGTCATGCAGTGCGCAGTACTGTGCGTGTCCTGTTCGCTGGTCTGTCCGCCGCCGGAGTGCTCGCCCTGGCGGCGTCCCCGGCCTTCGCGGCGAAGAAGGACAAGGAGTCCGACGACGACTCCACGGTCACCGCGGCCGCGGAAGGCGGCAACGGCGGCCACGCCGGCAACGGCGGTTTCGGCATCAACTTCTGCCCGGCGATCGGTGTGCTGGCCCCGGCTTCCGCCGAGTGCGGCGCGGGCAACGGCGGCAGCGCCGATGGCGGCGACGCCGACGCCTACGCCGAGGACGACAGCAAGGACAGGGTGTACAAGCGCGGCAAGTGAGCGTTGCGACCCGGGTGCTGGTTCGCACTGTCCGCACCCGGGCCCCGCAGCGGAAATGGGTCGGCTCCCACTGGGAAGCCGACCCATTCTCGTGTCCGGGCGCGGAAGGCGCCGCCGCTCAGTCCTCCTCGTCGCCGCCCTGGGCGGAGACCGACTCGGAACCGTCCGCGCTCGAACCGTTCGTCCCGCTCGAGCACTCGATGGTGATCGGGTTGCTGGACTGGAGCAGTCGGCAGACACCGAGTCCGCTGCCCTTCTCGCCCGGGCTGCCCGCGTTGCCGCGCTCGGCATCGGCGGAGGGCTCGGCGAGGCCGTCGGGAGCGATGACGAGGCTCGGCGCGATCACGCCGAGACCGAGCACGGCGGCGCTGCCGAGCAGGCGGACAGCGGTGGCCACCGTCCTGCCTCGCGGTCCCGGTCCTCCTCGGTTCGCAGTGGTGGTCGCGCGCGGGGACGTGATCACGCGTGCCGGGGTTTCCCGGTCCGGGGTCGCGTCGAGATCACCTGGGATGCGGTTGGTCGGGGTTGGCACGGGTCAGCTCACTCTTCCTCTTCGTCCCGGCTGTCGTCCTCGGCGTAGGCGTCGGCGTCACCGCCGTTGGCGCTCCCGCCGTTGCCCGCGCCGCAGCTGGCCTCGGCCTTGGCCAGCAGACCGATCGCCGGGCAGGCGTTGATGCCGAAACCGCCGTTGCCGGCGTGACCGCCGTTGCCGCCTTCCGCGGCCGCGGTGACCGTCGAGTCGTCGTCGGACTTCTTGTCCTTCGCGGCGAGCGCCGGGCTGGCGCCCATCGCGAGCAGCCCGGTGGCGGCTGCGCCGGCGAGGAGGACACGAATCGTGGTGCGCACTTCGGAAACTCCGATCTGACTGATTGCCGTTCTGCGTCGAACCGGCCGTGAAACCCGGTTCTTCGGGCCCGGCCGCGTGAGACGCGGACAACCTTCCACCGGCGTGATCGAGTGCGCGGTCAACACGCCGGGGCGCGCTGGCCGACCACACTTTCGTTTAAGTAGTCGGCTCAGCCACCGGCCATGGCGCCGACGATCAGGTACGGCTCCGCGCCGGCGGCGACCTCCGGCGGGAGCGGGGAGTCCGGTGATTCGTGCGAGAGGTCCTGCTCGCAGGCGAAGAAGCGGATGAACGCGCGGCGCTGCTTCGTCTCGCGGTCGCGAACAGCGCCGCGCAGCACGGGATATCGCGCTTCCAGCGCGTCGAGCACCGTGCGCTGCGTCGGTCGCCCGTCGAGGTCGAGGACGACCTCGCGGTCGGTGATCCCGGCCAGCGTGCGCAGGTGGTTGGGGAGTCGGACGCGGATCATGGCAGCGTTTGCACCTCCACGGAGAGCACCGACGGCAGGTCGCGGACGATCGGCCGCCAGCTGTCGCCGGCATCGGCCGATGCGTAGACCTGGCCGCCGGTGGTGCCGAAGTAGACGCCGCACTCGTCGAGCGAGTCGACCGCCATCGCATCGCGGAGAACGTTGACGTAGCAATGACTCTGCGGCAGCCCGTCGGTCAGCGGCTCCCACTCGCCGCCGCCGGTCCGGCTGCGGTACACGCGCAGCTTGCCCTCCGGCGGGTAGTGCTGCTCGTCGCTCTTGATCGGCACCACGTAGACGGTGTCCGGCTCGTGCGCGTGCACGTCGATCGGGAAGCCGAAGTCGGTCGGCAGGTCCCCGCTGATCTCGTACCAGGACTCGCCGGCGTCATCGCTGCGCATCACGTCCCAGTGCTTCTGCATGAACAGCACGTCCGGGCGCTCGCGGTGCACGGCCAGGCGGTGCACGCAGTGGCCGACCTCGGCATCCGGGGACGGGATGCCCTCCGAGCGCAGGCCGCGGTTGATCGGCTTCCAGGTCTGCCCGCCGTCGTCGGTGCGGAATGCGCCCGCCGCGGAGATGGCTGTGTAGAAGCGGTTCGCGTCCTCCGGCGCCTGGATGATCGTGTGCAGGCACATGCCGCCGGCACCGGGCTGCCAGCCGGAGGCCGATCCGTGCTGCCGCAGGCCGGGCAGCTCGTGCCAGCTCTGCCCGCCGTCGGTGGTGCGGAACAGGGCGGCGTCCTCGGCCCCGGCGTAGGCGGTGTCCGGATCGGTGGGCGATGGTTCGAGGTGCCAGACGCGGGTGAACTTCCACGGCTGCTGGCTGCCGTCGAACCACTGGTGGGTGCCGGGCGTTCCCTCGTAGGCGAAGTGGTTGTCGACCGGCTGCCAGCTCCGGCCGCCGTCGTCGGAGCGCTGGATCTGCTGGCCGAACCAGCCCAGCGACATCGAGGCGTAGATCCGGTCGGGATCGGCGGGGGAGCCCTTGAGGTGGTAGAGCTCCCAACCGCCGAAGTGCGGCCCGCTGATGTCCCACTCCTGCCGCTTGCCGTCCGCGGTCAGGACGAACGCACCCTTGCGGGTGCCCACGAGTACTCGGACGCGACTCATCGCTAGCTCCCTGGAAGCTCTTCGACCCGGCGGTTCGGGTCGACTGGACCGGTCGGGGGTACTGTCTACTCCGTTCACGCGCATCTCGCGCGGTCGTTCCACCTAGGTAGACCTGCTCCGAGCGCGTTTCTCACCGCTGCCCGCTGTTGTCAGACAAGAGGGTGGTGACGTGCCGCATACCCGTTTGACTGCCGGGACCGAGCTCTCCTAACTTGTCTGACAACAGCAAGGGAGTTCGGCATGGCGGCCAGGCGTCCGCAGCGACGACCGGTCGTGGAGCTCTACGAGCGGATCGTCGAGGCGATCCGGCGGGGTACCTACCCGCCGGGCTCGACGCTGCCCGCCGAACCGGAACTCGCCGGTGACCTCGGGGTGAGCCGTCCGGCGCTGCGCGAAGCGCTGATCCTGCTGCAGGAGGACGGCGTGATCACCGTCCGGCGCGGCGTGGGCCGCACCGTCAACGCCCGCCCGGCCCGGCGCGGCTTCGAGCGGCTGCAACCGGTCGAGCAGCTGCTCGGCGGGGACGGCGCGGTGGTCCGGCCGCTGGTCCGGGCGGTGGAGGAGCCGACGGATCTGGTCATGCAGCACCTGCCCGTCCCGGCCCGCTGCGAGATTCGGTTCTGGGAGAGCGTGGTCGCCGTCGACGGGGTGCCGAGCTGCCTGGTGGAGGAGTGGTGCGCGCCCGACGATGCGCTGGCCGCCGTCGACCCGGCCCTCCCCGGTGCGCTGACCGCCGCCGCGGCGCAGCCGCGCACGATGCTGCACGCGGTCACCGCCCTGCACCTGCCGCTCAGCGGCACGAGTTCGCTGACCGCGACCGTGCTCGGACGGCGTCGCGGCGAGGTGCTGGGACGGTCGCCGGACACGCCGGTCGTGCTGATCACCCAGGTCGTGTCGGTGGAGAGCGCTCCGCTGATCGCGGCCAAGTACGCGCTGCCCAGCGGCGCACCGGGCATCCCGGTGCGCCAGTCCCGATGACCCGAAGCAGAAAGGCGCAGCAACCGATGGCGTCCGAGGAAACCCTGATCGTCGATTGCGACACCGGCATCGACGACGCGCTGGCGCTGCTGTACCTGCTCGGCGATCCGGGCGTGCGGATCGGCGCGGTGACCACGGTGTTCGGCAACACCGACCCCGGCACGGCGGCGCTCAACACGCTGCGGGTGCTGGAGCTGGTCGGCCGGTCCGACATCCCGGTGGCCGTCGGCGCCGAGCACGACCGGCGCGGCAACAGGCATCTCGCGCCGGACGTGCACGGCGCGGACGGCCTGGGCAACACCGACCTGCCGGCACCCAGGACTTCGCCGATCGCGGAACCCGCCGCCGAGCTGATCGTGCGCATGGCGCGGGAGAACCCCGGCACCGTGCACCTGCTCGCGGTCGGCCCGCTGACGAACCTCGCCGCCGCGCTGCAGCTGGAGCCGGAACTGCCCCGGCTGGTCAAGCACGTCACGATCATGGGCGGCGCGATGCTGCACCCGGGCAACGTCACGCCGGTCGCCGAGGCCAACATCAGCAACGACCCGGAAGCGGCGCGGATCGTGCTGCGCGCCGGCTGGCCGGTGACCCTGGTCCCGCTCGACGCCACCATGACCGAGGCGATCACCGAGGAGCAGCGGCGGCGACTGGCCGAGTTCGGCTCGCCGGTCGCGACCTTCACCGCCGCGATCCTCGACCTGTACCTGGACTTCTACGCGCGGCACGCCTTCGGCGAGCGCAAGGCCGCCTGCCACGACCCGCTGGCGGCGGCGATCGCGGTGGGCGACGTCGAGCCGCTGCTCGCCCCGGTCGTGCCCGTCGACGTGGAGACCGGCGACGGGCCGGCGCGCGGGATGACGGTCGCGGACCTGCGCGGGCAGTACCGCGGCTTCCCGGAGAACGGGGCGGCGACGGTGCGGGTGGTCCTGGAGACGGACCGCACCTTCGGCGACCGGCTGGTCGACCGGCTCTGCTCCGACGTGCCGAACCTGGGCGCGGCCTAGCGTTTTCGCTGGTGGTGGCACGTGAGTGCTTCGGGGCGCTATAGCACCCCAAAGCACTCACGGCACCTGACCGGCGCGGGTGGTGGCTCAGCGGCCGTCGCACAGGGCGGTGTCGACGGCGGCGAGCACCGCTCGGATGTTCTGCTCCGCGTCGTCCTCGCCGGAGGTGCCGGGCAGCGCGGTGACCGCGACTCCGGCGGAGCGGCCGTCGTCGGTGACGCCGCCGCGGGTCTCGTAGCCGAAGATGTCACCGCCGTGGCCCCAGTACTCGCCACCGCAGGACAGCGGCGTCTTCGACAGGCCGAGCCCGTACTCCACGCCGTCGCCCAGGTCGGCGGGCACGGTGGTGCGCATCTGCGCGAGCTGCTCGGCGGGCAGCAGCTTCCCGCCGAGCAGGGCGCTGTAGAACTCGTTCAGGTCGCCGTTGGTGCTGATCAGCGCACCGGCGGCCCAGGCCCAGCCCGGATCGATCTCGGTGGCGTCGACGACCCGGCCGTCCGCATTGGCGGCGTAGCCGCGCGGGTGCGGCCCGCGGACGGTCCGGTCCCCGATGCCGGGCCAGTAGGTGTTGCGCAGCCCGACCGGCCGGATCACCCGGTCCGTCACCTGCTCGGACACCGGGCGGCCGGTGACCCGCTCGATCAGCAGCCCGGCCAGCACGTAGTTGGTGTTGCTGTACTCCCAGCGCGCACCGGGCGGGAAGCTCGCGGGGTGGGCGAGCGCGATGTCGAGCAGCTCCCGCGGCTGCACGTAGCGGTCGCGCAGCGCCTCCAGGTCGTCGACGCCGAGGTGTTCGGTGTAGTTCGGCAATCCGCTGGTGTGCTGCAGGAGCTGGCGCACGGTGATCTGTCGCCCGTCCACGCCCTCGCCGCGGACGAGGCCGGGCAGGTAGTCCTCGATCGGCGAATCGAGGCCGACCTTCCCCTCGGCGACCAGCTGCAGCACGACGACCGCGACGAACGCCTTGGTGTTGCTGCCCGCCCGGATCCGCCCGTCCAGCGGCGGTGGGGTCCGGTCGCCGAGCTCCGCGGTGCCCGCGACGTAGGACCGGGCCCGATCGCCGATGCCCGTGGTGGCGAGCGCGGCGGGGAAGTGCTCGTCGCGGACGAGCCCGTCCAGGCTCTGCTGGATCGCCGTGCGGTCACCGGTGGAAGCGATCGCGGGCCCGATCGCGCCACCGGTCAGCAAGGTCGCGGCGGCCATCCCGGCGAGCAGTGTCCTCTTCATGTCGTCCTCCCTTTCGCTGCGTGCCGACGAAGATTCGCAGCGGGAGCACGTGCCGGACGATGACGCGGGAACCCCGGTGCGGGGTGCAGCCGGCGACACCCCCGGCCGGGGACTCCGTTGGATAGCCTTCGAGCGATGACGACTCCGAAGGAGCGGTTGCGCCCGGTCGACCTGGCCCGGGCGGCGGGCATCTCCACCCAGCAGGTCCGCAACTACCTGGACGACGGCGTGCTGCCGCCGGCGGAGCGCACGGAGGCCGGTTACCGCAGCTTCCGCAGGCGGCACCTGCGGGCGCTGCTCACCTACCGGGCGCTGGTCAGGGGATTCGGCATCGGAACCGGGCAGGAGATCATGCGCGCGGTGCACGCGGACGAGCTGCCGAAGGCGCTGGAACTGATCGACGCGGGGCATGCGGCCCTGCACGAGCAGCGCCGGGGCCTGGACCGGACGGCAGCGGCGCTGGAGGCGGTGGCCGACCGGGTTCGTGCGCCGAAGGCGGATCTGCGCATCGGTGAACTGGCCGGTCAACTGGGAGTGCGGACTTCGGCGCTGCGCGTCTGGGAAGCCGAGGGGCTGCTGACGCCGGACCGGGAGCGGGGCACCGGGTACCGCTGCTACCGCGCCGCCGACGTCCGCGACGCGCAGCTGATCAACATGCTCCGCCAGGGCCGCTACCCGCTCCCGCAGGTCCGCCACGTCCTGGACGAGCTGCGCCGGACCGGCAGCCGCGACGCCTTGCGCGAAGCGATCGCGCAGCGCCGCGCGGAGATCACCGCCCGCGCCGGCGCGATGCTCGAAGCGGCGAGCCACCTGCACGCCTACACCACCGCGCCGGACGATTAGTCCACTGAGGACCCCGATCGAGTTCCCGCGGTCCACCGCGGGAACTCGATCTCTTCGGGGGTTCCCGGGCGCAGTCCACTGAGGACGCAAGCGCCGGGGTCGGGGCGGGGTCTGTGGCGGTGCCGCCGCGTCAGGCGGGGACCGCGAGCCAGGTCGAGCGGCCGGCGTGCGTCGGCATCCAGCAGCCCGCGGCGGGCGAACCCATGTCCGGGGCGGGGTCGGCGAGACCCAGCAGCTCGTTGATCACGTCGCGCGCCGAGCCGTTGGTGCGCCACAGCACCTTGCTCGGGAACAGCACGTCCGGTTCGTCGCCGGGGACCCGGGCCGCGTCGGCGTCGTTCTCCCCGAAGAGCTGCAGGATGTCGAAAACACCCCGGTGCACCCGGATGCCGACCACGGCGACCAGGCCACCGTCGGCATCACGCGGGTGCGCGAACTGGAAGTCGCGCGCGACCAGGGCTTGCAGGCCGTTCGTAATGTCGTACATGGCGCCACCGATATCCGTCGTGCGGTTCGGGCTTCCGCTGCTGCGGAAAGTCCCGGTCCGTCAGGCGATCAGGTCGTCGAACTCGCCGTCCTTGGCCCCGTGCAGGAAGGCGGCGATCTCGTCCCGGCTGTAGACCAGTGCCGGTCCCTCCGGATAGCGGGAATTCCGGACCGCCACCCCACCATCGACCAGTGGTGCCAGTTCGACGCAGTTGCCCACTGCTCCGCTGTGGCGGCTCTTGCGCCACGCCGCGTTGGGCAGCTGCTTCGCGGGCATCCCGTTCTGGATGTTCGGCATCCGAACCCCCCGATTTCCCCGACTAACGCTGCACGACCATCTGCACGTGCAGTTGATCGTGCAGACAAGTTAGCAGGTGCAGATGCACGATTGAATGCACGTGCACGCCGGTGAGACGTTGATCACTGTGGTCTGGACCTGGTGGCCGGTCGTGTGCTCGGTCGTTCGCGCGCGTCAGCACGCCTCGTGACCTGCGGATTTTCCGCGCGCGACGAAGAGAGCTGCGGAATCGGCTGCTCTGGGCGAGTGATCGGCGTGTCTAAAAATGGCCAGCGCGGGCCGGGTGCTCAGGCCTGGGCGAGGGCGGCTTTGAGCGTCTTGCGGGTCTGCTCCGGGGTCTGCGCGTCCACCGCGAGCCGGTGGCTGACCTTGCTGTAGACCTCGACCTCGTCCGGCTTGTCCAGGTAGAGGGCGCCGCAGAGGTGTTCCAGGTAGACGATGTCCGGCAGCTCCGGTTCGGCGAAGCGCAGGATGGTGAACGCGCCCTCCGCGCCCGACCTGCCCAGCTCGAACGGCAGGATCTGCAGCGTCACCGAGGCCAGGCTGGTCGCTTCGAGCAGGAACTCGATCTGCTCGCGCAGCACCTCGCGGCCGCCGATCGGGCGGTGCAGCACCGATTCGTCGATGACCGCCCACACCCGCGGCGCCTTCGGCTGGCTGAACAGCTTCTGCCGCTGCATCCGCAACCGGACCCGGCGGTCCAGCTCGTCCTCGGTGAACTCCGGGCGGCCCTGGGTGGCCACCGCGCGGGCGTAGCCCTCGGTCTGCAGCAGGCCCGGCACGAACTGGATCTCGTAGGTCTGGATCCGGGAGGCCGATTCCTCCAGTCCGACGTAGTCCTGGAACCAGCCCGGCATCAGGTCGTTGTAGCGGTGCCACCAGCCCGGCTCGTTCGAGCGGCGGACCAGGTCCAAAAAGGACTCGCGTTCGGTGTCGTCGGAGATGCCGTAGAGCGTCAGCAGGTCCACGACGTCGCGTTCCTTGAAGCCGACCCGGCCGAGCTCCAGCCTGCTGATCTTCGATCCGGAACCGCGGATCGCGTACCCGGCGTCCTCGCGGGAGATCCCGCTCGCCTCCCGCAACCGGCGCAGCTGGCTGCCGAGCACGAGGCGGCGCGCAGTGGGACCGCTGCTCGTGGCGCTGTCCGGGGCCACGCGAGACCTCCTGGGGAATGGACACTACGACGACTAGTCGTGATCCGACCGTGGAACGTTACGGGACGGCATAGTAGTGGAATCGGGCCGCAGGTCGAGCGCCTTGCCCGGATTGGACCAGCCTACCCGGCCGTAACCAGGCGAAACCGATCAAATACCCTGTGTGCGTCGAGGCGCTGTCGATCGGGGGAGCTCATGACGCGGACCGGTGAGGCGATTCCCGGCGGAATCAACCCGGAGCGGCCGAGCATCGCCAGGGTCTACGACGCCGTGCTGGGTGGCAAGGACAACTACGCGTCCGATCGGGTGGTGGCGGGCGAGCTGCTCTCGGTCGCGCCGGGGCTCGGCGAGCTGGCCCGCGACAACCGGGCCTTCCTGGTGCGCGCCACCCGGTACCTGGCCGGGACCGCCGGGATCGACCAGTTCCTGGACTGCGGCGGCGGCCTGCCCACCGCGGACAACCTCCACCAGGTGGCGCAGCGCGCGAACCCGGACGCCACCGTGGTCTACGTCGACAACGATCCGATGGTGGTGGCGCACGGCCGGGCGCTGCTCGCCGAGAACGAGGACGTCCGGTACGTGGCCGGTGATCTGGCCGATCCGGCGGCGCTGCTGGCCGATCCCGTCATCGCCCGCGGGCTCGACTGGTCGCGGCCGATCGCGCTGCTGCAGCTCTGCACCCTGCACCACCTGCCGGACGAAGTCGGGGTGGCGGAGCTGATGGCGCGCTACTTCGAGGCACTGCCGCCGGGTTCCTACCTGGTGCTGAGCCACCTGTTCCGACCCGGTGCGGAAGACCCGGAGGCCGCCGAGCTGGCCGAACGGCTGGAGCCGGTCTTCCTGCGCAGCGCGCTGGGATCCGGCCGGTTCCGCACCCGCGAGGAGATCGCCGCCTGCTTCGCGGGCGCGGAACTCCTCGACCCGGGCCTGGTGACGCTGTCCGACTGGTGGCCGGACGGCCCGCGCGCGGAGCGGCCGGCACCGGCGCGGCGACTCCTCCTCGGCGGCATCGCCCGGAAACCGTGAAGCTCTCGCCGAGGCTCGCCGCGATCGTCGAGGCGCTGCCGCTGCGACCTGGGATGCGCGTCCTGGAGGTGGGCGGCGCTCCCGGTGCCGCGGCGCTGGCGGTGTGCGAGCGAGTCGGCCCCGACGGGTACGTCCTGGTGATCGACCGCTCGGCGAAGGGCGTCGCGCTCACCGAGCGCAACGCCGCTCCGGCGATCGCGGGCGGACGTCTCGGTGTCCGGCAGGTGGCGGCGGAGGAATTCACCCTGCTGCCCGGCGAATTCGCCTACGACCTGGCGTTCGCCGTCCGGGTGGGCGCGTTCGACGGCCGCCACCCGGAGGCCGGTGTCGCGGCGCGTCGGCGGATCCGGGAAGCGCTCGTGCCGGGCGGGCGGCTCCTGATCGACGGCGGCTCGCCGCTGCGGGAAGTGGCTCTGGCGTGAGCTAGTGCTCGAAGGTTTCGACCGAGGTCGGGCCCGCGTGCCAGGTGGCGATCAGCGTGGAGGCGTCGTCTTCGGTGCTGAACTCCACGCGCAGCCAGCCGTCCGGGTGCTCCCAGGTCTGAACCGTGTAGCCGGGGCGCGGCGTGGCCGAGATCAGCGTCGCGCGTTCCGGGCGCACCGAGAGCACGACCGTGCCGCCGTCCACCTCGAAGGTGCGCACGTCAGCGGCGGTTTCGCTCTCCGGCGGCGGCTCGGGGACTTGGGTGTCCACTGTGGTCGGAGGCGGGGGTTCGGGCGTCGAGGTGCTGCTGGGGGCCGGGAGCGGCGTGCTCGGCGGCGGTGGTGGTGCGACGACGGGACGGGCCGCCTTCGGCGGTGCCGGCTGGTCGAACACCGTGTCCTGGATGATGTCCCGGACGCCGAGCCAGGTCACCGTGACGGCGGCGGTGGTCGCCACCAACCACACGCCGGCGTAGGTGAAGGCTCGATGGATTCGCACGGGAGCGCAATCTTCCACGGTCGCACCGACTTCGCGCAACCACCCGGCCCGGCCGGTGACGTGGCGAGGTTCACCGAAGCACGAACCGGTACCACCGTCCCGTTATGGTGCCCGCCATGGCTGTGGTGCTGGTTGTCGAGGACGATCCGGTGGTGCGCGCTGCGTTGATCCGCGACCTGACCGCGCGCGACTGGGTGGTCCGCAGCGTCGGAACCGCGCTCGACTCGTTGCGGGAGGTCTCCGAGCACCCGCCCGACGTCATCATCCTCGACCTGGGGCTCCCGGACCTCGACGGCGGCGAGACCCTCAAGATGATCCGCGGCGTCTCCGACGTGCCGACCATCGTCGCGACCGCCCGCGACGACGAGGCCGAGATCGTCCGCCTGCTGCGCGCCGGCGCGGACGACTACCTCGTCAAGCCGTTCTCCAGCGAACACCTCAACGCCCGCATCGAAGCCGTCCTGCGCCGCGCTCGCGGTGCGCAGCCGACGCAGCTGATCACCGTCGGCGGGCTGCGCATCGACGTCGAGAGCCGGGTGGCGGTGCTCGACGGCGACGAGCTGGAGCTGACCCGTCGCGAGTTCGACCTGCTCAGCTACCTGGCTTCGCGGCCGGGGCGGGTGGTGCCGCGCCGCGAGCTGCTGTCCCAGGTGTGGCGGCAGTCCTACGGCGACGACCAGACCATCGACGTCCACCTGTCCTGGCTGCGCCGCAAGCTGGGGGAGAGCGCCGCCGAACCGCGCTACCTGCACACCGTGCGCGGCGTCGGGGTCAAGCTCGTGGAACCGGAATGAGGCGCACCGTCGTGCTGGTCGCGCTGGCGGTGACCTCGATGGTCGCGCTGGCGTTCCTCATCCCGCTCGGCCTGATGATCCGCGAGATGGCCCGGGACCAGGCGATGTCCGACGCCGAGCGGCAGGCCGTCGCGCTCGCGCCGGTGCTGGCCACCACGGACGACCGCGGACTGGTCGGCAAGGCGGTGGCCAGCACCCGGGCCGGTCAGCTGAACCGGCTCGCGGTGCACCTGCCCGGCGGCGAGGTCGTCGGCACGACCAGGGTGAGCGCGGCCGAGCTGGCGCGGGCCCACGCGCGGGCCGTGACCGTCGAGGTGCCGGGCGGCGCGGCTTTCGTGCAGCCGATCGCGCTGGACGGCGGGCGCACGGCGGTGGTCGAGGTCTTCGTCGCGGAGGCCGACCAGGTCCGCGGCGTGTGGCGGTCCTGGATGGTGCTGGGCGCGGTCGGGTTGCTGCTGGTCATCGGCTCTCTCCTGGTCGCCGACCGGTTGGCGGCGCAGACGGTGCGCGCGACGATCCGGCTGGCCGAGGCATCGTCGGCGCTGGGCGCGGGAGACCTCGCCGTCCGGGTGGATCCCAGCGGCCCGCCGGAACTGGTGGCCGCGGGTCGGGCGTTCAACACCATGGCCGACCGGGTGCGCCAGCTGCTGGCCGCCGAGCGGGAGATGGCGGCGGATCTCTCGCACCGCCTGCGCACCCCGCTGACCGCGTTGCGCCTCAACGCCGAAGCCCTCGGCGACGACCAGGCCGCCGAGCAGACCAGGATCGCCATCGACCGCCTGGAGCGCGAGGTGGACCTGGTGATCACCAGCGCCCGCCGGGCCGGTCCGCGCGAGGACGCCGACTGCGACGTGGCGGCGCTGCTGCGCGAGCGGCTCGAATTCTGGTCGGCGCTGGCCGAGGACCAGCAGCGGCCGTGGAGCCTGCGCGGCGCGGACGGATCGGTCATCGTCCCGGTGCCCGCCGCGGAACTGGCTGCGTCGGTGGACGCGGTGGTGGGCAACGTCTTCCGGCACACTCCGGAGCGCACCGAGTTCGTGGTGTCGTTGCAGCGCAACGACGGTGTGGTCGGCGTGATCGTGGAGGACGCGGGGCCGGGAGTGGCGGAGCTCTCCGAGGCCGTGGAACGCGGTCGCAGCAGCGCCGGATCGACCGGCCTGGGCCTGGACATCGCCCGCCGGGTCGCGGAGTCCACCGGTGGCCGCCTCGCGGTGGACCGCTCCAGCCTCGGCGGCGCCCGGGTGTGCATGTGGCTCTGGCAGCGCCCGGCGGCACCGAGGCCGAACCGCCGCCGGGACCGCCGTCGCGGCCGCCCGATCAGGTGAGCGGCGGAGGGCGACCCGACCGGAGGCGCCCGCTACCTCGGAAAAGATCATCCGGGCGGGTGGTGACCGCGTGCGTGGATCGTCGGGGCCGGTGGTTACCCTCGCGGGCGTGCTGACTGTGTCGAGCGTGAACGTCAACGGCCTGCGCGCGGCCGCCAAGAAGGGTTTCGTGGAGTGGCTGGCTGCCACCGGCGCCGATGTCATCTGCATGCAGGAGACGCGCGCGGAGCCCGACCAGCTCACCTCCGCCGTCCGAGAACCCGAGGGCTGGCACGCGCTGCTCGCGCCGAGCTCCGCGAAGGGCCGTGCCGGGGTGGCGATCTACAGCCGGGCCGAGCCCGAGGCGGTGCGCATCGGTTTCGGCTCGGCGGAGTTCGACGAGAGCGGCCGGTACGCCGAGATCGACCTGCCGGGTCTGGTGATCGGCAGCCTGTACCTGCCCAGCGGCGAGGTCGGCACCGAGCGGCAGGACGAGAAGGAGCGCTTCATGAAGGAGTTCCGCCAGTACCTGGACGGACTCCGCGAGCGCGCCGCCGCCGGCGGTCGCGAGGTGCTGGTGTGCGGTGACTGGAACATCGCGCACCAGGAGATCGACCTGAAGAACTGGAAGGCCAACCGGAAGGAAGCGGGCTTCCTCCCGGAGGAGCGCGCCTGGTTGACCGACCTGTACGAGAGCGGCTACACCGACGTGGTCCGCCACCTGCACCCGGAGGGCCCCGGCCCGTACTCGTGGTGGTCCTACCGCGGCAAGGCCTTCGACAACGACTCCGGCTGGCGCATCGACCTCCACGTGGCCACCGAGGGCCTGCTGCGGTGCGCGACCGAGGCGGTGGTGGAGCGCGCCGCGACCTACGACCAGCGCTGGTCCGACCACGCCCCGGTCACCGTGACCTACCAGCTCTGATCGCGGTGCGCCCTTCGCTCGACGGCGGATGCTGAGATCCGCTGTCGAGCTGGGCCGGTTCAGGAGCGGGTGAGGGTGTTCTGGCGGGCTGCCACCCACCAGCGGCCCTGTTCTTTCACCAGGACGTAGAGGGCGATCATCGCGGGATCGACGTCGATGAGCTCGCCGTCGGCCGTGGTGGCCCGGGCGTGCTTGTGCGCGATGGCGACGTCCGGGCGCAGGAACGTGATGTCGCTGAGCTCGTACTTCGCGTACTCCTCGCGGAGGAACCCGGCCAGGCCCTTGCGGTTGGACTCCAGCAGCGCGTCCCAGCCGGAGATCTGCACGCCCATGGCGTTGACGACCGTGGCGTTGCGCGTGAAGTGCGCGGTCAGGAGGTCGGGATCGTTGGTGTTGAAGGCGGTTTCGGTATCGGCGATCACCTGCTCGATCGCGGCCACGTCCGGTTCGTGATCGGTGGCGGTGTCCTCGACGACGGGGTTCGGAATGCTCATGGCCATGAGCGTGCAACTTCGAGCAATGTCGAAGTCTCTGCGATGTGCGGCGGATCACCCCGGCGTCGAGGTCTCGCGCGCGTTGGTCGGCACGGTCTCCGGGAACGCGGCGAGCATGTGCGGCAAGTATTCGACTTGGATCACCGAGAGGTTGCCAGGACTGACCGCGGCTCTGCGGCGGTTGCTGTCAGCGTAGGCGGAGCTGTCAGCGCTTGGCGTAGGTCAGGTGGACGACTCCGCCGGGGATGCGTTCGGCGCTGGTCAGGTCGAACTGCTCGGGGCTGAATTCTCCGTCGAACAGGGCAATGCCGGCGCCGGCGACGACCGGGTTGAGCTTGATGATCAGCTCGTCGATCTCCGGGCGCAGGGCTGCCGCCAGCTTCGCGCCGCCGACCAGCCAGATCTTCTTGCCCGGCCGGGCCTTGAGCTCGCGGATCTTCTCGACCGGGTCCGTCGCGACCAGTTGGACTCCAGGATCCGGGCTCTCCGTCAGCGTTCGCGAGAACACGTAGTGCTCCAGGTGCGCGTAGGCGTTGGTGATGCCCGCCCGCAACCCGACCTCGTAGGACCTCCGCCCTTCGACGACGGTGTCGAAGTGCCGGTGCTCGGCCTCGGCGATGCCGAGGGCCTCGCGCGCGTGGGTCGGCACGATCTCCGGGAACGCGGCGAGCATGTGCGGCAGGTATTCCGGGGTGGGCGTCATGAGCCCGTTGCTGCTCTGGTCCGAGCGGTCGGGCGAGGCGATGAAGCCGTCGATGGTCGCCGCGGCCAGGTAGGTGAGCTTTCGCAAGGTCGTCTCCGTTCAGCGCTTGGTGTAGGTCAGGTAGATGACGCCGTTGCCGAAGACCCGGGTGTCGGCCAGGTCGAACTGCTCGGGGCTGAATTCGCCGTCGAACAACGGGATTCCGGCACCGGCGACGATCGGGTGGAGCTTGATGACCAGCTCGTCGATCTCCGGGCGCAGGGCTGCCGCGAGCTTCCCGCCGCCGCAGAGCCAGATGCCCATGCCGGCTTCCCGCTTGAGCTCGCGCACCTTCTCCAGCGGGTCGGTGGCGACGAATTCCACCGTGGGATCGGTGCTTTCGTCGACGGTGCGGGTGAACACGATGTTGCGCAGGTGCTGGTAGGCGTTCGTCATGCCGTCGCCCACGCCCATCTCCCAGGTGCCGCGTCCCTGCAGGACGGTGTCGAAGTGCTTGTTCGGCACGCCTTCGAGACCGAGCAGCGGGCGGAAGTGCGTCGGCATGATCTCCGGGTACTCCTCGCGGGTCGGTCGGGCGTGGTCGCCCTCGATCAGGAAGAAGTCCGGGTTGTCCCCGGCCGGTCCGGTGATGAAGCCGTCGATGGTCGAGGCGATCAGGTAGGTGAGCTTCCGCATGGATTCCTCCGGCGAACCACTGTGGCTGTAGTGCTTCAAATGTAGTACTCTGGATGTAGTGGTTGTCAAGCGGCATTTTCGGAGGAGTCATGGTCCAGAACACCGAACGGCGGATCGCGCTGGTCGACGCGGCGATCGAGGTGCTGGCGCGGGACGGCGCGCGCGGTCTGACCTTCCGCGCGGTGGATGCCGAAGCGGGCGTGCCGAAGGGCACCGCGTCGAACTACTTCGCCAACCGGGACGACCTGCTCAACCAGGTCGGCGCGCACATCCACCGGAAGCTGGCGCTCGACCCGGCGGAGCCGGCGGCGGCGCAGCTGCCGCCGTCGCGCGAACTCCTCACCGAGCTGATGCGCGCGCTCTACCGCCTCATCTCCGAGGACCGCACCGGCTGGCTGGCACTGCTGGAGCTCCGCCTGGAGGCCACCCGCCGACCGGAACTCCAAGCGGCGCTGACGAAAACCCTGCGCGAGAACCTGAGCCTCAACGTCGAGGGCCACCGCGAGTCCGGCATGCCCGGCGACGAGATGACCACGGTGCTGCTCTACTACGCGATGTCCGGCCTGATCCTGGAGCACCTGACGGTCCCCGAAGTCCTCTCCGGCTACGACGAGGACGCCCTGATCGAAACCTTCGTGACCCGCTCGCTCGGAACCTGATTCAAAGGTTCGGCACCTTCGGGCATTCGGTGCGGTCTCGCCTGCCTGCAACAGGTTTCGCGCTCGAAGCAGGTGGTTCGTCGCGGCGATCCCCACCTCGAACGCGTCCACCGACGGCTGCGCGTCGAGGTGTCGGGGCGACCAGTCGGCACACCTGGGCCCAGGAGTGCAGCGCCCAGCCATCGCCGGACACGGCTGACGGGAATCCTCCCGGCCGGCGACGGGCAGTTGCTCGGGCGGTTCCAGGGTCAGCGGGCGATGAGGTCGTTGAGCGGGGTGCCCGGGTCGGCGAGGGCTGCCGTGTCGACCGTGGTGCCCGAGGTGATCAGGGTTCTCAGCTGGTCCTGGACGTCCCAGACGTTCACGTTCATCCCGGCCACGACCCGGCCGCCGTTCAGCCAGAAGGCGATGAACTCGCGTGCCGCCACGTCGCCGCGGAAGACCACCTGCTCGTAGCCGCCCGGCTCGACGTGGCCGAGGAACTCCATGCCGATCCCACCCGCATCGGGGGCGTACTGGTCGGTGAAGAAGTAGGGGAGCTCCGAGTACTCCGCGTCGCGGCCCAGCATCGCGGCCGCCGCGGTCGCCGGCTGGTTCAGCGCGTTCGCCCAGTGCTCGACGCGGATCTGCTTGCCCAGCAGCGGGTTGAAGGCGTTGGCCACGTCACCCGCCGCCACGATGTTCGGGTCCGGGGTGCGCAGCGAGGCGTCCACCAGGATTCCGTTCTGTACCCGGAGACCGGCCTGCTGGGCGAGCTCGACGTCCGGCTCCACGCCCACCGCGACCAGCACCGCCGCTGCCGGGACCTCGGCGCCGTCGGTCAGCCGGACGCCGGTCGTGCGGCCGCCGCTGGTGCGGATCTCGTCGACCGCGGTGCCGAACCGGAACTCCACGCCGTGCGCCCGGTGCAGGTCGGCGAACACCTGCGCGACCTCGGGGCCGAGCACGCGCAGCAGCGGCAGTTCGGCCGTCTCGACGACCGTGACGGCCACCCCGGCGGTGCGGGCCGCGGCCGCGACCTCCAGGCCGATCCAGCCCGCGCCGACCACGACGAGCCGGTCGACCTCGGCGAGGGCCTGCTTGATCCGGTCGGAGTCCTCGACGCGCCGCAGGTGCAGCACGCCCTCGGCTTCGATGCCGGGCACCGGCAGCGACCGCGGGTGCGCTCCGGTGGTGATCATCAGCTTGTCGAAGTCGATCCGGGCGCCGTCGGCGAGCTCGACCTGCCGCAGCGACCGGTCGATCCGCCGCACCGACACCTGGAGCTGGAGGTCCACCCGGTTGTCGGCGTACCAGCCCTCGTCGTGCACGTAGGCCGCGTCGAATCCGGTGTTGCCCAGCAGGTAGTCCTTGGACAGCGGCGGCCGTTCGTAGGGCCGGTGCGGTTCGTCGCCGAGCAGCGCGATCCGCCCGTCGAACCCCAGCGCCCGCAACGCCTCGGCACCCTTGGCACCGGCCATCCCGGCGCCCACGATCACGAACCGCTCCGAATCCCCCACGACGACCTCGCTCCCACCGGTTCCGCGCTCCGGTCGAGCGTCCGTCCCCGGCTTCTCCCGGGCAACCTGGCGAAAAGCGCGGAGGGCACCTCCGCCCGGCCGGAACCGGTCGGAGATGCCCTCCGGCATCACCTGTTCGAGGGGACTCGGATCAGCGGACGGCGTCCAGGGCGTCGATCAGCCCGGCGCCGTAGAAGCCCGCTCCGCTCTTGCCACCGGTGCAGACCGCGTCCGGCTTGCCGTCGCCGTCCGGGTCGTAGTTCTGCGGGCACTCCAGCGCGTCCGCCTGGTTGGCCAGCGCGCCGATCACCTGCTGGCTGCTCCACTCCGGGTGGGCGCTGCGCAGCAGCGCGGCCACACCGGCCGCGTGCGGGCCCGCCATCGAGGTGCCCTGCATCCAGCCCCAGCCACCGCCGGGCACCGAGGACAGCACCCGGCCGTTCTTCGACGGGGTGTCCGGGATCTGGTTCTTGTCACCGCCCGGGGCGGTCACCGTGATGGAACCCATGCCGTAGTTGGAGTAGTACGACTTCACCGCGTCGACGCCCACCGCGGACACCGAGACCACGCCCGGCAGCTCGCCCGGCAGGATGCGGCAGTCGTGCCCGGTCTGGCGGTCCTGCGTCGGGCCGCCGTTGTTCGGGCTGTTGGTGTCGCGGATCGGCTTGGACAGGTCCCAGTTGCTGTTGCCCGCCGACGTCACGGTCAGGACGTCCTTGCTGTTGGCGTAGTCGACGGCGCGGCGCACCGCCTCCGCCGCGGCCCGCTGGTCCGGGTCGCTGTCGCACCACAGGTACCACGGGTCGACGAAGTAGGAGTTGTTGGTGACGTCGATGCCCTGCTCAGCGGCCCAGATGAAACCGCAGATCGCGTACTCGGGGTAGATGAACCCGTCGTCGTCGATGAGCCGCACCGAGGCCAGGTTGACCTCCGGGGCGACACCGGTGATGCCGACGCCGTTGCGCGCCGCGGCGATGGTGCCCGCCACGTGCGTGCCGTGGTCCTGCGTCGGGTCCTGCGGCTGCCAGGACTCCTGCCGGGTGTCCGGGACGCCCTGGTTGACGCAGCTCACCGACTTGGAGACGTCCAGGTTCGGGGCGAGGTCCGGGTGCGTCGGGTCGATGCCGAAGTCCAGCACGCCGACGGTGATGTCCTTGCTGCCCTGGGAGATCTGGTGGGCCTGGTCGGCCTTGATCTGCCGCATGTCCCACTGCTCGGGCTCCAGCGGCTCCTGCCCGGCGGCCTGCGCGGCGAACGCGGCGGCGTTGACGGTGCCCTCCAGCGTCTCCAGCCGCGTCGACTGCGCGGGCGGGAGCTGCTCGGCGAGGTTGCGGGTGTTGCCCGCCTGCTCGACCGCGGGCTGGCTGCGCACCTGGTCGGCGAAGCCGGGATCGGTGGAGGTCGCCACGACGACGCCGATCTGCGGCCAGCTCTGCACCACGGTGCCGCCGACGGCGCGGACCGAGTCCTCGGTCAGCTTCAGGCCGTCCCCGGTCGGTCCGAGCACGACGAAGTGCGCGGGCGCCGCGGTGCTCGCCGGCGCCGGTTCGGCGGTGCCGATGACACCGGCCGGCACCAGCAGAGCCAGTGCGAGGGCCGATCCGGCGATGCGCGCGGTTCTCCCCCTCATTCCTTTGCGTGACACGCGTCCCTCCTATGGAGACAGAGTGTGATCCACCCAGTGGTATTCGTCGGATTCTGCGCCTGATTTGGGGATGGCCGGTAGGGCGAAACGGAGTAATTCACTAGCCGAGAGTGAGCCGTGCGCCACGTCGTTGGTGGCTGCGTTCCCCGGTGCATCGGACTTAGAGTCGGCAGGTGTCGGTAGTAGATCTGCAACTCGCCCAGCCGGAACCAACCCCGAGCGCATCGGCCATGCGCCGAGCGCTCCGCCGGGCCACCGACGGTGTTTCGCTGGACGCCGCCGAAGCCGCCGTGCTGCTGCACGCTCGCGGCGATGACCTGGAGAAACTGCTGGCCGCCGCGGGCCGCGCGCGGGATGCGCACCTGGTCGCCGAGGGGCGGCCGGGCATCGTCACCCACGCCCGCAACGTGTTCATCCCGCTGACCCGGTTGTGCCGCGACCGCTGTCATTACTGCACGTTCGCCACCGTCCCGCACCGCGTCGAATCGGCGTTCCTGGAGCGCGAGGAGGTCGTGGAGATCGCCCGGCAGGGCGCCGCCGCCGGCTGCACCGAAGCGCTGTTCACATTGGGCGACCGGCCGGAGGAGCGCTGGTCGGCGGCCGCGGAGTGGCTGGAGGCGCGCGGCTACTCCTCCACTGTGGACTACGTGCGGTCCTGCGCGATCGCGGTGCTGGAGGAGACCGGGCTGCTGCCGCACCTGAACCCCGGCGTGCTCTCCTGGTCGGAGCTGACCAGGCTGAAGCCGGTCGCGGCGAGCATGGGCATGATGCTCGAGACCACCGCCGAGCGGTTGTGGCGGGACAGGGGCGGACCGCACTTCGGCAGCCCGGACAAGGAACCCGCGGTCCGGTTGCGCGCGCTGGAGGACGCCGGGCGCGTCGCGGTGCCGTTCACCAGCGGCATCCTCATCGGCATCGGGGAGAACCGCACCGAGCGCGCCGAGTCGCTGCTCGCGCTGCGCGGCATCGCCCGCCAGTACGGGCACCTGCAGGAAGTCATCGTGCAGAACTTCCGGGCCAAGCCGGACACCGCGATGCGCGACGTGCCCGACGCCGACCTGCACGACCTGGCCGCCACCGTCGCGGTCGCGCGGCTGCTGATGCCCTCCGGCGTCAGCGTCCAAGCGCCGCCGAACCTGGTCGGCGACCAGCAGCTGCTGATGCTGCGGGCCGGCATCGACGACTGGGGCGGGGTGTCCCCGGTGACCCCGGACCACGTCAGCCCCGAGCACCCCTGGCCCCGGCTGGACGAGCTGGCGGCGACCACCGCGGAGGCGGGCTTCGAGCTGCGCGAGCGCCTCACCGCCTACCCGCGCTACGTGCGGGCGGGGCTCGCGGGCGACAGCACGCAGTGGCTGGACCTGCGGGTGGCCGGGCACGTCGCGGCGCTGGCCGCCGCGGACGGCCTGGCTCGGCCGGACGCCGAGATCGCCGGCCGCGAGTGGCAGGAGCCGGACGGCGGGTTCGACTCCATCGGCCGCACCGACCTGCACCGAAGCATCGACACCACGGGCCGCACCGAGGACCGCCGCGGCGACTTCGACACCGTCTACGGCGACTGGGACGAGCTGCGCGCCCAAGTGCCCGCAGACGCTGCCCCGGAGCGCCTCGACGCCGACGTGCGCGCCGGGCTCCGGCTGGCCGCCTCCGACCCGGCCGCGCTGCTCGACCAAGCGCACCACGACGCGGCGATGGCCTTGCTGACCTGCGACGGAGCGGCGCTGGACGAGCTCGCCCGGATCGCCGACGAGCTGCGCGCGGAGGTCGTCGGCGACGACATCACCTACGTGGTCAACCGCAACATCAACTTCTCCAACATCTGCTACGTGGGCTGCCGGTTCTGCGCCTTCGCGCAGCGCGAGCGCGACGCGGACGCCTACCGGCTCTCGCCGGAGGAGGTCGCCGACCGCGCCGACGAGGCGTGGCGGGCCGGGGCGACCGAGATCTGCATGCAGGGCGGCATCGACCCGCGGCTGCCGGTGTCCGGCTACGCCGACCTGGTGCGCGCGATCAAGCAGCGGGTGCCGGAGATGCACGTGCACGCCTTCAGCCCGATGGAGATCGTCAGCGCCGCGGCCAAGGCCGGGGTGAGCATCGCGGACTGGCTGGCCGAGCTGAAGGAGGCCGGGCTGGGCAGCATCCCGGGCACCGCGGCGGAGATCCTCGACGACGAGGTGCGCTGGGTGCTGACCAAGGGCAAGCTGCCCGCCGCCGAGTGGGTCGAGGTCATCAGCACCGCGCACCGGCTGGGCATCCCGTCCTCGTCGACGATGATGTACGGCCACGTCGACACGCCCGAGCACTGGCTGGGCCACTTCCGGACGCTCGCCGGGGTGCAGGACACCGCCGCCGAGCACGGCAACGCGGGGCTCACCGAGTTCGTGCCGCTGCCGTTCGTGCACCGCAACGCGCCGATCTACCTCGCCGGGCTCGCCCGGCCGGGTCCCACGAACAGGGACAACCGCGCGGTGCACGCGATGGCGCGCGTGCTGCTGCACGGCCGCATCGACAACGTCCAGTGCTCCTGGGTCAAGCTCGGCGACACCGGGACGACCGAGGTGCTGCACGGCGGCGCCAACGACGTCGGCGGCACCCTGATGGAGGAGACCATCAGCCGGATGGCGGGCTCCGAGCACGGTTCGGAGCGCAGCGTCGAGGAGCTGCACGAGCTGGCCGCGAGGGCGGGCCGCCCGGCGCGCCAGCGGACCACCACCTACGGCCGTCCGGGCCGGGTGCAGCTGGGCGTCAGCCCGGCATGAACACCACGCAACTTCCATTGAAATCTCACGTGAGATTTCAATGGAAGTTGCGTGTACTCGGCACCGGACCCGAAAGTGTGTGTCTTAAGTCACACTCGTCACTGGATCGGGTTGCCGGTCGAGCGGCTGATCCGGCCGCTGGCCTGCGTAGTTCTACCTAGGGCAGACCCGAATTCGCGTGCGTCCAGGCGGAAAATATGATCATTCCGTCGTGGTCGGGACACGCAAAGCGACCACGCGCGTAACGGTCGACCGGTACGGTCCGCCACCAGACTCGGACGAATGCTGACCCGAACGGGTCAACTGTCGTTAGGGAGACGCGCTCGTGCGTAGCCGAATATCTCGCGTGGTCACGCGAGTCTCCGCGCTCGGAGCCGCTGTCGCAGCGGCGTCGCTGACGACCGCGACGGCGGCCACCGCCGAACCGCTGGCGCTGACCGTGCGCGGACCGCTGGACTCGCTGGCCACTCCGGTCGGCCTCACCGCGGTCGGGCTCGGCGTGGTCGGCATGGTCGCGGGGGCCTTCCGGAAGAAGAAGGTCCAGCCCGAGAACCAGCGCAAGACCTCCTGACCCGGAGGTCGCTCCGACGGGTGCGGCGGCACTTGCGAGAATCAGCTGCGTGAGCAGCGACACCGCACCTCAGAACAGCCAGTCCGCGGCTCGGCCGCGCGTGTTGTCCGGCATCCAGCCGACCGCCGACTCGTTCCACCTCGGCAACTACCTGGGCGCCCTGCGGGAGTGGGTCGCCATGCAGGACGAGCACGACGCCTTCTACTGCGTCGTCGACCTGCACGCCATCACCGTCGAGCAGGATCCGGCGCAGCTGCGCCAGCGCACCCGGCTGTCCGCCGCCCAGCTGCTCGCCCTCGGCATCGACCCGGACCGCTCCACGCTGTTCGTGCAGAGCCACGTCCCGGAGCACGCCCAGCTCAGCTGGGTGCTGGAGTGCCAGACCGGCTTCGGCGAGGCCGGCCGGATGACCCAGTTCAAGGACAAGTCCGCGCGGCAGGAGGCCGAGCACGTCAGCGTCGGGCTGTTCACCTACCCGGTCCTGCAGGCCGCGGACATCCTGCTCTACCAGGCCGACGCGGTCCCGGTCGGCGAGGACCAGCGGCAGCACCTGGAGCTGACCCGCAACCTGGCGCAGCGGTTCAACTCCCGCTACGGCGCCACCTTCACCGTCCCGGCCGCGCACATCCCCAAGGGCACCGCGAAGATCTACGACCTGCAGGACCCGACCGCCAAGATGAGCAAGTCGGTCCCGGCGGGCGTGGTCGAGCTGATGGAGACGCCGAAGCGCTCGGCGAAGAAGATCCGCTCCGCGGTCACCGACCTGGAGCGCGAGATCCGCTACGACGTGGACAACAAGCCCGGCATCAGCAACCTGCTGGTGATCTACTCGGCGCTGACCGACCGCAGCATCCCGGAGCTGGAAGCGGCTTACGAGGGCAAGGGCTACGGCGACCTGAAGAAGGACCTCGGCGAGGTCGTGGTCGAGTTCGCGACGCCGTTCCAGGAGAAGGTCCACGGCTACCTCGACGACCCGGCGGAGCTGGACAAGGTGCTGCACCGCGGCGCCGAGCGGGCCCGCCAGGTGGCGAGCGAGACGCTGCGCACCGTGTTCGATCGGGTCGGCTTCCTGCCGCCGATGGGCTGAGCTGATCATCCGCGGGTAGCCTGCAGCCGTTCGGGGGAAGCCGTTGCGGCTGGAGGTGCACCGTGGCCGGGCAGCAGGACGAGAAGCCGGGACGGATGGCGGTGCTGCGTCGCAAGCACCCGTGGCTGGACCGGCTGATCCGCGCGTTCGAGCGGTACCAGAAGCAGTACGGCGACTACTACGCCGCGGCGATCACCTACTTCAGCGTGCTCGCGCTGGTCCCGCTGCTGATGATCGCCTTCGCGGTCGCCGGTTTCGTGCTGGCCGGCAACCCCGAGCTGCTCGGGCGGCTGCAGGACTCGATCACCTCGGCGGTGCCCAGCCCGGCGATGAGCCAGATGCTGACCGGCGTCGTCGACCAGGCGATCCGGCAGGCGGGCGCGGTCGGGGTGATCGGTCTGCTCACCGCGCTGTACTCCGGCCTGGGCTGGATGACGAACCTGCGCGAGGCGCTGACCGCGCAGTGGACCCAGGTCCCGGACCAGCAGCCGATGCTGCGCCGGATGGTCTCCGACCTGCTGTCCCTGATCGGCCTCGGCGCGGCGATGGCGCTCTCGTTCGGGATCAGCGCGCTCGGCGGCGTCGGGCTGCGGCTGTTCGAGCTGGTCGGGATCCAGCACACCACGGCGGCGGTGTACTCGCTCCGGGCGCTGACCACCGTGCTGTCGCTGACGGCGAGCTGGCTGGTGTTCCTGTGGGTGCTGGCGAGGCTGCCGCGCAAGCCGGTCACGCTGCGCACGGCGGTGTGGGGCGCGCTGTTCGCCGCGATCGGTTTCGAGATCCTCAAGCAGGTCGCGGTGATCTACCTGAACAGCGTGACCAGCTCGCCGGCCGGAGCGGCGTTCGGCCCGATCCTCGGTCTGCTGGTCTTCGCGAACCTGACCTCGCGGTTCATCCTGTTCGTCACGGCCTGGACGGCGTCGGCCCCGGAGAACATGGAGACCGTGCCGACGCCCCCGCCGGGCCCGGCGATCATCCGCCCGGTGGTCCAGGTCCGCCGAGGCGTCGGCGCACGGGCCACGGCGAGCCTGGTCAGCCTGGGAGCGGTCGCCGGCTGGTCGCTGCGCCGACGCCGCTGACGGTTCGAGGACCGTGAGCGTTTCGGGGTGCCATAGCGCCCCAAAACGCTCACGGCAGTTCGAGCAGCCCGGCCTGCCGGTACACCGACTCCAGGTAGGCGGTGGCCCCGGCGACGTCGAGCGGTTCGGGCTGCACCATCCGGAAGAGCACGGCACCGACCATCATGTCGATCAGCACGTCCAGGTCGGCATCGACCGCGATCGTTCCCTCGGCCTGCGCGCGCTCCAGCAGCGCCCGGGTGTTCCGCCGCCGGGGCACGACGTAGTTCTCCCAGTAGGTCGCCATCAGCTCCGGGTGGCTGACGCTCGCCCCGAAGATGCGGGCGATCATCGCGCGCAGCCGCGGTTCGGCGATCGCCTCGGCGAGGCCCGGCAGCAGCTTCCGGACCAGCGTCGTCACCGGCAGATCGGCGAAATCCGCCGGTGCTTCGGGGATTCCGTCCCGGGCGGCCTCGATCGCGGCGGCCAGCACCGCTTCCTTGGAGTCCCACCGCCGGTACACGGTCAGCTTGCCGACGCCGGCGCGCTTGGCGATCTGCTCGATGCTGGCGCCCTCGACGCCGCCCTCGATGAACACCTCCAGCGCGGCCCGGAGGATCGCCCGGTCCGCTTCCGGATTGCGCGGCCGCCCGCGGGCCGGTCCTGCCTCCGCGCGATTCGTGGTCGATCCGGTTCGGCCCCGGGGCTCGGGCTGACGCGGGCTGCTCATGAGGTCCTCCCGGTCAGCAGCAGGGTTGTTCGGAGCCAGTGGGTGAGGTCGGCCGCGCTGGTTCCGCGCCAGGCCAGATGGGCGTCCGGGCGTATCAGCCAGATCTCGTCCCGGTGATCTTCCGGCACGAGGTGCACGGCGGCATCTCCGAGCGGGGTTTCGGGCCGCCGGCCGGAAAGCACCGCCCAGCGGCCGCGGAGCTCGGTGTGCAACCGCGTCGGGCGGCCGTCGGCGTCCTGGCACACCAGGTCCGGCACCCGGTCGCCGGGCCGGGGCCGCGGGCCGCGGCGGGAGCCGAGCGGGCCGTTGCGGTAGTTCACCCACAGCTGCGATGCCAGCCAGGTGCCGCGCCGCTGGACGGCGCCGAGGTTGGCCACCCGGGTGAACAGGTTGCGCACCGCCCGGCCGGCGATCCCGTTGGCCAGCATGATCTTGGTGTTCGCCGTGGTGCCGCGCAGGACGTCCTCGGCCAGCGGTCGCCGTTCGGCCTGGTAGGTGTCCAGCAGCGCGCTCCCGGCTCGACCCCGCACCACCAGCGCCAGCTTCCACGCCAGGTTCTCGGCGTCGCCGATGCCGGTGTTCATGCCCTGACCGCCGAACGGGCTGTGGATGTGCGCGGCGTCCCCGGCCAGCAGGACCCGCCCGGCGCGGTAGCTGTCGGCGAGCCTGCGGTGGATGCGGAACGCCGAGGTCCAGGTGGCCTCGCGCAGTCGTGCGTCGGTGCGGCCGGTGCGCTCGGGGAGCAGGCGCCGCAGCTGCGCCAGGACGTCGTCCTCCGCGTGCTCGACGTCGGCCATCACCCGCCACCGGTCGTCGGTCTCGCTGCGCATCGGCATCGCGAGGAACAGCCCGTCCCGGGCGAACCAGCCCGAGGAGCCGAGCCGGTCCAGGTCCCAGTCGGTGTCGACGTCGGCGAGCAGCCACTGGTCCACCAGCTGTGCGCCGGGGAAGCCGATGCCGGTGAGCCTGCGGACCGCGCTGTGCGCGCCGTCGCAGCCCACCGCGTAGTCCGCGCGCGATGTCTGGCCGGAGATCGTGGCGGTCACGCCGTCGGCGTCCTGCACCAGGTCGGTGAGCTCGCGATCCCACTCGACCGCGCCGCCGAGCTCGGTCAACCGCCCGCGCAGCGCGGCCTCCACCTCGGCCTGCGACACCAGCAGCGCGGAGAGCTGGTCGCCCTCGATCTCGCCGAAGCTGATGGTGGCCAGCGGTTTGTCGGCGGCGTGCAGGGTGATCCGGATGGCGTGCTGGGCGCGATCCGGCAGGTCGCCGAGCGCGCCCAGCCGGTTGAGCACCTCGACGCCGCGCGCGTGCAGGATGTTCGCCCGCGACGTCGTCGCCGGGCCCGCGGCCCGATCGATGACGCGAACCGGCACGCCGTGCGCGCGCAATCCGCACGCCAGCGCCAAGCCGGTCGGGCCGGCTCCCACCACGAGAACGCCCATCACCGCTCCAATTAGTTAACGATACGAGACCGTTAACTAATTGAACCACGGCCGGTGGCCGCCCGGTAGTGCGCTCGGATCAGGGGTGGTCGTCGCCGCCGCTGCGCCGACGGCGGGCGAGTGCGGCCCGGCGCCGCTGCACCGCGATCGCGGCGACCACGGCGGCAGCAGCCGCCGCCAGCAGCGCGAGCGGACCGCCGACCGTGCCGAACATGGGGTCCTCCGACTGCGCCTGCACCGACTGGTCCACCGGCTGGACATCGGCGATCGGCGCCGGGGAAGCGGTGACCAGTTCGCCGACCGGGGCGCCGTTGAGCTCGAAGCCGTAGTCCAGCAGCCGCATGGTCTGCGCGGACAGCCGAACCGGCTGGTTCTCGCCGCGCATCAGCACCGCCACCAGCCGCCGCCCGCCGCGGTCGGCCGCGCCGATGTAGGTGTGCCGGGCGTCGTCGGTGAACCCGGTCTTGCCGCCCAGCCCGCCCGGGTAGGCCCGCAGGACCTGGTTGTCGCTCCAGACCTCCAGCGGTGGACCGCCCGGTGCGCCGGGCAGGAAGGCCTGGTGCGTGCTCACGATCTCGGCGAACGCCGGGTTCTGCATGGCCACCCGGAAGATGACCGCCAGGTCGTAGGCGGAGGTGCTCATCCCCGGGCCGTCCAAACCGGACGGTGTCGCCGCGCGGGTGTCCAGCGCGCCGAGCGACTTCGCCAGCGCGTTCATCTTGTCGACGGTGGCCTCGACGCCGCCCAGCTTCATCGCCAGCGCGTGCGCGGCGTCGTTGCCGGACCGCAGGATCAGCCCGGTCAGCACCTCCCGGACGGTGTAGGTGGCGCCGGGAGCGAGCCCGACCCGGCTGCCCTCCTGGTTGGCGTCCTCCTGGGTGGCCACGAGCGTGTCGTCGAGCTGGAGATCGCGGAGCGCGACGAGGGCGGTCAGCACCTTGATGGTGGACGCCGGGCGGTGCCGGGCGTGCGGCTCGTGCGCGGCCAGCACCGCACCGGTGTCCAGATCGGCGACCAGCCAGCTGGCCGCGCTGATCTCGGCCGGCGGCGCGGGAGCGTAGACCGGGAAGGCGGGCCCGCACCCGCCCAGCTGCTCGCCGCCGACGGGCGTTTCAGGCACCGGCACGGGCTCCGGGACGGGCTGGCCGGGTAACGGCACCTCGGAGGTGTCCACCGGCGGCGGGGGCACGGCGATGTAGCAGTCCTCGGCGTGCGCGGTGCCGCTCAGGAGCGGGAGCGCCACGCCGAGAGCGCAGAGCGCGACCTTGGTGCGAAGCAGGAATACCGGACCGCGGGCACGTCGAGGCACACGCAGCAGGCTAGCCAATCCACCGAGCCCGCGTGTCGGCAACGTCCACCCGGACAGGTGGGTGAGGCGGCTTACAGCGGATACTGGCCCCGTGACGATTTCCCGACGTGTTGCGCTGTTCCTGCTGGCCTTCGGCGTGTGGTCCTACCTGCTGTGGCCGAACTTCGCGCGCAACATCTGGAACAGCGACCGCTCCTGGGCCGACGGCTCCCCGACGAGCTACCTGATCGTGCACCTGGTGATCGCGGTGGTCTCCCTGGTCCTGGGCACGATCATCGGCATCATCGGCTGGCGAGCCTTCCGCGCCACCCGCAAGAGCTGACCGCCCCGGAAAGCGGAACCGGCGCCCACCCCGAGGGGTGAGCGCCGGTTCAGACGTGTCCGGTGCCTCAGCGGCGGCGGAACATCAGGGCTCGCTTGACCTCCTGGATCGCCTTCGTGACCTGGATGCCACGGGGGCAGGCGTCCGTGCAGTTGAAGGTCGTGCGGCAGCGCCACACGCCGTCGACGTCGTTGAGGATGTCCAGGCGCTCCTCGGCACCCTCGTCACGGCTGTCGAAGATGAAGCGGTGGGCGTTGACGATCGCCGCCGGGCCGAAGTAGTTCCCGTCCGACCAGTACACCGGGCACGACGTGGTGCACGCCGCGCACAGGATGCACTTGGTGGTGTCGTCGAAGCGGGCGCGCTCGGCCACCGACTGGATCCGCTCGCGGGTCGGCTCGTTGCCGGAGGTGATCAGGTACGGCTTGATCGTCCGGTAGGCCTCGAAGAACGGCTCCATGTCGACGATCAGGTCCTTCTCCACCGGGAGGCCCTTGATCGGCTCGATGGTCAGGGTGGTCTCGCCGCCCTTGGCCAGCAGGTCCTTCATCAGCACCTTGCAGGCCAGCCGGTTGACGCCGTTGATCCGCATCGCGTCGGACCCGCACACGCCGTGCGCGCAGGACCGGCGGAAGGACAGCGAACCGTCGATGTACCACTTGATGTAGTGCAGCAGGTTCAGCACGCGGTCGGACGGCAGCGCCGGGATCCGGTAGGACTCCCAGTGCAGGTCCTCGTCTGTCTCCGGGTTGTACCGCAGGATCTTGACGGTCACCATCGTGGCGTCGTCGGGGATCGGCGGTGCGTCGTCCGGGATCTGGTTCTTCTCGGGGGACGTGGTGGCGGCGGTCATCAGTACTTACGCTCCATCGGCTGGTACCGGGTGACGACGACGGGCTTGTAGTCCAGCCGGATGTCGGCCTGGAAACCGGTCAGCCCCAGCGGGGCGTCCGGGTCCTCCTCCTCCGGCAGCACCTTGTACTGCATGCTGTGCCGCATGAAGTTGACGTCGTCGCGGGCGGTGTAGTCCTCGCGGGCGTGCCCGCCGCGGGACTCCTTGCGGGCCAGCGCGGCGTTGACCAGCGCCTCGGCCAGGTCGAGCAGGAAGCCCAGCTCGATGGCCTCGAGCAGGTCGGAGTTGTACCGCTTGCCCTTGTCGTGCACGGAGATGCGGCCGTAGCGCTCCTTGAGCGCCTGCACGTCCGACAGCGCCGTCTTCAGCGTCTCCTCGGTGCGGTACACCGAGGCGTTGGCGTCCATCGTCTGCTGCAGCTCGGTGCGGATCGTGGCGACCCGCTCGCCGCCGTGCGCGGTGCGCAGGTGGTCGACCATGCCCTCCACGAGCTTGGTCGGGTTCTCCGGCATCTCGACGTGGTCGTGGTTGAGCGCGTACTCCGCGGCGGCGATGCCGGAGCGGCGGCCGAACACGTTGATGTCCAGCAGCGAGTTGGTGCCCAGGCGGTTCGAGCCGTGCACCGAGACGCAGGCGCACTCACCGGCGGCGTAGAGGCCGGGGATGACGTTCTCGTTGTCCCGCAGGACCTCGCCCTCCACGTTGGTCGGGATGCCGCCCATCGCGTAGTGCGCGGTCGGGTAGACCGGCACCGGCTCCTCGGTCGGCTCCACGCCCAGGTAGGTGCGGGAGAACTCCATGATGTCCGGCAGCTTCGCCTCGAGCAGCTCTTCACCGAGGTGGGTGACGTCGAGCAGCACGTAGTCCTTGTTCGGGCCGGCGCCGCGGCCCTCCAGCACCTCCAGGGCCATCGACCGGGCGACGATGTCGCGCGGCGCGAGGTCCTTGATGGTGGGGGCGTAGCGCTCCATGAACCGCTCGCCGTCGGCGTTGCGCAGGATGCCGCCCTCGCCCCGGACGCCCTCGGTGATCAGGATGCCGAGGCCGGCCAGACCGGTCGGGTGGAACTGGTAGAACTCCATGTCCTCCAGCGGCAGGCCCTTGCGGTAGATGATGCCCATCCCGTCGCCGGTCAGGGTGTGCGCGTTCGACGTGGTCTTGAAGACCTTGCCGAAACCGCCGGTCGCGAAGATGACCGCCTTGGCCTGGAAGACGTGGATCTCGCCGGTGGCCAGCTCGTAGGCGATGGCGCCGCTGCAGACCTGCTGCCCGTCGGGGCCGTCGCTGAGCATGATGTCCAGGACGTAGAACTCGTTGTAGAACTCCACGCCGTGCTTGACGCAGTTCTGGTACAGCGTCTGCAGGATCATGTGGCCGGTGCGGTCCGCGGCGTAGCAGGCGCGGCGCACCGGCGCCTTGCCGTGGTCGCGGGTGTGGCCGCCGAACCGGCGCTGGTCGATCTTGCCCTCGGGCGTCCGGTTGAACGGCAGCCCCATCTTCTCCAGGTCCAGGACCGCGTCGATGGCCTCCTTCGCCATGATCTCGGCGGCGTCCTGGTCGACCAGGTAGTCACCGCCCTTGATCGTGTCGAAGGTGTGCCACTCCCAGTTGTCCTCTTCGACGTTGGCCAACGCCGCGCACATGCCGCCCTGGGCGGCACCGGTGTGCGAACGGGTGGGGTAGAGCTTGGTCAGCACGGCGGTGCGGGCGCGCTGCCCGGATTCGATCGCGGCGCGCATCCCGGCGCCCCCAGCGCCGACGATGACCACGTCGTACTTGTGGAATTGCATGGTCGCCTCCTCGGGCGGCGGCGAGGTCCGGGGTAGGCGACGACCTCGCCGCGATGTGGTCGTCTGCGGCTAGCCGATGTTCGGGTCGAAGGTGAACAGGACGAAGGTGCCCAGACCCACGGTCAGCAAGACCGAGACGTACAGCAGCATCTTCAGCCAGAAGCGCGTGCCGTCCTTGCGCGAGTAGTCGTTGATGATGGTGCGCAGTCCGTTGCCGCCGTGCAGGCCGGCCAGCCAGAGCATCGTCAGGTCCCACATCTGCCAGAACGGGGACGCCCAGCGGCCTGCCACGAAGGCGAAGTTGATCCGCTGCACGCCGCCGTCCAGGAACAGCATGATCAGCAGGTGGCCCAGCACCAGGAACAGCAGGACCACACCGGACAGCCGCATGAACAACCAGCTGTAGAGCTCGAAGTTGTTGCGGCGGGCGGCCGGCCGGGAAGGGGAGCGCGGCTTCTCCACGGAAAGCGGTGCGTCGGTGACGGTCATTGCGCTCAACCCCCGAGGAATTCGTTGACCGCGCGGCTGAGCAGGCTGATCGCCGCCGGGATGATCAACACCAACCAGAGGACCACGACGGTCCACAGCATCGGCTTCTGGTACTTGGTGCCCTTGGACCAGAAGTCGACCAGCATGACGCGGATGCCGTTGAACGCGTGGAACAGCACCGCCGCCAGAAGACCCAGCTCGAAGAGGATCATGATCGGGTGCTTGTAGGTCTCGATGACCGTGTCGTACGCGTTCGGCGACACCCGCACCAAGGCGGTGTCCAGGACGTGCACGAACAAGAAGAAGAAGGTGAGTACGCCCGTGATCCGGTGGGCGACCCACGACCACATGCCCAGATCGCCGCGGTAGAAACGCCCCTTAGCGCGCGGCGCGGTGGCGCGCTCCGGTGCGTCGGCCGCGGAGGCGGTGGTGCTGGCCATGGTGGAAGGCCTCCAACCTCGCTGGTGGACTGACGGCCCCGTCCGGGAACAAGAGCGACCGGCCCCGAGTCGCAGTTGGTCCCAATTGGCATTGGGTGCAGCACGCCCGTCACCGGCCACGAACTGGGGCCTTGACGCATCGGATGCTAGACCCGACCAATCGCCCAGGCCTACTCGCCCGTGCTCTCTGTGATCGACCAGACAAGCCCGCTGCTCCGGTTGATCGATGTAGAAATCATTTCGTGACACGCGAGCAATGCTCAAGCAGCAGCGTCAAGGCTTAATTTCGAGAGCCACGTCACCGAATGGCGTGCGCCGCGGACCGGACGAACAATTCACCGAGGACGACACCTTCGGGTGGAAGTTCGTCCGGCACCGCCGTGCCCCGGCACGGCGGTTCGGGGGTGCGGCGGGACCGACAGGAAAGGGGAACGGCATGCGGCGGACGCCGATCTGGAGGCGCTCGGGTGCCGGAGGTTCACGAACGGGCATCGCGGTAGCCGTGCTGCTCACCGGCTCGCTGGTGCTGGCCGGCTGCGCGAAGGACGGAGGCGGCGGGGGCACCAACAACGCCGAGGGGCAGGGCTGCCGGCTCAACGCCCCGCCGACCGCGACCGCGCCGCCGGTGCAGCCCACCCAGCCGCAGGCCCCGCCGGACGCCAAGCAGATGCGGGTCGGGCTGGCCTTCGACATCGGCGGGCGCGGCGACGCCTCCTTCAACGACGCCTCGGTGGCCGGGCTGGACCGGGCCAAGGCGGAGATGGGCTTCACCGACGTCAAGGAGCTCGACGCCGGAGCCGGTGAGCCGGAGGACGCCAAGCAGACCCGCCTGCGGCAGCTGGCGCGCGAGGGCTACAACCCGGTGATCGCCGTCGGCTACGCCTACGCCGACTCGGTCAAGGTCGTCGCGCCGGAGTTCCCGGGCACCAAGTTCGCGATCATCGACGAGCAGGTCGACGGCGTGCCCAACGTCACCTCGCTGGTCTTCGCCGAGGAGCAGGGCTCGTTCCTGGTCGGCGTGATCGCCGCGCACCGGTCGAAGAACTGCCAGGTCGGTTTCGTCGGCGGTGTGGAGACGCCGCTGATCCAGAAGTTCCAGGCAGGCTTCGAGGCGGGCGCCAAGGCCGCCGCGCCGGACATCGAGATCGACAGCAAGTACCTGACGCCGGCCGGTGACTTCAGCGGCTTCCAGGACCCGAACAAGGGCGCCGAGGTCGCGACCGGGCAGCTGGAGTCCGGTGCGGACGTGGTCTACCACGCAGCGGGCGCGTCCGGGAAGGGCGTGTTCTCCGCGGTCAAGCAGGTCGGCGCGAAGGCGATCGGCGTGGACTCCGACCAGTACAACCAGCCGACGGTGGCCGAGTACAAGGACGTGATCATCTCGTCCATGCTCAAGCGCGTCGACCTGGCGGTCTACGACTACATCTCGGCGGTGGCCCGCGACGACCTGGGCTCGCTGCCGAAGAAGTTCGACCTGGCCATCGACGGCGTCGGCTACTCCACCTCCGGCGGGATGGTCAACGACCTGGTCCCGGTGGTGGACGCCTACAAGGCCGCCATCGCCAACGGCGACATCAAGGTCTCCGACAAGCCGTGACGTCCCGGCGCAGGGCACCCCGTCCGCGGGGTGCCCTGCGCGTTCGCACTGGGCGGTTGGCGGTTTCGCGCCAAGACCGTCCCAACCGGACCGAATCCGTCCATTGTTGAGCGTCCGTCCGCCTCGCGACCGCGAGACGACGTCACCTGGAGCACGATGAAAACCGCCACCGAGCCGGAATCCGGCGATCCACCGGCCGTCGAGCTGACCGGCATCACCAAGACCTTCCCCGGCGTGATCGCCAACTCCGACGTGAACCTGTCGGTGCGCGCGGGCGAGGTGCACGCGCTGTGCGGCGAGAACGGCGCGGGCAAGTCGACGCTGATGAAGATCCTCTACGGCATGCAGGCCCCGGACTCCGGCACGATCCGGGTGCGCGGCGCGGAGGTCCGGCTGCGCACGCCGGCCGAGGCGATCCGCGCCGGGATCGGCATGGTCCACCAGCACTTCATGCTGGCCGACAACCTGACCGTGCTGGAGAACATCGTGCTCGGCGCGGAAGGCGTGCACGGCATCGGCGCCAAGGCCCGCCGCGCGGTGCTGGACCTGGCCGCCAAGGCCGGTTTCGAGGTGCGCCCGGACGTGCTGGTCGAACGGCTCGGCGTGGCCGACCGGCAGCGGGTGGAGATCCTCAAGGTGCTCTACCGCGGCGCGCGGATCATCATCCTCGACGAGCCCACCGCGGTGCTGGTGCCGCAGGAGGTCGACGAGCTGTTCACCACGCTGCGCACCATGCGCGAGCAGGGCTTCACGTTCCTGTTCATCTCGCACAAGCTCGACGAGGTGCGCGCGATCGCCGACACGATCACGGTGCTGCGCCGCGGCACCACCGTCGGCACCGTGCCCACCGACGAGGTCACCAACCAGCGGCTGGCCGAGATGATGGTCGGCAGCGAGCTCCCGGTGCCCGAGCGCGGCGAGTCCACGGTGACCGACCGCGAGGTGCTCGTCCTGTCCGGGCTTTCCGCGTCGGAGCAGGACCGCGTGGTGCTGTCCGACGTCGACCTGGTGGTGCGCGCCGGTGAGGTCGTCGGCATCGCCGGGGTGGAGGGCAACGGCCAGACCGAGCTGGTCGAGGCGATCATGGGCATGCGCCCGCTCGACGCGGGCCGGATCGCCCTCGGCGAGCGCGACCTGACCGGACTGCCCACCCTGGCCCGCCGGGAGGCCGGCATCGGCTACGTGCCCGAGGACCGGCACCGGCAGGGCCTGCTGCTCGACGAACCGCTCTGGTACAACCGCATCCTCGGCCACCAGACCCGCCGCCCGGTGGCCCGCGGCAGGTGGCTGGACCGGCAGGGGGCGAAGGCCGACGCGACGCGCATCGTCGAGCAGTTCGACGTCCGCACGCCCGGCATCGACACCGACGCGTCCGCGCTCTCCGGCGGCAACCAGCAGAAGTTCGTGGTGGGCCGGGAGCTCTCCGGCGATCCGGTGCTGCTGATCGCGGCGCACCCGACCCGCGGCGTGGACGTCGGAGCGCAGGCGGGCATCTGGGACCACCTGCGCGCCGCCCGCGCCGAAGGCCTGGCGGTGCTGCTGATCTCCGCCGATCTGGACGAGCTGATCGGCCTGTCCGACACCATCCGCGTGATGCTCCGCGGTCGGCTGGTCGCCGAGGCGGACCCGCGCTCGGTGACCGCGGAGGAACTCGGCGCGGCGATGACCGGCGCCCAGGACGGTGAGGTCGCATGAGCAAACCCGTGCCAAGCCGAGTTCTGCGCAACCGCACATCAGGGGACCGTGGCGCGACCCGGCCACAAGAAACCGCGAAACGCGAGATCACCCCCGAACGCAACCACCACTGTGCACCGCGGAGAGGCGGCACCGTCTCATGAACAACTGGCGCGTACGCCTGCTGCCTGCGGCGCTGGCGATCGTCTTCTCGGTGGTGCTGTGCAGCGCGGTGCTGCTGATCTCCGGGGCGAACCCGATCGACACGCTGCTGGAGATGATCGCCCAGGTCGGCCGGGGCATGACCGCGGTGAACATCGTCAACACCGCGGGTGCCTACTACCTGGTGGCCATCGCCGCCGCGATCGGGTTCCAGATGAACCTGCTCAACATCGGCATCGAGGGCCAGTACCGGCTGGGCGCCTGCGTGGCGGCGATCGTCGGCGGCGCGGTCAGCCTGCCGTTCGGGCTGCACGCGGTGCTGGTCGTGGTGATCGGTGCGGTCACCGGCGCGCTGTGGTGCGGGATCGCCGCGGTGCTGAAGGTCTACCGCGGCGTGTCCGAGGTGATCTCCACGATCATGCTCAACACCCTGTCCATCGGCCTGATCGCCTTCCTGGTGGCCACCTTCGGCGAGATGCGCGGCAACACGCAGGGCACCGTGCCCATCCCGGCCAGCGGCCAAGTGCCGGGGATCCCGCTGGGCGGCGCCGGGACGATGTTCGGGCTGGTGCTGCTGTCGGTGGCCGTCGGCGTCGGGTACGCGGTGCTCGTCGACCGCACCCGCTACGGCTTCCAGCTGCGCGCTTCGGGGCTGTCGCCGACCGCCGCGCTGGCCGGTGGTGTCGACTCCAAGAAGATGATCATGTCGGCGATGCTGATCTCCGGTGCCATCGCCGGGGTGGCCGGGCTGCCGGAGATCCTGAGCCGCGACCACACCTTCACCATCAACTTCCCGACCGGCTACGGCTTCGCGGGGCTGGCCATCGCGCTGCTCGGCCGCAATCACCCGATCGGCATCGCCTTCGGCGCGCTGCTGTGGTCCTTCCTGGACAAGAGCTCGCTGACGCTGGACAACATCGGGGTGCCGAAGGAGATCGTGACCATCCTGCAGGGCACCATCGTGCTCTCCGTGGTGGTGGCCTACGAACTGGTGCGCCGTCGCGAGCTGGCCGCCGAGCAGCGGCGCGTCGGCCGGGCGCTGGGCACTGAAGCACCGGCCCCAGCCGGAACCGGAGGTGAGCGGGCATGACACCTCTTGTGTCGACCGGAGTCCTGCTCGACCGCACCCCAGGGACCGTGATGCGACCTGGCCACGAGAAACCACCGAGCGCGAGAGCAACGCCCGACGTGACCACCACTGAAGAACGCGGAGAGGCGGGCCGCGCGTGACGACCACGGTGACCAGCGAATCGACGAAGGTGCCGCCGCAGCCCACGCGGCGGATGCCGGGCTGGGCGCGCGTCCTGCTGTGGGTGGTGGTCGCGTTCGTCGCGGTGTCGATCGCCTCCTACCAGACCGGGGTGCCGCAGCTGACCTCATCGGGAACCATCCAGTCCGCGGTGCGGCTGGGCATCCCGATCCTGCTGGCCGCGCTGGGCGGTCTGTGGGCCGAGCGCGCCGGGATCATCAACATCGGTCTGGAAGGCATGATGATCCTCGGCACCTGGGGCGGCGCCTGGGCCGGCTACCAGTGGGGGCCCGTCGCCGGGCTGGTCGCGGCCGCCGTGTTCGGCGCACTGGGCGGCCTGGTGCACGCGATCGCCACGGTGACCTTCGGGGTCAACCACATCGTGTCCGGCGTGGCGATCAACCTGCTGGGCGCGGGCATCGCGAAGTACCTATCGACGCTGGTGTTCGAACCGATCTCGCGCAACCCGCGGGAGTCGCCCGCGGTGCCGAAGTTCGACACCTACTCGGCGCAGCCGCTGGGCACCTGGCTGCAAGAGCTGGAGGACATGCAGCGGGTCGGCCTCTCGGACGTGGCGGGCATCCTCGGCGGCCTGGTCACCGAGGTCTCGCCGCTGACCATGCTGGCCTACCTGCTGGTGCCGGTGAGCTACCTGGTGCTGTGGCGCTCGCCGTTCGGGCTGCGGCTGCGCTCCTGCGGGGAGAACCCGGTCGCGGCGGAGTCCCTCGGCGTCAACGTCTACCGGTACAAGTACCTGGCGGTGATCATCTCCGGTGCGCTGGCCGGCATCGGCGGCGCGGCGCTGATCCTCAACCCGGGCCAGGCGGGCTACCTGGAGGGGCAGACCAACAACCGGGGCTACATCGGCCTGGCGGCGATGATCTTCGGCAACTGGCGGCCGGGCGGTCTGCTCGGCGGTGCGGCGCTGTTCGGCTACTCCGACGGTCTTCAGCTGCGCAGCGGCGGGACCAGCGTGCACGCGCTGTTCTACGGTGCGACGCTGCTGCTCGTGGTGGTCGCGGCGGTGCAGGTGTGGCGGCGCAGCTGGTTCGCCGCCGGCGTCTCGCTGGTCGCGGCGGCGGTGATGTACGCGGTGTACTGGTACACCGACGAGCTGCCCACGGAGCTCACGGCCTACACCCCGCACCTGGTGACGCTGGTGGTCCTGGGCGTGGCGTCGCAACGACTGCGACCACCCGCGGCCAACGGCCTGCAGTACCGCAGAGGAGTCGATTAGTGACCACGGTGGACTGGGAAGCGCTGCGCGCGGCGGCGGTGGAGGCCGCCGCGCAGGCCTACTGCCCGTACTCGGGTCTGCAGGTGGGTGCGGCGGCGTTGTGCGATGACGGCCGCGTGGTGACCGGCTGCAACGTGGAGAACGCCTCCTACGGCATCACCCTGTGCGCGGAGTGCACGATGGCCGGTCAGCTCCGCCTGACCGGCGGAGGCCGCTTCGTCGCGGTGGCCTGCCGGAGCGGCGCGGGCGACCTCCTGATGCCCTGCGGCCGCTGCCGCCAGATCCTCCAAGAGCTCGGCGGCCCGGACTGCCTGGTCGACACGCCCCGAGGCGTCCTGCCGATGACCGAAGTCCTCCCCGACGCCTTCGAGCTCTGAGAAGCAGTTGCCGACGTTCTCAGCGAGAGTTCGGCACCGTGGGTGGGCGCGTTTTCTCATGAAATCGGCGGCGTTTTCGACGGAGAGGCGCGGTGCGTGCCGCAGCCGATTTCAAGAGAGCTCTGACGTCGCCACGAGGCGCCCGGTCGCGCGATCGTCACGGCCCGGGGCGGAGCTGCTACTGGCTTCACCCGGTTGAGGTGTATCTGTTCGGGGGGTTCGGTTCTCTTTATAGGTGAGAGGGTTCTTGCGGGTTCTGAGGAGGCGGGCATGCATTCTGCGGTCGACGTGATTCGGGTGAAGCGGGACGGCGGTCGGCTCAGCGATGAGCAGATCGACTGGGTCGTCGACGCCTACACGCGCGGGCAGGTGGCGGACGAGCAGATGGCCGCGCTGGCGATGGCCGTGCTGCTGCGCGGCATGACGCCGGAGGAGACCGCGCGGTGGACCGCGGCGATGGTGGCCTCCGGTGAGGTGTTAGCGCTCGGCTCGGTCGGGCGGCCCACTGTGGACAAGCACTCCACCGGTGGCGTCGGGGACAAGATCACCTTGCCGCTGACGCCGTTGGTCGCCGCGTGCGGCGCCGCCGTGCCGCAGCTGTCCGGGCGCGGATTGGGGCACACCGGCGGGACTTTGGACAAGCTGGAGTCCATCCCCGGCTGGCGGGCGCAGCTCTCGGTGGCGGAGGTGCGCGCGCAGCTCGACGAGGTCGGGGCGGTGGTGTGCGCGGCGACGGAGGGGCTGGCGCCGGCCGACCGGAAGCTCTACGCCCTGCGCGACGTGACGGGCACGGTCGAGTCGATCCCGCTGATCGCCAGCTCGATCATGAGCAAGAAGATCGCCGAAGGCGTGCAATCGCTGGTGCTGGACGTCAAGTGCGGCTCCGGCGCGTTCATGAAGGACCTCGACCAGGCGCGGGCACTGGCCACCGCGCTGGTGGAGATCGGCAGCGCCAGCGGTCTGCGCACCAGCGCGCTCATCACCGACATGTCCGTGCCGCTGGGCCGGGCGGTCGGCAACGCCCTGGAGGTCGCCGAAGCGGTCGACGTGCTGCGCGGCGGTGGCCCGCCGGACGTCGTGGAGCTGACGCTGGCCCTGGCCCGCGAGATGCTCGACCACGCGGGCCTGTCCGAAGTGGACCCGGCGGCCGCGTTGGCCGACGGTCGCGCGCACGACTCGTGGCGGCGGATGATCGAGGCGCAGGGTGGTGATCCGGCGGCGGAACTGCCCCGGGCGCGGCACATCGACGTGATCACCGCGCCGCGCGCCGGAGTGCTGACCGAGCTAGACGCGTTCGCCGTCGGCATCGCGGCCTGGCGGCTGGGCGCGGGACGAGCCCGCAAGGAGGACGACGTCGACCACGCCGCGGGAGTTCTGTGCCTGGCGAAACCGGGGGACAGCGTGGCTGCGGGGCAACCGCTGCTGGAGCTGCACACCGACCGGCCGGAAACCGTTGCGGCTGCCCGTGAAGCGTTGCAGGGCGCATACGAGATCAGCGACGCCGACCGGAGGTCGACGCCGCTGATCCTGGACCGAGTGGCCGCGAAGGGCGAACCGAGCTGACGAGAGGCGGCCCGGGGCTTCCCGGACCGCTTCTCAGAGCGAATCAGGCGCTTTCGGCGGTGAAGTCGTCCTCGCCGTCGGTGATCGCCTTGTCGGTGGTGTCGCGCTTGGCGCTCTTGGAGCGGCCGCGACGCTGCTGGCGGGGCAGCGTGGTGGGCGGCGGCGGAGCCGAGGGCGCGCTGCCGCCGAGGATCAGCTCGGCGAAGGTCGCCATGGCCTCGTCGAGCTGCCCGGCGTGGCGCCGCTCGCTCTCCTCGTTGGCCTCGCGCACCAGGGCGTTCAGCGCTTCGCTGTCCGGGCGCGACGAGAGCGTGCCCGACAGCTGCGTCAGGTTCTTCGACAGCGTGCCGCCGAGGTCGCCGAGGCCGGTCTTGACGCCCTCTTCGACGGTGTCGAGGCGGCTGGTGAAGCCCTGCTCGACGGTGTCGATCCGGGTGTTGACGTTGTCCTCGACCTGGTCGAGCCGGGACGAGACCTCGCCGAGCCGGTTGGTGAGGTGCTCCAGGCGGTCGGCCAGCTTGTCCAGCTTGTCGGTCGGGTCCACCGCGGGGCGGGCGGCGAGCTGGTCGAGCTTGGCGTCCAGCTGGTCGCGGGTGCCGGAGACGGCGTCGGCGAGCGCGTTCTGCGCGCTGCCGGTGGATTCGGCGACCGCGCGCTGCAGGGCCTCGCGGGTGCCGTCGAGGTGCTCGTGCACGCCCTCGTCGATCTCGGCGAAGCGGCCGCGCAGGCTGGTCTCCAGGGAGTCGATGCGCTCGCGCACCGGGCCGTGCACGGTCGCGGGCAGCGACTCCAGCCGACCGTCCTGCTTGTCCAGGTGCAGCCCCAGCTCGTCCAGGCGCTTGTGGATGTGGCCGAGCTTGTCCTCCAGGCCGTCCATCCGGCCGACCACGCCGTCCATCCGCCCGGAGACCCCGTCGAGTCGGCCGTCGAGCTGGGCGAACGGTTTGGCCAGCTTGTCCACCAGGCCGTCGACGGAACCCTTCAGCTCGAGCAGCGCACCGTCGTGCGCTTCGAGCTTGGCCAGGGCTTCGTCGAGTCGTTCGGCCAGCACGCTGACTTCGGTGCGGTCCGGCAGCTCGGACAGGCGCTTGCGCACGGAGCCCAGCGACTCCAGCGGGGAGAGCCGGGCGTGGATCTCGTCCAGGGCGTCGAAGATCTGCTGTTGTTCGCTCTCGCGGATCTCAGCCGCACGCGTGAGCATGTTCCGCATGCGGTCGAACGACATGTTCTCGGTCACGGCTAGGGGCGTCCTTCGTCGAGGGGAGGTGAGGACTCACCGAGCCTAGCCATTCACTTCTCGTGTTCCCAGGCACCCCCCGATACATTGCGTCACCACTCCTCGGGAGATGACTCCATTCGGAGCAGCATTCTTCGGCCAAGAAGTCCAGCCGACTCGCCGCCGATTGCTTTAAGCGTTGTAATTGGGTCCATCCGGGTGAGTTTTGCGTGATGGCCGTCCGACTTGCCGAACACCGGAAACCCGCAGTTCTCGAAGTTGTGACCAGGTTTTCGCTGGTAGCTGACAGTGAACCCGATACTCGCCCCCTGTAACGTGGGTGCATGTCGACTCCGGTGAACCTGAACACCATCCGGCAGGCGCCCAAGGTGCTGCTGCACGACCACCTCGACGGTGGGCTGCGGCCGCAGACCGTGATCGATCTGGCGCAGGCTGCCGGGTATTCCGAACTGCCCCACGAGGACCCCGCTGAGCTGGGCAACTGGTTCGAAGCGGCGGCAGATTCCGGGTCGCTGGAGCGGTACCTGGAGACCTTCGCGCACACCGTGGCGGTGATGCAGACGGAGGAGGCCCTGGCCCGCGTCGCGGCGGAGTGCGCCGAGGACCTGGCCGAGGACGGCGTGGTGTACGCCGAGGTCCGCTACGCCCCGGAGCTGTTCCAGGAGGGCGGGCTCGCCCTCGACCAGATCGTGCAGGCGGTCCAGGACGGATTCCGGGAAGGCGAGCGGCGAGCCGCGGCCGCCGGGAAACGTATCCGAATCGGTACCTTGCTGTGCGCGATGCGGCAGAATGCGCGCTCGCTGGAAATCGCCGAGCTCGCCGTCCGGTACCGGGACGCGGAAGTCGTCGGCTTCGACATCGCCGGCCCGGAGGCCGGATTCCCGCCCACCCGGAACCTGGACGCGTTCGAATACCTGCGCCAGCAGAACGCGCATTTCACGATTCACGCCGGTGAGGCCTTCGGGCTCCCGTCGATCTGGGAGGCCATCCAGCACTGCGGCGCGGAACGGCTCGGGCACGGCGTCCGCATCGTCGACGACATCAAGGTCGACGAGGACGGCTCGGTGCACCTGGGCCGCTTGGCGTCCTACGTGCGGGACCGGCGGATCCCGCTGGAGATGTGCCCGTCGTCGAACCTGCAGACCGGGGCCGCCGCGTCGATGGCCGAGCACCCCATCGGACTGCTGGCCAAGCTGCGCTTCCGGGTCACCGTGAACACCGACAACCGGCTGATGAGCCACTGCTCGATGTCCGGCGAGTTCGCCGCGCTGCACGAGGCCTTCGGCTACGGCTGGGAGGAGATGCAGTGGTTCACGGTGAACGCGATGAAGTCGGCGTTCATCGGCTTCGACGAGCGGTTGGAGCTGATCAACGACGTGATCAAGCCCGGCTACGCGGCACTGCTGGGCTGATCGGGCGCCGCGCGTCGTCCGAAAGGGGCTGCGCGGGCGGTGTCCTCGGTGGATACTCCAGGCCTGAAGGCGATTCGTGTACGGCGCGAGATCTGCGGCGCCGCACAAGGCCGGGAGGGAACCGTGGCACGGGGTGGTGAACCAACGCTGATCACGTCGGTGCAGCGCGCTCTTCGGTTGTTGGAGGCGGTCAGCGAACAGCCGTCGGGCACCACCGCGAAGCACCTGTCCAGGCGGACCGGGATCGCGCTGCCGACCACCTACCACCTGTTGCGCACCCTGGTGCACGAGGGATATCTCGAGAAGCTCGACGACGGCGCGTTCATCATCGGCGAGCAGGTGGCCGGGCTGCACTCGGCTGCGCAGGACCAGGGCCTGCGCAGCCGGGTCCGCTCGGTGATGACCCAGCTGCGCGACGATCTGAACGCGGCGGTCTACCTGGCCCACTACCGCGACGGCGAGGTGGTGGTGACCGACATCGTCGACAGCCCGCGCATGCCGCGGGTGGACACGTGGGCCGACTTCAAGCAGGCCGCGCACGCCACCGCGATCGGGAAGTGCCTGCTTTCCGGGCTGAGCCGGGCCGAACGCGCGGACCACTTCGACCGCTACCCGCCCGCGGACCTCACGCCGCGCACGATCACCCGGATCCGCGACCTGATCGAGAGCCCGGAGCACCCGGTGGTCGCCGACACCGAGGAGTACTCGCTGGGCACGGCGTGCTTGGCGGCACCGGTCCTGGGTGCCGATTCGCCGATGACGCTGGCGATCTCGTTCCCGGCGCGCAAGCTCGCCGCGGTTTCCTTCGAAGCGCCGCTGCGCGTGGCGGCCGGGGAGATCTCCCGGAAGCTCGCGGTGGCCGGCGAGTTTCCCACTGCTGGGTGAACTTCGCGCGGAGGGGCTCGGCTCACCTGCGCTCAATCACTATCTGAAATATTCCATCTTGTTGAATTCCATACGTTTCGCGAGCATCTTTCGCAGCGGGGGCGTATTCGGTGAGGGGCGTCGAACCCTCAGCGACGTCCCTCACCGGTGCAAAGGCTGAGGGGAACCATGTACGCGGGCGACGACAGGACACTGCTCGAAGCGGTCCGATTCGGCTCGTCCGAGGCATTCGCCGAACTGTACGCCCGGCACCGCGCGGCCGCGCGGACGATGGCCAAGCAGGTCGCGCCGACTCCGGCCGATGTGGACGACCTGGTCGCCGAGGCGTTCGCGAACATCCTGGACGTGCTGCGGCGCGGTGCCGGTCCGGAGACGGCCTTCCGCGCCTACCTGCTCACCACCATCCGGAACCTGGCCGCCGCGGCCGGCAATCGCGAGCGCCGCGTGCACCTGGCCGCCGAGCTCGACGGCCTGCACCCGGACGAGGTCCTGCCGTTCATCGACCCGGCGGTGGCGGAGCTGGAGCGGAACCTGATCAAGCAGGCCTTCACCCGGCTGCCGCGGCGCTGGCGCCACGTGCTCTGGTACGTGGAGGTGGAGAACCAGACGCCGGCCGAGGTGGGCAGGCGCTTCGGGATCAGCCGCAACAGCGCGGCGGCGCTGACCTACCGGGCCCGAAAGGGCCTGCGGGAGGCCTACACCCAGGTGTGCCGGGGCGAACCCACGCAGCGCCGGCTCGCGGCCCCGGGCCAGCTCCTCGCCGTCGCCTGATCCGCGACTTCCGGCCGCGCACCTGCCGAGCGCGCGACCAGCCCGGCGCGGTGCCGGTCGAGTACGCAACTTCCATTGAAATTGACAGTGCGATTTCAATGGAAGTTGCGCTGCGGTAGAGGGAGCCGGAAGCCTCAGTGGGTGCGGAAGCGCTCTTCGAGGGATTCGACGAGCTTGCGCCAGACCTCGACCTCGGCGTCGAACGGCCCGCTCGGCGGCAGCCGGTTCGGGCTGGGGCGCAGCACGAACGAGACCAGCCAGCCGAGCCGCTCCGACGGCTGGAGCGCCTTCTCCACGCTGTTGTCGCCGGCCCAGGCCGCCGCGTCCATCAGCAGCTCCTCGGCCAGGTCCAGCTGCGTCGGGTCCACTTCGGACGGTCCGCTGCCGAGGTCGGCGTCCAGGCCGGTCAGCACGTAGGTGTTGTCGTCGTCGACCTCGACGTCGAGCTCGCCCGCGGTCGCCTTCTCCCGCACCTGCGACCAGGTCGAGACCCGCTCCAAGTCGGTGCCGGTGACCGCGTCGTCGTCGGCGATGAACCGGGCCAGCGCGCGGGCGCTCGGGAACACGTCGATCTTCCCGTCGCTGCCCAGGAACACCGGGTCGTCGTCGAGGTAGCAGCGCAGCGAGTAGTGCTCGCCGGTGCTGGTGATGATCCGGATCGGGTCGATGCCGACCTCGCCCCAGAACCCGAGCTCGCCTTCGTCGAGCTCGTCCACGTCGGACTCGTCGGCGATGCCCGCCGCGTCCTCGTCCTCCGCGTCGGCCTCCAGCGCCTCGGCCAGCTCGGCTTCGGCGGTGGCGACGGCGTCGGCGGGCACGTCGGGGGTGGTGACCACGGCGTCGATGGCGTCGAGCACCTCGTCCCAGCGCTCCACGACGACCTTGCACAGCTCGGTCCAGCGGCGCTGGCCGTCCTTGCCGGAGAAGGCGAAGGTGCCCTGGTCCAGCAGCGCGAAGCCGTCGGCGGAGTCCAGCACCTCGTGCACCGCGTCCAGCTCGCAGACGTCGGCCAGCGAGCGGGCGATCTCGACGATGTCGGCGAGCTCGCCGACGGTCCAGGTGTCCAGCGGCTCGGCCACCAGCTCCGGAACGCCGACCAGGTCGTACTGGTGGTCCTCGTCCGGGCTCAGGTCCTCGGCGGCGAGCTGGGGCACCACGTGCCACGCCGGGTGGTCGTCGAGGTCGTGCTCCCGGGCGGTGCGCACGAACGCCGCCAGGTGAGCGGGATCGGGGAATGCGTAGAGGTCGTCCTCGTGCCCGAGGAACGCCTCCCACTCCTCGCCGTCCTCGCGCCAGCGCGGCGCCCACAGGGTGACGACGTCGCCCTGCGGCAGCCCGAGCTCGATGGGGACGATGTCCTGCGCCATCTCTCTACCTCCGGTCACCGAACCAGACCTCGCGGAAGCCTACGGGTTGTCCGTTCACAGCGTGTTCCCCGGTCCGGCTGTCACCGTATCGAGCCCGTGGTGTGCAACGGTCGACGGAACAATTCGTAACGATCAGTCGTCGGAACGGTGATCGAGTCCCAATCGGGTTGGGCTGTTCGGCTCAGCGATGGCCCCGGTCGGGGGTGAGGTCACCTTTGGCGGTACCCCTCCGGAGCCTTCCCGGCGACCATGATCGGAATGGATGTCGCGGAACTGTGGTCGGAAATCGTGCGCTGGTTGTCCGAGCACGCACCGGTCACCGCAGCGGCCTTGCTGACGCCCGTGCCACCGCCGGACCTGGCCGAGCTGGAGGCGGAGTTCGCCGTCGAGCTGCCTGCGGAACTGCGTGAGCTCTGGCTGTGCTGCGGCGGAACCGGGGTGGACGTGCTCGCCGACGTCCTGCCGCCGTTCTACACGCCCTACAGCGCGCTCGAAGCGCGCCAGGCGTGGCGCGATCACCGCAAGCACTGGGCGGCGCAGTGGGAGCGCCCGGCCTGCGACTACTACGCGGGTTCGCCGGGTTCGAGCTTCCACCCGGCGTGGATCCCCATCGCCGGTGACGGTTTCGCCGACGAGCTGGTGGTGGATCTGCGCCCGGGGCCGCTGCACGGTTGCGTCTTGGAGTGGGAGCAGGAGGCGGGGCAGGTCCTCCGCCCGGAGTGGAAGAGCGTCGCGGCGATGCTCTCCGACGTCCGCCGCTCCCTCCTGGAAGGGGCCCCGGCGGGCCACAGCTACCCGACGGTGACCGAGGACGGCCGCCTCGACTGGCAGATCCGCTGACCCATCCGACCCCGTTGAGCTGCGGTCGTCGCAGCGCACGTCCTGTTCTCGCGGTTGCGCGATACCTCTGCGCGGCCCACTAGTTTGCGACGCCTACTAGTTGGTGTTACGTTGTCGGCATGGCGGACAGGACGATCTCGGGGCGGCAGGCGCAGTGGTTGCGCGGCGTGCTCGACCTCGCCGTGCTGGCTCTGCTGGCCGAGGGCGGCGAGGGCTACGGGTACACGCTGCTGCAGCGGCTCGCCGAGGCCGGGCTCCCGGGCATGAAGGCCGGGACGCTCTACCCGCTGCTCAACCGGCTCGCGGCCGATGGGCTGCTGAGCGCCGAGTGGCGTGCTGGGGAAGGCGGCCCCGGGCGAAAGTTCTTCGCGCTCACCGACGAGGGGCGCGCGGCGCTCGCCGAGCAGGGGCCGAAGTGGATCGAGTTCGCGAAGAACTCGATCTCAGTTGTGGAACGAGGGGTGCAGTCTTGATGACGCTGGACGAGAAGTACCGCGACGAGCTGCTGGTCGCGCTGCGGATGCACGAGATCTCCGGCGAGCGCGTGGGAGAGGTGCTGGCCGAGGTGGAGGCGCACGTGCGCGAGACCGGGGAGGACCCGGTGGAGGCATTCGGCAAGCCCCGGCAGTACGCCGCGCAGGTCGCCGAGCAGCTGGACGGCAGCACCGGCAAGCGCTCCACGATGGAGGTGGCGATCAGCGCTCTGGCCACCGCGGCGCTGGTCATGTTCGGCTCGGAATTCCTGCTGGAAGCGCTGTTCGAGCCCTCCGGCGTGGTCACCTACACGATGAAGGACACCGTCGCGCTGGTGTCCCTGCTGGTGCTGGTGGTCCTCGGCGTGATGCTGGCGTTCAAGGCGTACACCGCCAAGCGCGGGAACACTGTCTACGGAGGTGCTGCGGTGGCAGCGTTCGCCCTGGGGATCCTGGTGCAGTTCGCGTCCGGTCGGCTGCTCGACGACGTGGCACCGCTGTACCAGCTGCCGAGCTGGCTCGCGATCGTGCTCGGGGCAGCGGGGCTCGCAGGCGCCATCGCTCTCCTGGTGCGCGCCACCCGTCGGGGCCGGGTGGTGTACCCGAAGGTCAAGTGAACGCGCAGACCTCCGCGATTTCCATTGAAATCAGGTCTTCGATTTCAATGGAAGTTGCGGATCCCTCCGGCGTGTCGGGCACCGACACGCCGGAGGCGTCGCAATTTCAATGGAAATCGCACGTCCGATTTCAATGGAATCGCGTCAGGTGCCGACGGGGTGCCAGACGGTCTTGACCTCGGTGAAGGCGCGGAGGCGCTGGAGGTCCGGCTCGCGGGTCCAGTCCGGTTCGCCGCGCACCGGCAGGACCCGCTTAACCGTGTCCGCCGCCGCGCGGGCCAGTTCGGTGCGCAGGTCGGCCGGGGCTCCGGTCGGGTCGAGGGCGTTGACGTCGGCGTGCGAGGCCAGCCACGGGCCGAGTTCGGCGGCCCGGCCGGTGAGCACGTTGACCACGCCACCGGGCACGTCGGAGGTGGCCAGCACCTCGGCGAAGGTCACCGCGGGCAGCGGCCGGTCCGCGCTGGCGACCAGCACGCAGGTGTTGCCCGCCGCGAGCACCGGCGCCACCACGCTGATCAGGCCGAGCAGCGCGGATTCCTGCGGTGCGAGCACCCCGACCACGCCGGTGGGCTCCGGGACGCTGAACGAGAAGTACGGTCCCGCCACCGGGTTCGCCGCGCCGAGCACCATCGAGATCTTGTCCGTCCAGCCCGCGTACCAGACCATCCGGTCGATCGCGGTGTCCACCGCGGCGTTGGCCTGCGCGGTGGAAAGGCCCTCGGCGGCGGCGATCTCGGCGGCGAACTGGTCGCGCCGCCCCTCCATCACCTCGGCGATGCGGAACAGCACCTGGCCGCGGTTGTAGGCCGTCGCGCCCGACCAGCCGGCGAACGCCTTGCGCGCGGCGGCGACCGCGTCGCGGACGTCCTTGCGGGACGCGTGCGCGGCGTTGGCCAGGAACCCGCCGTCCGCGGCGTGCACCGGGTAGACCCGGCCGGACTCCGAGCGCGGGAACGACCCGCCGATGTAGAGCTTGTAGGTCTTGGCCACGGCCAGCCGCTCCGGGTTCTCAGACATCGAGGTACGCCTCCAAACCGGCCCGGCCGCCCTCCCGGCCGAATCCGGACTCCTGGTAGCCGCCGAACGGGGCGGTCGGGTCGAAGCGGTTGAAGGTGTTGGCCCACACCACGCCGGCCCGCAGCTGCTGCGCCGCCCACAGGATCCGGGAGCCCTTCTCCGACCAGATCCCGGCCGACAGGCCGTACGGGGTGTTGTTGGCCTTGGCGATGGCCTCGGCCGGGGTGCGGAAGGTCAGCACCGACAGCACCGGGCCGAAGATCTCCTCGCGGGCGATCCGCATCGACTGCTGCACGCCGGAGAACACCGTGGGGGCGAAGAAGAACCCGCGATCCGGCAGCGGGCACGGGCTGGTCCAGCGCTGCGCGCCCTCGGCGTCCCCGCTGTCGGCCAGCTCGGTGATCCTGGCCAGCTGCTCGGCGGAGTTGATCGCGCCCACGTCGGTGTTCTTGTCCAGCGGGTCGCCGACCCGCAGCGTCCGGATCCGCGCCCGCAGCCGCTCCAGCAGCTCCTCGGCGACCGACTCCTGCACCAGCAGCCGGGAGCCCGCGCAGCAGACGTGGCCCTGGTTGAAGAAGATCCCGTTCACGATGCCTTCGACGGCCTGGTCCAGCGGGGCGTCGTCGAAGACGATGTTGGCGGCCTTGCCGCCCAGCTCCAGGGTCAGCTTCTTGCCCGTTCCGGCGACGGTGCGCTGGATCTGCTTGCCGACCTCGGTGGAGCCGGTGAAGGCGACCTTGTCGACGCCGGGGTGGGCGACCAGCGCCGCACCGATGTCGCCGGCGCCGGGGAGGATGTTCACCACGCCCGGCGGCAGCCCGGCCTGCTGGCAGATCTCGGCGAACACCAGCGCGCTCAGCGGGGTGGTCTCGGCGGGCTTGAGCACCACGGTGTTGCCGCAGGCCAGCGCCGGGGCGATCTTCCAGGCCAGCATCAGCAGCGGGAAGTTCCACGGGATGACCTGCCCGGCCACGCCCAGCGGGCGCGGGTCCGGGCCGTACCCGGCGTGGCCGAGCTTGTCGGCCCACCCGGCGTGGTGGAAGAAGTGCGCCGCGGCGGTCGGGATGTCGGCGTCGCGCGACTCCCTGATCGGCTTGCCGTTGTCCAGCGTCTCCAGCACCGCGAGCTCGCGCCCGCGCTCCTGGATCAGCCGGGCGATGCGGAACAGGTACTTCGCGCGCTCGGTGCCCGGCATCGTCGACCAGGTCGAGTCGAAGGCGCTGCGCGCCGCCCGCACCGCGGTGTCCACATCGGACTCGTCGGCGCTCGCGACCTCGGCGAGCACCTCGCCGGTGGCCGGGTCGATGCTCTTGAGCGGCTCGCCGCCGCCGTCGGTGAACTCGCCGCCGACGAACATCCGGTAGCTGGGCTTGAGGTTCGCGATGTCCCGCGATTCCGGGGCGGGTGCGTACTCCCAGGGGCTTTCGGTCATCAGTCCACCGCCACGTGGTCGGGGCCGCTGTAGTGGCCGTCGAGCTGGGTGCGCCGCTGCATCAGCAGATCGTTGAGCAGGCTGGACGCGCCGAAGCGGAACAGCTCCGGGGTGAGCCACTCCGGCCCGGCGACCTCGTGCACGGCCACCAGGTAGCGGATCGCGTCCTTGGTGTTGCGGATCCCGCCCGCCGGTTTGACGCCGCGCAGCTCGCCGGTGGCGTCGCGCCAGTCGCGGACCGCCTGCAGCATCAGGTGCGTCACCGGCAGGGTCGCGGCCGGGGAGACCTTGCCGGTGGAGGTCTTGATGAAGTCGCCGCCCGCCAGCAGCCCGAGCCAGGACGCGCGCCGCACGTTGTCGTAGGTGGCCAGCTCGCCGGTCTCCAGGATGACCTTGAGGTGCGCTTTCCCGCAGGCCGCCTTGACGGCCCGGATCTCGTCGAAGACCTGCCCGTAGCGCCCGGCCAGGAACGCGCCGCGGTCGATCACCATGTCGATCTCGTCCGCGCCGGCTGCCACCGCGTGCTCCACGTCGGCGAGCTTGACCGCGCGCGCCGCGCGGCCGGACGGGAACGAGGTGGCGACCGAAGCCACGTGCACACCGGTGCCGTCGAGCTCCTGCACCGCGGTGGCGGCCAGGTCGGAGTACACGCAGACGGCGGCGACCTGCGGGGTGTCCGGTCGCTCCGGGTCGGGGCGGCGGGCCTTGGCGCACAGCGCCCGGACCTTGCCCTCGGTGTCGGCGCCCTCCAGCGTGGTCAGGTCGACCATCGAGATCGCGGTGTCGATCGCCCAGCGCTTGGCGTCCTTCTTGATGCTCCGGGTCGCGAGCCCGGAGGCCCGCTGCTCCAGGCCGACCTGGTCGACGCCGGGCAGGCTGTGCAGGAAGCGCCGGAGCGACCGGTCGTCCCGGACCGCATCGGAGAGCTCGGATGAACTCGGCGACTGTGCCATGCCCGGGAGTCTAAGTGCCCGGCTCGCCGGACCGCCGGGCCTGGAGTGATCACGCCAGCACCGGCGTCAGCGACCGTGTCAGCGCAACGTCAGGGCGGTGTCACGACGGCCGCCGAGAGTTGGCGGCATGACGACGAAGAACAGCGCTTCCCCGGCCACCTCGACCTGGACCGGCATGGTGCCGGTCGACGACGCGGAACTGGCGGTCACCGACACCGGCGGTGCCGGTGTCCCGGTGGTCTACCTCAACGGCCAGTTCGCCACCCAGGGCTACTGGCGGCGCGTCCTCGCCGAGCTGGGCCCCGACTTCCGGCACATCACCTACGACGAGCGGGCCCGCGGGCGATCTAAGCGGTCGGCGGACTGCTCCTTCGAAGCCGCCGTCCGGGACGTCGACGCCGTGCTCGCGGCCCGGGGCGTGGACCGGGCGCTGGTGGTGGGCTGGTCCTACGGGGCGTTCGTCGCGGCGCACTGGGCGAACCGGAACCCGGACCGCGCCCTGGGTGCGGTCATGGTCGACGGTGCGCAGCCCTACGACTGGCTGGACGACGCCATGGAGCAGCGGATCCGGAAGCTGTTCAAGCGGCTGAGCTGGGTCCTGCCGCTGGTGCGCCCGACGGGCCTGGCCCCGCGGATGTCCGCCGAGCAGATGGCCGAGATCAACATCGAGCTCGGCGAGCTGGCCCGCGAGCGCGAGCTCGGCCCGGTGCTGGACGGCATCACCGTCCCCGCGCGGTACGTGCTCGCCTCGGGCTCCTCCTTCGGGAGCAAGGGCGACGAGCAGGAACGGCTGCGCGCGGCCCTCGGCGCGGTCACCGCCCGCAACTCGAACATCGAGATCAGCGCGAAGGTCGCGAGCAACCACGGTGCGATCCTGCGCAAGGACTTCGGCGCCATCGCCGGGGCAGTGCGCGAGATCGCGGCTCTCGATCGCGCCGGTCGCTGAGTCGACCAGCGGGGTGCCCTTCGTCCTGCGGGCGGGACGGCCGCTCCCGGCATACTGGGCGCAGGCTCAGGTCGGACGGAGGGCGCATGCTGATCGGGGAGTTGTCGCGGATCAGCGGGGTCGATGCGCGGTTGCTGCGGTACTACGAGGCGCAGGGCCTGCTCGAACCGCGGCGGGGCGCGAACGGCTATCGCGAGTACGACGAGGACTCGGTCGTGGTGGTGCGGCAGATCCGCGCCCTGCTGGAGGCCGGGCTGTCCACCGAGGTGATCCGGGCGGTGCTGCCCTGCGTCCGCGGTGAGCTGCCGGAGTTCGACTGGTGCGTGGACGTGCGGGCCATCATGGACCGGGAGCTGGCGATCGCCGAGGAGCGGATCGCCGAGCTGCAGCGCAGCCGCAGCAACCTGGCCGGATTCCTCGGCAAGTCCTGATTCACGGCGCGACGAGCGGTTCCGCCCGGTGCGCCCGGTGCAGCAGCTCCAGGAACTCCGGCGCCGCCGGCACGTCGGTCGCATCGATCCGGTGCACCGCGATGCCCGGCGTCCAGGAGTTCATGACCACCGCTCCCGCCAGCTCCGGGAGGTCGGCGGGCCGGATCTCCTCGGTCCGCTGCGGCACGCCGAGTCCTTCCAGCTGCCTGCGGACGGTGCCCATCATGGTTCCGCCGAGCATGTCGGCCTCGGGCCACACCACGGCTTCGCCGTCCCAGAAGGCCAGGTTCCAGATCGAGGCCTCGCTGAACCGGCCCCGGCGGTCGAGGAAGGCCGCGTCGTCGAAGCCCTGCGCCACGGCTCGCCGCAGGTAGTGGGTCTTGGCCACCTCGCCCACGTGCTTGAGCTCCGGGAGGGCGCGTTCGTGCTCGACGGTCATCAGCGACAGCGGGCCGGTGGGGCCGGAGGCCGCGGGCGAGGTGCGGACCAGGACGTCGAGCGTCCCGTCGGCCGCGGTGAACTCGCCCGCGTTCGAGTAGACGGTGGCGAGCAGCGAGTGGTCGGCGGGCGAGCGTTCGATGGCGGTCCGCAGGTGGTCGCGCACCCGCTCGTCGGGCAGCGCCTGGCCGAACATCGTCAGCGAGGCGTTCCGCAGCCGCTCCAGGTGCAGGTCGAGGCCGCGCACGCCGCCATCGCGCACCTGCATGGCGGTCATGTGCGCGAACCCGGCGAAGGCCAGCGGTGCCAGCTCCGCGGCGGTGGCTTCCCGGCCATTGCGCTGAACGACGAAAGAGGACATGAGTGGCTCCTGAGCTCGTGCTTCCCGTCTGGGCTCAGGACGGACGCTAGGGCCTCCAACCGGTTGGAAGGTCAACCCGCAGTGGCCCGGAACACAGCTGCGGCATGCTGGTTTCCGATGCGCACCGATTGGGATCCGGCCTCTCCGGCAGAAGTGCACGAGCTGTTCGCCGCTCTGGCGGCTCCGTGGTGGCTGGCCGGCGGCTACGCCGTCGAGCAGGCGCTCGGTCGGTCGCTGCGCGAGCACGGCGACATCGACGTCCTGGTGCTTCGCCGCGATCACCTGGCGGTTCAGCAAGTCCTGCGCGGGTGGGAGTTGTGGGCCGCCGATCCACCGGGAGCGCTGCGGCCGTGGCGGTCCGGGGAGATCCTGCCCGCCGAGGTCTGCGATGTCTGGTGCCGTCCGGCGGCCGACCAGCCGTGGCGGATCCAGCTGATGATCGACGAGTCCGACGGCGAGTGCTGGACCTCGCGGCGCAACCCGCGCGTGCGCCGCGAAGTGCGGTCGATCGGCCGCACCGGCGCGAGCGGAATCCCGTACCTGGCGCCGGAGATCCTGCTGTTCTACAAGGCCAAGGACACCCGGCCCAAGGACGAAGCGGACTTCGCCGCCCTGCTGCCGCTGCTCACCCCCGACCAACGCCGATGGCTGGCCGGGGCCATCGCCGACACCTACGGCACCCACCCGTGGCTGGCGCACGCCAGTCCGGGCTGACATGCGGCGGGACCGAGGAGGAACCGGTCGGTCCGCCGCGCTCATCGCTCAGCGCACTGGCCCGGTGCCTCGCACACGAGGACGATGGACTTCTCGTCGATGTTGGACGGGTCGACGGTGTAGTCGTTGTAGTCCACGCCTTCGAAGTAGGTGTCGAAGTCGCGCTTCCACTCGGCGCTGCCGACGTAGCTCTTCAGCAGCTTCTTGATCTCGTCGAACTCCTGCTGGTGGCCCTTGGGCATCCCGATCCCGTAGTACCCGTTCTGGCCGAAGGTGCGCTGCAGCAGCTTGAACTCGCCCTTTGAGTGGGCGGCGAAGCCCTCCAGGATGAGCTTGTCGGTCATCACCGCGTCCACTTCGCGCTTGCTCAGCTTCTCCAGGCAGGCCTGGAAGCTCGGCGCGGTCTGCGGTTCCTGCCCGTTCAGCTCCTCCTTGATCAGGTCGAACGAGGTCGTGCCGTCGGCCGTGCACGCCTCCGCCCCGGAGAACGCCCCCACCTGATCGGGACCCGTGTAGTCGTTCCTGACCAGCACGCCCGACTGGGACCGGAGGTAGGGGCCGACCATGTCGATCTTCTCGCGCCGGGGGTTGGTGATCGAGTAGCTGGCGATCACCAGGTCGACCTTGCCCTGCTGCAGGAAGATCTCCCGGTTGGCGGAGGTGATCGGCTGGAAGAGCGGTTCGCGGCCGAAGTGCTCCGCGATCTGCCGGCCGAGCTGGATCTCGAAGCCCTGGTAGGTGGTGGGGTCGTGCGGCCTGCTGCCTGCGAGACCGGGCTGGTCGACCTTGACCCCGATCCGGATGTACTTGGCGTCCTCGAACAGCGCGGGCGACGTCGAGCACCCGGTGGCCAGCAGGAGCAGGGCGGCGAGCGAAAGGACTGCTGCTTTCATGGTTCCCCTCAGTTGTGCAGTTCCGCGCGGGTGACCTGGACCTGCATCCGGCAGTCGACCAGCGCGTTCATCGTCAGCGCGCCGCCGATGTCCGGGTTGCCGCGGACCGGCAGCGTCCGCTCCTCATCCGACTTGAACCGGATCTCCTCCGAGCTGCCGTCCAGGAGCAGCTCGACCGAGGTGGTGCTGTCCGTGCCGCAGTCCTGGAACCTCTCGCTGTCCGGGGCGTCGGTGATCCGGAAGCTGATGGTCAGGTGGTCCCGGGGCTCGGGGACCTGGATGGTGAAGGTCGCGCGCTGGCCGTTCATCAGCACCGGCAGGTTCTGCTGAGCTCCGTCGAAGCGCACGTTCGCCTTGACGTCGATGCTGCGGAAGCTGTCGTAGAGCAGGTAGCCCAGGGCGCCGAGCACGACGAGGACAAACGCCGAGGCCAGCGCTCCCCACACCGCCGGGCGGCTGTCGGACGGGCTCGCGATCAGGGCGATGACGCTGACCGTGAGGCTCAGGACGCCCGCTATCTCCGCACCCGCGTTGATCCGCAGGAGCCAGGCGGTGAAGCCGAACAGGCACAGGAAGAACAACAGGGTCCAGAAGAACCTCGGCGGCAGCGGTGTTTTCAGTTTGGAAAAGTCCGGCACGGTGTCGAACCCCCATGTTCGCCCTCTTGCGGCACTTGCTGCGGTTGAGTCGCCGGCATCTTCATCAGAAGACGCCGCAGGCCGGTCGCGGGTTGTGCGGCGACGGTGATGCACGGTGAACGACCACGTGCGCGACGGTGTTCCGCGTGGCGGGAGTGTTGCGCCGAACGGAGCGAGTTCAGGGTTGAACGGCCGGTTGTCACCTGTTCGGCCTAGAAAAGCCCGTGAGCGCTTTGGGGTGCTATGGCCCCACAAAGCGCTCACGGGCCTTGACCTGGGCCGCCAGCCGCAGGCCCGGCAGGTTGCGGCCGACAGGCGGGTCTTCGGCGAGCGGTCGCCGCGGTGCGGTGCGGGGCAGCCGGTCACCGCCGCCCGCTGGCCGAATCCGGATGCTCCGAACGCGCCGCCCGGAACGATCACCGGTCACTAGCCTCGGGGACGCCAACGGCTCACACGAGGAGATCTGGTGCGCAGAATTCCGTTGTGCGCGGCGGTATCCGCCGCGCTCGTGCTCTCCACCCTGACCGGCGCGCAACCCGCGCTGGCCGGTGGTGCCGACCTCGCCTGGGAACCCTGCGGCGAGCAGCAGGGCGAGTGCGCTTCGGTCGAAGTCCCGCTCGACTGGCAGGACCCGGACGGGGCGAAGATCGAGATAGCCATCGGGCGATTACCCGCGACCGAACCGGAGAACCGCATCGGCGTGCTGTTCGCCGCGCCGGGCGGGCCGGGTGCCTCGGGCATCGACATGTACGTCAACAGTCCCGACGCGCTGTCCGTCGGCGAGCTGCGCAAGCGGTTCGACATCGTCAGCTGGGACCAGCGGGGCGTCGTGCGCAGCAGCGAGGTCCGGTGCAGCGCCGAGCTGCTGGAGCAGAAGCCCAGCAGCTTCCCCGAATCCGAGCAGGAGTACCAGGCCCTGCTGGACTACAACGCGAAGCTTGGCGAGGACTGCGAGCAGAACAGCCCGGCCTTCGGCCTCGTCGACACGGTCAGCGCGGTCCGCGATCTCGACGCGATCCGCGCCGCGCTGGGCGAGGAGCAGCTGAACTTCTACGGCGCGTCGTACGGGACGCAGGTGGGGCAGCAGTACGCGGAGCTGTTCCCGCACCGGGTGCGGTCGATGGTCCTCGACTCGAACATGGACCACAGCATGCGCTCCGGTGGTGACTACATCGCGACGACGACCGAGGACCAGGAAGGCGCGTTCAACGCCTTCGCGGACTGGTGCGAGCGCACGCAGAACTGCGCGCTGTACGGCGCTGACGTCCGCGCGCTGTGGGCCGACCTGCACGGCAAGGCCGAAGCCGGAACGCTGATCGACCCGGTCGACGGCGAACCGCTGAGCGCGGAATTCCTCCGCCGCGAGCTCAAGGCCGCGATGTACGCGCCGGAAGAGCGGTGGTTCCCGCTGGCGGAGCGGTTCCGGGCGCTGGCGGGCGGTGGCCCGGCGGTCGCCGCGCAGGCCGCGCCGGTGGAACTGGCGCAGAACTCCTACCAGGCGATCTGGTGCGATGACTGGCGCTGGGACGTCGGGAACTTCGCCGAGCTGCAGAGCTACCGGGACCGGGCCGAGCAGCTCGCGCCGCAGACGAAGCTCTCCCCGTTCTGGAGCGATGTGGCCACGTGCCTCGGCTGGCCCGGGGAGGTCAGCAACCCGCAGCACGAGCCCGAGATCGCCGGAACACCGCCGATCCTGCTGGTCACGGCCCGCTACGACGTGGCGACGCCGAACGCCTGGAACCGGACCGTGGCCGACCAGATCGAGAACTCGGTCCTGCTGCACTACGACGGCATCGGCCACGGGCAGTACTACCACAGCCCCTGCGTGACCGATTACGTCGACGACTACGTGACGACGCTGCGAACACCGGCGCCCGACACCCACTGCGAAGCGGTCTGGCCGACCGAACCGGCGGGCTGACGGCGAGGCCGCCCGCGAAGCGCGTGCTTTCCGGGCTCCGGGAAATTCACGGCCTCGCGGGCGGTCGGGTGCGACGCCCGGCCGTTCGGGATGGCGATTTCGCGGGAAATCGGCGATCGCCGGGCGTGGAAGCGGGCGATTCCGCGCGAAATCGCCACACCACCCGCCGACGCGCCGGGCGAGCGGCTCCCCTCGCGGAGGAGGAGCGGCAGCCCCTTCGGCAGAATCGGGAGCCGGTTCGGGGGAGAGTCGGCCGACCGTGCGGCCTGGTGCGTGCGATCTGGAGGTTCGGTGATCCAACTACCCAAAGCGCTGCTGTGGGACCACAACGCGCACTACCACTCGTGGCTGCTGCGGCAGTTGCCGCCGCGGAGCGCGCGAGTGCTCGACGTCGGTTGCGGGACCGGCGCGTTCGCGCGGGGGCTCGCGGAGCGGGCGGAGCACGTCGATGCGGTGGACGTCTCGCCGGAGATGATCGAGCGCGCCCGCCGCGGGTCGGCGCGCAACGTCAGCTGGTTGTGCGGTGACGTGCTGGACCTGCCGCTGGATGCGTCGGGGTACGACGCGGTGACGGCGATTTCGAGCCTGCACCACATGCCGCTGCGCCCGGCGCTGACCCGCCTCGCCGACCTGCTGCGCCCGGGCGGAACCCTCGCCGTCGTCGGTCACTACCGCAAGCAGACGCCGACGGACTTCGCCCTGGACGCGGTGACCCTCCCGGCGAACGCGGCCGTCGGCGCCTACAAGGCGGCCCGAGGCCGCGCGGGCAAGCCCCACGACGAAGGCATGCCGGTCAAGGACCCGGCGAACACGCTCCTGGAGATCCGCACCGCAGCAGCGGACATCCTCCCCGGCGCAACGGTCAGCCGCCGCCTCTTCTGGCGCTACACCCTCCTGTGGCGCAAAACCGGCTCCTGACCTCCCGGAGGAGTGTGCCGATCACCGGCTAGATCATCAGCCGTCAGGAGGCCGTGAGCGCATCGACCAGCCGCTGCCGGTCGTGAGTGCGAAACAGGGCTGGAACACTGTCACGCACTCACGACAGCTCAGTGGCGGAACGGCCCCGTGATCTCGTAGGTGATGCCGTCGGAGGAGGAGCCCGAGGTGCCGCGCTGGGACGAGAAGTAGAAGCGGTCGCCCGCCGGGTTGAACGCCGGTCCGCACAGCTCCGACTCGTCCTGGTCGTTCACCCGCACCACCGGTGCCACCACGTCGTCCGGCGTGATGATGCAGATCTCCATGTTGCCGCCGTCCTCGGCCACGTAGAGGTCGCCGAAGTCGCTGCTGGTGATGTTGTCCACGCCGCTCAGATCACCGCCGCCGTCGTAGGCCAGCTCGAAGGTGTCGTCGGCGGCGTTGAACTGCCACACCCGGTCATCGCCCTTGGTGGTGAACCAGCAACGGTCGTTGGCGTAGTGGCAGCCCTCGCCGCCGTCGAAGCGCTTGGCCTCGGAGACCTGCTCGCGCGTCGGGGTGTCGCCGTCGGAGGGCAGCGGTTCGGGCACCTCCACCCAGGTGGCCTTGCCCGAGGTCTCCGACCCGGCGGCCAGGACCTCCAGCACGCCACCCGCGCCGAGGTCGCCCCAGTTGTTCGGCCGGAACCGGTAGAAGCAGCCGTCGGGTTCGTCCTCGGTCAGGTAGATGACCTTGCGCACCGGGTCGCAAGCGGCTGCCTCGTGGTTGAACTTGCCCATGGCGTCCCGGCGCACGGCCTCGTTGCGCCCCCACGGGTCGGTCTCGAAGACGTACCCGTAGCCGACCTCCTCGCAGGACAACCAGGTGTCCCAAGGCGTTTTGCCGCCCGCGCAGTTGCGCCGGGTGTCGTCCAGGATCCGGTAGGCGTCGGCGATGTTCCCGCCGGCGTCGAACCGGACCGCCCCGACCCCACCGCCCGGCTCGATCTCGGAGTTCGAAACGTAGATCCAGCCGTCCCCGTCGGCGAAGCACGCACCGCCGTCAGGAGCGTCGTGCCAGGTGTAGGACGTGCCCTCGACCTGCTCCCCGGACCGCGCGATGATCCGGCTGGTGAAGCCCTCCGGCAGTTCCAGCCCGTTGCCATCGGCAGGCAGCAGCGGCCCGTACGGCCCTTCCGCCAGCCGGTTCGGCACGGACACGGCAGCCCCGGTCCACAACCCGCCGGAGAAAGCAGCAACCCCGCCACCTACCACGGCAGCCCGGAGAAAAGAACGACGCCGCACAACGACTCCTCTCAGTCCGTCGGCGGCGGAACCCCATCCTGGCTGAAGCGGCGGGAGGTCAACTACCGCCGTTCGGCTCATCCGCCATCAGCTGCCCGGGACGAGCCACATTCGCACGGTGTCGTTCTCCCGCCCTACGGTGACCAGGGTGCTGCCGTCCGGGCTGAACGCCGCGTCGCGGACGTCGGACAGGGTGTCGATCTTCTTCCCGGTGTCGGTGTTCCACAGCTCCAGCGTGTCGTCCGAACCGGAGAACCCGGCGAGGTGGTTGCCGTCCGGGCTCAGCGTGAGCGAATCGAGCCGGAGCTCGGGGAGGATGATGGGCTGCCGCACCTGGTTCTGGCCAGCGGGGTTCCAGAACCGCATCGTGCCGGCATCGGCCAGGGAATCGTTCGGGGTGTTGCGGTAGCCGGTGGTCACCAGCAGGTCGCCGCCGGAGCTGAACGCGAAGCCCTCGAGGTCCTCGCCCTGAGGAAAGCTGATCGGGTTGCCGATGCGCTGTTGGCTGGCGACGTCCCACAGCTGCAGGGTCACGATGCCGTCGGAACTCGTGCTCGGGACGGCCAGGATGCGGCCGTCCGGGCTGAAGCCCGATCTCCAGCCGCCGTCGAAGGGAGCGATCGGCCGGCGGCTGGCGACGTCCCACAGCTGCACGTAGCTGCCGGAATCGGCGTCGCTCTTCACGGCCAAGGCGCGACCGTCTGCCAGGAGTTCGGGCGGGTCGATGGATTCGCTGCTGTTGTCGTCCGGGTGGGCCTCGACGGTGAACGGGGCGCCGATCTGGTTGCCGCTGGCCACATCCCACTGCTGCACGATCCAACGCGCGCTGGTGGTGTCGCCGGACTCGATCGTCTCCACTCCGGCCGTGGTCAACGTGCGGCCATCCGGGCTGAACGACAGGTCGCCCAGATCGGCGAAGGCGACGATGCTCTGGCTCGTGGGCTGCTGGCTGTCCACGTCCCACAGCTGCAGGGTGCCGTTGGTGTAGGCGACCGCCAGGGTGCTGCCGTCCGGGCTGAACTCCGCGGTCCACGGCGACCCGTCCCCGCTCATGGCGCCGACCTGCTGGAACTCGGTCGTCGGTTTGCGCAGAACCGGCCCCAGCGCCCAGGCGAGGACGCCGATCAGCGCCACGGCGACGACGAGTGCAGCGGTGCGGAGCGCCCGGGACCGGGTGGGCGGGGACGGCTCCGGGTCGTTGTCCAGCCGGGTCTCGACCACCGTCGGCGGACCGGCTTGGTGTGTCGTGCGGGTTCGCGGCGACTCTTGAAGGAGCTCAGCGACGTCGGCCTGTCGCCGAGCGATCAACTCGTGCACCGCGGTCGGCCAGGGCTGGGCCGACGGTGTGATCGGGCCGATCGACTCCAGCACCTCGGCCGGGGTCGGCCGGTTGGCGGGCTCCCTGTCCAGGCACGGTTCGACGATGCGCCGCACCGGCGGTGGAACCTCGGTGAGGTCCGCCTCCGCGCGCACGACGTTGTTGAGGGTGCGCAGCGTCGAGCTGTCGGCGAACGGGCTGTCACCGATGCAGGCGGCGACGATGACGACGCCGAGGGAGAACACGTCGCTGGCCGGGGTCACCGGGTCGCCGCTGGCTTGCTCGGGGGACATGAACCCGGGCGAGCCGATCAACCAACCGGTGCGGGTCAGCTCGCTGGTGCGGTCGCCGCTGATCGCCCGGACGATGCCGAAGTCGATCACTCGCGGGCCGTCGTCGGTGAGCAGCACGTTGGCGGGTTTGAGGTCCCGGTGCACGAGGTCGACCCGGTGGATGTGGGTCAGCGCCGTGGCCAGCCCGGCGGCCAGCCGCAGCGCCGGTTGCTCGGGCAGCGTGCCGGTGGTCGTGATGACCTCGTGCAGCGAGGGGCCGGGTACGAACACCGAGGCCAGCCAGGGCGTGGGTGCATCGGGGTCAGCGTCGATGACGGCGGCGGTGTAGGCGCCGGAGACGGTCTGGGAAGCTTCGACCTCGCGGCGGAACCGAGCCCGGAACCCGGGCTCTTCGGCGAACTGCTCGTGCACCAGCTTCAGCGCGACGAGCCGTCCATCGGGGCCGCTGCCCAGCAGCACCCGGCCCATCCCGCCCCGGCCCAGCTCGGCGAGCATCCGGTGCTGACCGATCTCGCGCGGGGTCGAGGGCGCCAACGGTCGTACCGCCGACCCGGAGCTGGAGCGCGGGTGTTGAGTTGTGCGACCTGCCATGATCCCCTCTCCGGAACCGCTCGGTAACCCCCAGCCCGCTGCGGTTGTGATCGAAGTTACCCGGCGATCGACCGTCGGTGTTGCGGGTTCGGCAACTCCGCGTAAGACGCTCGTTCGAGTGACGCCTGTCCGGGTCTTGCGTCGCCTGGTGCGGGGTAGCCGGAAGGCGGCATGCACAGGGGAAGCGCGCGTCCTCACCCGGAGGTGGTCCGTCATGAAAGCAGTCGTGTACCAGGAGCCCTTCTCGGTCGCGATCGGCGAGGTGGACCGGCCGAGCATCCAGCACCCCAACGACGTGATCGTGCGGATCACCTCGACCGCCATCTGCGGCTCCGACCTGCACATGTACGAGGGGCGCACGGCGGCCGAGCCGGGCATCGTGTTCGGCCACGAGAACATGGGCATCATCGAGGAGCTCGGGTCCGGCGTGACGAGCCTGAAGCGCGGTGACCGCGTGGTGATGCCGTTCAACGTCGCTTGCGGGTTCTGCAAGAACTGCATGGCGGGCAACACCGGGTTCTGCCTGACCGTCAACCCCGGTTTCGCCGGCGGCGCCTACGGCTACGTCGCGATGGGCCCCTACAGCGGTGGGCAGGCCGAGTACCTGCGGGTTCCCTTCGCCGACTTCAACTGCTTGACGCTGCCATCCGACGGCAGCCACGAGGCCGACTTCGTGCTGCTCGCCGACATCTTCCCGACCGGCTACCACGGGTGCGAGCTCGCGCAGGTCTCGCCGGGCGAGAGCGTCGTGGTGTACGGCGCCGGGCCCGTCGGGTTGATGGCCGCCTACTCGGCGCTGCTGCGCGGGGCCGCGCGGGTGTTCAGCGTCGACCGGGTCCCGGAGCGGCTCGCCAAGGCGGAGCAGATCGGCGCCATCCCGATCGACTTCTCGCAGGGTGATCCGGTCGCGATGATCAAGGAGCAGACCGGTGGCGAGGGCACCGACAAGGGCATCGACGCGGTCGGCTACCAGGCCCAGGTCGGCGACGGCAGCAAGGAAGAACCGGCGGTGGTGCTGAACTCGCTGATCGACACGGTCCGCGCGACCGGGCGGCTGGGCGTGCCGGGGCTGTACGTGCCCGCCGACCCGGGCGGCCCGACGGACGAGGCGAAGAAGGGCATGCTGCTGGTCTCGGTCGGCCGGATGTTCGAGAAGGGGCAGGTCATCGGCACCGGGCAGTGCAACGTCAAGCGCTACAACCGGCAGCTGCGCGACATGATCATCGCGGGCCGGGCGGAGCCGAGCTTCGTGGTCTCCCACGAGCTGTCCCTCTCCGACGCCCCGGACGCCTACCGGAAGTTCGACCAGCGGATCGAGGGCTACACCAAGGTCGTCCTCCACCCGTGAACCGGCGGGTACTGAGCGCGCCCCGGCAGCCCGGGCTGCCGGGGCGTTCCGGCTACCGCAGCGCGATGTCGACGACGACCGGCAGGTGGTCGGACGCCGTCGTCGTGATCACCTCGGCGCGGTGGACATCGATCCCCGGCGAGGCCAGGACGTAGTCGATGCGCATCCTCGGTGCCTCCGCGTCGAAGGTGAAGCCGTCGCCTCGCCCGGCGATGGGCCAGGTGTCGACGAGGTGCTGGGTGATCTCGGCGATCTCGGGCGCCTCCGGTGTGGCGTTGAGGTCACCGGTGAGCACCGCGGGGAGGTCCCGCCCGGCGACGATCTCGTTGATCGCCGCCACCTGCGCCGAGCGCTCGGCTTGCGAGGTGTGCTGCAGGTGCGTGTTGAGGAGGAGCATCTTCTTGCCCCGCACGTTGATCCGCGCCTCCAGCAGCCCGCGCTGTTCACCTTCCGGCGCCCGCGGGAGCAGCGTGTTGCGGGAGTCGAGGATCGGGAAGCGGGACAGGATCGCGGTTCCGTACTGACGTCGCGGCTCGCCGGGGTCGGTCGGGTCGAGGTCGAGGTTGGCGCCGTAGGCCACGTGCATCCCGAGGCGGCGGGCCAGCCACGCGGCCTGGTCGGCGAAGTCGCTGCGGTCGGACCAGTGCCGATCGACCTCCTGCAAGCCGATGACGTCGGCGCCGGAGCCCTCGACGACCCCGGCGGTGCGCTCGAGATCGAGCACGTCATCGGTTCCCGCGCCGTGCTTGATGTTGAACGTCGCAACGGTGAGGTGCCGCGGCGGGACATCGGCGAACGCCATCGGCGCGAGCACGGTCGCGACCAGGGCCAGGGCGGCGACCAGTGCGGACAGGCCGAACGAATGCTTCACGGAGTACCTCCGAATCGGTCGAACGGACCATTCCTACCGACCGATGTTGAATTCGCCTGGCCCTCGGCCGAACGCCCAGGCCAACCGGAGGTGTACCTTGCCTCCGGCACCGGCACCGGCTGTGCTGTTCGTGAGCCGTGAGTGTTTTGGGGTGCTATAACGCCCCAAAGCGCTCACGGGTCCAGCTGAAACGGAGCCTGTCACGCCGGCCCTGCTCAGCGGTCGAGGATCGTGCGGAGGGCGCGCTCCAGGTCGACGGGGGCGCCGGCTCCCCGGCTTCGCCAGGCGATGAAGCCGTCCGGGCGCACCAGGACCGCTCCGTCGGTGGTGACGCCGTACTTCCCGGTCCAGTCGCCGGTCATCTCGCCGCCGAGCAGATGCGCCCGCAGGCGGACGCCGAGGTCCGAGGCCAGCTGCTCGGCCGCCTTCGCCCACGCCCCGGATTCGGTCAGCAGCACGAACTCCCGGCCGAACAGGTCGATCGTGGACAGGTCACCGTCTGGAGCGGACAGAAGGACGTGCGGCGCGCGGGAACCGGGACGGCCGGTGGGCGCGATCGGGTCTTCCAGTAGTTCGCCCGCGTCACCGGGCTCGGCGACGACCGCGCCGTTGTGCCGGCAGCCGAACAGCAGCACGCCCGGGTTCTCGATCGGCGGGGTGTCGTCGTCCCGCTGCAGGTGCGGCATGTTGCGGGCGATGGCGTTCTTGAACTGGTTCTCCGCGATCAGCTCGCCGACCGGCCGCCGCTCGGCGTCGTGGCTGTCCAGCAGACCCGGCCCGGCCTCGCCGCGGAGCACGGCGGCCAGCTTCCACGCCAGGTGGAAGCCGTCCATGATGGCGGTGTTGCCGCCGAGCCCGCCGTGCGGCGGCATGGTGTGCGCGGCGTCGCCGACCAGGTGCACCCGCCCGCTGGAGAACCGGTCCGCGACCCGCATCGCCGCCACCGTGGTGTCCGCGGAGACGATCTCCGCGGCGAGGTCGGGCACGCCGGTGGCCAGCCGGATCTGCTCCAGGGCGCGGTCTTCGGAGAAGTCGCCGATGCCCTCGTGCTCCGGGTCGTAGCCGACGCCGACGACGAACAGGTCCGGCTCGTCGGTGCTGACCACCACGCCGGTGCCACCGGAGAGCCGCGGGTTCTGCAGGTAGTAGAGGACCTGGCGGTCGCCCACGACCGGAGCGAGGTCGGCGCGGATCAGCCAGTGGACGGAGTGCCCGAGCGTGCCGCGGCCGTGGGTTCCGATGCCCAGCCGCTCGCGGATCGGGCTGCGGTGCCCGTCGGCGGCCACCAGGTAGTCGGCGTGCGCGGTGCTGGTCCCGGCGGCGCCGGAGAGGACCGCGCGCACCCCGGATTCGTCCTGCTCGAAGGACTCCAGGGCGGTGGCGAAGCGGATCTCGGCGCCCAGTTCGCGGGCGCGCTCGGCGAGGATGCGCTCCGCGGCGGCCTGGCTGGCGTCCGCTGAGCGGGCGGGCGTCAGGTCGTCCAGCGGCAGGAACGTGTCGTGCAGGATCTCGCGGAACACCGGGCCGCTCGCGCTCTCGGCTATGCGGATCAGGAATCCGGTGTCCTTCGGCGAGGCCTCGACCATCGCTTCGGCCAGCCCGACCAGGTCCAGCGCTTCCATCACGTGGTGCTGCTGACCGCGCGCCTTCGGGTGCGTGGAAGTGCCCGGATGGCGTTCGACCACCAGCGAAGGCGTGCCGTGCAGGCCCAGGAAGACGGCGGTCGACAACCCGGCGAGCCCGGCGCCGGCGATCAGGACGGGAGTGCGTTCGGACATCGTGACAGCTCCTTCGAACGGCGTTCGTGCTACGAACAGTGTTCTACAGACGAACAGTGTTCGCGTCAAGTACGGTGTTCGCAGCAGCGATCGAAGTGGGGAGAACGATGTCCGTGCCCGTCCCGCCCTGGCGGCAGCGCGTCGCGCGCGAGCGGTCGGTCAAGCAGCCGCTGAGCCTGGAGCTGATCGTGCGCACCGCGCTCGACCTGCTCGACGCCGAGGGGCTGGACTCGGTCAGCATGCGCAAGGTCGCGCAGCGGCTGGGCACCGGTGCGGCTTCCCTGTACGCCTACGTGCGCAACAAGGACGAGCTGCACGAGCTGATGCTCGACCTGGTGATCGGCGAGATCGCGCTGCCCGAGCCCGACCCGGCGAAGTGGCAGGAGCAGCTCAAGGAGCTGATCCGCCAGCAGGTCGCGGTCTTCGGCGCGCACCCCGGCATCGCCCAGGTCGTCATGCGCACCCCGGCGCCGACGGGCCCGAACGCGCTGCACGTCAGCGAGGCGATGATGGCGATCCTGCGCGCGGCGGGGAAACCGGACCGGGTGGTCGCTTTCGCGGTGGACGTCCTCGCCCTCTACGCCACGGCGGTGTCCATGGAGCGCACCGCGGACTTCGGGCTCAGCGACGCGGAGCGCGGTGAGCGGATGGCGCAGGTGCAGCAGTACTTCTCGGAGCTCCCGCCGGAGCGCTTCCCGTCGATCACCGCCCTGCTCCCGGCCCTGATGTCCGGCACCGACGAAGAGCGCTTCGAGTTCGGCCTGGACCTCCTGGTCAAGGGCATCGCCGCCACCGACGGCTGACCCGGCACCCCGGTGGCGCAATTTCAATTGAAATCAGCCCTTCGATTTCAATTGAAATTGCGCGCCCGTCGGCGTGTCGGGCACCGACACGCCGATCGCGCGTCGGGATCTGGTGCGATTTCAATTGAAATTGGACGTGTGATTTCAATTGAAATTGCGCCGGTCGCACGCCGGTCGCACGCCGGGTGATCGGTGGTTGACGCTCCGGAGTGGACGGTTGCGACCGGCGACACGTTCCCGACCAGCTGCGACGTGGATCCGGGAGTCGGCCGTTACTGTTGTCGGTCATGGATGTTCGGGTCGTGGACCACCCCCTGGCGAAGGCAAGGCTGTCCACCATGCGCGACGCGCGCACCAACAGCGCCGCGTTCCGCGCCGCCTTGCAGGAGCTCACGCTGATGCTCATGTACGAGGCCACGCGGGACGCCGAGGTCGCGGTGGAGCCGATCCACACCCCGGTGGCGCGCACCGACGGCTACCGGCTGGCGCACCCGCCGCTGCTGGTGCCGGTGCTGCGGGCCGGCCTGGGCATGGCCGACCAAGCGCACCGGTTGATCCCGGAGGCGCAGATGGGCTTCGTCGGCCTGGCGCGGGACGAGACCACCCTGCAGCCCACGCCGTACCTGGAGTCGCTGCCCGCCGACCTGTCCGGTCGCCCGGTGTTCGTCCTCGACCCGATGCTGGCCACCGGCGGTTCGATGGTCCACACGATCCGGATCCTGACCGAGCGCGGCGCCAGCGACGTCACCGCGATCTGCACGCTGGCGGCGCCGGAGGGCGTGCGGCGGCTGGAGGAGTCCGGTCTGCCGGTCCGCGTGGTGACCGCGAGCATCGACGATCGCCTGAACGAGTCGGGCTACATCGTCCCCGGCCTCGGCGATGCCGGTGACCGCGAGTACGGCGCCGTCTGATCCCCTTCCCGGATTTAACGCAATAGCGAGAACCTCCTCCGCTCGGGCCTGCGCCTCGGTCGGGGGAGGTTTCGCTCTGCCCGGAAAACTGGGAATTCCCTGGTCCGAGGCGTCTCCAGGTGGAGGTTCTCCCGGAGTCCGGCCGCAGCAGCAGTTTTCGGCCGAACAGGCGATAGCTGGTCTAGACCTGATCCGAATATGGTCTATACCACACATGGAGCGATCCCCCCGATGAAGTAGGAGTCGCCATGTCCTCTCGAAGTCGCAGATTCCCGTTCCGGCTCCCGGTGCTGCTCGCCTCGGTCCTCGCACTGGGACTGCCCCTGCTGGCCTCCCCGGCGGGCGCCACCGACGCCCCGGCGGACACCCGGCCGCAAGCCGCCGACGAGGCCCAGTCGCAGGCCGCCGCCCGCAAGGTCGGCTACTTCACCCAGTGGTCGATCTACGGCCGCAACTACTTCGTCAAGAACCTCGACACCTCCGGCACGGCCGCGAAGCTGACCCACATCAACTACGCCTTCGGCAACCTCAACACCGCGGGCCAGTGCTTCCAGGTCAACCAGACCGGTGAGGGCGACGCCTGGGCCGACTACCAGCGCCGGTTCACCGCCGAGCAGACCGTCAGCGGCCAGGCCGACGCCTACGACCAGCCGCTGGCAGGCAACCTCAACCAGCTCAAGCAGCTCAAGGCGAAGTACCCGCACCTGAAGGTCTACATCTCCTTCGGCGGCTGGACCTGGTCGAAGAACTTCCACAACGCGGCGGCCACCCCGCAGTCGCGCGCCGCGCACGTGAAGTCCTGCATCGACATGTGGATCCGCGGCAACATGCCCAAGATCGGCGGCGAGCCGCAGGGCGGCGACGGCGTCGCGGCGGGCATCTTCGACGGCGTCGACCTCGACTGGGAGTGGCCCGGCTCCGAGGGCGGCCCCGGCAACGTGGTCGACCCGGCCGACAAGCAGAACTTCACCGCGCTGCTGCAGGAGTGGCGCACCCAGCTCGACGCCGTCGGCAAGGAGACGGGCAAGACCTACGACATCAGCGCCTTCCTGCCCGCCGACCCGGCGAAGATCGAGGCCGGGTTCGAGGTGCCCAAGGTCTTCGACCTGCTGACCTTCGGCACGATCCAGGGCTACGACCTGCACGGCGCCTACGACCCGACGACCAACCACCAGTCGGCGATCCTCAGCCCGGAGGGCGACCCGTCGCCGGAGAAGTGGAGCATCGACCAGACCATCAACGCCTGGCGCACGGCAGGCGCGCCGAACGACAAGATGGTGCTCGGCGTGCCGTTCTACGGACGTGGCTGGACCGGTGTGACGAACCAGAACAACGGCCTGTTCCAGAACTCGACCGGACCCGCTCCGGCGACCTGGGAGGCGGGCATCGAGGACTACAAGGTGCTCAAGTCCAAGGCCGGTCAGTACACCCTGCACCGCGACGAGCAGGCCGGTTTCGCCTGGCTCTTCGACGGGACCACGTTCTGGACCTACGACGACCCGACCGAGATCAAGCGCAAGGTCGACTACCTGAAGAAGCAGGGCCTCGGCGGCGCGATGATCTGGTCGCTCGACGGCGACACCCCGGACGGCGAGCTGATGACCGCCCTCCACACGGCCCTCGGCTAGGGCCCGGCGAACGGTCGTGCTCGGTGTGGTGACGCCAGGTCGGGCACGACGCGCTGGCCCCGGGGACCACAACCCCCCGTCGCTCCGGGGTCAGCGCCTCCAACCTGCGATACCGTTCACCAGCGCCCGCTCGTAGCGGGCGCTGGTGTCGTCGCGGGCCAGCGGGGAGTTCAGCTCCAGCGAGACCAGGCCGTGCACCAGGGCCCAGGCGGCGAAGGTGATCTCGCCCGGGTCGGTGTCGGCCAGCAGGCCCTGCTCGATGCCGCGAGCGACGGCGTCCTCAAGCGGCCGGATGCTGCGCAGCGCGGTCTGCACCGATTCCTCGTCCGGGACGAAGTCCGGCACCGCCCGGCCGAACATGATCGAGTAGAAGTGCGGGTTGGCCAGCGCGCTCTCCCGGTAGGCCAGGCCGAGCGCGCACATGTCGGCCACCGGGTCGTCGGTGCGGGGCACCTGCGCCATCCGGTCGCCGAGCCGCTGGAAGCCCTCCGCGTACAGCTCGCGGACCAGGCCCGGCTTGCCGCCGAACAGCGAGTACACCGCGGTGGTGGAGGTCCCGACGTCCGCGGCCAGCCGCCGCAGGCCGAGCCCCTCCGGGCCCTGTGCGGACAGCAGTTCGCCCGCGCGATCCAGCAGCCGGGTGCGCAAGGCGTCGTCGTGCGCTCGCGGTCTAGCCATTGAGGTCTTCCAAACTCGTTCTGCGTGGCGGTGCGGGTAGCGGAACCTCAACGCCCGCCCGGGCTGCGGGTGCTCGGTCTTGTGCATGACCGATGCGCGGCGGCCGGGCCGTCCTCGCCAGGCGAACGCCGAGAACCTGCAGCGGCGCAAGCTGCGCGGATGGGCCCGGAAGCGCCTTCGGCGCTCGGCGACGACCTGTGCGCCCGCCGGGTGCCGGGTATCGCGGTCACGGTTGCCGACCGGGATGAGAGGGACTCATCGTCCGAAACTATCGCCTCCCGCGAGTGGTATCAGCGCGATACCATCGCGGCATGGCCATGACCCTGCGCCTCACCGATGAAGAGAACCAGCGGCTCGCCGAGCTGGCGGCGGCCGAAGGTCGCTCCAAGCAGGAGGTCGTGCGCAGCGCGCTGGCCGACCGCTGGGCGCGGCAGCAGAAGGAGCAGCAGCTCGACGAGGTCGTGCAGCGGGTGCTGCCGCGATACCGGGGCTTGCTGGACAAGCTCGGCACCGCATGATCGAACATTGACCGCGTGATCGTTTACCTCGACACGTCGGATCTGCTCCTGCTCGCCACGGCGGTGACCGACGGCGACCTGATGGTGCGGGACGGCGGCCTGCTCGACGCGGCCGCGTACCGGCCGCACGCCGAGGTGTTCGGCGTGCCGGCCTACGAGACGTTGTGGCTGAAGTCCGCCGCGCTGCTGGACTCGATCGTCCGCACCCGCCCGCTGGCGGGCGGCAACTGGCGGCTGGCGTGGGTGGCCGCGGTGGCGATGTGCGACCTCAACGGCTGGTGGGTGGAGGCCGCCGACGACGCGGCGCTGGAGATGGTCCGCGAGGTCGGCCGTGACCAGCTGGAGCTTCCCGAAATCGCTGGTCACCTGGAGTCCTGGGCGAAGCCGAAGGCGTGAACCGGGCCCGGACGCGGTGGTGGCCCGGTCGGTATCTCCGGCCGGGCCACCGCGATCGTTGTGCGGGTCAGGCGGCGGGTCCGCTTTGCAGCTTGCGCATCGCGATCGGTGCGCCCGCCAGGTCCTCTTCGTTGCAGAGCAACTTCAGGTCGTAGTAGGGGGCACCCTCGCGATCGTCGTAGTCCAGGTGGACTGCGATGACGTCGAGCGGTTCGCCCAACCAGTCCTGAGCTGCGCGGAGCCACTTGGCGGAACGCTCCAAGGCGGCCGGTAGGTCGTTGTCGCGGAACTCGACAGGTCGGTAGGGAACGCCCTGAACCTGGTCGTGTGAACCAGGGGGCTGTGGGAGATCCACGGAGACGCCGGAGTCGTCGAGTTCGAGTCGGATCGATTCCTCACTCACTGTCGCAGCGTAACCCCTCGGGCCCCGCAAATGCTGCCGGAGTCCCTGCGGAGATGTCTTCCGACGGCCTGGATGGGGTGGTTCGGGGGATCTGCACCGTTACCGAGCGCGAGGAGGAGGGCGCCCCGAACATCGCACGTTGATGAGGGAAGGCGGGCTTTGCCCAGGGCGCCCCCTGTCGTCAAGGGGCGCGCCCCGACGACACGATCAGGTTACTCCGCGGCTTCGTATCAAGATCAACTGGGGTTCTTCTGCTGTTGCGCGACCGGAAACCCGGGTGCCCGCGTCACTCGATCATGAGCCCGGCCGCGATGGTCGCGCCCAGCTCCCAGCAGGCCGCCAGATCGGCCTTGTCCGGGGCGCCCAGGACCGTGACCGGTTCGGCGACCTGCTGCCAGGAGAGCCCCGTGGTGATCGACCGGATCGCGCGCTGCGCGCCCTCCACGCCCTCGTTGCCGTGCACGTAGTAGCCGAACGGGCGACCCGCGGTGGAGTCCAGGCACGGGTAGTAGATCGTGTCGAAGAAGTGCTTGAGCGCGCCGCTGATGTAGCCGAGGTTCGCCGGGGTGCCCAGCAGGTAGCCGTCGGCTTCGAGGACGTCGCTGGCGGTCGCGCTCAGCGCCGCGCGGCGCACCACCTCGACGCCTTCGATCTCGTCGGTGGTCGCGCCGGCGACGACCTGTTCGAACAGCGCCTGCATCCCGGGCGACGGGGTGTGGTGCACGATCAGCAGCCGGGGCATCTCAGCCTCCTCGCACGAGTTCGGAAACGGCGCGCTCCAGCGCGGCGAGGCGGTCCGCGGCGCGCCGCTTGGCGGTGGGCAGGTCGTCGACCTGTTCGACGACCTGCAGGTAGCACTTGAGCTTCGGCTCGGTGCCGGACGGCCGGATGACCACCCGCAGGCCGCCTGCGCCGGTGACCACCAACGCGTCGGTCTCCGGCAGCAGGTCACGGACGTCCACAGTGGTCCCGGCGAGCTGCGCCGGGGGCTGCGCCCGCAGCCGCCGCATGGTCCGGGGGATCACGCTCAGGTCGGAGACCCGGACCGAGATCTGCCCGGTCTCGTGCAGGCCGTGCTCGGTGGAGAGCTCGTCGAGCAGCTGCGGGAGCGAGCGCCCCGCGGCCTTCAGCGCGGCGGCCAGGTCGGCGGCCAGCACCGCGGTGGAGATGCCGTCCTTGTCGCGCACGAAGTCCGGGTCGACGCAGTGGCCGAGCGCTTCCTCGTAGGCGTAGACCAGCCCGGTTCCCGCGCCGTCCCCGGCGCGCACCAGCCACTTGAACCCGGTCAGCGTCTCGTCGTAGCGGACACCGAACTCCGCGGCGATCGAGCGCAGCATGGTCGCGGAGACGATCGTCGTGGCCACCAGCGGGTCCGGCGCCGCCTCGCGGTCCAAAGTGGACAGGATGTGCCAGGCGAGCAGGACGCCGGTCTCGTCGCCGCGGAACATCCGCCAGACGCCGTCCACCGGCGCGCCGAGCGCGCACCGGTCGGCGTCCGGGTCCAGCGCGATCGCCAGGTCCGCGCCGACCTCCGCGGCCAGCGCCAGCAGCGCGTCCGTCGTCCCCGGCTCCTCCGGGTTCGGGAACCCGACGGTGGGGAAGTCCGGGTCCGGATCGGCCTGCGAAGCGACCAGGTGCACGTCGTCGAAACCCGCGCGGTGCAGCGCCTCCCGCAGCGGCCGGGCGCCGACGCCGTGCAGCGCGGTCGCCGCGATCCGCAGCCCGCGGGCGCTGCCGCGCGGCAGCGTCGCGACCCGGGCGAGGTAGTCCTCCAGCGCCGAGGAGTGGACCGACCAGCTCTCCGCGCGCGGCACCGAGTTCGCCGCCGGAGCAGCGGCGACGGCGGCCTCGATCTCGCTGTCGGTGGGGTTCACCAGGTGGGTGCCGCCACGCAGGTACAGCTTGTACCCGTTGTCCTGCGGCGGGTTGTGCGAGGCGGTGATCTGGATGCCCGCGACGGCGTCCAGCGCGCGCACCGCGTGCGCGAGCACCGGCGTCGGCAGCGGCTCGGGCAGCACCCGCACGTCGAAACCGGCGGCCGCCAGCACACCGGCGGTGTCGGCGGCGAAATCGGCCGATCCGTGCCGCGCGTCCCGGCCGACCACCACGACACCGCCGCCGTGGCCGTGCTCGTCGAGCCACTTCGCCACCCCGGCGGTCGTGCGCACGACCACCGCGCGGTTCATGCCGTTCGCCCCGGCGCGCACCGCGGCGCGCAGACCCGCGGTGCCGAACCGCGGCATCCCGGACATCCGGTCCGCCAGTTCCGGCGAGTCGGCGTCGACGAGCCGCTGCAGCTCCGCCCGCGCACCCGGATCGACGTCCTCCGCGATCCACCGCTCAGCCGCGGCCCGCGCGCCAGTCCCGCACACTTCCACCGATTCGCCCACGAGGCCTCCGATGCGAATGCCAACACCCGAGCGGAGATCATCCCAGCTCCGCCGCGATCCCGTGGGGTCGTGAGCGCGAAAATCCCGCGCTCACGAGCCCACGTGCTGGTCAACGGGTCGGAGACCAAGCGGACGCCGAGGCTTCACTGCCCGCACCGCCGCGCAGAACGGGTCTCGGAGCTGGACTTCAGGAGGCTTCGACGACCGAGCGCAGCAGCTGGCCCATGCGGCTGGCCGACGCGCGGCCCGCTTCCAGGACCTCCTCGTGGTTCAGCGGTTCGCCGCTGAGCCCCGCCGCCAGGTTCGTCACCAGCGACAGGCCGAAGACCTCGGCGCCCGCGGCGCGGGCCGCGATCGCCTCCAGCACCGTCGACATGCCGACCAGGTCGACGCCCATGGTGCGCAGCATGCGGATCTCGGCGGGCGTCTCGAAGTGCGGGCCGGGCAGCCCGGCGTAGACGCCTTCCTCCAGCGTCGGGTCGATGCCGCGCGCGAGCTCCCGCAGCCGCGGCGAGTACAGGTCGGTGAGGTCCACGAAGTCCGCGCCCACCAGCGGCGACCGCGCGGTCAGGTTGACGTGGTCGCTGATCAGCACCGGCTGCCCGACCTGCATGCCCTCGCGCAGGCCGCCCGCGGCGTTGGTGAGCACCACCGTGCGGCACCCGGCCGCGATCGCGGTGCGCACGCCGTGCGCCACCGGGTCGATGCCCTTGCCCTCGTAGAGGTGCGTGCGGCCGAGCATGACGAGCGCCCGCTTGTCGCCCACCTGCACCGAGCGGATCTTGCCGCTGTGCCCGATCGCGCCCGGTGCGGTGAAGCCCGGCAGCTCGGCCATGCCGATCTCGGCGGCGGGCGAGCCGATCTCCTCGGCGGCGGGCTGCCAGCCGGAACCGAGCACGACGACCAGGTCGTGGCGTTCGACGCCGGTGGCCTCGGCGAGCGCGGTGGCGGCGGCCGAAGCGGAGGCGGACGTGTCGATAGCAGTACTAGAGGTCACGGCCGCGCAGCTTAGAGGCTTTTCCGGCTTCGCGTTGCGAGCACGCCCCGCCGGGCTCGTCAGGACGCGCTGGTGTCGAGGGTCGGTGCGATCTCGTTGAGCATCGCCTGGCTCTGGGAGCTCAGCCCGGGCGGCCCGGTGACCCGCACGATCCACAGGTCGTCGTCCCGGCGGACCAGCTCCGCCTCCGTGGTGCGCGGGGCGGGGTCGGCCTGCCCGTTGAGCATCGGCCGCACCGTCGTCGTGTAGATCAGCCGCTTGCCGTCGCCGTTGTCGGTCACGCTGTCCACCTGGATCTGGTTCCCGCCGCTCACGCTCAGCGGCAGCCGGTCCAGGTAGTCGTCGATGTCGTGGCCGGAGCTGAAGAAGTTGCCGTAGCGCTGCACGGCGATCTCGAAGAGGCCGTCCGGCGACACGTAGGACGTCACCAGGCTGTTGGCGACATCGGTGCGCTCGCTCTGGAACGTCTGCCAGCCGCCGGGGCTCGCTTGCGGCGCCAGGATCTGGAACTTCCCGCCCGAGGGAGCGGCGGTGTGCTTGGCGTTGCCGGCGGTCTCGACCAAGCCGAGCTGCTCGGCCAGCGGCGTCTCCGCGGCAGGGCTCGACGGCGTCCCGGGCTCGGGCAGGACGTCCTTGCCCAGGGAGAGCCGGGTGAGGGCGAAGCCACCGGCCAGCGCGGCGGCGAAGAGCACGACGGCGGCCACGCCCAGCGCGACCGCGGCCCACGGCGAGCGGCGGCGCGGCGGCGGGTCCTTCAGCTCGAACGGCGGCAGCCCGGGGTCGCGGGCCAGCGGGGCGGCCTGCGCGCCGAGGGTGGGCTGCTTCGGCCGCGGCGGTGGCGGGTTCGATGGGGTCGGCGGCACCAGCGAGCGAACCCGCACCGTGGGGGCCTCCGGGTCGAGCAGCATCGCGAACGGGCGCGCGCCCGGCGGCGGCAGCAGGTGCTGCACCCGGCGGCGGACCTCGGTCAGCGACATCCGCCGCGTCGGGTCCTTGACCATCAGCCCGCTGATGATCTCGCCGATCGGGCCGGAGCGGCTCACCTGCGGGACGGGGCCGCGCACCACCTCGGTCACGGTGGCCAGCGGATCGTCACCGACGTCGTAGGGTGCCCGGCCCTCGACGACGGCGAACATCGTCGCGCCCAGCCCCCACAGGTCGGCCGATGCCCGCACGCCCTCGCCCGCCGCGACCTCGGGCGCGATGTAGGCCGGGGTGCCCAGCAGGATCCCGGTGCTGGTCAGGGTGTGCTCGGCGATGTTGCGGGAGATGCCGAAGTCGCTGACCTTGATCCGGCCGTCGTCGCCGATGAGCACGTTGCCCGGCTTGACGTCGCGGTGCACGATGCCCGCCCGGTGCGCGGCGTCCAGCCCGGCCGCGACGCCGTCGACGATCACCGCGATCTGCTGGTCGTCGAGCGCGCCGTGCTCCTCGAGGATCGCCGCGAGGCTCTGCGACGGCACCAGCTCCATGACCACGAACGGCTCGCCGCCATCGCGGGCGACGTCGTAGAGGGTCACCACGTTGGGATGCGACAGCACCGCGATCGCCCGTGCCTCGCGGAGCGCGCGCTCGCGCATCTCGGCGGCTTCCTCGTCGGGCATCCCCGGCGGGAGCTTGACCTCCTTGACCGCCACCGGGCGGCGCAGCAGTTCGTCGGTGCCGGCCCACACGGTGCCCATCGCACCGCCGCCGAGCTTGCGTTCCAGGCGGTACCGGTCACCGATCAGCCGACCGGCGCCGGCGAGGGTGTTGTTGTCGTTCGCGGGCACGATCGCATTCTCCACGGCCGACCGCGGCCGCGAGGCCGAACGGGTCGATCGTTGCGGAGCTGGGACGGCCTGCCCGCACCGGAGCGATCAGCGGCGATTGCCCGTATCAGCGTTACAAAACGTGAGTAATCCCACCCGGAACGGCACTGCGGACGCGTTGTTGTCGCAGCTAACGTTATTTCGTCGCAACGAAAAAACCGGTGTCGATCCGCTGCCGTCCGCAAGATCGCGGATTGGCCCGGATACGTGTGTTTCGGATAAGTTGGGCGCCGATCGGACCTCGCTGACATCGGTGGCCCGAGCCTTCTCAACGCCGATATTCGCAGCGTCGCGCGCAAGGAAGCAACATACACCTGCTTCGGGGTGCGTCCGCGTTGACGGTGGCGAACGATCCCGGGGGCGCCGGGTGTCGGCCGGTCGAGCTGACCACGACCTATCGACGTCGAGGAGGTGCCCTTGCTCGCGTTCGTCGTCGTGCACCTGCTGGTGGCCCTGGCACTCCCGTTCCTGGCCCGGCGCAGCACCCGAGCCGCATTCCTGACCGCAGCCGTTCCGCCGGCTGCGGCTCTGCTCTGGGTGCTCGCGCAGGCCGGACCGGTGCTGTCCGGGCAGACGATCAGCGAGACAGTCGAGTGGGCACCGCTGATAGGCCTGCAGTTCGCCTTCCGGCTGGACGCGCTGGCGCTGCTGATGACCATCCTGGTCGCCGGCCTCGGCGCCGTGGTGCTGGTCTACGCCGACTCCTACTTCAGCCGCGGTGGCGGCGACGCCCGGCGCTCGGCCCCGCTGCTGCTGGCCTTCGCCGGGGCGATGCTCGGGCTGGTCTTCTCCGACGACCTGATCACCGTCTACGTCTTCTGGGAACTGACGACGATCTGCTCGTTCCTGCTGGTCGGGCAGGCCGGGCTCAGCCGCGAATCGCGCCGCTCGGCGCTGCAGGCGCTGATGATCACCAGCCTGGGCGGGCTGGTGATGCTGCTCGGCTTCGTGGTGCTCGGCGAGACCGCGGGCACCTACCGGATCTCCGAGCTGGCCGCGAACCCGCCGGGCGGCGCCGCGACGGTGGTCGCCGCGCTGCTGATCCTGGTCGGCGCGTTCACCAAGTCCGCGCAGATCCCGTTCCACAACTGGCTGCCCGCGGCGATGGTCGCGCCGACGCCGATCAGCGCCTACCTGCACGCCGCGTCGATGGTCAAGGCCGGTGTGTTCCTGGTGGCCCGGCTCGCGCCGGTGTTCACCGGCGTGCCGGAGTGGAAGCTGGCCGCCATCGCCTTCGGCCTGGTCACGATGCTCGTCGGCGGCTGGCGAGCGCTGCACGAGTACGACCTGAAGAAGCTGCTGGCCTACGGCACCGTCAGCCAGCTCGGCTTCCTGATGGTGCTGTTCGGCGCGGGCACCCACACCGGCGCGATGGCCGGTGCCGCGATGCTGCTCGCGCACGGCATGTTCAAGGCCACGCTGTTCCTGGTCGTCGGCATCATCGACCACCAGGCGGGCACCCGCGACATCCGCAAGCTCTCCGGACTGGGCCGCGAGCTGCCGTGGCTGGCGGTGATCGCCACCCTCGGCGTGGCCTCGATGGCCGGGCTCCCGCCGATGCTCGGCTTCATCGGCAAGGAGGCGGCGTTCAGCGCCTTCCTCACCGGCGGTCGACCGGACCTGCTGGTGGACGCGGTGCTGGTGCTCGGCTCGATGCTGACCGTCGCCTACAGCCTGCGGATGCTGTGGGGCGCCTTCGCCGACAAGCCGGAGCTGCCGCGGACCAAGGCCAAGAAGCCCAGCGCGGAGGCGCTGATCCCGGCCGGGCTGCCCGCGCTGGCGGGCATCGTGCTGGGCATCGGCTACCCGGTCGCCGACAAGCTGGCCAGTTCCTACGCCGAGGTCTTCGCGCCGGTCGACGACCCGTACCACCTGGCGCTCTGGCACGGCTTCAACCTGCCGCTGCTGCTGTCCGCCCTCGCCGTCACCGGCGGTGTCGCGCTGCACCTGGGCCGGGTCCAGCTGACCGCGGCGCGCAAGAAGCTGCCGCGGCCGCTGGACGCGCAGCGCGGCTACGAGCGGATCATGGCGCTGCTGGAGCGGGTGGCGGTCGGCGTCACCGGCCGCCTGCAGGTCGGTTCGCTGCCGACCTACCTCGGCATCATCCTGCTGACGATGCTGGCGATCCCGGGCTCCGCGCTCCTGGTGCGGGCCGCGGTGCCGGACGATCTGCGGGCGTACGACAACCTCCTGCAGGTGCCGCTGGCCCTCGTGGTGATCGTCGCGGCGATCGCGGTGCTGCGCTCGCGCCGGCGGCTGACCGCGGTGCTGCTGGTCGGCGTCGTCGGCTACGGCATCGGTGGGCTGTTCATCGTGGACGGCGGCCCCGACCTGGCGCTGGCCCAGTTCCTGGTGGAGACGCTGACGCTGGTGGCGTTCGTGTTCGTGCTGCGGCGGCTGCCGGTGCGCTTCACCCAGTCCGACACCGCGAAGGCCTGGCAGGCGCCCAAGGCGGTCATCGCGATCGCCGCCGGGTCCTTCATCTCGCTGGCCGCGGTGATCTTCAGCAGCGCGCGCCAGGCCCCGCCGGAGGCCAGCGAGGCGTTCATCGCCAACGCGGAGAAGGGCGCGGGCGCGACCAACGTGGTCAACGCGATCATCGTCGACTTCCGCGCCTTCGACACCGTCGGCGAGATCGCGGTGCTGGCGATCGCCGCGACCGGGGTGGCCAGCCTGATCCTGGCCTCCCGTCACGAACGCCGGAAGCGCAGCACGCGAGTACCGCCGATATCGGTGAAGACGCCGGTCAAGCAGCAGGAGGAGGTGCGCGAATGACGACGACGCCGATGAAGCGTCCGTCCTGGACGACCTGGGACGCGCCCACCGAACGGTGGCTGCTGTCCGGTTTCTGCCGGGACGGCAAGCAGCGCACCGTGCTGCTGGAGCTCGCCGCCCGCATCATCTTCCCGACCGTCCTGGTGCTGTCCATCTACCTGCTGTTCGCCGGGCACGACCGGGCGGGCGGCGGGTTCAGCGGCGGCCTGGTCGCCGGGCAGGCCTTCGTGCTGCGCTACCTCGCCGGTGGCCGGATGGACGACAGCGCGATCGTCTCGATGCGGCCGCCGGTGCTGATCGGCATGGGCCTGACCATCGCCACCACCTCGGCGTTCCTGCCGCTGCTGTTCGGCGGCGAGCTGCTGGAGACGGCGATCTACAAGTTCACCGTGCCACTGCTCGGCGAGATCAAGTTCGTCACCAGCGTGCTGCTCGACAGCGGGGTGTACCTGCTGATCGTGGGCGTGGTGCTGGACCTGCTGCGCACCTTGGGCTCGGGCATCGAGGCCGACGTCGACGCGGCGGAGCGGGGGCAGCGATGACGATCAACCTGACCATGGCGGTGGTGCTCGCCGTCCTGTACTCGGTCGGCTTCTACCTGTTGATGCAGCGCTCGCTGATGCGGATCCTGCTCGGCATCGTGATCCTCGGGCACGGCTCGAACCTGCTGCTGCAGACCGCGGGCGGCCCGCCGGCCGGCGCCGCGATGATCGGCACCACCGATCCGGCGCAGATGGCCGACCCGCTGCCGCAGGCGATGGCGCTCACCGCGATCGTGATCACCTTCGCGCTGACCACGTTCCTGCTGGCCCTGGCCTACCGCTCGTGGACGCTGCTCGGCCACGACGAGGTCCGCGACGACCTGGAGGACCGGCGCATCCAGCGGCTGGAGCGCCGGCTGTCCGAGTCCGAGGAGGACGGCGCCGAGGAGCTGGAGAAGGAGGCCACCCAGTGACCGTTCTCGTGGCCCTGCCCGTGCTGCTGCCCCTGCTCGCCGCCGGGTTGTCGCTGGCGCTGGGGCGCTTCGCGGACATCCAGCGCGCGCTCGGGCTGCTGGTGCTCGGCGCGATCATCGTGGACGCGGCGGTGCTGCTCTACGTCGCCGACCGGTTCGGGCCGGTGGTGCTGCAGATGGGCGCCTGGCCGGCGCCGTTCGGCATCACGCTGGTCGCCGACCGGCTCTCCGCGCTGCTGCTGATGATCTCCTCGGTGGTGACCTTCGCGGTGCTGATCTACTCGATCGGCCAGCGCATCACCGACTACGGCCGGGAGCGCTCCAGCACCACGTTCCACCCGATGTACCTGATGCTGTGCGCGGGCGTCTCGCTGGCCTACCTCACCGGCGACCTGTTCAACCTGTTCGTCGCCTTCGAGATCATGCTCAGCTCGTCGTACGTGCTGATCACCCGGCGCACCACCGCCACCCGCGTCCGCGCGGGCATGACCTACGTGATCGTCAGCCTGGCCTCCTCGCTGCTGTTCATCACGATGATCGCGCTGGTCTACGCCTCGACGGGCACGGTGAACCTGGCCGACCTGGGCGAGAAGGTGCACCAGCTGCCGGACGGGCTGCAGATCGCGCTGGCGCTGCTGGTGGTGATCGTCTTCGGCGTGAAGGCGGCCATGGTGCCGCTGCACTTCTGGCTGCCGGACAGCTACCCGACCGCGCCCGCGCCGGTCACCGCGGTGTTCGCCGGGCTGCTCACCAAGGTCGGCATCTACGCGCTGATCCGCACCCAGACGCTGGTGTTCAGCCATTCCGAGAGCTGGAACCTGATGCTCGGCATCGCGCTGATCACCATGGTCGTCGGCGCGCTCGGCGCGCTGGCCCAGAACGACCTGAACCGGTTGCTGTCCTTCCTGCTGGTCAGCCACATCGGCTACATGCTGTTCGGGCTCGGCGTCTACGACGTGGTCGGCCTGACCGGCGTGATCCTCTACGTGGTGCACCACATCACCGTGCAGGCCGCGCTGTTCCTGGTCAGCGGTCTGATCACGCGGCACACCGGCACCGTGGCGCTGACCCGGATGGGCGGCCTGGCGAAGGCCGCGCCGATGATCGCGGTGCTGTTCGCGCTGCCCGCGCTGACGCTGGCCGGGGTGCCGCCGTTCTCCGGCTTCGTGGCCAAGCTGGCGCTGCTGCAGGCCGGTGTCGGCGCCGGGACCTGGACGGCCTACGCGGTCACCGGCGGCCTGGTGCTGACCAGCCTGCTCACCCTCTACGCCATGGCACGGGTGTGGACGCGGGCGTTCTGGGGGCAGGTCAAAGCTCCCGAGCAGGACCCCGATCCGACCGATGAGCTGGTCGTCGGCACCGCCACCTCGAACCGCCCGATGGTGGTGGCCAGCGGCGTGCTGGTGGCCACCAGCGTGGTGATCGCGCTGGTGGCGGGCCCGCTGGCGGAGGTCAGCGGGCGGGCCGCCGAGGACCTGATGCACGGCGAGACCTACCGGAGCGCGGTGTTGGGAGGTGCCGTCGAATGACCGAGCGGATCACCCGTCGCGGCGGGCTGCTGCGGCGGCTGCCGATGGTGGCCTGGCTGACCCTGGTCTGGGTGATGCTGTGGGGCACCTTCGACCTGGGCACGCTGTTCTTCGGCCTGGTGGTGGCGGTGTTCGTGGCGACGCTGTTCCCGAACCCGGCCATCCGCACCAACATCGCGGTGCGCCCGCTGCGGGTGCTGCAGCTGGTCGGCTACCTGGCGTGGGACCTGGTGATCTCCACCGGGCGGGTCTCCTGGCAGGCGGTCACCCAGGGCCCGAAAGCGCCCGCCGGGATCGTGGCGGTGACGCTGCGGACCGACTCCGACCACATCACCGCGATGGTGGCCAACGCGCTGTCGCTGGCCCCGGGCAAGTTCGTGCTGCAGATCGACCGGGTCCACCGCATCTGCTACGTCTACTCGCTCGGCATGCGCGCGGCCGACGCCGAGTCGGTGCGCCAGGAGGTGCTCGCCCTGGAGCGGCGGGTGGTGCGGGCGGTCGGTTCGAGGGCGGAGCTGGCGCTGGTCAGCGGAACGGAGGGAAGCGCATGACATCTCTCGTGCCGACCGGAGTTCTGCTCGACCGCACATCGGGGGGCGTGATGAGCCACGAGAAACCGCGAAACGCGAGTTCGGCGCCGGGCGCGGCCGCCACTGAGGATCGCGGAGAGGCGGACTGCGCATGACCTGGGTGTTCATCGTGACCGTCGGCCTGCTGAGCGTGGCCGGGCTGCTGGTCCTGGTGCGGCTGATCCTCGGCCGCACCACGCTGGACCGGATCGTGGCCGTCGACGTGTTCGTCACCGTGATCATCGCCGGGACGTGCGCGGGCATGGGCTGGGTGCAGGACGGTTCGAACATCGCGTTGCTGGCCGCCTTCGCGCTGCTGGCGTTCATCGGGTCGGTCAGCGCTGCCCGGCTGGTCGAGAAGAAGGAGCCGTACCGATGAGCCTGCTGGACGTCTTCTCCGCGGTCTGCCTCATCGGCGGTGCGCTGTCCTGCCTGCTCGGGGCCATCGGCCTGCTGAGCTTCCCGGACGTGCTGGCCCGCCTGCAGGCCGCCACCAAGCCGCAGACGCTGGGGCTGATGCTGATCCTGATCGGGACCGCCGTGCAGCTCGACTTCATCTACGCGTCGGGTCTGATCCTGGTGGCGCTGTTCCAGATGCTCACCGCGCCGGTGATGGCGCAGCTGGTGGGCCGGGCGGCCTACCGCGCGGACAGCATCCGCCGGGACACGCTGGTGGTGGACGAGCTCGGGGACCGCATCGAACGGGAGCGCCGGGACCGCTGATCCGATCCGGCACATCTCGCACGCGACCGGTCACAGTGCGCGCCGACTATGATCAAATGGTCCTGTACGGGTGACCACGAAAGTGTCGGTAGTCCGACGCGGCTGCAGAAGGATGTGGAGCCATCATGTGGCGGACCGGCCGCGTTCTCGCTGGCCTCGCGATCGCGTTGTCCCTGTTCCTGGTCCCTCCGACGGCGGTCGCCGAGGAGGTCTCCGCACCACCGACGACCGCCGTGCTCGCGCAGGAGCCGCCGCCCGCACCGCCCGCCGACCAGCCGCCCGCGGACGCCGGCACCGATGCGCGCCAGCGCATGGGGATCGGCATCGCCGGTATCGTGCTGATCGGCGCGGTGCTGCTGTCGCGCCACCTCCGCAAGAAGCCGGTCTTGTTTGTCAAGTGGAAAAAGTAGTAGACCACCCGGAAACCGGCCGGCCGGTCTGTTCTTTGCGGAATAATTTCGCTGTCAATTCTCGCCATGGACTAGACCTGACGGCGAACCTGTGGGATTTTCACAACTGACTACGTGCGTAGGCGCAAGGCCCTCCAGGTGACAACAGTCCCTGACGTGCGTAGATCGGGGCGAACGCCCCCCACGAACGTGGGCCGGCACCGGGAAGCCCCCCGACCGGTGCCGGCCCACACCCTTCCCGCCGGCTCCTCGGGCCCCTGCGGCGGACTCTCCCCGAGTGGTTGTTGAACGCGAAATCAATGTGCGTTGAAAACAATTCTTCGGCCGGGCTGAAACGGCGCCACCCGTTCGTCGCAGTGTGCGTACCGGTCGGCTAGACGTTCCGCATCGGTGCAGTCCCGCTGTTCCGGATGATGCAGGATGGGCGCCAAATGAGTACTGCGCCCGCCCCGCACCGCGATCACGACCGTTCCGCCACCGCGCGCTGCCGCGCCTCGGTGCAACGCCACGAGCGCGAGCTGGTCGAGCTCTCCCGCAGCATCCACGCCGAACCGGAACTCGCCTTCGCCGAGCACCGCAGCGCGGCCAAGGTCGCCGACCTGCTCGCCCGGCACGGCTTCGAGGTCCGCACCCCGGTGGCCGGCCTGGACACCGCGCTGGTCGCCGAGCGCGGCAGCGGCGAGCTGGTGGTGGCCGTCTGCGCCGAGTACGACGCGCTGCCGGAGGTCGGTCACGCCTGCGGCCACAACGTCATCGCCGCGGCCGCGGTCGGTGCCGCGCTGGCGCTCGCCGACGTCGCCGACGAGCTGGGCATCACGGTCCGGCTGATCGGCACTCCGGCGGAGGAGACCGGCGGCGGCAAGGTGCTGATGCTGGAGCGCGGCGTGTTCGACGACGTGGCGATGGCGATGATGGTGCACCCCGGTCCGGAGGACATCTGCCGCCCGGTCTCGCTGGCCATCACCGACCTGGAGGTGCGCTACACCGGCCGCGAGGCGCACGCCGCCTCGGCTCCCCAGCTGGGCCTCAACGCGGCCGACGCGCTGACCGTCGCGCAGGTCGCCATCGGCCTGCTGCGCCAGCACCTCGAGCCGCAGCAGATGGTGCACGGTATCGTCACCGCAGGTGGCGCGGCGCCGAACATCGTTCCTGCGCACACCGCGGCGGTCTACAACTTGCGCGCTGCCGAAGCGCGTTCCCTGCAGCGCCTGGAGAACCGCATCCGGGCCTGCTTCGAGGCGGGCGCGACGGCGACCGGGTGCACGCACGAAGTCGTGCAGATCTCCCCGGTCTACGCGGAGCTGGACCCCGACGGCTGGTTGTCGGAGGCCTACCGCCGCGCGATCACCGAGCTCGGGCGGGAACCGCTCGACCGAGGTGCCGAGCAGAGCCGGGTCATCGGCAGCACCGACATGGGCAACGTGACCCGGGCCCTGCCCGCGATCCACCCGATGATCGCGATCGACTGCGGCGGCGCGGTCAACCACCAGGTGGAGTTCGCCGCGGCCTGCGCGACCCCGACCGCCGACCGGGCGGTGCTGGACGGGGCGCTGGCGATGGCCTGGACGGCGGTGGCCGCCGCCGCGGACGGCGCCCAGCGGGAACGCCTGCTGGCGGCCGTGCGCGCTCGGAGTTCGTCGGAAGAGTTCTGCACACCGGTCGGCGGCGCGCACCGCGGGCCGGGTGCGGGTGCCCAGCAGGACGCCGGGGGCGCGGCGTGAGCGGTGCTGCCGCTTGCCGCTCGTGCCGCGCACCGGGTCCGGACGCCCCGCAAGACACTGGAGGAATGGCGTGACCGTGGTGGATTCTCGTGGCTCGGACCCGGGACGGCCCTCGAACAGCGGTTCGGTGGTGGAGGAGGCGAGCTGGCCCGCAGCGGCGCAGGGCACGCTCCTCGCACCGGGCGTGGACGGGCCGTCCGCGCCGATCGGCAGCACCATGTCGGGCGTGGACACCAGTGTCGGGGCCGTGGCGGACCTGGGCGCCGGCCGCGGGCCGTCCTGGCTGGACTCCTGGTTGGCCGAGAACGCCCAGCGGGTGGTGGCCTGGCGGCGGCACATCCACGCCCACCCCGAACTCTCCCGCGCCGAGCACGAGACCACCGCCTTCCTCGTCGAGCAGCTCACCAGGGCGGGGCTGAAGCCGCAGGTGCTGCCGGTGGGCACCGGCCTGGTCTGCGACATCGGCGAGGAGCGGCCCGGCGGCCGCACCGTGGCGCTGCGCGCGGACATCGACGCACTGCCGCTGACCGAGGCCACCGGGCTCCCGTACTCCTCCACTGTGGACGGTGTCGCGCACGCCTGCGGTCACGACGCGCACACCACGGTCGCGCTGGGCGCCGCGCTGGCGCTGGCCTCCGCGCCGGAGCTGCCCGGCCGGGTGCGGCTGATCCTCCAGCCCGCCGAAGAGGTGATGCCGGGCGGCGCGCTGGACGTGCTGGCCGCCGGGGCGCTCGACGGGGTGGACCGGATCTTCGGTCTGCACTGCGATCCGCGGTTGCCGGTCGGGCAGATCGGCACCCGCGTCGGCGCCATCACCTCGGCCAGCGACCTGCTGGAGCTCCGCCTGACCTCGCCCGGCGGGCACACCTCGCGCCCGCACCTGACCGCGGACCTGGTGCACGCGCTGGGCACCGTCATCACCGGCCTGCCGACGCTGCTGTCGCGCCGCGTCGACCCGCGCACCGGAACCGTCCTGACCTGGGGCGCGGTGCACGCGGGTGAAGCGCCGAACGCCATCCCGCAGGACGGGGTGCTCACCGGCACGCTGCGCACCGGCGACCGCGACACCTGGGCGAAGCTGGAGCCGCTGGTGCACGAGCTGGTGCACAGCCTGCTGGCGCCGCTCGGCGTCGGGTTCGACCTCCAGCACCGGCGCGGCGTGCCGCCGGTGGTCAACGACCAGGAGAGCACCGAGCTGTTCCGGGCGGGCATCGAAGCCGCGCTCGGCGAAGAAGCCCTGGCGAGCACCCCGCAGTCCTCGGGCGGCGAGGACTTCGGCTGGTACCTGGAGCACGTGCCGGGCTCGTTCGCGCGCCTGGGCGTGCACTCCGGGTCGGGCCGGGTCAAGGACCTGCACCAGCCGACGTTCGCGCTGGACGAGCGGGCCCTGCTGGTCGGTGTCCGGGCGATGGTCCACACGGCCCTGCGCACCCTCCGGAGCTGACTCCGCGGAGTCCCACCTGATCGAGGTGTATCCACTCGCAGCTGTATCTGCGGGCGGGGTTCGCGCCTCTGTATGGGTATGAGAACGAAAATCACCTGCCCTGGAGAACGAACCCCGAACGCAGTCGTGGAGTGGCCGCCCTCGGCCAGGCACGGCGCGATGACCTGCCGGGACGCCGAACGGCTGCTGGGCCCGGACGAGCTCGTGGCGGGCCTGGCCGCCGGTGAGTGGGTGCAGCCCTGGCACGGCGTGGTGGTCCCGGCGGCCCGCGCCGGCGATCCGGTGACCCGTGCTGCCGCCGCGCTGCTGCGGGCCGGACCGCACTCGGTGCTGTCCGGCCCGACAGCGGTGGCGATGCACGGCTGCGGCCCGGCCGACGAGGTCGTGGACGTGACGATCCCCTACGGCCGCGAGGTGCGCTCGCAGCCGGATCTGACGATCCACCAGGCGTGGGTCCGGGAGTGCGACGTCGTGGAGCTGGACGGCCTGCGCACCCAGGCCCTGGACTTCGCGATCACCGATCTGCTGTGCACCGGCGATCAGCGCCAGGCCCTGGACTGCCTGGAACAGGCGCTCGGCCGGCTCGGCGAGGGGGCCGAGCGCTTCCGCGCGCTGGTCGCCGAGCGGATCGCCCGCCGCCGGGACCGCCGTGGCACCCGGCGGGCGAGCGCGCTGCTCGGGCTGGCCTGGGCCAAGCCGCGTCCCGCGCTGGCCGCCGGGATCGGCGGTGCGCGATGAGGACTTCAGCGCTGGAACCAGGCGGCGGCCTGAGCCGCTTCCCGCGCGGCGATGAAGCGCGCGTACGCGTCGTCGTAGGTGGCCCGGTTGGCCCCGATGGGCAGCAGCGGCTCGGACGTCCCGACCAGCTCGCGGGCGACCTCGGTGAGGCTGCGGCCGGTCAGCAGGGACTGCGCGGTCACGGTCGCGCCGCGGGCACCGGCCTGCTCGTCGGTGGTGCGCACGACCGGCAGCCCGGTCACGTCCGCGATCACCTGGCGCCACAGCCGGTTCGCCGAACCACCGCCGGTGAGCCGGAGCTCGGTGGGCTGCGCGGCGCTGGCCCCCAGGCAGTCCCGGATCGCCATGGCCAGCCCCTCCAGACAGGCCCGCGCGATCTCGGCCGGACCGTGCTCCAGGCTCAGCCCGTGCAGGCTGCCGCGCGCGGCCGGGTCGTAGAACGGCGCGCGCTCACCGGCCAGCGAGAGGTAGGGCAGCATCAGCAGGCCCTTGCTGCCGGGCTCGGCCTGTTCGGCGAGATCGGTGAGGTCTTCGGGGTTGGGCAGGCCGAGCATCCGGCAGGTCCACTCCACGACCTCGGTGCCCGACAGGGTGGCGCTGGCGAGCATCCACCGGCCCGGTTCCGGCGTGCGCAGCGACATGCCCACCGGCGTGCGGTCGAGCCGCGGGCTGTCGCTGATCACCTCGGTGCAGATCGTGGTGCCCAGGATCGTGCAGGCCTGGCCGGGTTCGGTGACACCGGCGCCGATGGCCGTGGAGATCACGTCGTACGCGCCGAGCACCACCGGTGTGCCCGCCGGGACGCCGAGCCGCTCGGCCGCGGCGTCGCGCAGCGGTGCGATCCGCTGCCGACCGTCCACCACGTCGGGCAGCAGCGGCTGCGCCCAGTCCAGCCCGAGCTCGGTGAGCACGGTGGGGGAGTACTGCCCGGTCCGCGCGTCGAGGAACGGGTTCGAGGCTTCGGAAACGTCCCAGGCGAGGCGCCCGGTCAGGCAGTGGAACAGCCAGCCGCCGCAGGTCAGCACCTTCGCGGACCGCTCGAGCCGGGCCGGGTCGTGCTCGGCGAGCCAGCGCAGCTGCGCGTGCGGCAGACCGCCGAACCCGACCGATCCGTTGATCTTGAACAGCTCGGCGAGCACCCCGGAATCGGCCCAGTCGGCGGCGATCCCGGAAGCGCGGGCGTCGTTCCAGAGCAGCGCGGGGCCGGTCGGTCGGCCGGCGTCGTCGACCAGCCAGCAGCCGTCGCCCTGGGCGGTCAGCGCGAGCGCTGCGACGTCGGATCCGGCGGCGGCGGTGAGTTCGGCGACGGTGTCGGCGACCGCGCTCCACACCTCCTGCATGTCCTGCTCGGCCCAGCCGGGCCGCGGGTGCTCGACCCGGGTCGGGCGGCGGGCGACCGCCAGCTCGGTCCCGTCCGCCGCGTAGGCGACGCTCTTCACCACCGAGGTGCCGGCGTCGATGCCGATGGTGATCACGGGCGTTCCCTCCAGATCCCGCCTGCCGGGTCGGCCGGTGCGCGACCCGAGAACATCACAGCATTGTGTGTTAAAAATTTCAAGATAGGTGTTATGTTTGCGATGGGATGTGACACCACGATCCCGGTAGTGGACCACCACCGGAAGGACGCGCCGTGCCGCCTGAACCCACCACCGGCCGCATCGACCTCGTGCTGCTCGACGTCGGCGGCCCGGTCTACGACGACAGCGCCTACCGCGACGCGCTGCTGCGCGCCACGCGCGAACTCGCCGCCGAGGACGGCCGCGGTGAGGTCGGCGAAGCGGAGTTCCAGCAGGTCTACGACGAGCGCAGGCAGGCGCAGGGCGGCTCGCTGCGGACCGCGGTCGCCGAGCGCTTCCTGACCGCGGGCGACCGCCAGCGGCTGTCCGACCGCGCCGAGCAGTACTGGGAGTACCCGCCGTCGGCGCTGCACGAGGACGTGCTGCCCACGCTGCGCAGGCTCGCCGGGCGGTACAAGATCGCGATCGTGGCGAACCAGCGCGCGGTGGTCGTGGAAGCCCTGCGCCGGGACGGCGTGTCCGACTTCGTGGACATCTGGGCGATCTCCGAGGTCGTCGGGGCGGAGAAGCCGGACCCGCGGATCTTCCAGCACGCGCTGCGCGAAGCCGGCGTCGACCCGGCGAACGCGGTGCACGTCGGCAACCGGCTGGACACCGATGTGCGCGGTGCCAAGCGGGTCGGCCTGCGAACGGTGTGGGTGGTGCGCGGCGAGGCTCCGCCGGAGCCGACGCCCGAGCAGCTCGCCGAACCGGACATCGCGGTGCTCTCGATGGCGGAGTTGCCGGAAGCGCTGGAGAAGCTGCAGGCCGCTGGGTGACCAGCGGTTCACGCTCCGGGGAGGGGTGCTGATGGGAGAGCTCGTCGCAGGAGTGGACATCGCGACCGCCAACGTGCGGGTGCAGATCCACGACCAGGCCGGTGCGGTGGTGGCGTCGGCTTCCCGGCCGCTGCCGCAGCCGGTGCGCTCGCCGGGCGGCCGTTCCGAGCAGGACGCGAGCACCTGGTGGCCCGCGGTCCGCGACTGCCTGGCCGAGTGCACGACCGCGATGGGTGCGCGCAGCGCCGAGATCACCTCGCTGGCGATCTCGGCGACCTCGGGCACCGTGGTCGCGGTCGACGGCAGCGGCGACCCGCTCGGCGCGGCGCTGATGTACGACGACCGACGCGCCGAAGCCGAGGCCCGCACCGCGGTCGAGGTCGGTGCGGCGCGCTGGGAGCGGACCGGCATCACCCCGTCGGCCGGATCGGGCCTGGCCAGGATCGCCTGGCTGGCGCGCCACCTGCCGGCGGGCACCGAGCTGGTCTGCCACACCCCGGACGTCATCGCCCGGAAGCTGGTCGGGCGGCCGGTGGCCACCGACACCAGCCACGCGCTGAAGAGCGGTTACGACGCGGTGGCCGGGGAGTGGGCCACCGAGGTCTTCGACGCGCTGGAGGTGCCGTCCCGGCTGCTCCCGGAGGTCGTGCGGCCGACTGTGGTCCTGGGAGTGGTCGACGCGTCGGCCGCGGCGGAGACGGGGCTGCCCGCGGGCTGCGAGGTGCGGGCCGGGATGACCGACGGGTGCGCGGGCCAGCTGGCGTGCGGTGCCGTCGACATCGGCCAGTTCGTGACCGTCCTGGGCACGACGCTGGTCCTCAAAGGCGTGTCGGAGGAACTCGTGCACGACCCGGCCGGGGCGGTGTACAGCCACCTGCACCCGGACGGCGTGTGGCTGCCCGGTGGTGCGGCCAACATCGGCGGCTCCGCTTTGTCCGATGTGGACACCACAGAGCTGGCCGAACTGGACCGCGCGGCCACCGACCGCGGCCCGGCGAGCGTGGTCAACTACCCGCTGCGCGGCGAGGGCGAGCGGTTCCCGTTCCTGGCCGAGCGGGCCACCCGGTTCGCCATCGGCACACCGCAGGGCCGGGTGGACGAGTACCGCTCCCGCCTCGAAGGCGTCGCCTTCTGCGAGCGCCTCGCGCTGGAGCGCCTGGCCGAGATCGGTGCCCCGGCGGCAGGCCCGGTGCGCACCGCAGGTGGCGGTGCCCGGAGCCTCGCCTGGTGCCGGATCAGAGCATCGGTCCTGGACCGCCCGGTCTTGCGCGTCCAAGGCGCGGGCACGGCGCTCGGCGCGGCACTGCTGGCGGCCAGCGGTTCGATCCACCCGGACCTGAGCGCCGCGGCGGCAGCGATGGTGCCCGAGGGCGAACTGGTCGAACCGGTGCGCTCGGAGGTGTCCCAACTGGACAGCAGCTACCAGCGCTTCCTCGGCGAACTCCGCGCCCGGGGCTGGCTCGCCGCAGCCTGATCAGGAGCCGCCGAGCGCTTCGGCGACGCTGAGGCTGTCCTCGTAGACGGCATACCGGGTGATCAAGCCGTTCGCGAAGGTCAGGTGCAGCGCGCACAGCGCGGTGTACGACCTGCCGGTGGCCCGCACCGTCTGCCGGATGTCGCCGAGCACGACCGCGTCCTGGCCCTCGACGAGGATCCGGGACGCCGACCCCGCTGCCTCCTCGGGCACGTGGAAGTCGGCGATCGCGCGGAAGTGCTCGGCGACCTCCGCCCGGGTCGAGCGCGGCCGGATCCACGGCACCGCCGGGTGGCCGCCGCTCGGCCAGTCCAGCACCCAGTCGACCTCCTCGGCGAACAGGTCGGCGATCCGGTCCGGGTCACCTTTCGCGAGCCTGCGGAGGAACTCCTCCGCGCCTGCGCGGGTGCTCCCGCCCGCGGTGGGCACGGTGAACTGGTGCTCGGACCGGATGCGCCCGTCCGCTCCGAGAGTCGCGCAAACGCGGCCGGTCCAGGTGCTGTCGCCGCCGTCGGCCGGCACCAGGTGCGTGGTGAAGACGAGCGCGCCGTGGTGCCCGGTCACGTCGCCGGTGGGCCGGAAGACCAGCCCCGAGCCGCGCACGAACTCGGCGTGGGCTCCGGATATGCGGGTTTCGAGCTCGTCGTGCCCCCGGTACTCGGCCGACTCGGTGATCTGGACGCCGTCCGCCGCCCACAGAGCCGCGATGGCGCTGCGCCGCGCGACCGGATCGGGTTCGTTCCACACCGCGACGTACCGGTCCGCGAACTGCTCGATGTCGATGTTCATGGGCGGACGCTAAGCAGTCCTCCCTGCCACCTCCTGTCAGTGGATCCCGGCACACTCCACCCGTGCGCGCGAGCCGCCTGCTGACGATCCTCCTGCTGCTGCAAGCCAGGGGGCGGATGACCGCGCAGGAGCTGGCCGACGAACTCGAGGTGTCGGTGCGGACCGTCTACCGCGACGTGGAATCGCTGAGCGAGGCGGGAATCCCGCTGTACGGCGAGCCGGGGCACCGGGGCGGCTACCGGCTGCTCGACGGTTTCCGCACCCGGTTGACCGGGCTGACCACCGGCGAAGCGGAATCGCTGTTCCTGACCGGGTTGCCCGCGGCCGCCGCCGAGCTCGGCCTGGGCGAGGTCGTGACCGCGGCCCACCTCAAGCTCATGGCGGCGCTGCCCGCGGATCTGCGGGACCGGTCCGGGCGCATCGCCGACCGGTTCCACCTGGACAGTCCGGCTTGGTACGACGCCGCCGATCGCACACCGCACCTCACCGACGTCGCCGACGCCGTGTGGAACGACCGCACCGTCCGGATGCGATACCTGCGCTGGGCCGAGCCGCACGAGACGAGCCGCACCGTGCAGCCGTACGGGCTGGTCCTGAAGGCCGGGCACTGGTACCTGGTGGCAGGTTCCGGCGAGCGGATCCGCACGTACCGCGTTTCCCGGATCCTCGACCTGCACGTCCTCGACGAGCGATTCACCCGGCCCGCCGGATTCGACCTGGCCGACCACTGGAAGTCCTACCTGGAGCGCTTCGACTCCCGGCGCCACAGCGGCGAAGCGGCCGTCCGGCTCTCGCCGCGCGCCTTCGACCGCCTGCCCCACCTGGTGGAGCCGATCGTGGTGCGAGCGGCGCGGAGAACCGCCGAAGCCCCCGACGAGCGAGGCTGGATCCTGGTGAGGGTCCCGATCGAATCGGTCGACCAGGCGCTCCCGGAGTTCCTCAAGCTCGGTGCCGACGCCGAAGTCCTCGCGCCGGTGGAACTGCGCGACCGGATCACCGCGACGCTGGGCGAGCTGACCCGCTTGTACGGCGCGGGTTGAGCCGGGTCAGCGCCCGGCCACCTCCAGCACCACACCCGCCGACCGCAGCTCGTCGAGCAGTCGAGCCGGCGTGCCCGCATCCACCACGACCAGGTCGAACTCGGTCAGCGGAGCCAACTCGTGCACCGCGCGCCGGTCGAACTTGGAGTGGTCCAGCAGCAGCACCCGCTTGCCGGTGGTCTCCATCAGCGCCCGCTTGACCTGGATCGTCTCCTGCGAGCGGTGCAGGCAGTGCCCGCCGACCACCGCGGTGGTCGACATGAACAGCACGTCCGAGCGCATGGTGCGGGCGGTGGTGGCGGTGTGCAGCCCGAGGAAGGCGTCGTAGGACGGCTGGTAGTCGCCGCCGAGCCCGATCAGGTGCAGGCCGGGCTCGCCGCTGAGCAGGTTGATCACCGACAGGAAGTTCGTCACGACGGTCAGCGGCGCCAGCGCGGGCAACCGCTCGGCGACCGCGAGCGCGCTTGTGCTGTCGTCCAGGGCCACCACCTGGCCGGGGGTGACGAGCCGCGCGGCGTGCTCGGCGATGCGCGCCTTCTCCTCGGCGGCGTCGGCGATCCTGGCCCGCACCGAGGTCTCCAGCAGCGCGGTCGGCGTCGAGGTCGCCCCGCCCCGCACCTTGCGCAGCCAGCCCTGCTGCTCCAGCACGTCCAGATCGCGGTGGATCGTCATGCCGCTGACGCCGTGCGCGGCGGCGAGCTCCTCGATGCGCACGAACCCGCTGGTCAGCACTTCCTGGCGGATCTCCTCGCGCCGGTCCTGCTGGCTGACCGGTGTGCCGCCTGCCTCGGCCACGCCGAAACCCCTCACCTCAAGGGCCCGCCGGCCGCGGTTCGCACCCGGCACGCGGCGAGCAACCACGTGTGCAATCGAAGTGATTGTCACACGTGCGGCGTGATGTTCGGGTCAGATGTCACGCGGGGAGCCGGGCCCGACGTTGTGGCACGGCCGCGTCCGCAGCTTCTCGACGTAGTCCTCCGGGGCTCCGGCGGCTTCGGCGGCATCGGCCATCACACCGAGGTAGCGCGCCGACGGCAGCCCGCCCTCGTAGGCGTCGAGCACGTACAGCCAGGCCAGCACCGGCCCGTCCAGCGTCTGCACCCGCAGCCGGAGCTTCTTGTGCATGCCCAGCTCGGCGCCCTCCCAGTTGTCGAGCTGCCGCTCGTCCTCCGGGCTGACGTCGTAGAGCACCGTGAAGACCTGCTCCCCGGGGTGTTCGACGATGGTGGCTAGAGCGCCTTCCCAGCCGTAGTCCTCGCCGCCGAAGGTCAACCGCCAGTCCATCAGCCAGCCCGAACCCGCCAGCGGCGAATGCGGCGCTCGCTTCAACATCTGGGCCGGATCCATGTTGGACCCGTACGCGGCGTACAGAGGCACGCCCAACAGGGTAGCGATCGACAGCCCGCGCGGCGGAGCGGACCGCGTCACAAAAGTGGGTAGTCGAGACCGTCTTCTGCCGCCCCGTCCGGTTTGCGCGGTCCCGGCCGGGATCTTCCGGGGCGACGCGGCCGCGGCGACCGATCAGAATGGGAGTGACCCAGCGCGGCGGTGACCCTCGGTCGTCACCGCGCTGTGGGGTGCGCCACGGTGGTCAATTCGGGCGACACCACCCGAATTGACCGGACTACGCGCAGCGTACGGTGAGTCTGGCGCCCACACGGCAGGCATCGGGAGGAACGCGAAGTGACCCGCATCGTGATCATGGGAGGCGGCCCGGCTGGCTACGAGGCAGCACTGGTCGCCGCGTCGAACGGGGCGGACGTCACGCTGGTCGAGCCGGAGGGCCTCGGTGGGGCTTGCGTGCTCTACGACTGCGTGCCGTCGAAGACCTTCATCGCCTCCGCTGGTGCGCGCTCGGCGTACCGGGACGCCCGCGAGCTCGGCATCCGCGCGAAGACCGAGGACTCCGACGTCGACGTGGCGGTCGTGCACGGCCGGGTGAAGGGCCTCGCGCTCGCCCAGTCCGCGGACATCCGCTCCCGGGTCCGCCGCGAAGGTGTGAAGATCCTGCCCGGTCGGGCGCGCTTCACCAACCCGGCCAAGGGCATGGCGGTGCACCAGGTCGGCGTCGATCTCGCCGACGGCACCCACCAGGAGCTGACCGCCGACGTGGTGCTGATCGCCACCGGCGCCACGCCGCGGGTCCTCAAGGGCGCCGAGCCGGACGGGGAGCGCATCCTCACCTGGCGGCAGCTCTTCGACCTGCCCGAACTGCCCGAGCACCTGGCGGTGATCGGCTCCGGCGTCACCGGTGTGGAGTTCGCCTCCGCCTACACCGAGATGGGCGTCAAGGTCACCATGATCTCCAGCCGCGACCGGGTGCTGCCGCACGAGGACGCCGACGCGGCCGCGGTGCTGGAGGAGGTGTTCGCCGAGCGCGGCACCGAGGTCGTCAAGCACGCCCGCGCGGAGAAGGTGGAGCGCACCGACACCGGGGTGCTGATCCACCTGGCCGACGGCCGCCAGGTCGAGGCCAGCCACGCGCTGATGACGGTGGGGTCGGTCCCCAACACCGAGGACATCGGGCTGGAGCGGATCGGCGTCGAGACCGACCGCGGCGGTTACATCCCGGTCGACCGGGTGTCGCGGACCTGCGTGCCGGGCGTCTACGCGGCAGGCGACTGCACCGGTCTGCTGCTGCTGGCCTCGGTGGCGGGCATGCAGGGCCGGATCGCGATGTGGCACGCCCTCGGCGAGGGCGTCACGCCGATCAAGCTCAAGACCGTCGCCGCGAACGTCTTCACCCACCCGGAGATCGCCACCGTCGGCATCAGCCAGCAGGCCATCGACAGCGGTGAGGTGCCTGCGCGGACCGTGATGATGCCGCTGGCCACGAACCCGCGCGCGAAGATGGAGGGACTGCGCCGCGGTTTCCTCAAGGTCTTCTGCCGCCCGCAGACCGGCGTGGTGGTGGGCGGTGTCGTGGTGTCGCCGAACGCCAGCGAGCTGATCCTGCCGATCGCGCTCGCGGTGCAGAACCAGGTGACGGTGGACAACCTGGCCAACACGTTCTCGGTGTACCCGTCGCTGTCGGGCTCGCTGACCGAGGCCGGTCGGCTGCTGATGCGGCACGACGACCTGGACTGACCCGCACTTCCCCGGTCGGCGGGAGCGGTCGTGGCACCCCTCGTGTCACCCGAGTCCTGCGCAACCGCACTTCAGGGGGCGTGATGCATCCCAGCCACGAGAAACCGCGCAACGCGAGTTCGGTCCTGGGCGCGACCACCACTGAGAGATAGCGGAGAGGCGGACTGCTCATGGCCGAACTTCCGGTGCTCATCTACGACGGGGACTGCGGCTTCTGCACGCGCAGCGCTCGGTGGGCCGAGCGCCTGCCGGTGCGGATGCGCGTGCTCGCCTGGCAGGAAGCCGATCTGGCGGCCTACCGGACGACTCCGGACCGGGCGCGGCACGAGGTGCTGTGGGTGGCGCCGTCCGGGCGGGTCTTCGGCGGGGCGGCCGCGGTCGCCGAGCTGCTCAAGAGCTGCCGCCTGCCGTGGCCGGTCGCGGGTCTGGTGCTGTCCGCACCGGTGGTGCGCGCGCTGGCCGAACTCGCCTACCGCGGTGTCGCCGCCAACCGCTACCGGTTGCCCGGCGGCACTCCGGCGTGCCGGCTGCCGGAGGCGCAGCGCCCCGGCCGGTCGGCACGGCCCTGATCTTTTCGGCCTCGGCCGAAAGTACGAGGCGGCGCCTCCGCTTCCTGGCCGATCGGTCGACTCCGCCTGACAGATCGGCTGATCCGCTGAACCCCCGCCGCGCCATAGCTTGGACGTCGTCGGGGGTCGAACAAGGGCCGGTTCCCCGTTCCAGGGGATCGACGGGTGAACCGGCCCGCAGCGAGATTGGTGCGTCTTGGCACCAAGCGGTTGGGAAGCACGAGGTGGCCGAGATGTACGGCAAGGCGTTCGCACCGGAGTTCCAGGGGGCGCTTCGGAACCTGTCGGTGAACACGAACTACGAGGACGCGCTGGCCAAGGCTCGTGCGGAGGTGGCCCGCGCGACGGAGGAGAACGACGGTCTGGCGCTCTCCCAGGCGCGGTTGGTGGAGTCCGAGGCGTGCCGGCGGCTGGGCAGGATCGCCGAGGCCGATGTGGCCTGGCGGGCCAGCTTCCGGGCGGCCAAGGCAGCCGATGAACCGGGTGCGATGGCGTGGGCGCTGTGGAACGGCGGCACGCTGGCCCGGCAGCGCGGGCAGATGACCGCTGCGCTGCGCTGGCTCGGCCTCGCCCGCGATGCGGCGACCCGGGCCGGTGACGTGGTGGCGCTGGGGTACTCGGTGGCCGGGATCGCCGAAACGCTGCGGATCCGCGGTGACTACGCGGAAGCCCGCGACCTGCACGAGAAGCTGCTCGCCGAAGCGCGCAAGCGGGGGGAGACCAGGCACACGGTGTGGGCGCTGGAAGGACTGGCGCAGCTCGACCGGAACGCGGGCGACCTGGACGCGGCGTGGGAGCGCTTCGCCGAGGCCGCCCAGATCGCCGAGGACGGCGGCGACGAGCGGGGACTCGCCTGGGCGCTGCGCGGCATGGCCGACGTGCTGTCGCTGCGCGGCGAGCACGACGAGGCGTTGCGCCTGCTGTCGAAGGGCGAGCAGATCTGCCGCCGCATGGATCTGTCCAGCGCGCTGGCCTACAACCGGAAGATGCGCGGCAACATCCTGTTCCGCGCCTGCTGGTACGGCGAGGCGACTCGCACTTACGAGGAGGCGCAGAAGATGTTCCGCGCCATCAACGAACCGCGCGGTGCGGCGCTGGCCGAGCTGGGTCTGCTGAAGAGCCGCGACAAGCTGGGCCGGCCCCGACCAGCCACCGAGCGCGACCTGATCGCTCTCCGCGACTCGTTGGACACCCGGGAGCTGCGGCACACCAGGAAGATGGTGCAGGACGCCCTCGACGAGCTGATCGAACTGGTGGCGTGAACCAGCCTCCGCCCGATCAGCAGTCGGCCGCGCGCTGCGGGCGTTGGCGGAAGCTCCCTGGGCGGAACCGCCGGGGCAGCCGGCTCCACGCTCTGCGAAAGCCCTTGGGATAGCGCCAGGGTGTTTCCGCGACGTGCGTTTCGGCCCACGGCAGATCCGGCAGCCGGCCGTCTCGGCACACCTCCGCGAGCAATCCGGCGTGCAGTCGGATGGCGGTCAGGGCCAGGTGGGTGGCGCCTTCGGCCAGCTCCCACTGCGGTTCCCAGCCGCCAGGGCGTTGATCGGGATGTTCGGTGGCGAGGCGCTCCAGCCAGTCCAACCACCGGGACGCTTCGTCGGGTCGGCCTGCGCCACCGTGCTCTTGATCGGTGCGGAGGTAGTGGTAGTACCCGGCCGGGAACCACCACGGTGCATCGCAGCGTTCGGGGACGTCGGGCAACTCGTGGTAGAGGCGCGAAGTCTCGTCCGGTGGCGGCGCCGCCGGGTCCTGCCAGCTGGCCCGTCCGGTGACCGTGCTGACGAACGGGTGGTCCAGGAACGGCGTCACCGCGCCGATCATGATGGACGGTCCGTCCGTTGGCAGGTCCGGGCCGACGAGCTCGGCGCGGAGGCGTTCCCACAGGTCGCGGCGGTCTGGGAAACCGCGCTGGTCCCGGGTCGGGAGCCGCAACGGCCAGCTCCGGCCTTCGCGCCAGTGCGCGGATGCGCCCTCCGGTGCGGAGCGGAGCTGCACTCGATCGGGACCCTCTGCTGGGGCAACGGGCAACGGCAGGCAGGGGTGCAGGTCGGGCAAGCGGAGCACGCGGATGCAGCTGTGTTCGTGGTCCGGGCTCAGCAGCAGGTCGTCGACGGTTGCGGTGGGCCCGGTCACGGCGAGCAGGGTTTGTTCGGTGGTGCCGATCTCCAGGCGACTCACGACCGTGAGGTGCTTTTCCCGGTAAACGGTGATGAGCGCGTCGTCGAAGAACCGGATCAGCTCGACGTGACAGCCGAAGTGCGGGTTGTAGGTCTCCACGGGGACGCAGGAGTGCTGCAGGCCGCGCCCGGCGATGTGGATGGCGGTGCTGATGGGCGCGTGGCCGTTCACCGGTTGACCGGTGAACGTCTCGACCCACGCCACTCGGCCGCCGTCGACCGTCCCGCCGAGGACCCGCCGCCCGTTTCCACCATGTTGCGCAGCTGGTTGCTCGTCGTACGGGTGACCGAGGTGAAGCGCTTCGCCGATGGCAGAGAGGAGGTCCAGCCGGTTCACCGGAGCAGGCTACGTCAACCGATCGAGCACCCGGTGCGATTTGGGCGGCCTCACGGTCAGGCGGCGGCGGTCAGCCGGTGATTTCGCGGCCGCTGCCCGGAGTCCGGCACCGGCGTTGCGACGGGTCCGAGCACTGTGGCCGAAGCGGGTGGCCTCGGCGCGCAGTTCGGCGAGGACGCGGGTGCGGCGACGAACGGGAATCCGCCAAGGACGTCGCACGCGGCCCGGGAGCGGCTCAGCTTCGCAGTCGGTGCGATGAGCGGGAAGGCTTGCCAGGGAGGACGTTCGGTCTCTATAGCCTGGACGGCGTGATCAACGCACATGGGGTTTCCGACGATGTGGAAGTCGCGGTAGCCGGGGCGCGGGCCGGCGCGGATGTGGTCCGCGGCATGTACGGTCAGCGGCTCGACCACATCGACAAGGGTGCCGGGGACTTCGCCACCACCGCCGATGTGGCGGCCGAGAAGGCGATCCTCGACGTCATCCGCGTTGCTCGGCCCGATGATGCGGTGCTCGGCGAGGAAAGCGGTCAGCGGGGTGCCGCCGACGCTGGGCGCCAGTGGCTGGTGGATCCCTTGTGCGGAACGCTGAACTACGCCGTCGGCAACATGCTGGTGGCCGTCAACGTGGCGCTGCGCGATGGGGCGGCGGCAGTGGCCGACCCGTTCAGCGGGGAGGTCTTCTTCACCGACGGTGAGACCGCCTGGGTGCGCAAGGATGGGGTCGATGCGGGGCTGACGCCTACGCCCGCCACGCGGTTGGTGGACGTCAACTTGGATCCGCCGTTCCTGAGCGCGCCCGGGTTCCGGGCCGTGGACCTGCTGTCGAACCCTGAATTCGTCGAGCGCTTCCGGCCGCGGGTCGTGTCGACGTCGCTCGCGCTGGCCTGGGTCGCGGCGGGCAAGCGCGCCGCGTACGTCACCGATGGCGGCGACCTGTCCAGGAGCGTGCACTTCGCCGCTGGGATCGCGTTGTGCCGGGCTGCCGGCTGCGTCGTCACCGGGGTGGACGGTGCCCCGGTCGGCGAAACGGGTCGTGGGCTCGTGGTCGCCGCCGACGGTGAGACCCACGGGCTGCTGATGTCGATGATCCGCGGCCGGATGTAGGGCTGGGACTGCACGGCTCTCGCCCTGCTGGGACAGGCCGTGAAGTGGGCACGCCCGCCGTTCCAGCGCGCGCGAGCAGGCCGAATTGCGGGACGTCGTGGTTCGGGCACCTGGACCGCTGGGTAAGGCAACACTGGGACTGTCCGAAGTGGTCAATCGTTGAACTCGTCTGCTGCACGGAGTTTCGCGTCCGCGTCGCCGACCAGCGGGTCGCCGTGGCCGAAGCAGGCGATCTCGATGTCGAGCTCGGCGAGGCGGCGGAACGACTCGATCGTCTTCGCGCGGTCCACGTTGAACACCCGAGCACGAGCTCGTCGACGTTGGCGAGGGCGCGGACCGGGTGTTGGGCGCGGGTGAACGGAACGGCGCCGGGTGCGCGAAAAAGAAAGCGACAACGAGCGCGGGCTGCGCTACCGTGTCCGCATGGTCCAGAAGCAGCTCTACCTCTGATCTCGCTCTCGATGCCGGCATCGCGCGGCGGATTCATCCCGCCCGCTCAGCCGCGCACTTTTGCGCGCCCGCATCGATTCGGCGTGGCGGCCTTCGCCGTCCGCTGAAACACCTCCGCACTGTGAACGCACGCTGCGAGTCGGCTCCGGCCGCTCGCGGTCGAAGCGGCGTGAGGTGCTGCCCGGGCGCGATCACCGACATCGTTGAGCCGTCCCTCGCTGCGCGAGGGCACTTTCGATCAGGAGCAATCAGCAGATGGCCGACTCCACCCAGAACACGCACCGCACCAAGCCCGCGCACATCGGGTTCTTCACCATTCCGGCGCACGGGCACATCAATCCGACCCTCGCGCTGGTCGCGGAGCTGGTGAACCGCGGCCACCACGTGTCCTACGCGGTGACCGAACCGCTCGCCGACCTGGTCGCCGAGGCCGGGGCCACGCCGGTCCGCTACGCCTCGACGCTGCCGGGCTCGCCCACCGCCACTCGCCAGGAGTGGCCGGACGAGGAGGTCGAGGCGAGGTTGATGTTCCTGGAGGAGACGAAGACGGTCGTGCCGCAGCTCGAACGGGCGTACGCGGCGGACCGGCCCGATCTCGTCGTGTACGACCTCCCGGACTTCCTCGCGCTGGCCGAGAAGTGGGGCGTGCCGGAACTCCAGCTGTGCCCGACGCACGTCTACACCCCGGGCCTGGAATCGGTCCTGGACATGACTCCCACGCCCGAGAAGATCGCGGTCCAGGAGGCCTACGACGAGTACTTCGCCGAGCAGGGCCTGACGCTGCGGGAGAAGGACTTCATGCACCCGCGCCGGTGCATCGTGACCCTTCCGCGGAGCTTCCAGTACTTCGGGGACCAGGCGGCGGACGCTTACACGTTCGTCGGTCCGATGCTGACCGAGCGGGCCTTCCAAGGGGACTGGGAGGCGCCGGACGACCGGCCGGTCCTGGTGATCTCGCTGGGTTCGGCCTACAACGATCGCCTGGACTTCTACCGGACGTGCCTGCGCGCGTTCGCCGATCTCGACTGGCACGTGGTGCTGTCGGTCGGGAAGTCGGTCGATCCGGCAGAACTCGGTGAGATCCCGGCGAACTTCGAAGTGCACCAGTGGATCCCGCAGGTCCGGATGCTGTCCCGGGCCAGCGCGTTCATCACGCACGCCGGGATGGGCGGCACGATGGAGGGCCTGCACCACGGCGTTCCGCTGATCGCGGTGCCGCAGGCCGCCGACCAGTTCATGAACGCGGCCCGGATCGAGGAGCTCGGCCTGGGCGTCCAGCTGGACGGTGCGACGGCCACGCCGGAGCAGCTGCGCGCCGCGCTGGAGAAGGTCACCTCGGACGAGGAGATCCGGAACCGGCTGGCCGACATGCGGCGCGAGATCAAGGAGGCCGGTGGTCTGGCGCGGGCCGTCGAGATCGTCGAAGCGCTGCTGTGACCGCACCGCGGTCCACCCGCCGGGTCACTCCGGCGGGTGGACCGCGCGGATCGCTGCGACCGCTCTCAGCTGGGGGTATCCAGTTCGGTTGTGGCGGTACGCGGATGTTCTGTTTCCCGCCGCCCGCGGCAGCCGCCTACGGTCGGAGCACGACCTCAACCAGGTCGTCTGACCAGCAGTGATGCCGGAAGGGGCGGGAGAACCATGGCGGAGCGGAGCCTGCGGGGCAAGGTCGCGGTCATCGGCGGCGGGGGCAAGAACCTGGGCGGCCTGCTGTCCAAGGCCTTCGCGGACGAGGGCGCGAAGGTCGTCGTGCACTACAACAGCGACGCGTCGGCCGTCGAGGCGGAGAAGACCGTCAACGCGGTGCGGGAGGCCGGCTCCGAGGCGATCCCGGTGCAGGGCGACCTGACGCAGGTCGGCGAGGTGCGGCGGCTGTTCGACACCGCGGTGGACACCTTCGGCGGGGTCGACGTCGCGGTGAACACGACCGGGATGGTGCTGCGCAAGCCGATCCTGGAGACCTCCGAGGAGGAGTTCGACCGGATGTTCGCGATCAACGCGAAGGCGGCGTACTTCTTCATCCAGGAGGCCGGGCGCCGGCTCAACGACGACGGCAAGATCATCAGCCTGGGCACCTCGCTGCTCGCGGCGTTCACCGACGGCTACTCGACCTACGCCGGGGGCAAGGCACCGCTGGAGCACTTCACCCGCGCCGCGGCCAAGGAGTTCGCCGACCGCCGCATCTCGGTGAACGTGGTCGCGCCGGGACCGATGGACACGCCGTTCTTCTACCCGCAGGAAACGCCGGAGCGGGTGGAGTTCCACCGGTCCCAGGGCATGGGCAACCAGCTCACCCACATCGAGGACATCGTCCCGGTGATCAGGTTCCTGGCCACCGACGGCTGGTGGTTCACCGGGCAGACGATGTTCCCGAACGGTGGCTACACCACCCGGTGACCGGCCTCGGTGCGGCAGGCGGACCGAGGGGAGGAGGCCGCCTGCCGCACCGGGATGTCGGAGCACGTTCGGCGCGGCGCGGAGGAGGTACCGGTGGTGAACCCGGCGAGGATCCGGTGGCAGGCGATGCGGGGGCGCGACCCGGACGAGGAGCACCGCGTCTCGACTCCGCTGGAGCTGTTCTTCGACCTGTGCTTCGTGGTGGCGGTCGGGCAGGCCGCCGCGCAGCTGCACCACACGCTGGACGAGGGCCATCTCGGCGGTGGGCTCGTCGGGTACCTGGCGGTGTTCTTCGCGATCTGGTGGGCGTGGATGAACTTCACCTGGTTCGCCTCGGCCTACGACACCGACGACGTGCTCTACCGGCTGCTCACGCTGCTGCAGATGGCCGGGGTGCTGGTGCTGGCGGCCGGTGTGCCCGCCGCGTTCGAGCACTACGACTTCACCGTCGTGGTCATCGGCTACGTGCTGATGCGCATCGGGATGATCTGCCAGTGGCTGCGGGCCGCCGTCGAGCACCCGGAGGGCCGGGCCACCACGCTGCGCTACGCGGCCGGGATCGCGGTGGTGCAGGTGGGGTGGATCGCGCGGTTGTGGGCGCCGGGCACCTGGGCCTACGTCACCTTCGCGGTGCTGGTGGTCGCCGAGCTGGCGGTCCCGGCCTGGGCCGAGGCGCGCGGCCGGGCCACTCCCTGGCACCCGGAGCACATCGCGGAGCGGTACGGCCTGTTCACCATCATCGTGCTCGGTGAGGTCGTCCTCGGTTCCCTCGCCGCCGTGCAGTCGGTGGTGGCCGAGTTCGGGGCTTCCGCCTCGCTGATCCTGATCGCGGCCGGTGGCCTCGCGATCGTCTTCGTCCTGTGGTGGATCTACTTCTCCGGCGGGGAGGCGCGTTTGCGGAACCTGCGCGTCGCGTTGACCTGGGGGTACGGCCACGTCGTGGTGTTCGCTTCGATCGCGGCGCTCGGTTCTGGTATCGAAGTGGCCGTGGACACCGCCGGACACCGCTCGCACATCGGCGAACAGGCCGCCGCGTTCGCCGTCGCGGTGCCGGTCGCCCTGGTCATGATCGCGTTGGGCGCGCTGCACCGGCTGGCGAACACCGGCGCGGTGCGGAGTTCGGCGTTCGTCGCGGCCGGTGCGGTGGTGGTGCTCGCGCTGCCGTTCAGCACGCCGCTGCTCGGGCTGGGCGGAGCGGTGGTGGGAATGGCGGTGGCCACCGCCGCGACTCTGGTCGCCAACCGAACCGGTTCCGCGGAAAGCAGGCCGTGACGTGGGTTTGGACCTGCACAAGCTCGCGCATCTGGTCGCGGTGGCGGAGGAGGGCAGCTTCACCCGCGCCGCAGCCCGCCTGCACCTGTCCCAGCAGGCGTTGTCCACCTCGATCCGCGCGCTCGAACGCGAAGTCGGCGTCGACCTGCTCGAACGCACCACCACCGGAGTGACCGTGCGGCCTGCCGGGGAGGCGCTGATCGCCGATGCACGCGTGCTGGAGGGCGTGGCCCGTTCGGCGCTGCAACGCGCGCGGCGGATCGGCCGCGGTGAGTCGGAGGTGCTGCGCATCGGCCACACGCCGGCCGTCACCGGTGACGAGGTCACCGCGCTGCTCCGCCGAGTGCACGCCGATCACCCGGGTCTGGCCACCGACGTCAACCAGCGCTATCCGGCTGAGCTCACCGAGCAGCTGCTCGCCGGCGAGCTGGACCTGGGATTGTGCCGCGCCATGAGCCCGGCCCACGGCCTGAACCGCACCACGCTCGTCCACCAGCGGCTCCAGATCGCGGTTTCCGCGGAGCACCGCTTCGCCGACCGGGACGTGGTGGAACTGGCCGAACTGGCCGACGAGCGGATCGTCGTGTGGGGCCATCCGGGTCGCTCCGGTTACACCGACCTGCTCATCGAGCACTGCAGGCAGGCCGGGTTCGAGCCGCGCACGCACCGCAACGCCATCCAGGGCACTCCGCCGGTCACCGCGGTCCTCGGCACCGACGACATCGCGTTCGTGACCGCTGAGCCCGGCCCCGCCGCCAACGGGAAGGTCCAGGTCGTCGCGCTCCGGCCGCTGATCGAGGTGCCGCTGCACGCGCTGTGGCCCGCGCACACGACCTCCGACGCCCGCCACGCCTTCCTGGCCGCCTTCAGCTGACCGGCGGGCTTTGCTTTCCGGGCACCGGCCGTTATACCTGTGGTCGGCGTGCGCGGAAGCGAGGTGCCCCGATGACGGCGCTGATCCCGGGCGGCGACACCCGGTTCCCGAGTGAGGCGATGAACCCGCACTGCTCGGCCACCTGGTGCGGTGGTCGGGGCCGATGCCGATCCGGACGGCCCACGGCGCAACCGCGTCCTATGTGGCCGGTCGATCCCGCCGCCGGGACGTGGACGAGGGAGGACCCCGGATGCAGCGAATAGCCTTGCGCACCAAGCTGGAACCCGGACGCGAAGCCGAGTACGAGCAGGTGCACGCGGTGATCCCGGCCGAGCTGGACGCGGCGCTGCGTGAAGCGGGAGTGCGCAGCTGGCGGATCTGGCGCGACGGCCTGGACCTGTTCCACGTGGTGGAGGTCGAGGACTACCAGGCGATGCGGCGGGCGCTGCGCGACCACCCGGCGAACGTTGCGTGGCAGGCGCGGATGTCCGAGCTGCTGGCGGTGGAGGACGACTACTCGGGCGGGGACACCGGCCTCCGGCAGGTGTGGGAGCTGCCGTGAAGCTCGGGCGCTCGGACGTGGTGGTCTCGCCGCTGGGCTTCGGCGGCGCGGTGATCGGGAACCTCTACCGCGCGGTCGACGAGGAAACCGCTCTCGGCGCGGTGGACGCGGCTTGGGACGCCGGGATCAGGTACTTCGACACGGCGCCGCACTACGGGCTCGGGCTGGCCGAACGACGCCTCGGTTCGGCGCTGGCCGGACGGCCCCGGTCGGAGCTGGTCGTGTCGACGAAGGTCGGCAGGCTGCTGGTGCCGAGCCCGGCGACCGCCGACCGGCGCGACGCCGCGGGCTTCGACGTGCCCGCGGACCACGAGCGGGTGTGGGACTTCAGCGCCGACGGGGTGCGGCGGTCGCTGGAGGCCAGCCTGCGACGGCTCGGCATGGACCGGGTGGACCTGGTGCTGATCCACGACCCGGACGACCACTGGCGGCAGGCGGTCGACGAGGCGTACCCGGCGCTGCACGAACTGCGCGCGCAGGGCGTGGTCGGCGCGATCGGTGCCGGGATGAACCAGTGGCCGATGCTGGAGCGGTTCGCGACCGAGACGGATGTGGACGCGGTGATGCTCGCCGGCCGCTACACGCTGCTCGAGCAGTCCGCGGCGCACACCATGCTCCCGGCGTGCCTGCGGCGGAACGTGTCGGTGCTGGCGGCCGGGGTGTTCAACGGCGGTGTCCTGGCCACCGACGAGCTCGACGCGGAAGCGATGTTCGACTACTCGCCTGCCGCGCCGGAGCTGCGCGCGAGGGTCGCCGGGATCGCGGAGGTGGTCCACCGGCACGGTGCGAGCCTTCCGCAGGTGGCGATGGCCTTCGCCGGGGCGCACCCGGCCGTCGCCAGCGTCGTGGTGGGCGCGCGGTCGGCGGCGGAGGTGCGCCGCAACGCCGAGCTGTTCGAGCGGCCGGTACCTGCCGAGGTGTGGGCGGACCTGGCCGAGGCCGGGCTGCCGGTGATCGAGTCCTAGGCGACCACCGGAGGCGAATTGGGCTTGGCCGGAGAACGGCGGCGGACGGACGATGGGGCGGACGGACGTCCCGGCCCGAGCCGGGCCACATCGGAAAGGTCGTGCATGTTCACCGGACTCAGCGCATTCCCGCTCACCCCGACCGGCGAAGCCGGGATCGACGAACGGGGATTCCGGAAGCTCGTCGAGCGCTTGGCCGCGGCAGGCGTCGATTCGATCGGCGCGCTCGGTTCCACCGGCGGCTACGCCTACCTCACCCGCGAGGAGCGCTCCCGGGCCGCCCGGATCGCCGTGGACGCGGCAGGCGATGTCCCGGTCATGGTCGGCATCGGTGCTCTGCGCACCTCCGACGTCCTGGCCCTGGCCGAAGACGCCCAGAACGCGGGCGCGTCCGCGGTGCTGCTCGCCCCGGTGTCCTACCAGCAGCTCACCGATGACGAGGTCTTCGGGCTGTACGAAGACGTCACCGCGGGGCTGTCCGTTCCGCTGTGCGTGTACGACAACCCCGGCACCACGCACTTCCGCTTCAGCGACGAGCTGCACGGGCGCATCGCGTCCCTGCCCAACGTCGGTGCGGTGAAGATCCCGGGCATTCCCGAGGACCAGGCGCCCGCCAGGGTCGCCGCGTTCCGGAACGCGCTGCCCGCAGGAGTTGCCCTGGGCGTCAGCGGCGATCAGTTCGCTGCCGGTGGGCTCAACGCCGGTGCCGACGTGTGGTTCAGCGTCATCGGCGGCCTCCTGCCCGAGGAGTGCCTGGCGATCACTCGCGCGGCACGGCACGACGCCGCGCGAGCGGTGGAGCTGTCCCAGCGCATGACGCCGCTGTGGAAGTTGTTCGGGCGCTACGGCAGCCTTCGCGTCACCTCCGCCGCGGCCGAGCACCTCGGGCTCATCGGATCCCCGAACCTTCCCCGGCCTCTTCGCGGCCTCCCGGCCGAGGCCCGGCAAGAAGTCGCCGACGTGCTCGAAGCCCTGGAAGTGCGCGCCTGAAAGGTCTTTCGCCCTGCCGGTTCCGCGCCCCGCGACCGGACGACGGGGCCGCGAAAACAGTTTGACCTCCAGTGCGCTCGAAGTCCTAGTGTGGGGCCGATTCCGAATCGGTTGAGGAGAACTCGATGACGGTGTTGGTGACCGGAGCGACGGGCAACGTCGGACGCTGCGTGGTCGATCGCCTGCTGGCCTCCGGTGCGCAGGTGCGGGCGCTGACCAGGCGCCCGGAGGCGGCGGGGCTGCCCGCCGAGGTCGAGCTGTTCGCCGGTGGGCTGGGAGATGCGGAGTCGCTGGCGGCGGCGCTGAACGGGGTCGACCGGGTCTTCCTGTTCCCGGTACCCGAGAGCACGGCCACCTTCGTGGCGCAGGCAGCGGCCGCGGATGTCCAGCGGGTCGTGGTGCTGTCGTCGATGGCGGTCGAGTTCGGTGCCGAGAACGCGATCGGGCAGCGCCACCGGCTGGTCGAGCAGGCGGTCGCCGACGGCGGTTTCGAGTGGACGTTCTTGCGGCCGGGAGCGTTCGCCGCCAACACGCTGGCCTGGGCGGATCCGATTCGCGCGGAAGGCGTGGTCCGGGAGCCGTTCCCGGATGCGCAGCAGGCGTCGATCCACGAGGACGACATCGCCGCGGTGGCGGTCGCGGCGCTGCTGGAGGACGGGCACGCCGGTAAGTCCTACGTGCTGACCGGCCCGGAACGGATCAGCACGGCCGATCAGGTGCGCGCGATCGGTGCCGCGATCGGCCGCGAGGTCCGGATCGAAGCGGAGCCGCTGAAGCAGGCGAAGGCCCGCCTGGTGGCCGAAGGGGTTCCGGCAGCGGTCGTGGACACCCTGTTCGACCTCCGCGGAGCGGACCAGGCTCTCGACGACCCGGTGCCGACGGTGGAGCAGGTGACCGGGCGCCCGGCCCGCACCTTCGCCCAGTGGGCTGTCGACCACGCCGACGACTTCCGCTGAGCAGCGGGGAAATCAGTCGCACGCGGGACCGTGCGGCGGCTAATGTCCTGGCATGGCTACCATTTCCGTTCCCTACCACCTCGACGAGCTGCTCCCCGAATCCGCTCTGGGAGTGAGCACCGCGACTCGGGTGGTGCGCCAGTTGCCGGACGGGGACGTGTGGCAGCGTCTCGGCGCGCTGTACCCGACCGTCGCCGACGAGGTGGCGGCCGCGGTGCGCCGGGGCGAGGTGCCGTCCGTGATCTCCGGGGACTGCATGGTGTCGCTGGCGGTCCTCGCCGGTCTGCAGCGGGCGGAGGTGGTGCCGTCGGTTGTCTGGTTCGACGCGCACGGCGACGTGCAGAGCCCGGAGACCACTGAATCCGGCTACGCGGGCGGGATGCCGCTGCGCCTGGCGGTCGGCGACCACCCGGAACTGCTGGCCGATGCCATCGGCCTCCGCCCGCTGCCGGAGTCCCGGGTGCTGCTGGTCGGCGCGCGTGATCTGGACCGGGCCGAGGCCGAGTACCTGGAGAGCTCGGAGATCGCCCGAGCCGAGGTCGAGGAGGCCGCCGAAGAGCTGCCCGACGGGCCGATCCTCCTGCACATCGACCTGGACGTGATCGATGCGGCCGAGCTGTCGGACCTCCGCTTCCCGGTGACCGGCGGGCCGTCGGCGGACGCGGTGCTGGACGCCGCCCGGCGGATCATGGCGACCGGTCGGGTCCGGGCCCTCGACATCGCTTGCACCTGGTACCCGGGTGCCCCGGTGGCGAGCCGCACCCGGATCGTCGAGGAGCTGCTGGCCGCGGTCGGCTAGCAGCCGGATCGCCCGGCGGAGCAACCTCCCGCCGCGTCGCGCGTCCAAACAGCAGGAGCGGGACCGGGCCGCAGCCGGTCTCGCGGCAGCGGAGGCACCTCCTGGCGGCGAGGGACCCCTCGGCCCGTCGCCGACCGCTGTCGAGGGCGGGGTAGCGCGGGCAGGGCGCCCCGCCCGCTCCTCGGGCGTGGTTCCCCCGATCCGCCCCCGGGGGGAACCACGCCACCGAAATCCACAGTGGACGCGAAGCGGCCCGCCCCCTGCCGGGGACGGGCCGCTGGTTCCGCTCAGGTGCTCAGTCGACCCAGTCCAGGGTCTTGGACACCGCCTTCTGCCACTGCGCGTACTCCCTCTCGCGCAGCTCGGTCGGCATCTTCGGATCCCACTGCTTGTCCTTGGCCCAGTTGGAGCGGATGTCCGCCTCGCTCTCCCAGAATCCCACCGCCAGGCCCGCCGCGTAGGCCGCGCCCAGCGCCGTGGTCTCCGCGACGACCGGGCGGATCACCGGCACGCCGAGGATGTCGGCCTGGAACTGCATCAGCAGCTCGTTGCCGACCATGCCGCCGTCGACCTTCAGCGACTTCAGCGGCACACCGGAGTCGGCGTTCATCGCCTCGATGACCTCGCGGGTCTGGAACGCCGTGGCCTCCAGCACCGCGCGGGCCAGGTGGCCGCGGTTGACGTAGCGGGTCAGGCCGACGATCGCGCCGCGCGCGTCGGAGCGCCAGTGCGGTGCGAACAGCCCGGAGAACGCCGGCACGAAGTAGGCGCCGCCGTTGTCCTCCACGCTGCTGGCGACCTGCTCGATCTCCGGAGCGCTGGCGATCAGCCCGAGGTTGTCCCGCAGCCACTGCACCAGCGAGCCGGTGACCGCGATGGAGCCCTCCAGGCAGTACACCGTGTCATTGCCGCCGATCTTGTAGCCGACCGTGGTGAGCAGCCCGTTCTCGCTGATCACCCGCTCGGTGCCGGTGTTGAGCAGCACGAAGTTGCCGGTGCCGTAGGTGTTCTTGGCTTCGCCGGGCGACAGGCAGGCCTGGCCGAAGGTGGCCGCCTGCTGGTCGCCGAGGATGCCCGCGATCGGGATGCCCGCGAACACGCCGCGCTCCCGGAACTTGCCGTAGACCTCCGAGGAGGAGCGGATCTCCGGCAGCATCGCCATCGGCACGCCGAGCTCGGCGCAGATGTCGGCGTCCCACGCCAGCCGCTCGAGGTCCATCAGCATCGTGCGGGAGGCGTTGGTCGGGTCGGTGACGTGCAACCCGCCGTCCGGGCCACCGGTGCAGTTCCACAGCACCCAGGTGTCCATGTTGCCGAACAGCAGCTCGCCGCGTTCGGCGCGCTCGCGGGTGCCCTCGACGTTGTCCAGGATCCACTTCACCTTGGGACCGGAGAAGTAGGTCGCCAGCGGCAGCCCGGTCTTGCGCTGGTACCGGTTCTGCCCGTCCTCGCCCGCGGCGAGGGCGTTGACGATCTCGTCGGTGCGGGTGTCCTGCCAGACGATCGCGTTGTACACCGGCTTGCCGGTGGCCTTCTCCCAGACCACGGTGGTTTCCCGCTGGTTGGTGATCCCGACGGCGACGATGTCGGAGGACACCAGGTCGGCCTTGGCGAGCGCGCCCGCGCAGACCTGCCGGGTGTTGGTCCAGATCTCGACCGGGTCGTGCTCGACCCAGCCGGCCTTCGGGAAGATCTGCCGGTGCTCGACCTGGTCGACGGCGACGACCCGACCGGAGTGGTCGAAGATCATGCACCGGGTCGAGGTCGTGCCCTGGTCGATGGCGGCGACATAAGAGGCCATCTCTCGTTCTACCTTCCTATGTGGACTGGGTCTGGTCAGCTGGCGATGGGCAGTGCGAGGGCCAGCGCGCCCGCCAGCACACCACCGAGGATCGGGCCGACGATCGGCACCCACGAGTATCCCCAGTCCGCCGAGCCCTTGCCGCGGATGGGCAGGATCGCGTAGGCGATGCGCGGGCCGAGGTCGCGAGCCGGGTTGATGGCGTAACCGGTCGGGCCGCCGAGCGAGTTGCCGATGCCGATCACGAGGAAGGCGACCGCGGCGTAGCCCAGCGCGGAGTTGCCGAAGGTCGGCACGCCGTCCGTGCCGCCGGGGCCCGCCTGCGGGCTGAGGATGATCCAGAAGACCAGCACGAAGGTGGCGATGGTCTCGGTCACGAGGTTCCACGGGGCGTTTCGCACCGTCGGCGCGGTCGAGAAGATGCCGAGCGTGTTGCGCGGGTCGTCGTGGGTGTCGAACTGCAGCTTGTAGACCGCCCAGCACAGCACCGCGCCCAGGGTGCCGCCGATGAGCTGCGCGACGATGTAGACCGGCACGTCCGACCACGCGGTCTGGCCGTTCACCGCCAGCCCCAGGGTGACTGCCGGGTTGATGTGCGCTCCGGTCGGCTCCGCGATGCTGGCGCCCGCGAAGACCGCGAAGCCCCAGCCGAAGTTGACCATCAGGAATCCGGTGTCGTGCCCGCCGGTCTTGCGCAGAACGTTGTTGGCCACGACGCCGCAGCCCATCAACGTGAGTACCGCCGTCCCCAGCATCTCCCAGAGGAAGATCTCCCCGAGACTGATCGTCATTCTTGCCGTTCCCCTCTTCATGCCGCCGTTGGCACAGGCGGGACTTGACTGTCCGACATGGAGTGAGTCGGGACGGTACTGCCGCATGTCAACACGTGTCCATGCATGCCGCCAGTCGTGGGTACGGGGTTGCTCCGTACCGCCCAGCGCACCGGTTCGGCGGTGCGGGGCCGCTCCCGCGGGCAGCACGACCCGACGTCGCTCCATACTGTGCGGTAACATTAGACTTGGGGAAAACAACGCTGCAAGACGCCTCCGATGGTGTTTTTATCGAGTTGGCTGGTTCGGGAGTGAGGGGGACGATGATGTCCGCTCGGCGTCCGTCCGAGAAGCAGCAGGACCGCCGGCGCAAGATCACCGAGCTGGTGATGGCCGAGGGCACGCTGCGCATCGACGACCTCGTCACGACCATCGGCGCCAGCGCGATGACCGTCTACCGCGATCTCGCCGACCTCGAGTCGCAGGGGCTGGTGCACCGCAACCGGGGCAACGTCTCCGCGGCGTCGTCGCTGCTGTACGAGGCGGCGTCGGAGTTCCGCCTGCCGCAGAACAAGGCCGAGAAGGAAGAGCTCGCCCGCGCCGCCGCCGAACTGGTCGAACCCGGCCAAGCGCTGGTGCTGGACGACTCGACGACCGGCGTCTACCTGGCCCGGCTGCTGCCGGAGCGGGCCCCGCTGACCGTGGTCACCAACCACCGCGGGGTGTTCGACGAGCTGCGCAACGCGCCGGGGATCAGCCTGATCTGCGTGGGCGGCGACTACCTCCCGTGGGCGGACGCCTTCGTCGGCGGCATGGCGCTGGACGCGCTGCGCAACCTGCGGGTGGACCTGGCGATCATGTCGGTCTCCGCGGTCACCGACGGGATCTGCTGCTACCCGCAGCAGGAGATGGTGCAGATAAAGAAGGCCATGCTCGCCTCCGCGCAGCGCCGCGTGCTCTACGTCGACCACACCAAGTTCCGCAGGCGGGCGCTGCACGCGGTGGTGCCGGTGGAGGACTTCGACATCGTCATCGTCGATTCGAAGACCGACAGCGCGGACATCGAGGTGCTGCGCGACCGCGGTGCGCTGGTCGAGCAGGCGGGGAGAACGCGCGGTGTCGCGGCGGGCACGCAGCGTGCTGGTCGGGCATGATGACCATTCGTCGAGGTCCGGTTCCCGCGTCGGCGGTGGTGCGGGGCGGCCTGCGCGACCGCTTTCGGCGGCCCGGAGACGTCCTCGCGCGAAGGCCGAGCGCGCGCAGCGGGGAAAGCCGAGTCCCACCCCGCTAGCGGCTGCCGCCGCTGTTGGAAGAACTGATGGTGGGACGCGATTCGAGCGAGGAGGACGCGGTGTCCGAAGACAAGACCGAGAACCGGCTGAAGGGCACGTTGGGCCCGGCCGAGCGGGCCGAGGACTGGCGGCGGCTGGGCGCCGAGGAGTTCGACGTGGTGGTGATCGGTGGCGGCGTCACCGGCGCCGGCGCTGCGCTGGACGCGGCGACCCGCGGTCTGAAGGTGGCGCTGGTCGAGGCCCGCGACCTCGCTTCGGGAACCTCCAGCCGGTCCAGCAAGCTGTTCCACGGCGGTCTGCGCTACCTGGAGCAGCTGGAGTTCTCGCTGGTCCGCGAGGCGCTGCGGGAGCGCGAGCTGATGCTCACCCGGATCGCGCCGCACCTGGTGAAGCCGGTGCCGTTCCTGTACCCGCTGACCCGGCGGGTGGTGGAGCGCCCGTACACCGCGGCCGGGCTGTTCCTCTACGACACGATGGGCGGCGCCCGCTCCGTGCCGGGCCAGAAGCACCTCTCCCGCGCCGGTGCGCTGCGGATGGTGCCCGCGCTGAAGCGCAACGCGCTGATCGGCGGCATCCGCTACTACGACGCGCAGGCCGACGACGCCCGCCACACCATGACCGTCGCCCGCACCGCCGCCCGCTACGGCGCGGTGGTGATGAACTCGACGCAGGTCACCGGGTTCCTCCGGGAAGCCGACCGGATCGCCGGGGTCCGGGTGCGCGACGTGGAGACCGGCGCCGAGACCGAGGTCCGCGCGCAGGCCGTGATCAACGCGACCGGGGTGTGGACCGACGAGCTGCAGAAGCTCTCCGGTGGACGCGGCCGGTTCCGGGTGCGCGCCAGCAAGGGCGTGCACATCGTGGTGCCGCGCGACCGGATCGTCGCCGAGACCGGGATGATCCTGCGCACCGAGAAGTCGGTGCTGTTCGTCATCCCGTGGGGCAGCCACTGGATCGTCGGCACCACCGACACCGACTGGAACCTCGACCTGGCGCACCCGGCCGCGACCAAGTCGGACATCGACTACATCCTCAAGCACGTCAACACGGTGCTGGCCACCCCGCTGAAGCACGAGGACATCGAGGGCGTCTACGCCGGGCTGCGCCCGCTGCTGGCCGGTGAGAGCGAGGAGACCTCGAAGCTGTCCCGCGAGCACGCGGTGGCGCGGGTCGCCCCGGGTCTGGTGGCGATCGCCGGCGGCAAGTACACGACGTACCGGGTGATGGCCGCCGACGCGGTGGACGCCGTCGCCCCGGACATCAACGGCCGGGTGGCCTCCTCGTGCACCGACCAGGTTCCGCTGGTCGGCGCCGACGGCTACCACGCGCTGATCAACCAGGCCGACCAGATCGCCACCGCGCACGGTCTGCACCCGTACCGGATCCGGCACCTGCTGGACCGCTACGGCTCGGAGATCCACGACGTGCTCGCCCTCGCCGCGGACCGGCCGGAACTGCTCAAGCCGATCCCGGCCGCGCCGAACTACCTGCAGGCCGAGGCGGTTTACGCGTGCAGCCACGAGGGCGCCCTGCACCTGGAGGACGTGCTCACCCGCCGCACCCGCATCTCGATCGAGTACCCGCACCGCGGCGTGGACTGCGCGGAACCGGTGGCGCGGCTGATGGCCGGTGTCCTCGGTTGGGACGAAGCGCAGATCGAGCGCGAGGTCGAGGTCTACACGCAGCGAGTGGAAGCGGAGCGCGACTCCCAGACCCAGCCCGACGACCAGGCGGCGGACGCCAAGCGCTCGGCGGCGCCGGAGGCCCGGACCCGCCTGGAAGAACCCCTGGTCTGACCCCACCTCCCGCCGTCGGTGCACCACCCCGGGTGCGCCGACGGCGGAACCTCCGCAACTTCAATTGAAATCGAACATCCGATTTCAATTGAAGTTGCGGATCTTCGGCGTGTCGTTGCCCGACACGCCGACTCCTCCGGCGATTTCAATGGAAATCAGGCGTCTGATTTCCATTGAAATCGCGTGGTGCCCGTGCGGAGAGCCCGGGGGCGAGGGTGGGATCAGGTGTCGGTGCTGATCTCGGTGAGGAGTTCTTCGAGGTGGCCGTTCAGGCGGCGGGCGTCGGCCGGGGCGATCGTGCTCCACACGTCGCCGGACGGTGATTCCCGGCGCAGCTGGGCGTAGCGGCCGTGCGCCGTGTCGAAGAACCCGACCACCCGGTCGGCCCGGACGCGGCGGCCGAACCGGTCGCGGGCGGCGGCGCCGAACTGCCCGCGGGCGGCCACACCGGCGACCATGTCGGTCAGCGTTTCCGCGTCGTCCGCGCGGACTCCCCGGCGTTGCAGGGCGCCGACCAGCTGCTCGACGTTGTTGCCCGCCTCTTCCGCCGCGGCGTCCAGGTCGCTGCTGAGCAGCGAGACCGAACGGCCGGGGCCGGGCGGCAACTGCGGCAGCACCGAGAGCGCTTCGCGCGGCAATCCGCTCGCCGAGGCCGAACGCAGGCTCAGCTCGTCGCCGTCCTTGACGACCAGCACCGCTTCTTCGCCGACCGCCGCGGCGAGCACCCGGACGCTGCGCTCCAGCCAGAGCCGTCCGTCGACCTCCCGGTCGGGATGGGCCAGCAGCCGGAGCACCCGCTCCAGCTCGGGGTCGACCGCGGTCGGCCGTCCGAGCCCGCGCGCGCCCAGCGAACACCACGCCGACTCGACCAGCTGCGCGCGCTCGGCATGGGTGCGCCCGGGGGAGGGGACCTTGAGCACCAGCGGCATCGTCTCGAGTCGGAGGTGCTCGACGAGCACGTCGAGTTCCAGCGCCGACAGGCCGATCCGCTGGGCGGTGGCGGGGAACGTCATTGCCCGGGCTCGCCGCCGATCACCGGTCGCGACGGCGATTCCACCAGGTCGAAGAAGCCACCGCGGTTGCCGGTCTTCTCGGTGACCTTCCGGTCCACGGGCTCGTCGCGCTCCCGCTTGGCCGCCCGGCCGCCGCCGGAGCTGACTTCACCGCCGCGCACCGGAGTTCCGCCGGGCCGGGTCGGCTGCTGCGCGGTGCGCTGCGCCGCGGTCGCCGAACCGGAGCCGCGCGGTGCGGGCACGCTGGTGGGGCCCCAGCTGATGGTCACGTTCGGCTGGCCACCGGAAACGCTCGAACCGCCCCTGACCGGCGCGTCCACCACGACCTGCGGCGGCGGCGCGAACGAGGCCAGCGACGTCGTGTTCGCCTGCGTGGACGCCTCGTAGGTGCGCATCACGTCGAACGCGCGCTGCTCGGCCGCGTGCTGCTTCGCCTCCTGCACCTCGTAGTCGGTCTGCCCGCCGAAGAGGTGCGTCAGCAGGGTCTGCGCCGCGCCCGGTTCCTCGGCGGTGACCTGCACCGGAGGCGGCATGTCGCGGCGCGCCTTGCTGATGAACTCCGCCTGCTGCTCGGCCCGCTCCCGCATCACGGTGGTGGCCTCCTGGGCCAGCGCGGCCCAGTTGCCCAGCGGCCGCAGCCCGTCGTGGGCGCTGTCCGCGGCGATTCCGCTCCAGCCGCCCATCGCCGAGGTCACCGCGGAGGCCAGCCCGGCGTCGATGTCGCCCAACGCGCGGGTCAGCTCGCTCCAGCGCCGGACGCTGTCGGTGGAACCGTCCGGGCCCGGGCCCTCGTTGATCTGGGCGTACAGCTCGGGGTGGCGGTATCCCTGCCATCGGTGTTCGCTCATGGCCGGTCAGCAGCCCCCGATGCCCATGGCGCTCTCGCCGTCGATGCGCGAGTACTGGCGGTTGGCGCGCTCCAGCGACTCGGCGGCGGCCTGCAGCTGGTCGCGGTAACCGCACAGGGCGGTCAGCGCGTCCTCGCCACCGCCGAGGGAGCGCCGGTTGAACTCCTCGGCGGCATCGGCGCTGATCGGGTCGCCGGCCCACGGCCGGATGCGGAGTTCGGTGATGGCGTGCTCGATCTGCAGGCCGACCGCGTCCAGCGATTCCTGCAGCGCGTTGACCAGCCTCGGAATGGCGGCGGGCTCGACCTGCATCGAGCCACCGGACACACCCGGCAGGGCTTCGGTCGAGCTGTCGCCCCACGGAGCAGTTAGCGGCACGTTTTCCCCTCCCACAGGTAAGGGCCCAGATCATGGGTGCAGGCCCTCGTGCTCGAACGCGCGGTTGCGGCGGGCCCGCCCTCGCGGTCAGGTGCTGTGCGGGACACCTGACCGAGCGCGGAGCACCCGCGCGCTCAAGCTACTAAACGTCCAGCGAACACTGTAGTCACCAGAGGTCACGCTGGGGAGTGCTCCATAAGCGGTGAGTATCACTCCCTGCTCGGGTTTTCCGGTCGCTCTGCGTGATCAACCCGGTTGCGAGGTCTGCGTCCGGGTCTCGGAGGTCCCCGGATCGGCCAGCGTCGCCACGGCGTCCTCGGCGACCCGCTGGGCCCCGGCGCACAGCTGGTCCACCGGCGACGGCGGTTGCGCGCCGTCGTCGCGGTAGAGCACGTCGAGGTGCTGGCCCTCGGCCACGTCCACCGCCACGTTGCAGGACAGGTTCAGCCCCGGGGTCTTGATGACCAGCGCCGGGAACTCGCCGACCATCACGTGGGTGGCCTCCACCTGCGCGGTGTCGTCGGTCCACACGCCCATGCCCTCGGTGGTGATCAGCGCGAGCCGGGCGCCCACCTTGGCCGTGGTGTTGCGGTAGCTGCAGGTCGCGGCGTTGCCGAAGCCCGCTTCGGAGTCGGGCATCGGATCGCGGTCGAAGCCGAGCTGGTTGCGCTGGGAGGTGCTGAGCAGCGAGCACGCGGAAACACCGTCGAGGCCGAGCTCGTAAGGCCGCGGCGGCGGTGGCGGCGGAGTGCTCGTCGTGGGCAGCGGCATCGGCGGCGGCGCGGCGGTGTCCGCGGTCGGGTGCGACTGCCACAGGCTGCATCCGGTGAGGGCAAACGTGCTGACGGTGAGCAGCGCGCTCAACCGCCGAGCCCCGGTGATCCGCGAGCGGTGCATGTCAACACCGTAACGAAGTGCGGGCGTTCACCGGCGCCAGCTGAACCAGAGCACGGCGATCAGGGGGATCAGCAGCAACAGCGCGGCCTGCCGGGCGACGATCAGCAGCAGTACCGCGAGCGCGGCGACACCGACCGCGAGCGCGACCTTCGCCGGCTCCGGGCGCGTGCGGCCCGGAGGCCGCTGCGCGGCCGGTGCCGCGCGTTCGGGCCGGGGCGCGGGCAGGTCGTCGAACAGGCCCTCCAGCTCGGAGCGGAACCGGGCGGCGGCGACCAGCCTGCAGCGCTCGTCGTACTCGCCGACGTCGAGGCGCCCGACGGCGAAGTGCTCACCGAGCAGCCGCATCGCGAGTTCGCGCTCGGGATCGCCGATCCGGAGATCCCTGCCCCGCCGTCCCTTCTCCACTCCACCATCCTACGGTCGGCGGACCCCCGGACGAGCCAGGTGAACCAAGGGTTCAGACAAACGTCAGAGGGCGCCGTCGGCTGCGTGCCGACGACGCCCTCTGCCCGGTCGTGCATCAGGCCCGCGGTCCAGGTGAGGTGCTGCAACTCCCGCAGGGGCCGCTTCCCGCCACGCAGGACGAGCCTGGAACCTCCCCGGGTCAGGCGTTGGCGAGTTCGCGGTCGACGAGCGGGGTGCTGGGCTTGGCCAGGACCTCGTCGTCGAGGATGCCCTCGCTGCGGGCCACCACGGTGGGCACCACGATCTGGCCCGCTACGTTGGTGGCGGTGCGCATCATGTCCAGGATCGGGTCCACCGCGTAGGCGATGGCGATGCCGGTGGCCACCACCTCGGGCGGGAAGCCGAGCGCGGCGGTGGTCAGGGTCAGCATGGTGAACCAGCCGGTCACACCCGCCGTGGCGAAGGAGCCGAACACCGCGACCGCGATGATCGTCAGGTACTGCACCGGCCCGAGGCTGATGCCGAAGAGGTTCGCGATGAAGATCGAGCCCACCGCCGGGTAGATCGCGGCGCAGCCGTCCATCTTGGTGGTGGTGGCCAGCGGCACCGCGAAGTTCGCGTAGGACGCGGGCACGCCCAGGTCCTCGGTGGTCTGGCGGGTCAGCGGGAGGCTGGCGCCGGAGGAGCGGGAGACGAAGGCGAACTGCAGCACGTTCCACGACTTGGCGAAGAACCGGATCGGGCTGACCTTGGCCACCAGCCCGAGCAGCAGCGGGTAGACCACGAACAGCACCAGCGCGCAGGCCACGTAGGTGGAGCCGATCAGCTTGAGCAGCGGCGCGAAGAACTCGTTGCCGTAGCTGGCCACGGCGTTGCCGATCAGGCCGAGGGTGCCCAGCGGGGCGAGCCGGATGATCCAGCCGAGCACGCGCTGGATGACCTCGAAGGCCGCCTTGTTGAAGTCGACGAACGGCGCCGCCTTCTCACCCAGGCTGTAGGTGGCCGCACCGATGATCAGCGCGACGAACACCACCTGCAGCGTCTCGCCCTCGGCGAAGGCGCTGATCAGGTTGCTGGGCACCAGGCCGGTGATCAGGTCGAGCCAGGAGCCCTGGGTCTTCTCGCCGATGGACTGCAGCTTCTCCGGGTCGGGTTCGATGATCAGGCCGCGGCCGGGCTGGAACAGCGAGCCGACGGCGAGACCGATCAGCACCGCGATCAGCGAGGTGATGCCGAACCACAGCGCGGTCTTGCCGCCCAGCCGCGCCGCGGCGCGGCCGCCGCCGAGGCCGCGGAGGCTGTTGATGCCCACCACGATCGCGGTGAAGATCAGCGGCAGCACGGTGAAGGTGAGCAGCTTGGTGAAGGTCGAGCCGATGGTCTTCAGCGTGGTGGCGAGCCACTCGGCGTCGGTCTGCTTGGCGACGTAGCCGAGCAGTGCGCCGAGCACCAGCGACGCGATGACGGCCACGGCGAACAGCTTGGGGTTGAAGCGCAGGCGCGATCGCCCAGCAGTGGTGGACACAGGGATCTCCCGGAGTCGCGGAGTGAGTTCGAAGGCAGTGCGGTTCGAGCGGCGCACGACGATGCGCGCGAATCTCAGTGCCGGTTGTCGGTCGTGTTGCCGGGGTGGTCGCCTGGCGGAACCTGAGAGCTTCCCTGGACGATCTACGGCGGAGGGGCCGTCCTCGCCAGGAGAACTCTCAGAACCCGCCGGTGGTCACCCTGCATAGGTGGCTGCAAGCGGCTGCCGCCGCTGGTCAAGGCGCGGGCGGCATTCGCCGGCAGGCTCTCTGGAAGCGGCGGTGCCGCGCTCGATCACAGACAGACGGAGCTGGCCTGCCGTCGAAGATCGACGTGCAGGCGCGAAGTCAGATACAGCCGTCGGGTGGTGCCCATCGCGAACATTTGTAACCAGCCGCGCCGCGAAAACCATCCGGGGGTAACCGAATTGTGTTCGTATTCACTCGGCTGCCCGGAACCCGGTGTCACTCCGCAGTCGGCGAGCTCCACAGCGTCACCACGCTGACGCCGACCTGGGCCAGCAGCTTGCGGGTCAGCGGGAGGCTGATGCCGAGCACGCTCGACGGATCGCCGTCGACGCCCTCGATGAACCAGCCGCCGAAGCCTTCGAGCGTGAACCCGCCCGCCACGTGCAGCGGCTCGCCGGTCGCGAGGTAGGCCTCCAGCTCGGCCTCGCTCGGCTCGCCGAAGCGCACGGTGGTGCCCAGGTGGCCGTTGGCGCGCGCGGTGACCTCGCCGCCCCGGAGGCGGACGATCGCGTGCCCGGTCAGCAGCTCACCGCTGCTGCCCGCGTTCTGCGCCCACCGCTCGGCGGCGGCTTCGCGGGTGCCGGGCTTGCCGGCGATCTCGCCGTGCGCCATCAGCAGCATCGAGTCGCAGCCGACGATCACCGCGTCGGGTTCCTCGGCGCCGATCTCGGCGGCGACCGCATCGGCCTTGGCCTGCGCCAGCGCGCTGACCAGCTCGGCGGGCGCGGGATCGCCCAGCGAAGCGGTCAGCGCGTCCTCGTCGACGCCGGAAACCCGCACCAGCGGCTCGATCCCGGCCGAGCGCAGCACGGACAGGCGAGCGGGCGAAGCGGAGGCAAGCACGAAGCGCACGCCGCCGATCGTAGAGCCGGCCCGGCTCGGTGCCCGTGCGGGTGCCGAGCCGGGAGCGAAGCCGTCGGGCCCCGGCGCACCGGCGAGACGCGCAACTTCAATTGAAATCGCACGCCTGATTTCCATTGAAGTTGCGTTCCGGTGAAGCGGAGGTGTCCTCGCCGGTTGCGCGGGCATCGGTCCGCTCGGCGTATCCGGAGTGCTGCCGTTCGCCGCGTCGACCTTGAAAGCTCGTGGCATGGCGGGGTTTTCGCGCTCAGGATGCTCCGAAAGGTGGTGTCCGGTTCAGGTACCGGCTCCTTAATGTCCTTCTACGCGAACCGCTGCGGCGCGGTTCACCCCCTCCTACGCAGCGCCGACCCGGGATCCGGGCGGTGCCACCTCATCCCCGGCATGCGGGTGCCGGGGCACCAGCTCCCGCGCATCGCGGCCGGACCGGCCGTGCGCGGGTGATCCCTGCCCAATTTCGGATCGAGGGAGACGACCATGAGTCGGAGCAGAACCATCCGGTTGCTCGGTGCGGCCGTGCTGGCAGCGGGCACGCTCGCCGCGGTGGCAGTGCCGTCCACCGCAGCACCGGCACCGGATCAGGCGGCCCCGGAGCTGCTCGCCGCCATGCAGCGGGACTTCGGCCTGACCGCGCAGCAGGCGCAGGACCGGTTGGCGCGGGAAGCCCGCGCGATCCAGCTCAACGAGAAGCTGCGCGGGAGCGCGGGCGAGGCGTTCGCCGGTTCCTACTTCGACGAGGCGAGCGGGAAGCTCGTCCTCGCGGTCACCGACGGGCGCGCGGCGCAGGCGGCGCGCGAAGCCGGTGCGGACGCCGTGGTGGTGTCCAACACCGAGCGCGAACTCGACGCGACGAAGTCCACTTTGGATGGAATGGAAGCGACTGCGCCGCAGTCGATCACCGGTTGGTACGTGGACGTGCGGTCCAATTCGGTCGTGGTGTCGGTCAACCGCGCCGAGGCCGACTCCGCCACCGAGGACTTCCTGGCGCGGGCCCGCGCCATCGACGACTCGGTGCGGGTGGAAGAGGTGGCCGAGTCGCCGCGCACCTTCTACGACCTCCGCGGCGGTGACGCCTACTACATGGGCGGGCGCTGCTCGGTCGGCTTCGCGGTGCGCACCTCGTCCGGTGGCGCCGGGATGGTCACCGCCGGGCACTGCGGTCGCCCGGGCACGGCGGTCTCCGGGTACAACCAGGTCGCGATGGGCACGTTCCAGGGCTCGTCGTTCCCCGGCAACGACTACGCGTGGGTCTCGGCCAACTCCAACTGGACGCCGCGCGCGCTGGTGAACATGTACAACGGCAGCACCCGCGCGGTGTCCGGCGCGACCGTGGCCCCGGTCGGCTCGTCGATCTGCCGCTCCGGTTCGACGACCGGGTGGCGCTGCGGATCGGTGCAGGCGATGAACCAGACCGTGCGCTACGCCGAGGGCACCGTCACCGGTCTCACCCGCACCAACGCCTGCGCCGAGCCGGGTGACTCGGGTGGCTCGTTCATCAGCGGCACCCAGGCCCAGGGCATGACCTCGGGCGGTTCGGGCAACTGCAGCTCCGGCGGAACGACCTACTTCCAGCCGGTCCAGGAGGCGCTCAGCGCCTACGGCCTGCGCCTGGTCACGGGCTGATATCCCGTCCGTGAGCGCTTCGGGGGGCCATAGCGCTCACGGGCACGGGCGGCGGAACCGGACTCCACTGCGGAGGACTCGGTTCCGCCGCCCGCTGCGGTTCGGGTGAACGGCCTGGACACCGGGCCGCGGCGTCCGGTAGATCTGGGCATCCGCCGCCGGAAGGGAACATCATGGTCGGGAGAACTCCCGCCGTGGCCCTGTTGGCGGCGATGCTGCTCGTGGCGTCGGCGCCTTCGGCCTCCGCGGCGGTCATGTGGGACGGCGACGCCTCCAACGGCACCGGTGTGTTCGCGCACATCGGCTCGGAGTGCGCCGATCCGGGCAGCGTCACGGCGGTCGACGATCCGGAGCAGGGCGCGGTGTGGCGCTACGACAAGCCGGCCGGCCTGCGGCGGTGCGAGAGCCGCGGCATCAAGGTCGACGGCCAGGAGTACGACTTCCGGAACGGCTCCACCTACTACCTGGGCTGGCGGAGCAGGCTGTCCAGCACCGTGGACAACAACGCCACCTTCCAGTGGAAGTCCTACGGCAGCCACATCCAGAACTACCCGGTGGTCCTCAAGGTCATCGACGGCAAGCTCTCGCTGCTGCAGCGCCAGCCCGACGAGACCAGGGTCATCTGGGACCAGCCGATCCAGGCCGGTGAGTGGCACGACATCGTGCTCGGCCTGCACCTGTCCGACGAGACCACCGGCGGCTGGGTCGAGCTCTGGTTCAACGGCGAGCGCCAGACGTTCAGCGACGGCTCGCAGCGCTGGGCGTGCCGGACCTTCGACAGCGAGAACCACCCGAAGTGGGGCGTCTACGGCGCCGAGGGCGATGCCGTGGTCAACGAGATCGACGCGTTGAAGATCGGCAGCGAGTACGCCGACGTCGCGCCCTGACCCGGTCGGCGGGGGAGGTCTCGCGCCTCCCCCGCCGACCGGGTCAGCTGCCCGGCAGGACGTCCCGGTTGAGCTGGACGTCCGGTCGCGCCGGGACGCGTTCCGGGCGGACGCTCGGCTTGTCCGGCCCGGCCGCGGTCAGCGCGGGGAGTTCGCCGACGACCGGCAGCGTCACCGAGGTGGCGCTCAGGTCCAGGCCGATCTCACCGGGCTGGCGCGGGGCGACGATGAACGCGCTGTCCGTGCCGCCGATGATCAGCGCCAGCCGGTGACCGGCGGGCACCACGTGGTCGGTGGTGGCCAGCCGGAACGTCATGGTCTGCGGCTCGCCCGGCTCCAGCGGGCGCTCCTCCGACAGCGATTCGTGGTTGGCCAGGTCGGCCCAGCCGCGCGCGATGATCTCGAAGTCCACGTCGGTCGTGGTCGCTTCGGTGTCGAAGTAGCAGGCGTCGTCGCCGGGGCGGTTCTCGCCCCAGCAGGACTCGGTCTGCAGGGTGCGGATCCCCTCACCGCGGCCCAGGTAGTCGCGGGTGGTGGCCGGTCCGTAGTCGACGAGCATCGCGGACAGGTGCGCCGTCGGCGTGCTCGGCGTGGCGGTGACGGTGACCGAACCGGTCCCGGCGATCCGGACGTCGCTGGTCAGCGGCGCGGTGCTGAACAGCGCGCGGGCCGGCGACGGCTGGTCGGGGTCGGCCGCCCAGTCGTACTCGTCGAGCGACGGGTCATCGGTGAACGACGCGGTGCCGCTGCCGGGCTGCGTGCCGAGCCCGTCCTCGCGCGGGTGCAGCACGGTGTCCTTCGCGAGCTCGCCGGACCAGGTCGGCTCGTCCGCCCAGACGTCCGGCGCGCGTTCGACGCTGGCGGCGGGCTCCTCGGTGATCCCGTTGTCCACGCCGAGCAGCCAGTGGTCGAACCAGGCGTGCAGGGTCTCGACCCACTCCGCGCGGCGGAAGTCGAACGGGTCGACGTGCCCGGTCTGGCTCAGCCACAGCTTGCGCGGCACGTCGCGCTCGGCCAGCGCGTCCCACCACTGCCCGAGGTGCAGGGTCTTGACGTTGAGGTCGCCGAGGCCGTGCACCGCGAACACGCTCGCGGTGACCCGGTCGGCGTTCGGCACGTAGTCCCGCTCGGTCCACATCGGAGTGACGTCGCCGTTGGCTGGGGACCCGGCGTCGAGCTCCTGCTTGGCCGGGCCGCAGTCCGGGCGGCCGCCCTCCTCGACGGTCCGCGCCAGCCCGGAGGGGTTGAAGCCGAAGGACACGCCGTCCGAGCGGTAGTAGTCGTACCAGGAGCTGATCGCGCCGATCGGCACGATGGTGCGCAGTCCCTCCACACCGGTGGCGGCCACGCCGTTGGCGATCGTGCCGTCGTAGGACTTGCCGATCATGCCGACGTCGCCGGTGGACCAGCCCGCCTCGACCGGCCCGCCGCCGGACGGCGCGTCGAACCCGGGTGCGCGGCCGTTGAGCCAGTCCACCACGGCCTTCGCCGAGGTGATGTCGGACGCGCCGCCGACGTCCACGCAGCCCTCGGAGCGGTTGGTGCCCGACAGGTCGACCAGCACGGTGGCGTACCCGCGCGGCACAAAGTAGTTGTCGTAGAACTGCGGGAAGCCGACCGGCCTGCCCTGCTCGTCGTAGGTCTTCAGCTCGCTCTCGTTGCCGCGTCCGCAGCACGAGTAGTACGGGCTGGCATCCATGATCACCGGGACCGGCCGGTCGGTGCCGGACGGCCGGACGACGTCCGCGGCGACCCGGTCGACCACGCCGTCGCCGTCGCCGTCCAGCCCGGTCTCCACCCACACCGTCTCCCGCACCGGGTCGGCGGTGAAGACGGGCTGGCTGCGCCCGTCCCTGACCTGCACCGGCGCCTGCTCGGCCGCCGCGCCGGGAGCGATCCCGGTCAGCACCAGTGCCGCGCACGGCAGCGCCCACCAACGTCTCCGCAACGTGCCCACCTCCGAGAAGTCTCGGAGGCACGATACGAACCAAGATCACCAACCGGACACAGCCGAAAGTGGGGCCGTGGCTACCGGTTCTCGATGGCGGCCAGGATCGCGCGGACCTGCGGGAGGAGCTTGGGGATCTCGATCGTCACGACGTCCCAAAGGATCTGCACATCGACTTCCCAGTAGCTGTGCACGACGCGGTTGCGCATTCCGATGATCGCGCGCCACGGCACTTCGGGGTGTGCTTGCTGGACGGCTTTGTCCACGTGGTTGGAGGCTTCGCCAACGATCTCGACAAGCCTGATCAGAGCGAGTTGCGTCACCTCGTCCGTTGCCAAGGATGCTTTGTCCGAAGGCGCGTAGCGCTGGATGCCTTCGATGGCATCGATGATGTCGGCGAGCCGTTGCGGGGTCGCGCGCTTCAAACCGGCACCGCGTCGGTGAGCACTTCGTCCCGGATGCGTTCCTTCAGCCCGTTCGGGGTCACTACCTGGGTGAAGACGTTGAGCAGTTCCTCTACGTCGAGCGCGAACCCGGCCATCGCGAAGAGACCGTGCCCGGGCGCGACGTCGATCAGGAGGTCCAGGTCGCTGTCGTCGTCGGCCTCGTCGCGGGCGACGGAACCGAACACCCGGACGTTGCTGACGCCGTACTGCTCCGCGATTCGGTAGATCTCATCGCGGTGGGCGCGGACCTCGTCGAGGGTGATCCGCCGGTGCGGTGCGTCGACGACCGAAGTCATGGCTCCTCCTCCCTGCTCCCCGCATCATCCCAGCTCCGCGGGAGGGCGGTCCAGTCGCGGCATAGGCTTGGGGGGTGAATCCTGTGCTGCTGGATGGTGGACGGCTGCGGGCTCGGCTGGTCGACGGCGGGCCTTACGCCGCGCTCGACGTGGTGACCGTGACCGGTTCGACGAACACCGACCTGGCCGCCGCCGCGAGCCGGGGCGCCGCCGACCGGACCGTGCTGATCGCGGAGGAGCAGGAGGCCGGGCGCGGCCGGATGCAGCGCCAGTGGACCTCGCCGCGCGGCCGCGGGCTGTTCGTCAGCGTCCTGCTGCGGCCCGACGTGCCGCAGTCCGCGGTGTCCTGGGTGCCGCTGATCGCCGGTGTCGCGCTCGCCGAGACCGTCCAGCGCACCACCGGCGTGCGCGCCTCGCTGAAGTGGCCGAACGACCTGCTGCTCGGCAGCGGCGACGAGTGGCTGAAGGCGGCCGGGATCCTGGGCGAGGCGGTGGCCGGGCCGGACGGGCTCGCGCTCGTCCTGGGCATGGGCGTCAACCTCCTGCAGCAGCGCGACGAACTGCCCCGGGGCGCGGGCGGGCTGCCCGCGACCTCGCTGGTCGCGGAGGGCGGGGAGGTCGACCGCGAGGAGTTCGCAGTGGCGTTGCTCACGGCGTTCGCCGCGGTCGACGACCGCTGGCGGGCCGCTTCCGGTGACGTGGTGCGCAGCGGGCTGCTCGACCGGTACCGGCAGCTGTGCAGCACCGTGGGGCAGCAGGTGCGGGTCGAGCTCGGGCCCGATGAGCAGCTGCGGGGCGTCGCGACCGGCATCGACGTCGAGGGCCGGCTGATGGTGCGCGCCGAGAGCGGGCTGACGACCGCGGTTTCGGCGGGCGACGTCGTGCACGTGCGGCGGGCTTGATCGCGGGCGCGGGCGGCCGCGAGCGGTACCGTGATCGGCGACGCGGCAAGAGGAGGGGGAACCGGTGGCCTACCCAGACGACCTGCTCGGCGAGGACGAGTTCGTGGTCGTGCACAAGCACCCGCACTGGAAGATGCTGCTCGTCCCGGTGCTGATCCTCTTCGTGGTCGTCGGTGGCGGTTCCTACGCGGCGGCGCTGCTCGCCCCGTTCTCCTGGCACCTGCCTGCGTGGATCGCGCTGGCGGTGGTGGGCGCGATCCTGGTCATCTGGTTCACCCTGGCGCCGCTGGTGCGCTGGCGCACCACGCACTTCGTGGTCACCACGCACCGGCTGATGGTCCGCGAGGGCGTGTTCACCCGCAGCGGCATCGACATCCCGATGTCCCGGATCAACTCGGTGCGCTTCCGGCACGGCCTGATCGACCGGATGCTGGGCTGCGGCACGCTGATCGTCGAATCCGCCTCGGACGAGCCGCTGGAGTTCGACGACATTCCGCAGGTGGAGAAGGTCCACACGCTGCTGTACCGCGAGGTGAACGACGACCCGCGGGACGATCGGGGCTACCGCGGACCGGTGGGTCGATGAGCCGGTCGGGTGCCCGCTGGACACGGGAGGGCTGATGGGACCGCGTGAACTGGGACTGCCGATGCAGGTGGCCGCGCCGGAGCCGGGCGAGTTGCCCGCGGCGGTGACGATCTGGGAGGTCGGGCCGCGCGACGGGCTGCAGAACGAGAAGCAGGCGGTCCCGGTGGAGGTGAAGCTGGAGTTCCTGGACCGGCTGGCCGACGCCGGGCTGCCGGTGCTGGAGGCGACCAGCTTCGTGCGGCCGGAGTGGGTCCCGCAGCTGGCCGATGCCGCCGAGCTGCTGGCCGGCCTGCAGCGGGTGCCCGGCATCCGCTACCCGGTGCTGGTGCCCAACGCGAAGGGCCTGGACCGGGCGCTGGAGTCGCAGGTGCGCGACATCGCGATCTTCGCCTCCGCGACCGAGACCTTCACCCGGCGCAACCTCAACCGCGGCCTGGACGAGCAGTTCGCGATGTTCGACCCGGTGGTGCGGCGCGCGGTCGGCGAGGGCCTGTCGGTGCGCGGGTACATCTCGATGTGCTTCGGCGATCCGTGGGAAGGCGCGGTGCCGGTCGAGCAGGTCGTCTCGGTGGGCAAGCGGCTGCTGGAGATGGGCTGCGACCAGCTGTCGCTGGGCGACACCATCGGCGTGGCGACGCCGGGGCACGTCTCGGCGCTGCTGCGCGGGTTCGTCGCGGCCGGGATCGGGGTGGACCGGCTGGCGGTGCACTTCCACGACACCTACGGCCAGGCGCTGTCCAACACCTTCGCCGCCCTTCAGCACGGCGTGTCCACTGTGGATTCCTCGGCGGGTGGTCTGGGCGGCTGCCCGTACGCGAAGTCGGCCACCGGCAACCTCGCGACCGAGGACCTGGTGTGGATGCTCGAAGGGCTGGGCATCAAGCACGGCGTCGACCTCGGCAAGCTCGTGGAGACCAGCGTCTGGATGGCCGAGCGGCTCGGGCGCCCGAGCCCGTCCCGGGTGGTCAAGGCGCTGAGCTCGTGACCGCGCCGCGTCCGGTCCTGCACGCCGTGCAGGACCGGCCGGTGCTGGTCTGGCGGTGCGAGCGGCCGTGGCTGGCGATCTCCTCGGCGCCCTGCGGCGGCGGCATCGGCCTGCGGAACTGGGTGTTCAACGCCACGGTGGTGACCGACTACGACCACCCCGACCCGACGGCGCACGCCGGTGAGATGGCCGCCGGACTCGGCCTGCCCGGGGAGGGCATCGGCCTGCTGACCGCGGTGGACGTGCGCCACGAGGTGACCGCGAGCGACAGCGGAGTCCGCGCGAGCGTGACCACCGGCGCCAACGTGCCGGTCTGGGCCGCTGCGCCGGAGCGCGCGCAGGCGTGGGCGGCGGGCACGATCAACGCGGTCTGCTGGTCACCGGTGCGCCTGAGCGAAGCCGCCCTGGTGAACGCGGTGGCGACGGTGGCGGAGGCGAAGGCCCAGGCCCTGCTGGAATCCGGCGTCGCGGGCACCGGAACGGTCACCGACGCGACGGCGATCCTCTGCCCGGCCGACGGCGAACCGGAGCTCTACGGCGGCCCCCGCTCGCGCATCGGCTCGGCCCTGGCCCGAGCGGTCCACGCGGCCGTGACGGCGGGCCTGCGAGTGGAGGACCCGCGCCACGACCCCTGAGTCGAGGAATCCTCGCCGCTGGGGGATCGGTGGTGGTACCGGGGTGGGGTTCGGTTCGAAGCGGTGGGTTGTTGCGTTGGGGTGTGCAGCGATTTCAATCGAAATCGCGTGAGGTTCGGCACCGGGGGTTCGGCGGTGGTGCCTGGGGGTTCTCTGGGAGTGCTGCGTGGTCCGTCAGTTCTGGTCCCGGGTGCCGAACATCGCGACGAAGGTGAAGCGCAGGACGCGCTCGCCGTCGCGATCGGCCGTGCCGGTGATCTCCACCAGGCCCAGGTTCGGCTTGCTCTGCGAGCGGCGCTGGCTGTTGACCTCCATCGACAGCTGCAGCACGTCGCCGGGGAACACCGGGGCCAGCCAGGCCAGCTCGTTGCCGCCCGGTGAGCCCTGCGACGTCGAGTCGGCCAGCACGTGATCGACGTAACCGCGCATCCACAGCGACGCGGTGAACCAGCCGGACGCGCACAGCCCGCCCAGCACCGAGTTCCGGCCCGCTTCCTCGTCGAGGTGGAACGGCTGCGGGTCGAAGCGCTCGGCGAAGGCCAGCATCTCCGCCCGGTCCACCTTCACCTCGCCCAGGTCGAAGGTCCGGCCGGGCGTCAGGTCCTCGTACGCGATGGTCGCCATCGCTCCATGGTCCCAGCCGTCGCGGTGGCCGGGCGCCGAGACGGTGCTCACACCGGGTTCGGACATTCCGGTGCGAATGCCAGGTCTGACGGGAAAACGCCGGTGCCGACGTGGAACCATCTGCGCTGCGGCGCACGTCAAAGCCAGGACGTGCGGTCTGCGGTTCACCGGGCCGCCGACCGCTGTGCCGTGCCGGACTCCGCCGCGCCAGCTGCGGGGCCCGCCCAGCGACCAGGGGAGGGAGCGGCCGTGCCGACCGATCACCGGGCCCAGGTGGCCGAGCTGATGGCCGATTACCAGCGCAGCCGGGAACGCCTTGCCGAAACCCACCAGGAACTCGCCACCATCACCGAGACGGCCCGCTCCGCCGACGGGCGGGTGCGGGTCGCGGTCGGACCGCAGGGCACCCTCCGCGAGGTGGCGCTGGCCGACGACGTCTACGACAAGCTGCGCCCCGCCCAGCTCGCCGCGACCATCGCCGAGCTGAGCGCGGCAGCCGCGCAGGCCGCCGCCCGGCGCGCCGCCGACGTGCTCGCCGAGGTGCTGCCGGCGGGAACCGATCCGGATGTGCTGCTGGGCGGACACGCCGACGGTGCGTCGGCATCGGTGCTGCGCAACGAACCCGGGCCCATCGACGATGATGTTGCCGAGGACGAGGACTTCTCGGCCGGGAGCTGGTTGCAGCAGAGCCCGACGAAACGGATGTGACCATGAGTGGTTTCCGCAGCGACCTCGGGCAGTTGGGCAAGCACGCGGGCGAGTTCGACGCCCTCGCGGGCCAGGCGCAGAAGATCGCCGACACCCTGCGCCGGGCGGTGGAGTCGGCAGGTGATTGCTGGGGCGGTGACGAGATCGGCGCGAGCTTCGCCCGGGCGCACTGCGGCCGGGCGGAGCAGGCGCTGTCCGACCTCGGCGAGATGTCGTCGCGGTTGCGCGGCATGGGGTCGAAGTTCGCGGCCGCCGCGGCCACGACGCAGCAGGTGGACGCGGACAACGCCGAAGAGCTCGGACGAATCGCCGGACGGGGGTGAGCGCGGTGGGCATCGAACTTCCCGCCGAACTCCGCGACGTCGCCGCGCGCGCGGGCGCCCGGTGGCCGGAGGCGGACGAGGACGCGATGCGCGAGTCCGCGACGGCGTGGCGCGAAGCCGCGGACGCGATCGACGGCCTGGCGGGCGACGCGGACAGCGCAGCGCAGGGCGCGCTGCGGGCCTTCGACGGCGAAGCGGCCGAGGCCGCGACCCGGGAGTGGGACGGCTTCGTGGCCGCCGACGGCATCCTGCCCGGCTCGGTGCAGCAGTGCCGCGCGGCGGCGGACCGCCTGGACCACGCGGCCGAGCAGGTCGGCGCGGCGAAGGTCCAGCTGGTGCGCGAGCTGGTGACGCTGGCCAAGCAGACCGACGCGGCCGAACAAGCGGCGGCCGCAGGACATCCGCAGGCGCTCGCCGCTCTGGACTCGGCGGTGCAGGGCGCGGCGGCGAACGTGGCGCAGCTGCACAGCACGCTGGCCGCGGCGGTGGATCCGGACAGCGGCGTTCGGATCGACCCGGACGCCCCGCTCGCGGCGCTCGGCGGTGGTGCGCTGAACGCGGGCACCGGTCTCGTCGCGTCCACAGTGGACGCAGCGGGTGGTGCGACCGGCGCGCTGGGCGATGCCGCTGGAGGTGCGGTCGCGGGTGCGGGCCACGCCGCGGGCGACATCGGCCGCGCCGCGGGCGACGCGGTCAGCGGTGCCGGTGGTGCTGTTGGTGACGTGGTCGGCGGAGTCGGCCGGACCGCCGGGGAGGCGGTCGGCACGGCGGGTGATGTTGCTGGTGGGGCGGCTGAACACGCCCGGGGCGCCGCCGACGAGGTCGGCCGGGTCGGTCGGGAGGCCGCCGGTGGCGTTGCGGAAGATGTTGGCAGCGCGGCGGAGCACATCGGCCGCGGAACCGTCGGGGGAGTGGCAGCAGATGCGCAGGACGAGGTCTCGGAGGCGGCTCGGTCCGCCACCGGCTGGCAGGCGGACGCCGAGCACACCGGCCCGGTCAAGGTCGACCCGGGCCGCTGGGCTCCCGGTCTCGCCGACGCAGGCACCGGTCCGATCCCGGTGAGCACCGACGACTCCCGCCCGGGCTGGACGCCGCCCGGCGAGGACCCCGCCTCCAGCACCGCTCCGCACGCGGTGCGCTCCGCCTGGGCTTCGCCGCAGGCCGCGCAGCCGCCGCTGCCGCCGGGCGCTGCCGCGCCGCCGCCGGGCTTCGCCCCGGCGGCCCCACCGCCTCCGGCGGCTCCGGGCGGCCACTTCGTGGCGCCGCCCGGAGCGCCTCCGGCTGCGCAGCCTCCGGCCGCGGCTCCGCCGCCGGGTCGGCCGCCGATGGCCGCGCCGCGGCCCGCCTTCGGCGTGGCCCCGGCTCCGCAGCCGCAGCAGCTCGCTCCGCAGCAACCTGCTCCGCAGCCGGTGAAGGATCCGACGCAGCGCTCTCCGCTGCGCCCGCTGCCGACACCGCAGCAACCACCCGCTCCGCCCGCGGCGGAGCCCACCCAGCGCCCGCTGCGGCAGGCGAGCCGGAACGCGGACGTGGTGGCGTTCGTGCTGCACCAGTTCCCGATCGGGTACATGCCGGTCGCGGCGAGCAGGGCGAGCAGGCAGCTGCCGCCGTCGTCGGAGGAACCGGACCGGCCGGGGCTGAACTTCCCGCCGCAGGACCACCCGGAGTCGCACCTGGTGCACGACGGTGACGCGCTGGAACGGCTGCGCTCGGGCGAGGTCTACGTCGCCGCGCAACGGGATCGGGAGGAGCGCGGTGAACCGGTGCAGCTGCCGGAGGCGCTCGTCGCCGGGCACGATCCGCTGGGCGAGCTGAGCGAGCTGGAGTGGGAACGCCGGTTCGCGGGCGAGCGCGACGAGCACGTGTGGCCGCCCGCCGCCGAGCACCCGGAGGGCGGTGTGGAACCGGCGGAGCCGGTGGTGCTGGAGCCGGACACCGTGCTCGACTGCACCGGTGGCGGCGCCGGGCGCTTCTCGTTCGCGGTGGCGACGTCCTTCGCGCAGCGGTCGCTGCCGCCGTCGCACGCCGAGCGCGAGTACCGCAGGTACCGGGTGATGCGCCGCTTACCGGTGTGGCGGTCGGTGCCCGCGCCGTGGTTCGCGCAGCCCGGCGGCGGAGTCCGCTACCGCGCGACGTACTCGCTGGACGACCTGGTCGGGCTCGGCTACCTCGTGGAGCTGACCGCGTCGCGGGAGGCCGCCGAGGCGGTGACGCTGCGCATCGAGCGGGCGGGCGCCGAGGTGGTGGAGTCGACCTTCCACCTCACCTCGTCGGCGGCGGAGCCGGAGGAGCAGGTCGCGGCGACGGAGCGGATCGTCCGCGAGCGCGCGACGGTGCCGCTGGCGCATTCGACCGCGGAGGTCGCGGACGAGGTCGAGCAGGACGAGGCGGAGCAGGAGGCCGGGAAGTGAACACCGAGTCCGTGCTGGGCTGGCTGGTGGCGATGGGCGTGCCGGAGGGGCTGGTGTCGATCGGCGTGGAGGCCGACGACGCCTGGTGCCTGGTGCGCGACGACCACGACGGCGCCCCGGCGTGGGAGGTCTTCTGGCGGGAGCAGGGCAACCGCTACGACTGGGCCCGGTTCAGCAACGAGCAGGTCGCCTGCTTCTACCTGTTCGGCAGGCTGACCTGGACCCAGGCGCTGCGCGGCGTGGTCGGCCCGGTCGACGCCACCAGCACGCCGCCGAAGGGCACTCCGGCGCAGCGCGGGTGAGCAGTTCCTCTACTCGTTCTGCGCGGCGGTGCGGGTAGCGGAACCTCAGCGCCGCCTGGACTGCGGGTGCCCGGCCTGATGCATGACCGATGCGCGGCGGCCGGGCCGTCCTCGCCAGGCGAAGCGCTGAGAACCTGCGGCGGTGCGAGCTGCGAGGGTGGGCTATGCGCCTGCCGCGCATGCGACGCCTTCCGCGGCAGCGTTGGTCGTCGCGGCTGCGGCCCGATATGAACGAATCGATTCGGGTTCCGCTGAGCGACCGCGCAGCCCGCGGACGCCGAGCCGTGATCGTGACTGAGTAGTGCTACTGATGTTCTGACCGGGGCGTTTCCCGCAGGGTGGGAGCATGTCACAACCCTTGCCCGGTGAAACGCTCCAACTGCTGGCCGGTGAGCTGCACGCCATCGGCCAGCGGCTGACCTACCTGGGCACCGTGGTGCAGGCGCAAGCTGCGACGCAGGTCGCAGCCCCGCAAGCGCCCGCACCGCAGGAAACCCAGCCCCAGCAGGACGTTCCGCCCCAGCAGGCTCCGACCCCGCAGAACCACCCGCCGCAGGCCGCCCGGCCACCGGTGTTCGGGCAGCCGCAGGTGACGCCGTACCCGGGACTCGGGCAGCAGCCGGTCCGCCCGCGCAGCAGGCTCGGCGCGAACCTGGAGCCGAGCCGCGTGCTGGCCTGGGTCGGCGCCGGCGTGACGTTGCTGGGCGTGGTGTTCCTGCTCGTCCTCGCCGTGCAGCAGGACTGGCTGGGACCGGGCGCCAGGATCACCGGCGGTGCCGTGCTCTCCGCGCTGCTGGTCGGCGCCGGCTGGTGGATGCACCGGCGCTCGAAGGGGCAGGACGCCGGGCGGATCGCCGCGTTCGCCCTGGCCACAACGGGTTTCGCCGCGATGTTCCTGGACGTGGTGGCGGCCACCTCGCTCTACGGTTTCGTGTCCGCTCCGGTGGGCCTCGGCGCGGGCCTGCTCGTCAGCATCGGCGGGCTGGCGCTCGCCGACCGCTGGCAGGCGCGGCCGCTGGCGCTCGGCGTGGTGCTGAGCTCGGCGATCTGCGCGCCGCTGATCACCCAGCTGCCCAACGCGATGCTGATCGGCTTCCTGGTCCTGCTGCAGGTCGCGGCGGCACCGGTGCAGGTCCGGCGCGGCTGGCCCTCGCTCGCGCTGGCCGCCGGGATCCCCGTGGTGCTGGCCGCGCTGGTGGCGGCGATTTGGGGAGTCTTCTTCCACGACCCGGTGCTGGTGATCGCGATCAGCGTTTCCGTGCTGCTGGGCGTGGTGATCGCCGCGATCACCGCGGGAGCGCGCCCGGACGCCGACCGCACCGCGATCGCCCTGCTGGTCACCGCACCGACCCCGGCGTTCCTGGCCGGTCCGCTGCTGCTGGAGACGTCGGCGGCCGGCCTGCTCGGCGCGGGAACGACCGTGCTGCTGCTCGCGATCTGGGCGGTGGCCCGGTTCGTCCCGGCGTTCCGGGACTGGTTGTCGCGCCGGTTCACCACGGCGGTCGGCGCGATGGCGTCGATCGCGGCCGCCCAGACCACGCTGACCGTGCTGGATTCGTCGAGCTGGGCAACGGCGCTGCTGTGCGAGGCGCTGGTGCTGAGCGCCGGTGCGTTCGTGCTGCGCAGCGCGGGCGTGCTGCTCGGCGCGACCTGCTACGCGACTTTCGGCTTCCTGCTCGCCCTGGTCAACGAGGTGCCGCTCACCGCGCTGCTCTGGCACGGCTACGCGCCCGGCATCGCGGGCCTGCTGTGCGGCCTGCTGATCGCGGCCGCGGCGATCGTGGTGCCTGCTTCGGCGGCCCGGATCGAGAAGTTCCCGAAGTCGCCGCCGCTGTGGTCGGCGACCGGGCTGGCGCTGCTGTACGGCACGGCGAGCGCGACGATGGCCGCCTGCCTGCTGGTGTCCGACACCCGGACCGGCTTCCTCACCGCCCACATCCTGATCACCCTGAGCTGGGTGGTGGCGGCGATCGTGCTGCTGCTGCGCGGAATCCGCGCGAAGCGCCTGCGCATCGCGGGCATGGTGCTGATCGCGGCGTCCCTGGCGAAGCTCCTGCTGTTCGACCTCGCCACCCTGGACGGCGTGGCCCGGGTGATCGCGTTCCTCTGCGCGGGCCTGATCCTGCTGGCCGCGGGCTCCCACTACGCCCGCCTGCTCAAGAAGCAACCCGAAAGCTGAACCACCCCAACGACGTTCCAGCTCCGCCGCCCCGACCCCGCAGTGCCCCCGGCTCGGTGAGACGCAATTTCAATGGAAATCAACCCTCCGATTTCCATTGAAATTGCGCGAACACCGGTGTGTCGGCCCGCGACACGCCGACTCCGCGCAACTTCCATTGAAGTTGTCCCTCCGATTTCCATTGAAATTGCGGAGTCGGGGGACCTCAGCGCCGCAGGAGGGACAGGGCTTCGGCGTGCAGGTGGCCGTTCGTCGACAGCGCGCTCCCGCCGTCGTAGCGCGGGGTTCCGGCCAGATCGGTGAAGGTGCCGCCTGCCTCGGTCACCAGCACCTGCGCCGCCGCCACGTCCCACGGGTTCACGATCGGCTCCGCGGCGATGTCGATGACGCCCTCGGCCACCAGGCAGTGCTGCCAGAAGTCGCCGAACGCGCGGTTCTCCCAGCAGGCGTCGACCAACCGCAGGTAGGCCTCCCGCGAGTGGTGCTCCACCCACGTCCCGAGGTGCGTGGTCGAGACGTAGGCGTCGCCCGGCTCGCGCACCCCGGACACCGAGATCCGCTCCGGCTCCGCCTCACCCGTGCGGCACCAGGCGCCCGCCCCGGTCGCCGCCCACCAGCGCTTGCCCAGCGCCGGCGCGCTGATCACGCCGACCTCCGGACGGCCACCGTCCACCAGCGCGATCAACGTCGCCCAAACCGGAACACCGCGCAGGAAGTTCTTCGTGCCGTCGATCGGGTCCAGCACCCACGCGCGGCCGTCGCCCGCCGTGCCACCGCGCTCCTCGCCGGCGACGACGTCGTCCGGCCGCCGCTCGGCGAGCACCGCGCGCACGGCGTCCTCCACCGCGAGATCGGCGTCGGTGACCGGCGTCCGGTCGGGTTTGCGGTCCACGCTCAGGTCCCGGGCACGGAACCGGCTGCCGGTGATGCCGTCGGCGACGTCGGCGAGGTGCAGGGCGAGATCGAGATCGCTGGTCACGCAACGCACCTTAGTCCGCAGGCGCAGTCGGCGGACACGAGCCGCGAGCTGACCACGCAGCCCACTCGGACCGTTACGCAAAAGGAGTACCGAGGCAGCCTCTAGGCTGGAGGCGTGAGCGTGGTGTTGCTGGCAGAAGACGACCCCGCCATCGCCGTGCCCCTGTCGAGGGCATTGCAACGCGAGGGCTACACCGTCCAGGTGATCGAGGACGGTCCATCGACGCTGCGCGCCGCCGCCTCGGGCGGGATCGACCTGCTGGTGCTGGATCTCGGACTGCCGGAGATGGACGGTCTGGAGGTGTGCCGCCGGCTGCGCGCGCAGGGCCGCGGCCTGCCGGTGCTGATGCTGACCGCCCGCACCGACGAGGTGGACTTCGTGGTCGGCCTCGACGCGGGTGCCGACGACTACGTGGCCAAGCCCTTCCGGCTCGCCGAGCTGATGGCGCGCATCCGCGCCCTGCTCCGCCGCGGCGCCCCGGAAACCCTGGAGGCCTCCGGCGTCCGCCTGGACCTGACGGCCCGCCGCGTGCAGGTCAACGAGCAGGAAGTGCAGCTGGCGAACAAGGAGTACGAGCTGCTCCGGGTGCTCATGCAGCACGCCGGGCAGGTGGTGACCCGCGAGGAGATCCTCGAAGAGGTCTGGCCGGAATCCGACCGCAAGGGCAGCAAGACGCTGGACATGCACATCTCGTGGCTGCGCCGGAAGCTCAGCGACAGCAACGGCCGGCTGGACGAGACCCGCATCGCCACCGTGCGAGGCGTCGGGTTCCGCTTCAACGCGGACTGACCCGCGATGCGCCGCCGAATCCTGCAGGCCACGCTGCTGGCCGTCGCCGTCACCGCGGTCGTCCTCGGACTGCCGCTGGGGTTCAGCGCGCTGAAACTCGTCCAGGACATCACCGTCAACGACCTCTCCACCCGCGCGCAGCAGATCGCGACGCGGCTGGACGAGCAGATCGCCGCGCAGAGCCCGGTCGACCTCGCCGCGGTGCGGCTGGCAGTGCCCGACGGCGCCCGGCTGATCGTCCGCACCCAGGGCCACGACTACGCCTACGGTCCCGATCCCGGCGAGGAACCGCTGGTGGAGAGCGTGCCGATGGTGCAGAGCGGCACGGTGACGCTCGCCGCGCCGAGCGGGCCCGTCCGCACCCAGCAGGTCCAGGTCGCCGGGCTGGTGCTGCTGCTCGTGGTGCTCTCCGCGGGCACCGGCATGATCGTGGCGTCGGTGACCGCGCGACGCCTCTCCGACCCGCTCCGGCACGTCGCGGCACGCGCGGCGCGCCTCGGCGCGGGCGACTTCCGCGCGGACCCGCAGCGCCACCACGTCCCGGAGCTGGACCGCGTCGCGGACGCGCTCGACGCCTCCGGCGCCGCGCTGTCGCAGCTCGTGCAGCGCGAACGCGAACTGGTCGGCGACGTCTCGCACCAGCTGCGCAGCCGCCTGACCGCACTGCACCTGCGGCTGGAGACGCTGGCGGCGACCAACGACCCGGACGTGGCGGAGGACGCCGGCGCGGCGCTGGAACAGGCCGAACGGCTCTCCGGGGTCCTCGACGACCTGCTCGCCGCGGCCACCGCGGCGCGCGCCCGCGACGCCGCACCGCTGGACATCTCGACGTTGCTCTGCGACGTGGCCGCCGAGTGGCGCGAGCCGCTGAAGGCGGAAGGCCGCACCCTGCGCGTGAAGGTGGAGGAAGAACTGCTGGCCCGCGTCACGCCCACCCGCCTGCGCGAAACGATCGGCGTCCTGCTCGACAACGCGCTGCGGCACGGCGAGGGCACCGTCACCCTCGCGGCGAGGCAGAGCGGCGGCACCGTGGTCGTGGAGGTGAGCGACGCGGGCACGGGCGTTCCGGACGAACTGGTGCCCTACGTCTTCGACCGCGGTTTCTCCGGCCACGGCTCCACCGGCGTCGGCCTGGCGCTGGCCCGAGCGCTCGTCGAAGCCGACGGCGGCCGCCTCGAACTCAGCCAGGCGAGACCGGCGATGTTCGAGGTCTTCCTCCCGGTGGCCCGCGCCGACGACGTCCTCGGCCTGCCCTGGAAGTCCGAACCGACGCCCCGGTAGTGGTCGCGGCACGTGCGCGTTTCGGGGCGCTGTGGCACCCCGAAGCACTCACGGCCCGCGACCTGCGGGCGGTCAGCTGATCCGCACGTGATCGCGTTCCGGCTCCTGCTCGTGGGACTGCTCGGTGGGGAACACCCACTTCCGGAACGCCCACCAGCGGAACGCCATGCCCAGCAGCAGGCCGACGATCTGCGCCGCGGTGAAGTCGGCGATCTCCTCCACGAAGCGGCTGGTGTACGGCGTCTGCAGGTGCAGCAGGTACCGCGAGACCCACAGCGGCGCCGAGTACAGGCCGACCCCGATGCCGCTGATCACGAAGTACAGCGTCGCCTCGGAGTGCCGCTGCCGCCCGCCCCGGGTGCGGAACGACCACTCCCGGTTGAGCACGTAGGAGAACAGCGTCGCGACCAGCACCGCGATGACCTTCGACGTCACCGGCTTGGGCGACAGGACGGTCAGCTTCAGCGCGTAGAAGATGCCGGTGTCGATCAAGAAGGTGATACCGCCGACGATGCCGAACTTCAGCAGCTCGCGATGCCGGATCGCGAGTTCCCGGTACCGCTGCGGGATTCGCGCGAGCACGGAATCGACGACGGACACAGCCCCGAGTCTACGTAGTTGCGCCGTCCCGGCGATGCCAGCGGTCGGATCGGGAGACCCGGTTCACCTGGGCTGCCGTCCCCCGGGAGAGCCCGGCGAGCTCGACGTGGGCGGTGCGCTGCTGGTCGGAGGCGCCGAGCTCGACGGCGGTGCCGTGCTGCTCGGCGGCGTCGTCGAAGGCGGCGTGCTCGACGTCGGCGGCGCTGTGGTGGGCGGCACCGTGGTGGGCGGCGTCGTGCTCGTCGGCGGCACCGCTGTCGGCGGGGCCGTCGGCGACGTCGTGCTCGTCGGCTCCGGCGTGCTGGTCGACTCCGGAGCGGACGTCGTGGGCGGGAGCAGCGGCGAGTGCGCGGGCACCGGCAACCAGCACCACGGCGGACGGCCGTTGTCCCAACCCGGCGGCCACCACGGCCACCACGAGCACTCCGGCGGCTTCGGCGGAGGCGGCGGCAACGGGAACCGCAGCTCCACCAGCGCGCTGTCGCTGGAGGTGCCGAGGTTGGCGGTCACCTGGACGGCCTCACCGTGCGGTTCCAGGCCGCCCGTCCCGGCCTGGGTCGAGGCGTGCGCGGCGGGATCCGGGAGGTCCTGCGCGTCGGTCACCTGCACCACGCCCAGCAAGGATTCCCTGGGCGAGAGGTCGCCGGAGCAGCGAACCCGGCCCTGGTCTTCCGGGAGCAGGTCGCACTGGGGCGTCAGGGCCTGAGCCCGCATGCCCTTCGGCAGCTCGGCGACGGCCTCGGCACGTCCTGTGCTGGTACCGACGTTGGTCACCCAGATGAAGAGCCTGCTGCTCTTCTCGGTCGTCGGCCAGCTCAAGACCTCCCCGGGCACCGGCCAGCTCCAGGCCTGCAGATCGACCTCGTCCACCGGAGCGGGCTCGACCACGACGGGCACCGCCTCCAGGCGCAGCTCGATCTCGGTACCGGCGGAGATGCTGGCGGTGATCTCACCGCCCTGGGCGGACTCGTCGGCGCGCACGCTGAAGCCGAAGGTGAACGACTCGCCGGGCCGCAGCCCGCGGTCGGTGCTGCAGGAGATGGTGGTCGACCGGTTCTGGCAGCTCACCGACGGCGATCCGGGTGGCTGGGCGAGCACCAGCGACCGGCTCTGCGGAACGGTCGAGGCAGGCCCGGCCGACATGGCACCGGGCAGTTGCGCGGAAACGCCCGCCGGCAGGGCCAGCTCCGCGGTGACCGGCTGGGAATCGCCCGAACCGCTGTTGTTCACCGTGATCGGCAGGTCGACCGGATCGCCACCCGCGACGAGCTGGAGCGGAGCTCCGGGCCCGGAGGCGTTGAGCACCGGCGTGGCCGCCGGAGGTGGCGTCGGCGCAGGTGGGGAGGGCTCCGGAGGTGCTGGAGGTTGCGGCGTCGGGCTCGGCGCAGGCGGCGGGTTCTGCGGAGCCTGCGGCAGCGGTGCAGGCGGCGCCGGAGGCTGCGGCGGCTCTGGCGGCTGCACGACGGCGGCCGGCGGTGCCGCCGCAATCGGAACGGGCTGCTCGGTCCCGGAAGTCATGGCGATGGCGATCGCGGCAGCCATCACCGCGGCCGCCGTTCCAGCGGCGACCGCCTGGCGCGGCCCGGCGCTCGCGGCGTTCGCCGCCCCCGCCGCACTGGAAGCGCTGCCCGCGGCCAACGCGGCGGCAGACGCCCCTCCCGAGGAGGAGATGGCCAGGTAGCCGGTGGCGGAGGCCCCCAGCACCAGCGGCGCGATGATGACGCGGAGCGCCCCGTTGACGTCGGCGAGCTCAGCCGCGAGCGCCCGGCACCGGTCGCACCCGTCGAGGTGCGACTCGACCTGCGCGGTCTCCCGCTTCGACAGCCCGCGGCGGGTCCACGCACCGAGCCGGTCCACCGTCGCCCGGCAGTGCTCGACCCCGGACTCGTCGTCGTCCAGCTGCCCGAGGTGCACCTGCAGGTAGGCCTGCCGCAGCCCTTCCCGCGCGCGGTAGGCGAGCGCGGACACGCCGTTCGGCGTCAACCCGAGCAGCGGCGCGACCTGCGCCGGGGTCTGGCCCTCCACCTCGACGTGCCAGAGCACCGTCTGCCAGCGCTCGGGCAGCCGGGCGAACGCCTGCGCGGCGAGCGTGCGCTCGAGCCCGGCTACGGCGGTGTCGGTGAACGGCACGCTGACGTCCGCGCCGGAAACCTCCGTCACGTCGTCGGCGAGCTGCACCTTGCGCTCCCGCCGGGTGCGGTCGTAGGCGGTGTGCCGCAGCGCGGTGAGCAGGTAGGCCCGGAAGGCGGTGTTCGGGCCGCGCCCGTCGCGCAAGGTGTCGAGCACCTTGGCGAAGGCCTCCGACACCAGGTCGTCGGCCTCGGCCGCGGACTTGGCGACCTGGCGGGCCATGTTGTAGGCCGCACCGACGTGCCGCTCGTAGAGCTGCGCGTAGGCGGCGGACGAACCGCTGCGAACCTCCTCCAGCAGTTCCCCGTCGCTGGGTCCCTGGACTTCCGCCGGAATCGTCGCCACGCCGCACCTTCCTCCCCGCGGGGGACACACCAGATCTGCTGACCTAGGGAGTCACGGTCGGTGCCGACCATGACGCTGCCCGACTGATTGTGATCTAGATCCTATTGTCGACGCCATCCCTTGCACCGTCATGGGCGACCCGTTGCGCCGTCCCGATGACAGGGAGTCGAAGGAGGCGCGTTGCGGATGAGGGAGTGGCCGTTCAAGTGTGATGCGACGATCGCGCAGGGTCGTCAGCGGGCCCTGCGCTCGCGTTGGCGAACGGCCAGCCTCGCTGCTGGGTGGCCATTCCCGAGCGATTGGGCCTCGGACGCGGTCGACGCGGTGTGCGCGGCGGTCGTCGAGGACGGGGATCTGGCCGAAGCGCTGGCCGACCTCGGCGCGGCGCGGGCCGAGGCCGGGGTCGGACTGGCCGGAACGCTGCAGGACCTGGCGGCGCTGCACGCCGTCGCGACCGGTGCCCACGACGGGCTCGTGTCGGCCGATCCGGACGCGGTGCCCACGGCGATGGTGCGCACGACCGCGCTGGGCTGGTCGGACGTGATCGCGCGGCTGTCCGTCGGGCGCGAGGTCGAGGACCCGCTGACCGGCCTGACCACGGCCGGCTACCTGCGCACCCGGCTGCACGAGGTGTACCGCGAAGCGCGAGCGGAGGGGCGCTCGGCGAGCGAGGACTACGTCCTGCTCGCGGTGTCGCTGGACGCCCCGGCCGACGGCTACCCGCGGATGATGGCGATGGTGCTGATGGCCGACGTCCTGCGCACGGCGTTCGACTCGGGCGAGACCGTCTCGCTGCTGCGGTCGGCCACCGCGGCGGTGCTCACCAAGCGCCACCCGCAGCTGTCGGCCCGCTGCCTGCACGCGCGCTGCATGATCGAGCACCGGCTGGCGGCGGACCCGGCGCTGCACGCCTGCCAGGAGATCCGGTTCCAGCAGGAACCGCTGCCCGCCGACCACAACGCCGCGTGCGACCTGCTGGCATCGCTGTGAGCTTGAAACGCCGGAGGCGTTCAGCCGTCAGCTCGCACCGCTGCGGGTTCTCAGCGTTCGCCTGGCGAGGACGTTCCTGACGCCGTCGAGCTACCTGGGTCAGGGCACCCGGAGTTCAGGCGGGCGCTGAGGTTCCGCTACCGGCACCGCTGCGCAAAGCGAGTCCGGAGGCAGACCGGCTGTGAGCTGGGTCGCGTTGGGTGGTCCCTCTGCAGGTATGCGGCTTGCGCCGCTTTACGCTGGCCGCGTGGACCAGCGGAGCGGAACCCCAGTTGTCGGCATGATCGGTGGCGGCCAGCTGGCGAGGATGACCCACCAGGCGGCGATCCCGTTGGGGCAGTCGCTGAAGGTGCTGGCCACTTCGGCGGACGACTCCGCCGCGCTGGTCGCCCCGAACGTGGAGATCGGTCACCACACCGATCTCGAAGCGCTGAAGAACTTCGCGCAGGGCTGCGACGTGATCACCTTCGACCACGAGCACGTCCCCGGCGAGCACCTGCGGGCCCTCGCCGCGGCGGGAGTGTCCGTCCAGCCCGGCGCCGACGCGCTGCTGCACGCCCAGGACAAGCTCGTGATGCGCCGCAAGCTCGCCGAGCTCGGCCTGCCGGTGCCGCCGTTCGCGGAGGTCACCGACGTCGCCGACGTCCTGCAGTTCGGCGCCGAGCACGGCTGGCCCTGCGTGCTCAAGACCGCGCGCGGTGGGTACGACGGCCGCGGCGTGTGGATGCTCAACACCCCGGACGGCGCGAAGCGCACCGTCGCCGAACTGCTGGAGAGCGGATCACCGCTGCTCGTCGAGCAGCGCGTGCCGCTGCGCCGGGAGCTCGCCGCGCTGGTCGCGCGCTCGCCGTTCGGGCAGGGCGCGGTGTGGCCGCTGGTCGAGACGGTGCAGGAGGACGGGATCTGCGTGGAGGTCCTGGCCCCGGCGCCGAACGCCTCCCCGGAGCTGATCGAGCAGGCCCAGCAGCTCGCGCTGCAGGTCGCCGAATCGCTCGGCGTCACCGGCGTGCTCGCGGTCGAGCTGTTCGAGACCGACGAGGGCCTGGTCGTCAACGAGCTGGCGATGCGCCCGCACAACTCCGGCCACTGGACCATCGAGGGCGCGCGGACCTCCCAGTTCGAGCAGCACCTGCGCGCGGTCCTGGACTACCCGCTGGGCGCCACCGAGCTGACCGCGCCCGCGGTGGTCATGACGAACCTGCTCGGTTCGCCGACCGAGCTGAAGATGACGGTGGACGAGCGGCTGCACCACCTGTTCGCCCGCTACCCGCACGCGAAGGTGCACCTGTACGGCAAGAGCGAGCGGCCCGGCCGCAAGCTCGGCCACATCACCGTCCTCGGCGACCGCATGGACGAGGTGCGGGAGCAGGCCCGGCTGGCGGCGCACTGGCTGTCGCACGCCGAGTGGCCGGACGGCTACGAGATCCACTGAAGCAGAGGAGAGGTCCGAGCGTGGCAGGCGACAACCCGCTGGTCGGCGTGATCATGGGCAGCGACTCCGACTGGCCGGTGATGCAAGCGGCCGGAGACGCGCTCACCGAGTTCGACGTGCCCTTCGAGGTGGGCGTCTACTCGGCGCACCGCACCCCGCAGCGGATGCTGGACTACGCCCGCAGCGCGGCGGACCGCGGCATCCGGGTGATCATCGCCGGCGCGGGCGGTGCCGCGCACCTGCCGGGCATGGTCGCCTCGGCGACGGTGCTGCCGGTGATCGGTGTCCCGGTACCGCTGAAGCACCTCGACGGCATGGACTCGCTGCTGTCGATCGTGCAGATGCCCGCTGGCGTGCCGGTGGCGACGGTGTCGGTCGGCGGTGCGCGCAACGCCGGCCTGCTCGCCGTCCGCACGCTCGCCGCGGACTCCGGTGAACTCGGTGCCCGGCTGCGCGCGGGCATGGCCGAGTTCCAGGCCGGCTTGGAGAGCATGGTGCTCGACAAGGACGCCGCCCTCCAGGAGAAGGCCGCGCGTTCCTGACGCTTTTCCGACAGACCCCGGGCGATGCCGGTTCCAGCCGGTCTCACCTGGGGTTTTGTCGTTAAGGGGGGGTGGTGTTCAGGGGGTGTTCGGGGGTCTGTAAAGTTATCCAGGTCAGCGCGACACGGGCCGGGAAAACCGGAACGGGCCTGGCACGGGGTCAAACCGAGTCTCCACGAATGAGTGGTAGAGTGGGCTGGCCTCGAACGGCAAGACTTTGAAAATTGCGATTCGCTTCGCTGTCATAACGCTGGACGGTTCGATATCCGGGAGATAACGAATCGGGTGCGGGAAACGAGAGTGACCCCCCTGAAACCCCGGAAAAACGGCCTGCTAGAGTTACCGACACACGAAAGCGAACAGAGGAAATGCTCCCCGGAGCTTGGCGGCCTGATTCGGGTCGTGGGTGATGGTGTGGGTGTGTTCTTTGAGAACTCAACAGCGGACTGTTTTGGTTAGTGTTCTTTTATGCCCCCGACCAGACGTTTGTTTTGGTTGGTGGTTTCTTTGAGTATGACGCTCGCCTTTGATGGTTTGAGTGTCTGCTGGGATTGTTCAACAGCATTGTTGGAGAGTTTGATCCTGGCTCAGGACGAACGCTGGCGGCGTGCTTAACACATGCAAGTCGAACGCTGAAGCACTTTCGGGTGTGGATGAGTGGCGAAC
>NZ_FNVB01000017.1 GCF_900108315.1 Saccharopolyspora kobensis | reverse complement strand
CCGCCGGACGTGCCGCCGCTCGACGGCCCGCCGCCGCGGCCCGACGTCGGGCCGCCGAGCGGCCCGGTCCCCGCGGCTCCGCCGCGGCACGAAGCTCCGCTCGACGGCCCTCCGGGCCGTCCGCTGCCGCCCGAGGCTCCGCGCCTCGCGGGTCCGCCTCCGCCTGCCGAGCCGCCGCACGCCCCCGCTCCGCAGGGGCCGCCGTCTCCGCCGACGGGCGGTCCGGCCCTGGGCGGTCCGCCGCCGCGCCCACCGGTCGCCCCGGGGCCTCCGCCCCCGGAGAGCGCTCGGCCACCGGCCCGCCCGCCGCAGCCCGCTCCGCCGCGCGCGGAGCCGCCGCGGCAGCCGGAACCACCTCAGCCGCAGCCGACGCCGCAGCGTCCGGTGGTGCCCGCCCGGGCGCCGAAGTTCGCGCAGCGCGCCGACGGCGGGTTCGGCCCGATGGGCTCGGCGGGTGCGCTGGCGAGTTCGTCCGCGCGCGCCGGTTACGGCCGGAACACCACGTGGTCGGCCGACGACTTCAAGGAAGAACGCCGCAGCGACGACGACCTGCAGGTCGGCTCGGGCTACAAGCCGGGCGAGGACGGCCGCAACGTCGTACCGCAGTTCCTGATCGAAGCCGACGAGCTCTTCGACGAGGACGACGGCGAAGGCCGGTTGGTGGCGCCGCCGGTGCTCGGCGAGTCGTCATCGAGCTACCGGGACTTCTAGATGCGTGATCCCAGGCTCGTTCTGCGCGGCGGGCTCTCAGCGGTTCCCTGGACCGCAATGCACGGCGGCCGGGCCGCCCTCGCCGGGAAACCGCTGAGAAGGCGCGGCGGTGCGAGCTGCGGGAGCGGGTCGAGCGCTGCGCGCTTGCAGCTCACGCCGTTGTCGCGACGCGCCTCGCGGCTTCGGCCCGAAGAAAAGGCATCAACCGCCTAGCGCGGGCACCCAGACCTCGAAGAGAGCGTGCGATGGTCGAGACGATCAACCTGTCGATCCCCGCGGTCGACCTGCTCGGTGAGCAGCTGAACCTCACCGTGCGGCAGTACCCGTTCGAGCTGCCCCGGCTCGGCGAGCTGGGCGAGGACCGCAACCGGCTGGTGCAGCAGGTCTGGCAGGAGCTGGAGTCCACCGGCCTGGCCCGCAACGGCCGCCCGGAGCCGGAGGTCGAGGACGCGCTCTACCTGCTGTGCAGCTCCGAGGTGTCGATCGCGGCGGCCGGGCTGCTCGACGTGCGCGCCGGGCACCGGCTGGCCGCGCGGGTGGTGGCGACCGGTGAGGTCGGGGTCGTCGGCGTGCTCGACGGCCGCGGCCTGCGGATGAGCTTCCTGGCCCCGGACGTGCTGCCGCGGGCCTGCGCCGACCTGCTGCCCGACGCCCCGCCGGGAGCCGGGGAGGCGGTGCGCGCGGTGGCCGATCGCAGCAACGGGCACCCGTCGGACGCGGGCATCGAGGGCCTGGCGGAGCTGCGCGCGATCACCTCGCGCCAGAAGTTCCGGCTCGGCCACTTCGTGGTCAGCGGCGACCGCCGCAGCGGTCCGCGCCTGCCGAACCTGATCTGGTTCGACAACGACCAGGGCCGCTACGCCCTGCAGGGCGAGCGCGCCGAGGGACAGGACGTGGTGACCTGCCACCCGGCGGACAAGCGAGCCATCGCCGGCCAGCTGGCCGCCCTGCTAGACCGAACCCGCCGGAACCACATCTGACGCAGGCCCCGGAGATGTGGGCCTCCGAGGCGGGCACAGCGTCACACCGCGTTCCGGCGCTGCGGCCCGACGCCCTCGGGGATCTCCCCGTGGAGGTGCGGGACGTAGACGAGCTTCTGCGTCCGGCCGTCGAGGACCGTCGACTCGACGAGCTCCAGGTCGAGCTCGGCCCCGCCGTGGAGCAGGGCGGCTTCGCCCGCGCGGCCCGTGACGGCGGGGAACATCATGATCTCCAGCCGGTCGACGAGGCCCGCGGCGAGCAGCGCCCGGTTCAGCGAGATGCTGCCGTGCGATCGCATCGGAACGTCGGTGGTGCGCTTCAGGCGCTCGACCGCCACCACCGCGTCCTCGTTGAGGACCGTCGAGTTCTGCCAGCCGAGCGGCTCTTCGAGCGTGCTGGAGAACACGATCTTCGGCAGCTCGTTCATGCTGGCGTAGTAGGGCTCGTCGTACTCGACCACGAAGTCCCGGAACAGCCGGAACGTCGTCGCGCCGAAGACGAGCACCTGGTCCTGCGCGAAGGTGCGCACCCGGTCCTCGCGGACCTCCGGGCCCTCCTTGCCCCAGTACCCGGGCCAACCCGTGGCCGAGCCGTAGCCGTCCACGCTGCAGAAGAAGTCGACGGTGAAGGTGGTGCTCATGGTGCGCTCCTCTTCTCGTGCCGCCCCGAGCGGGCGGGCTTCACCACTACTACGAACGCGACCGGCCCGATCCGACACTCGCCCCGGAACGAGTACCGGACCAGGGCGAAAAGAGGTTCGCAACACGGGTGGGTGCGAGGAAGGCAACCCTTGGGGCAGGCTGGGGGCGTGACGCAGGACCGGCAGGCGGAGATCGTCGAGCACTCGGACGACCGCGATTCGTTCATGCGCTTGCTCGGCGGTTGGGGCAGCGCGATCGATGCGATGCTGCCGCCCGTCGCCTTCGGCCTCGGGTGGTACCTCAGCGGCGAGTCGATCGCCATCGGCGGCCTTGTGGCGGTGGTGGTGGGCGCGGTGGTCGCGGGCTGGCGGCTGTCGCAGCGGGCACGCCCGCTGGCGGTGCTGATCAGCCTGCTGGCCGTGGCGCTCGGCGCGCTCATCGCGCTGTACACCGGGGAGGTGGTGGACTTCTTCCTGCCCCGCCTGGTGACCAACGCGCTCAGCGCGCTCGCCTGGATGACCAGCATCGCGATCCGGTGGCCGCTGCTGGGCGTCGTGGTCGGCACGGCGCTCGGGCAGGCGCGGCGGTGGCGCCAGGACCCGGACCTCCTGCGCGCGTACAGCCGGGCGAGCTGGGTGTGGGTCGGTCAGTACGTGGTGCGGCTGGCGGTGTTCATCCCGCTCTGGCTGCTCGACGCGATCGGCCCGCTGACGATCTCGCAGGTGGTGCTGACCTGGCCGCTGGTCGCGGTGTGCGTGGCGGGCAGCTGGTGGGTCGTGCGCCGGTCGCTGCCCGCGGAGCACCCGGGGCTGAGGCATCCGCGCGCGGCAGCCGGTACCCCGGAGTGACAGCCCGAGGCGGCGCGCGCAGAATGCGCTCATGTCTCTCGGCAGCGTGATCACCGCGATCGTCACCCCGTTCGACGAGCAGCAGCGCGTCGACGAAGCGGCCTTCCTGTCCCTGTTCCGGTACCTGATCGACCACGGCTCGGACGGCGTGGTGGTCTGCGGGACCACCGGTGAGGCTCCGACGCTCACCGCCGAGGAGCACCTGCGGCTGATCGAGCTCGCCTGCGCGGAGCGGCCCGCCGGGGCCACCGTGATCGCCTCCACCGGCTCGAACTACACGGCGCACGCCTGCGAGATGAGCGCGCGAGCGGTCGAGCTCGGCGCGGACGCGGTGCTGTCGGTGACCCCGTACTACAACCGGCCCAACCGGCGCGGGCTCGTCCGCCACTTCACCGAGATCGCGCGGGCCACCGCGAAGCCGGTGGTGCTCTACAACGTGCCGTCGCGGATCGGGCTGGCGCTGGAGGACGACCTGCTCGCCGAGCTCGCCCAGGTCGAGCACATCGACTACGTCAAGCAGGCGGACAACGCCGCACTCGCCCAGATCGACGGCCTCGGGCTGTACGCGGGCAACGACGACGGCTTCGCCCGGGCCCTCGACCTCGGCGGCTGCGGCGGCATCCTGGTGGCCAGCCACCTGGCGGGCGAGCAGATGCGCCGGATGGTCGACGAGCCGGAGAACCGGGCGGAGATCGACGCCTCGCTCAAGCCGCTGTACGCGGCCATGTCGGTGACGACGAACCCGATCCCGGTCAAGGCGGCGCTGAACCTGCTGGGCCACCGGGTGGGCGGTCTCCGGCTGCCGCTGGTCGAAGCCGACGAAGCGGAGCTGGAAGTCATCCGCAAGGCCCTCACCGACACCGGCCTCCTCCGCTGACCCGCGGGGTCCCGGTGCAATTTCAATTGAAATCGCACGTGTGATTTCAATTGAAATTGCAGACCGTCGGCGTGTCGGGGTCTGACACGCCGACGGATCCGCAACTTCCATTGAAATCGGACATCTGATTTCCATTGAACTTGCGGTGAGTTGCCCGCGGACACCGATGCGCCGGGACCTCGGGGCATCCCGCCGTCCACGGGAACTCGGGACCCCGCCGTTCACGGGGACTCGGGACCCCGCCGTTCACGGGGACTCGGGACTCCTCGATGTCCTGGGGGACTCGGGACTCCCCGCCGTCCAGGGGAGCTCGAGATACCTCGATGTCCTGGGGTGCTCGGGACTCCTCGACGTCTAGGGGGCTCGGGACTCCCTGCTGTCCTGGGGCGCTCGGGACAGTCCGACGTCTCGGGGAGGTCGGGGTGCACCGACATTCGTGGGTGGTGGGTCAGGGTGGGAGCAGGCGGGTGTGGAGGGTTTTTGGGTCCGGGGTGAGGTCCAGGGCCGCTAGCCAGGCCGCGCCCGCTGCTCCGGGGCCCGCCGTGTGCGGGGCCGGGAAGCCCCTGGAGGCCAGTTCCGTCCGGAGCGTCTTGCCGAGCGGGTTCTCCGGTGCCACCAGGCCGCCCGCCAGGACGATCGGGGTGTCGTCGTCGGGTGCGCGGGTCCGCGCCGCGGTGTCGACGAGCACCCGCGCCGCGCGCTCGACGATCTCCGTCGCCACCGGGTCCGAGGCCTTGGTGACCAGCGGGGCGAGCTCGGCGAGCCGGATCGGCGGTGCCGCGTGCACCGCGGTGATCAGCTGCTTGCGGTGGGCCTCCGGATCACCGGGCAGGAGGGCCTCCCGGACGGCTGCGGTGAGGCCGTGCAGCGGCTCGCCGCGGTCCAGCGCGCCGAGCGTGGCGCGGACGGCTTCGCGGCCGAGCCAGTAGGCCGAGCCCTCGTCGCCGAGCAGCCAGCCGTAGCCGCCCGCGACCTCGATCAGCCGGTGCTGCTCGATGCGGGCCGCGATCGCCCCGGTGCCCGCGATCAGCACCGTGCCGTCCGGTTCCGGGGTTCCGGCCGCGAAGGCCACCTCGCAGTCGCTGATCGCGCTCAGCTCGCAGCTCAGGCCCAGGCGTCCCCACTCCCGCTCGAACAGGTCGCGGAACAGCGGGTCGGCCATCTTGCTGACCCCGGCCATCCCGATCACCGCAGCGCGCACGGCCGCCGGATCGACGTCGCGCAGGGCGGCCCGGGTGGCGGTCGCGATCTGCCGCACCGCCTCGTCGGCCGGGTGCGAATTCGGATTGCCGCCGGCGGCTTCGCCGACGCCCAGCACGCGGCCGGACAGGTCGCTGATCAGGGCGCGGCTGCTGGTGCCGCCGACGTCCATACCGAGAACCACCGCTGCTGCGTCGGGCATGCGACATTTCTACGCGTTCCCGGTCCCGCGCACGACAAGAAAATCGAACATGACTGTTCTCGCCAATCGCTGGATTCCGCGTTCGGGAACGGCTATACATCGAGGCGTTTGCGCGATCATCCCGGGAGAAGCACCATGGTCGACCTCGCCTGGCAGGCACCGTCCGAAGTGGACGAGGAGGGCCGTTGACGCTCTTGTGTCAACCGGAGTCCTGCTCAACCGCACCTCAGTCAGGGGACCGTGATGCAACCCAGCCACAAGAAACCCCCAAGCGTGAGATCGACTCCGGACGCAACCACCACTGAAAATCGCGGAGAGGCGGAACAGTGACCGTCGACACCCACCACCACCTGTGGGACCTCGACGTCCGCGACCAGCCGTGGATCACCGGGCCCGAGATGGAGCCGCTGCGCCGCGACTTCCGGCCCGCCGACCTGCAGGCCGCGCTGAAGGGCAGCGGGGTGGACGCCACGGTGCTGGTACAGACGGTCTCCGACCCGGACGAGACCCCCGAGATGCTGGTGCTGGCCGACTCGGTGGACCGCATCGCGGCGGTCGTCGGCTGGGTCGACCTGACCGCCCGCGACGTGCGCGAACGGATCGGCCGCCTGCAGACCCACCCGTCCGGCGGCTGGCTGAAGGGCATCCGCCACCAGGTGGAGGGCGAACCCGACCCGGACTGGCTGGTCCGGCCCGACGTGCTCAACGGGCTGGCCGCGGTGGAGGACGCCGGCCTGGTCTACGAGCTGCTGGTCCGCACCGAGCAGCTGCCCGCCGCGATCAAGGCCGTCGGCCAGTTCCCGCAGCTGACATTCGTGCTCGACCACTGCGCGAAACCACCGGTTGCCAGCGGTGAGCTGCAGCCGTGGGCGGACCGCATCCGAGCGCTGGCGGCTCACCCGAACGTGGTGTGCAAGCTGTCCGGTCTGGTCACCGAGGACGACTGGGCCCGGCAACCTGATCCGGTGAGCCTGCAGCCCTACGTGGACGTGGTGCTGGAGGCCTTCGGCCCGCGCCGCCTGATGTTCGGCTCCGACTGGCCGGTGTGCCTGCTGGCGGCGGAGTACGGCCAGGTCATCGACGTGGCCAGGCGGCTGACGTCGGGCCTGGACGACCGGCACCGCACGGCGGTTTTCGACGCGAACGCCCGAGAGGTGTACGACATCTGAGGACTTTGTCCTCTGTCCGAGCCCGCGCCCCGACGTGTGCGGCCTGCTCCGTTCGGCGTAACCTGGCGATGCCCGCCCCACCCCGCCCCCTCGGTGAGGCGGGCTCTTCTCTAGTTTCCGCTGGCTGATCTGCGTGGCGGTGCGGGTGGCGGAACCTCAGACGCCGCCTCGACTGCGGGAGCCCGTTCTTATGTATGTCCGATGCACGGCGAACAGACTGTCCTCGCCAGGCGACGTCTGAGAACCCGCGGCGGTGCAAGCGGCGTGGGCGGGTTATGCGGCTGCGGCGCGTGCGGCACCTTCCGCGCGGTGCCAGCAGTGCGTTGCGGTCGCCGTTCACCGCCGAAAGCGGCTCCGCCGCTTGCCTGACGATGGCCGGCCCGCCGACTGGCCTCGCCACTTCACCTCGCCTCGCGGCTGCCGGGTTCTGGTCGGGGCCGGTTTCCGGGCTTGCCGCGCTGCTCCTGCTTCGGCGGTGGCGGCTGTTTCGGCTGGGCTTGGGTCGTGAGTGGTTTGCGGGGTTATGGCGCCGCAAAACGCTCACGGGCTTTGACCTGGCGAAATGGTGTGCGGGAGCTGGTGCGGGGCCTGCCGCCGTCGGCAGGCCCCGTCGTGGGTCAGCGGGTCCGGGTGACCTTGTTGAGGCCTCGGGGGTTGTCCGGGTCGAAGCCGCGGGCGAGGGCCAGGCCGAGGGCCAGCTGCTGGACCGGGAGGATCTCCAGGACCGGGGCCAGCTCCTCCGCGCAGGCCGGGACCGGGATCCGGTGGCTGGCCGGGATGTCCGCGGCCGCCGAGCCGATCGCGCAGATGTCCGCGCCGCGCTGGGACACCGCTTCCAGCGGTTCGCGCATCGCCGCGCCGCCGATGCCCTGGCTGGCCAGCGCGAGCACCGCGGTGTCCGCGTCGACCGCCGCGACCGGGCCGTGCAGCAGGTCCGCACCGCTGTAGGAGCGGGCCGACAGGTAGCTGGTCTCGGCCAGCTTCAGGGCCGCTTCGTGGGCCGTGGCCAGCGAGTAGCCGCGCGCGGTGGTGACCATCCGCTCCAGGAAGCGGTAGCGGCCGACCGCCTCGTCGACGGCGTCCTTGCCGTCCGCCAGGGTGGTCTCGGCCAGCTCCGGCAGCTTCGCCGCCTGCTCGCCGGTGCCGCCGCGCACCGCGTCGATCAGCAGGTAGAGCGCCAGCAGCGTGGCGCCGTAGGTCTTGGTCGCCGCGACGGCCTGCTCGCGGCCCGCGCGGACGTCCACCGACAGCTCGGCGGCCGAGTTCAGCGGCGAGTCGGCGGTGTTGGTGACCGCGACCGTCAGCGCGCCCTGCTTGCGGGCGGACTCGGTGACCTCCAGCAGGTCCGGCGAGCCGCCGCTCTGGCTCACCGAGATCAGCAGCACGTCGGTCAGGTCCGGCTGCGCGCCGAACAGCGTGGTGGTGGACGGCGAGGCCAGCCCGGCGGGCAGCTGCAGCAGGGTCTCGACCAGGTACTTCGCGTAGAGGGCGGCGTGGTCGCTGGAGCCGCGCGCGGCGAGCAGCGCGAAGCGCGGGCGGCGCTGCGCGATGGTCGCCGCGACCTCGGCGATCGCGTCCCGGGTGGCCAGCAGGTCGGCGAAGATCGCGGGCTGCTGGCGGATCTCGTCGGCCATGTGCTGGCCGTGGGTGGCGGTCATCGGCCCATCCCTTCGATTGAGGTCTAGACCAATCGTACTCGGGAACGGCCCCGGGGCTCAATCTTCGCCCGGAACGAAGGCGGCCGCCTCCACAGCCGGAAAGCCCGGCTCGTGGAGGCGGCCGTCGGCTTGTCAGCCCTTGACGGCTCCGGCGGTGATGCCGGAGACCATCTTGCGCTGCACGATCAGGAAGAACACCAGCACCGGCAGGGTGAACAGGGTCGCCGACGCCATCGTCGCTCCCCAGTCGGTGCCGAACGCGGTCTGGAAGGTCTTCAGGAACACCGGCAGCGTCTGCAGGTCCTCGGAGCGCATCAGCACCAGCGCGTACAGGAACTCGTTCCACGCGGTGATGAAGGCGAACACCGAGGTCGCCACCAGGCCCGGGCCCAGCAGCGGCAGGGTGACCCGGCGGAACGCCTCGGCCCGGCTGCAGCCGTCCACCATGGCGGCCTCCTCCAGGTCGATCGGGATCCCGTCGATGAACCCGCGCAGTGACCAGATGGTGAACGGCAGCGTGGTGATCCAGTACACCAGGATCAGCGCGGGCAGCTTGTTGAGCAGCCCGAGGTCCCGCATGAACAGGAACATCGGCACCATCAGCGCCTCGAACGGCACCATCTGGGCGACCAGCACGAGCATCAGGAAGCCCTTGCGCCCGCGGAAGCGGAACCGGCTCATCGCCAGCGCCGCCAGGGTGCCCGCGACCAGCGAGCACAACACCGCGGTGAGCGTGACCAGCAGGCTGTTGCCCAGGTAGCGCAGGAAGTCCGAGCCGAACAGCGCGGTCGTGTAGTTCTCCAGCGTGACCGCGCTGGGCACCAGGTCGTAGGACGTGGACAGCACCTCGCCGCGCGGCTTGATCGAGCTGGTGAACATCCAGTAGGTCGGGAACGCGAACACCAGCGCGATGGCCAGGGCCAGCGCGGACAGCCCGATTCGGCGGATCGTCACAGCTCTCCCTCCTGGGACCGCAGCAGCAGGCGCAGGTACTGGGCGCAGACGATGACGAGCACGATCACCATCAGCACGCTGACCGCGGCGGCCACGCCGAAGTGCTTGCCGGCGATGCCCTCCAGGTACTGCAGCACCGGCAGCGTGGTGCTCTCACCGTTCGGGCCGCCCTCGCGGACCGCCCAGACCTGCGAGAACACCTTGAAGTCCCACAGGATCGACAGGAACGTCACGATCATCAGCACCGGCTTCAGGTGCGGCCAGGTGATCGAGGAGAAGGTCTGCCAGCCGTTCGCGCCGTCGATCCCGGCCGACTCGTACAGGTCCTTCGGCACGCTGAGCAGCGCGGCGTAGAGCGTCATCGCCACGAACGGCACGGCCTGCCAGACGATCAGGATGCCGACCACGGTGAGCGTGCTGGTGCCGCTGGCGAACCAGGAGGCGCCTTCGAAGGAGTCGAAGCCCAGCAGCACCAGCGTCTTGTTCAGGATCCCGAACTGCTGGTCGAAGATCCACTGGAACACCGTCGTCGCGGCCAGCTGCGGCATCGCCCACGCCAGCAGCAGGCTGATCTGCAGCACCACCCGCGGCACCACCGGGATGTGGTTCATCAGCAGCGCCAGCAGCAGCGCGATGACGACCGTGGCGCCGACCATGGCGGCGGTGAACACCACGGTCCGCAGCGCGATGACCCAGAAGTCGGACCCGGTGAGGATCTGCGCGTAGTTGTCGAAGCCGGCCCAGACGACCTCACCGCGGGTGAGCTCGCCGAGGTCGAGCTTGCGGAAGCTGGTGATGATCACGTTCACCGCGGGCCAGCCGAGCAGCACGACCAGGGCCAGCACCGCGGGCGCCATCAGCAGGTAGGGCAGCGACACCGTCATTCGGGGGCGGCGCCGGGCGGGTGTGCGTGGCGGTCATGATCAGTTCTTCGCCGCCAGCAGCTTGTCGATCTTGTCGTTGGCCTCCACCGTGGCCTCCACGATGGTCTTCTGGCCGGTCAGCACGGCCGTCATCATGTCCTTCAGCGGGTTCTGCCCGGACTCGACGGCGGCCCACTGCGGAACGGCGGGCGGCACCTTGCCCGCCTTGGACGCGATCGCCATCGCGGCGCTGACCGGGTTGGACTCCAGCGCGCTGGTGTCCTGCGAAGCACCCGGCACGACACCGCTCTGGGCGATCTTGGTCTGGTACTTCTGGCTGGTCAGCAGCTTCAGGTAGTCCTTGGCGGCCTCGGCGTCGGCGCTGCCCGCCGGGATCGCCAGGTTCGAGCCGCCGAGGAACACCGGCGCGGTCTTGCCCGGGAACTTCGACGGGATCGGGAAGGCGCCGGAGATCTCGGCGATCCGCGGGTTCTGCTCGGCGGCGGTCTGCACCTCCCAGGGCAGCGCGATCATCATCGCGGTCTTGCCCTTGGCGTAGATCTCGGCCTGCTGCGGCTCGGCCTCGTCGGTGTCGGCCGGTGCCTTGGTGGCCGATTCCTTGACCAGCTGCTGGTAGAACGCGATGCCCTCGCGGGCCTGCTCGGTGTCCAGCGCGCCCTGGTAGTTCGGGCCCTCCTGCACCGCGAGCTCACCGCCGGAGTCCCAGACGAACGACAGCAGCGCGTACCAGGACTGACCGGGCAGGTAGAGCGACTGGAACTCGGGGTCCGAGCCGTGGGTCTGCTGCAGCTTGGCCAGGACGCCCAGCAGCTGCTCGCGGTTGGTGGGCATCTCGGTGATGCCCGCCTTGTCGAACAGCTCCTTGTTGTAGACCACCACGCGGTTGGCGGCGTAGAACGGCACGCCGTACTGCTTGCCCTCCCAGGCGCCGGACTCGCCCAGCGCCGGGACCCACTGCGACTTGTTCAGCGCTTCGGCGTCGGCGGTCAGGTCGAGCAGCGTTCCCTCGGCGGAGAACTGCGGGTTCTGGCTGTTCCCGAGCTCGATCACGTCCGGCGGGTCGTCGCTGGCCAGCGCGGTGGTCAGGCGGTCCTGGATGCCGTTCCACTGCTGGATCTGGTAGTCCACCTTCATGCCCGGGTGGGTCTGCTCGAACTCGGCGTTGAGCTCGTCGATCAACGCGTCGGACGCGGAACCGTCCATCAGCCAGACCGTCAGGGTGTTGTCGCTGGCGCCGGGTCCCCCACCGCATCCGGCTAACGTCAACGACAGCGCGGCCGCGGCCGCGAGCGCTTTCCAGGCCTTCAATTTTCGCCCCTTCCTCCGCCGCAGTGCGGAGTTGCAAGCTTTTGGTGTAGACCAATGCGATGAGGATTGTGGTGCCGCACACCCGATGTCAAGGGTTCGCGGGGTTACTGTTCACCCACGCATAAGGCTGGCTTGAGCTTCAGGAGTCGATCGCCGTCTGGCCCGGATGGGGCGACGGTGCTCGCCGCGCCGTTCGGTTCGGGCATGCTGAAGAGGTCTGGACGACTTCGGCGAGGCGACGACCACGGCGCTTCTGGGGTGGCAAGGTTGTGGCGGTAGGAGGAACGATGCTCGAAACGTCCGTGTCCGGCGGGGCGGACTCATCGGGTCGCGCGCAACGCGAACCGAAGTACTGGGGGCTCAAGCAACATCTGCTGGACATGCTCCGCTCGCTGCCGCCGGGATCGCCGATTCCCACCGAGCGGTCGCTGGCCGCCGAGTTCGACGTCTCCCGCACCACCGTGCGCCAGGCGCTGGCCGAGCTGACGGTGGAGGGCAGGCTGCTGCGGGTGCAGGGCAAGGGCACCTTCGCGGCCAAGCCGAAGGTCGCCCAGCGGCTGCAGCTGAGCAGCTACACCGAGGACATGCGGGCGCACGGCAGGCAGCCCACCTCCCGCCTGCTGGAGGTCGTCGAGGAGCCCGCCGATCCCGAGCTGGCCGCCCTGCTGGACACCCGGCCCAGCGCCACCGTGCTGCGGCTGCGCCGGTTGCGGCTGGCCGACGGTGAGCCGATGGCCATCGAGACCACCCACCTGCCGCTGAGCCGGTTCCGCGGCCTGACCGGCCGGCTGGAGTCCGGCGGCTCGCTGTACCAGGTGCTGCGGGAGAACTTCGAGGTCGAGCTCGGGCACGCCGAGGAGACGATAGAGACCGCGCTGGCCAGCCCGGAGGAGGCCGAGCTGCTGGGCTCCGAGGTGGGCCTGCCGATGCTGCTGCTGTCCCGGCACTCCTTCGACACCGAGGGCCGCCCGGTGGAGTGGGTGCGCTCGATCTACCGCGGCGACCGGTACAAGTTCGTCGCCCGCCTCAACCCGCCGAGCTGATCCACCCGCCGAGTCAGAAACCGCAGGTGGTTGTTCTGGCTGGGTGGCGGAACCCGAGTGCTTCCCCGGGCTGCGGGTCCCTCCCGATGCATGGCCGAATGCGCGGCGGAGGGGCCGCAGAACGCTCAGAACCCGCGGGTGCTCACTTCGCGTGCGTGCTCGGAGCACCAGCGCGGACGGCTTCGCCGACAGGCCGTTACGCGGAGTGGGAGTACTCACGAAACGCGCTGATCAGGAGAAAAGCCGCGCCATCGACCGTTTTCCGTTCTGGAGAGAGTGCGTTCGAAGTGCGTGGGAGCCATGGTCAGGCAGAAAGAGGATCCGCAGGGCGAGCCGGATGAGAAGGACTCGGACGAGGAGAAGTCCAAGAAGATCGAGATCAAGCCGGCGCAGGTCGCGGGGGCGGCCACCGCGTCGGTGACAGCGGCGTTCCTGGGTTCCAAGCTCGGGGTGGCGGGCACCGTCATCGGTGCGGCCATGACGAGCGTGATCATCACCGTCGGCGGCGCGCTGTACCAGCGCTCGTTCGAGAGCGCCCGGGACAAGGCGCTGCACGCTGCGGTGAAGGCCAAGCGCGCCACGCGCGCCCATGCCCGCCAGCTGGCGACCGAGGCCCGCGGCGCGGCGAAGGCGCAGGACGAGTCGACGCGCCTGCTGTCGCCGGAGGTGACCCGCCGGATCCGCGTGGAGTCCGGCATGCACTGGCCCGGCGGTGAGCAGGTCGTCGATTCCGAGGGCACCAGGAAGATCGACGAGTCGACCACGTTGCTGGCCGTGGAGAGGGCCGAAGCCCCGGTGTCGCCGCCGGTCGACCGGCGCAAGCGGAGGATGCGCTGGGTGGTGGCGGCGGCCACCTGCGCGGTCGCGTTCGTGGTGAGCATGCTGGTCGTCACCGGCTTCGAGGGGATCACCGGACGTCCGCTGTCCGGCGGCGAGAGCGGCACCACGCTCGGCCAGGTGCTGGACCGCGAGCCCCGCAAGGAAGTGGCTCCGCCCGCCGAGGAGGTCGAGAAGCCGGTGCGGACGCAGACCCGCGAACCCGCGCCGACCACCGAGGTCCGGCCGACGCAGGAGCCCACCCAGCAGCCGACGCCGGAGAACCCGCAGCCGAGCCGGCAGCCGACCCAGTCGCCGTCGACGGAGCAGACGCCGACCCAGCAGCCGACTCGGACGCAGGAGCCGAACCAGCCGACGCCGCCGACGGAGCGGTTCCAGGATCAGCTCCGTCCGGAGTGATCCGCCGGCTGTGCACAGTGCCGGTTCTGCCCGCGACCACCGCGCTTCCGAGTCCGGAATGCCCGGTTGGTCTTGGGCAGGACCGGCACTTCGCCGTTTGTGAGCGTTCTTCATATTTCCCGCTTCGCGTCCACCGTCGAAAGTGGCACCTCGGGCCGGTCGGCGGACCAATCCCCGGGTGGTGCGAACGGCCGCCGGGCTACCTCGATCAGGCCGTTTTTGCGCATGCTGAGGCAAAAGGTGGATGTGGGACCGCAGTAGTCCTCTGATACTGGCAGCGCGACGGGGGCTGAAGAGATCCAGCTCACAAAGAGGGAGACAACAGATGAAGCGCAGACTCGCGGCTCGGTTGGCCGGGTCCGTGATGCTGGCAGCCGGAACGGTGGCCGCCCTCACGATGCCGGCGACCGCTACCGGATCCGCTCCGCCGGAGACCCCGGCGGCGACGACCCAGCTCGATGCGATGCAGCGCGACCTCGGCCTGACCCGGGACCAGGCGCTGCAGCGGTTCGACCAGGAGGCCGAGGCCGCCCGGGTGGAGCAGACCTTGAGCCAGTCCTTGGGCGGCGCCTACGGCGGCTCGTACTTCGACGCCCAGCAGGGCAAGCTCGTCGTGCTGGTCACCGACCAGGCGCGCTTCGACGAGGTGCGCGCGGCGGGCGCGGTGCCGCGGCTGGCCAACTTCAGCGCTGAGCAGCTCAACGGCGTCATCGCGGGCCTCAACGCGCGCAGCGCCGACGCCCCGAAGGCCGTCTCGGGCTGGTACCACAAGGCCAGCGAGAACGCGGTCATCCTCACCACCCGGCCCGGTTCCGCGGCTCTGGCGGCCCAGTTCGTCCAGGCCACCGGCGTCCTCAGCGAGGCCGTGCGCGTCGTCGAATCCCTGGAGAACCCGCGGACCTACGCCGTGATCGGCGGCAACGCCTACTACATCGGCAGCGGCAGCCGCTGCTCGGTCGGCTTCTCGGTGCAGGGCGGGTTCGTGACCGCCGGCCACTGCGGCCAGACCGGTGCGACGACCTCCCAGCCCACCGGGCGCTTCGAGGGCTCGACCTTCCCGGGCAACGACTACGCCTGGGTCAGCGTCAGCTCCGACACCCCGGAGCCGCTGGTGAACAAGTACGACGGCACCACCATCGGCGTCGCGGGCTCGACCGAGGCCTCCGAGGGCTCCTCGATCTGCCGCTCGGGCTCGACCACGGGCTGGCAGTGCGGCACGCTGGAGGCCAAGAACCAGTCCGTGCAGTACCCGCAGGGCACGGTGACCGGCCTGACCCGCACCAGCGCCTGCGCCGAGCCGGGTGACTCCGGCGGCTCGTTCATCACCAACGACCAGGCCCAGGGCGTGACCTCGGGCGGCTCGGGCAACTGCAGCTCCGGCGGCACGACCTACTACCAGCCGGTGAACCCGATCCTGCAGACCTACGGCCTGACCCTGCTCACCCAGTAAACCCGTCTCCCCGCGCGGCCCCCGGTCCTCGACCGGGGGCCGCGTCGCGCAGGGGGTCGGTCGATTCCGCGCGGAATTGACGCCGATCTGGTCAGGGGAGGCGGTCGCGGAGTTCGCGGGCTGCTGCGCGGGGATCTTCGGCCTCGGTGATCGCCCGGACCACCACGACGCGCTCGGCGCCTGCCTTGAGCGCGTCGTCGAGGTTCTCCGGGCCGATGCCGCCGATGGCGAACCACGGCCGACCGTGGCCGCGGTGCTCCGCGGCGTGCCGGACCAGGTCGAGCCCGGCCGCCGCGCGGCCCGGCTTGGTCGGCGTCGTCCACACCGGGCCGGTGCAGAAGTAGTCCACGCCCGGCTCGGCCGCCGCGGCGTCGGCCTGCACCACGTCGTGCGTGGACCGGCCGATCGCGATCTGATCGCCGACGATGCGCCGCGCGATGTCCACCGGCAGGTCGTCCTGGCCCAGGTGCAGGATGTCCGCTTCGGCGGCGAGCGCGACGTCGGCGCGGTCGTTGACCGCGAGCAGAGCTCCGTGCCGGACGCACGCCTCGGCCAGCACCTCCAGCGCCGTCAGCTCGTGGCGCGCTTCCAGCGGTGCACCACCGGGCTGCTTGTCGCGCAGCTGCACGATGTCGACACCGCCGGCGAGCGCGGCGTCCACGAACTCCGCGAGATCGCCGCGCTCGGTGCGAGCGTCGGTGCACAGGTAGAGCCGCGCCTCGTTGAGGCGGGCGCGAATGCCGAAGCCGTCCATTCCAGGCATGTCCCACAGCGTAACTCCACTCGTTCGCGCCCTACTCGTCTCGCGGTGCGGGCGCCTCCGCCGGAACGAGCGCTCCGCGCTCGCGGCGGGGAAGGAATCCGCTGCGCGGGCGAACAGGGCTCGGAGTCGGCGATGTCGGCAGGTACGGTGTAAGGCGGTGAGCACGGGAGCCCGGTCGCCGGGCTGAGAGGGGGCGTTGGCCCCGACCGTCGAACCTGATCCGGGTCATGCCGGCGCAGGGAGCGTGGAGTGTCTGAATTGCGTACCGCACACGTCGTCGTGGTCGGCGGCGGAGTGATCGGGTTGTCGGTCGCCTGGCGCGCAGCAGCTGCCGGGCACCGCGTGCAGCTGGTCGATCCGGAACCGGCTTCTGGTGCGTCCTTCGTGGCCGGCGGCATGCTGGCGCCGATCGCCGAGGCCTGGCCCGGCGAGGAGGAGCTGCTGGAACTGGGCAGCACCTCGCTGGAGCGGTGGCCCGGTTTCGCCGACGAGCTCAGCCGCGCGTCCGGCCTGCCGTCCGGGCTGCGCCGCGAGGGCACGCTGGTGGTGGGCGTGGACAGCGCGGATCGCGCCGAGCTCGACGAGCTGGCCGGTTACCTCTCCCGCCAGGGCCGCAGCGTGACCAGGCTTTCCGGCCGCGAGGTGCGGCGGCTCGAACCGTCGTTGGGGCCCGCGGTGCGCGGCGGGCTCGAAGTCCCGGGAGATCTCGCGGTCGACAACCGCTCGGCGCTGGCCGCGTTGCGCGCGGCGGCGACGGCGGCCGGAGTGGAATTCGTCGCCGCGCCGGCGAGAGCCGTCCGCGCGGGCGTGGTGGAGCTGGAAGATTCAACTGTGGACTGCGATGTGGCGGTGATCGCCGCGGGCGCGCGCTCCGGCGAGCTGCACCCGTCGCTGCGCGGCCGGATCCGGCCGGTCAAGGGCGAGATCCTGCGGCTGCGCGCGCGGGCCACCGCGCTGCCGCCGCCGAGCCGCACCGTTCGCGGACCGGTGCACGGCCGACCGGTCTACCTGGTGCCGCGCGACGACGGGGGACTGGTGCTCGGCGCCACCCAGTACGAAGTCGGGTTCGACACCGAAGTCACCCTGGGCGGCGTGCGAGACCTGATCGCCGACGCCGAGCAGGTGATGCCGGGCATCGCGGAGTACCAGCTGGTCGAGGCCAGGGCCGGGCTGCGCCCGAGCACCGACGACAACCTGCCGGTGCTCGGCTGGCTGGAGCCGGGCGTGCTGGCCGCCACCGCGCACCACCGCGGCGGGTTCCTGCTCGCGCCGGTGACCGCGGACGCGGTGCTCGCGCTGCTGCGCGGCGACGAACCGGACGCGCTGATCAAGGCCACCGATCCGAACCGATGGGGAGGACAGCAGTGCACGTCGTGATCAACGGGCAGTCGAAGCAGGTCGCCGACGGCGCCGGGCTCGCCGCGGTGCTCGCCGAGTTCGGCGTTCCCGAACGGGGCGTGGCGGTGGCCGTGGACGGAGCGGTGGTGCCCCGCAGCAGCTGGCCCGGGACCGACCTGCGGCCCGGCGCCGCTATCGAGGTCCTCACCGCAGTGCAAGGAGGATGACGTGGACGACCCGTTGCTGATCGCCGGTCGCGAGTTCGGCTCGCGGCTGATCACCGGGACCGGAGGGGCGACGAACCTCGCGGTCCTGGAGCGCGCGCTGATCGCGTCCGGAACCGAGCTGACCACCGTAGCCATGCGCCGCGCGGACGCCGGTGGCGGCACCGGCGTGCTCGACCTGCTGCGCAAGCTCGGCATCGAAGCGCTGCCGAACACGGCGGGCTGCCGGACGGCGGCCGAGGCGGTGCTGACCGCGCAGCTGGCGCGCGAGGCGCTGGAGACGAACTGGGTCAAGCTGGAGGTCGTCGCCGACGACGACACCCTGCTGCCCGACCCGGTGGAACTGCTGGACGCCGCGGAACAGCTGGTCGACCAGGGTTTCGTGGTGCTGGCCTACACCAACGACGACCCGGTCCTGGCGCTGAAGCTGGAGGAGATCGGCTGCGCCGCGGTGATGCCGCTGGGCTCGCCGATCGGAACGGGGCTGGGCATCCGGAACCCGCACAACATCGAGATGATCGTCTCCCGCGCCTCGGTGCCGATCGTGCTCGACGCGGGCATCGGCACGGCCTCGGACGCGGCGCTGGCGATGGAGCTGGGCTGCTCGGCGGTCCTCCTGGCCACGGCGGTGACCAGGGCCCAGGACCCGGAGCGCATGGCGTCGGCGATGCGCTCCGCGGTCGAAGCGGGGCGCCTGGCGTCCCAGGCGGGCCGGATCCCCAAGCGCTTCTGGGCGGAAGCCTCCAGCCCGGGCCGCCCCATGGCCTGATCCAGCGCCCCCCCGGCAAGTCCTCCGCAATTTCAATGGAAATCAGCGCTTCGATTTCAATTGAAGTTGCGCACCCGTCGGCGTGTCGGCACCCGACACGCCGACGGGGCGTCGGGATCCGCGCAATTTCAATGGAAATCGCACGTCTGATTTCCATTGAAAACGCCTCCCCTCCGGCGTGTCAGGTCACGACACGCCGGAGGGCGCGGGCGCCGGAGGAGGCGGGCGCCGGAGAAGGCAGACGCCGGGGGCATGCGGAGGCCGCGCCGTCGTCCTGCCAGGGTTGGCTTTTCGACCGGGGTCGGCCGGTCGTCGAGGACTCAGCGGATGTGGAGGCGCTCCGGGCGCACGAAGGAGATCGTGTAGCTCTTCCACGGGTTGTCGTAGCCGAAGGTGCGGTCGATCGCCTGGCGGGCGTGCAGGGCGTTCTCCAGCAGCGAGCTGGCCAGCAGCTCCGTCGCCGGAGCGCTGCCCTCCGGGACGTCGGGGATCTTCGCCGTCGCCTTGCCGCCCAGCAGGTCGTCCACCGCGCGCAGCGCCGGGACCGCCACCGCCTGCTCGGCCTCCGGCCGGAACGCCAGCGTCGCGACGTCCTGGCGCAGGGCGTCGAGCGCGACCGCCGCGTCGCGCGTCGCGCGGTCGTCGTCGGTCTCCTCGCCCGTGCCGTCCAGCAGCGCTGGCATGCCCAGCAGGTCCTGAGTGCGCCGCAGCGCCAGCACGTTCGCCGCCTGCAGCGCCGCGGGCAGGTCGACGCCCTGGCCTGCCGCCCGGACGCTGCGCAGCAGCTCGGACACCGACCACACCGTCGAGCGCACCGCGCCCCGGACGTCCGGCAGGATGCTGCTGGGCAGCACCAGGTACGCGACGTAGCCGACGATCAGCGCGATGGCCGCGCCGACCGCGGTGTTCGCGGCGAAGCTGATCCCGACGTTCACCAGCGGCCGGTCCAGCCGCATCGCCTGGTCCACGACGGTGATCACGATCAGGCAGCCCAGCAGCGTCTGGTACTCGCTGCGCAACCGCGGCATGCTCAGCAGCATGCCGCCGATCACCAGCGGCACCAGCAGGAAAGCACCGGGCAGCAGGGTGATCAGGATGGCCAGCGCGGTCACGCCCAGCACCGCGCCGCCGGTGCGCTCCAGCGCGCCGGTCATGCTGTCGCGCGCCGCGGGCTGCAGCACCACGTACAGCGCGAGCAGCAGGCTCGACGCCGAAGGATCGCGCAGCAGCAGCACGATGACCATGCCGAAGGCGACCGCGAGCGTGCAGCGGATCGAGTGCCGGAACAGCGATGACCGGAACGACAGGTGCGCGCGCACCGCGCCGATCAGCCGCTCCCGGCGCGCTCCGGGCGCCTGCGGCGGCAGCGGGGTCTCGACGCGGCGGACCACGGTGGCCCGGATGCGGTCGAGGCCCTGGTTGATGCCGCGCACGGCCTCCGGCAGGTCCTGCCGCCCGCCGCGGGACAGCACCGCTTCCGACGGGTCGCGCCGCGCTGCGTAGGGCAGGCCGGTGCAGGCGCGGGAGCGAACGGCCCTGGCCAGCTCCGCAGCGACCTGATCGGCTTCCGCCACGATCCGCTGCAGCCGGTCGGCCTCGATGCGATCGCTCTGCTGGGCCTGCGCGAGCAGCGTCTCGCGCGCGGCGCGGAAGCGCGCGGCACCGGCCAGCACCTCGCCGAGCCAGGTGCTGGAGCCGTCCGCCCGCCAGGCAGCGGCAGCCGACTCCACCACGCCGGGGCCGGGTTCGAGCAGCGTCCGCGCGACGGCGACGCGGGTGGCGCGGCCGGGATCGCTCAGCCCGATGATCACCCGCAGCAGCAGGGCGAACGCCGCGCCGGAGGCGGAGGCGGCCAGCAGCATCCACACCGGCTGGTCGCTGCCGATGCCGGTCGTGGTGGACACCAGGGTCGCCGCGGCGAAGGTCTGCCCGCCGATCCGGTAGTGCTCGCCGAGCGCGGGCAGCATGCCGGAGCCGAAGACGACGAGCGCCACCACCAGGCCGGCCAGCACCGGGATGTTCGCCAGCAGCGGCCCGATCGTCATCACCAGCACCAGTGCCGGGGTGAACCAGACGAACCGGCGCAGGTCCGAGCGCAGCGACTGGCCGCCGGTGGCGACCAGCGCGAGCACCGCGGTCAGCCCGGCCAGCAGAGCGGGGGTCTGCAGGTCGAACAGCCAGCCCACCGCGGTCCCCGCGACCACTGCGACGAGCACCAGCACGGCGTACTGGCGCTGCCTCGGGTCCGGCGCGCCCGCCTCGGTGGCGAGCAGCTGCCGGGCTCGGGCGGCCAACGCCGACTTAGCAGTCCTGACCGATTTAGCCACGCTGTCGAAAACCCCTGTCATCGTCGTTTCGCGCAGCGCGCAAGGGACCGCGCGCTGCAGAGGCGTGCGGTCCTGGGAATTACGCGCATCTCGACCAGTTTGTCGATGAGGCACACCATTCGGGTTACAGATCCGGGATGGAAATCACTCTATTAGGGGCTCGGAGGTCAGAACGAGCGCGGGCTGACGCGCCAGAAGGTCGACACCGGCCCGACCCCGGCCCCGAGCGGGTAGGCGTGCGAGACGCTGCGCGTGACGAACCGCTTGCCGCTGCGCACCGCGTCCGGCATCGACGCGCCCTTGGCGAGCGCCGCCGTGATCGCGGAGGCGAAGACGTCGCCGGCGCCGTGCGTGTGCACCGTGGCGTAGCGCGGCCCGGCCAGCGGGATGGCCTCGGAGCCGTCGAAGAGCAGGTCGATGCACTCCGGGTCGTCGGGCAGGTGACCGCTCTTGATCAGCACCCACTCCGGGCCGAAGTCGTAGATCGCCTTGGCGGCGTCCAGCAGGTCGCCGCGGGTGCGCGCGTCGATGCCGGTCAGCAGCCGCACCTCGTCGAGGTTGGGCGTCACCAGGGAAGCGCGCGGGAAGGCCTCGTTGCGCAGCGCGTCGAGGGCGTCCGTCCGGAGCAGCGGTTCACCGCTGCGGGAGGCGGCGACCGGGTCCACCACGAACGGCGTGCGCCCGCCGCGGCCGATGCCGTGGGCGTCGCAGACCTCCAGCACCGCCTCGATGGTCGCCGCGGAGGCGAGCACCCCGGTCTTGGCGGCGTCCACGCCGATGTCGGAGGCCACCGCGTCGACCTGCGCGGCCACGGTCTCCGGCGGGATCTCCACCAGCCCGGTGACGCCGACGGTGTTCTGCACGGTCACCGCGGTGACCGCGGTCATCCCGTGCACCCCGCAGGCGAAGAAGGCGCGCAGGTCCGCGTGCATCCCGGCACTGCCCCCGGAGTCCGAACCGGCGATGGTCAGCGCGGTGGGTGGGGCGGTGTCGTGCGCGGGCCGTGCTTCGTGCTCCGCCGAGATCTCGTGCATCCACTCCATGCTACGGCCCCGCTCCTGCCTGCCTTCCCGGGTGCGCGCCGCCCCCGGCGCGCAATTTCAATGGAAATTGTAGGTGTGATTTCCATTGAAATTGCGCACCCTCCGGCGTGTTGCGTTACGACACGCCGGAGAGGTGTGCAAATTCCATTGAAATTGCGGATCGTCAGTCGGCCAGCGGTAGGTAGACCTTGCCGCCGGCTCCGGAGAACTCCTCGGACTTCTCGCGCATGCCTGCCTCGATCGCCTCGACGCTGGTCAGGCCGCGTTCCTCGGCGAACTTGCGGACGTCCTGGGTGATCTTCATCGAGCAGAACTTCGGCCCGCACATCGAGCAGAAGTGCGCCGTCTTGGCCGGTTCCGCGGGCAGCGTCTCGTCGTGGAACGCCCGCGCGGTGTCCGGGTCCAGGGAAAGGTTGAACTGGTCGGTCCAGCGGAACTCGAAGCGCGCCTTGGACAGCGCGTCGTCCCGCTCCTGCGCCCGCGGGTGGCCCTTGGCCAGGTCGGCGGCGTGCGCGGCGATCTTGTAGGTGATCACGCCGGTCTTGACGTCGTCCCGGTTGGGCAGGCCCAGGTGCTCCTTGGGCGTGACGTAGCAGAGCATCGCGGTGCCCGCCTGGGCGATCATCGCCGCGCCGATCCCGGAGGTGATGTGGTCGTAGGCCGGGGCGATGTCGGTGGTCAGCGGCCCGAGGGTGTAGAACGGCGCCTCACCGCACAACTCCTCCTCCAGCCGAACGTTCTCGGCGATCTTGTGCATCGGCACGTGGCCGGGGCCCTCGATCATCACCTGCACGTCGAGCGCGCGGGCGATGTGCGTCAGCTCGCCGAGGGTCTCCAGCTCGGCGAACTGCGCGCGGTCGTTGGCGTCGGCGATGGAGCCGGGCCGCAGGCCGTCGCCGAGCGAGAACGTGACGTCGTAGTCGCGCAGGATCTCGCACAGCTCGCTGAAGTGCGTGTACAGGAAGCTCTCCTGGTGGTGCGCCAGGCACCAGGCGGCCATGATCGAGCCACCGCGGGAGACGATGCCGGTGACGCGCTGGGCGGTCAGCGGCACGTAGCGCAGCAGCACGCCGGCGTGCACGGTCATGTAGTCCACGCCCTGCTCGCACTGCTCGATCACGGTGTCCCGGTAGATCTCCCAGGTCAGCGCGGCCGGATCCCCGTTGACCTTCTCCAGCGCCTGGTAGATCGGCACGGTGCCGATCGGCACCGGCGAGTTGCGCAGGATCCGCTCGCGGGTCTCGTGGATGCGCTTGCCGGTGGACAGGTCCATCACGGTGTCGGCGCCCCAGCGGGTCGCCCACACCATCTTCTCCACCTCCTCCTCGACCGAGGAGGTCACCGCGGAGTTGCCGATGTTGGCGTTGACCTTCACCAGGAAGTTCTTCCCGATGATCATCGGTTCGCTCTCCGGGTGGCACCGGTTGGCCGGGATCACCGCCCGGCCGCTGGCCACCTCGTCCCGGACGAACTCGGGGGAGACGCCCTCCCGCGCGGCGATGAACTCCATCTCCCGCGTGATGACGCCGGACTTCGCCCAGCCCAGCTGGGTCCGGTGCTCCCGCCCGTCGGTCCAGCCCGCTCGCATCCGGTGGAGTCCGCTGTGGACGTCCACGGTGGCGTTCTCATCGGTGTACGGCCCGGAGGTGTCGTACACGTCGAGGTGCTCGCCGTTGGTGAGCTCGATGCGGCGGAATGGCACTTGCAGGCCGGATTCGGTGCTGCGGAACACCTTTCGCGAGCCGCTGATGGCCCCGGTGGTGATCTCGCTGCCGTTCTCGGACGCGTTCGGACGCACGTCGGCCACTGCCAATCCACTCCCTACGCCGGCATTACCCGGTCAGGTTCATGCGGTCGGCGGCCCCGGAATTCTCCAGCCGCCCTCTCAGCCCGCTCTCGGTGCGAGCTCCCGCGGTGTTCGTTTGTCGCTGCCCGAGGCTAGCCGCACCCCTGCGGACTGCCAACCCCCGTTCACCCCGATGCCCGAGCACGGTGCCCTGAACAGGGGGAATGCGGGCCATCGGAACAGATCACCTTGCGCGCACGTAGTGACCGCGAACGGTGGTGACGGTGGGGCGTGTGCGACCACAACCCGATCGGGACACCTGGCGAGGGGCGGTGGACCTCACGCGATTTCCATTGAAATTGCCTGACTGCGCACTGCAGGTTTCCTCGGGGCGTCGGCAATTTCGATTGAAATCGCTGCACACCTCAAGGTGACCACGTGCCGCTTTGAACCCGACGTATCCCCGTACGCCGCCGCACTGCGTCTCGCAGGGTTCGACCGGTATCACCGCCGAAGGCTCAGTGGTGATACCGGGGATACCTCGTCATCGATGGGTGTCGTCGGGTTCGGGGCCGGGTCGGGTTCACTGCGGTAGGCGGTCGCTTTGCGTGGTGCAGCGATTTCAACCGAAATCGGCGACGTTCTCGACGAACCCTGCGGTTGGGGACGCAGCCAATTTCAATCGAAATCGCGTGAGGTTCGGCGCCGTTCTCTGGGTCACCATGGGCTTCTGTTCGGCGCCACTGCCTTGGCCACCGAGGACTCCTGTTCGGCGCCAGCCCTTGGGCACAGCGGACTTCTGATCAGTCCTCGTCGTCGGCGAAGGGGTCTCCGTGCTCGGCCGGGTCCCAGGTCAGGCCCGGCACGCCCCAGCCGTTGCGCTTGATCATCTTCTTCGAGGCGCGCTTGTGCCTGCCCACCAGGCGGTCCAGGTAGACGTAGCCGTCCAGGTGGTCGGTCTCGTGCTGCAGGCAGCGCGCGAAGAACCCGGTGCCCTCCACCTCGATCGGCTTTCCGTCCACATCGGACCCGGTGACCTTCGCCCAGCTCGCCCGGCCGGTCGGGTAGGACTCGCCGGGCACCGACAGGCAGCCCTCCCAGTCCTCGTCCGGGTCCGGCATCCCCTCCGGGATCTCCGAAGTCGTCAGCTGCGGGTTCACCACCACGCCGCGGTGCTGGACGCCCTCGTCGTCGGGGCAGTCGTAGACGAACAGCCGCAGGTTCACACCGATCTGGTTGGCCGCCAGCCCGACGCCGTTCGCCGCGGCCATCGTCTCGAACATGTCCTCGACGAGGGTGCGCAGTTCGTCGTCGAAGTGCTCCACCGGGCGCGTGGGGTTGTGCAGCACCGGGTCGCCGAAGACGCAGATCGGGTGAACAGCCATGGCCGCGACTTTATCGGTAACGCCGTCCACCGGTCCCGGGGTGCTCTTTTCCAGTAGCCCAGCGGTGTGATCCGCGCACCCGTGATCGGTGGGCATGGTGTAATCAAGGGGGGAATCACAGCCGTGTGATTCCGCGAACGCGCCGCAGGCCCGGATCGCGAGGCGAGGAGTCGGATGGACGCCGCCCAAATGCTGACCGCGCAGGAGATCGCTCGCCAGTGCGAGCAGCTGGCGCGCGGGCAGGATCAGCGCGCAACGCCGGAGGGGCGGCGGTTGCGGGCTGTCGAGCCGGTGGCCGAGCCGGTGGCGGAGCCGGCGCCCGCACCGGAGCCGGTGCCGGAGCCGGTGCCGGAGCCGTCCGGCGAGCTCACGAACCGGGAGCGCGGTGTGCTGGCGTTCGAGTCGCAGTGGTGGAAGCGCTCGGGTGCGAAGGAGCAGGCGATCCGGGAGCTGTTCGACATGTCTCCGTCGCGCTACTACCAGGTGCTGAACGCGCTGCTGGACAGTCCTGCGGCTTTTCGGGCTGACCCTATGCTGATCAAACGGCTGCGCAAGGCACGGGCGGCGCGGCAGCGCGAACGGGCCGCTCAACGACTGGGAATCGAGTTGCACTGATGACTTCAGGGGAATCCGCCGGACCCGCCAAGGCCAAGCTCATCGGCTTCGGGCTGATCGGGGCCGGTGTGATCGCGGGCGCCATCGGCATCGCCACGCTGGTCTCCGGCGGCGACGCGCCGAACTCCGCCCAACCGCTGCCCCCCGAACCGGGGAACTACCCGGCGAAGTCGTCGCTGGTGCAGCAGCCCCCGCCGCCGCCCGCCACCGAGCCGGCCCAGCAGCCCGAGAACCCGCCCGCGCCGCTGCCCTCCCCGGAGGACCAGAGCAGCCAGCAGGTGCCGCCGCCGCAGCAGCGACCCGACTCGCCCGGCGGTTCCGGCCAGCAGGCCGAGGTGGTCGTGGTGCGGGTCTACAACAACAGCACGATCAGCGGGCTTGCGCACCGCGCCGCGGAGGACTTCCGCCGCAACGGCTACGACGTGCCGGAGGTGGGCAACTACTCGGCGGGCCTCATCCCGACGACGACGGTCTACTTCCGCCCGGGCACCCCGGAGGAGGCCCAGGCCAAGCAGCTCGCGGCCCGCTTCGGCGCCCGCGTCGAACCGCGCTTCGACGGCATCCAGGACGCGACCCCGGGCCTGATCGCCATCATCACCAACGACTACAAGGGCCCCGTCGACGCCAAGTAACCCGATCGGGCAGCCCACGGCACCGGGCCCGCGTCAATTTCGTGCGAAATCGGCGCGGGCCCGGGTGACGGTCAGGGGCGGTGGGAGTGGGCGTAGGACTCCAGGGACGCGAGTTGGGCCGGGTCCAGGGAGGGGCGGACCGCTCGGCGGGCCGCGGTGAGGTGGGTCGCCGAGACCTCGGCCGCGGAGAGGGATTCGCGCATCGCCGTGAGGGCCGCTTCCCGGATCAGGGCTGCGCAGTCGGCCGCCGAGTAGCCGTCCAGGTCGGCCGCCAGGGCCGGGATGTCCACATCGGACGCCAGCGGGGTGTTCTTCGCCGCGGCTCGCAGGATCGCCTCGCGCGCTTCCGCGTCCGGCGGCGGCACGTAGACCAGGCGCTCCAGGCGGCCGGGGCGCAGCAGGGCCGGGTCGACCAGCTCCGGGCGGTTCGTCGCGCCGAGCACCACCACGTCGCGCATCGGCTCCACGCCGTCGAGCTCGGTCAGCAGCGCGGCCACCACGCGGTCGGCCACGCCGGAGTCCGAGGACTGGCCGCGGCGGGGCGCCAGCGCGTCCACCTCGTCGAGGAACACCAGTGCCGGAGCGGCGTTGGCGGCGCGCAGGAACAGCTCGCGGACGGCGCGTTCGGACTCGCCGACCCACTTGTCCATCAGCTCCGCGCCCTTGACGGCCAGCACGTTCAGCCGTCCGCTGCCCGCCAGCGCGCGGACCAGGAACGTCTTGCCGCAGCCCGGCGGCCCGTACAGCAGCACGCCGCGCGGCGGCTCCACGCCGAGCCGGGTGAACGAGTCCGGGTACTGCAGCGGCCAGAGCACCGTCTCGGTGAGCGACTGCTTCACCTCGGTCATGTCGCCGACGTCGTCCAGCGTCAGCCCGCCGGTCTGCAGGTTGTCCGATGTGGACATCGAGATCGGCCGCACCGAGGCCAGCGCGTCGACCAGGTCCTGCTGGCGGATGCGCGGATCGGCGGTGTCGTCCTGGTGCCGCAGGGCGGCTCCGACGGCGGCCTCCCGGCACAGCGCGACGAGGTCGGCGACGACGAATCCCGGGGCGCGCTCGGCGATCTCGGACAGCTGCACGTCGTCGGCCAGCGGCGCGTTGCGCAGCAGCACCCGCAGCAGGTCGGTGCGGGTGGTGTCGTCCGGGAGGCCGAGCGTGAGCTCCCGGTCGACCAGACCCGGTTCGCGCAGCCGGGGGTCGATGGACTGCGGCTGGGAGCTGGTGACGACCACGGCGAGCCGGTCGGAGCCGATCGCGGCGCGGATCGCGTCCAGCGCCACGGTGGCCAGCGGCGGCGGCTCGGTGCCCGGCAGCAGGCTCTCCACGTCGGTCAGCAGCAGCACGCGGTTGCCCTGGGCGCTGGTGGCGCGGTTGATCGCGTCTTGCAGCCTCTTCGCGGCGGCACCCGGTTCGAGCGCCGCGACGCTCGGCGCGGACAGCTCGACCAGCTCGGCGCCGATGTCGGCGGTGACCGCGCGGGCCAGCGTCGCCTTGCCGACCCCGGACGGCCCGCTGAGCAGCACGCCCAGGTGCGGTTCGGCGCCGAGTCGGCGCAGCAGGTCCGGCTGGTCGAAGGCCAGGCGCAGCCACTCGCCGAGCCGCTTGGCGGTGTCGCGAGAACCGACCAGGTCGGCGACCGGGACCACCGGCTCGCTCGGTTGCTCCACCGGTGCCGGTGGCGCTGCGACCGGTGCGGCGGCGGGCTCCGGGCTGCCGCCGTCCCGCCATTCGACCACTGTGGACGGACGCACGGCGACCGCGCCCGCCGGTTCGGTGGCCGCGATGGTGATCAGCTCGTTGGTCCAGGTCACGCCGATGGCGGTGGACAGCTTGCGGCGCACCTCGACGGCGTTGCCGGTGGTCGTGGGCGCCACGTCCTGCGGCAGCAGCGAGACCGAGTCGCCGGTGCCGAAGACCTTGCCGGTCAGCGCCAGCCGCAGCGTCTCGGGAGCGACGGTGGCCCGCGCGATCCGCGAACCGGCGATGACCACCCGCTGGGCCGCGCTGACCTGCACCGGAGCGATGCCGACCTCGGCTCCTTCGGCCAGCCCGAGGTTCATCAGCGCGACGTCGTCGAGCAGCACCACGCCGGTGGGGCTGCCGGCCTCGGCAGCGGCGGCGAGCGCCACGGTCACCCGCGCCCCGGTGAGCTGCACGGCGTTCCACGGCCGCAGCCCCAGCGCATCGAGCACTTCGGGGTGCAACCGCACCACCCCGCGCCGAGCGTCTTTGGCGGAGGGAGAAACCCGAGCGGTCAGCGTTATCGACGACACGCCGCGAGCTTAACCGCGCTCCACCGCCCCATCAGCGTTCTGCGATTTCAATTGAAGTCGTGTGTCCAACTTCAATTGAAATCGCGTCGCCCAGGGCGACGGGAGGTTGGTTCAGCGGTTGGTGTCGTTGCGGTCGCGGCGGAGCTCCAGGCGGCGCCAGCTGCGGCGGGGGCCGTTCGGGTGGCTGTAGCGGCGTCGCACGCGCCGCGCCGCGCCCGCCACGCTGCGGCGCAGGGGCGGGCGGAGACCGGTGCGGCGGCGGATCGCCCGTCGCTCGCGCGGCGGCGCTTCCCACGCCTCCGGGTGGTTGGCCAGCCAGTTGTGCCGGTAGACCGCGTAGGGCACGTGCAGCAGGTAGATCACCATGGCGATGGCCAGCGAGATCAGCGGGAACATGATGATCGCGGCGGCCAGCAGCGCCACCAGCACCAGCAGCGGCGCGACCAGTCGCGGCGGCACCTTGACGGTCTTCAGCGACAGCGTGGGGACCCGGCTGACGGCGAGCGCGGCGATCAGCACCATCCAGATCATCACCACGGTCTGGTCCGCCCACCAGCCCGGGTGGCCGAAGTGCGCGGTGATGATGAGCGGCAGCAGCGCGAGCAGTCCGGCCGCCGGGGCGGGCACCCCGACGAAGAACTCCTTGGCGTACGGCGGCTGGTCGGCGTCCTCCAGCAGCGTGTTGAACCGCGCCAGGCGCAGCACCATGCACGCCACGAAGATCAGCGAGGCCACCCAGCCGAGCCGGTTGTCCTGCAGCTGCCAGGCGTAGAGCGTCAGCGCCGGGGCGACGCCGAAGGACATCGCGTCGGACAGCGAGTCCAGCTCGGCGCCCATCTTGGAGGTGGCGTCGAGCAGGCGGGCGATCCGCCCGTCGAGGCCGTCGAGCACCGCGGCGACCGCGATGGACCCGATGGCGCCGGGCAGGTTGCCGGTGAGCGCGAACTGGACCGCGGACAGCCCGGCGCACATCGCCAACACGGTGATCGCGTTGGGCAGCAGCCGGACGCCGGGAGTGGTCCGCATGCTCATGAGTCGCCCTGGGGCAGCTCGGCGAGCGGCGTCTCGCCGCCGATGGTGCGCTGGCCGGGCTCGACCAGGATGCGGCTGCCCGCGGGCACGTAGAGGTCCACGCGGGAGCCGAAGCGGATCAGCCCGTAGGTGCTGCCCGCGGGCAGCACGTCGCCCTCGGCGACCGAGCAGACGATGCGCCGGGCCACCAGGCCCGCGATCTGCACCACGGCCACCCGGGTGCCGTCCGCGCCGCGGATGACCATCGAGTTGCGCTCGTTGTCCTCGCTGGCCTTGTCCAGGTCGGCGGAGAGGAACTTGCCCGGCCGGTAGGCGATGGTCTCGATCCGCCCGGCCAGCGGGATGCGCTGGACGTGCACGTCGAAGATGGTCAGGAACGCGCTGATCCGGATCATCCGCTCGTCGCCGAGGCCGAGTTCGGCGGGCGGCACGGCGGGCTCGATGTGCGAGATCGTGCCGTCGGCCGGGGCCACCGCGAGGCCTTCGCGGCTGGGCGTGGTGCGCGCCGGTTCGCGGAAGAACCACGCGCACCAGGCGGTCAGCACGCCGCCGAGCACGCCGGCGGGGCGCCAGATGCGGCGCAGCAGGAGGGTCGCGGCGGCGGCGCCGAGCACGAACGGACGGCCGGCCGGGTGCATCGGCGGGATGGTGTCGCGGGCCAGGCCGGCGAGGTGGGCCAGCGGGCTCTTCTTCGGTTCTTTCGCGGTGCTCATCGAGGTGCTTCGCCCCTGCGTCGGCGGGTCCTTGGTGCGGCCGCGCGGTCACCGGTCCCGCAGGTGTTCGGGTCCGGTGGCCGGTGCCGTGGTCGGTACAGCATCTCGGACGCCTCGGGCCAACCGACGCCAGGGGGCGTAGTTGATCAAGAACAGCCAAGCTGACCTGCGCATATGGCGCGGTGGAATGGTACCGCTGGGTTGATCCCGAAGTCACCCGACGGGGTGAGAACAAGAAACAGGGACCGTTCGGCGGCTCCCCGTAGTCGCCGAACGGCCCCTGCTCGCGCGGGTCCGTGCGCCCCCCGACGGCGCACGGCCCTCGAAATGTCCGCCGCCCACCGGGCAAGCAGTGGTGTTGAGCGGACGTCTAGTAGATGCGTCTGCGCGACTGTTCGTTACGCGGGTTTCAGTGTAATTGACGTCACACAAACTCCGTAGCCGCTTTCGGAGGATACTCGCGGCCCGTTACATGACTGGGAGTGATCAACTTGCGGTCCGAGATCACTCGATAGCGGCAAGCGGTTCTTCGACGTTCATTCGCGCGCCCATCAGCTCGCCGAGCCCCCGGTACGGGTCGCCGTGCTCCACTCCGTCGGCGCTGCTGCGCAGCACCAGCTCGGAGGAACCGTCCTCGTCGCCGCGCACCAAGCCGTCGTCCAGGTCGGACACCGCGTACTCGTCGAGGTACAGCTCCAGCGACAGCGACCAGCCCGCGCGGTCCTGGTCGAGCCGGGCGCTGGCCACGTCGCGGCTGTCCACCCACTGCGCGCCGGAGCGCTCGCGGAGCTCGCCGATCGGCGTCGCGGCCAGCTCGCCGAGCTGCTCCAGCTCCGCCTCGCGGAACCGGGCCAGGGTGCCGGCCAGCAGCCGCTTGGTGGTGCTCGCCGAGCTCGGCAGCAGCACCAGCCCGCGGTCGGTGACCAACAGGTCGTAGCTGCTGCCCGCGCACTGCACCGGGCTGACGATGCCGGCCAGCTCCGGCTCCGGCTCGGCCGCCGGGCGGCGCGCGTGGTTCAGCGGCACGCCCAGGTTGACCAGCGCGCGGTGCAGGCCGGGGATCAGCCGGGGGTCGACCACCGCGGGCCGCACCAGCCGGTCGGCGTCCAGCGGTTGGCCGTTGGCCAGCCGGACCAGCGGCGGACCGCCCCAGTCCAGCTCGTGGTGCGCGCGGCGCGCGCAGACCAGCGCGTCCACCACGACGCAGCCGAGCAGCTCGACCAGGGTGTCCTCGGCGGCCTGGTCGATGAGCTCCGGGCTCAGCCCGGGGTTGAGCACCGGGTTGATCAGGTCGCGGCCCTGGCCGCGGTGGATGGCCGCCAGCACTCCGGCGATGGACGGCTCGATCGGCAGCCCGCTCTGCTCCACCGCGGAGCTGAGCAGCGCGGCCTGCTCGGCGACGTGCGCGGCACCGGCCCGCTGCGCCAGCTCCGGCCACGGCAGCCGCTGGTCGAGGCCGTCGACCAGCAGCCGATCCTCCAGCGCGGGCACGCTCTTGCGCGGGTTCTTCAGCACGGCGAACGCGGGCCGCTCGTCGATCTCGCGGTCGCCGGTCTTGATCCGCTTCATCGCCTCGATGCGCCTGCGGGTGCGCGGCTCCTCGGCGATGGTCTGCTTGGCGCGTTCGGCCAGCCGCGGCTTGCGCGCCGGGTGGGCCATGAAGTTGCGGAAGCCCACCAGCACGTCCGGGGCGTGGCCGATCGCGGTGGCCATGCTCAGGTACTCCTCGGCGTACTCCCGCCAGCCGATCTCGACGGCCACCGCCTTGCGCAGCGCGAGCACCGCGGTGCGGGTCCCGGCCTCCCGGACGGCGACCGCGTCGGCGGCCAGCTCCAGGTCTTGCGCGGTGGTGGCGGCGACCGCGGTGAAGGCCCGCGCGTACCCGTTGAACAGCCACTTGGTCGGCCCGCCGGTGAGCCCGGCCGCGGTGCGCTCGACGCTGGCCGACGTGCGGTAGGCGAGCACGGTGAGCCGGTTTCGCCCGGTCAGGCGGCCGATCTCGCGGGCCATCGCGGCCCGCAGCTCGCTGACGTTGAGCGCCGCCAGCAGCGGCAGCCCGAGCTCCAGGTACCGGGTGCGGATGCGCAGGCCGAGCAGCGCGGTGTCCTCGCGGACGAGCACCACCGGCTCGGAGGTGATCCGGATCTCGTCGGGCTCGGGGGCTTCGGCCGAGGCGGCGATGGAGTTCGCCATCCGCCACAGCTGGGGTTGCTCCGCGCGGTCCAGCAGTACGCCGCGGGCTCGTACCCGCGAGCGCAGCACGGCGCGCAGGCCGACCGCGAACAGGGCGCCGACGACCAGCGCCGCCGCGGCGGCTTTGAGCCCGCTGGTCCGGTCGTAGCGGAAGGTGACGACAGCGATCGAGAGCAGGCCGAGGACCAGTGCGATCGGGGCGACGAAGAAGGCGATGTGCAGCGCCAGTGCTAGGGCGGCGCGCCAGGGGCCACGCACGTGCAGAACTCCGGAGGGGTGGGCGGGACGGTGGTGCAGTCTTCGCGACGTTGCCGGATCCGTCAATCCAGCAGCATCACGTCCACTGTGGACTCCGCAGCGAGTTCGGTGACGTCCTCGGGGATTTCCAGCAGGCAGTTCGCCTGCGCGAGCCCGGCGAGCAGGTGCGAACCGGGCGCGCCCTGCAGTCCGACGGTGCCGGTGGCCGGGTCGAACCGGCCGCGCCGGTACTGCCGCCGGTCGGTGGGCGCGGTGAGCGGTTCGGTCAGCACGGCCCGGCGCACCGGCCGCCGCGTCGTCCGGTGCCCGGCCGCGGCGAGCAGCGCGGGGCGCACGAAGACCTCGAACGACACCATCGAGCTGACCGGGTTGCCCGGCAGCGTCACCACGGCCATCCCGCCCCGGTAGCGCCCGCAGCCCTGCGGCATGCCCGGTTGCATCGCGACCTTGGTGAACTCGACGCCCTCGCCGGTCAGCGCGTCCTTGACCACCTCGTACGCGCCAGCGCTCACCCCGCCGGAGGTGATCAGCAGGTCGGTGCTCGCCAGGTGCGGGGCGAGCGCCCGGTGGAAGGCGTCGACGTCATCGGGCACGAACCGCAGCAGCGTCGCCTCGCCCCCTGCCTCGCGCACCGCGGCGGCGAGCATCAGGCCGTTGGACTCGTAGATCTGCCCGGGCTGCAACGCCGTACCGGGCTCGACCAGCTCCGAACCGGTGGAGAGCACGAGAACCCGCACCGGGCGGTGCACGGGCAGCTGCGCGGCGCCGATCGCCGCGGCGACGCCGAGCTGAGCAGCCGCGAGCGTGGTGCCCGCGGTGAGCACCGTCGAACCCGCGGTGACGTCCTCGCCCGCCCGGCGCACGTGCGCTCCCGGCTGCACCGAGGCGAACGCCCGCACGTGCTCGGTGCCCCGGTCGGTGCGCTCCACCGGGATCACCGCGTCCGCGCCCGGCGGCATCTGCGCGCCGGTCATGATCCGGTGCGCGGTGCCGGGCTGCAGCGGCGGCACGTCGATCCGGCCGGCCGGGATGTCCTCCTGGACCGGGAGCTCCACCGGCTGCTCCGGGCTCGCGTCGACCAGGTCCACCGAGCGGACCGCGTAACCGTCCATCGCGGAGTTGTCGAACGGGGGCAGCGAGATCGGCGCGACTAGGTCCTCGGCCAGCGCGTGTCCCAGGCAGTCCGCCAGCGGCTTGACCAGCACCGGGGTCGGCTGCAGCAGCGCCGCGACTTTCGCCTGGTGATCGGCGACCGCGGTCAGATCGGGTGTTCCGGTTCCGTTCGGCACGCCCCGATCATCGGCCATCACCACCCCCGCTGTCGCCACTGGCGTGTGAATCGACACCGGATCCTGCCGTGGCAGACTCGTCCGAGCGCGTTCGGACCGGTCCGGTCATCGCGGCGCACGTGTTCGGGGAACCGCAGGCCGGTGGCTCGTGCGCGGCGCCGGTCGAGCCGAGCGCCGTCGAACACGGGGAGGTATTCGTGCAGGTTCGGACCCGCCACACGCCGTCCTTCGGGGTGGCCAGGTTGATGCTGGCGCCGGGCGAACCGGTGCAGGTCGAGAGCGGCGCGATGCTCGCGACCAGCTACGGGGTCACCGTCGACGCCCGTGCTCAGGGCGGCTTCCTGAAATCGCTGGCCCGCGCCGCGCTGGGCGGCGAGTCGTTCTTCGTGTCCACCTTCACCGCGCCGCAGCAGGGCGGCTGGGTGGACGTGGCGCCGAACCTGCCCGGCGACCTCAACGTGCTCGAACTCGACGGGCGGGTCGGCTGGTGCATCACCAAGGGCTGCTGGCTGGCCTCGGCGAGCACGGTGCAGCTGGACACGCAGTGGGGCGGGTTCAAGAACCTCTTCGGCGGCGAGGGCGGGTTCATGACGCACGCCGCCGGGCAGGGCCCGATGGTGGTCTCCTGCTACGGCGCGCTGGACGTGGTGACCCTGCAGCCCGGTGAGTACGTCACGATCGACACCGGTCACGTGGTGGCTTATGCCGATACGGTGCAGAGCCGTTTGCGGCAGATGAGCCAGGGCGCGATGCAGTCGCTCAAGAGCGGCGAGGGCCTGGTCTTCGATTTCGCCGGACCGGGGCAGATCCTGACTCAAACGCGCAATCCGCGGGGACTCGTCAGCTGGCTCCAGGCAAATGGTCTCGGAGCCCGCTCCTGACCGAACCGGGCGCCCGGCGCAATCGGCTGTTCGGGTGATGGCGAAAGTCGGAACCGAAAACCGAATGCGGTGCCTGACCCGTTCGGGAAAGGCCGGGTAGGCGCCATTCCGCCAACCGGTGCAGTGCGCGGTCACGACCTGCGGGTGCGGATGCGGTATCAGCGGAACTCCGAGGTCGACGGCCCGTCCGAGGCTGCGCTCCGCCGGGTGCTTTCGCTCTGGGCGGAATGGATTGGTGCGGTTGGGGGAACATTGCGGCGGGATAACGGACGGTGTCCGGTTGCGGCACCCGTTCGGCCCAGCCGTTAACGGAAAAGTTGCATTGCCGAACCCGCGACGAGACCCGAATTCGGGGGTAGTGTGGCCGTTGCTCCAGCGGCGTTCGCGCCGTGCATCACTTTTCATGAGGAGGACGCCGTGGCGGTCGGCACGGTCAAATGGTTCAACTCGGAGAAGGGCTACGGATTCATCGCAACGGACGGTGGATCTGATGTGTTCGTCCATTACTCCGCCATCGACATGTCGGGTTTCCGCACCCTTTCCGAAGGAGATCGGGTGCAATTCGAGGTGAAGGCGGGGCGTGACGGCCGCACCCAGGCTGACGGGGTCCGCAAGGTCTGATCGAGCACGACTCGCGGCCCGGTTCCCGGTTTCGGGGCCGGGTCGCTGTGCTGGGACTCACCGGAGCCGATCGCGACCGGCTGCGCCAACCGTGAGACGAGCGTGATCTGGGCCCGTTACGCTGCTGCTCGTGTCGGAAGACCTCACCGGGAAGCGCCTCGGCCACTACAAGATCGACGGAGTGCTCGGTCGCGGTGGTATGAGCGTGATGTACCGCGCCACCGATGTCCGACTCGGCCGCAAGGTCGCCCTGAAAGTCATGGGCGAGCACATCACCGGTGATGCCGAGTTCCGCGAGCGCTTCGTCGACGAGGCGCGCAACACCTCGGCGATCGACCACGCCAACATCGTGCCGCTGTACGACTTCGGTGAGGTCGACGGCATGCTCTTCATCGCGATGCGGCTGGTCGACGGCTCCGACCTGGCGAGCCTGATCAAGGACGGGCCGATCTCGCCGAAGCGCACCCTGGAGCTGCTCTCGCAGATCTCCGAGGCGCTGGACATGCTGCACGAGCGCGGCCTGGTGCACCTCGACCTGAAGCCGGCCAACGTGCTGGTGACCTCGCGCGAGTCCGTCCACGAGCACGTCTACCTGGCCGACTTCGGGCTGACCCGGCGCGGCGCGACCGGCCACCGCACCTCCAGCGGCGACTTCCTCGGCTCGCCCACCTACGCGGCGCCGGAGCACCTGCGCGGCGAGCCGGTGGACGGCCGCACCGACCAGTACGCGCTGGCCTGCATGCTCTTCGCCTGCCTGACCGGCCGCCCGCCGTTCCAGGGGCAGGTGCAGGAGGTCATCCAGGGCCACCTCGCCGCCGAACCGCCGCCGGTCACCTCGCTGGTGGTGCTGCCCGCCGGCATCGACGAGGTGCTGCGCCGTGGCATGGCCAAGAAGGCTGACCACCGCTTCAGCAACTGCCAGGACCTCGTGTCGGCCGCGCGCGCCGCGCTCGGGCAGGCCGCGGGCGACGCCCCGCCGCAGCCGCGCCCGGTCGTGCCGATGCCCGGCCCGCAGCCGGTGCAGTACCCGCCGAGCCAGCCGATCCCGGCGCAGGGCTACCGGCCGCCGTACCCGCAGCAGCCGCCGCGCCCGCTGCCGCCGCCGAGCAACGACCCGGTGCGGCTGCGCCCGCCGATGCCCGCGGGCTCCTCGTCGTTCGCGACCACCTCGTCGAGCAGTTCGACGAAGTGGATCGTGCTGACGCTGGTCGGCGTCGCGCTGGTGCTCATCGTGGTGGTCTTCATTGTGATGGCCAGCTCGATCGGCGGTTCCGGCAGCACCGACACCTCGACGACCTCGGAAACCTCGTCGTACAACAGCAACGACCTGCCCACGACGGTCCCCACGGGCGACTGACCCGACACCCCGTCGCTTGCACTCGGCAGGGGAGAGTGCTAAACACGGTATTGGCACTCAGCAAGGTTGAGTGCCAGGTCGGGACGGTGAGGCCGTCTCCGGCGGTACCACCCGACGGTACCGCCGCCGGTCGTCCGTCGCGGGCACCGAGCCTGGCCGAGCACGAGTCTTGCCGTGGGGTGCGTACCCACCTCCGCGGCGTCCATACAGGTGGAGGACCACACCGCAATGGCCAAGATGATCGCGTTCGACGAGGACGCCCGCCGCGGTCTTGAGCGCGGCATGAACACCCTCGCCGACGCCGTCAAGGTGACGCTCGGCCCGAAGGGCCGCAACGTTGTGCTCGAGAAGAAGTGGGGCGCCCCCACTATCACCAACGACGGCGTCTCCATCGCCAAGGAGATCGAGCTCGAGGACCCGTGGGAGAAGATCGGGGCCGAGCTGGTCAAGGAGGTGGCGAAGAAGACCGATGACGTCGCGGGCGACGGCACCACCACCGCCACCGTGCTGGCCCAGGCCCTGGTTCGCGAGGGCCTGCGCAACGTCGCGGCCGGCGCCAACCCGATCGCTCTGAAGCGGGGCATCGAGAAGGCCACCGAGGCGATCGCCGAGCAGCTGCTCAAGAACGCCAAGGAGATCGAGACCAAGGACCAGATCGCCGCCACCGCCGCGATCTCGGCCGGCGACCGCCAGATCGGCGAGCTCATCGCCGAGGCCATGGACAAGGTCGGCAAGGAAGGCGTCATCACCGTCGAGGAGAGCAACACCTTCGGGCTCGAGCTCGAGCTCACCGAGGGCATGCGCTTCGACAAGGGCTACATCTCGCCGTACTTCGTGACCGACTCGGAGCGCATGGAGGCGGTCCTGGAGGACCCGTACCTCCTGCTGCTGAGCTCCAAGGTCTCCAACGTCAAGGACCTGCTCCCGCTGCTGGAGAAGGTCATGCAGGCCAACAAGCCGCTGCTGATCATCTCCGAGGACGTCGAGGGCGAGGCGCTGGCCACCCTGGTCGTCAACAAGATCCGCGGCACGTTCAAGTCCGTCGCCGTCAAGGCCCCGGGCTTCGGCGACCGCCGCAAGGCGATGCTGCAGGACATGGCCATCCTGACCGGCGGCCAGGTCATCAGCGAAGAGGTCGGCCTCAAGCTGGAGAACGCCGACCTGAACCTGCTGGGCCGCGCCCGCAAGGTGGTCGTCACCAAGGACGAGACGACCATCGTCGAGGGTGCCGGTGACGACGAGCAGATCGCCGGGCGGGTCAACGAGATCCGCGCCGAGATCGAGCGCTCGGACTCCGACTACGACCGCGAGAAGCTGCAGGAGCGGCTGGCCAAGCTGGCTGGCGGCGTGGCCGTCATCAAGGCCGGTGCGGCGACCGAGGTCGAGCTCAAGGAGCGCAAGCACCGCATCGAGGACGCGGTCCGCAACGCCAAGGCGGCCGTCGAGGAGGGCATCGTCGCCGGTGGTGGCGTCGCGCTGCTGCAGGCCGCGCAGGCCGCCTTCGACGGGCTGAAGCTGGAGGGTGACGAGGCGACCGGCGCGAACAGCGTCAAGATCGCCGTCGAGGCCCCGCTGAAGCAGATCGCCGTCAACGCCGGCCTCGAGGGCGGCGTCGTCGCGGAGAAGGTCAAGAACCTGACCTCGGGCCACGGCCTGAACGCCGCGACCGGCGAGTACGAGGACCTGGTCCAGGCCGGCGTCCTCGACCCGGCGAAGGTCACCCGTTCGGCGCTGCAGAACGCCGCCTCCATCGCCGCGCTGTTCCTGACCACCGAAGCCGTGGTCGCGGACAAGCCGGAGAAGGAGTCCGCGGGCGCAGCGGCCGGTGCCGACCCGATGGGCGGCATGGGCGGCATGATGTGATTCCTGCCCAAGGCAGCTGAAGAGGGCCGTCCCCATTCGCGGGGGCGGCCCTCTTCGCGTTGATTCCGGACTCGTTCTGCGTGGCGGTGCGGGTGGCGGAACCTCGGAGGTCGGTCCGCGCGCTGCGGGTCGGACCGCTGAGCCGGTTCGCGGTGGGTGCGGCTACCGTTCCGATGTGAGCGGGTTGCTGGAAGTCATCGCGTTCGACGCCGCCGACGCCGAGGCCGCGCAGGCGGGCGGGGCGGACCGGGTCGAGCTGTGCCGGGACCTGGCCGCCGACGGCCTGACGCCCGAGCTGCCGGTGGTGCGCAGCGTGCTCGCCGCCACGGACCTCCCGGTGCGCGTGATGGTGCGCGAGCAGGCCGGGTTCGGTGCCGATGTCGACCTGCTGCGGCGGCGGGTCGGCGAGCTGCTCGACGCCGGGGCGCGGGAGTTCGTGCTCGGGTTCCTGGACGAGCGCGGCCAGGTCGACGCCGACGCCACCGGCGCGGTGGTCGCCGAGCTGGCCGGTCGCCCGTGGACGTTCCACCGCGCTGTGGACCACGCCGCCCATTACCGGACGGCGTGGGCACGGGCGGTGTCGCTCGGCCCGGATGCCGTGCTGACCGCCGGCGGCCCTTCCGGTGTCGCGCAGGGCCTTGCCCACCTGCGGGAACTCGCCGCCGCGCAGGATGCCGACGGCGTGGAGCTGCTCGTCGGCGGCGGCCTCCGGCAGGAGCACGTCCCGGTCCTGCGGGAAGCCGGCGTGCGCGCCTTCCACATCGGCAGCGGCGCCCGCTCGTCCGGCCCGGTGCTCGCCGAACTCGTCCGGTCCTGGCGGGAACTCCTCGACTCCTGACCGGCATGGCGGTGTCGCACCGCTCGCGGCTGGCAGATGATCGTCGCGGGAGGGCAGGATGGGACACGAGTTCGACGAGATCACCGTCGATGAGCTGCGCGCCCGCGGCAGCCTGAAGTGGACGCTGCACGAGCCGGGCACGATCGGCGCGTTCGTCGCGGAGATGGACTTCCCCACCGCGCCACCGGTCATGCGCGCGGTGCGCGCAGCGGTGGAGGCGATGAACTTCGGCTACCTGCCGCCGCGACTCGCCGGTGAGATGGCGCAGGCCTGCGCCGACTGGCAGGCGCGGCGGTACGGCTGGCACGTGCATCCCGGGTGGATCACCGCGATCCCCGACGTGCACTGGGCGCTGGCGATCGCGATCGAGCGCTTCTCCCGGCCGGGCAGCGCGGTGATCATGCCGACGCCCGGGTACATGCCGTTCCTGGTGGAGCCCGGCGAGCTCGGCCGCGAGGTCATCACGGTGCCGATGGTCCGCGACGGCGACCGATTCGTCCACGACCTCGACGCGCTGGACGCGGCGTTTCGGGCCGGTGGCAACCTGCTCGTGCTGTGCAACCCGCACAACCCGCTCGGCCGGGTGTTCACCGCGGCGGAGCTGATGGCGGTCTGCGAGGTGGTCGACCGCCACGGCGGCCGGGTGTTCGCCGACGAGATCCACGGACCGCTGGTCTACCCCGGTCGGCAGCACGTGCCCTACGCGTCGCTGTCCGAGACGGCCGCCGGGCACGCGGTCACCGCCACTTCGGCGACCAAGGCGTGGAACATGCCTGGTCTGAAGTGCGCGCAGTTCATCGTCAGCAACGACGCCGACGCCGCGACGCTGGCCGCCGGCGGCCGTCTCGCGGTGCTCGACGCGAGCACGCACGGCGTGCTGGCCACGACCGCCGCCTACACCGAGGGCGAACCGTGGCTGACCGACGTGCTCGACTACCTGGACGGCAACCGGCGCGCGGTGGCGGAGCTGCTGGCCGAACACCTGCCCGAGGTCGGCTACCGCCCTCCCGAGGGCACCTACCTCGCGTGGCTGGACTTCCGCGCGCTCGGCCTCGGCGACCACCCCGCCGACTTCTTCCTGGAGAAGGCGCGAATCGCGCTCACCGACGGAGCGGCCTGCGGCGCGGAGGGCCGTGGCCACGCGCGGCTGACCTTCGCCACGCCGCGACCCGTGCTGGAGCGGATCATCAGCGGGCTGGCCGGGGCGGTGCGCGCCGGCTGAACCGGGCCGCACGACACACCGGGGCGTGTTGGATCTGGCGGAAACGGCCGGGTCAGGGGGTGGGTTTCAGGCGCTCGGGTGGGGCTGGACGCTGCCTGCCAGCGATCGAGACCGCGGTGTGATCTCCTTGAACGCGTTGGGAAATCCAGGCGAGGTGGGGTCATGTTCGGTCGAAGTGCCCGGCGGCGGTCGGCAGCGGTCGCGACGCTGATGTGCGCCGTGCTGGCGGGATGCACCAACGCCCCGCAGCCTGCCGAGCCCACCGCACCGCCGCCCGCGCCGGCGCTGCCCGCGACCGGGCTGCCGCAGGTGACTCCGCAGCCGAAGGAGATGCGGCGGCTCGGCGACGACATCGCGGTGCGGGGCAAGGCCGAGGTGGTCGTGGACCAGCTGGTCGACCAGCCCACCCGCGCGCTGGTCGAGCAGGTGCTGCGGATGGCAGGGGCGAGCGACGTCGTGGTGCGCGAGGAGGGGCAGCCGCCCGCCGAGGGCGCCGAGCTGCGCATCGAGATCGGCGCACGGGGGTCGCAGGCCATCGCGCAGGGACTGGGCGGGTTCGACCTCGCCGCACCGGCGAAGCTGCCGCCCGAGGGGTACGCGCTGGCCGGGCGCGGCGGAACGGACCCGGCGCTGGTCATCGGTGCTTCCGACGCGGCGGGCGCGTACTACGGCGCGCAGACGCTCCGCCAGCTCGCTTCGCCGGGGCGGATCGCCGGCGTCGGCATCATCGACCACCCGGACATGCCGCTGCGCGGCAGCGTCGAGGGCTTCTACGGTCCACCGTGGACGCACCAGCAGCGGATGGACCAGCTCGCCTTCTACGGCGACGTCAAGCTCAACACCTACATCTACGCGCCCAAGGACGACCCGTACCACCGGGAGAAGTGGCGCGAGCCGTACCCGCAGGACGAGTTCGCCGCGGTGCAGCAGCTGATCGGCCAGGCCGCGGCGCACCACGTGAAGTTCACCTTCGCGCTCTCGCCCGGCACGTCGATCTGCTACAGCGACGAATCGGACTTCCGCGCCCTGCTGGCCAAGCTCCAGGCGGTCTACGACTCGGGCGTGCGCGACTTCTCGGTGCCGCTGGACGACATCTCCTACACGCGCTGGAACTGCGCGGGGGACCAGGCGAAGTACGGCCGCCCGTCGCAGGACGCGGCCGGGCGGGCGCAGGCGGAACTGCTGAACCGGGTGCAGCGCGAGTTCGTCGACACCCATCCCGGCGTGGCGCCGCTTCAGTTCGTGCCGACCGAGTACTCCGACGTGGAGGACTCGCCGTACAAGTCGCAGATCCGGTCCACATTGGACCCGCGCGTGCTGGTGATGTGGACCGGGGACGGGGTGATCCCGCGCCGGATCACGGTGTCGGATGCGAAGCAGGCCGAGCAGGTGTGGGGCCGCAAGCTGTTCCTGTGGGACAACTACCCGGTCAACGACTTCGACGGCTCGGTCGGCCGCGTGCTGCTCGGCCCGTACGAGAAGCGCGAGCCGGGGCTGACCGAGCAGCTCACCGGCGGCGTGGTGAACCCGATGAACCTGGCCACGGCCAGCGAGGTGGTCGAGCTCGGCGCGGCCGACTTCTTCTGGAACAACGAGGATTTCGACGCGCAGCGGGCTTGGCGCGCGGCGGCCGACTACCTGGCGGGCAAGCGCCTCGCCGGTGGTGAGCCGGGGCTGGTCGCCGACCCGGCCACGGCCGGTGCGCTGCTGGCGTTCTTCGACCTGGAGCACATGGGCCCGCTGCCCAGCGGGCGACCGTGGTTGCCGCAGGCGCCGGAGCTGTCCCGGCGGATCGAGCAGTTCCGCGCCGGTTGGCAGAGCGGCGACCGCGCGACCGCGGTGCGGGAGCTGCGCGAGTACGCGCAGACGATCGCGGAGGCGCCGGAGCGGATCGGCGCGGGAGCACCAGCGGAGTTCGTCCAGGACGTCAAGCCGTGGCTGGCCGCCACCGAGCTGTGGGGCCAGGCGCTGGTGGCCACGGTGGACGGGCTGCAGGCACGGGCCGACGGCGACGAGGGCAGCACGTTCGGGCACTTCAGCGAGGCCAAGCAGCTCGCGGCCCGGGCCGCGCAGATCCGGACGGAACCGGGCAAGGTACGCCCGCAGGGGCCGGTCTACGTGGGTGACGGCGTGCTGGACACCTTCATCGAGCAGGCGCCCGGCATGCGCTGACCGCGGCTCACTCCTCCGGGACCACCAGCCAGCAGGCCAGGTACAGCAGGATGCCGGAGCCGAAGCCGAACAGCGTGACGGCGATCAGCGCGACCCGGGCGATGGTGGGGTCCACGCCCAGCGACTTGGCGGCTCCACCGCACAGCCCGGCGATCATCCGCTCGTCGCGGCTGCGGCGGAACTTCCGGTTGGTCGAGGTCTCGGTGGTGGTGGCGGTCGAGGTGGGGATCTCTGCGCTCATACCTGGATCCTCCGCTCCGGGAGCTCCCCGCACGTCCGGGAACAACCCCGACCCATCCCTGATCCGGCCCTGACCTTCCTCGGGCACCCCGTCGGTGAAGCCGTCCTCGCCTTTGCGAGCGGCAGCCGCTTGGGCCACGACCACCGACAGGCCTTCAGGAAGCGGTGCAGGGGCGGTGGATGTCGAGGAGATCGGCGCCGGTCTGCTCCCAGCGGTCGTAGAGCGCGTCGCGGCCGTAACGGGCGACCAGCTGCGCTTCGCCTCGGGTGATCGGGACGAGCGTGATGAGCTGCAGGACCGGTTGGCCGTTGGCGTCGAGCAGGACGTCGAACTCGTCGCCGAGGTAGGGGTGCGGCGCGGCCAGGGCACCGGCGATCTCCGAGTCCGGCAGCAGGACGCGGTCGTTCATGATCAGCGCGCCGTAGCCGACGCGGCTGTTGGACTCGGTGAGCAGCTCGGCGATCACGCCGGTCAGGTGCCGGGCGTGCAGCTCCTGGTCGGTCCGCAGCGTGCACACCAGCTCCTGCGGCAGCGGCGCGCCGGCGGTGCGCTCGCGCAGGCCGCTGGTCAGCACCGTGACGTGCGCGCCGTCGGCGTGGTCGCAGTAGACCAGGTGGTAGGCGCGCTCACGGCCGCTGGCGGCCCGGCTGTCGGCACCGCGAACCCGGCCGACGTGCTTCTCGATGTGCGCGGGAAACCCGCTGAACCGACTCATGCGCCTCCTCCCGAAGCCGTCGTGATCCTATCGGCGACCCCCGCTCCGCCAGTGCGCGCAGCAGGCGCACCCGCCAGGACCAGCGAGCAGGCTCGCGCACCGCGCCGGTGGTGGCCTCTTCGGCGCGGTCCAGGCAGTCCTCCAGCAGCGCGTCGTGCAGCGGTCGCCAGAGCACCCGCCAGGTGATCCGGGCCGGCCCGCGGGCGTGGATGGACAACAGGTGGTGCAGCGAGGTGCGCCCGTCTTCGCGCTGCACGGCGAACTCGTGGAACCCGTCGAAGCCGTGCGGAGCGGTGAAGCGGAACCGGATCCAGCGCCCGGGGGCGTAGCCGGTGATCCGGTAGCGCACCGGGCCGTGGCCGCCCGCGGCGCCCACGCCCAGCGGGCGGTCGAACCGCATCGGCGGCCACTCCCGGCTCGGCCACAGCCGGTCGTGCGGGCCGGCGAGCGAGTCGATCAGCGTTCCGGCGGTGTCCTCGTCCACCGGCAAGTGCCGGACGTGCACGTTCCGAACGGCCATCGAACCCTCCCGTTTTAGGCGGTTCTCTCTAAAACGCTATTAGAGCATATCCTCCAATACATGGGCAGGCCTCCGCGGCACGACGCCGACCGACTCCTGGACGCCGCTGTCTCGTTGGCCGCGGAGTCCGGTCCGCGCGGCGTGACCATGGCGGCGGTCGCGCGAGCCGCGGGTGCGCCGAGCGGCTCGGTGTACCACCGCTTCCCGGACCGGGCCGCGCTGCTGTCCGCCTTGTGGCTGCGCACCGTCACCCGGTTCCAAGACGGCTTCTTCGCCGTCGTCGAAGCGCCGCCGCTGGAAGCCGCCGTCGCCACCGCGCGCCACGTGATCGAGTGGTGCCGCGAGAATCCGGCCGAGGCGAAGGTGCTGCTGGCCGGTCCCGACGCCTACGGCAGGGCGGACTGGCCGGATGCGGCCCGGGAGCAGCTGGCGAAGGCGAATGCGCAGGTGGACGAGGCCCTGACCGGCTTGGCGGAGCGCCTCGGCCGATCCGGTATGGCCGGTCGGTCCCGGGTGTTCCTGGCCGTGGTCGACCTGCCCTGCGCCGTGGTCCGGCGGTACCTGGGGAGGGGCGAGGCGGTCCCGGCCTTGGAGGTTGGCACAGTCACCGACGCGGTCCGGGACCTGCTCGCCGGATGATCTGATGATCGCCCTGACCGCGGTCGGTCGCCTACGCTCGCGGTATGGCGGTGGATGACGCGTTCGACCTGAACTCCCCGGCCGAGGTCGCCAAGGCGCTGGACGACACCGGTTACCTGCCCGACGACGGCATCGCCACGGCGGCCTTCCTGGCGATGCGGATGCGGCGCCCGCTGCTGTGCGAGGGCGAGCCGGGCACCGGCAAGACCGCGCTGGCGCAGGCCCTGGCCACCGCGCTCGGGGTGGACCTGATCCGGTTGCAGTGCCACGAGGGCATCGACGCGGCGCAGGCGCTCTACGACTGGGACTTCCCGCGGCAGCTGCTGCACCTGCGCACCCTGGAAGCCGCCGCCGGGGGAGAGCTGGACGCCGAGTCCGCCGAATCCTCGCTCTACACCCGCAGGTTCCTGCTCGCGCGGCCCTTGTTGCGGGCGTTGCAGGAGTCGCCGTGCGTGCTGCTGGTCGACGAGATCGACCGCGCCGACGACGAATTCGAGGCCTTCCTGCTGGAGGTGCTGTCGGAGTACGCGGTGACGATCCCGGAGTTCGGCGTGGTGTCGGCGGTCCAGCCGCCGATCGTCGTCCTCACCTCCAACCGGACCCGCGAGGTGCACGACGCCTTGAAGCGGCGCTGCCTGTACCACTGGCTGGAGCACCCGGACCTGGAGCGCGAGGTGGCGATCCTGCGGCGTCGGCTGCCGGGGCTGGACGAGCGGCTGGCCGAGCAGGTGGCCGCGACCGTGCAGCGGATGCGGCAGATGGAGCTGCTCAAGCCGCCAGGAGTGGCCGAGGCGCTCGACTGGGCGCAGGCCTTGCAGGCGCTCGGGCAGGACGAGCTGGACACCGAGACAGCTGCGACGACGCTGGGCGCGGTGCTCAAGTACCGCGAGGACGCCGAGCGCGTCCGCGCAGCGGGCGTGCTGACCGCTGAGCGCTGAGGAATCCGGGAAGGGGGCCGGGATGCACACCGTGACCGGGCTGGTCGGATTCGCGCGTGCGCTGCGGCATTCCGGCATGGCCTGCGGCCCGACGCGCGTGCAGGCCTTCCTCGCCGCCGTCGAGCAGGCCGGGTTCGACCGCGACGCCGTCTACTGGGCGGGGCGCTTGACGCTGTGCTCCGACCCCGACGACCTGCCGCGCTACGACGCGGCCTTCGAATCCTGGTTCGGCAGTGCCGAGTCGTCCGCCGAACCGGTGGGCCGACCGCTCCCGCGGCCCGCGCAGATCGCTGCGCTGACCAGCGCCGACGGCGGCGCTGACGAGGGCGAGGCGGATCGGCCGCTGGCCGCCGCGGCCAGCGACGCCGAGGTGCTGCGCCGCCGCGACCTCTCCGAACTCGGCGTGCCGGAGCGCGAACACCTGCGGCGGATGCTCGCGGTGCTGCGCCCGGAGCCGCCGACGCGCCCAGCTCTCCGGCGTCGTGGGAGCAAGCGCGGTGCGCTGAGCTCGCGCGCGACCCTGCGCGAGATGCTGCGATCCGGTGGCGAGCCGGTGCGGCTGCGCAGGCAGCGCCGCTCCCGCCGACCGCGACGGGTCGTGCTGCTGGTCGACGTCTCGGGCTCGATGAGCGCCTACGCGGATGCGCTGCTGCGGTTCGCCCACGTCGTGGTGCGGAGAGCGCCCGCCAGCACCGAGGTCTTCACGCTCGGCACGCGGATGACGCGGGTGAGCAGGCAGTTGCGGCAGCGGGATCCGGAAGCCGCACTCCTGGCGGCTTCCCGCGCGGTGCCGGACTTCTCCGGCGGCACCAGGCTCGGCGAGACGCTCCGGGTCTTCCTGGACCGGTGGGGGCAGCGAGGTGTGGCGCGCGGAGCGGTGGTCGTGCTGTTCTCCGACGGCTGGGAACGCGGTGACGCCACCGAGCTCGCCGACCAGATGCGGCGGCTGCGGCGGTTGGCGCGCGCGGTGATCTGGGCGAACCCGCACGCCGGGCACGACGGCTACCAACCGGTGCAATCCGGGATTGTCGCGGCCATGCCGCACGTTGACCGGATGGTGGCCGGGCACAGCCTGCGTTCGCTGGAGGACGTCTGGTCCTGGGTCCGCCGGCTGTCCCAACCTGGTGCTGGAGGCGCGAAGTGCGAGAACTAGCGGCACGTTTCAGGTCCGACGCAACTTCAATGGAAATCAGGTGCGCGATTTCAATTGAAATTGCGGATCCGAGTGGTGCGGGGAGAGCGGAGGTGCGCTGTGCGTGACGTGTTGGACGAGTTGACCAAGCGGTGGGAGTCGGGCGAGTCCATCGGGCTGGGCACCGTCGTCGCGACGTTCCGCTCGGCCCCGCGGCCGCCGGGCGCGTCGATGCTGGTGACCAGCGGGGGCGAGGCCTTCGGCAGCGTTTCCGGCGGCTGCGTCGAAGGCGCGGTCTACGAGGAGGCGACCGCGACGCTGACCGGGTCCGATCCGGTGCTGCGCCGCTACGGCGTCAGCGACGACGACGCGTTCGCCGTCGGCCTGACCTGCGGCGGCATCCTGGACGTCTTCGTGGAGCGGGTCGACCGCGAGACCTTCCCCGAGCTGGACGAGGTCGCGGCATCGGTGCGCACCGAAGAGCCCGTCGCGGTCGTGACCGTCGTGGAGCACCCGGACTCGGCGAAGGTCGGCGCGCACCTGCTGGTCTGGCGCGACCGCAGCAGCGGTGGCCTGGGCTCCGCGCGGATCGATGACGCGGTGCTCGACGACGCGCGCGGCATGCTGGCCAGCGGCCGCAGCGGCGTGATCGAGTACGGGCCGGAAGGCCAGCGCCGCGGTGAGGGCCTGCGGGTGTTCGTGAACTCCTTCGAGCCGCCGCCGCGGATGCTGGTGTTCGGCGCGATCGACTTCGCCGCCGCGATGGCCCGGATGGGTGCTTTCCTCGGCTACCGCGTGACGGTGTGCGACGCGCGCCCGGTGTTCGCCACGCACAGCAGGTTCCCCGGCGTCGACGACGTGGTCGTGGACTGGCCGCACCGCTACCTCGCGGCCGAGGCGGCGGCCGGCCGGGTCGACGAGCGCACCGCGGTCATGGTCCTCACCCACGACCCGAAGTTCGACGTCCCGGTGCTGGAGGAGGCACTGCGCCTGAACCTCGGCTACGTCGGCGCGATGGGCTCCCGCCGCACCCACGACGACCGCCTCCGCAGGCTCCGCGAGCAGGGCGTCACCGAGGAGGCGCTGACCAAGCTGTCCTCCCCGATCGGCCTCGACCTGGGCGCCCGGACCCCGGAGGAAACGGCGGTGTCCATCGCGGCGGAGCTGATCGCCCTCCGCTGGGGAGGCCGCGGAGTCCGCCTGGCCGACTTGGACGGCCCCATCCACCACCACTCCTGACCAGCCGTCGGCCCGGGTGACGCCTGGTCAGGTGAGGGCGACCAGGGCGTCCAGGCCCGAGGGGGATTGGCAGTGCACGCGGTCGCCCGGGTTGAGCCTCGGGTCGGTGGCGTAGCGGTGGGCCAGTTCGCGTTCGGCGGCCTCGTCGCCGTTGTCGGCGGCGAGCAGCAGTGCGGCGATCTCGTCGACGAGGTCCAGGTCGAGGCCGTCGTCGGTGGTCGTCATCGCGCCCCAGAAGTCCCAGAGCAGGAGTTCGTCGCGGCGGCGGTGCGCCAGTTCGCGGAGCACGTAGTTGCCCGCGAACCAGGCGCCGCGCATCGGGTGGTCGGGGCCGACACCGCAGCGCTCCACGTCGATCCGCCCGCTCCGGTGGTCGGTCCAGATCTGCGCCGCCGTGACGAACGGCGCCGGGTCCGAGCGGGGCATGTCGCAGACGTCGAACGGCCAGTCCGCCTGGTCGAGCTGGGGATCGGCGAACACCCAGCGCTGCCCGTCCCAGTGCTCGACGATCACGTGGTCGGCGTGGAAGCCCTCGTGGAAGTAGGCGGCGAACCCGACGCGGCTGCGCGCCGGGATCCGGTGGTGGCGCAGTGCCGCGACGGTCAGCAGGGCGGCGTCCCGGCAGCACCCGACCAGCCGCTGCTCCAGCGGGCGCGGCGCGACCAGGTCCGGCGGGAACCTGCGCTGATCGGTGGCGAGCAGCCGCTCGGTCCAGCGCGAGTCGACCTCGGCCAGCCGATCACCGGTGAACGGGATGCCCTCGCCCCGGTAGTGCACGACGAGGCCGCGCACCACCTCCGCGACCTGCCGGACGTCCGCTGGCAACTGGTCGAGCAGCGGCGCGTAGCGGCCCGGATCGGTGTAGCGGGAATGGTGCGCGTATTCCTGCGGTGTCGTCATCGACTGTCCTCCCGGAGCGGACGATAGGGCGGATTTCCCGGGATTTTCAACGGCTTTTCCGGGTGCGCGCCGCGGTGCCGGGGAGGTCGCATCCGAAGAGGACTCGCCGCGGTGGTCCTGACGGCTACTCGGTGCGACTGAACGGCCATTCTTTTGCGCGCTTGCTCGGGTCCGTGTGGCGTAGCAGGCTCTATCGATGTGACGCCCGTCACCCAGGCGGAGTAGTCCGAGTTCCCGACCGTCCGCGCACCGCGGGCCAGTCCCTCCGAGGAGGCCGCCCAAATGCCGCGCATCACCGTCAACGTAGACGGCACCCACTACACCGATGAGGTCGAGCCGCGCATGCTGCTCGTCCAGTACCTCCGCGAACGAGCAGGCAAGGTGGGCACCGTCATCGGTTGCGACACCAGCAACTGCGGCGCGTGCACCGTCCACCTCGACGGCCGCAGCGTGAAGTCGTGCTCGGTCCTCGCCGTGCAGGCCGACGGGCACGACGTGACCACCGTCGAAGGGCTCGCCCAGGACGGCAGGCTGCACCCGCTGCAGCAGGCCTTCCACGACAACCACGCCCTGCAGTGCGGGTTCTGCACTCCCGGGATGATCATGCAGGCGCTCGACCTGCTGGCCGAGGTGCGCGAACCCGACGACCAGCAGATCCGGGAGGGCATGGAGGGCAACCTCTGCCGCTGCACCGGGTACCAGAACATCGTCCGCGCGGTCTCCGACGCCGCGCAGCGCATGCGACCCGGAGCCGGCCCGGAGATGGAGCACACCGAGGACACCCCGGCGCCGCGAACGCCCGCCGACGAGCACGCCGAGCCGAAGGTGACGGGAGGCCGCCAGTCATGACCTCGGTGCTGGAACCCGAACTGGGACGCGCCCGAAAGCGCAAGGAGGACGCGCGGCTGATCACCGGCCGCACCCGCTGGACCGACAACCTCAACCCCGCGGGCACCCTGCACCTGGCGGTCCTGCGCAGCCCGGTCGCGCACGCCCGCATCAGGTCGATCGACACCGCGGCCGCGCGCCGGATGTCCGGTGTGGTCGCGGTGTTCACCGGTCGCGATCTCGCCGACGAGCAGGGCAGCCTGCCGTGCGCGTGGCCGATCACCGAGGACATGAAGGCGCCGGTGGCGCCGCCGATCGCGGTCGACGAGGTGCGCTTCGCCGGGGAGGCGGTCGCGGTCGTCGCGGCCCGCAGCGCGGCCGAGGCGCGCGATGCGCTGGACGTCATCGACGTCGACTACGACGACCTGCCCGTGGTGCTGGACATGGAATCCGCGCTGCAAGCGGACTCCCCGCTGGTGCACGAGGACCTGGGCACCAACCGCAACGCCACCTGGACGTTCGACTCGGCGGAGGCGGGCACCGGCGGCTCGGTCGAGGAGGCGCTGCGCAGCGCGGAGGTGCGCGTCGAGCGGACCTTCCGGCAGCAGCGGCTGATCCCCGCCTTCATGGAGCCGCGCTCGGTGGTCGTCGACCCGACGGGCGAGCAGATCACCATGTGGTCGGCCACCCAGGTGCCGCACATCCTGCGGCTGATGCTGGCCATGTCGCTGGGCGTGCCGGAGCAGAAGATCCGGGTCATCGCCCCGGACGTGGGCGGCGGTTTCGGCGGCAAGCTGCAGGTGACGCCGGAGGAGTTCATCGCCTTCGTGCTGGCCCGCAAGCTCGGCAAACCGGTGAAGTGGACCGAATCCCGCTCCGAGACGATGGTTTCCGCGCACCACGGCCGCGACCAGGTGCAGAAGCTGTCGATGGCGGCCGACCGGGACGGCCGGATCACCGGGCTGAAGGTCGAGCTGCTCGCCGACATGGGCGCCTACCTGCGCCTGGTCACGCCGGGCATCCCGATCCTCGGCGCGTTCATGTTCAACTCGATCTACAAGATCCCCGCCTACCACTTCAGCTGCACCAACGTGTTCACCAACAAGACGCCCACCGACGCCTACCGCGGCGCCGGGCGGCCGGAGGCGACCTTCGCCATCGAGCGGATGATGGACGAGCTGGCCGCCGAGCTCGGCGTGGACCCGATGGAGGTGCGGCGCAAGAACTGGATCGCGCACGAGGAGTTCCCGTACGACACGGTCGCCGGGCTGACCTACGACTCCGGCAACTACGAGGCCGCCACCGACAAGGCGATGGAGCTGTTCGGCTACGAGGCGCTGCGCGCGGAGCAGGAGGAGCGTCGGCGCAGCGGTGATCCGGTGCAGCTGGGCATCGGCATCTCGACGTTCACCGAGATGTGCGGGCTGGCCCCGTCGCGGGTGCTCGGTTCGCTGTCCTACGGCGCCGGCGGGTGGGAGCACGCGTCGATCCGCGTGCTGCCGACCGGCAAGGTGGAGGTCGTCACCGGGACCTCGCCGCACGGTCAGGGGCACGAGACGGCGTGGAGCCAGATCGTGGCCGACCGGCTGGGCGTGCCGTTCGAGGACGTCGAGGTGCTGCACGGCGACACCCAGGTCTCGCCGAAGGGCCTGGACACCTACGGTTCGCGGTCGCTGGCGGTGGGCGGCATGGCGGTGGTGCAGGCCGCCGACAAGGTCGTGGAGAAGGCCAAGAAGATCGCCGCGCACCTGCTGGAGTGCGGTGAGGACGACGTGGAGTTCACCGCGGGCCGCTTCGGTGTGCGCGGCACCGACCGGGGCACCGCGCTCGGCGAGGTCGCGCTGGCCGCGTTCGCCGCGCACGACCTGCCCGACGGGGTGGAGCCGAACCTCGACGCCGATGCCACCTTCGACCCGGAGAACTTCTCCTTCCCGCACGGCACGCACCTGTGCGCGACCGAAGTGGACACCGAGACCGGCATGGTGAAGATCCGCAAGTACGTCTGCGTGGACGACATCGGCGCCGTGATCAACCCGCTGATCGTGGAGGGCCAAGTGCACGGCGGGCTGGCGCAGGGCATCGCGCAGGCGCTGTTCGAGGAGGCCGTGTACGACGAGACCGGCACCCTGACCACCGCCACGCTGGCCGACTACCTGGTGCCCTCGGCGGCCGACCTGCCGGAGTTCATCACCGACCGCACCGAAACCCGCGCGACGTCGAACGTCTTGGGCGTCAAGGGAGTCGGCGAGGCCGGCACCATCGCCTCGACGCCCGCGGTGGTGAACGCGGTGGTCGACGCGCTGCGACCGATGGGCGTCAACGACGTGGAGATGCCGTGCTCGCCGCAGCGGGTGTGGCGCGCCGTGACGGGTGCGCGTGAAAGCGGTGCCACCGCACCGGAAGCCGGTGGCGGTCTCGGTTCGGTGAATCCCCAGGGAGGTGCCCGGTGATCCCCGCCCAGTTCGAGTACGTCGCTCCCTCCACAGTGGAGGAAGCGGTGGCCGCGCTCGCCGAGTTCGGCGACGAGGCCAAGGTGCTGGCCGGTGGGCAGAGCCTGCTGCCGGTGCTGCGGATGCGGCTGGCCGACCCGCAGCTGCTGGTCGACCTCGGCCGCGTCGAGGACATGCGCGGAGTCCGCGAGGACGGCGACGCGCTGGTGATCGGCGCGATGACGACCCACCACGACGTGCTGCGGGATCCGCTGGTGCGGCAGCACGCCGAGCTGATCGCGCTGGCCACCCGCACGGTCGCCGACCCGCAGGTGCGCCACCGCGGCACCTTCGGCGGCTCGCTCGCGCACGCCGATCCGGCCGGTGACCTGCCCGCCCCGGCGCTGGCGCTGGACGCGGAGATGGTGCTGGTCGGGCCCTCCGGTCAGCGCACCGTGCCCGCCGCGGAGTTCTTCACCGACTACTTCACCACCGCGCTGGAACCGGCCGAACTGCTGGTCGAGGTGCGGGTGCCGAAGTGGACCGGGTGGCGCGCGCACTACGAGAAGTTCAACCGCGTGGCCCAGGCGTGGTCGATCGTCGGCGTGGCGGCCGCGGTGCGCGTCGCCGACGGGCAGATCGCCGAGGCCCGCATCGGCCTGACCAACATGGGCCCGACGCCGATCCGCGCGACCGGCGTCGAGCAGGCCCTCGTCGGTCAACCGGCCACGCCGGAGGCGATCCGCGCGGCGGCCCGCCACGCCACGGAGGGCACCAGCCCGACGGCCGACGCCAGCGCCGACGTCGACTACCGCTCGCACCTCGCGGAAGTCCTCACCGGCAGAGCGGTCCTCACCGCAGCCTCCGGCTGACCCCGCGGCCTTGACGGCCAAGCCACCCGGCTTGGCCGTCAAGACCCGCCCCCGGCCCGGCTGCCCGCCCCCGGCCCGGCTGCCTGCCCCCGGCCCGGCTGCCTGCCCCCGGCCCGGCTGCCTGGCTCGGTCTGGCTGCCTGGCTCGGTCTGGCTGCCTGGCTCGGTCTGGCTTGGCCTGCTGGCTCGGTTTGGCTTGGCTGTCCGTCCCCCGGTTTGGCTCCCCGTCCCAGCCCGCCTGCCCGGCCCGGCTTGGTCTGGCTTGGCCCGGCTGCCCGGCGGGGAGCCGCGGCCAGGACGGGAGTCCGCTGTGAAGTGAGAGTCGAAGTCCTAGATCCGCGAGGTCCTCTTGCCCCGGACGAGGAACGTCGTGGTGGTCCCAAGTCCCCTCCCGGACGCACCCCCGGTGCGTCCGGTCCCCGACACTCCGACGGGCCGCGCAGACCTCGCCAGCTCCGGAGACGACTTGTGCAATTTCAATGGAAATCGAAGAGCTGATTTCAATGGAAGTTGCGCCACGTCGGCGTGTCGTTGGCCGACACGCCGACGTGGCAGTCAATTTCAATGGAAATCAGACCTCCGATTTCCATTGAAATTGCGCAGGAAGTGGTGACGGGCGTGAGTTGACGGCGGGTGGTGGGGCCTGCGGAGGGTGTGCGTTGTGCGACTGGGTCGCCCGGTCGGGTGGGGTTGGTGTCGTGAGGACGGTGGAATGCGTGGCCGGTCCGGGTCGTGGTGGTGATCATGGATGCCGCTCGATGATCCGAACGGGGTAGAGGTCGGCCGCCGAGGCTGGGAAGCTGGAAGCTGATGCCTCAGCAGAGAGGACGGCCCGTCCCGCCGGGCCGAGTTCGTTCGAACCAGGAGGACTCCCCGTGCAGATGCAGCACCAGTTCAGCGTTCCGGTGCCGGTCGAGGTGGCCTGGCAGGCGCTGCTCGACCCGGAGCGGGTCGCACCGTGCATGCCCGGCGCGACCCTCACCAAGGCCGAGGGCAACGAGTTCTCCGGCTCGGTGAAGGTCAAGCTCGGCCCGGTGACGCTGCTCTACAAGGGAACCGGCACCTTCAAGGAGATCGACGAGGACGCCCGCCGCGTGGTGATCGACGCCAGCGGCAAGGACTCCCGCGGCAGCGGCACCGCCGCGGCGACGGTGGCCGCGGTGCTGACGTCCGAAGGCGACACCACCGCGGTCACGGTGGACACCGACCTGAAGGTCACCGGCAAGCCCGCGCAGCTGGGCCGCGGCCTGATCTCCGAGGTCGGCGGCAAGATCCTGAACCAGTTCGCGGCCAACCTCGCCAAGCAGCTCACCGAGGAAGGCGCCCCCGCCGAGGCCAAGCCGGCGGCCGGATCGGCGCAGCCGACCGGTGCAGCCGGGGCGAAGCCCGGCGAAGCGAAGCCCGGCGGAGCCGAGGCGGAGCCCGAGAAGGCCGAAGCCGCAGCGGCGAAGCCCGCGGAGGCGAAGGAGACGAAGGCTTCGAGCGCCGCAGGCGCGGCGAAGCCGAGCTGGCGGGTCACGCCGGCAGGCGGTCAGGGCGAGCCCGCGAGCCCGGCGAAGGCGGAGCCTTCGCGGCGGGAGGCAGCGACCGCCGGAGGCGGCGCGGCGTCGGACGACGCGATCGACCTGCTCGGCACGGCCGGGGCTCCGGTCCTCAAGCGCCTCGCCCCGCTCGCGGTCGCGGTCGTCGCTCTCGGCATCGTCTTCCGCCTCGTCCGTCGTCGCCGTCGTCGTCGCGCCTGATCCCGTCGCCCGGCGGCCGAGGCGTTGCGCGAGACCATCATCGGTCCCGTTTCCGCTGGTCAGGTCCCGTGAGTGCTTTGAGGGGCTATAGCACCACAAAGCACTCACGGGCTGTTACCAGCGGAAACGGAGCCAGAGTTGGCGACGTGGCCCAGGGTGCCGCGGCTTTCCCGGCGCGTCAGGCGCAGCGGAGGGCGTTGACGCGGGTGAGGCGTTCCAGCCAGTAGTGCTGGACGTCGGCTGTGGGCGTTGCCGCCGCTACCAGGGCCGGGTCCGGTTCCGGGGGGCGGCGGAGCACCGGGAGGTGGCCGTTCGCCGGGAGCAGGGAGTTCGCGACGACGTCGCCGTCCAGGAGCGCCATCGTGCCCAGGCCGCAGGCGAACGGGAGTTCCGGCAGGGCCCCGGCCAGGGCGAGCTGGGCGGCGAGGCCGATGCTCGTCTCCACCGCCGATGACACCACGCACGGCAGCCCGCACGCCTCGGCCACCTGCAGCGCGCGCCGCACGCCGCCCAGCGGCGTCGCCTTGATGATCGCCACGTCCGCGGCTCCGGCCACCGCGACGCGCAGCGGATCTTCGGCGCGGCGGATGCTCTCGTCCGCCGCGATGCGCACGTCCACCTGGCGGCGGACGGCGGCGAGCTCGTCCACCGTCGGGCAGGGCTGCTCGGCGTATTCCAGACCACCGGCCGCCCGGTCCAGTTCGCGGATCCTGGCGACGGCCGTGTCGACGTCCCACGCGGCGTTGGCGTCGATGCGGATCGCGCCGTCCGGGCCCAGCGCGTCGCGCACGGCGGCGACGCGCTCGACGTCGTCGCCCGCTGCCTGCCCGGGCTCGGCGACCTTGACCTTCGCCGTGCGGCAACCCGATGCCGCGACGATCGCGTGCGCCTTGTCCGCCGACACCGCCGGAACCGTGCAGTTCACCGGGATGCTGGTGCGCACCGGCTCCGGCCAGGGATCGGTGCAGGCCTCGAGCGCGGCCGTCAGCCACGGCACCGACTGGGCGTCGTCGTAGTCCTCGAAGGGGCAGAACTCGCCCCACCCGGCCGGGCCGCTGAGCAGTACTCCGCGCCGGACCGTCACCCCGCGGAACCTGTTGCGCATCGGCAGCGCGTAGACCCGAACCGCATCCAGTTCCGCGAGGTCGATCGTCATGGCCCCGATCCTGTCACCCCGCCGCCGCCACGGCGTGCCAGGGGACGCGGTGCCGGGCTGCACCCGTGCGGAGCAGCGGGCCGGGAAATGCATCGATGAAGGTTCACGCATTAGTCCGAACCACCATCGCCGCGCTGGTAGCTCCGCCCGCGACCGGATCGGGGGCGCGATGCGAGGGATTCCGACCAGCGCGGTCATCGCCGTTGCGGCGCTCGGCCTGCTGCCCGCGGTGCCGGAGATGGACGGGATCGCGCCGGTCCGGCCGACGACGAGGAGCTGATCATCGATCAGGGCGGCGGCGCTGCGGACGTGGTGATCGCGTCGGCGCCAGCGACGTCCACGACTGCGCCTGACCGCCTCTCAAGCGACGCTGGGGCGTCCGAGGTCGAAGACGTCGACCTCGAAGCGGGCCCACTGCTGGCGCAGCGCCGTCACCCCGTTGTCGAGGATGTAGTTCAGCTCGCCGAGCGTCACCGGGAGCAGGGTGAACACCTGGAGCTGCTCGACGCCGTCCGGGTCGGTGAACCTGGTGAACTCCGGCGCGAACATCGGGTGGCCGCTGGCCAGCACGCCGTGGAACTCGGTGCCCGGCAGCAGCGGCTCCTCGTTCGGCACGATCTGGTCGGGCACCAGGAAGGTGCGCTGCTGCACCAGCACCTCGGCGGTGAGGTCGACCAGGTGCCGCGCGGCCTCGGCCTGCTCCTTGTAGACCGTGCAGGCCAGTTCCTGGGCCGGTTCGGCGCCCAGCGGCTGGAAGCGCAGGCCGCTGCTGATCACCGTGGTCAGGTGGTACTTCTCCAGGTTGAAGAAGACGAGCCCGTAGCCGCGGTTGGTGCCGCGCGCGTTCGGGGGTTCGGCCGCCGTCGGCGTCCCGGCGTGGCGTTCGAGGTTCTCCGCGAGCCCGACGAACCGGTGCGCGCCGCCGAGGGCGGTGCGTTCGTGCTCGGTGGTCATCCGATCTCCATGGTCCCTGCCTGCGGTGCGCGCCCGCACCCGTCTTCCCCCAGGCGTTCCGTCAGCCGCGTATCACCGGTCGTCGCTGCGCTCCGCGGTTCGGCGCATCTGGACCGACGTGCCTGGTCAGCTCGCGTGCGTCCACCGCAACCGTAGCGGCTACCGGTCCCAGCGTGGACACATTTGGGTGACAGCTGATCGGGTAAGTCCCGGAATTGTCCTCACCCGACGTCCGGGATCGGCGGACCGAGCAGGTCGTCGGCGTCGACGATCCGGTACGCGTAGCCCTGCTCGGCGAGGAACCGCTGCCGGTGCGCCGCGTAATCGGTGTCCAGCGTGTCCCGCGAGACCACCGAGTAGAAGTGCGCCTGCTTGCCGTCGGCCTTCGGCCGCAGCAGCCTGCCGAGCCGCTGCGCCTCCTCCTGCCGCGACCCGAAGGTGCCCGACACCTGCACCGCCACCGAGGCCTCCGGCAGGTCGATGGAGAAGTTCGCGACCTTCGAGACCACCAGCCGGTTGATCTCCCCGTTGCGGAAGGCGTCGAACAGCGCCTCGCGCTCCTTGTTCTTCGTCGAGCCCTCCACGATCGGCGCGTCCAGCGCCGCGCCGAGGTCGTGCAGCTGGTCCAGGTAGGCGCCGATGACCAGCGACGGCTCGCCCGGGTGCCGGTCCAGGATCGCCTTGACCACCGGGGCCTTGGTGCGTGCCGTGGAGCACAGCTTGTAGCGCTCCTCGGCCTCGGCCGTGGCGTACTCCAGGCGCTCGTTGTCGGTCAGCGTCACCCGCACCTCGACGCAGTCGGCCGGGGCGATCCAGCCCTGCGCCTCGATGTCCTTCCACGGCGCGTCGTAGCGCTTCGGGCCGATCAGCGAGAACACGTCGCCCTCGCGGCCGTCCTCGCGCACCAGCGTGGCGGTCAGCCCGAGGCGCCGCCGGGACTGCAGGTCGGCGGTCATCCGGAACACCGGCGCGGGCAGCAGGTGCACCTCGTCGTAGACGACCAGGCCCCAGTCGCGGGAGTCGAACAGCTCCAGGTGCTTGTACTCGCCCTTGGAGCGGCGGGTGATCACCTGGTAGGTGGCGATGGTGACCGGCCGGATCTCCTTCTTCTCGCCGGAGTACTCGCCGATCTCCTCCTCGGTCAGCGAGGTCCGCTCGATCAGCTCCCGCTTCCACTGCCTGCCCGCGACCGTGTTGGTGACCAGGATCAGCGTGGTCGCCTGCGCCTCGGCCATGGCCGCCGCGCCGACCAGCGTCTTTCCCGCGCCGCAGGGCAGCACCACGACGCCCGAGCCGCCCGCCCAGAACGACTGCACCGCCTGCGCCTGGTAGTCGCGCAGCACCCAGCCGTTCTGCTCCAGCTTGATCGGGTGCGCCTCGCCGTCGACGTAACCGGCCAGGTCCTCGGCGGGCCAGCTGACCTTGAGCAGCATCTGCTTGAGCCGCCCGCGCTCGCTGGGGTGCACCACGACGGTGTCGTCGTCGATGCGCTGGCCGAGCATCGGGGTGATCTTCTTGTTCCGCAGGATCTCCTCGAGCACGGCCCGGTCGAAGGACTTCAGCACCAGCCCGTGCGCCGGGTCGTTGACCAGCTGCAACCGCCCGAAGCGGCCCATCGTCTCGACGATGTCGACCAGCAGCGGCTGCGGCACCGGATAGCGCGAGAAGCGCACCAGCCCGTCGACCACCTGCTCCGCGTCGTGCCCGGCGGCGCGCGCGTTCCACAGCGCCAGCGGGGTGATGCGGTAGGTGTGCACGTGCTCCGGGGCGCGTTCCAGCTCCGCGAACGGGGCGATGGCGGTGCGCGCCTCGTCGGCCAGGTCGTGGTCGACTTCGAGCAGCAGCGTCTTGTCGGACTGGACGATCAGGGGTCCGTCGGTCACGGGTGCGAGCTCCCTCGGGTCCGCAGGCGATCAGTGACCTCGCCGACACGCCCGCGCGGGGCGTGTGCGCTGGTCACACGACACCTACGAGGGTACTTGCCCGGTCGGCGGCGTGGAGCCGGAGCGGCGAGCGCGCGGTGCGCCGGGGCACGCTGCCGACCGCACCTGCTCAGCGATGGCCCGACGCCCTCGGCGCCGTTGCTGTCCGGGGCGAGCCGCTGCCGCGCACCTCGACCCGATCGTCCGAAGTGGACACCAGGTCGCCGTGTCCAGCGGGAGCGGCCCAGCGGCCGCCGAGATGCCCGGCGGCGGGCGGGCACCCCGGGCTTCCCGGAGGCGGAATGGCAGGTCATGCTGTTGATCGGGAAGGCTCCTGACCGGTGTGGCGCACGCTTCCATATCAGCCGATCGCGCACCGAAGTCCGGGCGGGCGGTTAGCCTTCTCGGGGTGAACGAATATACGGAGGAGCAGTGAGCTACCCACAGCAGCCGGATCCTTACGGATCGCAGTCGGGGCCGTACTCGAACCAGTACCCCAGTGGTCAGTACCCGACCGGCGGCTATCCGACCGGTGGTTACCCGCCGCCCAACGAGTCCGACGACTTCTGGCGCCACGTCGCCGGGAGTCAGCCGCCGCAGCCGCCGCAGCCGCCGAAGAAGAAGTCCACCGGGCTCATCCTCGGCCTGATCGGCGCCGGCGTCGCGGTGATCGGCGTGGTCACGCTGGTGGTCGTGATGATCATCAACGTCAACAGCCGTCCGCAGGCGAACCCGAAGCCGCCGGCCGGCGCTGATCCCACCCAGAGCCGGACCACCGAGAGCGAGGTCGACTCCGGCCCGATCACGGTGGGCGACTGCATCGACCTGGCCGACGAGCGCGGCGGCGAGATGACCCCGGCCAGCTGCGGTTCGATCGACTCCGACTACGAGGTCGTGAAGGTCTCCAACAGCACCGACCGCTCGGTGTGCGGTGACGACTACAGCAACATCACCGGCGGCAAGACCTACTGCATCGTCCTCGACGTCGAGGCGGGCGACTGCATCACGCCTTATAACGAGGCGAGCAACCAGATCCCGCTGAAGCTCGACTGCGCCGAGGCGAAGGACCAGATCACCAGGGTCGCCCCGCGCGGCGAACCGGCGCAGGTCTGCGGCGAGGGCGACGGCTACTACAACTTCGCGGAGAAGACCTTCTGCTTCAACGACGTCAAGGGCGCCTGATCCCCTCGGCGTGAGCTGCGTTGCAATGTGGTCGAGCTGATCACGCAGGAACGGCGGATTCGCTAGTTTTTCGCCGTTTTCAGCTCATCCACTGGGGGATTTCCGTGACTCAGCCACCGCAGTTCGGCCAGCATCCGCAGCAGCAACCGCAGTGGGGCCGACCGCCTCAGCAGCAGTGGGGGCAACCGCAGCAACCGGTTCCACCGCAGGGATATCCGCAGCAGCCGCCCGTGCCGGCGCCGGGATATCCGCAGCAGCAACAGATTCCGCCGCAGGGCTACCCGGGCGGCCCGCCACCGCAGGGCTACCCGGGTGGCCCTGCGCCGCAGAAGAGCGGTGTCGGGAAGAAGATCCTCGGCGTGGTGGGCACGTTGGGCCTCGGCATCGTCGGCGTCGTGGTCCTGGCGCTGCTGCGCAGCGTCGACGGTGGTGGCATCGCCGTGGGCGAGTGCGTCGACATCACCAGCCCGAGCATGGCCCGCGCGGACTGGGAAACGGCGGCCTGCGGGACGTCGAAGTCCGACTTCAAGGTCGCCAAGCAACTCGACGGGCGCGCCAGCTGCGGCGATGACTACGACTCGGCGGAAAGGCCCGGCGACTACGTGCTGTGCCTCGTGCCGGACGTCGCGGTCGGCGACTGCCGGACCGATTCGCCGACCGAGCTCCAGGTCAAGGTGCCGTGCACGGATCCGGACGCCAAGCACCGGATCACCGCCGTGGCCGACAACGCCAGCGGTCCTCCCGAGTGCGCCGAGGGCGATCCCGACCAGTACTACATGGTCTGGAACGAGCCTGCCCTGACCATCTGCTGGAAGTCCGCCTGAGAGGTCCCACCCGGTGGTCCTCGTGCGGGACCACCAGGTGGTTTCGGACACCTCGTGCGGGAAGAGCCCAGTTCGGCCCCCCGCGATTCCGGCCAGTGACCAACGCGATCTGGTCCAGACCTGGCTGATGTGTTCTCGTTGCAGGGACAACCTCGCAGGTGAGCGGGGTTGTTCGCATGATGAGGGAGGCTTCGATGCGCAGCGAGGACCGCACGGTCCGTAACATCACCCGGACCCTGATGCGGGAACTCGGGTTGACCACCGTGTTCGGGAACCCGGGCACGACCGAGGTGCCGTTCCTGACCGGCTGGCCGGACGACTTCCGGTACGTGCTCGGCCTGCAGGAGTCCGCGGTGGTCGCGATGGCCGACGGTTTCGCGCAGGCGCGCCGCGAGCCGGTGCTGGTCAACCTGCACTCCGCGGGCGGGGTGGGGCACGCGCTCGGCGCGATCTTCACCGCCTACCGCAACCGCACGCCGATGATCATCACGGCGGGCCAGCAGACCCGCAGCCTGATGTTCGGCGAGCCGTTCCTCGGTGCCACCGACGCGCCGAACTTCCCGCAGCCGTACGTGAAGTGGAGCTACGAGCCCGCGCGCGCCGAGGACGTGCCCGCCGCGCTGGTGCGCGCCTACCAGCTGGCCACCACGCCGCCGTACGGCCCGGTGTTCCTGTCCATCCCGGCCGACGACTGGGATCAGCCCGGCGTCCCGGTGCCCGCCCGGCCGCGCACTCCCGGCTTCGCGCCGGATCCGGCCGCGGTGTCCGAGCTGGCCGAGGCGCTGCGCGGCTGCGAGCGCCCGGCGTTCGTGGTCGGCCCGGCGGTGGACGGCGACCGGGTGGTCGACGAGATGGTGCAGCTGGCCGAGAAGTCGAAGGCCGCGGTGCTGGTGGCGCCGATGTCGCCGCGCTGCTCCTTCCCGGAGGACCACCCGCAGTTCGCCGGGTTCCTGCAGCCCGAGCAGCGCGCGCTCACCGCGGAGCTGGCCGAGTACGACCTGGTCGTGGTGTGGGGCGCGCCTGCGTTCACCTACCACGTGTACCGCGGCGAGAGCGAGGTCGAGCTCCCGGAGATGTTCCTGGTGCACGACGACCCGGAGGTGCTGGCCCGAGCCCGCCAGGGGCGCGGCGTGCTGAGCACGTTGGCGCACGCGGTGCAGCAGGTGAACGCGCAGGTCGAGGACGTGCAGCGGCCCGCGCCGCGGACCTACGCCCGGCCGGAGAAGCCGGTCGCGGCCACGCCGCTGAGCGCGGCCTACGTGTTCGACGCGATCTCCGAGGCGCTGCCCGCGGACGCGGCGGTGGTGGAGGAGACGCCCAGCCACCGCAACGACCTGCACGAGCACTTCCCGATCCGGTCGACCGACGGCGGGTTCTTCACCGGCTTCTCCGGTGCGCTCGGTTACGGCATCTGCGCGGCGGTCGGCGTGGCGATGGCCGACCCGAAGCGGCGCACGGTGGCGCTGCTGGGCGACGGCTCCAGCATGTACGGCATCCAGTCGGTGTGGACGGCGGTGCGCGAGCAGGCACCGGTCACCTTCGTGATCATGGACAACTCGCGCTACGCCGCGGTGGCGGTCCTGGGCGAGGCGGCGGGCGGCGACAAGCTGCCCGGCGTGGAGCTCGGCGGCATCGACTTCACGGCCCTGGCGACCAGCCTCGGCTGCCCGTCGAAGCTGATCGAAACCCCGGAGGACCTGGCCGAAGCCCTCACCGAGGAGTTCGCGGCCGACAAGCAGGGCCCGACCCTCCTCCACGTCAAGGTCGACCCGAACCAGCGCTACCTGTACTGATCACCGGTTCCGCCTGCACAAGGCCCGTGAGCGCTTTGGGGTGCCATAGCCCCACAAAACACTCACGGGCCTTTCGCGTTGGATGCCGTTCACCGGGTGGTTGCTGAGTGGGGGTGGCCGGTCGGCGCGTTGGGGAGGGGCGCTGCGCCGACCGGCCGGTAGAGCCCTGGCCGCGTGGTCGGGGGCGTGCTGCGGCGGGGCTCTGGCTGTGGTGGTTTCGCGGGGAATCGCGTGGTGTTACGGGTGGCGGAGCGCTTCGTGGGCGCGGTGGTGGAGTTCGAGGGGTGGGGCGTCTGGTGTGGACGGTGGTGGTTGTGGGTGGGGTTCGCGGAGGCGGTGGCGGCCGGTTCGTTCGCGTTGGCGGCGTTCGGCTTCGACGTGGGCGATGAGCTGGTGGACCGTGAGTGCGCCTTCGCCGCTGCCGGAGTGCTGAGGGCGGTGGGTGTTCCAGTAGATCGCGAGCAGGTAGAACGCGATGCCTGCGGTGATCATGATGATGCCGGGCAGTGCGGTGGCCATGTCAGTTGCTCCGTGCGGTCGTGGTGGTGGGCAGTTCTCGGGCGATTCGGTGCGCTTCGGTGTTGCAGCTGTCGCAGGTGGGCCACAGCCAGCCGATCTCGGAGTTGTCGGCGATGACCTGCTCCCGGCACAGCGTCGCCACGGAAGTCCCGCTGGGATAGGCCAAAGCTCCCTCG
>NZ_FNVB01000002.1:1545878-1906593 GCF_900108315.1 Saccharopolyspora kobensis | reverse complement strand
TCCTCGGTCAGGCGAAGACGATGTTGAGGGCGATGACCAGGATCAGGGCGATGCCGGCCAGCAGTCCGGGCCGCCGGTACCAGCCGGCGTCCTCACCGCTGGTGGCCGCCTGCCGCGCCGACCGCGGCGTCAGCGAATACACCAGCCCCGCCAGCTCGGCCTCCGGCTTGGGCCGGGTCGCCAGGCTGACCACCACGCTGACGACGATGTCGACCACGAACGCCACCCCGGCACCCACGAAACTCGCGCCCTGCCCCGGCAGGTCCAGCACCCCGGTCTCGGCCAGCGCGAAGACCACCACCGCCGAGACCGTGCCCACCACCAGGCCCGCCCACCCGGCGTGCGGAGTCATCCGCTTCCAGAACATCCCCAGGATGAACGTCGCGAACAACGGCGCGTTGAAGAACGAGAACAACTGCTGCAGATAATCCATCAGGTTCGCATAACCCGAAGCGATGAACGCCGTGCCGACCGCCGCCACCGTCGCCCCGACGGTCACCCACCGGCCCATGTTCAGGTAATACCGGTCATCCCGGTCCCGCACCACGTACGACTGCCAGATGTCGTAGGTGAACACCGTGTTGAACGACGACAGGTTCGCCGCCATCCCCGCCATGAACGACGCCAGCAACCCCGCCAGCGCGATCCCCAGAATCCCGTTCGGCAGCAGATCCCGCATCAGCAGCAGGATCGCATCGTTGTAGCTGACCCCCGCACCCTCCGGCGCCCCCGCCTGCTTGTAGGCACCCAGCTCCGGGATCACCACCGCCGCGATCATCCCCGGAATGATCACGATGAACGGGATGAACATCTTCGGGAACGCCCCGATGATCGGCGTCCGCTGCGCCGCCGACATGCTCTTGGACGCCATCGCCCGCTGCACCTCGACGAAATTCGTCGTCCAGTACCCGAACGAGAGCACGAACCCCAGCCCGAACACCAACCCCACCACGCTCCACACCGGATCGGCGAACCCGGTCAGCTCCGTGCCCGGCCACGCCGAGAGCTGCTCAGCACCACCCGGACCCGCCGAGACCTTCTCCACCAGACCCCGCACCCCACCGACCTTCACCAACCCCACGATCGTCAACGGCAACAACGCCGCCACGATCACGAAGAACTGCAACACCTCGTTGTAGATCGCCGCCGACAACCCGCCCAACGCCGTGTAGGACAACACGATCGCCGCCGCGCACAACACCGACACCCACAACGGCCACCCCAGCAACGCATTCACGATGCTGGCCAGCAAATACAGATTCACCCCCGCGATCAACACCTGCGCCACCGCGAACGACACACCGTTCACCAAATGCGCCGCACGACCAAAACGCCGCAACATGAACTCCGGAACACTACGAACCTTCGACCCGTAGTAGAACGGCATCATCACCACACCCAAAAACAGCATGGCAGGCACCGCACCAACCCAGAAATAATGCATCGTCGGCATCCCGTACTGCGCACCATTGGCCGACATACCAATGATCTCGATCGCACCCAGATTAGCCGAGATGAACGCCAACCCCGTCACCCACGCAGGCAACGCCCGACCCGACAAGAAAAAATCCAGACTCGTCGACACCGCACGCCGCGCCACATAACCAATACCCAGCACAAAAACGAAATACAACGCCAACAACACATAATCAACGGCATTCGCGTCCAACAGCCGACCCTGGGCCAGCACCGACGCGCCCGCCCATCCCTGAGCGTCCACAGTGGTCCCTCTTTCCAGCGCGATGACGGCGCCGCACCCGGGAGCCCGGGCGCGGCGACCGACCAGCATCGTGCGCAATATGTTGTCCGCGGCAACATACCACCGGCCGCCAGCGCGGAGAAGCTCGCTGAATCGATCAATCAACGCCGCCGTGACCGCATCGCAACGCGACGTTTTCACCTGCGGCGCAACGCATTCCGCCGAACGGCTCAGCGGTTGGCGAGCACCTGCTCGAAGGCGAGCTCGGCGGCGCCGAGCAGCTTGCCGTCGCCGCCCAGCGAGGAGGCGACGAGCTTGGTGCCGCCCATCGCCCGGCTGACCAGGCTCCGCTGCGCGAGCAACCCGCCGACGTGGTCGAGCAGCGTGCGCGGCAGCGCGGTGAAGAGGTCACCAAGAACCACGAGCTGCGGGCTCAGCAGGTTCACCACGTTGCACAACCCGATGGTCAACCACTCGGCGAAGTCGCCGAGCCGCTCCAGCACCTCGTCCGGGTTCTGCGCCAGCGCGTGCAGTTCGGCGACGATGACGCCGCGCGCCGCGCCCTCCGGCAGTTCCAGCGCCCGGCTCAGCGCGCGCTCCCCCACCTCGGTCTCCCAGCAGCCCCGGCTCCCGCAGTAGCACTCGAGGCCGTCCGGCCGCACCACCATGTGCCCGAGCTCGCCGACGTACCCGCCGCTGCCGCGCAGCGGCAGGCCACCGGAGATCACCCCGCCGCCGACCCCGACACCGGCGCTGACGAAAACCGCGTCCGCCGCGCCGCGGGCCGCGCCCCGCAGGTGTTCGGCGAGCACGCCGAGCTCGGCGTCGTTGCCGACCTCCACCCGCCTGCCGCCCAACGCCTCGGACAACCACTGCCCGAGCGGCACATCGCTCCAGTGCAGGTTCGGCGCCTCGCGCACCATGCCGTCCGCACGCCGCACCACGCCGGGCGCCGAGACCCCGACCGCGGCGATCGCGACACCGGCCTCCTCGATGAGCACCGCGCTGCTGTCCACGATGCGGGTGAAGACCTCGCCGGGAGCGCGGGTTTCCGGGCGCAGGCTCCAGCTGCACCGGTTGAGGATCTCCCCGCCGAGCCCGATCAGCGCCATCGACACCTGCTCGACGCGCACGTCCACGGCCAGCGCCACCGCGGCGTGCGGCTGCGGCAGCACCAGCAGCGACGGCCGTCCCGCGCCGCTGCGCTGAGCCGGCAGCCGCTCGACCACCAGGCCGTCGCCGACCAGCTCGTCGACCAGCGCCTTGATGGTGCTGCGGTTGAGACCCATCTCGGCGGCCAGCGCGGCTCTGGTGCACGGACCGCTGATGTGCAGCCGACGCAGCAGCACAGCCCGGTTGTGCTGGCGCACTTCATCGGGCCGCGCTCCCGCGGTTGGCGTCGTACTCACCTGGGCTGCGTCCTCCGCCTGTTCTGGGTCCACCGTCCGGGAAAAGCTCTAGCACAACCGCCGCTCGGCGATGCGGTGCGTGCCCCGCTCAGCGCTCGTGCGGCGGTGCCGAACGGCGTCGCGAGAGCGCGTCGGCACCGGCGGCGGCGACCAGCACCAGGCCGGTGATCACGTTGACCGGTGCGGCCGGGAAACCGAGCAGGTTCAGCCCGTTCTGGACGGTGGCCAGCACAGCGCCGCCGAGCACCGCGTCCGCCGGCCGCCCCTTGCCGCCGAACAGCGAGGTACCGCCGATCACCGCTGCGCCCACCGCGAACAGCACCAGGTTCCCGCCGCCCGCGCTGCCGTCGACCGAACCGGTCTTGGAGGTGTAGACGATCGCCCCGACGGCCGCGATCGAGGAGCAGATCACGAACGCGGTCATCCGGACCCGGGCCACCTCCACGCCCGCCCGGTGGGCGGCGACGCGGTTGTCGCCGATCGCGCGCAGGTGCCTGCCGTAGCGGGTGCGGTCCAGCACGTGGGTGCCGACGACCAGCAGCACCAGGATGATCGGCACGACCAGCGGCATGCCCCGGACGGAGGCCAGTTCCGGGTGCGGCGAGCGGTCCAGCACCAGCAGGAAGGTCGCCAGCCCGCCGCATCCCAGCACCGCCACGACCTTCGCGACGACCAGCGCGGTCGGCTGGGCGACCAGGCCGTGGCGCAACCGGACCAGGTGCCGGTGGCCGACGACGGCGGCGTAGCCCGCACCGGCGATGCCGAACAGCGCCCAGCTGGCCGCCGGACCGAGGTTGCCGTTGGCGACGGCGAACAGCTCCGGGCTCTCCCGGACCGAGATCGTCCCGCCCGGCCCGACCAGCTGCAGCACCACGCCGGACCAGGTGATGAACAACCCGAGCGTGACGATGAACGACGGGATGCGCACCTTCGACACCGCGAAGCCGGTCACGCACCCGATCGCCGCGCCGGTGCTGACCGCGAGCAGCATCTCCAGCCAGGGATTCGCCCCGAACCCGCCCACCAGCAGCACCAGCGCCAGCGCGGAAAGCACCGCACCGAGCCAGATCCGCAGCAGCAGCGCGAGCAGCGCCGCACCGGCGAGGGCGAGCGCGAAGGCGGCGAACACCGCCGTGCCCATCGCGCCGAGCAGGTTCCCGTCGTGCTGGAAGTGCAGGGCCAGCAGCGATGCCGACACACCGGACGCGGTGCCCGCGGACAGGTCGATCTCGCCGAGCAGCAGGACGTAGACCAGGCCCATCGCGATGATGGTCTGCCCGGCGCCGTGCTGGAGCAGGTTGGCCAGGTTGTTGAGGGTCAGGAAGTCCTCCGACAGCGCGGTGAACAGCACCAGCAGCGCCGCCAGCACGACCAGCGCGGGCAGTGCGCCGAGGTCGCCGCGGCGGAGCTTGCCGACGTAGTCGCGCACCGCTTCACCGGTGCCGCGCGAGGTGGTGTCGATGCCGAAGTCCGCCACCGGGGTCGACACGCGTTCGGTCATCGTCTCTCTCCTCAGACCGCCGGCCGCGCCAGGCCGAGCTCGCCGGAACGCCCGGCGATCATCAGCTCGACCACCTGGCGGTGGGTCAGCTCGCGGGCGGGCAGCTCGGCGGCCATCCGCCCCAGGTGCAGGACCGCGACGCGGTCGGCGACCTCGAACACGTCGGACATGTTGTGGCTGATCAGCACCACGCCGAGGCCCTGCTCGGCCAGTCGCCGGATCAGGTCGAGCACCTGGCGGGTCTGGGCGACGCCGAGCGCGGCGGTGGGTTCGTCCAGCACGACGACCCGGCTGTTCCACAGCACGGCGCGCGCGATGGCCACCGCCTGCCGCTGGCCGCCGGACAGCGAGCCCGCCTTCGCGCGCACCGATCCGACGGTGCGCACCGACAGCGAGCGCAGCGTGTCCCTGGCGGCCAGTTCCATCCCGGTCTCGTCGAGCAGCGCGCGGACTCCGCGCTCGCGGCCGAGGAACATGTTCTGCACGACGTCGAGGTCGTCGCACAGCGCGAGGTCCTGGTGGACGGTTTCGATGCCCAGCTCGACGGCGTCGCGCGGGTGCCGGATCTGCACCGGGCGGCCCGCGAAGCGCACCTCGCCGCCGTCGATGCGGTGCAGGCCCGCGATGCACTTGACCACTGTGGACTTCCCGGCGCCGTTGTCGCCGATGAGCGCGGTCACCTCACCGGCCCGGACCGTGAGGTCCACACCGCGCAGCGCGCGGACCGCGCCGAAGCTCTTGTCGACCCCGCGCAGGGCCAGGATCGGTTCGTGCATCCCCCGCGCTCCTCTCAGCTCGTGATGCCCAGCTGCCGGCACGCCCCGGCGGGCTCGCCGCGGCAGATCTCCTCGGCCCGGATGCGGCCGGGCCCCAGCACGGACTTGATGTCCTCCCGCGTGATCAGCCGCGGCGCCAGCAGCACGGACTTGACCTCGCGCCCGGTCACCGGGTCGCGGACCAGTTGCCCGGCGAGCGAATCCGCCGTCGCGCGGTCGCGCCGGGCCAGCGCACCGGCAAGCTCCGCGGTGACCGCGGCCTCCTGGTGGATCGGTTTGAACACGGTGGCCGCCTGGTGGCCCTGCAGGATCGCCCGAAGGCCGTCGACGGTCATGTCCTGACCGGTGACCGGGACCGATCCGGCCAGGCCGTACTTCTGCAGCACGGTGATCACCGAGGCGGCCAGGCCGTCGTTGGCCGCCAGGACGCCGTCCACCCGGCCGCCGTTGGCGGTCAGCAGCTGCTCGAAGATCCGGCCACCGGCCTGGTTGTCCCATCCCTCGACGAACCTGCTGCTCACCAGCCGCAGTTCGCCCGAGGCGTAGCGGGGCGCGAGCCGCCCGGACTGGCCGCGGTGCACCAGCGCGGCGTTGTGGTCGGTGCTGGCCCCGCCGAGCTCGATCACCTGCGCGCCGGGCCGCCCGCGAAGCGCGTCCGAGAGCGCACCCGCCTGGAGCTCGCCGACCGCCTCGTGGTCGAAGCTGACGTAGTAGTCGGCGCTGCCACCCGCGTTGAGCCGGTCGTAGTCGATCACCGGCACGCCCTGCCGCTGTGCGCGCTGCTGCACGGTCGCGCCGACGTCGCCGCTGGGCGCGGCGATGATGAGCACCCGGACCCGCCGGCTGAGCATGCTGTCGGCGATCTGGGCGAACTTCTGCGCGTCGCCCTGCGCGTTCTGCACGATCGGCGCCAGCCCGCGCTCGCGCAGCGCCTCCCGCAGCAGCGGCTCGTCGGAGTGCGCCCACCGCGCGGAAGTCGCGGTGTCGGGCAGGATCACGCCGACCCGCGGCGCGTCGGCGGCGACCGGTGCGCTCGGCGCGGACGGCGGCGGCGCGTTGTTGCCGCAGGACGCCAGCAGCAGCCCGAGGCTGCAGACCACCGCGGTCAGCACCGCGGGCGTTCTCCGCATCGAGCAGCCTTCCCACTCCGACTCAATTCATCTGAACGTTGCGGCTGACAACTTATGCCACAACACCCGGCGCCCAGAAGTTGACCTGATCGGTACAGCGCCGAGATCCGCGGCTTCCGCCGTTCCGGACCGCTCCGCAGCGCGGTGCTGCGATCCTGGGGCGCCTGACGATCCTGGGGCGCCTGACTTCCAGCCGAAGGAGCGCCTTTGTCCGTCCACCCCTTCTACGAAGCGCGAGTGCTCGACCTGGCTCCGGACCGTTGGTGGGTGACGCTCCGGGTCTTCGTCGTCGACTACGACGCCGAGCGCAGGTGGCACGCCGAACTGCCCGACGACCCCGGTTTCGTCCTGTCCCTGCTGTGGGAGAGCGCGGACGGCGGCGGTCCGCTCGGCGCTTCGGTCACCTGGCGGGAGCTCGAGGACGACGGCTGGCTCGCGGTGAACGCCCGGTGGTTCGTCGAAGGCGTCGAACGTCTCGCCGTCCGCAACCACCCGCTCTCCGACGAGGACTGGGCGCACATCGGTTCCGCCCAGCACGATCCGGCCGAGAACCGCCTCGTGCAGGCCGACTACGAGGTGCGGGTGACCGACGCGCGCTGGCTGGAGCACCTGGCGCCCGGCCTGAGCTGGGAGGGCGGCTACTACCCGAGCCCGACCCGCCGTCTGCGCGCCGAGGACGCCCCGCACGTACCGGATCTCACCGAACCGGAGGCCATCCTCGCCCCGTTCACCGACTCCGACCAGGCCGTGGTGCTCGCCTTCTCCGACGACGGCCGCTTCCTCGCCGTCACCAGCGAGGACGGCGAGCTGGCCGTGCACGACACGGCCGACTGGTCCGAGCGCCTCCGCGCATCCCCGCCCGCCTCGGCGGGCCGGGACATCGTGTGGGTACCGGGGCAGCACGTGATCACGCTCAAGGAGGACGAGTACGACGAGGTCCGCCCGTGGGCCTACGACCTCCGCTCCGACGCCGAAACCGACCTCCCGGTGCAGCCGGGCCGGGTGCGCTCGCGCACCGGCCGCTTCCGGGTCGAGTACGGCGACGGCCGGGTCGACTTCGTCTCCGGGTCGTCCTCGCCCGATCGCGCGGTGCGGCTCGGCGACGAGTCCTCCGGCCGGGTCAGGGCCGTGGCGTTCAGCGCGGACGAGACCCGGATGTTCGTCGCCCTCGGCTCGGAGGTGCACGTCGTCGAGCCCGCCACCGGCGAGATCCTCGACGTCATCGCCGTGCCCGGCGACTGGCTGAACTCGCTGGCCGCGAGCACCGACGGCGCGTACCTGGCGGTGGCCGCGCAGGACTGGAACGACGAGTGGAGGTGCACGCCCGACATCTACCGGGTCGCCGACCGCGAGCTGATCATGCGACGCCCGGCGAAGGACCGCTCGCAGCCCGGGTACAGCGCCCAGGCCCTCGCCTGGTCTCCCGACGGAGCCCGGCTGGCGGCCATCGTCGAGAACGAGATCCACGTCTTCCGCGTCGGTCTGCCGGACGAGCCACCTGCCGGTCTCCGGCCCTCGCTCGGCGATCAGGAGCGCTCGAAGCCATAACCGCTCGACCCCGGCGACCTCGATGCGGTAGTCGGCGTCCCAGCGCTCCTCGCCGAGCCGCTGTGCTGGGCGGAGGTCACCGGTCGAGCCTACGACCGTCACCGCCGCGCTCCGAACGAACAACGGTCAGCAAGCGGGCAGGACGCGGCCGGTCACCTCGCCGAAGCCGATCCTGGTGCCGTCGGCACCGGGTGCGGTGGCGGTGATGGTGACCTCGTCGCCGTCTTCGAGGAAGGTGCGCTCCTGGCCGCCGATGCGCACCGGCTCCGCGCCGCCCCAGGTGAGTTCGACGAAGGCACCGCGCTGGTGCTTCTCCGGGCCGGAGACGGTGCCCGAGGCGTAGAGGTCACCGGTGCGGCTGGCGGCCCCGTTGACCGTCAGGTGCGCCAGCATCTGGGCCGGGGACCAGTACATCTCGCGGTAGGGCGGGCGGGAGATCTCGTGGCCGTTCCAGGACACCGCGAGGTCGATGTCCAGGCCCCACGGCTCCGGTTCCTCGAGGTAGGGCAGCGGCTCGGGGATCTGCGCCGGTGTCGCCACCCGCGCCTGCTCCAGCGCGAGCAGCGGGACCACCCACGGCGAGACCGAGGTGGCGAAGCTCTTGCCCAGGAACGGGCCCAGCGGGACGTACTCCCAGGCCTGGATGTCGCGGGCCGACCAGTCGTTGACCAGCACCGCGCCGAACACCCTGGTGGCGAACTCCGCGATCGGCACCGCGGTGCCCAGCTCGGAGCCGGTGCCGACGACGAACCCGAGCTCGGCCTCCACGTCCAGGCGGCGGCACGGGCCGAAGGTCGGCGCGTCCTCGCCCGGTGCCCTGCGCTGACCGCTGGGGCGGACGACGTCGGTGCCCGACACCACCACCGTTCCAGCGCGCCCGTGGTAGCCGACCGGCAGGTGCTTCCAGTTCGGCATCAGCGGTTCGGAGTCCGGGCGGAACAGCCGCCCGAGGTTGGTCGCGTGGTGCTCCGAGGCGTAGAAGTCGACGTAGTCGGCGACCTCGACCGGCAGGTGCATGCGCACCTCGGCGACCGGGTGCACCGCTCCGTCCGGCACCTCGCCCGAGACGAGCTCGGTGATCTGCTGCCGCACCCGCACCCAGCGGTCGTGCCCCTGGGCCATGAACGCGTTCAGCGACGGCCGCGCGAACACCTCCTCGCCCAGCGCCACCGCCAGGTCCACGACGGAATCGCCCACCCGGACGCCGACGCGCGGAGCGCTCCCGGGCGTGGAGAAGACGCCGTAGGGCAGGTTGGCGAGTCCGAACAGCGAGCCGTCCGGGATGTCGATCACGAGCCGGTTCCTCCTCCGCAGCGCTTCGACGTGCTCACCCCTGCGGCCCCCGCCCCGCCCAGGTCCAGGCGTAACCGGGGTCCTCGGCAGCGCGGCCGCCCTCGCCGAGCTCCAGCGGGCGGAAGGTGTCGACCATGACCGCCAGCTCGTCGAAGAACTCCACGCCGATGCTGCGCTCGTAGGCACCCGGCTGCGGGCCGTGCGAGTGGCCGCCCGGGTGCAGCGAGATCGAGCCCTGCCCGATGCCGGAGCCCTTGCGCGCCTCGTAGTCCCCGCCGCAGTAGAACATCACCTCGTCGGAGTCCACATTGGAGTGGTAGTAGGGCACCGGGATGGACAGCGGGTGGTAGTCGACCTTGCGCGGCACGAAGTTGCAGATCACGAAGTTCTGGCCCTCGAAGACCTGGTGCACCGGCGGCGGCTGGTGCACCCGGCCGGTGATCGGCTCGAACTCGGCGACGTTGAACGTGTAGGGGTACAGGCAGCCGTCCCAGCCGACCACGTCGAAGGGGTGCTCCGGGTAGACGAAGCGGGTGCCCACGATGCCGCGGCTGCCCCGGTGCTTGACCAGCACCTCCACGTCGGTGCCCGCGCCCAGCAGCGGCTCGGCGGGACCGCGCAGATCGCGCTCGCAGTAGGGCGAGTGCTCCAGCAGCTGGCCGAACTTCGACAGGTAGCGGCGCGGCGGCGTGATGTGCGAGTTGGCCTCGATGCAATACGCGCGCACCGGCTCATCGCCCTGCGGCAACCAGCGGTGCGTCGTGGACCGGGGCAGGATCACGTAGTCGCCCTGCCGGAAGGGCAGCGCGCCGAACACCGTCTCGACCACTCCCGCGCCGGACTCGACGTAGACGCACTCGTCGCCGATCCCGTTGCGGTACAACGGCGAGGCGGCGCCGGCGACGGCGTAGGAGATCCGCACGTCGGCGTTGCCCAGGACCAGCCGCCGACCGGTGACCACGTCGTGGCGCTGCCACTCCTGACCGCTGAACAGCTCGTGCAGCTTCAGGTGGCGCGGGCGCAACGGGTGGTTGGGCTCGGTCTCCAGGTCCGGCAGCTCCCAGATCGTGGAATCGACCAGCGCCGAGGGCAGGTTGCGGTGGTAGAGCAGCGAGGAGTCGCTGGAGAAGCCCTCCTCCCCCATCAGCTCCTCGTAGTAGAGACCGCCGTCGGGCCTGCGGTGCTGGGTGTGCCGTTTCGGCGGAACCTCGCCGACCTGCCGGTAGTACGCCATCGACCCGCCTCCTCGCAGCGGCCCCGGAGTCCGGCTCGTCCGCCACCTCCCCGGGGGCAAAACCAGTCACCGCACTTACTACCACGGGCAGCCGCGTCGAGCTCCGTCTGAGCCGGTCCCGCTCCGGCACAGCGTGCCGGGTTCCGGCGTCATCGCCCTTGCTGAGCTCGCTCTCAGCGTCTCAGCGTTATCTCAGCGCACATCAGTCACGCTGGACCCAGGACTCGACAGGAGGACTCGATGAAGCGAAGAAGCGTGGTGCTCACCGCGACCGCGGGCACGGCGGCCGGGGTGCTGGGCCTGACCGTGCTGGCGTTGCCCGCCGGTGCCGGCGCGGCCCCGGAACTGCCGCCGGTGGCGGCGGAACAGCTGGTGGAGTCGGTGATGCGCGCCGATCCGCCTGCGCTCACCGGCACCGTGTCGGTGGACAACGCACTCGGCCTGCCCGCGCTGCCGGGCGGCGAGGCGTCGCAGCTGCTCGCCGACGGGACCAACCGGTTCCAGGTGTGGGCCGACGGCCAGGGCCGCCACCGCGTGTCGGTTCCCTCGCACGGGGGCGAGCTGACGGTGGTCGACGACGGCACGACCGCGTGGAAGTGGGATTCCGGCGAGCAGACCGCCACCCGCACCCAGCACCCGGAGCGCGCCGGGCACGGCGCTCCCGCCGATCCGGCCGCCACGGCGCGCGGGATCATCGGCGAGCTCCGCAAGACCAGCGAGGTCTCGGTGGACGGCACGGCCAGCGTCGCAGGCCGCGACGCCTACGAGCTCGTGCTCACCCCGAAGCCGACCGAGCGCACGCTGCTGCGGCAGGTGCGGGTCGCGGTGGACGCCGAGAAGCGCGTTCCGCTGGAACTCTCGGTGCTCACCAACGGTTCCGCCGACCCGGCGCTGAAGATCGGCTTCACCAGCCTCGACATGACCGCCCCCGATCCCGGCCTGTTCCGGTTCGAACCGCCGGCGGGCGCGAAGGTCGAGGACGGCTCGCGGCAGGCTCCGGATCCCGGCGACCACGCGGTGCCCGAGCACCAGGTCGTCGGCGAGGGCTGGGACTCGACGCTGGTCACCAAGGTGCCGGAGAGCCCGGAGCTGCGTCAGATCGCGGAGCGGACCGGCAAGCCGGTCAGCGGGCCGTGGGGCAACGGCTGGATCATCGGCACGGCGGCGGGCAACGCGCTGCTGACCTCCGACGGGCGGGTCGCCGTCGGCGCCGTGCCCGAGCAGGTGCTGGTCGCTGCGCTCGGCGAGGTCCGATGACCAGCGCGGTCGATCCGGCGAGGTCGTCGTCCGCCATCGCGGACGGCGGCCTCGCCGCCCGCACCACCGGCCTGCGCAAGACCTACGGGCGGACCGTCGCGGTGGCCGGCGTCGACCTCGCCGTCCCCCGGGGCGGTGTGGTCGGTGTGCTCGGGCCCAACGGTTCGGGCAAGACCACCACGATCCGCATGCTGCTGGGGCTCACCGCACCGAGCTCGGGCACCGTCGAACTGCTCGGACACCAGCTGCCCGAGCACGCCGGCCGGGTGTTGCCCCGGGTGGGCGCGCTGGTCGAAGGGCCCGGTTTCCACCCGTTCCTGTCCGGCCGGGAGAACCTGCTGCGCTGCGCGGCGATGGAACCGGCGCTGCGCGGCCCGGAGATCCGCGAGGTCGTCGAGCAGGCGCTGGAGCGGGTCGGGTTGAGCGCCGCGGCGGGCCGCCGGTACCGGGGCTACTCGCTGGGCATGAAGCAGCGGCTCGGCCTGGCCGCCGCGCTGCTGGTGCCGCGCGATCTGGTGGTGCTCGACGAACCGACCAACGGGCTGGACCCGGCGGGCACCCGCGAGATCCGCCGGATCATCGCCGAGCTGCACGCCTCGGGCACCACGGTGCTGGTCTCCTCCCACCTGCTGTCGGAGATCGAGGCGACCTGCACCCACGTCGCGGTCCTGCACCGCGGATCGCTGGTGGCGCAAGGCGAACTGGCGGGCATGCTGGAAGCCGGTGCGCCACACCTGCTGGTGTCCACTTCGGACACCGAAGGTGCGGTGCGCGCGCTGCGCGACAAGGGTCTCAAAGCCCGCGAGGAGAGCGGGTGGATCCGGGTGGAGCTCACCGGTGCCGAGTCCGACGAGGTGATCGCGATGCTCGTGCACTCCGGCGTGCCGGTGCGCGAGGCGCGCCGCTCCCGGACCGGCCTGGAGGATCTCTTCGCACGACTGACGGAGGAAGAGCTGTGACCGCGATCGACCTGCCGGCGCGGACCTCCGCTCCCCTCGCGCGGCAGCTCCTGGCCGAGACGCGGTGGGTGCTGCGCCGCCCGCGCAACCTGCTCGCGCTGCTGATGCTGGCCGCGCTGCCCGTGCTGCTGGGCACCGCGATCGCGCTCACCGCCGGGCCCGGTGGCCGCGGCGGGCCGTCGGTCCTGTCGGCGGTGGCGGGCAACGGGCTGGTGCTGCCGGTGGCCGCCATCATGCTCGCCCAGTCGCTGCTGCTGCCGCTGGTCGTGGCGATGGTCGCGGCCGATGCCCTGGCGGGCGAATCGGCGCACGGCACGCTGCGCGGCCTGCTGCTGGCACCGGTCGGGCGCGTGCGGCTGGTCGGCGTCAAGGCGTTCGGCGTGCTGGTGCTGGCCGTGCTCGCCGTGTCCGTCGTCGCGATCAGCGGTGTGCTCACCGGCCTGATCGTGGTCGGCGGCGGTGACCTGGTGACGTTGTCGGGCACCACGGTGTCCTTCGGCTCCGCGCTCGGCCGGGTCGCGCTGGCGGTGGCCTGGACGGCGGTGCAGATGGCGGCGGTCGGCGCGATCGCGCTGGCGCTGTCCTCGCTCACCGAGCACCCGCTGGTGGTCGTCGTCGCCACGATGGGCGGGCTGATCACCTTCGGCGTGCTGGGCACCATCCCGGCGCTGGACTGGCTGCAGCCGGTGCTGATCACCACCGACTGGTCGGCGGTGCTGGACGTGCTGCGCGATCCGGTCGGCTGGGAGGCGATGACGACCGGGCTGCTGCGGGCCGGTTGCTACCTGGTCATCGGGTTGTCCGCGACCGTGGTCCGCATGGTCACCAAGGACGCCTGAGAGCTTGCCGGCGGCAGGGGCGCACCGACGAGCTCCGCGCGGGTCAGCGCAGCACTGCGCAGATCTCCAGCCAGGCGGCTTTCAGCAGCAGGCGGGTGGTGCTCGGTCGCTGCCACGAGGTCCGCGTCGACCGCGGCCGGTGTAGGAGCACGTGAAACCTTCCGTTGTCGGGTCGAGCGCTCCGGCGCTCGGCCCGTTTCCCCGACGCCTGGCAAGACTCCGTTGTCCTGCCAGGCCGCACCCGGCCGGGAACGCGCCCCGTCCGCTTCGTGCGACCGATACCTTGCCCGCTACCGGCGGGTCGGGCAAGGACGTTTTCGCCCGATCGGCCGAACCTGGCACGCCGCGCGACGGCTGCCCAGGGTTGCGCGGTAGAAGGTGTGCGACACCCTTGTGCCAATCGGAGTCCTGCTCAACCGCACCTCAGACAGGGGACCGTGATGCAACCCGGCCACGAGAGAACGCGAAACGCGAGAACGACCCGAAACACGACCACCGCTGAAAATCGCGGAGAGGCGGGACTGCGCGCATGACCGACCGATCGACGCCACCGGTGTTCGCCCGCGTGCTGCCCCTGCTGAAGTCCGTCCCGGACGAGCCCGACTTCGAGCACGGTTACCTGGATCTGCTCAGCGGCGAGTCCGGTGCCCCGTCCGGGCCGATCCAGTCCTTCTGGGAGTCCGGGCCCGGTTCCGGCCTCTACGACCACGTGCAGTCGATCGCCCGCCGGGTGGCGCCGGCCTGGTACCGGATCCCGGCCCGCAGCCGCCCGCCCGAAGGCGGCCGGGTGCTCGACATCGGCTGCGGTCCGGGCAACGCCACCGCCGCGCTGGGCCGCCAGGTCGGCCCGGGCGGGCTCGCCATCGGCCTGGACATCTCCCGGCCCATGCTGGCGCGGGCGGCGCGCGCCGAAACCTCCGACAACGTCGGGTTCGTCCGCGCCGACGCGCGCGACCTGCCGTTCTCGGAGGGCACCTTCGACCTGGTCACCAGCTTCGCTGCGCTGCAGCTGATCCCGGCGCCGGAGGAGGTCCTGGTCGCGGCGTGCGGCGCGCTCGTCCCCGGTGGCTGGCTGGCGGTCATGGTGCCGACGCCGCACGACGGGTTCCTGCACGTGGTGTCGCGGCTTGTCGGCGACCGCACCGGGCTGGCCTTCTTCGACCCGGACCAGATCGCCGAGCAGCTCGACGACGCGGGCATGCGCTCCGTGCACACCCACCGGACCGGCCCGGTGCTCTGGATCAACGCCCAGCGCCCCGCCTGACGGCGATCACGACCGGCGGAGGTTGGGCCGGGCCTTGCTCAGGTAGTCGTCGATGGCCGAGAGGTTCTCGCTCAGCGCCTCGACGCGCTGCTGGATCTTCGCCCGCTCGCGCTCCAGGTTGGCCAGCATCTCCGGCGCGACGACGCGCATGTGGATCGCGCCCGGCCGGTCGAGGCACGGCAGGATGTCGCGGATGATGCGGGTCGGGATACCGGAGTCCAGCAGGCCGCGGATCTTGCCGACCCGGTCCACCGAACCATCGCCGTAGACGCGGTGCCCGAGCTCGTCGCGCTCCGGGCGGATCAGGTCCTGCTCCTCGTAGTAGCGCAGCAGCCGGACCGACACCCCGGTCCGCTCGGCCAGTTCACCGATCCGCACCCGTACCTCCTCGCGTCCGCACACCGCCATTATCCGAACCGGCCGACGTGCGCCGGATCACGCTTGTCCTCACACCGGTGTGAGGTGCGCAGGGTTGGGCGCATGGATCTCGCATCGAAGCGCGCACTTCCGCTCGGCGCACTGCTGGCTTTCGCCACGGTGGTGCTGCTGGGCTGCCTGACCGAAACGCTGCCCGCCGGGGTGCTGCTGCCGATGAGCGCCGATCTGCGGGTTTCGGAGTCGCAGGCCGGTCAGCTCGTCGCGGTCTACGCGATCAGCACCGCCGCGACCTCGGTGCCGCTGACCGCGCTGACCCGGCGGCTGCCGCGCCGCGCCCTGCTGCTCGGCCTGGTCCTCGGGTTCGCGGTGGTCAACGCCGTCACCGCGCTCTCACCGTGGTATCCGCTGACGCTGCTGGCCCGCTTGCTCGCCGGTGCGGTGTCCGGCGTGATGTGGGCGATGATCGCCGGCTACGCGATGCGGATCGTGCCCGCCGAGCGGGCCGGGCGGGCACTGGCGATCGCGATGGCGGGCACCCCGATCGGCTTCGCGCTCGGGGTTCCCGCCGGGACGGTGCTGGGCGAACTCCTGGGCTGGCGCTACGCGTTCGGCGCGATGGCGGTGATCGCCGTCGCGCTGGTCGGCTGGGTGCTGTGGCAGGTCCCGCCGCTGAGCGGGCAGTCGGAGCAGCGGCGCACCGGCGTCCGGGATGTCCTGACCGCGCCTGGTTTCCGCAGCGTGCTCATCATGACGTTCGCCCTGGCGCTCGGGCACAACGTCCTCTACACCTACATCGGCCCGGTGCTCGCCGACGCCGGCCGGATCGGGCTGCTCAGCACCGCGCTGCTGGTCTTCGGGCTCGCCTCCGTGCTGGGTCTGTGGATCGTCGGATCGGTCGTCGACCGCCGGTTGCGGCTGCTGATCCGCTGCTCGACTTCGCTGGTCGCCGTCGCCGCGGCGCTGATCGGCGGTGCCGCGCAGTGGCCGGTGGCGCTGCTGCTCGCGGTGGCCGTGTGGGGTGTCGCCTTCGGCGGTGCGCCGACGATGTTCCCCGCCGCGGCGGCGAGGATCGCCGGACGTGACGCCGACCTGGCGCAGTCGCTGACCATCACCGTCTGGAACGTCGCGATCGCGGCGGGCGCCTACCTCGGCGGGGCTGCGCTCGATCTGGCGGGCAGCGCGGCACCGCTGCCGTGGCTGGCGGCGGCCTTGGCCGCCGCGGCGTTCGCGATCGCTGTCCGGCGGAACGCGTTGCCGGACAGCTGAGCTCAGCCCAGCGCGTTGTACCGCTCGATGAGCCGGTGCAGCAGCGCTCGGGCGTCCGGGCCCTCGAGGGAGGCCGACAGCAGGACGTCGAAGAGCCGGTCGAAGCGTTCCAGGTCTTCGGGATCGGTGATGGTCATCTCGGTGTTCACCGTTTCCACCAGGGCCATCTCGTCGATGATGACGAAGCCGTGCTGCGGCACCGCGCTCAGCTGCACGTCCATCGGCAGCACCGCCAGCCGCAACGTCGACATGCCCGCCAGCGCCAGCAACCGGTCCAGCTGACCCACCATCACCTGCGGCGGCGCGATCGGGTGCCGCAGGCCCGCTTCCGAGCACACGATCTGCACCTCGGTCCGCGGCCGGTAGAGGACTTCCTGCCGGGCCATCCGGCGCTCGACCGACTCGGCGATGTCCAGCCGGTTCCCGTGCAGCACCGCCACCGCCTCGAACATGTGCCGGGCGTACTCGGCGGTCTGCACCAGGCCCGGCACCATCGCGATCTCGAACAGCCGGATGCGCTCGGCGTCGTGCTCCAGCTGCTTGCCGTACTCCTGCCGGGCGCTGTTGCCGGTGCGCAGCTGGCGCTTCCAGCTCGCCGCCTCCAGCCGGATCTCGCGCAGCTCCTGCCGCAGCTCGGCCTCGACCGCTTCGTCCGCGCCGGTCAGCCGGCAGTAGACCACCACGTCGGCGTCGGCCACCGACTGGTTGGCGGTCTCCATCCGCGAGACCTTCGAGGCGGTCCACCCGGCCTGTTGCGCGAACTGCTTGCCGGACAACCCCGCTTCCACGCGCAATCGCCGCAATGCGTCGCCGAACGCCAGGCGGCGGGTTTCGGAATCACTCACCGGCGCCTCCCGAGATCGTGCCGGTAGACGAACAACGGCACCGCGTGCTCGCAAGCGGCGCCCCACCAGTTCCGGTACTGGTTCACCTCCCCCGGGCTGGCGATGATCTCGGTGCCAGCGAACCGCTGGTCCTCGAAGTGCATCAGCGCAACCCGCGCCTCGTCGAAGAGCCAGAAGTCGTGGGCGGGCAGGCCCAGCGAGCGAGCGCGGGACTCGGTGAGCACCCGCACGTCCTCGCCCGCGGCGACGTTGGCGCGGCCGACGTCGAGCTGCCACAACTGGTATTCGGTCGGCGGTTCCCGGTAGACGCGCACCCGGGCGATCAACCGCCCCGCCCGGGTCGCCGACGCCACCTGGTCCAGCCAGGGGCGCAGCCAGGCCAGGTCATCGTGCTGACCGGCCCGCCAGCGCCGCCAGGGTTCGGCCTCGGCCGGCTGGCGGTAGGTGCCCTGGCACTCCCACCGCCACGCCCGATGCCGGAACGAGCGCAGGAGTTCGTCGAACTCCGCGCCCGGTAAGACCCATGAGCTCACGGCGCCGCCTTCGGCACGAAGACGTCGAGCAGGGCGGCTGGAACCTCGACCGCCGTCTCGTGATCGGGCAGACCGCGTTCGCGCAACGCGGCCAGCGCTTCCGGATCGGTGACCTTGTAGCCCTGAACGACGTAGGTGCCCTGGTCGGTGCTGTAGAGCGTGGGGCAGGTTCCGGCGTGGGACGTCGTTCCCTGGAAGGTCAACTTCACCTGTTCCTCCTCTTTCGGAAGACTCATGCATCGTCCGTGCAATACGTGCATTCGGTCAAGGCTCGGGGCGCTCCGCAACTCGGACAGCCGAACCGGGTGACGGGCAGTTGCCGTGATCCACTCGGCCGTTCGGCTGGAATTCCAAGATGATTGCGCGGATTGCTTGAAATGCTGATGCGCTCGTTCCCATACTGGCGACTACCGGGGGACAGAGACCGAGAGGCGGGCGAGCACGTGAACATCAGCCGGTTCCCGATGGGCACGATCCCCCTCCCGCCCGCCTCTCGCCCGGCCCCGGGAGCGGCGGCGTGATCGGACTGCAGCAGACCGAGCGGCACTACTGGTTGCCCGCTCCGGATCCGGAAACGGGCGTCTTCGCGCGGCACGCCTTCCACGGCCGCCGCTGGGCGGGCCAGCCGGTGGACGTGGCCGCGTGCGGCGCCGAGGTCGCGATGGCCTCGCCCAGCGAGATGGACTGGCGGACGGCGCCGACCTGCATGGCGTGCAACGAGTTCCTCAAGAGCCGGCAGACCGCGCCCTGACGCGACCCCACGAACCTCCGGCCCGGTGTTGAACCCCGACTCGCACCGGGCCGGACCCACCAGCCTCCACAGTGGACACAGATGGCGGGCGTGGCGCATCCGGGCGAATGACAAACCCGCCCGGGAGCCGGAAACTGGCTGCGGCTGGCGTGATCGGGCCAGCCCCGCCAGAGGAGGTCCGATGCGTCGCGGCCGACCGCCGACATTCGGTGTCGAGGAGGAATTCCTGCTGCTGCACCCGGGAACCGGCCATCCCGTCCCGCACGCGCCGCAGATCCTGCGCCAGGTCGGCCACGCCTTCACCGCCGAGCTGGCCGAGTTCCAGCTGGAGTCCAACACTCCCGTCTGCCGCACCGCCGACGAGGCGCACCGTGCGCTCACCACCTCGCGCCAGGAGCTGGCCACCGCGGCTGACCAGCGCGGCGCGCTGCTGGTGTCCACCGGCTTCGCCCCGCTCGGCCTGCCCGATTCGCTGCCGCTGACGGACAAAACCCGGTACCGAACCATCCGGGACCGGTTCGGCCAGCTGCTCGACTCGCACACCGCGGCGGGCTGCCACGTGCACGTCGGGATGCCCGATCTGGCCGCGGCCCTTGCGGTGTCCGACCACCTGCGCCCGCACCTGCCCGCGCTGCTGGCGCTGGCCGCGAACTCGCCGTTCTGCGGCGGCCGCGACACCGGGCACGCCAGTTGGCGGAGCGTGATGTGGTCTCGCTTGCCCTCCGCCGGACCACCGCCGCTGCACCGGAACACCGGCTCCTACCGGCAATCGGTGCAGCTGCTGCTGAACAGCGGAGCAGCGCTGGACCGGGCGATGGTCTACTGGCTGGTCCGCCCGGCCGAGCACCTGTCCACTTTGGAATTCCGGATCGCCGACGCGACCGGCACCGCCGAGGAATCGCTGCTGCTGGCACTGCTCATCCGCGCCCTGGCGACGACCGCGCTGCAGGACGTCGCCGAGGGCCGCCCACCGGCCGATCTCCCCGATCAGCGGCTGCGGCTCGCGCTCTGGCGGGCAGCGCACGACGGGCTGGAGGGCGACGGGCTCGACGCGGACGGCGAGCTGGTCCCCGCCCGCGTCCTGGTGGAAGAGCTGCGCAAGACGGCACAACCGGCGCTGGAGGCCAGCGGCGACAGCGCGCGGGTCGACGACATCCTCAGTCGCCTCTACCGCCACGGCAGCGGCGCGCAGCGCCAGCGGCGAGCGCACGAACGCCGCCACGACATGGCCGACGTCGTCGCCCTGCTCGCCGAGCAGACCCGCACGGCACTACCGGACTAACCTCCGCAGAAGACGCACGCGCGGTACCACTCCAGCGGGCTGAGAACGCGGTGTTCGGCGCACGAGGCCGGCAGCACCTCCGGGTAATCGGGGAACTCGCCCGGGAACCGGGCCGGGGTCGCCATGTCGAACTCCAGCACCAGCTCGCCGAAGCCGCGCAGAACGCCCGCCGCGAACGGAGAGTCGTAGCCGAGTTCGTCCCAGCGGTGCCGGGACAGTGCGAGGTCGACCGTGCGCAGCACGAACCGCCGGTTTACCTCCTGCTCGTCCGCGGTGCCGCCCCAGTCGACGTCCTCCAGCGCGAAGCCGACCGCACCCCGCCCCATCAGGTTCTGGTCCAGCTTCGCGATCGCCGCGGCGAACCGGAAGTCCCACCGGCGCTCCGCCGTCGCCGCCACCGCCAGCGCCATGACTTCTGCGAACACCTCGGTAGCGCCGTTTGACATGTAGATGTCCCGGCCGCCCGCGCTGATCGTGTTCCCCACCCGGCCCAGCCTAGGGCCGGATCTCGACGCTCCGGAACGCAGGAGGGCCGCGATCGCAGTGCGATCGCGGCCCGCTCCCCCCTTGAACCCCAGTGGCGTTCTAATGCACAGAACGCTTGTCGAGCATTAGAGCAGCTGGGTTCGGCGGGGTCAAGAACTCCACTACCATCGGCGGCATGAAACCGCGCGTGCCGCTGATCGGTGAGCCGATCGCCGTCGACCTGGTCAACACCAGGGCGATCATCGCGGGCGACCAGGTCGACATGATGGGAACGCCGGCCGAGCTGTGGGAGTGGCTGACGCGCCAGGCCGACCGGCTGACGACGCTCACCCGGGCGGAGCAGTCCTCGCTCGACGAAACAGACCTGGCCGCCGTGCACGAAGTGCGCGAGCACACCGCGCGAACCCTCTCCCACGTCCGGCTCGGCAAGCGCCCGCCGGCCGACGCGCTGCGCGGGCTCAACGAGGCGCAGCGGGCCGCACCGGGGATCCGCAAGCTCAGCTGGCGCGGTGGTTCGGTGGTCGGCACCGTCGACCGGCCGGGCAAGCTGGGCGTGCGGGTGGCCGCCGACCTGGCCGAAGCCGCCGCCGAGCTGCTCACCGACCCGCTCATCGAAGCGCTCCGCGAGTGCGAGGAGCGCAACTGCGTGATGCTCTTCGTCGCGACCAACCCGCGGCGCCGCTGGTGCTCCCCGGCGATCTGCGGCAACCGGGTGCGCGTCGCCCGCTACTACCAGCGGCACAAGACCTCCGCCTGACCGTTGCGTCCACTGTGGAAACGGCTGGCCGGGCGCTGAGCCGCACTCCGGCGGCGCGAAACGTCCGCGACCGCCTGTGACACCGCCGATCGGGAAGTAGGCTGCGCGGACAGGCAGGACGGGGGGAGCCGATGTCCAGGAGCAGCACCACCGATTTCGGCGATGCGATCACCGACCGGCTCCCCCGGCCCGTCCCGCCCTTCGCCCGCGCGCCGGTGCTGGTGCTCGCCGCGCTGGTGACCGCGCTGCTGGTGGCCTTGTCCCCGCGCTACGACCTCGTCACCGACGAGCTCTACTTCCTGGCCGCCGGGAAGTTCCACCCGGCCTGGGGCTACATGGACCAGCAACCGCTGGTCCCGCTGCTGGCCGCCTTCCTGGACACCGCGTTCCCCGGGTCGCTGGTGGCCTTCCGGCTGCCCGCAGCGCTGGTCACCGCGCTCGGAATGGTGGTCACCGCGCTGATCGCGCGCGAGTTCGGCGGCAACCGCAGGGCCCAGGCGCTCGCCGCGGTGGCCTACCCGCTCTCGCCGTGGCTGCTGGTCAACGGGCACTGGCTCACCGCATCGACGATGGAACCGCTGCAGTGGACGGCGATGCTCTGGCTGCTGGTGCGCTGGGTGCGGCTGCACGGCCGCGGTGTTCGGCGGGACCGCTTGCTCATCGGGATCGGGCTCATCGCCGCGCTGGCCGTGCAGACCAAGTTCCAGGTGGTGGTGCTGTGCGCGGCGCTGCTGCTGGGCGTCGTCATCTCCGGCCCGCGAGCGGTGCTGGCCCGCCCGGCGTTGTGGGTGGCGGTCGCGATACCCGCGCTGACCGCGGTCCCCACGTTGTGGTGGCAGGCGGCCAACGGCTGGCCGGCGCTGGAGATGGGCGCCGCCGTCAACGCCGAGAACGACCGCGTCCTGCTCCTGCCCGTCGCGCTGTTCTACGCCGGTGTCGTGCTCGGGGCGGTGCTCTGCTGCTACGGCCTGGTGGTGCTGCTGCGCTCGCCCGCCTTGCAGCCGTACCGGTTCCTCGGCTGGACGGTCCTGGTCGTGCTGGTGTTCTTCGTCGCCGGCGGCGGGCGGCCGAACTACCTGGCCGGGCTGTACGGCGTCCTGTTCGCCGCGGCCGCGGCCGGGCTGCAGCACCGCAGCGGCAAGATCCTGTGGCCGGTGTGCGCGGTCTCCGCGGTGCTGCCGCTGGCGATGCTGCCGGTCTACCCGCTGGACCTGCTGGCCCGCCATCCCGAGATCCCCAACTACCCGCGGCTCTACGAGACCGGCTGGCCGGAGCTGACCAGCGCAGTCGACCGCGCCTACGAATCGCTGCCGCCCGAGCAGCAGCGGCGGGCGGTGATCGTCGCGGAGAACTACTACCTGGCGGGCGCGCTCGACGTGCGCGGGCGGGCGTCAGGCCTGCCCGGTGTCTACAGCCCGCACCGGGGCTACTGGTTCTTCGGCGCCCCGCCCGCGGAGGCCGACGTCGTGCTCTACGTCGGCGAGCGCTCGCTGGCCGCCCACTTCGGGCGCTCCCAGCAGCTCGGGACGGTGCGCTCGGAGCTGGTGAACATGGCCCGCGGCAACGAGATAACCCTCTACCAGGATCCCGTCCGGCCCTGGTCCGAGCTCTGGCCGCGGCTGCGCACGTTCTGATGCTCAGCGCGGCGGCCAGGGACCGCCCGGGCGAGGGCCTTGCGGGCCCGGGGGCTGCGGCGGACGTCCCGGCGGACGGTGCCCGAGCGGTGGCTGCTGCGGAGGCTGCCCGGCGGGTGGCTGCTGCGGTGGTCCGGCGGGCGGTGGCTGCGGCGGGCGCTGACCGGCGGCCGGTTGCGGTGGCTGCTGCAGGCGCTGCGTGGCCTGCGCTTGCGGGGGACGCGGCCCGGCGGGCGGGATCTGCGCGCGCAGCTTGTGTGTCGGCATCTCCTTCAACTCCGCCGGGATCTTGAAGAAGCCGGACGGCTGTTCGTGCGCCCACGGCGGCGGCGGCGGTGGCTGCGGCATCCGCCGGAAGAACGCGTCGCGGGCCATCCGCATCAACGTCAGGATGGCCTCCCGCCGCGCGAAGAACTGCTGCGGCGCGATGGTGCTCTTCTCCGCGTGCGAGTGCAGCAGCGCCAGCTCGGTCGCCGCCAGCTGGTAGTCGCCCATCGCGCGCACTCCCGTGTTGCCCGCCTGAGCGCGCGCCCAGTGCCGCGCCTGCCTGCGCCCGGACATGCTGCCCAGCATCTGCACGTCGTTGGGCTGCACCAGTCCGCTCGGGATGTAGGCGGGCAGGTACCTGCCGATCAGCCGCACCAGCCGCTTGCGGTCCTTGATCAGCACGACCACCAGGACGATCAGCACCAGCAGCTCGACCAGGTACGCGATCACCATGCCCTGGAAGCCCAGCAGCGTCAGGCTGCCGTTCCACAGCGCGTGCAGCAGTACCCCGCCGATCCAGCCGCCGATCACGGCGAACACCCGGCCCGCACCGCTGTGCGTCGCGGCGTAGGCCACGCCGAGGCCGATGATCGAGGTGTAGAGCGGGTGGCCGAGCGGCGAGATCACGCCGCGCAGCAGCACCATGAACGCCAGCGAGCCGTCGTCGATGCCGCGCATGTAGTAGAGGACGTTCTCCACCATCGCGAAGCCCAGCCCGCACATGCTGGCGTAGACGATCCCGTCGGTGGGCCCGTCGATCTCGTGCCGCCGCACCAGCAGCAGGTACAGCAGCAGCGAGCCCTTGAAGCTCTCCTCGACCACCGGCGCCACCACCGAGGCGGTGATCCCGTCGGCCGCCGCCTGGCCCACCGACGGGACCAGCAGCGCGCCGGTCACCGAGTTCACGATCAGGGCGCCGATGATGGCGACCCCGGCGCCCCAGCCGAAGGACAGCACCAGGTTGACCCGCGGCTCGGGTTCCAGCCGGTCGACGAGCAGGATCAGCGCGACGAGCACGATCGCCGTGGGAAGCGCCAGCAGCGTGCCGACCCCGACGTTCACCGGCCCGCCCGTGAGCAGGTAGAAGGCCACCGCCAGCAGCAGGCAGACGCCGGAGACCACCAGCCCGACGATCAGCGGCACCGGTGTCCGGTTCGAGCTGTGGCCGTCCAGGACCGACTGAGGTTTGAGCACGGGCATGCGGGAGAGCGTATGAGATCGACTCCGGCCGCATCCTCCGGTCGGCCCGATTCGTCGGCCGGATCACCCCGGGCTTGAGGTCTCCGGGATTCGTCCTGGAACCGCTCAGACGGGCGGCCGGATCCCGGTCAGGATGCCGTCGCCGCCGCACTGCGGGCAGCCGCGCCACTCCGCCAGCGTCATGCCGGTCGTCAGGTCCTCGGTCGCCTGGATCATGTACAGGCGGGGATCGCTGACCTTCTTGAACCCGCCGCAGGTGAAGCAGATCGCGTTCGGCCCGCGGTCGAACACCGGCGGCTGCCCCTCGTCGGTCATGCGCTGTCCCGCCTCTCGGTCCCGCCTCTCCGCGTTCTTCAGTGGTGGTCGGATCCGGGAGAGATCTGGCGTTTGGTGGCTTCTTGTGGCTGGATCGCGTCACGGTCCCTGCGGTGCGGTGGGCAGGACTCCGACACGAGGGGTGTTGCCTCGATCCTCACGTCCGCGGCGGCCACGGGTGCTGCTGGCGGCCCGGCGTCGCCCGGCAGTGCCGGCAGCGCGTCCAGCCCATGACGGTGTAGGCCTCCCCGGTCTCCGCCGAGAAGTACCCGCGCGGCACCCGGACCTGCCCACGGCCCCGGCATCCCCGGCAGATACCGCCCGGTTCGGGCTCAGCGGTCACGTCCGCCTCCCGAACTCGCGAACCGGGCATGTCGCGGACATGCTATCGACAGCGGTCTCCGGCGCGCCCGATGGGGCTGATCACTTCAGCGGACATCACCCCACCAGCGGCGCGACGGCCCGCTTGACCGTCCGGATGACCGGTGTCGTCTCGACCCCGCTGCTGCGGACGGAGCGGCCGAACGGCGGACGATCATGCCAGGTCGGTGAGGTCCACTTCGTCGCGGAGGATGCTGTAGCGCGCGCAGTCGCGCCAGCGGCCGTTGCGGAAGGTGTAGCCGCGCAGGACGCCTTCCCTGGTGAAACCGGCCTTCTCCAGGGCTCGTTGCTCGGCGACGTTGTCCAGCTCGGTGCCCGCTTCCAGGCGGTTGACCTGGGTGTGCGCGAACAGGTACCGGACCAGCAGGCGCTGCGCCTCGGTGCCGTGGCCGTGCCCGCGCGCCTCCGGCTGCAGGTTGACGCCGATCTCGAAGCAGTGCGACGACGGTCCCGTCTCGACGCGGTGCCAGGAGACGAACCCGATCAGCTCCGCCCCGACGTCCACCAGCAGCACCCCCTGCTCCTCGCCGAGCAGGCCGGACTCCTCCCAGCGCCTGGTCATCCGGTCCGGTTTGCGCCAGCCCCACCAGTTGTGCGGCGCGGTGGTCTCCGGCTCGTTGATCAACCACTCCAGGGTCGCCAGGTCGTCCTCGCGGACCGGTCTCAACGCCACGTCTCCCATGCCGGCGAGCCTAGTCAGCGGCCCGACGATTCCCACCGGCTGGCGCAACGGTGCCGGGGAGCCCTCCGCGGAGAGCTCCCCGGCACCGGGCGGATCAGGTGCTCTGCGGGAATCCGAGGTCGACGCCGCCGTGGGAGGGATCCGGCCAGCGCGTGGTGACCACCTTGGTGCGGGTGTAGAACTGGATGCCGTCCGGGCCGTAGGCGTGCGCGTCGCCGAACAGCGAGTCCTTCCAGCCGCCGAAGGAGTAGTACGACACCGGCACCGGGATCGGGACGTTCACCCCGACCATGCCGACCTCGACCTCCTCGCAGTACTGCCGGGCAGCGCCGCCGCTCTCGGTGAAGATCGCGGTGCCGTTGCCGTACGGGTTGTCGTTGAGCACCTGGATCGCCGCGTCGTAGCTGGGCACCCGCAGCACCGAGAGCACCGGACCGAAGATCTCGTCGGTGTAGATGGACATGCCGGTGCCGACGTGGTCGAACAGCGTGGGCCCGAGCCAGAAGCCGCCCTCGCCGCCGTCGACCCGGACGCCCCGGCCGTCCACCACCAGCTCCGCGCCCGCCGCGATGCCCGCGTCCACGTAGGACGACACCCGGTCCCGGTGCGCGGCGGTGACCAGCGGCCCCATGTCGCAGCCCCGGCGGCCGTCGCCGACGTTGAGCTTGGCCATCCGCTCGGCGATCTTGGCGACCAGCTCGTCGCCGACCGGGTCGACCGCGACGACCGCGGAGATCGCCATGCACCGCTCCCCCGCCGAGCCGAACCCGGCCGAGACCGCGGCGTCGGCCGCCAGGTCCAGGTCGGCGTCGGGCAGCACCACCATGTGGTTCTTGGCACCGCCGAGGGCCTGCACCCGCTTGCCGCGGCCGGTGCCGGTCTCGTAGACGTAGCGCGCCACCGGGGTGGAGCCGACGAACGACACCGCCTTGACCACCGGGTGCGCCAGCAGGGCGTCGACGGCGACCTTGTCGCCGTGCACGACGTTGAGCACGCCGTCGGGCAGCCCCGCTTCCTTCCAGAGCCCGGCGATGAAGTTGGCCGCCGACGGGTCCTTCTCGCTCGGCTTGAGCACCACGGTGTTGCCGCAGGCGATCGCGTTCGGCACGAACCACAGCGGCACCATGGCCGGGAAGTTGAACGGCGAGATCACCCCGACGACACCGACCGGCTGGCGCACCGAGTGCACGTCGACGCTGGTCGAGGCGTTCTCCGAGAAGCCGCCCCGGAGCAGGTTGGGGATGCCGCAGGCGTACTCGACGTTCTCCAGGCCGCGCTGGACCTCGCCAGCGGCGTCGGAGAGCACCTTGCCGTGCTCGGCGGTGATGATCTCGGCCAGCTCGTCCTTGTGCCGGTTGAGCAGTTCCCGGAAGGCGAACAGCACGTTCGACCGCTTCGCCAGCGACGTGCGCCGCCAGCTCTTGAGTGCCTCGGCGGCCGCCGCCACCGCGGAGTCCACATCGGACTCGGCGGCGAACGCGACCTGCTTGGCGACCGCGCCGGTGGCCGGGTCGAAGACCTCGCCGGTGCGCTGCGGGACCGCGTCGTCGAACTCGCCCGCGATCCAGTGCCTGATCAGTTCTGTCATCGGTGGAGCTCCTGCTCGGCCAGTGCGATGGTTTCGGTGAGGATCTGCAGTGCCTGCGCGGCTTCATCGTCGGTCAGCGTCATCGGCGGCGCCAGGCGCAGGACGTTGCCGTGCAGACCGCCCTTGCCCACCAGCAGCCCGCGCTGCTTGGTCAGCTCCATCACCCGGGCGGCGGCCGCGGCGGCGGGCGTGCGGGTGCCGGGCTCGACCAGCTCGATGCCGATCATCAGGCCCTTGCCGCGCACGTCGCCGATCAGCGCGCAGCGCTCGGCGTGCGCGCGCAGCCCGTCCAGCAGCCGGGTGCCGAGCTTGGCGGCGTTGCCCTGCAGGTCGTTGTCCAGCAGGTACTCCAGCGCCGCCGCGGCACCGCCGGTGGAGATCGGGTTGCCGCCGAAGGTGGAGATCGAGTTCGCGGTCAGGCAGTCCATCAGCCCGGCCTCGGCCACCACGCCGCCGATGGCCAGCCCGTTGCCCAGGCCCTTGGCGAAGGTCATCGCGGCCGGGGTGACGCCGTGCGCCTGGATGCCCCAGAAGTGCTCGCCGGTGCGGCCCCAGCCGGTCTGCACCTCGTCGGAGATCAGCAGGATGCCGTACTCGTCGAGCACCTCGGCGAACGCGCCGAACAACCCGTCGGGCGGGGTGGCGAAGCCGCCGACGCCCTGGATCGGCTCGGCGATCATGCACGCCACGTCACCGGCGGTGGTCGTCTCGATCACCTCGCGGAGGTCGTCCACGCAGGCGGCGATGTAGTCGGCGTCGGACAGGTCGCGGAACGGGCTGCGGTAGCGGTAGCCGCCGTGCACGTAGCTGACCTTGACCGGCGACAGCGCGCTGGCCGACCAGCCCCGGTTGCCGGTGACGCCGAGGGTGCCGAAGGCCCGGCCGTGGTAGGAGTTGCGCAGCGCGAGCACCTGGTTGCTGCGCCGCCGCTGGGTGGCCAGCATCAGCGCGGTCTCGTTGGCCTCGGTGCCGGAGTTGGTGAAGAAGACCTTGGGGTTGGCGATCCCGGAGAGCTCGCCGATCCGCTCGGCCAGCTCCACCTGCTGCCGGATCAGGTACAGCGTGGAGGTGTGCAGGATGCCGGTGTCGACCTGGCGGCGGATCGCGTCGCTGATCTCGGCGATGTCGTAGCCGATCGCGTTGGTCAGGATCCCGGCGAAGAAGTCCAGGTAGGTGTTGCCCGCCGCGTCGGTGACGTGCCGCCCCCGGCCGCTGACGATCTCGATGGGTTCCTCGTAGTAGAGCGACAGCCAGCTGGGCAGGGCCGCGCGGTGGCGGGCCGACAAGGATTGCGACATAGCTCCCCGTTCCATCGTGCCGATGCGCCCAGTCTCGCCCGCAGGCAGCGCGCTCTCCTACGGACAGGTTGTACGCACCTGACCTCCGCCGCCGTACGGTGTGTGCACCGAGGAGGTGCGATGGAGCTGATGTCGCAGGACGTGCTGGCGCTGCCGACCGTGTCCGAGGTCCTGGACCTGCCGGTGCTGCGGCGCGGCAAGCCGCGGGTGATCGCCGGGGCGTCGGGGCTGGACCGCCGGGTGCGGTGGGTGCACGTGGCCGAGATCGCCGAGATCGGCGCCCTGCTCAGCGGCGGTGAGCTGGTCCTGACCACGGGCATCGCGCTGTCCGACGAGCCCGCCGAGCTGGTCCGCTACGTCGACGAGCTCGCCGCGGCCGGGGCGTGCGGGCTGGTCGTGGAGCTCGTGCGGCGCTGGCGCGACCGGGTGCCGGACGCGCTCGTGGACGCGGCGCACCGGCACGACCTGCCGCTGGTGACGTTGTCGGAGGAGACCAGGTTCGTCAGCGTCACCGAGGCAGTGGTGGCGCGCATCCGGGACGCGCAGCTGGCCGAACTGCGCGCCACGCACGCCATCCACGAGACCTTCACCGCCCTGACCACCTCCGGCGCCGAACCGGCGTCCGTGCTGCGCGAGGCGTCGCGCATCCTCCAGCGGCCGGTCGTGCTGGAGACGATGGCGCACCAGGTGCTGGCCTACGACGCGGCCGGGCAGGATCCGGTGGCGGTGCTGTCCGACTGGTCGGAGCGGTCCCGCTCGGTGGTGCAGTCCGGGCGCACCGCCTACGACGCGGACCGGGAGTGGCTGACCACCGTGGTCGGAGCGCGCGGCGATGACTGGGGCCGGCTGGTGGTGCTCGGGCCCGAGCCCGCGCACCGGCACGTCGTGGTGGCCGAGCGGGCGGCCTCGGCGCTGGCGGTGAACCGGCTGGTCACGCGCGACCGGGAGAGCCTGGAGCGGCAGACGCACCGCACGCTGATCACCGAACTGCTCGCGGGCAGCGTCGAGACCGCCGATCTGGCCGCTCGCGCCGCCGGCGTCGGGGTGCCGCTGGACGGCCCGCTGGTGGGCATCGCGGTGCGCCCGCGCACCACCACCACGCCGGCGCCCGCGCTGGAGACCCAGCAGGCGCTGCGCGATCTGGCCGAGGCGACCGCGCTCGCCGCGCGCAAGGCCAAGCTGCCGGTGCTGGTCGGGGTCGTCGACGATCTCACCGTGCACGCGGTGGTCGCGCTGCCGGACACCGACGTGGACGCCGCGCTGCACCGGCTCGCGGCCGACATCCGCCGGTCTGCCGCGCTGCCGCTGGTGGTGGCCGTCGGGACCGCGGTGGCCTCGATCTCCGGGGCGCGCCGGACGCTCACCGAAGCCGCTCAGGTCGCGGAGGCGGCGTTGCACGTCGACGACGGCGCGCGCGAGTTCCACCGGCTCGACGACGTGCGCCTGCGCGGACTGCTGCACCTGCTGCGCGGCGATGAACGGCTGACGGCCTTCGCCGAGCGCGAGCTGGGCCCGATCCTCGACAACCCGCGACTGCTCGAAGCGTTGCGCGCCTTGTGCCGCCACGGCGGAAACAAGTCCGCTGCCGCGTCCTCGGCGCACGTGTCCCGGACGGCGTACTACGGGCAGCTGGCCCGCGTCGAGCAATTACTCGGCGTTTCCCTCGACAGCCCGGAATCGCTGGTGTCCCTGCACGTGGCGCTGCTGGCGTGGGACATGCACCGCCCGTGAGCGCCTCGCCCCGCCAGATGCGGCCGAACGGCCGGGAAGCGCGACACCATCGCAGCAGCGATCCGGGCCGAATGGCTCACGCTCGCCGGGCGGTGATCGTCCGAATGGCCCAATGTAGCTGAAAATGCCGCTATGCCAGCAACTTTCGCGCAATACTCGTCCGGTGAGCAAGCTGACCGCTGAGCAGATCGCGCAGCACGCCTACGACGCGGGTTTCCGCGGCGAGAACCTGACCACCGCGGTGGCCGTGGCCATGGCCGAGTCGGGCGGGAACACCAAGTCGCACAACGACACCCCGCCGGACGACTCCTACGGCCTGTGGCAGATCAACATGCTCGGGGACATGGGGCCGGCCCGGCGCAAGGAGTTCGGCCTCGACTCGAACAAGGACCTGTTCGACCCCGCCGAGAACGCCAAGGCCGCCTACGAGATCGCCGGTGACGGCAAGGACTTCGGCCCGTGGTCGACCTACACCAACGGTGCGTACAAGAAGCACCTGGACGAGGCCGAGAAGGCCGCCAGGAAGGCCGGGCAGGGCTCCGGGGGCGGTTCCGGCGGCGGGCAGGGCGGCGGAACCGGCGGCGGGCAGGGCGGCGGCTTCTCCGCGAATCCCGAAGCGCTGCGCAAGTACGCCGAGCGGGCCGAGAGCATCGCCGACGCCCTAGAAGGGATCGGCAAGCGGACCGTGAACTCGGTGACGGGCATCGCCAAGGACAGCTTCGGCAAGGTCGGCGCGGAGACCGGGTTCTCCGACGCGCTGGGCAACTTCAGCAAGGGCCTGGAGAAGCAGGTCCGGACGACGGGCTCCAACGCGCGCAAACTCGGCGAGGGAGCCACCGACGCGGCCAAGACCTACCAGGAGATCGACGAACGTTCCGCCGCCGAGCTCAAGCGCATCATGGGTTGATCGGGAGAATCTCAAGTGGACCCACACGGAGTCGCAACGCGGTTCGCCAGCGAGCTGATGACCCACCAGGGCAAGCTCGAGGGCAAGGCCGGCGAGGTCCAGCGCGCCCAAGCCGCTCTCGAAGCGGCGGCCGCCGCCATCCGGGACCAGCGCGAAGCGCACGAGAAGGCCGCCGATTCCCTGCTGGGCGACTGGAAGAGCGAGGCGACCGCGGGCTTCGAGAAGCGGTCGGCGAAGTTCGGCGACGACCTGGCGGTGACCGCGGACGCCAGCGCCAAGGGCGCGCAGATCGTCGCCGAGGTCACCAAGGCGCTCGAAGGCAGGCACAGCAACGTCGGTGATCTCGTGGCCGACTTCGTCGGCAAGGCCGGGCAGCTGGTGCAGGCCGGGCTCGCCGCGGCCGGGCTCGCCGCACCCGCCGGGCTGATGAAGGCGGTGGCCCAGATCGCCGACCTCGCCGGCGGCTACATCAAGCAGTCCGGCGGCGAGCTCAAGGACGCCCGCGACGAGATGACCGAAGCGGCCGAGAAGCTCCAGGCGCTGCTCAAGGACCTCGACTCCGACGGCGTCGCCGACCCGGAGAAGGACAGCTCCGGCCAGCAAGGCGGTCCGGGCAAGGAGGAGAAGCCGAAGGACGAGGGCAAGGCCCCCGGCAAGAACTCCGGCAGGACCGAGGAGATCCTGGACAACGCCCGCAAGCACCTTGGTTTCAAGGAAGGCCCCAACAACGAGAACAAGTGGGGGCCGACCGGGCAGCCGTGGTGCTCCTACTTCGCCACCTCGATGTGGCGGGAAGCCGGCGTGGACATCCCGAAGTACGGGTTCACCGGCGACGTCTACAAGTGGGGCCAGGAGCAGGGCACCGCCTACGACCGCGGCGACCTGGCCGAGAAGGCCCGTCCCGGCGATGCGCTGCTGTTCGGCAGCGGCCCGAGCCAGGGCGCCAGCACGCACATCGGCATCATCGAGAAGGTCGACGGCAACAAGATCACCACTATCGAGGGCAACGCCAGTGATCAGGTCAAGCGGATCACGTACACGCTGCCCGACGACGCCGGCAAGTTCTACGGAGGGGTGCACCCGAAGTGAGCATCATCGGACGTGCGCAGCGGGACGGTGTCACGGTCGCGGTGGCTCCCGGCGGCGCGCTCAGGAACGTGCTGCTGGAACCCGTGGCGCTCCAGCAGGGCGGCGCGAAGCTGGCGAGCACGATCCTGGCGCTGGTGCGGGAAGCCACCGGCCGCGCCAACCGGGAGGCCGAAGCGGTGATCCGGGAGCAGGCCGGCGGGTTGTCCGATGCGGACTTCGCCGCGCTGGGGCTGGCTTCCGGTGACGAGAGCTCCGAGGCGGGGAGGCGCTGATGATCGAGGACGAGCGCACCATCGACGAGCTGATCGAGATCGCCGAGACGATCACCCCGCACACCGAGCTCTCCGCGGGGCTGGACGCGATCCGCGGCAGCGCGCGGGATTCGGGCATCGCCCTGGAGGTGGACCTGCAGGGGATGCTGGTCGGCCTGGAGATCGACGACCGGGCGCTCGCGCTCGGCCCGGAGCGGCTGGCGGCCGAGATCACCCGGCTCACCGGTGAAGCGGGCATGGATTCGCTGCAGCAGGGCGTGGTGGCGATCCAGGCCGGGTGCGGGGCCGACGTGGCCGCGGCGATGGTGGAGTACCTCAACAGCGTCGAGGAGGAGCCCGACGAACCCGAGCCGGCGTCCCGCCCGGAACCGGAGTGGGAGGACGCCGAGGTCTCCGGCACCACCATGGAACGCCGGGACTGGTGAGGCTACTGCCGCGCCAGGGCCTCGCCGATGATGCGCGCGCCGTCGGGGAACGCCCCGGGGTTCGGGCCCGCGTAGTTGATCCGGAGGTAGGGGCCGGTGGGCTCGGCGGGGAACCACCCGTCGCCCGGGGCGATGATGACCCCGGCCGCCTCGCAGTCCCGGGCCAGCCGCCGCAGATCGGTGGCGTCCGGCAACCGCACCCAGAGGTTCAGCCCGCCCTGCGGCACGGCTTCCAGGTGTCCGGCGGGCACGTGCTCCCGCAGCGCGGCCACGAGCAGGTCCCGGCGGGCGGCCAACTGGTGGTGGAGGTTGCGCAGGTGCGTGCGCCAGGCCGGCTGGGTGACCACGTCGAGGGCCACCGCCTGCAGCACTCCGCTGATGTACATCGACTCGGCGTGGGCGTCGAGGAGGATCCGCTCGCGCGCGGGGCCGCGGGCGATGATCCCGGCGATGCGCACCGACGGGGACACGCTCTTGGTCAGCGAGCGCAGGTAGACGACGTGCCCGCTGTCGTCGCGCGCGGCGATGGGCACCGGGTCGGTGTCGATGCCGAAGTCGTGCGCCGAGTCGTCCTCGATCAGGAACGCCCCGTGACCGCGCACCACGTCGAGCACCTGGTCGGCGAGAGCGGGCGACCACTGCGCGCCGGTCGGGTTGGCGAAGTTCGGCTGGACGTAGCAGGCGCGCGCTCCGGTGCGCTCGAAAGCGCGGTCCAGCTCCGCCGGGTCCGGTCCGCGGATGCCGCTGGGCACCGGGACCAGCTGCACACCTGCTTGCGCGGCCGCGAGGATCGCACCCCAATAGGTGGGTGACTCCACCAGCAGCGGTCGCCCGGCGCCGACCAGCGCGCGGAAGGCGGTGCTGAGCCCGCTCTGGATGCCCGGGAGGATCACCGCGTCGCTCGCGACCGGTGGTGTGACACCGATCGGCGCCGCCGTGCCGAGCTCGGTGGCGAACCAGGCCTGCAGCTCCGGCAGTCCCGCCGCAGGCGGGCGGGAGACCGCTGCCTCGCTGCGCGCGGCACGGGTGAAGGCGGCGCGCACCAGGCGCTCCGGGAGCAGATCGCGGTCGGGGTAGCCCGCGTGCAGTGCTATCGCGTCGTTGGGCGCCGTGCGCAGCGCGGTGGAGAGCTCCCGCATGCGGTGCTGGGGCGCACCGAGGGCTGCGGTCTGCCACCCGTAGTCGTTCGGGCGGGCGACCCGGACGGCCCGCACGAAGGTGCCCACACCGGGACGGCTTTCCACCATTCCTTGCGAAGTCAGCGTTCGCAGCGCCTTCTGCACCGTCACCGGGCTCGCCGCGTACTGCGCGACGAGCGCGCGCGTCGACGGCAGCTTCGCTCCCGGCGGGGCGGTCGCGATCCACTCGCGGAGTCCCGCGACGATGCGCGAGCTGCTATCGTTCGACATGAGAGATCAGAGTAGCGCTACTGTTCTGAGCGCGCCAGCGCTATCGCCGTCCCGGGCCGGTCTCGGGTGGGGCCTGCTCGGCGTGGGCGCGTTCTCCTTCACCGTGCCGTTCACCCGCGTCGCGGTCGCCGGTGGCGGGATGTCACCGCTGTTCATCGGCTCCGCCCGCGCCGTCATCGCCGCACTGCTCGCGGCGGCGGCACTGGCGTTCACCGGGCAGCGACTGCCGCGCGGCCTGCAGTGGGCTCGCGTGGCGGTCGTCGCCGGTGGCGTCGTCGTGGGCTTCCCCGTGCTGACCTCCTTCGCCCTGACCACCGCACCGGCCAGCCACGGCGCCGTGGTGATCGCCGTCCTGCCCGCCGCGACCGCGGTGGCGGCCGTGCTCCGCGGGCACGAACGTCCGCCGAAGTCGTTCTGGGTCATGGCGGCGGTGGGCGCGATCGCCGCCGTGGTGTTCGCCGCGCTGCAGGGCGGTGGGCTCAGCGGGCTGCACTGGTCCGACCTGCTCCTGTTCGGCGCCGTCGTGGCGGCCGCCATCGGCTACGCGGAAGGCGGCCTGCTCGCCCGCGAGCTCGGCGCCTGGCAGACCGTGTCCTGGGCGCTGGTGCTCGCCGCACCGCTGATGATCGCGCTCACCGGTTTCTCGGTGGCCGAGCAACCGCCGAGCGGCAGCGCGGTGGAGTGGGCCGCATTCGCCTACCTGGCCGTGGTGAGCATGTACCTGGGCTTCTTCGCCTGGTACCGCGGGCTGGCGATCGGCCCGATGGCGCAGGTCAGCCAGGTGCAGCTCGCCCAGCCGGTGATGACGATCTGCTGGGCGGCGCTGCTGCTGGGCGAACAGCTCACCTGGCCCACGCTGCTGGGCGGCGTCGCCGTGATCGCCTGCGCCGCCACCGCCGTGCGCACCCGTCTGGGGCGAACCGGGTAGCCATCGTGGCGCGGTGATCAGCTGGGCGGAATGCTGGGATGCGATGTCTGAACGAACCGCTGTCCGCTCCCCGTTCACCGATGCCGACTACCCCGCACACCCCTACCCCGGTGCTCGCCCCGGCTGCTCGTTCGTCCACCTCGACGGCGTCGGCCGGGTGCTGAGCCCGGATTCCTCGGCACCCTCCGGCTGGCGCGTCGACGGCGGAGGCTGCCTGGACGACTGGCTCGCCGAGCACGGCGCGGAGCCGATGCGCGGGCGGCAGCTCGTGCTGGCCTACGGGTCGAACGCCTGCCCGGCCAAGATCACCTGGCTGCGCGCCGAACTCGGGCTCGCCGGTCCGGTGGTGGCGCTCAGCGCCCGCTGCACCGGTCTTTCCGCCGTCTGGGCCGCCGGACTGCGGATCCACGACGGGCAACGCCCGGCCGTCCTGATCGCCGCGCCCGGTGTCGTGGAGGACCACGCGCTGTGGTTCGCCACGCCCGAGCAGCGCCGGGTGCTCGACCGCTGCGAGGGCCGCGGCGTGCGCTACCGACTGGTCCACCTGCACGGCCCCGAGCGGATCCAGCTCGCCGACGGCAGCCGGCCGCAGCGCGTGCTGGCCTACACCGCAGCAGGCCCGCAGCGCGCTCCGCTGCTGGTGGACGGCCACCCGGTCCGCTGCTCGCAGGTCGACCAGCTCGCGGCCCGGGCGCTGACCGGCACTCCTGCCACCGGAGACGGGCTCACCTGCACCGAGATCACCGGCGAGCCCGTCCGGTGATCAGCCGCGCCGCTGCCCGCGGAGCACGAAGCGCTGGATCTTGCCGCTCGGCGTCTTCGGCAGCTGCTCGACGAAGTGCACCGACCGCGGGTAGGCGTGCGCGGCGAACTTGCGCTTGACCAGCTGCTGGAGCTCCGTGACCAGCGCGTCGTCGCCGGTCACCGACGGGCGAAGCACGACGAACGCCTCCAGCACCTCGCCGCGCAGCTCGTCGGGAACGCCGATCACCGCCGCTTCGGCGACCGCCTCGTGCTGGACCAGCACGCTCTCCACGTCGAACGGCCCGATCCGGTAACCGGCCATGATGATCACGTCGTCATCGCGCGAGGAGAAGAAGAACGATCCATCGGCGTCGCGGGAACCGGCGTCACCGGTGACGTACCAGCGGCCGTCCGCGGTGAACCGCTCGGCTGTCTTCTCGGGCGCGTCGGTGTAGCCGGTGAACCACATCAGCGGGCTGGTCGCGGCCTCGATCGCGATCCGCCCGGCGGTGCCCGCGGGCGCCGGTTCGTCGCGGTCGTCGTCGAGCACCTCGGCGGACCAGCCGGGCAGCGCCGCACCCATCGAGCCCGGCTTGATCTCGTCGCGGATCCCGTCGGCCCACGCGTTGACGATCATCATGCCGTGCTCGGTCTGCCCGTAGTGGTCGCGCACGGTCACGCCGAGCTCGCGCTCGGACCAGGACACCACCTCCGGGGTCAGCGGCTCCCCCGCCGAGGAGGCGCGGCGGAGCCGGATCCCGGCGGGATCGGCCGAGGAGTCGGTGCGCAGGCTCCGGTAGACCGTCGGTGCGGCGGCGAAGTTGGTGACCCCGAACCGGCGCATGAGCTGCCAGGTCAGCGCGGCGGAGAACCCGGCGTGCAGCAGGATGCTGCGACGGCCGGCGGCGAGCGGGCCGAGGATCGCGTAGTACAGGCCGTAGGCCCAGCCCGGGTCGGCGGCGTTCCAGAACACGTCGTCGGCCCGGACGTCCAGCCCGAACTCCAGGTACGCCTGGAAGGAGGCCAGCGCGCGGATCGGCACCGGAACGCCCTTCGGGGTGCCGGTGGTGCCCGAGGTGAACAGCTGCACCAGCAGCCCGTCGCCGCCCAGCGCCACGGCCCGACCGCCCGGCTCGTCACCGGTGTAGCGGTCGAGCAGCGCGGCCAGCGACTGCTCGTCCGAGGCGTCACCGGCGACGATGGTCCGCCACGGCGCGTCGGCCGGGATGTCCTCGCCCGGTGCGAGCTTCGCCCGCTGGTCGGCGTCCACCACCACGACCTTCGCGCCGCTGGCGCGCAGCCGCAGCGCGATGGCCGGCGGCGCGAACGCGGTGAACAGCGGCACGTGCACCGCACCGCGGCGCCAGATCCCCAGCAGCGCCACCACCAGGTCGGCGGACTTGCCCATCAGCACGGCGACCGCGTCGCCGGGCGCCACGCCCAGGTCGGCCAGCGCGGCGGCGAACCGCGCCGAGTCGCGCCGCAGCCTGCCGTAGGTGATGTCCTGACTGGACAGATCCGCTTCGACGACGGTGAAAGCCACCGCATCGGCTGGATGCCGGTCGCACAGCAGGTCCGCCGCGCAGGCGTCCGGGGCGCCGAACCGCGCGAGCAGTTCGGCCACGCGGGCCTCCGGTGCGGTGTCCGTCGTCGTGCTCAGCTCTGCGCTCACAATCGGCCCCTTTCGCGGCTCCTTTGCCCCGGCGCTGCCGGGAGCTATGCTCCGCGCCACACAGCAATCCCGGATACCCCCGGAAAGGGGTGCATGTGCGAACCGGCGGTGACGCGCTCTTGCGCCCGGACGACGGCGACGCCTTCCGCCAGGCCGTCCGCGCGGTGCGGCGGGGAGCCGGCATGCCCGTGTCCTTCGGCGGGCAGGCCGCCGAAGGCGCGCTGCGCCTGTCGGAGCTGGCCGGCGTGCGCACGAACATGCTGAAGGGCCTCCAGGTCCGGGCCGCTGCGGGTCTCGGCGGCCGGGTGCTGACGCGCGGTCGGCCCGCCGCGGTGAGCGACTACGCGAGCTCGCTGACGATCAGCCACGACTACGACGCACCGGTGCTCGCCGAGGGGATCAGCTCGGTGGTCGCCGCACCCGTGCTGGTCGGCGGCGCGGTGCGCGGCGTGCTCTACGGCGCGGCGCGCGGGGCGGCGCGGCTGGGCGACCGGGCGATCGACGTCGTGGTGGGCGCGACCCGGCAGTTGGCCGACGAACTCGCGGTGCGCGACGAGGTCGACCGCCGCCTGCGGCTCCTGCGCGCGGCGGAGAGCACCGGTCCTCGCGAGCAGGTGGCTCTGGAGGAGGTGCGGGAGCTGCACGCGGAGTTCCGCGCGATCGCGCAGGGGCTCGACGACCCGGCGCTGCGCGACCGCCTGCACCACGCCTGCGACCGGCTGGCGGGCCTCGGCTCGCAAGGCGAGGAGGCCCGGACGGCGAGCCTGACCCCGCGCGAGCTCGACGTCCTCTCCCAGGTCGCCCTGGGCTGCACGAACGCCGAGGCGGGCAACCGCCTGTCGCTGCGGACGGAGACGGTCAAGGCCTACCTCCGCAGCGCGATGCACAAGCTGGACGTCCACAACCGCCACGAAGCCGTGGTGGCCGCCCGCCGCCAAGGCCTGCTGCCCTGAACCGCCCGTTCCGCGGAAAAGGGGTCGCGCACGCCCGCCTTGCCTAATTACCCTAGGCTGAAACCTAGAGCTTCTAGGAAATGGAGGGCGGATGGCACGCGCGGGGCTGACCGCGGAGCGGATCACCGAAGCGGCGGCCGACATGGCCGACACCGCGGGCTTCACCGGTGTCACGGTTTCGGCGCTGGCACGGCACTTCGGCGTCAAGGACGCGAGCCTGTACTCGCACGTGCGGAATCTGGCGGAGCTGCGAGCGCGGGTCGCGGTGCTGGCCGCGGGCGAGCTGTCCGACCGGATCGGTTCGGCGATCGCCGGGCGGGCGGGCCGGGAGGCGCTCATGGCGTTCGCCGACGCTTACCGGTCCTACGCGCTGGAGCACCCCGGCCGCTACGCGGCGACCCAGCTCCAGCTGGATCCCGAGATCGCCTCCGGGTCCAGCGGGCACCGGCGCTGCATGGAGCTGCCGTACTCGCTGCTGCGCGGGTACGGCCTCGCCGAACCGGACATCACCGACGCGGTCCGCTTGCTGCGCAGCACCTTCCACGGCTACGCCCACATCGAAGGCAGCGGCGGCTTCGGACATCCCCGCGACGTGCGGGCGTCCTGGGAACGAGCCGTCCACGCCCTCCACACCGCTCTCGAGAACTGGCCCGGATCGGAAGACGCATGACTGACATCAGGACCGGCACCGCCGAGGTGCCGGGCGCGACGCTGCACTACGAGACCCGCGGCACCGGACCGGTGCTGCTGCTGATCCCGGGCGGTTCTGGCGATGCCGGCATCTTCGACGGGATGGCCGCCGAACTCGCCGACCGGTACACAGTGGTCAGCTACGACCCGCGGTGCTTCTCCCGCAGCCGCGAGGATTCCGCGCCGGGCGGCCAGCGCGTCGAGGTGCACAGCGCCGACGCCCGCCGGGTCCTCGACCTGGTCGCCCGCCCCGGCGAACCCACCGCCGTGCTCGGCACCAGCTCGGGGGCGATCGTCGCCCTGGACCTGCTGGCCCGCTTCCCGGATCCACCGCGGGTGGTGATCGCCCACGAACCGCCGTCGGTCGAACTGCTGCCCGACGCTGCCCAGCACCGGGCGATGTTCCGCGAGGTGCGCGAGACCTACCTGCGCGACGGTGCGGCTGCGGCCATGGGCGTGCTGGCGGCCGGAACCTCCGGCGGCGACAACGCCCCGGAGCCCGCCGAACCGCCGCACAGCGAGGCGATGGACCGGATGGTGGCGAACCTGCCGGTCTTCCTGGAGCACATCCTGGCCCAGTTCACCGCCCACGTCCCCGACCTGGACGCCCTGAGCTCAAGGGCGGATCGCCTGGTCCTGGCCGCGGGCCGCGATTCGGCGGGCCAGCTGCTGCGCAGACCGGCCGAGCACATCGCGCAGCGCACCGGCGCCGGGTTCGCGGAGTTCCCGGGTGGCCACGTCGGCGCGACCGAACGCCCGGCGGAATTCGCCGCCGCCCTGCACCGAACGCTCGAAGCGCAGGTGGCGCGGTGGACGGTCGACCGCTGACCGTCCACCGCGACGGTCAGCGGAAGGCCTCGGCGTTCTCCTGCGCCCAGCTCGCGAACGTCCGGGCCGGATGCCCGGTGACCTCCTGCACGGTGGGCAGCACGGTCCGGCCGTCGATCGGCGGATCCTTCCGCATCTGCTGGAAGAACCCGATTTCCTCCGCGGTGAACCCGGCCGCCCGCCACTGCTCGACGGCCTCGGCTTCCGACTGCTCCACGTAGCGGAGCTCGCGGCCCAGCGCCGCACCCAGCACCCGGACCTTCTCCGGCACGGTCAGCGCCTCCGGCCCGGTCAGCCAGTACTCCTGCCCCGAGTGCCCGTCGGTGGTCAGCGCGGCCATCGCCACGGCGGCGATGTCGGCCGGGTGGACCATCGCGCTGGCAGCCTCCGGGTACGGCTCGCGGATCACTCCCCCGGCGCGCACCGAATCCGCCCACTCCAAGGCGTTCGACATGAACTCGACCGGGACCAGGTGCGTCCACTCCAGACCGCTGGCCTCCACCGCCTCGTCCAGGCGGGTCTTGTGCACGCCACCGCGCAGCACGGTCACCTTGCCGACGCCGGCCCGCTCCGCCAAGGACACGATCTCCGGCCCGGTGGACAACTCGCCCTCGTCGTCGCCGAAGGAGATCAGGTGCACGGCAGCGACGCCGGTGAACACCTCCGCCAAGCTCGCCACGTCCGTCAGGTTCCCGGCGACCACCTCGGCACCGGCCGGGAGGTTCGCCGAAGCCGGGTCGCGGCTGAGCGCCCGCACCCGGTGACCGGCCGCGAGCAGCTGCTCGACGAGCGGGCGGCCGACGTTGCCGGTCGCACCGGTCACCAGGATCGTTCGGATTTCATCTGCCATACCACCGGACGCTAGGAACGGTCGAGGACACTTGGCGTCCGCCACCGGAGCTGAATGCCGAACGTAGTTGCGAAGAAACCCTCCGCGACGAAAAATGTGGCGCTCGATACGCCCGAAATCGCCGGTCACCCCCTTGCACAACGGCGGCACAACCCGCAGTCTCTTAACAGCACAGCGTTGACCTGCGAAGACAGCGAGCGTGCTCGCCGGGTGGAGCGTCGGGGGTTGCACCCGGCATTCGGGGAACGGGTGGGCGGCGGTCGGGGCCGCCCACCCTCCGGAAATCGAATGCTCGGACCGTGACAACACGCCCAAGGCCGGAAGAGACATGAGCGGCGCCAGCTGCACCTGCATCCCGCAGGACGCGCTGAGGCTGCTGCTGGAGAGCGTTGCCTTGCGCATCGCGAGCTTCTTGGTGTTCTCGCGCAGGAATGTGCTCAGCACGTCGACCACGGTGGTGTGGTCGCGCCGGCGAGGCGTTCCAGGGAGTAGATGCCGCCGATGCGGACTTCGAGGCCGGCGGGAGCACCCAGGCTGCTCGACGGCTTTGCTGAACCGCTCGGCGATCTGCTGTTGCTCAAGCTCGAGAGCTCGGCTGCGGGTGCCCATGCACTGCGGCACAGCCAACGCGAACGCGACCAGCACCGCACCCAGGGTCAGGTCGAACCGGACGCACCGCACCACGGGGACGACGATCGGTCATGGTCTCTACCGTGCCGCCGCACCTCGGCCGGTGAGGGCGCTTGGTGATCACCACCCGTCTTTCCGGACGCAGAGCAGACGACCGCGCAGCAAGGAACCACACCGAACCAGCGCGCCCCGCACCCTTCACCGGGTCGGGGGCGCGCTGCCCGGTTCCAGGCACTTCCCCTACCTGGAAACGGATGCGTGCGTTCGGGACACGCACCATTCATCCTAGAACTCGTGTTCGATGATCGCCACCCGTGGCCGTCGTGGAAGCGGGACGACGACCGCCGGTTGCGAGGAACCGGTGCCGGTGCGGATGGACCTCACCACCGCGCCGGAGTCCTGATCGGGTTCGGCGCGGGGCGCGTTCGTCATCTCCGGGCGAGCTCGTCGACCGGGCGGTGGAGCGCTGTGACGGCCGGGGCTGATGCAGCGAGCCCCGTTGGTCGAGCGTCAGTCACCAGTCAGCGATTGCGTGAACTCGCTGCTCGCGACGACCTCGGTTTCGCTGTTGTCGGTGATGGTGACGGTTGGCGAGAGTACGTACTGATCATCGTCGATTCCGGCGTGGGCGGCGGCACCGCCCATCAGTCCAAGACCGGCAGAGGCGAGGAACGCGACGGCGAATGAGCGAAGGCGCATGGTTCTGTCTCCGTTCGTTGGGGCGAGACGGGCTGATCGTCCTGAAAAGCGCCTTCGCCGGCTCGTTTTCGAGCCCTGCACGGAGCCACCGATCAACGCTCGCACACGCGCACTCCCCGCGCCGAAACCCCTGTCCACCCACCGGGAATCGGATGTTCAGGCCTTCGGTGAACCTCCCGTCTTGCGCCCTCCTCCAGCAGGCCCATGCCCGGCCGAGCTCCTGCCGTCAAGGTGCCGCGCAGATGCCGATGTCCTGCCCCCCTCCGGTGAGCTTCTCGACCGGGATCGTGAGTACGCAAGGGCCGGCTGAGGGTTCTGCAGTGCTGCCGCTCTGAGCACTGCCGTCCTGACTGGTGCCGCCCTCAGCGTTGGCGATGCCGTGAATGCCTGCGAGTGCCAGGGCCGCGAACCCGACGGCTGCCGCGGACCGGGCGATGGTTGAAAGCATTGGAGTCTCCTACACCGAAGTTCTGCTGCGTGATCACCCTCGCCGCTCCGCCACCGCGCCGCCTCCCTGCTCCCACCGTTGTGCGTCACGCGAATTCACCTCACGCGGACGCCACTTCGCCCGGAACCTCCTGTGCCGCAACAGCGTCCGGCGACGTCGTGCTGCGAAGCCGGGTGGTCAGGGCTTCGGGGAGTCGACGCCCGGGTGCGGCGTCTTCCAGCGGCCTCGGGTGAAGTCCGGGAAGTCGACCGGCGCGCTGCCGTCCTTGATGGACTGGGCGCTGAGCGCGAACGGGGCGCTCCAGGTGGCCGAGTCGTAGACGTCGATGTCCGGGGGCAGGCCCAGGCGCATGGTCTGCGCGAGGCGGTAGAGCATCAGGTAGTCCATTCCGCCGTGACCGCCCGGTCCGGGGCCGACCTCCTTCCACAGCCAGTGGTCGTGCTCGGCGTAATCGGCCCAGTTTCCCCACTCGTGCGGGGCGCCGGTCGGTTCCAGGTAGATGCGCGGCGGGTAGTCCTCGAACACGCCCTTGGTGCCCTGCAGCTGGTTCAGCCTGCTGTACGGGCGTCCGTTGGAGACGTCGTGCACGAGGTGGATGACGCGACCCTGCTCGGTCTGGATCAGGCTCATCGTCGCGTCACCCTTGACGTACTTCTCCCGCCAGGCCGGGTCGTCCGGCGGCAGGTGCTCCTGGCGGTAGGCCGCCAGGCCGAGCGCCGGCGTGCTCATCGAGGTGATCCGCAGCAGCCGGTCGCCGCGGTTGACGTCCAGGTAGGCGGCGACCGGACCGAGGCCGTGGGTCGGGTACAGATCTCCGTCGAGCTCGGTGTGCCAGGCGCGACGCCACTGCCCCGCGTAGTAGGTCTTGGAGAACAGCAGCTCGCGCAGGTCGTGCAGGTAGGCACCGGCGCCGTAGAGCAGGTCGCCGAACATGCCGTCGTGGGCCATGCGCAGCACGCGCAGCTCGTTCTGGCCGTAGCAGCAGTTTTCCAGCTGGATGCAGTGCCGTCGGGTCTGCTCGGAGACGTCGACGAGCTCCCACAGCTCGTCCACGGTGACGCCCACCGGGCATTCCACGCCGACGTGCTTGCCGTTGCGCATCGCCGCCACGGCCATCGGCGCGTGCCACTCCCACGGCGTGGCGATGTAGACGAAGTCCACGTCGTCCCTGGCCAGCAGGTTCTCGAAGTCGTGCTCGCCCGCGCTGTACTCGGCCGGTTCCGGCCGCCCCTGTTCGACCACGGCGCGTGCCGCGCGCTCGACCGCTTCGGCGCTGGTGTCGCACACGGCGGTGATCGCCACGCCGTCCAGTTCCAGGAACAGCGGCAGCATGCTCGCACCGCGGTTGCCGACGCCGATGATGCCGACGCGGATCGCCTCGTGCGCTTCGAACGGCACGCCCATCATGGTTTCGCCCTTGGCCGCGGGCCACGCGGTCTGCGCCGCTGCCGCGCCGGGCGCCAGCCCGGCGAGACCTAAGCCGGCCCCCGCCGCCGCGCCGGTGCGCAGCAGGGACCGCCGGGAAAGGGCACTGCGAGGAAGCTCGACCATCAGTCCTCCTGCGTGAAACTGCGTGTATTCACGTCAATTCACGCACAATCGCACACCGTTCGACGGCCCGATACCGGCACGCGGCGGCTTCGCGGCTGATCCGTTCGGCGGCAGCCGCCACGACGCGACGCCTGCGCGGGCCGAGCCCGCCGCCGTAGTAGGTTGCCTGCGGACTTCGCGGAGGGGACGGGCAATGAACCGGCACGAACGACTGAGCAAACTGCTGGACATCGTCGGGCAGCGCGAACGCGCCGACGTCGACGAACTGGCCGCCGAGCTCGACGTCTCCGCCGCCACCATCCGCCGCGATCTCGACCACCTGGCCGAGCAGCAGCTGCTGGCCCGCACCCGCGGCGGCGCGGTGGCCACCAGCATCGCCTACGACCTGCCGCTGCGGCACAAAGCCGCCCGGCACGCACCGGAGAAGCAGCGGATCAGCGCGGCGGCCGCGCGCCTGGTGCAGCCCGGCATGGTGATCGGGCTCAACGGCGGCACGACGACCACCGAGGTCGCGCGCAGCCTGGCCACCCGGCCGGACCTCGGCGAGCACGGGGACCCGGGCATCACGGTGGTCACCAACGCGCTCAACATCGCCAACGAGCTGGTCGTGCGCCCGCACGTCAAGATCGTGGTCACCGGCGGCGTGGCGCGCCAGCAGTCCTTCGAGCTCACCGGTCCGCTGGCCACGCACATCCTGCGGGAGATCAGCCTGGACCTGCTGTTCCTCGGCGTCGACGCGATCGACCCGGAGCACGGCGCTTACGCGCACCACGAGGGCGAGGCCAGCATCAACCGGCTGATGGCCTCCCGCGCGGCGCGGGTGGTCGTGGTCGCCGACAGCTCCAAGCTGAACCGCCGGGCGTTCGCCCAGATCTGCGCCACCGACTCCATCGACACGCTGATCACCAACACCGGTGTGGACGCAGAGGTCCGCGAAGCCTTCGAGGCCGCGGGGACGACCGTGCTTGCTGCTTGATTCTGATCGAATGGAGCATTGCTCGGACAAATTCGAGCACCTTAAGCTCGCGCTGTTTCATCCGCCGATGACCTTCGGAGGAACGCGCGATGACATCCGCCTCGCCCGGCGCCGCTAACGCATCGCGAATCCCGCAGCCGCACAGCCCGTCCGCCGAGTCGCACGGCACCGACCCAGAGCGGCCGCGCGACCGCGGCCGGGCCGTCGCGCGCCCTCGAAAACGGTTCTCCCGCACCACTTCTCGCGGAGCAGCACAGACCGCACCAAGGAGGATGTCATGTCCGGAGCCTCCCCAGCGCTGGGCGCCACCTCGCCCACGGCGCGCCGGATCGCCATCGCCGCAGCGACGATCGGCGTGATCTACGGCTACGACATCGGCAACATCTCCGGTGCGCTGCTGTTCATCACCGAGGAGATGGACCTCTCGCCCGCGCTGCAGGGCAGCGTGACCACCGTGCTGGTCGCGGGCAACATCGTCGGCGCCCTGCTCGCGGGCAAGCTGGCCACCGCCATCGGGCGGAAGGCGACCATGCTGCTCGTGGTGGCCGGGTACGCGGTGTTCGCCGTCTGGTCCGGGCTGGTCTCCGACATCCTGTGGCTGGACGTCTCGCGGTTCTTCCTCGGCATCAGCATCGGGTTGTCGCTGGTCGTGACGCCGATCTTCCTGGCGGAGTCGGCGCCTGCGGCGATCCGCGGCGCACTGGTCGTCGGCTACCAGGTCGCCACCGTGACCGGCATCCTCATCGCCTACCTCGTCGACTGGAGCCTGGCCGATTCCGGGAACTGGCGGCTGATGCTCGCGCTGTCGGCCGTGCCGTCGGTGCTGGTGATGTTCCTGCTGGTCAAACTTCCCGACACCGCGCGCTGGTACGTCCTCAAAGGACGCCACGAGGAAGCGCGGCGCACCTTGCAGCTGGTCGATCCCGGCGCCGACACCGACCGGGAGCTGGCCGAGATCCGCGCGGACATCGAGAGCCGGCGCGGCGGTCAGCTGACCGAGATGTTCCGCAAGCCCTACGCGACGGCCACCACGTTCGTGCTGGTCCTCGGCTTCCTGGTGCAGATCACCGGGATCAACGCGATCACCTACTACAGCCCGATGATCTTCAAGGAGATGGGTTTCCAGGGCAACGCCACGGTGATCGGGCTGCCCGCGATCGTGCAGGGCGCAGCGCTGCTGGCCACCATCGGCTCGCTGTTCGTCGTGGACCGGGTGGGCCGCAGGCCGATCCTGCTGGGCGGCATCGCCACGATGGCCGTCTCCAGCCTGGCGATGATCCTGGTGTTCGCCACCGGCTCGCTGGACGGCGGCGGCTCGTGGTGGGGCTTCGCGGCGATCCTGGTGTTCACCGCCGGGTTCAACTTCGGCTTCGGCTCGCTGGTGTGGGTGTTCGCCTCGGAGAGCTTCCCGGCTCGGCTGCGCGCGCTGGGCGCCTCGCTGATGCTGACCGCCGACCTGGTGGCGAACCTGATCGTGGCGCAGTTCTTCCTGCCGATCATGGACGGCCTGGGCGGGGCCACCACGTTCGCCATCTTCCTGGCGCTGGCGGCGATCTCCTGGGTGTTCGTGCTCCGGTTCGCCCCGGAGACCAAGGGCCGCTCGCTGGAGAGCATCCGCACCTACTGGGAGAACGGCGCCCGCTGGCCCTCCGGGAGCTGATCGAGCGGTCGCCCCGCCGCGGGGCGACCGCTGCGGGCTCTCAGGCGGTGGCCCCGCCGTCGATCACCAGCTCGTGACCGATGACGTGCGCCGAGTCGTCAGAAGCCAGCCACAGCACGGCGGCGGCGACCTCGTCCGGCGTGCTGACGCGGCCGGACGGCACCGACGCCGCGAACCGCGCATCGCGCGCCGCGCGGTCCTCCCCCGGGAGGTAGGACATCGAGGTGTCGGTGCCGCCTGGGCTGACGACGTTGATGCGCACCCCGTCGGCGATGTGCTCGCGCGCCGCAGCGCGGCTCAACACGCTGACCCCGGCCTTGCTCGCCGCGTACGCGGCGACGCCGGGCCGCCGCTGCTGAATTCCGATGTTGGAGCCGATGTTGACAACGGCACCGCCGCCGTGCTCGCGCATGTGCGCGATCTCGTGCTTCATCGACAGGAACACCCCGGTCAGGTTCACCGCCAGCACCTGCGACCAGGTTTCGACCGCCACGTCGGCCAACGGGGCTGCCTCGCCGAGGATTCCGGCGGCGTTGCACGCCACGTGCAGGCCACCGTGGCGCTGGACCACCGTGGCGACCATCCGCGCCGCCGACTCCGGATCGGACACGTCGGCCACCACGTGATCGGCCCGGCCACCGGCGTCGGTGATCTCCCGGACCACCTCGGTCAGCGCGTCGGCGTTGCGCCCGCTGACCACCACCAGCGCGCCTTCCCGGGCGAACGCCGCGGCGGTGACGCGAGCGATGCCGCCCGCCCCTCCGGTGACCAACACGACCTTGCCGTCGAACCGGGCGACCATCACAACTCCTGAATCTAGACTGATCGATCTCGTATCGAGGCGAACTCGCCCCGCATCAAGGCAAGACGCTAATCCATTCGAGATCGATCAGTCAAGAAACGGCGGTCAACCCAGCAGAGCGCGCATCTGCGCTGCGGCGTCGCGGATCCGGTCGGCGTCCGCGGGCGCGCGCCCCATCACCTGGATGCCCTGGAAGAACACCAGCAGCATCCGGGCCAGAGCGCGAGGCTCCCGGTCCGCCGGCAGATCACCTTCGGCGCGAGCGCGCGCCAGCGCCGAGGTCAGCGACGCCTCCAGGAACGACCAGCTCGACTCCACCAGCCGGTGCACCTCCGCATCCCGGGACGACGACTCCACCGCCGCGTTCACGACCATGCAGCCGACCCGCTCGGCGTCCGCGGCGGCCTTCTCCGCGTACCGGTCGATGAGCCGGTGCACACCGGCCAGCGCAGGCCCCGCCGAGAGCACTCCGACGACGGATTCGTCGGTGATCCGCAGGTAGCGCTCCAGCGCCTTGAGGTAGAGCCGGCGCTTGTCGCCGAAGGTGGCGTAGATGCTGGCCCGCGCGACACCCAGGTGCGCCACCAGCTCCGCCGTCGAGGTGGCCTCGTAGCCGCGCTCCCAGAACAGCTCCAGAGCGCGCTGCAGCGCCACTTCCGGATCGAACTCCTTGGTCCTGGCCATTCCCCGACCGTACCGCTTTCCAGACCGGACGATCAAATATCTGGCCGGGCCGCCGACTTGCAGCGCCGAGCGGGAAGGGGACGCTGGGCCCCGGAGCGCACCGGCCGACGACCGGTGCCTGCAGCGGAAGGAGTGATCGACGATGACCGGAGAGCTCAACGGGCGCCGGGTGGCCATCCTCGCCGCCGACGGGGTCGAGCAGGCCGAGCTGGAGCAGCCGCGCGCCGCGCTGGAAGACGCCGGAGCCCGCGTGGAACTGCTCTCCACGCATGACGGCGAGATCCAGGCCATGAACCACGACATCGAGAAGGGCGACCGGTTCACCGTCGAGCGCGAGGTCGCGGGCGCCGCCGTCGACGACTACGACGCGCTGGTGCTGCCGGGCGGCACGATCAACCCCGATCAGCTGCGCCGCTATGCGGAGGCGGTGGGGTTCGTGCGGGACTTCGTCGACTCGGGCAAACCGGTCGGCGCGATCTGCCACGGCCCGTGGACGCTGGTGGAGGCCGACGTGGTGCGCGGCCGCCGGCTGACCTCGTTCACCAGCATCCGCACGGACATCCGCAACGCGGGCGGTGACGTGCTCGACGAGGAGGTGGTCGTCGACCGGAACCTGGTGACCAGCAGGCAACCGGGTGATCTGCCCGCGTTCAACGCGAAGCTGGTGGAGTCGATCGCGCGCACCTGATCCGGTTCGCGTTCCCGGCACCGGTCAGAATCGGGCAGTCCGCAGGCCGGGTCGGGAGGAGAGCGCGTGTCCGGGCAACGAGGCGTGGTGGCCGCGCTGGAGCGGCACCAGGTCGTGATCTACCTCGCCGCGATGGTGCTCGGCGGTCTGCTCGGCTGGGCGGCGCCCGGCGCGGGCAGCGGGCTCGAACCGGTGCTCAACCCCGTCCTCGGTGCCCTGCTGTACGTGACGTTCCTGCAGGTCCCGGCGGCGGATCTGGTGCGGTCGCTGCGCGCCGGGCGATTCCTCGCCGCGGTGCTGGTGGTGAACTTCGCCGTGGTGCCGCTGGTGGTCGCGGCGCTGTTCGCCTTCCTGCCCGATGACCGGGCCGTGCAGCTGGGCGTGCTGCTGGTTCTGCTCACCCCGTGCGTGGACTACGTGATCGTCTTCTCCGGGCTGGCCGGTGGCAGCAGCCAGCGGCTGCTGGCCGCCACTCCCCTGCTGCTCATCGCCCAGATGCTCCTGCTGCCGGTGTTCCTGCTGGGGTTCCTGGGGCCCGGCCTGGTGGACGTGGTGGCGGTGGGGCCGTTCCTCGAAGCGTTCCTGGTGCTGATCGTCATCCCGCTCGCACTGGCCTGGGCCACGCAGGCGTGGGCGGCGCGGCGCCCGGCCGGGCGGAAGGTCGCGGAGACCGCGAGCGCGGCGATGGTGCCGCTGATGGCGCTGACGCTGATGACCGTGGTCGCCTCGCAGGTACCGGCGCTCGACGGCCGGATCGGGGACGTGCTGCGGGTCATGCCGCACTACGTCGGGTTCCTGGTGGTGATGCCCTTCGCCGGGATGGCGGTGGCCCGGCTGCTGCGACTGGCCACTTCGGACGGCCGAGCGGTCGTGTTCACCGGAGCGACGCGGAATTCGCTCGTCGTGCTGCCGCTGGCGCTGGCCCTGCCGGATCACCTGGCCGTCGCCGCGGTCGTCGTGGTCGCCCAGACGCTGGTCGAGGTGATCGGCATGGTGATCTACGTGCGAGCGGTTCCGCGCCTGCTGCCCGCCCGCTGACCGCTGCGCGCGGCCCGCGCCGGACGCATCCTGGTGGCAGCACGTCCGAAACCGACGGGGCCGCCCATGTCCCACCGCACCTGTTCGCGCCGGGAGTTCCTCGCCGTCGCCGCCGCGCTCCCGCTGCTCACCGCGTGCGAGCAGCCACCTCCGCTGCCCGACTGGATGCTCACGCCCGCCGACGCGGCCGACGCCGGTCTGCGGCGCGATGCGCTGGTCATCGGTGAGCTGCTCGCCCGGCACCGGGAGATCCGGCGCGAGGTCGAGCACTTCTCAACCGGGATCCGCGCGACCACCACGAGCGCGGCGCCCGACCTCGCGGAGCAGATCCGCGTGCACGCGGAGCAGATGCAGTCCAGGCTGCGCAGCGGTGCGCCGATCCGGCAGGACGATCCGCTGTTCGCCGCCGTTTTCGCGCACCACCGGGAGGTGCGGCTGCAGGTGGAACGGCTCGCCGGCGGGGTGCTCGTGACCGAGACCTCCGAGGACCCGGTAGCGGTGATGTTGCTGCGGCAGCACGCTGTTCACGCGGTGTCGGAGTTCGTCGCGGGCGGCGTCGACCGCGCTCGAAGATCGACTCCGCTGCCGCCTGGCTATCCTGGCTGAGACGACCCCGGCGGATTCGACCTGTTTCAGGCACCCCCGCGGAAGGTGCACCGCAGTGCCCCCGCCACCGCCGCCCTGGTGTCGTCATCGTCCCTCCACGAGGGTTTCGAGTCGAAACGGATGGCAGGTCAACACGTGTTCGAACACCGATCGGCAGCAATGGTGCAGGCCGGGCGGACAGCGGCGGAAGCAGGCACTCCGGACGCCGGAGGCGTACCCGACTTCAGCGCGGAGCTGTACCGCGACGTCGTGGACTTCGCGAGCAGCACTCCGGGATGGGTGCAGTCGTTCGCCGCTTTCTTCACCGAGGCAGCGCTGGTGCTGCTCTTCGGCTTCTTGCTGCTCGCCTGCTGGCGAGCGCGGCGGATGCCCGCGCGATCGCTGGCGATCGCGCTGCTGAGCGTGCTGGGCGTGGGGGTCGCCTACTCGTTGAGCGAACTGCTCAAGTTACTCGTCGAGCAGGACCGGCCCTGCCGGGCGATGCGGGTGGCGACCATCGCCGAGTGCCCGCCGCTGGGTGACTGGTCCTTCCCCAGCAACCACTCGGTGATCGCCGGCGCGACTGCGTTCGGCGTGTTCGCCGCGTGGCGGAAGCTCGGTGTCACGGCGCTGATCCTCGGTGCGGCCACGGCGTTCTCCCGGGTCTTCCTCGGAGTCCACTACCCGCACGACGTGCTGGTCGGTTTCCTCTTCGGCGTGGTCATGACGGCATTGCTGGTGCGCCTGCTCTCGCGGACGGCGACCCAGCTGGTCCTCAAGCTGCCCGCGCACCGGTCCCACGACATCGACGAGCAGCCGACGGTGCAGCTCCCGCGCATCTGAAAGCGCCGTGCGAGAAGGGCGGGCCGGACTCTCCGGCTCGCCCTTCTTCCGTGAGCGCTTTGGGGTTCTATAGCACCCCAAAACGCGCACGGGCCCTGACCGGCGCGAACGCAACGATGACGGTCTCGCGCTAGGCACCGGTCGCGCCGCGCGTCCTGCGATCGGTTTCGGCCGGACCTACACTCCGTGGAGCGGTGGGACTTTCGGTTCGGGTGGTGCTCGGCGGGCGAAGACCTACTCGTTTACTGGAGCGACGATGGCTGAGCAGACGAAAGGCCGTCACGGCTATCGAGAAGGGCTCGGCGGCGAGCTGCTCGCCGAGTTCCTGGGCACCTTCGTGCTGATCCTGCTGGGCTGCGCCTCGGTGGCGGTCGCGGTGGCCGGGCTGCCCGGTTCCGGGCGCCAGTCCGACGCGTTCGGCGCCGCCAACTGGCTGATCGTCGCCTTCGGCTGGGGTTTCGCGGTGGTGTTCGGCGTCTACGTCGCGGGCGGGGTGAGCGGCGCGCACATCAACCCGGCGGTGACGCTGGCCTTCGCGCTGCGGCGGGCCTTCCCGTGGCGGAAGGTCGTGCCCTACGTCTTCGCGCAGGTGGTCGGCGCGTTCCTCGCGGCGGCCCTGGTGTTCGCCACCTACAGCTGGGCGATCAACGCGTTCAACGCCAAGGCCGGGCTGCCCAGGGACCAGTCGCTGGACACCTTCGCGATCTTCGCCACGTTCCCCGCCGAGTACTTCGGCGGATCGTGGTGGGGCCCGCTGCTCGACCAGATCGTGGGCACCGCCGTGCTGGTGCTGCTCATCTTCGCGCTCATCGACGCGCGCAACACCGCACCGGCGGCCAACCTGGGCCCGTTCATGATCGGCATGGTGGTCACCGTCATCGGTCTGACCTTCGGGCCCAACGCCGGCTACGCGATCAACCCGGCCCGCGACTTCGGACCCCGCCTGTGGACCTACCTCAGCGGCTGGGGCGACCTCGCGCTGCCCGGCAGCCACCAGTGGTTCAGCTGGTACTTCTGGATCCCCATAGTCGGCCCGCTGGTCGGCGGGGTGATCGGCGCGGTGGTCTACGACCTGTTCATCGGCCACGTGGTCGCGGCCCGGACCGGCCCGGAACCGGGCCGCACGAGCGACCGCCCGCCCTCCGAGTGATCGGCGCGGTTTGCCGCCGGCGCATCGGGGTACCCGCGCGGGTGCGTCGAAGTCACTTCGCCGAGGAGGACACCATGACCAGCTTGCAGCCCAGGTCGGGCATGGGGTTGGCAGACATCTTCCGGATGTTCGAGGGCGAATGGCCCTTCGGCGAGCACCACGCGATGCGCGCGGAGACGTTCACCGAGGGCGAGGAGTTCGTGATCCGCTGCGAACTGCCCGGGATGAACCCCGACGAGGACATCCACATCAACGTCGAGGGCAACCAGCTGAAGATCAACGCCGAGCGCCGGCACGAGGAGCGCGCCGACCGGCACAGCGAGTTCTACTACGGCAACTACAGCCGCACGATGCTGCTCCCGATGAGCTGCAACACCGACGAGATCAAGGCCGAGTACGAAGCGGGCATCCTCACCATCCGCATGCCCCGCCGGGAAACCCAGGTCAGCAAGGAGATCCCGGTGGCCCGCAAGGGCAAGTGACCAGCACCCGGAGCCCGCGCGCTCTCACGACAGCGCGGGTCCCGAGCAGCGGCTGATCACCTCCGAGCGGCAAGCACCCGGAGCCGCGGCGACCTCGGGGCATCTACCGCCAAGCTCCTCGATCCGCCACCGGTGGACGTCCGCACGAGATCCGCTCGGCTCGAACGCCAGATCCTGCTGCCCGGCCATTTGCTACGGCGTGCCGGGACAGGCGGACGCCGGGGCAGGCTCGGAATTCCGGACCGCGAAGTACCCGACGCACGAGGCGCATGACCGGGCCGCATCCGGCACCCCCGCCGTGAACCATCGACGGGACCAGCGCTCGATCACCTCGAGATCCACGTCACGCCCGACTCAGCCGGAGCACATCCGGTCATCGGTGGGGCTGGGGTCGTTGGAGCGCGATGGACTCGTGGTGCACACGGTGCTACGCACCGTGCCGCCGGGCGTGGAGTGCTCGCTGTCCGCGCTCGGGCGCGGGCCGCTGGTGCCGCTGTCGGTGGTGGCCGACTGGGCTGACCAGCACGCCGTCGACATCGACACCGCCCGGCGTCGCCGCGAGGGTCGGCAGGGGTGCTCAGCCAAACCGATTAGTTGCGGGTCACAGGCTTGAGATTGTGACGTCTCGACGCTGTCCTTTCCGGGCTCCGGGCTTTACGCTGTGGACGTCTCGGACGCTCCGGGCCGGCGCTCCGGCACGCACTGCGCGGCAGCGTTCGAACGTCGATCAGGACAGGAGTTGCAACTTGAGCGAGCCGTCGTACTACGCACCCGAGGGTGGCCTGCCGTCGCAGATGACGCTGCTGACCGACCGCGCCGTCGTGAAGGAGGCCTACACCGTCATCCCGCGCGGCGTCCTCCGCGACATCGTCACCAGCAACCTGCCGGGGTGGGACAACACCCGCTCGTGGATCCTCGCCCGGCCCATCGCCGGGTTCGCCACGACCTTCGCGCAGTACATCGTCGAGGTGGGGCCGGGCGGCGGCAGCGCGAAGCCGGAGCCGGAGAGCGGTGTGGAGTCGGTGCTGTTCCTGCTCACCGGCGACCTCGAGGTGACCATCGAGGGTGAGAAGCACCAGCTCACCCCGGGCGGATACGCCTACCTGCCCGCGGGCGCGAGCTGGTCGGTGGCCAACTCCTCCGCCGCGGTGGCGACCTTCCAGTGGGTGCGCAAGGCCTACGAGGCCGTCGAGGGCATCCCGGCGCCGAAGGCGTTCGCGGTGCAGGAGCAGGACATCGAGCCGACGCCGATGCCCGACACCGACGGTGCCTGGGCGACCACGCGCTTCGTCGACCCGAACGACCTCTCGCACGACATGCACGTCAACATCGTGACGTTCGAACCGGGCGCGGCGATCCCGTTCGCCGAGACGCACGTGATGGAGCACGGCCTCTACGTCCTCGAGGGCAAGGCCGTCTACCGGCTCAACGACGACTGGGTCGAGGTCGAGGCCGGTGACTTCATGTGGCTGCGCGCCTTCTGCCCGCAGGCCTGCTACGCCGGTGGCCCCGGCAAGTTCCGCTACCTGCTGTACAAGGACGTCAACCGCCAGATCAAGCTGACCTGATCCGCCGACCCCGGCCCGGCGACCCGCCGACCCCGGCCCGGCGACCCGCCGACCCCGGCCCGGCGACCCGCCGGGCCGGGATCAACGCTCGCGCCCACACCACGAGTTCCCGCGCCCGGTGAACGCGGCGAGAATCATTGCTGTGCGCGGTGGTTCGCCGAACACCTCGGCATACGCGCGGCGCTGCAGGCGCTTCGGCGGCCAGGCTCCCGGCCGGCACTGCCGGGCCACGGCATCCGCCCGCTCCCGCGCGGGAGCGGGTTGCTTGGTCGTCCGAGCTCATCGCTCCAGTATCGGAGCGCGCCGGAAAACCGGCGGACAGGGCGAGAACGGGTGGTTATGCTCTTCGCGATCATCGCGCTCGCTTGCTCCCGGGGCGCACGGCGCCCTTTCACCGGAGAGTGCATTGACCGCGATTCGCGACGTGACCATGCGTCCCATCACCGGCCCCGACGAGCTCGACCTGTTCTGCGGGCTGTCCTACGTCCTCGACGACGAGCTGGCCGACGACCTCGCCGCCGGTCGCAGGCGGCCGGGCCGGATGTGGGTCGCGCTGCGCGGCGATGAGCTGCTGGCCCGGGTGGCCTGGTGGAACCGGCCGGGTGACGAAGAGCCGCGAATCCTGGACGTGGTCGACGTCGGAACCGGCTGCGTGGACGTCGGCGTCCAGCTGCTGCGCACCGCGATGGCAGCCGTCGTGCCCGCCGGTTCGCCGCCGCCGCTGTACAGCCGCTTCGTCCCGCCGGACTGGCGCGAGGACCCGGCGAGCAAGCAGGCGGTCGACGACCGCATGGCAGTGCTGGAACGCCTCGGCGCCGAGCTCTTCGTGGAGCGGTTGCGCCTGGTGTGGCAGCCCGGGACCGCGGTTCCCGAGCCCAGCGGGCGGCTCCGGTTCCGTCCGGTCGGCGACACCGAGGAACTCCTGGGGCTGATGACCGCGGCCCTGGACGGGACGCTGGACGCCCACTCCCGCGACGACCTGACCAGGATGTCCGCGCGCGAGGTGGCCGTCGAGCAGTACGAGAGCGAGTTCGCCCGCTTCAGCAGCCCGCGGGAGTGGTGGCGAATCGCGACGCTGCCGGGCGGTGAACCGGTGGGATTCGTCATCCCGGCCCACAACGGCTACAACGCCACGATCGCCTACCTCGCGGTCCTGCCCGCGCACCGCGGCAACGGCTACATCGACGAGGTCCTGGCGGAGGGCATCCGCGTGCTCGCCGGGCAGGACGTCCCGCGCATCCGGGCGGCCACCGACCTCGGCAACGTCCCGATGGCGAAGGCCTTCGCACGCGCGGGGTTCGTCGACTTCCAGCGCGAGATCACCATGACCTGGAGCTGATCCCCGCGAACAGGTCGTGCTCGGGGACGCTGGTGGGCACCGCCGACCGGGCCAGGTGGTAGTCCTCGGTGGGCCAGACCTCGCGCTCGATGTCCCTGGGGTGGGCGAAGAACGGGCTGTCCGGCCCCATCTGCGTGGCGTGGGCGAGCGCGGCCCGGTCCCTGGTCGCGAAGTGCTCCGGGCAGCGGATCCGGGTGGTGACCTCCAGTTCAGGCGCGTCGTCGGGCCAGTCGTCGAGCACCGGGCCGATGAGCGAGGGCACGCCCCGGTCCAGCATCGCCTCGTGCAGGGCCCGGAACCAGTTCCGGGACAGCGCGGCCTGGTAGTAGAGCTTCAGCGGGCGCCACGCCGTCCCGGTTTCCGAGTAGCGGTGCGGATCTCCCGCCGCGTCGAAGGCCTCCACGGTCACCTCGTGGGTCTTGATGTGGTCCGGGTGCGGGTAGCCGCCGGACTCGTCGTAGGTGATGACCACGTGCGGCCGGAACTCGCGGATGACCGCCACCAGGGCCGCTGCCGCCACCTCGGTGCGCTCCAGTGCGAAGCAGCCGGCGGGCAACGGTTCTCCATCGGCGGGCAGCCCGGAGTCGGTGAACCCGAGGAACCGCTGCCGCACGCCGAGGATTTCGGCCGCTGCCGCCATTTCCCGCCTGCGGACGGCGGCGATGTCCGCCCGGATCTCGGGCCGGTCCAGCGCCGGGTTGAGCACGTCGCCGCGTTCACCGCCGGTGCAGGTGACGACGAGGACTTCCGCTCCGGCGGCCGCGTAGTGCGCCAGCGTCGCCGCGCCCTTGCTGGACTCGTCGTCGGGGTGGGCGTGCACGCTCATCAGGCGCGGGGTCATGCCGGTCCTCCTTCTCGGGACGGGAACAGGAAAGCGGGGACGAGGCTCAGCGCGGTGAGCCCGAACGCCCACCAGAAGGCGTCGCCGAACGCCGCCGGGCCGGGGTCGCCGTTCTGCAGAACGACCACGAGCACGGCCGTGCCGAGCGAGCCGCCGACCCGGTTGAGCACGTTCAGCGCGCTCGCCGCTCGCGGCGCTTCGTGCCGGGCCACGCTGCGGTACACCGCGGCCATACCGGGCGCCATGGTCAGACCCATCCCGATGCCGCGCAGCACCAGGGACGCGGTCAGCAGCCAGTCCGGCGGTTGCGCGGCGAGCTGGGTGAACGCCAGCGTTCCCAGCAGGGACGCGGCGATGCCGGTGAGCAGCAGCGGGCGCGGGCCGAACCGGTCGGCCAGCCGCCCGGCCAGGTACGTGGTGAGCGCGGTGCCCAGCGCCTGCGGCGCCAGCAGCAGCCCGGCCTCCAGTGCGCCGACCTGCTGAACTTGCTGGTAGTACAGCGGGATCAGCAGCATCGAGCTGTACAGCGAGGCACCGAGCAGGAACGAATTGCCGGTGGCCGCGGCGAATCCGCGTCGCGCGAAGAACCGCAGGTCGATCAGCGGTGTGCCGCGGCCGCGCAAGGCGTGGACCGCGTAGGCGATCAGCAGCGCCGAACCGAGCAGCAGCGGCAGGAGTGCACCTGGCGCGGCGAAACCGCCTGCCTCCCCCACCCCTGCGAACCCGTAGACCACGGCGGCCAGTCCGGGCGAGATCAGCAGCAGACCGCGCAGGTCCAGCCGGTTCTGCGGCATCCGAGCACCGGTCGACGGCAGTGATCGCGCCGCGACGGCCAGCACGGCCGCGCCGATCGGCAGGTTGACCAGGAACATCCACCGCCAGTCCAGGCCCTGCACGATCAGCCCGCCGAGCACCGGGCCGAGCACCGGTGCGAACATCACCGGGACCGAGGTCACCGCCATGATCCGCCCCATCCGGGCGGGCCCGGCGACCTGAGCCACCATGGCCTGGCCGATCGGCTGCATCATGCCGCCGCCGATGCCCTGCACCACGCGGAAGGCGATCAGAGCCGGGGCCGACCACGCCAGCCCGCACAGCGCCGAGCCGCCGATGAACAACGCCACCGAGCACAGCCACATCCGCTTGGCGCCGAAGCGCTCCGACGCCCAGCCCGAGATCGGCATCACCACCGACACCGCGAGCAGGTAGCCGGTCAACACCCACTGCACGGTGCTCAGCGGCGCACCCAGATCCCGGGCGACCGCGTCGATGCCGACGTTGACGATCGTCGCGTCCAGTCCCGCCAGGACCGCTGCGCAGAGCAGGATGCCCGCCGTGCGCCACAACTCGGCGTCCGTCCGCTCATCCGGTCGAGCGGCGGTTGGAGCCGTCATGGTCACCTCCTCGAATCAGACCGGGAGATAACTTAGGTCCGACCCAATAACTAGGTCAAGCATAATTTCTGGGTCTGGTCTAAACTCGGCACCATGGGACTGCGGGACCGGCGCAAGCAGCAGACGCGGCAGGAGATCTCCGACATCGCCACCCGGCTGTTCACCGAGCACGGCTTCGACGAGGTGACGATCGCGCAGGTGGCGGCGGCGGCCGGGGTGGCGAAGATGACCGTCACCAACCACTTCCCGCGCAAGGAGGACCTGGTCCTCGACATCCACGAGGAGTTCATCGCCCGCCTCGGCGAGGTCGTCGCCGGGCGCGCCTCCGGCGAATCACCGCTGGCGGCGCTGCGGCGCGCCTACTTCGAGGACCTGGCCCGGCGCGATGCGATGCTCGGCTTCTCCGGCCCGTCCTTCGCCCGCCTGATCGCCGGAAGCCCGACGTTGCTGGCCCGGCTGCGGGAGATCCACGAGGAGCGGGAAACCGCGCTGGCTGCCGTGCTGGCGCGCGAGACCGACGAGTTCACCGCTGCTCTCACCGCCGCGCACGCCATCGCGGTGCACCGGGCGCTGTTCCGCGAAGTGCAGCGGCGCACCCTCGCCGGGCAGGACGCCGACGAGATCGCCGCCGCGCTCGAACCCCTCGCGGTGCAGGCGTTCGACGCATTGCAGCGGCTCGCCGAGGCGGACTAGGCGCGGTTCGGCGCGGGTGCGGTGTCGAGGTGCTCGGCGACCAGGTCGAGCAGCGAGTCGACTTCCTCGGGGTCGTAGCCGCCCGCTTCCACCGCGGTGAACTCCGCGTCGCGCACTTCGGCGGCGGAGAGCGTGGCAGCACCGCGCAGCGCCGCCACCACGCGGTCGAGCAAGTCGTCCACTTCGGACGCGTCGTAGCCGTGCTCCCCCGCGGGCGCTTCGCTGAACACCACGCTGCCGACCGCTTCCGCGGTCAGCTTGGGGCCGCCGCGCATCCGGCCGAAGGCCCTGGCGATCGGCATGCGCTGCGCCGGGATGGCGCGCTCGCGCGGCGCCAGGTGCTTGATGCTGGTCGACACCATCACCAGGAACGCCACCACGCTCGCCTCCTGGTAGCCGGGGTGGCCCGGCTTCGGCGGGTTGAACCGCGCGGTCAGCAGGTCCTGCGCGGTCAGGGTGTCGGCCCCGCGCAGCGTCGCCGCGACGCGGTCCACGAAGGCGTCCACCTCCGCCTTGTCCAGCGCGGGCTGCTGCGGACCGGCCTGGTCGAAACCGCCGTTCGGCACCAGATCGACGGATTCCGGCTCGACCGGTCTTGCTTGCACCGGCTCCACCGGCTTCTCCACCCGCCGCACGATCCTGGGCTCCGGCTCGGCGCGCCGCTCCTGCGCGCCGGCCTTCCGGGACGCGCGCACCTCGCGCTTCATCAGGGTGAGCGCGACCTGGTCCAGGAAGGCGTCGACCTGCGTCTTCTTGTAGGCGCGCGCACCGCGCTTGCGCGAGCTGAACTCGACGGTCAGCACATCGCGCGCGGTCAGCAACCGCTTGCCCGACAAAGTCGCCACGACGCGGTTCAGGAACGCGTCGACCTCGGATTCGTCGTAACCGCGTTCGCGGCGCCAGGCCCTGGCGAAAACAACGTTGCGCACGTCGTCGGGGGTGAGCATCGGCGTGCCTCCAGGCGAGCTTCGTCCACCGGACGCTTACCCGGCCACCACGCCGGACCCCGACCCGCCCGTTCTGCGCCGCACAGCTTGCCCAAACCGGACCGCGAGATCAAGGCCTCAGCCCGTCGGCAGCAAGGTCGTTGCGCCGAACGGCCCAGCATCACGCGGCGTGATGGCTGACCGGGCGCAGGTGCTGGCGCTCGGACCCGCCGTCCTCCTCCGGCGGCTCGGCCGCGCGACCGGCGCTCACCCGGTGCTCGGGTGGCGCGGCCGCGTCCGGCTTCGGGGCGTCGCGGTGCTCCCGGCGCACCACCATCAGCAGCACCAGGCCCGCGACGAGGAACCCGTGCGAGAGCAGCCGCGTCGCCGGGACCGCGTCGTTGAGCAGGTCCACGACGCTGAACCCGGCCAGCACCACCAGGAACGCGGAAAGCACCGGCAGCAGACCGGCCGCCGTTCGCGGCCGCAGCGCGCTGAGCAGCAGGCCGACACCCAGCGCCAGGTTCCACGCCGTGCTCTCGTTGAACAGGTGCGCGCTCATCGAACCGGCGTGGCCGCCGTGACCGAGATCGACCAGCCCGGTCACCTGCACCAGCCCGAGCAGCAGCTGGCACGCCGCCACGGCACCGAGCAGCAGCCCCGGCCAGCGCCGCCGGGCCGGCCGCGCAGCGAGCACCTCGGCGACGAGGTCGGGCACCGGTTCGGCCGGGCGGACGCGCAACCGCCGCGTCAGTTCGAGGACACCGCGCTGCCACTCCCGGCAATCCGAGCAGCGAGCCAGGTGCTCGTCGAGCCGCTCCGCCGGGAGCGGCGGTTCCTCGCCGTCGACCCGTGCCGATATCCCCTCGCGAATGTGCGAACAGTCCACGTCCATCCAGTCGTCGCCCGCGTTCCCGTAGTTCCCGGTCTCACCCGATTTCCGCTGACCGGCGTCGGCGATCGCCCAGCAGGTCCTCCCGCGCTCGCGCGACCCTGGAACGCACGGTACCGATCGGGCAGCCGCACACCTCGGCGGTCTCCTGGTAGGACAGGCCCAGCACCTGGGTGAGCAGCAGCGCCTCGCGCCGTTCCGGGTCCAGGCCGTCGAGCATCACGTTGAGCTCCACCACCTCCTCGAACCCGCCGGGCTGCGGGCGCTCCACCGCTGCCGCGTCGACCGGGGACACCGGCCGCGCGCGCTCGTAGCGCACCTGGTCGGCGGCGACCCGCCGGGCGATCGACAGCAACCAGGTCCGCGCCGAGGAGCGCCCTTCGAAGCGGGGCAGGCTGCGCAGCGCCCGGAGGTAGGTCTCCTGCGCGAGGTCGTCGGCGCCGCGGGCGCCGGACAGGTGCGCCAGGAAGCGCCACACATCGCGTTGCGTGGCGCGGACGAACGCCTCCAGCGCCGCCCGGTCGCCGCGCCCCGCTGCGAGCGCGAGGTCGGTCAGCCGGGTGTCATCGACCGCGGAGTGGCTCATGATCTTGCAGGCTACCGCCGGAGCGCGACGGCGAGAACGCTTGCGCGCCGGGCCGTCTCGAGCACCGGGCAAATCCGGTGAAATCCCGGAATTCCCGGTGGGTGTCGATGTCGCGGCCGAGCCTTTCAACGGGCCGCATCACAGCAGGTATCGCATGCGCCGCAGGCGCACAACCCACCCACGGCACTCGCACTGCTGCGGCCTCTGAGGTTCCGCTACCCGCACCGCCACGCAGAACGAGCCTGGAAACGTCCACGAGATGGCCGGGAACCGGGGTGCTCTCCCGCACGACTGGTACTGCGATGAGCCGATCAGCGAGGAGCAGCATGTCAGTCGAGGAGTCCACCGCCCGGGAACCGGCGGTGTCACCGCAGCGCTCCGAGGAGCCGTGGTGGCCAGCGCTGCGACCACTGGTGCGGCGCCTGCACTTCTACGCCGGGATCTTCATCGGGCCGTTCCTGGTCGTGACCGCGCTCACCGGTCTGCTCTACATCTTCACCCCGCAGCTGGAGCGGGCGATCTACGACCACGAGCTGCGCGTGCCGCCGGGCCCGGTCACGCAGTCGCTGGCGAGGCAGATCGAGGTCGCCCGCGAGGCCCTGCCCGGCGCGGAGCTGACCGCCGTGCGCCCGGCACCGACGCCCACCGGCACCACCCGGGTGATCTTCGACGACCCGGAGGCCGAGGGCAGCTACTACCGCACGGTGTTCGTCGACCCGCACACCGCCGAGGTCCGCGGGGTGCTGGAGACCTACGGCAGCAGCCAGTCGCTGCCGATGCGCACCTGGCTCGCCCAGCTGCACCGCAGCCTGCACCTCGGCGAGGTCGGCCGGATCTACAGCGAACTGGCCGCCAGCTGGCTGTGGGTGGTGGCGCTCGGCGGACTGCTGATGTGGGTGCGCCGCAAGCGCGGCAGCGCCCGGTCGATGGTCGCGCCGCAGTTGCGCGGCAAGGGGCGGCGGCGAGTCCTGTCCTGGCACGGCACCTTCGGACTGTGGGCGTGCGCGGGCATGTTCTTCCTGTCCGCGACCGGCCTGACCTGGTCGCTGTTCGCGGGCGAGAACGTCACGGCGATGCGTTCCGCGCTGTCGTGGGAAACCCCGGCGGTGTCCACCGAACTGCCGCGGCCGCCCGCGGGCGACGTCGGCTTCGACCAGGTGCACGCCGCCGCGATCGCGCACGGCATCACCGGGGCGGTGGAGATCACCGCGCCCGGTGACGGCGCGTACAAGGTCGAGCAGACCGAGCGCCACTGGCCGACGCAGCTGGACGCGGTGGCCGTCGACCCGGCGGGCGGCAACGTCGTGGAGGAGCTGCGCTTCGCCGACTTCTCGCTGATCGCCAAGCTCGCCCGGTGGGGCGTCGACGCGCACATGGGGCTGTTGTTCGGCCTGCCCAACCAGCTCGTGCTCGCCGCGCTGGCGATCGGCCTGGCCGGCACGGTGTTCTGGGCCTACCGGATGTGGTGGCTGCGCAGGCCGACCCGCGGCTTCGGCGCGCCGCCGGAGCGCGGTGCGTGGCGCCGGGTGCCCGGCCGGGTGCTGGCGCCGATCATCCTCGCCGCCGCGTTCATCGGGTACGCGATGCCGCTGCTCGGTGCTTCACTGCTGCTGTTCCTGGCCGTCGACGCCGTGCTCGGCGCGCGCCGCGAGAAGGGAGCCTGACCGTGGTGGAATCCCTGCTGCTCCGCTGGGTCCTGACCGCCGTGTTCACCGCCGCGGCTCTTTGGGGCCTGCACCGGCTGATCCGGGCGGAGCCGATCGCGACCGTGTCCGGCCGGCTCGTCCATGCCGGTCAGGACCAGGCCGTGCCCGCGAGTCCGGTGGTGCGGATCAGCGCTGCCTGGCACGTCGTGATGAGCGCGGCGATGATCGCGATGTGCTGGCCGTGGGGCATGGCGATCCCGGTGAACCCGCAGCTGGTGGTGTTCGGCGTCATGGCCGGGTGGTTCCTGGTGCTGGCCGCCGACGTCCGCTGGTGCGCCGCGCACCGCCGGTGGCAGCAGCTGCACCACGCGGCGATGGCGGCCGGGATGTTCTGGATGCTCGCCGCGATGCCCGCGCTGATGCCGGACGCGCCGGTGGAGTCCGGGCACACCCACCACCACTCGATGGGCGCCGGAGCGCTGGCCGCGGCTGAGATCCCCGCTCCGGCGAACGCGGTGGTGGTCGTGTCGCTGGTGCTGGGCGGGTACTTCGTGCTGAGCGCGCTGCCGTGGCTGTCCGCCGCGGTCGACATCGGCCGCGTCGCCCGGACCCGGCCGCAGCGCGCGGCCGCCTACGAGGCGACCTGCAACGCGGCGATGACCACCGGAATGGGCGCGATGTTCCTTGCCGTGCTGTGACGGCCGTGAGCGCTTCGGGGCGCTAGAGCACCCCGAAGCGCTCACGATGCGGCTAGCTGCTGGCGCGTTCCTGCGCGACGAACCCGTTGCGGGCGTGCGCGCCGTCGCAGAACGGTTTCCTGGCCGACATCCCGCACCGGCACAGCAGCTGGGTGCGCCCGGGCCCCAGCTCGTGCTCGCCGCCTTCGTGGTCGACCACCCGCACCGGGCCTTTGACCTGGTACGGGCCGTTGTCCACGGCCTTGATCACGACCGTCGGCCGCTCGGCCATCAGCCCGCGATCTCGTAGCCGGCGTCGCCGACGGCCCGGCGGACGGCCTCGGTGTCGACCGCCGATTCGCCGGTCACCGTCAGCTCTCCGCTGCTGATGTCCACGTCGACGTCGCTCACCCCGGCCACCCCGGTGACCGCGTTGGTCACCTTGGTCATGCATCCCGAGCAGGTCATCCCCTTGACCACGAAGGTCGCCTGCGCCATCGTCCGCTCCTCTCATCGGTGAACCGTACCCCCGTAGGGTACCCAGGAGCGTACGCGATCCGCCGGCCGGGCACAAACCCGGTCCCGATCACTCCGATGTGGACCGTCAGGCCGCGCGCAGGACCGCGACCGGGCAGGGCGCGCGGTTGACCACCGCGTGGCTCACCGAACCGAGGAAGCTGCGCCGGAACCGCCCACGGCCGTGACTGCCCACGACCAGCAGGCTCGCGCCGTCGGCCTCCCGCAGCAGCGCCTCGGTGGGCTTCTCCGGCGTGACCACGCGCCGGACCACCACGTCCGGGTACTGCTCGACCCAGCCCGCCACCGATTCCGCGAGCACCTCCGCGGCCTCCTCGTGGACCTCCGCCCACGCCAGCTCCCAGTGCGACACCCACTGGAACGGGTCCAGCGGCAGATCGCTCCAGGCGTGCGCGGTGACCAGCTCGCAGCGGTTCCGGGATGCGAAGTCGAAGGCGAAGCCGATCGCGGCCCGGCTGGTGGCCGAACCGTCCACGCCCACCACGACCGGCCCCGGACCCGGCTCGTCGGCGCCGCCCCGCACCACCACGACCGGTGCGCCGCCGCGCCTGGCCAGCAGTTCCGCCGAGGTCGCGCCGATCCCGGCCGACGGCTCCAGCCGCGGCCCGCCGAGCACCAGCAGATCGGCGTCCGCGGCCATCGCGGCGAGCACCTCGGCCGGGTCGCCGAACGGCAGTTCGCTGCGCACCGGCAGGTCGGCGTCGATCCGGTGGCACTCCTCGACGAGCTGGGCGAGCTCGCGCCGCAACGCCTGCTGCAGCGGCTCGGCCACATCGCCCTCCCCCGGCACCCGGATGGCCGTGTGCTCCTCGAAGGGCCAGGTGAGCGCGTGCACCAGCAGCAGCGGACGACCGCGCCCGGCCGCTTCCCGCGCCGCCCACCGCACCGCTCGCCTGGATGATTCCGCCAGGTCGAACCCGGCCACGACCGCCTTCTCGGACATGCCTCCCCCTCCGCCGGTCCCGGCTCCAGGTTGCGCCATCGCCGCGCCCGGCGGTCAGGGCACTTCGTCATCGCCGCGCCGGACAGTGACCATCGGCTCTACCTCGCCGCCCGAGCCCGCCGACAGGCTGGAGGAGCAGCGGGCGACGGAGGGGCCACGATGAACACGACCATCACGCCAGTGGGCAGCCTGACCGCCGGAGAGGTCCGCGAGGTCCTGACCGCGGCCACCTCCGCACCGTCGCTGCACAACACCCAGCCCTGGCGCTTCCACTGCACGCCCGGTGCGATCGAGCTGCACGCCGACACCTCGCGAGCCCTGGAGGCCGCCGACCCGGAGCATCGCGAGCTCGTGCTGGCCTGCGGCGCGGCGCTGCTGAACCTGCGCGTGGCCATCCGCGCCAGCGGGACCGTCCCGGACGTCCGGACGCTGCCCGAACCCGGGCGGCCGGACCTGCTGGCGACCGTGCGCCCGGCCGCGCGGCGGCCCGCCACCCCGGCCGAGCAGGAGCTGGCCGCGGCGATCCCGCAGCGGCGGACCAACCGCAGGCCCTTCCACCACGACCCGGTCCCCGCCGTGCTGCAGGCGTCGCTGCGGCAGGCCGCCGAGACCGAGCGGGGCTGGCTCGCCGTCCTGGACCCCCCGCAGCGCCTGGTGCTGTGCGGGCTGAGCAGACGAGCGCACCAGGAGCAGCTCGACGACCCGGAGTTCGTGGCCGAGTGGCAGCGCTGGACCGGGCGCACCGGTGACGTCGGCGAAGGCGTCCCGGCGCGCAGCGGCGGCCCGGTCCCGGAGCCGCAGGACGAGTTCGTGCTGCGCGACTTCGGCGGCAGCGGCGCGCGCACCCGCGTGACCGGCAAGGACTTCGAACCCGAGCCGCTGATCTGCGTGCTCGGCTCCTTCCAGGACTCCCGGCACGCGCAGCTGCAAGCGGGGATGGCCATGCAGCGGGTGCTGCTGACGGCGACGGCGAACGGGCTGGCCAGCTCGTTCATCTCCCAGGTGGTGGAGGTCGCCGACACCCGCCGGGAGCTGCGCGCGCTCATCGGCGGCGGCCTGTGGCCGCAGATCGTGCTGCGCGTCGGCTACGGCTCCCCGGTGCCGGCCACGCCGCGGCGCCCCCTCGAAGACGTCGTGACCGGCGAACTGGAGACCAACCGCAGCAGCTGACCTGCCCCGAACACCATCCTAAGTGGACTCACGGAGTCGCGAGGACACCTGCGCTGGCGAGCGACCGGACCCCACTGGTAGCTTTCTTAAGTCAGTCAGCTGAATTAAATGGTCGATCGCCACCGTGAGAAAGGCCGGCATGCCGACGCTCCCGCCGCGGATCCCCGACGTCCTCGACTTCGACCCCGACGCCCTGCGCGAGCGGTACCGGGCGGAACGCCTGCGCCGGATCCGCCCCGACGGCAACGAGCAGTACCAGCGCGCCGAAGGCCGGTTCGGCTACTACGCCGACGACCCGTACGCGGAACCGGGATTCACCAGGGAACCGGTCCGCGACCGGGTGGACGCCTTGGTGGTCGGTGGCGGCTTCGGCGGGCTGCTGGCCGCGGCGCGACTGCGCCAGGCCGGGCTGGAGCGGATCCGGATCGTGGAGAAGGGCGCCGACTTCGGCGGCACCTGGTACTGGAACCGCTACCCGGGCGTGCACTGCGACATCGAGTCCTACGTCTACCTACCGCTGCTGGAGGAGGTCGGGCACGTCCCGGAGTGGAAGTACTCGCCGGGTGAGGAGATCCGCCGGCACGCGATGGCGATCGGCCGCACCTTCGACCTCTACCGCGACGCCTGCTTCCAGACCGCGGTGCGCGAGCTGCGCTGGGACGACGGCGAGTGGATCGTGCGCACCGACCGCGACGACGAGGTGCGGGCGAGCTACGTCGTGATCTCCAACGGCACGCTGGAACACCCCAAGCTGCCCCGCATTCCCGGCATCGAGACCTTCACCGGCCACACCTTCCACACCAGCCGCTGGGACTACGGCTACACCGGTGGTGGCCCGGACGGCGGTCTCACCGGCCTGGCGGACAAGCGGGTCGCGGTGATCGGCACCGGCGCCACGGCCGTCCAGGTGGTCCCGCACGTGGCCCGTGACGCCCAGCACCTGCACGTCTTCCAGCGCACTCCGTCCGCAGTGGACGTGCGCGCCAACCGGCCGACCGATCCGGAGTGGGCGGCATCCCTGGAAGCCGGCTGGCACGCCCGCAGGCGGGAGAACTTCCTCGCCGCCGTCACCGGGCACGACCTCGACGAGGACCTGGTGGACGACGCGTGGACGGCCAGCGGCCACGTGCTCGGCAAGATCACCGCCACCGACGCCCACGACCACCTCCCGCGCGAGGAGTGGGAGCGGATCGAGGAGATCCTCGACTTCGCCAAGATGAACCAGCTGCGCGACCGCGTCGATGCGATCGTCGACGATCCGGCCACCGCGGAGCTGCTCAAGCCCTGGTACCGCTACGGCTGCAAGCGCCCCACCTTCAGCGACGAGTACCTGCAGACCTTCAACCGCCCCAACGTGACGCTGGTGGACACCGCCGACCACGGCGGTGTCGAGCGGATCACCGAACGCGCGCTGGTGGTCGGCGGCACCGAGTACGAGGTGGACTGCGTCATCTTCGCCACCGGCTTCGAGGTCGGGAAGTCCGACGCGTTGACCGGACGGCTCCCGGTGCACGGCAGGGACGGCACGGGACTGCTGGAGTCGTGGGCCGCCGCCGGCGGGGTGCGCACGTTGCACGGGGTCTGCAGCAACGGTTTTCCCAACCTGTTCCTCCTGGGCGCGCTGCAGAGCGCCCCGCTGGTGAACTTCGTGCACGCGCTGGACGAGCAGGCGGTCCACATCGGCGCGATCGTCGCCGAAGCGCGCAGGCGCGGCGTCAAGCACGTCGAGCCGACACCGCAGGCCGAGGACGCCTGGGTCGAGACGCTCCGGGCGACCGCCTGGGACCAGGAGCGCTTCGCCGAGGAGTGCACTCCCGGTTACTACAACAACGAGGGCGGGGCGCGCGGGCCCCGCGAGCTCTACGCGCCCGGCCCGGCGGCCTTCCACCGGCTGCTGCGCGAATGGCGCGAGGGCGAGGGCATCGACGAGGTGCTCGGCGATGCGGGCTGAACCGGGCCGCACTCGTTGCGGACACGCCGAACGGCCGGACAGCGAGCGGTGGCGGATCGAGCGGCTCACCAGGGCGAATCCGCTGTTCGGTTCCAACGGGATCGCGTTTGGTCCGGACGGCAGGCTCTACGTGGCGCAGTACGTGGCCGGCCGGATCAGCGCCGTGGACCTCGCTTCCGGCGAGGTCGAGGCGGTGGTGGAACCCGACGGCCCGGTCCAGTCGCCGGACGACCTGGCCTTCGGTGCCGACGGGTCGATGTACATCACCGACCTCACGCCCGGACGGGTGTGGCGGCGCGCCCCGGACGGGACGTTCACGCTGATCACCGACGACGTCGTGATGCCCAACGGCATCGCGTGCGTCGGTGACCGCCTGTTCGTCAACGAGATGCGGGTGGGCGGCCGCCTGCTCGAACTGACGCCTGGTGCCGAACCGGTGGAGCTCGCAGGCGGGCTGGCGATGGGCAACGCGATGCAGCTGGGCCCGGACGGATGCCTGTACTACCCGCACATGATCACCGGCGAGGTCCACCGCGTCCCGCTGGACGGCGGCGAGCCGGAGCTGGTCGCCGAGGACGTGCACGCGCCGGTGGCGGTCCGGTTCGACCGGGGCGGCGTGCTGACCGTCCTCTCGCGCGGCGGCGAGGGCATCGTCACCCGCATCGACGTGTTCGGCTCCGGCGATCGCTCCGTCGTGCCGGGCGAGGTGTCCGCTATGGACAACGCCGCTTTCGACGCCGAGAACCGGATGTTCGTGTCCAGCTTCGCGGCAGGCGGGATCGCGGAGCTGGCACGCGACGGCAGGGCGCGCGAGGTGGTGCCGACCGGGCTGGTCGGCCCGTTCGGCGTGGCGGTGCACCGCTCCGGCACCGTGTTCACCGGCGACAACTACCGGTTGGCGAGCATCGACGACGGCGAGGTGAGCACGCGCGAACTGCTCGTGTTCAGCCACGGTGTCACCGCCGACGAACGAGGACGGGTGCACGTCACGTCGCAGTTCGGCGAAGTGCGCACCTACGAGCCCGATGACCGCGTGCTGACGACCCGCGCGCGAGAACTGGCACGGCCCACCGGCATCGCCGCACGCGCGGACGGCAGCCTCGTGGTGGCCGAGACCGGGCGCGGGCGCGTGGTGGCCATCGCCGAAGACGACGCCCTGACCGTCCTGGCCGACGACCTGGACTCCCCGGTCGACGTCGCCGTCGACGAGGAGGGCCGCTGCTACGTCAGCGACGACCAGCGCGGCACGGTTTCGCTGATCGGCGATGGCGGGATCGCGGTCGTGGCCGAAGGACTCGACGCACCGCAGGGCATCACCGTGCTCGACGCAGAGCTGTTCGTCGTGGAGACGGGTCGCCGAAGGCTGCTCGCGATCGACCTGACGACCGGCGAACAACGCGTCGAAGCCCACCACCTCGCCGTCGGACTCCCGCCGGGAACGACGCGCGCGCAACCGGAGCTGTTCAACCACGGCCTTCCGGGCGTGCCAGTGCCTTTCGCGGGCGTGGCCGCGGGCCGCGACGGCTCGCTCTACGTCTCCGCCAACGGCGAAGGCAGCGTGCTGCGCCTGCATCGCGGCAGCTGACGGAGCGAAACAGCCCGCACCTACCCAACCTTCAACGTTCCGCTGCTTTCCCGCCCTTGGTCCTCAATATGACCTTGACACCTGAAGCAGGCTGCATGCGGAAGACCAAGACGGCAAGGAGCCTTGAAGCTGCTTCGGGTCCATACTCAAATAGTCAGGCGGCACGTCACCGATCCCTCCCACATCGAGGACATAAAACTCCGCCAGATCACCCGACACCCTGAGTTGCGCACCCGGAAAGAATTCGAAAAGCACACCAACACGACCATTCGACCACTCAGGAACACTGGATACGACCGTCAGCGCCGCAATAGGAACCTGCTTCGACAGCATTTTCCACTCAAACGATTGCAGACCGCGCACCACAAGCAGCGCCGAATTTCCAACCTCAAACTGCAAGGTGGTGCGCATCTCAAAGAGAAGAGCCGCCGTGGAAGTCAAATGACACACTCGGGAGTCGAGCAACTGCGCCTCCTGAAGAGAATCCACCTCCCGCAAAGGATCCACTTCAACCGAACCGAAGGGCAGCACATCGAACCCATCCTGCACCAGATCATTGATAGATATCATAGAACCGGGATGCGATCGCAGGGGTACGTGACTTGATGATCCGCCGTAGCGCTGAGCAGACTCAACACGGCCAAATCCATCGGCGAAAGTCTGCTAGATTTCGATCATCGATCACCGGATGACCCCTCCCATACCCCTTCAGGGCAACAACGCTCCAATAAGCGCTGGTGCCGTGGTGACCACCAACAGACTTCACTCCGAAAAGGCTTCCGCCCTCACGGTGCAGCTCGTATCTGGCACGAATCTAACATCAACCCGGATAGGTCGAACTGCCGTCAACAGTGCCGCCAACCACCACAATCACCCCGCAGGAAAACTACGGAAAATCTTCACAGTTCACCCCAGCCCCCAAAAAGCGAGATCTTCTATTCCGGAGAGAGTCCCCAGATCACTGGATTATCCGCCAATGCAGGAATAAATTCGGTCAGATGGCGATACACCTCTCGCAGAAATTCAAAAAATGCACCTAGAAGCTCTTCGCGATCGACCGAAACTCGCCATTCATGCTTCGATGAAGCAATCACGACGCGATCTCCCCCGTATCCAAGTCGAATGACTTCATCGTTTTCCGTGAAACCGATCGCCGAATCCTCTCCCGAAGAAAGTCGGTTCAACGCGTGCCGAAGAGACAAAGCCAGGTCCACAAGGGTCACGCACCCCTCCCCAGAAATAACCTCGACCCCGTCGGCCACAAACTCTGCACGCACCCCGAAGTATTCGTAGCAAAGGTCCATCTCGCTGATGACTGCCGGGTTAACCTGGGTCGCCCTGTCCCAGGTATCGCGCCAAGGCGACCCAACAATCGGGAGCTCAAAAGAGAGATGAATCACGAACCCCCAGCCTCCTCCATCAATTCATCACTTGATCGATTGCGCCCAACGTCATGAACGTGGCACTCCACCTCTCCCCGTCCCGGGAGTCCGAGCTCTGCATCTACGTCCTTGACGGTTTCCTTACTTCCTCCGCGCCCAACATGAAGGGTGCTTCGAGCGATAAGAAGGGAGTCGATCAACCCGCTCCGTACGAGGCGTACAGGGTCTTGATCCGATCAGTACTCAGACGCTCGGTGTAGATTCGGACGTCATCGACGCCGCCCGGCCAGAACTCCGCCGGCGCTCCAGCCTCTTTACCGCGCCCGATCTGGGTGCCACCGGCAGCCGACCAAGGATTCTGCAAGTTCCCATCACCAACACGTTCCCCGTTGACGTACAACCAGACCCTGCCGGTCACCGCGTCGTACACGCCGACGAGATGGGTCCAGGTGTTCAGCTCGGCACCGAGCACGGACAAGGCGGCCTTGGTCACCGGCGCTGACTCGGTATCGGTTTCGGGCATCTCGAACACCCATGAACCGAAGGGAGTTTCGAACCTGTCCAGGAAGTGCCCCAGTCGGAACTTGCTGGTATTCGCGCCGTCCACGCTCACCGCGGTGAACTGTCCGTCATGCTTGCTGGACAGATACACCCATGCCGACACGGTGAAGCTCTCACTCGTACGCAGGTTGACCGTCGAAGTCGACACATGGTCATCCACACCGTCCAACGCGATCGCATTGCCCACCCGACCGGGAGCGAAGGCGGCTGCGCCCTGGACAGTCCCGGGAACACCGCCGACCGAGTCGGCCGCGGTTGTTCCGCTGGTCTCGTCGAGCCGCCAGTTGTGCACCAGCGTCGAGTCCTGGCCGGTGAGCAGCCGGACGTCCTTCGTCGGGGTTGTTCGGCTTTCCACCACAACCCGAGCCCGCTGAGCACGGGCTGCTTCCGATGCGGCTACGTCGCTCGGAGCGCCGTTCACCGGTGCCGCACTTCCCATCGGGACGCTGAACGACGCAGCGAACACCGCCGCGACCAAAGCGACCCGCAACGGCGAGCCGGCCGCGAATCCGCCCACTCTGGACACCATGACCTGCACGTCCCTCCCCCAGACGACATGAGCGCACCGAAAGCATCAGCAGCACGTCCTCTGCGCGAGCAGAGAAGGACCGCCGGTCAAGCCGGGCACAAGCCCAGCAGAGGTACAAAAGTGAACCGGATCTCCGGTCGGGAGCCTAGCGCTGATCGGGCGACAGCGACACGGTCAGCATCCCCATGACAAGATCGACAGGAGTCACTCTCCCTCCGTTGCCGGATCGCACCGCGGCGTTGCCGAGCGGGGATCCAATGGGGTGATTCTGCACGGGAATCGAGCGACCAGGTGGACTGCGTCGCCGTTGCTGCCGGGTGTGAAATCGACTGCCCCGCCCCGCATTCCGGGTTTCGCTGCTTCTTTCGGCCCAGCCGCCCTGCTGCTTCTGCGCTGATCGTATTGTCACCGGCAGGCGCAGTTCGGATCTAGCACACCGGTTGTTCACCACCGGATGATTCAGTGATCGAAAACCGGGCGCAGGATTTCCGAGGAAGGCGGTCGATGATGGCCCTTGCCGAGCGTGGGCGCCGGAGGGCGCTGAGCACCGTGGTCGCGATCAGCGCGTTGCTGCTGTCCACACCGGCGGCGACCGCCACCGGATCGCTGCACACCGACACGCAGCTGGCGCCCGGCGTGACCTACCGGTCGTTCGAGATGTCCACCGCGCACGGGCCCGTGGTCGCCTACCTGATCACCGCCGATCTGCGGGTCCCGAGCGTCGAGCTCGGCCTGCTGCACCCGGGTGCGGTCGCCGCGCGCGACGAGATCCCCGACATGGCCAACGCCCAGGGCGCGATCGCCGGGGTCAACGGCGACTTCTTCCACATCAGCGAGTCCCACGAGGGCATCGAGGCCACCGGGTCCGCGGTGGGCCCGGAGATCGCCGACGGGGCGGACCGCAAGGCCGCGGTGCCCGACGGCCAGCGCTTCGGCCCCGCGCTGCCCGCGGGAACCTCCACTGAGGACGTATTCGGGGTCGGCGTCGACCGCCGGGCGCGGGTGTCCAGCGTCGAACTCGACGGCATGCTCCGCAGTCGCGGCCGGACCGCCGAGATCTCCGGGCTGAACCAGTACGCGCTGCCGGAAGGCGGCATCGGCGTCTTCAACGCCGACTGGGGCCGGGTTTCGCGCGCGCGGGCGGTGTGCGGGACCGACACCGACCGCACGGCGCCGTGCAGCGAGCAGACCGAGGAGGTCGTCGTCAGCAACGGCGTGGTCACCAGCACCCAGGACCGCCCCGGTGCCGGGGACATCCCGGCCGGAACGGTGGTCCTGGTGGGCCGCGAGGGCGGTGCGGCCGAGCTGGAGAAGCTCGACGTCGGCGACCGGGTCGTGGTCGAGACGCACCTGTCGGCGGCCGACGCCCCGCCGCTGGACTTCGCCGTCGGCGGCTTCCCCATCCTCCGCGGCGGAAAGCCGCTGTCCGGTCTGGACACCGAGGAGCTCGCGCCGCGCACGGCGGCCGGGGTCAGCGCGGACGGCCGCACGGCCTACCTGCTGACCGTGGACGGGCGGTCGGCGGCCAGCACCGGTCTGAGCGTGCTCGAGACGGCCGAGCTCCTGCGGTCCGCGGGCGCGGTCGACGGGATGAACCTCGACGGCGGCGGTTCCTCGACCATCGCGGCGCGCGAACCCGGCCAGGACCTCGCGACGGTGCGGAACGTGCCCTCCGACGGCGTGCCGCGACCGGTGGCCAACGGAGTCGGCGTCTTCTCCCGCTGAACCCAGGTACCCTGCGGGGGTATCCGGAACGGAGGGATCAGATGCGCACGCTCCTGCACCTGCAGCGAACGCACGAATGGCGCCGGGTGCACACCCGGCTGGAAGCCGCCGTGCACCTGTGCTGCCACCGGCTCGTCCCCGCCATCACCGCCGAGCTGCGCCGCGCGGGCAGCGCGGGCGAGCTGACCGCGCGGATCACCGCTCGCGCCGCGTCGGTCTGCCGGGCGGCGCGCTAGCGGAACGCCCGCTTGGCGAACTCGGCGACCTTGCCGCCGGCGTTGGCCTTGCGGGCGATCTTGTGGTTGGCGCCGAGCAGGAGCCGGAGCTGGTAGCAGCTCTCCAGCTGGAACGCCTGCCACGGGGCGACGTGCCAGGTCCGCTGGAACATGCGCTTGGTCGCGGCCACCGCGTCCGGCGAGCGGGACGCGAGCTGCTCCGCCAGCTCCAGCGCCGCCGCGCGCGGGTCGTCGCCGACCTCGGTGACCAGGCCGAGCTCGTGCGCCTTGGTCCCGTCGAAGATCTCGGCGGTCATGGCCAGCCGCTTGGCGACGTCCATCGGCAGCAGCTCGCGCAGCGTCACGGTGCCGCTCATGTCCGGCACCAGCCCCCACTTCGCCTCCATCACGGAGAACTGCGCGTCGGGCGCGGCGAACCGGAAGTCCGCGCCCAGGGCGAGCTGGAGCGCGCCGCCGAAGCAGTGCCCGCGGATGACCGCCAGCACCGGGACCGGCAGCCGCCGCCAGGCCCAGCAGGCCTCCTGGTAGAGGTTGGTCGAGCGCCACGGGGGCCGGAGGAAGTTGAGCATCATCCGCCGCGGGTCCTTGCCCACCGAGGCGAAGTCGAGCCCCGCCGAGAACGAGCGCCCCGCGCCGCTGAGCACGACCGCCCGCACCGACCTGTCCGCGCGCACCTGCGCGGCGGCGTCGATCAGCGCCCGCAGCATGTCCAGGTCGAGCCCGTTGAGCCGGTCCTCCCGGGTCATGGTGACGTGGGCCAGCGGGCCCTCGATCTCGACCGACACGCGCTCCGACATCTGCGACTCCTCGGGTTCAGCGGTGGAGCACCGATCCTACTGGTCGGTAACATCTTCGGCCAGCGCCCCTCGATCATCAACCCGCAGTGACGCCGACGTGTTCTGCATCCCTCTTCCGCCGCAGTCGGGTCCGGGAATTGACAACGGAACGTGCCCGATTCACGATTCCTGTCGTGAACCTGTCTGACAGCCGGACAGCCGGTTCCGGGATCCAGCGGGTCAGCGCGATGGAAGCCGTGCTGGCCCACCTCCGCGGTGCCATCGAGCGCGGCGAGCACCCGGTCGGCGCCAAGCTGCCCTCCGAAGCCGCGCTCGGCAAGGAGTTCGCGGTGAGCCGGTCGGTGGTGCGCGAAGCGCTGCGCGGCCTGCAGGCCCTCGGGCTCACCGAGTCGCGGACCGGCAAGGGCACCTTCGTCCTGGCCGCCCAGCCGGTCGACGATCCGAGGTTCGGCTCCTACTCGGCGCGCGATCTGCTGGAAGTGCGCCGCCACGTCGAGATCCCGGCCGCCGGTTACGCCGCCCTGCGGCACACCGCCGACGACCTGGGCCTGCTCACCGACCTGCTGGAGCGGATGGCCCGCGAGACCGACGACACCGCGTGGGTGGCGCTGGACTCGCTGTTCCACATCACCGTCGCCCAGGCCTCCGGCAACCCGGTGTTCGGCAAGGTCATCGAGGAGATCCGGGACGCCCTGGCCAGGCAGTCCGCCTTCCTGAACCAGCGCGGCGACCGCCGCGCGGAGTCCGACGCCGAGCACCGCAGGCTCGTCGAGGCCATCGCGGCCGGCCGGCGCAGCGCCGCGACCGAGGCGATGGCCCACCACCTGACCAACGTCGAGCACGCCCTCAGCGACATCGTCGGCCGCCCCCGCTGACCCGCACCCCCACGAGGAGGTCCACGAATGCACCCCGCTCCCCCGACCGGCGCGCCCGCGCACGCACCGCTGGTGCACGTCCTGCGCGACGGCCTGGTCGAAAGCGTGCACCACGGCTCGGTCGTCGTGCTCGCGCCGGACGGCTCGGTGCTGTTCCAGGCCGGTGACGCCGACACCGCCTGCTACCCGCGCTCGGCGGCCAAGCCGATGCAGGCGGTGGCCATGACGCGGCTCGGCCTGTCGCTGCCGCCGGACCTGCTGGCGCTGACCGCCGCCAGCCACTCCGGCGAGCACTTCCACCTCGACGGGGCGCAGCGCGTGCTCGCCGCGAGCGGATCCACCGAGGACGACCTCGGCAACCCCGCCGACCTCCCGTTCGACCCGGTCGAGCGGGACCGCTGGATCGCGGCAGGCGAACCGGCGCGCAAGTTGGCGCACAACTGCTCGGGAAAGCACGCGTCGATGCTGTGGACCGCGCGGGAGAACGGCTGGCCGACCGAGGGCTACCTGGACCCCGAGCACCCGCTCCAGCGCGAGATCGCCGCCACCGTCGAGGAGCTCACCGGGCAGCAGATCGCCCACGTGGCAGCCGACGGCTGCGGCGCGCCGCTGTTCGCCGTCTCGCTGCGCGGCCTCGCCACCGCGGCCGGGCGGATCGCCCGCGCAGCGGCCGGGACGCCGGAAAGCGTTGTCGCCCAAGCGATCCGGGCGCACCCGGAAATGGTCGCCGGGACGCGGCGCGACGCCACCGCGCTGATGCGGGCCGTGCCGGGGCTGATCGCCAAGGACGGCTTCGAGGCGGTGCAGATCGCCGCGCTGCCCGACGGGACCGCGATCGCCGCGAAGATCGCCGACGGCAACGATCGCGCCAGGCTGCCCGTCACGCTCGCGGCGCTGGTCAGGGCGGGCGTCGACCCGAAGGCGCTGGAGCCGTTCGCCGACCCGCGGCTGGTCGTCGTCGACGAACTGGTGGACGAGCCGCGCGCCGCCTGATCCGGGTTCCGCCGCGTTCGTCCACACCGGACTCTCGCGGGCCCGGCCGGGCTCGTTGCGATGCCGCCGATTTAATTCGGTGGCATCGCAACGGGAATGGGGCGATCATCGACGGGTCGCGTACACCAGAGGAAGGACGACCATGCACACGGCAGTCGACGGCGCCAGGGTGCCGATCCGGATGTGGGCGGATCCGCAGTCCGTTGAGGACGCCGCGATGCGCCAACTGCACAACGTCGCGAACCTGCCGTGGGTGCACGGGCTGGCCGTGATGCCCGACGTGCACTACGGCAAGGGTGCCACGGTCGGCAGCGTCATCGCCATGCGCGAGGCGGTTTCGCCCGCCGCGGTGGGCGTCGACATCGGCTGCGGCATGAGCGCGGTCCGCACCTCGCTGACCGCCACCGACCTGCCGGACGACCTGGGCGTCCTGCGGCGGCGGATCGAGTCGGCCGTGCCGGTCGGCTTCGCCATGCACCGCACGCCGGTCAACCCGGCTCGCGTGCCGGGCACCGGCGGCTGGCAGCAGTTCTGGGCCGGATTCCGCGATCTGCACCCGGGCGTGCAGAACCTGCAGGACCGGGCGCGGGCGCAGGTGGGCACCCTCGGCGGCGGCAACCACTTCATCGAGGTCTGCCTGGAGCAGGGCGGCCCCGATGCCGGCCGCGTGTGGCTGATGCTGCACTCCGGTTCCCGGGGCATCGGCAACGAGCTGGCCAAGCGGCACATCGACATCGCCCGCAAGCTCCCGCACAACGCCGACCTGCCGGATCCCGACCTGGCGGTGTTCGTGGCGGGCACCCCGGAGATGCAGGCCTACCGGCGGGACCTGTTCTGGGCGCAGGACTACGCGGCGCGCAACCGCGCGACGATGCTGTCCCTGGTCCAGCTGGCGCTGGCCGACACCGTCCCCGGCACCCGCTTCGACACGCCGATTTCCTGCCACCACAACTACGTGGCGGAGGAGGTCCACGACGGGGTCGAGGTGCTGGTGACGCGCAAGGGCGCGATCCGCGCCGGGTCAGGTGACATGGGCATCATCCCGGGCAGCATGGGCACCGGCTCCTACATCGTACGCGGCCTGGGCAACACCGGTTCCTTCGAGTCGGCCTCGCACGGCGCGGGCCGCCGGATGTCGCGGACGAAGGCGCGCAAGACCTTCACCGAGGCGGACCTGGCGGCGCAGACCGAGGGAGTCGAGTGCCGCAAGGACGGCGGTGTCGTCGACGAGATCCCGGCCGCCTACAAGGACATCGAGTCGGTGATCGCGGCGCAGACCGACCTCGTCGAGGTCGTCACGCACCTCAAGCAGGTCATCTGCGTCAAGGGCTGAAGTAGGCGCGCGGGTGCTCCGCGGTTGCGGCCGCGGAGCACCCGCGCGCCTCTTGAAGCCGCGGTGCTGCGGGCGGAAAACCGGTTGCCCGAATAGTTCTCCTTGTCCAGGATTCCGGGCCATGTCAAGAGTGATCGTGATCGGCGGCGGGCAGTCCGGGATCGCCGCCGCACAGGCCTTGCTCGAACGCGGAGCACGACCTCTCGTCCTGGAATCCGGCCCGGCGGCGACCGGTTCCTGGCCGCACTACTACGACAGCCTCACGCTGTTCACCCCGGCCTGGTTCAACGCACTGCCCGGGCCGCCGCTGCCCGGAGATCCGAACCGGTATCCGACCGGCGCGGAGATCGCCGACTACCTGCGCGACCGCGCCGAGAGCCTGGACTGCGAGATCCGCACCGGCCACCGGGTCACGTCGGTGACCTCCGCCCCGGCGGGGTTCCTCGTGCGCACCGAGCACGGAGCCGAGCTCACCGGCACCGCGGTCGTCGCGGCCACCGGCGTCTTCTCCAACCCGCACCGGCCGGAACTGCCCGCGCTCGACGGCTACACCGGCGTGGTCCACCACTCCGCCGACTACCGCTCGCCGGAGCCCTTCGCCGGTCAACGGGTCGTCGTGGTGGGCGCGGGCAACTCCGCGGTGCAGATCGCGGTGGAGCTGGCCGAGCACGCCGAGGTCACGCTGGCCACCCGCAAACCGATCCAGTACGCGACGAACCAGCCGATCCCCGGCGATTCCCGCTTCTGGTCGGTGCTCTCGGCCGCGGCTCACCTCCCGCTCGGCCCGCTGCTCGGCCACGGCGCGATCCCGGTGGTCGACATCGCCGGCTACAAGGCCGCGATCGACGCGGGCAAGCCCGACCGCCGGGACATGTTCGTCGCCGCGGAGGGCACCTCGCTGCGCTGGTCCGACGGAACGGCCGAGCACGTCGACGCGGTCATCCTGGCCACCGGCTACCGCCCGGCGCTGGACTACCTGCGCCCGCTGGGCGTCCTGGACGAGGCGGGCAGGCCGCGGCAGCGCCACGGGATCTCCCGCACCCACCCGGGCCTGACCTTCGTCGGGCTGGAGCACCAGCGGAGCATCCTGTCCGGCACCATGCACGGCTGCGGCCGCGACGCCCGCCACGTGGCCCGCAGGCTCACGCCCAGCCGCATCTGATCTCCCGGCAGCACCGAGCCTAATTGAGAATGATTATCGTTTCCGACTATGCTCGGGACGGGCCCACCGCCACCGGGCCCGGGAAGGAACGAACGTGAAGGTCCGAGCATCGATCAAGTCCCTGAAGAACAAGGAGGGCTCCCAGGTGGTCCGCCGCCGGGGCAAGCTCTACGTGGTCAACAAGCGGAACCCGCGCTGGAAGGCCCGGCAGGGCTGAGCCGGGAGGTGCCGCGGCGACCTCCCGCGGCACCTCCGCGCTACGTCCGGGCTACGTCCGGGCCTTCGGCGCGTTGGCCTTGGTCAGCGCCGGATCCCGGATGACGACCGGGTCCAGCACCTCGTCGACGGCCGCCAGCAGGTCGGCGTCGAGCCGCACCCCGGCGGCCCCGGTGTTCTCGGTGACCTGCTCCGGGCGGGAAGCGCCCATGATGGCCGCGGAGACGGCGGGGTTCTGCAACACCCACGCCACCGCCAGCTGGGCCTGCGAGAGCCTGGCCTGCTCGGCCAGCGGCCGAAGCTTCGCCACGCGCGTCAGGACGTCGTCGCGCAACCAGCGGCCGACGAAGTTCGCCCCGTTCTCATCGGTGGCCCTGCTGCCCGCGGGCGGCGGTGATCCCGGCAGGTACTTCCCGGTGAGCACGCCCTGCGCGATCGGCGACCACACGATCTGCCCGATCCCGAGTTCCGCGCCGGTGGGCACCACCTCGTCCTCGATGATCCGCCACAGCATGGAGTACTGCGGCTGGTTGGACACCAGCGGGATCCGCAGTTCGCGGGCGAGCCGGTGCGCGGCGCGGATCTGCTCGGCGGTCCACTCCGAAACCCCGATGTAGAGCGCCTTGCCCGCCCGGACCACGTCGGCGAAGGCCTCCATCGTCTCCTCCAGCGGCGTCTCCGGGTCGTAGCGGTGCGCCTGGTAGAGGTCGACGTAGTCGGTCCGCAGGCGGCGCAGGGAGCCGTCGATCGACTCCGCGATGTGCTTGCGGGAGAGCCCGCGGTCGTTGCGGCCCGGACCGACGGGGAAGTAGACCTTGGTGAAGATCTCCAGCCCGGCCCGGCGTTCACCCCGCAGCGCCCGGCCGAGCACCTCCTCGGCACGTCCCTCCGCGTAGACGTCGGCCGTGTCGAACGTGGTGATGCCCGCCTCCAGCGCCGCGCGGATGCACGCGACCGCGGCCTCCTCCTCCACCTGGGAACCGTGCGTGATCCAGTTCCCGTACGCGATCTCGCTGATCACCAGGCCGCTGCGGCCGAGATGGCGGAACTCCATGCCTGCTCCGTTCGACGGTTCGTCCGCGGAACCGCCGGTGCGGCCCCGCGGACGAGTATGGCCCGAGCACCGAGCCGGGCGCCTGGTTCCGGCCGCTCAGAACGAGTTCGCCGGACGGGCTTCGTCAGACGAGGCTCTTCTCCAGCAGCTCGACGTAGCGGTCCATCTGGTGGTCCCGCACGCCGTCGGAGGCGGGTGCGAACGCGTCGCCGCTGAACCCCTTGAAGCGGTCGGCCAGCCCGGACGCGACGGTCATCTGCTCGCGCAGCTTCCCGTCGGCGCCGAAGTAGCGGATGGCGGCCACGTGGTGGAACGGTTCGGGCGGCAGCTGCGCGACCAGGTCGTTGTTGTTGACGAACCGGAACACCCTGGAGGGGAACGCATCGTCGTAGGGCCCGGCCAGGAACCGGTCGCAGGTGCGCGGCTGGCCGAAGGTGTACACGCCGTCCGGCAGCAGCTGCGGGCCTTCGAAGTACATCCGGGCCGAGGCGAGCATGGCCAGCGCCCCGCCGAGGCTGTGCCCGGTGAACCACAGGGTCTGCTCGGCGTCCCGGAGCCGCTGCACCGCATCGCGCACCCGCGGGTAGACCGCGTCGAGCGCCCGGCTGAACCCCTCGTGGACCAGCCCCTTGCCCGCCGGGCCCGGGGTGACCAGCGCGTTGGCGTCGGACAGCCAGTTCTTGATCTTCTCCGGTTCGGTGCCGCGGAAGGCCACGACGATCATCCGGTCGCTACCGGCGGCGTAGGCCTGGGTGTCCTCGATCGGGAAGGACGAGTCGAGTTCGGCCTGGAAGTACTCGCACCGGTCGAAACCCCACTCCCGCACGGTGTCGCGGATCGCCGCTTCGTCGGAGTAGGCGAGTTTGGCAGCTCTGGCCAGCCAGTACGCGTGCGCCGGCTGGTAGTCGGACACGGTGTGGTCGAACGCGGACATGGTGGGCCCTCCCGAACCGGTCGTGGGGAACGGCGCTGCGGCGCCTCTCGCGACTATGGCAAGCGGCACCGCCGCGCGTCCGCCCCATCACCGGAAGAGCGGTCCCCCACGCCCTGTTCGGGGAAACCCGCGAGAGATCAGGAAGTGACGTCGCGGGCGAAGGTGCTCAGCAGGAGCTCGTTGACCAGGTCCGCGTTCGCGTCGAGCGCGATGTGCGCGTTGGGCTCCAGCTCGGTGTCGGGGCGCGTGTCGATGACGGTCCGGCCCACGGTGAGCGGGCTCGCGGTCTCCACCGCGACGGGCAGGTGCCGCGTGGAGATCACCTCGGGGGCGACGAGGTAGGCGGTGCAGACCACGTCGTGCACCGGTGCCGCGCCGACCGCGGTGTGCTCGTAGGCGCCGATCCGGCGCGTGATGAACCGCGCCGCGGCCGTCCCGGCCGGGGTTCCCAGTGCGTCGAGCGCCTCGCAGGTCCGCTGCGGGATCAGCGCGCGGTGGGTCGCGTCGAGCGTCACGAGGGTGCGGCGGGCGAAGCCGGCGGAGAACACCACGCTCGCCGCTTCCGGGTCGGCCCAGATGTTGAACTCGGCGGACGCGGAGACGTTGGTGACGGCGTGGCCGCCGCCCATCACGACCAGCTCGTCGACCGCACCGGCCACCGAGGGGTCGACGGCGAGTGCGGTGGCGATGTTGCTCAGCGGCCCGACGGCCACCAGGGTGATCTGCTCGGTGGTCGCGCGCAGGGTCTCCACCAGGTACTCGATCGCCCCGGTGTCCCGCGCGGCGGTGCTCGGTGCCGGGATCGGCAGCTCGGTGCCGTGCGGGTCGTTCTCGTCGCCCTGCTCGAAGTGCTTGCCGCCCGGGAAGCCGAACCGGGCGATCGGGTGCGGTACACCGGGGTGCACGGGTATGTCCGGGCGGCCGATCCAGTCCAGCACGCGCAGCGTGTTGTCCGTGGTGTTCGCCAGCGCGACGTTGCCGTTGACCGTGGTGATGCCGAGCAGGTCGAGTTCGGGGTGCAGCGCGGCGAACATGATCGCCACCGCGTCATCGGTGCCGGTGTCGACGTCGAGGATGATCTTGCGGCCCACAGCGGGCTCCTTCCGACAGGCGACCGCTGCCGTCCTCAGTGGACACCAGCGGTCGCGGGGTGTTCTGGTGCAGGCCGGCGGCAGCCGCGGCGGCCTCCGAAGAAGACCCCGGGCGGCTGCCGCCGGGCCGATCGACTCAGGGCGCGTACTTGGCCGCGTAGCGCTTCTGCCAAGGGGTTTCGACCGCGTGGCGGTCGTAGTGGGCGCGGACGTAGGCGACCGCCTCCGCGGCCGGGACTCCGTCGATGACCGCCAGGCACGCCAGCGCGGTGCCGGTCCGGCCCCGGCCGCCGCCGCAGGCGAGCTCCACCCGCTCGTGCTCGGCCCGCTCCCACGCCTCGCGGAGCACCTGACGGGCGTGGTCGCGGTCGGCGGGCAGGCGGAAGTCCGGCCACCGCAGCCACCGGCTCTCCCACGCCACCTCCGGCGGTCGCTTGCCGAGCAGGTACACCGCGAAGTCCGGCTGCGGCCCAGCGGGCAGCGGCTTGCGCAGGGCGCGCCCGCGAACCGAACGACCGGACGGGAGCTGGAGCACCCCCGGTGCGGCCGGATCCCACAAGTCGATCATGCCTTCACCCTACGCGCGGGCGGAACCCGGCCGCGCGGCGCCGAACAGCGGTGGGGCACCCTGGGAGCGGACGATCCGGCGGTGAAGGGATGGCGGGCATGGACCAGGACGGCCTCGCGGGCAATGTCGCGCTGGTGACCGGCGCGAGCGGCGGCATCGGCAGCGGGATCGCGCGCCGGTTCGCGCAGGCCGGCGCCGAGGTGGTGGTCCAGTACCACCGGGACGCGGCGGGTGCGGCCGAGGTCGTCGGCGCCATCGAATCGGCCGGTGGCAACGCCGTCGCCGCCCAAGCCGACCTCCGCTCCCCCGAAGACGCCGAGCACGTCGTGCAGGCCGCTCTCGACGCTTTCGGGCGCTTGGACGCCGCGGTGCTCAACGCCGGGATCCAGCCGGTGCAGCCGCTGGCCGAGATGTCGCTGGCCGACTTCCGCGCGGTGCAGGAATCCAATGTGGACGCCACGTTCCTGGTGCTGCAAGCGGCCCGCCGCGCGATGGCCGGGCAGGACGGCGGCGGCGCGGTGGTCGCCATCGGCTCGATCGTCGGCAACCAGCCCAAGCCCGGCTCGGCGCACTACGCGGTCTCCAAGGCGGCCGTCGGCATGCTGGTGCGCTCGGCGGCGCTGGAGTTCGCGCGCGACGGGGTCCGCGTCAACCTGGTCTCCCCCGGCCTGGTGGAACGGCCGGGAATCCGCTCGGACTGGCCGGAGGGCGTGACGGCCTGGGAGACCGGCAACCCCATCGCCAGACTCGGCAGGCCCACCGACGTCGCGGACGCCTGCCTGTTCCTCTGCGGTCCGGGCAGCAGCTGGGTGACCGGGCAGGAACTGGTCGTCGACGGCGGCGCCTCGATCCGCCCGACATGGTGAGCGGGAGGGAACCCATGAGCAGCACCGCACCACGAACCCCGGGTGGGCGCACCGGCCTGCCCGGCGGGGACGACCCGGCGGTCGGCCGCGCCCTGATCGAGCAGCTCGGCCTGGAGCCGCTGGAGGGCGAAGGCGGGCACGTGCGCCGGATGTACGCCGACGACAACATGTCCTCGGCGATCTACCTGATGATCGCGCCCGGCTTCTCCGCCCTGCACCGGCTGGACACCCCGGAGGTCTACCACTGGCAGGGCGGAGCACCGGTGCGGATGCTGGTGCTGGAGCCGGGCGGCAGCATCCGCCGGGTGGTCCTCGGCCCGGACCTCGAAGCCGGTCAGGTACTTCAGACCGTCGTCCCGGCCGGCGCTTGGCAGGGCTCGCGGCCGGACGGCGCGTGGTCGCTGATCGGCCTCACCCTCGCCCCGCCGTTCCGGTTCGAGGGATTCGCCCTGGGTGCTCGCGCCGAGCTCCGGGACGGCTGGCCCGCGGCCGCCGCCGAGATCGACGAGCTGACCCGCGGCTGATGTGGGCGGAGCCGTCCTGGCCGGATCCCCCGGCCAGGCGGTCACCCGAACCACTCGGCGGGTGTTTCAGATCTCGACCTCGCCCCGGATGCAGGTGACCGCCGCGCCGCCGACCCAGGTGGCGCCGTCCTCGTCGCGGTCGATCGACACGCGTCCGTCGGCTCCCACCACCGTGCCCTGCCTCGCGACGTAGTGCGCGGGCGCGCGGCCGGTGTCGATGAGCCACTGCGCGATGCCCGCGTTGAGGCTGCCCGTGACCGGGTCCTCGAACATCTGGCCACCGCCGGGGAAGAACCCGCGCACCTCGAACTGGTGCGCTGCGCCCGGCGGGCAGGGGCCCACCACGCCCAGCGGCGGGAGCGTCGCGGGCGGGGTGGGCACCCGCAGCACCTCGTCCGCGCTGCCGAGCAGGACCGCCACCCAGCCCGGGCCGTTGTCGACCCACTGGGCATCGCGCAGCTGCTCCGGCGCGAGTCCGAGTCCGCGCGCGAGCTGCTCGCGCAGCTGCTCGTCGACCGGGCCCTGGCGGATCAGCGGCGGTGCGGCGAAGGCGTACTGCCCGCCCTCCGCGCGCAGCTCGACGAGCCCGGCCGCGCACTCCTGGACGATCCGCGGGCCGACCGGGTTCGACTGCTGGGACAGCCAGGCGTGGCAGCTGCCGAGCGTGGGGTGCCCGGCGAAGGGCAGCTCGCCCGATCCGGTGAAGATCCGCACCCGGTAGTCGGCCTCCGGGCGCGTCGGCGGCAGCAGGAACGTCGTCTCGGAGAGGTTGGTCCACCGCGCGAACCGCTGCATCGCCCCGTCGCTGAGGCCTTCGGCGTCCAGCACCACGGCGAGCGCATTACCGCTGCACACACCCGTTCCGAACACGTCGACCTGGGCGAAGGGGCGGCGAATGGATGTCGTCACGGCTCCATCGTCGCAAGCCACCCGGGTGGTCGGGCAAGGTCCAATCGCGACCGACCGGACACCGGTGGAAATTCGGTGGCCCGCCCGGAGCCGCGGTCGCTAGTGTCCGGCCATGATCTACGAGCACCCCTTGGCGTACCTGCTGGGGCTCGAGGGAGTGGCGCTGCTGCGCAGCTTCACCGGGGAGCACGACAGGGAGTTCGTGGCCGAGCGGATCGCCGAGATCCGGCGATTGCTCGACGACGATTCGCTGGCGGACGCGGCGGTGGACGTCGAGCGGGTGGACTCGGTGACCGGCTACCGGACCTGGTCGCGAACCTACGACGACGGGCGCAACTCGGCGTTCGACTTCGACGAGCCCGCGGTCGGCGCGATCCTCGACGAGCTGCCCACCGGTGTCGCGGTTGACGCAGCGTGCGGGACCGGCCGGTTCGCCGAGATCCTGGCCGGGCGCGGCCACCGGGTGATCGGCGTGGACAGCTCACCGGAGATGCTCGCGCGGGCGCGCGAGCGGGTTCCCGCGGGCGAGTTCTCCGTCGGCGAGCTCACCGGGCTGCCGGTCGGCGGTGCAGCGGCGGATCTGGTCGTCTGCGCGCTGGCGTTGACGCACGTCCCGTCGCTGGAGCCGGTGTTCGCCGAGTTCGCCCGGGTGCTGCGCCCCGGCGGCCACCTGGTGATCTCGGACATGCACCCGGGCCGGGTGATGTTCGGCTCGGTCCCGCCGGTGCGCGATGCGGAGGGCAGGCCGGGGCGGCTGGTCAGCCACCGCCACGAGATCGGCGACTACCTGCGCACCGCGCTGCCGCTGGGGCTGCAGCTGCGCGGCTACGACGAACCCGGCCTGCCCGACCAGCCCGTCCCGCCCGGCCCGCCGCCGGCGGAACCGGGCCCGTGGGACTTCTGGCCGTGGTCGCTGGCCGGGATGGTGCCGGAGGCGACGCGCGCGGCCAGCGAGGGCATGCCGGCGATGATGATCTGGCACTTCCAGCGGAGCTGACGACCGGGCCACAGTGGACGGACGGGCCGCGCGTTTGGCGATCAGCGCGACGGGCCAACCACCAGCTGTGGGTGAATCCGGTGCGGACGGCGTTCCCCGCGGTCTGCGCGTCGCGGCCGCGGTCGGGTGGCGCCTGCTCGTGCTGGTCGCCGTGCTGTGGGTGGCGTGGCGGGTGTTCGACGCGCTCTACGGCGAGGTCATGTCGGTCGCGGTGGCCGCGCTGCTCACCGCGCTGATGGCGCCGGCGGTGAACTGGCTGGTGCGCAAGGGAGTCCACCGCACGCTGGCCGCCGGGCTCGTGCTGGTCGGCGGGCTCTGCGCGCTCAGCGCGGTGCTGGCGGTGGTGATCAACACGCTGGTGGCCGGGCTGACCGGGCTGACCGAACAGCTGGCCACCAGCGTCGAGCAGATCCGCGGCTGGCTGATCCGCGGCCCGCTGAGCCTGAACCAACAGCAGCTCAACGAGGTGTTCCACCAGCTCACGCAGGCGCTGCGGATCGACCGGGGCGGGCTGCCCACGACCGCGCTGGCCACCACCGGCACTCTGCTGCGGTTCCTGGCCGGGATGCTGCTCGGGCTGTTCACCCTGTTCTTCTTCCTCCGCGACGGCGGCCGGATCTGGTCGTTCGCGGTCCGCGCGACGCTGCCGCGTTCCGTGCGCGACCGGGTGCACGCGGCCGGGCGACGCGGCTTCGCGACGCTCGTGGCCTACGTCCGGGCGACGGCGGCGGTGGCGTTCACCGACGCGGCGCTGATCGGCATCGGAGCCGTCGTGCTCGGCGTGCCGCTGCCGTTCGTGCTGGCCGTGCTGATCTTCCTGGGCGCCTTCGTGCCCTACGTCGGCGCGGTGGTGACCGGTGGGCTGGCGGTGCTGGTCGCACTGGCCGCCAACGGGTTCGTCACGGCGCTGATCCTGCTGGCCGTGGTGGTGTGCGTGATGCAGCTGGAAGGCCACGTGCTGCAGCCGCTGCTGCTCGGGCACGCCGTGCGGCTGCACCCGCTGGCGGTGGTGCTCAGCGTCGCCTCGGGCTTCACCATCGCCGGGGTCGGCGGGGCGGTGCTGGCCGTCCCGCTGGTGGCGACGGCCAACACCGTCGTGCGGTCGCTGGCAGCCGACTCGCACGTGCCGCCAGGCCCCAGCACGAACGGGCAGCACCTCTGAACCGTGGCGGTTGCGCGTGCCGCTCGCCCGGCCGAACCCGAGCACTTCCCCAGGGCCGCTCCTGCATGCCACAGCACGGCGGGAGGCCGCCCCCGCCCGGAACCTGAACCCGAAGCGGCTGCCGCCGCCCACCCGCGCGCGGACAGCCTCGCCGACAGCGCTCTCAGGCGCGGAACTGCGCGAGCCGGTGCTCCAGCTCGTCGCCTGCGTTCGGCGTGCGGAACGCAGGGGGCAGCACCAGGCCCGGGCTGCGGCCGCAGACCGCGTCGCCGAGGAACTCCCGCACCACCTGCGGGTGCGGCAGGATGTCGCCGCCCAGGAACTCCAGCGCGGTGGTGTCACCGGTGCCGTCGGTCTCCACCCGCAGCGCCCAGCCGCTGACCTCGTCCCAGGTCAGCAGCAGCGGGAACTCCAGCAGCGTCGGCACGTGCGAGCGCACCAGGATGATCGCGGTCGCCAGCCCGTCGTCGAAGTCGACGTCCACTTCCGTCACGTCGTCCCCCAGCGCATCCGCCACGGACCGGATGTAGTCGACCAGGCCGCTGGCCGCCGGGCTCCTCGTGTCCATTCCCGTCCCCCCTCGGTGCTCGGACCTCGCTCCCCACGGGTATCCACGCCGAACGCGGCGCAGACGTACCGATGGCGTGAACCGTCCGCTGTGGACCTGCCGGTGCGGGCCCTGCCTCACCCGCAACAGCAGCACCCCCGCATCCCATTCGCAACCGAGGTGCCCGTCCGGGGCATGCGACGGGGGAACGGCGGGTAGTCAACGGAGCAACGCTGAAGCCAGAAGGGAGTACCACCATGGGGATCCTCAGCTGGATCGTGTTCGGCCTGATCGCCGGTGCGATCGCCAAGTTCATCCTCCCCGGGCGCGATCCCGGCGGCATCATCGTGACCATCCTGATCGGCATCGTCGGCGGGTTCCTCGGCGGTTGGATCGGGTCGCAGGTCTCCGGCACCGGGGTCAGCGGCTTCAACCTGATGAGCTTCGTGTGGGCGATCGTCGGCTCGCTCATCCTGCTGCTGATCTACCGGCTGATCTTCCACCGAAGCCACGCCTGACGCCCGCCGCCGTCAGTCGAACGGGCGCAACGCCCCGGTCCCGGGAAGCGAAAACCTGCACCCCTGCGCGGGATCTGCCAGAGTTGGGCGCACACGATCATCACCGCCGGTCGCGATCCGACCTGAGTGACGCGCGATGTCCATCCCGTGCCGACCCCGTCAGGCCCAGCCGCTTCCCGGAGACCTCATGGCATCCCCGTTCCCCTCTTCCGAACCCCGGCGCCGCGTGCACCTGGCCGGTTCGCTGCCGCGCAGCCTCGCCCCCGACGTCGCCTCGGGGATGCGCTGGGTGCTCGACCACGCAGGATCCGCCGAGCTCAGCGCGCTGCCCTGCGACCTGGACCCGAACTGGATCGTCGACTACCTGCTCTCGCGCGCCCGGGTCCCGGGACTGGAGGTCGCCAAGCCCGGCGACGGCAGCTGCTACGCCGAGATGCCGCTCTACCGGGTTCGCGCCGGGCACCGGCTGACCGTCGACGACATCGCGCTGGGCCGACCGCGCGAGGCCGTCGCCGCCGTCGCCGCGCGACGCGAAATCGGTGCCGACCTGCCCGTCCAGATCAGCGTCCCGTCCTCTTTGGACCTCGCCATCTTCACCGTGGGCATGGCGCAGTTGCCGCGCGTGCACGCGGTTTTCGAGCAGATGGTCATCTCCGAGGTGGTCCGCATCGCGCAGCGCCACCGCACCGAAGTGACCTTCCAGCTGGAGTCGCCGGCGGCCCTGTGCGCGCTGCACCGGGTGCCGCCCGCCGCCCGCCCGGCCACGGCGCGGCTGCTCGCGCACCAGCTGGCCAGGATCATCACCGCCGCACCGCGATCGGCGCGCTGGACGCTGCACCTGTGCTACGGGGATCTCTGCCACCGCGCGCTGTTCCAGCCTTCCGGGCTGCGCCCGGCGGTGCAGGTGATCAACGCGCTGGCGGCGCGGCTGCGAACGGTCGGGCACCCGGTGCCCGCCGTGCACATCCCGATGGCCCACGGCGACCAGCCGCCGCCCGCGTCGGCCGCGGCCTACGTGCCGCTGCGCGATCTCGCGCGCGGTGTCGAGGTGATCGCGGGCTGCGTGGACGAGGGAAACCCGGAGCTGTCCGCCCGAGCGCTGCGCCACACCGAAGCCGCGCTCGGCCAGCCCGTGGCCGGTGTCGGCGCAGCCTGCGGCCACGGCCGCCGCACCGCGGAGCAAACGCGCCTCAACCTCGAACTCGCCGGCCACCTCGCCCGGTCGAGCCGACTCCCGGCCGGCGTCGGGTGACCTCACCGGCGGCCTAGTCGGCGGCGCAACTCGATCAACCGGTCGCCGGTCGTACCGGTCCGGTCCACCTGCCCTTCACCTGCCGGCCGCTCCGGTCGATCAAGCTGGCGCGCGTTGCCACACCCCTGATCGGAGCACCATGACCACGACGGACCGGCGCACGTTCCTGCAACTCGCCGGGGTGACCTCGGCGGCGGTGGCCCTGGGCATCTCCGCGCCCGGGGCGGCCGGCGCCACGCCCGCCCGGCCGCTGCCCGACGGCACCTTCAGCCTCGGCGTGGCCTCGGGCGATCCCCGGCCCGACGCGGTCGTGCTCTGGACCCGGCTGGCCCCGCAACCGCTGGCCGCCGACGGCCACGGCGGCATGCCGCTGCGGCAGGTGCCGGTGCAGTACGAGGTCGCCGAGGACGAGCGGTTCGCGCGGATCGCCCGGCGCGGCACGGTGATCGCCTCACCGGAGCTCGCGCACGCCGTGCACCCGGAGGTCGGCGGGCTGCGGCCCGGCCGCGAGTACTTCTACCGCTTCCGCGCCGGCAACCAGCTCAGCCCCACCGGCCGCACCCGGACGCTGCCCGCGCCCGGCGCCCGGGTGGACTCGTTCAACTTCGCGACGGCCTCCTGCCAGGCCTGGTACCACGGCCACTTCTCGGCGCACCGGCACATGGCGGGCGAGGGCCTGGACGCGGTGCTGTTCCTCGGTGACTACATCTACGAGTACGGGATCACCTCCGGCAACCTGCTGCGGCGCGGGGCGCCCGAACTGGGCCCGGAGCACCGGGTCGAGATCGAGACGCTGGAGCAGTACCGGCTGCGCTACGCGCTGTTCAAGACCGATCCGCACCTGCAGGCCTCGCACGCCGCAGCGCCGTGGCTGGTGACCTGGGACGACCACGAGGTGCAGAACAACTACAACGCCGACCAGTCGGAGCACGGCATCTCCCCGGCGCACTTCCGGCACCGCCGCGCGGTCGCCTACCGCGCCTTCTACGAGCACCTGCCGCTGTCGCTGAGCGCGCTGCCGGAAGGCCCGGACAGCCGGGTGCACCGGCGCTTCGACGTCGGATCGCTGGCGCGGTTCAACGTCCTGGACACCCGCCAGTACCGCGACCCGGTCCCCGCCGACACCGCCGAACAGCACGCCGAAGCGCGCACGATGCTGGGCCGCGAGCAGGAGGAGTGGCTCTACGACGGGATGGCAGGTTCCCCGGCGGCGTGGAACTTCCTGGCCAACGGCGTCACGGTCGCGGCGATCACCGAAGATCGCGTCGACCAGTGGGACGGCTACCCGGCGGCGCGGCGGCGCCTCATCGAGGCCATGCGGCGCACCAGCAACCCGGTGGTGCTCACCGGCGACATCCACAAGCACGTCGCCGCAGAGCTCAAGGCCGACTTCGCCGATCCGGGATCGAGCACCGTCGGCGTCGAGCTGATCTGCGCCTCGGTCGCCTCCGACGGTGACGGCGCACCGACCGACAACTACACCGAGGACTGGCTGCAGCACCCGTACGTCAAGCTCTACGACGGCCGCCGCGGCTACGTGCGGTGCAGGCTCACCCCGGACGAGCTGGTGTCGGACTTCAAGGTCGTGCCGTGGATCGAGGCCGACGCGAACGCCCCCGCCCAGACCGTCGCCCGCTTCAGCACCCCGGCCGGCAACCCCGGTCTGCACAGGAAGGCCTGACTCCGCGATGCCCACCGCACCTCCGCCCGCTGCCACCGGTTTGCGCGGCCGGGGCGAACTCGCCCGCATCGTCGTCGACTGGGAACCCGCGCCGTGGCAGACCGTGGTCGACCACTACGCGGTGCACGGCGCGCCCGGCCCCGAAGTCGCGGTTTCCCCGGAGACCCTGCTGCTGAAGACCGTCTACCCGCACTTCCAGCACAACGGTCTCGGCGGCGCCGCGCAGCAGTGGACCTACCGCGTGGTGACCGTCGACGCCGCCGGTGCGCGCAGCCGCCCGAGCCGCGCGGTCACCGTCACCAGCCGCGAGTCGGTGAGCCGGTCGGGGATCCCGCTGGCCGTGGTCGGTGACTTCGACGGCAAGGGCCTGGAACTCGCCCTGTCCCCCAGCGGTTACGCCGACTACCCCACGGCTTTCCCGAACGGGGTGGACTTCCGGGCCGGGGCGGACGACCCGCGCACCGGCTGGTGCTACCTCCAGCCCGGTCCGGCCGACGGCTGGGCCGGGCGCCGCGATCACCGGTTCCGGCTGCGCTTCGAGCTCTCCGAGCTCCCGGTCAACGGTTCCGACCTCGCGGTGTGGCTCATCGACAGCCACGCGTCCAAGGCGGGTTCGGTGGTGCTGAGCATCAACGGCACCCCGGTCGACCGGCTGCGCTTCGAGAACGGGGCCACCAAGGGCTCCACCCAGGGCGACAGCACGCTGCCCGGGTCCCCGCTGAAGCCGTCCTACCTGGAGATGCGCCTCCCGCAGGTCTTCCGGGTCGGGGAGAACACCATCGACCTGCACAAGGACGACGGTTCCTGGATCGCCTACGACGCGATCGGGGTGTTCGCCCGCCGGTGAGAACCGATCGTGGTTGGATCGGCCGGTATGGGATCGATCTGGACCGGTGACCGGGTCAGCCTCCGCGGGATCGAACCGGAGGACTGGCGGGCGTTCCAGCACATCGACGCCGACACCTCCGACATGCGCGCGGTCGACGTGATCCACCCACCGCGCTCCGCGGAGGGCTACCGCCGGTGGGCCGCCGAGCAGGCGGTGAAGGAGCCGGTGGGCGACGAGTTCCAGCTCGCCGTGCACTCGCGCGCCGACGACGTGCTCGTCGGCGCGCTGTCGACCACCGGGACCGACCAGCGCGCCGGTCGCTTCGGCTACGGGATCGGCATCGGCCGCGAGCACCAGCGCCGCGGCTACGCCACCGAGGCCGTCGTCCTGCTGCTGCGCTACATGTTCGGCGAACGCCGCTACCACAAGTGCTCGGTCGGCGTCCACGCGTTCAACGAGGCCTCGCTGGCGCTGCACCGCGCGCTCGGGTTCGAGGAGGAGGGGCGGTTGCGCGAGCACGAGTTCTTCGCCGGGCGGCACCACGACGTGGTCGTGCTGGGCATGACCACCGACGAGTTCGCCGACCGGCACGGGTTCGGGGCGGTCGCGGAGTCCGGTGTGGACTGACGAGTTGGGGCCAGGGTCTGGCCCCGGGCGGGGTCGGTGGGATCGAATGTGTTCTTCGCACCAACCGCACCAAGGAGGACTCACGTGCGTCCAACGGTCCGCCGCAGCATCGCGTGCACGATCGCCTCGGCAACCCTGGCGCTGCTCAGCCCCGTCGCGTCGCAGGCGGCACCGAGCTGCACCGACCCGTCCCGCCCGCTGAGCGTCGAGGAGCAGCGGCTCTCCCAGCCCGTTCCGCAGGAACTGCTGGCCAGGAGCGGTTTCGCCGACATCGCCCCGGCGTTCGCCGCCGCGCTGTGCGAGGCAGGCGACCCGGCCGCCGCCGAACGGCTGATCAGCTCCAGCGGCGACCGGGTGTGGGAGCGGGCGGTGGCCCGCGCTCAAGGCCGGGACACCGCCGGTGACCTGCCCGCGGCCGACGACCGCCCGCTGTACTGGGCGCGGCTGGGCATGACCGCCGCGCTACGCCAGTGGACACCGCCGTTCCCGCTCGACGACGAGCAGCGCGACCAGCTGCTGTGGAGCCTGGAGCGGCATTCGCGCGGGCAGACCTCCGTGCAGTTCCCCCGCGGCGAGGGCGTCAAGCGCGTGCTGGTCAGCGGTTTCGACCCGTTCCAGCTCAACGGCGACATCCGCCGCAGCAACCCCTCCGGCGCCTCCGCGCTGGCCCTGGACGGGCTCGTGCTGAACACCGCGTCCGGGCCGGTCCGCGTCGAGACGGCGATGTTCCCGGTGCTGTGGAAGCCCTTCGAGCAGGGCATGGTCGAGCAGACCTTCCTCCCCCGCTTGCGGCCGGGCCGCGACCAGGTCGACGTGTTCGCCACCGTCAGCCAGGGCCGTCCGGAGCAGTTCGACATCGAGCAGTGGAACGGCCGCTGGCACACCGGCGTGGACAACAACGACGAGCAGCGCGACGGCGTCGCCGAGATCCCGCCGGGCGTCCCCACGGTCGAACCGGCGCCGGAGTTCGTGCCCTCCACCCAGCCCTACGCCGCCATCGTCGACGCCGACACCGGCCGCTACCCGGTCTTCCACAACACCGAGGTCACCGAGATCCCGGCAGGCGGAACCGAACCCGTGGTGCGCCCCGACGGTCCGACACCGGGCTCGGCGGCCCGCGCGGGCGGCGGGGGCAGCTACCTGTCCAACGAGATCGCCTACCGCACGACCCTGCTGCGCGACGCCGTGGGAGCGGATCTGCGCGGTGGCCACGTCCACACGCCGGTGCTGACCTTCGCCCCGGACAACGCCGGCGACGTGGTGGACCCGGTCTTCACCCGCAACCTGCAGGACATCATCGCCCAGGTCAGGGCGATCGTCGAAGTAGCGGCCACGGCCGAATCCGGTGAACCGGCGGTGACCGTGCCGAGGACCCCGCGCGACCACACCGGCCGCGTCCCCGCCCCGACGATGTAGCGGGACGGACGGTGCCGGGTCGCGCACCGGCCCGGCACCGCCGAACGTCCATTTTGGACGCCGGGCGACCACGCCGCGGAAGATCCGGCGCAATCGCTCCAATGGAGTGCGCCAGGTGGCAGGTGGGTTCGTGGGCCGTTCGGCCTCCCGCGAATGCACCAGACAGGCGTCTTCGCCAAACCTGTTGCCATTTCGCCGGTTTCGCGCACTTCAGGCCGCGACCCTGCGCCGGGAACGCGGTTCCGGGTGTCGGTGGGGTGGGTTACCTTGATCAACAATGCCCGTGATCTTCGGGCAGGTGACGATGGAGGACACCAGCAATGGTCGAGAAATTACGGGCGCCGCGGGCGCGCAAGCGCACCGCGGCGTTGGCGGCGGTGGCCGCGGTCGGCGCGCTCGCCGGCGTCGGCACGGCGCACGCCGATGAGCCGCAGGGCGGCGTCACGCCCTACATCATCGGCGGCTCCCCGGCCGATCAGACCTACTCGTTCATGACCTCGTTGCAGTACGAGCGCGACGGGAACCCGGACTCCCACCGGTGCGGTGGCGCGCTGATCAACCCCCAGTGGGTCGTCACCGCGGCGCACTGCGTCACGCAGGACTCCCCCGACGGCAAGCCCGTCGTGCTGGACCCGGCGATGTTCCACGTGCGGATCGGCAGCACCGACCGGACCACCGGCGGCAGCGTGGCCAAGATCCAGCAGATCGTGGTGCACCCGGACTACCAGGCGTTCCCCGATCGCTCCGAGGGCAACGACATCGCGCTGATGCGCCTGGACGCGCCCAGCGACCAGGCGCCCGTGCGGATGGCGACCGAGCTGACCGAGCCGGACACCGATGTGCGCCAGATCGGCTGGGGCTACATCGCCAACGAGGACAAGGGCGACCCCAGCAAGCTGCCGACCCAGCTCCAGCAGCTGGACACCACCGTCATCCCGCCGACCACGCCGAAGTGCGTGGCGGACGCGGGTGACGACTCGTGGGGCATCCGCGGCGGCGACGTCTGCACCGACAACCCGGAGGGCGTCCGCGGCCCGTGCGGTGGCGACTCCGGTTCGCCGCTGCTGACCCGGGAGGGCGACGGCTGGGAGCTGGCCGGTCTGGACAGCCGCGGCGTCGGTTCCGTCTGCGGTGAGTCCCCCGACATCTACACCGGTGTCGGCCACTTCCGCGGCTGGATCGACGGCGTGATCGCCTGATCCGACTCCGGGCCCTGCCCGCGGGCAGGGCCCGGACCGGGCGTGATGAGCGCCACAGCCGGCCCGGCACATCGCACCGGGCCAGCGGTTATGCTCCCGCGACGACCAGACCAATCCTCTGTGGACACCTGGTGCACTGCTGAGACGGCAGAACCAGTTCCACCATTTCACCCGAACCGGCCGCCCGGCTGGACTAAGCTCCCTGCTCTCAGGATCGGGGGCTCGGGTGGTTTTGTTCGGCAGGGACGAGTCGTTGCGGCGACTCGCCGACGCTGCGATCGCCGCGCAGGACGGGTTCGGCGGCCTGCTCGTGGTTCGCGCCGATCCGGGGCTCGGCCTGTCCGCCCTCCTGGACGCCCACGCCGAAGCGATGCGCAGCGCCGGACTTCCGGTGCGCCGGATCGCGGTCCTGCCCCCGCACGGCACCACAGTGCTGTCCGAGGGCATTCCCCCGCAATGGCCCGAGAGCGGCGTTGTCGTCATCGACGACCTGCACCGGGCCGACGACGCGACGCTGCTCGCGCTGCACGACCTCACCGAGGAACTGAGCGGCCGATCGCTGCTGGTGGTCGCCGGACGGCATCGCGGTGCCGCACCCGAACGCTTCACCCACCTCGAGCGCACTGCCGCGGTGCACGACCTCCTCCCGCTCGACGACGCCTCGGTGCACTCGCTGCTCACCGAACTCACCGGCGCGGAGCCATCCGATTCGCTGCGGCGACTGGCGGCCGGAGCGGCCGGAAACCCGTGGCTGCTGGCCCAGCTCACCTCGGAGAACCGCGCGCAGACCGTGACGGCTTGGGCCACCGGGCTGGCCGGATCCGATGCCGCGCTGCTGCGATTCACCGCGATCCTGGCCGATCGCGCGTGCGTGGAGGACCTGGCGGCGGCAGTCGGATCTACCCCGGCCGAGGTCCTGGCCGGTGCCGAGCGGCTGACCGCGCTCGGGCTGGCCGAAGTCACCGATGGTGTCGTGCGGCTGCGCCACGCGGTGGTGCGCGACGAGGTGGCAGCGACGTCGGCGGCCCTGCGCACCACCGCCGCGAAGGCTCTGATCAGCCGGAACGCTCCACCCGAAGCAGTCGTCGAGCAGCTGGTCCACGCGCCGGTGGACGCCTGGCTGGCGGCATGGCTCGGCCGGCACGCCGAGAAGCTGGCCGCCGATCCCACACCCGGGCTCGTGGACCTCCTCGAACGCGCCGTCGCCCACCTCGTGCCGGGCGATCCGGATCTGCTGCCGCTGCGGGCGGCGCTGGCCGAGGCGCAGCTGTGGTCCGGGCGGCTCGACGCCGCCGAGCACACCGCGCGCACCACGTTGATGGCTCGCCCGGACGCGCCGATCCGGCGCCGGTCCCGGGCCGTGCTCGCCCTGATCCGCATCGGGGCGATGGATCCCGAAGGTGCGGCGAAGGCCCTGGAACCGGAGCGCGAGCACGGTGAGCTGCCGCCGCGGCTGGCCGTGCTCGACGCCACCGCCCGGCTGCTCGTCGGCGACCTGACCGGGGTGGAGCACGCGCTCGACATCGCCGAACCGCACGCCGCGGACGACCCGGTCGTCGCGCTGTACCTGCTCAACATCAAGGCCATCGGCCGGTTCGTGTTCCGCGACCTGACCGGCGCGCTGGAGCTGCTGGACCAGGCCGATGCGCTGCTGGAGATCGCCGCCAGCGACCGCGGGCAACAGCTGATGACCCGCCTGCTGCGCGCGGTGGTCCAGGACCTGCGCCAGGAGCGGGCGGCCCTGGAAACCGCCGCGCGGGCGCGCCCGCTCGCGCGCGAGCTCGGCACCGGTCTGCTGGTCTGGCTGCACACCATCACCGCGCTCGCGCTGTTCAACAACGGCCACTGGGACGAATCCCTGGCCGAGATCGAAGCCGCCACCGCGCTGCCCGACCTGCACGGGTTCGACGGTCCGCTGCACGCCATCGCCATCGCCATCCTGGTGCACCGCGGCGACCTCCGCGCCGCCCGCGAGCACGCCGAGCTGGCCAACGGCGCGGAACCACGCGGGGTCGCCATCTTCTACGAGCAGATCACCGCCATCGGTCATGCCGTGCTCGCCGACGCCGAAGGCGATTCCGAGCGAGCGCTGGAGATCGTGCGCACCCTCGCCAACGGCGACGTGGGCGTGCACAACGGCCACGCGGTGAGCACCATCGGTGCGCGGATCGTGCGCATCGCGGTCGGCAGCGGTGATCGCGAGCTGGCCGAACGCGTGGTGGCGCACATGCAGGAGCTGGTCACCGGCGATTCGCTGGGCGAGCGCGGCGCTCTCACGTACTGCCAGGGCCTGCTCGACAGCGATGTGGACCTGCTGCTCGACGCGGCGCAGCAGTTCGCCGAGAACGGTTCTCCGGTCACCGCCGCCCGGGCGGCGCAGGACGCGGCGAAAGTGCTTGCGGCGTCCGGCAGATCGGCGGACGCCCGGGCCGCCTACCGAACCGCGATCGAGCGCTTCACGGCGCTGGCCGCCGCCGGCGAGATCCACCGCGCCGATGCCGAGCTGCGCGCCTTCGGCGTCCGGCGCGGAGCGACCGGACCGCGCCGGAGGCCCAAGCACGGCTGGGAAAGCCTCACCGCGGCCGAACACCGCGTCGCCGAGCTCGTCGCGCAGGGGCTGACCAACCGGGAGGCGGCCGAGAGGCTGATCGTGTCGGTCCGGACGGTCGATTCCCACGTGTCGAAGATCCTCGCCAAGCTCGGCTACGCCTCGCGCGTCGAGATCGTCCTCGGTTTCGAGCGCCGCAGCTGAGCTCGCGCCGGGCGGACGCTATGCCGAGACCTCGGTGATCCGGCCGAGGGCGTGGTGGACGAACCGCTGGACGGCGCGCGGGTCGAGCTCTGCGGCGGGAAGGCAGCGTTGACGGTCCAAGGCGGTTCGAACCAGCTCTCCGTCCGCGCCTGACACGAGATCCAGCGCCCACCGGCCGCCGTCGACCTTGGACACGAGAGCGCCGTCCACGGCGAACCGCCACGCCCGGCAGGCGTTGAGCACCGCGTACTCGCCGGGAGCGTGTCCGGTGCACCAGCGCAGCTCGCTCGCCAGCTGAGCCAGGACCAGGTCGTCGGGGACCGGGGCGAACGCCTCGGGCGCCGGGCGCCCGGGGCCGAGGAGCCGCCCGGCATTGCGGCAGACGGCGAAGTGCAGCACGAGGTCGGGATCTCCCTCGCGATCGCGGCCGTCAACGCACTTGGTGTCCTCCGGTGCCGTGGTCACGTGCAGCTCGAACTCAGGTCGTGCCGTGGGGTGCTGGGCCGCCGAGAAGGTGACGATGCTCAACTCCAGCCCGTGCGCGGGGCACGGCAAGCGCTCGCGGCTCAGCCGCTGCGCAGCAGCCGACTCCTCGACCGCCGTCATCGGCCCTTCGCAGACGACGAGGACGTCGACATCGCTGCGGCGTGCGTCGAACCCGCCGAGCACTGCAGAGCCGTGCAGGTAGACGCCCACCAAGCGCGGTCCCAGCGTTGTGGCCATCGCGGCTGCGACGTTGCGGGCGTAGTCCTCCACAACCGCGTCCACGATCGCGACTATAGGTCCGTGGTCGAGTCGTTTGTTCGCCCGCTGTCGCCGGGCTACTCGTCCTCGGGGAGGTTTCCTCCGTAACCGAGGCGGTTCCGGCGTCCTGACGGCCGGTCGCGAACATCGACGCTCGCCCGATTCGTCCCGTTAACGTCCTGATCTTCGCAGGTCAGCGTGAAATCCGTGAACATCAGCAATGTTGCGGATGTTTCCCGGACCCGGGTCTGGTGATCTCAGTAGGTGCCCGCGTCTGGGGAAGCGGGCACGTTCCGGCGCGCAGCACGCGTGCCCCGCTGAAACTCGTTGGCCGTGTTCGGCGCATGCAGCCGCGCGCCGTTCTGGGAGGCAGAAAACCGCAGATGAGCGACGAATCCGCAGCGAACCTCATCGATACCGCGTCGGCAGGTGTGCAGGAGCTTGCCGCGGCCGCCACCTCCGCGCTGGCGCAGGCCGGCCCCGCCGGGGTGCTGGCGGTGCCGGTCGTGGACGCCCTGCGCAACGTCTGGGAGGGCTACTTCGGCTCGCCGATCCCGCCTGACGGCACCAACTGGAACTCCTACTCCCACGAAGAGCTCTACCAGATGCTCTGGCAGAACGCCGACGTCGGCGATGTCAGCTCGATGGCGGCCGAGTGGGGGCAGCACCGCACCGAGCTGGCCGACCACGCCGAGTCCATGCGGCACGAGCGCAACGCCATGCAGACCAACTGGAGCAGCGAGTCGGCCGGCCTGGCCACCAGCCAGCTCGGTGAGCTCGGCGACCGCACCTCCGGGATCAGCGACCGCGCGGGCACCGTGCAGGGCGCGACCCAGGAGGCCGGCGACGCGCTCGCGGTCGCGCGCAACACGATGCCGCCACCGCCCGGCGACCCGACCGGCTCCGCGCTGACCAGCGCGATGGCCGGGGCCGGTGCCGGTGCGGTCATCGGCGGGATCGTCGGCGCGGGTGCCGGTGGCATCGGCGCCGCTCCCGGGGCCGCGATCGGCGCCGCCATCGGCGCGGTGGCGGCCGGCGGCGGCAGCCTGTTCATGTCCAACGTCGCGGCTGCGCAGAAGAAGGCCGAGGCGGTGCACGTCATGCAGCAGTACGAGGCGAGCCTGCGCAACAGCAGCCGGGCCATCGCGCCGCCCGGTTCGCTGGAGGCCGCCGGGTTCAACTCCCCCGCATCGACCACCGCCGCCGGGTTCAGCGGTGGTGCGGGCAGCGGCAGCGGCGGCGTGCCGTGGGGCCGGTTGGTCGGCGCGGAGCAGCTGGGCGGTGGGGCGCGCAGCGGATTCGGCGCGCTGGACGCCGCTTTGGCGCGTTCCGGCGGCCTTGGCGGCCTGGCCGGTCGCACGGGCAGCGGCAGCATGATGCCCGGTGCCGGTGGCGCCCGGCGAGGCGAGGAGGAAGACGAGCAGCTGCACGAGAACCGCCTGCCCACCATCGACCAGAAACTCTTCGACGACGACCGGCCGGCCAGCGCCCCGGTCATCGGCTGAGCGCAGCACAGGAGCGAACGTTGACTTCCGAAGCAGCAGCGGGACACGGCTACCAGGTCGCCCCGCAGGGACTTTCCGCGCAGGTCGAGGCGCTGTCCGGGCTCCGCGAGCGCACCACCGGACTGGTCGGCTCGGCGGGCAGGCTGGCCGAGCGGCTGCCGCAGCTGGGCACCGCGCCGCCGGCGATCCACCTGGCGATGCGGCTGCGCGAGGCCGGTGGCCGGTCCGGGCTCAGCGGCGAGATCAGCGCGGCCGACGCCGAGCTGAACAACTTCCGCACCGCGCTGGGCGAAACCGTCAGCGGCTACCTCGCCTCCGACGACAGCGCCGCGCAGGCGTTGCGCAACACCGGTGGTGACCGGGCATGACCACGGCGTCCGCGCGACGCGCACCCGCTCCCATCGAGTTCGGGCAGGTCGAGCTGGACCTGCTGTCCACGCACGCCGGGGTGCCGCTGCCGTTCCCGCTGCGCGTGCCGTCCTTCGGCCGCATCGCCGGTGAGCGGGAGGTGCTGCTGGCCACCGCGGGCCACACCCTGCGGCTGCGCGGGTTCGCCGACGAGGACGGGCCCGCCGGTGCGGCCGGTGAACTGGTCACCGCGCTGCGCCAGCACCGCGGCACGGTCGACCTGGTGCTGGTCGACGAGACCGGGGTGACCGCGGTGGTGGCCATCGTCTACCGGTCCTGGGCGCTGATCTGCGTGCAGCGGCTGGACAACGACCCGGCGCAGCCGGTGCGGATCCACCGGGTCGCGGCGGACGCGCTGACCGACGCGCTGCTCGACCTGATCCCCGACGTCGCACCGGCCCGGACGATGCCGATCACGCTGCCCGAGCGCGCGGTGGCCACCGCCGGTCAGCTGGTCGGCGAGATCGAGGACGACCGGGAGAAGGAGCAGCGGCTGCGCGCTCTCGTCCGCGACTGCGGCGGGGACCCGAACGCGCTGGACCAGCTCGCGGGGCTGCTGGCCGTGCTGACCGGTCGCGGTCAGGTCGGGGCCACCCGGCGCGGCGCGGGCGAGAGCACCCGGGCCGGTGCCGAACTGTCCTGGTTGGACGGTCCGCGCGGGCGGGTGCGGGTGGTGCCCGCCAAGCACGGCTGGGTGAGCGTCAACCCGATGCGGCCCAACGACGTGCGGTTCGCGGTCGAAGACCTGGCCAGGATCGCCCGCGAGCCGCGGTGACGCGGAGCTGAGCCGGCTTCCCCCGGCCAGACCGCGCCGGCTCGGCGACCACGCAAGCACCAACAGGCTCTTACGGAGGGAAAAGGTGGAAACAGCAGCTCAGTGGCTGGCGGGCTACGACGAGCGGCTCGCCAAGGCCGCCGCGGACGCCAAGGCCGCGAACGAGAGCCTGCGCCAGATGAGCGGGACCGCGACCTCGCCGCGAGGTGAGATCACCGTCCAGGTCGGGCCCAGCGGCGCGATGGAGGACATCCGGCTCACCCCCGCGGCGCGGGCGATGGAGGCCGAGCAGCTGGCGCAGCTCATCCTGACGACCTCCCAGGAGGCGCAGCGCTCCGTCGGGGCGCAGGTCGTGGAGATCATGACCGAGTACGTCGGCGACGGCCCGGCGCTGGACTTCGTCAAGGAGAACATGCCGCCCGCCGCCGGGGTCGACGCCGCCGCGCGCCGCCCCGCCAGCGACGATGACGACGACTTCTTCGCCAACCCGGTGGTGATCGTCTGATGGACCTGCAGGTCGATCCCGCCCAGATCCGGGCGCACGCGAACACCGTCGCCGGGCTGGCGAGCGGGTTGTCCGACGCGGCCGGCGCGGTGCCGGCAGGCCCTGCGGAGAACTCGCTGGGCACCTTCCTGGGCTTCCTCACCGCCGGGCTGGGCGCGGCCATGAGCCAGACCGGGCAGGCCATCGCGCAGGCGTCCTCCGCGGTGGAGGCGGTCAGCTCGGCGCTGGTGCGCACCGCCGAGGACTACGAGCGCACCGATGACGACAACGCGGTGCGGCTGCTCCAGGAGGATTCGCGATGACGGTGCAGATCACGATCGGCGCGACCCGGCCGGAGGAGCTCGAACAGCTCAAGTCGACCATCGCGGCGGTGCGCGACCGCAACTGGCTCTCCGGTGGCCTCAGCGGCGGCGAGAACCCCGGGATGAGCTCGCTCGGTTCGACGAGCGACCCGCTCTCGGCGCTGTCGGACTCCGGGTTCGGCTTCATCACCGGGTCGGTGTCGTTCCTCGGCGAACCGCTGCAGCAGCTGGCCGGCGACCCCAGCTCGGTCTCCGCCGGGGCCCAGGGCTTCCAGGACACCGGGCGCAACGTCTCCTCGATCGCCGACTCCTACCAGCAGTCGGTCGGCCCGGAGACCAGCGGCTGGTCCGGTGACGCCGCGGCCGGGTACCTCAAGACCGGGGCGGAGCTGGTGGACGGCATCGCCGGGCTCGGCGACGCGAGCGTGGCGCTGGCCGAAGCGGCGACCGGCGCCGGCGAAGCCGCGGCCAAGGCGCTGCAGGAGGTCACGACGCTGATCACCGAGGCCACCGGCCGGATCATCGTGATCCTCAACCAGGCGATGGCCGCGGCGGCGGCGACCTTCGGCGCCAGCGTGGCGGCGGCGATCCCGCAGGCGGTGCAGGTCGCGGCCGAGTACGGCGGCCGGATCGTGGCGGTGATGCAGCAGCTGCTCTCCAGCGCCCAGAACCTGATGCAGCACGTGGGCACGGCGACGAAGGCGGTCGGCGCGCTCACCGACTCGATCTCCACGATCAGCGAGCTCGTGCAGCGGTCGACCGGAACGTCGGACACCGCACCGACGTCCAGCACCGGCCCGACCTCGGGCAGCACGCCGACGTCGAGCACGCTGCCCACCTCCGCGAGCACCTCGACGTCGAGCACGCTCCCCACTTCGGGCAGCACTCCGTCAGCGGGCACGTTCCCCGCTTCGGGCAGCACACCGGTGTCGAGCACGCTGCCGACGGCCGGCAACACCTCGATGTCCGGCAGCCTCCAGGTGCCGACCGAGGACGCCACGCCGGAACCCGAGACGTCCGGCACCAGGCCGGCGCCGGGCATCACGTTCACCGCGACCATCACGCCGCCTTCGCCGTCCTGGTCCGACGAGCGGACGGATCCGCCCGGCCGCGCCTGACCCCGCAGCGACCTGCGACGTGCCATCGCCCCGGCGGTGGCACGTCGTTGCGCGTGCCGGGTGAATCCCGTCTCCGCCGGGTCGCGGGTCCACTACGGTGGGTGCGGTGAGTTCGTGGTCGATGGGACGAACATTGACTGGCTGGGCGAGGAACACCGCAGAACCCCTGACCGACGCCGAGCGCCGGTTGGACGAGCTGCTGGCGCAGGGCAGGACGGCGGAGTCGGCCGCCTACCAGGCCGAGCCCGCGAGCGTTCCCGACGCAGAGCAGCAGATCCGCGGCGAGTACCTCGCGGCCCGGCTGGTCGAATCGCTGGAGGACGGCAGCCGGGTGTTCACCCGGCGCGGCGCGCAGCCGCTGGTGATCGTCGTGGAGCACGCCACGATCACCGGTCAGCTGGACCTGCGCAACGTGGATCTGCCCTACCTGCTGGAATTCGTCGGCTGCCGCTTCGACAACGCGCCCGACCTGCGGCAGGCCCGGCTCGCCGGGCTGGTGCTGTGGCACTGCCGGTTCCCCGGGATGCACGCGCGGAACCTCGCGGTCGGCAACGACGTGGTGCTGCGCAACTGCGCCAGCGTCGGCGGCATCGTCGACCTGGCCGATGCCGACCTCGGCGGCTCGCTGCTGCTCAACGACAGCGAACTGCGCAATCCCGGCCAGCGCTGCGTCTACGCCGACCGCCTGTCGGTTTCCGGTGCGCTGCTGGGAATCCGGCTGCGCACCGCCGGCGAGATCCGCATCCCCGGCGCGAAGATCGGCGGCAACCTGACGCTGTCCGGCGCCGCCCTGCGCAACCGCGGCGGCAACGCGATCAACGCCACCGGCATCCGCATCGGCGGCTCGCTGCGGCTGGACGCCGACCCGGCGACCGGCCGGTTCTTCACCTCCGCGGGCACGCTGCGGCTGCCCAGCGCGCACATCTCCGGTGACCTGCGGCTGCGGGACGCCGTGCTGGAACCCGGCGTGCGGCCGCCGGATCCCGGCAACTCGCACTACGACGACCCGACCGCGGCGCTGATCGCCGACCGCTGCGAGATCCGCGGAGAGGTCCAGCTCGACCAGGAGTTCCGCAGCGGCGGCACGCTGCGCCTGGTCAGCGCCGTGGTCGGCGGCAACCTGCGGATGACCGGAGCCGTCGTCGACGTGAGCTGGCTGCGCTCCCCCGCCGAGTCGGTGCTGCACCCGCTGCGCGCGGTGAACCTGGACGGCACCAGGGTTTCCGGCAACATCGACGCGCGGTCGGTGGACGTGCGCGGGCAGTGGCGGATGACCGACGTCAAGGTGGGCGGCAGCGTCCAGCTCACCCGGGCGCAGCTGACCGGCCCGCGCACCGACGTCCTGGTGGGCAGCAGGCTCTCGGTGGGCAGCAACCTGGAGTGCCGGGACGCCGAGCTCGTCGGCTCGCTGCAGCTGCCGGGCGCGCAGATCGGCGCGAGCATCGACCTGCGCGGCTCGCGGCTGACCAAACCGGCCTGGCACCCGCACCGCAACAACTACAAGCCATCGCTGGACCTGCGCGCGGCGCGCATCGAGCGCGACCTGGTCTGCGCCGAAGGTGACCGGGTGTTCTCCGCGGAGGGCACCGTGCAGCTGCGCTGGTCGCAGATCGGGCGGCACGTCAACTTCTCGGGCTGCGAGCTGGGCGACGGCGCGTCGCGCACGGCGTTCAACGCCTCCGGGGTGCAGACGCAGGAGCTCACCCTGCTGCCGCGCACGCCGCCGCGCGGCCGGATCACCCTGCGGCAGGCCCAGTGCGAACTGCTCGCCGACAACTCCGCGGTGTGGGAGTCCCGCAGCGGCGTGGACTGCGAGGACTTCGCCTACCAGAACTTCTCGGAGTCCTTCGAGCTCGACGACCAGGAACGCGTGCGCCAGCGCCTCGGCTGGCTGCGCGCCACCGCGGGCGGCGCCTACCAGCCGGGGACCTACGACCAGCTCGCCGAGGTCTTCCGCAGCAACGGGCTGGAGGAACACGCGGTCGCGGTGCTGATCGAGAAGCAGCGCCACCGCTACGCGGCGATCGCCCGCACCGCGCGGCCCGGCCTGCGCTGGCCGGTGCGGCTGTGGAGCTGGTTGCAGCGGGCCACCGTCGGATACGGGTACCGGCCGATGCGGGCGGTGGGATGGCTGGCCGCGTTCGCGGTGGTGGGCACCGCCTGGTTCGTCTTCCACCCGCTGGTGCCGGTCAACGAGCAGGACCGCCCGGTGTGGAACCCGCTGCTGTACACATTGGACCAGATGCTGCCGGTGGTGAGCCTCGGCCACGACGACATGTGGCAGGCCCGAGGCCTCTCCCAGTGGGTCACGGTGGCCCTGGTGGCCGCGGGCTGGACCCTGGCCACCACGGTCGCCGCAGGCTTCAGCCGGGCCCTCCACCGCGAACGCTGACCACCCCGCGGCGCCGGGCGGGTGTCGGTTTCGCGAGAATTGACCGCCTCCCGGGTGACCACCGGCGTCAGGTGAGCAGGCGGCGGATGGTGAGCGTCGTGCCGAGGCAGGCGCATGCCACCGCCAAGGTGAACGCCGCTGCCGGTGAGACCAGGTCCACGAGGGTGCCTGCCACTGCTGAGCCGAGTGCGTTGCCGACTCCGAACGACGTGATCATCCAGGCGTGCGCTTCGGTCAGCGTTCCTTCCGGGGCCATGCGGGCGATCAGGGCGAAGGCCGAGGCCAGCACCGGCGGTAGTGCGCATCCGCTCAGGAACGCGAACGCCGCCATCGCGGGCACGTTCAGCACGAGCACCAGCGGTAGGTAGCCCAGCGCGAGCAGGGCCAGCAGCACGAGCAGCCGCCGGTCTTCGCGGTGCGCCACCGGCACTGCGGTGTAGGCGATCCCGCCGACCAGCGCACCTGCCGCGTTGAGCGCGATCAGCAGGCCTGCCGCGGAGGAACTTCCCGCCACCTCCGCGTATCCGGTGATGCCGACGGTGAATGCGCCGATGGTCGCGCCGACGCAGACCAGCGCGGCGAACAGGCGGAGCACGCCGGCACCGCGCAGCGGCCCGGCCCAGTGCCGCTCCACGTGCGTACCTCGCCAGACCCGGGCCGGGCGGGCGGTGGCGAACCACGCGGCGCCGAGCATTCCCACCGCGGCTGCCGCGAGCAGACCGGCGGACGGTCCGCCGAACGCGGTCACGCCCAGGACCGCCAGCGGCCCGCACACGAAGATCAGCTCTTGCGTGGCCGCGTCCAGCGAGAACGCCGCGCGGATGTTGTGCTCCCCCGCCACCACGTGCTCCCAGAGCACGCGCAGACACGGTTCCAGCTGCGGAGTCGCCGCACCCGCGACCACCGCGGCCACCGCGCCGATCGCCACCGAGCGGACCGGGTCGACCAGGCCGAGCACCAGGAACGCCGCTGTCGAGGTCGCCGCGCTGGACAGCAGCACCGGGACCTGGCGGGTCCGGTCGATCAGCCGTCCGAGCACCGGGCCGCACACCGCCGCGCTCCCGGCGTACAGCGCGGCGAGCAGACCGGCCAGCCGGTAGTCGCCGCCGTTCTCGCGGACGGTCAGCAGGATCGCCAGCGGCGCCATGCCGGTCGGCAGCCGCCCGATCAGCGAGGCCGACAGCAGTCTTGGCACGTAACGGGACCGCAGCACCGCCACGACCGATCCGCTGCTGTTCGTCGTCGTGGTCCCGGCGCTCATCAGGCCTCCCCGATCGCGAGCCGAATCGCCTCGCGGAGCGAGGTGACGACCGGAACTCCCTGCTCGGCAAGAACTTCAGTGGCGTGCAGTCCGCTGGCGTAGAGCACGCACCGCATTCCGAGCGCCTTGGCCGCGACTGCGTCGTCGACGCTGTCGCCGATCAGCAGCGCATCGCCTGCCGTCAGGCCCAGCTCCGCGAGGTGCTCGGCCAGGTGCGCGCGCTTGAAGCCGCGGTCCGGGCCGCGCTGGCCGTCGATGCGGGCGAAGTGCGCGGTGATGCCGAACCGGTCGACCAGCGTGGTGAGCCGGTCGTGCGGGTGCATCGACAGCAACGACTGCGACAGGCCCCGCGCGGCGATCGCGCCCAGCACTTCGCGGGCGTCCACCGCCAGGGACAGCGAAGGTCTGCGCCGCGAGTAAGCCTCGTGGAACGCCGCGTGCAGCGCGCTGCGCACGTCGGGTGGCACCGGTGCGCCGAACAGCCGGTCGTAGAAGACGTCGATCGGCTGGGTGTGCTGCTCGCGGTACTGCTCGACGGTGACCGGTGGTGCCCCGATCACCTCGAACGCCTCGATGGTGGACTGGATCAGCGCGTCGGCGTCGTCGAACAACGTCCCGTTCCAGTCCCACACCACGTGCGCCGTCCGCACTCCGGCCTCGTTGACCGCCACGGTCGCCCTCCTCGGTGTCCGCTCCGCCCGGCAGTCAACCGGACACCGGCGCGGGAGGACCAGGGCAGCAACCGGGCATCCGCCGGGTCAGCCGTGCGGGTCGAACGGGATGCCCTCCGGCTTCGCCTTCGCCAGGTTGTCCTCGAAGGCGCCGTCCTTGATGCCCAGGCTCGCCTTGCCGAAGTCCGCCGAGGTCAGCTTCTCGCGGATGCCTTCGGGGTAGTGCTCCCAGCCCACCAGCGGTGGGTACTGCCAGGTGCCGCGGTGGTTCTCCGGTTCCTCACCGGGCTTGGCCAGCCGGAAGGCGTGCGTGCTGGCGCCGTCCTTGTGGTAGACGATCTTCGGGTGGGTGCCCTCCCAGTGCACCTGCTCGGCCGGGTAGGTCGAGTAGTCGCCGTGCGCGGAGGTGGAGACGTACTTCGCCTGGTCCTCGTGCACCCACACCACGACGTGCTCGAGGTCGTGCCGGTGCCCGAAGATGTCGTCCACGCCGCCGAGCGCCTGGTCCTTCTCGAAGTACAGGTCGTAGAGGTAGGCGCACCAGCCGCTCGGATCGCACTTGGCGCGCGAGTAGGAGTTGGTGTTGCCCAGGTCGGACTCGTCGTGGCAGTCGCCGTCGAGCGGCCCGGAGGGCTTGAGTCCCTCGGCCACGGTGCCGTCCGGCCCGATCGCCGGCGTCGGGTAGCAACCGTCGCCGTCGTAGTCGAACGCGGGCTGCCACTTGCGGTCGGCATCGGGGGCCGAGCCCGGCAGCGCCTGCGGCGGTTCGGCGAAGGCCGAGCCCGGCGGCAGCACGAGGAGCAGCGCCGAGGCGCCGACGAGCGCCCGCGCGACGAATCCGCTGGTCGGTTTCCGGCGCGCAGCACCCATGTCGGCCTCCTGGTCGGCACGCGAAGATCAGCTCGACCCTACTTGCGGCGCCGGAAGAGCCGGAAACCGCTGGCGACTTCTCGCCGCACTACCGCAACCGCGCGAGCAGGCCACCGGCTTGGTGCCGGATCCGGTCGTCCGATTCGGCGCGCGCCAGCCGGATCGAACGGCACGACACCGCCATCCGGCCCAAGACCGGCCTCTTCAAGCAGCGACCGTCCGCCACGAACCGCCCCTCCTGCTGCGCGGTGGCCCGATCCACACCGGCGACCACCGGCTCGCGTTTGCCGCAGCGTGGAACCGCCGAGCAAGACGCGAATCCGGCCCCAGGATGGACCACAGTGGACAACCGATGACCATAACCGCTGCTCACAGGACATTTCCGCAGCTGCCACGCACGGTCGGCGCGCTCGTCGCCGCTGAGCCAGTCGGGTGGGGAACCTGGGTCGGGGGCCGCTCGCCCGTTATGGTCGGGTCACCCCCACGGGGTTCCCTGTTCACCTTCGCACTCCCGGCCGGGCTCGCTCGTCCGGGAATCGGCAGAGAAAGGGGTCAGATGATGGAATCCGCTGCCGCGCGGCCGGAACTCCTGGCTTGGGAGACACCGGACTTCGAAGAGGTCGGTTGCGCCGCCGAAGTGACGATGTACGTCGCGCAGCTGGACGACTAGCAGCCGCACCGCGGGTGCCGGGCGTGCGGTCCGGTGCCCGCCCGAACTTCCAGCGAGGAGCCACGGATGTGGTTGCGGGTGCTCGGTTCGGCGGCCGGTGGTGGCTTTCCGCAGTGGAACTGCGGCTGCCCGAACTGCCGCGCGGTGCGCGCGGGTTCCCGTCCGGCCCAGCCCCGGACCCAGTCGTCGATCGCGGTGAGCGCCGACCACCAGCGGTGGTTCCTGTTCAACGCATCACCGGACATCCGCGCCCAGATCGAGGCGTTCCCCGCGCTGCGACCGGGCGCGGGACGGGCGACACCGCTGCAGGCGGTGCTGCTCACCGATGCCGAGCTGGACCACACCCTCGGCCTGCTCCTGCTGCGCGAGGCGAAGTCCGTCGAGCTGCACGCCACCGCCGCGGTGCGGGAAACCCTGTGCCGCGCAACCGCGATCCTGCGCACGCTGGAGGCCTACTGCGCGGTGACCTGGCGGGAGGTCGTGCCCGGCGCGGAAACCCGGCTGGGCGGCGGGTTGTCCTACCGGGCCTTCGACGTGCCGACGAACAAGCGCAACCGGTTCGGCCCCGGCCGGGAGCACGGCCGCGTGGTCGGCTACCGGCTCACCGACGCGAACACCGGGCGCACCGCGGTCTACCTGCCCGGCGTCCAGGAGCTCACGCCCGCGGTGCTCGACGAGCTGGCCGGCGGCGACTGCCTGCTGGTCGACGGGACCTGCTGGCACGACGACGAGATGATCCGGCTCGGGCTGGCGGGCAAGACCTCGCGCGACATGGGACATCTGCCCATCGCCGGGCCGGACGGCAGCCTGCGGCGGCTGGCCGCGCTGCCCGCCGAGCGCAAGATCTACGTGCACATCAACAACACGAACCCGGTCCTGCTCGACGATTCGCCCGAGCGGCGCACCGTCGAGCGGCACGGCGTGGAAGTGGCGACCGACGGATTGGAGGTGCGGTTGACATCGTGACCGCGCTCACCGACAGCTTCACCGCAGCGCTGCGGGCCCATTCGCAGCGGTACCACCACCAGCACCCGTTCCACGTCAGGATGAACGCGGGCCTGCTCGACCCGCGGCAGATCCGGGGCTGGGTGGCCAACCGCTTCTACTACCAGGAGAACATCCCCCGCAAGGACGCCGCGATCCTGGCCAACTGCCCGGATCGGGAGGTCCGCAGGCGGTGGGTCCAGCGCATCCTGGACCACGACGGCCGGGCGGGCGAGGAAGGCGGCATCGAGGCCTGGCTGCGGCTCTCCGAAGCGGTCGGGCTCAGCCGCGCCGAGGTGCTCGACGAGCGGCACGTCGCGCCCGGGGTCCGCTTCGCCGTCGACGCCTACGTGAACTTCGCCCGCACCCGGCCGTGGGTCGAGGCGGTGGCCTCGTCGCTGACCGAGCTGTTCGCCCCGGACCTGATGGCCGAGCGCCTCGCGGCCTTCGAGCGCCACTACCCGTGGATCGAGCGCGACGGCCTGGCCTACTTCCGGTCCCGGCTGACCCAGGCCCCCCGCGACGCCGAGCACGCGATGGAAGTGGTCACCGAGCACTGCCGCACCGAGTCGGAGCAGGCTCGTGCGCTGGATGCGCTGTCGTTCAAGTGCGACGTGCTCTGGAGCGTCCTGGACGGCATCGACCGGGCATATCCCGACGTCCCCGAGCCGTCCTGATGCCGGTCGTGCACCCCTCCAGCCGGCCCGAGCTGACCTCGCACGTGCGCGTGACCTTCGACCGGGTTCGCGAGCAGCACCTGCTGCTGGCGCCGGAAGCGGTGTCGGTGCTCAACCCGACCGGCGCCGCGATCCTCGAGCTCTGCGACGGGCAGCGCAGCGTCGCGGAGATCGTCCAGGCGCTGCGCGGTCGCTACGAGCACGTGGCGCCCGGCGACGTCGCCCAGTTCCTCACCCGCCTGATCGGCAAGCGGTACCTGGAGGTCCGGGATGCCTAGCCCCTTCGGCCTGCTCGCCGAGCTCACCTACGCCTGCCCGCTGCACTGCCCGTACTGCTCCAACCCGCTCGACATGGCCGACTACCAGGACGAGCTGGACACCGCGCAGTGGCAGCGCGTGCTGGCCGAAGCCCGCGAGCTGGGCGTCCTGCAACTGCACCTCTCCGGCGGTGAACCGCTGCTGCGCCGCGATGCGGTGGAAATCGTGCGCAGCGCACACGAACTCGGCATGTACACCAATCTCATCACCAGCGCGCTGAGCCTGTCCGAGCAGCGCGCGGTGGAGTTGCGGGCCGCCGGGCTCGATCACGTGCAGATCAGCGTCCAGGCCCACGAGGCCGGCCTCTCCGACCGGATCGCGGGCACCACCTCCTTCCGGCGCAAGATCGCCGCCGCACACCTGGTCAAGGAGCTGGGCTGGCCGCTGACGCTGAACGTGGTGCTGCACCGGCTGAACATCGACGGCATCGCCGACATCCTCGCCATGGCCGAGGATCTGGGCGCCGACCGCATCGAGCTGGCGAACACCCAGTACTACGGCTGGGCGCGGCGCAACCGCGACGGCCTGCTGCCCAGCCGGGCGCAGCTGGACCGGGCCGAGGTGGCGGTGCGCGCCGCGAAGGAGCGGCTGGCCGGGCGGATGGAGATCATCTACGTGCTGCCCGACTACTACAGCCGCTACCCCAAGCCCTGCATGGGCGGCTGGGGCGAGCGCCAGCTGACCGTGGCGCCCAACGGCGACGTGCTGCCCTGCCCGGCGGCGCAGGAGCTGCCGCTGCCGCGCGCGAACGTGCGGGAGCACTCGTTGGAGTGGATCTGGTCGCGGTCACCGGTCTTCGAGCACTTCCGCGGCACCGACTGGATGGGCGAGCCGTGCCGCAGCTGCTCGCGCCGGGACACCGACTTCGGCGGATGCCGCTGCCAGGCGTTCCTGCTCACCGGCGACGCCTCGCGCACCGATCCGGTCTGCGCTCTGTCGCCGGACCACGGGCTGGTCGCCGACGCGGTCCGGGCGGCCAACTCCGGCCGGCCCGTCGACGTGGTCCTGACGCCCCGCCCGCACCCGCGCGACACGCCGTCGCGGCTCGACCGGGGCACCCCCGGGACGGTGCTGGACGACTAGGCGCGGCCTGGCCCCACCGCGCCGGCCTCCCCTCGCACCGTCCGCAGTGGACGATCAACACGCCTCGGGAATAATTGATCGATCGACAATTGAGGCGACCAAGAACAAATGCGATCGATCATTTCACCCACCCCTTGATCGCAATTCCTCGCGCTCTGGATCAGCGCCCCTCTGATCGAATTCGAGGCCGCGGTGACCACAAAGGGGGATTGCCGAACAATTCGATCTACCAAAACGAGCGAGCAGCCGCTGCAACTAAAGTGACAACGTCACTATCCGTAGCGATGTCACCCGATCCAGATCGACAAATGTCGACAACTGGCACGTCGATCGTCTCGTTTTCGACCTTGTTCTCACGATCAGTGATGTTGAATCCCGATTGGACACATCAACACCACCCCGATCGTATGATCATGTATTCCTGCGGCTGCCGAACGCGAAATAGGTGCTTACCGTACGAACAGCCTCCTTTCAAATCTCGCGAGGCGTTCTACAAATGATTTTGAGCGAGTATTTCCACTCAACTGATCAAAGGAGGTTCAGGTGTCCGCAAAGCTAGTGCGCATCGGCGGCCTTGCCGCCTTCGTGCTGGGCGCGTCGTTCAGCCTGACCCCACTGGCCGCCGGTGCGGCACCGAGCCCGGCGCTGGCACCGGTGCTCACCGTGGACGAGGACCAGTGCAAGCCGGGTGACGACAACTGCTCGCCACCGCAGCACGACTGCGGGCCCGAAGAGTGCCCGCCGCCACCGCCCTGCAAGCCGGGCGAGTGCGAAGAGGTCAAGCCGCCGCCGGCCGTCGCGCCTCCGCCCGAGGTCGCACCGCCGCCGGCCGCACCGCCGCCGCAGGCCCCGCCGCCTGCTCAGCAGCCCGCTCAGCAGCCGGCTCAGCAGCCGGTCCAGGAGCAGCCGACGCAGCGGCCGACTCAGAAACCGACCCAGAAGCCGACCCAGAAGCCGCAGGCTCCGAAACCCATGCAGCAGCCGCAGGTGGAGCAAATGCCCACGGGTGGTGTCCAGGCCGGCGGTGGCGCCATGGCGCAGGAGAGCACCGACGGCTCCGCTCCGCTGCTGGCAGCGGGCGGGCTGGCGCTCACCGCGCTGGCAGCCGGTGGTGCCTACCTGCACCGCCGCCGGCACGCCGAGCAGCGCAACTGATCCGAGCGGGCTGGTGGTGCGTGCCCGGTGGGTGCGCACCGCCGGCCCGTTCGACCGAACGGGTGGAGGTCCGCCGTGCGAACCGCGATTCTCGTGCTGTGGTCGGCCGTGCTGCTGGCGGTCGCCGTCGCGGCGGACCCCCAGCCGGTCGACGCGCGTTCCGCCCCACCCCCAGTGGCGGCGCCCGCCGCCGCGGTTCCGGGCGATCCGCGGCCGCGCGCGATCGACCTGCCCAGCATCGACGCCGAATCGTCGCTCATCCCGCTGGGGCTCAACCCCGATGGCACGGCCGAAGTGCCGCCGATCGACCGGCCCCGGCAGGCGGGCTGGTTCCGGCTCGGCCCGGGAGCCGGTGAGGTCGGCCCCTTCGTCGTGCTGGGCCACGTCGACTCCTACCGCGAGGCCGGCGTCTTCTACCGGTTGCGCGACCTCCGCCCCGGCGATCCGGTCGAGGTGGAGCGCGCGGACGGCTCCCGGGTGACCTACGTGGTCGACCGCGTGCAGATGGTCCCCAAGGACCGGTTCCCCACCGAAGCCGTCTACGGCGACGTGGCGCGCCCGGAGATCCGGCTGATCACCTGCGGCGGCGCGTTCGACGAGTCGCGGCGCAGCTACGAGGACAACCTGATCGTCTACGGCCACCTGCGCTGACCGTCGCTGTCCGATGTGCACTTCGCCGCTCGCCGCCCACCGGCGAGCACCTCACCGCAGCCTCCGGTGCACCGGGTGAACCCTTGCGCCGCACGCGTTCCGGAGGTCACGATGGCGGGCGGGTCCGCACATCGAGCTGCTGGAGGCAGGATGACCGGCTCGGCCGCCCGCCGCCCGGTGATCGCCGGGCTGGGCATCACCGAGGTGGGCAAGGTCTACGACCGCGACGCGGGCCGGTTCGCCGCCGACGCGGTACGGCTGGCGGTCGCCGACGCAGGCCTCGATCTGTCCGACGTGGACGGATTGCTCGTCAATCCCGGCACCACCGGGGAGATCGGCGTCGACCTGCAGTCCCAGCTCCAGATCCCGGAGCTCCGCCTGCTCTCGGAGGTCCAGGCGTTCGGCGCCTCGGCGGGCGCGATGGTCGCGCAGGCCTCGCTGGCCGTGCAAGCCGGGATGGCCGACGTGGTCGTGTGCGTCTTCGCCGACGCACCGCTGCGCGAGGGCAAGGGCAGCGGGGCCGTCTACGCGGGCAGGGCGCAGCCGAGCGGCTTCGCCGGGATGATCCCGGCAGCAGGCCTGACCAGCGTCAACGCCGTGTACGCCCTGGCCGCGCGGCGGCACATGGAGACCTACGGCACCACCTCCGAGCAGCTCGGGGCGATCGCGGTCGCGCAGCGGGCATGGGCCGCGATGAACCCGCTGGCGCAGCTGCGCGAGCCGATCACCATCGCCGACCACCAGGCATCCCGCTGGATCGCCGAACCGCTGCACCTGCTCGACTGCTGCTTGGTCAGCAACGGCGGGATCGCCGTCGTGGTCACCTCCGCCGACCGCGCCGCCCAGCTCCGCCAGCCACCGGTGCACGTGCTCGGCTTCGCGCAGTCCCACGTCGGCCACCCGAATGCCCGCGACGGCCGGTTCGGCCTGGTCAGCGGCGCCGCCCAGGCCGGTCCCGCGGCGCTGAAGATGGCCGGGCTCGGCATCTCCGACGTGGACGTGGCCGAGCTGTACGACTGCTACACCTACACCGTGCTGCTGACCCTGGAGGACTACGGGTTCTGCGCCAAGGGCGAAGGCGGCCCCTTCGCCGCCAGCGGCGCGCTCGGCCCCGGTGGTTCGCTGGCGGTCAACACCGGCGGCGGTCAGCTGTCGTCCTACTACCTGTGGGGCATGACCCCGTTGTCCGAAGCGATCATCCAGGCGCGCGGGCACGGCGGGCCGCGGCAGGCGCCGCGCAACGACGTCGTGCTGGTCAGCGGCAACGGCGGTCTGCTGGCCCACCATGCGACGCTCGTGCTCAGCCCGCACCCGCACAGCTGACGAGAGGACAACCCCGCATGCCGATCGTCCCGGTCTCGCGCGACGCCGAGTCGGCTCCCTTCTACGACGGCACCGCCCGCGGGGAGCTGCTGCTGCGCCGGTGCGAGGCGTGCTCGTCGATCAGCGCCCCGAACGTCGAGAGCTGCTCGGCCTGCGCTGGCACCGCGCTTTCCTGGACACCCGCGAGCGGCGAGGCGGAGCTGGTCACCTGGACCGTGGTGCACGGCCGCTCCCCCGTCGACGGCGAGCAGCTGCGCATCGTCGCCGGGCTGGTGGAGCTGGCCGAAGGGCCGTGGATGTATGCCCGGATCGTCGATATCGCGCCCGAGGACGTGACCTCGGGCATGGCCCTCGCGGTCGGCTTCGACCACGCCGAGGGCAGCGAGACCGTGCCCGTCTTCCGGCCGACCTGACCCACCACATCCGAGGTGCGAGCAGCAGGGCGCTGATCCACCGCGGATGTGGTGGAGCAGCGCCCCGAACGCGGAACTCCCGGCTAACGCACGTGCGTCGTGTCGCGGACTGTTCCGACGTACTCCTCGACGAGGTCTTCCATGGCGACGACGCCGATGGGTGCTCCGGTGGTGTCGACGGCGGTGGCGAGGTGGCTGCCGGAGCGCCGCAGTGAGGCGAGCGCTTCGTCCAGCCGGGCCTCGGCCGGGACCGTCGGCAGCGGCCGGATGCGGGACGGTGCGATCGGTGTGGCGTGGTCGTGCCCGGTCTGGTCGAGGACGTCCTTGATGTGGAGGTAGCCGCGCATCTCGCCGTTGTCTCCGCGCACCGGGAACCGGGAGAAGCCGGTCTCCGCCACGGCCCGCTCCACGTCGCCGAGCGTCGGGCGCTGCGGCAGCGTGATCAGCTCCGCCGTCGGGACGAGGACGTCGGTGACGGTGTGGTTGGCGGAGGAGAGTGTTTGGGCGAGGCGGCGGTGTTCGGAGTGGTCGATGAGTCCTTCGCGGCGGGATTCGACGAGGAGTTCGGCGAGTTCGGCGGAGGTGTAGGCGGTGTCGAGCTCGTCTTTGGGTTCCACGCGCATGAGTTTGAGGATGGTGTTGGCCATCATGTTGAACAGGGCGATGAAGGGGCGGGCGAGTTTGACGAACCCGACCAGTGGCGGGACCAGCCACAGCGCGACCTTCTCGGGTTCGGCGATGGCGAGGTTTTTGGGCACCATCTCGCCGATCAGCACGTGCAGCACCACGACGAGTGCGAGTGCGATGGCGAAGGCCACGGCGTGGGTGACCGGTTCCGGGATTCCGAGTGCGGTGAAGGGTTTTTGGAGTTGGTGGGCTACGGCGGGTTCGCCGAGGCGTCCCAGGCCCAGGGAGCACAGGGTGATGCCGAGCTGGGCGCTGGCGAGCATGAGCGAGCCCTGCTGGCTGGCGTTGATGACCAGCCGGGCCCGGCCCTTGCCCTGTGCGGCCAGGGCTTCCAGCCGGTCCCGTCGTGAGGACAGCAGTGAGAACTCCGCGCCCACGAAGAACGCGTTGAGCAGCAGCAGCACCACACCGAGCAGAATCGCGAACCCATCGCTCATCGGGCCGCTCCCGTCGCCTCGGCGTGCTCGGGTTGGCGGGTCAGCCGCAGTTCGGCGATGCGGTTGCGGTCCATCTCGGACACCGTGAGCACCCAGCCGTCAACGGTGATCTCGTCACCGACGACCGGGATCCGGCCGAGCTTGCTCAGCACGTACCCGGCGGCGGTCTCGTAGTCGCCGTCGGGCATCGCGAAACCGGTGGCGTCGGCGAGCTCGTCGGGCCGCAGCAGCCCGGAGATGATCCAGGTCCGGTCGCCGGAGCGGCGCACCGCGGCGATCTCCCGGCGGTCGTGCTCGTCGCGGACGTCGCCGATGATCTCCTCTACGACGTCCTCCAAGGTCACGATGCCCGCGGAACCGCCGTACTCGTCGACCACCACGGCCAGCTGCAGGCCGGAGCCGCGCAGCCGGTTGAGCAGGGCGTCGCCGGCCAGGGTCTCCGGCACGGTCGGCACCGGGCGGGCCAGCGATTCGATCGCGGTGCTGCGCCTGTGCTCCGCCGGGACGGCGAAGGCCTGCTTGACGTGGACGACGCCGTGGATGTCGTCCAGATCGCCGCCGTGCACCGGGAACCGGGAGAACCCACTGCGGCGGGCCAACTCCAGCAGATCCATCACCGTGTCACCGACCTGCAAAGCCTCCACCCGCACCCGCGGGGTCATCAGCTCTTCGGCGGTGCGGTCACCGAACCGCAACGAACGGTCCATCAACTCCGCCGTCGACTCGTCCAACGTCCCGTGCTCGGCACTGGAACGCACGATCGACCCCAGCTCCTCCGGCGAGCGGGCCGAACGCAGCTCTTCCTGGGGCTCGACGCCGAACCGGCGCACCACCCAGTTCGCGCTGTCGTTCATCGCATCGATCAACCACCGGAACACCTGCGAGAACCGCGCGTGATACCCCGACACCGCCCGCGCCGTCGGCAACGGCCGCGCGATCGCCAGATTCTTCGGGACCATCTCCCCGAACACCATCGACAACGTCGTCGCCAGCAGGATCGCCAACGCCAACGACACCGCACCCGCCGCCGACACCGGAACACCCACCGCCAGCAACACCGGACGGATCAACTCACCGATCAACGGCTCAGCCACATACCCGGTGACCAACGTCGTCAACGTGATCGCGACCTGCGCACCCGAGAGCTGGAACGACAACGACCGATGCGCCTTCTGCACCGCCCTCGCACGCCGGTCACCCACCGCATGCACATGAGCATCAACCGTGCTGCGCTCAAGAGAAGTCAGCGAGAACTCAGCCGCCACCGCCAGACCAGTGCCCAAAGTGAGCACACCGACGAAGACCAGACCCAACACCGACAGGAGAATGTCGATCACCGGTCACCCCGCGGGCGACCGCACACGAATTCGGAAACGCCGGGAAAGATCCCCGGCCCGGTACTGCCCCCGTCAGGGGATTGTGCCGCAGGCACTGAAGCCGTCACTCCTCGAAAAGGGAAAGATACGCCCGCCGATTGTACCGTGATCGGTTGCGCGCCAACGCTGAACGACGCGCTCAGGATCGCCCGAGCAGTGCCAGCAGCCTGGTCTGCTCGTCGGCGTCCGGTGGCACCTCGCGCGGTGCGGCGAAGATCCCCAAGCCCTGCCAGGCGGGCACCTGCGGGGCCAGCACGGTGTGCAGTTCGGACACCAGCTCCGGGTTCAGCCGCTCGTCGGCGCCGATGCCGCGGGCCAGGTCCCATGCGTGCACCGCCAGGTCCGCGGTCATCTGCCAGCCGTAGTCCTCGGCCGGGATCACGCCGCCGGTGACGTTCACCTCACCGCTGGTGGCTCCCGGTGCGTCCCACGCCCGCCGCGCCGCGTCGGCGGCCGCGTTCCACGCGCCGACCGGGTCGGCACCCAGCACGTCTCCGTCGAAGCGATCGCCCACCTCGTCGAGGGTGGCTCCGTCCAGCAGCCAAGGCGCCCAGAGCTGCTCACCGACCAGGTGGTTGAGCAGGTCGCGGACGTCCCACTCGGTGCACGGCGTAGGGTTGCCCCACTGCGTCGCCTCGATGCGCTGCACCCGAGCGTCGAATTCCGCCATCGCTGTGCGGTGGGCCGTCAACAGCTGCACGATTCCTCCTGGGGTACGGGTGTGAATCCGGTCACGCGCTGATCGTCGGTGCCAGCGGATCCGCAGCTAGCGGGCTCCCAGTGTGACTGGAACGTCGCGATGTGTCGTGCGCGGAGAGGCGGGTTTACGCCCCGGTGGTCTGGGCCACTTCGGGGAGTCGTAACCTGCCGAGCAGTTTCTTACGCGCGGGTAACCAACCTCGCGGCACAACCGAAGGCGGTCACCGCCGCCTGGTCAACGAGAGGACGTGATCGTGAGTTCACCCACGGTTGCGGACGCACCGCAGAAGGGGTTCTTCGGACACCCCCGCGGCCTGTCGACGCTGTTCTTCACCGAGATGTGGGAGCGCTTCTCCTACTACGGCATGCGGGCGATCCTGGCGTACTACCTGTACAGCGCGATCGCCGACGGCGGCCTGGGCATCCCGGAATCGACCGCGCTGTCGGTGGTCGGGGTCTACGGTGCCTCGGTGTACATGACCGGCGTCGTCGGCGGCTGGCTGGCCGACCGGGTCATGGGTGCGCAGTCGGCGGTGTTCTGGGGCGGCGTGGTCATCATGCTCGGCCACATCTGCCTGGCGCTGCCCGGTGGTGTCACCACCGTGGTGCTCGGCCTGGTGCTGCTGGTCATCGGCACCGGCCTGCTCAAGCCGAACGTCTCGGGTCTGGTCGGCGGTCTCTACAGCGACGACGACACCCGTCGCGACGCCGGCTTCTCGATCTACTACATGGGCATCAACATCGGTGGCCTCCTCGCGCCGCTGGTCGCGGGCACGCTCGGCGAGCGGGTCGGCTGGCACTGGGGCTTCGGCGCGGCCGCGGTCGGCATGGCGATCGGGCTGGTGCAGTACTCGCTCGGCCGCAAGAACCTCGGCACGGCCGGGCTCAAGCCGGTCAACCCGCTGCCCCCGGAGCACAAGGGTCGCGTGCTGGGCCGCGCGATCGGCATCGCGGTGCTGTTCGTGGTGGTGCTCGCCGGCCTGTCGGTGAGCGGCGTGGTGGGGCTGGACGGCCTGGTCAACTTGATCAGCGTCATCTCGGCGGTGCTGCCGATCGTCTACTTCGCGGTGATGCTCTCCAGCAAGCAGATCACCAAGGTCGAGCGGGACCGGCTCATCGCCTACATCCCGCTGTTCCTGGCCACCGCGCTGTTCTTCCTGCTGTTCGAGCAGCAGCCGAACACGCTGGCCAACATCGCCGAGGCGGACACCCAGCTGGAGGTCTTCGGGTTCATGGTCCCGGCCTCCTGGTTCCAGTCGATCAACTCGGCGGCGATCATCATCCTGGCACCGGTGCTGGCCGCGCTGTGGATGAAGCTGGGCAACCGCCAGCCCTCCACGCCGCAGAAGTTCGTCGGCGGGCTGTTCTTCGTCGGCCTCGCGTTCCTGTGGGTCGTGCTGTCGAAGACCGTGGTCGGCACCGACAAGCACCTGCCGCTGATGCTGGCGATGGTGTTCGTGATCCTGACCCTCGGTGAGCTGCTGCTCTCCCCGGTGGGTCTGTCGGCCAGCACCAAGCTGGCGCCGAAGGTCTTCGCCTCCCAGACGATGGGCCTGTACTTCCTGGCCCCGGCGATGGGCCAGGGCCTGGGCGCCCAGCTGGTGAAGTCCTACTCGGTGGACAACCAGCAGATCTACTTCGGCATCGTCGGCTTGGCCACCATCGGCTGCGCCGCGCTGCTGCTGGTGTTCTCCAAGAGCATCAAGCGCAAGATGCACGGCGTGCTCTGATCGTTCGAGCGCGCTGGGGAGGCCGGGTCCGGTTCGGGCCCGGCCTCCCTCGCGTTCAGGGCAGGTCGAGGGTCTTCGACGCGGGCGGCGCGGCCGCCGGGTCGGGGTCCGGGTGCCCGGGGAGCGTGACGTCCTCGGGCGGCAGCACCCCGTTGACCAGGTAGTCGGTGCCGATGCGGTCGGCTTCGGCGTTGCCCGCCAGCGCCCACACCCCGTGCTTGCCCGCGTCCTTCTCGGTGACCAGGACCGACGACGGCAGCGAGCGCCGCATCTCCAGCGCGCCGTGGTAAGGGGTGGCCACGTCGTGCTCGGAGTTGATCAGCAGCACCGGCGGCAGACCGGCACCGGTGATCTTCAGCGGCTGCTGGGCGGGCGCGTGCCAGAACCGGCAGGGCGCCACGGTCCAGCTGTTGTACCAGGCGGCCAGCGGGTAGTCGGCGGCCAGCCGCTCGGAGTCGCGCTCCCACTCGCGCTGCCGGGTCGGCCACGGCGCGTCCACGCACTCCACGGCGTTGTAGATGGCGTTGCCGTTCTCGGCCACCTCGTCCTTGGGCTTGACCAGCGAGGCGAGCTTCTTGTCGTCGTTGCGGAGGCGGAAGTCGGCCAGTCCTTCGGCGATGTCCTTCCAGGAGCTCTCGCCGTAGAGCGCGTTGAAGGTGGTGTCGATGAACTCCGCCGGGCCCAGCTGCCCGCGGGGCGCCTTGCGCAGCTCGGCCTGCACGCCGTCCCACGCGGCCTGCACCTGGGCGCGCTCGGTGCCCAGGTGGAAGACCTGGTCGTGCCGGGCGATCCAGTCGAAGTACATCCCGAGCCGGTGCTGGGCGGCGACGTCCTGGTTGAGGTTGTTGCGGTACCAGATCTCCGAGGTGTCCGGGTTGACCACGCTGTCCAGGAGCATCCGGTCCACCCGTTCCGGGAAGAGCTGCCCGTACACCGCGCCCAGGTAGGTGCCGTAGGAGTAGCCGAGGTAGCTGATCCGCTCCTCGCCCAGGGCCTCCCGGATCCGGTCCATGTCCCGGGCGTTGGACGGGGTGGTGAGGTGCGGCAGGTACTTGCCCGCGCGCTGCTGGCAGCCGTCGGCGTACTGCTGGGCGCGCTGCCAGTTCTGCTCCCGCGCGTGCGGGGAGTCCGGGTCGGGCAGCGGTGCCTTCCAGTAGGTGGCCGCGTCCACGCAGGTGATCGGGGTGCTGTGCGCGGTGTTGCGGGTGTCGAAGCCGATCAGGTCGTAGCTGTCGAGCACCGCCCCGGGCAGCTTGGGCGCCAGCGCTCCGGCGAACCCGACACCCGGCCCGCCGGGGCCTCCGGGGTTGATCAGCAGCACGCCGCGGCGGGCTTCGGGTTTGCGCGCGGGCTGCTTGGAGACGAGCAGCTTCAGCTGTTCGCCGCCCGGGTCGCGGTGGTCCAGCGGGACCTGCAGCTCGGCGCACTGCAGCTGCGGGTAGTGCTTGCTGACGTCCTCCGGGCACGGTCCGAACTGCAGGCCCGGTGCCGCCTGCGCGGTCACCCCGGTGACCGCTGTGCTGGCGAGCACCGCGGCACCGGCCAGACCGAGTGCGAACGAGCGCTTCACTGGTTCTCCTCACCGAGCGGGGTCGAGCTGCTCCGGAGCGTATTCGATCAGCTCGCGGCGGGCTCGTTTCCCTCGTCCCGCAGCACGTCGGTGAGGCGAGTCACATCGCTCGCGGTGGTTCGCCAGCTGCTGAAAGCGGCCCGCAGACCGGGAGTTCCTTCGTGGACCGTCGGGGTGAGGAAGGCTTCGCCCGATTCGGTCACGGCGCGGTTCAGCCTCCCGACCCGCTCGCTGGTGGGGTTCTCGGCGAGGGTGAAGCAGACCACGTTGAGCCGCACCGGTGCCAGCAGCCGCAGGTGCGGCATGCCAGCGATGCGGTCGCCGAGTTCACGTGCCAGCGCGATGTCGCGCTCCACGACCTCGCGGTGCCCTTCGCGTCCGTAAGCGGCGAGGGTGAACCACGCGGGAAGCGCGCGCAGCCGCCGGGAGTTCTCCGGTACGAGGTGCAGGAAGTCCGGATCAGCGGTGGGTGCGCTCAGGTACGGCGCGGAGTTCTGGAACACCTGGACCTGCAGATCCCGGCGGCGGGTGAACTGGACCGCGCTGTCGTAGGGCACGTTGAGCCACTTGTGCAGGTCCGCGCACACCGAGTCCGCTTCGTCGAGCCCGGCGACCAGTCCGGCGTGCCGCGGGGACAGCGCGGCGAGGCCGCCGAATGCGGCGTCGACGTGCAGCCAGAACGGGAAGCGCTCGCGCAACGCGGATATCGCCCGCAGATCGTCGAAGTCGGCCGTGTTCACCGTTCCGGCGTTGGCGACCACGATCGCGGGTCGGCCGTCGAGCGCGGCCAGCTCGGCGGCGAGCAGGTCGACGTCCACGGCCTCCCGGCCCGGCGGGCACGCCACCTGACGCAGACAGCCGCGACCGAGCCCGAGCATCGAGAGCGCCTTGAAGATGCTCGTGTGCGGGCTGCCGGAGAGGACCGGGACGGCCCCGAGCGCGGCCACGCCGTCCTCGGCCACCGACACGCCGAGCTGCTCGGCGACCCATTCGCGGGCGATGGCAAGTCCGGTGAAGTTCGACATGGTGGCGCCGCTGACGAAAGCGCCCCGATGCGAGGGCAGCCCGAGCAGCTCGCCCAGCCAGCCGACGGCCGCGCGTTCGAGGTCGGCGGCGACCGAATCCGTTCCGAGCATCGCGTTCTGATCGAAAGCGCTGGTCAACCAGTCGCCGACCAGGGAAGCCGGAGTCGCGCCACCGGTCACGGCACCGAGGTAGCGCGGCCCCGCGCTGGCCGAGAACCCGGACGCCCACTGGTCGCGGAACAGCTCCAGCGCGCCTGCGGCGCCGGTTCCGCGCTCCGGCAGCGGAGTCGGCGGCGGGGCTTGCGGCGGGACCACGACGGGCCGGTCGGCCATCCCGGACAGCATCTCGACGGCGCAGCCGCGGGCCGCGTCCAGCAGTTCGGGCAGCCGGGTGAGGTCATCGGCGAGGTTGGGGTGCAAAACGACACCTTCAGTGCGGTTGGGGATCGTCGAAGTCACGCTATGCGTCGGGTCGCGATCTGTCGCAGTCCAATTCGCGGACGTTGGCCGCGCCGGTTCAGGCGGTGCGCTGTTCGGAGGTGGTGCCGAGTTCGCGGGCCAGGTCCTCGACGATCCGGGTGGTGCGGTCCAGCCAGCGGATCGTGCGGTGCAGCGAGGTGGGGCCGTCGGTCAGCGATTCGGCGATGTCGTGCAGCGAGTCGGCCGTGCGGTGGGCGGAATCCATGGCGGAGTCGAAGCCCACCTGCGCTTCACCGGTCATCGCCTCCACCGCGTCGGCCAGCGCCCACAGCAGTTCGGACAGCCGGTCGCGGGTGTCCTCGTCGACCATGCCCGCGGTCGCCGCCAGCGCCACCGCGAGGTTGCGCACGTAGTACGCGCAGCCGCTGAGCATCGTCACGCTCCGCTGCACCTGGCTGCGGCGGGACCGCAACCGGTAGGAGGTCAGCGGCCGGGCGCTGCGGACCACCCGCTGCAGGCCGTCGTCGAGCTCGCGCATCGACTCCTGCAGGCCGGTGACCTCACCGCGCTCGCTGAGCTCGGTGCCGGTGCCGCGCAGGAAGTCCCGCAGCGCCAGCAGGAAGTCCTCGGTGTTGTCGCGCACCAGCGAGCGGGTTCGGGTGGGCAGCACGAACACCGCGGCCAGCACACCGGCGAGCGCCCCGACCGCGGTCTCCCACAGCCGGGTCTCCAGCACGCTGGCGTCGAAGGTGCCGAGCATGCCGTAGAGGGCGCCGAGCAGCGCGGTGATGAAGAACGTCATCACCGCGTAGGAGAAGCCGGCGAAGTAGAAGCCGAGGAACACGCAGATCAGGATCATGACGATCTCGGCGGCCAGGTTCCCGGAGATCTGCGCGGCGACCAGCATTCCCGCCAGCACGCCGAGCACCGTGCCCGCCGTGCGCTGCCACGCCCGCACCAGCAGCTCACCGCGGCTGTTGGTGCTGATGAACACCACGAACGCGGTGATCACCGCCCAGTACCAGCGGTTCGGCGAGACGAGCTGGCCGAGCATGATCGCCAGCGCGGTCGCGCAGGTCACCTGGACGGCCATCCGCACTTCCGGGCGCTGCAGGCCGGTTTCGCCCGCTTCCGGGGCGTCCGGCTCGGCGGCGGAGGTCGGCTCGCGCTCGGCGCGGTCGTCGAACTCCGCGGTCGCGGTGGCCAGTTCGGCCAGGCAGGTGCCCAGCCGCCGCACCGCCATCGCGATCGCCACCGACCCCTCCTGCTCGATGCGCTCGGCGACCAGCCTGGTGGCCTCCCGCAGCTCGCGCGGATCGGTGCGCAGCACAGCCAGCAGCGCGCCGACCGCGTGCGGCACGGTGTCGCCGCCGCTGGGGTGGTCGACCAGCCGCAGCAGCGGCGTGAGCAGGTTCTCGGCGGCGAGCTCGACGTCGAGGATGCGCTGGCGCAGGCGGTCCCGGCCGGCTTCGTCGAGCGAGTCGAGCTGGCCGACGGCGCCCTCCAGCATCAGCGCCGTCTCGTTGAGCCGGACCGACCGGTTGTTCAGCTCGCGCCGCCGGGCCGCCGAGTCCGGGTGCTCGGCGACGTCGCGCACCGCGTGCAGCAGACCGTGCACCTGCGCCAGCAGCGTCCGGCGGCCGCGTTCGAGCACGCCCTCGGGCTCGTCGCGCAGCACCAGGAACCGCAGCGCGAACGCGGCCAGGGCCCCGGCGAGCGCCGCCGCGAACAGAGCGGGCAGCTGCGCGAGCTGCGGGCGCAGGAACATCGCGAAGAAGTAGCCCATGAACGCGACCATCCCGAGCGGGAAGTAGCGCGGGCCGAAGCGGCGGACGTAGACCGCGGTGAAGATCACGACCAGGAACACCAGGGTGCTCACCAGCGGCCAGGGCGCGGTGAGCATCGCCAGCAGCAGCGCGGCGGTCACCGGCAGCGGCATCAGCAGGGTGGTGATCCGCTGCTGGCGCGGGTCCGGGTCGTTGACCCCGAGCGAGGAGTTGATCGCCACCACCGCGCCGATCATCGCCAGCGGCAGCGGCTGGCCCCACCAGGCCAGCACCGGGAGCACGACGACGATGGTCAGCGCGACGGCGAGCACCACCCGCGTCGCGGTGCGCAGCCTGCGCATGGCCGGATCCGAGGCGAGGAAGCGATTCCACCACTCGCTCCACATTGCGCGGCGGCTCCTTCGCGCTCGGCCGACAGGTGGTGCGAGATTACGCCGAACGACTGCCCGGCGGGGCATTCGATCCTGGTTTTGATCTGTGCCCTGAAACGCCGGAGGCGTTCGGCCCGCCTCGCTGCCGGGCCCGCCGCGCAAGGCGAGTTCGTCGGACCGGGCTCAGCGGGTGCGGTGGCGGCGGACGCTCTCCTCGACCAGGTCCAGGACCGGGCGCAGGTGCTGGGCGGGCAGGCCCATCGCCAGGTGCGAGAGCAGGCCTTCCAGCACCAGTTCCAGGTAGGCGGTCAGCACGTCGACGTCGACGTCGTCGCGGAGGTTGCCCGCCTGCTTCTGCCACAGCAGGCGCGCCCGGGTGGCGGCGGTCAGCTGCTCGGAGCGCTGCGCCCACCGCTCCCGGAACTCCTGGTCGGTGCGCAGCCTGCGGGACACCTCCAGCCGGGTGCCCAGCCAGTCCGCGCCCAGGGCGGGCGAGGTCTCGCTGGAGGCGTCGAGCAGGTTGCGCATCACCTGCACCAGGCCCTGCTCGGCGACCACGTCGGCCATCCGGGTCGCGTCGTCCTCGGCGAGGGCGAGGAACAGCGACTCCTTGTCCTTGAAGTGGTGGAAGATCGCGCCGCGGGACAGCCCGGTCGCTTCCTCCAGGCGGCGCACCGTGGCACCTTCGTAGCCGAAGCGCGCGAAGCAGGACCGGGAGCCGTCGAGGATCTGGCGGCGCCGGGCGTCGAGGTGGTCTTGGCTGACCCGAGGCATATGCTGATCGTCCCAGGCCGCCCCCGTGGATTGCAATCCGTACGTACGTCTTGCTGGCCACGTCTCGCCTGCTGGATCGGGCGTCCGATCAGGTGGTCGCCCCGGGAACAGCGCGAAACCCGTTAGCAGTTGGCGAGGTCGAGAACAAGGGTCGCGACCATGGGGGGCGCGCGGTAGCGTCGGTAACCGGCCAATCACGGGCGGTGATCATGTTCCCGGTGTCGACCGATCCTGCAGCCGATGACTTCCCGACCTCCCGCGTGCGAACCCGCGCGGAGGCCGAGGCCTACGTGGCGTCGGTGTGCTTCAAGCACGGCCCTCCGCGGCTGATGGGCATCGAACTCGAATGGACCGTGCACCACCAGGACGACCCGGCAAGACCGCTCGACACCGCGGCCCTCGTCGCCGCGCTCGGCGCGCACGCGCCCCGCTCCCTGGTCCCGGACAGCCCGCACCGGCCGTTGCCGAACGGTTCGGTGCTCACCGTCGAACCCGGCGGCCAGGTCGAGGTCTCCAGCCGCCCCACCACCTCCATGAGCTCGCTGTTCACCGTGGTCGCCGCCGATGCCGCGCACATCGCGCGCCGGCTCGACCGCGAAGGCCTGGTTCTCGGCGAGCAGGGCACCGACCCGTGGCGGCATCCCCGGCGCGTCCTGCGGGTGCCGCGCTACGCGGCGATGGAGACCGCCTTCGACCGCATCGGCCTGGACGGCCGGTTGATGATGTGCAGCACCGCCGGGGTCCAGGTGTGCCTGGACGCGGGCGAGCCGCACCGGATCCCCGCGCGCTGGAGCGCGCTGCACGCGCTCGGGCCGGTGATGATGGCGACCTTCGCCAACTCCCCGCGGCTGTTCGGCGCGGAAACCGGCTGGGTGTCCACCCGCACCCGCACGTTGCTGCGCACCGACCCGCCGCGCACCCGCCCGAGTTCGATCACCGACGATCCGGCGGGCAGCTGGGCCAGGCGGGTGCTGGACACCTCGGTGGTCTGCCTGCGGCGCGACGGCGACGACTGGACGGCGCCCAGCGGGATCAGCTTCGCGGAGTGGATCCACGGCGCGCTGCCGGAACCGCCCACCCGCGACGACCTCGACTACCACCTGAGCACGGTGTTCCCGCCGGTCCGGCCGCGCGGGTACCTGGAGGTCCGCTACCTGGACACGCAGCCCGGCGAGGGCTGGATGCTCCCGGCGGCGGCCCTGATCGCCCTGTTCCGCGAGGAATCCACAGTGGACGAGGTGCTGGCGCTGACGTCCCCGGCCGTCGGCCGCTGGGTGCACGCGGCGCGACAAGGTCTGCGCGACCGGACCCTGGCGCAGGTGGCCGAGGACGTCTTCGCGCTGGCCTGCCGACTGCTCGACGGGCCGGACGTCCCGGCGGGGCTGTCCGGTCGGCTGGCCGACTTCGTGGCGCGGCGGATCGCCGCGGCCGGTGATCGCTGAATCGTCTCCCGGAGGTACCGGTGAACCTGCTAGAGCTGAGCGATGACGACCTGCGCGCGCACGTGGCGGCCGAGCTGGCGCGCACCCGGCAGCGCAGTGCCGGGCTGACCGACTCGGTCGACGACGACGACCTCGTCCGGCAGCACTCACCGCTGATGTCCCCGCTGGTGTGGGACCTGGCGCACGTGGGCAGCCAGGAGGAGCTGTGGCTGGTCCGCGATGTCGGTGGCGCGGAGGCGATCCGGCCCGACATCGACGACCTCTACGACGCCTTCCAGCACCCGCGCGCCGACCGGCCGCAGCTGCCGCTGCTGGGACCGGCCGAGGCCCGCGACTACGTCGGCACGGTGCGGGAGAAGGTCTTCGACCTGCTGGCGCGCACCCCGCTGGAGGGCAGGCGACTGGTCGACCGGGCCTTCGCCTTCGGCATGATCGTGCAGCACGAGCAGCAGCACGACGAGACGATGCTGGCCACCCACCAGCTGCGCAGCGGGCCGCCCGCGCTGACCGCCGAGCCGACACCGTCCGATGTGGACGTGCTGCCGCCCGAGGTGTTCGTGCCGGGCGGGCCCTTCACCATGGGCACCTCCACCGAACCCTGGGCGCTGGACAACGAGCGGCCGGCGCACCAGGTTCACGTGGACGACTTCTACCTGGACAGCACACCGGTCACCAACGGCCGGTACCTGGCGTTCATCGAGGCGGGCGGCTACGACGACCCGCGCTGGTGGAGCGAGGCGGGCTGGGCGCACCGGCAGAGCGCCGAGCTGCGCGCGCCCCGGTTCTGGCAGCTCGACGGGGACCGCTGGCTGCGCCGCCGCTTCGGCCACCTCGAACCCGTGCCGGAAGGCGAACCGGTGGTGCACGTCAGCTTCTACGAGGCCGAGGCCTACGCCGCGTGGGCGGGCAAGCGGCTGCCCACCGAGCAGGAGTGGGAGAAGGCGGCCCGCTTCGACCCGCGCAGCGGCCGGTCGCGCCGGTACCCGTGGGGCGACGACGATCCGCGCCCGGAGCACGCCAACCTCGGCCAGCGGCACCTGCAGCCGGCGCCCGCCGGGGCCTACGCGGCCGGTGCCGCGCCCTGCGGCGCGCGGCAGCTGATCGGCGACGTGTGGGAGTGGACGGCCAGCGACTTCCTGCCCTACCCGGGTTTCTCGGCGTTCCCGTACCGCGAGTACTCCGAGGTCTTCTTCGGACCCGGCTACAAGGTGCTGCGCGGCGGCTCGTTCGGCACCGACCGCTCCGCCTGCCGCGGCACCTTCCGCAACTGGGACTACCCGATCCGCAGGCAGATCTTCGCCGGATTCCGCTGCGCCCGCAGCCCGCGGGCGGAGGAGCGCGGCTGACCCATGTGCCGGCACGTTGGATACCTGGGGCCTGCGGTATCGCTGGCCGAGCTGCTGCTGGAGCCCGAGCACTCGCTGCTCGAGCAGACCTGGGCGCCCGCCGACATGCGCGGCGGCGGCACCGTCAACGCCGACGGCTTCGGCGTCGGCTGGTGCCGCGCGGACGGTTCCACGGCCCGCTACCGGGCGGCGGTTCCGATGTGGACGGACCAGTCCTTCCGGGATGCGGCCCGCGAGGTGCGCAGCGGCGCGGTGGTCGCCGCGGTGCGCTCGGCCACCGTCGGGATGCCGGTGGTGCCCGGGGCCTGCGCGCCGTTCACCGACGGCAACCGGCTGTTCAGCCACAACGGCCGGGTCACCGGCTGGCCGGACTCGGTGGCCAAGCTCGCCGCGCGGCTGGAGGTGGTCGACCTGCTGACGCTGGAGGCGGCGACCGACTCGGCGCTGCTGTGGGCGGTGCTGCGGCAGCGGGTGCTCGACGGCGCCGATCCGGAGGTGGCGGTGCCGGAGCTGGTGGGCGAAGTCGTCGCCGCCGCCCCGGATTCGCGGCTGAACCTGCTCTTCAGCGACGGCGCCCGGCTGGTGGCCACCACCTGGACGCATTCGCTGTGGGTGCACCAGGAGCGCGGCGCGGTGACCGTCGCCTCCGAACCGTTCGGCGCGCGCGCCGGATGGCGTGAAGTTCCCGACCGGAGCCTGGTCGTCGCCACCGCCGACGACGTGGAGCTGCGGCCGCTGGAGGAGATGGGGGAGAGATGAGCGAACCGGAGCTGATCGTCCGATTCACCGACGAGGACGCGGCCCGCGAGCTGCGCGCCGATGTGCGGGAAGGACTGACCGAGCAGCCGAAGTGGTTGTCGCCCAAGTGGTTCTACGACGCCGCGGGCAGCGAGCTGTTCGAGCGGATCACCACCTTGCCGGAGTACTACCAGACCCGGGCCGAGCAGCAGATCCTGCAGCGCACCGCGATGGACATCGCCGAGATCACCGGGGCGGCCACGCTGGTGGAGCTCGGCTCGGGATCGTCGGAGAAGACCCGGCTGCTGCTCGACGCGCTGCGCAAGCACGGAACGCTGCACCGCTTCGTGCCGCTGGACGTCTCCGGTTCGGCACTGCGCGCCGCGGTGGACGCCATCGCGCTGGACTACCCGGAGCTGCTGGTGCGCGGTGTGGTCGACGACTTCACCAGCGGGCTCAGCGCGCTCGACGCGGGCACCGACCGGCTGGTCGCGTTCCTGGGCGGCACCATCGGCAACCTGCTGCCCGCGGAGCGCGCCGGGTTCTTCGCCTCGGTGCGCTCCGCGCTGCGGCCGGGGGAGTGGCTGCTGCTGGGCACCGACCTGGTCAAGGATCCCGAGCGGCTGGTCCGCGCTTATGACGACGCCAGCGGGGTGACCGCGGAGTTCAACCGCAACGTGCTGCGCGTGCTCAACCGAGAGCTCGGCGCCGACTTCGCCGTCGAGGAGTTCGGGCACGTGGCGCTGTGGAACGCCGAGCAGGAGTGGATCGAGATGCGGTTGCGCGCCGCGCGGCCGATGCGGGTCGAGCTCGCCGAGCTGGCGCTGACCGCCGAGCTCGCCGCGGGCGAGGAGATCCGCACCGAGATCTCGGCGAAGTTCCGGCGGGAGCGGGTGCGCGACGAGCTCACCACCGCCGGTTTCGACCTGCGGCACTGGTGGCTCGACGACGCGGGTGACTTCGCCCTGTCGCTGGCGGTGGCGCGCTGAGGAGATCAGCCGATCGGTGAATCCAGCAGTCGGTCACCCCACAGGAGGGTGACCGGGATGGCGGCGGGCGGCGCGCGGAGCAAGATCGGCCCCGCAACTGCCGCACTTCCTGCTGGAAAGGACGATTCGATGCGTCTTCGCGCAACTGTCGCCGCTGCTCTCGGTGCCGCCGGGATGCTGCTGGCCCTGCCGGGTTCCGCGCTCGCCGCGTACGGCGAGTTCTCCTACTCGGTCCAGCACCGGGGTCAGGTCTACCAGACCTCGATCAGCGACCCGGTCGGCCACGACTGCCACCGGCTGAACCTGCCGGTGGACAGCCCGGCGTACCGGGTGCACAACGGGACCAACGCGACGGCCGTCGTCTTCCTGGACTCCAACTGCGCCACCGACACCTTCTACACCTTGGCGCCCGGGCAGACCGCTCCGGCCGGTGTGCTGGTCCGCTCGGTGATCTTCTCCCGCTGAGCAACACCGCTGAAGGGCGTCTCCGGTTCCCCGGAGGCGCCCTTCAGCTCGTGATGGCGCGGGTGGCGTCGGTCAGGCAGCGGATGCAGGGCATGCCTGCCGGGTGCTCGGAGACCTCGGCCTGGTGCGCCGGGATCTCCACCCCGCAGAAGGTCCGCCAGATCGCCGGGATCCCGGTGCCCGGTGCGGTCGTCAGGTGCACCTCGCGGCGGGCCTCGCCGACGACGCCGAAGGCGAAGCGGACGGCCACGGTGCGGGTCACGATCCCGTCTCCGGCATTCGGCCCGCGGCGCGCAGGCATTCCGCGCAGGTCGGCCACATCCAGTTCAGCGCCGACGGTTCGGCGGCGGTGACGTGCTGCGCGCACAGCGTCGTGAGCGGCTCGCCCGCGCGGTGCGGCCCGGCGGGCAACGCCCCCTCCACCGCGTGGCAGAGCTGCTCCGCCGGTTGCCAGTGGTGCTCGATGCAGATCATTCTCCCCACCTCCGCCGATGGGACTGGCCCGTGCCGGTTCGGTGACGGGCAATCAGCCGACCTTGACCCGTTCGGCCCAATGCTGCTCGGCGGAACACGCCTGGCGATCACCCGAAAAGATCAATGCGAGGATTAGTGTGCACGCTGGGTGATCGGCGTTGCGGCAGAAGAACCGGCCGCGTGCTCCGGCCACTGGGGGGAGGTGCCTCGGCACGCGGTCGGCGCGGCCAGGCTACACCCGGGTGCGGGCGGGCGGTCGGTGCTCCGGGTTAGGTTGGCGGGCATGACGCCGCAGGAGCTCAAGGCCGCTTGTCTGGCGATGACCGGTGCCCGGGAGGAGTTCCCGTTCGACGACGCCAACAGCGTGTTCAAGGTCGGCGGGAAGATCTTCGCGATCAGCAGGCTGGCGGCCGAGCCGCTCCGGGTGTCGCTCAAGTGCGACCCGGAGCTGGCCGTGCAGCTGCGCCTGAGCTACTCGGCGATCACCCCCGGGTACCACCTGAACAAGCGGCACTGGAACACCGTCGTGCTCGACGGGTCGGTGCCCGACGAGATGGTCGTGGAGCTGATCGAGGATTCCTACGACCTGGTGGTCGCCGGGCTGCCCAAGCGGGAGCGGGAGAAGCTGCACTGGCGTTCACTCGGGGAACGCGGCTGAACCGGTCCGCAGCGCGAAAAGTTGTGAACGCGGGCCGATTGTTCGCGGTCGGGGGAAATATGAATCAATTTCATTCGGCCATTCCGGGTCGGCTCGCTTCGCGGAAAATGCGCCGACCGCTTGACCCTTTGTTGAAACAACCTTAGCGGTACCTTATGCCGCTGCACCATCCGGCCGCGCGGGCGGCGGCCGTTCGTTCGCATCTTGATCAAACACGTGCGCCCCGTGTCGCGCCCGCGTAGCGTTCAGATGAAGGCCGCGTTCATGTGTGCTGGCCAGAGCCTTGTGCGACGGTGAATTTTCACGCCGACCGCCGGGCGGCCCCGGCACACGCGATCCGGCTCGCGAACAGCGGTGCGGGGGCGGCCGCTGACTGGTTTTCGTTTGTTCTGGAGAACGAACAAAATCGCGCGGTGGTCACCGAAGTGCGGAAACTGCGGGGGAGGTCTGCTTAGTACCGGGAGGATTTCCGGTGGCGGGACGTCGTTCCCGGAGTGGCGGAGGAGTTCGCCGTTCCGAGGTGTTCCCGTCACCGGACGGGAATTGTCGTTCGCCGAAATCGCATCCGCCGGTCGGCGCGCTGCGCGGTGGGCGACTCGGGATCCGGAGCGGAGCGCAACAGTGGGAGAGCAGGTCAAGTTCCGCGTGCTCGGGCCGCTGGAGGTCGGCAGCACCGACGGTCGAATATCGCTGGGCGGCACGAAACCCCGGTTGCTGCTGGCGACGCTGCTGTTCAACGCGAACCAGACCGTGCACGCCGACGTGCTCGTCGAATCGCTGTGGCCGGAGCGGCGACCGAGATCGCCCGCGGCGAACCTGCGCACCTACGTCAGCTCGCTGCGCAGCACCCTGGCGCTGGTCGGCGCCACCATCCGCACCGAGCACGCCGGCTACGCCATTTCCGTGCTGCCGGGCGAACTCGACCTGCTCGTCTTCCGCGAACTCCTCGCCGCGGCCCGGCAATCGCACCGCGTCGGCAGGCTCCACGAGGCGTGCGGCCGACTCGAAGAGGCGCTCGCGCTCTGGCGCGGCGAGGTGCTCGCGGACCTGCCCTCCAGCGGTGCTCTCACCCGGCACCTGGAAGCCGCGGCCGAGGCGCGGCTGGGCGCGAAGGAGGAACTGCTCGCCCTGTACGTGGCCACCGGCCGGTACGGGGAGGCGATCGGGGACCTGCGAGCGCTGCTGGCCGAGCACCCGTTCCGCGAATCCGTCTGGCAGCAGCTGCTGCTCGCGCTCAACGGCGACGGGCAGCAGGCCGAGGCGCTGCGCGCCTACTCCGAGGTGCGGGAGCTGCTGGTCAACGAGCTCGGCGTCGAACCGGGCCCGGAGCTGCGGCGCATCCACATGTCCATCCTCGCCGGGGAATCGGCGACGGCACCGCTCGAGCAGCCGGAGATCCCGGTGGTGAGCCGCTCCGGCCAGCTGCTGCGCCAGCTCCCGCCGGACGTCCCGGACTTCACCGGCCGCGCCCGCTCCACCGCCGCGCTCCAGCAGGCCCTGTCCAGCACGAGGCCGGCGCGGACCGGCGCGCCGACGGTGGCCAGCGTGGTGGGGCCGCCCGGCGTCGGCAAGACGGCGCTGGCGGTCCACGTCGCCCACCTCCTGCAGGAGGGCTTCCCCGACGGCCAGCTGCACGTGGATCTCGCGGGCACCTCGGGAAAGCCCCGCGAACCGGCCGACGCGCTGGCCGATCTCCTGCGCTCGCTCGGCGTCGACGGCGCGGCGCTGCCGGAGCGGATCGAGGACCGCACGGCGCTGTACCGGTCGCTGGCCGCGCAGCGCCGGATGCTGGTGCTGTTCGACGACGCGGCCAGCGCGGCGCAGGTCCAGCCGCTGCTGCCGGCCAGCGACTGGGCCGTGGTGGTGACCTCGCGGTGCCGGATGGCCGAACTGCCCGGCGCCAAGCAGATCGAGCTCGACGTGCTCTCCCCGGCGAGTGCGCACGCCCTGCTCTGCAAGATCGCGGGCGCCGAGCGCGTCCAGCTGGAAGAGGCCTCGGCCGCGGCGATCCTGCGCGCCTGCGGCTACCTCCCGCTGGCCATCCGGATCGCCGGTGCCCGGCTCGTCGGCCGCCGCGGCTGGCCGCTGGAGGTGCTGGAGCAACGCCTGGAGAACGAGCGGCGGCGGCTCGTCGAACTGCGCACCGGCGAACTCGCGGTGCAGGCCAGCTTCGACCTCAGCTACCGCCAGCTGCCGCCGGCGGCGGCGCGCGCGTTCCGGCTGATCGGCCTGCTGGGTCCAGGTTCGGTGCCGGAGTGGTCGATCGACGCCCTGGTCGACCGGGGCTCGGCGCGGTGGGTGGACGTGCTGCTCGACGGCAACCTGCTGGAGCTGACCGGCACCGACGTGCTGGGCCGACCGCGGTACCGGATGCACGACCTGGTCCGGTGCTACGCGCGCAACGCGGCGGAATCCGAGCCCGCGCAGCTCCGGCGCGCGGCCATCGACCGGGTGCTCAGCGGGTGGCTGCTGGCCACCACGCACGCTTCGGCCGGGCTCCCGGTGAGCATCTTCCGGCCGGTGCCCACCGGAGTGGCCCACTGGCGCCCCGAGCGGTCGGTGCTCGACCGCATCGACCGCGCCCCGGTGACCTGGCTCGACGCCGAGCAGGACTCGCTCATCGACGCGGTGCACCTCGCGGTGGCCGAGGGATCGCCGGATCTGGCTTGCTCGCTGGCGATCTCGCTGGCCCAGTACTTCGACTTCCGCTCGCACTACGGCGCCTGGCGCCGGACGCACGAGATCGCGCTGAGCACGGAACCGGCCCCGCGCACCAGGGCGACCCTGCTGCGCGGTCTGGCGCAGGTCCACCACCTGCTGGACGACCAGGGCGGGGCCCGGCGGTTGTTCGCCGAATCCCACGCGCTGTTCCGGCAGACCGGCGATGCCGTCGGCGAGGCGTTCGCGCTCTGCGGGCTGGCCGCGGTGGAGCGGCGCTGCGGGCGGCCGCACATGGCGCAGCGCAGGCTCCGCCGCGCGCTGGTGGTCTTCCAGCAGTCCGGTGACAAGCACGCCGAGGCGTTCGTCCGGGAGGCGATCGGCCGGACCTACCTCGTGCTCGGCGACCAAGCCGAAGCCGAGCGCTGGCTCACCGATTCGCTGCGCGTCTCGCGTTCGGCAGGCGACCGCCACCGGGAGGGCAAGACGCTCGCCGAGCTGGGCAGGCTGCACACCGCGGCAAACGACTTCCAGGCGGCCATGAGCTGCCTGGAACCCGCGGTGCGGATCCTCGGCGAGCTGGAGGACGAGCACTGCACGGCCAACGCGCTGCAGCGGCTCGGCGATCTGTGCGCCAGGCAGGGCAACCACCAGCGGGCGCTGGCCGCGGTCCGCCAGGCGCACGCGATCTTCCAGCGGATCAACGACCACCGCGGTTCGGCGGCGAGCAAGGAGCGGAGCCCGGGGCTGAACGACCTGCCCGGGTAGCCGGTTCCAGTCCGGGGTGGACGAGGCCCGGCCGGAGCGCGAACAGCGCACCGGCCGGGCCCTTTCACGTGCCCACCAGTGCGCTTGTGCCGGAGTTGTGCGCCGATTTGATTCGGTTTGTGCGCGCTGCGCATAGCTTTTCACCGAGTTCGCAAGCCCGGTCGCGGGGCCGCCTCGACCGGCGGTGGGCGAACTCCTGCGGGGCAGGGCCGACTCTCAGGGGAGTGGTGGATGCATAGCCGAAGGAAAGGCCAACGGCAGTGGCAGGTCGTCATCGTCGGTGCCGGCAATGCGGGTCTGTGCGCGGGCATCGCGGCGCTGCAGGCCGGGGCGGACTCGGTCGCGGTGCTCGACGCCGCGCCAAGGGAGTTCCGCGGCGGGAACAGCTCGCTGACGCGGACCATGCGCTTCTCCTGGCGGGACCGCGCGTTCCTGGCCGACCTGATGCGGGACCCGGACGACGCGCGGATCGCCGAACTCCCGGCCGACCCGGCGGGGTACTCCGACGAGGACTACCTGGCCGACTGGCTGCGGACCTCCGGCGACCAGGTGGACACCACGCTCATCGAGTCGATCATCCGCCGGTCCACCAGCGCGATCACCTGGATGCGCGGCTTCGGGCACCGCTGGGTGCCGCGGCCGAACCCGCTACCCGGTGACTTCCCGGTGGTCTTCGACGGCGGTGGCGAGGCACTGCAGGCCCGCAACTTCGCGGAGTTCGAGCGCCTCGGCGGCACGGTCTGCTACGACAGCACGGCCACCGAGATCGAGAGGGTCTCCGGCGGGCGCTACCTGCTGCGCGGAACCGGCCCGGTGTTCCCGGTGGTCTGCGACGCGCTGGTGCTGGCCTCCGGCGGGTTCGAGGGCAGCGCGCGGATGCGCGAGCGGCACCTCGGCGCGCAGTGGCGCGAGGTGAAGCTGCGCGGCGTGCCGTACAACAAGGGCGAACCGCTGGAGGCGGCCATCGCGCTCGGTGCGGACGCGGCGGGCAACTGGCAGCAGACCCACACCACGCCGCAGGGCACCGCGCTGCCCGACTACATGATGCCGGGGCGGATGCGGGAGTCCCACGGCCTGACGCGCTACGCGTTCCCGCGCGGGATCGTGGTCAACCGGGACGGGCGCCGGTTCTTCGACGAGTCCGGCGACCACAGCCAGCTGAGCTACGTCTCGCTGGGGCAGCGGATCCTGGACCAGCCGGGGCAGATCGCCTTCCAGGTCTTCGACGGCAAGGTCGTCGAATCGGGGAAGCTGCCGCAGGGCTACCTCAGCGATCCGGCGTCGGTGATCACCCGGACCGTCGAGGAGGGCGCCCAGCGGCTGTCCATCGACGCCGGCAACCTCGCCGAGGAGGTCCGCAGGCTCAACAGCTCGGACACCGAATTCCTGCCCGCCGACCGCGATGACGCCGCGCGCACGCCGAAGCGGCTGGACACCCCGCCGTTCCTGTTCGTCCCGGTGGTGTGCGGGCTGACGTTCACCTACGGCGGGCTGTCGGTGAGCACCAACGCCGAAGTGCGCGGCGACGGCAAGCCGATCAGCGGTCTCTACGCCGCCGGTGTGATCGTCGGCGGGCTCTACGACCAGGGCTACCCGGGCGGCACCGGGCTGATGGCTGGTGCCGTGCTGGGCCGGGCGGCCGGGACCGCCGCCGCCAATCACGCGCTGAAGAACGGCGAGCGCGTCCGGGAGCTGGGCAGGTTGGCATGAACATCGTGATCGTGGGCATCGGGGTGATCGGTGCGCGCCACGTCGCCTGCTTCGGCAGGGCGGGCCACCGGATCACCACAGTGGACCGGAAGGAAGGAGCGGATCACGACCGGGTGGCCGATGTGCCTGAGCGGTCCGATGTGGACGCCTGGGTGGTGGCCACGCCGACGGCGGCGCACCTGGCGGTGGTGACGGAGATCCTGCGGTGCCAGCCGAACGCCCGGATATTGCTGGAGAAACCGGCCTGCTACCCGGCCGAGCTCGGCGACCTGGTCGACCTGGTCCGGCGGCACCCGCGTGCCCGGATCGTGGTCAACGACGTCTACGCGCACAGCCGGGTGGTGCGACGGTTCGCGGAATCGGTGCACCGGGCCGCCGCGGGCGACCCGATCAGGAAGATCACCATCGAGTTCACCAAGAACCGCGTGCTGGACGTCGCCAACGGCAGGTTCGTCGACACGCAGTACGGCGAGGCCGGCTACGAGTGCTTCCACATGCTGAGCATCCTGCGCGCGATCCTGCCCGCCGAGCACTACGAGCGGTACCTGCGGACGAATCCGGCGCTGGTGACACCGGAGATGCGGGTGCGCACGGCGGTTCCCGAGCTGCCGGAGGTGGAGCTCTACACCTCCTCGGGCGGGGCGATCGGGTTCGCCGGGCTGGCCGGGTTCGCGTTCTCCGCGAGCACCGCGAAGCGCTACCTGGCCAGGTCGATCATCCCGTTCAGCGCCGAGCTGCGGTACCGCTTCGCCGATGTCGAACTCGTCTCCGGCAAGCACGTGACGCTGGTCTTCGAGCCGAGCTACGGCGTCGCCGCCGACTACAAGAACGAGCACACCGTGCACGTCCGGGACGCCGGCTCGCAGCAGCGGGTCACCGTCTCCGGGAACCACTTCGAGGAGGCGTTGCAGGCACAACTGGACTTCTTGTGCGGTGCCGACGAGGGCACCGCGGTGCTTCGGCTGGCCGAGCACCGGCTGATGGCCGCGCTCGGCCTGACCGCGGCGACCGGCAGCTTCGCCTGGCCGGTCGAACCCGAGTTGCAGGACGGATTACCAGGAAACGGCGAGGAACTCGCCCGATTTGGGAGTGCGTGATGCAGAGCATCGAGGAGTACGCAAGGCTGCTGCGACTGGCCCCGGACATGGTCGGGGAAGTCATCGACAAGGCAGCGGGCCGGGAGCAGATCGCCGGCCGGGTCAAGAACGACGACGAGGCGTACGAGCTGTTCGCGAAGGCGTGCCGGTTCGAGGCGCCCTTCGCCACCAGCTGGATCCACGGGCCCGGCGAGAACTCGCCGTACCTGTCGCTGGAGCTGGCCGAGACGACGCTGGACGACGAGCGCTACCGGCGGCTGCTCGCCGAGAGCGTGCTGTCCACCTCGCCGTCGGTGCCCTACGACTACCGCGGCTTGGCCGCGGCCGAACTGGTGCGGATCGGCGTCGGGGACTTCGCCGGCCCGCTGGCCGAGGTGGTGGACTCCTACAGCGCGCTGCCGATGCGCACCACCAAGGCCAAGATCGACGTGCCGACCGACGGCATCGACCACCTCTTCGACATCCCGGACACCGCCGAGGCCCGCATCGCCCTCATCCGCACCGCGAGCGAGCTGAAGACCGAGGAGAGCCGGTACCTGATCGCCAGCCGGATCCTCGGCCGCGGCGAGCAGGTGGCCGCCCCGGCCACGGAGGCCGAGCGGCTGATCGCCGAGGACGTCGGCTCGGACCTGATCGCCCCCGCGGACTACCTGGTGCCGTGGGACCAGGAGTTCCCCAGCCCGGCCGGTTCCGACCTGACGCTGGCCGAGCTGATGCGCATCGTGCTGCTGGGCCCGGAGTTCAAGCTCCCGGACGCCCGGATCCGGCCGGTGCTGGTCGACTTCTACCGATCGGTGCTGCGGATCAGCGGTCGCTCCATCATCGGCCTGGCCGCCGGGGTCTTCCACGTGGAGCACGGCACGATGTCGGATCCGTCCTTCTACTACCAGGGACGCGATTCCATCCTCGGCAAGGGCCTGGTGATCGACTGCGTCGGTGGCGCGATCCTGCAGCAGGGCACGTTCCTCGGCGGCGGTTTCATGCCGATCCTGATCCACACCCACAAGCACATCCGCAAGAGCGGCGAGGCCGGTGCCGCGGAGCGCAAGCGGGTGCTGCCGTGCATCTTCGTCGCCGAGGCCGGTGCCCGGTTCCCGATGCACGCGGTCGGGCTGTTCGAAACCGTGGACTACCTGGACGAGGACACCCCGTTCGAGGGCATCCGCGCGCTCCCGCACGGGGCGTAGCACCGCCGGCCCCGGCGTCCGGGGACCGGTGCGAGGACCAGTCAGCGCCCGGCTCCGGCCGGGCGGTGTTCGGCAGCGTGACGTCCGCGCCACCGGATCTCCCCGGTGGCGCGGACGGTTCGAAGTGAAGGGGATGAACGTGGTGAGTGGGGTCAAGATCGCGGTGATCGGCGCCGGTTACGTCGGCCTGACGACGGCGGCGTGCCTGGCGTCGCTGGGGCACCGGGTGGTGTGCGCGGACATCGATCCGGCGAAGGTGCGGGCGCTGTCCCGGGGCGAGGTGACGATCCGGGAACCGGGGATGGCCGAGCTGGTGGGGGCCGGTCTGGCGGAGGGCCGGTTGCGGTTCGTGGTGGGGGCGGGCGAGGCGGCGCCGGGCGCCGAAGTGGTGTTCCTCTGCGTGCCGACGCCGATGGGACCGGACGGGGCGGCGAAGCTGGCCGCGCTGGAGGCCGCCGTGGCGGAGCTGAGGGATCCGCTACCACCTGATTCGGTCGTGGTGAACAAATCGACCGTGCCGGTGGGCACGGCGGCCCGCGTCGGCGAACTGCTCGGCAGGTCCGATGTCGCGGTGGCGTCCAACCCGGAGTTCCTGCGCGAGGGCTCCGCGGTGCACGACTTCCTGAACCCGGACCGGATCGTGATCGGTTCGGCCGACCTGGACGCCGCCAAGCGCGTCGCCGCGCTGTACGAGGCGCTCAACGCGCCCATCCTGCTGACCGATCCGGCCAGCTCGGAGATGATCAAGTACGCGGCCAACTGCTACCTGGCGACCCGGCTGTCCTTCGTGAACTCGATCGCCGAGCTGTGCGAGCGGATGGGCGCCGACGTCAACGACGTGACCAGGGGGATGGGCTACGACCAGCGGATCGGCACCGCGTTCCTGCGGCCCGGCCCGGGCTGGGGCGGATCGTGCTTCCCGAAGGACGCCCACGCGCTGCTGCGCTCGGCGGCGGTGATCGGCTCCGACTTCCCGCTGCTGCGCGCCGCGATCGACACCAACGCGCGGCAGCAGCGGCTGGTGGTGGGCAAGGTCCGGCAGGCGGTGGGCGGCCGGCTGGCCGGTACCCGGGTGGGACTGCTCGGGCTGACGTTCAAGGCGGGCACCGACGACCTGCGCGATTCGCCCGCGCTGGCCATCGCCGAGCTGCTGGCCGCCGAGGGCGCCGAGCTGGTCGGCTACGACCCGAGCATGCCCGGCGCGGTGGCCGGGATCCGCGTGGTGGATTCGGCGTACGCGGCGGCGGCGGGCGCGTCGGCGCTGGTGCTGCTGACCGAGTGGCCGGAGTTCCGGGAACTGGACTGGGAGCGGATCGCCGGGCAGATCAGCGGCAGGTACGTCGTCGACGCGCGCAACCACCTGGACCCGCTCGTCGTGCACCACGCCGGACTGCTCCACCAGCGCCTCGGCCAGCCCGCGCCGCACCGCGCCCTGTCCAGGTGAGCCGGCGCCCGACCCCGGTGGCGATCTGCTCCGGGGCCGGGCGGCCCCGCCTGCCCGACCGCGTACCGACCGAGGTGATCATGTCCGTGCCGCACCGCCGATCCCTGGTGCTGGGGATCTGCTGCTTCAGCCTGTTCCTGGTGTCGCTGGACACCACGATCGTGAACCTGGCGCTGCCCGCGATCGAGGACGAGCTGGACGCGCCGCTGTCCGGTCTGCAGTGGACGATCGATGCCTACGCGGTGGTGCTGGCGTCGCTGCTGCTGCTCGCCGGTTCCGTCGCCGACCGATTCGGCCGCCGCCGCGTCTTCCGGCTCGGGCTGGTCGTGTTCACCACCGCGTCCCTGCTGTGCGGCATCGCGCCCACCGCGGGCTGGCTCATCGGGTTCCGCGTCCTGCAGGCGATCGGCGCTTCGATGCTCAACCCGGTGGCGCTGTCGATCATCGTCAACACCTTCCCCGACGCGCGGGAGCGGGCCAGGGCCATCGGGATCTGGAGCAGCGTCGTCGGCCTGAGCATGGCGGTCGGCCCGGTGACCGGCGGGCTGCTGGTGGACAGCACCGGCTGGCGGTCGATCTTCTGGATCAACATCCCGGCGGGCATCGCCGCGCTGGTGCTCACCGCCCGGTTCGTGCCCGAATCCAGATCTCCCCGGCCGCGCCGCTTCGACCCGGCCGGGCAGCTGCTGGTCATCGTCGCGCTGGCGAGCCTGGTCTTCGGGATCATCGAGGGCCCGCACGGCGGCTGGACCGCGCCCGCGACGCTGGGCTGCTTCCTGCTCAGCGCGCTGGCGATCGCCGTCTTCGTGCGCCACGAGAAGCGCCGCGAGCAGCCGCTGCTGGACCTGCGGTTGTTCGCCAGCGCACCGATGTCCGGTGCCACGGTCATCGCGCTGTGCGGATTCGCCGCGCTGTCCGGCTTCCTGTTCCTCAACTCCCTCTACCTGCAGGACGTGCGCGATTTCTCCGCGCTGGAGGCCGGTTTGCTGACCCTGCCGATGGCCGCGCCGGCCTTCCTGTGCGCGCCCGTCGCCGCACGGCTGGTCGGTGTTCGCGGGCCCCGGATCCCGCTGGTGCTCAGCGGCGCGGGCATCGCGCTGAGCGGCGTGGTGCTCGCCGGTCTCGACGACGACACGCCACTTCCGTGGCTGCTCGCGGGTTATGCGCTGTTCGGGCTCGGTTTCGGCATGCTCAACGCGCCGGTCACCGCGACCGCGGTCGCCGGGCTGCCGACCGCGCGAGCCGGGGTCGCCGCTGCCGTGGCCTCCACCAGCCGTCAGATCGGCGCCTCGCTCGGCGCCGCCGTGCTGCCCGCGGTGGTGGCCGTCCAGCTGGAGGAGACCGGGTTCGGCGAAGCCAGCCGCCCCGCGTGGTGGATCGTGGCGGGCTGCGGCCTGCTCATCGGCGTGATCGGGTCGTGCACCACCGGCAGGTGGGGCAGGCGGACCGCCGAGACCACCGCCGCGGCGCTGGCCGCCGCGTGAACCGGTTTCCCGGATCGTGGACGGGGTTTCGCGCGCAGTGGACTCCTCGCTAGTCTCCCGGGCGTGATCCGCTTGGTTGCCCGTCGCCACGTCGACCTCCTGCGCGTGACCGCTTCGGCGTGTTGATCCTCCGCTGCGCGCGATGAGCGCAGTTCTCCTCCCACCGGCGGCCTGACCGCCCGTTCCCGCACGCCCGCGGTGCCGCACCGCAGGCGCGAGCGCGCATGCCCGCGCCGATCCACGTCCTCGATCCAGGAGACATTCCGTGAGCGCTTCCACCGACCGTTCCGCGTGGTCCTTCGACACCCTCCAGGTGCACGCCGGGGCGGAACCCGACCCCACCACCGGGGCCCGCGCCGTGCCGATCTACCAGACCACCTCGTTCGTCTTCCGCGACACCGAGCACGCGGCGAACCTGTTCAACCTCAGCGAACCCGGCAACATCTACACCCGGATCAACAACCCCACCCAGGCGGTCCTGGAGGAGCGGGTGGCCGCGCTGGAAGGCGGTGTGGCGGCGGTGGCGCTGGCCTCCGGCCAAGCGGCCGAGACGCTGACCGTGCTCACCCTCGCGCAGGCGGGCGACCACCTGGTGGCCAGCTCGGCGCTCTACGGCGGCACCCACAACCTGTTCCGGCACACGCTGCCGAAGCTGGGCATCGAGGTCAGCTTCGTCGAGGACCCCGACGACATCGAGGCGTGGCGGGCCGCCGCGCGGCCGAACACCAAGCTGTTCTTCGGCGAATCGCTGGGCAACCCGCGATCGAACGTGCTGGACGTGCGGGCGGTGGCCGAGGTCGCGCACGAGGTCGGCGTGCCGCTGGTCGTCGACAACACGGTGACGACGCCGTTCCTGCTGCGCCCGATCGAGCACGGCGCGGACATCGTGGTGCACTCGGCGACGAAGTACCTGGGCGGGCACGGCGCGGCGGTCGGCGGCATCGTGGTGGACGGCGGCACCTTCGACTTCGGCGCGAACGGCGAGCGGTTCCCCGGTTTCGTCGAGCCGGACCCCAGCTACAACGGCCTGCGGTACTGGCCGGCCCTGGGCCACGGCGCCTTCGCGGCGAAGCTGCGGGTGCAGGGCCTGCGCGACATCGGCCCGGCCATCTCGCCGTTCAACGCCTTCCTGCTGCTGCAGGGCCTGGAGACGCTGTCGCTGCGCATCGAGCGGCACGTCAGCAACGCCCAGCAGCTCGCCGAGTGGCTGAGCACCCGCGACGAGGTCGAAACCGTGCACTACGCGGGACTTCCCAGCAGCGAGTGGTACGAGCTCGGTCAGCAGTACCTGCCGGGCGGGGCGGGCGCGATCGTCTCGTTCGAGCTGCGCGGCGGAGTCGACGCCGGGCGCGCGTTCGTCGACGGCGTCCAGCTGTTCAGCCACCTGGTGAACATCGGTGACGTGCGCAGCCTCATCGCGCACCCGGCGAGCACCACGCACAGCCAGCTCACCGAGCAGGAGCAGCGGTTGGCCGGGGTGAGCCCGGGCCTGGTGCGGTTGTCGGTGGGCATCGAGGCGGTGGCCGATCTCCAGGCCGACCTGGAAGCCGGTTTCCGCGCGGCAAAGGCCGAGCTGGAGCGATGACCCGGACGCACGGTCGTCCGCCCGCCACCGGTGCGTGGCGGGCGGGCGACCCGGTCGGCCGGCGCAGCTGGTTCCGGCTGCCCGGCCCGCTGGTGCTGGAGGCGGGAGGCGTTCTCCCGCAGGTGGATCTCGCTTACGAGACCTGGGGAGAGCTCGACCCGGAGGCCTCCAACGCCGTGCTGGTGCTGCACGCGCTGACCGGCGACAGCCACGTGGCGGGACCGGCCGGCGCCGGGCACCCCAGCCGCGGCTGGTGGGACGCGCTGGTCGGGCCGGGGCGGGCGCTGGACACCGACCGCTGGTTCGTGATCGCGCCGAACGTCCTGGGCGGTTGCCAGGGGAGCACCGGGCCGGCGTCCGCGGCGCCCGACGGGCGGCCGTGGGGCGGGCGGTTCCCGGCGATCACGGTGCGGGACGCGGTGCAGGCGGAAGCGCATCTGGCCGACGCGCTCGGCATCCGGCGGTGGGCGGCGGTGCTCGGCGGCTCGTTCGGCGGGATGCGGGCGCTGGAGTGGGCCGCGGGCCACCCGGAGCGGGTGGCGGCGGCGCTGCTGCTGAGCTGCTGCGCGGTGGCCTCCGCGGAGCAGATCGCCTGGTCCGGGGCGCAGATCGAGGCGATCCGCACCGATCCGGACTGGCTCGACGGCCACTACCACGACCTGCCCGACGGCCGCGGCCCGCACGCCGGGCTGGGAGTGGCCCGGCGGATCGCGCACATCACCTACCGCAGCCCGCGCGAGCTGGAGCAGCGCTTCGGCACCGAGCACCAGGACGGCGAACATCCGTGGCGCGGCGGAAGGTACGCCGTCGAGTCCTATTTGGACCACCACGCCGACAAGCTGGCTCGCCGGTTCGACGCGGCGAGCTACGTGGTGCTCGCGCGGGCGATGTCCGGCCACGACGTGGGACGCGGCCGGGGCGGAGTGGAAGCCGCACTGCGTCGCATCGCGGCCCGCACCCTCGTCGCGGGCGTGGACAGCGACCGGCTGTTCCCGCTGGAGCAGCAGCGGCAGCTGGCCGAGTCGATCCCGGGTGCCGGGTTCGGCACGATCGCCTCACCGCACGGCCACGACGGCTTCCTGATCGAAGCCGACCAGGTCGGGAGACTGGTCACCGACCTGCTGCCGAGCGGCCGTTGACCGCCGAGCGGCCCGGGCCCGAGGTGCGGGGCCCGGGCGCGGAGCTCAGGACCGGAGGAAGGAACCGAGCGTCTCGTTGAACGAGTCGGGTTCCTCGCTGAACGGGGCGTGCCCGCTGCCGCCGAAGCGGGCGACCTTCGCCTGCGGCAGCTGTTCGGCCAGCCAGCGGTCGAGCTCGCCGGGGAAGACCTTGCTGCGCGCGCCGTACATCAGCAGCGTCGGAACGGTGACCTCGGGGAGCACCGGCCGCAGATCGGCGTAGGCCATGTCGTACCACACCGCCAGCGCTGCCGAGGACGGCGTCTTCGCGGTCTCGGCGTAGACGGCGTCGATCACCTCCGCCGGCGGGGTTTCGGCGAAGCACGCGGCGATGAACGGCTTGACGACGCTGGGCCGGGCGTGCTGGAAGCCCTGGGCGAACACCGCGAGATCCACCGCGGTGTACTCGCCGAACAGCGGGAACTGCCAGTCGTCGGCGTCGAGGAAGCGCGGCGACTGGTCGATGAAGGCCGCTGAGCGCAGCGATCCGCAACCGAATTGCCGGACGTAGGACAGGATGACCGCGGTGCCCATCGACCAGCCCACCAGGCACACGTCGCGCAGCTCCAGGTGCTGCAGCAGGTGGTGGACGTCGCGAGCGTACTGGGCGAGGGTGTGCCCGTCATCGGTCTTCCCGGACAGGCCGTGCCCGCGCAGGTCGAGCGTGATCACGCGGTTCTGCGCGCTGAGCGCGGCCACGTTCTGCTGCCAGAACGTGCTGTTCATGGTCCATCCGTGGATGAGCACCACGGCAGGTCCCGAACCGCTGTCCTCGTAGTAGAGCGGCAAGCCGTCCGGCAGTTCCAGGTACGCCACGGTCGTCCTCCAAGAGTCGGGCCTCAGCTCGCACCGACTGTGCGGCACCGCTCCCGCGCCGGCCAAGACGTCCGCGCGCGTTGCACCGGCGTTGCAACCGGGGATACCTTTCTCGTCCTCGACATGGATGAGACGACTCGACGGCTGGCGGCCGCCCGCGAGAACGCGCTGAGCGGCGGCACCTCAGCGCAGGTACGCCCCGAGGTGCGCGCGTCGTGGGATCGCGCCCGCAAGAGGGGCGTGCATCCCGACCGGTCGCTGCCCCCGGTCGAGCCTGCCGCGGACCTGGTCGGCGAGCTGACCCGGCAGCACCGGCTGGCCGACGTCTGGCCGACGCTGCTGCGCACCATCGGCGACGCGGCCACCCAGACCGGCCACCTGGTCTTCATCAGCGATCCGGCCGGGCGGCTGCTGCGGGTGGTGGGCGACCCGGCCACCAGGAGGAACGCCGAGCGAGCGCGCTTGGTCCCCGGCGCGCTGTGGAACGAGGAACAGGTCGGCACCAGCGGAGTGGGCACCGCGCTGGCGCTGGGGCGGCCGTTCCAGGTCCGCGGTCCGGAGCACTACCTGTCCGTGGCCGCGGACTTCAACTGCTCGGCCGCGCCGATCGTGGACCCGGTCACCGGCGCGACGGTCGGCACCGTCGACGTGACCTACCCGGTCGCGTCGGCGAACGCGCTGGCCATGCCGTTGGTCGCGGCCGCGGCCAGGTTGGCCGGAGCGCAGCTCGGCGAACAGACCCGGCAGCGCGACGACGAGGTCCGGGCGCGCTACGTCGATCACGTCCTGCGCCGCAGCGGAGTCCGCAGCGCACTGGTCGGTGCGGACGGACGAGTGCTGCACACGACACCCGCGGGATGGCTCCTGCCGCAGTGGGCGGCGGGTCTGGAGAAGGACGGTCCGATGACGCTGCCGGACGGCCAGCGCGTGGTCGTCGAACGGCTCTCCCCGTCCGGGCCGTTCGCGGTGCACGGTGTGCACCACCCGGATCGCGGCGGAGAACTGCTGCGGGTGCAAGCGCTCGGACGCGGTCGGGCCCTGGTGCACGTCGACGGCGTGCCTCACGAACTCAGCTTGCGCCACAGCGAGCTCGTCGTGCTGCTGGCGGCTCACCCCGGCGGGATGGGCGCCGAGGAGATGGCCCGGCAGGCCTACGGCCCCAACGGCAAGGCCGTCACCGTTCGCGCCGAGATGACCCGGCTGCGCCGCGTCCTCGGCTACCGGCTGCGCTCGGATCCCTACCGGCTGGTCGGCCGCGTCTCGGCGGACTTCCTCGAACTGGAGCGGAGTCTGGCCGAGCGCACCGGCGGCGAGGCGCTCGACGGCTACCCCGCACCGCTGCTGCCCGCCTCGCGGGCGGCCGGGATCGAGGCGTTGCGCGACGGCCTGCACCTGCGGGTCCGGCGGAGGCTGATCTCGCACGGCGACGCGGACGCGCTCGCACGCTGGATCGCCTCGCCGCACGGGCGCGACGACGTGTTCGTCCGGCGCATGTTGGCTGCGCCGGACGAACACGCGTCGCCGGGGGAGTGAACCCGGTTCAGCGCAGATCAGGCGCGCCGGCGATGAAGGTGTCCAGCACCCCGTCACCGACCTTGATCGGCCCCTCCGGGCGCGTCTCGCCGGGGATGGTGCGGATCTCGCTCGCCTGACGCGCCAGCTCGGCGGCCTCGGCGAACGCCTTCTCCGCGGCGGCCTCGTCACCGTCCACCCGGGACTGCAGGCCGTTCAGGCTGGCCAGCAGCGCCGGACCCCACAGGTCGGTGGCCTCCAGCCACGGCGCGGCATCGGCGACGAATCCCGGATCGGCCACGCCGTCGCGGATCCGCTGCGGTGCCGCGGCGATCAGCTCGGCGTAGGGCCGCAGGGCCTCGATCGCCGCGCCCTTGTCCTCGGCCCACTTCGCGCGGAACTCCTCGAGCCTGCGCGCCAGCTCCGGAGCCTGCGGCTGCCAGATCTCGCCCTCCAGGGTCGGCGAGAGGTGTTCCAAGTCGAAGAACGCCAGCAGCGCCTCGGTGGTCGCCGCATCACCACCGGCCAGGTAGCGGGCAGCCTCCCGCCAGGCCCGGTTCGCGTCGTACCCGGTGTCGTTCCAGGAGAAGTCGGCCGCGCCGAACTCGGCGACCTTGCTCGCCGAGGCCTGGTTCATCGGGTTGAGCACGATGCCGGCCAGCTGCTCGTGCAGCCCGGACTCCCGCTCGGCGTACGGCGCGAGCAGCAGCCGCCCCGCCGTCGCGCCGAAGTCGTTGACCGGGTAGTTGTCCCACACGAACACCTTGCGGCCCCACACCTTGGCGGCCTCCTCGGCCTGCGGCACGGTGATCTCCGGCGGGACCACCCCGACGCCGGTCCACATCATCACCACCGCCGGGTCGAGCTGCTCGCGAATCGTCTTCTTGTACGGGCTGTCGGCGGTGTCGGAGTAGTCGGTGGGCACCGTCTGCAGCGGCTTCGCGCCCTCGTGGGTGTCGATGAACTCGCGCTGGATCCGGTTGAGCAGGTCCACCTGCGCCTGCCCCGCCGCCTGCTGCGACGGCGCGCCGTACTTCGCCTCGTCACCGGCGCAGTGCCACTCGTTGTAGTCGATGTCGTCCAGCGGCAGCGAGAACGCGCGCACGCCAAGGTCGTACATCGCCTGCAGCTTGGCGATCAGCGCCTGCCAGTCCTGCTCGCTGGTGTAGCAGATGGACAGCCCGGGGGAGAGGGCGAAGGTGAACTTGACGTGGTGGGCGTCGCTCTGCGCGATCAGCTCGGCGAGTTCGGCGAGCTTGTCCGCCGGGTACGGGTCGCGCCACTGCTCCCGGTGGTAGGGGTCGTCCTTCGGCGCGTAGATGTAGGTGTTCATCTTCACGTCGCCGTAGAAGGCGAGCTGGTCCAGGCGCTCCTCGTGCGTCCACGGGCTGCCGAAGAAGCCTTCGATGGTGCCGCGCAGCGGCATCAGCGGGTGGTCGACGACCCCGGCCCCGGCGATCCCGTGGTCGCGCACCAGCTGGCGCAGCGTCTGCGCGGAGTAGTAGACGCCGTCGGAGTCGGCGCCGCCGAGCACGACCGCGCCGTCCTTGGCGGCCAGCGCGTAGCCCTCGGCGGGCAGGTCGGGCGGCACCTCGACGCCGGCGTCCTGGAGCCCGCGCGCGATGTCGTCGGTGGCGATGCCGCCCACCCGCACCACCAGCGGCGCATCCGGCTGCTGGCCGGCGTCGACGACGTCCACTTCCTCGGCGCCCGCCCCGCGCAGCACCGCGACGAGCAGATCGCGGGTCGGCTGGCTGACCTCGCGGTCGGCCACCACCGAAACCCGCTCGGGGACCGGCACGTCGTCGCCGAGCTGCACGACCTGCTGCGGCTGCGGGGTGATCTGGGGCAGCGGGGAGTCCGGGTCGGCGGTCGCCGGAGCGGACGCGCCGGCCGCCAGCAGCGCGGCGCCGGCGAGGCCGAGAACGGAGCGGATCAACTCTCCTCCTCCAGGGTCGGGGGCGTCGCGGGCCAGGCCGTCGCAGCGGACAAACCGGTCGCGATCGTGGGACAACCCAACACCGCGTCAAATGGTCTGGACAATCCGCCAGATGGTTGATGATCGCGCTACCACAACCGGGGGCCGAACGGCAAATCGCGCCGTTTCCACCCAGATCCTGAAACGATTTCGGGCAGGCCGACCCGGTGCTGCAAGGTGTCCGCGAAGTGATCGACACCTGAAAGGGCCTGCCATGTCCGACAACGACGCCACTCCCGCCGATCTGGGACTGCCGGAGAAACCGCGCCGGCGCGGGGGTGCGGTGGCGGTGATCGCCGTCGTCCTGATCGCGGTGGTGGCCGCTGTGCTCTACGCGGTCAACTCCGGATCCGACGACACCGCCGCCGGGCGGACCAAGGTGCGCATCGGCGTCACCGACGCCAGCAAGGAGTACTGGAAGACCTACAAGGAGCTCGCCGCCGAGCGGGGAATCGACCTGGAAACGGTCAACTTCAGCGACTACCACCAGGCCAACCCGGCGCTGTCGCAGCGGCAGATCGACCTCAACCTCTTCCAGCACGTGCTGTTCCTGGCCAACTACGACGTGTCCAACGACGACACGCTCACGCCGATCGGCTCCAGCTACGTGGTGCCGCTGAGCCTGTACTCGCAGAAGCACACCGACGTCGCCGCCATCCCGCAGGGCGGCACCGTGGCGGTGCCCAACGACAAGACCAACCAGGCGCGCGCACTGCTGGTGCTCCAGCAGGCCGGGCTGATCAAGCTCAAGGGCGGCGGCACCGTGCTGTCCACCCCGGCCGACATCGACACCGCCGCGTCGAAGGTGACCGTGGTCCCGGTGGACGCCGCGCAGACCGTGGCCTCGCTGCCGTCGGTGGACGGGGCGATCGTGAACAACAACTTCGCCCTCGACGCCGACCTCGACCCGAGCGCGGCGCTGTTCGGCGACGACCCGAACAGCCCCGACGCGGCGCCCTACATCAACGTCTTCGTCACCCGCGCCGAGGACAAGGACAACCCGGTCTACCACGAGCTCGTGGAGCTCTACCGGGACAAGCGCGTCGCCGACCAGGTCCTCGCCGACTCCAAGGGCACCTCGGTGAGCGTCGACCGCACGCAGGCCGAGCTGGAAGGCATCCTGGCCGGGCTGACCGAGACCGTGCGGGGCGCGAAGTGACCCCGATCGTCGAGTTCCGGCAGGTCGGCAAGACCTTCGGCACCGGAGCGCGGTCGGTGACCGCGCTGACCGGGATCGACCTCTCCATCGAGGCCGGCGACGTGTTCGCGGTCATCGGCTACTCCGGAGCGGGCAAGAGCACCCTGGTCCGGCTGATCAACGCGCTGGAGCCGGTGAGCTCCGGCAGCCTACTGGTCGACGGCACCGACATCACCGGGCTGCCGGAGCGGCGGCTGCGCGAACTCCGCCGCGACATCGGCATGATCTTCCAGCAGTTCAACCTGATGCGCTCCCGGACGGTGTTCGGCAACGTCGCCTACCCGCTGAAGGTGGCGGGCTGGGACAAGGAGAGCAGGCAGCGGCGCGTCGCCGAGCTGCTGCACTTCGTCGGCATCGCCGACAAGGCGTGGAGCTACCCCGACCAGCTCTCCGGCGGGCAGAAGCAGCGGGTGGGCATCGCCCGCGCGCTGGCCACCAACCCGAAGATCCTGCTCGCCGACGAGTCCACCAGCGCGCTCGACCCGGAGACCACCGGTGAGGTGCTGCGGCTGCTCAAGCGCGTCAACACCGAGCTCGGCGTGACGATCGTGGTGATCACCCACGAGATGGAGGTGGTCCGCGAGATCGCCGACCGGGTGGCGGTGCTGGACTCCGGCCGCGTCGTCGAGCAGGGCAGCGTGCTGGACGTCTTCGCCACGCCCAAGACCGAGACCGCCCGCCGGTTCGTGGAAACGGTGCTGCCCGACCGGCCCGGCGGCGAGCGCCTCGACCGGCTCCGAGCCCGGCACACCGGTCGGCTCATCACCGCGCACCTGCGCGACGACCGCCGCGTCGGTGCGGCGCTCTCCGAAGCGGTGAGCCGCCACCAGGTGCGCTTCGAGATCGTCGACGGCGGGCTCAAAGAGCTCGGCGGCGTGCAGCTGGGGCGGCTGACCCTGGAACTGCTCGGCGCGGAGTCCGATGTGGACGCGGTGATCGCCGAGCTGCGCCGCACCACCGAGATCGAGGAGCTGACCGCGTGACCATCGACTGGCAGACCATCGGGCCGGTGCTGCTCACCTCGATCGGCCAGACCGTGTGGATGGTGCTGGCGACGATGCTCGTCGGCGGGCTGCTCGGCCTGCTGCTCGGCATCGCCCTCTACACCACCAGGGCGGGCGGGATCCTGGCCAACCGGCTGGTGTTCACGGCGCTCAACGTGCTGGTGAACATCATCCGGCCGATCCCGTTCATCATCTTCATCACCGCCATCGGGCCGCTGACCATCAAGGTCGTCGGCACCACGCTGGGCACCTCGGCGGCGACCTTCGCGCTGATCGTTGCGGCCACCTTCGGCATCTCCCGGATCGTGGAGCAGAACCTGGTCACCATCGACCCGGGCGTCATCGAGGCGGCCCGCGCGATGGGCGCGAGCCCGCTGCGGATCATCACCACGCTGCTGGTGCCGGAGGCGCTGGGTCCGCTGATCCTCGGCTACACCTTCGTCTTCGTCGCCGTGGTGGACATGACGGCGGTGGCCGGCGCGGTCGGCGGCGGCGGGCTCGGCGACTTCGCCATCAGCTACGGCTACCAGCGCTACGACTGGACCGTCACGGTGATCGCGGTGGTGATCATCATCGTGCTGGTGCAAGCCGCCCAGTACCTCGGGAACTGGTTGTCCCGCAAGGCGTTGCGGCGCTGAGGGGGCAGGGAGCAGACCGGGTCACGATCGGCGCGGGAGCGCTTGAGGCGGCGGCGTGGCCCGCGAGCCGGTCGGCAGCGCTGTTGGGCTCCGCGGGTACGCGGTCGAGGAGGTTCTCGACGGTGGCGCTGCCCAGCCCGCCGGTGACCACGATCATGCCGGTGGCCTTCCCGGAGCGACTGCGACCGCCGCACCGCTTATCTCCTGGACGGGATCCGCGGGCACCGGTCCGCCGCTGGTGGACGGTGACAGCGTCCCGCCGTTGAGGCGGCGAACGACCATCGGACTGATCGAGTGCGGTTGCAGGGCCGCCAGCTACCATTGCTCGCCGGGATCCGGCAGCTCTGGCGAGGCGTGGGGAGGAGGCCGGGTTGAAGCGGCCGACGATCATCGACATCGCCCGCGAGGTCGGTGTTTCCAAGGCCGCGGTCTCCTACGCGCTCAACGGTCGTGGTGGCGTGTCCCCGCAGACCCGCGAGCGCATCCTCGAAGTCGCCGCCGAACTCGGGTGGCGGGCCAGCAGCGCCGCTCGTGCGCTCTCCAGCGACCGCGCGGCCAGCGTGGGCATCGTGCTGGCCCGCTCGCCCGAAGTGCTGCACACCGAACCGTTCTTCATGCAGATGGTCGCCGGGCTGGAGCAGACGCTCTCCGAGCACGGGGTGTCGCTCCAGCTCGCGCTGGTCGCCGACACCGCGACGGAACTGGCGACCTACCAGCGGTGGTGGGCCGAGCGGCGCGTGGACGGCGTGGTGGTGACCGATCTGCGGGCGGCGGACCCGCGCCCGCGACTGCTGCGGGAGCTGGGCACTCCCACGGTCTTCTTCGGCACCGCGGAGGCGATGCCCGGAAGTTCCGTGCTGCTGGTCAACGAGAACGACGTCGCGCGAACCGCTCTCGCGCACCTGGCCGGACTCGGGCACCGGCGCATCGGGCACGTGCAGGGGCCGCGAAGCCTGCAGCACACCGTGCGCCGCGAGGAGGCGCTGCGCGCCGCGGCGCGGGAGTACGACGGCGTCGTGATCAGCCGGGCATCCGGCGATTACACCGAGGAGAGCGGGATGCGGGCCACCCGGCGGCTGCTCGCGGCCCGCGACCGGCCGACCGCGATCGTCTACGACAACGACGTGATGGCGGTGGCCGCGGTGGCCGGCGCGGAGGAGCTCGGCGTCGCGGTGCCCGCCGAGCTCTCGGTGCTGGCGTGGGACGACTCGATGCTGTGCCGCGTGGTGCGCCCGGCGGTGACCGCGTTCGCGCACGGAGTGGCCAAGGACGCCGCGACCGCCGCGCGGATGCTGCTCGAACTGGTCGAAACGGGTGCGGTCGAGGAGGGCGAGCTGTCGTCCCGGCGGCTCGTACCGCGGGCCAGCACAGCTGCGCCCGGAAGTTAACGACCCGATAACGGCGGTTTTCGACTCTTCTGATTAACCGGTTAAGTCCCTAGCTTGATCGGCGGGTCCAACGACGGGCCCGACAAGCACGAGGAGTCGTTTCGTGGACAAACGCTCGCTCGCGGCGGTGTCGTTGATCGCGACGCTGATCACCGCCATGCTCACCGGCTGCGCACCACCGGCCGAGAACTCCCACCGCATCACCTACTGGGCCAGCAACCAGGGCAAGAGCTCCGAACAGGACCTGCGCATCCTCGGCGCGGAACTGGCCAAGTTCACCGAGCGCACCGGGATCGAGGTCGACGTCGAGGTCATCGGCTGGTCCGACCTGCTCAACCGGATCCTCGGCGCGGCGACCTCCGGAGTCGCCCCGGACGTGGTGAACCTCGGCAACACCTGGGCCGCCTCGCTGCAGGCGACCGGCGCGTTCGTGCCCTTCGACGATCCGCTGATGGACCGCTTCGGCGGCCGGGACCGCTTCCTGGACAGCAGCATGAGCTCCACCGGCATGCCCGGCCGGGCGCCGTCGTCGCTGCCGCTGTACGGGTTGTCCTACGGCCTGTTCTACGACAAGGCGCGCTTCGCCGAAGCCGGCATCGACCCGCCGCGCGACTGGCAGGAGTTCCTCGTCGCCGCCAAGCGGCTGACCGATCCGGCGCGCGACCGCTGGGGTCTGACCATCGCAGGCGCCAGCTACACCGAGAACGCGCACTTCGCGTTCATGTTCGGCCGCCAGCAGGGCACCCACCTGATCGATGAGCGCGGCAACGCCACCTTCACCTCACCGGAAGCGGTCGCCGCGGTGCGGCAGTACGTCGACCTGATGGGCGCCGAAGGAGTGGTGAGCCCGGACGACGCCGAGGAGGGCAACGCCTCGGGTGCTGCGTCGAACTTCACCAACGGCAGAGCCGCGATGCTCATCGCGCAGAACAGCGTCATCCCGACGCTGCAGGAGAACGGCATGCCCGACGAGGCTTACGGCGTCGTGCCGCTGCCGGTGCCGGATCCGCTGCCGCCGGGCGGGCGCGCGGTGCGCAGCCACGTCGCCGGGTCGAACGTCGCGGTCTTCGCCGACAGCCCGCGCCGCGAGCAGGCCCTGGCGCTGGTGGAGTTCCTGACCAGCGCCGAGGAGCAGGCGATCCTCAACGACCAGTACGGCACGCTGCCGGTCGTCGAGGACGCCTACGGCCATCCCGCGTTCCACACGCCGAAGAACCAGGTCTTCCGCGAAGTGCTGGCCACCGGCTCGGAAACGGTGCCGATGATCCCCAACGAGGCGCACTTCGAGACCACCGTCGGCGCTGCGATGCGCGACCTGTTCGCCGAGATCGCCACCGGTCGGCAGGTCGGCGCTGCGGAGGTGCGCGAAGCGCTGTCCGACGCCGAGCAGAAGATGCGGGGGAGCGGCGGATGACGACTCCGACACGCGCCGAACGCCGCAAGTGGACGCCCAGCAGGCGGGCGCTGCCGTACCTGCTGCTGGCGCCCGCGCTGGCCTTCGAGCTGCTGGTGCACCTGGTGCCGATGCTGGGCGGGCTGTGGATGAGCGTGCTGGAGCTGACGCAGTTCCACGTGCGCAACTGGATCCGGGCGCCGTTCGCGGGATTGGACAACTACCGGTTCGCGATCGACTTCAACGGGGCGGTCGGGGCCGAGCTGCTGCACTCGTTCCTGATCACCTGCGCCTTCGCGGTGCTGACGGTCGCGATCTCCTGGGCGCTGGGCATGTTCGCCGCCACGCTGCTCCAGCGGTCCTTCCCCGGCCGCGCCGTGCTGCGAGCGCTGTTCCTGGTGCCCTACGCGCTGCCGGTCTACACCGCGGTGCTGATCTGGAAGTTCATGCTGGACCGCAGCGACGGCATGGTGAACACCGTGCTCGCCGACCTCGGGCTCGGCGGCGGCACGTTCTGGCTGCTGGGCGACAACGCGTTCCTCAGTCTGGTGATCACCGCGGTGTGGCGGCTGTGGCCGTTCGCGTTCCTGGCGCTGATGGCCGGCATGCAGTCCATCCCGTCCGACGTGCACGAATCGGCCACAGTGGACGGGGCGGGCCCGTGGCAGCAGTTCCGCTCGATCACGCTGCCGATGCTGCGCCCGGTCAACCAGGTGCTGGTGCTCGTGCTCTTCCTGTGGACGTTCAACGACTTCAACGTGGCCTACCTGCTGTTCGACAAGTCGGTGCCGGGCGCGGCGAACCTGCTGTCCATCCACATCTACAGCAGCTCGTTCCTCACCTGGAACTTCGGCCTGGGCTCGGCGATGTCCGCGCTGCTGCTGCTGTTCCTGCTGGTGGTCACCGCCGGGTACCTGGCGTTCACGTCGCGGAGGATGAAGGATGTCTGAGCCTCGCTGGTTCCGCGTCCTGCGGGTGGTGGGGCTGACCGGCCTCGCGCTGTTCGTGCTCGTCCCGCTCTACGTCATGGTCACCTCAGCGGTCAAACCGCTGTCCCGGGTGCAGGACCGGTTCGAATGGCTGCCCGGCGAGATCACCTTCCAGCCGTTCGTGGACATGTGGTCCACCGTCCCGCTGGCCACCTACTTCCGCAACAGCGTCGTGGTGGCCGCGGGCGCGGCGGTGCTGTCGGTGGCGATCGCGGTGCTCGCCGCCTACGCGATCAGCCGGTACCGGTTCCGGGGTCGGGACACCTTCCGCATCGTCGTGCTGTCCACCCAGATGTTCCCCGGCATCCTGTTCCTGCTGCCGCTGTACCTGATCTACGCCACGATCGGGCAGGTGACCGGCATCGCGCTGCACGGCAGCCAGGTGGGGCTGATCATCACCTACCTGACGTTCTCGCTGCCGTTCTCCACCTGGATGCTGGTCGGCTACTTCGACTCCATCCCGCGCGATCTCGACGAGGCGGCGCTGATCGACGGCGCGGGCCCGGTGGGCGCGCTGGTGCGGGTCGTGCTGCCCGCCGCGCGGCCGGGCATCGCGGCGGTGGGCATCTACTCGTTCATGACCGCCTGGGGCGAGACGCTGTTCGCCTCGATCATGACCGACTCGGGATCGCGCACCCTGGCCGTCGGGCTGCGGGAGTACTCCACGCAGTCCTCGGTGTACTGGAACGAGGTGATGGCCGCCTCGCTGGTGGTCAGCATCCCGGTGGTCGTCGGTTTCCTGTTCCTGCAGCGCTACCTCGCGCAGGGGCTCACCGCGGGCGCGGTCAAGTGACCGCCCGAGAAAGGGGATTCGATGCGACGCAACTCCGCGAAGCTGCTGGCGGGTGGAGTGCCGCAGGTGTGGCTCGGGGCGAACTTCTGGTCCCGCACCGGCGGCCCGCTGATGTGGCGGAACTACTCGCCGGAGGTGGTGCGCGAGGAGCTGCGGGTGCTGTTCGACCACGGCCTGCGGCAGACCCGCTCGTTCTTCTACTGGCCGGACTTCATGCCCGCGCCCGACCGCATCGACGAGGCGAAGACCGAGCACTTCGCCGACTTCCTCGACGCGCACCGCGAGGTCGGGATGACCTCCATCCCGACCTTCATCGTCGGCCACATGTCCGGTGACAACTGGGATCCGGCCTGGCGCGGCGGCCGGGATCTCTACGCCGACGTGTGGCTGGTGTCCCGGCAGGCGTGGTTCGTCCAGCGGATGACCGAGCGCTTCGCCGCGCACCCGGCCGTGGCCGGGTGGCTGATCAGCAACGAGATGCCGATCTACGGCCGGCTGCGGCACGAGCCGAAAGCACCGGTCGAGCAGGTCAACGCCTGGGCGCAGCTCATGGTGCAGGCAGTGCGCGCCGGCGGCGGGCACCAGCCGGTGTCGCTGGGCGACGGCGCCTGGGGGATCGAGGTGACCGGCACCGACAACGGGTTCTCGGTGCGCGACACCGGCGAGCTGGTCGACTTCGTCGGGCCGCACGTGTACCGGATCGACGGCGACCCGGTGCGCCAGCACCTCAACGCGGCGTTCATCTGCGAGTTGTCCGCGGTGGCCGGGAAACCGGTCGTGCTGGAGGAGTTCGGGCTCTCCAGCGACCAGGTCTCCGCGGCAGGCGCCGGGCACTACTACCGGCAGACCCTGCACAACTCGCTGCTGGCCGGGGCCACCGGCTGGATCGCCTGGAACAACACCGACTACGACGACCTCGTCGAGCAGGGCCCGTACTCGCACCACCCGTTCGAGATGCACTTCGGGATCACCGACCGCGCCGGGAACCCGAAACCGCCGCTGCACGAGCTCGCCGAGTTCGCCCGCATACTGTCCGAAGTGGACTTCGCCGGGTGCGAGCGGCCCGACGCGCAGGCCGCGCTGGTGGTCACCGAGTACCTGGAGCGCGGCTACCCGTTCAGCCAGGACGACGACCGCCCGCTGATCTTCACGTCTCTGCAGCAGGCGCACGTGGCGGCCCGCGAGGCCGACCTGCCGGTCGGCTTCACCCGGGAACGCGACGGGATCGACCCCGACTGCTCGCTCTACCTGCTGCCCTGCGTGAAGCAGATCCAGGGCCCCACCTGGCAGCGGCTGCGGGAGCGCGTCGCCGACGGCGCGCTGCTGTACCTGTCCTACACGGCGGGCGAGGTGGGCCACCACCGGCAGCCGTGGATCCCGTACTTCGACGAGACCTTCGGCGTCGAGAAGCAGCTCACCTACGGCGTGGTGGACGAAGTGGCCGACGAGGTGGTGGAGATGACCTTCACCGAGGACTTCGGCGACATCACCGCGGGCGAGGTGCTGCGCTTCCGGGTCGGCGGCAACGAGCACAGCCGCGCCTACCTGCCGGTGCGGCCGCGCGGCGCCAAGGTGGTGGCCACCGACGCGCACGGGCGCCCGGCGCTGCTCCGGCACCCGACGGGCAGCGGCGAAGCGGTGCTGTGCACCTACCCGGTCGAGCACTTCGCGGCCCGGAACTCGCGGGTCAACCCGGAGGACACCCACCGGCTCTACGCGGCGCTGGCCCGCATCGCCGGGATCGACCGGGTGATCTCGGTCGACGATCCGCGGGTGTTCGCCGACGTGCTGGTGCACCGGGACGGACGTGTCTTCGCCTGGCTGGTCAGCCAGCACGACCACGAAGTCCCGGTCGTGCCCACCGCGCCGGGACGTTCGGTCCACGAACTCGGCACCGGGGAGGAGCTCACCGAAGTGGTGCTGCCCGCCTACGGCGTGCGCGTGGTCGAGCTGAAGACGCGCTGAGGCGGGTTGGGGCATGCTGGTCGGGAGTTGATCGTCGACCCGCCGGAGGAAGCCCATGCCCACGACCCCGGTCGAACTCACCACGCGCAGCAGCGCCCTCGGCGGTTCGCGCAAGCTGACCGGTCACCTCGCGCAGCCCGCGGGTTCCGGGCCGTGGCCCGGCGTCGTGGTCGTCCACGAGGCGTTCGGGGTGGACGAGGTCATGCTGCGCCAGACCGAGCGCATGGCCGAGGCCGGTTACCTGGCGCTGCTGCCCGACCTGTACACCGACGGAGGTGCGCGGCGCTGCCTGGTGCCGACCATGCGCGCCGCGCTCTCCGGTCGCGGACGCGCCTACGCCGACCTGGACGCCGCGCGGGAAGCCCTGGTGGAGCGGCCCGACTGCACCGGCAAGGTCGGACTCATCGGGTTCTGCATGGGCGGGGCCTTCGCGCTGGTCGCCGCCGGGCTCGGCAAGTTCGACGTCGCCTCGGCCAACTACGGGCAGCTGCCGAAGGACATCGACCGCGCGCTGGCCGGTGCCTGCCCGGTCGTGGGCAGCTACGGCGGCCGCGACGGGCTGCTGAAGGGCGCCGCGTCGAAGCTGGACGCGGCGCTGGAGCGGGCCGGCGTGCCGCGCGACGTCAAGGAGTACCCGGACGCCGGGCACTCGTTCCTCAACGACGCCGAGAACGGGCCCCGGGCGATTCGGCCGCTGCTGCGGATCACCGGCACCGGACCGCACCCGGAATCGGCCGCCGACGCCTGGCGGCGCATCGAGGCCTTCTTCGCCGAGCACCTGAGCGCTTGACGGGCGGGTTTCGGCGAGGTTAATGTCTCGCCTCAACGACAGGCATAGACGAAGAGCCACTGTCAGCGGACTTCGTCGTGCCTTCGTCTCGTCGGATCGCTGCCAGCGGCCTTCTCTTCCGAGAGGTGGCGATCCATGGCCTCACCTTCGAACCCGGCAGCGGAGACGATCTCCGGCGTCCCGCACGTGGTGGCGTTGATCAACAAGCTGGAGCGGCTGCCCGGCAAGGCGAACCTGCTGTGGTACCTGATCCTGGGCGGGCTTTTCCTCGACGCCTACTCCAACGCCGCGCTGGGCGCCGGGCTCTCGCCGATGGTCTCCGAGCTCGGCCTCACCGCGACCCAGGTCGGGCTGCTCACCGCGACCGCACCGGCCATCGCGATCGTGTTCAACCCGATCGGCGGCTGGCTGGCCGCCCGCATCGGCCGGGTCAAGCCGCTGCTGCTGGCCAAGGTCATCGCCGTGGCGGGCGCCCTGCTGACCGCCTACGCGGGCACCTTCGAAACCGTGTGGTGCGGCCGCGCGCTGGTGGGCATCGCCTACGGCATCGACTTCGCGGTCGCGATGGCGATGCTCGCCGAGTACACGCCCACCAAGCTCAAGGGACGCCTGAACCTCTGGCAGTGCGTCTGGTACATCGCCACCACCACGAACCTGGCGCTGACGCTGGTGTTCTTCAAGTTCGGCATCGGCACCGAGATCTGGCGCTACTCGGTCGGCTCCGCCGCGGTGTTCGCCGGCGTGCTGCTGATCCTGCAGCTGCTGTTCCTGGTGGAGAGCCCCGCCTGGCTGGCCTCGCAGGGCAGGCTCGCCGACGCCGCCAAGTGCCTGCACCGCATCTACGGCTTCAACGTCGTCGCCGGTGAGCGCACCGAGACGCGGACCGAGCAGCAGCCCGCCATCGGTTTCCGGCACACCGGCGTGCTGTTCCGCAAGCCCTACCTGGCGCGGACGATGCTGTCCACGATGATCTCGCTGACCCAGTCGATGCAGTACTTCGCCATCGGCTGGTACCTGCCGGTGATCAGCCTGGCGATCTTCGGCGACCAGTTCGAGACCGCCACCATCGGGTCGATGGTGTTCAACGCGGCGGGCATCATCGGCGGCGCGGTCTCGGCCTACATCGGCCGCCGGATGGGCCTGCGGCTGAGCTCCGCGGTCGGCTACGCGATGGCCTTCGTGCTGCTGCTGACACTCGGCTTGGGCTTCGGGAACCTGCCGACGCTGCTGTCCTTCGCGGTGCCGTTCCTGTTCATCTTCTTCCACTCCGCGGGGCCCGGCGCCAACGGCAAGTCCATCGCCGCGCTGTCCTACCGCAGCGACATCCGCACCCTGGGCACCGGGATCACCGGCATGCTGGGCAGCTTCGGCAGCGTGATCGGCCTCTACATCTTCCCGCTGATCAAGGAGTCGATGGGCCTCGGGGCGACGATCGCGCTGCTGTCCGCCGTGCCGCTGCTGGGCCTGATCACCTGCCTGATCATCAAGTGGGACCCGACCCGCAGCAGCATCGACCCGGACGAAGAGGTCATCGACCTCAAGCCGCGCGCGCTCGCGGGAAGACCGGTCTGACGAACTCGTTTTGCGCGGTGGTGCGGGTGGCGGAACCTCAGCGTCCGCCTGGCGCCGGGATCCCGTTCCTATGTATGCCCAATACACGGCGAACGGGCCGTCCTCGCCAGGCGAACGCTGAGCACCCGCGGCGGTGCAAGCGCCGTAGACGGGCCAAGCGGCTACGCCGCTTCAAGACAAACATCAGCTTCAAGGACAGGCACTGAGGGAGGCACGGCACGTGAGCGGAACGCAACGGGGCGTCCTGTCCATCGATGAAGGCTCCACCGGCACTCGGGCGGCGGTGGTCACCGCCGACGGCGCCAGCGGCCCGTCCTTCTACCAGCCGATCGCGGTGCTGCACCCCGATCCGCTGCGCGTCGAGCAGGACGCCGACGAGCTGTGGCGGCGCACGCTGGACGTGGCGCGGCAGGCGGTGCGGTGGGCCGGTGACAACGCGGTCGAGATCACCGGCGTCGCCCTGTGCACCCAGCGCGCCACCGCCGTGCTGTGGGACCGCGAAACCGGGCGGCCGCTGGCCCCGGCCGTGGTGTGGCAGGACCGCCGCTACGCCGCCGAGCTCGCCGAGCTCGCGGCCGAGTGGGACCCGGTCCAGCTGGCCCGCACCGGCCGCCCGGTCGGCACCCGTTCGCCGTTCTTCTGGGCGGCGCGGCAGATCGAGCAGAACCCGCAGGTGGCCGCCGCGGCGGCGGACGGCCGGCTGCTGTTCGGCCCGATCGACACCTGGCTTAGCTGGAACCTCAACGGCGGCACCCGGCACGGGGTCGCCACCTCCAACGCCGCGGCGCTCGGCGGCTACCTGCTGCGCGAACACCGCTGGGACGCCGAATGGCTCGCCGCCGTCGGCTGCCCGGCGCAGCTCGCGCCGGCACTGGTCGACGACGACGGCGACTTCGGCTGGACCGACCCGGACGTGCTGGGCGTCCGGGTGCCCATCGCGGCGGCGATGGGAGATCAGCACGCATCGCTGATCGCGCTGGGCGCGCTCGAAGCCGGGCAGGGCATGTGCATGCACGGCACCGGCACCTTCGTCGGCGCGCTCACCGGCGACGAACCCGCAGACGCGGCCACCGCCACGGCCGGGGTGCTCGCGCTGCCCGGCTGGCGCAGCGGCGGGCGCACCCGCTTCAGCCTGGAGGCCTACACCTCCACGACCGGTTCGGCCCTGCGCTGGCTGGTCGAGGACCTGCAGCTGTTCGACTCCGCCGAGCAGGTCGGCGAACTCGCCGGCCGGCAGCCGCGCGAACGGGAGACCTGGTTCGTGCCCACCCTCGCCGGGCTCCGCACCCCCGTCGCGGAGCCCGGCGCGCGGGCCAGCCTGACCGGTCTGAGCCTGGCCACCACCCGGGCCGGGATCGCCCGCGCCGTCCTCGAAGGCATCGCGCACTCGGTGTGCGACACCGTCGACGGAGTGCGTGCGGCGATGCCCGCGGGGCACGAGCTGACCCGGCTGCGCGTCGGCGGCGGGCTCGCGGCCAGCGACGCCCTGCTGCAGAGCCAGGCCGACCTGGCCGGCGTCGCCATCGAGCGGGCCGCGGACTCGGCCACCGCGAGCCTACGCGGCGTCGCCTACCTGGCCGGGGTCCGCCTCGGCCTGTGGGACTCGCTCGACGAGGCCCTCCACGCACTCCCGGCCGGCCGGGCCTTCGAGCCCGCGATCGGCGAGGACGAACGGCAGGAGCTGCGCGCGCAATGGGGACGCGTGCTCCGCAAGTCACTGCCAGAAGAAGGAACAACATGCTGAAACTCCCCGGCAGGCGGCCGAACTCGGCCGCTGCCAAGGCAACCCCCGGTGCGCCGGTGACCCTGGACCGGCGGCGGGCGCTGCGGCGGCTCGGCGAAACCGAGTTCGACGTCCTGGTGATCGGCGGCGGCATCACCGGCGCCTACACCGCGCTGGACGCGGTCTCCCGCGGCCTGTCCGTGGCGCTGGTGGAACGCGACGACTTCGCATCGGGAACCTCGTCGAAGTCGTCGAAGATGGTGCACGGCGGCCTGCGCTACATCGAGCAGGGCAACGTCAACCTGGTCCGGCACTCGCTGCTGGAGCGCCACCGGTTCCGCCGCAACGCGCCGCACCTGGTGCAGCGGCTGCCGTTCCTGTTCCCGATCCTGGAGCAGGAAGGCGTTTTCGACGCCCGCGTCGCCAAGGCCTTCGAAGGTCTGCTGTGGACCTACGACCTGGTGGGCGGCTGGCGCATCGGTCGGCTGCACCAGCGCCTGACCCCCAACGAGGTGCTCTCGCACGCGCCGACACTGCGCGCCGAGCACCTCAAGGGCGGGTTCATGTACTACGACAGCCGCACCGACGACGCCCGGCTGACCCTCACCGTCGTGCGCACCGCAGCGCACCTCGGCGCGGTCGTCGCCAACGGCGCGAAGGTGGAGCGGCTGGTCAAGAGCGGCGGCCGGGTGCGCGGCGCGGAAGTCCACGCCGACGGCCAGCAGATCGACGTGCGAGCCCGGGTCGTGGTGAACGCGACCGGCGTGTGGACCGACGGCATCGACGCGATGGCCGACGCCGCGCACCGCCCGCAGGTCCGCCCGGCCAAGGGCGTGCACATCGTGGTGCCGTGGTCGAAGATCCGCAACGACTGCACCGTCACCGTGCCGATCCCCGGCCGGGCCCGCCGCGCCACCTGCACCCGCTGGGGCGACGTGGTCGTGCTCGGCACCACCGACACCGACTACACCGGCTCCGTCGACGACGTGCACTGCACCCGCGAGGAGATGCAGTTCCTGCTCGACGGCGCCAACGTCGCCTTCGACACCGACCTCGGCCCCGACGACGTGCTCGGCAGCTACGGCGGTCTGCGGCCGCTGGTCGGCGGCAAGGAGGGCGCGACCCTCGACATGCGCCGCGACCACCACATCGAGGTCGGCACCGGCGGCATGGTCACCGTCACCGGCGGCAAGCTCACCACCAGCAGGCACATGGGTGAGCTGGTGGTGGACAAGGTCACCGGGCTGCTCGGCCGCAAGACCCGCAGCCGCACCGCCAAGCTCCCGCTGCTGGGCGGCGCGGGATACGACGCCGAAGCCGTCGGCGCCTCCGGCGGCATCGCCGCCCACCTCGGCGGCCGCTACGGCACCGAAGCGCGTTTCGTCAGCGCGCTCATCGAGGAGAACCCCGAGCTCGGCGAACCGCTGCTGCCCGGACACCCGCACCTCAAGGCCGAAGTCGTCTACGCGGCCCGCTGCGAGATGGCCCGCTCGGTCGACGACGTGCTCTCCCGCCGCACCCGCCTGCGCCTGTTCGCCCGCGACGCCTCCGCCGAAGCCGCCCCCGTCGTCGGCGAACTGCTCGGCGCCGAACTGGGGCTCGACGAAGCCGAGATCGCCGAGCAGGTGCGCAGCTACCAGTCCGAAATCGCCCGCGAGAAGTCGATCCTGTTGGGAGACCAGGCATGATCAGCCGTCAGACCATCACCCACCCCTTCAACCGCGGCAACTACGTCGTCGGTGCCCCGACCCCGCCCCGCTACGCGGCGCGCACCGAGATCGGCCAGGGCCCGGCATCGCTGCAGACCGAGGCGGTGGAGGTCCCGGCCGGCGTCATCGCCGAACTGCGCGCCACCGCCGACGCCGTGCACACCGATCACGACGAGGTCGTGCTGCGCACCCGCGACTGGTGGGCGGGTTCGATGATCGGCGAGACCGCCGACCGCCCGGCCACCCCGGACGCGGTGATCGTCGAGGTCAGCACCGTCGAGCAGATCCAGGCGGTGGCCGAGCTCTGCCACGACAACACCATCCCGCTGACCGTCTCGGCCGGCCGCAGCAACGTCACCGGTGCCGCGCTGCCGGTCTTCGGCGGTGTCGTGCTCGACGTGTGCGGGCTGACCGGCATCACCTCCTTCGACGCCGAATCGCAGATCGTCGAGGTGCGGGCCGGCATGTTCGGCGACCTCTTCGAGCAGGAGCTGCAGGAGACCCACGGCGCCACCACCGGGCACTGGCCCTCGGCGTTCGCCATCTCCACCGTGGGCGGCTGGGTCGCCTGCCGCGGCGCCGGGCAGCTGTCCACCCGCTACGGCAAGATCGAGGACATGGTCGTCGGGCTGGACGTGGTCCTGGCCGACGGCACGCTGACCACCTTCGGCGACTACCCGCGCGCGGCCACCGGCCCGGACCTGCGGCAGCTGTTCGTCGGCTCGGAAGGCACCCTCGGCATCATCACCTCCGTCCGGCTGCGCACCCACCCGCTGCCCGAGCACGCCAAGGCCATCGCCTACGGCTTCGCGACCTTCGCCGACGGCCTGGAGGCCTGCAGGCAGATCATGCAGCGCGGCGGCACGCCGGCCGTCCTGCGGCTCTACGACCAGCTGGAGAGCGGCACCCACTTCGGCCACCCGGACACCAACCTGCTGCTGATCGCCGACGAGGGCGACCCGCTGGTGGTGGAGGCGAGCATGGCGGTCAGCGCCGAGGTGTGCGCGGCCACCGGCACCGAACTCGACGGCCAGGCGATCTTCGACCGCTGGCTCGACGAGCGGATGCTGGTCGGCAAGTCCTCCGACGGCTTCACCCCCGGCCCCGGCTTCGTCGCCGACACCCTGGAGATGGCCGGGCCGTGGGCGAAGCTGCCCGCCATCTACGACGACGTGTGCGCCGCGATCAACAGCGTCCCGGGCACCCTGGCCGCCTCCGCGCACCAGTCGCACGCCTACACCGACGGCGCCTGCCTGTACTTCTCGCTGCGCGGCGACGTCGAACCCGAGCGGCGGCGCGAGTGGTACCGGGCGGCGTGGGACGCGGCCAACCAGGCGCTGATCCGCCACGGGGCGGCGCTGAGCCACCACCACGGGTCCGGCCTGCTGCGCGGCCCGTACCTGGCCGACTCGCTGGGCAGCGGCTTCGGGGTGTTCGAAGCGGTCAAGAACGCGCTGGACCCGCGCGGCGTGCTCAACCCCGGCAAACTCGGCCTGCCGAGCCCGTTCGGGACCGGCCCGCTGGACTGAGCGACCCGACGAGGTAGAAGTTCCTGTCATGAGCGAACGTGCCACACCCCGGCCCCGGCCGGTCAAGCCGCTGCTGGCCGCGGCGTTCCAGGACGTCCCGGTCTGCGCGTCCGTGGTGGGCTCGGCGCGGGTCAAGGACTTCGCCTCGGCGGCATCGCAGGTCTGCGTCCTGGCGTCGATCCCGGTCGGCGAGCTGACGAACGCGGTGCGCGTCCTGGTGCACCTCGGCAAGACCGTGTTCGTCAACATCGACGCGTGCCCCGGCCTGGCCCAGGACCGGGGCGCGATCGACTTCCTCACCGGGATCGGCGCGCAGGGCGTGGTCAGCACCCGAGCCGCGCTCATCGACCGGGCCCGCGCGCTGGACATGCTGACCATGCAGAAGGTGTTCGTCACCGACCGGTCCAACCTCAACCGGAGCATGGAGGGCGTCGGGCGCAGCAGCCCGGACCTCGTCGAGGTGATGCCCGCGCCGATCATCCCGTGGATGCCGGAGGAGGCGCGCCGGGTGCTCTCGCCGTTCGTGGCGGCGGGCTTCGTGATGGACGCCGCCGGTGTCGCGCACTCCCTGGCGATGGGCGCGGTGGCGGCGGCGACCTCCGACCCCGCGCTCTGGTCCCTGACCCGGGACCAGCTGCGCGGCTGAACAGCTGTGAGATCAGGAGAACCATGAGTTTCGTCGTAGTCGCCCGCTACGTCGTCCAGCCGGGCGAGCGGGACCGAGTGCTGGAACTGCTCGCGCCGATGGTTTCGGCCTCGCTGGCCGAACCCGGCTGCCGCCGCTACGGCGTGCACACCGGGGTAGAGGACGACGTGGTGGTGCTCGTCGAGGAGTACGACGGCGAATCCGACTTCGCCCGGCACTGCGAGACCGAGCACTTCCAGCGGATCGTGCTCGGCCAGGTGGTGCCGCTGCTCGCCGACCGGCAGGTCACCCGCTGCACCCCGTTCCAGCCCGGGACGGAGGCGTGATGCGAGTCCGCGCCGCCGTCCTGCGGGAATCCGGAGGGCCCGAGCCCTACGCGCAGTCGCGCCCCATCGAGGTCACCACCCTGCACCTCGACCCGCCCGGCCCGGGCGAGCTGCTGGTGCGGGTCCGCGCTGCCGGGCTGTGCCACTCGGACCTGTCGGTGATCAACGGAACGCGCCCGCGCCCGTTGCCGATGGCCCTCGGTCACGAGGCCGCCGGTGAGGTCGTGGAAGCCGGGCAGGGGACGGGTTTCGCACCCGGTGACCACGTGGTGCTCGCCTTCGTGCCGTCCTGCGGCGACTGCGAGCGGTGCGTGGCCGGACGCCCGGCCCTGTGCGGACCGGGCGCGGCGGCCAACGGCGAGGGCACCCTGCTCGGCGGCGGCATGCGGTTCAGCGCCGACGACGGGACCCGTCCCTACCACCACCTCGGCGTTTCCGCATTCGCCGAGCACATCGTGGTGTCGGCGCGCTCGGCGGTGAAGATCGACCCCGACATCCCCTTCGAAATCGCCGCGCTGTTCGGCTGCGCGGTCCTCACCGGCGCCGGTGCGGCCCGCTACTCCGCGCAGGTGCAGCCGGGCGAGAGCGTCGCGGTGTTCGGGCTCGGCGGTGTCGGGCTCGCCGCGCTGCTCATGGCGAAGGCGGCCGGCGCGTCCACTGTGGTCGCGGTCGACGTCGTGCCGCACAAGCTGGAGCTGGCCACCGGGCTGGGGGCGACGCACGCGGTGGCGGGCGGATCGGGTGCCGTGGCGCAGATCCGCGAGATCACCGGTGGGGGAGCGGAGAAGGTCATCGACACCACCGGCGTCGCCCCGGTGCTGCGCCAGGCCTACGACGCGACCCGCAGCGGCGGCACGACCGTCACCGTCGGCCTGCCCGATCCCGAGGCCCAGCTCACCCTGCCCGCGCTGAGCCTGGTCGCCGAGGAACGCACGCTGCGCGGCAGCTACCTGGGTTCGTGCGTGCCCCGCCGCGACGTGCCCCGGTTCATCGAGCTGTACCGATCTGGTGCGCTCCCGGTGGACCGGCTGCTGTCGCACCGCATCGAACTGGACGAGATCAACGAGGGTTTCGACCGCCTGCACGAGGGAAGCGCCGTTCGTCAGGTCGTGGTCCTCTAGCGGTCGCTGCCTGATGGGTCGGTGACGCCCCGGACCGGACGGCCCGCGGGTGTTGCGCAGCCGCGCGGGACCGAGGGGATCATCGAGGGATCGTGTCGAGGAGGCGGCCCCACTCGGGATGTGCCGCCACCTTCTCCCGGTGCATCGCCACGATCTTCTCCTTCAGCGCGGGGTCCATGTCGTCCGACGACTGGAGCGCAGACAGCCGGGCCAGGTGCGGCAGGATCTGGAGGTCGCCGTCGAGGTGCACCGGGTCGTACAGGTAGCGCCGCAGCGCCACCAGATCCCGCACGCCCGCGCAGTAGGCGTGGGTGTAGCCGTCGGCGGAATCTCCGAGGTCCTGGCCGACTGCTGAGAACGACACCGAATCGAGGTTCGCGGTGCGCCGCATCGCCGTCAGCACGGCGGCCCTTTCGGCCTGGGTCGTCTCGGCTCTGAAAGCGAAGCGCAGCATGAGGATGATCACGGGTCCTTACCTTCTCCTTGCCGGTTCACGGAAGGTGTTTCACCACCGTAGGAACCGAACCCGAGACGGCCAATGCGTCATGGTCTTGAATGGATAAGCGAACGTCTCCGCGGAGAGACGGCCAGGAGACTCGACGGCGGGGTTGGCGATATGGACGTGCTGAGTGATGTCATCACCGTGATGCGCACCGGTGAACCGAGGTCAGCGCGCGTGAGGCGGGTCTCCCCGTGGCGACAGCGCCTGCGACCGACGCCGGGGACGGCTGCGTTCGAGGTCGTTCTGGCGGGGACGTACTGGCTGATCCCCGCGGAGGGCGACCCGGTGGCGCTCGGTACGGGGGACGTGCTGCTCCTCCCGCACGGGGGTCACTACGAACTGGCTGATTCCGTGCAGGAGGGCGCCGACGGGGCCGGCCCACTGACCACTGTGGTGCTGTGCGGTGCCTACGAACTCGACGCGGACCGCGGCCATCCGCTGCTGGACGAGCTGCCCGACGTGGTGCATCTGCCCGCCCGGCTCGGGCGCCACCCGCGACTTCGGGCGGTGGTGGACCTGCTCGGCGCGGAACTGGAGAGCCCCGGGCCCGGCACCAACGCCGTCGTGTCCGCGCTGCTGGAGACGTTGCTGCTCTACGTCCTTCGGGCCTGGCTCGAGGACCAGCCGGTGTGCGCGGGGCCCACCGGCTGGGCGGCGGCGCTGGCCGACCCGGTGATCCGCACGGCGCTGGACGCGATCCACCACGATCCGGCGCGGCCGTGGACCGTCCAGGAGCTGGCGACATGCAGCGGGGCCTCGCGCGCCGCGTTCGCCCGACGCTTCACCGCCCTCGTCGGCCGCCCGCCGTTGACCTATCTGACCTGGTGGCGGCTGACGACCGCGGCGCGCCTGCTGCGCGGCTCCGACGCACCGCTGAGCGTCGTTGCCGCACAGGTCGGATACAGCTCGGAGTACGCGTTCGCCAACGCGTTCCGCCGCGAGTTCACCATCGCACCGGGCCGCTACCGCAACGGGAAGCGCCTGCCGCGCCAGGTGTAGGCCGTGCCCGGCAGCGCTCGCCCCTGCACCGACCAGCCACAATGCACCCGCAGGCCGCGGAGGCCGGGCAGGGGCCGGACGGCAGCAAACCTGCGACGGTCGGCAAGACCATCGGACAGATCCCAGGCGGAGGCGAGCGTGTTGATCGGCATCACCGACATCGAGGCAGCGGCGGAGCGCATCGCCGAGCACGTCCTGCGCACACCGACGGTGCCCAGTCCCGGGCTCGCCGAACTCCTCGGTGCCCCGGTGACGGCGAAGCTGGAGCTGCTCCAGCGCACCGGCTCCTTCAAGGTTCGCGGGGCCGCGGCGAAGCTGCTGTCGCTCGGCGAGGCCGAACGCGCCGCTGGGGTGGTCGCGGTCAGCGGCGGCAACCACGGCATCGCGCTGGCGGTCATGGCCGGGGCGCTCGGGATCAAGGCGACGGTGGTGATGCCGCGCTCCGCGCCCGGTCGCGCCGTCTCGATCGCCGAATCGGCCGGTGCCGAGGTCCGGCTCACCGACGACATGGCCGGGGCGTTCAAGCTGATGACCGACCTGCAGGCCAGCGGGCTGACGCTGGTCCACCCGTTCGACGATCCGGCCGTCATCGCCGGTCAGGGCACCGTCGGCCTGGAGTTCGCCGAAGACGCCGGGCCCGTCACCGACGTGCTGGTCAGCATCGGCGGTGGCGGGCTGATCTCCGGTGTCGCCGCCGCGCTGCGCGCCCGCCGTCCCGGCGTGCGGATCTGGGGCGTGGAAACCGCCGGGGCGCACGCCATGTCGGCGGCGCTGACCGCAGGCGGGCCGACCGAGATCGAGCTGTCGTCCATCGTCTCCACGCTCAGCGCCCCGCAGGTCTCACCGCTCACCTACGAGCACGTGTCGGCGCTGGTCGACGACGTGATCGTCGTCTCCGACGCCGAGGCGGTCCAGGGCGTGCTGGACTTCGCCGAGCGGGCCAAGCTCTGGGCCGAGCCGGCCGAGGGCTGCCTGCTCCCAGCCGCCCGCCAGGTGCTGGAACGGGTCGGCGACGCCGAACTCGGGCTGCTGGTCTGCGGTGGCAACGCCACCACCGCCGACGTGACCGACTGGGCCCGGCGCTTCGGGCTGTGACCCGACGGGGGAATACTCGGGCGCGATCACCGCTTGATTGCTGTCGCAATGATCGTATGAGTCGAGGAGCGCCGATGTCGACCGAGAACATCCCGCGGGGCACCGTTGCGGCGGGCTACGAGTCCGTTCGCGAGGAGTTCGCCGCCGTCGCCGCGGACCAGGGCGGCGACTACGCGGCCCAGCTGGTCGCCCACGTCGGCGGGCGCCGCGTGGTGGATCTCTGGGTCGGGCCGGAGTTCACCGGCTCGTCGCTGACCGGCGTGTTCTCCTCGACGAAGGGCGCCGCCTACCTGGTCGTCGCCCTGCTCGTGCAGGACGGCGTGCTCGACCTGGACCAGCGGGTGAGCCACTACTGGCCGGAGTTCGGTGCCGAGGGAAAGCAGGACATCACGCTGCGCGATCTGCTCGCGCACCGCGCCGGAGTGGTCGGTGTGGAAGGCGGGTTCTCGCTCGACGAGCTGGCGGATGACCTGGTGATCGCCGAGCGGCTCGCCGCGGCACGCCCGTTCTGGCGACCGGGCACCGCGTTCGGCTACCACGCGCTGGTGATCGGCGCGTTGACCGGCGAACTCGTCCGCCGCACCACCGGCCGGACCCTGCAGGAGGTGTTCGAGGCCCGCGTCCGGGCGCCCTACGCCCTGGACTTCTACCTCGGGCTCCCGGAAGACCTGGAGGACCGGTTCCGGACCACGCTGCCGATGGTGGCGACCCCGGCGCAGCTGGCCGAGCTGGAGGCCGGCGCGACCGCCCCGGACAGCGTGACCGGCATCGCCTACAACCAGCACCACCCGGATGCGCTCGCCGTCGCCGAGCTGCCCAACCAACGAGTGGTGCGGGCCAAGGGCCCGGCTTCGGTCGGCGGCGTCGCCTCCGCCAGAGGTCTCGCGGGCATGTACGCGGCGGCCATCAGCGAGGTCGACGGCCGCGCCCCGCTGCTGAAGCCGGAAACGGCAGCGGCCTTCGCGCAGCTGCACTCGATCGGCTACGACGTCGTTGCCCGCATGCACAAGGCGTTCGGCCTCGGTTTCACGGTGTCGGCCGAGGTCTACCCGGTCCTGGGCCAGGGCGCGTTCGGGCACAGCGGAGCCGCCGGTTCCCAGGCGTTCGCCGACCCGCGCAGCGGGCTCGCCTACGGCTACAACCGCCGCCGCTTCGCGTTCCCCGGTGGCGCTGCCCCGGAGAACGACCGCCTGGTCCGCGCCGTGCACGCCGCGGTGGTCGGTCAGGACTGGGGCGCGTTGCGGTAGATCTCCTCGTAGCGGGAGGTCCGGGCGGCGCGCTGCTCCGCCTTGGCCTCCTCCCGCGTGGCCTTCCCCGCGCCGATCGGATAGCCGTGCTTGTACAGCCGGTACTCGGTGGTGTGCTCCATGTAGGACATCGAGTACCAGATGCCGAGGATGTACCCGCCGAGCACCGCCATGCCGCGGATCCACAGCGGACCGGGCAGCAGCAGGAACAGCAGGCCGGGGGAGAGCTGCACCAGCGTGCGGCTGACGTGCCGCAGCATCCAGGTCCGGCAGGTGATGTCGTGCAGCACCCACTCGCGGTAGCGCTCGGGAAGCCGGCCGCCCAGCGCGTACCAGATCCACTGCAGCGGGTTGGGGCGCGGTGGCATGCTGCCGGTCACGAGTGCTCCCCTTTCTGCTCGGCGGGCGGAACGCCGCCACGCGTTGATTAGTACACTAATTATTAACGCATGTGGGAACGTGGTGGAAGGTGGCCCGGATGAAACCGATCGACCTGGGGGAAGACCCGCTCGCCCTCGACCGCCAGGTGTGCTTCGCGCTGTCGGTGGCATCGCGCAACGTCATCGCCCTCTACCGGCCGCTGCTGGCGCCGATGGGCCTGACCCATCCCCAGTACCTGGTGATGCTCGCGCTGTGGGAGCGCTCACCGCGGTCGGTGAAGGAGCTCTGCGGGGCGCTGCACGCCGAGGCGGCGACGCTGTCCCCGCTGCTCAAGCGGCTTGAAGCGATCGGCTACGTGGTGCGCCCGCGCAGCCGCAGCGACGAGCGGCAGCTCGCGGTCGACCTGACCGACGCCGGGCGGGAGCTGCGCTCGGAAGCCGAGAAGATCCCGTACCGGGTGGTCGAGCTGCTGGGCATGGACCTGGCCGACCTGGAGCGGCTGAACGACGCTCTCGGGCAGGTCATCTCGGCCACCGGGAGAGCTCTCGACGAGCTCGGTGCCGGCGCTACGACCAGCTGACCGGATCGGTCTCCCGGAGGCCGGACAGGCGGGCGACGTGTTGGTCGATCAGCTCGTCCAGCTCGGCCAGGCGCGCGCGCAGCGCCTCGGCGCGCTGGCGGGACGCGCCCGGCAGCTGGGCTGCCAGGTGGCCGTACTCGGCTAGCACGCTGGGCAGGTCGTTGCCGACCTGCTGCCTGGGGATTTCGTCCATTCTCCGATGGTGCGGCCGGTGGCGGGATAAGTCGATTCGATCAGTTCGCCAGACGGGCGGATATCCTCGGCCAGGTGCTGAACTCGCGGATTGAGGTGTTCTGATGACCGACGCGGCCGCCGTGGAGCGGGCCCGAGCGCTGCTCGCCGAGAACCCGGTGCTCGACGGGCACAACGACTTGCCGTGGGCGCTGCGCGAGAAGGTCGGCTACGACCTCGAGCGCTGCGACATCGCCCAGGACCAGTCGGCCCGGCTGCACACCGACCTGGCCAGGCTGCGGGCCGGCGGGGTCGGCGGCCAGTTCTGGTCGGTGTACGTCAAGGCCGAATACCAGGGGGACAAGGCGGTCAGCGCCACCCTCGAGCAGATCGACTGCGTGCACAACCTGATCGCCCGCTACCCGGACGAACTCCAGCTCGCGCGCACCGCGGATGAGGTGGAGGCGGCCAGGGCCGGTGGCCGGATCGCCTCGCTGCTGGGTGCGGAGGGCGGACACTCGATCAACTGCTCGCTGGCGACCTTGCGCGCGCTGCACCAGCTGGGTGTCCGGTACATGACGCTCACCCACAACGACAACGTGCCGTGGGCGGACTCGGCGACCGATGAACCCGCCGCGAACGGCCTGACGGCCTTCGGCGTCGAGGTGGTGCGCGAGATGAACCGGATGGGCATGCTGGTCGACCTCTCGCACGTCGCCCCGAGCACCATGCGCGACGCGCTGCGGGCCAGTCGCGCGCCGGTGATCTTCTCGCACTCCTCGTCTCGGGAGGTCTGCGACCACCCGCGCAACATCCCCGACGACGTGCTGGCCGCGCTGGCCGCCAACGGCGGGGTGGCGATGGCGACCTTCGTGCCGAAGTTCGTCCTGCCCGCGGCGGTCGAGTGGACCAAGGCGGCCGAGGACGCCCTCCGCGAGCGCGGCTTCGATCCGCTGGCCACCTCGTCGGAGGCGAAGGCGGTGCTGCAGGCCTACGAGGAGGCCAACCCGAAGCCGGTCGCGACGGTGCCGACGGTGGCGGACCACCTGGACCACATGCGGGAGGTCGCGGGCGTCGACCACATCGGGATCGGTGGCGACTACGACGGCGTCGCCTTCACCCCGGAGGGCTTGGAAGACGTCGCGAGCTACCCGAACCTGATCGCGGAGCTGCTCGAGCGCGGTTGGTCGGAGACCGATCTGGGCAAGCTGACCTGGCGCAACGCGGTGCGGGTGCTCCGGGATGCGGAGGCTGTGGCTCGGGACCTGCAACGCACGGAAGGGCCGTCGATCGCGACGATCGAGCAGCTCGACGGGGCTGGGGCGTAGTCCAGCGGGTTCGGCCGAGCTTCTGCGTTCGCCCGGGCCCTGTTCGCATCACGCTTCTTGTCCGTGGGCTCCCTGACAGGTGGATCATCAGGGAGCCCACGGATCTTGGGGGCGCCTTTGATTTCCGCTCTTGTGTTTTCAAGGTGCGCGTTTCTGATGTTGTCGCGTTGTGGTGCTCATACCCGTGGTTCGGGTGATCGTCGGAGCTGTGGTCCGGATGTCAGCCCGGCCTGGTGGCCGCCTCTTCGGGGTCGGCAGGCCCGCATCCGGGCCGCAGCCCCGTTTGGCTTGATGTCACGGGGATGACCCGGTACGGAACGACCTCTGTTTGCGGACGGCGTATCGCGGAGTGCGGGTGGCCGGGACCGCTGCAGGTTGAGTGGTGGGTTGGTCTGTCACCGGCAGGTGGTGAGCGAAGGTGCGGATGGTTTGAGTCTGGGTGGTGGGCTGGTTCGTCATCGGTGGACTCCCTTTCTTCGTTGGGCAGGGTCTTCAACCACACCTGCGTCGAGCGTGCGCCACAGGCGGTGTGCAGGCGGCGGCGGTGGGCTTCGGCGATCAGCCGGAGCTGCTGCATGCGGGCCTGGCGGATCTGCTGTTCCACCTCCCCGATCCGGGAGGTGAGTTCCTCATCGGAAAGGGAGTGCACCGCAGACGGCCACACCCCACCCGGCGCGGGCACATCCCACGCGGGCAAGGCGGACACGACCACACCCGCGCCAGCGGCGGGCGTCGCGTCCTGGGAAGCCATCAGCGGTGTCATGCATCAAATTCTCCCAAGGATCGAACGTGGTTTCGAGCGAATAACCGTCCCACAATCAGGTGATCGCAACACCCACCGAACACGAAACCCCTTACACCGCAACGCAATCTCTCAAACTATATGGGTGAGTGCTCGGCGTGTCGTTGGCCTTCGCTCGGGGTGAAACGTGAATCCTCTGAATGTCCTAATAGGACTAGGTGGGCCGCTTCGGCGACGGCTAGCCCCGGCCGGTTGGTAGTCGGGGGCGGAAGTTGAAACCGCCACACAACAAGCAAAGCCCAACCGCCAGCAATACGGCACAAACCAGCGAGGCACCGCCCAGGCGAACCACAACCCCCCAGCGACCACGAACCCCGCGACCCCGCTTCAAGAAACCCGAACACCGTGACGCCCGGGCGAACCACGGATCGTTCCCGTTTTACCTCGGCCAACTGGGAACCAGCGCCAGCCGAAATGCCACTTTCGCTGGTGGCGGCCGGTGTGGTCGTCCGCCAGATTCGGAATCCCCACGACCGCTGATCGATCGGAGTTCCGATGTTCAGTTCACGGCGCACCGCAGTGACGATTGCGGCCGCTGCTTTTCTCCTGCTGCCCGTCGCCCAAGCCGGTGTTTCGGCCGCGACCGATGATCCGGTGGCTGCTCCGGTGGCGGATGCGGGTGGTACCGCGGTCTACACCGTGCCGGACACCGACAGCCGCAGCAGGACCGAGATCAACAGCAGTGGCGCGCAGGTCCTGTCCGTCACCGGGAACACGGCGACCGTCGAGGCCACCCCGGAGCAGGCCGAGCGGCTGCGCGCCGGCGGGTTCGCGCTGCAGGCGCAGCAGGACGTCGTCAGCGCTCTCCAGAAGCTCAACCTCGACCGGGAGGCAGGTCCGGGCAGGACCGCCTTCCCGCCGGATGACCAGGGGTACCACGACTTCGACGAGGTCAACCAGGTCCTCGACCAGGCCGTCGCCGATCACGGTGACATCGCCGCGAAGTCCAGCGTCGGCAAGTCCTTCGAAGGACGCGACATCCCGATGTTGAAGATCAGCGGGAACGTCGCGGCGGACGAGGCCGAGCCGGAGGTGCTGTTCAGCTGCAACCAGCACGCGCGGGAGCACCTGACCACCGAGATGTGCCTGCGCATCATCAACCGGTTCACCGACGGCTACGCGACCGACCCGGCCATCAAGGAGGTCGTCGACAGCCGCGAGATCTGGATCGTGCCGGTCTCCAACCCGGACGGCTCGATCTACGACGTCGCATCCGGTCAGTACCAGGGCTGGCGGAAGAACCGGCAGGGCAGCGGTACCGACACCAACCGCAACTGGGACTACCAGTGGGGCTGCTGCGGCGGTTCCAGCGGCAACCCGGCTTCCGAGACCTACCGCGGCACCGCGCCGTTCTCGGCGCCGGAGCCCAGCGCGCTGGCTCGGTTCGTCGACTCGCGCGTGGTCGACGGTGCGCAGCAGATCAAGGCGCACATCGACTTCCACACCTTCTCGGAACTCGTCCTGTGGCCCTACGGCTACACCTACGCCGACGTGGCCGAGGGCATGACCAGGGAGGAGTACGACCGGTTCGCCCGGGTCGGCACCGAGATGGCCCGGACCAACGGCTACACCCCGCAGCAGTCCAGCGACCTCTACGTCACCGACGGCAGCGTCAACGACTGGATGTGGGGCAAGCACAAGATCCTGTCCTTCACCTTCGAGATGTACCCCTCCAGCGGCGGCATCGACGGCTTCTACCCGCCCGACGAGGTGATCGAGCGGGAGACCCAGCGCAACGACGCGGCAGTCGACATCCTGCTGCGCGAAGCCGGGGCCTGACCGGTGGGTCGGCGGCCCGCTCGGGTATCAATGAGCGGGCCGCCGACATCCACGACCGGGAGGGCAGATGAGCGAGATGCGAGTAGCGGTGGTGACCGGCGCGGGCTCCGGCGTGGGCCGGGAGATCGCGCGGGCGCTGCTCGACGCCGGGTACCGGGTGGCACTGGCCGGACGGCGCCTCGAACCGCTGCAGGAGACCGCGCAGGGCTCCGCAGCGGCCTTGGCAGTGCCCACCGACGTGAGTGATCCCGACTCGGTCGCCGCGCTGTTCGACGGCGTGCGCGACGAGTGGGGCCGGGTGGACCTGCTGGTCAACAACGCGGGTACCTTCGGTGCCGCCGGGTCCGTCGGTGAGCTCTCCAGCGCCGACTGGCAGGACGTCGTGCAGGTCAACCTGACCGGGTCGTTCCTCTGCGCCCAGCACGCCTTCCGCATCATGCAGGAGCAGCAGCCGCGCGGCGGGCGGATCATCAACAACGGTTCGATCTCCGCGCACAGCCCGCGGCCGCGCAGCGTCGCCTACACCGCGACCAAGCACGCGATCACCGGGCTGACCAAGTCGATCTCGCTGGACGGCCGCGCGTACGACATCGCCTGCGGCCAGATCGACATCGGCAACGCCGCCACCGAGATGACCTCCGGGATCGCCACCGGTGCGGCCCAGGCGGACGGCACGATCCGCCCGGAGCCGACCTTCGACGTCCGGCACGTCGCCGAAGCGGTGCTCTACATGGCCGGGCTACCGCTGTCGGCGAACGTCCAGTTCCTGACCATCACGGCGACCGCGATGCCGTTCATCGGTCGCGGCTAGGCGGCCTGCCACGCCTTGGCCAGCAGCTCGTAGGAGCGCACGCGATCGGTGTGGTCGTGGGTGATCGTGGTGATCACGAGCTCGTCCGCGCCGGTGGCCTCGCGCAGGGTCGTCAGGCCGCGCACGACGACGTCCGGAGTGCCCACGAACTGCGTGTCCACCCGGTCGGCGACCAGTTCCCGCTGCTGGTCGCTCCACTGGAACGCGGCGGCTTCCGCCGGGCTGGGGAACGGGATCGCGCCCGCCCCGGCGCGGATGCTGTGCACCCACGGCGCGTAGGGAGCGGCCAGTTCGCGGGCGGCCTCCCCGGAGTCGGCGACCACCACGTCCGCCGAGACCACCACGTACGGCCGCTTCAGCCTGGTCGACGCGATGAAGTCGCGTCGGTACGCCGCCACCGATTCCAGCACCGTCGACGGGCTGACGTGGTAGTTCGCCGCGAACGGCAGTCCCAGCGCACCGGCGGTCGCCGAGCTCTCGCCGGCGCTGGAACCCAGGACCCACACGTCCAGGTCCGCGCCTTCCGCTGGATTGGCGTGCAGCGGTTCGCCCGCGCTGTCGCGGAAACCACCGGTGAGGTACTGCAGGATCTGGCCGACCTGCGTCCGGTAGTCCAGCGCCTCCGCCGGGCTGCCGACCAGCCGCTGCTGCTCGGCGATGCGCGACAGCAGCCGCTCGGACTTGGCCAGGCCCTTCGGCTTCGACGGGATCAGCAGCCCGTCCACGACCTGCGAGGGCGCGTCGGTGCCTTCGGCGAAGCGGCGCGCCAGGTCCCCCGAGCGGTTCGGTGCGGACCGGCCGAGGCCGAGATCCACCCGGTCCGGGTGCAGCTGGGCGATGGTGCCGAACTGCTCGGCCACCACCAGCGGCGAGTGCTGGCCCAGCAGCACCGCCGCCGAGCCGACCCGGATCCGGCCGGTCGCTCCGGCGATCAGCGCGATCAGCACCGCTGGTGCCGAGGAGGCCACGCCCGGCGTGAGGTGGTGCTCGGCGACCCAGTAGCGCTGGTAGCCGAGCTGCTCGGCGCGGCGGGCGAGATCGATGGTGTTGTGCAGTGCGTCCGCGGCGCCGCTCCCGGAGGAGATCGGTGCGAGGTCGAGGATCGAGAGCGGGACGGGCATCAGTGCGACCTCCGATCGGACCGGCTCATGAGGCGTTCCTGCTGCTGCGCCGCGGATTCCGCAGCGGTGGGAGACCGAGGTTGTCGCGCAACGTCCCGCCCGGGTATTCCGTGCGGTACGCGCCGCGTTCCTGCAGCAGCGGCACCACCGCGTCCGCGAACTCGTCGAGGCCGCCCGGGGTGAGGTGCGGGACGAGGATGAAACCGTCGCAGGCGTCCTCCTGCACGAACCTGTTCATCTCCGCCGCCACGCTCGATGCGGTGCCGATGAACGACTGGCGGGCGGTCACCTCGATGATCAGCTCGCGGATGGACAGCTGCTTGGCCTCGGCCAGCTCGCGCCACTGACGTGCCGTGGCGACCGGGTCCCGGTGCCTGCGCACGCTGGCGCGCCCCTTGGCGATGGTGTTCTCGCCGGGCTCCGGGTCGAAATCCGGCAGCGGGCCGTCGGGATCCAGCGCGCTGAGGTCGCGGTTCCAGAGCTGCTCCAGGAACCGGATCGCGGTCTGCCCGCTGACCTGCTGCTGGCGGATGTGCGCCGCGCGCTCGTGGGCTTCCGCGTCGGTGTCGCCGAGGACCACCGTCGTCGCCGGGAAAACCAGCAGTTCCTCGCGCGACCGGCCGTGCCCCGGCAGCCTGCGCTTGACGTCGGCGTAGAAGTCCTTGCCCGCCTGGAGGGTTCCGTGCCCGGTGAAGATCGCGTCGGCTGCGGAGGCGGCGAACTCCCGCCCGGCGTCGGAATCCCCGGCCTGGAAGATCACCGGTCTGCCCTGCGGGCTGCGCGGCACGTTGAACCGGCCCGCGATGTCGAAGTGCGCGTCCCGGTGCGCGAACGAGCCGGCCAGCGCATCGGTGAGGAAGACACCGGCCTCCTTGTCGGCGACGATCTCGTCACCGCGCCAGGAGTCGAACAGCTCCCACGCGGTGCGCAGGAACCGCTCGGCGCGCTCGTAGCGCTGGTCCTCGGGCAGGAAGCCGCCGCGCCGGAAGTTCTCGCCGGTGAACGCGTCCCAGGAGGTCACCACGTTCCAGGCGGCCCGGCCGCCGGAGAGGTGGTCGAGGCTGGCGAACTGCCGCGCCACCTCGTAGGGCTCGTTGAACGTCGAGTTGATGGTGCCCGCCAGCCCGAGGTGCTCGGTGACCGCGGCGAGCCCGGCCAGCACGGTGAAGGTGTCCGGCCGTCCCACCACGTCCAGGTCGTAGATCTCGCCGCCCTGCTCGCGCAGCCGCAAACCCTCGGCCAGGAACAGGAAGTCGAACTTGGCGCGCTCGGCGGTGCGGGCGAGGTGCTCGAACGAGGAGAACTCGATCTGGCTCAACGATCGCGGATCGCTCCACACCGTGGTGTTGTTGACCCCGGGGAAGTGGGCGGCGAGGTGGATCTGCTTGCTCACGGACGTCCTCCGGATGTCGTGGCGTAGCGGCTGGCGGGGCGGGGCAGTCCCAGCCGCCCGCGCAGCGAACCGGTGTCGTAGGAGGTGCGGAAGAGCCCGCGCCGCTGCAGCTCCGGCACGAGTTGGCGGGTGATCGCGGTCAGGTCCTCCGGGATCGCGCCCGGCCGCAACCGGAAGCCGGTGAGCCCTGCCGCCGACCAGGTCTGCAACCGGTCGGCGAGCTCGGCGGCGGTGCCGGTGAAGACCGGGGCGTCCGATGTGTGCTCCGCGCCGTCGAGCTCGTCCAGCCGCGCTTTCCGCTCGGTGGCGTCGGCGCCGAGGAACACCACGATGTCGCCGAAGACGTGCAGCCGGTCCTGCTCGCGGCCGGCTTCGGCCTGTTCGGCGCGGATGCGGGATTCGACGAGCCGCACCTGCTCGACGTCGTAGGGCGTGGTGAACACGACGTCGGCGGCACGCGCGGCGAAGCGGTGCCCGGCCGAGTCGGTGGCCAGCGCGGTGACCAGCGGCTGTCCCTGCGGTGGTCGGGGAGTGATGGACGGCCCCTTGACGTCGAACCACTTCCCGGCGAAGTCGATGTAGTGCAGCTTGTCGCGGTCGATGAACCGGCCGGTCGCCACGTCGCGGATCTCCGCGTCGTCCTCCCAGCTGTCCCACAGCCTGCGCACCACTTCGACGTGGTCGGCGGCCTCGTCGAGCAGCTCGGCGGTGCGCACTTCGCGGCGGCCGAAGTGCGCTGCCTCGCTGCGCAGCCCGGACACCTTCGGCTGCCACCCCGCTCGTCCGGTGCTGATGTAGTCGAGGCTGGCGACGGCCTTGGAGATGTGGAACGGCTCGGTGTGGGTGACCACGACGCCGGGCACGAGGCCGATGCGCCGGGTCCGCGGCGCCACGCGGGCGGCGATCAGGTTCGCGTCGAGCCGTCCGCGCACCTGGTCGGTGCGGTCGTCGGGCCCGTCGTCGCGGCTGGACTGCGGTCCCAGGGCGTCTTCGAAGGTGATGAGGTCCAGCAGTCCGCGCTCGGCTTCCAGCGCGAGATCGACCCAGTACCGGGCGCTGAACAGCTCGGCGGGCCGGGCTTGCGGCCGCCGCCAGGCGGCCGGGTGCCAGCCGGCGCCGTCGAGAGCTACCGCGAGGTGCAGTTCGGGTGGTGCCATCTGCAGGTCGTCCTTCCTGCGGGCGTGGGCCACCGCGGACGTCATTCGTCCACAGTGGAAAGAAGGAATGAGGTGCGCGCCGTCAGCGCCGCGGACAGGCGGCGGAGATGATCCGGAGGAGGTCCACGTGGTCCCTGGTGACCAGCTGCACCGGATGCGCCATGCCGTGAACGCTAGAACCGGAAACGCCGCAACGTCAACGAAACCGCTGCGGTGCCCACGATGTGGGCAGCGGCTCAGCGCAGCGCGAGCACAGCACCGGAGGCGGGCAGCACCCGGCCGATCACCGGCGCACCGGGAATCTCGCCGACCACCAGCAGCCCGCCCGAGGTCTGCGCGTCGGCGAGCAGCAGCTGGTCCTCCTCCGGCACCTGCCCCGCGTCCAGGTGCGGACGCACCCAGTCCAGGTTCCGCCGCGTCCCGCCGCTGACGAAACCGGCGCGCACCGCCTCGCGCGCGCCGTCGAGGTAGGGCACCGCGGCGACGTCGATCTCAGCGGAGGTCCCCGAAGCGCGCATCATCTTGAACAGGTGGCCGAGCAGTCCGAACCCGGTGACGTCGGTGGCGCACACCGCGCCTGCCCGCAGCGCTGCGGACGCCGCCTCCCGGTTGAGCGTCGTCATCGCTTCGATCGCTTGCGGAAAGCGTTGCCCGGTGCGCTTGTGCCGCGTGTTGAGCACGCCGATGCCCAGCGGTTTGGTCAACGAGAGCGGCTGGCCGGGGCGGGCCGTGTCGTTGCGCAGCAAGCGGTCCGGGTCGACCAGACCGGTCACCGCCAGGCCGTACTTGGGCTCGGGGTCGTCGATGCTGTGCCCGCCGCCGAGGTGGCAACCGGCCGCGGCGGCGACCTCGGCACCGCCCCGCAGCACCTCGGCGGCCAGCTCGAACGGCAGGACCTCGCGGGGCCAGCCGAGCAGGTTCACCGCGACGATCGGGGTGCCGCCCATCGCGTACACATCGGACAACGCGTTGGCCGCCGCGATGCGTCCCCAGTCGTGCGGATCATCGACCACCGGGGTGAAGAAGTCAGTGGTGGCCACGATTCCGGGCCCACCGTCGGCGCGCACGACCGCAGCGTCGTCGCCGGTTTCCATGCCGACCAGCAGCCGCGCGCCGGGCCGGGCAACGGCGGTCGCCAGGCCGCCCAGCACGGCTTCCAGTTCACCGGGCGGGATCTTGCACGCGCACCCGCCGCCGTGCGCGTACTGGGTCAGGCGAATCGGCTCCGATCCCGTCATACCGGGATTAGAGCATCTCGGGCCGCCGAGCACAGCGCATTAGGATGGTGCGCGTGCCGTTCGTGAAAAGCGCTGACCAAGCCGAGATCTACTACGAAACGCACGGCAGCGGGGAACCGCTGGTGCTGCTCAGCGGGCAGGCCAACACCCACCACTGGTGGGACAACGTGCGTGCCGACTTCGAGGCGGATCACCAGGTGATCCTGCTGGACTACCTGGGCACCGGGCAGAGCGGCAAGCCGGCCGACGCCGAGTACAGCGTCCGCCGCTTCGCCACCGACGTGATCTGCGTCCTCGACGAGCTCGGCATCGCCCGCGCGCACGTGTACGGGACTTCGATGGGCGGCAAGGTCGCCCAGTGGCTGGCCATCGACTACGCCGACCACGTCGGCGCACTGGTCCTGGGCTGCACCTCCGTCGGCGGCGTGCACGGCCTGCGCCCCGCTCCGGAGATCACCCGCGCGCTGGCGCAGCCGTCGGCGCAAGCCGCCCGCGACGTCCTGATCGACCTGATGTACAGCCCGGAGTGGGTGCGCGAGCACCCCGGCCCGCACGTCACCCTGGGCGGCCCGATGCCCGGTCACGCCCGCCGCGCGCACCTGCGAGCCAGCAACCACCACGACAGCTGGGCGGTGCTCGACCAGATCACCGCACCGACGCTGGTGCTGCACGGCACCGACGACGTGTTCAGCCCGGTGGACAACGCGGCGATCCTCGCCGACCGCATCCCCGGCGCCGAAGTGCACTACCTGGCCGGGGCGCGGCACGCCTACTTCGAGGAGAAGCGCGCGGAGGCATCAGGTGCGGTGCTCGGTTTCCTGGCCGCGCACCCGCTCGGCTAGTCGCGCGGTTCCGGGTAGGTGGCGGGCAGGCCGAAGGCGGGGAAGAGGCTGAGGTCGAAGAAGACCACCGCGTGCCCGACCGCGTCGCCCTCCAGCTCCAGCACCTGCAGCTGAAACGGCCGGAAGACCCCGTCGGCCCCGCGCAGGTAGACCCCGAACGCGGCCTGGCCGTTGGCCCGGGTGGCCAGCAGCCGCATGTCGTCCGGCCCCGCCGGGCAGTTGAGCTCGATCAGCCGACCGATCTGCTCCGGGCCGCGCACCCAGGTGGTGAACGGCGGCATCTCCCAGATCGCTTCGGCGGTGAACAGCTGAACGATGGCGCTGATGTCCTTGGCCTCGAACGCGGCGACGTAGCGGTCCAGCAGCTGCTGCTGGGCGGTGGTCAGCGGTGCGGGCCGGTCGTCCTGCGAGGGCCTGACCTCGGCGAGCTGAGCCCGGGCGCGCTGCAGGATGCTGTTGACCGCTGCCGTGCTGGTGCCGAGCACTTCGGCGACCTCGGCGGCCTTCCACCTGAACACCTCGCGCAGGAGCAGCACCGCGCGCTGCCGGGCGGGCAGGTGCTGGAGAGCGGCGACGAAGGCCAGCCGGGTCGTCTCGCGGGCGCTGACGACAGAGGCCGGATCGGTCGGGTCGTCCACCAGCGCCGAGTCCGGGATCGGCTCCAGCCACGGGATCTCCGGCCGTTCGACCAGCTCGTCGCCGGGCATCTCGCTGGGCCCGCCGAGGCCGGTCGGCAGCGGGCGGCGCTTGCGGTTCTCCAGCGCGGTGAGGCACGCGGTCGTGGCGATCTTGTACAGCCAGGTGCGCAGCGAGCTGCGTCCTTCGAACCGGTCGTAGGCCCGCCAGGCGCGCAGGTAGGTCTCCTGCACCAGGTCTTCCGCGTCGTGCAGCGAGCCGAGCATGCGGTAGCAGTGCGCCAGCAGCTCCCGCCGGTACGGGTCGGTCGCGGTGGCGAAATCTTCGAGGACCATCGTGGCGCCCAAGAGATCCCCCTTTCGGCTGCTCCTGTTGCGACTTCAGGATGCCACCGGCGCTGATGCCGGCGGAGTCACTGGAACAGTACGGGGGAGCACCGACAGTAGTGGGTCAGCTGCGGCCCTCGCGCCAGTAGCCCATGAACGCCACGGAGTGCTTCGGGACGCCGTAATCGCTGACCAGCATGCGGCGCAGCCGCTTGATCACGCCCGCCTCGCCTGCCAGCCAGCCGTAGAGGCGGCTCGGCGAGGTGTTCTCGGCGGGCACCTCCCACAGCGGCTCGGTGTCCACGTCGATGTCGTCGAGCTCGGCGGTGCCGGAGGCCGATCGCGGGTGCAGCTCGGCCAGCGCGGCGGCGACGCCCTCTTCCAGCAGCTTGCCGTGCGGCGCGCCCGCGCAGCGGGAGAACCACCGCACCTCGACCCCGGCGGGCACCCGCCAGTTCTGGCGGTCGAGCTCTTCGGGCACCTCGAGGCAGACCACACCGCGAGCGCAGGGCGGCAGGCTCTCGACGATCGAGGCGACCGCGGGCACGGCCGTCTCGTCACCGGCCAGCACGAGGTGGCTGGCCGACTCCGGCGGCGCCCACTCGCAGCCCCACGGACGCCCGCGACCGGGGCGGTCGGGGCCGAGCAGCCCGATCTGCTGGCCGGGGCGGGCGGTGGAGGCCCAGTTGGAGGCGGGGCCGCCGTGGCCCTCGGCGCTGCCGTGCAGCACGAAGTCGACGTCGAGCTCGGCGGTGTCCGGGCGGAACGCGCGGACGGTGTAGGTGCGCAGCGTGGGGCGGATCTCTTCGGGCTGCGCCAGCCACCGCCGGTACCAGTCCGGGCCGTCCGGGAAGTCGGCGAGGGTGCGGCCGGGTTGCGGCAGCACCAGCTTGATCCGCTGGTCGTCGCCACCGGCGCCGAAGCCGCGCAGGCAACCGGCGCTGAAGGTGACCCGGACGAAGCTGGGCCCGAGCCGCTGGACCCGCGCCACCTCGACCGGGAACAGCCGGTAGTCCGGCCGGTGCTGGACGGTCTGCGTACCTGCCATCCGAAAACCTCCCGAGATCAGCTGCTAGGTTAGCCTAGCCTTACAGAAATGGGGAGGTTGGTGTGCGTCACAAGATCCGAGCCGCAGCCGCGTCGTTGGTGGCCGTCGGCGTGTTGGCGGGGTGCGGTGCGCCCGCGCCGGAAGGCCGGGGGGAGGGCGGCTGGTCCTACACCGATGACCGCGGTGTCGTGGTGAACGCCGAGCACCGCCCGGAGCGGATCGTCGCGCAGGTCTCGGCGGCCGGCGCGCTCAAGGACTTCGGCGTGTCGATCGCGGGCACCTTCGGCCCGCTGGTGCGCGATGACGGTTCGACCGAACCGGAGGCGGGCAGCATCGACCCGGCCCAGGTCACCGACGTGACCGGCCCCGGTTACGGCGAGGTGAACCTGGAGCGCCTGACCTCGTTGCAGCCCGACCTGCTGGTCAGCGGCAAGTACGCGGAGTTCCCTGGCCTCTGGCACCTGGTGGAGGACCAGGAGGAGGCGGTCAAGCGGATCGTGCCGACGGTCGGCGTGCAGCAGTCCGGCATCGCGCTGCCCGAAGCGATCGGCAAGTACAAGGAGCTGGCCCGCGCGCTGGGCGCCGATGTCGACTCGGCGAAGGTCAAGGCCGACGAGGAGGCCTTCCACGCCGCCGCCCAGCGGCTGCGCGACATCGGGGCGCGGATGCGCGGCGAGGGCAAGTCGATCCTGGCCGTGGGCGGCACGAAGGAGGAGTACTTCGTGGTGGTGCCCGCGCGCAATCCCGACCTCGACTTCTACGTCAAGGAACTGGGCCTGCCGATCACCACGCCGAACAACCCGGACGTCGCGGGCGGTGGCTACTTCGAGCGGTTGTCCTGGGAGAAGGCCAACGCCTACCCCGGCGACGTGCTGCTGTGGGACGCCCGGCCGGCGTCGATGAAGCCGGAGCAGATGAAGCAGAACCCGGTCTTCGCCGCGCACCCGGCCGCCGCCGCGGACCGCTTCGTCGAGTGGGACGCGGTCGCGCCGATGAGCTACGCCAGCTACGCGAAGATCATGAACAAGCTCGCCGACCAGCTGGAGGCGAGCCTGGCGCGGGCCTGACCCGCACGCCGAAGAGCTCCCCTGCCGACCCGGTTGGCAGGGGAGCTCTCGTTCGCGAGGTTCAGTCCTGGTGCGGCTTCTCGCCGCGCTGCTTGGCCGCTTCCTCGTCGGCCTTCATGCCGCGCGCCTCGGCCTTGAGGACGCGGGCGGACTGGCCGACCGAGCGGGCCAGCTGGGGCAGCTTCGCCGAGCCGAACAACAGGACGACCACGGCGAGCACGACCAGCCAGTGCCAGATGCTGAGCGAACCCATGGCAGAAAACTCCTCGCTGTTCAGCCGCCTGGATTCGGGTCCGGCGGCCTGCGGATGCGCCGAACGGAGTCTACCCATCCGGGTGGTCTCCGGTCGTCGACCATGCCGGGGCGTGGTCGGCTCGGACCGGGTTCAGCGGCGGCGTCGTTCACGGCGGCCGGACGGTGACGCCATCCGCGCTGGCCGGATGCCCTGCGTGTCCGGATCGGGCTTACACAACTTCCACAAATTCCGATAGGCCCGAAACCGAGACGGTTCGCGCCGCGCGGGGGATGATCACCCACCACCCGGTCGATGCGAGATCGGGATCACAGTGAGGTGATGATGCGCAAGCTGAAAGTGGCGCTGGCGGTGCTGGGAGCGGCACTGCTGGTGTTCCTGGTGCCGCCCCTGGCGGGTTCGGGGCGTGACGACGTCGCGGGGACCCAGATCCGCGGTCTGCGGGTCATGGTGCCCAACACTCCCGGCGGCGGCTACGACATCACCGCGCGGACCGCGGTGAAGGCGATCGAGGACAGCGAGCTCAACGGGCCGACCGAGGTCTTCAACCTGCCCGGCGCGGGCGGCACGGTCGGGCTCGGTCGGCTGGTCAACGAGTCGGGCAACGGCGCGCTGGTGATGTCCATGGGGCTGGGCGTGGTGGGTTCGGTGTACACCAACCACTCGCCGGTGTCGTTGCAGGACACCACGGCGATCGCGAAGCTGACCGAGGAAGCCGACGTCATCGTGGTGGCCAAGGGCTCGCCGTACCGGACCATCCACGACCTGATCGCGGCGTGGAAGGCCGACCCGGGCGCGGTCCCGGTCGGCGGCGGTTCGTCGCCGGGCGGGCCGGACCACCTGGCGCCGATGCTGACCGCGCGGGCGATCGGCCTGCCGGCCAAGGACGTCAACTACGTGCCCTTCGACGGCGGCGGCGAGCTGATGGCCTCGGTGCTGGGCAGCAAGGTGGCCTTCGGCGTGTCCGGGATCGGTGAGACCCGCGACCAGATCGCCGCGGGCGAACTGCGGGCGCTGGCGGTGACCAGCCCCGAGCGGGTGCCGGGAATCGACGCCCCGACCCTGCAGGAATCCGGGGTGGACGTCAGCTTCACCAACTGGCGCGGCATCGTCGCGCCGCCGGGCATCAGCGATGCGGAGCGGGAGAAGCTGATCGGCCTGTTCACCAGGCTGCACGACACCGAGCAGTGGCGCGAGGCGATGCGGCTCAACGGGTGGACCGACGCGTTCCAGACCGGCGACGAGTTCGGGGCGTTCCTGAAGTCGGAGAACGACCGGGTGGCGTCGGTGCTCAAGGAATTGGGGGCCGCATGAGTTCCTCTGTGGACACCGAAGGGCCCGAGACGGGTCCGGCTCGGCAGAGCTGGTGGAAGTCGCACTCCGAGCTGGGTCTGTGCGTCCTGCTGCTCGCGGTGGGCGTGCTGGTGCTGGTGGACGCGATCAACATCCCCACCGACTTCGCGCAGCGCGGCCCGGTCGGCCCGAAGGCGGTGCCGGTCGTGGTCGGCGCGCTGCTGCTGGTCGTCGCGGTGCTGCTGGCCCGCGACGTGCTGCGCGGCGGTCGCGGCGAAGCCGAGGGCGGCGAGGACGTCGACCTGGACGCGCCGACCGACTGGCGCACGTTGCTGCTGCTGTCCGGGTTCTTCCTGCTCAACGCCGCGCTGGTGAACGTGATCGGCTTCCCGGCGTCGTCGGCGATCCTGTTCTGGGGCGCGGCCTACTCGCTGGGCAGTCGGAACTTCGTGCGCGACCCGCTGATCGCCGCGGCCATCGCGGTGATCACCTGGTTCGCGTTCAACAACCTGCTCGGCGTCCCGTTGCCCGGCGGCCCGCTGATGGGGGTGCTGTAACCGATGGACCTGTCCAACCTCCTCGCGGGTTTCGGCACCGCGCTGACCCCGGAACACCTGCTGTTCGCCGCGATCGGCGTGCTGCTGGGCACCGCCGTAGGCGTGCTGCCCGGCATCGGCCCGGCGATGGCCGTGGCGCTGCTGCTGCCGGTGACCTACGCGCTGGACCCCACCGGTGCGTTCATCATGTTCGCCGGGATCTACTTCGGCGGCATGTTCGGCGGCTCGACCACCTCGATCCTGCTCAACACCCCCGGTGAGAGCGCGGCGGTGGTGGTGGCCATCGAGGGCAACAAGATGGCCAAGAAGGGCCGCGGTGCGCAAGCGCTGGCCGCGGCGGCGATCGGCCACTTCATCGGCGGTCTGATCGGCCTGATCCTGCTGGTGCTGCTGGCTCCGGTCATCGCGGGCTACGCGGTCAACATCGGCGCACCGGACTACTTCGCGTTCATGGTGCTGGCCTTCGCCGCGACCGCCACCGTGCTGGGCAGCTCGCGGATCCGCGGGTTCGCCTCGCTGCTGATCGGCCTGACCATCGGGCTGGTCGGCCTGGACCAGATGAGCGGCCAGGCCCGGCTGACCTTCGGCTCGCTGCAGCTGTCCGACGGCATCGACATCGTCATCGTGGCGGTCGGGCTGTTCGCGGTCGGCGAGTCGCTGTGGGTCGCCGCGCACTTGCGGCACACCCAGGAGAAGCCGCTGTCGGTCGGCCGCCCCGGGCTGGGCCGCGAGGACCTGCGGCGGGCTTGGAAGCCGTGGTTGCGCGGACCGCTGATCGGGTTCCCGTTCGGTGCGATCCCGGCGGGCGGCGCGGAGATGCCGACGTTCCTGTCCTACACGGTGGAGAAGCACCTGTCCCGCAAGACCGGTGACTGGGGCAAGGGCGCCATCGAAGGCGTCGCCGGGCCGGAGTCGACCGCGACGGCGAGCGCGGCGGGCACCATGGTCACGATGCTCACCCTGGGCCTGCCGACCACCTCGGTGGCCGCGGTGATGCTGGCGGCGTTCCAGCAGTACGGCATCCAGCCGGGACCGCTGCTGTTCGAGCGCGAGACCGAGCTGGTGTGGACGCTGATCGCGAGCATGTTCGTCGGCCTGGCGCTGCTGCTGATCATCAACCTGCCGATGGCCCCGGTGTGGGCGAAGCTGCTGCGGGTGCCGCGTCCCTACCTGTACGCGGGCATCCTGTTCTTCGCCAGCGTCGGTGCGTACGCGGTCGGTGGTGAAGCGCTGGACCTGGTTCTGCTGTTCATCATCGGCGCGATCGGCTTCGCGATGCGCCGCTACGGCCTGCCGGTGCTGCCCGCCATCGTCGGTGTCATCCTCGGCCCGGCCGCCGAGCTGCAGATGCGCCGAGCGCTGCAGATCAGCGACGGTTCCCTGACCGGCCTGGTGAACTCGCCGCTGGCGATCACGGTCTACGTGGTCATCGCGGTGCTGCTGACCTGGCCGCTGTGGAACAAGTTCGTCCGGCGCTCGACCGAGAGGGAGGAGCGCGTCGACGCCTGATCGACCGGACCAGGAGGCGGTCGCGGTTCGCCGCGGCCGCCTCCGGTCATTCCCGGTCGTGGTGCCGCTTCCCGGACAGCACGGCGTCGATCGAGACGGGCCCGGCCCCGACGATCAGCAGGAACACCGAGCCGAACAGCTGGCCGAGCTCGGCCCGGGCCTCGTGCACGTAGGTAAGGAATCCCTCGTGGAGCAGGACCGGAACTTTCGTGAAGACCTCGGCGCCGACCATGTTGACGATCATGGGTATCGCCGCCAACCGGGTGAGCAGCCCGACGATCAGCAGAGCGCCGCACGCCACCTCGAACACCCCGTCGAGGCAGGCGAAGAATCCGGGAGCGGGCAGTGGTGTCTCCCGGGCGAACCGCCCGGGGCCCAGCTTGTCCGGGTGCAGGAACTTCTGAACGCCCTCGAACAGGAATATCCCGCCCACGACGATCCGGATCAGGATGGTCGCCCGCGGCGCACCGCTTGCCAGCAGACGCGTCCACACCGAGGGCGTTGGTGCAGTCATGGCCCACCTCCGAGCACCCGCTCCACCGGGGATACCCGGCGCTGTTGCGGTGAAGCGGAGCCGACGCGCGTTGCCGCCGACCGCCCGGGAGGTGCGCTGCGCCGACGTCGGCTGCCCGGCGTCGTCGAACGGGCAGGCGTGGTTGCACCTGGCCTGTTCAGCCCAGCGCGGTTCGCAGGGCGGTGGTGACGGCGTCGGGGTTGTCGACGTTCATCAGGTGACCGGCGTTCGGGATTTCCAGGTAGGTCGCGCGGGGGAGGGCTTCGAGGAGGATTTCGGCGGCCTTGCGCGGGCAGAGCGCGTCGTGCTCGGCACCGATCACGGTCACCGGTTGCTTGATCTCGGCGAGTGCCGGCGTCAGCGGGTTGTCGCGGATCCCGGCCATCGCGGTCGCGGCGTTCGCGAAGCCCGCTCCGTCGCCGATCGTCGCGGCCCGGCGCGCGACCAGCTCGTCGATGTCCACTGCGGGGTTGGCGACCATCATCCGGGTGTCCTCGCGCAGGGACGCCAGCAGCGCGGCGGGATCGGCCGCTTCCTCGGCGCGCTGCAGGTTGATCTCCGCGGCTCGCCGGCCCACCACGGACGATGTTCCGAGCGCTACCACGCCGGTCACCAGGTCGGGGCGCTGCGCGGCGGCGGAGAGCACCACGGTGCCGCCCAGGGAGAACCCGACGCACACCGCGGGGCCGGAGATCTCGGTGAGGAACGCCAACAGGTCGTCGCGCAGCTGATCCAAGGTGCCGTTCGCGGCGCCGAGAGTGCTCTCGCCGTGGCCGCGCACGTCGTAGGCGTAGGTGCGGTGGCCGGTGAACTCCTCCTGCTGGCGCCGCCAGCTGCGGTGATCTTCGGCCAGGCCGTGCACGAACACCGCGGCCGGTCCGGAACCGGCTGCGCAGTAGTGCGTCCGGATGTCGTTCAGCGCGGCCGTCGCGGTCTGCACGCTCGATCAACTCCCCACTCGGTCGGTGTGATCGATTCTGCTGCCGGGGCGGCACCGCGTCCAGGCCGCAGTGCCGCCGTCGGGCGGGATCAGCGGTGGTCGCGCAGGAACGCCAGCACGATCTCGGCGATCTCGTCGGGGATTTCGAAGACCATGCCGTGGCTGGCGTCGACCTCCTGGACCTCGAAACCGGGCCGCTCGGTGGTGAGCCGGGCGAGGTCGCGTCGAAGACCTTCCTGCAGCGCCTGCATCAGGTCGGTGAACTCCGGTGGGAATCCGGCCACCCGCGTGGCGCGCACGAGCAGGAAGGGGCTGGTGACCTCGGCGAAGACCGGGAGCGCGTCGATGAACTCAGGGCTGTTGCGCAGCGTTTCGAGCAGTTCCGGTCCGGGGCGCACCAGCGTCCGGTCGTCGCTGACCTGCCAGCCGCGCCGGATCTGCTCGATCCAGTGCTCGACGTCGATCCCGGCCTGCGTCGCGAAGGCCCGCTGCTGCTCCAGCACCGCGGCGGCCTGCTCGGCGCTCATCGGCTGCCCCGCAGCCGAGGCCTGCGCGTCGAAGAGCGCGCGCAGGCGTTCCAGCTGCGCGTGCAGCTGTTCGCCGGGCATTCCGGCGTAGTTCTCCGGGTGGGTGAGGGCCGCGCGGTGGCCGTCGAGGCTGATGGCGGCCGGGCAGTCGGGGTGCCGGAGCGCCCACAGCGCGGCGATCATGCCGCCCAGCGAATGCCCGACGACGGCCGGGCGGGGCAGTTCGAAGTGCTCGACCACGGTGTCGAGGTCGTCGAGCACGTCGTCCCACCTCCACGGCCCGTCGCCCGAGCGCCCGTGGCCGCGCAGGTCCAGCGAGACCACCCGGTGCCCGGCGGTGAGCAGCGGGGCGAAGTGCTGCCAGGCCAACAGGTTTCCGCCCGCGCCGTGCAGGAGCACGACGGCGGGCCCGTTCCCGCCGTGGTCGCGGGCGGCGATCCGGGTTCCCGGGGAATCGATCAGGACGTCGTTCATGCGGTGCCCCCGGAGATGTGGTCGAGCCGCGCGCGGATCGACGCGGTGCGCACGCCGCCGTCCGGGTGGCGCTCGAGCTTGCCGCGGCCGACCAGGTCGTGCACGCCCTGCCGGGTGATGCCCAGGATCGCCCCCGCGGTGGAGAAGGAGACGTGATCGGTGCCGGGATGGCCGACACGGCGCGCGACGACCCGCCCGAGCGGTGTGCGCCACCAGGTGTCCGGCGGATCGAACGGGCCATCGCCGGGGAAGAGCGCGGCCAGCGTTCGCGAGCAGGCGTGCACCGCGGCCTGCTGATCGGAGCCGAGCATCGTCGCGGCCCACTTCTCGGACTGCTGCTCGACCTGCTGTCGCAGCGCGGCGGTCGCGGTGTCGGATTCGAGCAGGATGCTCAGCGGGTCCAGCAGCCGGGCGGCCACGAGGCGACGCAGTTCACCGGCCAGTTCTCGTTGCTCGTCCAGCATCGCAGCACCTCTCGTCTACTTGACGCAGAATAGCAAGTACTTGACGAACGATGTCAAGCAGTGAGGTGCGGGCTCGGCCGGATCAGGTCGAAAGGGCGCTGCGGAGGTCCTCGGGAATCGGAGTCTTCTGGCCGGTGGCGGGGTCGACGAACACGTGGCGCACTTCGCCGTCGGCCAGCAGCCGGCCGTCGCGGTGGAACTGCGGGGAGATGACCAGGCTGGTGGTGCCCAGGTGCGTGACCGGCAGCGAGATGTCGATCTCGTCGTCGAACCGCGCCGGTGCCCGGTAGCGCAACCGGGTCTCGGCGACGACGAGGTCGACGCCGCGCTCCAGCACCTGCTGCCACGACCCGATCCGGGCCCGGAACAGCTCGACGACCGCGACGTCGTAGAAGAACAGGTAGTGGCCGTTGAAGACCACGCCCTGCTGGTCGCACTCGCTGTACCGGACGCGGATCCGGTGCGTGAATGCGGTGTCCGTCATGCTCGGGTCTGCCCGCGGACCTGCAGCGAGGCCAGCAGCTTCGCGGTGGCCTGCTCGATCTCGTCGACGGCCTGCTCGAACGCCGCTGCGTTGTGCGCGGCGGGCTGCCGGAACCCGGAGATCTTGCGGACGTACTGCAACGCCGCCGCGCGGACGTCACCCTCGGTGACCTCGTCGGCGTAAGGCGGGCGGAGGGTCTTGATGCTGCGGCACATGAGCGCTTCCCGGGTCGACCCCGGCGCCCGGCCGGAGTGAGTGGACTGTGCTTGTCCCGACCATGCTAGGGGCGGGGCCGACGAAAGTGCGTGATCCGCGGTCAGCTGTCCGGTTCGCCGTAGGCGGGTTCCGGGGACAGAGCGGTCAGCAGCCGGTGCGGGCCGCGGCGAAGCGCTTCGCTGACCGGGTCCTCGCGCAGCGTCGGGTCCGCTCCGGGGCCCTGCCGGATGGCGATGTCGGCGGGGGCGGGCGTGGTGCCGCACGCCGGGCACGATCCGGTGGTGGTGAGGTCGGTGTCGCAGGTGGCGTGGCTGAAGATCCGCCGGGCGCCGCCGGGGGAGAGCCAGCGCTCGCCCCACTGCGCCAGCGTGTAGACGGCCGGCCACAGCTCGATGCCCCGCTCGGTGAGCAAGTAGTGGACCTCGGTGCCGTGCGGATGCCGTTCGAGCAGGCCTTCGGAGACCAGCGTCTTCAGCCGGGCGGTCAGCACGGCGCGCGGGATGTCCAGGTGCGCCTGGAAGTCGCGGAAGTGCCGCACGCCGTAGAAGCAGTCCCGGAGCACCAGGAGCGTCCAGCGCTCGCCGACGACTTCCAGCGCGCGAGCCAGCGAGCAGTCCTGGCCGGTGTAGTCGCGTCCCAATCCCACGAGCTCACCCTACCATTCGGTTCAGTGATCGAACTCATCAGTTCATTCATTGAACCTTCGCTGCTAGGGTGAGCGCGCACCGTCTCATCCGCCGAGTCATGGGAGAAGCAGTGGTGACCGGACCCGCTGTCGATCGTTGCCCGAGCGCCCGTGCGGCGCTTGCGATTTCGTGCGCGGCGACGCTGCTCGTGCTCGTCAACTTCACCGCTCCGGTCTCCACCGTGCAGATCATCGGCGCGGAGCTGGCTGCCGGTGCTTCGGAGCAGACCTGGATGCTGAGCAGCATCAGCGTCGGTCTGGCTGCCTTCCTGCTCGTCACGGGCAGTCTCGCCGACGCCTTCGGCCGCAAGCGGATCTTCGTGCTCGGCGGCGCACTTCTCGGCGTGGTCAGCGCGATGTGCGCGATGGCACCGACCGCGCTGGTGTTCGTGCTGGCTCGTGTTCTCCAGGGCGGAGCCGGCGCCGCTCTGCTGGCCACCGGGCTCGGGCTCCTGGGGCACGTCTTCCCGCCCGGGCCCGAGCGGGCGCGGGCCACCGGTCTGTGGGGCGCGATGGTGGGTGGTGGCATCACCATCGGCCCGGTGTTCTCCGCGCTGCTGATCAAGGTGGCGGGCTGGCCGCTGGCCTACTGGATCATCGCCGCGCTCTCCTCGCTCGTCGCGGTGTGGGCGGCGATGACGCTGGCGGAGTCCCGCGGCGAGCGGCCGCGCAAGCTCGACCTGGCCGGTGTGGTGACGTTCAGCGGTGCGCTCTCCTTCCTGGTCGCAGCGCTGACCGAGGGGCGCGGCGGCTGGACCCGCCCGCACGTCCTGGCCTTCCTGGCCGCGGCGCTGGTGCTGCTGGTGGCGTTCGCGCGGGCCGAGCGCAAGGCCGCCGAACCGATGCTCGACCTGGGGCTGCTGAAGCGCCGGGCGTTCCTGGCCGCGACGGTCGGCGCGCTGGTGACCGGCGCGGCGGTGATCGGGTTCATGACATACGTCCCCATCGCGGCGCAGCAGGTGCTCGGCCTCAGCCCGTTGGCCAGCGCGGTGCTGCTCGGAGCGTGGTCGGGCGTGTCCTTCGTGGCGGCGCCGCAGGCGCGCAGGCTGATCGGCCGCATCGAGGCCCGCGACCAGATCGCGGCCGGACTGGCGCTGTGCGGGATCGGCCAGCTGGCCCTGATCGGCATCGGTGTGCAGTCGGTGTGGTGGCAGCTGGTGCCCGGGCTCGTGCTGGCCGGTGCGGGCAGCGGCATCGCCAACGCCGCCCTGGCCGGGCTGGCGGTGCAGAGCGTGCCGCCGAACCAGGTGGCGATGGGATCGGGAGCCAACAACACCGCCCGCTACCTCGGTTCGTCGGTGGGGATCGCGCTGATCGCCGCTGTGCTGGCGATGGCGCCCAGCGGTGGCGGTCCGGCCGAGGACTTCGCCACCGGCATGGCCTGGGCGGCGATCGTCTCCGCAGTGCTGTCGATCCTCGGTTCGGTGGTCGTCGCCTCGCTCCGGCAACGCCGGACGCGCACCGCCGAGCGGGCCGCGGCGGAATCGGCTTGACAGGCAGCCGGATCGGCGCTGTCGAGCGCGACGTCGTTGCCGCGCAACGAGTTCTACCGGCCGTCGGGCACGTGGCCGCGTTCGCCGTCGACGTTGCGCGGTCCGCTCTCCGGGATATGATCTTGTCGCTCGTACCTCGGACCGGCTCGCGGTTCCCGTGCTGATGTGCTCGGAGAGCAGCCGCCCGCACCGGCGTGACAGCTGGAGGAGAGGACCTCACCGTGCTGAAGTCGCTTGCAGGGAGCCGGGTTCTGGTCACCGGCGCGAGCCGGGGGATCGGCAAGGGCATCGCCGCGGTCTTCGCCGAGGCGGGCTGCGACGTGCTGATCACCGGCCGGGGCGAGGACGCGCTGGCGCGCACTGCCGACGAGCTTACGGGCCGGGCGCCGGACGGTGCTCAGGTCGCCTGGCTGGCCGCCGACACGACAGAACCCGCCGACTGCCGCGCCGCGGCGGAGGAGGCCGTCCGCCGCTTCGGCGGGATCGACGTGCTGTGCGCCAACGCCGGTGTGTTCCCGGCGGATCCGCTGCCGGAGATGTCCCCGGAGAGCCTGCAGCGGGTGATGGCGACCAACTTCAACGGCACGGTCTACGCGGTGCAGGCGTGCCTCGACGCCCTGGCCGAATCCGACCTGGGCCGGATCGTGGTCACCTCGTCGATCACCGGGCCGGTCACCGGCTTCGCCGGCTGGAGCCACTACGGCGCGAGCAAAGCGGCCCAGCTGGGCTTCATCCGCAGCGCCGCCGTCGAGCTCGCGGCCAAGGGCATCACCATCAACGCCGTCCTGCCCGGCAACATCCGCACTGAAGGGCTGGACGACCTGGGGGAGGACTACCTGCGCCGGATGAGTGCGTCGGTGCCGCTGGGCCGGCTCGGCTCGGTCGCCGACATCGGTTACGCGGCGCTGTTCCTGGCCAGCCGCGAAGCCGGGTACATCACCGGGCAGACGATCGTGGTCGACGGCGGGCAGGTGCTGCCGGAGAGCCTGGATGCCCTCGGCGCACCGTGAGCCGGCCGGCAGATCGCACCGGCGAGGGGCATCGGGGTGTAAATCACGTGCGGTGCCGAACAGCGGTCTGGTAGCGTCGTTGACGTGCAGTACCACTACTTCCTCTGAGGGCGCCGACCTCGGTGCCGGACGGCCATGAGCCGGTCCGCATCTGAGTCCGTCGGTCGTTGAACGCACTTCTTTTCCGGATTCCACCGCCTGCCCAGGGCTGCGCTCTGCCGTGCCGCGGGGAATCCGTCCTCGGAGGAAACGTGTCCATTCGCACTGAACTACCTGCGCGCGCCCGAGCGCACCTCACCGCCACCGGACTGCACCTCGCCCGCGGCGGGCGCCCGGTGCTGACCGGGGTCGACCTGGCGGTCTCCGCCGGTGACCGGCTCGGCGTGGTGGGCGAGAACGGAACGGGCAAGACCACCCTGATCCAGGTGCTCGCCGGGAGGCTGGCCGCCGACCGCGGCACCGTGCACCGCGCGGGCACCCTCGGCGTGGCCGACCAGGAGATCCCGGTCGATCCGGCGCGCACCGTCGGCGACCTGATCGACATCGAGCTCACCGAGGTCCGACGCGTCCTGCGGAACCTCGACGAGGCGACCGGTGCGCTGGTCGCGGGGCAGCCGGACGCCGACGAGCGGTACGCCGAAGCGCTCGCGGCGGCGGAAGCGCTCAACGCCTGGGACGCCGACCGGCAGGTCGAGATCTCGCTGGCCGCGCTCGGCGCGGTCGCGGACCGGGACCGGCCGCTGGCGACGCTGTCGGTGGGGCAGCGCTACCGGGTCCGGCTGGCGTGCCTGCTCGGCGCCGGGCACGACCTGCTGCTGCTCGACGAGCCCACCAACCACCTGGACGCCGGCGGCCTCGAACACCTCACCGCGCGGCTGCGCGAGCACTCCGGCGCAGTGGTGCTGGTCAGCCACGACCGGGCGCTGCTCGCCGACGTGGTCACCGCGGTGCTCGACCTGGAACCCGGCCGCGACGGGCGACCGCGCGTCTACGGCGGCGGCTACCTCGGCTACCAGGAGGGCCACCAGGCCGAACGCGAGCGCTGGGAGCACGAGTACCGCGCGCAGCAGCGCGAGCACCAGCGCCTCGCCGACGACCTGTCGGCGGCGCAGAACAGGCTGTCCACCGGCTGGCGGCCGGAGAAGGGCACCGGCAAGCACACCCGCGCCACGCGCGCGCCGGGTCTCGTCCGCGCCGTCCACCGGCGCCAGGAGGATCTGGCCGCGCACCGCGTGGACGTGCCCGCACCGCCGCTGCGGTTCCGGGTGCCGGAGCTGGGGAACCTGCCCGGCGTCCGGCTGCTGCAGGCCGACGCGGTGACGCTGCGCGGCAGGTGGGCGCAGCCGCGTTCGCTGCTGCTGCAGTCCGGCGACCGGCTGGTGATCACCGGCCCGAACGGGGCCGGCAAGTCCAGCCTGATGGCCGTGCTCGCCGGTGCGATCGAGCCGACTTCCGGTGCCGTGCAGCGCAAGCGCGCCGCGCGGATCGCCTGGCTTTCCCAGGAATCCCCGGCTCCGTCGCGGCGGACCGCGCACGAGGAGTACGCGGCGGCTCTGCCGGGGCCCGACCGGGTTCCGCTCTCGGAACTCGGGCTGCTGCCCTCCGCCGCGCTCGGCCGGCCGGTCGCGGAGCTGTCGGTCGGGCAGCAGCGCCGCTTGCAGCTCGCGATCGCGCTGGCCGCGCGACCGCACGTGCTGCTGCTCGACGAGCCGACCAACCACCTGTCCACCAGGTTGGTCGACGAGCTGACCGAGGCGCTGTCGGCAACACCGGCGGCGGTAGTGGTCGCCACCCACGACCGCCAGCTGCTGCGGGACACCGCCGACTGGCCTCGGCTGCGGCTCTGAGCGGTCGGAGCTCGCGGTGCGCGCTGCGGCGTGCACCGCGAGCTCCGCCCCGAGCGGGAGGCCCGCGTTACGCTGGCGGCCTGCGACGACGTGCGCACGAGAGGAGCGACCGCCATGCCAGCCACTCCGCTGCCGATCTGCGCGACCTGCGGGATGCAGTACTCCCACCCGCGTCCCGACTGCCCGATCTGCGAGGACGAGCGCCAGTACGTTCCCGCCGGTGGCCAGCAGTGGACCGACCTGGACGCGATCCGCTCCGGCGAGCACACCGCGCTGATCCGCGAGCAGGGCGAGGTGCTGGGCATCGGCTGCGAACCGAGGTTCGCCATCGGCCAGCGCGCGCTGCTGCTGCGCACCGGGGCCGGGAACTTCCTGTGGGACTGCGTGTCCTACTTGGACGATGAGATCGTCAAGGCGGTCAACGAGCTCGGCGGGCTGGCCGGGATCGCGATCAGCCACCCGCACTACTACACCACGGTGGTCGAGTGGGCGCACGCCTTCGACGCCCCGGTGCACCTGCACGCCGGTGATGAGCAGTGGATCGGCAGGCCGGACCCGGCGATCCGGCTGTGGGAGGGCACCACCCGGCAGCTGGCGCCCGGCCTGACGCTGATCAACCTCGGCGTGCACTTCGCGGGCGGCACCGTGCTGCACTGGGACCGCGGTGCGGGCTCGCTGTTCAGCGGCGACATCGTGCAGGTCATCCCGGATCGCACGCACGTGGCCTTCATGTACAGCTACCCGAACCTCATCCCGGAGCGGCCCAGCGTGGTGCGCCGGGCCGCGCAGCTGCTGGAGCCCTACCGCTTCGAAGCGCTCTACGGCGCTTGGTGGGATGCGGTGATCCCGGCGGGCGCGGACCGCATCGTCCAGCGCTCCGCCGCCCGCTACCTCCGCTTCGTCACCGAGGCGTAGGGATCACACGTCCACCGTGACGGTGCAGCGCCAGCCGTCTTCGTCGTGGGTGAGCGAGAACCCGTGCAAGGAGATCGCCTTCGGTGCGGCTCCGGTGAAGCGCACGCGATCGGCGTCCACTTCGGACAGTTCGAGCGCCAGGCCGGTGGGCGTGGGCAGCACGTCGACGGAGCGGGGCACGGTGCCCGCGGCGTCGAGCCGGTAGATGATCTCGTCCAGCACGGCGAGCAGCAGCTGCTCGTCGCCGCCGTCGAGCTCCGCGGACGTGGTCCGGGCGGAGGCCGCCGCGGGGACCTCGGCGAAGGCGTCGATCAGCGCGCAGGCGGCCTGGGCGAAACATTCCTCGCGAGTGGTGCCCCACGCCTCGAACCGGATGTCGGCCGTGTGCGGCAGAAAGCGGAAACCACCGCTCACCCCTTCACCACGCCCAACGGCACGAGCCTGGCCACCCTGCGGCACAGCCCGGCGCCCTCGGCGACGGCCACCACCGCGTCGACGTCCTTGTACGCCGTCGGCGCTTCCTCGGCCAGGCCGCGTGCGGAGCTCCCGCGCACCACGATGCCGCTGTGCTCCAGCTCCCGCCGCAGCCGCCGCGCGTCGGTGGTGCGAACGGCCTGGTGGCGGCTCTGGGTGCGCCCGGCTCCGTGGCAGGTCGAGTGGAACGCGTCTCCGCCGGCGATCCCGGCCAGCACGTGCGACGCGGTGCCCATCGAACCCGGGATGAGCACCGGTTGCCCGGCTTCCCGCAGATCCGGCGGCAGCTCGGGATGGCCGGGCGGCAGCGCGCGGGTGGCGCCCTTGCGGTGCACGCAGAGCGTGCGGCGGTGCCCCTCCACCTCGTGCGACTCGATCTTGGCGAGGTTGTGCGAGATGTCGTAGACCAGGTCCAGCCCGCGGCCGGTCACCTCCCGCAGGACCTCACCGGCCGCGACGCCGAGGACGTGCCGGTTCGCGCGGGCGTAGTTCGCCGCAGCGGCCATCGCACCCAGGTAGGCGCGGCCCTCCGCGGAGTCGACGGGAGCGCACGCCAGCTGCCGGTCGGGCACCGACAGGCCGCGATCGGCCATGCTCTCGTCCATCCGCCGCACGTGGTCGGTGCAGATCTGGTGGCCCAGCCCCCGCGACCCGCAGTGGATCATCACGCACACCTGCCCGGGGCGCAGCCCGAAGGCCCCGGCCAAGCCCTCGTCGTAGACCTCGTCGACGGCCTGGACCTCCAGGAAGTGATTGCCCGAGCCGAGGCTGCCGACCTGGCCGAGCCCGCGGTCCAGCGCGCGGGCGCTGACCCGGCCGGGCGCGGCGTCGTCGACCGCCCCGCCGTCCTCGCAGCGCTCCAGATCGCGCTGCACACCCCAACCCCGCTCGACCGCGTAGCGGGATCCCTCCGCGAGCAGACGTTCGAGCCCGTCGCGGGACAGTTGCCACACGGCGCCCCGACCGGCTCCGCGCGGGGTCGCCCGGCTGAGGCCGTCGAGCACCTTCTCGGCCACGCGGCCGAACTCCGAGCGATCGAGATCGGCGGCCAGCAACCGCACACCGCACGAGATGTCGAACCCGACCCCTCCCGGCGAAACGACTCCTCCGGCCCGGACATCGGTGGCGGCGACCCCGCCGATGGGGAAGCCGTAACCCCAGTGCATGTCGGGCATCGCGTAGGAGGCGCGGACGATGCCCGGCAGCGCGGCGACGTTCGCCACCTGGGTCAGCGAGCCGTCGTCCTTCGGCGGCAGCAGCCGACGCGACGCGAACACCACCCCGGGCACCCGCATCGCACCGTGCGGCTCGATCCGGAACCGGAAGGGCGTCTCCTCGACGAGCTCCACGCCCCCGCAGTACCCAGCGCCGCTGGAGGCGACACCCGCGGCCCGGTGCCGCCGTCCCCGGCGCGCAGCACCTCGGGCGCGCTCAGCCCGGTTCGCCGCGTTGCTTGCGGTGCGCGACCCAGGCGAAGTCGACGGCGGCGATCACCGCCAGCACCACGAGCACCCATGCGAACCAGGCCAGCCCCGGGACCAGCAGGAACAGCGCCACCGCCGCGCCCGCGCAGAACACCAGGCCGAACCCGGCCAGCCACAACCGCAGGGTCAGCGCGCTGCGCGCGTAGGGCGCCCCACCGACCCCGGCCATCGGATCGTGGTAGCCGGGCAGGCCTCGCTCGTACTCCTCGCGACTGCGTTTCGGCATGCCCCTCGGCTACCCGCAGCGCGCGGAGTCATGCCCGGTCAGTCCCGCACGACCTGCACGTCGGTGGTGCGGTCCATCCGGTAGCCGACGCCGCGCACGGTGGTGATCAGGTCCAGGCCGGTGCCGAGCTTGCTGCGGATCCGGCGGATGTGCACGTCCACGGTCCGGGTGCTGGGCATGCTGTTGAACTGCCACACCGCGTTGAGCAGCGCGCTGCGCCGGTGCACCCGGCCGGGGTTCTCGCACAGGTACAGCAGCAGGTCGAACTCCAGTCGGGTCAGCTGCACGGCGCTGCCGTCGGCGCGCAGGATGCGCCGGGGAGCCACCAGGATCTGCAGCTTCGGTTCCTCCGGGGCGGGCAGCGACCGCAGCCGCGGAACCTCCACTGCGGACTGATGCGGCACGCCGCGGTCGGGCTGCGCGGTGAAGACCCGTTCCAGCGCGGCGAGGTCCTGGCGGGTGACGATGAACCGGGCGGTCACCTCGACCACCGCGCCGTCCTGCAGCGGGCGGGTCTCGAACGAGTTCGCCGCGAGCGGCCGAGCGGCTTCCGATGTCATGGCACGAATCTCCGTCTCACATCGCGATGCGGATCCGGGGGAGCGGGTGGTGCGCGGGAGTGCTCAAGCGCGCGGACAGGCCGCCGATGCGACCCACAGCAGGTCGATGTGCGCGCGCTGCACCAGCAGCGGTCCCAGTGCCATGATCGGATCAAAGCATCGCGGTGCGCGGCCGTCAAAGCCGCTCACCAGGTGGGACGGGTCACCTCCGGAACCGGCGCCACCAGCGGGGTTTCGGCGCCTGCGGCGCGGGTTCGGGCTCGGGTCGGGCGGAAACCCGCGACCGGGCGGTCCGCCAGCCGGCCACCAGCTCGTCGACGTCGGCCAGCGCGATGGCCACCTGCGGGCCGGTCGGTGCGCGCATGTGCTCGACGATCCGGCGATTGAGGTCGCCGGCCACCTCGCGCACGGCCTGCTCGCTGGGCAGCTCGTGCACCGTCTCGGCGAGCCGCTCGACCTCCTTGCGCAGCCGCAGCGGCGTCGGCAGCAGAGCCTCGCCGGACAGGCCCTCGCGGCGGAGGTAGTCCTTGACCCACCACTGCTCCTCGACGGGCTGCCCGGCGCCGGGCAGCGGCTTGCCCGCACCGGGCAGGTCGTCGAAGTCGCCGCGCTCCTGAGCGGTCCGGATCTGCCGGTCCACCCACGATTCGAACGTGGTGCCCGGGGGCTTGCGCTCGGTCATGCCCCGATTGTCCGCCACGCCGCACCGGCGGTGCCACCCCCGGTGCTCAGCCCCTGATGAACTTCAGCACGTCCAGCATGCTGTGCTCGTCGTCCTCTTCCGGACGGCCCAGGCAGGCGTGCAGGTCCGCGCGGATCCGGTCGCCGTCTAGGCCCGAGCCGATCACCACGAGCTGGGTGCGGCGCGGTTCGGCGCGGGCCCAGCGGGTGCGCTGGAAGCGCAGGAAGTCGCCGACGGTGTGCAGGGTGAACTTCTGCTCGTGGCCGGGCACCCCGAAGTGGACCTGTCCCTTCATCCGGTAAACCCCGGCCGGGCGGGTGTCCAGGAAGCGCATCAGCGCGCGCGGGTGGACCGGCTCGTCGGCGGTGAACTCGACGCTCTGGTACGCCGCGTGCAGGTGCTCGTGGCAGTCGTCGTGGTCATCGGTGACCAGGTCGTCGAAGGTCAGCTGCCGGGCGGTCTCCCGGCGCTGCCGCACCGACTCCCGGTCGAACAGCAGTGCCGGGTCGATGCGGCCGTGCGCGGTGGGCAGCACCGGTCTGCCGTCGGCGAGCTCGCGCACCAGCTCCAGCAGCCGGTCGCGGTCGCCCTCGGAGACGCGGTCGGTCTTGTTCAGCAGCACCAGGTCGGCGAAGCGCAGGTGCTGGTCGAGCTCGGGGTGGCGCTGCCGGGTGCGGTCGAACTCGGCGGCGTCGACCACCTCGACCAGGCCGCCGTAGCCGAGCCGGGGGTTGGTGCTGCCCAGCAGCAGCCGGACCATGGTGCGCGGATCGGCCAGTCCGCTGGACTCGATCACGATCAGGTCGATGTCGCTGCTCGGGCGCGCCAGCTTGGCCAGCAGGTCGTCCAGGCCGCTGGGGTCCACCGCGCAGCACAGGCAGCCGTTGCTCAGCGAGACCGACGAGTCGACCTGCCCGGCCACGCTCAGCGCATCGATGTTGATCTGCCCGAAGTCGTTGACCACCACGCCGATCCGCGCGCCCTGCGGGTTGCGCAGCAGGTGGTTGAGCAGACTCGTCTTCCCGGAGCCGAGGAACCCGGCGACGATGATGACCGGGATCGGTTGCCGAACCACGCATGCCTCCGACGGATCGCTGACCGCCGGAAAGCATATTCACCGCGCGGCGGGGTCACTGCTCGGGTGCCCGCGGCCGCCCGGAGCGCACCTCCGGCTCCTGGCCTGCGCGCGCCGCCTGCTCCTGCTCGGCCTGCTCGCGCCGCGCCTGCTGCAGCACCTCGGTCTCCTCCCGCGGGTCCGGGACCAGCAGGCTGCCCGGCACCGAGTGCCCGGCCGCGCCGAGCTGGTTCATCTTCTTGGGCACCGGGGTGCCCTGGTAGGGCAGCGGCTCCGGGTGGCCGTGCTCGTCCACCGGCCCCAGCGCCTGGTGCACCTCGATGAACTCGCCGTGCGGCAGCCGCTTGACGATGCCGGTCTCCACGCCGTGCTCCAGCACCTCGCGGTCCGTGCGCTGCAGCCCGAGGCAGATCCGGTAGGTCACGTAGTAGGCGATCGGCGGCGCCAGCAGCACCCCGATCCGGCCGGCCCAGGTCGTCATGTTCAACGACAGGCCGAACATGAAGGCGATGATGTCGTTGACGCCGGAGGCCAGCACCACCAGGAAGAACGCCAGCGCCATCGCGCCCAGCGAGGTGCGCACGGGCACGTCGCGCGGGCGCTGCAGCAGGTTGTGGTGGGCGTCGTCGCCGGTGAGCTTGCGCTCCAGCAGCGGGTAGATCATCGCGACGGTGAACACCAGGCCGAGGCCGAGGACCAGCGGGAAGAACACCGCCGGCACGGTGTAGGGGCCGAGGTAGAGCTCCCACGGCGGCCAGATCCGCCCCATCCCGTCGGTCCAGATCATGTACCAGTCGGGCTGCGAGGCCGCGGAGATCATCGAGGCGTTGTACGGGCCGAAGTTCCAGACCGCGTTGATCTGGAAGACGCCGCTCATCATCGCCAGCACGCCGGTGACGATGAAGAACAGCCCGCTGCTCTTGACCGCGAACACCGGCATGATCCGCACGCCCTCCACATTGGACTCCTTGCGGCCCGCGCCGGGGTACTGGGTGTGCTTCTGGTACCAGACGATCGCCAGGTGCACCGCCACCAGGGCGGCGATGATGCCGGGCAGCAGGAAGATGTGGATCATGTAGAAGCGCGGGATGATCTCCGAGCCCGGGAACTCCGAGCCGAAGAGGATCCACTGCAGCCAGGTGCCGATCACCGGGATCGACAGCAGGATCCCGGAGGCGATCCGCAGCCCGGTTCCGGAGAGCAGGTCGTCGGGCAGCGAGTAGCCGATGAAGCCCTCGAACATGCCGGTGATGAACAGCAGGATGCCGATCGTCCAGTTCACCTCGCGCGGGCGGCGGAACGCGCCGGTGAAGAAGATCCGCAGCATGTGCACCACGATCGCGGCCATGAAGATCAGCGCCGACCAGTGGTGCAGCTGCCGGGCGAACAACCCGCCGCGGACGTCGAAGGAGATGTCCAGGGTGCTCTCGAACGCCCGGGACATCGGGATGCCCTGCAGGTTGGTGAACTTCCCGTCGTAGACCACCTCGGTCATCGACGGGTCGAAGAACCAGGCCAGGTAGGTGCCGGTGATCAGCAGCACCACGAAGCTGTACAGCGCGATCTCGCCGAGCAGGAACGACCAGTTCGACGGGAAGACCTTGTTGAGCTGCCGCCGCATCCCGGCGGCCATGCGGAACCGCAGGTCCATCTCGTCGGCCTGGCGGCGCAGCGAGGTGGTGAACCTGCTCTCGGATTTGGTGGGCTGGGTCAGCCTGCTCATGTCGACTCCCGGCTGCCGCGCCCCGAGCTGCACGGGGACTGCCTGCTGCCGAACCCCCGCGCGTGGCTGGGCGAAACGACGATGCGCGGCTACGAGCGTACTGCTTCGGCAAGCCGCGAGCAGCCGAACGGGTGTCCGGGTCCTGGTCGGCGACCGCCGCAAGACGGGATTTCCGCTTCGGGCGGCGACCGCGACGCCCGGCCGGCACCGCTGCGCGCAACTGAGCCCAACCCCTCGACCCGGCGCAGGTGCGACCATGCGGGCTGCGGGGTACAACGAGGACGTATCGACTTCTCACGCGGACATTGGCGCTCCGCCCGGACCGCCTGCGCAGCTGGCCGCCTGTCGTCCAGGAGGTGCTGCTGTGAAAATCGTGTGCATCGGGGCCGGTCCCGGGGGCTTGTACTTCGCCATCTCGGCGAAGCTGCGCGACGCCGGCCACGACATCACCGTGATCGAACGGGACCCGCCCGGTGCCACCTACGGCTGGGGGGTCGTCTACTGGGAGGACCTGCTGGACACGCTCTACCGCAACGACCGGGAGAGCGCGCGCCGCATCCGCGCCGAGTCCACGCTCTGGCAGGAGCAGGTCGTCGCGCTGCACAACACCGACAAGGCCTACCTCGGCGGCTACGGCTACAGCGTCAACCGGGCGCCGCTGCTGGCGATCCTGGCCGAGCGGGCGGCCGAGCTGGGCGTGCGGTTCCAGTACGAGACAGCGGTGGACGACCTGGCAGAGTTCGCCGACGCGGACCTGGTGGTGGTCGCCGACGGGGCCAACAGCCGCACCCGGCAGCGCTACCAGGAGCAGTTCGGCACCCGGATCGACCACGGGAACAACCCCTACATCTGGCTGGGCACGGAGCGGGTGTTCGACAAGTTCACCTTCGACTTCGAGCAGACCCCGGCGGGCTGGATCTGGTTCCACGCCTATCCCTCCGCCGCGGGCATCAGCACGTTCATCGTGGAGTGCACGGAGCAGACCTGGCGGGGACTGGGCCTGGACCGGCTCGGCGACGCCGAGACCCGGCAGCTGCTCGAGCAGATCTTCGCCGCGCCGCTGCGCGGCCGCCCGCTGATCAGCCAGTCGCGCGGGAAACCGGCGTCGTGGCAGCGCTTCACCCAGGTCTTCAACGAGACCTGGCGCTACGACAACGCGGTGCTGATCGGGGATGCCGCGCACACCACGCACTTCACGCTGGGATCCGGCACCAAGCTGGCCATCATCGACGCGATCGTGCTCGCGCAGAACCTCTACGACCAGCCCGAAACCGCCTTGGCGGTCAAGGAGTTCGACGAGGCGGGTCACACGGCGCTGCGGGACGCGCAGATCGCGGCGCGCAGCAGCATGGCGTGGTTCGAGCGGGCCGACCGCTACACCGACCGAGGTGCCGTGGAGTTCTGCTACGCGATGGCGGGCAGGCACGGCATCCAGCGCCCCTGGCAGTACCAGCGCTACCTGGTGCAGCAGAACCTGTTGGCGCGCAAGTCGGTGCGGCTGCTCGGCACCGGCCAGCGGTGGCTGCGGGCCCGCCGCCGCGGCGAGCCCTGGCGCTGACCGGCCGACGAACTGCCCCTCCGCCCGGAAACGGGTGGAGGGGCAGTTGCCTGCCGGGTTCAGTTCGGCAGCTGCCCGTCGACCGGCCGGGGCGGTACCACCTGCTGCTCGGGCACCGCGTGCCCCCGCTCCGGGTGGTGCAGCCGGTAGAGGTGGGCGTAGCCGTTGTTGTTGGCGAGCAGCTCCTCGTGCGTGCCCGCCTCGGTGATCCGGCCGCGGTCCAGGTAGACGATCTGCTGCGCGTCGCGGACGGTCAGCAGGTTGTGCGAGATCACGATGGTCGTGCGCCCGGCCATCAACCGGCGCAGCGGCGCGAGGATCCGCTGCGTCGCGTCGGCGTCCAGGCTGGTCGTCGGCTCGTCGAGCAGCAGGATCGGCGCGTCGCGGATCATCGCGCGGGCGATGGCGATGCGCTGCCGCTGCCCGCCGGAGAGCAGCCGGCCGCGCTGCCCGACCCGCGTTTCGTAGCCCTCCGGCAGGGTTTGGATGAACTCGTGGGCGTCGGCGGCCTCGGCGGCCTCGACCAGCTGGCGCTCATCGGCGTCCGGGCGGCCGGCCAGGATGTTGTCCGCGATGGTGCCGTCCAGCAGCAGCGTTTCCTGCAGCACGATCGCGATGTTGGCGCGCAGTTCGGCGATGTCCAGCTGCCGCAGGTCGACGCCGTCGAGCAGGATGCGGCCCCGCTCCGGGTCGTAGAAGCGCAGCAGCAGCTTGGTCAGCGTCGACTTGCCCGCACCGCTGGCGCCGACCACCGCGGTGGTCTGGCCGGGTGGCGCGCAGAAGCTCACGCTGTGCAGCACGTCGGTGCTGGTGCCGGGATAGCGGAAGTCGACGCGGTCGACGTCGATGCGGCCGGTGACCCGCCGCAGCGGCACCGGGTCCGGCGGGCTCTGCACCAGCGGCTTCTGGTCGAGCAGCTCGATGATGCGCTCGGCGCTGGCGGATGCGGAGAACACCCGGTTGACGAGCTGGCCGAGGCTCTGCACCGGCGTGTAGAGCTGCGAGAGGTAGATCAGGAACGCCAGCAGCCCGCCGAGGCTGATCCGCCCGGCCGACAGCTCCAGGATCCCGACCCCGACGATGGCCAGCACGCCGAAGACCTGCATCAGGTCGGTCAACGGCCCGAACAGCGCCCCGATGCGGGCGGCGGAGAGCTCGGCGACGACGTTGCCGCGGCTCTGCCGGGCGAAGCGGCCGACTTCGGCCTCCTCGCGGCCGTAGGCCTGGATCAGCGACGCGTTGCCGAGGCTCTCCTCGGCCACGGTGCTGATCGAGCCGCTGCGCCCGCGCTCCTCCCGGGCGGCGTCCTTGATGCGGCGGGCGAAGAACTTGGCCACCAGCCAGAACAGCGGGACCGACACCAGCGCCACGAGTGCCAGCCGCCAGTCGAGGTAGAACAGCACACCGCCGAACAGGAGGATCTTGACCACCGAGGAGAAGGTCTGGGCGACGCCGGAGAGCACCAGCGACTCGATGGCGCCGACGTCGTCGGTGAGCCGGGACAGGGTGTCGCCGATGCGCCTGCGGTCGAAGAACCCGACCGACAGCGTGTGCAGGTGCGCGAAGACCCTGGTGCGCATCCGGTGCAGGAAGTTCTCGCCGATCCACACCGCGAGGTACTGCCCGCAGAAGTCGAGCACCCCGGACAGCAGCGTGAGCACCGCGTAGGCGCCCGCCACCATCGGGAACACGGCGAAGTTCTGCGGTGTCAGCACATCGTCGATGAGCACTTTGAACAGCCAGATCGCCGCGGTGTCCAGCAGCGGCGAGATCAGCACGAGCAGCAGGCTGAGCAGCAGCCAGCCGCGGAACGGCCTGGCATCCGGCCAGAACCGCTTGATGACCGCCCGCACGCGCAGCACCGGCGCGTGCTCGACGAGCCCCTCGGTGTCGCGCTCCGCAGGCCGGAACAGCCAGTTCACCAACCCCGGCAACCGCCTCACCCCCAGGCAGAGGCGTGGCTCCCGCTCCGGGGGAGCGGGAGCCACGCGAATCGGATGGATGGAACGTCGGTCAGGGCCCGGTCAGCAGTCCCAGCCGCCCCAGCCCCAGCCCCAGCCGGAGCCGCCCCAGCCCCAGCCGCCCCAGTGGCCGCCGCCCCAGCCCCAGCCGGAGCCCCAGCCCCAGCCGGAGCCCCAGCCCCAGCCGTGGCGGTTGCCGCGGAAGCCGTCGAACCTGAACGTGTCCTTGATCTGCATTCCGATCACTCTTTTCCCAGTCGATGCACGTCGCTTTGCCGGACCGTCGTGCAATCCGGCGTGCGCTTGCACGCGATGCGAGGTGAATTCAGCTGGCACCGTGAGCCGCATTCCGGGCGGAATCGATCTGGGCCCTGGATCGAACTGCCGCTCGGTGGGAGCTTCGGGCTCGCGGCCCGTTTGCGGAATTCGCCCCTCGCGTCGGGTCACTTCGCGGGGCGAACCGGTCTTCCCCAGTTCCCGTCGTCCTAGGACGCCGGGCATTTCGCTTTCCTCGACGTGACCGCCTCCCACACTAAGACGTCGAGTGGTGCAGGACAAGCTGACCCCGGCAATGCGTCGACGGATTTTTTCGCCTGCTCGCGGCGTACTGGAGCGCACCGTCGGAAGAAACGGGTACTTGGTCCCTGGATTTTCGCGCGGACCGTTTTCCGGGAGTGCGAATGGGGTAATAAGCGCCGCTGATCGTTTATGCGGGTGCGCCTTTTCGCGCGCGCGGAGATCAGTTCGGAATGCGCCGTTGAGGAGTGGCGCGCAGCGGCATCGGTGAAGAATTTTCCGATTTCGTCAGCTGCTGTGGAAAAGGTGCTGGAAGAAGGTCGTCAGCGAGGTGAACACGGTGCTGACCGCGGTGATCACCAGATCCCACGCGGCTTGCACGGCGGTGGCGGCACCGACCGGATCGCGGACCAGCAGGAACCCGCAGACGACGACCACCAGCACCACGACCGCGATCACCGGCTTGCGGTTCATCGCCATCAGCCTCCCCGTCTGACCACCAGCGCAGCGACGCGAAAACCCTACCGGGCGGAGCTCGGCGAGGCCGCACCAGACTCCGCGACGGCGCGTCGCGCCCGCATCGGCCGGGTCAGGCGCCACCCGATCCGGGTGCTGAGCTCCCGCAGCCGCTCCGCCCAGTCGGCCGGATCGTGCTCGTGCTGGTCGGTCTGCCAGCCCACGCTGACGCTCCCGTAGGGCTCATCGCGCAGGAACACCGGTGCGGCCAGCGTCGCCACCCCGACGTCGTACTCGCCGACGGTGAAGGCCCAGCCCGCCTCCCTGACCTCGGCGAACTGCCGCTCCAGCAGGGCAAGGTCGGTCACCGTCCGGTCGGTGAAGCGGGCCAGCGGCCGGTCGGTGAAGATCCGGGCCCGCGCGTCCGCGGGCAGGAAGGCGTAGAAGGCCTTGCTCGTGGCGCCGGCGTGCGCGGGGTAGAGCTCGTTGGTCAGCGGGTAGTCGCGCAACCTCCCGTCGGCGCCCTCGGCGACCACCACGCAGCGCATGTGCGCGCTGTCGGGCAGTGCCAGCAGCACGCTGTGCCCGGTGTCGGCGGCGAGCTCCGCCAGCAGTGGCCGCACCAGCAGGTCCAGCGCCCCCGCCCGGTCCCACATCCGGCCCAGGTGCAGCGCGGCCGGTCCGATCCGGTAGCGGCGGTTGGCGTCGTTGCGCACCAGGAACCCGCGGTGGGCCAGCGTGGCCAGCAGCCGCTGCGCGACCGAGGTGTGCAGCCCGAACTCGGTGGCGATCTCGGTCACACCCCGTTCCGGGTGCGCGCGGTCGAAGGCCAGCAGGACCTGCAGCGCCCGGTCGGCGGTCTGCGGCAGCCCGGGAGGCGTGCGGCGGTCGGTTCCGAAGTCGCGCATTGCCCCATTGTGCGAATAGCGGGATTTCCTTGCCCAGCGGTCCCGGCGCCGCGCACGGTGGTCGCCGAGGGGCCGCCCGTTCCCGGCGGTCACCAGCGAATCCGGCCGCACCGCTCGGCCCCGGCTCCGGAGGAAACCGCGGATGCTCAAGTACGTCCTGGACGTGGTGGACCTGCTCGACTCGCCGGAGGTGACCGGCGCCGACGTGGCCGGATACCTGGAGCGCGCGGCTGGCGAGCCCGGGCTGGTCACCAGCACCACGGTGCGCGGCGAGCGCGGCAGCACCGACTTCGTCCAGGTCCGGGTGCCCGGCACCCGGGGCCGCGCGGCGGGCGGTGACGCCCCGACGCTGGGCGTGGTGGGCAGGCTCGGCGGTATCGGCGCCCGCCCCGAGGTCACGGGCTTCGTCTCCGACGGCGACGGCGCCGCGGCGGCGATCTCGGCCGCGGCGAAGCTGCTGACCATGCGCGCCCGCGGTGACCGGCTGCCCGGCGACGTCGTGATCAGCACTCACGTGTGCCCGGACGCCCCCACCCGCCCGCACGAACCGGTGCCGTTCATGGACTCGCCGGTGGGCATCGCCACCATGAACGCCCACGAGGTCGGCGAGGAGATGGACGCCGTGCTGTCCATCGACACCACCAAGGGCAACCGGATCATCAACCACCGCGGCCTGGCGCTGTCGCCGACGGTCAAGCAGGGCTGGGTGCTGCGCGTGGCCGACCGGCTGGGCACGCTGCTGGAGACCGTCACCGGGGAACCGCTGGTGACCTACCCGGTGACCACTCAGGACATCACGCCCTACGGCAACGGCGTCTACCACATCAACTCGATCCTGCAGCCCGCCACCGCGACCGACGCACCGGTGGTCGGCCTGGCGATCGTCGCGGCGACCGCGGTGCCCGGCTGCGCCACGGGTGCCAGCCACGAGACCGACATCGCCGCCGCGGCCCGCTACGCGGTCGAGGTGGCCAAGGAGTTCGGCGCCGGGCAGCTGGCCTTCCACGACCAGGCCGAGTTCGACCACCTCGTCGCCCGTTACGGCTCGATGGCCCACCTGCAGACGATGGGAGCGCTGCCCGCCGAGCAGTGACGGCGGGCCCCCGCTCGTGCGAGGCTCGGCGTCGACGACGTGGTTCTGAGGGGTTGAACGTGCGGCGCGGCCGCATGCGGTGCGGGAGTCAGCTCGCACCGCTACCGGCAGCGCAGCGCAGATCGACCGCTGGGAACTCTCCTCCGGTCGAAGGAGCGCCGATGGAACACCAGCACGTGCTGTCCGAGCAGGACGGTGACACCGTCCGCATCACCATGAACCGGCCGGATCGGCGCAACTCGCTGTCGGTCGCGCACCTCACCGAGCTGGAGCAGGCCTTCGAAGCGGCCGCCGCGACGAAGGCGACCGGGATCGTGCTGGCCGGTGCCGGGCCGGTGTTCAGCTCCGGCCACGACTTCGGCGACATGGCCGAACGGGACCTGGCCGGGATGCGCGAGATGCTGCGGCGGTGCGAATCGCTGATGCGCACCATCCACGCCGTCCCGCAGGTGGTGATCGCGCGCGTGCACGCGCTGGCGATGGCGGCAGGCTGCCAGCTGGTCGCCTCCTGCGACCTGGCGGTGGCCGCCGAGTCCGCCGGTTTCGCGCTGCCCGGCGGCAAGGGCGGCTGGTTCTGCCACACCCCTGCGGTGCCGGTGGCGCGGTCCATCGGGCGAAAGCGGTTGATGGAGCTCGCGCTCACCGGCGACCCGATCGACGCCCCGACGGCCGAGCGCTGGGGCCTGGTCAACCGCGTGGTGCCCGATGCCGAGCTCGATGCCGCGGTGGACGATCTGCTGGCGCGCGCCACGCGGGGCAGCAGGCACGCGAAGGCGGTGGGCAAGCAGACCATCTACGCCCAGCTCGACCGGCCCGAGGCCGATGCGTACGCGATCGCCACCGAGGTGATGGCCGCGACGTCGCAGTCACCGGACGCGCGCGAGCAGATGCGGGCGTTCCTGGAGAAGCGCAAGCCCGACTTCGGCGGCTGAGCTCGACCGCGCGTCGACTGGTGGCCGCGGTGATCGGCTGCGAGGCTTGGCGCGTGCGTGAGAGCGGAAGATCGCCGAAGGCGGATGCGAGGTCGGTGCGCCGCTGGCGGCGACTGCTCGCCGACGAGCGCGAGGAGGCCGCGGTCTACCGGGAGCTGGCGGCCCGCCGCTGCGGTGAGGAGCGCGAGATCCTGCTCGGGCTGGCCGAAGCCGAGGAGCGCCACGCCGCGCACTGGGAGGAACTGCTCGGCGACGAGGCCGGCCCCAAGCGCCGCGGCCAGTTCCGGATGCGGCTGCTGGTGTTCCTTGCCCGCCGCTTCGGCTCGGTCTTCGTGCTGGCCCTGGCGCAGCGCGCGGAAAGCCGCTCGCCGTACGGCTCGGACCGCGACGCCTCGGCGGCGATGGCCGCCGACGAGCGGATCCACGAGGAGGTCGTGCGCGCACTCGCCGCCCGCGGCCGCGCCCGGGTGTCGGGAACGTTCCGCGCGGCGGTGTTCGGCGCGAACGACGGCCTGGTCAGCAACCTGGCTCTCGTGCTCGGCGTGATCGGCGGGAACGTGCCCACCGGGACGGTGCTGCTGACGGGCCTGGCCGGGCTGCTCGCGGGTGCGCTGTCGATGGGCGCGGGGGAGTACATCTCGGTGCGTTCCCAGCGGGAACTGCTGGCCGCGGCCTCGCCGAACCCGGAAACGCGCGCCGTGGTGCCCTACCTCGACGTCGACGCCAACGAGCTGGCGCTGGTCTACCGCGCCAGGGGCATGTCCGCCGAAGAGGCGCAGCGCCGGGCCGATGCGCTGCTGCGCGACCCGAAACCGCCGGTGCCCGCCCCGGAGACGCCCGCCGACGACCACGAGATCGTCGGCACCGGCATGAAGGCGGCCGTCTCCAGCTTCGCCTTCTTCGCCTCCGGCGCCCTGGTGCCGGTGCTGCCGTTCCTCTTCGGCATGTCCGGCGGGTGGGCGGTGCTGGTGGCGGTGGTGCTGGTCGGGCTCGCGCTGATGCTCACCGGGGCGACGGTCGGCGTGCTCTCGGGTGCCGCGCCGCTGCCCCGCGCGCTGCGGCAGCTCGGCATCGGCGCGGGAGCGGCGGCCGCGACCTACGTGCTCGGCCTGATCTTCGGCGCCACCGTCGGCTGATCACTCCGAAGTGGACTGCTCGAGCTCGAACTTGGCGCGCTTGTCGGCCGGTACCAGGTCGAGGTAGTCGGCGTGGGTGCTGATCCAGCGGCGCACGAACGGGCAGTACGGCAGCACCGCGAGACCGCGTTCGCGAGCCGAGTCCAGGGCCGCGCGGACCAGCTGGCCGCCCATTCCGCGGCCGCCGAAGGCCGCGTCGATCTCGGTGTGCACGAACGCGATCGAGCTGGGCCGCAGCTTGTACTCGGCGAATCCGGCGAGCTCGCCGTCGGCGTGGATCTCGAACCGCTCGGCGTCCGGGTTGTCGACGACCTCGGGCTGGTCGGTCACGTTCGGTCTCCTCGGCTTCGGCAGCTGGCCGGGTCGATTGTGCCCCATTCGTGGTGTGGGGGAAGCTGACCGGGTGAGCAATGTGGAACAGGACCCGGCCGAGCTGCGCTGCGGCGGTGTGACCACCGCCGCCGAACCGGAGGCCGAACTGCTGGAACCGCGCACCGTCCCGCTGGGCGGGCCGCGGGCGATGATGGTCGGCCGGACGCTGCCCAACCGCGACCGGCGGATGGTCGGAGCCTGGTGCTTCGCCGACTTCTACGGCCCGGCCGACATCGCGGGCCAGCCGGGCATGCAGGTCCCGCCGCACCCGCACACCGGCCTGCAGACGGTCAGCTGGCTGCTCGACGGCGAGGTGCTGCACCGCGACAGCCTGGGCAACGAGCAGCTGGTGCGGCCGGGCGAGCTGAACCTGATGACCGCGGGCCGCGGCATCTCCCACTCCGAGGAGTCCCCGGCCGGGCACGGCCCGGTGCTGCACGGCGCGCAGCTGTGGGTCGCGCTGCCCGGCGAGCAGCGAGACGTCGCACCGCACTTCGAGCACCACGGCGACCTCCCGGTGGAGGTCTCGCCGGAGGGCTCGGTGACCGTGCTGATGGGCGAGCTGGCCGGAGCGGTCTCGCCGGCGCGCACCTACACACCGCTGATGGGCGCCGAGGTGTCGATCAGCGCGGGCCGTGAGCTGCGCCTGCCGCTGGAGGCCGACTTCGAGCACGCCGTGCTGGCGATGTCCGACGACCTCTCCGTGGACGGACGGCCGGTCGGCGTCGGCGAGATGCTCTACCTCGGGCGGGGCCGCGGGCAGGTCGAGCTCGGTTCCGATGGGCCCGGCCGGGCGCTGCTGCTCGGCGGTGTGCCGTTCGAGGAGCAGATCGTCATGTGGTGGAACTTCGTCGGACGCTCGCACGAGGAGGTCGCCCAGGCGCGCGAGGACTGGGAGCGGGGACGTACCTCCGGCGCGCCGGACGGCCGTTTCGGCGTCGTGCACGGCTACGCGGAGCCCGCGCTGGCCGCGCCCGCGCTGCCCAACGCCGAGCTGCGCGCTCGCGGTCGGACGCGCAAGCCGAGCTGATCTGTCAACCGGCGAAGTGCGCGGTGTCCACACCCGGCGCGGACACCTTGCCAACTTTCCCCGCGGCGACCGGTGACCGAGACTCGGCCGTGAGCGAGGGAGAGTGGGATGGCGGAACTGGCCGATCTCTCGGCGGTGGACCTGGTCGCGGCTTACCGGGCGGGGGAGACCTCGCCGGTGGAAGCCCTCGACGCCGTTCTGGAGCGCGTCGAGGCCTGGGAACCGAAGCTGTGCGCGACCTACGCGCTGGACGCGGAAGCCGCGCGCGCGGCTTCCGCGGCCGCGCAGCGGCGCTGGCTCGACGGAACACCGGCCGGGCCGGTCGACGGTGTTCCGGTGACGGTGAAGGAGAACATCGCCACCAGGGGAACCCCGGTGCCGCAGGGCACGGCGGCGACCGAGCTGATCCCGGCGCGGGAGGACGCACCGGCCGCCGCACGCCTGCGGGAGAGCGGCGCGGTGATCTTCGCCAAGACCACCATGCCCGACTACGGCATGCTGTCCTCCGGCGTGTCCAGCTTCCACCGGCCGGCGAGGAACCCGTGGGATCTCGGCCGCACACCGGGCGGTTCGAGTGCCGGGGCAGGTGCCGCCGCCGCGGCCGGGTACGGGCCGCTGCACGTGGGCACCGACATCGGCGGCTCGATCCGGCTGCCCGCCGGGTGGTGCGGGGTGGTCGGCCTCAAACCGAGCTTCGGCCGCATCCCGGTCGCCCCGCCCTACCCGGGCCGCGTGGTCGGGCCCATGACCCGCACGGTCACCGACACCGCGCTGCTGTCCTCGGTGCTGGCCGCACCCGACGCCCGCGACCACACCGCGCTGCCACCGGGAGGTGTCGACTGGTTGCGGCTGGACGGCGAGGTGCGCGGGCTGCGCATCGCTCTGCTGCTGGACCACCGCGTGGGCCTGCCCGTCGAGCCGGTGGTCACCGCCGCGGTCGCCGCCGCGGGCCAGGTGCTGGAATCGGCCGGCGCGTCGGTCGAGCCGATCGACCCGTTCCTGTCCCGCGAGATGCTCGACGGCATGGACCTGTTCTGGCGCTTCCGGTCCTGGACGGACATCTCGGCACTGCCCGCCGAGCGCCGCGAGCTGGTGCTGCCGGAGATCGCGCAGTGGGCGTCGAGCGCGCGCGATGCCACGGCGGCCCAGGTGTTCCACGGCTTCAACCAGATGGACGCGATCTCGGTGGCGGCCAACCGGGTCGTCCGCGACTTCGACTACGTGCTGTCGCCGGTCGCGCCGATTCCGGCGTTCCCGGCGGAGCAGACCCACCCGACCGGTGACCCGCTGCGCGGCATGGAGCACATCGCGTTCACCCTGCCCTACAACATGTCCGGGCAGCCCGCGGTGTCGGTCAACTGCGGCTGGACCCCGGACGGCCTGCCGATCGGCCTGCAGATCGCCGGCCGGCGCTTCGACGACGTCGGCGTGCTCCGCCTGGCCCGGGCCTACGAGCAGCTGCGCCCGGCGCAGCTCTCCTGGCCGCGGGCGTGATCAGCCCAGCAGCTCGGCGAAGCGCTCGACCCCGACGTTGCCACCGGAGACCACCACGCCCACCCGGGACGCCGCGCTGATCCGCCCGGCGAGCAGCGCCGCGATGCCGACCGCGCCGCTGGGCTCGACCACCAGCTTCAGCCGCTCGAAGGCCAGCCGCATCGCAGCCCGGATCTCGTCGTCGGTGACCACCGCGATCTCGTCGACCAGCCGCTGGTTCACCGCGAACGTCAGCTCGCCCGGCGTGCCCACGGCCAGTCCGTCGGCGATGGTGCGCGACACCGGCACCGACACCCGCTCACCGGCCGCGAGCGATCGCCGGGTGTCGTCGGCGGTGTCGGGTTCCACGCCGATGACGCGGACGTCCGGGTGCAGTGCCTTGGCCGCGGTCGCGCACCCGGCCACCAGCCCGCCGCCGCTGACCGGTACCACGAGTGCGTCCAGCGGCCCGGTCTCGGCCAGCAGCTCCAGCACGGCGGTGCCCTGCCCGGCCATCACGTGCGGGTGCTCGTACGGCGGGATCAACGCCAGCCCGCGCTCCTCGGCGAGCTTGCCCGCGAGCTCCGCGCGGTCGGCGGTGTAGCGGTCGAAGGTGATCACCTCCGCGCCGTAGCCGCGGGTGGCGGCGAGCTTGGCCGCCGGGGCGTCCGCGGGCATCAGGATCACCGCGGTCGTGCCCAGCAACCGGGAGGCCAGGGCGACGGCCTGCGCGTGGTTGCCCGACGAGTACGCCACGACACCGCGCCGCAGCTGCTCCGGGCTCAGCCGGGAGATCGCGTTGTAGGCGCCGCGGAACTTGAACGCGCCCATCCGCTGGAAGTTCTCGCACTTGAGGAAGACCTCGGCGCCGACGAGCTCGTCCAGCGTGCTGGAGGTGACGACCGGAGTGCGGTGCGCGATGCCCTCCAGCCGCTCGGCGGCGTCCTGGACATCGGCGAAGCTGACGATCTCGCCCATCTGAACCCTCTCGTGGAAGTGGTCATGCATCAGTCCGGGATCCGGAGCCCAGGCAGGTGCCGAGGTTCCGCTACCGGCACCGCCACGCAAAACGACCCTGGAACGAACTCTAGTCACCAGCGGTGCGGATCCTCGCCCCAGCGCTGCGGGATGCCGGCGGTCGCGAGGTCGATGGCCTGCTCGACGAGCTCGACCATCCGCGCCGGTTCGCGGCTGGGATCGGCGCAGGTTGCCTCCAGGCCGATGCGCAGCGCACCGCACACCGCGGCGACGAGCACTCGCGGCCGCATGTCCTCGGCGGGATCCAGGCCCTGCCGCTTCGCGATCTCGGCGGTCAGCCGCGCTTCGGCGCCGGCGGCCCGCCGGAGGTTGCCGGCCAGCAGCGCGGGCGTCTTGTTGATCAGGTGCTGGGTGACCAGGAACCGCTGGACTCCGGAGTCGGCGGCGGATTCGCGCAGCGCGTCCAGCATCGCGGCGCGCAGCGCCTCCAGCGGCGGGTCCGCGGCGGGCCGGGAGGCCAGGGCGTCCAGCACCAGCTCGTCGAACTCGGTGCCCTTGGCCAGCGCGATGTCCTCCTTGCTCGCGAAGTAGCGGAAGAAGGTGCGCGCGGAGACGTCCACCGCGGCGGCGATCTGGTCCACGCTGGTCGCCTCGTAGCCGTGGGCGAGGAACAGATCCAGGCCCGCGTCGATCAGGGCCGCGCGGGTGCGCTGCTTCTTGCGGGCGCGTAGGCCACCCTGGTCGTTCGGGACGTTCATGCCGCCCATTCTGCCATTGCGGCACGCCGAGACATAAGTCATCGGGCGACAATTGGCAGTGACTGACACTTTCTGTATCGTCGGTGGCGATCCCCGTCTCGTGGAGGAGTAACGATGAGCAAGGGCCTGGAGATCCGCCTCGCGTCGCGCCCGAAGGGCTGGCCGACACCGGAGAACTTCGACGTCGTCGAGGTCGACGTCCCGCAGCCCGGCGACGGCCAGCTGCTGGTGCGCAATCTGGTGATGAGCGTCGATCCGGCGATGCGCGGCCGGATGAACGCGGGCAAGTCCTACGTGCCGCCCTTCGAGGTGGGCAAGGCGCTGCAGGGCGGCGCGGTGGGCGAGGTCGTCGCCTCCAACGCCGAGGGCTTCCAGCCCGGCGACTTCGTGCTGCACTACCTCGGCTGGCGCGACTACGCGGCCTTCGACGCCAAGCACGCCGTCAAGGTCGACCCGCAGGTGGCGCCGCTGAACGCCTACCTCTACGTGCTCGGCATGCCGGGCATGACCTCCTACGTCGGTCTGACCGACATCGCCGAGCAGCGCGAGGGCGACGTGGTGTTCATCTCCGGCGCGGCAGGCGCGGTCGGATCGCTGGCCGGGCAGATCGCCAAGCTGCGCGGCGCGTCCCGGGTGATCGGCAGCGCCGGGTCGGCGGAGAAGGTCCGCTACCTCACCGAGGAGCTCGGCTTCGACGCCGCGTTCAACTACCACGACGGGCCGGTCGTCGAGCAGCTGCGCGCCGCCGCGCCGGACGGCATCGACGTCTACTTCGACAACGTCGGCGGCGAGCACCTGGAAGCGGCGATCGACGTGCTCAACGACTTCGGCCGGGTCGCCGAGTGCGGCATGATCTCGCAGTACAACAACGCCGAGCCGAAGCCGGGCCCGAACAACCTGTTCAAGATCGTTTCCAAGCGGCTGCGGCTGCAGGGCTTCATCGTCATCGACCACGCCGACCGCAAGGACCAGTTCTTCGCGGAGGTCGGCGGCTGGCTGCGCGAGGGCAAGATCAGCTACCGGGAGACCGTGGTCGACGGCCTGCGCAACGCGCCGGAGGCCTTCCTGGGCCTGCTCCGCGGCGAGAACACCGGCAAGATGCTGGTGAAGATCGCCTGACTCACCGCTGCGCGATGAGGGCTTCGATCCCGTCGAGGATGCGCTGCAGGCCGAACTCGAAGGCGTGCTCGGGATCCTGTGCCGAGCCGTGCGCCTCGCCTGCGGCCGAGCCGATGCGGAAAGCGGTCGGGTAGCGCTGCGGGTCCATCAGCTGGCCGAGCAGCGGCGCGTGCGCGCGCCACCACTGCTCGTCGGTCATCCCGCTGCGCTGCTCGACCAGCGTCGCCTCCACCGCGCGCCGGGCGGCCGCCTCGGCGTGGCCGAGCACCAGGCTCAGCGCGGCGTCGACCTCGACGTCGGTGAGGCCGAGCCCGGTGAGCGCGGTCAGCTCGTAGTCGTACTTCGCGATGGCGTTCGGGCCGAGCACGGCGCGGCCGGCCGCGACCTGCAGCATCCACGGGTGGCGGTGGTAGAGCGCCCAGTTCTCCCGCGCGATCCGGGCGACCTGCTCGCGCCAGCCGGCCGTGCCGGGTTCGGGCCGCGCGGTCTCGCCGTAGGCGGTGTCGAGCATGACGTCGATCAGCTCGGCCTTGCCCGGCACGTAGGTGTAGAGCGACATGGTGCCGACACCGAGGTGATCGGCCACCTTGCGCATGGACAGCGCCGAGAGGCCGTCGGTGTCGGCGATCTCGATCCCGGCGCGCACGATCCGGTCCACGCTCAGGTCGGAGCGTCCCCGGCGACCGCTGCTCGGCCCGTCCTGGGTCCGCCACAGCAGCGCCAGGCTGCGCACCGGATCGCCTCCGCCGCCGTACTCGGTCGCCATCGCACCCGCCTCCGCATTCGTCCGGTTGGAATCGTAGGAGGCAGCGGCGGGGCGGCGGGCACGGGCCCACGGGCGTCCGATGTGGACCGTGCATCACCCGGTGGGGTGGGTGCGCAGCCAGTCCGCCCAGGTGATCCGGCCGCGTCGCGCACCGGGGCAGGTCAGGTCGGCGGCGATGCGCCGCAGCCTGCGGGGCGCGGGCAGCTCGATGAGCTTGCGGTGCTTGTCCCGGGCGGCCTGCCAGGTGCGCAGCGCATCGCCGAGCGTCAGCACCTCGGGGCCGCCGAAGTCCTCGCGCCGACCGCCGGGGCCGTTGCCGAGGCACTCGACGAGGTACTCCGCGAAGTCCCGGACGTCCACCGGCTGCGTGGGCAGCGTCGCGGGCAGCGGCAGGAGCGGCAGTCGTGCGGCGCGGTTGAACATCCGGTCCAGCAACCAGTGGAACTGGGTGGCGCGCACCGTGGACCAGGGCAGGTCGGAGACGCTCACCAGTTCCTCGGCGGTGTGCTTGAGCCGCAGGTAGGGCAGCGCCGGCCGGTCCACGCCGACGATGGAGACGTAGAGGAAGTGCCGCACCTCGGCCGCGGTCGCGTCCTCCAGCAACCGGCTGGTGCCGTCGACGTCCACGTCCGGCGGGCTGCGCCAGAGGTCGACCGGGTGCACGAACCCGCGCTGAGCGGCGGGGGAGCAGGTGGCCGCGTGCACCACGGCGGTGGCTCCGGCGACCAGTTCGGGCACGCCCGCACCGGTGGTGAGGTCGCCCTGCACCCACTCCACCTCGGGATCGGTGCCGGGGCGGCGGGTGAGAACACGGACCTGGTGCCCGGGCTTGAGCAGGCGCACCAGCTCGCGCCCGAGGTGTCCGGTTCCACCGGTGATCGCTACGACGTCCATGGCGGCACCTCCTCGGGATCGACTGTCCCACCGGGTGCCGCGGATCGCGACGGCTAACCGCCCAGCAGCGGCCGGGTCAGTCCGTCGATGACCTCGTCGAGGCGGGGCAGCAGGCGCGGGTGCTCGGGCTCGGAGCTGGTCGGCGGCTGCGTCTCCGACGGCGGAGCGGTGGTGGACGTCGGCGCCGACTCGGAGGTCTCGGACGGAGTCGTGGTCGCCACGACGGTCGTCGGCTGCTCCGTCGGCTCGGGGGTCTCGGTCGCCCGCACCGGGGTCGGTGCCGATTCGGCGGTGGGCGTGGGCCGGGTCGTGGTGCGCGGCGGTGCTTCGACGGCCACGGCCACCGGTTCGCGCTCGCGGACGCGCAGGTCCGGCGCGGTCGAGGTGGTCTCGGGCGGCAGCAGCTGGGCGGCCGGTGCCGGGGCCGCGGCCTGCGGGACCGGTGCCGGGGCCGCGGCGGTGCCGTGGTGCGCGCTGCCGACCGCGATCGCCGTGACGAACACCGCGATGGCGTAGCCGAGCAGGCGCGGGGGAGTCGCGCGGTGCCAGGTCTTGGGCTGCACGCGCCGGTGGCGGCCGCGCCCTCGGGTCCGGGGCAACGACGAACTGCCCACTTGTGCTCACCCCACCTGGTCGGCCGACTCGTTCCCACCTTCACCCGAATGGGTGAGGCGCTCGGGTCGCACCATACGTGACCGCTGATCGGCTCCGCCAGCCCCCTTCCAAGATCATCACTGGTCAGCGGGGGTTCGGAGGGGCGATCGGTCGTGCGGTCCGGCCGCCGTCCTCAGTGGACCAGCAAGGAGCGCTGAGACGACGAAGGCCCGGCCGTCGACCGGCCGCGCCGAGGTCCACTTCGGACCGCTCAGCGATGGCTGGGCGTCCGGAAGCCCCGCTTCAACTCCGCCAGCAGGTGCTTCACGTTCCGGCGCTCCGACGAACCCTTCCCGTCGAACGCGTCGGTGAACATCACCGCACCCAGGATCACGACCAACAGCAGCGCCACCACGACCACGAACACGTCACTCACCCCTTCTGCCCTACAACATCGGTCCACGACCTGTTTCGTTACAGGTGGGACGCGATCCGGTCCCCGGTGTGACGCGGATTCCCGGAGCCGATCGGCGGGCCCGCCCGCCCGGTTGTCTAGGATCCAGCGGCGAGCAGGACCGGCCGAACGGGCGGACCGGTCGAACCCCGCGACGACTAGCCTGGAGACCATGGCGACCACTCGACCCAATCCAGCGCAGTGGGTCTGGTACGCCTTCGGCGGCAGGCTGCCGGACCGGTGCGCCGAGTGGGTGCTGCACGACGTCACCTGCAGCACCTGGGTGCTGCGCCACGTCCTGCGCGCGCTGACCCAGCTGGCGCCGTTCTGCCTGCTGGTGCTGCTTCCCGGCCCGCTGGAGATCAGGCTCAGCGCGATCCTGCTGGGCTTGCTGGTCGGCATGTTCTACTCGGTCTGCTACATGGGCGAGACCGCCGAGCACCGCGCCCTCAAGCACGGCTTCCCGCCGGGTGTGGCGCGCGAGACCCGGGAGCTGCGCCGCGACGTGCAGCGCGTCGCCAAGCACGGCGTCGGCTACCGCCCCTGGTGGGAGTAGCGCCGGATGCCGCAGTCCGAGGCCGCGCTGGCCGACGCCGAGATCGCCGTGCTCTGGACCGACCGCGCCGACCGGCCGCCACCGCGCGAACCCCTGACCGGCGCCGACCGGGCTGATCTGGTGGTGGTCGGCGGCGGGTTCACCGGGCTGTGGGCGGCGATCCTGGCCAAGCAGCGCCGCCCCGAGCTCGACGTGCTGCTGCTGGAAGCGCACCGCCTCGGGCACGGCGGCAGCGGCCGCAACGGCGGCTTCCTGTCCGAATCCCTGACGCACGGCCTCGCGCACGGCGCCCTGCACTGGCCCGCCGAGCTGGACCGGCTGGTCGCCCTCGGGCGCGAGAACCTGCTGGCGATCGAGAAGTTCGTCCAGGACCAAGGCATCGACGCCGATCTGAGGCTGTGCGGGAAGACCGCGGTCGCCACCGAGCCGCACGAGGTCGCCGAGCTCAGCGAGGAAGCCGAGCTGTACCGGGAGCACGGGATGACCGCGCGCTTCCTGGGCGCCGGGGGAGTCCGCGCGGACGTCAACTCGCCGACCTACCGCGCGGGAGTGCGGCTGCCCGAAGCCGGTGGCCTGGTCGATCCGGCCCGGCTGACCTGGGGCCTGGCCGACGCGGCGCAACGACTCGGCGTCCGCATCCACGAGATGACCCCGGTGCGCGGACTGCGCGAACGCGGCGGGCAGGTCCGGCTGCGAACGCCGCGCGGGCTGATCCGCGCGGGCAGGGCGCTGCTGGGCACCAACGCGTTCCGCGCTCCACTGCGCACGATCCGCCGCCGGGTGCTGCCGATCTGGGACTACGTGCTGGCGACCGAACCGCTGTCGGCCCAGCAGTGGGCGGAGCTCGGCTGGCGGGACGGCCAGGGCATCACCGACAGCGCGAACCGCTTCCACTACTACCGCCCGACTCCGGACGGCCGGATCCTCTGGGGCGGCTACGACGCGGTGTACTACTTCGGCGGCCGCACGGCTCCGGCGCTGGCCCGCCACGACGCGGCGCACCAGCAGCTGGCGCGGAACTTCTTCCGCACCTTCCCGCAGCTGTCGGGCGTGCGGTTCACCCACCGCTGGGGCGGCGCGATCGACTCCACGACCCGCTTCACGCCGCTGATCGGCCGCACCGGCCGGACCGCCTACGCGGTCGGCTACACCGGCCTCGGCGTGGCCGCGTCGCGCTTCGGCGCGCAGACCGCGCTGGACCTGCTGTGGGACGACGACACCGAGCGAACCCGCCTGGAGCTGGTCCGCCGCCAGCCGCTGCCCTTCCCGCCGGAACCGCTGCGCTGGCCCCTGGTCCAGCTCACCCGCCGCGCGCTGGCGCGCGCCGACGAGAACGCGGGCCGCCGCGGCCGCTGGCTGCGCTACCTCGACCGCCACGGCCTCGGCCTGGGCAGCTGAGGGTTCAGAAACATCGGGATTCGTGCAAACGTGTCCCGATGGATTACGCGGAGTACCGGCGTTTCGACGCCGTGGGGCTGGCAGAGCTCGTGCGCAGCGGCGAGATCGCACCGCGCGAACTGCTCGAAACGGCGATCCAGCGCGCCGAGCAGGTCAACGGCCGGCTCAACGCGATCGTGCGGCCGATGTTCGACACCGCGCGCGAGCGGGCGTCCCAGCAGCTGACCGGCGCACTGGCCGGAGTGCCGTTCCTGATCAAGGACCTGCACCAGGACTACGCCGGGGTCCGCACCGGCAGCGGCTCCCGGTCCACCCGCAACACCAAGGCGCCCCGCCACAGCACCTCCGTCGAGCGGTGGCTCGACGCCGGACTGGTGATATTCGGCCGCACCAACACGCCGGAGTTCGGCGCGAAGGGCATCACCGAGCCGGAGGCGAACGGCCCGGCCCGCAACCCGTGGAACACCGCCCACACACCCGGCGGTTCCTCCGGCGGTGCCGCGGCAGCGGTCGCGGCGGGCGTCGTGCCGGTGGCCGGAGCCAGCGACGGCGGTGGCTCGATCCGCATCCCGGCGGCGTGCTGTGGCCTGTTCGGCCTGAAACCGGGCCGCGGCCTGGTCTCCGCGGGCCCCGATGCCGCCGAGCACATGCACGGCGGCGCCACCGACGGCGTGATCTCCCGGTCGGTGCGCGACACGGCGGTGATGCTCGACGCCCTCACCGCCCGCCCGGACACCGGCGGCCCGTACCTCGCGGCCCGGCCGGAGCAGCCGTACGCCGAGTGCGCCCGCCGGGACCCGGGACGGCTGCGGATCGGTTTCACGACCCGCTCCCCGCTGGGCTACCCGGTGAGCCCGCACGCGGTCACGGCGGTCAAGGACGCGGCGGCACTCCTGGCCGGTCTGGGGCACGACGTCGAGGAAGCCGAACCCGACATCGACGGCCGTCAGCTCTCCCGAGACTTCCTCTCGGTCTGGTTCGTCCAACTGGCCCACACGGTGCAGGCCGCCCAGCGCGCTTTCGGCGCGGCGGCAGAGGATTTCGAGCTCGACACGAGGCTGGTGGCGGCCATCGGCCGCGAGACGAAGGCGACCGAGTACGTCGAGATCCTGGCCCGCTGGAACGACTACAACCGGGCCCTCGCCGACTTCCACGACCGCTACGACGTGCTGCTGACCCCCGCGCTGGCCCACCCACCGGCCCGAATCGGCGAGCTCGACACGCCAGCGCCCCTGCGCAAGGCGATCGCAGTGCTCCTGCGAGTCGGTCTGGCCGGCAAGCTGGGCCGCACCAAGCCGGTCACCGAAGTGGTCCTGAAGAACCTGGAGAAGGTCCCCTACACCCAGCTGGCGAACATCACCGGCCGCCCGGCGATGAGCGTCCCGCTGCACCAGACCCCGGAAGACCTGCCCCTGGGAGTCCAGTTCGTCGGAGCCCTCGGCGCCGAGCCGACGCTGCTGTCCCTGGCGACCCAGCTCGAATCCGAACGCCCGTGGGCCCACCTGGAACCCCCGCTGTGACGGCAGCCCGTGAGCGCTTCGGGGCGTCCTGACACCCCGAAGCGCTCACGTGGCGTTTTGGGCGCTGGCCTTGGCATCGAGTTCGCCGATGTCCGTCCCGAACCGCTGGAACGACACACCGGCGCTTCGCCTGTTCGAAGGAATTCGGCGAGCAGGGCGCGGGTGCGGTTCCGGCATCGCCGCATGCCCGGGGCGTGCGGCGGTCGTCGGCGGTGGTGGCCGGAACGCTGCGTAGCCGACTGATCATTGCGCGTGGTGATTGCTGGTCATACCTTCGATGGGCGGGTCGATCGGCTCGTGCTGGTTTCACCGAGCGAGAGGGGTGCGGCGCAACCATGTCCAACATCGTTCGTGCGGCGCTGGTCCAGGCGAAGTGGACCGGGGACACCGCGTCGATGGTCGATCAGCACGAGGCGCACACCCGTGCCGCCGCCGCGCGGGGCGCGCAGATCATCGGGTTCCAGGAGGTGTTCAACGCTCCGTACTTCTGCCAGGTGCAGGAGGCCGAGCACCACCGGTGGGCCGAGCCGGTGCCGGACGGGCCCACCGTGCAGCGGATGTGCGCGCTGGCGCGGGAGACCGGCATGGTGCTGGTCGTCCCGGTCTACGAGTCCGACGGGCCCGGCTTCTACTACAACACCGCCGCGGTGATCGACGCCGACGGCAGCTACCTCGGCAAGTACCGCAAGCACCACCTGCCGCACCTGCCCGGGTTCTGGGAGAAGTACTACTTCCGTCCCGGCAACCTCGGCTGGCCGGTGTTCGACACCGCGGTCGGCCGGATCGGTGTCTACATCTGCTACGACCGGCACTTCCCGGAGGGCTGGCGGGCGCTCGGGCTGGCCGGCGCGCAGCTGGTCTACAACCCGTCGGCGACCAGCCGCGGCTTGTCGTCCTACCTCTGGCAGCTGGAGCAGCCGGCCGCGGCGGTGGCCAACGAGTACTTCATCGCGGCGATCAACCGGGTCGGCGTCGAGGAGTACGGCGACAACGACTTCTACGGCACCAGCTACTTCGTCGACCCGTACGGGCAGTTCGTCGGCGACCTGGCCAGCGGCACCGACGAGGAGCTGGTGGTCCGCGACCTGGACTTCGACCTGATCGAAGAGGTCCGCCAGAAGTGGGCGTTCTACCGCGACCGGCGCCCCGACGCCTACCAGCCGCTGACCGAGCCGTGAGGAGGGACGATGACGCACGCTGAGCTGGCGAAGCGGCACCGCGCCGTGCTGCCCGAGTGGCTGGCGCTGTACTACGAGGAGCCGATCGACGTCGAACGCGGTGAGGGGCGGCACGTCTGGGACGCCGAGGGAAACCGGTACCTGGACTTCTTCGGCGGCATCCTCACCACGATGACCGCGCACGCGCTGCCGGAGGTCACCGCCGCGGTCCGCGAGCAGGCGGGCAAGGTCCTGCACACCTCGACGCTCTACCTCAACCGCCCGATGGTCGAGCTCGCCGAGCGCGTCGCGGAGCTCTCCGGCATCGACGACCCGCGGGTGTTCTTCACGACCAGCGGCACCGAGGCCAACGACACCGCGCTGCTGCTGGCCACCTCCTACCGCGGCTCGAACCAGGTGCTGGCGCTGCGCAACAGCTATCACGGCCGGTCGTTCTCGGCGATGGCCGTGACCGGCAACCGCAGCTGGTCGCCGACGAGCCTGTCGCCGGTCCAGACGGCCTACGTGCACGGCAGCCGACGGCGCGGCACACCGCTGGCCGACCTGCCCGACGCGGAGTTCACCGAAGCCTGCGTCGCCGATCTGGAGGACGTGCTCGGCCAGCTCAACGGCAACGTGGCGTGCCTGATCGCCGAGCCTATCCAGGGCGTCGGCGGGTTCTCGGCGCCGCCCGACGGGATGTTCGCTCGGTTCAAGGAAGTGCTCGACCGGCACGGCATCCTGTGGATCAGCGACGAGGTGCAGACCGGCTGGGGCCGGACCGGCGAGCACTTCTGGGGCTGGCAGGCGCACGGTGCCGCCGGTGCGCCGGACGTCGTCACCTTCGCCAAGGGGATCGGCAACGGCCTGTCGATCGGCGGCGTGATCGCCCGCGCCGAGGTGATGAACAGCGTCCGCGCCAACTCGATCTCGACCTTCGGCGGCAGTCCGATCACCGCGGCCGGTGCGCTGGCCAACCTCGACCACCTGATCGCCAACGACCTGCAGGGCAACGCAGCGCGCACCGGAGCCGTCCTGCGCGAGCAGCTCGACGGTGCGGTCGGGCGGATTCCCGCGGTGGCCGACGTGCGCGGCAAGGGCCTGATGATCGGCGTCGAGCTCGTCCGCGCCGACGGGACACCGGCACCGGAACTGGCCACCGAGGTGCTGGAGCAGACGCGGCGCGACGGGCTGCTGATCGGCAAGGGCGGTCTCGACGGCAACGTGCTGCGCATCGCCCCGCCGCTGAGCCTCACCGAGCCGGAGGCGCGCGAGGGAGCTCGAATCCTGCTGGCGGCGCTGGAGAAGGCGGGGCAGCGATGAGCCGGACGATCATCCGCGGTGGTCTGGTGATCACCGCGACCGAGGAGCTGCACGCGGACGTGCTGGTCGACGGCGAGCGGATCGCGGCGATAGCCGCACCCGAGATCGCCGAGCAGTGGCTGCCCGCGGCCGACGCCGTCATCGACGCCGGAGGTCACTACGTGATCCCGGGCGGCGTCGACGGGCACACCCACATGCAGATGCCCTTCGGCGGCACCTTCGCCTCGGACACCTTCGAGACCGGCACCAGAGCGGCGGCGTGGGGCGGCACGACGACGATCGTGGACTTCGCGATCCAGCCGGTGGGCGGCTCGCTGCGCGAAGGCCTGGACGCCTGGCACGCCAAGGCCGACGGGCAGTGCGCGATCGACTACGGCTTCCACATGATCCTCTCCGATGTCGGCGACGAGGCGCTCAAGGAGATGGACGCACTGGTGGCCGAGGGGATCACCAGCTTCAAGCTCTTCATGGCCTACCCCGGAGTGTTCTACAGCGACGACGGACAGATCCTGCGCGCCATGCAGCAGGCCGCGGACAACGGTGCGCTGACGATGATGCACGCCGAGAACGGCATCGCGATCGACGTGCTGGTGCGGCAGGCGCTGGCCGCGGGCCGCACCGATCCCGGCTACCACGGGCAGGTGCGGCACCCGCTGCTGGAGGCCGAGGCGACGCACCGGGCGATCCAGCTGTCCCGGGTGGCCGGTGCACCGCTCTACGTCGTGCACGTCTCGGCCGCCGAAGCGGTCGCCGAGCTCACCCGGGCCCGGGACGACGGGCTCAACGTCTTCGGTGAAACGTGCCCGCAGTACCTGTTCCTCAGCCTCGACGACCTGGCCCGGCCGGAGTTCGAGGGCGCGAAGTTCGTCTGCTCGACACCGCTGCGCCCCGCCGAGCACCAGGCCGACCTGTGGCGGGCGCTGCGCACCAACGACCTGTCGGTGGTCTCCACCGACCACTGCCCGTTCTGCTTCAAGGACCAGAAGGAGCTGGGCCGCGGCGACTTCTCCAAGATCCCCAACGGCATCCCGGGCGTGGAGAACCGGGTGGACCTGCTGCACCAGGCGGTGGTGGAAGGCCACATCAGCCGCCGCCGGTGGGTCGAGCTCGCCTGCACCACCCCGGCGCGGATGTTCGGCCTGCACCCCCGCAAGGGCACCATCGCGCCGGGCGCGGACGCCGACATCGTGATCTACGACCCGCGCCGCGAGCAGGTCCTCTCCGCGCAGACCCACCACATGAACGTCGACTACAACGCCTACGAGGGCAAGCCGGTCACCGGCGCGGTGCGCACCGTGCTCTCCCGCGGCCGGGTCGTCGTCGACGACGGCGAGTACCTGGGCGAGGCGGGCCACGGCCGCTTCCTCCGCCGCGACACCTGCCAGTACCTGGTCTGAGCCATGGCGCCCGGGGCACAGGCGGGTGCTGCGATTCCGCGTCCCGCACCGCTGCGCGGAGAAACCAGTGAGTTCTCCTAGAAGGGAGTCCACGATGGACTTCGGTCTCGTCCTGCAGACCGATCCGCCCGCCTGGTCGGTGGTGGAGCGGATGCGCCGTGCCGAGGAGCTCGGCTTCAGCCACGGCTGGACGTTCGACTCCTGCGTGCTGTGGCAGGAACCGTTCGTCATCCACAGCCAGATCCTCGCCGCCACCGAGCGGTTGCGGGTCGGCACGATGGTGACCAATCCGATCACCCGGGACTGGACCGTCACCGCGTCGGCCTTCGCCACCCTCAACGACATGTTCGGGCCGCGCACGGTGTGCGGCATCGGGCGCGGTGACTCCGCGGTGCGGGTGACCGGCGGGCACCCGACCACGCTGGCCACCCTGGAGCGCGCCATCCACGTGATCAAGGAACTCGCCGAGGGACGCGAGGCGCGGCTGGACGGCACCTCGGTGCGGCTGCCGTGGGTGCGCGACGGGCACCTGCCGGTGTGGATGGGCGCTTACGGGCCGAAGGCGCTGGACCTGGTGGGCCGCGAGGCGGACGGGTTCATCCTGCAGCTGGCCGATCCGTACCTGACGCGCTGGATGGTCGATCACGTCCGGGAGGCCGCCCGCGACGCGGGACGCGACCCGGCGTCGATCACCGTGTGCGTGGCGGCCCCGGCCTACGTCGGCGACGACCTCGCGCACGCCCGCGAGCAGTGCCGCTGGTTCGGCGGCATGGTCGGCAACCACGTCGCCGACCTGGTCGCGCGCTACGGCGACGCCGCGGCGGCGGTGCCCACCGCGCTGACCGACTACATCAAGGGGCGCGAGGGCTACGACTACTCCCACCACGGTCGGGCGGGCAACCGCAGCACCGATTTCGTCCCCGACGAGATCGTGGACCGGTTCTGCCTGCTCGGCCCGCCCGAGCAGCACATCGACAAGCTGCGGGAACTCCGCGACGCCGGAGCCGACCAGTTCGCGATCTACGCCATGCACGACGCCATCGACACCACTGTGGACACCTACGGCGAGCGGATCATCCGAGCCATGACCACCTGACGAACGCGGTCGGCGAACTCGTTCTGCGCGGCGGTACCCCAGCCCCGCCTGCACGCCGGGAACCCGCGGCGGTGCGCGCTGCTCAGGCGAGCTGAACGCCTCCGGCATTTCAAGATCAGCATCGAGGCCGAGTGGTGAAAGCGGCTCGTCCGGAACCGCTGCGATCAGCTACCGCTGGTCGACTCCAGGTGACAACGCCGTTGCGGCGCCGGTCACACCGGACGAGGTTTGTAGAGTTCCGCGCGACATCACTGGCCCGCACGGCGGGTGGAGCAGGAAGGCACGCCATGCGGCAGGGACTCGGCGCCAAGCTCGGCATCGGCTGGCGGCTGCACGGAGACGGCAGCACGCCACGCCCCGGTGAGGCGGTGGCCCCGGACGAGCGGTTGTCCTGGGGGCGCACCGTGGGGCTCGGCGCCCAGCACGTGGTCGCGATGTTCGGCGCGACGTTCGTGTTCCCGGTGCTGATGGGCCTGGACCCCAACCTGGCCATCATGGTCTCCGGGGTGGCCACGATCCTGTTCCTGCTGATCGTGCAGGGCAAGATCCCCAGCTACCTGGGCAGCAGCGCCTCCTTCGTGGGCGTGGTCGCGGTGATCCGCGCCGGAGGCGGGGACAGCTCGGCGGTCACCGGCGCGCTGCTGGTGTGCGCCCTGGTGCTCTCGGTCGTCGGCCTGGTCATCCACTTCGTCGGTGCGCAGGTGGTGCACCGGCTGCTGCCGCCCGCCGTCTCCGGTGCCGTGGTGATGCTGATCGGCTTCAACCTCGCCCCGGTGGTGGCCTCCACCTACTGGCCGCAGGACCAGTGGATCGCGCTGATCACGATGCTGGTGGTGCTCGGGTGCAGCGCGCTGCTGCGCGGGTTCTGGTCGCGCATCGCGGTGTTCATCGGGCTGGTCGTCGGCTACGCCCTGTCCTGGCTGTTCGACCTGGGCTTCGGACCGATCACCGCGCCGGACGCGAGCGGGGAGGTCGGCACGCACCCGCGGCTGGATCTCAGCGCCGTCGCCGACGCCCCCTGGTTCGGGCTGCCGACGCTGCACGCGCCGACCTTCGACTTCGCGGCCGTCGTCGTCGTGCTGCCCGTGGTGATCGCGCTGATCGCCGAGAACGCCGGGCACGTCAAGGCGGTCGAGGAGATGACCGGGGCGAAGCTGGACGGCAGCATGGGCCGCGCGATCTTCGCCGACGGCTTCGCCAGCACCCTGTCCACCGCCGTCGGCGGCCCGCCGACCACGACCTACGCGGAGAACATCGGGGTCATGGCGGCCACCCGCGTCTACTCCACCGCGGCCTACTGGGTGGCGGCGGTGGTGGCGATCCTGTTCGGGCTGTGCCCCAAGTTCGGTGCGGTGATCGCGGCGACCCCGGGTGGTGTGCTCGGCGGCATCACGGTCGTGCTCTACGGCATGATCGGTCTGCTGGGCGCGAAGATCTGGGTGGAGAACAAGGTCGACTTCGGCAATCCGGTCAACCTGCTTCCGCTGGCCGCCGGCCTGGTGATGGGCATCGGGGGAGTGTCGCTGGAGATCACCCCGCAGTTCAGCCTCAACGGCATCGCGCTGGGCACCCTGGTGACGCTGCTCGGCTACCACCTGCTGCGCCTGCTGGTGCCGGGCCAGCGCGGTCACTCCGCGGTGTAGGGCCGCACCATCGCGAGCTCCTCACCGGCCACCGGACGTCCCGGCAGCGTGCTGCCGGGACGGGCCTGGAGCCCGTCGAGCATCAGCGTCAGGTAGCGCGCCGGCGCGTCGCGGCGGATGTCGCCGGGAACGTTGCGCACGCCGTGCAGCACCATCGACAGGATCAGGGCGACGTCGCCGCTGCCGATGTCCGGGCGCAGCGCGCCGGTCTCCTGCGCGGCGCGCACCATCGAGTCCAGGATGGTCAGCATCTCGCTGCGGACCTCGGCCAGCGCCGGGTCGGAACCGAGCACCTCCCTGGCGCGCTCCGAGTGCATCGACAACCGCAGCACGGTGTTCATGTCGGTGGCGGTGAGCAGGAATTCCGTCAGCGCCCGCCACGGGTCGGACTCCCGCTCGGCGATCGCGCGGGCTTCGTCGAGCACCCGGTTGAAGACGTCCTGCCCGACCGCCCGGATCAGCGAGTCGCGGTCCGGGAAGCGCCGGTAGAGCGTGCCGGTGCCGACGCCGGCCGCTCGGGCGATCTCCTCCATCGGCACCTCGGGGCCGTGCTCGGCGAACGTGGTCCGCGCGGCGCTGATGATCCGGTCGCGGTTGCGGCGTGCGTCGGCCCGCAGGGGCGGGGTGGTGTCGGTGCTCATGGTCCTCGCTCGTGCTACCAGCCTGCTGGGTGGGCGGATTGTCGCATGTTCAACCGGAGAAATTATCTGGACGACTTCCTTCCGCTTGGCTATAACTGGAAGAGAATCGTCCAGTTGTTCGCTCGGTGATCAGGAGGTCACGATGACCGAACCGGCTGCCGCCCCGATGACCGCTTACCCGAAACCCCGGACGTGCCCGCACTCCGTCGATCCGGAGTACGCCCGGCTGCGCGAGGAACGACCGATCACGAAGGTCTCGATGCTGGGCGGCAACACCGCCTGGCTGGTCACCCGGCACGACCTGGTGCGCCAGGTGCTCGGCGACACGCGCCTGAGCTCCGACCGCCGCCACCCGGGGTTCCCGCGCTTCACGGTGAACCAGGGGAACATCCTGCAGGACCTGCCGCCGTCGATGATCGGCATGGATCCGCCGCAGCACACCGAGGCCCGCCGCGCGGTGCTGGGCGAGTTCACGGTGCGGCGCATCGAGGCGCTGCGACCGCGGATCCAGCAGATCGTCGACGACCGCATCGACGAGATGCTGGCGGGTCCGCGCCCGGCCGAGCTGGTGGCGGCGCTGTCGCTGCCGGTGCCGTCGCTGGTGATCTGCGAACTGCTCGGCGTGCCCTACGCCGACCACGACTTCTTCCAGCAGCGCAGTTCCCGGCTGGTGCACCGCTCCACGCCGTTCGACGAGCGGCTCCGGGCGGTGCGAGAGCTGCGGTCCTACTTGGACGAGCTGGTGGCGGCCAAGGAGCGCGAGCTGCCCGACGACCTGCTCGGCAGGCAGGCCCGCAAGCAGCGCGAAGCGGGCGAGGTCGACCACCCGGGCCTGGTCAGCGCGGCGTTCCTGCTGCTGATCGCCGGGCACGAGACGACCGCGAACATGATTTCGCTGGGCGTCCTCGCGCTGTTGGAGAACCCGGAGCCGCGGGCCGAGATCCTCGCGGATCCGGCCAAGACGCTGCCCGCGGTCGAAGAGCTGCTGCGCTACTTCAGCATCGTCGAGGGCGCGACCTCGCGCGTCGCGACGGAGGACGTGGAGATCGGCGGCGTGCTGGTCCGGGCGGGGGAGGGCGTGATGGCCCTGGCGTCCGCGGCCAACCGGGACCCGGCGGCCTTCGACCGGCCCGACGAGCTCGACATCAACCGCAAGGCCCGCCACCACGTTGCTTTCGGGTTCGGCCCGCACCAGTGCCTCGGGCAGAACCTGGCGCGGATGGAGCTGCAGATCGTCTTCGACACGCTGTTCCGGCGGGTGCCCGACCTGCGGCTGGCCGTTCCGGCGGCGGAGGTGCCGGTGAAGTCCGAGGCGAACGTTTTCGGGCTCTACGAGCTGCCGGTCACCTGGTGAGAGGAGTGGACGTGCGGATCGAAGCGGATCTGGAACGCTGCGTCGGAGCCGGGCAGTGCGTGCTGACCGCGCCGGCGCGGTTCGACCAGAACGACGAGGACGGCAGGGTCGTGGTGCTCCAGGCCGAAGTGGACGAAGCCGGTGCGGAGGTGGTGCGCGAGGCCGTGACGGTGTGCCCGTCACAAGCTCTCGCCCTGGTGGAGCAATGATCGACCACCGGCGGTGATCGATCAAGGTCTTGCTATCCCGGCGTTCATCCGGTGTGGTGGAGGAAATCGCCACGAACGGAGGTGCGAAGTGGACACGCAGTCGTGGTGGGCGCAGGACGTGGACATTCGTCAGCCCAGTTCCGCCCGTGTCTACGACGTGCACCTGGGTGGCTCGCACAACTTCCAGGTGGACCGGGATCTCGCCGAGCAGGCCGCGGCGATGATGCCGACGCTGCCCGCGGTGCTGCGGGCCAACCGCTCCTTCCTGCGCCGGGCGGTGCAGCACCTCGCCGAGCTCGGCGTGCGCCAATTCCTCGACCTGGGCTCGGGAATCCCGACCGTCGGCAACGTGCACGAGATCGCGCAGCGGGTCGACCCGCGCTGCCGGATCGTCTACGTCGACCGGGACCTGGTCGCGGTGGAGCACAGCCGGGCGATCCTGCGCGGCAACGACGGTGCGGTGGCGATCCGCGCGGACTTCCGCGACGTCGACGACGTGCTCGGCGACGAGCAGGTCCGGTCGGTGCTGGACTTCGACCAGCCCGTCGCGGTGCTGTTCTTCGCCGTCCTGCACTTCGTGCCCGACTCCGACGACCCGGCGGGCATCGTGGCGCGTTACGCCGAGGCCCTGAGCTCCGGCAGCTACGTGGCTATCTCGCACGCGGGCAGCGACGGCGCGGAGTCCCGCGCGCAGGCCTCCTCGCTGTACAGCGACCGCATCGGCGGGTTCTTCCTGCGCTCGCACGCGGCGGTCTCGGCGATGTTCGGCGATCTGGAGCTGATCGAACCCGGCGTGGTGGACCTGCTCGAATGGCGGCCCGATCCGGGCGAGAAGCGGGCGGGCGAACTGCTGGTCACCGGACCCGGCGGAGTCGGCCGCAAGCCCTGACCGGTGCGCGCGACAGAAGCGGCGCCACCTCCCCCTCTCCTGGAGATGGCGCCGCTTCGGCGTGGTTGAGTCGCCACTGCGCAGCCTGCTGGCCGGAGCCCGCTCTTCACAGGGGATTTGGTCCCTGGACAGGGTGGCTTAAGGAATTCTTGATCTCCGCCCGCACCGCGTGGGCCGCGGCCCGTCCCGCGCGGTTGGCGCCGATGGTGCTCGCCGACGGCCCGTACCCGACCAGGTGCAGCCGCGGTTCGGCGACCGCCCGGGTGCCGTCGAGCTGGATGCCGCCGCCCGGCGCGCGCAGGTTCAGCGGCGCGAGGTGCGCGATGGCCGGCCGGAACCCGGTGGCCCACAGGATCGCGTCCGCGCGCTGCGCGGTGCCGTCGGCCCAGGCAACCCCGTCGGCGGTGATCCGCTGGAACATCGGCAACCGGTCGAGCACGCCCCGCTCCCGAGCCGCGAGCACCGCGGGACTGTTGGGCAGGCCGGTCACGCTGACCACGCTCCCGGGCGGTAGGCCCGCCCGCACCCGGCGCTCGACCTCGGCGACGGCGGCCCGCCCGTCCTCCGGGGTGAACGTCGCGTCGGTGAAGTGCGGCGGTCGCCGCGTCACCCACGTCGTACCGGCGACCTGGGAGATCTCCAGCAGGTGCTCCACCGCGGAGATGCCGCCGCCGACCACGACGACGTGCTGTCCGCGGAACTCCTCCGGCCCGCGGTAGTCGGCGGTGTGCAGCTGCCGACCGGTGAACTCCTGCTGCCCGGGGTAGTGCGGCCAGAACGGGTTCTCCCAGGTGCCGGTCGCGTTGATCACCGCGCGCGCTGCCCACGTTCCCGCCGAGCTCTCCACCAGCAGCCGCTCGCCGCCATCGCGCACCGCGTCGACCTTGACCGGCCGCAGCACCGGCAGCGCGAGCTCGTGCTCGTAGCGCCCGAAGTACTCCGCGACGACCTCGGCGGCCGGACGTTCGCCGTCGGTCTCCGAGAACTCGCTGCCCGGCAGGGCGTGGATGCCGTGCACACCACCGAGCCGCAGCGATGGCCACCGGTTGCGCCACGCGCCGCCCGGCCCGCTCCCGCGGTCGAGCAGGACGTGGTCGATTCCGGTCCGCTGCAGGTGGTAGGAGGCGGTCAACCCGGCCTGCCCGGCCCCGATCACCACTGCGTCGATGAGCTGCACATCCAGCAGAACAGCCCGCGGGCCGGAATCTTCCCGGCTCTGGGGTGGTCTGCGCCACTGGTGCCCGCCAAGCGAAACGCGGTTGCGGAAGAGCGGTCCGATAGGCCGAGAGGGGGAGACGCAAGACACTCCGGGGTCCCTTTATTCCTGCGGAATGCAACCCCTACGATTGTTGGTGCAAGCACGGTTCCCCAAACCTTCTTCCGTTCGTCCTGCCCGCTGTTGCGGTCGGGCGCTCTTGCGCGCGCGTGCGGAAGTCGGGGAGGTTCGCAGAAGGGAGGCAAGAAGTGGCAACGGTGTGGGTGGCCCTGGTGGCTGAGGCGGTTGTTCTGCTGGCGGTGGCTGGAGCGATGGTCAAGTGGGTGAACAAGGCCCAGTCGGGCACCCCTGACCAGGCGATCGAGCCGGTCGGCCCGGTGGCCGAGCGCATCGCCTGAGCGGACGCGCGCGCGGGCTCGGCGGTCGGTTCCGCCCGGGCCCGTAACCCTTCTTCACCGGCGGCCGGCGCATTGTTCGCACATCGTCGGCCGGCCGGTTTTCGTTACACAATTCCCGCGGATTTCTCGCGCTATTCGACACGGCCCGATTCCGCGTTTCCGGGAGCGAGATCAATCCGCCCGGTAATGGTTCGGTCGCGATCGGTTACCGCGAATGGGCGGGTGCCGAGTTCCCATTGCCCGCGCCGCTGCGCGGAACGCGGCCCGGAAAGGCGCCGCGGTGATCGGCATGTGATGCCGCACATGGTCGTCAGCTTCACCCGGATGCCCGATAGGGTGGTCGAACCACGCCGCACCATCAACCGGGAAGGGCTTCCGTGACTCCAGCCGAACAGGTCCGAAGTCGGCAGCGGGGCGCTGCCGCGCAGTCCGGCACCGGATCGACGTTGGCCAACTACCGCGCTTTCATCGAGCGCGCGGTGCGCAAGCCCAACCTGGTCGGCGCGGTCGCGCCCAGCTCCCCGAGCCTGGCCCGCGAGATGGCGTCGGTGGTGCCGTCCTCCGGCGCGCCGGTGGTGGTGGAGCTCGGACCGGGCACCGGAGCGCTCAGCGGCGCGATCGCGGACCGGCTCCCGGCCGGTGGCCGCCAGGTGGCCATCGAGCTGGACGGCGGCATGGTCGAGTACCTGCGCACCGAGCTTCCGTGGCTGGAGGTCGTCCAGGGCGACGCGGCACGGCTCGGCGAACTGCTCGCCGAGATCGGCGTCGACAAGGTGGACGCGGTGGTGAGCGGCCTGCCGTGGTCGATCTTCCCCGGCCAGCTGCAGCGCGACATCCTGCACCAGGTCGGTTCGGTGCTCGCGCCGGGCGGCGCCTTCACGACCTTCGCCTACGTGCACGCCCTGGGCATGTCCGGCGCGCGCCAGTTCCGCCGCCGCCTGGACCTGTGCTTCGACGAGGTCCTGACCTCCCACACGGTGTGGCGCAACGTGCCCCCGGCCCGCATCTACGTCTGCCGGCGCCCCCGCCAGGACTGAGCTCAGCGGGCGAGGGCGGCCTCGGCGAGCTCGTGCCAGCTCACCTGAGCGCCTTCCCGCACGGCCTCGCTGAACCGCGCGTCGCCGAGGCTGCGTCGCACGGCCTGCTCGATCCGGTCGGCGTCCGGCAGGGAGAGGTCCGGCAGGCCGCGCGCCTCCGAGCTGGCCGCGAGCAGCTGAGCCGCCTGTTCGTGCTGTTGGCGGCGCAGTGCCAGATCCGCGATCCCGACGAGCACCTGGGCGATCATGGGCGCGTAGCCCGCTTCGGCCGCCGCGTGGAAGGCCGAGCTGCGGTGGTGGTGGGCCTCGTCGAGATCCGCTGCGAGGTAGCCGAGCAGGTCGTGCACCTCCGCGCGGACGTTGGCCCGTCCCGCCCCATCGCCGAGCAACGCCGTCGCGACGTCGATCTGCCGCCGCGCTTGCTCCTCGTCGCCGCGCAAGCGAGCGAGCCCCGCCTCGGCCAAGGCCAGCTCGGCCAGCACCGGGGGCCAGGCGGCGCGCTCGGCGGCCCGGTGCGCCTCGGCCATGGCGGCGGCGCTGGCATCCGCATCGCCCGACAGCCAGTGCAGCTGGGCCTGCCGCGCCCGCATCCGCACCACGTCGTCGATGGCCCCGAACTCGGTGACCACGCCGATCGCCTGCTCGTAGAACCCGCACGCGCTGGTGAACTCACCGCGCACCGCGGTGCGGCTCGCCAGCTCGCTCAGCGCGAAGGAGAGCCCCCACCGCTCGCCGGTCGCGCGGAACTCGGTGAGCGCTTCCTCCAGGTGGACGTCGGCCTCCCAGCCGTGGTGGCCGAGCATGATCCGCGTCTTGCCGACGTGCAGCCGGGCGAGCGCGCGGACCCACGGGTCCTCGTCGACGAGCAGCGGCTCGAAGGCGAGCACCGCCTTCTCCGGCGCGTGCAGCATGCGTTCCAGCGGGGCGACGAACCGCAGCGCGGGGTGACCGCTGCGAACGTCCCGGCCGGCCTCGTAAGCCTTGGTGATCCACTCCGCCGTCTGGTGCTGGTCGCTCAGCGCTCCGGTGGACACGAAGTTGACGAGGAACGCGTACACCAGGGCCCTGGTCTCGGCAGGCACTTCGCCGGGCAGGCCGACAGCGGCGAGGATCACCTCGGTGCCTTCGGCCTTGTGTCCGCCGAGCCACCAGTACCAGCCCGCCGCGGCGGCGAGCCGCATCGCGCCCTCCGCATCGCCCGCGGCGAGCGCTCCGCGCATCGCGGTGGCGATGTTGGCGTGCTCGACCTCCAGCGCGGCCAGCCATTCCAGCTGCTCGGCGCGGCGGAGGTGCGGGTCCGCGACTTCGGCGAGCTCGGTGAAGCGCGCGAGGTGGGCACGGCGCACGGAGTCCGATTCGCCCGCCTCCGAGAGCCGGAGCGCGGCGTACTCCTGGATGGTGCCGAGCATCCGGTAGCGGTCGCCTTCGACGAGCACCAGCGACTTCTCGGTCAGCGCGGTCAGCAGTTCGAGCACGTGATCCGGTTCGACCGACCCGCCCGCGCAGACCTGCTCTGCCGCTTCCAGGCTCGCGCCGCCGGAGAACGCCGAGAGCCTGCGCAGCACGGTCCGTTCGGCATCGGTGAGCAGTTCCCAGCTCCAGTCGATCACCGCGCGCAGGGTCCGGTGCCGCGGCAGCGCCGTGCGGCTTCCGCCGGTCAGCAAGCGGAACCGGTCGTCGAGCCGGTCGGCGAGCTGATCGAGCGACATGGTGCGCAACCTGGCCGCGGCGAGTTCGATCGCCAGCGGCATGCCGTCCAGCGCCCGGCAGATGCGCGCCATGGTCGCCAGCGCGCGGGCGTCGCCGGCGAGGTCCTTGCGCACCGCGCCGGCCCGGTCCCGCAGCAGCCGGACGGCCGCGGAGGACTCGATCCGATCCGGATCGGCGTCGGGCGCGGGCAGGTCCAGCGGCGCGACCGGCCACAGCGCCTCGCCGGTGATGCCGAGCGGTTCCCGGCTCGTCGCGAGGATCCGCAGCCGCGGGCACTCCCCGAGCACCCGGTGGGCGAAGTTCGCCGCGGAGTCGATCACGTGCTCGCAGTTGTCCAGGACGAGCAGCATCTCCCGCTCGCGCACCGCGGCGATGAGCCGGTCGGCCGGTTCCGCGTCCGGTGCCTCGCCGAGCAGCGCGCCCCGCTGCCCGAGCGCGGTGAGCGCCGAGTTCGCCACGTCGCCGTCATCGCCCGCGAGCTCGACCAGCCAGGCACCGTCCGGCAGGCCGCCGAGCAACGTGCGGGCGGTTTCAACGGCCAGCCGGGTCTTCCCCGAGCCACCCGGCCCGATCAGCGTGGTCAGCCGGTGCGCGGCGACGAGCTCGCCGACCGCGGCGACGTCCGCCTCCTTGCCGACGTAGCTGGTCAGCTCGGCGCGCAGGTTGGTCTTGCGGTCGGCCTCCCGCGCGCCGCGCAGCAGTGCGACGTGCAACGCCGACAGCTCCGGTGACGGGTCGGCGCCCAGCGCGTCGGCCAGGGCGTTGCGCGTGTTCTCGTACACGAGCAGCGCTTCGGTGTCGCGGCCGGTCGCGACGAGAGCGCGCATCAACGCGGCGGCGAGCCGTTCCCGCAGCGGGTGCGCGGCCACCAGACCGGTCAGCTCCGCGACCAGCTCGGCGCCGCGCCCGAGACCGATCTCCGCGTCGAACCGGTCTTCCAAGGCGGCCAGGCGCAGCGTCTCCAACCGGGTGATCTCCGCGTCGAACGCCGCGCTGTCCGGCAGTTCGACGTCCTGCATGGCCGCACCGCGCCACAGCGCGAGGGCCTCGCGCAGCAGTCGTGGATCACCGGCGTCGCGGGCCCGGCCGAGGAGCCGTTCGAAGCGCACCGCATCGACGGCATCGGGGTCCAGCGCCAGCCGGTAGCCGCTCGGGTGCCCTTCGACGGCATCGGCGGGCAGCGACTTCCGCAGCCGGGAGATCAGGCGCTGCAAGGCGTTGGCGGCACCGGCGGGCGGCTGCTCGCCCCAGATCCAGTCGATGAGCGCCGTTTTCGGGACCACCCGGCCCGGCGCGAGCGCGAGGGCGATCAGCAGCCCGCGCAGCCGAGCGCCCGGCACGTCGATCGGGAAGTCGTCGTCCGTGCGGACCTCGAACGGCCCGAGCATCCCGATCTTCACCCGGTTGATTTTGCCACGCCCGGCCGGCGGGAGTCCGGCAGTCGGACGCACCCGCCGGACGCGGTGTCAGCGCCGTGTCAGCCGCGCGTCAGGCCCGCTGGGGAAGGTGATCTCAGTCGCCGCCACGAGAGGAAGCACGATGACCGACACGGTTCCCGTTCCGCACGGCCTTTCCCAGGAACGCGATGCGGGCCCCTTCGACCCGTCCAGCCAGATCACCCGGCTGCGCCAGGCCCGGCCGGTCAGCCCGCTGATCTTCCCGGACGGCCACGAGGGCTGGCTGATCACCGGCTACGACGAGGTCCGCCGGGCCATGGCCGACATCCGGCTCAGCTCCCGCCTGGACCTCGGCGTCGTCCACGCCCTCGACGCCCCGCCCGGCATGCCCGCCGCCACCGAACCGGCGCCGCAGATCCCGGGCATGTTCGTCGCGATGGACCCGCCGGACCACACCAGGCTGCGGCGCAGGCTCACCGGGGCCTTCACCGTCAAGCGGATGAAGTCGCTCGAAGCGCACATCGCCGAGATCGTCGAGCGGCAGCTGGACCACCTGGCGGGCCTGCCCCAGCCGGTGGACCTCGTCGCGGAGTTCGCGCTGCCGGTGCCGTCGCTGGTGATCTGCGAGATGCTCGGCGTGCCCTACGCCGACCGGGACATCTTCCAGTCCAACTACGCCCAGTTCATGGTCAAGGAGCAGCCGCTCGAGCAGAAGATGGGCGCCTACGCCGCGCTGAACACCTATCTCGCCGAACTGGTGGCGAGCAAGCGCGCCGAGCCGGGGGAGGACATCCTGTCCGACCTGGCCCGCCACGAGGACCTCACCGCGGAGGAGCTGACCGGCGTGGCGTTCCTGCTGCTGCTCGCCGGCCACGAAACAACCGCGAACATGCTCGGGCTGGGCACCTTCGCGCTGCTGGAGAACCCCGCGCAGCTCGCCGAGCTGCGCGCCGACCCGGAACTGCTGCCCGGCGCGGTCGAGGAACTCCTGCGCTACCTGTCCGTCGGCGACGTGTTCTACCGCTACGCCGCGGAGGACGTCGAGATCGGCGGGGTGACGATCAACGCGGGATCGACCGTCGTGCTGTCCATGCTGGCGGCCAACCACGACCCGCGTCGCTTCGACGACCCCGACTCCCTGGACGTGCACCGGAACGCCCGCGGCCACCTGGCCTTCGGCCACGGCATCCACCAGTGCCTGGGCCAGCAGCTGGCCCGCATCGAGATGCGAGCCGGTTTCGGCGGCCTGCTCCGCCGCTTCCCGGACCTCGCCCTCGCGATCCCCGCGGCCGAGGTGAAGCTCCGAACCGACATGAACATCTACGGAGTCCACGAACTCCCGGTCACCTGGTAGGTGGTGGAGGGCCGGGGAGGTCGGGCTGCGGTTGGGGAGGTGGCCCGTGAGCGCTTTGGGGTGCTATGACGCCCCAAACCACTCACGGCCCCACCTCCCAACCGCACCCTTCCCTCCCGGCCCGACCACAACGGGCCCGGTGCGCTTGTGGCGCACCGGGCCCGTTGTTCTGCTGCCCGCCGGGTTGGCTGGGATCAGGAGCGGATCATCTTGCGCAGCACGTACTGCAGGATGCCGCCGTTGCGGTAGTAGTCCGCCTCACCGGGGGTGTCGATGCGGACCTTCGCGTCGAACTCGACCTTGGAGCCGTCGGTCTTGGTCGCGGTGACCTTGACCGTCTCCGGGACCTCACCCTCGTTGAGCTTGGTGATGCCCTCGAAGTCGAAGGTCTCCGTGCCGTCCAGGCCCAGCGACTTGGCCGACTCGCCCTCCGGGAACTGCAGCGGGATGACGCCCATGCCGATCAGGTTCGAGCGGTGGATGCGCTCGAAGGACTCGGTGATGACGGCGCGGACGCCGAGCAGCCGGGTGCCCTTGGCCGCCCAGTCGCGCGACGAACCGGAGCCGTACTCCTTGCCGCCGAGCACCACCAGCGGGATGTCCTGCGCGGCGTAGTTCTGCGCGGCGTCGTAGATGAACGCCTGCGGCGCGCCCTCCTGGGTGAAGTCCCGGGTGTAGCCGCCCTGCACGTCGTCCAGCAGCAGGTTGCGCAGCCGGATGTTGGCGAAGGTGCCCCGGATCATCACCTCGTGGTTGCCGCGGCGGGAACCGTAGGAGTTGAAGTCCTTGCGGTCGATGCCGTGCTCGGTGAGGTACTGGCCCGCGGGCGAGTCCGGCTTGATCGCACCGGCCGGCGAGATGTGGTCGGTGGTGACCGAGTCGCCGAGCAGCGCCAGCACGCGGGCACCGGAGATGTCGGTGACCGGCGCGGGCTCCATGGCCATGCCCTCGAAGTACGGGGGCTTGCGCACGTAGGTGGACTGCGCGTCCCACTCGAAGGTCTGACCCTCCGGCGTGGGCAGCGACCGCCAGCGCTCGTCACCCTTGAAGACGTCCTCGTAGGACTTGGTGAACATCTCGTTGGTGATCGCCGAGTCGATGGTGTCCTGGACCTCCTGCGGCGACGGCCAGATGTCGCGCAGGTAGACCGGCTTGCCCTCGGTGTCGGTGCCCAGCGGGTCGTTCTCGAAGTCGAAGTCCATCGAGCCCGCGAGCGCGTAGGCGATGACCAGCGGCGGCGAGGCCAGGTAGTTCATCTTGACGTCGGGGTTGATCCGGCCCTCGAAGTTCCGGTTGCCCGACAGCACCGAGACGACCGACAGGTCGTTGTCCTGCACCGCGGCGGAGATCTCCTCCGGCAGCGGGCCGGAGTTGCCGATGCAGGTGGTGCAGCCGTAGCCGACCAGGTGAAAGCCCAGCTTCTCCAGGTACGGCCAGAGACCGGCCTTCTCGTAGTAGTCGGTGACGACCTGCGAGCCGGGGGCCATCGAGGTCTTCACCCACGGCTTGCGGGTCAGGCCCTTGTCCACCGCGTTGCGGGCCAGCAGGGCCGCGCCCAGCATCACCGACGGGTTGGAGGTGTTGGTGCAGGAGGTGATCGAGGCGATCACCACGGCGCCGTGGTCGAGCTCGAACTCGCCGAGCTCGTCGGAGGACACCTTGACCGGCTTGGAGATCCGGCCGGTGGAGCCGTTGGCGGCCGAGACGACCTGCGGCGCGGAGTCGTGGTGGGTCACCGCGGGGGCGTCGCTGGCCGGGAAGGACTCCTTGCCGGCCTCGTCGATCGCGTTGTCGTCGGCGGTCTCGGTCTTGGCGTAGTCGGTCAGCGCGGTGCGGAACGCCTGCTTGGCCTCGGAGACCACGATCCGGTCCTGCGGGCGCTTCGGGCCTGCGATGGACGGGACCACGGTGGACAGGTCCAGCTCGAGGTACTCGGAGTACTCGGGCTCGTGGCTCGGGTCGTGCCAGAGGCCCTGCTCCTTGGCGTAGGCCTCGACCAGCGCGACCTGCTCGGCCGGGCGACCGGTGAGCTTGAGGTAGCGGACGGTCTCCTCGTCGATCGGGAAGATCGCCGCGGTGGAGCCGAACTCCGGGCTCATGTTGCCGATGGTGGCGCGGTTGGCCAGCGGCACCGAGGCCACGCCGGAGCCGTAGAACTCGACGAACTTGCCGACGACGCCGTGCTTGCGCAGCATCTCGGTGATCGTCAGCACCACGTCGGTGGCGGTGGCGCCCGCCGGGATCTCGCCGGTCAGCTTGAAGCCGACCACGCGCGGGATCAGCATCGACACCGGCTGGCCGAGCATCGCGGCCTCGGCCTCGATGCCGCCGACGCCCCAGCCCAGCACGCCCAGGCCGTTGACCATGGTGGTGTGCGAGTCGGTGCCGACGCAGCTGTCCGGGTAGGCCTGGCCGTTGCGGGACATCACGGTGCGGGCCAGGTGCTCGATGTTGACCTGGTGCACGATGCCGGTGCCCGGCGGGACGACCTTGAACTCGTCGAAGGCGCCCTGGCCCCAGCGCAGGAACTGGTAGCGCTCCTTGTTGCGGCCGTACTCGAACTCGACGTTGCGCTCGAAGGCGTCCGGCTTGCCGAACACGTCGATGATCACCGAGTGGTCGATGACCAGTTCCGCCGGGGCCAGCGGGTTGACCTTGGAGGTGTCGCCGCCCAGGTCGGCGACGGCCTCGCGCATGGTGGCGAGGTCGACCACGCACGGCACGCCGGTGAAGTCCTGCATGATCACGCGGGCCGGGGTGAACTGGATCTCGGTGGACGGCTCGGCCTTGGCGTCCCAGCCGGCCAGCGCGCGCACGTGGTCGGCGGTGATGTTCGCGCCGTCCTCGGTCCGCAGCAGGTTTTCCAGGAGGATCTTGAGGCTGTAGGGCAGCCGCTGGGCCCCTTCGACGGCGCTGAGCCGGAACACCTCGTAAGAGGCGTCGCCGACGTTCAGCGTGCCGCGGGCGCCGAAGCTGTCCTTGCTCGCAGGTGCAGTCACGTTCAACTCCATCTCGCGACGGGCGCAAGTTCGGGAACGATTGCGAGTCTCGCGCACGTCGGCCGAGCGTGCGCGGGAACCCGCTCTCTTCGCAATTAACAGTACGCTTGTCCTGTAAGAGCCCTCAACTAAGGGTCGGCAAACTCTCGATCACATGTACCACCCCGTGCAAAACGGCTGTTTTTCCGGGGGTTCCCAAGCATTGGGACGGTGGTACCGGAATCGGGTTCATGGTGGTCGGGGGCGCGTGCTTCCATGGGCGGGTGCGCAACCTGTCCAGCAGTGCCAAGTCCGCCGGGGTGGCGATCGCCATCGCTTCCGCGTTCTGCTTCGGCGGTTCGGGGCCGTTCGCCAAGCCGCTGATCACCGCCGGGTTCAGCCCGCTGCAGGTGGCGTGGCTGCGACTGGCCGGTGGTGCGCTGCTGATGCTGCCCTTCGCCCTCCGGCACGCCGCGGCCGTGCGGCGGGTGCCCAAGCTGCTCATCGGGTACGGGCTGTTCGCCATCGCCGGGGTGCAGGTCTTCTACTTCGCCTCGATCGCCAGCGTGCCGGTCGGGGTGGCGCTGCTGATCGAGTTCCTGGGGCCGGTGCTGGTGCTTGGCTGGATCCGCTTCGTGCGGCGGGCCCCGGTGAGCCGGTCGGCGGCGATCGGGGTGGCGATCGCGATGGTCGGCCTGGCCTGCGTGGTGGAGCTGTGGGCCGGGCTGAGCTTCGACCCGGTCGGCCTGCTGCTGGCGCTGGGCGCCGCGGGCTGCCAGGCCGCCTACTTCCTGCTGTCCGACAGCGGGCCGGAGGTCGATCCGTTCGCCCTCGCCGGGTTCGGGCTGCTGCTCGGCGCGGTGGTGGTGACCTTGATCGCGCAGCCGTGGGACATGGACTGGGCGCTGCTGCTCGGCGACGTGCAGCTGGCCGGCCGGCAGTTCCCGGCGCTGGTGGCGGTGGCCTGGATCGTCGTGTTCAGCACGGTGCTGGCGTACCTGACCGGCATCCTCGCGGTTCGCCGGTTGTCGCCGCAGGTGGCGGGCGCGGTCGCGTTCCTGGAGCCGGTGGTGGCCACCGTGCTCGCCTGGGCGCTGCTGTCGGAGGCGCTGGGGCCGGTCCAGCTGCTCGGCGGCGCGCTGATCCTCGCCGGTGCCTACGTCGCCCAGCGCTCCGCGCCGGCGAAGACCCAGGCCTCGGAGCTGGCCGGGGTGTAGGTCAGGACCGGCGTGATGTAGCTGTGCACGCAGCGCCGGCGGCCGTCCCGCCAGGTGTCCACATCGGTCGTCCGTTCGTCGGCGACCGCGCCGTGCTGAGTCGCGGGTTCCGGCAGGCCGGGGTCAGGCCGTGCGGAGGGTCTTGCGGACGAGGTGGACCACCAGGGTCTCCACCAGGGCGACGGCGGCAGCGGTCAGGACTGCGGTCAGGAACTGCATCGGGCTCTCTCCGGGTGTTCTGCGACGGTACGGCCCGACTGTGCGCCGGCCGGGTTAGCCGGGGTGCATCCGGAGGTGTCGGCGCGGTGAACCGGGCGATAACAGTGCAGGTCAGGAGGTGTTCCGCCGCCACTTCTGCCACATCAGCACCGCCAGTGCCGCAGCGATCGACGTGCCGGCCGCGATGGCCCACTGGTGCGGGAGCAGGGGACTGCTGCCGAAGAAGCGGCTGATGCCGGGCAGCTGCACGACGGCGACGAGCAGCACCAGCGAACCCGCTCCCGCGGCGAGGACCAGCGGCGTGCGGCCCCGCACCGCCAAGGTCTGCGCGAGCTGCGCGGAGACCAGTGCGACCAGGCCGGTGGTGCGCGCTTGAGCGGCGGTGGACAGCGGCCGGGCGAGCAGCCACGCGAGCCCGGCCGCACCGGCAGTGGCCGCGGCGCGGGCGTAGACGTCGTGCGCCAGCGCCGAGCCGAGCGAGACCTCGGGGCCCTCGGCCAGCAGCTTCTCCGGTGTGGCGTGCGGTGGCGGCCGGACCGCGATCGCGATGGCGGGCAGGACGTCGGTGAGCAGGTTGACCACCAGCAGCTGACGGGCGTTGAGCCCGGCTGCGGGGCTGAGCAGCCCGGTGCCCAGCGCATGGCCGATCTCGCCGAGGTTGCCGCCCAGCAGGATCGACAGCGCATCGCGCACCGACGTCCACATCCCGCGGCCTTCGACGATGCCGTCGGTCAGCGTCTCGATGCGGTCCTCGGCGACGACCAGGTCGGCGGCCTCGCGCGCCGCCGGGGTGGCCCGGGAGCCGAACGCGATGCCCACCTGCGCCAGGTTGATCGCCGGGACGTCGTTGGCGCCGTCGCCGGTCATCGCCACCACCCGGCCGCCGGCCCGCAGCCGGCTCACGATGCGGGCCTTCTGCGCCGGGCTCACCCGGGCGAACACCGCGATCCCGGGCAGTTCGCCGGTCAGCTGCTCGTCGTCGAGCCGGTCCAGCTCCGCGCCGGTGAGCACCCGCTTGCCGCCGAGCACGCCGAGCTCGGCGGCGATGGCCTCGGCGGTGCTCGGGTGATCGCCGGTGATCATGATCACGTCCACGCCCGCGCTGCTCAGCTGCGCGACGGCCTCGGCGGCGGCCGGGTGCACCGGATCGGCCAGCCCCAGCAGGCCGACGAACTCCAGGTCGTCCACATCGGACTCGGTGAGCTCGGTCGCGGCGGTGGCGGCGCGCTCGGCCACCGCCAGCAGCCGGTAGCCGTCCGCCGCCAGCCGCTCGATCTCGCGCTCGACCTCCGCCCGCGCTGCGGCGTCGAACGCCTCGCTGCCTTCCGCGGTCCGTCGGCGCGCGCACCGGTCGAGCACGACCTCCGGGGCCCCCTTGACCGAGAGCAGGCCGTCGACGCGCACCGCGTGGAAGCTCCGCGACGGTTCGAAGGGCAGCTCCGCCAGCACGGTTTCCTCCGCCGCGACACCTGCGGCGCGGGCGCCGTCGAGCACGGCCCGGTCGGTCAGGTGGGGGAGCGGGTGCTCGTCGCTCTGCCGCGGCGTGGCCCGCACGCCCGCGGCCACGATCTCCCGGTGCCGCTCGTCGAGGTGCGCGGTGGGCTGAGCGGTGCGGCCGTCGGAGATCTGGCCGAGCGCGATCCGGCCCTGCGTGAGGGTGCCGGTCTTGTCGAAGCACAGGGCATCGACCCGGCCCAGCGCCTCGATCGTGGCGGGGCTGCGCACGAGCACGCCGCGCCCGGCCAGGCGGCGGGCTGCGGCGAGCTCGGCGAGCGTGGCGACGAACGGAACGCCTTCGGGCACGGCGGCCACCGCCAGGCCCACGGAACGCGCGACGGTCCGGCCGAGCGGCACACCGCGCAGCAGATCGGCGACGAACAGCACGCCGCCCGCGCCGATGGAGACCGGCAGCAGCTTCTTCGTGAGCTCGCCCAGCCGGGCTTCGACGCCGTTGCCGGTCTCCGGCGCGCTGGTGCGCGCGGTGCGCCCGAGCTCGGTGTGCGTGCCGACCGCGACGACCACGGCCGTGCCGGTCCCGCTCGCGACGGCCGTGCCCCGGTAGACCATGCAGGTGCGGTCGGCGACGTCGGGCGCGGTGGTGGCCGCGATGTCCTTGACGACCAGCTGGGACTCGCCGGTCATGCTGGACTCGTCGACCTCCAGGCCGTCGGTGGACAGCAGGCGGCAGTCGGCGGGGACCCCGTCACCGGCGCGCAGCTCGACGACGTCGCCGGGCACCAGCTGGTCGGCCGGGACCACCTCGACGGTGCCTTCCCGCCTGCGGCGCGCGGGCACCTGCCCGGCGTCGAGCAGCCGGGTCAGCTCCCGGTCGGTGGCGACCCGTTGCACGCCGTCGACCAGCGCGCTGGCCAGCAGCACGCCGACGATCAGCGCCGCGTCGACCACCGAGCCCAGTCCGGCGGAGACGACGGCCCCGGCGCCGAGCACCGGCGTGATCGGGGTGATCAGGCCCGCCGCGGTCGCCCGGGCGATGCCGGGCCGGGCCCGGCCGCGATCGCGGTGCTGGTGCCGGGAAGCGGCGATGGATCTGCTCAGCCCCCGCTCGGAACTGGCCAGTGTGGACAGTGCCGCGTCCGGGGGCATGGCGTGCCAAGGCGTGCGCTCCTGCGGGATCGGCGGAGCGCGGTCGGCCGCCCGGATTCCCGCCCAGGTGCCGGTGAACAGCGCTGTCAGGGTGGTCGCCTGCACCGGCATCGAGGCGCGTGCCGGAGCGCCGAGTGCTGGTCCGAACGCGGTGAACAGCGCTCCCAAGCACGAACCGACGACCGACAGCAGCGCCGCGTTCCGGCTGGCCGCGCGGGCGTTCTCGGTCGCGGACAACAGCATGTGGACGACATCGGCTCGCGGGCACAGCACGTCGGCGCCCCACGGCGTCTGGTCCGATGTGGACAGTCCGATGCCGACGTCGGCGGCGGTCAGGGCGGCGTCCGCGCGGGCGGAGACCACGGCGACCACCGCGCCCTCGGCCTGCAGGCGCCGCACCGAGCGCGCCAGCCGGTTCCCACCGGGCACCACCCGCTCCAGCGGGAGCCTGTCGTCCAGCCGGTCGCCTGCGACCACCGCCGCACCGTTCGCGCGGGCCGCTTCCACCAGCGCTTCGGCCAGCGGATCCAGCTCGTCGACGACGTCGACCCGCGCGACGACCTCGCCGCGGTGCCGCAGCACCACATCACCCGACTGCGGTCCGGCCGACCAGTCGCCGAGAACCTTCTCCGCCGTCGGGTCCTGCGGATCGACGAGCCGGCTGGCCCGGACGAACAGCTCCGCGGCGTCGGCCTCCGGATCCACCGGCACCACGGAGTCCACCGCGCGGCGGCCGGTCAGCAGCACCGGAGCGTCGAACACGACGGTGTCGACGCGGTCGAGCCTGCGCAGCGCATCGGGATCCAGGACCAGCCCGCCCCGTGCCGAGATCGCGGTGGTGAGCTGCGCGGCGAAGGCCTCGCGCCCGGCTTTGGCGGGCTTCGGCGCCCCGGCGACCAGCATGGCCAGCGCCCGAGGCGGATTGCGGGAAGCGGCGAGCACGGTGCCGTAACCGGCCAGCGCTGCCGTTCCCGAGACACCGGCGACCCGCTCGACGAGACCGTCCGGAACCGGCTGCGGGCGCGGTTCGACGGCTACCGGATCGCAGCGGTGCACCGAACTGCGCTCCCACTCGGCCCAGGCCTGCTGCCGGGCGAGCATCTCGCGCGAGGCGCAGAACCGGACGCACAAGTGCGTGAACACGCCGAGCGGACTCCGGGACAACCCGTGCGAGACCGCGCCACCGAGCGCGAGCAGGCTGTCCGCAGGCGCGCGGCCGAGCTTGCGCTCCAGCTCGCGGCGCATCCACGGCACGGTGTCGACCAGCGACACCGCGGCGGGCAGCAGCGGTGGCAGCACGCGCACCGGCAGCAGCGCGGCCGCAGTGGCGTAGCCGAGCCCGGCCAGGCTGATGACCAGCGCCGCCGCTTCGCGGAGCACCGGCTCGGCGTTGGCGGGGTGGGCGGTGCTGCGCGGTGACATCTCCGCGGCGTCCAGGCCGTGCTCGCCCTCGACGTCGGAGATCAGGCGGGACAGCGCCGCGATGTCCACGCCCGGTTCGTGCTCGACGACAACGCGGCCGAGCACGCCGTTGATCTCGGCGCGGCGCACGCCGTCGACGTCCGCCACCCGGGCTTCGATCTCGCGGGCCGTCGCCTCGGAGCCGGGTTCGTGCAGGCCGCGGACCTCCAGGTGGCTGCGGTGCCGACCGGCCCACACCCGGCGACCGGTGGGAGCGGCCGTCGTGGTGCGGGCCGCCTGCAAAACCGGTGCGGCGACCTCGGCTGCTTTGGCGAGCAGCCGGCTCAGTGGCATCTCGCGCTCAGCTCTTGCCCGCCTCCTTGTGCATGCTGCGCTGGACGAGCGCATTGCCGATGCCGATCGCCGCCGCGACCGGCCACTCGATGATGCTGAACGCCGCCGCCGCGGTCAGCCCGCCGTAGAACAGCAGCTGATCGCGGGAGGGCATCTGGTGGCGCACGGTGTCGACGGCGGAGGCGACGTTCTCGCCACCGGGCAGCGGGATCTTGGCGGTGTGCAGCTCAGCCGTCACGTAGGGCACGGGGATCGCGGGAGCCTCGTGGCGGCTCTTGCTCGCGGGTTGCCGACGGGTGCGGTGCGCGGTGCTGGAACTCGTCGTGCTGGACATCTGGACAACCCCCTCGACCGAACGTGCTGCCGTAGCAATCGGTGTACCCCGCCGGCCGGGTTTTCAGGCGGCGGGAACCACGCGGAGGGCCTGCCGGTAGCGGCGGGCGACGAGCTGCACCACGGCGGGGTGGTCGCTGATCGGCTCGGCCAGGCCGGCCACCGGCAGCTCCGCCAGCCGCCGGTGGAACAGGCCCGGGGCCAGCAGGTACGGCGCGATGAAGTCGCCGGGGCCGCAGACCTCGGCGGTGGCCGGGGCGGCGGTGGTGACGAAGCTCGGGACCGGCCACTGCCCGCAGCGGCGGCCCAGCAGCCGCGCCGCCGCGCGCACGTCGGCCAGCGCCCTCGCGTCGGAGGACCCGGCGGCGGAGAGCACGATCCGCCTGCCGGGCCGCCACCCGGCCGCGACCAACCGCGTGCGCATCGCCTCGACGAGCTCCGGGGCCGGGCCCAGCGCCGGTGCGAGCACGGCGTCCGGCCGCCCGCTGGCGGCGATCTGCTCGGGGAGATCGGTGCGCACGTGGTACCCGGAGGCCAGGAAGGCGGGCACCACGACCACCGGGCCGTCGAGACCCTCCAGCGCTTCGGCCGCGGTCGGCCCGATGACGTCGACGTAGCCCACCCGCACCGGCACGCCCAGCCGGTCGGCCGCTGCGGCGGCCAGCCGCTCGACCACCCGGGGACCGGCCGGATCGCGGGTGCCGTGGGCGACCAGCAGCAGGTTCACGGCAGCGCGACCTCCACGACGTCGGCCCGGCGCCGGACCGGGTAGACCGGCAGCCGCGCCGCCGGATCGTCCAGGCACAGCCCGGTGCGCAGCGAGAAGACCTGCTTGAGCATCGGCGAGGCGACGGTGGGCTCACCGCCGCGGTCGCCGACGATGCCGCGGCTGATCACCCCGGCCCCGCAGAACGGGTCGACGTTGCCGACCGCGAACAGCTCGTCGTCGCGCGTGCGGAACACCGCCACCGACCGGTCGTGGACCAGCGCGGGCACCCCGCACTCGGGCGGCAGCAGGTCGAGTTCGCAGATCCGTTGCCAGTTCACCTGGGCACCTCCTGGGTTGCGACGGCGGGCATCGGCAGCACCACCGGACCGGGCCGGATCTGACCGCGCTCCCGCACGAAGCGGATGGTCGGGTCCGGCGCCCCCGGGGCGTTGACGAAGGAGACGAAGCGGGCCAGCTTGGCCGGATCGGCCAGCACTCCGGCCCACTCGTCGGAGTAGTCGTCGACGTGGCGGCGCATGGCCGCCTCCAGCTCCTCGGCGATGCCCAGCGAGTCCTCGACGACGACCTCGCGCAGGTGCTCCAGGCCGCCGTCCAGCGACTCCACCCAGGCCGAGGTGCGCTGCAGCCGGTCGGCGGTGCGCACGTAGAACATCAGGAACCGGTCGATCAGCCGGATCAGCAGCTCGTCGTCGAGGTCGGCGGCCAGCAGTTCGGCGTGCCTGGGCGCGAACCCGCCGTTGCCGCCGACGTAGAGGTTCCAGCCCCTGTCGGTGGCGATCACGCCGAAGTCCTTGCCGCGCGCCTCGGCGCACTCGCGGGCGCACCCGGACACCCCGGCCTTGATCTTGTGCGGCGCCCGCAGCCCCCGGTAGCGCAGCTCCAGCCGGATGGCCATGCTCACCGAGTCCTGCACGCCGTAGCGGCACCAGTCGTCGCCGACGCAGGACTTCACGGTGCGCAGCGCCTTGCCGTAGGCGTGCCCGGACTCGAACCCGGCGTCGACCAGCCGCCGCCAGATCAGCGGCAGCTGCTCCACCCGCGCGCCGAACAGGTCGATGCGCTGCCCGCCGGTGATCTTGGTGTAGAGGCCGAAGTCCCGCGCCACCTCGCCCAGCACGATCAGCTTGTCCGGGGTGATCTCCCCGCCGGGCACCCTGGGCACCACCGAGTAGGTGCCGTTGCGCTGCAGGTTGGCCAGGAAGCGGTCGTTGGTGTCCTGCAGCGCGGCCTGCTCGCCGTCGAGGATGTGCCCGTGGCCGAGGCTGGCCAGCACGGAGGCCACGGCCGGTTTGCAGATGTCGCAGCCGCGCCCGCTGCCGTGCTTGCCGATCAGCTCGGAGAAGGAGGTCGTCCCGGTCGCGCGGACGATCTCGAACAGCTCGCTGCGCGACTGCGGGAAGTGCTCGCACAGCGCCTTGGAGGTGGCCACCCCGCACTCGCCGAGCAGGTTCTTGAGCATCGGCACGCACGAACCGCAGCTGCTGCCCGCCTTCGTGCAGGCCTTGATGCCCGGCACGTCGGTGAGCCCCTGCTCGGCGATGGCCGCGGTGATGTCCTGCTTGGTGACGTTGTTGCAGGAGCACACCGTGGCGTCGGCGGGCAGCGCACCGGCGTCCACACCGGACCCGGCGGGCAGCAGCAGCTGCTCGGGCGGCGCGGGCAGCTCGCGGCCCACCAGCGGTCGCAGCACCGAGTACGCACCGGCGTCGCCGACGAGCACTCCGCCGAGCAGCACCCGTGCGTCGTCGCTGAGCACGAGCTTGGCGTAGGTGCCCGCCGCGTTGTTGGCGTAGACGACCTCCAGCGCGCCTTCGGTCTCGCCGTGCGCGTCGCCGAAGCTCGCCACGTCCACGCCGAGCAGCTTGAGCTTGGTGGACAGGTCGGCGCCGGGGAAGGCACCGCCGCCCAGTCCCACCAGCTGATCGGCGACTCCTTCGGCCATGCTGTAGCCGGGCGCGACCAGCCCGTAGCAGCGGCCTTGCACCGCAGCGCACTCGCCGATGGCCCAGACGTTCTCGTCCGCGGTGCGGCAGAACTCGTCCACCAGGATCCCGCCGCGCTCGGCGCGCTCCAGCCCGGCGATCCCGGCCAGCTCGTCGCGCGGCCGGACTCCGGCGGAGAACACCACGAGCTCGGTGCCGATCACCGTGCCGTCGGCCAGCGCCACACCGCGCACCCGGCCGTCGCCGTCGATGGACTTCGTCGCCGCACCGCAGTGCACGGTCAACCCGAGGTCGCCGACCAGGCGGCCGAGCACCTGACCGCCGCCCTCGTCGACCTGCAGCGGCATCAGCCGCGGCGCCATCTCCACGACGTGCGGGCGCATCCCCAGCAGCCGCAGCGCGTTGGCCGCTTCCAACCCGAGCAGGCCGCCACCGATGACCACGCCCGGCGCGCCCTCGACCGCGGCGGCGCGGATGGCGTCGAGATCCTCGATGGTGCGGTAGACGAAGCAGCCGTCGAGGTCGTGGCCGGGCACCGGCGGCACGAACGGCCGCGAACCGGTGGCCAGCACCAGCGCGTCATAGCCCAGCACCGATCCGTCCGATGTGGACACCGTGCGGGCAGCCCGGTCGACACCGGTCACCGCGGTGCCCAGCCGCAGCTCGACCAGCGGATCGGCCAGCACCTCCTGACCGGTCAGGCTCAGATCCGCCGCGCTCTTGCCGTCCAGGTACGACGACAGCGCGACCCGGTCGTAGGCCGGCCGCGGTTCCTCGCCGAGCACGACGATCCGCCAGGTGCCCGCCGAGTCGCGCGCCCGCAACTCCTCGACGAGCCGGTGCCCGACCATCCCGTGTCCGACGACGATGAGCGTGCGCTGCCCCGCCTCTCCGCCCTTTTTCGTGGTGGCCGCGTCCGGAATCAATCTCGCGTTCCGTGGATTCTTGTGGCTGGGTTGCATCACGGTCCCCTGAAGTGCGGTTTCGCAGGACTTCGGTCGACGCGGGACTGTCAGACGTGTCACGCGACGCCCTCTTTCTGGTGTTCGGTGCGCTCGGCCAGGGCTGCGCAGAGACTCGCGACGTCGTCGGCGCAGCCACCGCAGCCCGTGGTCGCCCGCGTCGCCCTGGCCAGCTCGGCCACCGAGCGGGCGCCGCCCTGCCAGGCGGCGGTCAGCGACTTCCTGGTGACGTTGTTGCAGCGGCAGATCACCGCTTCCACGGGCAGTTCGCCGGGGACGGCAGCGGGGGTGCCCAGCAGCAGCGCGAGGCGGTCGGCGGGCACCGGCAGATCCCGGTCGTGCAGCTGCGTGACCGAGGCGATGGCCGCCGGGAAGCCGAGCAGCACCGCGCCGGCGATCCGCTCGTCCCGCAGCGCCAGCTTGGCGTAGCGGCCCCGCGCCGGGTCGGAGAGCGTGACGACCTCGGCGTCCGCGCCGTCGAGGACGCCGATCGAGACCAGCTCGACCCCGCGCGCCTTGAGCCTGGTGACCGCGCGGCTGCCGGGATATCCCGCGTTCCCGCCGCAGAGCACGTCGGCGAGCACCTCGGCCTGCTCCCACGCCGAGGCGATCGAGCCTGGGGTGCTGCCGTCGTGCTCGGCGCAGTCGCCGATGGCGTGGATGCGCGGATCGCTGGTGCGCAGCTGGTCGTCCACCACGACCCCGCGTCGCACCGCCAGTCCGGCCAGCACGGCCAGCGCCGTCTCCGGCACCACACCGGTGCAGGCGATCACCAGCCGGGCCGGGACCTCCTCGCCGCTGTCCAGGAGCAACCGCCCCGACCGGTGGGCGACCGCGTTCCCGGACCGGATGCCGATCCCGAGCTCGCCGAGCCGGTCGGCCAGCAGCCTGCCCCCGGCCGGATCCAGCTGGCGCTCCATCAGGTGCGGCTGCGAGTGCACCAGAGTCACCTCGTGACCCCGCGCCACCAGCGCCCGCGCCGCTTCGACACCGAGCACCCCGCCGCCCAGCACGGCCAGCGGGCCGGCCGCGCCGCCGATGCGTTCGCAGTCGGCCAGCGTGCGCAGCGGCACGAGCCCGGGGATCTCGGGCAGCCGCGGCCGCGAGCCGGTCGCCAGCACCAGGACGTCGTAGCCGATCTCATCGCCGGTGCCGGTGCGCACGACCCGCCGGTCGCGGTCGATCCCGGTGGCAGTCACGCCCAACCGGACCTCGGCGTCCACATCGGGCAGTCGCACCGCCTCGGCGGGCAGCTCCCCGGCCAGCACCGAGCCCAGCAGCACCCGGTTGTAGGCGTGGTGCGGTTCCTCGCCCAGCACCGCGATCGGCCCGCTGCGGCCCCGGGCCCGCAGCCGCTCGACCAGCCGGTGCGCGGCCGGGCCGTTGCCGATGACGACGAGCCGGCTCACCTGGCGGTCACCTCCGCCTCGATGCGCACCGAGCTGACCTTGAACTCGGGCATCCGGCTGCGCGGATCGAGCGCGTCGCCGGTGAGCAGGTTCGCCCGGCCCGTCCCGGGGAAGTGGAACGGCAGGAACACGGTGTCGGTGCGCATGGTGGTGACCACCCGCACCCGCGCGAGCGCGCTGCCGCGCGGGGAGGTCACCCGGGCCAGCACGCCGTCGGCGAGTCCGGCGCGGTGGGCGGTGTCCGGGTGGATCTCCACGAACGCCTCGGGAGCGGCCTCGTTGAGCTCGGCCACCCGCCGGGTCTGCGCCCCGGACTGGTACTGCGCGAGCACCCGGCCGGTGGTGGCGGTCAGCGGGAACGCCTCCTGCGGGCCCTCGGCCGGATCGCGGTGCTCGACGGCGGCGAAGCGGGCCAGCCCGTCGGGATGCGCGAAGGAGTCCAGGAACAACCGCGGCGTGCCGGGATGAACGGTGTCCGGGCACGGCCAGTGCAGCGCTTCGCCGGCGTCGAGCCGCTCGTAGCTGATCCCGGAGTAGTCGGCCTTGCCACCCGCCGAAGCGCGGCGCAGCTCGTCGAAGACCTCGCGCGGGCCGGTGGGGTAGCGGTGGCCCGGCTCGCCCAGCCGCACGGCCAGGCCGTGCAGGACCTCCAGGTCGCTGCGCGCATGCCCGGGCGGCACCTGCAACCGGCGGCGCCGCAGGACCCGGCCCTCCAGGTTGGTCATGGTGCCCTCCTCCTCGGCCCACTGCGTGACCGGCAGCACCACGTCGGCGATACGCGCGGTCTCCGACGGCACGAAATCGGCCACCACCAACATGTCCAATGCGGACAGACGGGCGCCGATGTGCGCGGCGTTGGGGGCCGAAACCACCGGATTGGAGCCGAAGACCAGCAGCGCCCGCGGCCCGTGCGCGGTGCCCAGCGCGTCGAGCAGCTCGTAGGCGCTGCGACCCGGACCCGGCAGTACCTCGGGCGGCACGCCCCAGATCCCGGCCACGTGCTCGCGCGCTCGCGGGTCGTCGATCATCCGGTAGCCGGGCAGCTGGTCGGCCTTCTGGCCGTGCTCGCGCCCGCCCTGCCCGTTGCCCTGCCCGGTCAGGCAGCCGTAGCCGCTCCCGACCCGGCCCGGCAGGCCGAGCGCGAGGGCGAGGTCGATGAACCCGGCGACCGTGTCGGTGCCCTTGCTGTGCTGCTCCGCACCGCGCCCGGTGAGCACGTAGCCGCTCCCGGCCTCGGCGAGCATCCGCACGGCCTGGCGCTGCGCGGACACCGGAACCCCGGTCACCCGCTCGACGCGTTCCGGCCACCAGGTCATCGCCCGCTGCCGGGCCGCTTCGAACCCGGTCGTGCGGGCCGCGACGTAGTCCTCGTCGATCCAGCCGTCGGCCACCGCCACGTGCAGCAGTCCCAGCACCAGAGCCAGATCGGTGCCGGGCGCGGGTTGCAGGTGCAGCGCGGCGCGCTCGGCGGTGGCGGTGCGGCGCGGGTCGATCACGATCAGCTGCGCGGAGCGCAGGTGCTGCATCAGCGGCGGCATCGTCTCGGCCGGGTTGGCCCCGGCCAGCAGGACCACGTCCGCGCCACCGAGGTCGGTGACCGGGAACGGCAGCCCGCGGTCCAGCCCGAACGCGGCGTTGCCCGCCGCCGCGGCCGAGGACATGCAGAACCGGCCGTTGTAGTCGATCTGGCTGGTGCCCAGCGCCAGCCGGGCGAACTTGCCGAGCAGGTAGGCCTTCTCGTTGGTCAGCCCACCGCCGCCGAACACCCCGACGGCGTCCGGCCCGTGCTCGTCGCGGAGGCGCCGCACACCATCGGCGACGACACCGAGCGCGGTGTCCCAGTCGACCGGGGTGAGCACGCCGTCCCGGCGCACCAGCGGGTGCTGCAACCGGTCCGCCACGTCGAGCAGCGCCGGAGCGGTCCACCCCTTCTGGCACAGACCTCCCCGGTTGACCGGGAAATCGGTGGGCCGCACCGACACCCCGCGCCGCTCGCGGGTCAGCTGGGTACCGCACTGCAGCGCGCAGTAGGGGCAGTGCGTGGCGACCGTCCGCAGCTCAGGCACGGGTGACCTCCGCCTCCGGCCGCGCGGCAGGCGCCTCGGCGCGCGAATCCCGCAGGTAGATCGCCCAGGTCACGAGCACGCAGAGCAGGTAGTAGCCGAGGAACACCAGCAGCGCCGAGTCGCCGCTGGCGGCCTCGCCGCCGTAGGAAGCGCGGAACGCCAAGTTGATGCCCACGCCGCCGAGCGCTCCGACCGCACCGGCGATGCCGATGACCGCGCCGGACAACCGGCGGGCGCGGGCGAAGGCCGCGATCGCCTCTCCGCCGTCGGTGACCTCGTCCTCGGCCTCCCGGGCGAAGATCGCCGGGATCATCTTGTACGTCGACCCGTTGCCGACACCGGTCAGCACGAACAGCGCGATGAACGCCGCCACGTAACCCGCGAACGAACCCTGCGCCGAAGCGACCAGCAGCGCCGCGGTGCCCGCGGTCAGACCGACGAACGTCCACGCCGTCACCCGCGCGCCGCCGAGGCGGTCCGAGAGCCAGCCGCCCGCCGGGCGGGCGACCGAACCCAGCAGCGGGCCGAGGAAGGTCCAGCCGGCCGCCTGCAGCGGGGTGAAGCCGAACTCGGTCTGCAGCACCAGGCCGAAGGCGAAGCTGTAGCCGATGAACGAGCCGAAGGTGCCGATGTAGAGCAGCGAGATCCACCAGGTGTGCCGGTTCGCGGCGGCCTCCAGGAGCGCGCCGGGCCGGGCCCGCACCGAGTCCACGTTGTCCATGAACAGCGCAGCGCACAGCGCGGCCAGCACGATCAGCGGCAGGTAGACCGCCGCGACGTAGGCCGGGCTGGTGCTGCCCGCGACGGCGATCACCAGCAGGCCGACGACCTGCACCGCCGCCACCCCGAGGTTGCCGCCGCCCGCGTTGAGCCCCAGCGCCCAGCCCTGGTGCCGCTGCGGGAAGAACGTCGTGATGTTGGTCATCGACGAGGCGAAGTTCCCGCCGCCGACCCCGGCGGTGGCGCCGATGAGCAGGAAGACCCACAGCGGGGTGCCCGGCTGCTGCACGAAGTAGCAGGCCAGCCCGGCGGGCACCAGCAGCACCGCGGAGCTGAAGACCGTCCAGTTGCGGCCGCCGAAGCGGGTCACCGCCGCGGCGTAGGGCAGCCGCAGCACCGCGCCCACCAGGTTCGGCGTGACCACCAGCAGGAACTTCTCGGCTGCGGTGAACGGCAGGCCGATCTCCGGCGACATGAACAGCACCAGCACCGACCAGATGCTCCAGACGGAGAACCCGATGTGCTCCGAGACGATCGAGAAGATCAGGTTGCGACGGGCCACAGCTCTGCCGGTGGACTCCCAGAACTCCTCGTCCTCGGGGTTCCAGCCCTCGATCCAGCGGCTCCCGCGCGCCGGTGCTCTCGCGGTCATTCGGCTCCTCCCGTCGGTTGACCCGAAGTTAGGAAGCCGGTGTTTCACCCGGGTGCGCCCGGCGTTACCGGGATGCAAACCGGGGTGTGATCGGGGGAACCGCGGGCGGGGGCGTCCCGTCCCGGGCTTTCGTGGCACCGTGTAGGCGTGATGCAACGAGGCACGGGCGATTGGCAGCGGGCGCGTGAGCTGTTCGGCGGAGCGCGCCGGGTGACCGCCCTGACCGGGGCCGGGGTGTCGACCTCGGCGGGCATTCCCGATTTCCGCGGCCCCAACGGGGTGTGGACCAAGAACCCAGCGGCCCAGCGCCTCACCGACATCGACAGCTACGTCGCCGACCCGCGGGTGCGCGAGCAGGCGTGGCGCAACCGCGCCGAGCACCCGGCCTGGCACGCCGAACCCAGCGCCGCGCACCGCGCGTTCGTCGACCTCGACCGCTCCGGGCGGCTCCGCGCGCTGCTGACCCAGAACATCGACGAGCTGCACCAGCGCGCCGGACTGGACCCGGACAAGGTGCTGGAGCTGCACGGCACGATCTTCCAGGTGGTGTGCCTGGACTGCGGTGCGGTCGGCCCGATGGCCGCGACCCTGGAACGGGTGGCCGCCGGGGAATCCGATCCGCCCTGCCGGTCCTGCGGCGGCATCCTCAAGTCCGCCACCGTCTCCTTCGGCCAGTCGCTGGATCCCGACGTGATCCGGACCGCCCAGCGCGCCGCGCTGGACTGCGACCTGTTCCTCGCCGCCGGTACCTCGCTGACCGTCCACCCGGCGGCCGGTCTCGCCGAGCTCGCCGTCAAGGCCGGTGCCGAGCTGATCATCTGCAACGCCGAACCGACGCCCTACGACGAGCTGGCCGCGGCGGTCCTCCGCGACCCGCTGGACGAGGTGCTGCCCGGACTGGTCGGCGCCCCGCTGGTCGAACCGACCCGCCCGCTGCACACCTGGGGCGACCCGAGCACCTGGTCCTGAGCCCTGGTCGATCACTGAGCGTCATCATCCCAATGGCTGGGAGCAGTCGTGACCCGTGTGGCTGATGTTGCGCATGTCGTCAGCGGTCCCAGTGGTGCGATAGGGACGAAAGTGGCAAAGTTTGAGGCCGTCGTGTGGCCCATTCAGCCCAATGAATGACCGCTGAATGGGCGTACCAGCCGGAGGTGACGGTCGTGCCAGGAAGTCGAAACGTGCGTAGAACCGCCGCCATCGCGCTGCTCGTCGCCCTCGGGGCGGCGACTCCGGGCGTCGGCGCGGCGGTGCCGCCACCGCCGCCGAACCCCAGCGACGCCGAGCTCCAGGCCGGTCGCGCGCGGTCGCAGCAGGTGGCCGGGCAGGTCGGCGAACTGGCGAACCGGCTGGCCGAGGCGGAATCCCGGCTGCTCGACCTGCAGGCGCAGGTCGAGGTCAAGATGGAGGACGCGAACAAGGCGCGCGTCGACCTGGGCCGGGCCGAGAACGCCTACGACGACGCCCGCCGCGCCGCGGAATCGGCCGCCGTCGAGGCGGGCGTGGCCGCCCAGCACATCGAGCAGCAGCGCCGGCGCGTGGACCGGTTCGTGGCGGGCAGCTACCGGCAGGGCAGCCAGGTCGGCTCGGCGACGGCGTTCGTCGGTTCCCGGACGCCGCAGGACGTGCTCGACCGGGCGCTGTTCCTGGACGTGATCAGCAAGTCCGAGCTCGACGTGCAGGACGACCTGGAACGCGCCCGGGTGGAGAAGGTCAACAAGGACTCGCTGGCCCGGGCCGCGCTGGAGGAGGCCGAGGCCAAGCGGCAGGAGGCCGACGAGGCCCGCCGCGCGGCGGAGGCGGCCGAGCGGGCGGCGGTCACCGCCCAGAACGCCCAGGCCGACCAGGCCCGGCGGCTGGAGACCGACAAGTCCGGGGTCGAGGCGCAGCTGGCCGAGGCCCGCTCGCACGTGTCCGGCCTGGAGCAGCAGCGCGGTCAGTACCAGGACTGGCTGGCCGACAAGGAGCGCGAGGAGGCGGCTGCCGCGCAGGCCGCCGCCCAGGCCGCCACCCAGTCGACCGGCTCCCACGTTCCGGCGCGGCCAGCGGCCCCGGCCAGCGGCCGGTCGGTCGAGGTGGTGATCAGCCGGGCCCTGTCCCAGCTCGGCGTGCAGTACGCCTGGGGCGGCGGCAACTCGCGCGGGCCGACGCGCGGCATCCGCGACGGGGGAGTGGCCGACTCCTACGGCGACTACGCCAAGACCGGTTTCGACTGCTCCGGGCTGATGATCTACGCGTTCGCCGGCGCCGGGATCTCGCTCGACCACTACAGCGGCTACCAGTACCAGTCCGGGCGCCGGGTGCCGCTGTCGCAGATGCGCCGCGGCGACATGCTGTTCTGGCAGACCCGCGGCCGGATCCACCACGTGGCCCTGTACCTGGGCAACGGCAAGATGGTGGAAGCGCCGTACTCGGGTTCGCGGGTCCGCGTGACGTCGGTGCGCTACGGCGGCATCGCCCCGTACGCGGTCCGCATGCTCTGACCGGAGGGCGGGCCGCGCGGCCCGCCCTCGGTGCTTCACACCGCCTTCGTGTAGCTGACGTTCGGGAACGGTGTGAAGCCGAGCGATTCGTACAGCGCCCGAGCCGGAGCGTGGAAGTCGTCCCCGCCGGTGCTGATCGAGATCACCTCCGCGCCCGCGGCGCGCATGTGCGCCATGGCGTGTTCGGCGAGCGCGGCGCCGATGCCGAGCCGCCGGTGCGCCGGGGAGACGGCCAGGATGTCGATCTCACCGTGCCGTTCGGTCTCCTGGAGGATCCAGCCGACGAACCCGGTCACCTGACCGTCCTCCCGGGCGACGGCGGCGAACTTCCCACCGTCCGGGTCGTGCAGGCCGGCGAGGTGCCGGCGGTAGTCCGCCCGCCAGTCGCCGTGGCGGTTGGCGAAGACGGTTTCGCCGACGTGCGGGCGGAACGAGTCCTCGAAGAACGGCCCGAACGCGGTCACGGCCAGGTCGAGCAGAGCGGGGAGATCCGCGGGATCGAGTGGACGGATGTCCATGGTGGATGTGCCTTTCGCTGAGAGCACGAGCGGCGCCGCTGTCCGGGCCGGACAACGGCGGTCTGGGCGTCTCTCAGCTGCGAGTGCGGGTAGCCGCGTAGCACTCCACGGCGCGAACCGTACCAGCATCGGCAGCGCGCGCGGGCCGGATGGTGGAGGGCGTCCGGCTGCTGGAAGCATTGCGGTGTGGCGGAATTCGCGGCGGTGGTGCTGGCAGGTGGCCGGGCGCGTCGGCTGGGCGGCGTGGACAAGCTCCTGCTGCCGATAGGAGGCCGGACCCTGCTCGATCGCACGCTGGACGCGGTCGCGGCCGCCGACCCGCTGGTCGTGGTCGGCCCGCCTCGCACCACGGCCCGGCCGGTGCGCTGGACGGCGGAGGACCCGCCGAGCGGCGGCCCGCTGGCCGGGCTCCAAGCCGGATTGGCGCAGCTCCCGCTGGAAACGCGCGTCGTCGCGGTCCTCGCCGGGGATCACCCGCACCTGACACCGGCAACGATCACCAGACTGCTCGACGCGCTGCGCGCGGTCCCGGAGGCCGCCGGAGCAGTGCTCAGCGATCCCGGCGAACGCCTGCAATGGCTGGTGGGGGTGTGGCGTGCGGGTGCGCTGCGCGAGGCGATGCCCGCCGACGTCCGGAACCGCCCGCTCCGCGCGGTCCTCGCCCCGCTGGCTCCGCTGACCGTACGGGCGGTCGAGGCCGAAGCCTCCGATGTGGACACACCGGAGGATCTCCGCAGGGCGCACGGCACGAGCGAATGAGGAGCGCTCGTCCCGGCACCCCGCGGCGCCCTCTTCGATCAGCGCGCTCGATGAGTTCAGTGTTGAGCGAAATCAATCCTCCGGTCGGCCGCTTTACCGGGGTCATACCGGCTGTGGGGTTGGGTGGGGTCGGCGCAGTGCCCCCGCGCGGTCGCGCGGCGGGGACGTGCCAGGATCTTGATCGGCCGGGAACGGCCGGACCGACGACAGGAGGCTGGGAGAAGTGACCGAGGCCGGCAACGGTGAGAGCGGGGGCGCCGGAGCCGCGGCGGCGCGTCCGGCGGACCAGGTGAGCACTCCGGCGCGCGATGCGCAGCTGCTCGAACGCACCGTGTTCGAGGTCAAGCGGGTGATCGTCGGGCAGGACCGGCTCGTGGAGCGGGTGCTGACCGGATTGCTGGCCAAGGGCCACATCCTGCTGGAAGGCGTTCCCGGCGTGGCCAAGACGCTCGCGGTCGAAACCTTCGCGCGCGTCGTCGGCGGCAGCTTCTCGCGCCTGCAGTTCACCCCCGACCTCGTGCCCGCGGACATCCTCGGCACCCGCATCTACCGGCAGGGCAGCGAGCGCTTCGACGTCGAGCTCGGTCCCGTGCTGGCCAACTTCGTGCTGGCCGACGAGATCAACCGCGCTCCGGCGAAGGTCCAGTCGGCGCTGCTGGAGGTGATGGCCGAGCGGCACGTCTCCATCGGCGGCCAGAGCTACCCGATGCCCTCCCCGTTCCTGGTGCTGGCCACCCAGAACCCGATCGAGAACGAGGGCGTCTACCCGCTGCCGGAGGCGCAGCGCGACCGCTTCCTGTTCAAGCTCCCGGTCGAGTACCCCACCGCGGAGGAGGAGCGGGAGATCATCTACCGGATGGGCGTGGCGGCCCCGGAGCCGAACGCGGTGCTCAACCCGGACGAGCTGATCCGGCTGCAGAAGGTGGCCGCCTCGGTGTTCGTGCACCACGCGCTGGTCGACTACGTGGTGCGCCTGGTGGTGGCCACCCGGCTGCCCAACGAGCACGGCCTCTCCGACATCGCGGGCTGGGTTTCCTACGGCGCCTCGCCGCGCGCCAGCCTGGGCATCATCGCCGCCTCGCGGGCCCTGGCGCTGGTGCGCGGGCGCGACTACGTGCTTCCGCAGGACGTGGTGGACGTGGTGCCGGACGTGCTGCGGCACCGGCTGGTGCTCTCCTACGACGCGCTGGCCGACGGCATCCCGGTGGAGCACATCGTCAACCGGGTGCTGCAGACCGTGCCGCTGCCGCAGGTCTCGGCCCGCCCGCAGGCCGGTCCGCCCGCGCCCGCCCCGGTCGGCGGGCCCGGTTACGGCCAGCCGCAGCACGCGCCCAACCCGCACCAGTGAGGAGCCAGGGCGTGCCGGCAGCCGCTCAACCGACGAGTGGGGACCGCCCCAGCTGGGCGCCTCCGTCGCTGGACACCGGGCGGATGGAAGCGGCGCTGAAGTCGCTGGAGCTGAGCGTGCGCGGCCGGCTGGACGGCCTGCTGCAGGGCAACCACCTCGGACTGGTGCCCGGGCCGGGCACCGAGCCGGGGGAGGCGCGCGTATACCAGCCCGGCGACGACGTGCGGCGGATGGACTGGGCGGTCACCGCCCGCACCGCCGAACCGCACATCCGGCAGACGGTCGCCGACCGGGAGCTGGAGACCTGGGTCGCGATGGACCTATCGCCCAGCCTGGACTTCGGTTCGGCGGCCTGCGACAAGCGCGAGCTGGCCGTCGCGGCGCTGGCCGCGGTCGTGTTCCTGACCAGCGGCGGCGGCAACCGGATCGGAGCCGTGCTGGACAACGGCACCGGCCCGGTGCGGGTGCCGGCGCGCGGTGGCGCGGCGCACGCGCGAGCGCTGCTGCGGAAGGCGGCCGGCACACCGCGAGCTGAAGAAGGCACGCGCGGCGACCTCTCCCGGCTGCTGGAGGCGCTGCGCCGCCCGCCGCGCCGGCGCGGGCTGGCGGTCGTGGTCTCGGACTTCCTCGGCCCGACGGACTGGCAGCGGGCGCTGCGCGGTCTGGGCTCCCGGCACTCGCTGCTGGCCGTGGAGGTGCTGGACCCGCGCGACGTGGAGTTGCCCGACGTGGGCACGGTGCTGCTGTCGGATCCGGAAACCGGCAAGCAGCGGGAGGTGCACACCACCCCGGTGCTGCGCAAGGAGTTCGCCGCGGCGGCCGCGGCGCACCGCGAGGAGGTGGCGGCGGTCCTGCGCCGCGCCGGTTGCGCGCACCTGGTGTTGCGGACGGATTCGGACTGGATCGCCGACGTCGTGCGGTTCGTGGTGGCCCGCAAGCGCGGTTGGTCCGGAGGAGCTTCTTGATGTTGAGTTTGTCGGGATTCACCGCTCCCTGGTGGTTCCTGCTGCTGTTCGTGGTCGCGGCGCTGGTCGCCGGTTACCTGTGGGCGATGCGGCGCCGCCGCCGGGACACGGTGCGGTTCAGCAACCTGGAGGTGCTCGACCAGGTCGCCGCCCGGCGGCAGGGCTGGTGGAAGCACGTGCCGCCCGCCATGCTCGCGGTGGCGCTGATCATGCTCACGGTGGCGCTGATGGGCCCCACCGCGGAGCAGCGCATCCCGCGCAACCGGGCCACGGTGATGCTGACCATCGACGTGTCGCTGTCGATGAAGGCCACCGACGTCGAGCCCAGCAGGCTGGAGGCGGCGAAGGTCGCGGCCAAGGAGTTCGCCGACAAGCTGACGCCGGGCATCAACCTCGGGCTGGTGTCCTTCGCGGGCACCGCGACCGTGCTGGTGATGCCCACGACCGACCGGGCGGGCGTCAAGCAGGCCATCGACAGCCTCAAGCTGGCCGAGGCCACCGCCACCGGTGACGGCATCAACGCCTCGATGCAGGCCATCGACTCCTTCGGCAAGATGGTCGGCGGCCCGGCCGGGGCCCCGCCCGCGCGGATCGTGCTGATGGCCGACGGCGGTCAGACGATCCCGCGCGACATGGACGCCCCGCGCGGTGCTTACACGAAGGCGCGGGAGGCGCGCAAGATCGGCGTTCCGATCTCCACGATCTCCTTCGGCACCAGGCACGGCAGCATCGAGATCCAGGGCCAGCAGGAGCTGGTCGAGGTCGACGACGAGGCGATGCAGGAGATCGCGAAGCTCTCCGGCGGCGAGTTCCACAAGGCGGCCAGCGCCGAGCAGCTCCGCGAGGTCTACGCCACGCTGGGCGAGCAGATCGGCTACGAGACCAAGCACACCGATGCCAGCAAGCCGTGGCTGGTGCTGGGCACGCTCACCGCGATCATCGCCGCCGGGGTCTCCATGTTCACCGGTCGCAGGCTGCCGTGAGCAAGTGTTGGCGCCGAGTTGCGCCGGTGGTCACCTAGCGGAATCCCGGACGCCGACCGGCTCCGCGATGCTCGAGCGGGCACGGGGTCGGGCGGTGATCGGAGTGGCGCAGGTGGGAACGGCAGCGGGTTTTCTGTGGGAGTTCGTCAAGTCGCCGACCACGACCGCCGCGGTCGGGCCCAGCTCGCGGGCGCTCGCCGAGCAGATGGTGGCGCCCATCCCGCACCGCGGTGACCCGGTGGTGGTCGAACTCGGGCCCGGGACCGGTGCGTTCACCGAGGTGATCCAGCGCAGGCTCGGCGGACGCGGGCACCACCTGGCGCTGGAGCTCAACTCGCGGTGGGCGGCGCGGCTGGGGGAGCGGTTCCCGGGTGTGGAGTCGGTGTGCGCGAACGCCCGGGAACTCCCGGCGCTGCTGCGCGAGCGGGAGTTGCGGGCCGACGTCGTGGTGAGCGGTCTGCCCTGGGTGGCGCACGCGCCGGTCGACGGGGTGCCGCTGATCCGGCTGGTCGCCGATTCGCTGGCGCCGGACGGGGTGCTCACGCAGTTCGCCTACACCTGGACGCGGTGGGCGCCACCGGCTCGCCGTCAGCTGGCGGACCTGCGCGCGGAGTTCGAGGAGACGGTGATCAGCCGCACGGTGTGGCGCAACCTGCCGCCCGCGGTCGTCTACCTGGCCCGGCGCCCGCGGCGATCGTGACCTGACACGCGCGGTGCTACGTTCCAGGAATGTCGTCGGACGCCGTGGTGGCGGGCCTCGGTGAGATCCCGCTGCTGATCGAGCTGGGGACCGCGCTGCTGTTCTCGAGCGTGATCGGGCTGGAGCGGGAGATCCGGGCCAAGAGCGCCGGGATGCGCACGCACGCCCTGGTCGGGGTCGGTGCGGCGCTGTTCATGCTGGTGTCCAAGTACGGTTTCGGCGATCTGCTGGCCTTCGACCGGGTGTCGCTGGATCCGTCGCGGGTGGCCGCGCAGATCGTCTCCGGCATCGGGTTCATCGGTGGCGGGCTGATCTTCGTGCGCCGCGACGCGGTGCGCGGGCTGACCACGGCGGCGACGGTGTGGGTGGTGGCCGCGGTGGGGATGGCCTGCGGCAGCGGGCTGGTGGTGCTGGCGGCGGCGACCACGGCCGTGCACTTCCTGGTGGTCCTCGGCTACCCGTGGCTGTTGCACCTGCTGCGCAGGTCGCTGCGCGAGCCGCAGGTGCTGCGGATCGGCTACCTCGACGGCCACGGGGTGCTGCGCAGCGTCCTGACCCTGTGCACCAGCAGCGGCTGGACGGTGATGGACCTGGAGGTCGAGCGGGAGGACACCGACGACGAGCAGCAGCGCACCGCGGTGGTCGCGCTGCGGTTGCGCGGGAAGACACCGGTGAAGGAGCTGGTCGGGCAGATCAGCAACCTGCCCGGCGTGGTGCACGCCGCCGTCGGCGAATCGGTGGACCCGGGCTTCTGAACGTCCGCGATTTCCATTGAAATCGCGGTGGTCCACCGCATCCATCGGAGTGTCGGCACCCAACACGCCGACAATGCGCAACTTCCATTGAAATTGAAGCTCTAATTTCAATGGAAGTTGCGTGGGAAGCAGGGTCAGCTGGTGGCGTTCTGCTTGACCTCTTCCATGTCCAGGTCGCGGGCCTGGCCGATGAGGTCGTCGAAGACGTTCTCCGGCAGCGCGCCCGGCTGCTGGAAGACCAGCACGTTCTCGCGGATCACGGCCAGCGTCGGAATGGACTGGACCTTGAACGCGCCGGCCAGCTCCGGCTGGGCCTCGGTGTCGACCTTGGCGAAGGTGATGTCCTCGTGCTTGTCCGAGGCGCGGTCGAAGACCGGGGCGAACTGCCGGCAGGGGCCGCACCAGGACGCCCAGAAGTCGATGATCACGAAGCCGTTGTCCTGCACGACCTCGTCGAAGTTGTCCTTGGTGAGCTCGACCGTTGCCATGTGGATTCCCTTCAGACGGTGGTTACCGGGACAACACCGCGCGCCCGGCGCGGCATTCCCGGGTGGCTGTCGGTTCTGTCACCGCTGGGCCCGGTCGAGGGCGCGGGCGACGAGGGTGGCCAGGTGCACGGGTTCGACACCGGCCGTCTGGCGCAATTGGGTGCGGCAGCTGAACCCGTCGGCGACGACGTCGGTGCCCGGTGCGGCAGCGCGGACGGCCGGGAGCAGGCCCTGTTCGGCGCAGGCGATCGAGACGTCGTGATGACCGCGTTCGAAACCGAAGTTGCCCGCCAGTCCGCAGCATCCCGCGTCGAGCACGTGCGCGCGCGTCCCGGTGGCGGCCAACGTGGCCCGGTCGGCGGTGAACCCGAGGTCGGCGTGCTGGTGGCAGTGGACCTGCACCAGCGCTTCCCGGTCCTGCTCCGGGAGCTGCCACCGGTCGCGGGTCGGTTCGACCCATTCGGCGAAGGTGCGGGTCGCCGCGGCCAGGGCGGCCACGTCGAGGTCACCCGGGGCGAGTTCCAGCGCGTCGTTGCGCAGGAACGCGGTGCAGCTGGGTTCCAGGCCGATCACCGGCAGCCCGCGCTCCAGCAGCGGGCGCAGCGTGCGGGCGGTGCGGCGGACCGCGCGGCGGGCGGTGCCGAGCTGTCCGGTGGAGTGCCAGGTCAGTCCGCAGCAGACCGGTTCGCCGGGGATCTCCACGGTGTGGCCGAGGGCTTCGAGCGCGGCGACCGCGTCGCGGCCGATGTGCGGGTCGAAGTGGTTGGTGAAGGTGTCCGGGAAGATCACCACGCGTGGGGTGGCGCCGTCCCGCCGCTGCGACCACCACGCCTGTAGTGTTCGCGCGGCCAGTTCCGGCACTTCCCGGCGCGCGTCGATCCCGCCGAGCCGTTTGAGCAGCGGCGCCAGCGGTCCGGAGAGCACCCGGTTGACCAGCTGCGGGGCGTGCTGGCCGAGCTTGAGCCACAGCGGGAGGAAGCCCATCGAGTAGTGCGCGGCCGGGCGCGGCCTGCGCCGGTAGTGGTGGTGCAGGAACTCGGCCTTGTAGGTGGCCATGTCGACGTCGACCGGGCAGTCGGACTTGCAGCCCTTGCAGGAAAGGCACAGGTCGAGCGCTTCGCGAACCTCCGGCGAGCGCCAGCCGCCCTTGATGACGCGGCCGGCCAGCATCTCGAACAGCAGGTGGGCGCGGCCGCGGGTGGAGTGCTTCTCCTCGCGGGTCGCCCGGTAGCTCGGGCACATCACCCCGCCTGTGGTGTTCAGGCACTTGCCCATGCCGACGCAGCGGCGGGTCGCGGCGGCGAGGTCGCCGGAGTCGGCGTGCAGCGCCAGCGCGGTGCGCGTCGGGATCCGGGCCGGGGCCACCAGCGGGCGCACGTCGGCGTCGACCGGCCGCGGGTGCACGATCTGCCCGGGGTTGAGCAGCCCGGCCGGGTCGAAGGCGGCCTTGAACCGCTCGAAGGCCCTGATCACCTCCGGCGGGTACATCCTGGTCAGCAGCGCGGATCGGGCCTGGCCGTCGCCGTGCTCGCCGGAGACCGAGCCGCCGTGCGCCACGACGAGGTCGGCGGCGGCTTCCAGGAAGGAGCGGTACTGCGCCGTTCCGGGGGCCGACAGCAGGTCGAAGTCGATGCGGACGTGGATGCAGCCGTCGCCGTAGTGGCCGTAGGTCACGCCGCGGCGGCCGAACCGCGCCAGCAGCGCGTCGAACTCCCGCAGGTAGGAACCCAGCCGCTCGGGCGGGACGGCGGCGTCCTCCCAGCCCGAGGAACGCTCCGAACCGGCCATCCTGGTCGAGTAGCCGGAGCCCTCCTCGCGGATCTTCCACAGCGCCGCGATCCGCGCCGGATCGGTGTGCACGACGTGCTCCGCGCGCTCGCCCATCGCGCGGACGATGTCGGCCGCCGCGGCTTCGGCCTCGCCGGGATCCGCTCCGCCGGTCTCCACCAGCAGCCAGCTGCGCCCGCCGGGCAGCAGCGGCAGCGCGGGCGAGGCGGGGTTGCGCTGCCGCACCACGTCGACGAGCTCCGAGCTGAGTCCTTCGATGGCCAGCGCACCCAGCCCGCGCAGCCGGGGGACCTCGTCGGCCGCGGCGTAGGTGTCGGAGAACCCGAGCACGGTCAGGGCCCGCGCCGCCGGGGCGGACACCAGCTGCACGGTCGCGCCCAGCACGATCGCGCAGCCGCCCTCGGTGCCGACCAGGGCGCGGGCCAGGTGGAAGCCGTTCTCCGGCAGCAGCTGGTCGAGGTTGTAGCCCGACACCCGGCGGGTCAGGGCGGGGAACGAGCTGCGGACGGCGTCGGCGACCTCGTCCCGCAAGGCCCGCAGGTCCCGGTGCAGGCGGCCGATGCGGTCCTCGCGCGCGCACAGCTCGTCGAGCCGCTCCGGGGAGGTCGCACCGACTTCGAGCCGGGTCCCGTCGGAGAGCAGCACGTCCAGGGCGTGCACGTTGTCGACGGTCTTGCCCCAGGCCACCGAGTGCGTCCCGCAGGAGTTGTTGCCGATCATCCCGCCGAGCGTGCAGCGGCTGTGCGTGGAGGGGTCGGGACCGAAGGCCAGCCCGTGCCCGGCCACCGCGGCTTGCAGCGAGTCCAGCACCACGCCCGGCTGCACGCGGGCCAGCCCGCGGTCGGCGTCGATCTCGATGATCCGGTCGAGGTACCGGGAGAGGTCGAGGACCAGCCCGGTGCCGATGGCGTTGCCCGCGATGCTGGTGCCCGCCCCGCGCGTGGTGATCGGCACGCCGTGGCTGCGCGCGATGGCCACGGCGGCGGTCACGTCGTCCTCGTCGCGCGGGAAGAGCACCCCGGTCGGGACCTGGCGGTAGTTGGAGGCGTCGGTCGCGTAGAGCGCTCGGGTGCCGGGGTCGAAGCGGGCCGGGCCGGTCAGCGCGGCGCGCAGCTCGGCGACGAGGTCAGCGGGCGGGGTGGCCATCGGGCGCCTCCCGGGTCGGTGATCGGCTGCATAGCGCAGTGTGCCTGCCGCCGCGGGTGTAGGCGCACCACGACACGGTGACCGTTTTTCTGTATGGAGGCGACGAGCGGTGATCGTCGACGAACGGATAATGTCGCGGCTGAACCGAATCTTGCGGCATCGTTTCGAGGGGAGATCCACAGTGGCACGGTCCGTACTGGTGACCGGCGGTAACCGCGGCATCGGCTTGGCCATCGCGAAGGCGTTCCAGGCCGCCGGGGACAAGGTCGCGGTCACGCACCGCGGATCGGGTGCACCGAAGGGGCTGTTCGGGGTGCAGTGCGACGTCACCGACCCGGAGCAGGTCGCGGCGGCCTTCGACGAGGTCGAGGCCGCGCACGGCCGGGTCGAGGTGCTGGTGGCCAACGCCGGCATCACCGACGACACCCTGCTGCTGCGGATGAGCGAGGAGCAGTTCGGCCGGGTCATCGACGCGAACCTGGCGGGCTCCTACCGGGTGGCCAAGCGCGCCGCCAGCAGCATGCTGCGCAACCGCAAGGGCCGGATGATCTTCATCTCCTCGGTGGTCGGTCTCTCCGGCGGTGCCGGTCAGGTCAACTACGCGGCGAGCAAGGCGGGCCTGGTCGGCATGGCCCGCTCGATCGCCCGCGAGCTGGGCTCGCGCAGCATCACGGCGAACGTGGTCGCCCCGGGCTTCGTCACCACGGACATGACCGACGCGCTGTCCGAGGAGCGCAAGAAGGAGATCTTCGCCCAGATTCCGCTGGCCCGCTTCGCCGCGGCGGAAGAGGTCGCGGGCACGGTGCAGTGGCTGGCCTCCGATGCGGCCGCCTACATCACCGGCGCGGTGATCCCCGTCGACGGCGGCCTCGGCATGGGCCACTGACCAGCAACGTTCGAGCCGCGCGCCCGCAGTGGCCGCGCGCGGCGGCAGTCCCGGGTGCCCGCGCACCTGGTGGAAGAAAGCACAGCGGAGGATTTCGTGAGCGGTTTGCTCGAAGGCAAGCGGATTCTGATCACCGGCGTGATCACCGACGCGTCGATCGCGTTCCACGCGGCCAAGGTCGCCCAGGAGCAGGGCGCCGAGGTGGTGCTCACCGGGTTCGGCCGGATGAGCCTGGTGCAGCGCATCGCGACCCGGCTGCCCAAGCCCGCGCCGGTGATCGAGCTGGACGTCACCAGCACCGAGCACCTGGACGGCCTGGCCGAGCGGGTCCGCGAGCACGTCGACGGTCTCGACGGCGTGCTGCACTCCATCGGCTTCGCCCCGGCGTCGTGCCTGGGCGGTGACTTCCTGGCCGCGCCGTGGGAGGACGTCTCCACCGCGCTGGAGGTCTCGGCGTACTCGCTGAAGTCGCTGTCCACCGCCACCCTGCCGCTGCTGGGCGAGGGCGCCTCGATCGTCGGCATGGACTTCGACGCGCGCGTGGCCTGGCCCGCCTACGACTGGATGGGCGTGGCCAAGGCCGCGCTGGAGTCGACCTCCCGCTACCTGGCCCGCGAGCTGGGCCCGAAGGGCATCCGGGTCAACCTCGTCTCCGCGGGTCCGGTGCGCACGATGGCGGCCAAGTCGATCCCCGGCTTCGCCGACCTCGAAGCCGGCTGGGGCGACCGCGCCCCGCTCGGCTGGGACGTCAACGACCCGACGCCGGTGGCCAAGTCGGTCTGCGCGGTCCTGTCGGACTGGCTGCCCAAGACGACCGGCTCGATGATCATGGTCGACGGCGGCGTGCACGCCCTCGGCGTCTGAGTGTGGTCTCGCGCGCAGCCGGTGGCCCCGGCTGCGCGCGACCGAGCCGTCGACGCCATCATGGTCGGGTGAGCTTTGACGCGTTGCTGTTCCTGTCGTTCGGAGGACCGGAGGGGCCCGAGGAGGTCCGGCCGTTCCTGGAGAACGTGACCAGAGGCAGGGGAGTTCCGCCGGAACGCCTCGACGAGGTCGCCGAGCACTACCACCACTTCGGCGGGGTGTCGCCGATCAACCGGCTCAACCACGAGATCATCGCCGCGCTGGAGGCCGAGCTGGCCGCGCAGGGCCGCGAGCTGCCGGTCTACTTCGGCAACCGCAACTGGCACCCGATGGTGGAGGACACCGTCGCGAAGATGGCCGATGACGGGGTGCGGCGCGCGCTGGTGTTCGCCACCTCGGCGTGGGGCGGTTACTCGGGCTGCAAGCAGTACCACGAGGACATCGCCCGGGCCCGCGAAGCGGTCGGCGAGCGGGCGCCGGAGCTGGTGAAGCTGCGCCAGTTCTTCGACCACCCGCTGTTCGTCGAGGCCAACGCGGACGCGGTGCGCCGGGCGTTCGAGGAGCTGGACCCGGCCGAGCGCGAGCAGGCGCGGCTGGTGTTCACCGCGCACTCGATCCCGCTGCGCGCCGACGACCAGGAAGGCCCCGACGGCCGGCCGCGCTGGTACTCCCGCCAGGTCGCCGAAGCCGCCCGGCTGGTGGCCGAGGCGGTCGGGGTGGACGGCTACGACGTGGTGTGGCAGTCGCGTTCCGGCCCGCCGCAGGTGCCGTGGCTGGAGCCGGACATCTGCGACCACCTGGAGGACCTGCACGCCAAGGGCGTCCAGGCGGTGGTGGTCAGCCCGGTCGGTTTCATCTCCGACCACCTCGAGGTCATCTGGGACCTGGACAACGAGGCCAAGGACAAGGCCGCGGAACTGGGCATGGGCTTCGCCCGGGCTGGAACGGCGGGCCCGGACCCGAGGTTCGCGAAGCTGATCACCGAGCTGATCGCCGAGCACACCGATGGTGCGGAACCCCGCAAGCTCTCCGAGCTCCCGGCGGCGGGCTCCACGGCCAACGGGGAGCCCTGCGCTCCCGGCTGCTGACAGCCGACGGCAAAGCCCTCGTCCGTCCGAACAGGACCGACGAGGGCTTTGCCTCGTGCACGGCACATGCCTCGGCGAACGACGTCTGAAAGCCGCCAGCGCGCAATTTCGTGCCTCCGCGGGCCGTGCGGCGTCGACGCGGAGTGGACCGACCGGATCAACCGGTGCGAGCACGTCGCGGGGGCGCGCGTCGCCGAGTTCGGCACGCACGCGGACGAAGAGGTTCTGAGCCTCGGCTGATGCCGCATCAGCGATCCCGGTCGCGGATGGTGCTGCTACCGCGCTGGGCAGCCCCGTGGTGAAGATCGCCGAGGTGACGTTCCCCGGGGGGCAGAGCACGAGAAGGCACCCCCGACCGGGGAACGGGTCGGGGGTGCCGGATGGCGTCACGTTCGCTCAGCGCGACTGGCGGATGCGGACAGTCCGCTGCCGGGGTGGCGAACCCGGTCCGTCCTCGGTCAGGGCAGGTTGAGGACGAAGTCGAACGTGGCGTTGGAGCCCTGGACGTTCATCAGCAGCGCCGGGTCGAAGATCGCGTCCCAGTCGTTGCCGGGCTCACCCGGGAAGTACAGCTGGGTGGTCAGGATCCGCTGGTTCGGGGCCTGGACCTTGACGTGGACGTGCCGGGTGCGGCCCGGGTAGAGGCCGGGCACGATCGTGTCGAGCCGGAAGCGGCCGTCGGTGGAGGTGAACTGGTGGCCGCGCCCGCGGTAGCCGACGTTGTCGTAGTTGCCCGCGTTGTCGGCCTGCCAGAAGTCCAGCAGCACCCGGTTCAGCGGGGCGCAGGAGCGGCTGTAGACGACGCCGGTGATGGTCAGCGCCGTGCCGGGCATGTCGCCGCGCAGGTCGCTGCGCTCGGGGGAGTTCGGCTTGAAGTACGGGCCTTCCATCTGCGGGGGCGTCAGGTCGTCCCCGTCATCGCACATCGGGGTGGGAGTCAGCTCTCCGGCGGCGGCGCGGGGTGCGCGCACCACCTCGCTGGCGACCACGGGGAGGGTGACCGCGGTGGCCAGGCCGGCCTTGAGGAACGTGGCCCGACGGATTCGCCGTTCGTCCTCGGTCATGATCGAGCCGCCTTTCGGGGGAAGTGTCAGCACGAGAAATGGTGTGAACCATTTCACGACGAGATGGTTCCTCCGGCGACAGCGGAAAGTTGGTACAGGTGTAGACGAAAAGTGCGAAGCGGCGGGTGAATGCGCCGAACGGCCTAGCGGCCGGTGGCCCGTCCGGGCGAATCCACTGTGGACGGCATTGCCGGGAGGCGGATGGTGAACGTCGTGCCGACGCCGACGGTGCTGCGCACTTCGATGCTACCGCCGTGCGCCTCGACCAGGTGGTGCGTGATCGCCAGCCCGAGGCCGCTGCCGCCGCCGTGCCGGCCGCGGGACTTCTCGGCCCGCCAGAAGCGGTCGAAGACGTGCGGCAGCGATTCGGCCGGGATGCCGACCCCGGTGTCGCTGACCTCGATGATCACCTCGTCGGCCGCCCGGCGTGCCCGCAGCTCGACGAGCCCGCCCGCAGGCGTGTGCCGCAGCGCGTTGGAGACCAGGTTGCCCAGCGCCTGGCGCAGCCGCGTCGGGTCGGCGGCCAGGTCGGGATCGCCTTCGGCGCTCGCGCGCAGCTCGATGCCACCGGCCTCGGCCCGGCCGCGGTGCGCGGCGGCGACCTGTTCCAGGATCGCGCCCAGGTGCACGGGTTCGAGGTGGGCGCGCAGCTTCCCGGCATCGGCGAGCGCCAGGTCCTGCAGGTCGTCGATGAGGTGCTGCAGCAGCAGCGTCTCCTCCAGCAGCGAGGCCACCAGCGGCTGGTCGAGGGTTGCCACGCCGTCCTGCGCGGCTTCCAGCCAGCCGCGCACGTTGACCAGCGGGGTGCGCAGCTCGTGCGCGATGTCGCTGACCATCGTCTTGCGCTGCTGCTCGGTGCGTTCGACCTGTTCGGACATCGCGTTGAACGCCGCGGCCAGCTCGCCGATCTCGCCGCGCGCGCGGGTGCGCACCCGCGCCGAGCGGTCGCCGCCGCCCATCCGCCTGGCCGCTGCGGTGATGGCGTCGATCGGGCGGACCAGGCGGCTGGCGGCCAGCGCGGTCATGCCGACGGTGAGCACCAGCACCACCAGCGCCGTCCACGCGATCCGCGAAATGCCCACAGTGGACAGATCGGTGGCGGCCTGGTCGGTGCCCGGTCTGGTGATGAAAAGCTGCGCCGCGGGCGAGACGTAGGCGCCGAGCTGCTCGCGGCGGGCGGCGTCCGCGCAGCGCTGGTCCTCCGGTGCGGCGCGCAGCCCGTTCGGCCACGTCGTCTCGGCCGCCTCGGTGGGCAGCGGGTCCGCGCCCTGCCTGGTCAAGCAGGCGTTGGCCAGTTCCAGCAGCTCGGCGTTGGCGGTGCGCTCGGTTTCGGTGGTCGTCGTCGGTGCCCGGCAATCCAGCGGCGGAGTCACGGGGACCGACGTCTCCGGTGCCGCGACCTCGGCGGGCACCGCTCTCGGCGGATCGGCCGGCGCGCCCGCCGACCGCGAGCGCTTCTGCTGCGGTTCGGCAGCGATGATCTCGACCGTCGAACGCCCGTTGGGCAGCTCGACGATCCGGCCGTCCGAGCCGCTCCGCCGCAGGCAGCCGAGCTGGTTCTGCGCCTCGGTGGCCAGTTTCGCGCGTTCGGCGGCGGTCAGCTGGTAGGGGCCGACGGCCCGCGGGTCGATCGCGGCGCCGGGCTTGAGCACCGGATCGACGGCGAGCGGGTCGACCACGGCCGATGGCGTCCGCGGCAGCTGGGTGTCCTGCGGATCCCCGGAATCGGCGATCGGGACCCGCGCCTGGGTGGTGAGCGTGATGCGGCGCCCGGTGCGCTCGGAGAGCTCGGTCACCACCTCCTGCACCCCGGACCACTGCGGATGCCCGGCCGCGTAGCCCAGCAGCGCGTCGTAGATGGTGGCATCGGTGGCCAGGCTCTCGCCGATCTCCTGGTTGATCGCCCCGCTGGTGCTCTGCGCGGCCAGCCACGCGGTCGCCCCGATCGAGCACCCGGCCACCACCACCGACATGGCCAGCAGCCGGGCCAGCAGGCTATGCCGGCGTGCCATCGGGGCAGTCCTGCAGCTTGTAACCGACGCCGTAGACGGTGAGCAGCCGGACCGGCCGGCGGGGATCGGGTTCGAGCTTGCGGCGCAGGTTCATCACGTGCACGTCCACCGTGCGCTCGGTGATGAACTTGTCCATCCCGAAGGCCTGGCTGAGCAGCTGCCCGCGGGTGAAGGCCCGGCCGGGTTCGGCGGCCAGCACCGCCAGCATCCGGAACTCCGCAGGCGTGCAGTCGAGCTCGGCGCCGGCCAGCAGCACCTCGTGCCGCTGCTGGTCCACCACCAGGTCACCGACGCGCAGCGGCTGGTGGCCGCGGTCCTGCACCCGCCGCACCCGCCGCAGGATCGCGCGCACGCGGGCAGCGAGCTGGCGCGGGCTGTAGGGCTTGGTGATGTAGTCGTCGGCACCGAGGTCGAGGCCGAGCAGCACGTCGTCCTCGGTGGTCCGCGCGGTCAGCAGCACGATCGGCACGTCGGACTCGGCGCGCAGGACGCGGCACACGTCGAGGCCGTCCACCTTGGGCATCATCACGTCGAGCACGACCAGGTCGGGCAGGCGCCGCCGCGCTTCGTCGATCGCCGCCCGGCCGTCGCCGACCACGACCACCTGGTGGCCGTCGCGTTCGAGGTAGCGCCGGATGAGTTCGGCCTGCTTGGGGTCGTCCTCGGCGACCAGCACGTGTGCGCTCACGCGGCGCATTATCGCCCCCGCCGGTGCACCGCGGTGCTCCGGACACCGCATCTGAACGGCTTCTTCACATCTCGCGCGGCGCGGCGGAATCCGAACAGGTTCTTCACATCGGGCAGACGGGATCTTGAAAACCGCGCTCCAAGCTGGTCCTCGTCCGGATCTCCCGGACCGAACGAGAGGACGCAACATGAAGCTTGGGCGTACCGTCGCCGCCGCCGCGCTGCTCGGGGCCACCGCGCTGCCGCTGACCGCCGCGGTCGGCTGGGCCGACGAGCCGAAGACCGCCCCGGTGGCCGAGGAGCAGAAGCCCGTCCCGGCTCCGGTGGACGAGAAGACCCCGGCGGCGGAGCAGAGCCGGCCGGTCGAGCCGCCGAAGGAGGAGCCCACCGCCTCGCCGGTGCGGGAGAAGACGGCGCAGGTCTCCGAACGTCCGGTCGGTGCTCCGGAAACCGGTGGCGGCCCGGCCGAATCCGGCTTCGGCTCGGCGGCGTTCGGCGCCGCGGCAGCGATCGCCGTCGCCGGTGGCGGCGCCGCGGTCGCGCTGCGCCGTCGGCGTGCGGGCGCGAACTGAGGCGTCCGGGATGAACGTGCCCACCCGTGCACGGGGGAACCGGGGCGGTCGTGCTGTCGCGACCGCCCCGGTCCTCGTGGCCGTCACGCTCTCCGTGGCGCTGGCGGGATGTTCGGCGGCCGAGCCACCCTTGGACCTCGGCGCTACCGCACCGCAGCAGGTGCACGCCGCGACGGCGCTGGCGCAGTCGCCGCCGACCTGGATCGAGATACCCCGGATCGGCGCGCGCTCCACGCTGCTGCCGCTGGGCCTCAACCCCGACCGGACGGTCGAGCTGCCGTCGGTGCACGAACCGATGCAGGCCGGTTGGTACGAGTACAGCCCGACTCCCGGTGAGATCGGCCCGGCCGTCGTGCTGGGGCACGTCAACGGCGACGGCGAGGACGGGATCTTCGCGCGGTTGCGCGAGCTGCGGCCCGGTGACGAGGTCCTGGTCGGTCGGCAGGACGGGCAGGTCGCCCGGTTCGTGGTGCACCGGATGGCGCAGGAACCCAAGCACGGCTTCCCGGCCGACGAGGTCTACGGCGACACCACCGATCCGCAGCTCCGGTTGATCACCTGCGGTGGTTCGTTCGACAGCACCGCGCGCAGCTACCGCGACAACATCATCGCCTTCGCCACCTTCACCGGCACCGTCCGGAGTGGATAGTGCTCAGCCCGGCGGGATCCCGCTGCCCAGCAGGACGGCTACGTCGAGCAGCGCCACGAGGATGACGGCGCGGAACGCAGCGCGTGACCCGGGACGGCGCCCCAGCACGAGTCCGGTGCTCAGCAGCGCCACCGCCAGCGCGAGCAGCAGCAGACCGGCGGAGCGGCCGATGGGACCGAGCACGAGCAGCGCGGCGGTGGCGAGCACCAGAACTGCCGCCACCGCAGTGCTTTTCACCGCACCGAGCCGGTGCGGCAACCCGCGCACACCGGTGGCGGCGTCGTCGGCGAGATCCGGCAGCACGTTCACGAAGTGCGCCGCCGCGCCCAGCAGCGCCGCGGCCGGTACCAGCCACGACGGCGGTGCCATATCGCTGCCCAGCGTCACGAACACGGGCAGCAGTCCGAAGGAGACGGCGTAGGGCAGCACCGAGCACGCGGTGGCCTTCAGCCCCAGGTCGTAAGCCCACGCCGATGCCAGCGCGACCAGGTGCGCCGCCGTCGCGGCGACGCCGAAGGGCAGCGACAGCACCACCGCTGCCAGCGCGGAGAGGGCCACCGCGACCAGCACCGCACGTCGCGAAACGGCACCGCTCGCCACCGGCTTGCCGGGCCGCCCGACCTGGGCATCGCGATCGGCGTCGACGAGATCGTTGAGCCAGCCGACGGACAACTGCCCGGGCAGCACCGCAGCGGCCACCCAGAGCGGTGCACCGCCCACCGCCGCGGCCAGCCCAGCGGCGATCGCGGTGACCGCCAGCGCTGGCAGCGGGTGCGAGGCGCGGAACAGCGCGGAGGCGGTTGCGAGGTGCCGCACCCGGCCGAGTGTGCCAGCCTGGAGCGCATGGCACGCGGCGGGACGCGGACCGCGCTGCGCAACGATCCGCAGCTCTACGAGACCTGCGCGGACCAGTGGTGGCAGCCGAGAGGCGCTTTCGCGATGCTGCACTGGCTCGCCGCTGCTCGCGCAGCGCTCGTGCCCGCAGCACCGCGACCGGACGCGGTGCTGGTCGACCTGGGCTGCGGCGCGGGCCTGCTCGCACCGCACGTGGCGGACAAGGGCTACCAGCACATCGGCGTCGACCGCTCGCCGAGCGCGTTGCGGCAGGCCGCCGAGCACGGCGTGCAACCGGTGGCCGGTGACGTGCAGGCAGTGCCGCTGCCGGCGGAGTTCGCGGATTGCGTGGTGGCGGGCGAGATCTTCGAGCACGTGGTGGACCTGCGCGCCGCCGTCGCCGAAGCGTGCCGGATCCTCCGGCCCGGCGGGCTGCTGGTGCTGGACACGCTGGCGGCCACCGCGCTGTGCCGGGTGGTGGCCATCGGTCTCGCCGAACGGCTGCCGCGCATCGCACCGCGCGGGGTGCACGATCCCGCGCTGCTGGTCGACCGCGGCGTGCTGGTGGCCGAGGCGGCCCAGCACGGCGTCGACCTGGCGCTGCGGGGACTGCGGCCGTCGCTGCGGGACCTGGTGGCGTGGTCGGCCCAGCGGCGCAGCTCGGTCCGCATGGTTCCGGTGCGCACCACCGCCGTGCTGTTCCAGGCCATCGGGTGGAAGAAGGGGTGAGCGCCGGTGCCGTTGACAGCCACGTCCGCGCAGGAGGTGGTGCGGGACCTGGTTCCGCGCATCGCCGCGCGCGCCGAGCACTACGACACCGCGGGTGCCTTCCCCGCCGAGGACTTCGCGGATCTGCGCGATCGGGGCCTGCTCGGTCTGATGGTTCCCGAGGAACTGGGCGGCTCCGGTGCGTCGTTCGCCGATTACACCGCTGTGGCTGCCGAACTGGCCACCGGTGCCGGTGCCACGGCGCTGATCTTCAACATGCACGCCTCGGTCACCGGTGCCCTGGCGCACGCACCGGAGGAGCTGCTCCTGCAGATGGGTGCGCCGGAGAGCTGCTTCGACGCGCGCGACCGGCTGCTGTCCGGCGCTGCCGAAGGAGCGCTGTACGCGGTGGCGATGAGCGAGCGCGGCGGCGGATCGCGGCTGTCGCGCACCACCACCGGTTACCGGCGCGACGGCCGCGGGTTCCGCATCACCGGCCGCAAGGCGTTCGTCTCCGGCGCCGGGCACGCCGATGCCTACCTGGTCACCGCCAAGGACGTCGGGAACCGCGAGCCGAAGGTGTCCTACTTCCTGGTCCCGGCAGGTGAGGGCGTCCAGGTCGAACCGACGTGGGATTCGCTGGGCATGCGCGCCACCGGGAGCCACGACGTGCACTTCGACGTCGCCGTGGGCCCGGATGCGCTGCTCGGCGGGATCGAAGGCCTGACGTTGCTGATCGCGCAGGTGATGCCGCAGTGGCTGGTGGCCTCCTACGCCGCGGTCTACGTCGGAGTGGCCCGCTCGGCGTTGCGCGCGGGCAGCGCGCACCTGCGCGAGCGCGGGCTGCACGAGCTGCCCGCGGTGCGCAACCGGATGGGCCGCGCCGATGCCGCGGTGGCGGCGGCCGAAGCCGTCGTGCAGGAGGCCGCGCGGCGTGTCGCGCAGCAGGCCGGTGAACCGGAGACGAACCGCTGGGTGTGGCGCGCGAAGCTGGTCGCCGGGGACACCGCGGCGCAGGTGGCCTCCTCGGTGCTGGAAGCGGCGGGCACCTCGGCCACCCGGCGCGGCCACCCGCTGGAGCGCATCTACCGCGACGCCCGGTGCGGCGCGCTGCAACCGGCGACCTCCGACGTCTGCGCCGACTGGCTCGGGGTCGCCGCGCTCGGCGGCGACCCCGACCACGACACCGAAGCACCGCGCTGGTGACCCCGGCGATCGTCGGCTTCGGCTCGGCGCTGCCGGACTCCGCCGGGCAGGGCGAGCTGTGGGACGGCTTCTTCGCCGAGCACTTCGGCGGCAGCGCCCTGGCCCGCAGGCTGTTCTCGGCGGTCGGCGTGCACCGCAGGCACACCGCGGCGAACCCGCTGGAGGAAGACCTCTCCGGATGGACCACCGCGGCCCGGATGCGCCGCTTCGACGAACTGGCACCGCCGCTGGGTCACCGCGCGGTGCTCGCCGCGCTGGCCGAGGCGGGCCTGGCAGCGGAGGACGTCGGCCTGCTCACCGTCGCCTCCTGCACCGGCTACGGCACCCCGGGCCTGGACATCAAGCTCGCCGGATCGCTGGGCATGCGCCCCGATCTGCGGCGGCTGTTCGTCGGGCACATGGGCTGCTACGCGGCCCTGCCCGCGCTGGGCGGCGTCGTGGACTTCGCCACCGCGCGCGACCGGCCCGCCGTCCTGCTGTGCCTGGAGCTGACCTCGCTGCACATCCAGCCGCCCACTGCCGATCCGCAGCAGATCGTCTCGCACGCGTTGTTCGGCGACGCGGCGGTGGCGGTGGTCGTGCACCCGCGCGCGACCGGTCTGGCGGTGCTCGACGTCGCGGCCTTCACCGACACCAGCGGCCTGGACCAGATGACCTGGGACATCACCGACCTCGGCTTCCGGATGGGCCTGTCACCGCAGGTTCCCGACGTGCTGGCCCGCCACCTCGGCGCGGTGATCGGCGACCTGCTGGACCGCAACGGGCTGGGCTTGGCCGATGTCGCGGGCTGGGCCGTGCACCCCGGAGGCCCGCGCATCCTCGACACGGTGGAGGAGACCCTGGGACTTCCCGCGACGGCGCTGCGGGCATCGCGGGAAGTCCTGGCAGAGCACGGGAACTGCTCGTCGGCGACGCTGCTGCTGGTGCTGCGGAAGCTGCTCGACGGTGAGCTGCGCGGTGGGGGCAACGTGGTGGCAATGGCTTTCGGTCCTGGTCTCACGCTCTACGCGGCGCTGCTGCGGGTGAGCGGATGAGCGAGACGCTGTCGCTCGCCGCTCCGGGACGCGTCCGCTGGTCGCTGTCCGCTCAGATCTGGCGTGACGTCGTGTTCGCCCACTGGCCGTGCGATCCGGCGCTGCTCCAGCCGATGCTGCCGCGCGGCACCCGGCCGGATCTGCTCGCCGGAACCGGCTGGATCGGCCTGATCGGCCTGCGGATGACCGTGACCTCGGTGCTGGGCGTGCCGGCACCGCGCGCCCTGCGCGACTTCAACGAGGTCAACGTGCGGACCTACGCCGTCGACGAGCGCGGTCGCCGCGGGCTGGTGTTCCTGAGCATGGAGGCCTCGAACCGGGCCTTCGTGCGGACGGCCCGGGCGGTGGCCGGACTGCCGTACCGCAACGGGCGGGTGGAGTTCGAGCGCAGCGGCAGCGAAACCGGCTACCGGGTGCGACGCGGTGAGGTGGGGCTGGAACTGCGCGTCCGCCGCGGGCCGCGGATCGCGGCGGGGGAGGCCGACCGGTTCGGCACGGCGCGGTGGCGGATGTTCTCCACCTGGCACGGGGTTTCGCTGCACACGCCGGTCGACCACGAACCGTGGGCCCTGCACCGCGCCGAACCGCTGTTCTGCGCGGACTCCGGCCTGCTCGGCGAACTCGGGCTGCCCGCCCCGGAAAGCCCGGTGGCGCTCGCGGCGTCCAGAGTGGACGCCCGGTTCGGCGCACCCGGCAGGTGCTGACGAGCGGCGGGCCCGCCTCCGGAATCGGAGTGCGGGCCCGCCCTTCACCGGAAGTGGTCTTACTTGGCGCCGACGTTGAGGTCGACGCAGGCGTAGAAGGCGTTGGCCGTGTCGGCGACGTTCCACACCGCCAGCAGCTTCTGCTTGCCGCTGACGCCGCCGAGGTCGACGGTGTGCGAGAACTGCGACGGCGGCTGCTTGCCGCCGTCGTCGAAGACCGCGACGCGGTTGCCGCCGATGAAGTACTCCCAGGTGCTGGTGGCGTGGCGCGCGGTGATCGTCCAGTTGAAGTTCACCGAGTTGCCGACCGGGGTCGCCGTCCAGCCCTTGCTGTCGTCGTCCAGCTCGCCGAACGCCTGGTTGCCGCCGCTGCAGCTGGTCAGGCCCTTCGGACCCTCGACGCTCTGCGGCTCGTACTTGATCGGCCCGCACGGCACGGTGCCCTTGGCGCACTGCGCCTGGCGGCTCGGCGGGGAGTCGATGTATCCGTGCGCGCTGGCGGTGCTGGTCGGGATCGCCACCAGGAAGGGTGCGATCGCCGCACCGACGATCGCGGCGGCGAGCTTCGGCTTCTTGTTCATCTCAGCTCCTTGTGGGGAGACCGCGTTCGAGGACACCGGACGTCCTGGTAGCGGCGCTGTCGGAACTTGGCCGAGGAAGGGGAGAGGGGCACTCCGACGACCGCGGTTCACCGGCGCTTAACCGGCGAACCGTGGTCTGGACCATAAGTCGGTGATTTGGTTGGGGTCAAGGATTGACCGTTACTCGAATCGGAACGCGTTTTTCCCAAGGAGCTTGCCGTTTTTCCCGCACGCGCGAAGGGCGCGGCCCCTCCGCGGAGCCGCGCCCTTCCCGTCCGGTCAGCGGATCGCGATGGCGATCAGCTGGGTCTGCTGGTGCGGCGAGAAGTTGTTGTCGCTGACCACGAGCAGCACCCGTTCGCCGGAGGGCAGCCGCGGCCCCCAGCTGAGCCCCTCGACGTTGTCGGTGTGCGGCAGGCCGATCTCGTCCAGATCGGCGACCAGTTCCTTGCGCACCGGCCGGAAACCGCCGCCTGCCAGCGAATCCCGGTTCAGCACGTCATCGGCTCCGGCGGTGCTGAACTCGTAGATGCGCCCCTTGGTGCCCACTCCGGTGGCGTATCCGCGCTCCAGCGCGAGGAACCGGTCCGGGGCGTCGCCGGCCAGCAGCGAGGAGATTCCGTTGGTGTTCCAGTCGTTCGGCGGTTGCGGTGCGGCGAATAGCGGCTCCACCGGGTAGGCGTGCTGGGCGATCGGCCGCCCCGCCCGGTCGTGGACCGTGATGCGGCTGAAAGCGCCGTGGTCGGCGTTGGCCGACGGCCCGTCCTGCTCCAGCGGTCCCTCCAGCGCGGAGAGCAGCCTGCTGCCGTCGCTGGTGTAGGCCAGGCCTTCGAAGGTCTCGTTGACCCGCGGCCCGGATCCGCCGGTGGTCATCTTCTCGTTGGGCGCCGTCGGCAGGTCGCGGACGTACCGGCCGTCGCGGGTGGAGACCCGCAGCGCCGGGTCGAGCAGCACCGCGCCGCGGGCCGAGCCGTCCGGCGCGACGTTGCGCTGGCCCTCGTTGGTCCAGGCGACGGCGCCGGTGAGCGGGTCGACGCGCAGTTCCTCCGGATCCACCGTGCCCAGCACGTTGCGCGCGGCCCTGGGCACCGAGTGCTGCTCGTCGCGCCAGGTGTCGATCGTCGGGTAGGTGCGTCCGTCCGGGCGGCGGAACTGGTGCACCTCGGTGAAGTCCACGTCGTCGATGCCGCGCTCGGTCACCGAGATCTCCGCGCGGTAGTAGCGGGCGGGTGCGTAGTCGGACCAGTCGTCGCTGACGAAGACGAAGTCGCCGCTGCGGCGGTCGTAGTCGATCGACGACAGGCCGCCGACCGGGGTGCCGCCGACCTGGAGGTCGTGCGGCACGACGTAGCTGCCGAGCAGCCGCGCGTCGCTCTGCTGGGCGGTGGCGGGAAAGGCGGAGGGCACCAGCAGCAATGCGGCGGCGGCGCCGAGAAGCGCCGCGCGGGTTCGGATTCGCATGATCATCAGCCAACCGGCCGCTGCTCCGCACCGCCAGCTTGATCACTCTTCGGGGTGATGCCCGGCGGGTTGCTTTCCGGGCGTGTGCCCGAAGGTCCGGCGGAACACCTCGATGAACGCGCTGGCCGACGACCAGCCGGTCCGGTGGGCCACCGAGGTGACCGCCTCGCCCTCGGCCAGCAGGCGCAGCGCGTGGCAGAGCCGCAGCTGGGTGCGCCACTGCGGGAAGCTCATCCGCATCTCGGACCGGAACAGCCTGCTCAGCGTGCGTTCGCTCGCCCCGACCTGCGCGCCGAGCGAGGTCAGGGTCCGCTGATCGGCCGGGTCCTCGTCGAGCAGCGCGCAGACCGCGACCAACCGCGGGTCCCGCGGGCTGGGCAGCCGGATCGGCTGCTGCGAGGAGCGCCGCAGCTGGTCGAGCAGCACGGCGTGCAGGCGCCGCCGCTCGGCGTCGTCGGCGAACTCGTCGCGCGTGCAGGACAGGATCAGCTCGCGCAGCAGCGGGCCGACCGCCAGCACGGCGGGGGAGTCCAGCCGCAGCGGGTTCTCGCTGGTGGGCACACCGACGGTGTGCAGATCGGTTTCGCCGTACGCGCGGTGCTCGTGCACGATCCCGGCCGGGATCCACAGCGCCCGGGTGCCCGGCGCGATCCAGGTGCCCGCCCCGGTGGTCACCGAGAGCACGCCCCGCCCGGCGTAGACGATCTGGTGGTCGTCGTGCCGGTGCGCGTCGACCTCGGAACCGGCGGGCAGGTGGCGCAGTGCGGTGGGCGCTCGCGGGGTGTGGCGGATTTTCGACATGAGATGGCAGTTTATCGGAAGCGAGACAGCGCCTGCGCGTTCGAAGATCGCCCGGTGATGCAGAAGTCGAACCGGCCCGTGGGGCTGCTCGCGGTCGGCCACGCAGGTGTGGACGTCTACCAGGGCGCGGTGCCCGCGGTCATCCCGTTCCTCGTGCTCGAACGGCACTACGACTACGTCGCGGTGTCCGGGATCGTGCTCGCCGCCACGCTGCTGTCGTCGATCGTGCAACCGGTGTTCGGCGTGCTCACCGACCGGGTGCGGATGCCGTGGCTGCTCCCGGTGAGCATGACGACGGCCGGGCTCGGCGTGGCTCTGTGCGGCGTGGGCGATTCCTACGTGCTGGCTTGGCTCGCGGTCGCGCTCTCCGGGCTGGGCGTGGCGGCCTACCACCCGGAGGCGGCCCGGTTGGCGCGCGCTGCCTCCGGTGGCAGCCACCTGGCGATGAGCTGGTTCTCCCTCGGCGGCAACATCGGTTTCGCGCTGGCCCCGCTCGTCGTCGCGCCGATCCTGTCCGCGGGCGGGCTGGCGGCCTCCCCGTGGCTGATCGTCCCCGCGCTGCTGGGCGCGCTGGTGACGGTGATCGCGCTGCGCTCGATCACCGCCGCGACCGGCGCCAGGACGGCCGCGGCGACCCGGCGGGGCGTCGACGACTGGCCCGTGTTCCTGCGCCTGACCGCCGTCATCATCCTCCGCTCCGTCGTCTACATCGGACTGAGCGCGTTCGTCGCGTTGTGGGCCCAGCAGCGGGTGGGCGGCGGCGAGCTCACCGGTGCGGTGGCCTTGTTCGTGCTCTTCGCCGGTGGAGCGGTCGGCACCCTGCTGGGCGGCAGGCTCGCCGCGACCTGGGGTCGCATCCGGACGCTGCGGATCGCTTATGCGGCAACGATTCCCGCGCTGGCCGGGGTGGTCTACGCGCCGGGTGCGCTGGTGCACGTCTGCATCGGACTCGTGGCCGTGCTGCTCTACGTGCCCTTCTCGCTGCACGTCACGCTCGGGCAGGACTACCTGCCCAACCGCGTCGGCACCGCCAGCGGCGTGACGCTCGGGCTGGCGGTGAGCGTCGGCGGGATCGCATCACCGGTGATCGGCCTGCTCGCCGAGCACACCGGCCTGCAGACCGCGCTGGCCGTGCTGCTGGTGTTCCCGGTGCTGGCCTGGCTGCTCGCCCGCACGCTGCCCGAACCAGCAGCGCTGGAGGCGGTGGCCGGCCGCTGAGCCCGGTCAGACCGGTGGCAGCTGCTGCTGGACTTCGAGCAGCGGGGCGAAGGGATCGCCCGCTGCCGCCACCCGGTCCAGCACGGTGCGGATGGTCCAGCGGTCCGGGGTCAGCTCCGGGTCGTCGAGCTCCTCCCACTCCAGCGGGACCGACACCGGGGCGCCCGGGCGCGGGCGGGCGCTGTAGGGGGCGACCAGCGTCTTGTTGATGACGTTCTGCGTGTAGTCCAGGCGGGCCCGGCCGCGGCGCTCGGCCTTCGTCCACGCCCAGCTGACCAGGTCGGGCACCGCGTTGCCGACCGCCCGCGACACCTGCTCCACCCAGGCGCGGGTCTCGGCGTAGGTGTAGCGCGGTTCCACCGGCACCCAGATCTGGATGCCGCGCTGCCCGGTCACCTTCGGCCGCGCCACCACACCGAGGTGCTCCATCGCGGTGCGGTGCAGCCGGGCCAGCACCAGCACCTCCTCGAAGGTGGTCCGGCTGCCCGGATCGATGTCGAACAGCGCCCACGTCGGGTGCTGCACATCGGCGGCGCGCGAGGTCCACGCGTGCAGCTCCAGGGCCGCGTAGTTGGCCAGCCAGGCCAGCGCGGCGACGCTGTCCGGGACCAGGTACCACTGGGTGTCGTCGGGATCGGCGTCGGGATAGCGCCAGCGCTGCAACCAGTCGGGTGCGTGGCCGGGCACTTCCTTGTGCCAGAAGCCGGGTTTCTCGACCCCGTCGGGGAAGCGGTGCGAGTTCAGCGGCCGACCGTCCAGGTAGGGCAGCATGACCGGCGCGATCAGCGCGTGGTACCGGATCAGGTCCCGCTTGGTCACCGGCGCTTCGCCGTCGAGGCCCGGGAAGAGCACCTTGTCCAGGTTGGTCAGTGCGAGATCCCGGCCGTCGACCCGCCAGCGGCCCTTGGCGCCGAGCTCGTCCAGCGCGGCGATCTCGGCCTCGCTGGGCGGCTCCCAGCGTTGCAGGCGGATCTCGGCGCGGTCGGGCGGCAGATCGCTGCGCCACACCGCTTCCGGAGCCGCGGCGACCTCCTCGTTGGTGCGCCCGCTCTTCACCGACCGCGGGTGGTCCTCGGGATCCCAGCCGGGCTCGGCGTGCTCGTCCTTCTTGTGCAGCAGCAGCCACTGCGTCTCGCCGCGCCGCACCAGCACGAACCGGCCCACCAGCTTCTCGCCGTGCAGGTCGAAGTGCAGGGTCCCGGCCTCGATCGCGGCCAGCGGGTCGTCCTCGCCGGGCGTCCAGGTGCCGCGGTCCCAGACGATGACGTCCCCGCCGCCGTACTCGCCGGCCGGGATGGTGCCCTCGAAGTCGGCGTACTCCAGCGGGTGGTCCTCGACGTGCACCGCCATCCGGCGCACCGACGGATCCAGCGTCGGCCCCTTGGGCACCGCCCAGCTGACCAGCACTCCGTCCAGCTCCAGCCGCAGGTCGTAGTGGCGCCGCCGGGCCCGGTGCCGCTGCACCACGAAGCGGTCGCCGGAGCCCGCGGAGTCCTCGGCACCGCGCGGCTCGGCGGTGCGGGTGAAGTCCCGCATCTCCCGGTACTTCGCCAGCCGCTCCTCGGCCACCGCTCCCACCCCGGCTCGGTTGGTGACGTGCGACACATGTTGTCACATTTCGCGGAGTCGGCCCGGTCAACAACCGACAACGCACTCAGTGGAGAGGACGGGGCGATGACTCGACGGATCGTGGTCGTCGGAGCGGGCTACACCGGGCTGGCCGCCGCCAAGCTGGCAACGCGGTGGACCGACGCCCGGGTGACGCTGATCAACGCGGCGGACCGCTTCGTGGAACGCGTTCGCCTGCACCAGCTGGCCGCGGGCCAGCGGCTGCGCGACCTCCCGCTGACCGAGCTGCTCAAGGGCACCGGGGTGGAACTCGTCGTGGACCGGGTCACCGGCATCGACGCCGAGGCGCGCACCCTGCGGTTGGCGAACTCCGCCCGGGAGGTGGGCTACGACCACCTGATCTACGCGGTGGGCAGCGCGGCGGACCTGACCTCGGTGCCCGGCGCGGCCGAGCACGCCTTCAGCCTCGCCGACAACGACGACGCCCTGCGTCTGAAGCGGCGGTTGGCCCAGAGCGAGGTCGTCGCCGTGGTCGGCGGCGGGCTGACCGGGATCGAGGCCGCGGCGGAGCTGGCCGAGGCGAACCCGGCGCTGAAGGTGCGGTTGGTCGACCGGGGAGAGCTCGGTGCCGGACTGTCCGAGCGAGGCAGGAAGCACCTGCGACGCACCTTCTCCCGCCTGGGCGTCGAACTCCGCGAGAACGCCGGCGTTTGCGAGGTGCGCCCGGACGGCCTGGTGCTGGCCGACGGCGCGCACGTCGCTGCCGACACCGTGGTGTGGACGGTCGGGTTCCGGGTGCCGGATCTGGCCGGGCGCGCGGGTTTCGCGGTCGACGGCAACGGCCGGGTGATCGTGGACGAGGAGTTCCGCTCGATCTCGCACCCGGAGGTGACGGCGATCGGCGATGCGGCGGCGGGCCGCATGCGCAGCGGGCAGGAGCTCCGCATGGCCTGCGCGACTGGCCTTCCCTCGGCCCAGCACGCGGTCCGCGCGCTCGCCGACCGCCTGTCCGGTCGCCGGCCGCGCCCACTGCGCTTCCGCTACCTGAACCAGTGCATCAGCCTCGGCCGCAAGGACGCGCTGGTCCAGTTCGTCCACGCCGACGACACCCCGCGCGAAGCGGTCCTCACCGGCCGGAAGGCGGCGCTGTACAAGGAGGTGATCGTCCGGAGCACCATCATCTTCGAACGCCACCCGACCGTCCCGACCTCGCTGTGAACCGCCTCCACCGTGCTGACAGCGGAGCCGAACCGCGGGGTCCGCGGTTCAGCGGTGGGCGTGCAGGAACAGGTGCGGCAGCGGCTCGACCTGCTCGCGCACGATCGAGTCGACCGTGAAGCCGGCGGCGCGCGCGTCGCGGTCGAGCGTCCCGAACGTGCAGACCGTCGGGGTGTACTTCCTGCCGAAGCGCTCCACCAGGTTGTTGTCGTGGTGCTCGTTCATGCCGAGCACCAGGCGTCCGCCTGGGACCAGTCGCCGGTGGACCTTCCGCAGCGCTTCGCGCAGGTAGTCGGCGGGCAGCGCCAGGAGGCTGAAGAACGCGATCGCGGCGTCGAACTGACCGAGGTCGGCTTCGTCGAGGTCGAGCACGTCGAGCTTCCGGAACTCCGCGGCCGGGAGCTGCTTCCGGGCGATGTCGAGCATGCCGCTCGAGATGTCGATGCCGACCACGTCCATGCCTGCCGCGACGAGCTGCTCGGCCGTGGGCCTGCCGGTGCCCGAGCCGATGTCGAGCACCCGGGATCCGGCTGGGAGCTGGTCGACCAGCCGCTGCCCCGCGCGGATCTGGTCGGGCACGTCGCCGACCATCGCCTCGTAGCCCGGGGCCAGCCGGTCCGCGTAATCGGCCAGGGCCTTCGAGTCCGGCGGGTGCTCGATGTACCGAACGTCATTCATCTGAATCCTCCTCTTGTCCTGCTGAGCAGCGTGATCCGCCCGGCGTGATGTTAGGAGTTCGATCGAACTGCCGCCGAATGCTGATAACAATTTCGCCCTGCCCGGTGTCCGTCAAATTTCCGGTGACCCCCACTCGGGCGGTTCTGACCCATTCAGATATTCCGATCACTTCGCCGTGCGGGTCGCTCGCGGCTCTGACACCCTCGTTGTGCCGGTCGACTCACCGGTGTCCGGGAATAGAGGGGAATATCGTGGTCGACTCCGCTTTCTCGGCCATTCAGAACGAATTCGGAGTAATTCCGCCGGCCGATAGGCGCGGGCGAACCGGCAGCTCGGTGCGCACGCCCGCGTCGGGTGCGGCCCGGGTAGCGGCCGCTTCGGCGCGAGCCGCCTGGATCTCGTTCGCGGCCGGCAGCTGCTTCGTCGCGGTCGGCGTCGGCCGCGACCCCGATCGCGCGGGGGGAAAGCGCGAGAAGGCGCGGAAGAAGATCGGCGGCGAACCCGTCGGGGGTTGGGGAATCGGATTCGTCCGGTTCCCCTTTTCCTGGTCGGCGCGCTTTCCGGATCTCGCTCTTCTCCCGTTCACCCCGATCCCCGCGGAATGGTTCGAATGCGCATCGGGGGCGAGGGCGGGCTGCGGGAGGCGCGCGAACTTGTGGAGGGAATTCCGGGCGGAAAGATCTCCGGACGATCCGTTCCAGAGCATATCCGGATGGGAATGGGCTGCCTGCTCGCCGAGCCGCCCGGCCGGCGCATCGAGAGAACCACCGTGGAAAGGAATCTCAGGTCATGACGGTATCCCGGACCGAACTGGACTTCCCGTTCTCCCGGCGAGGTGACGTGGTGCCGCCCGAGTGCGCGCACCTGCGCGAGCGCGAGCCCGTCGCGCGAGTGCGGACGATGACCGGCGACCCGGCCTGGCTCGTGTCCAGCTACGAGCTGTGCAAACAGGTGATGGACGACGAGCGGTTCAGCCAGGGCAGGACCGCGTCGCCCGGGGTGCCCCGCCAGTACGCGCTGACGATCCCGCCGGAGGTCGTCAGCAACATGGGCAGCGTCGACAACGCCGGGCTGCGGGCTGCGGTCATGAAGGCGCTCCGGCCCACGGTGAGGACCACGGCGCGCCTGCGGGAGCGCGCCGAGCAGTTGCTCGACGACGTGGTCCGGGAGGGGCCGCCGGCGGATCTGAACCACAGGTACGCCGAGCCGTACTCGATGCTGATGTTCTGCGATCTGCTCGGCCTGCCCGAGGAGGACTGGCGGCAGTGGGCGGGAAGCGTGGACATGGGGTTCGTGACCAGTCCGGTCCCGTACGAAGGTGCGCTGGCGGCCTGGAACAAGGACCACCGCTACGTCCTCGAAGTGCTGCGGTCCGGACCGTCATCCGGGTTGCTGGGCCGGTTCGCGGAGCTGCGCGGCACCAACGGGCTGACCGAGGAGCAGCTGGCGACGATGGTCGCGGGGCTGTTCGCGGGAGGTGCGGTCAGCACCACCGCGTTCCTGCTGCACGCGACCCTCCTGCTGCTGCAGCGCCCGGAGCTGATCGAGGAACTGCGCGCGGATCCCTCCCGGATGCCGCGAGCGGTCGAGGAACTGCTGCGCTGGACGCTGTCCATCGGCGACGGCCTGCCCCGGGTGGCCGTTGCGGACGTGCAGCTCGGTGACGTCCTGATCCGCGAGGGCGAACTGGTGCTGCTCCTGGTGGAAGGAGCCAACCACGACCCGTCGGTGTTCCCGGACCCGGAGCGGATCGACCTGGACCGGAACCCGAATCCGCACCTCGCCTTCGGCAGCGGGCGGCACTTCTGCCCCGCATCGGCGCTCGCTCGCGTGCACGCCGAGGTCGGGCTGACCGCGCTGCTGGAGCGGCTGCCGGGAGTCCGGCTCGCCGTTCCGAGCGAGACGCTGAACTGGCGGAAGTGGTTCGTCAAGCGGGTGCCGGAGCGGCTCCCGGTGATCTGGTGAGGAGCGAAATGGCGAAGCTGTCGGTCGGGATCTTCTGCGGCGCGTCCACCGGGAACTCCCCGCGCTACCTCCAGCTCGGCCACGAGCTCGGGCGACTGCTCGCCGAGCGCGGCCACCGCTTGGTCTACGGCGCGGGCGGCATCGGGGTGATGGGGGCCGTCGCCCGCGGAGCCGCCGCAGAAGGCGGTGAGATCCTCGGTGTTGTCCCGGAGTTCCTGCGGGCCAGGGAGATGAGCGATGAGCTGCCCAGCCAGGAGCTGGTGCTGACCCGAGACCTGCTCGACCGCAAGCGGCGGATGATCGACGGATCGGACGCGTTCATCGCCCTGCCCGGCGGGTACGGCACGATCGACGAGGTGGTCGAGGTGCTCTCGATGGCCGCGCTGGGACTGGACGTCGGTCCGCTGGTGCTGATCGACGTGGTGGGCGACTGGGGCCCGTTCCTGGCGCTGGTCGACGGCCTGGCCGAGCGCGGTTTCGTCCGCCGCACCGATCTGTGCCACGTGGTGGGCGGGGTGACCGAGGCGCTCGACCTGGTCGAGGAGCTGGTCGCACCGGTGGTGCCGCGGGCCAGGAACGGCGGCGAGGTGCCGATGCGGGTGCGCTGAGACCTCGGCAGCACTTGAGAACTCCGTGCGCGCGGCCGATTAGGATCGGCTCGTGGAGCTTTATCGCGGTGCGCTCGGGGTGGATTCGGACCAGGCCTTGGAGGTCGCGGTCGCGCACGCGATGCTGCGCCGGGTGAGCGATGGCGAGACCGGCGCCGGTGTGCGGATCTACCGGCCGAGCGGGCGCGTCGTGGCGTTCGGCCGCCGGGACACCCTGCTGCCCGGCTTCCCGGACGCCGTCCGCGCCGTGCGCGAGGCCGGATTCACGCCGGTCGTGCGGGCGCCCGGCGGCCGGGCGGTGGCCTACACCGAACGCTCGCTGGTGGTCGACCACGTCGGGCCCGATCCCGGTTACCTGTCCGGGATGGAGGACCGGTTCACCGGCTACGCCGAGCTGTGGGCCGACGTCCTGCGCAAGCACGGCGTCGAAGCGCAGATCGGCGCGGTGCCGGGCGAGTACTGTCCCGGCGCGCACAGCGTGAACGCGCGGGGGAGGGTGAAGCTGGTCGGCACCGCCCAGCGACTGGTGCGCGGTGCGTGGCTGTTCAGCGCCGTGGTGATCTTCGACCACACCGAGGTGCTGCGCCCGCTGCTCACCGAGGTCTACCGGCTGCTGGACCTGCCCTTCGACGACGATTCCGTCGGGTCGGTGGTGGACGAATCGCCCGGCCTGCGGCTGGCGGACCTGGAAGCCGAAGTGATCACCGCCTACGACGACCGCTACGGCTTGGAACCCGCGCAGCTGCCGGAAGCCCTGCTCACCCGTGCGGGAGATCTGGCCCCCGATCACCGGGTCGGCACCGGGCGCTGAGACCGGCGCCGGTGGTTTCCACGTCATGGGACGCGTTGACACCCGGTTCCGGCGGTCCGAGTATCGGTGCCGTGCGGATCGCGCTCGTCCGAGCCGCGGATCACCGCTGACCGCAACGGATCCGCATCCGTCCTCAGTGGACTTCACCGACACGTGAGCGCGGCCTCCGGGTCGCGGAGGAGGTGCGCGGTCGTGCAGTTGGGCATCCTCAGCCTGGGCAGCACGCAGCCGGATCCGGTCACCGGCGCGACGGCGTCGGCCACGAGGCACTTCGACGACGTCGTGCGGCTGGCGGAGCTGGCCGAAGAGGCCGGCCTGGACTACTTCGGCTTCGGCGAGCACCACGCGGGCCGGACCGTGGCGACCGCGCCGCCGGTGGTGCTGGCGGCCATCGCGGCCCGCACCAGCCGCATCCGGCTGATCACCACCGTCACCCTGCTGAGCACGCTCGATCCGCTGCGGGTGGCCGAGGACTACGCCACGCTGGACCACCTCTCGCACGGCAGGCTGGAACTGATCGTCGGCAAGGGCAATTCCGCCGATCCCTACACCATGTTCGGCTACGACCGCGCTCAGCAGTGGGAGTTGCAGGCCGAGCACTACGAGATCCTGCGCCGGTTGTGGCGGGAGGAGGACGTCACCTTCCGCGGCAGGTTCCGCTCCCTGGACGGCGTCACCAGCCTGCCGCGACCGCTGCAGGCGCCGCCGCCGGTGTGGCACGGGGTGGCGACCAGCCTGGCCTCGCCGGAACTCGCGGCGCGCAACGGAGATCCGATCTTCGTCGCCAACGCGATCCAGCCGATGGAGAACTACGGCAGGCTCGTCGACCACTACCGGCAGCAGTGGGAGCTGCACGGGCGCGATCCGGCGCAGGCCAGAGTCGGGTCGGGCGGCATGCTTTTCGCGGCCAAGACCTCCCAGCAGGCCCGCGACGTGCTGCGGCCCTACTACGAGGCGCAGTGGACCGATCGCGATCCGACCCGCGACCGCGGCGGCGTCGGGGACGAGCCGGTGGGGGCGTCGCTGGAGCGCAACATCGCCGAGGGCGGGCTGTTCGCGGGGAGCCCGCAGGAGATCGTGGACAAGGTCGGCACCTACCGCGAGCGCTACGGCCACGACCTGATGATCTTCGGCCCGCAGATCGGCGGCATGCCCCACCCGCTGGTCGCCGAATCGCTCGACCTGTTCGCCGCGGAGGTCGCACCGCAGCTGGCGGCGCTGTGACCATCAGCGCCCGGTGGCGCCGTCGACGAGTTCGCGGAGGATGTCGGCGTGTCCCGCGTGGCGGCCGGTCTCCTCGATCATGTGCGTCAGCGCCCAGCGGATGCTGGGAGCCGGGAGGTCGGATCCCGGGCGCGGTACGGGCGCGCCGAGATCGGTGCACCCGTCGAGAACCTCGTTCGCCAGCCGGACCGCTTCCCGGTAGCGGGCGAGGACGTCGGCCGCGCTCTCCCCGGCTGCGGCCCGGAAGGTCGCCTGCCAGTCGGCGACGCGGTCGCCGAGGAACGTCGAGCGCTCGACGGCGGTCAGGTGGGTGAGCAGGCCGAGCAGGTTCGTGCCCGACGGCACCCCGGCGGTGCGCACCCGCGGTTCGGGCACGCCGTCGAGCTTCCCGGCGACCGAATCCCGGAGGTAGTCGAGGAATCCGCGCAGGACTTCGGCTTCGCCGCTGCCGGTCCGGGGCGGCGGGGTGTCGCGACGCGTCGTGCTGGGCAAAGCAGTGCTCCTTGTTCGTCGTGAACCAGAACGGCGACCCCGAGGCGGGCCGGGATGTGCGCACCCGAACCCGACCGCCATCGCCCGAGGCGTGCGCAATGCGAAACCCACCGTCTCCCGGGTGAGTCCGGTCAGGTGGTGCGGCGGATGAGCAGGACGTGGTCGACGACCTCGGCGGTGCGCCCGCCGGGGCCGGTCGCGATGCGGCGCGGTGCCTCGGCGCGGTCGATCACCCACCCGGTCAGGTCCAGGCCGATCCCCGCGGCGACCTCCCGCGCGCTCGGGTAATGGATGTCGGGGTCCTGGTTCCACGACCACGGCGCGGCCGAACCGTGGTCGACGACCAGCAGTCGCCCGCCCGGGCGCAGCGCCTGCGCGGCCGCGCGCAGGACGCCTGCCCGGTCCAGCTCTGCCGGGGTTTGCAGGTAGTGGGCGCAGACGAGGTCGAACCGGCCTCGCGGGAAGGACTCCTGCAGGTCGTGGCGCTCGGCGGTGATCCGCTCGGCCAGGCCGTGCGAGCGGGCGAGATCCGCCAGCCGCTCGACGGCGACGGACGAGATGTCGGCTGCGGTGACGCGCCAGCCCCGCCGCGCCAGCCACAGCGCATCGCCGCCGTCACCGCACCCGAGGTCCAGGGCGTCGCCGACCGGCAGGTCCGCGACCGCCTCGGTGAGCCGGGCGTTCGGTTCCGGGTCGGTGGCCGGTGTCCGGGCCGCGTGGACTTCGTCCCAGAACGCGGCCGCGTCGGTGGTGTTCATGCGCCGGAGTCTTGCCGGGCTCGTGACCGCTCGGCACGAGATCTTGCCGTTCCGGCAAGATGATCGCGTGGACCCGGTGACCGAGGACGTGCTCGACGCGGTGGGGCCGAGGCTGCGCGCGCTGCGCCGCGGCAGGGGGATCACCCTCGCCGATCTCGCGACGAGGACGGGCATATCGGAGAGCACGCTGTCCCGGTTGGAGAGCGGGCTGCGCAAGGCGACGCTCGAACTGCTGCTGCCGCTGGCCCGCACCTACGACGTGCCGCTGGACGACCTCGTCGGCGCCCCGCGCACCGGTGATCCGCGCATCCACCTCAAGCCGATCCACCGGTTCGGGATGACCTTCATCCCGCTGTCCCGGCGACCGGGCGGCGTGCAGGCGTTCAAGATGATCATCCCCGCCCGCGGTGAACCGCTCGAACCCACGCCGCAGACCCACGACGGCTTCGAATGGCTCTACGTGCTCAACGGCCGCTTGCGGCTCGTGGTCGGCGAGCGCGACCTGACGTTGCCACCGGGCGAGGCCGCCGAGTTCGACACCTCCTCGCCGCACTGGCTGGGCAGCGCCGACGGCGGCGCGGTCGAACTCCTCATCCTGTTCGGAGCGCACGGGATGCGCGCTCACGTCAGCGGTCACCGCGCGTGATCAATGGGAATGTCCGATTTGTCGGCCGCATTCACAGTTCTCCACCAATTGCGGTGCGGCGCTGGACTTCCCGTTGACGGCACTACTACCGGCATCGGACGTTCCCGTTGTTTCCATTTGGTGATCGCGCCGGGACCGCGCGTGACGGCCCGAGTCCGGTCGTTTTCCCAGTTGGCGCGGCGTTCGGCGGAATCGGCGCAATCCGCCGTTCGTCCGCGTGATCACTGTCCGACACCGAGCTCCCCCAATTGGTTCACCCAATGGTGATCGTCGGTATGGCACGCTTCCCCCCGGTTGCACACGGGGAGAGGACCACACGATGAAAACCACCCGATGGAAGCCGTTATCCCTGTTACTCGGTGTCGCCCTGGTGGCGATCCCGTTCCCGGCGGCGGGCGCGTCCACCGCCGAGGACTACTACCAGGACGCGCAGGGCAAGACCGGCGAGGAGCTCAAGACCGCGCTGAACGGGATCATCAGCACCGGTACCACCACGTTGTCCTACGACCAGGTGTGGGACGCGCTGAAGGTCACCGACGAGGACCCGAACAACTCCAGCAACGTCGTCCTGCTCTACACCGGCCGGTCGCAGAGCAAGGACAGCAACGGCGGTGACCCCGACCAGTGGAACCGCGAGCACGTCTGGGCCAAGTCGCACGGCGACTTCGGCACCGCGCCCGGCCCGGGCACCGACGTGCACCACCTGCGTCCGACCGACGTCTCGGTGAACTCCGAGCGCGGCAGCAAGGACTTCGACATGGGCGGTGAAGAGGTCGGCGAGGCGCCCGGCAACTTCACCGACGCCGACTCCTGGGAGCCCCGCGACGAGGTCAAGGGCGACGTCGCCCGGATGATCTTCTACATGGCGGTGCGCTACGAGGGCACCGACGGTGCCCCCGATCTGGAGGTCAACGACGAGGTCGAGAACGGCAAGCAGCCGTTCATGGGCCGCGTGTCGGTGCTCAAGCAGTGGCACGAGCAGGATCCGGTGGACGCCGGCGAGGAGCGCCGCAACCAGGTGATCTTCGACCAGTTCCAGCACAACCGGAACCCGTTCATCGACCACCCGGAGTGGGTCGCCGAGATCTGGTGACAACACCCAGCGAAGGGGCGCCCGCGATGCCGATCGCGGGCGCCCCCTCGCTCATCCGGCCAGGAAGTCGGCCAGCAGGGCGTTGAGGTGATCGGCGCGGCAACCGGGAATCGCGTGGTGACCGACATCGGCGAGCACCTCGGTCCGGACGTCGGGGACCGCGCGGTTCGCCTCCGCGATCAGGCGGTCGACGTCGTGCGCCTTGGACTTCGCGGCGCCCACGACGAGCGTCGGCACCGCCAGGCGGGTGGGTTCGGGCTTCGGGCCCGTGATCACCTTCGCGCGCTGGAACGTCGCCGCGCGGGCCAGCAGCTCCAGCTGGTCGGCGTCGATCTCGGCGCCTGCGGTTTCCCACCGCAGGAAGTCGCGCGTCCGGCGCGGATCCGGGCGCAGCAGCGTCGGCAGGGCGCGCAGCAGGTAGCGCGGGTTCCACCTGGTGAAGCAGGCCGTCGGGTCCAGCAGCGCGAGGCGGCGCACGCGCGTCGAGCGAACGGCGTGGTGCAGCGCGATCCAGGCTCCGTAGGAATGCCCGCACAGGTCCGCGGTTTCCAGGCCGAGCTGGTCGAACACATCGTCCAGCCAGGACATCAGGCCGTCCAGATCGCGCACCGGTTCGCCGCCGACGACGCTGCGGCCGGCTTCGCCGAGCAGGTCGACGGCGTGGATGCGGTGCGTCCGGCCGAGCGCTTCGACGTTGGCCGCCCAGATCGCCGAGGTCGCACCGCCGCCGGGCAGCAGCACCAGCGGCGTTCCGCCCGGGTTCCCGCAGAGGTGGACGCGAGTGGTTCCCCAGGCCGAGCGCAGGTCGCGCGCTTCGAGCGGAACCGGCCACCGCGCGAACGCGGCGTCGTAGGCGGCGAAGAAGCTCTCGGCGTCCGCCGGATCCCGGAACCCCATGCGCCACCTCATTCGTCGAGCCGATGATCGAGAGGTTAGCGCGGTGCGGTGGGAGCCGGACCCGGATCGGGTCAGATCTCGTCCTCGAGAGCGCTGATCACTTCCTCGCACCAGTCCACCATCGACTGCTCGGTGCGGATTCCGCCGCGCAGCACCAGGAACTGGTGCCGGGACCGGCCGGACAGCCGCTCGGGCTCCGGGAAGTCGCGCTGCTCGATCGCCCGGTAGACGGCCAGCCGCTCGGCGTGCAGCCGGTGGTGGCGGCGAACCTCTTCGAGCACCTGGCCCACGTCACCGCAGGACGCGCCGCGGATCTTCACCGACAGCTCGTTGCGCGCCGTCGCCGGAGCCGCTGGTTCGCCGAGCCAGCGGGCCAGCTCGGCGGCGCCCTCGGCGCTGACCCGGTAGACCTTCTTGTCCGGCCGCTTCTCCTGCGCGACCGCGTCACCGGCCACCCAGCCGAGCTCCACCATCCGCTTCAGGCTCCGGTAGATCTGCTGGTGGCTGGCGCTCCAGAAGAACCCGATCGACTTGTCGAACCGCCTGGCCAGCTCGTACCCGGACCCGGCGCGCTCCTGCAACGACACCAGGATCGCGTACTCCAACGACACCGAAGGCTCCTCAGATCGGGCGGGCACTGCCGATGCCGACGATAGTCCGCGGCGCGCCGGCCCCGGGGGCGGTCCGCTCAGCGGGTCCGGTTCACGCGGACGTGCTGAGCAGGGTGCCGAGCCGACCGCGGATGAGCTCGCTTGCTTCGCGCACGATGCGACCCACCAGCTCGTCGACCGCGGGGACGTCGTCGATCAGGCCCTGGACCATGCCGACGCTCCAGATGCCCAGCTCGGTGTCGCCCTGCTCGTATACCTGCCTGCCGCGAGCGCCGGCGACCAGCTCGCGCACGTCCTCGAACGCGCCGCCGTCGTCCAGCCGGGCCACGACCTCGCGGCTGACGGAGTTGCTGGCCACGCGGGCGGTGTTGCGCAGCGGGCGGAAGATCAGCTCGGTGTCCAGCTCGCTGGCCGCGGCGATGCGCTTCTTGACCTCGTCGTGGATCGGCGACTCGGCGGTGCACATGAACCTGGTGCCCATGTTGATGCCATCGGCACCCAGCGCGAGCGCGGCGACCAGGCCGCGCGCATCGGCGAAGCCGCCGGAGGCGATGATCGGGATGCTCAGCTCGTCGGCGGCGCGGGGGATGAGCACCAGCCCGGGGACGTCGTCCTCGCCCGGGTGCCCGGCGCACTCGAATCCGTCGATGCTCACCGCGTCGACGCCGAGCTGCTGCGCCTTGAGCGCGTGGCGGACGCTGGTGCACTTGTGCAGCACCTTCACCCCGGCCGGTTTGAAGGCGGCGACCTGCTCGGCGGGGTTGGCCCCGGCGGTCTCCACGATCCCGACGCCCGACTCGATGATGGCCTGCCGGTACTCCGCGTACGGCGGCGGCGTGATGGTCGGCAGGATCGTGATGTTGACGCCGAACGGCTTGTCGGTCAGCTCGCGGCAGCGCGCGATCTCCTTGACCAGGTCCTCGGGCGTGGGCTGGGTGAGCGCGGTGATCATGCCGAGCGCCCCGGACTCGGCGACGGCGGCGGCGAGCTCGGCCCGCCCGACCCACTGCATACCGCCTTGCACGATGGGGTGCTCGACGCCGAACTCCTCGGTGAACCTGGTCCGGAAAACGCTCATGACTGGCCTCCTGATGGTGCTCACCGGCAACCTACTATGCACAAAGTTGCAATGCAACTAGTTGCATACCTCGGCGCGGTGCTGCCCGCCGCTCCCGGAGCGGCCGTCGCCGGAGCACGCTGACCGGCCGGTGCTGACCGCGCTCTCCGAAGTGGACTGCTGGTGGAATGCAGGACCGCACCTGCCCGGGTCCGGCGGGTGACGACGGCGATCGGCGGGGAGGAGTTTTCCCCGTCCGGGACGGAAAAGCCCATGGTCGAGCCGTACGGCGAGAGCTGCCGACGGGTGTGCGAGCGAGGGGAGCTGGGAGCAGTGCAACCGGGTGGTGCGGGCGCGGGAGCAGGCGCCGCGCCGACAGCACCGGTTGGCCGATCTCGCCGGGCGTTCCTCGCCACCGGGCCGGCACCACGTCCTGGTGGCGAGGACATCGTCCGATCCTGGTCGCCCGCTACTCCGGCGGCGGGGGCACGACGGGCAGCAGGATGCCGTGGCCGACGGCGCCGACGGTTTCGCCGAGTGCGGCCTCGTGGCTGTCGTAGGCCAGCGGGTTGATGCTCGTCTTGTCGTGCCACAGGCTCTGGGCCGTGGCCCAGGCGGCCTTGCGGGCGGTGGAGATGGAGAAGCCGCTCACCGCGTGCTTGAGGAGTTCGGCGTCGCGGGTGGCGACCTTGACGATCTGGACCTCGAACTCGGCGCGCACTTCCGCCTCGACGCTGGCGAGCAGGTCGTTGACCTTCTCGTAGTCCTGGTGGACCGGCGGGGTGTCGGGTGTGGTGCGTCGTTCGGTGCAGGTGTCCACGACGGCGATGGCCAGGTCGTGGTTGATGTGGGCGTTCATCCCGGCCAGCGCGAACTGGACGGGCCAGATCACCTGGTTGTCGCGGGCCTGGAACAGCGGTGCCCAGGAGGCTTCGACGCGGCGGCCCGCCTTCGCGGCGTCGACGTTGCGCAGGTACAGACCGGCGAAGATGACGTCCATGCGCTCCAGGAACGCGTTGTCCTGGAACGCGCCCTCGGTGACGTTCTCCTTCACCAGCTTGGTGACTTTCAGGTACATGCGGTTGAAGCAGGCGATGCCGTCGCCCGGGGGGAGCTCGGCGTCGATCTCCTCCATCCTGGTGATGACACCGTCGATGGTGGTGGGCAGGTCCACGGCTGTCATGGGCGGTCTCCCGTCGAGATGGCTGGGTGCGGTGCGCGCGCTGCGCGCTGCGCCTGCAGCCATGCTGCGGGTGGCCGCGGCATGCTGCCGAGCCGAATCACCTGAACCGGGCGGGTTTTCGTCACTCCTGGACGGTGAGGCGGCCCGCCGCGTGGTCGGCGCGCAGCTGCGTTTTGAGCACCTTCCCGCTCGGGTTGCGCGGGAGCTCGGCGACGACGGCGAGCCGTCGCGGGCGCTTGTAGCCCGCCAGGCGGTCCTGGCACCAGTCCGCGATGTCGCCGGGCGACGGCGGGTCGGCGGCATCGCGCGGTCCGACGACCGCCAGCGGCGTCTCGCCCCAGCGCTCGTCGGGGATGCCGATCAGGGCGACCTCGGCGATCTTGGGATGTGCCGCCAGCACGTCCTCGATCTCGGCGCAGTAGATGTTCTCGCCGCCGGAGATGATCATGTCCTTCTTGCGGTCCACCACGTAGAGGTAGCCGTCCTCGTCCTGGCGCACCAGGTCGCCGGAGTGGAACCAGCCGCCGCGGAACGCTTCGGCGGTCTCGGCGGGTTTGCCCCAGTACTCGCGCATCACGGTCGGGCCGCGGTAGACGATCTCGCCGACCTCGCCCGGCGGCACGTCCCGCATGTCCTCGTCGACGATCCGCACCTCGACGTTGAGCATCGGCGTGCCCACCGAACCGATCTTGCGCAGCGCGTCCTCGCCGCGCAGGACCGTGGTCACCGGGCTGCACTCGGTCTGCCCGAACGCGGTGGTGATGTCGGTGCCGGGGAACTTCTCGAACATCGCGCGCAGCAGCGTGGTCGAGGCAGGTGCGGCGCCCCAGGTGATCCGCCGCAGCGCGGAGAGGTCGTAGGTGGAGAGGTCGGGCAGGTCGCAGATCGCCTGCCACTGCGCGGGCACCAGGAAGCAGGCGGTGATGCGCTCCCGGGCCAGCAGCTCGGCGGTTTCGGCCGGGTCGAACCGGCCCGATGCGGCGATCACGATCCGGCCGCCCTGCAGCAGGTAGGGCAGCATCCCAGACACCCCGGCGATGTGGAACAGCGGCACCCCGACCAGCCAGGCCTTGTCCTCGCCGGTGATGCCGTGGTGCACCGCCGAGCTGAACGTGTGCATCAGCAGGTTGTGGTGGCTGAGCACCGCGCCCTTGGGGCGGCCGGTGGTGCCGGAGGTGTACATGATGAACGCCGGGGACTGCTCGTCCACGGCGATCTCGGCGTGCACGGGTGAGGCCGCGGCCAGCGCCGCTTCGTAGTCCCCCGATTCTCCGACGACCAGCCGGACGTCCACATCGGATGCCTTAGCGAGAACTCCGGTGAAGAGCTCGTCGACGATCACGGCGCGGGCCCCGCTGTCGGCCAGCACGTAGGCCACCTCGTCGGCCACCAGGCGGAAGTTGACCGGCACGCAGATCGCGCCCAGCCGCGCCGCCGCGAAGTAGGACTCGACGATCTCCGGCCCGTTGCGGCCGAGCACCGCGATCCGGTCGCCCGCGGCCACGCCGCGGTCGGCGAGCGCGTTGGCGAGCCTGGTGACGCGCTCGTCCAGCTCCCGGTAGGTGCGGCCGCTGCCCGCGAAGCGCAGTGCGATCTCGTCGGGGATCTTGCGGGCGTGGCGGGCGAGCTGGTCGCTGGTGGTCATGCCTCGGCCGGACTGCGCGGGTGCTGGCATCGCTACCTCGTCGGTGAGAGCGGCGTGACGTGCCTCATACTGCGTCGGCCCGGCTGAACGGTCAACCTCGGCCGGTGCGTTCCACGTGCCCGGACGCCGGTGCGTCCACAGTGGACATGATGAGGAGTTGCGTGCCGGCGAGCGCGTTGGGTCTTCGTCATTCCTGCGTCGCCGCAGCGGGTCCGCCCGCCGACGCGGCGCAAGGCCCGGAAACGCGGATGTTCGGAGCGCATCCGATCGGTTACAGTCGGCGTTGACCGATCGGTTGCCGCCGAACCGGAGGAAGACCGCATGAGCGCCCCTGAGCCACGGTCCCGAGTCCCGCGAAACCGCACATCAGGGGAACGTGGCGCAGCCCGGCCACGACAAACCCCCGAACGCGACCACCACCGCGAATCGCGGGGAGGCGGGACGGCGTTCCGAGCCGGGGTGCGGGACTTCCTGGCCCGCAACGCGCCCGGGCCGCTCGGCGAGCTGGAGCCCGCCGAGCAGCTGCGGGCCGCGAAGCGGTTCCAGGCCGCCGCCTACGACGCGGGGCTGATCGGCATCACCTGGCCCTCCGAGTACGGCGGCCAAGGGCTCACCGCCGCCGAACAGCAGGCCTACGACGAGGAGGCGGCGCACTACGACCTGCCCGGCTCGCCGTTCATGGTCGGCATGGGCATGTGCGGCCCGACGCTGCTGGACCTGGGCAGCCACGAGCAGAAGGCCCGCTACGTGCCGCCGCTGCTGCGCGGCGACGAGATCTGGTGCCAGCTGTTCTCCGAGCCGGGGGCCGGTTCGGACGTGGCGAGCCTGCAGACCCGCGCGGTGCGCGACGGCGACTCCTGGGTGATCAACGGCCAGAAGGTGTGGACCTCGGGAGCCCAGTTCTCCGACTTCGGCGCGCTGCTGGCCCGCACCGATCCCGACGTGCCGAAGCACCGCGGCATCACGATGTTCATCGTGGACATGCGCAGCCCCGGGGTGACGGTCCGCCCGCTGCGGGACATGACCGGGCGCGCACCGTTCAACGAGGTCTACTTCGACGACGTGCGCATCCCGGCCGACGCGGTGATCGGCGAGGTCGGCGGCGGCTGGCTGGCCGCGGTCACCATGCTCGGCCACGAGCGGGTCTCCATCGGCGGATCGGTCCGGCGCGGCGGCGATCCGCTGGCCTACGACAACCTGGTCGAACTGGCCCGCGCGCGCGACCGCGCAGGCGACCCGGTGGTTCGTGACCGGCTGGCCGGGATCTACGCGCGGGAACGGGCTTTGGCGCTGTTCAACACCAAGCTGCGGCAGGAAGCCGAAGCCGGTTCGCCGCCGGGCGCCCGCGGCTCGGTCGCCAAGCTGGCCGGCGCCGAGCTGCTGTGGCGAGCGGTGGACACCGCCGGGCTGATCGCCGGACCCGCGCTGACCTCCTGGGAGGACGGCGACGCGGTGGCCGAGGAGATGGCGATCGCGATCAACGCCACTCCGGCGTCGAGCATCGCAGGCGGCTCGAACCAGGTGCAGCGCAACATCATCGGGGAGCGGATCCTCGGGCTGCCCAAGGAACCCCAGGTGGACCGCGACGTACCGTTCCGCGAGCTGAAGGTCGGCACCCAGCGGAAGCCGTGACACCGGGAGCAGGCCGGAGAACAGGAGTGCGCGCAATGCAGCTGGTGCTGAACCAGGAGCAGCAGGAACTGCGCTCCGCGGTGCGGAAGTTCCTCGCCGAGCACGCCCCGCCGCAGCGGGTCCGGGATCTGGCCGACGGCGATGGCCACGACGTCGAGCTCTGGCGGCGGCTGTCGACCGAGCTGGGCCTGACCGGCCTGGTGGTGCCCGAAGAGCTCGGCGGTTCCGGCGCAGGCCACGTGGAACGCGCGGTGGTGCTGGAAGAACTGGGCCGGGCGCTGGCACCGGTGCCGTTCCTGGCCACCGCGGTGCTGGCCACCGACGTGCTGCTCGAGGTCGACGACGCGGCGGCCCGGGCGGAGCTGCTGCCCGCGATGGCCTCCGGTGAGCTGATCGCGGCGGTCGCCTGGGACCAGGAATCGGTGCCCACCGCGACGAAGCGCGACGGCGGGTGGGTGCTGGACGGGCGCGCCCAGCGCGTGGTCTCCGGCGACATCGCGGGCGTCGTGCTGGTGCAGGCCAACACCGGGCAGGGCACCTGCTGGTTCCGGCTGCGCGGCGAGCACGCCGCGAAAACCCCGCTGCGGACGCTGGATCCGACCCGCCGCCTGGCGAACCTGGACTTCGCGGCGGCCCCGGCCGAGCTGCTGTCCTCGCCGGATCCGGACGCGGCGCGCTCCCGCGTCCGCGATCTCGCCGCCGTGGCGCTGTCCGCCGAGCAGCTGGGCGGCATGGCGAAGGTGCTGGAGATGACCGCCGAGTACGCCAAGGTCCGGGTGCAGTTCGGCCGCGCCATCGGGTCCTACCAGGGCGTCAAGCACCGGCTGGCGGACATGCACAGCGCGCTGGAGCAAGCCGGTGCCGCGGTGCGCTACGCGGCGTGGGCGGCCGACGCCGACCCGCAGGAGCTCCCGCTCGCCGCGGCGCTCGTGCAGGTCCTGGTCGCACCGGCCAACTTCCAGGCCGCGGCCGATGCGGTGCAGCTGCACGGCGGGATCGGCTACACCTGGGAGCACGACGCGCACCTGTACTACAAGCGCGCCAAGGCCTCGGAGCTCCTGCTCGGCACCCCGGACCAGAACCGCGCCCGCCTCGCCGACCTCCTCCAGATCTGACAACCGCGCGTTCGGCGGTTGTGCGCACGGCTCGCGGCCATTTGACTCGGACCCCGCTGTGCTTCGGCTGTGGGGAGAAGCCCGTGGACGGTCTTGCTCGGATGCGCCTGGACGACGGCGGGGAGATCCTGATCGAAACCACCCCGGAACCGGGCGGTCCGGTGAAGGCGGGCCGCGATGGAGTGCACGAGCTCCCCAACGCCCTCAACACCTCGCTGGCCTCGGTGCGCGAAACCGCCCGCGCGGTGCTGGACGAACTGCGGGAAGCCGGTTCCGACGAGGTCGAGGTGGAGTTCTCGGTCGACCTCTCCGCGCGGGCCGGTGCGGTCATCACGCAGGGCAAGGCGTCGGGCACCTGAAGGTCCGGGTGCTGTGGAAGAAGGACGACGCGAAGCCCTAGCCCGGGAGACCACAATGGACGCACAGCCGGGGGCGGGGCGTGCGGCGCTGGCCGCTTCGGTGGCCCAGGTGGTGACCGGCGGCGGTGCAGTCGCCGGGGCGAGCTTCCTGGTCGGGGACGGCGTCGCGGTCACCTGCGCGCACGTGGTCCGCGCGGTCGGAGCGGGGCCGGGTGAGCGGGTCGAGCTGGTGTTCCCGCACCTGCGCGGCGCACCGCGGCTCCCCGCCGAAGTCGTGGCCGAGCGCTGGCGCGCACCGGAGTCCGACGACGTCGCAGTCCTGCACCTGGCCGGTGTTCCACCCGGAGCAGAGGTGCTGGCGCTGGGATCCGCCGCCGGTTGCCAGGGCCATCCGGTGTCCTCGTTCGGCTTCCCCGCCCAAGCGCCGCCGGACGGGCACTTCGGCTACGGCACCGCCGCCGACCCGCTCCCCGGGCGCCTGCTGCAGCTGACCGGCGCCAACGACCTGACGAGCGGGTTCAGCGGCGGTCCGGTGGTGGACGAGCGGACCGGGCTGGTGATCGGCATGGTCACCGCGATCGCATCGCCCGACGAGCACCTCAAGGGGATCGGGATCGCCTACGCCACGCCCGCCGAAGTCCTGCGGGAAGTCGTTCCGCAGCTGGCCGTGCGCGAGGTCTGCCCGTACCTGGGGCTGGAACCGTTCACCGCCGAGCACGCCGAGTGGTTCCGCGGCCGCGACGACGCGGTGGGCGAGGTGCGGGCCGCGTTGCGGCGCAGCCGGGCGGTGCTGCTGCTGGGGCCGTCCGGCGGCGGGAAGTCCTCGCTCGTGCAGGCCGGAGTCCTCCCGGCGCTCAGCCGCGGCGCGCTGCCCGGCAGCGATCGCTGGCTCCCGGTGGTCGTGCGGCCCGGAACCGACCTGCCCGCCGAGCTGGAGCGCGCCGGGCTGCCCGGCGGCGGAGAGCTCGCCGGCGCCGATCGCCGTCTCGCCGAGGCCGATCGCGACCGCCTGCTGCTGGTCGTGGACCAGTTCGAGGAACTGCTCACCCAGCCGCCGGACCTGCGCCATCGCGCCGCCGGGCAGCTCGTCGCGCTGATCGGTTCCGGCGCTCCGGTGAGCGTGCTCCTGGTGATGCGCGACGACTTCTACCCGCAGCTGGCGGCGATGCTCCCGCAGCTGCTGGCCGCCGCGACGCCCGGACTGGTGAACATCCCGGCCGCGCTGCGCGTCCCGGAACTGCTGGAGATCATCGGCGGGCCCGCGCGAGCGGCCGGGATCGGCATCGAGACCGGGCTGGTCGAGCGGATCGTCGACGACCTCTGCTCGGCCGACCCCGACCGGCGAGCACCGGTCACCCTGCTGCCGCCGCTGGAACTCGCCCTGCGGCAGCTGTGGCAGCGCCGTGAGGACGGGAGGCTCACCCACGACGCCTACCAGCGGATCGGCGCGGTGACCGGTGCGCTGACCACTTGGTGCAACACCGCCCTCGCCCAGCTCCCGGCCCGCCACCGCACGGTCGCGCGGCGGATGCTGACCGCACTCGTGCGGCCCGCCGACGACGCGCACGCCATCCCCGCCACCCGCCGGCAGCTGTCCATCAGCACCCTGCGCGCACTCGCAGCGGGCCCGGCGGACACCGCGGTCGACGAAGTGCTGGCCGCGCTCACCCGCTACCGGATCATCACCACCGGCAGCACGCCGCGTCCCGGGCGGCCACCGGAACCGACGGCGGAGCTCATCCACGACGCGCTCCTGCGCGACTGGCCCGACCTCCGCCGCTGGGTGGCCGACGACCACCGCTTCCAGGTCTGGTTGCACCGCGCGGCCGAACAGCGGCAGCGCCACCGGCTCAGCGGCCAGCCCGGTGATCTCCTCGCCGGGACGGCGCTTTCGGAAGGCATCGACTGGGCCGGTGAACGCTCGCTGCCCGCGGACATCGCCGAGTTCCTGACCGCCAGCCACCAGAGCTGGCAGGCCACCGCCCGCCGGACCCGCCGGCTCAACAGGCTGCTCGCGGGCCTGCTCGTCGTCTCGCTCGTCGCCACCGGCCTCGCGCTCTGGCAATCCCAGCTGGCCGGTACCGCGCAGCGCGAGGCCCAGGCCCGCCAACTGGCCGCGCAGTCGGCCGCCCTGCGCGAAACGTCCCCAGACCTCTCCGCGCTCCTGGCGGTACAAGCGCACCGGACCGACGACTCCACCGCGGAAGGTTCGCCCGCTCTCCAGGCATTCGCCGACTCCCCGCTGCGCAAGCGGCTGGACCTGCACGGCGGCAACGCCAAGGCGCTGGCCTACAGCACCGACGGCAGGCTGCTGGCGGCCGCGGGCGAACAGGGCGGAACGTCGTTGTGGGAGACAGGATCCGGGCGGGAGCGCCACATCCTGCGCGGGCACGCGGGCGAGGTGAACGCGGTGGCGTTCAGCCCCGGCAACAGCGTGCTCGCCACCGCCGGGCAGGACCGCACCGCCCGCATCTGGGACGTCGGATCCGGCCGCCAGCGCGCGCTCCTGCGCGGGCACGAGAGCACCGTGAACAACGTCGAGTTCAGCGGTGACGGCACGGTGGTGGTGACATCGAGCGGTGACGGCACCGCCCGGATCTGGGACTCCCGAACCGGTCGGCAGCTGCGGAGCTTCACCGTGCACGGCCGGGGAGCGCTGGAGATCGCGTTCAGCGGCGACGGCCGGACGCTGGTGACGGCGAACAACGACGGCACCGCGCAGCTGTGGGACGTCGAGACCGGTCGGCAGCGCGCCCTCGTCGGGGACACCGGCGTCGAGGTGTTCTCCGTGGCGTTGAGCCCGGACGTGCGGATGCTGGCCGCGGCAGGTGTCGACCACAGGATTCGCCTGTGGGACCTGGAAACCGGCCAGGAGCGCGCAGCTCTGACCGGTCACTTCACCTACGTCTTCTCGATGGAGTTCAGCCCCGACGGCAAGACCCTGGCCTCCGCCAGCCTCGACACCAGCGCCCGGCTGTGGGACGTCGGGACGGGGGAGGAGCTGCACATCCTCACCGGCGGCAACGCCAGCAGCATGCTGCGAACCGCCTTCAGCCCGGACGGCAGGACGCTGGTGACCACCGACGACGACCGCGTCGCCCGGCTGTGGGACGTCGAATCCGGACGTCAGCGCCGTGCCCTCACCGGCCACAACGGCGCCGTGGCCTGGGCGGCCTTCAGCCCTGATGGTGCGCCCCTGGCGACCGCCGCGGTGGACGGCACGGCCAGGCTCTGGGAGGCGCGCGCCGGAGAGCCCCGCCTGATGCTGGCGGAGTAGGACGAACGCGTGAAGTCCGTGGCGTTCAGCTCCGACGGGAGGGCACTGGCCACGGCGAGCGACGACGATTCCGTCCGCGTCTGGGACCCGGGCACCGGGCAGCAGCGGCGCAGCTTCGAAGGCCACGACGGCAACCCGTGGGCGGTGACCTTCGGCCCCGGCGGACAACACCTGATCACCACCGGCGACGACGGGACGGCCAAGGCGTGGGAGACCGGATCCGGCCGGTTGCTGCGCGTCTTCGAAGGCCACCGCGACGACGTCACCGCCGCCGCGGTCAGCCCGGACGGCAGCGCGCTGGCGACGGCGAGCAGCGACGGCACCGCGCGGTTGTGGGATCTGGGCACCGGGCGAGAGGTGCACGTCCTGGAAGGACATTCGAAGGGCCTGAAATCGGTGGCGTTCAGCCCGGACGGTCGGACGGTGGCGACGTCGGGCGACGACCGGACCGCGCGGCTGTGGGACGCCGGGACCGGCCAGGAGCTCGGCGTCCTGGAAGGCCAGTGGGGCGGAATCGACTCGGTCGCCTTCAGCCCGGACGGCAGCGCGCTGGCGACGGCGAGCAGCGACCACACGACCTGGCTGTGGGATCTGGCTTCGATGCGCCCGCGCTACACGCTGGTGGGCCACGAGAAAGCGGTGCAGGCCGTCGTCTTCAGCCCGGACGGGCGGACCATCGCCACGGCGGGCGCCGACGGCACCGTGCGGCTGTGGGAGTCGGTGTCCGGCCAGGAGCGCGCCACCTTCACCGGTCACTCCGGCATCGTGCGGGCGCTGGCGTTCAGCCCCGACAACCGCACGCTGGCGAGCGCCGGTTTCGACGGGACGACGCGGCTGTGGGACGTGGCGCTGCCGGGCCGCGATGAACTCGCCGCGCGGATCTGCCGGTCGATCGACCGCGACTTCACCGCGGAGGAGCGCTCCATCCACCTGCCCGGCCAGGACCCGGAACCGGTCTGCCCGTGACCGATCTCTCGCCGTGAACGCGAGTGCGGTCTGGCAAGCTGAGCCGGCCCGGTCCCGGGCGTGCTCTGCGAGGAGTGGTGCGGCGAGTGCAGGTGGACGAACGGCCCTTCGAACTCAGGACGGTCGCGCTCGCGGCGTTCGGGCCGACCCTGCTGTTCGCCACCGGCGAGGGCGCCATCATCCCGATGATCCCGCTCATCGCCGCTGATCAGGGCGCGAACCTCGGCGTGCTCGGGCTGATCGCCGCGATGCTCATGGTCGGCGAGCTGGTCGGCGACGTGCCCAGCGGCGTTCTCGTGCACCGGCTCGGCGAGCGCACCGCGATGATCGGCGCCGCGGTCGTGTCGGTGCTGGGCCTGCTCGGCTGCTACTTCTCGACGAGCCCGTGGATGCTCGGCGCGAGCGTGTTCGTGGTCGGCCTGGCCACGGCGGTCTTCGCGCTGGCACGGCACGCGTTCATCACCACCACCGTGCCGCTGCGCTACCGGGCCAGGGCGTTGAGCGTGCTCGGCGGGCTGTTCCGCGCGGGCTACTTCATCGGCCCCTTCCTCTCCGCGCTCGTGCTCCTGCTGACCCCGGACGAGCGTGCGGTCTTCCTGCTGCACATCGCTTTCGCCGCGGCCACCGTCGTCCTGCTGCTGTGCACCAAGGACCTCGGCACCGCGGAGGCGGACAACACCGAGCACGGCCACCAGGGACTGGTCGGCACGCTGGTTCGGCACCGGGCTGTGCTGCTGCGGATGGGCACCTGCGCGGCGCTCATCGGCGGCCTGCGCGCGTCGCGGATGGTCGTGCTCCCGCTGGTCGCGGTCGCCGCCGGGCTCCCGCCGTCGACGACGGCCGTCATCATCGGCGTCGCGGGCGGGATCGACTTCGCGCTGTCCTATACCTCCGGCCAGATCATGGACCGGTTCGGGCGGATCTGGGCCGCGGTGCCCTCCATGGTCGGCCTGGCCGCCGGGCACTTCCTGCTGTTCGCGGTGACCGACGTGCCCACCTTCGCAGCCGTCGCGGTGCTGCTGGCGCTGGCGAACGGGACCAGCAGCGGGATCCTGATGACGCTCGGCGCGGACCTGGCCCCGCAACCCGGGCCGGCACCGTTCCTCGGCGCCTGGCGCTTCACCGCCGACTTCGGCCAGGCGGTCGGCCCGCTCACCATCTCCGGGATGACGGCGCTGCTGGGCGTCGGCCTGGCCGGCGCGGGCATGGGAGCCCTCGGCCTGCTCGGCGCCGGACTCCTGCTGCGCTATGTCCCCCGCTACACGGTCATCGAACCGAAGAAGGCATGAGCAGTCCTTGGCGCTGCTCGGCCGCACAACAGGGGAACGCGACGGAAACCGGCCACGAGAAACCGCGAAACGCGAGTTCGCCCGGGACGCGACCACCGCTGTGAATCGCGGAGAGGCGGAGCAGTACCGCCCGTGTGCCAGGCCACATTGCCCGGCTGGCGGAGTGAACCCGCACCGCACCGGATGATCGAATGATCGCGGAGACGTCATCGAGCCGGGAGAAGACCTTGAGCGGGGCCGTTGCTAAGAAATCGGTGTGGATGTCGATCGTGGCGGCTGTGCTGCTGGCGCTGATGTGGGTGGTGTTCGAGTCCGGCCTGCTCGACGACGCTCGCGGCAGCCAGCCCACCGGCGCCGCTGCCGACCAGCTCGAACAACTCCGGGTCGCGCCGTCGGGCACGATGGACGGCTACTCGCGCGAGCGCTTCAAGCACTGGACGTCGCAGCCGGAGGCCGGGAAGAACTGCAACACCCGGGAAGCGGTGCTCGCCCGCGACGGGCAGAACGTCAAGACCAACAACTCCTGCGAATCGGTGTCGGGCACCTGGGTCTCGGAGTACACCGGCCAGCAGCTGACCGATGCCTCGGACATCGACATCGACCACATGGTGCCGCTGGCCAACGCCTGGCGCAGCGGTGCCAAGAGCTGGGACGACGCGCGCCGCGAGCAGTTCGCCAACGACATGGACCTGCCGCAGCTGGTCGCGGTCGACGCCAGCTCCAACCGCAGCAAGGGCGACCAGGACCCGTCGCAGTGGAAGCCGGAGCGGGCGGCCTGGTGCGACTACGCGACCAAGTGGATCGAGGTCAAGCGCGGCTACGACCTGACGGTGACCCAGGAGGAGAAGAGCGCGCTGCGCGAAATGCTCGCCACCTGCTCCTGATCCGGCCGTCGATCCCCGTTTTTCGGGGCGGGATAACAGTTTTCGCAGAAACCGCGGTTTAACCCGTTCAGAGGCGTGCGCCGACCGCGTTCACCGCTAATCTCAGCGCAGTTTCACTGCAGTGCAAACTTGTCTGTTCGCTTCCCACGAAGGGCGTTCGTCATGTTCGCTGCGTTATCGATTGCTGCCCTGACGGCCATGACCGCGTTTTCCGCTCCGGCCGGCTACGACGTTCCACCACCTACCGGTGAGATCACCATCGACGTCGCGACGGTGAACGGTTCGGGATGCCGGGCGGGAACCGCCGCGGTCGCGGTGTCCCCGGACAACACCTCGTTCACCGTGACCTACAGCGACTACCTGGCGAAGGTGGGCGGGGACGCCGATCCCACCGATTTCCGCAAGAACTGCCAGCTCAACCTGATCGTCAACATTCCGCAGGGGTTCACCTACGGCATCGCCAGCGCCGATTACCGCGGTTTCGCCCACCTCGAACCGGGTGCGAGCGGGCTGGAGAAGGCGAGCTACTACTTCCAGGGAATGCCGGAGACGAGCTATTTCCAGACGCCTTTCTCGGGTCCGATGAGCGACAACTGGCAGGTGACCGACTCCACCGAGGTCGGCGCGATCGTCTACAAGCCGTGCGGTGAGCAGCGCAACTTCAACATCAACACCGAACTGCGGGTGGACGCGGGCACCTCGGATCCGTCGAAGACGAGCTTCATGTCGATGGACTCCACCGACGGCAACATCGAAACCACCTACCACTTCCAGTGGAAGGAATGCCCGAAGCCGTAGCGGATGAGGCGGCCGGACCCGGGAACCGAGGTGGGTACCGGGCCCGGCGGTCGCTGGGGGAGTGGCGCCGCCGGGCCCGGAGCTCGGTCAGGCGCTGTAGCCCTTCGGCGGGATGAGCGAGGCGAGCTGGTCGAAGGTCAGCCAGTAGATCTGGTTGCCGCCGAAGGACGCCGGGTCGGCGATCAGCACCGTGCGGTCGACGTCGTTGTAGCCGATCACCGTGAAGTAGTGGTAGATCGTCTGGTCCGGCGGGTACCCGGGCGGCTGGTTGCCGGGCGGTGCGACGATGTTGGCGACGATCGGGTAGCCGTTGTCGATGTCCACCACGATGTCGTTCCAGAGCAGGTCCTTCTGCTCCTGCGTCGGCGGATCGTTCGGCATCTCCTTGGTCTCGTACCAGCCCGCGTACCCGCTGAGCACCCTGGTGACCTGCCCGATCCAGTCGGTGCCGCCGGTGTGCGTGCCCAGCTCGGCGGCCAGATCTGCCTGGCTGCGGTAGATCCCGCGCGCCGACAGCGCGATCCGCGTCGCCGCGGGCCCGCACCAGTAGCCGGTCTCCTGGACCTGGTAGTCCACGTCGAGCACGTGCTCGCCGGAGGGCCGGACGACCGGTGCGGCCGGAGTTGGTGACGCTGCGGGCGACAGAGCTGTGGCGGGCGCGGCGGCCGCGCCGGTGACCAGCAGCGTGAGGGCTGCCGCCGACGCCGCGAGCTTCGATGAGAACATCCTGCCTCCTGGACGACGAGCCCCCCGGCGGTTACCGATGAGTCGGTGAATCAGCAACTCGTTGCACGAACTTGATGTTGGGATTCGACGCGAATCCTGCCGGGATCGAACAGCCGAGCGCCATAGCCGCGAGCTGGCTCACCTGGGCCATCGCGCATCTGCGCCACCCCGGCGCTTCGTTGACCGCCTTCGACCAGGCGTTCTAGGCTGCCGTGCGAAGATCGTCCCGCTCCGCTGGAAGGTCCACGTGCTCGACGTCCTCGCTGCCGACAGCGACCAGGGGCGCGTGTACCGCGCGCTCACCACCCGGGGACGCCTGTCCCCGGAACTGCTGGTGCGCGACACCGGGCTGGCGGCCGCGGAAGTGGCCAAGGCGCTGGTGGAGCTGGCCGAACTGGACCTGGTCGTCGAGGACTCCGGGCTCTGGGAGGCGGCCCCGCCGGAGCGGGCGGTGTCGGCAGCGCTGCGCTCGGAGGAGGCCAGGCGGCGCGAGCTGTGGCGGGCGGGCGCGGAACTCGACCGCCTCTACCACCAGGCGCAGCGCGGCGCGGGCTGGACCAGGCACGTCGAACCGGTCGGGCACCCGGCCCGGCTGATCACGCTCACCACCCGGCTGCAGGAGCGCGCTGTCGAGCAGGTCCGCTGGCTGGACCGCCCGCCGTACCGGAGCACGCCGCAGAACTTCCGCGCGCAGGAGGAGATCCAGTCCCGGCGGATGGCCGCCGGAGTGCGCTACCGGACGGTGTACAGCCAGAACGTCTACGACGACCCGGGCCTGTTCACCGCGATGACCCGGATGGCCGAGCTCGGCGAGCACGTCCGGCTGCTCGCCGAGCTGCCGGTGAAGCTGACCATCGGCGACGACGAGATCGCCCTGCTGGTCCCCGAACCCGACCGCACCGGCCTGGAAGGTGCGCTGGTCGTGCACTCCTCGGGCCTGCTCAACGCGCTGTGCGGGCTGTTCGAGACGTTGTGGACGCTGGCGCTGCCGGTCGCCGCCGAGCGCAAGCAGGACCAGCTCTCCGACCGCGACCGCAGCATCATCACGCTGATGGCCGCGGGCGCGACCGACGAGGCGATCGCCCGCCGCCTCGACCTCTCCCGGCGGACGGTGGTGCGCCGCATCGCGGCCCTGCTCGACCAGCTCGGCGCCACGACCCGCTTCCAGGCCGGCGTCCAGGCGGCCAAGCGCGGCCTGCTCTGACACCCGCCGCCGTCGGGCGGCTGGTCCCCGCGGCGAGGATCTAAGCTCTGACCATGGCGAAGTACTTCGACGTGCATCCGGACAACCCGCAGCGGCGCGCCATCGGGCAGGTGGTGGACATCCTCCGGGAGGACGGGTTGATCGCCTACCCGACCGACTCCTGCTTCGCCCTCGGCGCGCAGCTGGGCAACAAGGACGGCATGGAGCGCATCCGCTCCATCCGGCACCTCGACGACCGGCACCACTTCACGCTGGTGTGCCAGAACTTCGCCCAGCTCGGCCAGTTCGTGGTCATCAACAACGCGGTTTTCCGCGCCATCAAGGCCTCGACCCCGGGCAGCTACACCTTCATCCTGCCGGCCACCAAGGAGGTGCCGCGCCGGCTGCTGCACCCGAAGAAGAAGACGGTGGGCGTGCGCATCCCGGATCACGTGGTGGTGCAGGCGCTGCTGGCCGAGCTCGGCGAGCCGATGCTCTCCAGCACCCTGCTGCTGCCGGGCGAGGATGAGCCGATGACCCAGGGCTGGCAGATCAAGGACGAGCTGGACAACGTGCTGGACGCGGTGATCGACTCCGGCGACTGCGGCACCGAGCCGACCACGGTGGTCGACTTCTCCGGCCCCGAACCAGAGGTCGTCCGGCACGGCGCGGGTGACCCCTCCCGGTTCGAGTGAAACTTCCCCGCCGGGTTCCTGCGGCCATCCGGGGGACGTTCGTTTCGCCGAGAGCTGAAGGCGGCGTCCGGTGTCGCCCGCGCGAGCGGTCCGCGGCGAAGTCGATCTACCCGGGTGTGCGGGGAAAACCCGAGGTAGGAGCGGTGGCGGGGCCGCGTTGTTGGCTGCGACACGCTCGCGGATCGACAGCAGCGCGATCTTGTCGAAGCGTGTAGTGTCTACCTCGGTCGTATTTTTCTGGGGTCGTGTTTCGCGCACACTCGCAGGATGGTGATGCGGGCGTGCTGCTATCTGGTTGAAGCTGGAGAAGTCGCCGTTCGAGATCCGCGACCCAGGCGGTTACGCAGTGTGACTGCCTGATGTAGTACCGGCTCCCAGAAGGAGAGAAGAGCATGGCACAGGGAACCGTGAAGTGGTTCAACTCGGAGAAGGGCTTCGGCTTCATCGCTCCGGACGACGGTGGCCCGGACGTGTTCGTCCACTACTCGGCCATCGACTCCCGCGGCTTCCGCACCCTCGAAGAGGACCAGAAGGTCACCTACGAGGTCAGCCAGGGCCCGAAGGGTCCGCAGGCCGCGGGCGTCCGCACCGTCTGAGTTCGGTGAACCGACCCGTTCCGCAACCGCGTCACGGGTAGCCGACGACGAAGGCCTCGCACTACGGTGCGGGGCCTTCTCGCGCGTTTCCAGGGTTTCCAGGCTCGTTTTGCGTGGCGGTGCGGGTAGCGGAACCTCAGACGCCGCCTGGACTGCGGGAGCCCGTTCTGATGTATGTCCAATACACGGCGAACGGGCTGTCCTCGCCAGACGACGTCTGAGAACCCGCGGCGGTGCAAGTGGCGTGGGTGGGTTATGCGCCTGCGGCGCATGCGGCCGCTCCCGTGGTCTGAGCACGTTGATCGTCGGGGTCGCTGCTGTGAACACGAGCCAAGGGACTCAGCGGTTTATGGGTCGCGAACGGCTGGCCGACGCCGTGACTAGCTGGTGCGGTGCAGGCGCGCTGACACGTGCGGTGTCATGGCCACGCCGACCATCTCGCGGTGTTCGGCGTAGTCGAGCACGTCGTCCTCGGTCAGGGCGTAGCTGCGTCGAGCGGCTCTGACGTCCTTGGCGGTCGCGGTCCGGACCACCGAGTCGGTGGCCAGTTCCCAGCGCTGATCCGCCGCTCGGCCGTAGAACAGCTCCTGGATCCCGGTGATGTGGGACAGCAGCAGCTCCAGGGTTCCGTCGGGCTGCGGGCGCCACCAGCCCGTCTCCCACGCTGCCGGGCGGAGCACCGCGCCGTCGGCGTCGAGCAGCCAGGCGCGCGCCTCGTGGCGCAGGAACGGCCGTCCGTCGTGGGAGATCGTGAGCTGCTGGCCGAACCGGTACGGCCCGTCGATCGTCGGGTAGTCCACTTCGCCGCGGCCGCGCCACACGCCGACCAGGGCGCGCAGCGGCAGGCACGCGTCGTGCAGCGGCGGCCCGCTGGTCAGATCTGCGGTCGGAGCGGGGATCGGTGGCGGCGCGAAGTCGTCGGGGGAGCTCATGCGTGGCAGCCTAGGCGGTCTCCGGGCCGATCCGTTGATCTTCCCGGCGGCGAGTGGTGGGATCGGAGGCGGAGCTTTCGGGAGGTGCCGATGACGAACGTCGAACCGCGGCTGGACCACCTGGTGTACGGGGTGCCGGACCTGCTCGCCGGGGTGCGCGCGGTCGCGGAGCTGCTGGGCGTCGATCCGGTGCCCGGCGGGCGGCACCCGGACAACGGCACCCGCAACTACCTGCTCGGCCTCGGCGGCCGGGCCTACCTGGAGATCATCGGACCGGATCCGGAGGCGACGCGCCCGCCGAACACCTTCGGGCTGGCCACCTTGACCGTCCCGCGCCTGGTCACCTGGGCGATCAGCACCACAGGACTGGACCGCGCGGTGTCCGACGCCCGCGCCGCCGGGCACGACCCGGGTGATGCCCGGCCGATGTCGCGCCGCACCCCGGACGGCCGGCTGCTGGAGTGGCGGTTGGCCAAGCGCGAACCCAATCCCCGGCACGGGCTGGTCCCGTTCCTCATCGACTGGGGCAGCGCCCCGCACCCGGTGGACTCGGGCCTGCCGCAGGTGCGGCTGCTCTCGTTGCGCGCCGAGCACCCGGATCCCGAGGCCGTCGGCGCGGATCTTCGGGCCGTCGGCGCGCACCTGGATCTCACCCGTTCCGACGCCCCGGTGCTTCGGGCCGAGATCGAGGGCACTACCGGACCGGTCGAGCTGCGCTGACGTTCCGCCGCACGTGCGCCTCCAACCCGTCGAGGTTGCGTGCGAGGGCGTGCTCGAAGGTGCCGTCGAGATCGCCGGCGGGATCGGCCTCTAGCCGGGCCAGCAGCGGGAAGCGGCCGGTGGCGAACACGCTGTCGACCTCATCCTGCCGCGACGCCCACCACTGATCCGCGCCCACCCCGGTGCTGCCTTCGGCTTCGGCCTCGAACTCCCGGGAGAGCGCCAGGCCGCGCACCATCGCCGGAAGTGCCAGGGCCTCCCGGGCGGTCTCCACCCGGCTCAGCCCGAGACCCTCCAGCGCGCGCAACGTCCACTCGGTGTGCGCCATCGCCTCGGGGACCGGCATCGGTCTGGTCAGCGACAGCACGCCCGCCAGCCACGGGTGGTCCCGGAACAGCTCCCACTGCAGGCGGCAGACGAGCTCCAGCTGCGCCCGCCATCCCCTCGGTGGGGTTTCCGGGAGCGGCCGTTCCCGGAACACGGCCCGGAACATCGCGCGCAGCAGCTCGTCCCTGTTCGCGACGTGCCGGTACAGCGACATCGGCGCGACGCCGAGCTCGGCCGCGATGCGCCGCATCGACACGGCACCGGCGCCTTCGGCATCGGCGACCTCGATCCCGGCCGCCGCGATGCGCTCGCGGGTCGGGGCGGCCGCCGGAGTGCGCGGGCGGCGTACCGCGGCGGCCGGCGCGCGCACGATCGTGCCCGCGCCCGGGCGGGTTTCGACGAGCCCGGCGTTGCGCAGCTCCGCGAGCGCTTTCGCGGCGGTCGCCATCGCCACGCCCCATTCGCGGGTGATCTCCCGGGTGGAGGGCACGTGCTCGCCGGGGCGCAGCTCACCGCTGGCGATTCGCTGCTGGATCGCTGCGGCGATCCGGCGGTACGGCGGTTCCTCGTCCAGGTGCGGCATGCCCGGAATCGTACTAGTGCACTAGGTGATCGCTCTAGTGCACTAGCTCGCCGAACTGCGGTGAAGTAGCTGGTTATTCCGGAAAATATATGAGTTGTCGTCAGGTTCGTGCGGCTTGCGGTACTGTTCCGGCCTGAATGAGTACGCCGTACATAGGAGTGTCAGGATGACCATCACCCGGCAGATCGTCGCCGGCGGCGAGGGTGACTTCACGACCGTCCGCAAGGTCACCGTCTCGGGCTCGGGGCGGGAGGTGGGTGCCGAACTCGCCGCCGAAGCGGCCGCGACCTACGGCTGGGCGCCGGTGCCCGCTGAGCCGGTCCGGGTGCGCGCCCGGCTGGCGTGGTTCGAGCGGTACTGGCCGCAGCACCACGAGCGGATGCTCGGCGCGGCCGAGTCGCTCGGCCTGGACGCCGGGCGGTTCCACTTCGACGCCCTCTCCGGGTTGCCGACCGGCTCGGGCTGCTCGGCGACCTTCCTGAGCCCTTCGGCGACGGAGGAGGGGCGCGGGTTGTTCGGCCGCAACTACGACTTCTTCACCACGAGCGCCACCGAGCTCTTCGCGTTCGTCTCGGGCGAGAACTCCGGCGGACCGGCTTCGGGTGAGTTGCCGATGGCCTCGCGGCCCTACGTGCTCAGCCTCGTCCCCGACGACGGCCCGGCGTCGACGGTGCTGACCATGAACGAGCTCGACGGCTGCACGGAGGGCATCAACGAGCACGGGCTCGCGGTCGCGCTGCTGATCGCGAATGCCGAAACCCTGGGCGCGCCAGTGCAAGCCGGTCCGCAGGTCGGGTTGTCGCCGATCCAGCTGCCGCGCTTCGTGCTGGACACCTGCGCCACCGCGGACGAGGCCCGGCGTGCGCTGCTGGCCGCCAAGCACTACGACTTGGGTGCGCCGCTGCACTACCTGATCGCCGACGCCTCGGGTGACGCCTTCGTCTGGGAGCGCGGTCCGGGTGGCGCCGAGCACATCTTCGACATCGACGGGGACGCCCTGTGCCTGACGAATCACTACCTGCACGAGCAAGGAGCGCGTGATACCGACAACACCATGTTGAGCCACTACCGCTACCGCACGTTGCGGGAGCGCACCGCGGAATCCGGCTTTTCCGGCAAGCGGTTGCGGGAGATGCTCGACGAGGTCGGGTTCGCATCCGGTGACGAGACGGGCGGCGTGCCGCTGCGGACGCTCTGGAGCACCGTCTTCGACCTCGGTGAACGCACCATGTCGACGTGGTTCTACCTCGGTGATTCCGCCACCGGCGAGGCTCGCCGGAGCGCGGAGCTGACGTTCGGGCCGGGTCTGCTCGCGGGCTGACCGGGCGTCACCCGGTCGCGCAGGAGTCCTCAGTGGAGGGTTGCGCAGCGTGGCCGGACTGGTGCGGGGCGGTGTGGTCGGCCGTTTCACCGGGAGTTATCGTCGGTGCAACGGCGCTGCCATCCGGCGGGTTCAGCATCGGGACGAACCTGGTGGGCCGGGGTCAGGGGATCCGGCGTCGCGGAGAAGGGGAACTCCCATGGTGCGTGCTGTTGGAGCGCTGGCCGTCGTCGGTGCGGGCGTGGTCGGCTTCTGGGTCGGCTACCTGCTGGACGTCCGGCGCCACTCCGCCGACGTCGCGCCGAACCGGGTCGCCGCCTGAGCCGGTTCCGTCTCAAGTGGACGGTTCCGGCTCCCGTCGCAGGGTGTTCCGGATGAGCTCGCGAAGCCAGTCGGTGCCGGGCGCGGGCAGCGCTCGCCGGTAGGTGTAGAGCGACACCTCCACCGTCGGGATCTCGAACGGCAGCCGGAAGGTCGCCACCTCCGACGAGCGGGTGAACAGCCCGGCCACGCCGCTGGGCACCGCGGAGAGGTAGTGCGTCCGGGCCAGCAGCTCGGGCAGCGCGGTGAAGTGCGGTACCCGGGCGGCGACCTCGCGGCGGTGCCCGAGCCGGGTGAGCTCCATGTCGGCGTCGACGTGCCCGGCCGCCGGATCGACCACGATGTGCCGTTCCCCGAGGTACTCCGCCAGCGTCGGGTGATCGCCGATGCGCGGGTGCGCGCGGGCCCGGAGGCCGAAGTAGCGCTCCTGGAACAGGGCGTCGCGCTGCAGGTCCGGGGCGTCGATGCGGGGAGTGCAGATCACCGCGTCGGCCCGGCCCTGGCGCAGGTGCCGAGGAACGGCCGCCATGTCCAGCGGCAGTACCTCGACCGCGCAGTTCGGCGCCTCGCGCTCCAGCCGGGCCAGGATCGCCGGGAGCAGGCTGATCTCGCCGAGGTCGGTGGCGCAGATCCGGAACGTCCGCTGCGAGGTGGCCGGGTCGAACCGGCCCGCCCCCGACACCGTCTCCTCGATCACCTCCAGCGCCTGCTGCAGGCGCGGGTACATGCGCTCGGCGATCTCGGTCGGGGCGAGGCCGTCGGGGGAGCGGGTGAACAGCTCGTCGTTGAACTGGCGGCGCAGCCTCCGCAGCGCGTGGCTCACCGACGGCTGCGTGATGAACAGCGCCTCGGCCGTCCGGGTGGCGCTGCGCGTCTCGTAGAGCAGCACGAAGGTCTTCATCAGGTTCAGGTCCACGTCGACCACGCAGCGAGAATAGATTCCGCGCATGTCAGGATCAACAGCATTCATTAGGACCATGAGCACTGCGCTCCCTATGGTGGCGGGCATCACCGACAGGGGAGCGAACATCCATGGCCGACGTGCGCGACGTGACCTACGAACTCTTGCGATCGCACGACCTGACGACGATCTTCGGCAACCCGGGCTCCAACGAACTGCCGTTCCTGGCCGGGATGCCGGATGACTTCCGCTACGTGCTGGGCCTGCACGAGGGCGCGGTGCTGGCGATGGCCGACGGCTACGCGCAGGCCCGCGGCGGCCCGGCGCTGGTCAACCTGCACGCCGCGGCCGGGACCGGCAACGCGCTCGGCCCGCTGACCAACTCCGTGTACTCGCACAGCCCGCTGATCATCACCGCCGGGCAGCAGGTGCGCTCGACCATCGGCCAGGAGGTCATGCTCGCCAACGTCGACGCGCCCGCGCTGCCCAAACCGCTGGTGAAGTGGAGCAGCGAGCCGGCCTGCGCGCAGGACGTGCCGCGCTCGATCAGCCACGCCATCCACATCGCGAACCTGCCGGCCAAGGGGCCGGTGTACGTCTCGGTGCCCTACGACGACTGGGCGCAGGAGGCCCCTGCGGAGGCGCAGCACCTGCTCGCGCGCAGGACGAGCAGCGCCGGATCGCTCAGCAACTCGCAGCTGGCCGAGCTGACCGCGGCGCTCGACGGTGCTGAGCGCCCGGTGCTGGTGCTGGGCCCGGAGGTCGACGCAGAGCGCGCCAACGGCGACGCGGTGCGCCTGGCGGACCGGTTGGGCGCGCCGGTGTGGATCGCGCCCTCGGCGTCGCGCTGCCCGTTCCCCACCCGGCACCGCGGCTTCCGCGGTGTGCTGCCCGCGTCGGTGCAGGGCATCACCGACGCGCTGAGCGGACACGACCTGATCCTGGTCGTCGGTGCCCCGGTGTTCCGCTACCACCAGTTCGTGCCCGGCGAGTACCTGCCCGCGGGCGCCCGGTTGGTGCACCTGACCAGCGATCCCGGTGAGGCCGCGCGCGCACCCGTGGGGGAGGCGCTGGTCGGCGACGTCAAGGACGCGCTGGCGCGGCTGGCCAATGCCGTCGCGCCCGGCCTCCGACCGGAGCTGCCCCCGCTGCCGGAGCACCCGGTCGCGGCCTCCGCCGGGGAGCGGCTGAACCCGGCGGAGCTGTTCGCGCTGCTGCGCGAGCACGCGCCGGAAGATGCCGTCTACGTCAAGGAATCCACCGCGACGACCGGCGACTTCTGGGCGCAGATGGATCTTTCGGAGCCCGGCAGCTACTTCTTCCCGGCCTCCGGCGGGCTCGGGTTCGGGTTGCCCGCCGCGGTCGGCGCGCAGCTGGCCCACGAGCGGCGCCAGGTGATCGGGCTCATCGGCGACGGGTCGGCGAACTACGGCATCACCGCGCTGTGGACCGCCGCGCGGTACCGCATCCCGGTGATCGTGGTCATCCTGAAGAACGGCACCTACGGCGCGTTGCGCTGGTTCTCCAAGGTCCTCGACGCCGGCGAGGCGCCCGGCATGGACGTGCCCGGCATCGACTTCGTGCAGATCGCCCGCGGATACGGCGTCGACGCGACTTCGGTGCGCACCGGTGCGGAGTTCACCGAAGCCCTCACCGGTGCACTGGGCGCGGGCAAGCCGGTCCTGATCGAAGCGGAAACCGAGCTCACCGAACCCTGAGCGCCGCGCGGCCGCGCGAAAGTCCGAGCACCAGACCGAGAATCTCAGCGTTCGCCTGGCGAGGACCGCCCGTTAGTCGTGCATGAGAACGGGCTCCCGGAGTCCAGGCGGGCGCTGAGGTTCCGCCAGCGGCACCGCTGCGCAGAACGAGCCTGGAAGACCTCGTGGAACCCGGAGGAACCAGATTGTCCCAGCACACCGCGGGGGCCGTGGTCGGCGATGCCCGGCTCAACGGCTTCCACTTCAAAGTCCTGGCTCTGTGCTCGCTGCTGATGATCGTCGACGGCTACGACATGGTCAGCTACGGCACCGTGATCTCCCACCTGATGGACGAGTGGGGCATGGACCCGGTCACCGCCGGGACGCTCGGCTCGGTCGCGCTGGTCGGCATGCTCGTCGGCGGGCTGTTCGTCTCGCCGCTGGCCGACCGCTACGGGCGGCGGCCGGTGATGATCAGCTGCGTGACGATCGCCAGCATCGCCTCCTTCGGGTGCGCCTTCGCCACCGGGCCCGAGGTGCTGGGCGCGCTGCGCTTCGTCGTCGGGGTGTCGCTGGGCGCGCTGGTGCCCAACTTCAACGCGATGGCCGGTGAGATCGCACCGCGCCGGGCCAAGGCCCTGTTCGTCACGCTGGTGTCGTCGTTCTACTCGGTCGGCGGCATCGGGGCGGCCGTCTTCGCCATCTACATCGAGCCGGTGTGGACCTGGCGAGGTGTGTTCTACGTGGCCGGCCTGCCGCTGCTGCTGGTTCCGCTGCTGGTGCGCCACTTGCCGGAATCGCCCGACTACCTGGCCGCCCGCGGCGACCGCGAGCGGTTGCTGGTGGTGCTGCGCCGGATCGCCCCGGAGCGCGACGACCTCGACGACGTGGTGCTGGAGCGGCGCCCGGAGCAGGCCAAGGCGCGGTTGCGGCAGCTGTTCACCGGCGGCAACGCGCTCAACAACGTGCTGATCTGGGTGTTCTTCGCGATGTGCATGCTGCTCAGCTACGGGCTCAACACCTGGCTGCCGAAGCTGATGCAGACCGCGGGCTACCCGCTGGGCTCGGCGCTGTGGAACCTGGTGGTGCTGAACCTCGGCGGCATGGTGGGCGCCATCGTCGGCGGCTGGCTCGCCGACCGCTGGACCTACCGCAACACCCTGGTGCTGTACTTCATGCTCGCCTCGCTGTCGCTGATCGGGCTGTCGTTCAACCCGAACTCCGTGGTGCTCAACGCATTGCTGTTCGTCGCGGGCGCGGCGACGGTCGGCGTGCTGGCGATCATCCACGCGTTCGCGGTGGAGTACTACCCGGCCGAGGTGCGCTCCACCGGTGTCGGCTGGGCGGCGGGCATCGGCCGCATCGGCGCGATCGGCGGGCCCACGCTCGGCGGCGCGCTGCTGGCCATGGAGCTGCCGTTCCAGCAGAACTTCATCGCCGTCGCGGTGCCGGGTGTGATCGGCGCGATAGCGGTGGCGATCGTGGCCAAGAAGAAGTTCCACGTCCCGGAACCCGCCGCGGCGCGCTAGACCCCGCCCGAGACCGGACGATCCGCGATTTCAATGGAAATCGCACCTTCGATTTCAATGGAAGTTGCGCGGCTCGTCGGCGTGTCGGGTGGTCGACACGCCGACTGCGCGTCGGGTTTCGCGCGATTTCAATGGAAATCGGACGTCTGATTTCCATTGAAATCGCAATAGTTCCATCCCCGCCTGAGTCGCGTGGTGGTGCGGGGAGTGGAAACCTCGCACCCGGCGACCGGGCGGGCCCAGTCCGCACTTGTGTGAATCCCTCGCTGGAGAAAGGCCAACGCATGACGATCCTGGACACCGAACGCTGGGCCGAGCAGGTCTTCACCGGGCGCTGGCAACCGGCCAGCGGTACCCCTGCCGAGGTCGTCGAGCCCGCGACCGGGAAGCTGCTCGGCCACGTCGGCCGCGCGACCCCGGCGGACGTCGACCAGGCCTGCGCGAAGGCGGCCGCGGCGCAGCGGCTCTGGGAGGACACCCCGTTCGACGAGCGGGCGGCCGTGCTGCGGCGCGCCGGGCAGCTGTTCACCGACCACGCCGAGGAGGTCGTCGGCTGGCTGGTCCGCGAGGCCGGGTCGATCCGGCCGAAGGCCGAGATCGAGGCCCGCACCGCGGCCGACGAGTGCTTCGAGGCTTCCGGCCTGCCCTCGCACCCGGCCGGTTCGCTGCTGCCCGCGGCGGACGGGCGGCTCAGCTTCAGCAGGCGGGTCGCCGCCGGGGTGGTCGGGGTGATCGCGCCGTTCAACTTCCCGCTGATCCTGTCGATCCGCGCGGTCGCACCGGCGCTGGCGCTGGGCAACTCGGTGGTGCTCAAGCCCGACACCCGCACCGCGGTCTGCGGCGGGCTCGTGCTGGCCGCGATCTTCGAGGCGGCGGGGGTGCCCGAAGGCGTCTTCCAGGTGCTGCCCGGCGAAGCCGACGCGGGAGCCGCGCTGGTCGCCAACGAGCACACCCGCGTCATCGCCTTCACCGGCTCCACCGCGGCCGGCCGGAAGGTCGGCGAGGCCGCCGCCGCGCACCTCAAGCGCGCGCACCTGGAACTGGGCGGCAACAACGCGATCGTCGTGCTGCCGGACGCCGACATCGACGCCGCCGCCTCGGCGGGCGCGTGGGGATCCTTCCTGCACCAGGGGCAGATCTGCATGGCCGCGGGCAGGCACCTGGTGCACGAGTCCATCGCCGACGACTACGTCGCGGCGCTGGCCGAGAAGGCCCGCAACCTGCCGGTCGGCGACCCGAACACCGCGGACGTCGCGCTGGGCCCGATCATCGACGCCAAGCAGCGCGACGGCATCCACCGGCTGGTGACCGAGAGCGTCGCGGCCGGCGCGGAACTGGTCGCGGGCGGCGAGTACGACGGGCTGTTCTACCGGCCGACGGTGCTCGACCGCGTCCGACCGGACACTCCCGCGTTCCGCCAGGAGATCTTCGGCCCGGTCGCGCCGGTGCTGCGGTTCAGCGCGGTGGAGGAAGCCGTCGCGATCGCCCGCGACACCGAGTACGGCCTGTCGCTCAGCGTGCTCAGCGCGGATGCCATGCAGGCCTGGGAGGTCGCCAAGCAGATCCCGAGCGGCCTGGTGCACGTCAACGACCAGACCGTCGGCGACCACGCGCACATCCCGTTCGGCGGCGTGAAGGCCTCCGGCAACGGCGGACGCGTCGGGGGAGCGGAGGCGAACCTCGAAGCCTTCACCGAGACCCAGTGGGTCACCATCCAGGGACCCATCCAGCAGTACCCGTTCTGAGTCTGCGGTTTCCAGGCTCGTTTCGCGTGGCGGAACCTCGGACGCCGCCTGGACTGGGGCAGCCCGTTCTCGTGCATGACCAATACACGGCGAACGGGCTGTCCTCGCCAGGCGACGTCTGAGAACCCGCGGCGGTGCAAGCGCCGAGGGTGGGTTGTGCGCCTTCGGCGCATGCGGCCACGCGTCAGCCCGGTGCCCTCGGGTGTCGCGGCTGCGGTCGCCGAACCACGCAAGGGCTCAGTCGAAGGGCGTGCCGACGTAGTTCTCGGCGAGCAGCGTCCGGCCCGCTCGGGAGCGGGTGACCGTGTCGAGCTCGGCGAGCTGGCGGTGCAGGTCGAACCCGGTGGCCTCGGGCATGCGGTGCAGCATCGAGGTCATCCACCAGGAGAAGTGCTGCGCGCGCCAGATCCGGGGCAGCGCGGTCGCGGTGTAGGCGTCGAGCGCGGTGCGGTCGCTGTCGGCGAAGAACGCCGCCATGGCGCGGGAGAGCACGTGGACGTCGGCGATCGCGAGGTTCATGCCCTTGGCGCCGGTCGGCGGCACCGTGTGCGCCGCGTCGCCCGCCAGGAACAGCCGGCCGTACTGCATCGGCTCGCACACGAAGCTGCGGAAGTGCAGGACCGACTTGGAGAAGATCGGTCCCTCCTTGATCTCCGCGCCCGCCACCCGGGTGTGCAGCTCCGACCAGATCCGGTCGTCGGACCAGTCCTCGACGGTGTCGTTGGGATCGACCTGCAGGTAGTGCCGCTGGACCGTCGCCGAGCGGGTGCTGATCAGCGCGAAGCCGTTGCGGTGGTGGGCGTAGATCAGCTCCTCCGACGACGGCGGCGCCTCGGCCAGGATGCCGAACCAGGCGAACGGGTACTGGCGGAAGTGGTCCTGCCGCGGGTTCGGCGCCGGGATCAGGAAGCGGGTGGTGCTGCGCGATCCGTCGCAACCGGCCACCAGCGCGCAGTCCAGCTCCTGCTCGGCGCCGTCCTGGGTGAACCGGATCTTCGGGCGGTCACCGGTGATGTCCTCGACGCGCACGTCGGAGACGCCGAAGCGGATGTCGCCGCCGTCGGCCAGCCGCTGGGCGATCAGGTCCTTGAGCACCTCGTGCTGCGGGTAGATGGTCACGCCGCGGCCGCCGGTGAGGTCGGCGAAGTCGATCCGGTGGCCCCGGCCGCCGAAGCGCAGCTCGATCCCGCGGTGCACCATGCCGGTGCGCTTGACGCGCTCGCCGACGCCGGTCTCCACCATCAGGTCCACGGAGCTCTGCTCCAGCACGCCGGCCCGGATGGTGCCCTCGATCTCCTCGCGGGTCCGGGTGTCGAGCACGACCGACTCCACGCCGCGCTGGTGCAACAGGTGCGAGAGCATGAGCCCGGCTGGCCCTGCTCCGACGATCCCGACCTGGATCTGCATCGACCGATTCCCTCCTCGGACCTGCTGCCGGCGGTGCACTCCGATGTGACCGCCGCCGCAGCCTCACGGTCCACGATCGGTGCGGGGTCAGCGACGCGGAACGCCCCTTTCCGTTCACCGGAAGCCCGAGCGCGAGCGCCGGTCAGGACCGTTCGAGGTGGGCCGTTGGAGGCAGGGCTCGGGCCTTGGGGGAGCCGAGGGCTCTGGAGAGGCCTCGGGCCGCGGCCCGGACCGCTGGGACCAGGGCCATCGGGTCCGTGCGGTCGGCCGGGACCACGATGGACAGCGCGGCGATCACCTCGTCGGTGTCGTCGTGCACCGGGGCGGCCACCGACAGCGTCGACAGCTCGATCTGGCGGTCGCTGATCGCGAAGCCCTGCCTGCGCACGTCGGCGAGGGTCCGGCGCAGCTGCCGGGCGTCGGCGATGGTCCGCTCGGTGAACCGCTTCAGCGGCGCGCTCAGCACCGCCTCCTGCCGCCCGGGGTCGGCGTGCGCGAGCAGGACCAGGCCGACACCGGTGGCGTGCAGCGGGAGCCGGCCGCCGGGGCGCGACACCACCGGCACCGCCTCGCGGCCCGAGATGCGCTCGACGTAGACCACCTCGTCGCCGTCGCGCACCCCGAGCTGCACGTTCTGGCGGGTGGCCTCGTAGAGATCGCCGAGGAACGGCATCGCCACCTCGCGAAGGAGCGTGCCGCGCGGCGTCAGCCCCGCCAGCTCGTAGATCCGCAGCCCGATCCGGTAGCTGCCGTCGGCGGCGCGTTCCAGCGCGCCCCAGCCGGCGAGCTCGCCGACCAGTCGGTGCGTGGTGGTCAGCGCCAGGCCGCTGTGCCTGCTGATCGCCGACAGCGTCAGCGACGGCCGCTCCGGGGAGAAGGCCTCCAGGATCCGGAACAGCCGGGACGCCACCGTCGGTGCGGCCGCATCGCGGTCGGCCATGACACCCCCTCGCTCCCTCGACCGGACCATCTCACCACGTCGCGGCCGGGTACCGCGGGGACGGTCAGGCCCCGTCCTGAAACGCGGGAGGCGTTCAGCCCACCCTCGGCGCTTGCACCGCCACGCGAGGTGAGTGCGGTGAGCGAGGAGTCAGGCTTCGGTGAACACGATTCGCTCGGGCTCGACGGTCAGGCGGAGGGTCTGGCGGCGGACCTCCACCAGCGTCTCCAGCTCGGTGGCGTGGCCGGTGGGCACGGTGAACAGGCGGTCGTCGCGGGTGTCGAGGTAGCGCGAGAAGCCGCTCAGCGACACCCCGCCGGACTCCTCCAGCTCCAGGTAGTCGACCAGTCGGCGGAACAGCTTGGGCAGCAGCACCACTTCCTCGCGCAGCTGCTCGCGGGAACGCAACCGCAGCCCTTCGAGCGTGGTGTCCTCGGCCCACACGCCGCGGCGGGCCTCGCGCGCGGCCACCGCGACCTCGGCCATCGTCTCGCGCAGGTCGACGAAGAGCTTCGAGTAGAACGTCGGGTAGACCAGCCCGGCTTCGAGCAGCGCGTGGTTGGCCGAGTTCGGCAGGCCGTCGGGATCGAGGCGGACGTCGGCGCCGTCGGTGGAGCGGCCGGGTCGCTGGCCGGGGAAGGCGAACGCGACGGCGCGGCCGTAGGTGTCGGCGAACCGGGTGAGGATGTGGCCGGAGACCTCCTCCGGCGTGCTGGCGGTGACCCTCCCGTCGTCGTCGCGTTCGACGCTGGTGAACCCGAGGTGCTGCAGCAGCGCCGAGCTCGCCGCGTCGGCGAGCTCCGCCGGCTGGTGCCAGAGCTCGCTGCCGCGCGCCTGCGGCCGGTAGTGGGTCTCCAGGGCGTCGATGCCCTCTAATCGGAGCTGGACGCCACCGCGGGCGTTCAGCCGCACGGACAGGCCGGCCTTGCGGAAGGTGTCCGGGTCGGTGGGGTAGAAGCGGACCGAATCGCCGTCGGGTGAACTGCCGGTGATCCGGAAGGCGCCCTTGATCAACGTGAAGGTCATGTCGCTGACGCTAGTGACGCCGGTGCCACGATCGGCTGATCTCGGGCGGAAACCCCACGGGTGCGGCAGAGATCCGGCTCACAGTCCCGGCGTCACCCGGTCGCGCGACGTGCGCGTTCGGCCGCGTGGAGTGACGTCTCCTGCTCCGGTTGTCGGTCGGCGCGCGCCCCTCTCTAAGCTCAGTGGGATTTGGCTTCTTGTCGGCAGGGATGGGGTGGCGGTCGCGTGGGTCAGCGATCGGGGGAGAGCACGCGTCGCGATCCCGCGCCGAGAGCGGCCCGGCGCTGGGCCGTGGTGCTCGGCCTGCTGTCGGTGCTCGCCGCGCTGGCGGTCCCGCTCCTGCCGGTGCAGCACGACGTCACCACGCTGAAGTGGCCGACCGCGCACGGCACCGCTCCGGTGTCGGCCCCGCTGGTCACCCACGCGCCGCTGTGGCTCACCGCGGAGGTCCCGTGCGCGGCCGCGCGCGGCCTGGACGCGCGCAGCAACCGGCCCGCCGTGCTGGTCGCGACGAATCCGCCGTCGTCGAAGTACGGCGGCGTGACGGGCCTGAGCCTGCAGGTCGACGACGGCGAGCTCACGCTGTGGTCGCGCGGGAAGCGGATCGGTTCCACCGCGCTGCCCGGCGGTGACTGCGCGATCTCGGTGCGCGCCGACGAGTCCGGCACCAGGGCCGATGTCGGCGGTGTTCAGCTGGCCTCGGTCGATGGTGATCGGCGGCCGCAGCTGACCGGGATCTTCTCGCAGCTGGACGCCGCGGCCGACGACGTGCGCGGTCTGTCGTTCGAGGCCCGGGTGGACGACCGGTTCGCCAGCTCGCCGACACCGCTGAAGACCGCCGCGATGGTGCTGGCCGTGGCCGCGTTCGCCGGTTCGGTGCTGGCGCTGAGCAGGCTGGAGGTGCGGCGGGCGCCGCGGCTGCTGCAACCGGGCTGGTGGCGGCTGAAGTTCCGGGACGTCGTGGTCGTCGGCGCGCTCGGCGTGTGGTGGCTGATCGGCGCGATGACGGCCGACGACGGCTACATCCTGACCATGCTGCGGGCCGCGCAGGACGCCGGGTACGTCACCAACTACTTCCGCTGGTTCGCCAACCCGGAATCGCCGTTCGGCTGGTTCTACGAGTTCTACGCGCTGTGGGTGCAGGTCTCACCGGCCACGCCGTGGGTGCGCCTGCCCGCGCTGTTCCTCGGTGTGCTCAGCTGGCTGCTGATCAGCCGCGGGGTGCTGCCGCGGCTGGGGCAGCAGGTGCGGCGCAGCGAGTCCGCGGGCTGGGCCGCGGCGGCGGTGTTCCTGGCGTTCTGGCTGCCCTACAACAACGGCCTGCGGCCGGAGCCGGTGGTCGTGGCGTTCTTCCTGCTGGCGCTGTGCGCGGTGGAGCGCGCGGTGGCGACCCGGCGGTTGACCCCGGCCGCGCTCGGGCTGGTGGCCGCGGCGCTGGGCGTGGGCGCCAACCCGCACGGCATGGTCGCGGTGCTGCCGTTCGTGGTGGCCGCCAAGCCGTTGCTGCGGCTGCTCTGGCAGCGGGTGCGCGAGCGCGGGTTGCTGCCGGTGCTGGCGCCGATCGCCGCCTCCGGCCTGGTGATCCTGGTCGGGGTGTTCTTCGACCAGACGCTGCAGTCGGTGCTGGATTCGGTGGCGCTGAAGACGAAGTTCGGGCCGAACGAGGCCTGGTACCAGGAGCTCGCCCGCTACGACAAGCTGTTCGGGCGGTGGCCGGACGGGTCGCTGACCCGCCGCTTCCCGGTGCTGCTGGTGGTGCTGTGCGTGCTGGCCTGCGGCGTGGTGCTGCTGCGCCGCGGCCGGATCCGCGGCGCAGCGCTCGGGCCGAGCCGCAGGCTGCTCGCGGTGGCCGCGCTGTGCTTCGTGGTGCTCGCCGCCACTCCGACCAAGCACACCCACCACTTCGGCGTCCTCGCCGGTGCGGGTGCGGTGGTCGCCGCGCTGACCGCGCTGGCGACCAGCGCGGCGGTGCTGCGCTCGCGCCGCAACCGCGCGGCGTTCTTCGCCGGGCTGATGGTCGTGTGCGCGTTCTCGGTCACCGGGACCAACTCGTGGTGGTACGTCTCGGGCTGGGGCGTGCCGTGGTTCGACCGCGCGCCCAGCCTGGACGGGCGGAGCGCGAGCACCTACTTCCTGATCGCCGCCGCGATAGCCGGTGTCGTCGCGATCGTCGAGCACCTGCGCCACGACGAGCCGCCGGTGAGCACCGCGGCCGCGCGACGCCGGGTCCTGCGGCTGGGGGCGGCTCCGCTGACGATCACCTGCGCCGTGCTGCTCATCGGCGAGGTGGTGCTGTTCGGGGTTGGCATCGACAAGCAGCGCGGCGGCTACAGCCTCGGCGCGGACAACGTCAAGCAGCTGGCCGGGCAGAGCTGCGGGCTGTCCGACTACGTCGAGATTGAGACCGATCCGCGGCGCGGCGTGCTCCGGGCGGCCGAGGACCAGCCGCGCAGCGCGCTGAACCGCCTCACCGGAACGACGGAGGGCGCCGACTACCTGGCGCCCACGTCGCGGGGCTTCCACCGGTTCGGCCACCCGCGCACCGAGCACTGGACTCCACCGTTCGGGTTCGGCGGCGACGACGCACCGGTGTGGGGCAGCTACGACCGCGACGCCACCGGCACCGGCGAGATGCGCACGCCCTGGTACGACCTGCCGCCGCGGGCCACCTCCGGTGAGGCGCCGGTGGTGCTGCAGTTCGCCGGGTCGGCGACCGGCGCGAACTCGCTGCGAGTCGAGCTGGGCCGCGACACCCCGGAGGGCTTCGAGATCGTCGCGGAGCGCGAGCTGGCGCAGAACAGCCGCGCCTGGCAGGACCTGCGGTTCACTGTGGACGGTGCCACCAAGCTGCGGGTGCTGGCCGCCGACCAGAAGGTCGACGAGGGCGGCTGGATGTCGTTCAGCGCGCCGCGGGTCCCGCAGCTGACCACCATGACCGAGGTGGCGGGCGACGAGCCGACGTTCGTCGAGTGGACCGCCGCGCTGGTGCACCCGTGCCTGAACCTCGCGAGCCTGCACGGCGGGATCGTGGAGCTGCCGCGGTTCCGGGTGGCCGGCGGCGGGATGCTGCGCGACATGGGGCAGAACTGGTCGGGCTCCTCCGGCGGCGGACCGTTCGGCTGGCTCAACGTGGCGGCCAGCGTGCGGGTGATGCCGAGCTACCTCAAGGGCGATCTGCACCGGGACTGGGGCGCGTTCTACGTGGTGGACCCGTTCCAGCCCGACGCCCTGCCCGCCGCGACTGCGACGGAGGTCCACCGGGAAACGCACTGGGGCACGTGGAGCCCGGGCGCGCTGCCGAAGGCGGTCCGGCTGCCGGGCGGCCCGCCCAGCTCCGACGGCCGCACCGACCTGCTCCCGCTGGAATCCGCCGAGACCGACGGCAAGAGCTGACCGGCTGTGAGCATCGCCATGCTCTGGGTGCGGCGCTGATCGCTTAGGATCGCTAAGCGTATGGGCCGTGCCGGGGCGTTCGCCGGGCGGCGCGGCCCGTGCCGGCGAAACTCATTAGCACGGAAGAAAAGAATGCTCCGCTCCCGAGGGGGAAGCCGACCGGCCTCCACTGTCCTCAGAGGACGCTGCGGAGCCGGATACCGGGAGGTTCCGTGTCCGGCGTGATCCAGGGCTTCGGCGTCATCGCCGCCATCGTGGCGATCGGCTACCTGCTCGGCCGCACCGGAGCACTGGGCGCGAGCGGGCGCGAGGCGCTGACCAAGCTGTCGTTCTACGTCGGCACGCCGGCGCTGCTGCTGAAGATGCTCTCCGAGTCCGACGTCGCGGTGATCTTCTCGATCCCGCTGCTGGTCACGGCGCTGAGCACGTTCGCCGCGGCCGCGCTGTTCGTGCTGGTCGGCGTGCTGCGCAAGTGGAACATCCGGCGCACCACGATCGGCGCGCTGTGCTCCAGCTACGTCAACGCGGGCAACCTCGGCATCCCGATCGCGGTGTACGTGCTCGGCGACGCGACCCTGGTGGCGCCGGTGATGCTGTTCCAGCTGCTGGTCATGACGCCCATCGGGCTGACCGTCATCGACTACGCGCAGGCGGGCGAGCGCAGCTCGGTGTGGACGCGGTTGCTCGCGCCGTTCCGCAACCCGATCGTCATCTGCTCGCTGGTCGGCGTCGGCCTCTCGCTGACCGGTTTGCGGATCCCGGCCCCGGTCATGGAGCCGATCACGCTGCTGGGCCACCTGTCGGTGCCCACCGTCCTGCTGGCCTTCGGCATCTCGCTGCACGGCAGCAAGCTCCCGGCGGGAGGCGCCGAGCGGGGGCCGGTGCTGCTGTCGGTCGCGGTGAAGTCGGTGGTGCACCCGGTGATCGCCTGGTCGATCGGCGCGGGCCTGTTCGGCCTCGAGGGCGCGCCGCTGCTCGCGGCGGTGGTGATCTCGGCGCTGCCCGCGGCGCAGAACCTCTTCGTCTACGCCTCCCACTACAACGTGGGAGTCCGCCTGGCCCGCGAATCGATCCTGCTCTCCACGATCCTCTCGGTGCCGGTCCTCTTCACGGTCACGGCCCTGCTCGGCTGACGCCGGCCGAGCGGGAGACTTCGCCGCGTCAGCAGCAGTGCTCGCCGCGCCAGGCCTCGCGACCTTCCTTGACCGCCACCGCGGCGATGACCAGGGCGACGACCGGATCGGCCCACGACCAGCCGAACGCGCTGTTGAGCAGCAAGCCGACCAGCAGGACGCCGGAGAGGTACGTGCAGAGCAAGGTCTGCTTGGAGTCGGCGACCGCGCTCGCCGAGCCGAGCTCCCGCCCGGTCCGGCGCTGCGCGCAGGACAGCCCCGGCATGATCACCAGCGACAACGCGGCGAGGACGATGCCGACCGTCGAGTGATCGGCGGATTCGGCCCCGAGCAGCGAACGGGCCGACTCGACGGTGACGTAGGCGGCCAGCGCGAAGAACGACACCGCGATGACCTTGAGGGCGGTCCGCTCGCGGGCCTCGGGATCGGCGCCGGAGAACTGCCAGGCGACCGCGGCCGCCGAGGCCACCTCGATCACGGAGTCGAGCCCGAAGCCGATCAGCGCGGTCGAGGACGCGACCGATCCCGCCGCGATCGCGACGACCGCTTCGATGACGTTGTAGGTGATCGTGGCGGCGACCAGCAGGCGAACGCGTCGTGTGAGCACCGCCCGGCGCTCCGGGCTCGCGGTGTTCGCCGGATTCGCGCCGCGGCAGTCGTCGGTGCGGTCGCCCTGCCGTCCGGGGCCGGGCGGCTGCGGTTCGCGGATCTCGCTCACCGGCTCGCCTTCGCCGGTGTTGCACCGGGCTCGGCCTCGTCCGGGCAGGGCTCGGAGGTGTCGACGGCGAGCACGACCTGCACCAGCTCGCGCAGCGCTCGGGCCAAGTGGTCGTCGGCCAGGGCGTACCGGACCTGCCGCCCCTGGTAGGTGGCGACGACCAGGCCGCAGCCGCGCAGGCAGGCCAGGTGGTTGGACACGTTGGATCGGGAGAGCCCGAGCTGCTCGGCGAGCTGCCCGGGGTAGTCGTTGCCGTCGAGCAGGGCGACCAGGATCCGGCAGCGGGTCGGGTCGGCCAGTGCTCTGCCCAGCCGGGCCAATGCGTCTTCCCGCGACTCACGCTTCAGCACGGGGAGAACAGTACAGCAGTCGCTGACATGACGTGCGGGCTGCGGTCGGGCTGCTTCCCGCAGGGCGGGAAGGTCTTTGCTTTCACCGCCCGGTGGCGCATTTTGGTATACCGACGCACTTGTTCGTGATCCGGAAGAGGCGGGTGGGCATGCGGTTGGTTCCGAAGGCGCTGGTGGGGGCGGTGGCTGCGGCGGGGATCTTCGCGGTGGGAGCGTGCGCAGCGCCCGCGACCACCGAGAACGCCCCGCAACAGCCGACCGGGATCCGGGTGGGACTGCTGCTCGCCGGGCCGCGCCACGACGGCGGGTTCATGGAGGCGGGCTACCACGGAGCCAAGCGGGCGGAGCAGCAGTTCGGCGCCCAGCTCGCGGTGGTCGACCAAGTGGCGCCGAAGCAACCCGAGCTGGAACGGGCGCTGCGGGAGCTGGCGGGTCGCGGGGTCGACCTGGTCGTGGCGCAGGGCGGGCAGAACAACGCCGCCGCGGAGGTGGTGGCCGCCGAGTTCCCGCGCACCACGTTCGTGGTGACCCAGTCCGACGTCACCGGCCCCAACCTGGCCAGCTACGAGGTGCTGCAGGAGCAGTCCGCCTGGCTCGCCGGTGCCGCTGCCGGGCTGCTGACCGAGTCCGGCGTGGTCGGCCACATGTCCGGGATCCGCCCGGTACCGGGGCTGAAGGGCCGTGCGGCGTTCGTGGCCGGCGTCGCGCACACCAATCCGGGCGCCCGGGTGCTGACGAACTTCTCCGGCGATCAGGACGACGTCGAGCTAGCCCGGCGCGTGGCCACCGCGGAACTCGACGCGGGCGCGGACCTGATCTTCACCATGCTCAACGCCGGACGCCCCGGTGTCGCCGAGGCGATCCGGGCCGCCGGGAAGGGCCGCCAGTTCGGCAACGTCCGCGACTTCACCGCCGAGGATCCCGCTGTTTTCGCCGGTTCGGCCATCGCCGACTCGGGTGTGGCGGTCTTCCGCGCCGTCGAGGACTTCGCGAACGGCCGGCTGCGCGGCGGCGAGAACGTCCGAATCGGACTGGAAACCCCCGACGCCGTCCGCCTCACCCTCGCCTCGGACGTCCCCGAGCACGTGCGCACCGAGCTCGACGCGTTGCGCGAGCGGATCGTCAACGGCGAGATCGAGGTGCGCACGACCTACACCGGACCGGAGTTCCCGAACCCGTGAGCGCGGCATCCCGCCACGAGTTGCCCGGGCAGGTCGGCGTGCCGACACTCGTCGCGGTGACCTTCGGCGATCGGGTGGTGGCGGGATGCCTCGGTACGGGTACTACGACGCGGTCGTCGTCGGAGCGGGTTTCGCCGGGCTCAGCGCCGCGCACGAACTGGTGCGCGCCGGGCTCTCCACCCGGGTGCTGGAGGCGCGCCCGCGCGTCGGCGGCCGCGTGCTGACCCGGTACCTGCCGGACGGCACGCAGCTCGACCTCGGCGGGCAGTGGATCGGGCCGACCCAGCTCAACATCACCGAGCTCGTGCACCGCTACGGCATCGAGACCTACCCGACGCCCGGCGAGGGCGCGATGATCGTCGACTACGGCGGCGAGCGGCTCACCGGCTCCCCACCGGAGATCGCCGAACTCCTCGCCGAGATCGACGCCATGGCGCGGCAGGTCCCGGTGGCCGAGCCGTGGAACGCGCCCAGGGCGGCGGAATGGGACCGCCGCACCTTCGCCTCCTGGCTCGCCGACCGGGGCTGCTCGCAGGTGGCGGCCAGGTTCCTGGACCGGGTGATCTCCGGCGGGCTGCTCGCGGGCAGCGCCAGCGAGACCTCGGTGCTGGAGACGCTGTTCTACATCGCCAGCGCGGGCGGCGTGGAACCGCTGCTCGGCTACGAGGGAGCCGCGCAGGACACGCGGATCGTGGGCGGTGCGCAGGAGATCGCCAACCGGATGGCGGCCGATCTGCCCGCGGGCACCGTGCACCTCAGCGATCCGGTCCTGCGCATCGAGCACGACGGGTCGGGCGTGCGGCTGGTCACCCGGCTCGGCGAGCAGTGGGCCTCGCGGGTGATCATCGCGGTGCCACCGATGCTCGCCGGGCGCATCCAGTACGACCCACCGCTGCCGGGACTGCGCGAGGGTGCGTTCCAGCGGATGCCCGCCGGGACCGCGTTGAAGGTGCACGCCGTCTACCCGGAGCCGTTCTGGCGGGCGGATGGCTTCTCCGGCGTCGCGCGGTCCACCTCCGGTGTGCTCACCGAAACCGTGGACAACACGCCGCCGAACTCGCCACGGGCCGTGCTGACCGCCTTCGCCTACGGCGAGGAGGCGATCCTGCTGCGCCGTCGCGATGCGGCCGAGCGGCGGCGGATCGTGCTGGCGCAGCTCGGCGAGCTGTTCGGCCAGCGGGCGCTGGAGCCCGACGAGCTCGTCGAGTTCGACTGGCTGGCCGAGGAGTGGACCAGGGGCTGCTTCTCCGGGCACTTCATCCCCGGCGGCTGGACCTCGTTCGGCGCGGTGCTGCGCGCACCGGTCGGGACGCTGCACTGGGCCTGCACCGAAACGGCGGTGCGGTGGAACGGGTACTTCGACGGAGCGGTGGAGTCCGGCCGCCGCGCGGCGGACGAGGTCCGCGCGGTCCTGACGTGAAGATCCCGCGGGATCCGGCTGGCGCGGCCGGAACCCGCGGGAGTCCCCGCGTACCGGGCAGGGCCCGGCGCGACTCAGCTGACGTCGAGGTCGACGCAGGCGTAGAACGCGTTGCCGGTGTCGGCGATGTTCCACACCGCCAGCAGCTTCTGCTTGCCGCTGACGCCACCGAGGTTGACGTTGTGCGACAACGAGTTCGGCGGGCGCTTGCCGCCGTCGTCGAAGACCGCGACGCGGTTGCCGCCGATGAAGTACTCCCACGTGGTGGTGGCGTGCGGCGCGGTGAGCGTCCAGTGGAAGTTCACTGAGTTGCCGACCTTCGTGGCCTGCCACCCCTTGCTGTCGTCGTCCAGGTCGGAGAAGCGGCTGTTGCCGCCGCTGCAGCTGGTCAGGCCCTTGGGGCCTTCGACGCTCTGCGGCTCCCACTTGATCTGACCGCAGGACACGGTGCCGCGGGCGCACTGCGCCTGCCGGCTCGCCGGCGTGTCGATGTAGCCGTGCGCGCTGGCGGTCGAGGTGGGGATGGCCACCAGGAAGGGCGCGATCGCCGCGCCGATCGCCGCCGCGGCGAACTTGCGCTTCGAGTTCATATCGACTCCCTTGTCGATCCGGCCGGGCCGTTCCCGGTCGGGCGGGCCCCCCGTGCTGGCGGTCGGCGAACTGCGGGATTCGCCTTGGTAGGGGAGAGCAACGGCGTGGTCGACGACCGCCGGCCGACCTGCCGCCCCGAGGATTCGGTGTGGTCTGGACCATAATGATCTGGTTGGAATCCGGTCAAGATTCCTGAAACGAGCTCACCGCAAAGGACCAGGACCACTCCGCGAACTGGTCCCCGCAAAACCGCTGCGGCGGAGCGGAAATCGCGCGGCGGGCGGGCAAATCGCGCCGCTGGGCTCAGGAATCGGCCAGCGGCGGCGGCGTGCTGCAGCGCAGCGCCGGAACCGGGCCGAGGTGGCGCTCGACCTCGACGTGCGCGTGCTGGCCGGCGCAGCCCTGGGACAGCCGGGACGACGGCACATCCGCGGTCAGCACGTTGGGATTGCCGTGCGCGCAGAGGGTTTCGCCGGGGCGCGCCGGGTCGGGCTGCGGGTCGAACCACGCCCCGGTGGGCAGCACGACCACGCCCGGCCGGACGTCCTCGCTCACGCGGGCTCCGGCCAGGCAGGCGCCGAGGTGGTTGAACACCCGGACCACGTCGCCGTCGGAGATCTCCCGCGCGGCGGCGTCCTGCGGGTGGATGCGGATCGGCTCCCGCCCCGCGACCTTGGCGCGCTGGCTGAGCTCGCCCACGTCGCCCTGGCCGTGCAGCCGCGTCGGCGGCTGGTTGGCGATCAGGTGCAGCGGGCCGCCGCGCCGCTGCCGCGCGGGCAACCACACCGGGTGGCCGGGGCAGTCGGGGTAGCCGAAGGAGTCGATCGTCGCGGAGAACAGCTCGATCCGGCCGCTGGGCGTGGGCAGCGGGTACCGCTGCGGGTCGGAGCGCAGCGCCGCGAGCGGCGCGCGGTGCCGGACATCCGGCATCCGCAGATCTCCGGCTGCCCAGAACTCGGCGAACGGCGGGACGTCGTGGCCCTGCGCCACCAGCCCCGCGCGCCACTGCTCGTAGAGGTGCACCAGCCACTCGCGGGGCGAGCGGCCCTCGGTGAACTCCTGGTGGGTGCCCAGCCGCTGGGCGAGCCCGGCCAGGACGGCGTAGTCGTCGCGGGCCTCGCCGACCGGGTCGAGCACCTGGTGCATCGCGATCAGGTGGCTGTCGCGGCGCCCGGCGCCGACGTCCTCGCGCTCCAGCGCCGTGGTCGCCGGGAACACCACGTCGGCGTGCCGGGCGGTGGCCGTCCAGTGCGTCTCGTGCACGACGACGGTGTCCGGGCGGCCGAACGCCCGGCGCAGCCGGTTCAGGTCCTGGTGGTGGTGGAACGGGTTCCCGCCGGCCCAGTGCACCAGCCGGATGTCCGGGTAGGTCAGGCGCCGGCCGTCGTAGTCGTACTGCTGTCCCGGGTTGAGCAGCAGGTCGGCGATGCGGGCCACCGGGATGAACGTTTGCACCGGATTGTGCCCCAGCGGCAGCGCGGGCGGCCGCACTGCGGGCGCGTCGTCGCCGACGTCGGCCATCGACCCGTAGCCGTGACCGAACCCGCCGCCGGGCAGCCCGATCTGGCCGAGCATCGCGGCCAGCGCGAGCCCCGCCCACACCGGCTGCTCGCCGTGCTCGGTGCGCTGCAACGACCACGAGACGGTGATCAGCGTGCGCCCGGCGGCCATCCGCTCGGCCAGGGCCCTGATGGCCGCGGCGTCGATCCCGCAGATCCCGGCCGCCCACTCGGCGGACTTCGCGATCCCGTCCGCATCGCCGAGCAGGTAGCGGGTGAACACCTCGGAACCGGTGCAGCAGCGGTCCAGGAAGCCCTGGTCGTGTCGGCCGGTGGTGAGCAGGGTGTGCGCCAGCCCGAGCTGGAGGGCGACGTCGGTGCCGGGCGCGATCGGCCACCAGTCCGCGCCGGGGCCGGCCGGGACGTCGTCGGCGAGCGGGCTGATCGCCACCAGGTCGGTGCCCAGGTCGCGCAGCGCGGCGGAACCGGTGTGGCGGGTGATGCCGCCGGAGGCGATCGAGAGGTTCTTGCCGGGCAGCCCGCCGAAGGCCACCACGAGGTCGGTGTGCTCCCGGATCGTCGCCCAGCTGTCGGCGTGCTGCAGCAGCGCGTCGGTGCTGCCGATCACGTGCGGCAGCAGCACCTGGGAGGTGCCGAAGCTGTAGTTGTTGCGCGAGGCGGTGTAGCCGCCGATGGTGTTGTGGAACCGGTGCAGCTGGCTCTGCGCGTGGTGGAACCGCCCGGCGCTGGCCCAGCCGTAGGAGCCGCCGAAGATCGCCTCGTTGCCGTGCTCGCGCCGGGTGCGCTCCAGCTGCTCGGCGACGAGGTCCAGTGCGGTGTCCCAGCCGACCTCCACGAACTCCTCGTGGCCGCGAGCACTGGTCGGGCCGGGGCCGCCGGTGAGCCAGCCGCGGCGGATCGCGGGCCGCCGGACGCGGGTGCGGTGCCGGACGGTGCTCGCCAGGTTGCCCAGCAGCGGTGACGGCGCGGGATCGGCGGGGTGCGGCTGGACGCGGAGGGTGCCGTCGGCATCGGTGGTGGCGCGGAAGGCACCCCAGTGGGTGCTGCTCGGCCGCCAGTGCTCGGTGCTCATGCGTCCCTCCTGCCCCGGGGCGGTGCGACGGACCGCCCTCCGCACGATAGTCCCCGGTCCGGCCGTCTCGGAACGGGCCGGGACCGACGCCGCCCGCTCGATGGACAGCGGTACGCGCCGGAGCTGCCGGTTGCCCGGTGTTGGTGGTTCTCCCGAATCCTCAGTGGATCATGTTGGTTCCTCCTTAACCGGCTCGAAACAGAACGGCCACAGTGGACTCTCCCGGGTGGCTACCAGCATCTGGAACGGGGTTGAGCGAGCCGTTCGGGTCGGTAGTGTCCGGGTCGAGAAGACTGGTGCGCTTGGTGTTTCACCGCAAGCTGTGGAGGAGTCCGATGGTCCACGTCATCGCCGACGACGCGGAGGCGCTCGCCGTCGCCGCCCGGCTGGGGGAGCGGTTCGCCGAAGGCGCCTCGCAGCGCGACGCGCAGCGGATCCTGCCGAAGGACGAGCTGGCGGAGCTGTCCGAGAGCGGGCTGCTCGGCATCACCGTGCCCCGGCGGCACGGCGGGGCGGAGGTGTCGCACCGGACCTTGGGCTCGGTCTTCCGGCTGCTCGCGGCCGGTGATCCGAGCATCGGCCAGATCCCGCAGAACCACTTCTTCTTCCTGAACGTGCTCCGGCACAACGCCACCGAGCGCCAGCTGGCCTTCTTCCACGCCGAGGTGCTGGCGGGCAAGCGGTTCGGCAACGCGCTGGCCGAGGCCGGCGCGAAGACCGCGCACGCCTTCGAGACCAGGCTGGTCGAGCAGCCCGGCGGGGACTTCCTGATCACCGGCACCAAGAACTACACCACCGGCGCGCTGTTCGCGCACTGGATCCCGGTGTTCGCGGTCGACGGCGAGAACCGGGTCAACGCGGCGTTCGTCCCGGCCGGGGCCGACGGGCTGACCGTGCTGGACGACTGGGACGGAATCGGGCAGCGCACCACGGCCAGCGGCACGGTGCTGCTGGACGGCGTCCGGGTGCCGCCGGAGCGGGTGGTGCCGCACTACCGGACCTTCGGCGAGCCCGAGATCTTCGGTGCGTACGGGCAGTTCCTGCACGCCGCGATCGACGTGGGCATCGCCGGGGCCGCGCTGCGCGACGGCGGGACCGGGGTGCGCGAGCTCAGCCGCCCGTGGTGGGAGGCCGGGGTGGAGCGCACCGCGGAGGAGCCGTTGGTGGTGCAGCGCTTCGGCGAGCTCGCGCTGCGCGTGCGCGCGGCCGAGGCGTTGCTGAACGAAGCGGGCGATGCGCTCGACGCCGCGAGGCGGGCGATCGACTCGGGAGCCGACGACGCCGAGGACAAGGCCGCGGAGGCCTCCGTCGCGGTGGCCGCCGTCCGCGCGCAAGCCGACGACGCCGCGGTGTCGGTGTCCAGCGACATCTTCGCGCTCATCGGCGCCCGGGCCGCCCGGACCGGCCGCAACCTCGACCGGCACTGGCGCAACGCCCGGACGCACACGTTGCACGACCCGCGCCGGTGGAAGGTCCAGCACCTGGGCGACTACGAGCTCAACGGAACGCACCCGCCCCGCAACGGAATCGTCTGAGGACGAGGAGGATCACGTGTCGACGGAGGAGCTGGCGGAGCGGTTCCGCCCGGTGTTCGAGCGGATCGCCGGCGGCGCGGTCGACCGCGAGCGGCAGCGCCGCCTGCCGCGCGAGGAGGTGGGCTGGCTGCGGGACGCCGGTTTCGGCGCGATCCGGGTGCCGCAGCGCTTCGGCGGTGCCGGGGCCCGGCTGGACGAGCTGTTCGGCCTGCTGGTGGAGCTGGGCGAGGCCGATTCCAACCTGCCGCAGGCACTTCGCCCGCACGTCCTCTTCGTCGAGGAGCAGCTGCGGCAGCCGCCGTCGGCCGCGCGCGAGGAGTGGCTCCGGCTGGTCGCAGGCGGGGCGCTGGTCGGCAACGCGATCAGCGAACGCGGTCCGCACGAGGTCGGGCGGCTGAACACCCGGTTGTCGGAGAAGGACGGGCGCCCGGTGCTCAACGGCACGAAGTTCTACGCCACGGGCGGCCTGTTCGCGGACTGGCTGACCGTGCGGGCCGAGCGGGCGCCGGGGGAGCTGGTCGTGGCGCGGGTTCCGGCGAACGCGGCCGGGCTGGTCCAGCGCGACGACTGGGACGGCTTCGGGCAGCGCACCACCGCCAGCGGCACGGTCGAGTTCACCGACGTCGAAGTCGACCCGGCGCACGTCGTGCCGTGGGACCGGGGCCCGGGCCCGCACACCGCGCTGGCGCAACTGGTGCTCCTGGCCTCCCTCGTCGGCGTGGCGCGTGCGGCGGCGCGCGACGCCACCGGGTTCGTGCGGCAGCGCCGCCGCTCCTACAGCCACGCCAGTGCGCCGCTGCCCAAGGACGATCCGCTGGTCCAGCAGGTGGTCGGCAAGATCCACAGCGCCGCGTTCGCCGCTCAGGCGACGCTGGAAGCCGCGGTCGCCTCGGTGCACCGGGCGCAGGAAGGCGCGCAGGCCGACGTCATCGCCGCCGAGGACGACGTGGCCAAGGCGCAGGTGGCCATCGCCGAGGCGGTCCTGCGCGCCACGGCGGAGCTGTTCGAGGTGGGCGGGTCGTCGGTGGTCAGCGAGGCGCGGCAGCTCGATCGGCACTGGCGCAACGCCCGCACGCTCACCGTGCACAACCCGCTGATCTACAAAGCCCGGGCGGTGGGCGATCACGCGATCAACGACGCGCTCCCGGTCTTCGGCTGGACCACCGGAGCACCGGCCTGAACGCTCAGGCGTTGCGCCCGAAGTAGAGGTCGCGCGGGCGCAGCGCCAGCGTCGCGCCCGCGCCGATGAGTCCGGCGAGCACCAGGTAGCCGCAGGCCCACCACGGCGAGCCACCGACGGCCAGCAGCATCGTGATCACCATCGGTGTGAGGCCCGAGGCGTAGATGCCGGAGAACTGGTAGACGAACGACATCCCGGTGTAGCGCAGCCGCACCGGAGCCAGCTGCGCGTACAGCGTGCCTTGCGGGGCGTAGAGCACCGCGTGGACGACGCCCAGCACCAGCACGATCACCACCCCGATCAGCAGCGGGTCGCGGGTCTGGAACGCGAGGAACGTGGGGAAGACCGAGGCCGCGAACAGCGCCGCGCCGAAGGTGTAGGTGCGGCGGGGAGTCCAGCGGTCGGCGAGCCGTCCGAACACCGGGATGAGCAGGGCCAGCGCGATCGAGGCGGCCATCACGGCCACGAGCACATCGGTGCGCGGCAGGTCCAGCGTCGTGGTCGCGTAGGACAGGAAGAACACCGCCCAGGTGTTGAAAGCGGCGCCCTCGGCCCAGCGCGAGAGCAGGCCGAGCAGCGTGTTGCGGCGGGCCGTGCGGTCCCGGAAGAGGTCCAGGAACGGTGCGCGGGAGGTTTCCCGCGCCGCGCGCATCTGCTCGAAAGCCGGTGTTTCGGCCACCCGCAGGCGGATCAGCAGACCGATGAACACCAGCACGATGCTGAGCCCGAAGGCGATCCGCCAGCCGTAGCCGAGGAACTGCGCGTCGTCGAGCACGTTGCCGAGCAGTGCGAACAACCCGGTGCCCAAGCCCAGCCCCAGCGCGAGGCCGACCTGCGGCCAGGCGCCGTAGCGGGCCTGCTTGCCCGGCGGCGCGTACTCCACCGCCATGAGCACCGCGCCCGCCCACTCGCCGCCGATCGCCAAGCCCTGCACGATGCGCAGCAGCACCAGCAGGACGGGCGCGAGCAGCCCGATGTCGGCGTAGGTGGGCAGCGCGCCCATCAGGGCCGTGGCCACGCCCATCAGCAGCATCGTGGTCACGAGAGTGCGTTTGCGGCCGATCCGGTCCCCGATGTGTCCGAACAGGACACCGCCGAGCGGGCGGGCGACGAAGCCGACGAAGAACGTAGCGAAGGCCAGCACGGTGGAGACCGTCGGATCGTCGGTGGGGAAGAACAGCTTGTCGAAGACGAGCCCGGCGGCGGTGCTGTAGAGGAAGAAGTCGTACCACTCCACGGTGGTGCCCATCAGGCTGGACGCGATCACCGTGCGGACGTCCTTGGCCGGCACCTGCCGGGTGCCGGGCGCCTCGGCGTGCGAGGTCGCGGTCATGGTGCTGTCTCCTGCGGGAAGAGCGGCCCGCTCGGGGCCGGTGTGCGTGCCGGATCGGCTGGTGGTTCAGGAGGCGGAACAGGCCGCGGACGTCACGCGCAGCAGGTCCACGTGGTGGCGGCAGGTCAGCAGCACCGGTCGGAGCACACGGCGACGCTATGGAGGCGGCCGACGCGGTGTCAACGGCGCGGCGGACCGGTTCCAGCGGATGGGATCACCGCGCGCCCGCCAGGTGGGACGGCCCGGCCGCCGGTTGACACCCGCGGCGCCGCTTTGCTGCGATTGATCCGTGCGAGCCGCGGCGCTGTTCACCAGGCGCCGGCACGTGGACTTCCACCGCGTGTCGGCGCAGGCCTGTCGTCCCTGACCAGCAGTTCCGCCCGCCCGCGCGGCGAGGCCACCTCTTCGTCCACAACGGACTCGACGGGTTCGCGACCACGTGCCGGGCCGGTCCCGCTTCCCCTGGAGTGACTGATGTCTTTGACCTTCCACTGGTTCCTGCCCACTTACGGCGACAGCCGGTACCTCGTCGGCGGCGGGCACGGCGTGGCCACGACCAACACCGCCACCGGTTCCCGGCCGGCGACGCTGGCCTACCTCGGCCAGATCGCCCGCAGCGCCGAGCAGCTCGGGTTCGAGGGCGCGCTGACGCCGACCGGCGCCTGGTGCGAGGACGCCTGGCTGTCCACGGCGATGCTGGCGGAGGTCACCGAGCGGCTGAAGTTCCTGGTGGCGTTCCGGCCCGGGCTGCTGTCGCCGACGCTGGGCGCGCAGATGGCCGCGACGTTCCAGCGCCACTCCGGCCAGCGGTTGCTGCTCAACGTGGTGACCGGTGGTGAGGGCGCCGAGCAGCGCGCCTACGGCGACTTCCTGGACAAGGACGCCCGCTACGCGCGCTGCGATGAGTTCCTGCACGTCGTGCGGGGATTGTGGCGGGGCGAGCGGGTCGACTTCGAGGGCGAGCACGTGCACGTCGAAGGCGCCGAGCTCGCCCGCACCCCGGACCCGGTGCCCGCGCTGTACTTCGGCGGGTCCTCGCCCGCGGCGGGCACTGTCGCGGCCAAGCACGCCGACGTGTACCTGACCTGGGGCGAGCCGCCGCAGAAGGTCGCGGAGAAGGTCGAGTGGATCCGCGCGCTGGCGGCCGAGCAGGGCCGCACCCCGCGCTTCGGCATCCGGCTGCACGTGATCAGCCGCGACACCGGTGAGCAGGCCTGGGCGGAGGCGCAGCGGCTGCTGGACGCGCTGGATCCGGCGACGATCTCGCGCGTGCAGGAGGGCTTGGGGCGCAGCGAGTCCGAGGGGCAGCGGCGGATGCTGGAGCTGCACGGCGGATCGACGGCGAACCTGGAGATCCACCCGAACCTGTGGGCGGGCGTCGGCCTGGTGCGCGGCGGGGCCGGGACCGCGCTGGTCGGCAGCCACGCCGAGGTGGCCGAGCGCATCGAGGAGTACCACGCGCTCGGCATCGACGAGTTCGTGCTCTCCGGGCACCCGCACCTGGAGGAGGCGTACTGGTTCGGCGAAGGCGTGCTGCCGATCCTGGAGCGCAAGGGGCTGTGGCGGCACCCGGCCGGGGCGGCCGATGCCGCGCCGGCGAGCATCCCGTTCGCGGGCGGGTCGCGGGAGCCTGCCGCGGCGTCCTGACCGACGGCAGCACAGCGGGCCCACCGGGCGGCACCACGCCGCCCGGTGGGCCTTTCTCATCCACATAGGACGTTGTCCGGGTGGTGAGATCCGTTGACACCGCTGATCTTCTCTGGTGGCATTGATCCGTGTTCCCCGCAGACCGGCTGACCAGGCGCCGCCACGTCGACCTCGTTCGCGTCGGCGCGCAGTCCTGTCGCGGCTGCTGATCTCCTCCGCCGCCTGAACCGGGCGGCCGATCCCCCTTTTTCCCGCGAGCTGCCAGATGCAGCTGGTGCCGGTGCCGCGCGCCGGTACCCCGTGCGCGACAGGAGATGAGCATGTCCGATGCCCACCGCGCCGAACCGCTGAAATTCGCCTACTGGGTGCCCAACGTCAGCGGTGGCCTGGTCACCAGCAAGATAGAACAGCGAACCGACTTCGGATTCGACTACAACCGGGAACTCGCCGCGCTCGCCGAGCGCAACGGGTTCGAATACGCGCTCAGCCAGGTCCGCTACGCCTCCAGCTACGGCGCCGCCCAGCAGCACGACCCGGCCGCGTTCAGCCTCGGGCTGCTGCTGGCCACCGAACGGCTTAAGCTGATCGTCGCCGCGCACCCCGGGTTGTGGCACCCGGCGATCCTGGCCAAGTTCGGCATCACCGCCGATCTGCTGTCCGGCGGCCGCTTCGCGGTGAACATCGTCAGCGGCTGGTTCAAGGACGAGTTCACCGGCCTCGGCGAACCCTGGCTGGAGCACGACGAGCGCTATCGCCGCACGGAGGAGTTCATCCGGGTGCTGCGCGGCCTGTGGACCCGGCCGGGCTTCGACTTCAGCGGCGATTTCTACCGGATCCACGACTTCAGCCTGCGCCCGCAGCCCCACCCGGTGCCCGGCCGGGCGCACCCGGAGATCTTCCAGGGCGGCAACTCCACCGCCGCGCGGCAGGTGGCCGGCCGCGTCTCCGACTGGTACTTCAGCAACGGCAAGGACTTCGACGGATTCACCGAGCAGGTCACCGACGTCCGGGCCGTTGCCGCCGAGCACGGCCGCACCGTGCGGTTCGGGCTGAACGGGTTCCTGATCGCCCGCGACACCGAGGCGCAGGCGCGCGACGTGCTGCGCCAGATCGTCGAACAGGCCGACACCGAGGCGGTGGAGGGCTTCCGCGCCGCCGTGCGGCAGGCCGGTAAGTCCACTTCGGACGGAAAGGGGATGTGGGCGGACTCCGGGTTCGCCGACCTGGTGCAGTACAACGACGGGTTCCGCACCGGGCTGATCGGCACGCCGGAGCAGATCGCGCACCGCATCGTCGAGTACAAGAAGCGCGGTGCGGACCTGATCCTGCTCGGCTTCCTGCACTACCTCGACGACGTCGAGCACTTCGGCCGCCACGTGCTGCCGATCGTCCGCGAACTCGAAGCCGAACTCGACCGCACCGGCGATCCGCTCGGTGCCGGAAACGCACGGTGACCGGAGGGGTACGACGATGACCACGAGGAACTGGACCGACGCACGACCCACGACCGCGGCCGAGTGGATCGAACGCGCCAAGGACGTCGCCGCGGTGCTGGCCACCGACGCCCTGGCCCGGGACCGGGCGAACAGCACACCGCACGAAGAGGTGGCGCTGCTCAAGGACGCCGGGCTGGTGACGCTGCTCGGGCCGCGCGAGCACGGCGGAGCGGGCGAGAGCTGGGAGACCGCGTACCGGGTCGTCCGCGAAGTCGCCAGGGGCGACGGCTCGATCGGGCAGCTGCTCGGCTACCACTACCTGTGGGCCTGGGCGGCGCGGCTGGTCGGCACCGCCGAGCAGATCGCCGCGGTCGAAGAGCTCTACACCCGCAACAACCTCTTCTTCGGCGGGGCGGTCAACCCCCGCGACGACGACCTGGTCATCGCCGACGAGGGCGACTGGCTGGTCTTCCGCGGCCGCAAGTCCTTCTCCACCGGCGGCAAGGTGTCCGACCTGACGGTGCTCGAAGGTGTGCTGGAGGACAGCGGCGGGCACGTCTTCGCGATCGTCCCGTCCGACCAGCAGGGCATCACCTTCGGCGACGACTGGGACAACCTGGGCCAGCGGCTCACCGAATCCGGCAGCGTGCTCGTCGAGGACGTGCGGGTGCCGTGGGCCTCGGCGGCGGGCTACGTGGACAAGGAGTTCCACCCGCTGACCTACAACACGCTCAACGTGCCGACGATCCAGCTGGTGTTCGCCAACTTCTACCTCGGCATCGCCCAGGCCGCGCTGCAGGCGGGCCTCACCTACACCGCGGAGCGCACCCGGCCCTGGCCCTACGGCGGGGACAACAAGGACTCCGCGACCGAGGAGTTCTACGTGCTCGACGCGTTCGGCGACCTCCAGGCCAAGCTCTGGGCCGCCGAAGCGCTGATCGACAAGGCCGGTGCCGTGCTGTCCGGGCTGCTGCACGCCGAGCGCGAGTCGCTGACCGAGCGGCAGCGGGGCGAGGCCGCGGTGCTGATCGCGGCGGCCAAGCAGCGCATCATCGACACCGGCCTGGAGGTCAGCACCCGGATTTTCGAGGTCACCGGCGCGCGGGCCACCGCGAACTCGGTCGGCCTGGACATCTACTGGCGGAACCTGCGCACGCACAGCCTGCACGACCCCGTCGCCTACAAGCGGGTGGAGGTCGGGCGCTACGCGCTGCTCGGCGAACTGCCCGAACCCACTTGGTACACCTGACCACCGAGGTGGGGGAGAGGTCGTGAGCGCGCGACCGGGCCCCACCCCGGTCGCGCGCTCACGACCCGCACCTCCGCGCACCAGCAGAAAGCGACCGCAGTGTCCACATCGCACCACCCCTCCCGCCGGAACAAGCACTTCCTCGCCCTGATCGGCACCCTGGTGCTGGCCCTCGCAGGCTGCGGGCTGGCCGGCGGCACCGCCTCGGACGAGCGCACCATCAGCGTCATCGCCACCGACAGCCCGCCGTACCACGACCCGCTGGAGATCGCCCGCGAGCAGCTCGAAGCCGAGGGCTGGCGGCTCGACGTCCGGTACGTGACCGACATCGTGCAGCCCAACCACGCGGTCAGCGCCGGGGAAGCCGACTTCAACTTCTTCCAGCACGGCGCCTACCTGCAGACCTTCAACCGGGACAACGGAACCGACGTGGTGCCGCTGTTCTACGCCGTCGGCTCGCCCGCGGGCGTGTACTCCACGCGCTACGACGACATCTCGCAGCTGCCCGACGGCGCCCGCATCGCGCTGCCGGTGGACCCGGCGAACAACGGCCGCGCCCTGCACCTGCTGGCCGGTGCCGGACGGCTGAAGTTGCGCGAGGGCGCGCAGGTGGTGACCACCAGCCAGCGCGACATCGTGGACAACCCGCACGGCTACTCCTTCGTGGAGGTCGACCAGCAGACGCTCACCCAGACGCTGCCGGACGTCGATGCCGGTTTCCTGTTCTCCCGGCAGGCGATCGAGATCGGGCTGGACGTCGAGGGCTCGGCACTGCTGCGCGAGCAGGACCTCGACGCCGTTCCGTACCGGATCGTCGTCGGCGGCCGCCCGGACGAGGTGGGCTCGGCCAAGGCACGAGCCCTGCAGGCGGCGCTGCAGAGCCCGCGGGTCCGCGACTTCTTCAAGCAGTTCTACGGCGAATGGGCCCCGCTGCCGTGGAACGAGGACCCGCAGGCCCAGCTCGGCCAGTGGTGGAAGGACGGCGGACGTTGATCACCTTGCGCGGCGTCACCAAGCGCTTCACCGGCCCGGGCGGCCCGCTGACGGCGGTCGACGACGTCGACCTGCACGTGCCGCGCGGATCGGTGCAGGGCGTCATCGGGTTCTCCGGGGCGGGCAAGTCGACGCTGATCCGCCTGATCAACCTCTTGGAGCGGCCGGACTCCGGCTCGGTCGAGGTCGACGGCACCGATCTGACCGCTGTGGACGATGCCGAGCTGCGCAGGCGGCGCGCCAAGATCGGCATGATCTTCCAGCACTTCAACCTGCTGGCCAACCTCACCGCGGCGCAGAACGTCGAGCTGGCCCTGCGCATCGCCGGAGTGCACAAGACGGCCCGCGCGGCGCGGGTGGCCGAAGCGCTCGCGGTGGTGGACCTCTCCGACAAGGCCGACGCCTACCCGGCGAAGCTCTCGGGCGGGCAGCAGCAGCGGGTGGCGATCGCGCGGGCGCTGGCCAATGAGCCGTCGGTGCTGCTGTGCGACGAACCGACCAGCGCCGTCGATCCGCGGACCACGGTGTCGGTGCTGAGCTATCTCAAGGAGGTCAACGAGCGGCTCGGCATCACGATCGTGCTGGTCACCCACGAGATGAACGTGGTGCGCGCGATCGCCGACGACGTCGCGGTGATGGACGGCGGCAAGGTCGTCGAGCACCTGCGGCTGGACGGCTCGTCGCTGCGTCCGGAGACCGAGATCGCCCAGTTCCTGATCGACGACCGCATCCGGCTGCGGAGTTCGGAGGAGACCCATGTCGGCTGAACGCGTCCTCGCGGCGCTCCCGGAGATGGCCGAGGCGCTCGGCGAGACCGCGATCATGCTGCTGATCACGGTGCCGATCGCGGTGCTGGCCGCGATCCCCACCGGAGTGCTGCTGTGGTCGAGCGGACCGGGCGGGCCGAGCCCGTCACCGCGGCTGCACCAGGTGCTCAACGCGGTGGTGAACCTCGTCCGCTCGTTCCCGTTCCTCGTCCTGCTGATCGCGATGATCCCGATCACCCGGCTGATCGTGGGCACCAGCGTCGGCACCCTCGCGGTGACCGTGCCGCTGTGCGTCAACGCCGTCGCCTACCTGTCGCGGTTCGTCGAGCAGAACCTGCTGCAGGTCGACCCCGGCGTGATCGAGGCGGCGCAGGCGATGGGCGCGTCGAAGCTGCGCACCATCTGGAGCGTGCTGCTGGTCGAGGCGCGCCCGGGCCTGGCGGGCTCGATCACCATCATGGTGGTCAGCTTCATCTCCTACTCGGCGATCGCGGGCCTGGTCGGCGGCGGGGGCATCGGCGATTTCGCCATCCGGCACGGTTACTACCGCTACGAGACGGGTGTGATGGTGGTGGCGGTGCTCGTCATGATCGCCCTGGTGCAGCTGGTCCAGCTGGTCGGCAACCTGACCGTGCGACGACTGGACAAGCGGCTGTGAGCGCCCGGAACCGGTTGCGGCTGAGCGCTTTCGTCATGGCCACCACTTCGCACATCCTGGAAGGCCAGTGGCGGCACCCGCAGGCCCAGCAGCACCGCTTCGACGAGCTGTCGCTGTGGACCGACCTCGCCCGGCAGCTGGAGGCGGCACGCTTCGACGCGATCTTCTTCGCCGATGTCGTCGGTCTCTACGGCAACTACCGGGGCAGCTGGGACATCTTCGCCACCGAGGGCCTGCAGATCCCCTCGCACGACCCGTCGGTGATGATCTCCGCGCTCGGTGCGGTGACCGAGCACCTGGGCCTGGCCTGGACCAGCTCGGTGATCCAGGAGCACCCGTTCACCTTCGCCCGGCGCGCGGCCACGCTCGACCACCTCACCGGCGGCCGGACGGGCTGGAACATCGTCACCTCGGCGCTGGAGAACGCCCACCGCAACTTCGGGCTGCCCGGTCTGACACCGCACGACGAGCGCTACCGGTGGGCCGACGAGTACGTCGAGGTGGTCTACAAGCTGCTGGAGGGCAGCTGGGAGGACGACGCGCTGCGGCGGGACAAGGCCGCCGGGGTGCACGCCGATCCGGCGAAGATCCACAAGATCCACCACCGCGGCGAGCGCTACTCGGTGGAGGGCCCGCACCTGGTGGCGCCGTCGGCGCAGCGCACGCCGGTGCTGTTCCAGGCGGGCACCTCTCCAGCCGGGATGGCGTTCGCGGCGCGCAACGCCGAAGCGGTGTTCATGTTCGCCGGTTCGCCGGACAGCGCGCGCAAGATCACCACCACCGTCCGGGCCGGTGCTGCCGGCCACGGCCGCCGCCCGGAGGACGTGCTGTTCTTCGCCGGTCTGTCCTTCGTGGTCGGCAGCACCGAGGCCGAAGCCCGGCGGCGCAAGGCCGACTTCGACGAGTACCTGTCGGTGGACGGCCTCGCCGCGCACATGCTCGGCGGGATGGGCGTCGACCTCGGCGACGCGCCGGTGGACACTCCGCTGAAGGACCTGCGCGTCGAGGGCGGCCGTGGCGTGCTGCAGGCCGTCATCGATTCCGTGCCGGGAGGCAACCCGACCATCGAGGACATGGTCCGCTACCGGGCGGAGCGGATGCGGCTGGTCGGCACGCCGGAGCGGATCGCCGACGAGCTGGAGCGCTGGCAGGACGCCGGAATCGACGGGATCAACATCATCAACCACGTCATCCCGGGCAGCTACGCGGAGGTGATCGACGGCCTGCTGCCCGAACTGCGCAGCCGCGGCCTGGCCCAGGCGGAGTACGCCCCGGGAACCTTCCGCGAGAAGCTGTACTCCGACGGCGCCCGCCTGAACCCGCGCCACCCGGCAGCGTCCTACCGCGCAGCCTTCCACGACGCACCCCGCTGAAACCCGGTCCCGTGCAGAAGCGACTTCGCGCAAAGTCGCCCTCCGTTTCCGGTCGTCAAAGGCCGTGAGTGTTTCGAGGGGCTATAGTAACTAGCGTTTTGTTGCACTACTGTTATTCAGCGGATTTGCCGGTCGCTAAAACCGGCGCGATGACCTTCTCCCGCAAGGGAGGGGGCCGTGTTCTCTTCCTGCCGACTTGGCGAAGCATTCTTAGGCGGCGTTAAGGGGTATCTCACGGCTGTGACGAACGTTCGCTGAGTCTGCCCCTTTGACGACGCCTGATAGCTCTCGTGGAGGTCTACGGGAAGAGGGCACCGTCACCTGAACGGACCGCAGGGCTGCTGCCTCGCCTCATCCCGCAGCCCTGCCTGGGATCTGAGGGCGACAAGCACCCCAGCCTTATCTCGTGGCGCAAGCGTGAACAGCCTTAGCTATGCGTGCTATACGTCTTGCGCGATTTCGCGTACAAGATCTTCACTGATGTGGTATGGCGCTCGAAATAATCCCTGGTCAACGGGGTCGAGCGAGCAAGCCGCGAGTGAATCTCTGCGGGGCTATGCGGCGGGGCTATGCGACTTAGGCGAAAGCTATGCGTATTGCCCAGAATTCCTTCCGTTTGGGTCTTCATGCGGTGCACGCTGTGATCACGTTCATCGCAGCGCGACGGGGCGTCGTCCGGTTCTGTTGCGCATTAGCTCGAAGGGATAACTGATGAGGCTCTTGCTGGTCTGGTGGGCAGCGTGCGCGTTCATGGTTCTTGCGCCTGCCGTGCTGGCTCTGACGCACGTGGATAAAAAGCGACGCCGAGAGGCCCGTCGTTGCTTCTGCTTCAACCTGACGCTGGCGGCAAGCTCATCAGGAGCTGCGATTGCAGTGCTCAGCTTGGCGCAGCTGAGCGTGATCTAGGGGCAGGATGCTTTGATCGAAGCCTGACAGCGTGGGCCTACGGCTCCACGCGCTGTAGGTGGCTCCCAGTATGTACGGATACGGTGCCGCCAGGCCGAAGGCACAAGCTCGCAGATGGTTCCCTTTATATCGGGGGCCTGGCGGGACGTGGACGAATGTCCGTGAATGTGCTCTGACCAGCACGAATAGTGCTGAGGAGTACCGACGTGTTTGGACAGTTTCCGACCCTCGGACGGCCTGGTGACGGCCTGACGTGGCCTAGTGGTGAGCCGGTTCCGACCTTGCAGGACCGTGACTTTCTGCCTGGTGATCATGCGGTCATCGCTGTCGGCGGCGCGATCGTGGCTGAGGCGGTGTCGCAGGTCTGGTTGCTCCGGATGGTCACGGGGCAATGGGACGTGTTCGGCAGTCCAGCAGAGGAGCTGGCGCGGGTGGAGGCGACGTTGGCGCTTCTGGAATCCGCTGTGACTGAGGCTCGCCGGACGATCGGCCCAGTGGCGCTGGCTGCTCGGCAACGGGGACGTGACGGGAGGGAGGGCTAGAGCTGTCTGGCCGTGCGGTGCAGATCGTGTGTGGCCTGCCCCGCACGTTGGTCGGCGGGCGGCCTCCACCCGCAAGGGAAGAGGACACTGTCCCCGAACGAACCGCAGCGCTGCGGCCTCACCTCATCCCCGAGACCTGCCAGGGGTTTGGGGGCGGCGAGCACCCCAGGGATCTTGGAGCAGAACCGGCAGGGTCCGGCAACACGTTCAACGACGCTGAGTACACTTCATCACGCTGCGTTACAGAGTTTCGTTGAAGCTAGGTCAGCTGCCCTCTTGCCTAGTGTGTGTCGGGACCGGGACCGTGCTTGGAGACAGCTGGAAATGGGAGAGGAACGCGGCATAACTGCACGGGTTGTCAACATCGTTCAGCTTCACGGGGCTGGGCTTACCGGTGTTGAGGTGTGCCGTGTTCAGCAGCGTTGGGTTCACGCTGGCTCTGTTCGTACTCGCGTTTGCCCTCCTGGTCGTCGGGGGCTTATGGGGGCTGCACCGGGTGCTTAACCACTTCAAGGCCACCTCCGGTCGGCAGGTGGTCGAGTTCAAGCTCCAAGCCCGGAAGACCTCGGTTGAGCTGTACGTGGCGGACCGGGAGCACTTCGAGCCTGCTCAGTTGGGGCCTCCCACAGAGGACAGGAATTGACCTGGTGCGGGGCGAAACGGGACGACGATGTGATCGACGGTCTGCACATGCTGGGCCGGCTGCGGCCGCTAGGGAGTGGCCTGCTGACCGTCCTGCCTGGAAAGGAGTCTCGTCCAGTTTCCAATCGTCGGAGATCGGCGGGCTATGCGATGGACGCTTGCCCTTCGCCGTTTCCGGACTGCGGTGGCGCGCTGATGTCTGGCTCTTCCGGGGAGAAGGGCGTTGATTCGACAGTATGTTCCTGTGCGGTGATCCCCTTAGATACGGTAGGTAGCAGTCGATGTGGGGAGAGCAATGAGCCGATCCGGCGCTGCTCGTAGGACGCGACCGCTGGTTCGTGCGCTGGTGGCCGCGGCGTTGTCGTCAAGCGTGGCGGTACTGATCAATATCGCTACGTCTGATCCGGCTAAGTGGTGGCCGTGGATCGGGGTTTTTCTTCTGACTGCCCTGGTGGGGGTCGCGAGTTGGTGGGGGGAGCATCGTCAGAGTCCCCGTACCAAGTTGGCTGCTGGTAGCGCCGCGAGGCAGGAACTTTTGAATCAGGCTCGACAGCTTCGGGCGGGTGGTGATCTTGCAGGTGCGGAGGAAAGAGTTCGCGCCCTTCTTGGGCAAGTACGTGCGGACGTTGGTGAGGAGCACCCCGACACCGTGGCCGCACGGAACCTCCTTGCTTGGGTGTTGCAGGATCGTGGGGAGCTGGCTGAGGCCGAGGCCGAGTTCCGGGCGGTGCTGAAGGT
>NZ_FNVB01000002.1:1078561-1545066 GCF_900108315.1 Saccharopolyspora kobensis | reverse complement strand
TCGTGGGGAGCTGGCTGAGGCCGAGGCCGAGTTCCAAGCGGTGCTGAAGGTCCAACGACGGGTCCTGGGCGAGGAACACCCCGACACCCTGACCACACGGAGGGTGCTAGAGGAGCTGCGTTCATATAGGCCTGCTCAGCTGGAGCCCCCAAAAGCGGATAGGAGCTCTGCGGAGGCGGGTTGAATCTGGCCTGCGGCGACTTGTTGCCGTTTGCGCTTGCTAGGCCGACGCTGGTCAGGCCGATTGCTGATTCTTCGGGCCGTCCACGATATGGCTTAGGCGAGATAAAAAGCCCTTCGGCAGCCGCCCAATGGTGGCTGCCGGGGTGCGCGGGCGCGGTCGGCCGCCAGGCCGCAGGCGCAAGCCCGCGCAGGCTAAGAGTAGTGAAACAAAACTCCAGTTCCTATGGCCCCGCAAAACACTCACGGGACCTGAGCAGCGGAGACGGAGCCGATGCGTTCGCCGTGTGTTCACGTCGTGGTCGGGTCGGGTGCGTAGGTTGCCGGTCATGAACGACGATCAAGCGGTGCTCGCGCGCCGGACGGTGTTGGGCGGCGCGCTGGCCGGGGCGGGGCTTCTGGCGCTCGGCGGGACGGCTTCGGCCTCGCGGCCCCGGCGGGTGCTGATCGCGACGAACGAGCCGTGGGGCACTTACCACGTCAAGCCGCTGCTGGCCGAAGCAGGCCGGCGCGGCTGGCAGCTCACGCAGCTGGTGCCCGACCGCTCCGGGGTCGCCCCGGGTGATCCGGTTCCGGTGGCGGTGCCCGGCGAGGTTTCGCGCGCGGATCTGCTGGTCGTGACGGGTGCGGAGGAGTGGCCCGCGGAGTGCGCGGCCCGCTTCCGGCGGCTGCCGCTGGCCGCCAGCTCGCTGGCCTACCTCAACCCGCGGGAGGCCGCCCGCGCTCGGTGGCTGCGGCCGCGGTTGCGTGCGATCACCGCATCGTCCCCGGCGGAGGCCCGCGCCTTCGCGGGCTACCTGGGCACCCGCCGCGAGATCCAGGTCGTCGGCGCGCCGCAGACGGACTCGCTGCCGGTGCGAGCTGCGGAACCGGGTCTGGTGCTGGTGCTCACCAGCGTCACCCACCCCGACGACACCGGTGCGGCCGCGCCCGGCACCGAACTGCTGCTGGCGGCGGCGGAGAAGCTGCAGGCCGCGGGCAAGCGCATCCTGGTCGGCCTGCACCCCCGGGAAGACCCGTCGCTGTGGAGCCGCTACGAGATCAGCGATGTCCCGTCGTTGCAGGCATCGGCGCGGGCCGAAGCGGCGATCGGGATTCCCGGCACGGTGTTCCCGCTGATCGCCGCCGTGGGCACGCCGCTGGTCGGATGCGTCGACCCGGCGCTGACCGTCCCGGATCACCTGCTGGCGGTCTGCTCCAGCACCATCGCCGAGCCGGCGTCCGCGGTGTCCGCAGTGGACAGCGCGGAACTGCCCGATCCCGCGGTGCTCGCGGACGCGGTCGGCCCCGTCGGCGGCTCCGCGGCGCGGCTGCTCGACGTCTGGGCGCGGGTCAGCCGAAGGTGATCCGGGCGGTGGCCATGACCTCGTCCGGCGCGGTGCGCACCGCCATGTCCCCGTCGGGGCCGCCGGTGATCAGCACCGGGTTGCCGGCGAATACCGGGCGGCGCAGCCGGTAGTCGACACCGGCGAGCTCGCGCTCGGGCGCCCGGTGGCGGGCGAGTTCGGTCATCAGCAGCACCAGCAGCGGGCCGTGCACCACGAGACCGGGGTAGGCCTCGACGTCGTGGGCGTAGGGCGCGTCGTAGTGGATGCGGTGCGTGTTGGCGGTCAGCGCGCTGAACTGGAACAGCCGCACCGGATCACCGGTGAAGGCCTGCTGCCACGGTGCATCGGAGACCGGGAACTCGGTGGGCCGGGCGGCGTCGGGGTCCTTGGCCGAGCTCTCCCCGCTGCGGTAGACGTAGTCCTGCTCGTCGACGAACCGCAGCTCGCCGTCCTGCCGGTACTCGCCGCGAACCGTCACGAACGCCATCTCGCCGGAACGGCCCTGCTTGACCACGACATCGGCCAGCGATGTGGTGCGCTCGGCAGGCACGCCCAGGCGCAGGGGAGCGGTGACGGTGAGCCGGCCACCGGCGAACATCCGCCGCCGGTCGGGGACCGGTGGCAGGAAGTGGCCGTGCGCCGGATGCCCGTCCGCGCCGAGCTCGCCGTGCCGCGGCCAGTCCAGGAAGTGCAGCCAGTGCCACAGCGGCGGCAGGACGTCGTCGGGCGCCGTGGTCTCCAGCGCCGCCGCCAGCGCGCGCGACGGATCGGGACGCAGCGCGTCGGTCTCGACCAGCGGCTCCGGCCGCCACTCCCGCAGGTAGGTGTCCAGTCCCGGCACTGCTCCTCCTCGATCCGCCGATTGGGCCGTACAAACGCCCCGCAAGTCTCGACCTCCCGCGTCCGGACGTCAACGGTTTCGCCGGGGCAGCCGGTTTCGGCGCGCCCTTGACCGCGCCGAGGATTTGGCCGTACAAAGATTGGCGGACAGCTCAGCGGCGCGGCCCCGCGCGCTGGCGGAAAGGTTCCCATGGCATCCATCGCCGAAGCCCTCGCGAACTGGGCGGCCGATCTCGAACCGGGCCCCGAAGACCTCGCGCTGGCCCACCGCTCGCTGCTCGACACCGCCGCGGTCACCCTCGCCGCCAGGGACGACCCGCTGGCCGGGATCGCCGCCGAGCTGCCGGACGCCGCGCGCTGGGCGGCCATCGGCCACGTGCTGGACTTCGACGACCTGCACGTCGAGTCCACCACCCACATCAGCGTGGTGACCGTGCCGGTGGTGCTGGCCACCGGCGGCGACGCGCGGGCCTACCTGGCCGGGGCCGGGGTGATGGCCCGCCTGGGCAACGCGCTCGGCTGGTCGCACTACGCCGCGGGCTGGCACGCGACCTGCACGGCCGGTGCACCGGCAGCCGCCGTCGCGGCCGGAACAGCGCTGGGGCTCTCCGCCGAGCAGCTGGCCACGGCGATGGCGCTCGCCGTTCCCGCCGCCGGTGGCGTGCAGAACGCGTTCGGCACGCACGGCAAGTCCCTGCAGGTCGGCTTCGCCGCGCAGGCCGGGGTGCGCGCCGCGCAGCTGGCGCAGGCCGGAGCCACCGCCGACCCCGCTGCCCTGGACGCCTGGCTCGGGCTGGTCGGCGGCAGCGGCGAGCTGGACCTCTCCGGGCCCGCCGTGCCGGGCGGCCTCGCGATCAAGGTATTCCCATGCTGCTACGCGATGCAGCGGCCGATCGCGGCGCTGCGCGAGATCCGCCACCGGATCCGCGGGCAGGTGCGCGGAGTGCGGGTGCGCACGCCGCAGGCCACCGTCAAACCGCTGATCCACGACCGCCCCACGACCGGTCTGGAGGGCAAGTTCAGCCTGCCCTACGCGGTGGCGACGGCGTTGCTGGACGAATACCCGGACTTCGCGGCCTTCACCGACGCAGCCGTCGGCCGGACCGCGGCGCAGGAACTGCTGCGCGGAGTGGAGTTCGAAGGCACGCCCGGCGCCGACGGCCTGCTGACCGGCGAGGTCGACATCGAGGTGACCCACGACGGCCCGCCGCTGCACGTGCGGCTGGCACAACCACCGGGCGCGCCGTCGCGACCGCCGACCGACGCCGAACTGGCCGAGAAGTTCAAGGCCTGCGGTACCGACGTCCCGGCCCTGCTCGCCGGTGCCGACTGGACGGCGGTCCGGCAACTCCTGCGCAAGACCTTCCCGCGAGCCGACTGAACACCGATCCGGAGACCGGGTTTTTCCGTTGCAAGCAGCGGAAAACCGGCACCGGGAGACTTGGAGAGCAACGCTGTGAGCACAGTGGACATCCTCAGCGCGGACGAGAAGCTCGCCGTGGAAACGGTGCGGGACTTCATCGACAAGTCCGCGAAACCGGTGGTGCAGGAGCTCGAGCACGCCAACACCTACCCGGAAGCGCTCATCGAGCAGATGAAGCAGCTGGGCATCTTCGGGCTGGCCATCCCGGAGGAGTACGGCGGCACCCCGGTCTCCACGCCCTGCTACGTGCTGATCGTCGAGGAGCTGGCGCGCGGCTGGATGAGCCTGGCCGGTGCGATGGGCGGGCACACCGTGGTCTCCAAGCTGCTGCTGGACTTCGGCACCGAGGAGCAGAAGCGCCGGTACCTGCCGAAGATGGCCACCGGCGAGATCCGCGCGACGATGGCGCTGACCGAACCGGGCGGCGGCTCGGACCTGCAGGCCATGACCACCACGGCCCGCCGCGACGGCGAGGAGTACGTGATCAGCGGTGCCAAGACCTGGATCACCAACGCCCGCCGCTCCCAGCTGATCGCGCTGCTGTGCAAGACCGACCCGAACGCCGAACCCGCGCACCGGGGCATCTCGATCGTGCTCGTCGAGCACGGCCCCGGGCTCACGGTCTCCCGCGACCTGCCCAAGCTCGGCTACAAGGGAGTGGAGAGCTGCGAACTGCACTTCGACGACCACCGCGCGCCGGTGAGCGCCGTGCTCGGCGGCGTACCGGGCAAGGGTTTCGCGCAGATGATGAAGGGCCTGGAAACCGGGCGCATCCAGGTGGCGTCCCGCGCGCTGGGCGTGGGCCGGGCCGCGCTGGAGGACGCGCTGCGCTACGCCCAGGAGCGGGAGAGCTTCGGCAAACCCATCTGGCGACACCAGTCGGTGGGCAACTACCTGGCGGACATGGCCACCAAGCTCACCGCCGCCCGGCAGCTGACGCTGCACGCGGCGCGCGAGTTCGACGCGGGCCGCCGGGTGGACATGGAAGCGGGCATGGCCAAGCTGTACGCCTCGGAGGCCGCGATGGAGATCGCGCTCAACGCGGTGCGCATCCACGGCGGCTACGGCTACTCCGCGGAGTTCGACGTGGAGCGCTACTTCCGCGACGCGCCGCTGATGATCGTCGGGGAGGGCACCAACGAGATCCAGCGCAACGTGATCGCCGCCCAGCTGGTCAAACGCGGCGGCCTCGACGCGTGAGCCGGCGCGCGGCGGGGTTCCGCTACGGTCTGTGGTGAGAACCTGGGAGGTGGTGGCGTGGCGGCGCGGACGGACGGCAGGGAGAGCGCGTACCTGCGCCTGGCGCGGGAACTGCGATCGGCGATCCTGCAGCACGACTACCCGGAGGGCAAGCGCCTGCCCACCGAGGCCGAGCTCGCCGAGAGCCACCGGGTCAGCCGCCAGACGGTGCGCCGCGCCTTCCAGGACCTCGTCGCCGAAGGCATGGTCTACCGCATCCCGGGCCGCGGCACCTTCGCCGCGCCCCGCGAGGACCAGTACCTGCGCCAGTTCGGTTCCATCGACGACCTGATGGGGCTGTCCATCGACACCACGATGCGACTGCTCACCCCGCTGCACCGCAAGGTCGACCTCGACGCGGCCGGGCGGCTGCGGCTGGCCGCCGACCGGGTGCACGTGCTGGAGTTCCTGCGCCTGCACGACGACGTGCCGTTCTGCCTGACCACGGTGTTCCTGCCACCCGAGGTCGGCAAGCTGGTCGAGTCGGTGCCCGAGCTCACCGAGGTCGGCGCCCGCAGCCGGGTGACCATCATCGGGCTGCTCGACGACCGGCTGGGCGATCCCATCGCCGAAGCCGAGCAGAGCATCACGGTCGGCACCGCGACGCCCGAGATCGCCGAGCACCTCGGCTGCGAACCGCACCGCCCGCTGCTGCGCATCGACCGCATGTACCAGTCCACCACCGGACGGCCGGTGGAGCTCGCGGTCAGCCACTTCCTGCCGGAGCACTACTCCTACCGAGTGCGCCTGCGCCGCAACGTCCGCTGAGGCCTTCCGGCTCGTTTCGGCGCCGCCGGCGGGGAGCGGTCAGCTCGCGGCCGGTACCTCGGTCGGCTCGGTCGGGCGGTCCGGCGAGCGCACCGGCAGCATCGCCACCAGGCCGACCACCAGGATGAGCACGATGCCGCCCATCCCGGCGCGCTGGCTGCCGAAGAGGGTGATGAAGCCGCTGAAGGCCAGCGGACCCAGGAAGCTGACCGCGCGGCCGGTGGTGGCGTAGAGGCCGAACACCTCGCCCTCCTTGCCCGGGGTGGCGATGCGCGCCAGGAACGTCCGGCTGGCCGACTGGGTCGGGCCGAGGAAGATCGCCAGCGTCAGCCCGCACACCCAGAACGCGGCCTTGCCCGGCGGCAGCACCAGCAGCAGCACCCCGACCACCACCAGCCCGAACAGCGCGGCGACGATGACCGCCTTCGGCCCGAACCGGTCGTCGGCCCGGCCGCCCAGGAACGCGCCGAGCCCGGCCACCAGGTTGGCGGTGATGGCGAAGACCACCACCTCGCTGGGGCTGAAGCCGAAGGTGCCCGCGGCGATCACCCCGCCGAAGGTGAAGATCGCCGCCAGCCCGTCCCGGTAGATCGCGCTGGCCACCAGGAATCCCAGCGTGCGCCGCTCCTGGCGCCACATCCAGGCCAGCCGCTTGCCGAGCACCACGTAGCTGCTCACCAGGGCGTGCCGCAGCGGTTCGCCGGAGGACGGGGCCTCGGGCACGAAGGCGAACAGCGGCACCGCGAACACCGCGAACCACACCGCGGCGAACAGCGCGACGGCGCGGATGTTCAGCCCGTTGTCCGCGGTCACCCCGAAGAGACCGACGTCGGGCTGCACGAAGCCGATCAGCACGATGACCAGCGCGACGAGCCCGCCGAAGTAGCCCATTCCCCAGCCGAACCCGGAGATGCGGCCGATCGTCGCGGGCGTCGAGACCTGCAGCAGCATCGCGTTGTAGTTCACCGTGGCGAACTCGGCGAAGACGCTGGCCGCGGCCAGCAGCACCAGGCCAAGCACCAGGTACGAGGGATCGTCCTGGACGAAGAACAACCCGGAGGTGCACACGACGACCAGCGCGGTGTGCACCGCCAGCCACAGCTTCCGCCGCCCGCCCGCGTCGCTGCGCTGCCCGGTCACCGGAGCCACCAGGGCGATGCACACGCCGGCGATCGTCAGCGCCACGCCGAGCGCCTGCGAACCGCGCTCCGGATCGGCGGCGACGCCCTCGGTCAGGTACACGGTGAACACGAAGGTCAAGATGACGGTGTTGAACGCCGAGGATCCCCAGTCCCACAGCGCCCAGCTGAACACCGCCCGCCCGCGCCGATGTTCCGTCGGCGGGGCACCCGTAGACACACCCACGCCAGGATCACACCAGCCCGCCACCGGTACAGCCAGTCGAAGAAGCCCTTCAGAGCGGTGCCGACCCCCACCGGGGCGACCCCGGGTGGATGCGTCCCGCGAGCCACAGCGCAGTGCTTGCGCAAGAGTTCGCACTGCCGTCCCACCGGGCTCACGGGCCACCACCCGGACGGGCCGCGGTTCTACGCTGGATCGTGCATTCGCAATGCCACGACGGGCCCGGACCGGGCTTGCCAACGTCGTTGCGCGGGCGTCCGGGCCGATGCGGATTCCGAGGGGGCGGACAATGCGAACCGATGTGGATGCGAACGGATTCCCCAGCCACCGCCGCCGGGTGTTCGGCGTGCTGTTCGGCGTCGTCACGATGCTGACGGCCCTGTGCGCCGGGGCGAGCACCGCCGCTGCTGCGCAACCGGCACCGGCGGGCGGCGCACCGGGCGTGGTGACGGTCCGGATGGTCGACTTCCGCCTGGAACAGCCCGACTGGCTGCCACCGGGCCGCTACACGTTCCGCGCGATCAACGCGGGAGGGGCGGTGCACGCGCTGGAGATCAGCGGACCTGGCGTCGAGAACGCGCGGACCCCGGTGGTCCGGTCGGGCGGTGCTGCCGACCTGACGGTGACCCTGGCACCCGGGGTGTACGACTTCTGGTGCCCGGTCGGCAACCACCGGCAGATGGGGATGCAGCTCTACGTCAGGGTGGGCTGACCGTGTCCGGACGCTTCCAGGACTCGCCCCGCCGCCGCGCGCCCAGCCATCTCAGGCCCTTGCAGTAGACCCGCAACGCCTTGCGCACCAACGGGTTCTGGGTCAGCCGGTGCGCCTGGTAGCGCCACGGCGGCTGCAGCCCGCTGCGCGAGGACATCGCGAAGCAGAAGTCCACCGCGTTGCGGTCGGTGTAGCGGTCGACGTCCTCGAACCATGCCATGCTGGTGCGCGCGGCGGCCTGCACCACGCGCATCGCGGCGTGGCCCTCGCCGTCGAACTCCTTGAGCGCGTTGCCGGGCTGGTCGTGCTCGTGCAGCTTCTCGGCGAGCACCAGCGCGTCGATCATGGCCAGCCTGGTGCCCGAGCCGATGGTGAAGTGCGTGGTGTGCGCGGCATCGCCGATCAGCACCGCGTTGGCGTGCCGCCAGGTCTGGTTGTGGACCTGCGTGAAGCGCTGCCAGGAGGCGGGCCTGCCGCGCGCCGCGCTGATCAGCGCGTGCCCGGCCAGGTGCTCGTCGAAGATCTCCGCCAGCAGCCGGGTGGTCGCCGCGTCGTCGAGCTCCTCGAACCCCAGCGCCCGCCAGGTCTCCTCCTGGCACTCGACGATGAAGGTGCTCACCCCGGCGCTGGACGGGTAGGCGTGGAACCAGATCCAGCCGTGCGGGGTCTGCTCGTAGCCGAAGGTGAACTCGTCGAAGACCCGGCGGGTGCCCAGCCAGATGTAGGGGTTGCGCCCCTGGCTCAGCTCGGTGCCGAACTGCTCGGCGTAGCGCTGCCGGTTCCGGCTGTTCGCGCCGTCGGCGATCACCACCAGATCGGCGTCGGCGAACTCGGCGATGTCGTCCACCGCGCGCTCGTGCTGCACGTCCACGCCGAGCTGGAGGGCACGGCGGGTCAGCTCGTCCAGCAGCACCGCCCGGTTGACGCTGTAGCCGTACCCGCTGAGGTAGGCGCGCTCACCGTGGATCGCCACCACCTGGTCCTGCCAGACCGTCGAGGCGGCCCGGATGCGCTGCGCGCTCTCCCGGTCGTTGATGTAGAGGGTGTCCAGCAGGTCGTCCCAGTACACGACGCCCCAGCCGTAGGTGGCGCCCGGCGGATCGCGTTCGAGGACGGAGATCTCGTGCCCGGCGTCGCGCAGCTTCGCCGAGATGGCGAAGTAGAGACCGGCCGGCCCGGCCCCGACGCACACGATCTTCATTGGACCTCCTGGCCGATGGCGGATGGCTCCCTGCGTGGTACCCCGCCCGGTGCTCGGCCGAACCTGCGAATGCTCCGTTCGGCCGCGCGGTGGTGCGCCCGCGGTCTGGGAGTCTGGAGTCCGGTTTCGCGCGTGGAGGTGGAGTGCGGTGGCTGAGGCGTTCGACGGCAAGGTCGTGCTGATCACCGGCGGGGGGACCGGCATCGGCGCCGCGACGGCCGCCCGGCTGGCGGCGGAAGGAGCGCGGGTGGTCGTCACCGGGCGCCGCAAGCAGCCGCTCGACGAGGTCGCCGAAGCCACCGGAGCCCTTGCGGTGCCGGGAGATTCGTCCGTGGACGCCGAGGCGCGCGCGGTCGTGCGGCGCACTGTCGAGGAGTTCGGGCGGCTGGACGTGCTCGTGGTCAACGCCGGTGGGCACGGCATGTCCGCGGTCGCCGACACCACCGACGAGGACTGGCAGCGCAGCCTCGACGGCAACCTCAACAGCGCGTTCGTGATGTGCCGTGCCGCGCTGCCCGCGCTGGTGGAAGCCGGCGGCAACATCGTGGTGATGTCCTCGGTCGCCGGGCTGTTCGCCGGGCCCGAGGTGGCCGGCTACACCGTGGGCAAGCACGCGCTGATCGGGCTGACCCGCTCCATGGCGCGCGACTACGGGCCGCGCGGGGTGCGGGTGAACGCGATCTGCCCGGGTTGGGTGCGCACACCGATGTCCGACCAGGAGATGGCCGATTTCGCCGCGGCCGCCGACCTGCCCGACCGCGAGTCCGGCTACGCCGCGGTCACCGCGGACCTCCCGCTGCGGCGGGCCGCCGAACCTGCCGAGATCGCCGCCGTGTGCCGGTTCCTGGCCTCCGGCGAGGCATCGTTCATCACCGGTGCGGTCATCGTCGCCGACGGTGGCGGCCACGCGGTGGACATGCCGACCGTGCCCATCGGCCGCGCGCTCTGAACTCGCTGCTCGCATCCGGCGGGCGGTGGTCGTAGGCTGGCGGTGCACGGTTCGCACCAATTCGCTCGTGGGGCCATCAGTGGCCAGTCGTACGGTGCGCAAACGGGTGGGCAACCTGCCCGCCGAGCGCACGAGCTTCGTCGATCGTCGGCAGGAGTGCGTCGACGTACGGCAATCGCTGTCCAGCGCCCGGATGGTCACGCTGACCGGTGTGGGCGGGGTCGGCAAGACCCGGCTCGCGCTGCGCGTGGCCGCGCAGCTGGGGCGCTCCTACCGCGATGGCGGCTGGCTGGTCGAGCTGGCCGAGGTGCACGACGACGACCTGGTGGTGCACACCGTGGCGCAGACCCTGGGCATCCAGGACTGGTCCGCGCGCGGTGTGGAGCACGTGCTCGCCGACTACGTCCGCGACAAGGAGATCCTCGTCGTGCTGGACAACTGCGAGCAGGTGCTGGACGGCTGCGTCAAGGCGTGCGCGGTGCTGCTCGACGCCGCGCCCGAGCTGCGGATCCTGGCCACCAGCAGGCAGCCGCTGGACGTCTACGGCGAGCACGTCGTCGTGGTCTCGACGTTGCCGGTCCCCGACGGCCACCCCGACGGCGCGGATGCGGGCAACTCGGTGCGGCTGTTCGCGGAGCGGGCCTCGGCGGCCGGTTTCCAGCCCGCTGCGGCCGACGGCGACGCCGTCGCGCAGCTGTGCCGGGAGCTGGACGGGATCCCGCTGGCGATCGAGCTGGCCGCCGCGCGAACCCGCTTCCTGTCGGTGGACGAACTGCTGGCCCGCATCGGCGACCGGTTCCAGCTGCTGGCGGGCAACCGCAGCGCGCTGCCGCGGCACCAGACGCTGCGGGCCACCATGGACTGGAGCTACGAGCTGTGCTCGGCGGAGGAACGGCTGCTGTGGTCGCGGATGTCGGTCTTCGCCGGCGGCGTGGACCTCGCGGCGGCCGAGGACGTCTGCGGCGGCTCGGGCCTCGGTGCGGAGGCCGTCCTGGAGCTGATGGCCGCCCTGGTGGACAAGTCGATCCTGACCCGCGAGCCGGGGCCCGCCGGAACCACCCGCTACCGGTTGCTGGCGACGGTCCGCGAGTACGGCCGGAGCCTGCTGGCCGACGACGAGCGGACGCAGCTGCGGAAGCGGCACCGGGACCACTACCTCGCGCTGGCCGAGCGGGGCGCGCGCGAGTGGTTCGGCCCGGACCAGCTGGTGTGGCGAGCGCGCATCTCCGCCGAGCACGACAACCTGCGCGCCGCCCTGGAGTTCTGCGCGACGCAACCGGGCCAGGTCCAGGAAGGACTCCGGCTCGCCGGGGCGCTGTGGTTCTACTGGACCGCCTGCGGCCTCATCGCCGAGGGCCGGAAGTGGCTGGACCGCTTGCTGGCGCTGGACACCACGCCGACCGCGCCGCGGGCGACCGCGCTCTGGGTGTGCAGCTGGCTGGCTTCCCACCAGGGAGACCTGGAGCGCGGGCGGGCCACGGCCGAGGGGTGCAGCGCGGTGGCCGAGCACCTCAAGGACGCCGGGCTGGCCGCCTTCGGGCTGCACCTGCGGGGCGTCGACGCGATGGCCGAAGGCCACCTGGAGGAGGCCAGCTCGCTCACCACGCGGGCGTGGTCCTACCACCGCACGCACCCGAAGATCACCAGTCCGATGGTGATGTCGCTGGTCCAGTCCGGCCTGGTGGCCTGCTTGCGCGGCGAGACCGACCGCGCCACCGCCTACGCGCAGGAGTGCCTGCAGCTCACCGCGAAGGCCGGCGAGCTGTGGACCCGGTCCTGGGGACTGGTGGTGCGCGGGCTCGCCAGCTGGATGCGGGGCGATGCCGACGACGCCGTGGTGCACCTGCGGGCGAGCATCGGCATCAAGACCCGCTTCAACGACCTCTTCGGACTCGGGATGGCCGCGGAAGTGCTGGCGTGGTCGCACGTCTCGCGCGGCGAGCACGCCCGGGCGGCCCGGCTCTTCGGCGTCCTCGACCGCCTGTGGCAGCTGGTCGGAGTCCCGCTGATGGGCGCGCAGCAACTGCTCGAATACCGGAGCGGTGCCGAGCGGCGTGCGCGCGCGGCGCTGGGGGAGAGCACCTTCGGCAAGCTCGTCGCCGAGACCGCGAACCTGTCGATCCTGGAGGGCCTCGCGGCAGCGATCCGGGAGAAGCCCCAGCCGCCGGACGCCATCCGGCAACCGCAGCGGGGACCGCTGACGCGCCGGGAGTACCAGGTCGCCGAAGCCATCGCGCAAGGCTTGTCGAACAAGGAGATCGCGGCCCGGCTGGTGATCAGCCAGCGCACCGCGGAAGCGCACGTGGAGCACATCCTGACCAAGCTCGACTTCGGTTCGCGCACGCAGGTGGCCGCCTGGATCGCCGGCCGGCACGAAGCCGCCACCTGAGCCCGCTCGGTTCGGCGCCGCGAACCCGCTTGCACGCAGCGCCGAACCCGAACGGGACGACCGGCCGTGCTGAGGCGACCGCGGTGGCTCCGGCGGTCAGGACGTTCAGTGCGCGGTGAGGCCGCCGTCGACGACGAGCTCGGTTCCGGTGATGAACGAGGATTCGTCGCTGGCCAGGAAGAGCATCGCGGGAGCGATCTCGGCGGGGCTGCCCGCGCGGCGCATGGGGGTGCGCGCGATGTCGGGTTGCCGGTCGCCCTGCTCGTCGAGCAGATCTTGGATCATCGGGGTGGCGATGACGCCGGGGTGCACGGAGTTGACCCGGACTCCGCGGGTGGCGTACTCGACGGCGGCGGTCTTGGTCAGCAGCCGCACCGCTCCCTTGGACGCCTGGTAGGCGGCGGCTGCTCCGCTGCCGACCAGGCCCAGCACCGAGGAGGTGTTGATGACCGAGGCGTTGCCGGCGGCGCGCAGCAGGGGCATGGCGGTCTTCATCCCGAGCCAGGTGCCGGTCTGGTTGACCGCGATCACCCGGTCCCAGGACTCGTGCGCGGTGTCCTCGATGCCGGGCCAGTCCACGATGCCGGCGAGGTTGACCAGGACGTCGAGGCGGCCGAAGTGCCGGCGGGTGAGCTCGATCGCCTCGCCCCAGCTCTCCGGCGAGGAGACGTCCAACCGGGCCGCCAGCACATCGGCGCCCTCGGCCGCCAGGCGCGCGGCGAGCTCTTCCGCGGTGTCCTGGGAGATGTCGGTGACGACCAGGCGGGCCGCTTCGCGGGCGAACAGTTCCGCGGTGGCTCGTCCGATGCCGCCGGTCGCGCCCGTGATCAGCGCGACCTTGCCCATGAGCCGTCCAGGCATGGGTGTTCCTTCCTCTCGTCGTGATGGCTGGTGATCAGGTGGCGGAACGCTCATCGCTGTGCCTGCTCGCGACGATCGCCGGTGGCGGACTCGCGATGGAGGACGAGATGCTCGTGGTGGAGCACGCCGTCGCGGATGTCGCCCGTCGCGGTGAAGCCGGTGTCGTCCACGTAGTCGATGTGGTTCCCGGTCACCGTGTAGCGGCCGGTGTAGGCGCTGCGCCGTTCGCCGCGCGCTTCGTCGTAGCGTCCGTCGGCGCGCAGCTCCTGCCGGATGTGCCCGTCCGCGGTGACCCACATGCCGATCACGTCGATATCGCTCGTCATGCCGACCAACATCGGCGACGGCGAGGAGCGGTGGCAGGACGTGCGGTGACTGGGTGTGCCACACCCACCCGGCCGAGCGGACCACTGCCTACCCTGGTGCCATGACCAGTGGTGAGCTGGGTGCGTTCCTGCGGGCGCGCCGCGCACAACGATCTCCCGAAGACGCGGGCGTGCTGCACTCCGGCCGGCGCAAGGTGACCGGACTGCGCCGCGAAGAAGTCGCCGTGCTCGCCGGGGTCAACGCCGACTACTACACCCGCTTGGAACAGGGCCGCGAGACCCGCCCGTCACCGCAAGTGCTCGACGCCCTCTGCCGCGCCCTGGATCTCGACCCCGACGCCCGCGAGCACCTGCACCGACTCGCCGGCACCGCACCGGACGGCACGCCCGCGCCGGTGCCTCAGACCGTGAGCCCCGAACTGCGGCAGCTCATGGACGGCTATCCGCACACCCCCGCCTTCGTGCTCAACCGCACCCTGGACGTGCTGGCCACCAACACCCTCGCCGAGGCGCTGTTCTCGCCGTTCCGCGCGGTGGACAACCTCGCCCGCATGATCTTCCTCGACCCCGCGGGACGACGGTTCTACGCGCACTGGGACTGGACTGCGCAGGCCACCGTGGCGAACCTGCGGGTGGCCGAGGGCTTCGCCCCGCACGACCCCGGTCTGCGGCGCCTGGTGGCCGAGCTCGGCGAAAGCAGCACGCACTTCCGCACCTGGTGGGAAACCCACCCGGTGCGCGGCAAGACCCGCGAACCCAAACATCTCGTCCACCCCGACGTCGGCCCGCTGACGCTCACCTACCAGGCGTTCGACGTGCGCGCCGCACCCGGCCAGCAGCTGATCATCTACCACGCCGAACCCGCCACACCCAGTGCCCAGGCCCTCGCACTGCTGAGCAGCCTCCACGCCACCACGCGATCGGCACCTGACCACGAGCAGCGCAGCTCCGGAGCGCATCACAGCTGGTGAGGTCGCAGCCGGGAGCGAGCGCATCCGGACTGCCGCACCGCGGCAGGTTGGACGAATGGGCATGCGATCCGGCTTCTCACCCATGGGATCGTCCGGGCAGGCCGTGTTCAATCGGCACCATGAGCGCCACCTCGCTGACCGAGCAGGACATCGAGTTCCTCCGACGCCCGCTGCACGGATTCCTGTCCGTGGCGGCGGGACCGCTCCCGCCGCAGCCCCGGCCCGTGTGGTTCGAGGTCACCGACGAGGGCACGATTCAGCTGTTCACCGGCCCGGACACGCTCAAAGTGCGCCGCCTGCGCCGCGATCCGCGGGCTTCGATCGTCGTCGCGGCTCCGGTGGGGGAGCGCGAGCGCTGGGTGTCGGTCGCGGGTCGCACCACGGTCGAACCCGACGGCGGGCGCGACCTGTGCGCCCGCCTGTTCGCCCGCTACTGGGACCTCGCCGACCTGGCCCGGGCCGAGGAGCTCGCCGGGATGCTCGCCGAGGACTGGGTCCGCGTCGTCATCCACCCGCAGACCGTGCGCCGCTTCCTGAACTGACGGTTCACGGTGCGGCCAGGCCGATCCCGGCGGGCGCGTTCTCCTCGCCGCGCATCTGGCGCAGCACGGTCTCGTTGTCGAAGTAGATGCGCTCGGCGAGCAGCTTCCCGGGCTCCTCCGGGCGGAAGATGTAGAAGGCGGCCAGTTCGAAGGACACCGGCCTGCCCGACGGCTGCTCCCCGCAGTACTCACCTCGGTGGGTGCCGTCGATCGTCACTTCCCGCACGGAGGCGCCGGGGGAGTCGTACTCGGAGTTGACCGTGACCCGGAAGTCCGGGATGGCGTCGTCCAGGATCCGGTAGAAGTCCTGCACCCCGGCGAATCCCGCGTACCGGGTGCTCAGCGGGACGACGTCGTAGAACGCGTGCTCGTCCTGGATGAACGTGCCGTACACGCGCGGCCAGTCGTGCGCGTTCTCCGCTTCGATGTGCTCGGCGATCGTGCGGCGCTGGGCCTCGATCCGCTGTGCATCGCTCATCGCCATGGCAACCCCCGCTGCGCCCGGCTGCGGTCCGACCTTCCGCACCCGACACTACTCGCCGGGCCGCGGCCCGGACGGGACAGCAGGAGCAGCAGGATGCGGCCAGGGCAGAAAGTCCCGGAATACGTACCCGCTACGTAGTACTCCCGTCGGAACCGGCTCGCGGGCGGACCAGTCTGGAGTCCTACCGAGAACCAGCCGACCCAGGACCCGCCGAGATGTACCAGCAATCCCCGCCGAGCACCGCCCTCCAGCTCGGAACCCGCTCCCCCCACCGGCCGCACGTGTACCGGAACCTGTTCCTGGGCACGTGGATCTGCGATCAGCAGGGCACCAGGGCCAACCCCGGACCGGACACCGCCCGCACCGTGCACCGCACCCACTCCGACGCGGTGCGCGCGGCGACCGGCCTGATCCCCGCGCCGCGGCTCGGCGTCCGTCCCGAGGACCGAGCATGCAGCTGAGCCACTGCACCACCGAAGAGCTCGACGCCCGCGCCCGCCGCGCCGAGCACCAGCTGACCCTCGCCCGCCAGTCCAGGCAGTGGCACCTGGCCGACCGCTACCGCCGCGAAATGCGGGCCGTGGCAGCGGAGTACGACCGCCGGCTCGGCTCCGGCCCGCACCGCACCAGGGCGATGCTGCGAGCCGAGGTCGGGTGATCTCGGCTCAGCGGAGGTAGACCCGGTCCGGGTCCACCTCCGCGCGCAGCAGCCGGAGCTCGGCTTCGGTGGGCGGCTCGACGGTGGCCAGCTCGTCGGCCACCGCGAGATCCCAGCCGGTGGCCGCGCGGACCTGCTCGACCGTGACGCCCGGGTGCGTGGCGACCAGGCGCAGCTCCTCGCCGACGCCGTCGCGGGCCAGGATGCCGAGATCGGTGATCACCCGCGTGACGCCCGCTCCGCGCGGCCGGATCCCGTCGCGCAGCGCCCGGTCCGGGCCCGGCGAGGTGCAGAAGTCGAGCTCGGCGGGCAGCGATCGCGGGTCGTGGCGGCGCATCACCACGAACACCTCGCGGGAGTTGGCCATCACCTCCATCGCGCCGCCCGAACCGGGCAGCCGCACCTTCGGCGCGTGCCAGTCGCCGATCACCGAGGAGTTCAGGTTGCCCCACCGGTCGATCTGCGCGGCGCCGAGGAAACCGACGTCGATGCGGCCGCCCTGCAGCACGTAGCCGAACAGCGCCGGCATCGACAGCACCGCCTCGGAGCCGGTGATCAGCACCGAGTCCGCGATGGTCTCCGGCAGGTGCGAGGGGTGCGCGCCGCACACCCCGGACTCGTAGACGATCTCGACGTCGGGCGCGACGGTCAGCTGCGCCAGCGACACCGCCAGGGTGGGCAGCCCGATCCCGGCGAACACGGTGTTCTTCCCGGCCAGCTCGCGCGAGGCGACCGCGGCGAGCAGCTCCGAGGACGTGACCGCCGCGGTGTTGGCTCCGGTGTTCAACTCGACTCCTCCTGCGCTGGTCGGCGTCACTGCCGACGTCCGTAGTTGACCGGCTCGCTCCACGCCTCGCCGACCGACAACCGCTGCTGGGCCTCGGTGCCGAGCTTGGCCAGGTACTCGGCGTGGTCGGCGGTGCCGCGGACCCACTCGTCGAGCCACCGCTGCAGCCGCTCGGGATCCTTGCTGATGTGCGACCAGCCGCGGTAGAAGTCGCCGTCGCGGTCGTAGTAGCCCTGCGCGAAGGCCGGGTGCGCGCCGCGCGGGCACTCGACGACCGCGTCCACCGCGTGCGCGGGCACCACCGTGCGGTTCGGGTCTGAGCGGATCACCTCGTCGGCCACCACCTCCTCGACCACCACGATCACCTTCCGCGCGGCGTAGGCGGCTTCGGCCTGGATGCCGGTCAGGCCCCAGATCTGGGTGTTGCCCGCCCGGTCGGCGCGCTGCGCGTGGATGATCGTGACGTCCGGGTTCAGCGGCGGCACCACGTAGATCTGCTCCGGCTCGCCGTCCGGGCCCGGGTAGGGCGAGGTGACCTTGCGGATCCCCGGGTTGACCGACGGCACGTCGCTGCCCGCGTAGGAGCGCAGCGGGTAGAACGGCAGCCGCTGGGCACCGGCCAGGTAGCGGCAGATCATCCCGTAGTGGCTGTACTCCTCGTACTCCAGCGGTTCGGGCTGCCCCGTCTCGATGCGGCGGCGCAGCTCGCCGAGCGAACCGGCGGTGGAGTTGCCCACGAACGACGACACCAGCTTGCGCACGCAGCCACCGGCGATCAGCTGGTCGGTGACGATGTCGGCGGTCATCCGCGCCACCGTGAGGTCCCGGCGGCCCTGGCGGATGATCTCGTGCCCGGCGGCGGTCGGGATCAGGTGCGTGAAGCCCTCCAGCGCCACGGTCGCCCCGTCGGTGACGTGGGCGGCGATCGCCTCCCGCATCGTCGTGGTCTTGTCCGGCCTGCGGACCGGCTCGGCGACCGGGTTGTGCATCGTCGGGGCTCCTCGGTGTTCGGTTCGGGTCGAGCTCACGCTGCCAGCCGCCATTGATAGCTGTCCAATACTGAATTAGTGTCGGATCAAGAGCGTTCACTGATGAATATGCCGAGGTCTGCCGTGGAGCTTCGCTACCTGACCGCGTTCGTCGCCGTCGCCGAGGAACTGCACTTCGGGCGGGCGGCCAAGCGGCTGCAGATGGCGCAGCCGCCGCTGAGCCAGCAGATCCGGCAGCTGGAGCGCGAGCTCGGTGTCCAGCTCTTCGAGCGCAACACCAGATCGGTGCGGTTGACCAGCGCGGGGGAGTCGTTCCTGGAACCGGCCCGCGCGGTCCTCGACGACGTCGACACCGCGGTGCGCGCCGCCAAAGCCGCAGGCCGCGGCGAGTACGGGCGCGTCACCGTCGGCTTCGCCGGCGCCTCCAGCCACGAATCGCTGCCGCTGCTGACCCGCGCGGTGCGCGCCGCGCATCCCGGCCTGGACCTGGTGATGCGCGGGCAGACCTACGCCAACGTCGCGCTGGCCAAGGTCGCCGACGGCTCGCTGGACCTGGGCTTCGTCCGGCTCCCGGTCAACCAGCCCGGCGTGCGGACCCGGGTGATCGAGGTCGAGGAGCTGATCTGCGCGCTGCCCACCGACCACCCGCTGGCCCAGCAGGAGAGCATCGCGATCGAGCAGCTGGCCGACGAGCCGTTCGTGAGCTTCCCGGCCAACGCCGGGTCCACCTTGCGCGACGCGCTGGTCAAGGCGTGCGTGTCGGGCGGGTTCAACCCGAGGGTCGTCCAGGAGGCGCCGGACTCCTACACGATCCTCGCGCTGGTGGCCGCGGGCGTCGGCGTCACGCTGACCCTGACCTCCTGCCAGCACATCCAGCAGACCGGCCTGGTCTACCGGCCGCTGGCGGGCGAGCCGACCCGGATGCACGCGGCGCTGGCCTGGCGCACCGACAACGCCTCGGCGGCCCTGCGCACGGTCCTGGAGATCGCCGAGGAAGCGCTGCCCACCCCGGCCGCGCACTGAACATTCCGGGCGAACGGGACCGGCCTGCTCGGCGGTCCACGCGGTGACCAGGCAAGACGCCGCCGATTGAGAGGCGTGGCGTCTTGCTGTCGCACCGATTCTGTATTGGACAGTCTTGGTGTGAGGTGAAACGGTTGCCCCCATCACATCGGGACGTGAGCGCGTGCTGAGCGCTCACCGGCACCGAAGCTTCAAGGGAGAATGCATGGGTGCGGTCAACGCGCGCGAGCAGAGCCGGACGGCCAACCGCGCCGGGATCGGGGCCTTCATCGGCTCGACGATCGAGTGGTTCGACTTCTACATCTACGGCACGGCGTCGGCCTTGGTCTTCGACAAGGTCTTCTTCCCGGAGCTCGACGGTGCGCTCGGCACCCTCGTGGCGTTCGCGACGTTCTGGGTCGGGTTCCTGGCCCGCCCGCTCGGCGGCATCATCTTCGGCCACATCGGCGACCGGCTGGGCCGGAAGAAGACGCTGGTCATCACGCTGCTGATGATGGGCATCGCGACCACCCTGATCGGCCTGCTGCCCGGCTACGCCCAGATCGGCGTGTGGGCGCCGATCCTGCTGGTGATCATCCGCATGGTGCAGGGCATCGGCCTGGGCGGCGAGTGGGGCGGCTCGGTGCTGATCGCCTCCGAGCACGCGCCCAAGGGCAAGTCCATCCTCTACGGCGCCTTCGCCCAGCAGGGCTCGCCGGTCGGCAACACCCTGAGCACGCTGAGCTTCCTGGCCATCAGCCAGCTGCCGGACGAGGCGTTCCTGGGCTGGGGCTGGCGAATCCCGTTCCTGGCCTCCGCGCTGCTGGTGCTGGTGGGCCTGTTCATCCGGATGCGGGTCACCGAGTCGCCGGCGATGGCCAACCTGATCGAGCGCAAGAAGGTCGCCAAGCTGCCGGTCTGGGAGGTCGTGCGCTCGCACCCGACGCTGCTCGCGCTGGGCATCGGCGCCTGCACGATCGGCCTGTCGGCCACCTACTTCAAGTCGACCTTCGCGCTGTCCTGGGCCACCAGCACCCTGGAGTTCGACAAGAGCTCGTTCCTGACCATCATCCTGGTCGCCAACATCGTGCAGATCTTCGCCCAGCCCTTCGGCGCGGTCATCGCCACCAAGATGCGCAGCTGGTCCCGCGCGGTGACGATCATGCTGCTGCCCGAGGTGGTGCTGCTGCCGCTGATGTTCGTGCTGATCAGCACGAACGACTACTACCTGGCGATGTTCGGCGTGGCGATCGCGACCATCCCGCACTGCCTGTACTACGCGGCGCTGGCGGGCATGCTGGCCAGCCGGTTCCCCGCGCACGTCCGCTACACCGGCATCTCGCTGTGCTACCAGCTGTGCGGCACGATCCTCGGCGGCACCACGCCGATCGTGGGCCAGTTCCTGCTGAACCTCTCCGGTTCCATCACCGCGGTGATCGCCTACGCGATCTTCCAGGTGCTGCTGACGCTGGGCTGCATGCTGCTGCTCCTGCGCCGTCCCAACCACGACGACCGCGCGCACGCCGAGAACGCGCGTGCCGAGGCCGTCCCGGCCTGATCCGACCGGTGCGGCTCCCCGGGCGAGGGGAGCCGCACCGTCCTGGAGGTTTCCATGCAGAACCCGCGCTGGGTGCGGCGGCCCGAGGGCTCCAACTGGGGCGATTTCGGCCCCGACGACAACCTCGGTCGGCTCAACCTGATCACGCCGGAGAAGGTGCGCGCCGGTGTCGCCGAGGTCGTCGAGGGCCGCAGCTTCTGCCTGAGCCTGCCGCTGGACCTGCCCGGCGGAACCGCGCTCAACCCCAACCGGTTCCCGCCGGTGCTGCGCCCGAACCTGCGCGCGGGCCAGGTCAACTTCAACTTCGGCATGGACCGGCTGCAGCCCGGCCGCACCGACGTGCTCTGCGACGACCTGGCCGTCCTGCACCTGCAGTACTCGACGCAGTGGGATTCGCTGGCCCACGCCGGGGCGATGTTCGACGCCGACGGCGACGGCGTGCCGGAACCGGTATTCTACAACGGGTTCCGCGCCGACGAGCACGTGCTCGGGCCGTCCGGAGTGGACGACGCGGGAGCGGCGTCGCTGCACGACCGCAGCACCTCCACCGCCGGCCCACTGGGGATCGACCACATGGCCCGCACCGCGGTGCAGGGCCGCGCGGTGCTGATCGACCTGCGCGCCCACCTCGGCGACGCGCGCACCCTGGTCGGCTACCAGCAGCTCGCCGAGATCATCGCCGCCGACGGGATCGTCGTGGAGCAGGGCGACATCGTCTGCCTGCACACCGGTTTCGCCGAGCAGCTGGTGGCGATGGGCGGTGACCCGGATCCCGAGGTCTTGCACGGCTCCGGCGCCGTCCTCAACGGGCGCGACCCGCAGCTGCTGCGCTGGATCACCGACTCGGGCCTGGCGGCGCTGGTCGCCGACAACTACGCGGTCGAGGCGTTCCCCGCACCGGATGCGCCGGTGCCCAGCGCGGTGCTGCCGCTGCACGAGCACTGCCTGTTCAAGCTCGGAGTGCACCTCGGCGAGCTGTGGCGGCTCACCCCGCTCGCCGAACACCTGCGAGCCCGCGGCCGCAGCCGGTTCCTGCTCACCGCTCCGCCGCTGAACCTGCCCGGAGCGGCCGGCTCACCGGTCACCCCGGTCGCCACCGTCTAGATCAACGCGCCGGGACCTCCCGGTCGGCAAGGAAAGCACCGATGTCCAAGATCGCCAACTTCTTCACCGAGCTGATGCGCCGGTACCTGCCCGATCCGTTCGTCTTCGCGATCGGGCTGACCTTCCTGACCCTGCTGCTGGCGCTGACGGTGGAGGGCAAGGGCTTCATCGAGATCACCGAGGCCTGGGGCGACGGCTTCTGGAACCTGCTGTCGTTCACCACGCAGATGGCCGTCATCCTGGCGATGGGCTACGTGCTGGCCAGCGCACCGGTCACCGACCGGGTGCTCGACGCGGTGGTCAGCCGGGTGCACTCGCCGCGCACCGCGGTGGCGGTGGCGACCCTGATCGGCTCCGTCGGCTCCTACCTGAACTGGGGCTTCGGCCTGGTCATCGGCGGGATCGTGGCGAAGAAGCTGGCGCTGAAGGTGCCCGGCGTGCACTACCCGCTGATCATCGCCGCGGCTTACAGCGGGTTCACCATGTACGGTCTCGGGCTTTCGGCGACGATCCCGCTGACCATCTCCACCAGCGGGCACGCCCTGGAGAGCAAGATGGGCGTCATCGCGCTGGCCGAGACCATCTTCTCGCTGCCGATGCTGCTGACCGCCCTCGCGGTGCTGCTCACCCTGCCGGTCCTCAACGCGATGCTGCACCCCAAGCCGGGCCAACCGGTCACGGAGATCGACCCCGCGCTGCACGTCGAGAGCAAGAGCAAGCCGGTGGAGACCGAGGACTTCGGTGCGGTCACGGTGGCCTCGCGGTTGAACAACAGCCGGATCCTGAGCCTGCTGATCGGCGCGCTCGGCATGGTCTACGTCGTCGTGTACTTCATCCGCGGCGGCGCCGCGGACCTGGACCTGGTGAACTTCTTCATCCTGTTCCTGGGCATCCTGCTGCTGGGCACCCCGGCGGCCTACGTCGCCAAGCTCGGCGAGGGCATCAAGACGATCTCCGGCATCATCCTGCAGTACCCGTTCTACGCGGGCATCATGGCGATCATGGCCGCCTCCGGCCTGGTCGGCACGATCTCGCAGGTTTTCGTGGACATCTCCACCCCGGAGACGCTGGGCTTCTGGGGGCTGATCAGCTCCTTCGTGATCAACTTCTTCGCGCCCTCGGGCGGCGGGCACTGGGTGATCCAGGGGCCGTTCATGGTCGACGCGGCCAACGCGATCGGCGCCCCGATGCCGGACGTGGCGATGTCGGTGATGCTCGGCAACGCCTGGAACGACCTGGTGCAGCCGTTCTGGATCCTGCCCGCGCTGGCCCTGTCCCGGCTCCGCCTCAAGGACGTCATGGGCTACACGGTGATCATGATGTTCTGGGTCGGCCTGATCTACATCGCGGCGATCCTGCTGTGGGGATTCCTCGGCTGAACCGGGAGGGACGACATGCCTTACTTCATCGAGACCTTCGACAAGCCCGGCCACCAGCAGGTGCGGCTGGACAACCGGCCCGCGCACCTGGCGTTCCTCGAAGAGCACAAGGAGCTGCTGCTGGCCTGCGGCGTCAAGCTCGCCGACGACGGCGACCCGGCCTCCGGCGGGGTTTACCTGCTGGACGTGGAAACCCGCGCTGAAGCCGAGGAGTTCATCGCGCGGGATCCGTTCGCGCTGGCCGGTTTGTTCGCCGAGGTGAAGATCGTGCGGTGGCGCAAGGCCTACCTGGACGGCAGGGGATACCTGTGAGCCGTCGTGAGCGCCTGGCCGGAGCAGGTCAGGCGCTCACGAGGACGGGCGGGCGCGGATCGCGAGGAAGCCGGTGGGTTCGCGGTGCAGCCGTTCGTAGCGCTCCGGGGAGATCGCCGCGGCGGCCTCGGTCGGTCGCGGCTCCCGCAGGCGCTCGATGAGGAACCCGGCTTCGCAGAGCTCCTCGCAGGTCGCCTCCAGCGGTGTGGCCCAGTACCGCACCTGCCACCCGCGGCTCCAGATCTCCTCGATGACGCGCGATTCGAAGTAGTTGCCGCCGTGCCGAAGCCAGTCCCCGGTCGGGTGCGACCGCGAGAGCACCAGCGCCCCGCCCGGCCGCAGCACCCGGCGCAGCTCGCGGAGCGCGGCGGCCCGGTCGTCCAGGTACTCCAGGGCGAGCGCGAACAGCACCAGATCGACCGAGGAATCCGGCAACCAGTCCAGCGGTTCGGCCAGATCGTGCACCCGGAACTCCGCCGAAGGCGCGCGCTGCGCGGCGAGCTCGACCATCCGCGGACTGATGTCGCAGCCGACCACCTGCGCCCCGCGCGCGACGAGCTCGGCGGCGTAGAGGCCTGGCCCGCAGGCGACGTCGAGGACCCGCTTCCCCGCGACGTCACCGAGCAGCTCCAGACAGGCGGGCCGGTCGTAGTGGGCGTTGTGGAATCCGTTCTCCGCGTGCTCGGCGAACTCATCGGCGAAGCGCTCGTACTGCGCGTCCCGTCCCACGGCATCGGTCATTGCAGCGATCTTGCTACACCGGAGCACCGCCGGGCCACCGCTTTTCCGGGCTCGACCGGCCTGCTACCGGCCGGTGAAGCTGGACACCACGGCAGCCGCGATGCTCAGCGCCACGGCCAGCAGGAGCGCCCTCGCGATGGACAGCCCTGGGACGACTCGATGGCGGCTGGCCCGGCCGAAGGGGACGGGAACCACGATGCCCGGCCACCCGACCCGGTTGCTGCGGAAGACCGGGTACAGCGCGTGGGCCAGCCGGTTCCGCAGCCGGCGCACGCTGGGGCGGATCGCGATCCGGCCCAGGTGCAGTTGCAGGAGCGCGTGGCGGCGGAAAGCGACGAAGTGCGGTGTCCAGTCGCGGTCGAAGTAGATCAGCCCGTGGATCTGCTCCTTGTTCCGGACGGAGCGCTTGCGCGGGTCGGCGGGCAGACCCGCGCGGAAGTACATCTGGGTGCGCTCCCGGAAGCGGGCGTACTCCTCGCGGCTGAGCGGGACGAGGACCACCAGCCGTTCCGGTGGCATCAGCGAAGCCGCCTGTGCGAACTCCCACCGCAGTCCCTCGCTGCTTCCCGCCGAGATCAGCACGAGCGAGGCGCCTTGCATCAGGTTGAGCACCTCGGCCTGCCACCGGTGGAGATCCGGGCCGGGATCCGGTTCCGGCGGAACGTAGATGTGCGCGGGACCCAGCACGGGCAGCGGATTGCCGGGGTTGCCGATCGCGACGAACGTGCCGAAGCGGCGGACCGCGGTGGCCAGTTCCTCCAGGTACGAGCCTCCGGAGCCGAGGGCGGTCATGAGCGACCGGTACGGTGCGCGCCGTTCGAGCAGGGCGTCGTGGGCGAAGGACCGCAGGTACAGCACCGGCGGGGCGTAGCTGGTGTGCAACACCTCGCGCCCGTCCGCGGCGAGATGCTTCTTCCCCTGCATCGCCAGCCGGGCGCCGACCGCGCTGAGAACCAGGAACAGCGGGATGGAGAACACGTTGAGGTAGATCATGCCGGGAAACAGAACGCCCAGCGCGAGCACACCGCACGCTGCACCCAGGGCCCGGTAGCGCCATCCGAGAGCGCGGCGCGGCCCGGTTTTCGGCGCGGATCCCCGGATGCCCGGTGTCCAGTACCGTTGGGGTTCGAGGTGTTCGCCCCGTTCGGCGCTGTACCCGCTCCAGCCGAGGAAGGGCACCATGCCGGTCGCGGAGCCGATCCAGCCGGGAGCCAGCCCCCATTCTCCGGCACGCGCGGTGACGGCCTCGCGCACCTTCCGTACCACCGCTTCCGCCGGGACCTTCTCCTTCTCCTTCTCCTTCTCCTTCTCCTTCTGCCTGTTCGTGGGCTGGTACTTGCGCTCCACCGATGCGATCTCCGCCCGCAGCCGCTTCGCTCGTCGAGTGCCGGTCAACGGCAGCGACGCTCCCCACCAGATGGCGGCGGAAGCGGACAGGAGGACCTCGAGGAACAGGAGCAGGACGGTCGCCTTCGATCCCCATTGCCAGACCGTCATCGTGAGCACTGCGAGCGGGAGCAGCGCCCAGGTGAGCCACGTGAGGAGCTCGCGTCCCCGGTAGCTGAGCCGGAATCCCGCGGACACCATTCGGCGCCGCAAGCCGGCGGCGGTCTCGGTACGGGTGAACGCACTGACCAGCGAGTGCACGTTCGCATGGCTCGGCAGCAGCTCGAGCACCTGTCGCTGCACGGGGTCCTGAACGCGCTGCCCGGCATCGGGGCGGGGCCGGAACTCGCTGGGATCGCCGGGGTGGACGGTGACCGCGCCCGAATCCACCAGGCCCGCGAGCGCGGTCTCGACGACCCGGTTCGAATATCCGGCCACCGCGGCCACGTCGTAGGGCCCCAGCGGAGGGGCTGTGCGAGCGATCGCCCTGGACTGCGCCCAGAAGTAGGCGCCCACCCGGGCGGCCGAAGCCGCGCAGAGCAGGACGGCGTACCCGGCGAGGTACGGCCCGGCTTCGATCGCTTCCGGCGAAAACCCCATGCGAACCCCACCACGCGCATCGTGTCCGGCGGACGGCTCCGGTGTTCCCGCACCGGAGCATTCGTGGTCGAGCCCCCAGAGCTCGATACCGGTCCTCGCGACGGCTCGGCAGCCTACCGGCTCCGGCCGGGCCGTGAACACCGAACCCGGCCGTCATCCGGGAAGTGCCGTGCGGCGCAGGAGCAGGGCAGGAGTTCCGGCCTAGCCGATCTGCGTGCTCTCGGTCAGCCAGTCGAGAACCTGCTGGGCGTGTGCGTTGGGCGGGAAGACGGGGTAGAAGACGTGCTCGATGCGACCGTTGGAGATCACCAGCGTGAGTCGCGAGTAGAGGCGGTCGTGGCCAGGGGCCTCGAAGGTCGGCAGCCGGAGCGCTTCGGCCATCGCGAAGTGCGGGTCCGAGAGCATCGGGAACGGCAGGTGCAGTCGTTCGACGAGCTCGCCCTGGTACTCCGCGTCCTGGCTCGACAGGCCGAAGACCTGCGAAACTCCGACCTGCCGCAGATCGGCGAAGTGGTCCCGGAAGCCGCACGCCTCCGCGGTGCACCCGCGCGCTCCCGGGATGGCGTCCCACCCTTCGGGCAGGTCTGTGCCGGGACGCCCGCTCAGGGGGTAGCAGTAGATGATCGTCCGGCCGGGTGCGAGGGCGCTGAGGTCGATCTCCTGCCCGTTTGTGGCGCTCAGGACGAGGGCGGGAAGCGGCCTACCGGCCAGGTGGTCGGCGGCTCCGTCGTCTTCGGGCGCGGGTAGGTCTGCGGGGAGGGCGGTGTAGTCGGTCATCGCGTTCTCCTTGGCGAAACTCCGAGCGGCGCCGCGGTGCAACCTGCGGACGAGCAGGTCGCGCCGGGCGGTGAGGGAGGCGATCGCGCGGTCCAGCTCGGCGATGCTGTCGCGGTATGCGACCAGGGAGGTCACGCAGTCGTCGCTGTGCGCGTGGCCCGCGCCCAGGCACTCGATGAACGGCCTCGCCCGGCTCGGCGGAATGCCGTTGGCGGCGAGCTCCCGGATCTCCTCGACCAGCCGCACGTGTGACTCGTCGTACCAGCGGTAGCCGTTGGGCCTGCGAAGGGGAGTCACCAAGCCGAGCCGCTCGTAGTAGCGGACGGCCTTGATCGAAACCCGTGCTCGCTGCGCGAGCTCGCCGATGCGCACGATCCACCTCCGAAGCCACGCTAAACCCTGCCCCCAGGGGCAAGGTCAAGGACGACCGCCGAGTCGGTCACAGGTGGGCCAGCAGGGAGGCGGTCAGGGCTGCTCGTTCGGGGAGGGTGGCTGCGATGATCTGCTCGTCCGGGGCGTGGGCTCCGCGGCCGACCGGGCCCAGGCCGTCGAGGCTCGGCACTCCCAGGGAGCCCGTCAGGTTCGTGTCGGCCGCTCCGGCCGCCGGGCGTCCGGTGACCTGCTGGCCGACCGCTCGCGCGGCGCGGGTCAGCACCTCGGTGAGCCCGGCGGACTCCGGCTCGGTCCACACTGGACGGCTGGTGAGGATGTCCGCGCTGACGGTCGTGCCGGGGCGGACGGGCGTCAAACGCTGCAGCGCCGCCAGCGCGGAGTTCTCGGTCGCCGTGTCGGTGAAGCGCATGCCGATCTCGCACCACGCCTCACCGGGCACCACGTTCGTGCGTCCGCCGCCGGAGATGGTGCCGACGTTGCACAGCATGTCCGGGTGCTCGGTGGCGATCCGGCGCACGACCAGCAGCTGGTCGATCAGCTCCTCGATGGCCGACGCGCCGTCCTCCGGGGCCAGCGCGGCGTGCGATTCCCGGCCCGTCACGCGGATGCGGACGCGGGTGCTGCCCCAGCGGGAGGTCTTGACCGCGCCGTCGGGGTGCGGGGGTTCGAAGCCCAGCGCAGCGATCGCGTCGCGGCAGTGCTCGGCGACGAGTTCGCGCGCCGAAGGCGAGCCGACTTCTTCGTCCGCCACCAGGATCATCGTGATCGGCCGGTGGGCGCTGCCGTGCTGGGCGAGGAGTTCGACGGCGGTCTCGAAGACGACGAGGCCGCCCTTCATGTCGTACACACCAGGCCCGTGCACGCGGCCGTCCTGCTCCAGCCACGGCACCGGGCCGTCGAGCGTGCCCGTCGGCCACACGGTGTCGTGGTGGCCGAGGCACAGCACCGGTCGTTCGTGCTGCTTGTCGCCGGTGCCGGGGAAGTGCGCGACCAGGTTGGCGCCGGTGGCGCTCGGGTGCCGCTCGGTGCGGGCGCCGAGCTCGGCGTAGCGCGCTTCCAGCAGATCGAGCAGCGCGTCGAGCGCGTCCGCACCTCCGCTCGGCGTTTCCAGCTGGACGTAGCGGTGCAGCCGGTCGCGCATCGGCTGGACGGGGAGCGTCTCGATCTGACTCACGGATACGAAACGTATATGCCCGAACTTGTCCACACAAGACCGTTGACAAAAGGGAAATATGGACTCATCTTGTGCGAGTTACGTTTCATATGGTGGCGACTCGGGGCAACGGCGCCGATGCGCTGCGTGAAGGAGGGGCCGTGGGACGCGGACCGGCATCGGGGCTCCGGGCGGCCGATTTCGTCGTCCGGGACCTGGACACCGCCGAGCTGCAGCGGCAGGCGGCCGCGCTGTACCGGCGAGTTTTCGGCTATCGCGATTCCGACGTCGGGCTGAGCCCGCCGCTGCTGACGGCGCTGCTGCGCAACGGCGGCTCGGTCGTCGGAGCGGTGGACGCGGACGGCGCGCTGCTCGGCTTCGCCTACGGCATGCGCGGCGGTGACGGCACGCGCATGTACCACTACTCGCAGGCGGCGGTCGTCGCGCCGGAGAGTCAGGGCCTGGGGCTCGGCCGCAAGCTGAAGCAGGCGCAGGCCGCAGTCGCCCGCAACACCGGGATGCGCTACATGCGCTGGAGCTACGACCCGCTGATCTCCCGCAACGCGCACTTCAACCTCGACGTCCTGGGCGCGGCCGGCCGCTGGTACGTCGACGACTTCTACCTGCACGAGCACTCGGACCGCGTCGTCGTCGAGTGGGATCTGGAGCGCTCGCCCGTGCCCTTCGCGCCCCCCGAGCCGAACCCGCCGGTCACCCGCGCCGAATGGGGCACCTGGCAGGACTTCGGCGCGCACGGACGCCTCGTGCTCCCGTCGGACCCGGCGCTGCTCGAACCCGACCGCGCCGCCGAGGTGAGATCCGCGGTGCGCGCCGGGTTCCACGAGTTGCTGGCCCGCGGCCTCGTCGCCCGCTCCTGCCGTCAGGTGTCGGCCGAGACCTCGGTTTACTGGTTCGCCCGTATCCCGATCACCGGAGGCGACCTTGACCGCGCATGACACCAACCGCGACCTGACCAGCCCGCGCCAGCGCTTCGACGCGCGCGTGCAGCGCCGTTCGGCGGCCGTGCTGCAGCAGCGGATCGCCGAGCAGGAGATCCGGTCGCTGGACGCGGCGATGGAGTCGATCGCCCGGGACGGGTCGGTGGAACGGGCCGCCGCGCTGGTGGTGCGGGCGCGCCGCCGGTTCATCCTGGGCGCGGGCAAGTCCTTCGCCTACGCGTGCCTGCTGGCCGCCGACCTCGGCGCCTCGCTGTCGAACGTGACCACCATCGACGGCCGGATCGTGCAGGCCGTCGACGTGCTCACCGAGGTGCGCTCCAGCGATGCGCTGGTCGTCTTCTCGCTGCGCCGCTACCGCCGCGAGAGCATCGAGGTCGCCCGCCAGTTCGCCGCCTCCGGCGGCACGCTGGTCGTGGTCACCGATGCCGAGGACGCACCGCTGGCCGCCGTCGCGGACGCGGTGATCGTGGTGCAGACCGAGAGCGCGTCCTATTCGGACTCGCCGACCGCCGTGGCCGCGGTGTCGCACGTGCTGGCCACCTTGATCACCGCCAGCGCCAAGGGCGCACAGCGCCGCTTCGGCGAGCGGGACCGCTTCTCCCGCGCACTGGGCATCTACGCCGACGAAGCCGACAACCCCCGATCGGAGACCTGATGAAGATCGACAGCGCGACGCTGCACCGCGTCCGGCTGCCGTTGAAGCACAGCTTCCAGACCAGCTCGCACCGCAAGAGCCACCTGGAGCACATCCTGGTGCGGCTGGTCGACGAGACCGGAGCCGTCGGCTGGGGCGAGATCGCCTCGCCGAGCGATCCGTACTACGCGTCCGACACCGTCGGCACCAGCTGGCTGATCGCCACCGAGTACCTGCTGCCCGCCATCCTCGGCCGCGAGGTCGAGCACCCGCGCGAACTCGGCGAGCTGTACGGGAAGGTGCGCGGGCACCGCTTCGCCGCCGCCGGCATCGACGCCGCGGGCTGGGCGCTGTGGACGGCGCAGCAGGGCGTTTCGCTGGCCGCCGCGCTCGGCGGCGAGCGGGAAACCGTGGTGGCCGGGGTGTCGCTGGGCATCGAGCCCACCATCGACGACCTGCTGGAGCAGGTGCAGCGCCAGGTCGACGCCGGATACCCGCGGGTGAAGCTGAAGATCGCCCCGGGCTGGGACGTCGAACCGGTCAAGCAGGTGCGCTCGGCGTTCCCGCGGCTGAACCTGCACGTCGATGCCAACGGCGCCTACCTGGACGTCCCGGAGCACCGCGCCGTGCTGCGCGAACTCGACCACTTCGAGCTGGCGATGATCGAGCAGCCGTTCGCGCCCCGCGCGCTGCTGCCCTCCGCCGAACTGCAGGCGAGCATCGAAACGCCGGTCTGCCTGGACGAATCCGTGGACACGCTGGACGACCTGCGCACCGCGATCGCGCTGCGGGCGGGCCGGGTCCTCAACATCAAGGCCTCCCGGATGGGCGGGCTGACCACCGCCGTGGCCGCGCACGACCTGGCCCGCGACGCGGGGTGGCCGGTGTGGTGCGGCGGGATGCACGAGTTCGGCATCGGCCGCATCGCCAACGTCGCGCTCTCCAGCCTGCCCGGTTTCAGCCTGCCCTCCGACGTCTCGGCGTCGGAGAAGTACTACGCCAGCGATGTGGTGAACCCGCCGCTGGCCGCGCACAACGGGGTCGTCGCCGTGCCCACCACCCCGGGGCTCGGCGTCGAGGTCGATGAGGACTTCATCGCCGAGCACAGCCACCAGACCCACAGAAAGCAGTCCTCATGAGCGATGTGGACAGCGCCGGCGCTCCGCCGCGCGCCGATGCCGGGCCCTCCAGGGGCCGAAGACTGACCATCACCACCACCGCCATCGGCGGCCTCGTCCTGTCCGGAGCGCTCGGGCCGTTCGTCCAGGCGCCGACGTTGTGGGGCCTGGTGCCGATCGTGCTCTACGCGGCGCTGGCGCTGCTGGGCATGGACATCATGGTGGCCACCGTCGTCGCGGTGATCTCCGCGCTGCTGATCATGCTGCCCACCCCGGCGGAGATCGGCGAGCTGCTCGGCGAATCGCTGGGCGACCAGGTCACCGTCATCGGACTGGTGATCATGCTCGGCGCCGGGGTCGGCGAGATCCTGCGCAGCACCGGCATCGCGGCGACGATCGTGCGCGGCGTGATGCGCGTGGTCGGCGAGCGCAACCGAACGGCCGCGACGCTGGGCGTGATGGTCTCCTGCCTGCTGCTGGTCGCCAGCCTCGGCACCCTGGCCGGTGCGCTGGCGATCGCCGCGCCGCTGCTGCTGCCGGTCGTTGCCAGGCTCGGCTTCACCCGCTCTGCGACGGCGGCGATGATGTTCACCGGTGGTTGCGCGGGTCTGGCGCTGGCGCCCTTCGCCGGTTCCAACGTCGCGATCATGAGCGCGGCCGAGGTCGGCTACCTGCAGTACCTGCTCTACGGGGCGGGGCCGCTGGCGGTGCTGTCGCTGGTCGCGGGCCTGGTGATCGTGCCGTGGATGCAGCGGCGGACCGAGGGCACCGGCGACGACTACGACGCCGCCGACCTCGGTGCCACCGACGACGCGCCGAAGCGGGGCAGCGGGCGGGCGACCGCGGCGTTCGCCCTCGTCCTGGTCGCCAGCGTCGGTTACGCGATCGCCTCCGGCGCGGGCACCACGTTCCCGCTGCTCGCGCTGCCGCTGATGGGCATCGTGGCCGGACTGGTCGGCGGCCTGAGCCCGACCGAGATCGCGGTCCAGATGTACCGCGGCGCGGCCCGGCTGGTGAACGTGTTCCTGCTGTTCTGGCTGCTGGCGGTGCTGTTCGCCGGGATCGACGAGCTGCAGCCGTTCCAGGTCATCCTCGACACCTACGGCACGGACATGCGTGGTCTGTCGCCGTTCGTGTTCGCGCTGCTCATCGCCGCGCTCGGCTGGGTCGGGGTGCCCGGTGCGACCGCCGCGCAGGTGGTGCTGCTGGACAAGGTCTTCGGTGAGCTCGCGGCCAGCCTCGGGATCAGCGCTGGGGCCTGGGTCGTGGTGCTGCTGTTCGCGTCCAAGGCCGACACCTACGGCCCGTTCCCGAACGCCAACATGGTCGGCTCGATGAGCCTGGCCCGTTCGACCAACCTGAAGAACATCCTGCTGACCGGCTTCGCGTTGCTGGTGCCGTGCTGCCTGATGTACGCGGTGATCCTGTTCTTCGAGACCAGCTGAGAGGAGATGCCATGTTCGACGTCGTGATCAACGGCGGTGAGCTGGTCGACGGGACCGGGGCGCCGCGGCGCAACGGCAGCATCGGCATCACCGGTGACCGGATCACCGAGGTGAGTTCCGGAAAACTGGCCGGGCGGCGGGAGATCGACGCCACCGGGCAGGTCGTCGCGCCCGGTTTCATCGACCTGCACTCCCACGCCGACTACACCCTGGAGGGCGCCCCGGCGGCCGTCACGCAGATCCACCAGGGCGTGACGACCCTGGTGACCGGCAACTGCGGGCACTCGCCGTTCCCGTTCACCGATCTGGACCTGATCCGCCGCGCCAGCATCATCGACGACCGGGCGCTGAGCTGGAAGTGGCGCGATGCGGCGGGATTCCGCGAGGTCGTCGAAGGATCGGCGGTCAACGTCGCGCTGCAGGTCGGCCACAACGCGGTGCGGCTGGCGGTGCTCGGCGACGCCGACCGGGCGCCGACGGGAACCGAGCTCGAGAGGATGTGCGAGCTGGTGACGATCGCCGCGCGGCAAGGAGCCGTCGGCTTCTCCACCGGGCTGATCTACGCCCCGGGCGTGTTCGCCGACGCCGCCGAAGTGCGCGCCCTGGTCGCCGCGGCGGCCTCGGCCGGGCTGCTGTACTCCACGCACATGCGCAACGAGGCTGCGACGCTGCTCGACGCGGTTCGCGAGGCGATCGAAGCCGCGGAGCTCGCGGGCGCCCGCTTGGAGATCTCGCACCTCAAGGCGATGGGGCCGGAGAACCACGGCAAGGTGGTGCAAGCGCTCGCGCTCATCGACGCGGCCCGGCAGCGGGGTGTGGACGTCGCCGCCGACGTCTACCCGTACACGGCATCCAGCACCTCGCTGGTGTCGCGTCTGAGCCCGTGGGCGGTCGACGGCGGCAAGGACGCGCTGCTGGCCAGGCTGGCCGATCCGGCGACCCGGGAGCGCATCGCCGCTGAGCTGCGGGCCAGGTTCGGCCGGGACATCGACCCGGAGGGCCTGGTCATCGCCGACCTGCCGATCGGCGCGCAGAGCGCGGACATCGGCCTGTCGGTCGCGGAGATCGGCCGCCGGGACGGCGTGGACCCGGCCGAAGCGGCGCTGCGCGTGCTGGTGGCGCACGCGGCGAACGTGATGATCGTGAACCACGCGATGAGCGAAGCCGACGTCGACACCGTGCTCCGGCACCCGTGGGTGTCGGTGGCCAGCGACGGCTGGACCATGACCGAGCGCGGCGACGGCAGGCCGCACCCGCGCAGCTTCGGCACCTTCGCCCGGGTTCTCGGCCGCTACGTGCGGGAACGCGGGGTGCTGACGTTGGAGGACGCGGTGCGCAAGATGACGTCGTTGCCCGCGGCCAGGATCGGGCTGGCCGACCGCGGCGTGCTCGCGGCGGGCAAGGCCGCCGACGTCGTGGTGCTCGACCCGGCCGGGATCATCGACAACTCCACCTTCGAGCAGCCGTGGCAGCTGGCCTCGGGATGCTCGGCGGTGCTGGTCAACGGTGTGCCGGTGCTGCTCGACGGCAGCCCCACCGGGCGCAGCGGCGGAACGGTGCTGACCTCGGCGGCGTGAACCGGCGGGGGATGGTCGCGGCGGCGATCATCCCCCGGAATCGGGTGCCGACCAGCCGCTCAGCACCCGGCGCGATTCGAAGCGCCGCCGGTGCCCGGTGACCGGATCGGTGAACTCCAGCACCTTGGCCAGCAGCTGCAGCGGGTCGGCGAAGTCGTCGGCGGCCCGCTGCCGCACCACCGGGTACAGGTCGTCGCCGAGGATCGGAACGCCCAGGCTGTTGAGGTGCACCCGCAGCTGGTGGGTGCGCCCGGTGCGCGGCAGCAGCCGGTAGCGGCCGAGACCGCCGCGGTGCTCGACGAGCTCCACCAGGGTTTCGCTGTTGGGCTCGCCCGGCACCTCCTCGGCGGCCAGCACACCGCGCTGCTTGTGGATCCGGCTGCGCACCGTGCGGGGCAGCTGCAGGTCCGGGTCGAAAGCGGCGACGGCCTCGTACTCCTTGTGCACCAGCCGGTCGTGGAACAGCGTCTGGTACGCACCGCGGTGCCGCGGGGTGATGACGAACATGACCAGCCCGGCGGTCAGCCGGTCCAGCCGGTGCGCGGGGCTGAGCTCGGGCAGGTCGAGCTCGCGCCGCAGCCTGATCAGCGCGGTCTCCACGACGTGCCCGCCGCGCGGTGTCGTGGCCAGGAAGTGCGGCTTGTCCACCACCAGCAGGTGCTCGTCCCGGTGCACCACGTCGATCGCGAACGGCACGGGCACCTCGACCGGCAGATCGCGGTGGAACCAGAGGAATGAGCCAGGGACGAACGGGCTGTCGAGGCCGAGCGGCCCGTCGGTCCCGACGATCAGCCCTTCGCGCAGCATGGTGTCGATGCGCTCCGGCGGGAGCTTCGGGATCCGGTCGACCAGGTGGTCCCGGACGGTGCGCCAGTGCCCGTCGAGCGGAAGCCGCATCCGGACCGGGTCCACGCCGTGCCGCTGCGGCAGCGGCGAGCTGAGCTTGCGTCGCATCGCGCCACCAGCGTAGCCGGTGGTCACAGCGCCATCTTGAAGCCCTCGTGGGAGGCGGTGAAGCCGAGCCGCTCGTAGAAGCGGTGCGCGTTCGCCCGCTGCTTGTCGGTGGTCAGCTGCACCAGGGCGCAACCGCGCCGGCGGGCTTCGCCGATGGCCCACTGGAACATCTCGCCGCCGAGGCCGTGGCTGCGGTGCTGCTCGTGCACGCGCACCGCTTCGATCTGGGCGCGCAGCGCACCGCGCCGGGCGAGCCCCGGGATGAACGTCAGCTGCATGGTCGCCACGACCTCGTCCGCGGCGGTCGCCACCAGCAGCAGCTGCGCCGGATCGGCGTCGATGGCCGCGAACGCCGCTCGGTACGGCTCCAGGTCGACGGCCGACTCCCGGGTCGCGCCGAGCTGGTCGGCGGCCAGCAGCCCGACGACGGCGGCCAGGTCGGCACCGCTCGCCCGGCGCAGCTGGTAGGTGACCGGTCCGACGGACAACGTCGCCAGCACGTTCAACGATTCCTCCACAGTGGACTTCCAGGTTCCGGGGGCTGCGGTCCCGACTCTAGTGCGCCGCAGCTGGCATGATCGCGGGAGCTACCGGGAGGAGGACGGTGATGCCGAAAACCGCACCGGTCGCGGCGCGACTGGCGGTGGCCGCGCTGTTCCTGGTCAACGGGGCGAGTTTCGCCAGCGTGGTGCCGCGCTACCCGGAATTGCAGGACTCACTGGGCCTTTCCAATGCCGCGCTGGGCACCGCCATCGCGGCGTTCCCGCTCGGGGCGATGGCAGCCGGTCTGCTGGCCGGCCCGCTGCTGGCCAGGTGGCGCTCGGCGGACGTCGCGGTGTGGTGCTCGGCGCTGCTGGCCGCGGACCTGGTCGCGATCGGGCTCGCGGCGAACTGGTGGCAGCTGGCCGGAGCGCTGTTCGTGGCGGGGGCGATGGACGCGGTGGTCGACGTGGCGATGAACGCGCACGGCCTGCGGGTCCAGCGCGCCTACGGGCGATCGATCGTGAACTCGCTGCACGGCCTGTGGAGCGTCGGCGCGATCATCGGCGGTCTGGGCGGTTCGTTGGCGGCCGGGGTCGCAGCGCCGCTACCGCTGCACTTCGGTGCGGCCGCCGTCGTGCTCGCGGCGGTGGCCGTCGCCAGCCGTACGTTCCTGCTCCCCGGGCCGGACGATTCCGCGCACCGGGGCAACCCGCGGGCCCGGCCGGGAGCGCGAACCCTGCTGGCCCTGCTGGCGCTGGGCGCTCTGTGCTCAGCGGGTGCGCTGGTCGAGGACACCGCCGCGTCGTGGGGCGCGATCTACTTGCGCGACTCGCTCGGCGCGGCGGCCGCGCTGTCCGGCGGGGTGTTCGTCGCGCTGCAAGCAGCCCAGACCATCGGCAGGCTCACCGGCGACCGGCTGGTCAACCGCTTCGGCGCCCGCGCCGTCGCGCGAGCCGGGGGAGCGCTGGTGGTCGTGGCCGTCGGCGGTGCGCTGCTGTGGCCCTCGATCCCGACCGCGATCACCGGTTTCGCCCTGGCCGGCTGGGGGATCGCCACGATCATCCCGGCCGGGTTCAACGCGGCCGACGCCGTACCGGGCCTGCCGCCGGGAGCGGGCCTGGCCATCGTCGGCTGGCTCTACCGGTTCGGGGTGCTGGCCGGGCCGCCGGTGGTCGGTCTGCTGGCGGACGCGGTGAGCCTGCGCCTCGGCCTGGTGGTGGTCCCGGTCGCGGGCCTGCTCATCGTGCTGCTGGCCGGCCGCCTCAGCCGAACAGCTTGGCGAGGAACCAGCCGACGCGGCTGACCTTGCGGATCCGCGGGTTGCCCGCGACGCCGTGGATCTCCCACTGCTGCCCGCAGACATCGCAGCGCCAGAGGCCGATCTGGCTGATGTCGGGTTCGCACGGGTGCCCTCGACGACCTCTTCGCATGTCTTGATCACACCACAACAGCACGCGGCGGTGGGGTGCTCCACATCGGGCGGATCGGGTGAAACCGTGACTTTTGGCCTTACCGAGCGTGCACACCACCGCCGTACCGTCGACGGCGGTACTCGTTCGGGGAGAGGGGCCGCAGGTGACGGTGCGAGAGATGATCGACCAGATGGAACGGCGCTGGGAAGAGTTGATGACTCTGCGCGCCAGCCCGGACATGTACGGCAGCGAGAGCCTCGACGGCCAGCTCGCCGAACTGGAGCTCTGGCTCCTCCGCATGCAGCGCCTGACGGCACCGGGTGTCCGCGCCGCATGACCGGAGTCCGAATCAGCACGTGAGCGCACCGAGCAGCGGAGCGCGGAGGAGCCGTCAGATGCCGTTCATCGACATCAAGGTGATCGCCGGGGTGTTCACCGCGGAGGAACAGCGACGGCTGGTGGAGAGCGTGTCCGAAGCGGTCATCGCCGTCGAAGGCGAAGCCCTGCGCCCGGTCACGCACGTGGTCGTCACCGAGACGCCCAGCGGCAGCTGGGCGATCGGCGGTGAGGCGATGACCGCCGAAGAGGTCCAGGCCAAGCGGGCCGCGGGCTGACCGCCCGGGATCAGCGGTCCTGGCGGCAGGTGCAGGGGTCTTGGCAGGCGTGGTTCACGCCTGGGAGCGGGTAGGTGTCCACGGGTTCCGCTCGGCCGATGGTGAGCCAGGACAGGACTCCGCCTGCCGCGCACAGGACAGCTGAGATCAGCAGTGCCGTGACGAAGCCGGGGCCGAGCGGGGCACCGGCTTCGGTGCGCGACAGTCCGGCGACCACCGGCAGCACCGCCACCGCGAGCAACCCGGCGAGCCGGGACACCGCGTTGTTCACGCCGGAAGCGACTCCGGCGTTGTCCTCGCTCACCGAGGCGAGCACCGCCGACGTCAGCGGCGCGACCGTGATCGACAGGCCGAGGCCGAACACCAGCACACCCGGCAGCACCCCGGTGAGGTAGGTGCTGCCCGGCACCGCCCAGGTCAGCAGGGCGAGACCCACCGCGCAGATGATCGGGCCGAACGTCATCGGCAGCCGCGGGCCGGTGCGCTGCGCGACCGCGCCCACGCGGCTGGAGAGCAGCAGCATGATGATGGTGATCGGCAGCGTCGCGATCCCCGCGGCGAGGGCGCTGTAGCCCATCGACTGCTGCAACTGCAGCGACAGCAGGAACAACGCACCGCTCAGCGCCGCGTACACGGCCAGCGTGGTGAGGTTGGCGCCGGTGAACTGCGCTGAGCGGAACAGCGACAGCGGCAGCAGCGGGCTCGGGTGGCGCAGCTCGATCAGCGGGAAGGCCACCAGGCCCGCGGCTCCGGCCACGGCCGCCGCGGTGGTCAGCGGCGTCCAGCCCGCGACCGGGATCTCGATCAGCGCGAACACCGTCCCGGCCAGCCCGACGGTCACCGCGATCGCGCCGAAGACGTCCAGCCGCCCCGCCGCCTGCGGGTTCCGGGTTTCCGGGACGTGCCGCAGCGCCAGCAGCGCGGCGGCCGCGATCGGCACGTTGATGAAGAACACCCAGCGCCAGGACGCCGCGTCCACCAGCCAGCCGCCGACGAACGGGCCGATCGCCGAGGCCACCCCGGTCAGCCCCGCCCACCGGCCCACCGCCTCGCCGCGATCGTCGTGCCGGATGGTCGAGTTGATCAGCGCCAGGCTGCCCGGCACCAGCAGCGCTCCGCCCACGCCCTGCAGCAACCGCGCCACGACGAGCGCCTCACCGGTCGGTGCGAGCCCGCACCCCAGCGACGCGACGGTGAACAGCACCAGCCCGACCACGTACACCCGCCGGCGGCCGTAGCGGTCGCCGAGCGCCCCGCCGAGCAGCAGCAACGCGCTGAGGGTGAGCAGGTAGGAGTCGAGCACCCACTGCAGCACGCTGAGCTCGCCGCCCACCGCACGACCGATCGCGGGCAGCGCGACGTTGACGACCGACCCGTCCAGGAACGCCACCCCGGAGCCCAGGATCGTGGCGACGAGGATCCAGCGACCCGACCGCGAGCGCAGCGGCGCAGCAGTGCTCATATCGCCCGACGATAGGCCTTGGAGCCCGTTGTCGGCTGGTCGGCGGGGACCCGGGTCCTTCTCTGGACGCGGGCGGGCTTGCTGCGGCAGTTCAGCGCGCAGCGGGTGTGAAGGACAGCGGCAGGTGCTTGATGCCGTTGATGAAGTTCGACACCAGGTGCTGCACCGGCCCGGTCACCTGGAGATCGCGCAGCCGCCACAGCGCCTCGCGGTAGAAGGCGCGCAGCTGCAGCCGGGCGAAGTGCGCGCCCAGGCAGACGTGCGGGCCGTCGCCGAAGGCGACGTGTGCGTTGGGGGAGCGGCGGATGTCGAAGCGGTGCGGTTCGGGGAACTGCTCGTCGTCGAAGTGCGCCGAGCAGTGGAACACCACGACCTTGTCGCCGGCGCGGATCCGCTGCCCGCCCAGCACGGCATCGGCCGTGGCGGTGCGGCGGAAGCTGAGCACCGGCGGGTGGAAGCGCAGCGTCTCCTCCACCGCGGAGTCGAGCAGTTCCGGTTCCGCCAGCAGCAGCCGGTGCTGGTCGGGATGCCGGGCGAAGGCCAGCACCCCGCCCGGCAGGGCGCTGCGCACGGTGTCGTTGCCGGCCACCGAGAGCAGGAAGAAGAACATCTCCAGTTCGGCGTCGGCCAGCCCGCGCCCGTCCAGCTCGGCGTTGGCCAGCGCGGTCATCACGTCGTCGGCCGGATTGCGGCGCTTGAACGCGGCGAGGTCCTGGGCGAAGGCGAACATGTCCGCCAGCATCGCCGGGGAGCGCGGGTTGACCGGCCTGCCGTCGGCGTCCAGCGCGACCTCGGAGTGCTCCGGGTCCTGGTAGCCGATGACCCGGTTGGTCCACGCGAGCAGCATCCCGCGATCGGCCTCCGGAACGCCGAGCAGGTCCGCGAGGTTGCGCAGCGGGTAGTCGTCGGTCACCTCGACGGGCAGGTCGCAGCCACCGCGCTCGGCCACCTCGTCGACCAGCAGCCGTGCCCGCTCCGCCACCGCCTCGCGGAACCGGTCGACGCGCCGCGGCGTGAACGCGCGGCTGACCAGCCGCCGCAGCCCGCCGTGCTCCGGCGGGTCGAGGTTGAGCATCATGCGCCGGATGAACGGCAGGTCCGCCGGATCCGGGTCGCGGATCTGGGTGGCGCCGAGCCAGGACGAGAAGACCTCGGCGGACTTCAGCACCGCGACCACGTCGCTGTACCGGGTCACCGCCCAGAAACCGGGGCCGCCGGGCCAGGCGCCGACCTCGCGCTCCTGCTGCCAGCTCACCGGCGCGTGCTCGCGGAGCCAGGCGAAGTCCTCGTGCGGCACGCCCATGGCGTACCTGCGCGGGTCGAACACGTCCGGGACTGGGGTGGGCGCTGCCATCGCGACTCCTTCGCCGGGTGCAGGCATACTCTGGCCGCCGGGCCGGGTGGCGTCAACGCCCGGATCAGTCCACTGTGGAATCCGGTTGCGGCACGGCGAGCCCCTCGGCGGGCAGCTGCGAGGCCTCGGCCTCCGGGGCGTAGCGGTGCAGCAGGTCCAGTCCGATCCGCGCGCGGCGCACCCGTTCCCGGCCCAGCGCCACGGCGGTGGGCGTCAGGTGGGTGCCGCTGGGGTAGATGTTCGGGGCGTTGCGCAGGCCGAACTTGACGTACACGGGTGCCGCGACGCGCACGATCTCGGCGATCTCGAAGTGCCGGACGAAACCGCCCATGTCGTCGGGCGCCTCCACGTAGACGTCCAGCGGCAGCTCGGTGGCGGCGCGGATCGCGGCCAGCTGCCCGATGCTCAGGTCGGTGGGCACGTTGTAGGTGTCGGCGCCCAGGTCCTCGGCGATGCGCACCGCGGCCGGGTTCGCCAGTCCCATCTGAACGCTGATCTTGAACTGCAGGTCCGGCGGCAGGTCCCCGGCCGCGCGCATGGCCGATGCGGTCTTGAGCACGCCGAGATCGGTGACCAGGACGCTGCGGACGCCGGCCTCGGCCGTCCGCTTGATGTCCTCCAGCACGTGCACGAGCTGTTCGGTGCCGCGCGCTTGCGCCGCCACCGGGCCGCCGCCGGCGGCGGTGGCCATCGGGCTGGTGTCCCAGCCGGCGACGGGCCGGGCGAACAGGCTCAGCTCGACCGAGCGCGCCGCGGCGGTGCGCGCCATCTCGCGCAGTTCCGCATCGGTGAGCAGCATCCCGCCGCTGCCCTGCGAGATCCGGTGCACCACGACCTCGCGGGCGTCGGCCTCGGCGAGCACGGCATCGAGCACCTCGGGGCCTTCGGTGCTCGGGATCTCCACCCGGTACTGGGCGCCGTCCGGGAACCGCTTGGTGCTGGTGGCCGGGGCGTCCTCCCCGGGCAGGCCTTGGGAGCGCAGGAAATCCCGGGTCTGGCGCATTGAACCACTCCGTTCGAGATCCCAAACGACGTTCGGGAAATCGTATGCAGCGCGGAAAGGAGCGGTCAAGCGGAACCTCCAGTTCGTGGCCGGTATCGGATACGATGTTCGAAATACCGGTCACGGCCGAACGCGGTCGGCGGGGGAGGAGCACCAGCGGTGGCACGAGCGGTACCAGCCGTGGAACGAGCATTCGACGTCCTGGAGCTGTTCCTGGACATCGAGGAGCTCAGCGCACCGGAGATCACCGCGAAGCTCGGCCTGCCGCGCACCACGGTGCACGAGCTGGTCGGCACCCTCAGCGAACGCGGCTACCTGATGCCCGCGGGACGCGGCAGCAACAAGTTCCGGCTCGGCGTGCGCGGATTCCAGCTCGGTTCGGCCTACGCCGAGCGCCTCGACCTGGCCCGGGAAGGTCAGCTGGTCGCCGAGGAGATCGCCGAGCGCTGCCAGGAAACCGTGCACGTCGGTGTCCGCGAGGGCGCCGAGGTGCTCTACGTGGCAAAGGTCGACAGCAGTCACCCGGTCCGCATGGTCTCCGCGGTCGGGCGCAGGCTGCCTGCGCACTGCACCGCCGTCGGCAAGGCCCTGCTCGCCGCCCTGCCGCGCGCCGAGGTCGACGAGCTGTACGGCAACCGAAAGCTCAAGGCGATGACCGAGCACAGCATCGCCACCCGCAAGGAACTGCGCGCCGAACTGGACCGGGTACTCGAGACCGGGGTGGCGCGGGAGTACTGCGAATCCAACGAAGCGGTGGCGTGCGTGGCCGCACCGGTGCGCGACCGCACCGGCGACGTCGTGGCCGCGATCAGCATCGCGGTGCCGATCCTGCGCTGGAACGAGGAGACCGAAGCGGCCCTTCGCGACCTGATCGCCGAAGGAGCGCTCACCCTCTCCGAGCGCCTGGGCCACGTGGTCAGTGCCGGACGATGACCACCGGGCACTTGGCGTGCGCGGCGCACCGCTGGCTCACCGAACCGAGCAGCGCGCCGTAGAAGCTGCCGTGCCCCCGGCTGCCGACCACCAGCAGCTCGGCTCCTTCCGATGCGTCCAGCAGCGCCTGAGCGGCGTGCGCGTGGGTGAGCTCGCGCTCGATCGGCACGGACGGGAGGTTCTCGCCCTGCACCTGCTCGACGGTGTCGTCCAGGGCCTTGCGCGCGGCGTCCTCGAAGTCGTCGGGTGGCATCGGGCCGCCCTCCCAGCTGTAGAACGCCGGGAACTCCCAGGCCCCGACCGCGTGCACGGTGGCGTCCAGCAGCGCCGCCTGCTTCACCGCCCACCGCAACGCGCACTTCGACGGGTCCGACCCGTCAACACCGACGACGACCTTGCGTTCGCTCATGGCACCCTCCGGGCCTGCTCGAACAGCGTTGCGGTTCCCATGGAAGTACGAACCGGCGGTTCCGTCCAGTCCGGGGACCCGCGGGCCGATTACACCCGGTGCACGCCGCGGCCGGGCGGCGGCCCCTGCGCGTCGTGTCGATCTATCCACGTCCGGTCGACCACGAAGGGGTGATGTTCTGCGCGAACCGGCGCGGAAACCGGGATCCGCAGGACGGGAAGTGCAGGCCTTACCCGGCTGGGTGCTTGTGACTCAACGTAGTGCGCGATACACCTGAGATCGCTGTGGCGAAATCTGGGAACGCTGTGGCGAGCAACCCGACTACCGCCCGAGGTGAGCGATCATGACCACCCCCGAGGAGAACTCCACCGGACGCTATCTGGTACTGCTGGAGGACAACTCGACCATCATCGGAACCCGCGAACTGTCCCGGCTGACCGGCATCCGCTGCGCCAACACCGCCGATGCCGCCGGCGCCGCGCCCGGTGAGCTGTTCCGCAGCGCCGGTGGGATCGTGCTGCACGACCTCGGCGTCGCGCTGATCAGCGCGGACGACGACCAGTACAACTCGCTGCGGCAGGCGGCGGGCGAAACCGGTCCGATCGCCGGGATCGAGGCCGAGCGCCGGGTGTTCGCCATCGGCGGCCCGTCGGCCTCCGCCGAGGACGGCGAGTTCACCTGGGGCCTGCAGGAGACGCGCGCCGACCGCAGCCAGGCCACCGGCAAGGACGTCCGCGTCGCGGTGCTCGACACCGGCCTGGACCTCAAGCACCCCGACTTCGCCGGCCGCGACATCGTCACCGGCTCCTTCGTCGAGGGCCAGGACGTCCAGGACGGGCACGGTCACGGAACGCACGTGATCGGGACCTCCTGCGGGCCGCGGACCTCCGCGGAGGGACCGGGCTACGGCATCGCGTCGGAAGCCAGCATCTACGCGGGCAAGGTGCTCGGCGACGACGGTTCGGGCACCGACGGCGGCATCCTGTCGGGCATCCAGTGGGCCATCTCCAACGGCTGCGCGGTGGTTTCGATGTCGCTGGGCGCGGCCACCGAGCCCGGTGCGCCCTACTCCGACGCCTTCGAGAAGGTCGCGCAGCGGGCGATGGAGCGCGGCACGCTGATCATCGCCGCGGCGGGCAACGAGAGCCAGCGCTCGGCGGGCACGATCGCGCCCGTCGGCCACCCGGCGAACTGCCCGTCGATCATGGCCATCGGCGCGCTCGACTCGCAGCTGCAGATCGCCGACTTCTCCTCCGGCACGGTCGACCAGATCGGGCAGGTCGACCTGGCGGGCCCCGGGGTCGACGTCTACTCGAGCTGGCCGGGCGCCGAGCGCTACCGCAAGCTCAGCGGCACCAGCATGGCCACCCCGCACGTGGCAGGCGTGGCCGCGCTCTACGCCCAGCAGTACCCGGAGCGGGCGTGGGGCCTGTGGGCGCGGTTGTCGCAGGCGGCCCGCAGGCTGCCGCTGGCCGCCACCGACGTGGGAGCCGGGCTGGTCCAGGCGCCGTGACGAAGGGGCTGCCTCCGGGCGAGGCGGAATCGCCCGGAGACAGCCCTGCGCACCGTCCCGCGCCGGTCACTCTCCGTCGTAAATGGCCTGCGCGGCGACCTTCGTGCAGTTGCCGAGATCTTCGGCCGCCGCGGCCGCCTGGTCGAGCGCGACGTGCACCTCCGAAGGCTCGGTGCTGTTGGGCTGGTCGCACGCGGCCGCCAGCCCGTCGAGCTGACGGGCCAGCCGCGCGCTGGTCGCGGTGATGTGCAGCAGCGCCTCCCGCGCCTCGACGAGCGCCTCCGGCGACCTGGCGAGCTCCCAGGTGCTGCGCTCCAGCCGATGACCGGCCTGCTCGATCAGGTCGGTAGTCGCGTCGACGTCCTGCCGGCGCGGCGTGCCGCTGTTCATCTGGTCGCTCCCCACCGAGTCCGGTCCCGGCCCGACGCACTCGGACCGGAGAAGGTCTCACGCCGTCGGATTACCCGAGCGGCCCGATCGACATTCCTCACCAGCGGGTTCGGAGGCTCACCGCGGCGGCCGCGCTGATCGCCGCCGCGGCGACGACGAACCGCCGGGGACCGGACACGGCCACCCGGCGGCGGAACACGTCGTAGCCGGATTCCACGATGCAGTCCAGGATCTCGCCGTAGAGCGTGAACGCGGTGCGCACGCAGGGGCGCGAGCGCGCTGCCAACAGCGCGATGCCCGGCTCAGCGCTCCGGTAGAGCGCGCGGGTGCGCGCCACCTGATCGGCCAAGGCCTGGCGCACCCGGCGGTCGGGGCGGCCGGTGCGGCGGCACCACGCCAGCCGCTCGCGGTCCACGCCGAACGCGGCCAGCTCCTCCAGCGGCAGGTAGACCCGGCCGCGGTCGAGGTCCTCGCCGACATCGCGCAGGAAGTTCGTCAGCTGGAAGGCCTCGCCCAGCGCGGCGGCGTAGGGGGCGGCCTCCGCAGCGGGTGAGACGGTGCCGAACACCGGGAGCAGCTGGAGACCGATCACCGCGGCCGATCCGTGCACGTAGGCGTCCAGCTCGGCGCGGGTGGGGTAGTCGCGGACCGTCAGGTCCATCCGCATCGACGCCATGAAGTCGGTGAACAGGGCCGTGTCGATCGCGTGCCGGGAGGTGGTGTCGACCAGCGCGGCGATGATCGGGTTCCGGCTGTGCCCGTCCCGCAGCCCGGCGCGCAGCTCGCCGTCGAGCCGGTCGACCGCCTGCTGGCGCTCGTGCACCGTCCGCGGCCCGGTCTCGTCGACGATGTCGTCCACCCACCGCGCGAACCCGTAGAGCGCGTGCACGGAGGGCCGCTGAGCCGGTGCCAGCAGGCGGGTGGCCAGGAAGTAGGTGCGGCCGTGCTGGGCGTTGAGCGCCCGGCACCGCTGGTAGGCGGCGTGCAGGTGCTCCGGGATGCGGGCGGCGTCGAGCTCGCGGCGCGCTGCCGCCGACGACCTGGTGCCCGTGTCCATACCGGAAATAACAGCACACCGAGTGCGCAGGTGTGCGCACGGTGGCCGCTCGCGGTGAACCCGGTCACGTCCGTCGTCCGAATAGGACGGTCGTGCTCCCGCCGCCCGGCCCGAACCCGCTTAGGCCAGCCCGCTTTCGTCGAGAGCCTCGTCCAGACCGTCGAGCAGCACGACCCCGAGGGTGTTGGCGACCGAGCCGGTCGCCAGGTCGGTGCGCAAGCGCTGCGCCAGGGTCCGCACCCGCCCGGCGTCCGGTCTGTCCTGGCGGGTCGCCTCGCACAGCCGGCGGGCGGTCGATTCGATCTCGACGGTGTCGCCGTAGCGCGCGTGCACCGTCGGCAGCGCCAGCAGCACCACCTTGGCAACACGCGTCAACCCGGAGTAATCGATGCGGTGCGGTGCTTCCTCGGTCGCCGACCGCGCCTGCGGGACCGCGGCTTCGGCCGGGGCGTCGAGCACCGCCACCGACTGCGACCGGGACCAGGAGGTGATGTCACCGCCGTGCCTGCCCGCGCAGATCAGCCCGGAGCCGGTGAGCCCGGCCCGGGCCGGGGTGCCCAGCCGGCCCTCTCCGCTGGTGGCGATCAGCTCGCGCTCCCGCAACGCCTCCAGCACGTCGGCCAGCTCTGCCCACGACGGCTGGACGGCTGCCGCCTCGGCCGCCGCGCTGTCGAAGAAGTCGGCGACCTCCGGCCGGAACCGGTGATCTTCGTAGAGGTACCGGAGGAAGGCGCGAGCGATCGACTCAAGCCGTGACACAACCGCCTCCAAAAGCGTGCTCGTCCGCGATGTCTGGGCGAGAGGGAGGAAGGTGGCCGCGGAGCTGTCGAACCGGCGATCGGCGTGTCTCGTCGCCCCGGAAGTGCTCTCGCCGTCCCCAGTTCAGCGGATCCACTTCGGCGACCACCGGGCCCCGAACGGCCACAACGCATGGAAGCCTAAGCGGACCGACTGCTAGATCGCAGGGGACTTTTGTCACCCACACGCTGATTTTCGCGTTGCTGCCAGGAAGTTTCGCGCTGCGCCGGTCGTCTTCCGGTTGGTAACCGCAACTGCCCGCAGCGGTGGCGGCGGAACTTCACCACGCGAAACGCCGCGGCGTTCTCCCCCGGCAGCGGGGGCGCTGCCCGCCTCCCGGGCGGCGCGGGGCCGCCGGTCGCGGCCACATCCACCCCTGCCACGACCGGCGGCCGTCTCGTGCGCGATCCCCTCTTCGTCGCGCACGCGCGCGGGCGCTCCAGAACGCCCACGTGTTCTAGACAGACCAGACCGCCGGGCGTGACGTGAGTCTGCGAAGAATTTTCACGCGGGTTTCCGCGACCCGGTGCGCAGGCCGTCGAAGGCGATCTTGGTCACCGCGTCGGCGACCTGCTCGGCGCGCAGCCCGCGGCTCGGCCGGTACCACTCGATGATCGAGTTGACCATGCCGAACAGCAGCCTGGTGGTCAGCGCGGGATCGACGTCCGGGCGGATGCTGCCCTCGGCCTCGGCCTGCTCGACCAGATCGCTGACCACCAGGTCGAACTCGCGTCGCCGGGCCAGCGCCTGCCGCTCGACCCGGGTGTTGCCGCGCACCCGCAGCAGCAGCGTGACGAACGGCAGCTCGGCCACCAGCACCTCGATGCTGCGCCGCACGACGTGCTCCAGCCGGTCGATGGCCCGGCCGGTCGTCGACGCCTCCTCCTCGACTACCGCGAACAGCGCGTCCAGCGCCCGGTCGACGCTCAGCCGCAGCAGCTCGTCCTTGCCCGAGACGTGGTAGTAGATCGCCGACTTGGTGATGCCCAGCCGCTGCGCGAGGACCTCCATGCTGGTGCCCTCGTACCCGCGCTCGTTGAACACGCGCACGGAGACGTCCAGAAGCCTGCCGAGGTCGTAGCCCGGTCGGCCCCGGCGATTGCTCCGTCCAGCGTTGTCTGCCATGGTCCCGAGTATTTCAGCCGCGTCGACCGGCCGGTCGGTCAGGATTGGCGGCGGTCGACGATCCGCCGCAGCTTGCCCACGGAGCGCTCCAGGGTGTCCGGGTCCACCACCGCGATCTCGGTGCTGATGCCGACCCCGTCCTTGATGGCGCGCAGCAGGTCGGCCGCGGCCGCCTCCCGCCGCGACGCCGGGCAGTCGCTCCGGGCCTCCACCCGCACGGTCATCACGTCCATCCGCTCCTGCTTGGTGAGCACCAGCTGGAAGTGCGGGGAGAGCCCGGCGGTGCGCAGCACCAGCTCCTCGATCTGGGTGGGGTAGACGTTGACCCCGCGTAGGATGATCATGTCGTCGCTGCGCCCGGTGATCTTGGCCATCCGGCGCATCGGCCGCGCCGTGCCCGGCAGCAGGCGGGTCAGGTCGCGGGTGCGGTACCGGATGATCGGCATCGCCTCCTTGGTCAGCGAGGTAAACACCAGCTCGCCCTCGGTGCCGTCGGGCAGCACCTCCTCGGTGAACGGATCGATCACCTCCGGGTAGAAGTGGTCCTCCCAGATGTGCGGGCCGTCCTTGGTCTCGGCGCACTCGTTGGCCACCCCGGGACCCATCACCTCGGACAGGCCGTAGATGTCGACCGCGTCCAGGTCCAGCCGCTGCTCGATCTCCTGGCGCATCTGCTCGGTCCAGGGCTCCGCGCCGAGGATGGCGGTGCGCAGCGAGGTGCTGCGCGGATCGACGCCCTGCCGCTCGAACTCGTCGATCAGCGTGAGCAGGTAGGACGGCGTGACCATGATGATCTCGGGCTGGAAGTCCTGGATGATCTGCACCTGCCGGGCGGTCATGCCGCCAGAGGCGGGGATGACGGTGCACCCGAGCCGCTCGGCGCCGTAGTGCGCGCCGAGGCCGCCGGTGAACAGCCCGTAGCCGTAGGCGACGTGCACCCGGTGCCCGGGCCGGCCGCCCGACGCGCGGATGGACCGCGCGACGAGGTCGGCCCAGTTCCGCAGATCCCCCTCGGTGTAGCCGACGACCGTGGGCTTGCCGGTGGTGCCGCTGGAGGCGTGCAGCCTGCGGACCTGCTCGCGCGGGACCGCGAACATGCCGTACGGGTAGTTGTCCCGCAGGTCCTGCTTCGTGGTGTGCGGGAACTTCGCCAGGTCGGCCAGGCTCCGGCAGTCCTGCGGCCGAACCCCGGCGCGGTCGAACTTCTCCCGGTACAGCGGCACGTTCTCGTAGGCCAGCCGCAGCGTCCACTGCAGTCGCTCCAGCTGCACGGCGGCCAGCTCGTCGGCCGAGTACCGCTCCGCGGCGTCGAGCTCGGCCGGGTCCGGCGCGGGGCCGAGCCTGCGCGGTGCGGAGTGGGTCTCGGTGCTCGCGGTCATCGCGTCTCTCCTTCGGACTCGCCGGCCGGTTTCGCGCCGATCGATCTGCTGTGCCCGCGGAACTCGGCGATCAGCTCCTCGCCGCGGTGCACGGAGACGTCGTAGATCCCGCTGCGCCCGAACCGGGTGCGCTCGACCGCGCTGGCGGTGAGCTCGTCGCCGAGCCGCGCCGGGCGGACGAAGGTGACGTCCGCGCGGGCCGCGACGGTCGTCGGGCCGTGGCTGTTGCAGGCGCACGCGAAGGTCGTGTCGGCGAGCAGGAAGAGGTATCCGCCGTGGGCGATCCCGTGCCCGTTGACCATCGTCTCGGTGATGGTCATCCGGGCGCGGGCGGTCCCGCTGCCCACGTCGAGCAGCTCGATGCCCAGCGCCTGGGAGGCGCGGTCGTCGTCGAACATCGCCTGGGCCGGATTGCGCCTCGTCGCGCTGGGTTCCTGCACTGTGCACCGCCTAGCCACCGAACGAACAGTCGGTAATTAATCCCGGCCGGTCCTGGACTGTCAAGCCATCCGTCCGAAGTGGTCTTGCTGGCTCGGTCAAGGCGGGTTTTCGCCATTTCGAGTGGTGTTGCCGGGCGAACACCCGTGCTACTTTTTCGAATGAACGGTCAGTAAAAGAAATCCACCGCCCGCGGATCCGGGCTTGAGGAGGTCGGAGTGCATGGCTGCCCTGCGGAGCTACGTCAACGGTGACTGGCACGCGCCTGCGGAGGACGGCGTGCCGCTGCACGACGCGGTGACCGGTGATGAGGTCGCGCGGGTCTCCTCGGCCGGGGTCGACATGGCCGCCGCGCTGGCGCACGGCCGCGAACGCGGCGGGCCGGCGCTGGCCGAGCTGACCTTCCACCAGCGGGGCGCCCTGCTGAAGAGCCTCGCCTCGTACCTGCGCGAGCACCGGGAAGAGCTGTACGCCCTGTCGGCGCGCACCGGCGCGACGCTCGGCGACTCGAAGTTCGACGTCGACGGCGGGATCGGCGTGCTGTTCGGCTACTCCAGCAAGGGCAGGCGGGAGATGCCGAACAGCACCGTCTACGTCGACGGCGCGGTGGAGCCGCTGAGCAAGGGCGGCACCTTCGTCGGCAGGCACATCTGCACCCCGCTGCGCGGCGTCGCGGTGCAGATCAACGCGTTCAACTTCCCGGTGTGGGGACCGCTGGAGAAGTTCGCCCCGGCCTTCCTCGCGGGCGTGCCCTCGCTGGTCAAACCGGCCAGCCAGACCGCCTACCTCACGCACCGGCTGGTGGAGCTGATGATCGAGTCCGGGCTGCTGCCGGAGGGCTCGCTGCAGCTGGTGTGCGGCAGCGTCGGTGATCTGTTCGAGCACCTCACCGACCAGGACCTGGTGTCGTTCACCGGCTCCGCGGCCACCGGGCAGCGGCTGCGCGCGCACCCGGTGGTGGCGGCGAACTCGGTGCGCTTCAACGTCGAGGCCGACTCGCTGAACTGCTCGATCCTGGGGCCGGACGCGGTGCCCGGGACCGCGGAGTTCGACCTGTTCGTCAAGCAGCTGGTCACCGAGATGACGGTCAAGGCGGGGCAGAAGTGCACCGCGATCCGCCGTGCGATCGTGCCCGCCGGCCTGATGGACGACGTGGTGGACGCGGCCAAGGCGCGGTTGGAGAAGGTCGTCGTGGGCAACCCGTCCGCGCCGGGGGTTCGGATGGGAGCGCTGGCCAGCCTCGAACAGCGCGAGGAGGTCCGGCGCTCGCTGAAGGCGTTGCTGGAAGCCGGAACGCTCGTGCACGGCGATCCCGATCGCGTCGAGGTCGTCGACGCGGACCCGGAGCGCGGCGCGTTCCTGTCCCCGCTGCTGGTCCGCTGCGACGACCCCGACCAGCCGCAGCCGCACGAGGTGGAGGCCTTCGGGCCGGTCAGCACGCTGCTGCCCTACGAGAGCACGGAGCAGGCGGTCGACCTCGCCCGGCGGGGCAGGGGCAGCCTGGCCGGTTCCGTGGTCAGCGCCGACCTCGGCTTCAGCTGCGCCGTCGTGCTGGGCGCGGCCTCCCGGCACGGCCGGATGCTGGTGCTCAACCGCGACAACGCCGAGGAGAGCACCGGGCACGGTTCCCCGCTGCCCGCGCTGGTCCACGGCGGACCGGGCCGGGCGGGCGGCGGCGAGGAGATGGGCGGGGTGCGCGGCGTCCTGCACCACATGCAGCGCACGGCGGTGCAGGCCGATCCGGCGACGCTGACCGCGATCACCGGGCAGTGGGTGACCGGGGGCCCGCAGCTGTTCACCGACGTGCACCCGTTCCGCAAGCACCTGGACGAGCTGAAGGTCGGCGACACGGTCATCGCCGGCCCGCGCCGGGTGACGCTGGAGGACGTGGAGCACTTCGCCGAGTTCACCGGCGACACCTTCTACGCCCACACCGACGAGGACGCGGCCCGGGCCAACCCGTTCTTCGACGGCCGGGTCGCGCACGGCTACCTGGTGGTCTCCTTCGCCGCCGGGCTGTTCGTCGACCCGGAACCCGGCCCGGTGCTGGCCAACTACGGGCTGGAGAACCTCCGGTTCCTCACGCCGACCTACCCGGGCGACGAGCTCACCGTGACGCTGACCGCCAAGCAGATCACCCCGCGGGTCGACGCGGACCACGGCGAGGTCCGCTGGGACGTGGACGTGACCAACCAGGACGGCGCCTCGGTGGCCAAGTACGACGTGCTCACCCTGGTCGCGAAGCGGCCGGAAACGCAGGAGTGACCATGACGACCACGGTGCGGGCCGATCAGCTCGGGGATGCCGAGCTGCAGCGGCACTTCGACGAGCGGATCGCCCACGACCAGCGCATCGAACCGCGTGACTGGATGCCGGAGGGCTACCGCAAGACCCTCGTGCGCCAGATCGCGCAGCACGCGCACTCCGAGATCATCGGCATGCAGCCGGAGGGCAACTGGCTGACCAGGGCACCGAGCCTGCGGCGCAAGGCGATCCTGCTGGCCAAGGTGCAGGACGAGGCCGGCCACGGGCTCTACCTGTACTCCGCGGCCGAAACGCTGGGCGTGGACCGCTCGGAGCTGACCGAGAAGCTCATCGACCGGCGGCAGAAGTACTCGTCGATCTTCAACTACCCGACGCTGACCTTCGCCGACATCGGAGTGATCGGCTGGCTGGTGGACGGTGCCGCGATCTGCAACCAGGTGCCGCTGTGCCGCAGTTCGTTCGGCCCCTACGCGCGGGCGATGGTCCGCATCTGCAAGGAGGAGTCGTTCCACCAGCGGCAGGGCTACGAGCTGCTGATGACGATGATGCGCGGCACCGCGGAGCAGCGGGAGATGGTGCAGGAGGCCACCGACCGGTGGTGGTGGCCGTCGCTGATGATGTTCGGCCCGCCCGATGCGGACTCGCCGAACACCCAGCAGTCCATGGCGTGGCGGATCAAGCGGCACACCAACGACGAGCTGCGGCAGAAGTTCGTGGACATGACGGTCCCGCAGGCGGCGGCGCTCGGCGTCACGCTGCCCGATCCGGAGCTGCGGTGGAACGCCGAGCGCGGGCACCACGACTTCGGCGAACCCGACTGGTCGGAGCTCAAGCGCGTCATCAGCGGCGGCGGGCCGTGCAACGAGGAGCGGCTGGCCAGGCGCCGGGCCGCGCACGAGGACGGGCAGTGGGTGCGCGAAGCGGCAGCGGCCCACGCCGCGAAGCAGGCCGCACGAGAGGAGGTCGCGCGATGAGTTCGGACGCCGAGGTGGGCGCGCCGCGTCCCTCGTGGCCGCTGTTCGAGGTCTTCGTCCGGGGCAAGCGGGGGCTCAACCACGTGCACGTGGGTTCGCTGCACGCGCCGGACGAGCAGATGGCGCTGCACAACGCGCGGAACCTGTACACCCGCCGCAACGAGGGCGTGAGCATCTGGGTGGTGCGGGCGGACGCGATCACCGCGTCCAGCCCGGACGAGAAGGACCCGTTCTTCGCGCCCAGCGGCGACAAGGTGTACCGGCACCCCACCTTCTACCGGATTCCCGACAACGTTCCGCACATGTGAGGTCGGCTCAATGTCGTTCGACAACGCCTACGAGGCGCTGACCGCCGCCGAGCCCGACGGCGAGTCCCGCTGGGCCTTCGGCACCGGGTTCGACGATCCGCTGTCCGGTGTGGACACGACGCTGCCCGCCGGGCTCGACGGAGCCGAGTTCAGCCGCTACCTGCTGATGCTCGGCGACGACGCGCTGATCGCCTCGCACCGGCTGACCGAGTGGGTCACCCGCGCTCCGGAGCTGGAGGACGAGCTCGCGCTGGCCAACATCGCGCTGGACCTGCTCGGCCAGGCCAGGCTGCTGCTGGCCCGGGCCGGGCAGGCCGACGGCAGCGGCCGGGGCGAGGACGAGCTGGCGTACTTCCGCGACGAGCGGGAGTTCCGCAACGTGCGGCTGGTCGAGTCGCCCAACGGCGACTTCGCGCAGACCACCGCGCGTCTGCTGGTGTTCGCCACCTGGCGGCTGGCGCTGTTCGGCCGCCTCGCGGACTCCCGCGACCCGGTGCTGGCGGCGATCGCGGCCAAGGGGGTCAAGGAGCTGACCTACCACCGCGACTACGCGGCGCAGTGGGCGGTGCGGCTCGGTGACGGCACCGAGGTGTCGCACACCCGGATGCAGCGCGGTCTGGACGAGGTGTGGCCGCTGGTCGACGAGCTGTTCACGCCGCACGAGACCGAGTTGCGGATGACCTCAGCCGGGATCGGCGCCGACCCGGCGGCGGTGCGAGCCGAGTTCGACGAGGTGATCGACCAGGTCTGCACCGCGGCGACGCTGCGGCGACCGGACGCTCCGGCGCTGGCCGGGGTCGGCGGGCGCAGCGGTCGGGACGGCATTCACACGGAGCACCTGGGCTACCTGCTGGCGGAGATGCAGAGCCTGGCCCGAGCACACCCGGAGGCGACGTGGTGACGAGCACGCAACCGGGCCTCCAACACGCCCGCGCGGTCGCCGAGTCGGTCACCGACCCGGAGCTGCCGGTGCTGACGCTGGCCGATCTCGGTGTTCTGCGCGAAGTGGAGCTGGCCGAGGACGGCACCGTCGTCGTGTCCATCACCCCGACCTACTCGGGGTGCCCGGCGATGCGCGAGATGCGCAGCGATCTGAGCAGCCGGCTGCGCGAAGCCGGCTTCCCCGAGGTCGAGGTGCGGACGGTGCTGGATCCGCCCTGGACCACGGATTGGATCAGCGCGGCCGGGCGGCGCAAGCTCGCCGACTACGGCATCGCCCCGCCCGGTGCCGCACCGCGCCACGCCGCCGGTCCGGTGCCGTTGACGCTGGCGCCACCGAGCTCGCGGGTCAGCTGCCCGCAGTGCGGTTCGCCGGACACGGAACGGGTTTCGCAGTTCGGCTCGACCGCGTGCAAGGCGTTGCGCCGGTGCCGCGCGTGCCACGAGCCCTTCGAGCACATCAAGGAGATCTGACGTGGTCCGTCCCGCCCCCGTCGAGGCCCCCGCCCCGCCGGCGGCCCGCCGTCGCACCGAGTTCCACGCGCTGCGCGTCAGCGGTGTGGAGCGGTTGTGCGAGGACGCGGTCGCGGTGAGCTTCGACGTTCCGCCGGAACTCGCCGACGAGTTCGCCTTCCGGCCTGGGCAGTCGCTGACGCTGCGCCGTCGCGTCGACGGCCGCGAGGAGCGCCGGTCGTACTCGATCTGCGCGCCGCGCGGTGCCGCCCTGCGGATAGGGGTGCGCCACGTCGTGGGCGGGCTGTTCTCCAGCTGGCTGGTGCACGAGGTCCGGCCGGGAGACGAGGTCGAGGTCCTGCCGCCGACCGGCGGTTTCACCCCGGACCTGACCGCGCACGAGCGACACGTGTGCATCGCGGCGGGTTCGGGGATCACGCCGGTGCTGTCGATCGCGGCGAGCGTGCTGCGCGAGACCGACGCGACGGTGACGCTGCTGTACGGCAACCGCCGCAGCGGCACGGTGATGTTCGCCGACGAGCTGGCCGACCTGAAGGACCGCTACCCGAGCCGGCTGGAGCTGGTGCACGTCCTGTCGCGGGAACCGCGAGAGTCCGAGCTGTTCACCGGCAGGCTGGACGCGGCCAAGATCCGCGCCCTGCTGTCCACAGTGGTCGATGCCGGGGCGGTGGACCAGTGGTGGTTGTGCGGACCGTTCGGGATGGTCACCGATGCCCGGGACGTGCTCCGCGACAGCGGCGTGACCGGCGAGCGCATCCACCAGGAGCTGTTCTACGTGGAGGACGCGCCACCGGAACCGGCGCACCACGAGGAACCGGCCATCGACGGCCCCACCAGCGAGGTGACCGTCGTGCTCGACGGCCGTTCGACGCCGATGACGCTGCCCCGCGACGTCCCGGTCCTGGACGCGGCCCAGCGGGTCCGCCCGGACCTGCCGTTCGCCTGCAAGGGCGGCGTCTGCGGAACCTGCCGGGCCAAGGTCACCTGCGGTGAGGTGCGGATGCGCCGCAACTTCGCCCTGGAGGACTCCGAGCTGGACCAGGGCTTCGTGCTCACCTGCCAATCGCTGCCGACCACCGACGAGGTGACGATCGACTTCGACGCCTGAGAGCCGGTTGCTCGTTCTGCCCGGCACGAACTCCATCATCGAGTCCGTGCCGAACGCACGGCGAGCGGACCGGACCCGGCGGCGTGATCACCGCTGGTAGTGTCATGACGTGACGGGGATCACTTCGCCGGATGGTTACGACGCGTTCATCTCCTACAGCCACGCGAACAAGGCAGTTGCCACCGCCCTGCACGGGGCGTTGACCAGGATCGGGCGTCCCATGTTCGTGCGGGAGCGGGTGCGGCGGCTCCGCCTCTTCTGGGACGACGAAAGCCTTCCCGCAGGTTCGTTGCCGGAGAACATCAAGCAGGCGCTGCTGCGTTCGCGCTATTTCATACTGCTCGCTTCCCCGGAGGCGGCGCAGTCGAAATGGGTGCGTTGGGAAGTGAAGTTCTGGCACGAGCACTGCTCGCCGGAGAACTTCCTGATCGCCGTGGTCGACGGTGAAACCGCATGGGGGGACGAGGATTTCGACTGGGCTCGCACCAACGCCCTGCCGGAAGTGTTGCGCGGTCGGCTCGCCAGCGAGCCGTTCTGCATTCCGCTGACCGATGATGGCCGGACGGCCGGGCTGTCCCTTCGCCGACCCGACTTCCGCCGAGCGGTGGGAAAACTGGCCGCCCCGCTGCACGGCATCCAGCCGGAGGACCTGGACAGCCTCCAGCTGCGGCAACAGCGCCGGCAACTGCGGACAGCCTGGTCGGCGGTCTCGGTGATGCTGGTGCTCAGCATCGGTGTCGCCGCCGCCTCGGTGGTCGCGGTGCAGCAGCGCAACCGCGCTGAGCAGCAGGCTGCGGTTGCGCTCTCCCGCGCGCTGGCGGCCGAGTCGCAGACGCAGCGGCAGCCGCAGCTGGCGGCGCAGCTGGCCGCCACCGCTTTCCGATCGGCACCCACCGCACAGGCGGCCGGGGCGATGCTGGCAGCGCTGGAGCGCAACCGCCACGTCGTGTCCTTCGTCCAGCCACCGGACAACGCCCCTCCCGCGCAACGCACAGCGGTCGTCACGCTGGCGGGCCATGCTGCGCTGAGCCCGGACGGCTCGCTGCTGGCCTTCGCCGCCGACGACGCAGAACGGGTTTCGCTGTGGCACGTCCGGCAGCAGCGGATGCTCGGCGAGCTGGAGCTGCCGCGGCGGAGCGTGCTCGCCCTGGCGTTCACCCCCGACGGCCGATCCCTGATCTCCCACGACGGCGGCGGGTTCCAGATCTGGGACGTCGAGACCCGACGGCAGCGCCACGCCGCGGCTTTCGAGGCGTCATCCCCAGAGCTGGCCGTGTCCCCGGACGGCACGCTGCTCGCCGCACGCGACAGGGATGCGGAACCGAGCGCGCCGCAGATGTGGGATTTGCGGACCGGGGCGCCGAGGCAGCTGCCGGAAGCGCCGGTGGAGTTGTCCGGCCCGCTGGCCTTCGCACCGGACGGTCGGCGCTTGCTGGTCGGCCAGGCGGAGTCGGCGGGGTGGATCACGACGGCGATGGTCCCGCTGGACGTCGGAACCGGGTCGTGGTTGCCGCAGGAGTCCGTTCCGGTCGGAGCCCACCTGGAAGCGATCGGAGGTGGCCTGCTCGTGACGTCCGAGAACGAGCAGCTGCAGCTCCGGGACATGGCGACCGGGGCGCAGCTGGCGTCGGCACCGCTGCCCGGCGGTGCCCTCCGCGTCGAGATCTCCGGAGACGGCTCGACGGTGCTCGTCGTCGATTCCTCGTTGCACGTCACTGCGCTCGACCGCGGCTTGGGCGATCCCGTCCGGTTGACCGAGGAAACCTCGCAGGTGCTGGATCTGGCGCTGTCGGCGGACGGCGGGCTGGTCGGCGTCGTGTCCGACAACGGTGCGGTCAGCGTCCTTTCGCCCGACACCGATGCGCGCGTGCTCGCCCATCCGTCTCCGCCGGATGACCTGAAGCTGGAAGCGCTGGCGGTCCGCGGTCAGCGGGCCGTGGTAGCCGGAACACGCGGCATCCGGGTCTGGAACCTCGCCCGCGGCACCGTCGAACGTGCGCTGCCGGTGGTGGCGGATCCCGATGATCTCTCGGCCTACTCGATCGCCGCGGCACTCGACGGGTCCGGCAGCCGGCTGGCGGTGCAGGTCGGCGGCCGGGTCGGGATCTGGGATCTCGGCACCGGCGAGGAGATCCAGCGCTTCCGCGGGCCCTACGACTTCCAGCAGAGCATCACCAGGTCTGCCGGTATCCGGTTCCTGGCCGGGGACCGCGCGGTCCTCGTGGACCGCATCGGCGGGCCGGAAGTGGTCGACGTGGCCAGCGGCGCGGTCATCGGCAAGGTGCCGGTGTCCGGGGAGCAGAGCGGTTTCGCCGTCGACCGGGACGGATCGACCGTCGCCGTGGTGGAGGACGATCTGAACGGCGTCGTCGGAATCCACGAATGGGACGGTCGAACGCTCCAGCGCGCGGGGGAGGTCACCGGCGGCTTCCGGATCGACGACGTGGCGGTCAGCCCGGACGGCGGCCGGATCGCGATCACCGAGGCCGACAACCAGATCTTCGTGCGGGATGTGGCGGGCACGTCGCGCACCGAGATGCAGCTGCCGGAGCTGTCCCCTCCGGGCGGGCTCACCTTCAGCCCGGACGGGGAGGTGCTCGTCGGGCTCGGCGACGGGATCTCCTTCTGGGAAGTCTCGACCGGCGTCCTGATCGGTGAGTGGCGGGTCCCCGATCCCGGTGGCGGGCACGATGGCGACCCCGAGCTGACCGACGACGGCCGCCTGGTCGTGACCCGCAGCGGCGCGCCCCACCAATGGGCGCTCGGATCGCAGCAGTGGCTGGCGGCTCTGTGCGAGATGGGCGTCGGCGAGCTCCGCGGCCAGGAACGATCCCAGTACCTGGGTGGGATCGACGTCCCTCCGGCGTGCAGCGGCTGATCAGCTCGCTCGCAGCGTCCGCCGACGTGGTCGCGTCAGTCGCTGACGATGCACGTCGCGAGCCGTGGTCGGCGCAGGCAGCAGTGCTCAGGACGCCTTGCGGGAGCGGCGGCCACCGGCCGGTTTCTCCGCGGTGGCCTCGGCGACCGCGGACTCCAGCTCGGCGCGCTTCATCTTGGACCGGCCCTTGATCCCGAGCTCCTTCGCGCGGTTGTCGAGATCGGCCTTGCTCAGCTCGGAGAGGTCCTCCGCTCCGCTCGGCGCGCGGCCCTTGCGCGCCGCGTCGACGCTGCGGCGCAACGCCTCGGTGAGGTCGATGACGTCGGTCGGCTGCGGCGGAGCCTCGGCAGCCCTGATCTCGCCGCCGTGGGCCTTCTCGGCGAGCAGCTCCTCGACCTTCGCCGTGTAGGTGTCCTCGTACTCCTCGGGCTCCCACGGGCCGCTCATCGACTCGATGATGGTGGTGGCCATGGTGAGTTCCTTCTCCGACGGGCCGGACTGCTCGGGCTGGTCGCCGACCAGCTCGGCGGGATCGCGGATCTCGTCGGCGAAGTACAGCGTGTTCAGCGCCAGCACCTCGGAGTCGGCCCGCACCGCGGTCAGGTACTGCTTGCCGCGGAGCACGAACGTCGCGATGCCCGCCTGCCCGGTGTCCTGCATGGCGCGCCGCAGCAGGTTGTACGGGCGGAAGTGCTCCTTGCTGTTCGGCGCCAGCCAGTAGGTCTTCTGGAAGTGCACCGGATCGATCTCGGCGAGGTCGACGAACGTGGTGATGTCGATGGTGCGGGAGCGCCCGGGTGCGATCTCGTCCAGCTCGGACTGCTCGACGGAGATGACCCCGCCCTCGTACTCGCGGCCCTTGACGATGTCGTTGTAGCCGACCTCCTCGCCGGTGCGCTCGTTGACCCGCTTGTACCGGATTCGATCGGTGGTGCCGCGCTCGTACTGGTGGAACTGCACGGTGTGGTCCTCGGTCGCGGCGTAGAGGCCGACCGGGATGGTCACCAGGCCGAAGTTGATCGACCCGGTCCAGATCTTGCGCGGCATGGCAACCTCCCATCGCCCCCACCGTCCACGATGCGGTCGCGGCGGCAAGATCGCAGAACGCGGGCCCGGTCCCGGCGGTTCCGCCGCAGGTCAGCGGGGAACGACGCGGTGCGTGCCGTCGGGCAGCCGCCGGGTCCGGCCCCGGTGGGCGAGCAGTTCGAGCAGCGGGACCGCCACGCGCCGGGAGGTGTCCAGCGCCTGCCGGGCCTGGCTGAGGGTGAACGGTTCGGGCAGCGGGGTCAGCCGCTCCACGGCCTGCTGCTCGGCATCGGGCAGCAGGACCAGACCCGGAGCCACGCGGAGCAGCTCGCCGACGCGTGCGGCCGCCGCCAGCTCCCGGTCTCCGAGGCCCAAGGCCGCGAGCTCGGCGGCGGTCGGCGCGCGGAACGGGTGGTCGAGCAGCGCCTCGCGGACGGCGGCGACGGCGCGGTGGACGTGGCCGGGCAGCTGCGGGTGCTCGTGGCGCAGCTGCCCGGCTCGCAGCGCGATTCCCGCCCTTGCGGCGACTTCCGCGACCAGCGCGGAGTCGGGCAGGTCCAGGGCTCGGCGAGCGGCTTCCACCGGCATCCCGCCCGCCAGCGGATCGTCCTGCTCGTGCCGGGTCAGCACTTCCACCAGCCGAGCGGCGAGTTCGGCGCGGTGCTCCTCGGAGATCAGCCACCGCCCGGCCCCCGGCGGGCTCGCACCCATCGCGCGCAGCTCGTCGGCCCTGATCACGCGCCGTCTGTCCAGCTCGGCGCGCCCGTCGGGAGAAGTGCTCATCGCCGCCAGTTCGGCAGCGCGAGCCCGTGCTGCGCCGCGCCTGGTCAGCGCGGGCGGCCGCACATCGAGCACGTGCAGACCACCGTGGATCCGGTGGCCGCCCGGATCGCGCAGCAGCGCCCGGTCGCCGATGCGCAGCGGCAGCGGGAGCCGAGAGGTCAGCCGCGCGTGCACCGGCCCGAGCGGCCGGACCCGCACCGTGGTGGCGGCCGAGCCGATGTGCAGCACGAGTTCCGCGGGCCAGGACGTCGGTGCCGGGTGGATGCGGACGTCGAAGACTTCGGTGGTCAACCAGCGGTCCGGAGCGAGCAGCGCATCGCCGCGCCGGGCTTGTGCGCAGTCGACGCCGCGGAGGTTCACCGCGACCCGCGCCACAGCCCCGACCTGCGATTCGGGAGAGCCGAGGGCCTGGAGCCCGCGGACGGTGCAGCTGATCCCGGCCGGATGCAGCCGCAGTCGGTCCCCGATGCGCAGCGTTCCCGCGGTGAGCGTGCCGGTCACGACGGTGCCCGCGCCGCGGACGGTGAACACCCGGTCGATCCACAGCCGCACGTCGGCGTCGTGGTCCGGTGGCGGGAGCCGGTGGAACAGAGCGTCGAGTTCACCGCGCAGCGCGTCGACACCGGTACCGGTCGTGCCGCTGACCTGCACGGCGGGAATGCCGGCGAGCGTCGTCCCGGCGAGCCGGGCCGCGGCCTGCTCGGTCGCCGCGGCCGGGTCGGCAAGGTCGCTGCGGGTCACCGCGAGCACGCCGTGGCGGACTCCCAGCGCGTCCAGCGCGTCGAGGTGCTCGTCCGACTGCGGCATCCAGCCCTCGTCGGCGGCGACGACGAACAGCACCGCGGGCACCGGTCCGATCCCGGCCAGCATGTTCGGCACGAACCGCTCGTGCCCGGGCACGTCGACGAACGCGGCTGTGCAGCCGTCGGCGAGCCGCGTCCAGGCGAAGCCGAGGTCGATGGTCAGCCCGCGGCGCCGTTCCTCCGCCCACCGGTCCGGGTCCGTCCCGGTGAGCCGGCGGACGAGCGTGGACTTGCCGTGGTCGACGTGCCCGGCGGTGGCGATGACGTGCACCGGTGCCTGCCTCCGAACTGTGGTCGGCGGAGAGGGGCTCGTCCGCGGTCCGGACACGACCACTAGGCCACGGCGGGCCGGGCCGCGCAAACCGCGCTGGTCAGGCCGCGCCCAGCACGGCACGGCGCAGGCCGTCGTCGTCCTCGGGCGGGAGGGCGGCGAGGTCGAGCAGGCAGCGGTCGTGCGCGAGACAGGCCAGGACGGCCGGATCCGCACGCCGCAGCAGCTCGGCGAATCGTGCGGGCAGCACGACTGCGGCGCTGGGCAACGCGACGCCGGGTGCGCCGCCGCCACCGACCGTCGCTTCGCTCGGCTGCGCGGACGCGGGAACACCGGCTGCGCTCAAGGACTCGGCCAACCGCTCGGCTCGCCGCAGCAGGCTCTGCTGATCGCGGCGCAGCGCCTGCTCGATCGGCGCGCGCGGGCCGCGCAGCGTCGCTTCAAGCGCTGCGAGGGTCAGCTTGTCGACGCGCATCGCCCGGGCGAGCGGGTGGTGGCGCAGCTGCTGCACGATCTCCGCCCGGCCCAGCAGCAGCCCGGCCTGCGGCCCGCCGAGCAGCTTGTCGCCGCTGGCCAGCACAAGGTCTGCGCCGTCGGCTAGTGCGCTCGTGGCGTCGGGTTCGGCCGGCAGCACGGGGTGCGGGTGCAGCAGTCCGGAGCCGATGTCGACCACCACCGGAGCGCCGATGCCGCGCAGCGCGGCGACCGGAACCGCCGAGGTGAAACCGGTGATGACGAAGTTGGACGGGTGGACCTTGAGGACGAACCCGGTGTCCGGCCCCACGGCCGCCCGGTAGTCGTCGAGCCGGACCCGGTTGGTGGTGCCGATCTCCCGCAGTCGCGCGCCGGTGGCGGTGAGCAGTTCGGGGAGCCGGAAGCCGTCGCCGATCTCGACCATCTCGCCGCGCGCCAGCACGATCTCGCGGCCCTGCGCCAACGCAGTGGCGGCCAGCGAGAGCGCTGCGGCACCGTTGTTGACCACGTGCGCGGCTTCCGCCCGCGGCACGGCGGCGAGCAGCGCGGCCAGTGCCGCGGCTCCGCGCGGCCCGCGCCGACCGGTGCTCAGGTCGAGCTCGACATCGGTGGTACCGGCGGCGCGGCGGAGGGCGTCGACGGCGGCTTCGGAGAGCGGTGCCCGGCCGAGGTTGGTGTGCAGCAGGACGCCGGTCGCGTTGAGCACCGGCCGGCCGCTCGCCGCTGAATCCGGAAGCGCGGCAAGGGTTTCCGCGATGACCGCGGAAACGGTGATCTCGCCGTCGCGCGCTCGCTGCTGCGCGGTGTGCACGGCCTGCTTGACCAGCCGGTGGCCGAGCCGGTCCGCTGCGGCGGCCACCTCCGGGTGGGTCAGCACCCGGTCGGTGCCGGGTACGCGCTGCCGCGGATCAGACATGGTCCGCACTGTAGGGCCGTCCGGTCGGTGCGGCTCGCGGAGTTCTGCAACAACATTCACTGTGACAATGAGTGTTGACAACTTCGGTAGGCTCCGGAGCATGGCTCGCACGCGGGAAGCCGCCAGATGGCTCGACACCAGTGACGGACTGCGGCTGGCCGTGCGCGAGCACGGCGATCCTTCGGCACCGACCGTGCTGGCGGTGCACGGCTACCCCGACGACCAGGCGATCTGGGACGGCGTGGCCGACGCGCTCGCCGGGCGCTTCCGGCTGGTCAGCTACGACGTGCGCGGGGCGGGTGAGTCCGACAAGCCCCGCCGCACCGGCGCCTACCTGCTGGACCAGCTCGCCGACGACCTCGCCCGCGTCGCCGACCTGGTCAGCCCGGACCGGCCGGTGCACCTGCTGGCGCACGACTGGGGTTCGATCCAGGCCTGGCACGCGGTGACCGAACCGCGGCTGGCGCACCGGTTCGCCTCGTTCACCTCGATCTCCGGCCCGTGCCTTGACCACGCCGGGCGGTGGATGCGCGAGCAGCTGCGGAACCCGACCCCGCGATCGCTGCGCAAGCTGGTCAACCAGCTGGTCTTCTCCGGCTACATCGGCTTCTTCCAGCTCCCGGTGCTGCCGGAGCTGGCCTGGCGGACCGGTGCGATGCGCAGGCTGATCGCCACCCTGGAGCGCCTCGACCCGCGCGCCGCCCACAACCCGACGCAGCCCGCGGTGTCCGACGGCGTGCGCGGGCTGGCGCTGTACCGGGCGAACATGCGCGGACGCCTCGGCGATCCGGGGGAGCGGCGCACCGACATCCCGGTCCAGGTGCTCGCGCCGACCGGCGATCCGTTCGTCTCCGCGCCGATGCAGACCGAGATCGCCCAGTGGGTGTCCAACCTGCGCATCCGCCGCGTGCCGGGCGGGCACTGGTTGCCGCGCAGCCGACCCGAACTCGTCGCGCGGTGCGCCGCCGAGCTGGTCGAGCACGTCGAGGGCGGTGCCGAGTCGCGCGGTCTGCGGCGCAGCCGGGTGCGTCCGGGACGCCGCGAGTTCCAGGACCAGCTGGTGGTCGTCACCGGAGCGGGCAGCGGGATCGGCCGGGCAACGGCGGTGGAGTTCGCCGCCGCCGGCGCGCACGTGGTCGTCGCCGACATCGACGAGGCGGCGGCCCGGAACACCGCGGCACTGATCACCCGCACCGGCGCCGGGGCCACGCCCCACCGCGTGGACGTCGCCGACGGGGCTGCGGTGGAGCGCTTCGCCGAGCACGTTCGCGCGGAGCTGGGCACGCCGGACGTGGTGGTCAACAACGCCGGGATCGGCCTCGCGGGAGCGTTCCTCGACACCCCGGACGCCGAGTGGGAGCGGGCCATCGACATCAACCTGTGGGGCGTCATCCACGGTTGCCGCCAGTTCGCGCGGCAGATGATCGACCGGGGCGAGGGCGGCCGGATCGTGAACATCGCCTCGGCCGCGGCGTACCTGCCCTCGCAGTTGCTCCCGGCCTACAGCACCACCAAGGCCGCGGTGCTGGCGCTGAGCCAGTCGCTGCGCATCGAGCTGGCAGCCGAGGGGATCGGCGTCGTCGCGGTGTGCCCCGGGCTGGTCAACACCGGCATCACCACCAGCGCCCGCTTCGTCGGAGTCGACGACGCCGAGCAGGCGCGGCGCAGGCAGGCCGCCAAGCGGCTCTACCAGCGGCGGAACTTCACCCCGCAGCGCGCCGCTGCCGAGATCCTGCGCGCCACCCGCCGCAACGCCGCGATCGCACCGGTCACCGCCGAGGCCAAGGCCGGGCTGGTGCTCTCCCGCCTCACCCCGGGCCTGCTGCGCGCAGCGGCCAGGGCCGATCTGACACCGCGCTGAAGGAGGCCGGACATGTCCCACATCGATCCGGGTGAGCCGGACCGCGTCGTGCTGCAGGCGCGCGACGTGGAGTTCGACTGGTCGAAGCTGCCGGTGCACTGGATCCCCGGTGAGCCCTTCGCCACCCACGTGATCAACTTCCTGCACCTGGTGCTGCCCGAGGGCGAGCGCTGGTTCGTCGAGGTCTTCAAGCAGGCGCTGCCGCTGATCAAGGACGACCAGCTGCTGGAGGACGTGCGCGGCTTCGTCGGCCAGGAGGCGATGCACGCCGAGTCGCACCAGGGCGTGCTGGACCACTTCGACGCCCACGGCATGGACACCCGGCCCTACGTCGAGCAGGTCGGCTGGATGTTCCGCAAGGTGCTGGGCGACCGGCCCCACGGCGGCAGGCGCGCCGAGTCGTGGCTCGTGCAGCGGCTGGCGATGATCGCGGCCATCGAGCACTACACGGCCTTCCTCGGCCAGTGGGTGCTCGACGCGAAAGCGCTGGACGCGGCCGGTGCCGATCCGACCATGCTCGACCTGCTGCGCTGGCACGGCGCTGAGGAGGTCGAGCACCGCTCGGTGGCCTACGACCTCTACATGCACGTCGACGGCAGCTACCTGCGCCGCTGCCACGCGATGGTGATCGCGATGGTGGTGCTCGCCGTGCTGTGGGTGCGCGGCGTGAAGTACCTGATGGCCGCCGACCCGGTGCTGCGCGGCCGCCGCAAGCCGCGCTGGCGGGACATGCTGCGCACCGGCCGCATCGGCCTGACGCCCAGCTACTGGCAGATGCTGCGCTCGATCCCGGCCTACTTCCGCCGGTCCTACCACCCGTCGCAGCACGGCTCGACCAGCCAGGCGATCGCCTACCTGGCCAAGTCCCCGGCCGCCCAGGCGGCGGAGCACTGATGGCCGGAGCTCGTGCGGTGCCGCGGGCGCTCAGCGGCAGCGGACCGGACCGCTTCCTGTGGGCGCTGGACAAGATGGCCGTCGGCATGGAGTGGTTGCAGCGCAACAGCCGCCGCAACAGGAGGCCGGTCGCGCCCGTGGACCGCGACATCCGGCTGGAGGTCGCCGAGGTCCGCGCCGAGGCCGACGAGGTGATCAGCCTGCGGCTGGTGGGCGACGGGCTGCTCCCGGCCTGGCAGCCGGGAGCGCACCTCGATCTCGTGCTGCCATCGGGGCGCACGCGGCAGTACTCGCTGTGCGGCGAACCGGGCGACCGGCGCTCCTACCGGATCGCGGTGCGGCGGATCGCCGACGGCGCGGGCGGCTCCCGCGAGGTCCACGACGTGCTGCGGCCGGGCAGCCGGATCACCGCTCGCGGGCCCCGCAACGCCTTCCCGTTCATCACGGCGGAGAAGTACCTGTTCATCGCCGGCGGCATCGGCATCACACCGATCCTGCCGATGGTGCGCACCGCGGCGGCGCGCGGCGCGGACTGGCGGCTGGTCCACACCGGGCGCTCGCGGGAGTCGATGCCGTTCCTCGACGAGCTGGCCGAGCTGGACCCGGCGCGGGTGTGGATCCGGCCGGACACCGAGTTCGGCGTCCCGGCCTCCGGCGCGGAACTGCTCGAGCACGCCCCGCCCGGTGCCGCGGTGTACTGCTGCGGGCCGATCCCGATGATCACCGGCGTCCGGGTGGACCTGCCGGGCAGCGCGGCGGATTCGCTGCACTGGGAACGGTTCTCGGCACCGCCGATCAACGACGGCAGGCCGTTCACCGTCGAGCTCGCCCGGACCGGGCGCACGGTGCGCGTGCCCGCGGACCGATCGGCGCTGGAGGCCATCACCGAGGTCCTGCCGCAGGTGCCCTACTCCTGCCGACAGGGCTTCTGCGGCACCTGCCACGTCCGGGTCATCGACGGCGACGTCGACCACCGGGCACGCGCGGCGGAGGACCACATGGCGATCTGCGTGTCACGAGGCACCGACCACGTGGTCCTGGACCTCTGAGCCGATCCGGGCGAGGAATTCACCGACCGCCGCCGCGAATTCCGCGCAGTGGGTGAGGTGGAGGTCGTGCCCGGCGCCCCCGATCGACACCAGCTCGGTGTTGGCCCGGACGCGGACCATCCGCTCGGCCAGCTCCGGGCCGATCACGGGGCTGTCGGCGCCGCGCAGCAGGAGCACGGGCTGCGAACTGCCCGCCCAGTCGGACCACCACGTGCCGCACACCTCGCGCTTGAGGTCGCGGACATCGGCCGCGCGCCACCGGAAGAACCAGCCGCGGTCGTCCTCGACCGCGCTCTCCAGGAAGTGCTCCGGTGCTTCGACGACGGATTCCAGCGCGGCGCGCATGCTCTGCAGGTCGGGGAACCGGTCGGGGAAGTCGTCGAGCCAGTGGTCGTCGGGCACGTCGATCTCGGCCCCGACGTCGACCACGATCGCCGCGGCGACCAGCTCGGGGCGCCGGGTCGCGAGCTGGAAGGCGCTGATCCCGCCGAGCGAGTGCCCGAGCACCACCGCCGGGGCGAGTTCCAGCTGTTCGACGACCGCCGCCGCATCGGCGACGAACGCCTCGCGGCTCACGTCGTCACTGCGGTCGGACCTGCCGTGGCAGCGCTGGTCCACCGCGATGATCCGCCAGTCCGGGGCCAGGTCGTCGGCTAGCCGGAGGAACGTCCGGCTGCGCCCGTAGGCGCCGTGCAGCGCGAGGACGGGGCGTCCGGGACCGCCGGAATCGACGTACGCGAGCCGCATTCCGGCGGGGGTGGTGAGGTACTGGGTTTCGGGCACGGTGGTCCTCCTGATCTTCGAAGCGTCGAGACTCTAACAGAGGTAACTCGAATCGAGGCAGCGAGTTATCGTGGTGGCGCACAACCGCGCCGGAGGACCGGGAGACCGCGCTTGCTGACGTTGTCGATCTTGGGGTTCCTCAACGAGGAACCGCTGCACGCCTACGACTTGCGGACCCGGATCTCCGGTCTCAGCGGCCACGTCCGGCCGGTCAGCGACGGTGCGCTCTACCCGGCGATCAACCGGCTGCGCAAGGCCGGGCACGTGTCCCGGCACGCCGAGCCGGGCAAGTCGGCGGTGCCGCGGCAGGTGCTGTCGCTGACCGACAGCGGGCGCGAGGAATTCCTCCGCCGGTTGCGCGAACCGGCGGAGGTGGAGATCACCGACCGCAACTCGTTCCTAGTGCTGCTGGCGTTCCTGGGCGCGCTGCCCGACCCGGCGGACCAGGCGCGCGTGCTGCGCCGCAGGCTGGCCTTCATGGAGCAGCCGGCCAGCTACTTCTACGACGACGGGCGGCCCCTCCGCGCGGCCGACATGACCGACCGGTTCCGCAGGGGCATGCTCACCATCGCCGCGGCCACCAGCCGCGCGGACGCCACGTGGTTGCGCAAGACCCTCGCCGAGCTCGAGCAGGAAGCCGCGGGCTGAAAGCGCGCGGCCGGCAAGCCGAACCGCCGAATCCGTGCGATGACGGGCCCCGCCCGGCGTAGGGTCGGAGGTGTTGTCGATCTCGGGAGGATTCGTGGCACTCGCCGGGCTGGTGGAGATCACCTCGGAAGCGGAATTGCGGGACCTGCTGGGCGAACCGCTGCCCAGGGTCCGGGACAAGGCGCGCGGCGCGCTGCACGAGGTGGACCGGCAGTGGCTGGCCGCCTCGCCGTTCTGCCTGATCGCGACGTCGGCCGCCGACGGCACCTGCGACGTCTCGCCCAAGGGCGACCCCGCCGGTTTCACCCTGGTGCTCGACGACCGCACGATCGCGATCCCGGAGCGCCCGGGCAACCGGCGCGCCGACGGCTTCCGCAACGTCCTGTCCAACCCGCACGTCGGACTGATCCACTTCCTGCCCGGGCGCGGGGACACCCTGCGCATCAACGGCCGGGCCCGGCTGGTGCGCGAAGCGCCGTTCTTCGACGACATGGTGGTCAGGGGACACCGGCCGGCGCTGGCGATGGTGGTCGAGATCGACGAGATCTTCCACCACTGCGCCAAGGCGTTCCTGCGCTCCGGGCTGTGGAAGCCGGAGACCTGGCAACCGGATTCGGTGCCCTCCCGCCCGCAGATCGCGAAGCTCATGGAGCGCCCGGAGGAGTCGCTGGCCGAGCTGGAGCGCTACTACGGCCCGCGGTACGCAGAGCACCTCTACTGACTCGCGGTCCCGGTGCCGCCGAGGAGGACGGCACCGGGGCCGTGTCCCGGTGGCCGGCTTGCACCCGAGGGCGATCGGGTTTCTCCTGGGAGCACGTGCGCGAGGAGGGATCCGATGGCCGAGTGGCTCGGCTGGCCGCTGCTCCGGCAGCTGACGGGAGCGGATCCGTTGGGCAGAGGCCTGGCGGCCCGCTCGGAGCGCACCGACGCCCAGCGGGCGCGCACCCAGGACGCCGACGCGGTGGTGCGCTCGGTGTGCCCGTACTGCGCGGTCGGCTGCGGCCAGCGGGTCTTCGTGCAGGACGGTGCGGTCACCCAGATCGAGGGTGATCCCGATTCGCCGATCAGCCGCGGCCGGTTGTGCCCGAAGGGCTCGGCCAGCCGGGAACTGGTGACCTCACCGCTGCGGCAGACCAAGGTCCGCTACCGCCGCCCGCACGGCACCGCCTGGGAGGACCTCGACCTCGACACCGCGCTGGACATGATCGCCGACCGGGTGCTGGCCACCCGGGCCGCCACCTGGCAGGAGACCGACGCCGACGGGCGTCCGCTGCGCCGCACGACGGGCATCGCGAGCCTCGGAGGAGCGACCCTCGACAACGAGGAGAACTACCTCATGAAGAAGCTCTACACCGCCCTCGGCGCGATCCAGGTGGAGAACCAGGCGCGCATTTGACACTCCTCCACGGTGCCCGGTCTGGGCACCTCCTTCGGGCGCGGCGGCGCCACCACCTTCCAGCAGGACCTCGTCAACGCCGACTGCATCCTGATCCAGGGGTCCAACATGGCCGAGGCGCACCCGGTCGGATTCCAGTGGGTGGTGGAGGCCAAGCGGCGCGGCGCCACGGTCATCCACGTCGACCCGCGCTTCACCCGCACCTCGGCGCTGGCGCACCGGCACGTCCCGCTGCGCGCGGGCAGCGACATCGCGTTCCTCGGCGCGCTGATCAACCACGTGCTGACCAGCGGCGCGTACTTCCACGACTACGTGGCCGCCTACACCAACGCGGCGATGATCGTCGGCGAGGACTTCCGCGACACCGAGGACCTGGACGGCATCTTCTCCGGGCTCGACGCCGAGGCCGGCAGCTACGACACGGACAGCTGGCAGTACGAGGGCAGCACCGCGGTCCCGTCGGTCGGCGGGCACGGGCCAGAAGGCCCGACCAATTCGCACGGCCCCGAGACCACCGGCTCCGGCGGCCCGGTCTACCACGGCCGCGCCCGCAGCGATCCGTCGCTGCAGCACCCGAGGTGCGTGTTCCAGCTGCTCAAGCGGCATTACGCCCGCTACACGCCGGAGCTGGTGGAGGAGGTCTGCGGCGTGCCGCGCGCGGAGTTCGAGTGGGTCGCCGAGCAGCTGGTGGCCAACTCCGGCCGGGACCGCACCTCGGCGGTGGTCTACTCGGTCGGCTGGACGCAGCACACCGTGGGCGTGCAGTACATCCGCGCCGCGTCGATCCTGCAGCTGCTGCTGGGCAACGTCGGCCGACCGGGCGGGGGAGTGCTGGCGCTGCGCGGGCACGCCAGCATCCAGGGCTCCACCGACATCCCGACGCTGTTCAACCTGCTGCCCGGCTACCTACCGATGCCCTACGCCGAGGCCGACATCGACGTGGACTCCTACGTCGCGCCGGACGAGCGGGCCCGCGGTTACTGGGCGAACATGCGCGCCTACCTGGTCAGCCTGCTCAAGGCGTGGTGGGGCGAGCACGCCACGGCCGACAACGACTTCTGCTTCGACCGGTTGCCGAGGCTGACCGGGGATCACAGCACCTTCCAGACGGTGATCGACCAGATCGAGGGCCGCTGCCGGGGCTACTTCGTGGTCGGCGAGAACCCGGCCGTGGGCTCGGCCAACGCCCGCCAGCAGCGGCTGGGCCTGGCCAACCTGGACTGGCTGGTGGTGCGCGACCTCAACCTGGTCGAGACGGCGACCTTCTGGCAGGACGGCCCGGAGATCGACAGCGGAGAGCTGCGCACCGAGGACATCGGTACCGAGGTGTTCTTCCTGCCCGCGGCCGCGCACACCGAGAAGGACGGCACCTTCACCAACACCCAGCGGCTGCTGCAGTGGCACCACAAGGCCGTCGAACCCACCGGCGACCAGCGCAGCGACCTGTGGTTCTTCTACCACCTGGGCCGGCGGCTGCGGGAGAAGGCGCAGGACGTCGAGCGCGACCGCCCGCTGAGGGAGCTGACCTGGGACTACCCGACCGAGGGCGCGATCGGCGAGCCGAGCGCGGCGGCGGTGCTGCGGGAGATCAACGGAACCGGGGCCGACGGCGCACCGCTGTCGGCCTACACCCAGCTGCGCGCGGACGGTTCCACCAGCTGCGGGTGCTGGATCTACTGCGGTGTCTTCGCCGACGACGTCAACCAGGCCGCCCGCCGGCGGCCGGGGGCGGAGCAGTCGTGGGTGGCCCCGGAGTGGGGCTGGGCGTGGCCCGCCAACCGCCGCCTGCTCTACAACCGCGCGTCGGCGGACCCGGACGGTCGGCCGTGGAGCGATCGCAAGGCCTACATCTGGTGGGACGACCAGCGCGGCGAGTGGACCGGCCACGACGTGCCCGACTTCGACCGCACCAAGCGCCCGGACTTCGTGCCCGCGCCGGAGGCGACCGGCCCGGAGGGCATCGCGGGCACCGAGCCGTTCATCATGCAGAGCGACGGCCGCGGCTGGCTCTACGCCCCGTCCGGCCTGGTGGACGGGCCGCTGCCCGCGCACTACGAACCGCAGGAATCGCCGCTGAACAACCGCGTGCACCCCGCTCAGCAGCGCAACCCGGCACGTCAGGTGTTCGCCCGCCCGGACAACCGCTACCAGCCCAGCGGGCTGGAGCCGGGCAGCGAGGTGTTCCCCTGCGTGTTCACCACGTTCCGGCTCACCGAGCACCACACCGCCGGCGGCATGAGCCGGTGGCTGGCCCACCTGTCCGAACTCGCCCCGGCGATGTTCCTGGAGATCTCCCCGCAACTGGCGGCCGAGCGCGGGCTGCGGCACCTGGACTGGGCGACCGTGATCACCGCGCGCAGCGCCATCGAGGGCCGGGTGCTGGTCACCGCCCGGCTGCGACCGCTGCGGCTGGGCGAGCGCAACGTGCACCAGATCGGCATCCCGTGGCACTGGGGCCCGAACGGGCTGACCACGGGCGACGCCGCGAACGAGCTGATCAACGTGGCGCTGGACCCCAACGTGCACATCATGGAGACCAAGGCGGGAGCCTGCGACATCCGCCCCGGGCGGCGGCCTCGCGGCGCGGCGCTGCTCCGCCTGGTCGAGGACTACCGCAGGCGAGCGGGGATCACCGAGCACACCGGCGTGGAGCACGTCGATGACCCGGAACGCGGAGGGAGATGAGCTTTGTGGCCCGGAACCGGTTGAGCGGACCGCTGGCCGACCCGGCGGGCGATGCCGGCTACCCGCCCGATCACCCCGAGCGGGTCGGGTTCTTCACCGACACCAGCGTGTGCATCGGCTGCAAGGCGTGCGAGGTCGCCTGCAAGGAGTGGAACCTGCTGCCCGAGGACGGCATGGACCTCACCGGGATGTCCTACGACAACACCGGAGCCCTGGGCGCCACCACCTGGCGGCACGTCGCCTTCGTCGAGCAGGAGTCCGCTGTGGACCTGGGCATGCCCGGGATGGGCGGTGACCAGGTGCGCTGGCTGATGTCCTCGGACGTCTGCAAGCACTGCACGCACGCCGCGTGCCTGGACGTCTGCCCGACCGGGGCGCTGATCCGCACCGAGCACGGCACGGTGCTGGTCCAGGACGACGTGTGCAACGGCTGCGGCTACTGCGTGCCCGCCTGCCCGTACGGGGTGATCGACATCCGGCCGGACACCGGCGGCGCGGCCAAGTGCACGATGTGCCAGGACCGGCTGGGCGCCGGGCTGATGCCCGCCTGCGCGACGGCCTGCCCGACGGAGTCGATCCAGTACGGGCCGCTCGACGAGCTCCGCGAACGGGCCGCGCTGCGGGTGTCGGAGCTGCACGAGCAGGGCGTCACCGATGCCCGGCTCTACGGGCACGACCCCGACGACGGAGTCGGTGGGACCGGCGCGTTCTTCCTGCTGCTGGACGAACCGGAGGTCTACGGGCTGCCGCCGGATCCGGTGGTGACCACGCGCGACCTGCCGTCGATGTGGCGGCACGCGGCGGGCGCGGCGCTGACCGCGGCTGCGGTGATCGCCGGTTGCTTCCTGGGGAGGAAGCGGTGACGGCGGAGTCCTACTACGGCCGCCCGGTGCTCAAACCACCGGTGTGGAAGGTGCCGGACGTGCCGCTCTACCTCTATCTCGGGGGTCTCGCCGGAGCGTCGTCGACGATGGCGGTGCTGGCCGACCTCACCGGCCGGGGCAGGCTGGCCGCGGCCGGTCGGCTGGCCGCTGCGGTGGGTGCGACCGCCAGCGTCGGAGCGCTGGTCCACGACCTGGGGCGGCCGACGCGGTTCCTGAACATGCTGCGGGTGTTCAAGCCGACTTCGCCGCTGAGCGTCGGGTCCTGGATCCTGGCGCCGTTCTCGGCGCTGTCCGGCGCGGCGGTGGCCAGCGAGCTGACCGGTCGGCTGCCCGGTGCGGGTCGAGCCGCCGGGGTGCTCGCCGGTGCGGTCGCGCCCGCGATGACGACCTACACCGCGGTGCTGCTGGCCGACACGGCCGTGCCGGGCTGGCACGAGGTGTACCGGGAGCTGCCGTTCGTCTTCGCCGGGAGCGCGGTGTCCAGCGCCGGAGCCGTCGGCATGCTCGCCGCGCCAGGAGAAGCCGAGCCCGCGCGGCGGATGGCGATCGCCGGTTCAGTGCTTGAGCTGGCGGCCACCCGCCGGATGCACCGCGGTGCCGGGCTGGTCGGCGAGGTCTACCAGCAGGGCAGAGCCGGTTCGGTGCTGCGCGCCGCCCAAGCGCTGACCTGTCTCGGGCTGGGCGCGGCCGCGTTCGCCGGCCGGAGCCGGACCGCGCGCATCGCCTCGGGGCTCTGCCTGAACGCCGCGGCGGCGGCCACCCGGTACGGGATCTTCGAGGCCGGTCGAGCCTCGTCGCGCGATCCCCGCTACACCGTGATGCCCCAGCGCACGTCCTGACCAGCACCTTCCGCTTCCCGAGGAGATCTATACACCGGGTATATACACTCGATGTATAGTCGCTCGCATGTCGATCGGTCTCACCATGCTGGGGTTGCTGGAGGGTGGCCCCGGTTACGGGTACGACCTCAAACGGGCTTACGACGCCGACTTCGGGCACGCCAAGTCGCTGGCCTACGGCCAGGTCTACTCGACGCTGTCCCGGCTGCTGCGCGACGGCCTGGTCGAGGTCGACGGAGTGGAGTCCGGCGACGGGCCCGACCGCAAGCGCTACTCGATCACCGAAGCCGGCCGCCAGCGGCTGGAGGAGTGGTTGAGCACGCCGGAGAAGCCCGTCGCGGAGCTGCACAACACCCTCTACACCAAGATCGTCCTCGCGGTCCGCTCCGGCCGCGACGCCACCGCGGTGCTCGACGGCCAGCGCCGCGCGCACCTCGCCCGGATGCGCGAGCTGACCCGCCGCAAGACCGCCGCCGAACCCGGTGAACAGCTGGTGCACGACTACGCGCTGTTCCACCTGGAGGCCGATCTGCGCTGGCTGGAGCTGGCCGTGTCCCGACTCGAACCGCTGACCAAGGAGGTCGCCCCGTGACCGAGCCGCTGCTGTCCGGTGCGGATCTGCACCTGTCCTTCGGCCCCACCCCCGCGCTGCGCGGTGCCGAGCTCTCGGTCGAGGCGGGGGAGGTGGTGGCGGTCATGGGTTCCTCCGGCTCCGGGAAGTCGACGCTGCTGCACTGCCTGGCGGGGATCCGGCTGCCGGATTCGGGCCGGATCCGGTTCCGGGGCACCGAGCTGACCGAGCTCACCGACGACCAGCGCAGCACGTTGCGCCGCGACGAGTTCGGCTTCGTCTTCCAGTTCGGCCAGCTGGTGCCGGAGCTGACCGTGCGCGAGAACGTGGCCCTGCCGCTGCGCCTGGGCGGTGCCAAGCGCCGGGCGGCCGAGGCGAAGGCGGCCTCCTGGCTGGAGGAGCTCGGCATCGCCGGGATCGCGGACTCCCGGCCCGGCGACATCTCCGGCGGCCAGAGCCAGCGGGCCGCGCTGGCTCGAGCGCTGGTGGCCGAGCCGGCGGTGGTCTTCGCCGACGAGCCCACCGGCGCGCTGGACTCCGTCGGCGGCGAGCAGGTGATGGGCCTGCTCACCCGCGCCGCGCGGGACACCGGAGCAGCGGTGCTGCTGGTCACCCACGAACCGCGGGTGGCGGCCTACGCCGACCGGGAAGTCGTGCTCCGCGACGGCAGCACCGAGCTCGCCGAGGTGCGCTGATGACGAACTGGCTGCAGGACCTGGCCTTCGGTTTCCGGCTCGCGTTCACCGGCCACCGCCCCTGGGGGCGGCTGGTGGTGATGGCCCTGGGCATCGCGCTCGGTGTCGCGGTGCTGCTCGGCGCCGCGTCGGTGCCCACCATCCACTCCGCGCGGATCGAGCGCGAGAGCATGCGCGACCCGGTCGCCGCGGCGGACGCTCCCGGCGTCGGCGTCCTGGTCGCGAACACGCCGACGCTGCAGTTCGGGGATCACTTCGTCCAAGGGCTGCAACTGCAGGACGTGCGCCCGGACGCGCCGGTGGCGCCGGGCCTGACGCGCAATCCCGCGCCAGGTGAGGCAGTGGTCTCGCCAGCTCTCCAGGAGCTCTTGCAGAGCCCGGAAGGCGAGCTGCTGCGGCCCCGGCTGCCCGCCGAGATCACCGGGGTCATCGCACAGGACGGCCTGGTCGGCATGGGCGAGCTGTTCTACTACGCGGGCACTGACTCGTTGTCACCGCGGAGCGACCAGGTGAACGGCGTCTCCGACCACTTCGGCGAAACCGCGGCGGCCAGGGCGGAACTGCCCGACGAACTCCAGCTGGTGCTGCTCCTGTCCATCGCGGTGCTGCTGGTGCCGATCGTGGTCTACGTCGCGGCCACCGCCCGGCTCGCCGAAGCGGCCCGGCAGCGGCGGCTGGCGGCGATGCGGCTCGTCGGTGCCACCGGAACCCAGGTGCGCCGGATGGCGGCGGGGGAGTCCCTGGCCGGGGCGGTGCTCGGCGTCGCGCTGGGCTGGGTGCTGTTCGAGCTGGCGAAACCGGCGGTCGACGGCATCTCGATGAGCGAGTTCTCGCTCCTCAGCTCCGACGTGCGACCGGTCTGGTGGCTGGCGTCGCTGGTCACCATCGGGATTCCCGCGCTGGCCGCGCTGGTCACGATCGCCGCCTTGCGCCGCAGTGTCGCCGAGCCGCTGGAGGTCGCGCGGCGGGGCACGGCGCGGCCGCGGAAGCTGCTCTGGCGGGTGGTGCCGGTCGTGGCGGGACTGGCGGGCCTGGCGTTCATCGGCGTGGACGGCATCTCCGGTCAGCCGGCGCTCCGGCTGTTCGTGGTGTCGGTCGTGCTGGTCCTCGCTGGTGTCCCGCTGGTGCTGCCGTGGTGCGTCGAGCGGTTCGCGGGCCGGCTGAGCGGTGGTGATTCCATCGCGTGGCAGCTCGCGGTGCGGCGGCTCCAGGCGACCAGCGGAACCGCTGCCCGTTCGGTCAGCTCCATCGCGGTGGTGGTGACCGGCGTGATCGCGTTGCAGACGCTCCTCGCGAGCGTGATCGCCTCGGATGCGAGCCACACTTCGAGGCCGAGCGCGATCGCCTCGGACGCGGGCGAGGTTTCGAGGTCGAGCGTCAGAGCGGTTGACTGGATGACGATCACGGGCGGCCTGCCGGAAGATCCGGCTGACGTGACGCGAGCGGTGCGCGAACTGCAGGCGCTGCCCGGGGTCCTCGGCGCGCGCGTGATGGGCTCGTCCGTCCAGGCCACCGACGACGAGTACGCCTCGTGGACCGTGCACGTCGTGGACTGCGCGCAGATCCGCGGGCTGGCCGAGGTGCCGGACTGCGCGGACGGCGATGTCTTCGCCATCACCCCGGACCAGCGCGTCGGTCATCTGGGCGGTAAGACGATGCACCTGGCCGACAGCTACTACGGTGCGACCAGCAGGCCGACCCCGGACCGGCCGGTCACCTGGACCGTCCCCGGCACGGTGCGGCCGGCCGGGCCCGGGTCGAACGGCGGACTGGAACTGCTGGTCACGCCCGCTGCGGCGGGTGGCCTGCTGGACGTCGCCCGGCAGGTCGACATCGAGGTCGAGCTCGCCCCGGCGGTGTCGCCCGACGTCGTCGAGCGCGTCCGCAACATCGCCGCGGCGCACCTGGTCGACCCAACGACCAGCAACGGGATGGGCTCGCTCGGCGCGGTACCGGATTTGGACCGGGACATGGCGATGGCCGCCGTCCAGGTGGTGCTGCTGACGGGAGCGCTGGTGTTGTTCGCGCTGATCGGGTGCAGCCTCTTCGTCGCGGCCACCGAGCAGATCCAGGAGCGACGCAGGCCGCTGGCCGTGCTGGGCGCGGTCGGGGTGCCGCGTCGGACGATGGCGTGGTCTCTGCTGCTTCAGAACGCGGTTCCGATGCTGGTGGCCACCGCGCTCGCCGCAGTCATCGGTCTGCTGCTCGGAGTGCCGGTGGTGCTGATCTTCAGCGAGGGCGCGGTCGCCCTCGACGTGCCCGGGATGCTCGGCCTGTTCGCCTTCGCAGCCGCATCGGTCCTGGTGGTCACCGCGCTGAGCCTGCCGGCGGCGACCCGGGCCGCCCGGCCGGACGGGCTCCGCACGGAGTGATCGAGGGCGGGCGCGCCCGCTGGCAAGGGGCGCGCCCGCAAGGTCAATACTGCCGATAGCTTCAGTTATGACAGAAATCAATCCGGACATCGCCGCATGAACCGGAGGAAGCGAAAAGGCCGCGAGTCCTTGTGCTCGCGGCCTTTTCGGCTGCGTCGAGAACTGATCGAATGCGGGCGATCGCACTCTGTGTTCGCTCGACCGGGTGAGTCGTGGCTCATGTCTCACCCTGGGTGATCGGCTTTGGGGTCTCCACCCGCCGCACGATCACGATGCGAACTGGGAAAACGGCGACATCGCGCCGATCTTGTCGGCGTTTCTATGACGATGGCCACTCGCTGATGGTTTGGTCTGCGGAATCTCGCTACGTAGCGTGGCCCCTCGTCGGCACCCCCGAAGCCGACGCAGCAAGACCGGAAGTCCGCAGCGCCGAACCCTGTCCCGGCGGACTTCTCGACCCCCGACACGCATCAGGGGCAGGGACCTGACCACCGCGGCGGCAGCACTCGCCGGACCGGCCCCGATCGGATCCGGCGAACCGCCGCCGGTGCCAGCGCAGGCGTTGCTGGAGACGAAACATGGCTTTCTCCCGAGGCAAGCACCGCAAGTCCGCCACCGGTCGCAACCTCGCCCGCGTGGCGCTGGCCGGCGCGGTCGTCGCCACCCCGTTCGCCCTCGCCGCACCGGCCAACGCCGCGTCCACGTCCACCTGGGACGCCGTCGCGCAGTGCGAGAGCGGTGGCAACTGGTCGACCAACACCGGCAACGGCTACTACGGCGGCCTGCAGTTCAGCGCCTCCACCTGGGCCTCCTACGGCGGCACCAGCTACGCCTCGAACGCCTCCCAGGCCACCAAGGCGCAGCAGATCGCGGTCGCCGAGCGGGTGCTGCAGGGGCAGGGCCCCGGCGCCTGGCCGGTGTGCTCGAAGAAGGCCGGCCTGACCAAGGGCGGCGGTGCCGAGCACCAGGACGTGGCCTCCGGCGGTTCGACCAAGAAGGTCACCCCGAAGACCACCACCAAGACCAAGCCGCAGCCGAAGACCGAGACCAAGACGCAGGTCAAGAAGACCGTGTCGGTCGAGGGCGCCTACACCGTGCAGGCCGGCGACACGCTGAGCACGATCGGTGCGAAGGTCGGCGTCGAGTGGCAGTCGATCTTCGACAAGAACCACGACGTGATCAGCGACGCGAACCTCATCTTCCCGGGTCAGCAGCTGACCGTGAAGTGACCCACCCGGTCCGCGCGACCAGGTGATGACAAGGAACCCCGCCTGCCTCTCTCCGGCGGGGTTCCTTGCTTTCCAGCGCAGTTCACAGCTTGCGCCTGCGCAGGTCGGAGCGGATGTCCCACGCGGTCCAGCCGATCCCGCCGAGCGCGATCCCGCCCAGCACGATCAACAGCAGCAGCTGCGTCATACCGACTCCTCCCCGCGGCGGGTGCACGCCGAGCGTGAACGATCCTCGCGATGATCGCCGGTCGCGGACGGCTGACGACGGCGTCGAGAAGACCCCGATGGGGCGATTCCCCGGCATGTCAGGACCCCTGATCGCGCGCTGACGACCGGATCATGTGCGGCGAGCGGCTCCGGCCTCCCGGCCGGGCGCCCGAGCTCGCGGGGAAGGAGGGGTACCACGATGTCCACCGATCACCAGGCGGCGCTGGTCGAGCTGTCCGGCGCCTTGCACAGCTGGGTGGGACCAGCGGCGATCGCCGCCGGTGTCCTGCTGCTGATCGTCGCGCTGTTTCGCCGATCCCGGGCGACACTGGCGAAGAAGCGACGGACGGCGCGCCCGAGTGCGGCCGAGTGGTGGTGACGCGCCAGTCCCGAGCCGACCTGGGAAGCCCGCTCGCGGCGGGTGCCGAGGGGGGAGGGGTGCATGGCCAGGACCACGCGGGACACCGAAGCGGTCGAGCCGACATCCGGTCAGCGGGCACCGGCGGAGCAGCAGCGCTGGCAGCTCGTGCCCGCGCCGGTACCGCCGACTCGCGGCGCGCACCGGCTCGACCTGCGGACCACCATCGCGATCGACATCGGCCGGCTGGCCGCCGCGATGTCCCGGCGGCTCGGCCTGGGCAGCGGCGCGATGATCGGCGGCCGGCTCGCGCTGAGCCTGCAGCCGCAGGTCCTGCGCAGGCTGGCGGTGGGCCGACGCGTGGTCATGGTGACCGGCACCAACGGCAAGACCACCACCACCCGGATGGTCGCCGAGGCGCTGCGCTCGCGAGCTCCGGCGGTCAGCAACGCCACCGGCGCGAACATGCTCGACGGGCACGTCGCCGCGCTGATGACGCAGCCCAACGCGCCGTTCGCCGCGCTCGAGGTCGACGAGCTGCACCTGGCGCAGGTGACCGCGCAGTTCGAGCCGGCGGTGATCCTGCTGCTCAACCTCAGCCGAGATCAGCTGGACCGGGTCGGCGAGATCCGCACGGTGGCCGAGAGCCTGCGCCGCGCCCTCGCCGGCGCACCCGGCGCCCGGGTGATCGCCAACCGGGACGACCCCAACATCGTGTTCGCGGCCGCCGAGCACCCCGGCGTCACGTGGATCTCCGGTGGCGTCCGCTGGAAGGGCGACGCGCTGAACTGCCCGCGCTGCGGAGCGTTCCTCGGCGAGGCCGATCGGGACTGGCGCTGCGAGTGCGGGCTGGCCCGTCCTGAAGCGGACTGGACGGTCACCGCCGATGCCGCGGTGGCCGCCGACGGCACCCGCCGCGAACTCGACCTGGCGCTGCCCGGTCAGGTCAACCGGGTCAACGCCACCTTCGCGCTGGCGGCGGCCGGGCACCTGGGCTGCGACCCGAACGCCGCGGTGCAGCGCATCCAGCGGATCACCCAGGCCGCGGGCCGCTACGGGACCGTGCGGCTGGCCGGCCGCACGGTGCGGTTGCTGCTGGCCAAGAACCCGGCTAGCTGGCTGGAGATGCTCGACCTGGTCTCCGCCGAGCAGCAGCCGCTGGTGCTGGTGGTCAACAGCAGGGAAGCCGACGGCCACGACGTCTCCTGGCTCTGGGACGTCGACTTCGAGCTGCTGGGCGGGCGCCCGGTGCGGGTGGCCGGGGACCGCGCGCTCGACCTCGCGGTCCGGCTGCACTACGCCGGAGTCCGGGCCACCGTCGCCGGCACGGTGGAGGACGCCCTGGCGGGCACCGGCGACGGCGTTCCCGACGTCATCGCCAACTACACCGCGTTCCGCGATCTCGTCGCCCGGAGCCGGTCGTGATGCGCGACCGGGTCCGCCTGGCGCTGGTGCTGCCCGACCTGCTGGGAACCTACGGCGACCGGGGCAACGCCATCGTGCTGGCGCAGCGGCTGAAGTGGCGCAACATCGACAGCGAGACGGTGACGGTGCTGTCCTCGTCGGAGGCGGTTCCGGAGTCCTGCGACCTGTACCTGATCGGCGGCGGAGAGGACGTCGCGCAGGTCGCGGCGGTGCGCTTCCTCCGCCGCGGCCGCGGACTGAGCGGCCCGGTGGACCGGGGCGTCCCGGTGCTCGGCATCTGCGGCGGGTTGCAGGTGCTGGGCACCAGCTTCGTCACCGGCGACGGCACGCGGCACGAGGGACTCGGCTTCGTCGACGCCGACACCGAGCCCGGGGACGGGCGCGCGATCGGCGAGATCACGACGCAGTCGACGCTGCTGGGCGTGGGGATGCTGACCGGGTTCGAGAACCACCTCGGCCGGACCAGGGTGGGCGCCGACTCGCGTCCGCTGGGCCGTGTCGTGCGAGGGATCGGCAACGGGCACGACTCCGCGGAGGGAGCGGTGTGCGGCCACGTGGTGTGCACCTACATGCACGGCCCGGTCCTGGCGCGCAATCCGCGGCTGGCGGATCTGCTGCTGGAGTGGGCGATCGGCGAACCGCTGGAACCGCTCCCTGATCCACCCGAGCTGCGTGCGCTGCGCGCCGAGCGGAGCAAGCCCCACGCGCGCAACCGCAAGTGAGCTCTCAGCGGCGGAAGACCCGGGCCAGCCGGTCGACCGCGGGCTTGAGCTCCGGCGCCCGCAGGAGCGCCAGCGCGGCGAAGCTGACGCCGAGCACCACGACGGTGTGGACGACCAGCGAGATCCAGGCGTCCCCGGCAGTCCCGAGCGACCCGAACGCGCTGCGCACGCCGGCCACGGCCGCGATCGAGCAGGCGCATCCGAGCGCGGTCGCGGCGATGCTGCGCCCGATCCCGGCGAGCGTGCTCCTGGTGCGCAGCCGGCCGACCCGGCAGCGCAGCCAGATCTGCCCGGCGACCGCACCGACCACGAAGCTCGCCGACATCGCCGCGGTCACCCCGACGACCAGGTCCTGCGGATCGGCGGTGGCCAGCACGAGGTAGCACAGCGCGCTGCGCACCACGACCATGATCACGTTGATCCAGGTCGGTGTCCGCGCGTCGTGCAGCGCGTAGAACGCGCGCAGCTGGAGCATCGTGATGGCGAACGGGACCACGCCGATCGCGGCAGCGGCCAGGGCGTACCCGAGCCGGTCGGCGGCGGCCACATCGCTGGCACCCAGCGAGAAGAACGCCACGGCCAGCGGCCCGCCCGCGACCACCAGCAGCGCGCTGATCGGCATCAGCAGCACCGAGCTCATGCGGGTGCCCAGCGCTAGGTCGGAGACGAACGCGGCGGTGTCCTCGGCCGCCGCGGCCTTGCTGATCCGCGGCATCAGCGCGGTCAGCAGCGAGACGCCGAGCACTCCGTAGGGCACCTGGGACAGCAGCCAGGCGTAGTTGAACGTCGCGACGCTGCCCGGGGTGCCCTGGCCGGTCACGCGGGTGATCACCACCATGCCTGCCTGGCTGACCAGCGTGTAGAGCACCACCCAGCCGGCCAGCCCGCCGAACTCCGAGAGCCGCCGGTCCCAGCCCCAGCGCCACCGGAAGCGGAATCCGCTGCGCCGCAGCGACACGACCATGATCAGCGTCTGGGCGGCGATGCCCAGCGCGGTGCCGATGCCCAGCACCAGCAGCTTCGGCTCGCCCATCCGCACCGGGTGCGTGGAGATCTCGCCGGGCACCAGCGCGTACACCACGACCGTGGTGATCACGACGAGGTTGTTGACCACCGGGGCCCAGGCGGGCGTGCCGAACACCCCGCGCACGTTGAGGATCGCCTGCAGCAGCGCGGACAGGCCGTAGCAGACGATGCCCGGCAGCAGGAGGTAGGCGAAAGCCGTGGTCAGGGCGGCGTTCGCGCGGGTGTCCGGGCCGAGGTAGAGCTCGGTGAGCAGGGGAGCGGCGGCCACCGCGGCCGTGGTGGCCACGAGCAGCAGCACCCCGCCCATGGTGATCATCCAACGCGCGTACTCGGTGCCCTCGCGCTCGCCCCGCTGCTGCGCGCGCACCAGCAGCGGAACCGCGATGCTGGTGAGCACTCCGCCGAGCAGGAGCTCGTTGACCACGGTGGGCAGCGTGTTGGCCACCGTGTAGGAGTCGTTGACCACGCCGAGGCCGAGCACGGCGACCAGCAGCACCTTCGCCAGCAGCCCGCTGACCCGGCTGGTGGCGGTGGCCACGGCCATCGTGGCGCTCGCGCGGGCCAGCGAGGTGTCGCGCACCCGGGATTCGGCGTGATCGACCACGGTCCTCCCCAGCCTCGGCGACTTTCGCCGACCGTGCCACGGATCACCCGGCTCCGCCGGACGAGCGCGGGTCGTGGCAACCTGATCGCAGCGGTGCGGGAACGGGGGAAGAGCGATGATGGTGGTCGGTGGGCTGCTGCTGGTGGCCGGTGTGGTCGTGGCGGTGGTGTTCGGCGGGGACGCGGCGGGTGGCTGGCTGCTGCCGGTCGGGTTGATCGCAGCCGGGCTCGGCATGCTCATCGCCGGCGCGGCGGCCGCGGTGCGCCGGCGCGTGCCGCTGCTGGCGGCGGTCCGCGCGCATCGCGCGACGCCGGTGGGCAGTCCGGTTCGCCGGGCACGGGCGGTGCCGGGGATGCTCGCGGCGACCGCCCGGGGCCGCAATCCGGTGCTCCCGCGCTACCAGCTGCTGCTGTGGCTGATCGCGGTCGTCTACATGATCTCGCCGATCGACTTCATCCCCGACTTCCTGCCGCTGCTGGGCATCGGCGACGACATCGGGGTGGGTGCCTGGCTGCTGACCAGCCTGTACGCCGAGTCGGGCAATTACCTCGCGGCGAAGCAGCAGCGCGAGGAGGAGTGATCGTCAGGCCTCGCCGGCCGCGTTCTCGGCCGGTGCGCGGCGGCGGCCGAACATCCCGTGGTCGATGGACCAGCGACCGCCGTTGAAGCCCAGGGCCAGCGCGGCCACCCCGATGGCCAGCGGCAGTTCGAAGCCTTCCGGCGAGAACAGCCCGTGCGGCAGGTGCACGAAGAACACCGCACCCGCCATGACGACGGCGATCAGGATGCCGACCAGCGGCAGCAGCAGCCCGAGGATGAAGAACGCACCACCGACCAGCTCCACCAGCGCGGTGAACCACGCGGCCAGCTGCGGCAGCGGGATGTTCATCTCGGCGAAGCCGCCGGCGACCGCGCCGATCCCGTAGTCGACCAACTTCTGCCAGCCGTGCGCGATCAGGATGATGCCGATGCCGAGCCGCCCGATGAAGGCGAAGAAGTCGCGTACCACGTGCATGACGGGCCTCCTGTCTGCCGCCGACCTCGTGCGGTGAGGTGCGCGCATACCAGTCTGGTGGCTGCGCGGGCCGCGGTCATCTCGGAGCGTCGCGGCATCGTCAGTCCAGGAAGAACCCGAGGAAGTCGTCGGTGAGCACCGGATCCAGGTGAGCGCTCAACGCGGCGTAGAGCTCGAGGGGCACCTCGGGGAGCAGGTTGAAGTCCTCGTCGTGGGTGTCCAGCTCTCGCGCTGCCTCCCACCGCATCACCGCCGTGACGGCGGCGAAGAACGTACCGAGGTCGGGCGCGAGCGGGGAGTTGTGCTGCTGCACGCTCCCGAACACCGGACAGGCCTGGTCGCCGGTATCGGCGACGACGGCGTCGCCGTTGACGTCCCCGAAGACGATCCAGGACTGCTGCCACGCCGGGTTCGGCTGCGGCTGCCCGTTCGCCCAGACCGTGGACCAGCCGTCCTGGGCCTTCGCGAGCTCGTGGTGCGAGAAGAGCTGGAGACCGAGCAAACCGCCGATCACCGGAGAGTCCTCGATCTCGACGGCGGCCAAGTAGTCGCGGAACGGGCCGGGCGGCAACCCGGGCACGTCCGCGGCCCGCGGGCGCAGAGCGATCCTGCCCGGGTTCCCGTCGTTCCGCCCGAAGGCGTCGGTGAACTGGCGCAGGGGCGGAAGGAGATCCACCTCCGGCATTCTGCACGAGCGACGTTCGGGGCCCGGGCCCGGTGCCCGGCCCCCGAACGCGGGCTCAGCCCTTGAGCAGCGCGCGGCCCATCACCATGCGCTGGACCTGGTTGGTGCCCTCGTAGATCTGGGTGATCTTGGCGTCGCGCATCATCCGCTCGACCGGGAAGTCGCGGGTGTAGCCGGCGCCGCCGAAGAGCTGCACCGCGTCGGTGGTGACCTCCATGGCCACGTCGGAGGCGAAGCACTTCGCCGCCGCCGAGATGAAGCCGAGGTTGGGCTCGCCGCGCTCGGCGCGGGCGGCCGCCAGGTAGACCAGGTTGCGGGCGGCCTCGACCTTCATCGCCATGTCGGCGAGCATGAACTGCACGCCCTGGAAGTCGGCGATCGCCTTGCCGAACTGCTTGCGCTCCTTGACGTAGGCCAGCGCGGCGTCCAGCGCGCCCTGCGCGATGCCCACGGCCTGCGCGCCGATGGTCGGGCGGGTGTGGTCCAAGGTGCGCAGCGCGGTCTTGAAGCCGGTCCCGGGCTCACCGATGATCCGGTCGGCCGGGATGGTGCAGTCCTCGAAGTACAGCTCCGCGGTCGGCGAGCCCTTGATGCCGAGCTTCTTCTCCTTCGGCCCCACCACGAAACCGGGGTCGTCGGCGTGCACCACGAACGCGCTGATGCCGTTGGCGCGCTTGTCCGCGTCGGTCACCGCCATCACGGTGTACCACTTGGACTCGCCGCCGTTGGTGATCCAGCACTTGCTGCCGTTGAGCACCCAGTGGTCGCCGTCGAGCCGGGCCCGGGTCTTCATCGCGGCGGCGTCGGAACCGGCCTCCCGCTCGGACAGGGCGTAGGAGGCCATCGCCTCGCCCGAGGCGATCGACGGCAAGACCTGCTTCTTGAGCTCCTCGGAGCCGGACAGCAGGATCGGCATGGTGCCGAGCTTGTTCACCGCCGGGATCAGCGAGGACGAGCCGCAGACGCGCGCGACCTCCTCGATCACGATGCAGGTGGCGACCGAGTCCGCGCCCTGGCCGTCGTAGGCCTCCGGGATGTGCACCGCGGCGAACCCGGCCTTGACCAGCGCGTCGCGCGCCTCGCGCGGGAAGCGCTCCTGCTCGTCGACCTCGGCCGCGTGCGGGGCGATCTCCTTCTCGGACAGGTCGCGGACCGCCTCGCGCAGCGCTTCGTGCTCTTCGGCCAGCTGGTAGGTGCCGAAATCGGGGTTCACCGGGTGCCTCCTCGTTCCCGCCGCCGTGCCCGGTGGGGGTGAGTCCGTCGCGGGTCCGCGCAGGTTCGCGGACGTTGCTTTCGATCGCCATCGTAACGGCACTGAGTGCCACGAGCAACGCGCTCCGGTGCTATATTCCGGCCATGTCCCAGGCAGCGGCTCCAGCGCCGAAACCCCGTTCCGGCCGAACCGAGCATGGCCGCAGGCGGGTGCGCAGCGCGCTGGCGCTCGCCGCGCTCGAACTGTTCGCCGAGCAGGGCTTCGAGGCGACCACTGTGGACCAGATCGCCGATGCGGCCGGTGTCGGCCGCCGGACGTTCTTCCGCTACTTCCGGTCCAAGGAGGACGTCGTCTTCCCCGGCCACGACGAGCGCCTGGCCGAGGTGGTCGAGCGCCTCGCCGGCGCCGACCCGGCCGCGGATCCGCTGCTGGTGCTGGGATCCACCGCCGAGGTGGTGCTGGAGATGTACCTGGCCGAACCGGAGGTCTCGCTCAAGCGCTTCGAGCTGACCCGCGAGGTTCCCGCGTTGCGCGACAAGGAGATCGCCAGCATCGACCGCTACCAGCGGGTGTTCGCCCGCTACCTGCGGCAGCGCTTCGCGGGGGAGCCCGGTGGCGACCTGCGCGCCGCGGTGGCGGCCGCGGCGGTCGTCGCCGCGCACAACCACGTGCTCCGCCAGTGGCTCAAGAGCGGGGGAGCGCTGGACGCCAAGCGGTCGCTGCGGGAGGCGGTCGAGCACGTCGCCGATGCGCTGGCGGACCGGCGCTCCGCGGTGGAGCGGAACGGCGAGGGGGAGAACGTGGTGGTGGGAGTTGTCCGCACCACGGCACCGACGGGCGTGGTGCTCAAGCAGCTGGAGGATGCGCTCCGCGAGCTCCGCTGATCGGCGGCACTCAGTGCCGACGTAGGAGTGGCACCGAGCACATCTATTATCTCGATTGCTTCAGTGTTAACTGAAACTATCGCTGATCGATGACTCGGGAACCCAGCGCGGGAAGAGCGTCGGCCCTTCGGCCTACGGTGGCGGCCGTGATGTTCGAGGCTGATGAGATCCGCACGGATCGACTGCTCCTGCGCCGGGTTCGCGACGACGACCTGCCCGCCGCGGTGGAGATCCTCTCCGACCCGGAGACCAACCGGTTCAACCCCTCCGGCGCGCCCTCGGCCGAGGAAGCGGGGGAGATGCTGGCGCAGTGGCAGGTCGACTGGGAGCGCGACGGCATCGGGTACTGGGCGGTGGTGCTGCCGGAGTCCGGCGCGGTGATCGGCTTCGGCGGTCTGCGGTTCCACACCGCGGACGAGGAACCGGTGCTCAACCTGTTCTACCGCTTCAGCCCGGCCCACTGGGGGAGGGGATACGCCCCGGAGATGGCCAGGGCGGCGATCGACCGGGCGGACCTGGCGGGCACCGACCGGCCGGTGGTGATCATGACCGACCTGACCAACGAGCCGTCCCAGCGCGTCGCGCGCAAGCTCGGCTTCGCCGTCGCGGGCGAGGTGCAGCGGTCGGACGGCCCGATGCTGGTGTGGCGGCGCTGATCAGCAGCGGATGTCGGCCTCCAGCAGCCGGTGGCGCACCACGGCCCAGTCCGGCCCGATGACCTCGGGCCGGTGGTCGCCGACACCGATGTCCTTGAAACCGCTGGAGGTCGCCACGCACACCACGGGGCCGTCGAACTCCTCGCGCAGCTGCCGGAACCCGGCGAGCCCGGCGGCGGAGGACAGCTCGTACCAGAGCCCGGAGCGGGCCAGGTCGCGCTGGGCCAGCGCCATCTCCGCATCGTCCACCAGGAGCGCCCGCCCGGCGCTCTCCTGGACGGCCACGGTCGCCCGGTAACCGCTCACCGCGGAGTTGATGGCGTAGGCATCGGTCGGTCCCACGTCCACCGAGGTGGCGGGGAGGCCTTCGGCGACGGCACGAGCCAGCGGCCCGCCGGCCGCGGGTTCGCAGGCGAACACGCGAGGCACCTTGCGCGCCAGGCCGAGGCGCACGAGCTCGGCGAATCCCTTCCACACGCCGAAGAGCAGCTCGCCGTACCCGGTCGGGACGAACAGCGCTGCCGGGACGCCGAGCTCGGCGAAGATCTCGTAGGCGATGGTCTTGTAGCCCTCGGGGCCGAAGGCGTGCCCGGTGTGGGTCGTGGTGACGTTGCTGACCGGGTGGAAGCCGGTTTCCGCGGTGATCCGGCGCAGCAGCGGCCACCGCGCGTCGCTCGGCACCGCCAGCACGACGGCACCGTAGGACTGGAGGAACGAGCCGACGGCGGGCGGCATCCCGGCGGAGGCCAGCACGATGCAGCGCAGACCGGCCCGCGCGGCGTACGCGGCAGTGGAGGCGCCGTGGTTGCCGGACGAGGCGACCACGACACCCGGTGCGCCGACGCCTGCCGCCGCGCTCACCGCGACCCGGTTGAGCCGGTCCTTGTGGCTCCACGTCGGATTACGCGACTCGTCCTTGACGAACACCCCGTGCTCGGGCAGCTCGATCAGCGGTGTGCCGCCTTCCCCGAGCCCAGGTGCGTGCAGCGGCGGCAGCAGGGGAGCCCACCGCTGCAGTCCGGGGCCCGGCGGCTGCTGGAAGAGCTCGGCGGGCACCCGGTCGTAGTCGTAGTCGACTTCGACGGGATAGGCGGTGGTGTCGGTGCTGGTGGCCGGACATCCGCTGGTCAGCGGTGGCCACAGCGGGTAGCGGAGGTCCGGGTCGCCCAGCGAGCGCTGACCGCTGGCCAGCGATTGATCGTTCACCACGCACCGAACACTAGACCAGGAAGGATTCCGGCGGTTCGTCCTCCTCCTCGTGCGGATCACGGGCGGGGGCTGCCGGTTCCGGCTCGGCGGGGGAGTCCTCGTCGGCGAAGAACTCCTCGACGGTGAGCGCCGCCAGCTCGGCGTCGCACTCGTGAATGAACTCCGCGTATCCGGGGTGCGCGGCGATGTCGCCGAACGAATGAGCCCCGGAGGACACCGCTTCACCGATCTCGCGGAGTTCGGCGCGGTCGGCGTGCCTGAGCTCCTCGGCGATGGCGGCGAGCACCCGCTGTTCGAGAACGTGCGCTTCTTCCACGGCGACCTCCTCAGTTCCGCGCGTGCGGTTCGAGCTCTTCGAGCACCGACGGCACGGTGGTCGTCGGTTTCAACTCGGCGAAGTCCCCGCTGATGCTGTTGAGCTTGGATTTCGTGGCCTGCAACGTCGCTTGGAACTCGGAGATGCGGACCGCCGCGTCGTCGGCGTGCTTGGTGAGGACCTCGCCGCCCTCCTTGAGCGCCTTCCCCGCGGTCTTGAGCAGTCCGATGCCGGTCGACGCGTCGATCAGCGCCTTGATGATCGGTTCGAGGTCCTTGTGGGTCTGGTAGGACGCCTCCACCGCTTCCCGGTAGTGCTCCGCCAAGCTCTCCAGCGGTACCGCGGTCCCGTCGACCATTTCGTTGGCGGCTTGGTACACGGCGGAGTTGCAGGCGGCGTAGGCGTTGCCCTGCCAGGCCTGTTCGAGCTGGTCGACGTGGTCGCGGAGGTTCTGCGCGATCGCCCGGACGCCGTTGGCCAGGTTGTCGAAGGCGTGGGCGCACTTGGCGAAGGACTCCCAGTCGCCGACCAGCTTCTTGCCGAGGAACTCGATCGGGTCGCGGTCGAAGAACTTGCAGATCGTCTGCACGAAGTGCGTGATGCTGAAGATGTCCAGCACTCCGGTGGGGGAGAACGAGGATTCGGGGCTGTCCGAGCTGGACAGCGTCACCTCCACGAAGTGGCTGGTCGGGTCTTCTCGCGCGGTGAACAGCCCGTCGGCGCCGCCGGTCGCCGGTTCGCCGGAGGCCGCCTCGCGCCGTCGCTCCACCATGTTGTTCTCGGCGCTGAAGTACTCCTCGAGTTCGAGCAGCACGCCGCGCTGCTCGTCGTCGATCCGCGCGTACAGCGCGAACGTGTCCGCCAGGTTCTCCGACAACGTGGTGCGCAGGTACTCGTAGATGTGGTCCATCTGATCGTTGACCTCGGTGGCCAGATCGGCGTGGGCCGAGGACAGGATGTTGATCAGGCCTTGGTCGCCGAGCGAGAGGCTCGTGTACTCGGAGACGTAGCGACTGCCCGCCTGGGCGTCTTCGCTCAGCACCTCGAGAGCATCGAGGATCTTCATCGCGCTGTCGCGATCGAAATCGATCGCCATACCGGTGGTCTCCTCTCCGCAGCGCGCGGTCTGGCGCGTGCTGTCGCTCCTGGGACGCGATCATGCTACGTCCGGTTCCGCATGATTTGTCCCTTTTGTGGGCGTGCGGGGCGACGCGATCCCGTTGCGGGCTGCGGAGCGGAGGGGTGAGCGCTAGCCGCTGATGGCGCGGACGCGTTCGATCACCGGGGCGAAGGTGTCCATGTAGGGGCCGTGCACCGCGTAGTAGGTGAAGCCGTAGCGCTCGTGATTGCGCAGGACCTGCTCGGCCATCTGCTCGACCGTGCCGATGAACACGAACGGCGTCTCCAGGAGTTCGTCGGCGGTCATCATCGGCCCCGTCCTGGACAGGAACTCCTCGGCGGCGGCGCGCCGGTCGTCGGTGACCACCACGGCTTGCGTCAGGGCCTGCCACTGCACCTGGTCGGCGCGTTCGCCGGCGTGCTCGCGGGCGAACCGGATCCGTTCGTCGGCTTCGTCGGCGGTGCCGATGCGCAGGGTGCCGGGCGGTTGCCCGGGCACCTGGAAGGCTCCTGCGATGCCGATGATGTCCGCGGTCGCCGCGGCGATCCGCAGGATCCGGTCACCGGTGCCGCCGACGATCAGCGGCGGCCCGTACCCGCCGAAGCCGGTGCGCTGGACGGGGCGCAGCGCGGTGACGCCGAAGTGCTCGCGGAGCGCCGCCTGCTGGGCGTAGCCATCGGCTGCGAACAGCTCGCTCAGCTCGGCGATCAGCGCTTCGAGCCGGTCCGCCCGGCGGCCGAACGGCTCCCACTCGATGTCGGCCTCGTCGAACTCCCACTTCATGTGCCCTGCGCCGAGCCCGACCTCCAGGCGGCCGCCGCTGAGCAGGTCGGTGGTGGCGATGTCGCGGGCCAGCAGCGCGGGATTCCAGAAGGGCGCGTTGAGCACCAGGGTTCCGACGCGGAGCCGTTCGGTGGCCTGGGCCGCGGCGACGAGGGTGGGGAAGGGGGCGGCGATCCCGAGGTGGTCGGCGGCGAACGCGGTGTCGTACCCGTGCTGCTCCGCGCGGCGGCAGGTCGCGGCGAAGTCCTCGGCGGATCCCAGCTCGAAGATGTTGTACGCGAAGCGGAATTCAGGCATGGAGTCACGTTGCCGCAAGCTTCCGGGCACGACCACCGGCTGCTGGCGGAACATGGAATTTTGTTACATCTTTCATTTCAGTGTTGATCGAAACAAAACCTGCGGGCAAAACCGCGCAAAAAGCATCGCAACGGCGGGAGGTCAGGCCGACGGCGGTGGGTCGCCCGCGCTCATGCCTCGCCACAGCAGGTCGATGAGCTTCTCGGTGGGAGCGCGCCAGTCGCTGCTCGGGTCGAGGAAGAAAAGCCCGCCCAGGCCGCGGATGAGGGTCTCGGGTTCGAGGTCGGGGCGCACGGTTCCGGCCTGGATGTTGGCCTCCAGCAGGGTGGTGACCGCGCCGGTCATGGCTTCGTGGGCCTTCGCCAGCATCTCGCCGTGCGAGGACGCGGCGGCGCCGAGGGCCTTGGCCAGGCCTCGCTTGGTCATCATGTAGCGGACCAGGTGATCGGCCGTCCAGGTCCGGAAGGCCAGGTCGGGGGAGTGCTGGGCGAGCAGTTCCGGCACGACGTCGACGAGGTGCTGCAGCTCGCGCCGGTAGACGGCGATGACGAGCGCTTCCGGGTTGGGGAAGTGCCGGTACACCGTGCCGACGCCCACGCCGGCCTGCTTGGCGATGGCGTTGAACGAGATCTCGCCGGAGCCGGCCAGCGCGGTGGCGGCAGCGGTGAGGATGCGCTCGTGGTTGCGGCGGGTGTCCGCGCGCCGGGGGCTGACCGAGCCCGTCGTCATCGTCCCTCCCGGATTGCCGCGGTCTCCGGTGGAAAATGTAGTGCACGGCCCGGCCGGGCTCCGGCAAGCTTCAATTGAGATGTTTGCCTACCGGATAAATATCCGCTAGCGTCGGTTCCGCAGCCGGGCGGTTCCGGCCCGGCTCCGCTCTTCGCGTTTCCTCCCACCACGAACGACCCACGCCGCCGCGGACGTCCTGCGGGCGGTCCGCGGGAAAGGGAACCAGTGGACATCTCCATCGACATCAACGGCACGACCGAGCGGCTCAGCGTCGATCCCGGAGTGACGCTCCTGGACGCGCTCCGCGAGCAGCTCGGCGTGACCGGCCCGAAGAAGGGCTGCGACCGGGGGCAGTGCGGCGCGTGCACGGTGCACGTCGGAGGCCGGCCCGTGCTCTCGTGCCTCACCCTCGCGGCCACCGTCAAGCAACCGGTCACCACCGTGGAAGGCCTGGCCGAGGACGGCCGGCTGCACCCGGTCCAGCAGGCGTTCGTCGACCAGGACGCCCTGCAGTGCGGTTTCTGCACCTCCGGGCAGATCATGTCGGCCGTCGCGGCGGTCGAGCAGGACGTCGACGACGTCCGCGAGTTCATGTCCGGCAACCTCTGCCGCTGTTCGGCCTACCCGAACATCGTCGCGGCGATCGACCAGGCGAGGCGGTCCGATGCGTCCCTTTGATCTGACTGCTCCCGCGACCGTCGAGGCCGCGCTGGCCGAACCGGGTGCGTTCCTGGCGGGCGGGACCACGCTCGTCGACCTGATGAAGCTCAACGTCCTGACCCCGCAGCAGGTCGTGGACATCAACCAGCTGCCGCTGCGCGGCATCGACACCGCGGATGGGCTGCGGATCGGTGCGCTGGAGCGGATGAGCGACGTCGCGGCGCACCCGGACGTGCCGCCGGTGATCTCCCGGGCGCTGCTGCTGAGCGCGTCCCAGCAGTTGCGCAACATGGCCAGCATCGGCGGGAACCTGATGCAGCGCACGCGGTGCTCGTACTTCCGCGACGTCGCGATGCCGTGCAATCGCCGGGAGCCCGGGAGCGGGTGTCCGGCGGTGTCGGGGGCGAACCGGATGCACGCCGTGCTGGGCACCAGCGATTCGTGCGTGGCGACGCACGCCAGCGATCTGGCGGTGGCGCTGGTCGCGCTCGATGCGGAGGTGCGGCTGGTCAGCGCCGACGGGAGCCGCGCGGTGCGGCTGGCCGACTTCTACCGGCAGCCGGGGGACACCCCGGAGGTGGAGACGGTGTTGCGGCCTGGCGAGCTGATCAGCGAGGTCGTGGTGCCGAGGCTGGACTGGGCGTCGCGGTCGACCTACGTCAAGGTGCGGGACCGGCAGTCCTACGAGTTCGCGCTGTGCTCGGCCGCGGTGGCGCTGGACGTGCGGGATTCGCGCGTCGTCGATGCGCGGATCGCGGTGGGCGGTGTGGCGTCGGTGCCGTGGCGGTTGCCCGCGGTGGAGGACGCGCTGCGCGGCAAGCCGGTGGCCGAGGAGTCCTTCGTGGACGCGGCGTCGGTGGCCGCTGAGGGCGCTCGGCCGCTGTCCGGCAACGGTTTCAAGGTGCCGCTGCTGGAGCGGACCGTCGTCCGCGCTCTGCTCGAACTGACCGAAGGGAGCAGGCTGTGACCAGTCGGCTTGATGGCCCGCTGAAAGTCACCGGGCAGGCCAAGTACGGGGCCGATCACAACTTCCCGGGCATGGCCTACGGGTACCTCGTGCTGAGCACCATCGCGCACGGCGAGATCGAGACCATGGACGTCACGGCGGCCAAGGGCGCGCCGGGCGTTCTCGGGGTGTACACGCCGTTCGACCGGCTGGAGTTGAGCACGGCGCGGTCCGCGCTGTTCGGCGAGACCTGGGTTCCGCTGCAGGACCGGGAGGTGGCCTACTACGGCCAGCCGATCGGGTTCGTGGTGGCCGAGACCTTCGAGCAGGCGCGGGATGCGGCGATGCTGGTGGAGGTCGGCTACCGCGCGCGGCCTGCGCTGACGTCGCTGGAGGACGGGCTGGCCACGGCCGAGGAGGCGCCGGGCACCGAGGACCTCGCGGTGCTGGCCGAGGGCGTGGAGTCCATCGAGGAGGCGCTGGCGGCGAGCAGCGTGGTGGTGGAGCAGACCTACCGCACCGCGACGCAGAACCACGCCGCGATGGAGCCGCACTCGGCGGTCGCGGTGTGGGAGTCGGGCGCGCTGACCGTGTACAGCGGGAATCAGGGGTCGGACCTGCAGGCGGCGGAGCTGGCCAGTGCGCTGGGGGTCGATGGCGCGTCGGTGCGCGCGCTCAACCCGTTCGTGGGTGGTGCTTTCGGCGGCAAGGCGCGCACTTCGGCGCCGGCTTTCCTCGCCGCGGCGGCGGCCAGGGTGCTGGGGCGGCCGGTCAAGGCGGCGCTGACGCGGGAGCAGGTGTTCACCGCGACGGCGGGTCGTGCGGCCACGGTGCAGAAGATCGCTCTCGGGGCTGCCGAGGACGGCACGTTGATCGCGGTGCGGCACGATTCGTGGTGCGCCACGGCGGCGGACCGCTCGTTCGTGGAGCCGACTTCGCACGGCACGTCGCGGGAGTGGTACGCGACGCAGAACTTGGCGCTGAGCCAGCGGATCGTGCCGTTGAACGTTCCGCCGACGACGTTCATGCGGGCGCCGGGCGAGGCGCCGGGGTCGTTCGCGCTGGAGAGCGCGATCGACGAGCTGGCGGTGGCGCTGGGCATGGATCCGATCGAGCTGCGCCGCCGGAACAGTTCGATCGCGCCGCCGGGCAAGGACCTGCAGTGGTCGAGCAAGCACCTCGACGAGTGCTTCCAGGTCGGTGCGCAGCGGTTCGGGTGGGCGCAGCGCTCGCCGGGCGGTCGTGAGGACGGGGATTGGCTGGTGGGCATGGGAGTGGCCACGGCGATGTTCCCGGCGTTGCGGTTCCCGGCGACCGTCGAGATCACCTTGCGCGAGGACGAGACGGTGGTGATCTCGACCAGCGGTGCGGATCCGGGCACCGGGCTGCTGACGGTGCTCGCGCTGGTGGGCGCGGAATCGCTGGCTGTTCCGGTGGAGCGGATCACGCCGCGGTTGGGTGATTCGGCGTTCCCGTCGGGCGGTATGTCGGGTGGTTCGACGGCGACGGCGAGCGCGGGGTCGGCGGTGATGGTCGCGGCGGTCGAGGTGATCGATGCGCTGCTGGCCTTGGCGTCGGCTCCGGGTGGGCCGTTGGCGGGGGCGGAGCTGTCCTACGAGGACGGCCGGGTGCTGGCCGAGGACGGCCGGTCGATGAGCTTCGGCGAGGTGCTGCGGGCGGTTGGCCGCGAGTCGGTTTCGGCGACCGGTTCGTCGGCGCCGGGCGAGGAGCTGACGAAGCACTCGTTCAGCTCGTTCGGGGCGCAGTTCTGCGAGGTGCGCGTGCACAAGTGGACGCGCGAGACGCGGTTGTCGCGGATGCTCGGGGTGTTCGACTGCGGCCGGATCATCAACGAGAAGGCGGCGCGCAGCCAGGCCTTGGGCGGGATGATCTGGGGTGTGTCGGCGGCGTTGCACGAGGCGCTGGAATTCGAGGGCAGCGGGCGGCCTGCCAACGGTGATCTGGCCGGGTACCTGGTGCCGGTGAACGCCGACATCCCGGAGGCGGATGTGGAGTTCGTGCGGTATCCGGACACGTTGCACAACGCGGTCGGGTCGAAGGGGCTGGGCGAGATCGGCACGGTCGGCGTGGCGGCGGCGGTGGCCAACGCGGTCTACAACGCCACGGGTGTGCGGGTGCGCCACATCCCGATCACGATCGAGGACCTGCTGGTGCAGTGAGGTCCGGCGGGTACCGCCGCTGCCGTCCGGCGGTGGTACCCGCGTCCGGTCCGGCCCAGACTTGGCGGACGGCGGCGGCTCGTCGTCGAAGAACCGCGCGGGTCGGAGGGTTGCCATGGACTACGAAGTGTTCGAACTCGGGGATGTCCGGTTGCAGGGCGGTGCCACGCTGCGGGCGGCCAAGCTGGCGTACCAGACCTACGGCGAGCTCAACGCGGACAGGTCCAATGCGATCGTGTACCCGACCTGGTACTCGGGGCAGCACTACGACAACGAGTGGCTGATCGGCGAGGGCATGGCGCTGGATCCCTCGCGGTACTTCATCATCGTGCCGAACATGCTGGGCAACGGGCTTTCGTCGTCGCCGAGCAACACGCCCGCGCCGCACGACCGGGCCCGGTTCCCGCACGTGACGATGTACGACAACGTCCGGTTGCAGCACCGGTTGATCACCGAGCGGTTCGGGATCGAGCGGCTGGAGCTGGTGACCGGGTGGTCGATGGGGGCGGGGCAGACCTACCAGTGGGCGTTGAGCTATCCGGAGGTGGTCCGGCGCATCCTGCCGTTCTGCGGTGCGGCGAAGACCAGCGTGCACAACATCGTGTTCCTGGAGGGCGTGAAGGCGGCGCTGACCGCTGATGCGCAGTGGCGCAACGGCTGGTACGAGTCGCAGCCCACGACGGGGTTGCGGGCGATGGCCCGGGTGTACGCGGGGTGGGGCTTCAGCCAGGAGTTCTACCGGCAGCGGGCTTACGAGTCGGCGCCGCTGGACTACGGGAGCCTGGAGGACTTCCTGGTGGGGTTCTGGGAGGCGTTGTTCCTCAAGCGGGATGCGAACAACCTGCTGGCGATGTTGTGGACCTGGCAGAACGCCGATCTCGGGGCGACTCCGGGGTGGTCGGGGATCGAGTCGGCGCTGGCGGGGATCCGGGCGGCGTCGGTGATCGTGCCCGCTCAGCAGGATCTGTACTTCCCGCCGGAGGACAACGAGTGGGAGGTCGCGCGGATACCCGGGGCGGAGTTGCGGGTGATCCCCGGCGCGTGGGGGCATTTCGCGGGTGCCGGGATGAATCCGGTGGACACCGCGTTCATCGATGGGGCGCTTCGGGAGTTGCTGGCGCGGGAGGTGTGACCGGGTGGGGCTGCGGCCGGCCGTGGTGGCCGGCCGCAGCCCGTGTCAGCGGTGGCGGCGGGCGGCGCGGGCGTGGGCTCGGGTGATCAGCTCCAGGGCTTGGCCTGCGGTGCGCTGCCCGGGGTTGAGGATCGAGATCCAGGACTGGGTCGCGTAGACGGGGTGGGGGAGGACTTCGTCGAGTGCGGTGTAGTCGAACTCGTGGTGGTGGGCGGGGTGCGCGGCAGGGCTGTGGCCGGTGAGCCGCTCGAACTCGGTGCGGCCGACGTTGATGTTGAGGCGGTAGACGCCGGGGCGGTCGAGGTGGGATTCGGCGTCGAAGGTGCCGTAGTCCTTGGTGACGATGGTGGCGAAGGGGAAGGGTCGGTCGGCGGGGTCGCGGCCGTCCGGGTCGTAGTGGAAGAAGGTGTCGCCCCAGGCGAGTTCGGGGGCGCCGCTGGCTTCGTCGGCCGTTTCCGCTACGACGCCGGGCAGGCTGCTGGTGTGCTGGATGATGTCGGCTTCGGTCGGCCCAGTGCTCATGCCTTCAACTTTATCGTTGAAGTGCTTTTTGAGACTTTTTCCGAGCAAAGCCGATAATCGTCGGTAGAACTCTCAAATGGGGATCCTGTCCTCACTTGAGATGCCGGGTGAAGAACTGGGTCGCGGCGTCCTCGGCGAACTGCGGGACACCGGTGTGCCCGCCCATGTTGGCGTGCAGCGTCTTCTCCGCGGAGCCGAGGGCGTGGAAGAGGTCCAGGGCCGACTGCCGGTCGTTGCCCTCGTCGTCCCACTGCAGCAGGACGTGCAGCGGGATGGTGATCTGGCGGGCTTCCTGGAACGCGGTGCGGGGCACGACGCTCCCGGCGAACAGCACGGCGGCCGTGATGCGCGGTTCGACCACCGCCAGCCGGATACCGATGGAGATCACTCCTCCCGAATATCCGACGGGGCCGCCGATTTCGGGAAGCGGGAGGAGGGCGTCGAGGGCGGCCTGCCATTCCGGGGCCGCCTCGTCGACCAGCGGGAGGATGAGCCGGTCCACGATCTCCTCGTCGACCGGTTCGCCGGCTCGCAGCGCTCGGCGCAGGTCGCTGCGGGCCTGCTCTGCGGTGGTGGAGCGGCGCCGGTCACCGCTTCCGGGCAGTTCGATGGTGGCCGTGGCGAAGCCTTCCGCCGCGCAGCGGCGGGCCCGGGCCGCGAGTCGGGGGTACATCCGGGGCAGTCCGCCGGGGTGGCCGAGGAGGATCAGCGGCGCCGGTGCGGATGCGGGCGTCCAGAGGATTCCGGGGATCTCGCCGAGGGTGAATTCGCGTTCGAGGACGCCGTCGTCGAGGCGCTGCTCGGAGGTGAATCGCATGGTCGTGCCTTTCGGGAGTGCTCTTGACGGCGCTCCCGGACGACCTATCGCCCGACCGTGACCCCGGAGGGAAGCACCCATGTCGATGTGTTCACGGGTACCACCTCCTCGTTCTCCGGCACGGCCTTCGGGAAAGTAGCAGCGGCTCCGGCGATTCATCAACGGGTTTTCGCGGGGACTCCGTGGCCGTGACGTCACGGAGCCGTTCGCCGCGTGGAGGCTTCCCGGAACGGGAATCTCAGTCGTAGCCGCGGATCAGGTGGCTCTCGTCGAGGTCGTCGAAGTCGGGCTCGGTGCGGTCCTGGGAGGGGAGGTGGAGCTCGTCGTGGTCCGGCAAGAAGGAGTCGAAGCGCTGCTGAGCGGTGCGGGGGTCGGAAAGCGTCATGACCGGCTCCTTTCGGCGCGGAAGTGATTGCCCGATAGTGCTTCTCGGCATTGGAGATCGCATGGCGACCCGCTGGGGCGCTGATCGGAATCGCCCGGTTGAGCAAGGGTGATCAGCAGCAATATTGGGCTCTATGACTTCAGTGTTGATCGAAATAAATGCTCGATGCGGACTCACCTCGAACCTGTCCGCCAAAGATCGCCTCGACGGCGATCAGGCTCGCGGGGTGAGGCGGATTCCGTTGCGGTGGCCGAGGTACCGGCCGTCCTCAACGACCGTGCGGCCGCGCTGGCAGACCCACGTGATGCCGGCGGGCTGCTGCATCGGTTCGGCGTAGTCACCGCGGTCTTCGACGGTCCGGGGGTCGAAGGCGACGAGGTCGGCGATCTTGCCCGGGGCGATCAGGCCGCGGTCGGGGATGCCGAAGATCTGCGCGGGCAGCCAGGTCATCCGGTGCACGGCGTCGGGCAGGGTGAGCACCTGGCGGTCGCGGGTGTAGCGGCCGAGGACGCGGGGGAAGGTGCCGGTGAGGCGGGGGTGCGGTTTGCCGCCGGTGCCGGGTGGCAGGCCGTCGGAGCCGATCGCGGTGTGCGGGTCGGCCATGGCGAGTTCGAGGTCGTCCTCGTGCATGCTGAAGTGGATCATCGCGGCGCGCAGGCGTTCGGCGACCAGGACCTCGATGAGCGCGTCGACGGGTTCGGCGCCGGTGGCCTCGGCGATCTCGGCGAGGGTGCGGCCTTCGTGGCGGTGGCTGGCGGTGGTGGCGATGAGGATGCGGTCCCAGCGGGTGGTGGCGTTGATCGCGGTGGCGAGCTCGTCGCGGCCTCCTGGCCTGGTCAGGCGGGCGAGGATGTCGTCGGGGCTGCCGGTGAGGTAGTGGGCGGGCAGCACGGCGGTGAGCATCGTGGAGGAGGCGGTGTAGGGGTAGACGTCCTGGTGGACCTGCTGGCCCCGGTGGCGGGCGCGGTTGAGTTCGTCGAGGGCGGAGCGCATGGTGCCCCAGTTGCGCGGGCCGGTGACCTTGAGGTGGGAGATGTGGGTCCGGCCGGCGACGGCGCCGATGCGCAGGGCTTCGCCGATGGATTCCAGCAGTGCGTCGCCCTCGTTGCGCATGTGCGTGACGTAGTGGCCGGTGCCGCCGAGGACGGTGGCCAGATCGGTGAGCTCGTCGGTGGTGGCGAAGACGGCGGGTGGGTAGATCAGGCCGCTGGAGAGGCCGAAGGCGCCTGCGGTCATGCCTTCGTCGAGGGCGTTGCGCATGGTGCGGCGGGCGTGGTCGTCGGGTGCCGCGTCGGTCATGCCGGTGGCGGCGATGCGGAGGGTGCCGTGGCCGACCAGCGGGCAGTAGTTGGTGACGTAGCCGGCGGCGTCGGTGGCGGCGAACAGGTCGTGGAAGCCGGTCCAGGTGATCTCCAGGGGCGGGAAGAGACGTTGCAGGAAGGTGCTGAGGGTGTCGTGGTGGTCGTGGCTGCGCGGGGCGAGGCTGAATCCGCAGTTGCCGACGATCTCGGTGGTGATGCCCTGGTGGATCTTGGTGGTGTCGTGGGCGGGGAGCAGGGGTGCGTTGTCGGCGTGGGAGTGGACGTCGATGAAGCCGGGGGCGAGGACGAGGCCGGTGAGGTCGCGGCGGGGGATGTCGGGTGGGAGGGTGCCGGGGTTCTCGACGGCGGCGATGCGGTCGTCGCGGAGGAGGACTTCGGCTGGGCGCAGCGGGGTCGCGGTGCCGTCGGCGAGCTGGGCCCCGGTGAGCAGGAGTTCGGTTCGGGTCATGCGGTGGCCTCCGGGTGCGGTGGAATATCCGGTGTTGTGCGATGTTGTCGGTGGTAGTTGTCGATGTTGCGGGGTGTGCGGTGCACGGTGAGTACAAGGTTCCCGGTGGGAAGCTGGTCGTGGTCGATCTGGACGTGGTGGACGGCCGGTTGTCCGGGGTGCGGGTGAGCGGTGATTTCTTCTTGGAGCCGGATGAGGCGTTGGAGGCGATCAATGGTGCGCTGACGGGTGCGCCGGCGGATGCGGACGGGGAGGAGCTGGCCGCGCGGATCCACAGTGGACTTCCGGAGGGGGCGCGGTTGGTGGGTTTCGACGCTGCGGCGGTCGCGGTGGCGGTGCGGCGGGCGGTGTCGAAGGCGTCGGGGTGGTCGGATCACGAGTGGTTGCTGGTGCACGACGGGCCGCAGACGCCGTTGATGCACATGGCGTTGGACCAGGTGCTGGCCGAGGAGGTGGGTGCGGGTCGTCGTGCGCCGACGTTGCGGTTCTGGGAGTGGGCGGCGCCGTCGGTGATCATCGGCAGTTTCCAGTCCGTGCGCAACGAGGTGGACATGGAGGGTGCGCGGCGGCACGGGATCGAGGTGGTGCGGCGGATCACCGGTGGTGGGGCGATGTTCGTGGAGCCGGGCAACACGGTGACGTACTCGGTGTACGCGCCGGTGTCGTTGGTGGCGGGGATGAGTTTCGCGGAGTCTTACGCGTTCTTGGACGACTGGGTGCTGGGTGTGCTGCGGGAGCTGGGGTTGAACGTGTGGTACCAGCCGTTGAACGACATCGCCTCGGATGCGGGCAAGATCGGTGGTGCGGCGCAGAAGCGGCTGGCTTCGGGTGCGGTGCTGCACCACGTGACGATGTCCTACAGCATCGATGCGGACAAGATGGGTGAGGTGTTGCGGGTCGGCAAGGAGAAGTTGTCCGACAAGGGGGTCGCGAGCGCGAAGAAGCGGGTGGATCCGCTGGCGCGGCAGACGGGGTTGGCGCGCGAGGTGGTGATCGAGCGGTTGATCGCCGGGTTCCGGGCTCGGTTCGGGTTGGTGGCGGGGCCGGTGACCGATGCCGAGCGCGCGCGGGCGCGGGAGTTGGTGGAGTCGAAGTTCGCGACTCGTGAGTGGTTGATGCGGGTGCCGTGAGCGTTCTCAGGTGAGGAGTTCGGGGATTCCCGGGGTGCTGCGCTTGCGGCGGAGCCAGATCTTGCGGGTTCCGTCGGCGTAGAGCAGGACGCGGGAGAGTTCCCAGCCGGAGAACTCGGCGTGGATGCTGAGTTGGGTGGCTGCGCTGAGGCGGGTGACGCCGGGTGGCAGGCGCAGCGGTCGGTATTCCCAGTCGGGGTCGGTCCCTTCCGGGGCTGGGGTCATGGTGTCACCACCTGGTATCCGGCGCCGTTGGCGGAGGCGATGTAGAGCGTTCCGGTCTGGGGGTCGACTGCGACGCTGTTGGGTTGGGTGATGGTGGGCAGCCGGTGGCGTTCGGTGGGTTCGCCGCCGGCGATGTCGTAGCCGACGATTTCGTTGGTCGCGGTCAGTGTGACCCAGGCTAGGTCGCGGGTGGGGTCGTAGGCGAGGCCGTAGGGGGCGCCGGGGACGGGGTAGCGCTGCTTCATGACCAGGGGGTCGGTGCTGAAGGCGAGGAGTTCCTGGCCGCGGGTGTCGATGGTGAGGATGCGCTGGTAGCGGTCGGTGACGGCGTTGGTGGCGCCGTCACCGGCGCGCAGGCCTGCGCCTTTGGCACCGGTGGTGGTGTTGATGGGGGTGATGGCGGTGGTGAGGCGGTCGAGGACGTAGATGTCCTGGCCGGCGGCGAGGACCTGGGCGGGGCCTTGGAGATTGTCGGCGGTGGCGGTGGGGGTGCCGTTGCGGAGGATGGTGACGGTGGCGGGGTTGCGCAGTGCGACGGCGGTGCGCTCGGTGTCGAGGTCGATGGCGTGGACGGGGCCGCCGGGCACGGTGGTGGTGCGGACTTCGGCGGTGCGCAGGTCGACGCGGGCGAGCTGGTCGCTGTCGGGCAGGGCTGCCAGGAGGTGGCCGTTCTGGGTGGTGAGCGCGGCCGGGGCGCTGGGCAGGGTGGTGGTCTGCTGGGCGCCGGTGGTCGTGTTGGTGAGGGTGAGGGTGGGGCCGCTGGCCAGCACGAGGGTGTGGGTGGTGGGGTCGTAGCTGGTGTGCTGGACGGGGGGTGCGGGGTGGGTGGTGCCCGCTGGTGGGGTGGTGGTCGGGGGTGAGGTGGCTGGTGTGGCGGCGGTGAGGGTGTCGGTGACCTGGAGGGGGTCGCTGGGTTTGTCGGTCGCGCAGCCGGTGAGCAGGGTGGCGATCAGGCACGTGATGACCAGACGGCGCAACGAGGCCCTCCTTGGTGGTGCTGGCCCGCGGGTGGCGGGTGTTCGTTGCTTCCAGCATCCCTGATGGCCTGTCGTGCGGTCAGGGTTGGGGTGGGATGTCCTGGGGTGCGCTGATGTCGTCGAGTGCGGCGCGGATGGCGGGCGGCAGGGTGAGGTCTTCGGTGGCGAGTGCGGTTTTGAGCTGACTGGTGGTGCGGGCGCCGAGGACGGGGGCGGTGACGCCGGGGCGGTCGCGGACCCAGGCGAGTGCGACGTGGGCGGGTGGGGTGCCGAGTCCTTCGGCGGCGGTGAGCACGGCGTGCACGATGCGGGTGGCGCGTTCGGTGCGGTGGTGTTCGACGTAGCTGGCCAGGGGTCCTGCGCCGCGGGAGTCGGCGGGGGTGGAGTTGCGGTATTTGCCGGTGAGGACGCCGCGGCCGAGTGGGGCCCAGGCGAGCAGGCCGATGCCGTGGTGGGTGGCGGCGGGGATGACTTCGCGTTCGGTGCTGCGGTCGAGCAGGGAGTATTCGTGCTGGGTGGAGATGAGTGGGGTGCGGGTGGGGTGGGCGCGTTGGTGGGTGGCGGCGGTGGCCAGTTGCCAGCCTGCGTAGTTGGCGGTGCCGGCGTAGCGGACGCGGCCGGTGGTGACGGCGGTGTCGAGGGCGGCGAGGGTTTCGTCGAGGGGGACGGCGGGGTCCCAAGCGTGGAGTTGCCAGAGGTCGATGTGGTCGGTGTTCAGGCGGCGCAGTGAGTCGTCGAGGGCGGCCAGCAGGGAGCCGCGGGAGGCGCCGCCGCCGAAGGGGCCGGGTTTGCGGCGGGCGGCGGCGGTGGTGGCCAGGACGATTTCGTCGCGGGGGATGTGGTGGGTGAGGAGTTGGCCGAGGATGGTTTCGGCGTGGCCGTCCTGGTAGACGTCGGCGGTGTCGACGAGGGTGCCGCCTGCGTCGTGGAAGGCCGACAGTTGTTCGGCGGCTTGGTCGGCGTCGGTGTCGAGTCCCCAGGTCATGGTGCCGAGGGCGAGTCGGGAGACGCGGAGGCCGCTGCGGCCGAGTTGTCGGTGTTCCACGGTGGGGAGGGTATTCGGTGCGGGGGCGGGTGTTGGTGAGGTTGGGGCGGCGGGTCTGGTGGGTGGTGTGGTGGATCACAGGGCGTGTTGTTGCGGTGGGTGATCGGCTGGTCGCTGGCCCGGGTGATGGGGTGTGGGTAGGGCGGGGGTCGGGTGGTGTGGGGGATGCTGCAAGATTTGGGTCGGTCTTCCGGCTGCCCCATCGCCGGGGTGTGTGCCGGTTTCATCCCGACTTGTGCTGGAGTGGGTTTCGTTGTCGTGGTTGCAGGCCATGGTGCTGGCCGTGGTCCAGGGGCTGACCGAGTTCCTGCCGATCTCGTCGTCCGGGCATTTGCGGATCGTCTCGGAGTTGTTCTTCGGTGCCGACGCGGGTGCGTCGTTCACCGCGGTGACGCAGATCGGTACCGAGTTGGCGGTGGTGATCTACTTCGCCAAGGACATCGTGCGGTTGGTGGCGGTGTGGTTCCGCGGGTTGTTCAACGCCGAGGTGCGGCGGACGCAGGACTACCGGTTGGCGTGGTACGTGATCGTGGGCAGCATCCCGATCGGGGTGCTGGGGTTGTTGTTCCAGGACTACATCCGCTCGACGTTCCGGAGCCTGTGGGTGACCGGTGCGATGCTGATCGTGTTCGGTGTGCTGATGGGTCTGGCGGAGCGGTTCGGGCAGCAGCGCCGCAATCAGGAGCGGTTGCAGTTGCGCGATGGTGTGGTGATGGGTTTCGCGCAGTCGCTGGCGCTGATCCCGGGTGTGTCGCGCTCGGGTGGGACGATCACGGCGGGTCTGACGCTGGGTCTGGACCGGCCGACGGCGGTGCGGTTCTCGTTCCTGCTGGCGATTCCGGCGGTGTTCGCGGCGGGGCTGTCGGAGATCCCGCACGTGTTCGAGCCCAGTGGACAGGGCTTGCAGCCGTCGGTGGCGCAGATGGTGGTGGCCACGGTGGTGGCCGGTGTGGTCGGTTATGCGGTGATCGCGTGGCTGCTGCGGTTCGTGGAGCGCCACAGCGTCTACCTGTTCGTGTGGTACCGGATCGCGTTGGGTCTGCTGGTGTTCGCGCTGCTGGGCTTCGGCGTCATGCAGCCGTGAGCTTGAGTGGTCCCGGCTCGCCGCGGCGGTGCGGGCGACACCTTCGGCGGCCCGGGCGCGTTGGGCGTCGCGGCTGCGGCCATCAGCGAAGATGATGCGGAATTCGGGGAGCGCGGTCCGTGCCGGTGGGCGCGGGCCGCGCTCGTTTTCGGGGGACCACTACCCTCGGCGGGCGTGGCGACTCTCATCTTGTTGCGGCACGCGCGTTCGGCGGCCAACGGTTCGGGGATTCTGGCGGGCCGGTCGGCCGGTGTGGGTTTGGACGAGACCGGGGCGGGTCAGGCCGCGGGTCTGGTCGACCGGTTGGCGGGGGTGCCGTTGCGGGAGGTGGTGGTCTCGCCGTTGCAGCGGTGTCAGGAGACCGTGGCCGGCCTGGTGGCGCAGCGGGAGCTCTCGCCGGTGGTGGAGCCGGATCTGGTCGAGGTGGACTACGGGCAGTGGACGGGCCGCAAGATCAGCGAGCTGACCGAGGAGCCGTTGTGGCGGGTGGTGCAGCAGCACCCATCGGCGGCGGTGTTCCCCGACGGTGAGGGCTTGGCGCAGGTGCAGGCGCGGGCGGTGGCCGCGGTGCGGGCGTGGGACCGGCGGCTGGCCGACGACGAGGTGTGGCTGGCGTGCACGCACGGCGATGTGATCAAGGCGGTGCTGGCCGATGCGCTGGGCATGCACCTGGATGCCTTCCAGCGGATCGTGGTGGATCCGTGTTCGGTGAGCGTGGTGCGCTACACCCGGACGCGGCCGTTCGTGGTGAAGGTCAACGACACCGGTGGGGATGTTTCGGCGCTGGTGCCGCCGAAGTCCTCGGAGGCTTCGGATGCGGTGGTGGGCGGGTCGACGGGCGGGGCGTGAGGTTCAGGTCCGCAGGTGCACGACGTGGCAGGGCGCGCCGGCGGGCAGGAGGCGCTGGGTGCCGCCGGTGAAGCGCACCAGGACTCGGTCGTCGTTGCCGGTGGTGACCTGTTCGACGATGCCGACGGGGCCGATCGGTCCGTAGATGCGGATGGGGTCGCCGGGCAGCAGTTCGTCGGCGCGGACGCGTTCGCGGTTGATCGCCGTTGAGGCCGGGCGCAGCCAGCGGGTGGTGGCGTACCAGGCGGTGCAGGTCAGGGCGGGCAGTGCGATGGGCAGCCATGGTGCGAGGTCGGTGAGGGCGAGTCCGGGGGCGGCACCGGCCAGGGCGGCCCACAGTCCGGAGCTGATGGGGTGGCGGCCCAGTTGCAGCCAGCCGGTGGTGCGGATGGTGCCGTCGGGTCGCTGCCCGCGCGGTGGTGGTGGCGGTTCGTCGGGGAAGTCGAACTGGTCGGTGTCGCGGGTGGTTTCCGGGGCGGTCTTGGCCAGCGGTTCGCGTGCGTCGGTGATCGCGGCGATCTCCGTGGTGACCTCGGCCGGTGCGGGGTCGGTGCGCCGGGGTGCGTCGAAGCGGGCGGTGCCGGGGTTGAGCGGGGTGCGCAGCATGGTGGTCTCGGTGTCGTGTCGGTGTCCGCAGGCGGGGCAGCTCGGTGCGACGCCGGTGGGTGCGACGCTCAGCGGGCCGTGGCCGTGGGGGCATTGCGGTGCGTGGGGCCCGTTTTCGAGGATGTGCAGGGCGCTGGTGGGGATGTGGTCGGTTCCGGAGTTCACCATCGGGTGGTCCACCTCAGCTCGCCGTCGGCGTCGCGTTCGCAGCTGGCGGCCGCGCCGCTGGGGGTGTGGGCGATGTCGCCTCCTTCGGAGCAGCGTTCGTTCTGGGTGACCACCGGTACCCAGTCCTCGTCGGGATCGGTGGTGGTGGTCGGGGCGGGGCTCGTCGCCGGTCGCTCGGCGGGTTCGGGGCGGGGACTCGGCGGTGGGCTGGTGCGCCGGGTGCTGGTCGGGGTTGTGGTCGTTGCCGGGGCGCGGCGGGTGGTCGTCGTGGGCGTGACCGGCTGGGTGCTGGTGGTGGAGATCGCTGTGGGGCTCGGGGCCGGTGGTGGGGGAGCAGCCGCCCGGGGCGGGAGCTGGGCGGGTTCGGTGTTCGCCGAGCTCGGCAGGGCGTTGATGCCGGTGGTGGCGGTGGCGGCCAGCAGTGCGGCGGCGGGCAGCAGCCTGGCGGCCACCGGGGTGCGCCACCACCAGCGGCGCAGCGCGGCGGGGGTCTGGGCAGGCAACGGAAGTGCACTCCTTGTCGCGTTGGTGCCGTGTTTTCCCCGACCGGCGAGGCGAATCGTAGCGAATTCGTCACGAATCCGTGTCCGGACGGCAAACCGCGCCCTTGTTCGCCGCCCTGTTTTCGGTGCGCACGACACCACCGGCGCCCGAATGTGATCTGCACCTCGCCGTTGCGGAAACCCCTGTCGCGCACCGGCAACGCACACCCGGGCACGCAACGTGATCATCCTTTGTGGATTGTCCACAGCGGATGGGATCTTCATCCGCGCTCAAGGCGGCGTGAGGCCCGTCGGTGCCCGGACCGAATAGCTGAGATCTCTGGCGGTCAGCGAGACCGGCCGCAGCCGCAGCCAGATCGCCCCGCTGTCCGGGGCGTGCAGGTAGTGGCGGAACCTGGGATCCCACCGCGACTCGTCGGAGCCGAGGTAGCGGGAGAGCTTGCGCCTTCCGCGCGGCACGTCGAAGGGTACGAGTTCGGCCTCGCCGCGGGCGATGGCCTGCCGGACCACGCCCGTGGCGAGATCGCACTCGTCGACGACCAGGGCGAGCGCGGGATCCGCCCGCACCCGGCCCGGCAGTTTCGCCCAGGGGCCGGTGAGGATCCAGAACGCCTGCTGCTCCCAGAGGAACCACGTCGGCCGCACGGTCGGGCCGCTGGTGGCCACCCGCGCGGTCAGCGGCCGCGCGAGGAAACCGTCCACGTCGAAGTCCGGTTCGCGCTGCACGTCAGTCTCCATCCGCGCAGCGTGAAACCTCCACCGCGCTGGAGGTCAAGGCCGTCCGGGTCTTCTAGGCGGCGGTGGGCAGCCAGCGCCGCAACGCCGCGCGCAGCGCCTGCACGGCCTGGCTGTCCACGTGATCTGCGGCCCAGGCGACGTAGCAGTCCGGGCGCAGCAGCAGCGCGGCGGGCGCTCCCGGCTGGGGGCGGGCGGTGACGACGTCGAGGTGATCGCGCCACTCGGCGGTGATCCCGGCCAGCGAGCCATCACCGGTCAGGTCCAGCAGCAGCGGCCGCGCTGTCTGAGTCAGCTCCGCCAGCCGGGCGGGCCCGGCCTGGGTGTCCAGCACCAGCTCCGGTGCGAACCGGCCGGTCAGCGGGTGCGCGGCGGGATCGCCCATGTCGTAGGCGATGTCGGCGCCGGTGGTCAGCTCGGCCAGGCGGCGCACGGTGTCGCGGTCGCCGAGCAGTTCGGTCACCACCGCGCGCAGACCGGTGACGTCGCTGCCGGGAGCGATCAGGGCCGCTTGCGCCTGCGCGTTGAGCACCATGCGCTCGGCGGCGGCCCGCCGCTCGGTCTGGTAGCTGGCCAGCAGGCCGGGCGGTGCGCTGCCGCGGATCTCGGCGGCCAGCTTCCAGCCCAGGTTGGCCGCGTCCTGCAGGCCGAGGTTGAGGCCGGGGCCGCCGCCGGTGGCGGAGTAGACGTGCGCGGCGTCGCCGATCAGCAGCACCCGCCCGGCGGCGAACCGCTCGGCCACCCGGGTGTTGCCGCCGCTGAGCCGCCGCAGCACGTGCGGGCCCGTGCCGCCGGGTGGGCTCAGCGGCACGTCGGTGCCCAGCACGCGGCCGATGCTGGCCCGCAGCTCGCCCAGGCTCATCGGGGCGTCGGTGGCGGGCTGGTCCCACTCCGTGGTGCTGATCAGCGGCGGCTGGCCGGGCAGTGGTGCGTAGGAGAACCCGCCGGTTGCGGTGCGGTGCGGCAGGAACGGCGCCACCGCGCCGAAGCCGGGGACCTCCAGCGCGCCGGTCGCCGGGTCGATCCACTCCGGTGGGACCTCGGCGTGCGCCGAGCGCACCGTCATGCGGTCGTAGGTGAGGCCGGGGAAGGCGATCCCGGCGAGCTTGCGGGTGCGGCTGTGCGCACCGTCGGCGCCGACGAGGTAGCGGGCCCGCAGCCGGTAGGTGCCCTGCGGGCCGGTGACCTCGGCGGTGACCGCGTCCTGGTCCTGGGAGAAGCCGATGAGTTCGTGCCCGCGGCGCACCTGCACCCCGAGCTGCGCCGCGCGTTCGGCCAGGACCTGCACGATCCGCCGCTGGGGGACCGCCGCGGTGTGGACCGGGCTGTTCTCCAGCAGGCTCAGGTCCAGTCCCAGCCCGCCGAAGGTGAAGTAGGCGGAGTTCGGCTGCGGCGGCCGGGTGTCGCCGCTGAGCCGCTCGTGCAGTCCCCGGTGGTCGAGCAGTCGCACGACCTGGCCGAGCAGCCCGTTGGCCTTGGGTTCGCCGTCGGGTTCGGGCAGGCGTTCCAGCACGACGGGCCGGATTCCGGCCAGGCTCAGCTCGCAGGCCAGCATCAGCCCGTTCGGGCCGCCGCCGACGATGACGACATCGGTGGTCACCAGCGTTCTCCTCACCTTCCCCGCGGGCGGGCCCAGCGCGCGTCCGCGGGGCCGAACCTAGACGCAAAACTTGCGTGCGCGCAAGTTTGCGTGCACGCAGGAAAGGTGGGAGGGTGGGCCGGTGACCACACGGCGGACAGGACTGCGCGAGCAGAAGAAGCAGGCCACCGAGAAAGCACTGCGCGAAGCGGCACTGCGGCTGGCGCTGGAGCGCGGACCCGACAACGTCCGCGTCGACGACATCGCCGAAGCCGCCGGAGTCTCACCCAGGACCTACAACAACTACTTCTCCAGCCGCGAACAGGCCATCGTCGCCGCCATCACCGCCGAACGGCACACGCGAGTGGCCGCCGCGGTGGCCGCCCGGCCCGAGGAGGTCGGCCTCGCCGAAGCCATCACCGACTCGATCGTGGAGCAGTACACCGGCACCGGCACCGGCCACGACGCCATGGCCATGATCACCACGAGCCCCGCGCTCCGCGAGGCGTTCCTGCACGCCGCCACCGCCATCGAAGACCCCCTCGCCGCCGCCATCGCCCACCGCCTCGGCGACACCGGCCCGGCCACCGCCGGCGTGCTCGCGGCGGCCGTCACCGCCGCGATCCGCACCACCATGAGGCGGTGGCTGCAGCCCGCGCCCACCGCCGGCGGCCTCGTCATCCCCACCGGTTCGCTCCCGGACCTGCTCCGCACCGCACTCGAAGTCCTCGCGCCCGCGCTCGACGCCGCAGAGGAACAACACCGCCCAGACACCCGTTCTTGAATGAACGGTCCAGTATGCGTAGGGTTGCGGCATGGGCAGGGTGAAGGAGTTCGACCCCGACGCGGCACTGCGCGCGGCGATGGAGCTGTTCTGGCGCCAGGGCTACGAAGCGACCTCCATGCAGGACCTGGTCGAGCACCTGGGCCTGGGGCGCGGCAGCATCTACGGAGCGTTCGGCGGCAAGCGCGACCTGTTCCTGGCCGCGGTCGAGCGCTACGCCGAGGACGCCCGCGCGGGACTGCTCGACCAGCTGGCCGCACCGGGCTCCTCGCTCGAGGCGGTGCGCGCCCTGGTGCGCTGGTACGCGCACACAGCGGTGGCCGACGAGCACCGCAAAGGGTGCCTGGTGACCAACACCGCGGTCGAGCTGCCCGGTGACGCCGATGCCGCGCGCCTGGTGGCATCGGAACTGGAAGTCGTGGAAACCGCTCTCACGACCGCGCTGATGCGGGCGAGGAGCGAAGGGGAGCTGCCCGCCGACCGCGACCCGGCGGCGCTGGCGCGCTTCCTGGTGACGGTGCTGCAAGGCATCCGAGTGGTCGGCAAGACCGCGCTGCGCCAGCGCCTGATCGACGACACCGTCGAGCAGGCCCTGGCACTGCTCGACTGATCCACCCCGCTCCTCCCGGGGACGCCCATGCCCATTTTCTGGACCGATCATTCAACTAAAGGACATGTGATCATGGTTTCCGCTGTTCCCACCGACGCCGAACTGGCCGCCACGCTCGACGGCGACTTCACCAGCGACCACACCCAGGTCAACGGAACCCGCCTGCACCACGTCAGCGGAGGCACCGGCGACCCGCTGGTCCTGCTCGGCGGATGGCCGCAGACCTGGTGGCAGTTCCGCAAGATCATGCCCGAGCTCGCCCGCCGCTTCCACGTCATCGCCGTCGACCTGCGCGGCATGGGCGGATCGGCCAAACCCGAGACCGGCTACGACAAGAAGACCATGGCCGCCGACATCCACGCGCTGATCGACCACCTCGGCCACCGGTCGGCCTTCGTGGCCGGGCACGACATCGGCGCCGCGGTGGCCTACCACCTGACCGCCGGCTTCCCGCACGCCGTGCGCCGACTGGTCACCCTGGACCTGGGCGTACCGGACGCCTCGTGGCTGGCCATCCCGATGCTGCCGGCCAGCGACGAGCAAGCCGCCGCGCTCGCCGAAGGCCGCGGCGGATATCCGTGGTGGTTCGCCCTCAACCAGCTGCGCGAACTCCCGGAACGACTGCTCGACGGGCGGTTCCGGCTGCTGATCGACTGGCTCTACGGCCACATGCTCCGCGACCAGGCATCGGTCGACGAGCAGGCCCGCCGCATCTACGCCCACGCCTATGACTCACCGCAGGCCATCCGCGCGGGCAACGGCTGGTACCAGAGCATGCGCCAGGACGTCGCGGACCTGGCCACCTACCCGCCGGTGACCACACCGATCCTGACCCTCGCGGGCGAGGACAGCTACCCGGCGCTGCGCGAGCAGATGGCCGACAAGGGCACCGATGTGCGCGTCGTCGCCGTGCCCGGCAGCGGGCACTACATCCCCGAAGAACAACCGGAATTCCTGATCGCCCGGCTGACGGAGTTCTTCACCGGGCCCCACCGCACGACCGAGCCGGAAACACCGGCCGCCTGAGCGCCAACCGGCTCCGCCGTGCTCACAACCGCATGTCGATGACGAGCTCGCCCGGCGCGTGGCGGGACTCCACGAGTACCAGTGCATCTCCCGCCCGCGCCAGCGGGGAGGCCGCCGTGATGCGCGGACCGAGCCGCCGGGCGATCACCAGCTCGGCGACGCGCTCGAGCCCGCGGCGGACGAACGCGCCGCCGAGCTCGGTCACCGACCCGTTCACATCGCGGACATGACCGGAACGCACCAGGTGATCGAGCGCATTGGACGAGGACCGCGCGACGGATCCGGCCGATCGAAGACCTCCGGGACCTCGGCCCCACCGAAAGTCCGGCACCCGAGAGCTGCGCTCCTCGCGGTTTCCGCCCTCCCGGGAATCGCGCTGTGCTCTTCGGGTCGGTCGCTGTCGGCTCCCCATCGCCTCGCGCCTGACCGAACCCGGCGGAAGGGCGGCCGGTCAGGCGGAGATGCGTGGTCGTTGCGGGGGAGTCTGGCCGGTGAGGATGGTGCGGCGCAGTTCGTCCAGCGACAGGCCCACCGCGTCGGCCAGAGCCGCCACGGTGAAGAACGCCGGGGTCGGGATCCGGCCCTTCTCGATCTTGCGCAGCGTCTCGGTGGAGATGCCCGCAGCTGCGGCGACCTCGACCATGCTGCGCTGGCCGCGCGCCTCCCGCAGGGCCTGGCCCAGCAGTTCGCCCCGGCGCAGCTCGTGCTCGGTGAGAGGTTCACGCACCATGACCGCGATACTAATATCGGTATAGTTATTGGGCCAGTCCGCTGGAGCAGCACGTGATCGAGCTGAAGACCGCCACCGAGATCGACGCCCTGGCCGAAACCGGGCGCATCGTCGCCCGCACCCTGCGCGCCGTGCGCGCCCACGCCCGGCCCGGGATCACGCTGCGCGAACTCGATGATCTCGCCCGCACCACCATCACCGACGCCGGAGCCAGGGCCTGCCGCACCGCGGCGGGCGCGATCTGCACCTCGGTCAACGACGCCATCGCCCACGGCATCCCCGATGGCACCCGCCTGGCCGACGGCGACCTGATCAGCATCGACTGCGCCGCGAGCCTGCACGGCTGGTTCGGTGCCGCGGCGATCACCTTCAGCGTCGGCCAGGCCCGGCCCGAGGACACCGCGCTGGTGCGTGCCGCCGAGCAGTCCCTGGCCGACGGCATCGCCGCCGCCCAGCCGGGAGCACGCCTCGGTGATGTGTCCCGCGCCATCGGCGTGCTCGGCCGCAGCGCCGGATACGGCATTCCCGCCGGGCTCGGCGGCGCAGGCGTGGGCCGCGACCGGCGCGAAGCGCCACCGGTTCCCAACGACGGCCACCCGGGCAAAGGCGTCCCGCTGCGCCCGGGACTGGTGCTGAGCATCGAGCCGGTGCTGTCGGCCGGCGGCACCGACAGCACCCGAAGCGACGGCCCGGTGGTGCGCACCGCCGACGGCAGCCGCGCCGCCCACACCGGGCACACCATCGCCATCACCGCCGAGGGCCCGCGAATCCTCACCGGGAACTGATCGGCATCCACCGCAATTCCCCCACGGCACCAGAAAACGGATTCCCGCCGGGACCTCGGGCACCGGAGTCAATCCGCCGAAGGTCCTTTCCTCGCCGCCGCACGATGATCAATGACACATGCGACGCAGCGTGCCCATCCGGATACTGGGAATTGCCGATCACGCCATCGCAGGAATTGCCCCGAGGAAACATGAAAAAGCATTTTGCCTTCGTCAGCGTGCCCGCCGCCGGGCACGTCAACCCGACCCTGCCGCTGGTGGCCGAACTGCTGCGCCGCGGCCACCGGGTCAGCTACGCCGTGGGCCACGGCATGGCGCCCGCCGTGAAATCCGCGGGCGCCGAACTCGTCGAACTCCCCACCGAACTGCCCAAACCCGGCCGCGGGCCGCTCAGCGAGCGCATGGGGATGATGCTGGACTTCTTCTGCGAGGACCTGCGCGCCAGCATCCCGGTGCTGCGGCAGCGATTCGCCGCCGACCCGCCGGATGCGGTCTGCGCCGACATGATGACCCCTCACGGGCGCATGCTCGCCGAAGAACTCGGCGTTCCCGCGATCGTGCTGATGCCCAGCATGGCCTCCAACGAGCACTTCTCGATGCTGGAGGCCGCACCACCCGGCGAGGAATTCCCCGCCGAGCTCTTCACCGAGATGAACAACCGGATCGAGCAGGTCGCCGGTGAACTCGGCGTGCGGCCGGTGGTGCCCTTCCAGCCGCAATCCGGCGAGCTGAACCTGGTGTTCCTGCCGCGCGAATTCCAGCGGGCGGGCGAGACCTTCGACGAGCGGTACCACTTCATCGGCCCGCTGCTGGGCGAGCGCGACCAGCAGCCCTGGCAGCCCCGCGACCCGCAGGCCCCGCTGCTCTACATCGCACTGGGCACCGCCTTCAACGACCGGCCCGACTTCTACCGGATGTGCCTGAACGCGTTCGGCGACAGCCGCTGGCAGGTCGCGATGTCCATCGGCCACGACGTGACGGCCGGTGACCTGGGGCCGGTGCCCGACAACTTCGAGGTGCGCGCCAGCTTCCCGCAGCCTGCGGTGCTGCGCCACGCCAGCGCGTTCGTCTCCCACACCGGCATGAACTCCACCATGGAATCGCTGCACGCCGCGGTCCCGCTGGTGGCCGTGCCGCAGATGCCCGAGCAGGCCATCAACGCCGCCCGCGTCCAGGAACTCGGCCTCGGCCGCCACCTGGACCCCGGGACCGTCACCGCCGAGGTGCTGCGCGCCGCCGTCGAGGACGTCGCCGCCGACGAGAGCATCCGCGCCAACCTGGAGAACATGCGCCGGATCGTGCGCTCCAGCGGTGGTGCGGCAGCCGGGGCCGAGGCGCTGGAGAACCACCTCGCCTGAACCGCGGTGGTGTCGCCGGCGACCCCCTGATGCGTCGGCGACACCACCGTTCACCGCGTCGCGCCGCGAGCCCGCCGCGGGCGGCGGTCCAGCCACCACTGGCACACCAGCAGCGGAACGACCCAGCCCAGCCACGTCGACAACCCGGCGATGGTCGAGATGAAGTAGTCCATGTTCCCGCCGAAGGTCGTCGGCAGCTGCGGCGCCAGCAGGATCGCCCACAACGGCGACCACACCCGGTTGGTCATCGTCGAGATCGTCAGCACGAACGAGCGGAGCATCCACTTGCGGTGATCACCGAAGCGGCGGGCCCGCCCCGCCCGCCAGCCCGCCGCGGTGCAGCCGAACCACACCGCCGCCAGCGTCAGGTTGCTGGCCACCGCCACCGGGCCGAACGGCGCGAACACCGCCACCGCCACCGCCAGCACCGCCGCGGGCAGCACCCCGGCGAAGACGTAGGCCCGCCCGATCAGCCGGTGCGCCCGCGGGTACCGCGCCCGGAACGCCGGCCACACCTGGAAGCAGCAGCTCAGGATCGCCACCGTCCCGAACAGCACGTGCCCCACCAGAAGCGGGTAGTGCACCTCCATCCCCCCGGGCACCTGCACCCGCGAGAGCGCGGGATCCAGCGCCAGGTACGGCGGCAGCGAGTAGACCACGAACATCACCGCCACCAACGCCAGCGGCCCCACCCACGGTCGCCGCCACCACCGCACCGGCGACCGCTCCACCTCCGGCCGCTGCACCACCGTGCTCACCTTCAACCTCCTCGCGTACGCCGTACCAGATGCGTACACCGTATTGAGGAACGCGAGAAACCGGCACGGCAAAACGAGAAACCGATGGAACTTGTTGGAGGTGAACTAGTGCGAGGAGGTGTTCTCCGTGGTGCGCTACGCTTCCCGGCACACGTGCACTAGTGCGACGACAAAGGGGAGCGCGATGCCCGCCGAACCACAACCGCCCTACCTGCGCATCGTCGCCGACATCCGCGCCCGCATCGACTCCGGCCGACTGCGCCCCGGAGACCGCGTCCCCTCCACCCGCCAGATCACCGAGGAATGGGGCGTGGCCATGGCCACCGCCACCAAAGCCCTCGCCACCCTGCGCCGCGAAGGACTCGTCCACCCCGTCACCGGCACCGGCACCGTCGTCACCGACCCGACCCACCGCGCACCCCGCCGCCGCAGCCCCCGCACCACCACCACCGACACCCACATCGACCAGCGGCGCATCGTCCGCGCCGCCATCACCATCGCCGACGCCGAAGGCCGCAGCGCGGTGTCCATGCGCCGCGTGGCCGCCGAACTCGGCGCCGGCACCATGTCGCTATACCGGCACATCCCCGACAAGGAAGAACTCCTGCGGCTCATGGCCGACGCCGCCCTCGCCGAAACCCCGCTGCCCGAACCCAGCCGCCGAAGCTGGCGCCGCAGCCTGGAAAAACTCGCCCGCCAGCACTGGGCCACCTACCGCCGCCACCCCTGGCTGGCACCCACCGTCCTGACCTCGCTGGCCCAGCCGCCCCTGCTGCCCACCGGCGTCGACCACCTCGAATGGCAGCTCACCGCCCTGAACGGCCTCGGCCTGCCCCGCAGCACCGCCCTGCACATCGCCGTCAGCGTCAACGGCTTCGTCGGCGGCATCGCCATGAGCCACGCCATGGAACGCGAGTACACCCAGGAAACCGGCCTCACCCTCCGGCAACGCCACAACACCGACCAGGACGAACTGCACGCCCTGCTCGGCAGCGGCCGCTACCCCGAACTCGCCGCCACCGCCGCCAGCGGCATCACCCTCGACCTCGACCAGCTCTTCGAATTCGGCCTGCAACGCCACCTCGACGGCATCGCCGCCCACCTCACCACCCGCAACCACCGCTGAGCGTCCACTCGGGACGCCGAGCGCGGACGCTTGCACCCGAACGCCTCCGGGCTCACCGGGCCACGCGCCGCACTGATACAGATCGTCAACTGATCGCCTCTCACGGGGCTGGTCGCCGTGCTGGTCCTGCGTAAGCTTTCAAAGCAGACGGCAGTGCGGCATTCCGCGCACTCCGCCCGATGCCGCGCCGAATGTTCAGGCGCATCCACGACAGAAGGAAGCACACCCATGCGCGCCCTCGTGGTCGATCACGGCCAGGCCGGACCCGTCCGGTTCGCCGACGTCGATGAGCCCGTGCCCGCCAGCGACGAGGCGCTGGTCGAAGTCCGGCACATCGGTCTCAACTTCGGAGAGCTGAACTACGTGCACCAGTGGCCGGCCGGTGCTGTGCACGGTCACGACGCGGCCGGGGTCGTGGTGCGCGCCGCAGCCGACGGGTCGGGCCCGCCCGAAGGCACGCGCGTCGCGGTGGGGATGTCTTCCCACGCGTGGGCGCAGCGGGTGGCAGTCAGCCCCGCCTCGCTGGGCACCGTCCCCGAGGGCGTGGACCTGGCCGACGGTGCCGCGCTGGGGATCGCCGGGGTCACCGCGCTGCGGGTGCTGCGCAAGCGTTCCCTGCTGGCGCGCAACGTACTGATCACCGGCGCCAGCGGGGGCGTGGGGCACTTCGCCGTCCAGTTGGCGGCGCTGGCGGGCGCCCGGGTGACGGCACTCGTGGGTGCGCCGGAACGGGCCGCTGGACTCCGCGAACTCGGGGCCGACAAGGTCCTGACCGACCTGGCCACCACCGAGGACCGGTTCGACCTCGTCCTGGACACCGTCGGCGGGCCGCTGCTGGCGCAGGCCTGGAGTCGCCTCGCCGAGGGCGGCACCCTCCATGTCGTCGGCTATTCCTCGGGGCAGGACACCACGTTCCCGTCAGGGACCTTGTTCGGCTTCGGTGAACCCCGCAGCATCGCCACCTACGGCGACATGACGCCGACCAGCGGGGAGCTGACGGACCTGCTGGGCCTCATGGCCGCCGGGAGGCTCTCGGCACCGGTCGGGCTGCGAGGCCGCTGGCAGGACGTGGGCGAGGCCGTCCAAGCGCTGTTCGCGCGGGAGGTGCGCGGAAAGATCGTCCTTGACGTGGCCTGATGCCCGTCGGTGAGGATACGACGATGGACGTACTCGCGGAGGCTTTGCGCGTATCGGGTGCGCGAGGAGCGCTCGGGGTCGTGCTGAAGGCCGGCGGAGCCTGGGGCCTGTGGCTGGACCCCCACCCGGCAGCGGCACTGCACGTGGTCTCCCGCGGCACGATGTGGCTCCACCTCCCAGGCGCGGAACCCCTGCGGGTCCGGGCAGGAGACGCCGTCCTGCTGTCGCCGGGCACCGCCCACGGGATAGCCGGCGGGCCCGGTGCGGCGATGGGCCCCTGCGACCGGAAGGCGACGGCCCAAGCCCTCACCGACGGCAGCGCCGTGCACCTGGGCTCGACGCCAGGGCAGACGGAAGTGCTCGTCCTGCGCTACGAGCAGGACCCGGAGGTGAGCACACCGGTGCTCACCTCCCACGGTGGGCCGATGCACATCACCAGCGGGGAGAACGCACAGCTCAGCAAGACCGTCGAGCTTCTCGTGGCCGAGCTCGCACGACCTCAGATCGGCACCACCGCCGCGGTCAACAGCATCGTCGACCTCCTGCTCATCCAGTTCGTACGCGTCTGGCTGGCCCGCCACCCCGGGAAGCAGCCCGGCTCGTGGCTGGGCGCGATGCGCGATCCGGTCGTGCGCGACGCCCTGGCATGCCTGCACGCCCGACCCGAACACCCCTGGAGCACCGAGTCGCTGGCGGCCGCGACGGCGGTCTCCCGCACGACGCTGTCCAGGCACTTCCGGTCCGCCCTCGGACAGACCCCGGGTGCGTACCTGACGCAGTGGCGCATGGACCTGGCCTCGGTCCGGCTTCGCGACACCGACGAGCCGGTCGAGTCGATCTCCGGCGCGGTCGGCTACGCCTCTCCGCACGCGTTCAGCCGGGCCTTCCGGCGCGCCCGGGGCATACCCCCGGGCGAGTACCGCGCACGGCTGCGCGGTACTCGCCAGCAGGCGGTCACCGGCAGCACTCCAGCGCCGTGAGGAGCCGCTGCCCGGCCGAAATACCCGGCTGCGACCGTCATTCCAGCCGCGCGGCGGCCTCCAGTGACTCCGACGAGCTCAGGAAGCGCAGATCCTACACGACCAGCGCGACATCGGTGGCGCCACCGCCGCGCAGGGCCGGAGCCAGGGCCGCCAGGTCCGGCCAGCGGGACGGGCGGAGGTGGACGCGGTAGCCGTCTCCAGCGGGCTCCAGGACCAGAGCGTCGCCGATGGCGAGCCTGCTGCCCGGCAGGTGCGCCGCGGTTGCCCCGGCGGCTCGCTCCAGGGAGGTGACCGAGGTGACCCCGGTGGCGATGGGCAGGATCGTCTCCGGGCCGGAGAGGTGTTCGTGCAGGTCGCGCAGGCGGGCAGCAGCGGTTGCCCGGGCGGGGTGGCCCTCGGGCAGCCGGTCGGCCAGCAGCCCGGCAGCACGGGCGATGTGCCCCAGCGGCGGTGCGGACCGGCGCTGGCCGAGCAGGGCGACCAGCGCCACCAGGACGTCCTCGGCACCGGAGGCGAGGGCGACCCACTGCTCAGCGGTGAGCGGGGTGAGCCTCGGGTGGCGTTGCGTCCAGTACGCGACCGCCCGGTCCAGGTCGGGGCCCGTGCGCCAGAGATCGGCGGGATCCTCGGGCATGAGCAGCTCGCCGACCTCGACGGCCTCATCGAGGCTGCTCATCGCCTCCAGCGACAGCGCAGCGATGCGCAGTCCGGACTCGGTCAGACCGGGCGCGCAGGCGCCGTCGCCCGTGCGGAGGGCGGCCACGCGGCCCTGCGCCCAGCCTTGCGGCCAGGACAGGGTGCGGGCCGAGCCGGACAGCAGGATCAGGCACTGAGCCGGTGACAGGCCGGTGGCCTCGGCGAACGCCCGCGCGGTCGCCTCCCGGTCCACGGGTGGCCGACCGTTCTCGGCGATCAGCTCCAGCGCCCGCCGGAGCCGGCCCGGATCGCCCCAGCCGCGGCAGGTCCGCAGCTCGACGACGCGGTTGCGGGTGAACAGCAGCGGGTCGGGGCCGCCCGGGGTGTGCAGCAGCGCCGTGACCGCGTAGCCGTTGCCCACCTCCTCGTAGTCGGCGACGGCGGCGCTGGCGATGGGGCCGCGGCCGGAGTGGATCTGCCCGAGCTCGTACTCCGGGCGCAGCCGGGCGACGTGCCAGGTGCCGTCGGTGCGGAGCAGATCGGGGACCGCCGCCAGCTTCAGCAGCCGCGCGCGCCCACCGGTGTTGCCCCACGCGGCATCCAGGACGGCGGCGCCGAGACGGCCCAGCGCGTTCTCGACTCCCTCGACGGCCGCGGAGTTGAACGTCGCGATCTTCTTGTCGTAGGGCACGTCGACGGCGGCGCGGGTGAAGTGGACGATCCTCTCGTACGCCGACTCCGGCCCCGGGTCCTCCGGTTCCGCGGGCTTGCCGGACGCGACAGCGGGCGTGGCGGAGGCAGGCGCCGGGCGCAGGTGCGGCGGCGGGGTCAACGCCAGGCGTTGCAGGAGGGCCAACGCGCGCTCGCGGCATTCGACGGCCGTCCACACCAGGAACGTCACGCCCTTCCACAACGACTCGTCGGTGATCTCCGGCAGGAGCGGCCGGAGCCGTCCCGCCAGCTCGTCGCGGACGGCGTCCTGCTCCCGGAATCCGCTGTCGGGATCGAGCACCCGCATGAGCTCGGCGGCGAGAGCGGCATCGGCGACGTCGATGAGGGCCTGCGCCTTCTCCTCGTCCACGGCGCGCAGCGCCCTGGAACCTTCGGGGTCGCGCGGCCGCATCGCCGACCACCAGCCGGGAGGAGCGACCAGCCGGGTCCCGGAGGCGTAGCGGTGGTGCTCGACCGTGCCGATGTTCTCGGCACCGTCGTGCTCGGGCACCCGGCCCCAGCCGCGGACGTAGCGGCCGATGCTCCGCCCGGCCGGGTCCCGCAGCTCGATGACCCGGCCCCGGCCGCGCCACACGGTGGCCTCGGCACCACCGGGGAAGACGACACGTTCGCCGTCGGCCGCTACGACGCGACCAGCGGCGGGGTGCGCGCTGCCGTGCGGGCAGTGCGGGCCGCCGTGATCGAGCACGGTCACCCGGCCGTTCACGGCGATCAGGCAGCGGTCGTAGAGGTCACGCGCCTCGGTGCGCTCGTGGGACCGGCTCGAGACGTACTCGTAGGTGCCGAAGCCGTGGGACGGGCCGACTCCGTCCGGGGTGACCACCGAGGCGCGGAACTTGTGCTCCCAGAGCCGGCCGGCCTCGATCAGCAGCAGATCGGTGCCGCTCTCCTCCAGGTAGTCGGTGATGGTGCTGACGTGGCCGGGAACGAAGGCGGGCAACTCCAGTTCGTCGAGGACACCGCCGCTGAGCGTGGCGGCCAGCGCGCGGGCCGGGTCCGTCCCGGTCGCGATCGTCCGGACGCTCTCCAGCAGGAGAGCCGGGACTCCGGGGACGGTGAACCGCTCGGCGTCGCACAACGCGGCGTGCGCGTCGGGAAGTCCTTGGTGCGGGACCCGCTGGGCGTGCTCGGCCAGGATCTCGGCGACGATCCGCGCCGTTCCCGGTGTCGCGGTCAGAGCCCGCACGGTCTCCGGAGCGGTCTGCTTCGCCACGGCGGGCTCGGTCACGTTGAGCTGGTTGGTCACGTTGCCCACGACCGCGTCGCGCAACACCGCGGCCCAGTCCGGGTCGGCGGCGACGGCGGCCAGATCGGTGCCCACTCCGGCCGCCAGCCGGTCGTACAGCTTGAACGTGTGCAGCAGCCGGGGCCGGGCGAGCGGCACGCCGCGCTCCAGGAGGAGATCGAGCAGCGGGAGGTCGGCGGCGGTCTCCTCCCAGCGGTTGACCTCGTCCTCGTCCACGCCCAGCACCGCCTCGTGGTCGCCGCAGGTGAGGCCCTCCGCCCGCAGCCGCGCACCAGCGTCGTGCAGGAGATCGCCCAGACCGGCGACGGGCAGCGCGAGCCCTGCGTACAGCTTCAGGAAACGGCCCAGCCACTCCTGCACAGCTGTTCCCGCCAGCCCGGGGGAGGTGGTGAACGGGGTGCTCATGCCCGCGCCCGCGAGGTTGGCGAGCAGGAGCGACACCGCCGCGCTCTTGGCCTTGGGGGTGTCCTTGGCGGGCAGTGGCAGGATGCCGAGCAGTGCGCGGCCGATGCCCGCATCCGCCCGCGTCATCGCGCCGAGCAGCGGGAGGACGAACTTCCAGAGGGCCTGCGGTGCCGACTGCATGCAGCCGCTGGCCAGCAAGGCCCGCACGGCGCGTTCGTCCTCGGGCCCGCCGAGTGCGTGCCCGGCGGCCTTAGCCAGCGCCGCCCAGCCCTCGGCCAGGACCAGCGCACCGTCCGCGCCGTCGGGGACTTCCTCGCACCACGCGGTGAGCAGGCTGCGTTGCCAGCGGTACGCGTCGGGCTCCGGATGACGGGCCCCGAGACGCTTGCGGTGCTTCTTGAGCGTGGCCGTTGCCGCGACGTCCGCTCCCGCGGTCAGGTGCGCCGCGATGAGCGCGGTCTCGTCGACCAGCAGTGCGCGCGTTTCCTCGGCCGCGCGGGCTTTTTCGAAGAACGCGGCGGCGAAGCGGTCGCTGCCCACAGCGGCCAGGATCAGCGCGCACTCCTCGTAGAACAGCGGCAGCAGCTCGGGCGCGCGGGTTTCCAAGGCCTCACCGGTACGGCTCAGCGCGGTGCGCGCGAAGCCGGGCCTGCGGGCAGCCAGACCGCGGGCGGCCTGCAGGTCGGTGTGCGCGGCCAGGATGTGGGTGCGGTGCGCCGGGTGCGCGTGCAGGGCCGAGGCGAGGAAGCCCAGCGGGCCCGCGTGCACGGTGCCGACGTCGGTCTCCGCCACCGGGGCCAGGCCGTGCAGCGACTTCTCGGCCTTGTCGCCGTTGACCGCCGCGCGACGGAGGAGTTCGATGACCGGCTCGTCCAGGACGGGGTGCTCGTAGCGGACCGCGACGCAGGTGTCCTCCTCGGAGCCGGCAGCCGCGCCCGGCATGACCGCACCGGCACGCAGCAGCACGGCGCGGGTCGGGGCGGTGATGCCGGAGGTCTGCACGGTGCCGGGCTCGCCCTGGTGGACCTCGCAGTAGCGGGCGTAGGCCTCGGCCGGTTCCATCGCCGGTTCCGCGTCGTCCACGGTGCGCTTGGCGTACAAGCCCATGAGTATGCGGATGCCCTCGGACCAGGCGATGTCGCCGATCTCCCGGCCGTCCGAGGTGAAGCTCAGCCACGCCATGTAGGCCGGGCTCATCGGCCCGCTCCAGTCCACGTCGATCTCGATGCCGAGCGGCTCGGGCGCATGCACGGTGAACCGCGCCCTGTCCCGCTTGAGGCGCCCGCCCAGCTCGTGCACGCGGCGCTCGAACGCGGCGCCGCTCTCGTACTGGGCGTCCAGGTATCCGAAGGTGTCGACCACGCCGAACGCGCGGTCCATGCTCGCCGGACGCCTCCACACCTCGCGGTCCACCTGCTCGACGACCTGACCGAGATCGCGCGCCCGCCAGCCGGGCAGCTCCTCGCCGAGCAGCAGCGGGTGCGGGATCGCGAAGGCGTCGGCGCCCGCCCACGCACCCTCACGCAGGAGCGCGCAGCGGCCGAGGTCGGGCGTGCCGTCGAGGATCGGGGCGATGACCAGGTCGGTGAGCGTCTCGCGCCACACCGGGTCGTCCCACACGGCCGCCAGCACCGCGGCCGGGACGGGCAGGGACCGCACCATCCAGGACTCGACCTGGTCGTGCACGGCCCGCGCGTGCTCGCCGACCCGGTCGCAGAGGGCGGCGAGCCGCACCGCGGCCGGGTCCTTCTTGACGTTGGCCGGCACCTTCGCCAGCACGCGGCCCGCAGCCGTCCGGCAGGCCAGCACCGGACGCAGCGCGCCCTCGACGGTGATCTCGTGGCCCGTGGCGATCCCGATCCATCCCATGCCAGGAGATTGTTGATCATCCCTACGACATTCGGCGGGAAAACCGGGAAAACCGGTGATCGCCCGCGGGCGAGGCCGGGAACACGAACGCCGGGCGCGGACGAGGTCCGCACCCGGCGCCCGGTGATGATCAGCGCGAGGCCATCAGCTCGTCGAAGGACGGGAACCGCTCGGCGGTGTCGGTGTCGCAGAAATCGCCCACCCAGCCGTCCTCGTCGTGGAAGAAGCGGATCGCCACGAAGTCCGGGCGCACCCCCATGTCGAACCAGTGCGTGGTGTTGGCCGGCACACTCAGCAGATCACCCGCCTCGCACAGCACCCCGTAGACCTTGTCCTCCAGGTGCAGGTAGAACACCCCCGCACCGCGGGCGAAGAACCGGTCCTCGTCATCGTCGTGGGTGTGCTCGGAGAGGAACTTCTCCCGAGCCGCCTTGGCCTGCTCGGCCCACTGCGGATCGTCATCGCGCGGCGCCATCACCGCCGCGTCGACCTTGATGTAGCCCTCGGCATCGATGACCCGGTCGACCTCCGCGCGGTAGGCCTCCAGCACCTGCTCCGAACTCGCCCCCTCGGGCAGCTCCTTGAGCTCCCAGCGCTCGAAGCGCACCCCGAACCGCTTGAGCAGCGCGGCGATCTCGACCGGATCCTCCGTGCGCACCTCCACGGTGCCGGGGTCGGTGTCGGGCCACACGGTCAGCAACGTCATGCCACACCCTCCTGAATTCCGTTCGCGGCCAAGGTGAACCGGAACAACCAGTCCAAGCACTCGGTGCGGTGCCGGGCCTGCACCAGATCCCGCCCCCACACGTACACCCCGTGGCGGGCCACGACCACCGCAGGCGTCGCGGCGTCGAAGGAGGCCTCGAAGGCATCACCCAGCACCCGCATGTCCTGGCTGTTGGGCACCACCGGCACCGTCATCACATCGTCGTCGCGGCGCCCCAGGCCCTTGAGCATCTCCAGATCGCGCAGCACCACGCCCTCCGGCCAGCGCTGCCCGGCGACCACCGCCGAAAGCATGTGCACGTGCACCACCGCACCCGCACCGGCCACCGCCGCGATCCGCGCGTGCAGCCCGGCCTCGGCCGAGGGCCGCTGATCCGGGTTCGGCTGGTCGGGCACCGCCGCGCCCGCCTCGTCGACCACCACCACGTCCGAGGCGGTCAGCTCGCCCTTGTCCAGGCCGCTTGCCGTCACCGCCAGTCGCAGCGGTGCGCGCCCCAACGTCACCGACAGGTTCCCCGACGTGCCGCGCATCCAGCCCAGCCCCGCCATCCGCGCCGACTCCGCGGCCAGCGCCGCCCCGGCCCGCTCCAGCTCGCCGCTCACACGATCACCTCAAGCTCCACCTCGTCGAAACCCGCCACCACCGGGTGCGCCCCGAAATCGGCGTCGGCGAACGGTTCCCCGTCCCGCGCCAGCCCCACCGTCAGCCAGCCCGCCGCCGCCGCGGCATCCAGCTCGGCGGGCACGTCGGAGAAGAACACGACCTCACCCGGCACCGCACCCAGCTGCCCGGCGATCGCCTCGTAGGACGGGCGCTCCCGCTTCGGCCCGGCGTTGACCGTGTCGAAATGACCGGCGAAGAGCTCCCGCAGATCACCCGCGGTGGTGTTGGAGAACGACGCGACCTGCGCGGCCACCGAACCCGAGGAGAACACCGCCAACCGCGCGCCCCTGCCCCGCCAGTCCCGCAACGCCGGGACCACGTCCGGGAAGTAGTCGGTGCGCAACTCGCCCCGCGCGTAGCCGTCCGACCAGATCAGCCCCTGCAACGTCTTCAGCGGCGTGGCCTTGCGGTCGGCATCCATCCAGGAGTGCAGCACCGCCACCACCTCACCGGTACCGGCACCGGAATCCAGGCCCGCCTCGGCCTTGACCTGCTCCACCGCCTCGGCGACAACCGGATCGGAGCCGTGCTCGTCGATCCACGGGCCCAACCGCGGCCGCGCGTAGTCATAGAGCACCACGTGCACCTGGCTGGTGGCCGTCAGCGTGCCCTCGATGTCCAGCACGACCCACCGGGCCGCAACCCGCACGCTCACCGCGATTCCTCCCCGAAGTACTCCGGCAACCGCTCCGGGGTGAACGCCCCGCGATCGGTCACCACCGTGGTCACGAACTGCGGATCGGTCACGTCGAACGCCGGGTAGAGCCCGCGGACCAGATCCGTGGCGCTGCGCCGCCCCAGCGTGTGCAGCACCTCGTCGCCGTCGCGGTACTCGATCGGCACGTCCGCGCCGGTCGCCGAGTGCGGATCCGGGGCGTGGCACAAGGCGTGGAAGGGCACCCCGAAGGCCTGCGCGGCCACCGCGTGCTGCAACGTGCCCACCTTGTTGATCACGTGCCCGTCCATGGTGACCCGGTCGCTGGCGGTCACCAGCGCATCGATCTCCCCGGCGCGCATCAGCGACGCCGGCATCGCATCGGTGACCAGCGTGGTCTCCACACCCATCTCGGCCAGCGTGTGCGAGGTCAACCGCGCGCCCTGCAGGTACGGGCGGGTCTCGGTGCACACGAACGACGGCTTCAAACCCGCCTCCAGCGCCGCCTCCACCAGACCCACCAGGTACAGATCACCCCAGCAGTGCGTCAGAACCCGGGCGCCCTGCGGCAGCAGCCGCGCACCGGCACGGCCCATCTCCCGGCTGCGGCGCCGGTAATCGGCGTCACCGGCCTGCGCACCCGCCAGCGCCGCGGCGGCCACGTCATCACCGCCCTCGGCCACCGCCGACATGACCCACTCCACGGCCTTGCGCGGCTGGTCGTTGGTGGGGCGGGTGGCGATCAGCCGGTCACCGGCGGCGCGCAGCCGCGCCCGCGCGGTGTCGGGATCGGCGCCCGCGGACTCGCGGGCCGCCAGCACCATGCCCCACAGCACCGCGAAGTACGGGCCCGAGGACTGGGTCACCATGTCCTCGATCGCGACGGCGACCTCTTCAACGGTTCGGGCGTGCACCCAGCGGTGCTCGAACGGGAACACCCTGCGGTCCAGGATGTGCACTCCGTCCTCGGCCAGTCGCACGCTGTCGGCCAGCGTCGGCGAGCCGGGGTGCGCGGAAGGTGGCGGCATGAATCCCTCGATGCGAAATGTGTGGTTCTTGCGCCGCCAGCGTAGTCAGCACGGCCCGCACCACCGCAAACCAACCCACATCGCGAGAGCCGCCGCGATCAGTTGTTACAGTCCGAACACCGCCTGTCCGCCTGCACCGGAGCCGTTGCGCGCAGCCACCCCTCGCGCGCCGCGACCCGCAGCGATCCCGCCCGGAAGGCACCTTCCTTGATCGACTCCCGGCCCACCGACACCGGCCCGGTCCTGCACGCCGACGACGTCGACGTCGTCCGCGACGGCAACCACCTGCTGCGCTCGGTGTCGCTGCAGGTCCACCCCGGCCAGCACTGGGCGCTGCTGGGCGCCAACGGCGCGGGCAAGACCACCCTGCTCAACCTGCTCGGCGCCATCAACCACCCCACCCGCGGCAGCGTCACCGTCCTCGGCCACCGGCTCGGCCGCGTCGACATGCGCCAACTGCGCTCCTACGTCGGCCACATCAACCCCCGCCACCCCCTGCGCAGCCCGCTGCGGGTCCGCGACGTCGTGCTCACCGGAGTCACCAACACCACCGAACTCGTCCCGCGCTGGCAACCGACCCAGCAGCAGGCCGACCAGGCCGACCGGCTGATCAGCACCCTCGGCATGAGCGAGAAAGCCCAAGCCCGCTGGGAAACCCTCTCGCAGGGGGAGCGGGGCCGCACCCTCATCGCCCGCGCCCTGATGCCCGTGCCGCGCCTGCTGCTGCTCGACGAACCGGCCACCGGACTCGACCTGGCCGCCCGCGAACAACTGCTGACCAGCCTCGACGACCTGCGCGCCGAACACCCGCAGCTGGCCACCGTGCTGGTCACCCACCACCTCGAAGAACTGCCCGCCAGCACCACCCACGCCATGCTGCTGCGCGACGGCCAGTGCCTGGCCTCCGGCGAGGTCGACGAGGTGATCACCACCGACCACATCAGCAAGTGCTTCGACCACCCGGTGCGCATCACCCGCACCGACGGCCGCTGGCACGCCCGCGCCTGACCCGGGTCCGCGCCCGCCGGTCCGCGCGACCGCTCTCCGGCGGTGGCGCGGACCGGCTCCCGGTCACAACGCGTGGCCGCCGGCGACCTGCAGGACCTGCCCGGTGATCCAGCGCGCCTGGTGCGAAGCCAGGAACACCACCGCATCGGCGATGTCATCGGGCTCACCGACCCGGCCCATCGGCACGATCGCGGTCACCGCATCGATCTCCTCGGCACCGATCCACCCGGTCTGCACCGGCCCCGGCGCGACCGCGTTCACCCGGACGCCCCGAGCCGCCAGATCCAGCGCCATCGACCGGGTCAGCGCCTCCAGCGCCGCCTTCGAGGTGCCGTAGCCGGTCTGACCGGGAAACGCCCGCGCGGCGTCCGTGGTGATGTTGACGACCGACAACTGCCCGCTCTCGCGCCGCGAGCGCACCGCTTCGGTGATCAGCACCGCCGGAGCGATGGCGTTGACCCGGTAGTGCCGCTCCAGCGACCCGGCGGTCAGCGAATCGACCGAGTCCGGCAGCTCGCAGTGCGCGGCGTTGTTGACCAGCACGTCCACCGAACCGGCCTGCTCCACCACCGCCCGCACCAGCCGCCGCGGCCCCTCCGGTTCGGCCAGATCCTCGCTCACGGCGAAAGAACCGTTGCCGAGCTCGGCGGCGAGCTCGGTGGCCGCCGAGCTCGCGGGCGTGATGTGCGCCCACTCGACGTGCTCGGGCGCGGGGGTGTCCTGTGCGAGGTAGTGGACCGCCACGCGCGCGCCTTCAGCGGCGAACGCCCGGCTGATCGCCGCACCGACATTCCCCGAACCTCCGGTGACCAGCACGGTCCGACCGGCAAGACGGGTATCGATCATCGTCGTCCTCCTCCATCAACGGGATGCTCAACCAGCGATCACCCGTCGAGGAGGAGGCCCGCGCGCCCCAGCAGAGGCGCGCCCGGAAAAACGACAGAACATGAACCCGACCCGTCAACGCGCAGCACCCCGCCGGGCAGCACGCCTCGGACGCGGGGAAGGACGAGATCAGGAACGCATGCCTGGCACCCTACCCGAACCCGATCAACTCAGACGACCGGCCGGGCAGAACGGGCAGTGGGAATGACAGTGGCCCCGGTCCCGGCGCAGGATGCAGGTCTGCGCCAGGGCCGAGGCCACCGCTGTTGACGCTCGGGGTCAGCGCCGCTTCTTCGGCGGGTCCTTGCGCAACAGGTCCGGTCCGATGATCCGCCGCACCACGCGCCGCACCAGGCTGCGCTTCTTCGCCGGAGCCGCCGGTGCCTTCGCGGCGGGCCGCGAGGCGGGCTTGGGCTGCGGCGGCGCGACTGCCGGCTGCGGCCCCGTCAACACCGGCGAGGCCGCCGGGGGATCGGGGTTGAGCCGCTTGGCGAACTCGGGCTGCTCATCGCGGATCGCGGGAATGTAGGGCTGGGTGACCTCCACCCGCTCCGGCGCGTCGGCCATCGTGGGTGGGGGAACCGGTCGAGTGGGAACGATCACCTCGTCCAACGGCAGCTGACCGACGATGCGAGTTGTCGGCGGCCCGGCGTCGGGACGCGGCGCCTGCTGGGCCGCCGTCGGGAGCGCCGGCTGGAACCACGGTCGAGCAATGTCGTCTTGAATAGTCATCCGTATCGACTCTGCGAGGGAGCAAACGGCCAGTGTCACCGGAACGGGGTCTTCCCGATCCAGCCGATCAGACCCTACCGGTAACGGACAGATAAAGCACACCCCCGTGTTCCCTAGCTCTCCCCGGCGATCACGCCCAGTGCTGAATCGGCCATTCAGCGCTACCGACTGCTCCACCAGGCGTGGCGCGAATAGCGGAATCGGCGTTCCACCAGCGCAAACACCTACCAGGCTCCGCTGATCGTCCACACCGGAACAACCCGGCCCGCGATCACGGCGCCGCCGAACCTACGGACGGAGACAGAAAGATCCACTCCGGTAGCGTGTCCGCAGCCGCCCGCCGGCCGGCGCGGGCACCAACGACGAGGAGAAACATCCATGCCAGATGGCGGCGACCGCCCAGCGCAGGTCGAGCAGGAAACCGAACACCCCCACGACACCGAAGACCTGGTGCGGCTGGTGACCCTCATCCGCACCGAGCAGGGCTGGACGAAGACCAGGCTGTCCGACGCCACCGGCGTCCCCGAGTCCGAGATCTCCCGCTTCGAAGCGGCCGAGATCGTGCCCGCCAAACCGATGGCGATGCGCTTGCTCGAAGGAATGGGCAGCATCGAGCCCGGCCTGTTCTGAACTGATCCGCGGGGGAAGGCGGGCCCGCACCGCGCGGATGCGGGCCACCGCCCCGCGCACGTCGCCTAGCGGGCCGTTTCGCGGTCGCTGCGATCGGCCGGCGGCTCGGGCAGCGCAGCCTGCCGCAACTGCCGGAACTCCGCGGCCAGCGTGCCCGCTGTCCAATGCGCGTTGAGACCGCTGGGATTGGGCAGCACCCACACCTGCGCGCCCTCGATCAGCCGGTCCTGACGGCCCACCGTCGCCCGCCGCTCACCGAAAGCCACCCGGTAGGCGGTGATCCCCACCACCGCCACCCACTGCGGGCGGTACTGCCGCACCTTCGCCGCCAGCGCCACGCCACCGGCGCGCAGCTCGTCATCGGACAACTCGGCGGCACGCGCACTGGCCCGCGCCACGAAATTCGTGATTCCCAGGCCTAAACCCGGCAACTCGTCCTGCTCGTGGGGCGCCAGCAGCCGCGGCGTGAACCCGGAAGCGTGCAGCGCCGGCCAGAACCGGTTGCCCGGGCGGGCGAAGTGGTGCCCGGTCGCACCCGACCACAATCCGGGGTTGATCCCGCAGAACAGCACGCGCAGACCGGGGGAGAGGACGTCCGGGATCCTCGCCCCCTCCGCTGCGGCCAGCTCCTGCGCACTCGGACGGTTCCCCGACAACTCCCACCTCCGGTACAGGCACCCGATTCACCCCGGACCTTAGCCGGGCACCCGAAGCCGCCCGCCCCCAACCCCGAATCGCACCGGCATCGCCAACCGGGCGGAAAAGACCGGCCCGGACCGGCAACATCACTTTCTGGTGCGGAAAGACGTTCCAGCGGAGATCCATCGCAATACCGGGGGCGATCTCATTCCGAGCCCGAATGCATCCTCACACGCCAGACCCGCGTGATACGCGGGAACAGGGCTACCGCCCGCGGCTCCGATGCCCGAAAACGCCGAGATAAAGCCGGTTCGACGTTTCCAGCGCAGGAGCGCGGCCTCGATTCGCGATTTGCTTTTACTTCCGCATCGGTGTGCACATCGAGGCGAGAAACCGGGGGATCGGACCGGCATCACACGCAGAATGCAACCCCGCTGATTCCGCCAAAGGAACTCGCCGGATTCCGCTTTCGCATTGATTTTCTCCGGACAGCTGTTCCACGCGGAATGCGCATTCCGCGCGACAATGCCTGACTCGGCCTGCAACGTCGGGCAACCAGGTCAAGATCACGCTCCCAGCCACACCACCCAGTTTCGTCACTGTGACGATCCCGGTGCGCGATCGGCAGCCGGATCGCCGGGCTCCAGGACCGACTCGACGCGCTTTCGCAGCGCGGCGTCGTCCCCGGCGCTGTCCAGCGCACTGGCGATCCGGTTCCTCAGCTCCGCCAGCTCCCGGCGCGCGGCCGCTTCGGCCTCGCGGCACCGGGCGGCCTCGCTGCGCAGGGAATCGAGCTGGCCGTGCAGCGGAGCCAGGTTGCCTGCGTAGTTGTGAGCGGCCTCGGCGAGCTGATCGGTCAGCTTCGCGATGCGCCGATCAGCAGCGTCCTGAACGTTCTGCAGCCGCAGAGCGTGTTCCTCGGCTTGAGCGCGCAACCGTTGCTCACCGTTCTCGGTCAGGGCAGCGCGCAGTTCCTGACGAACCTGTTCCTCCTCACGACGCAGCTGATCGAGCCGTTCGAGCCCGACAGCACGCTCATCGGCCAGAGTTCGTTGCAGCTCGGTGATGCGGTCCTGGGCATCGGTGAGCTGCGCGAGAGCCCGCTGCCGGTCACTGCGAGCGCTCTCGGCCGCCTGCTGCGCCTCATCACGTTCGGCGAATGCTCGGTCACGCTCGGATTCCGCCCGGCGGGCCTGCTCCTCGGCGGCCGCTCGTTCCTTCCGGGCTTCCTCGGCCTCGCTGCGCGCCAGCTCGGCCGAGGAAGCCGCCTGCTCACGGGCGACCTCAGCTGAGCGCGCGGCCTGCACGGCCTGCTGGCGTTCGCTCTCAGCCGCCTCGCGAGCGGCGAGCGCAGAGGCCAGCTCCCCGGCGGTGTGGGCCTGCAGGGCCGCGACCTCCTGGCGCACCGGGTCCAGCGCGGAGTGCAGCACGGTCAGACGTTCGTCGAGCGTGTGCACGTCGAAACGGGTCATCGGCTGATCCGGGCCGTAGACCTGCACCCAGATCTCGCGGTGCTCATCGAGCATCGCGCAGGTGATGGTCTTGGCGCCCCAGTTGCCGTAGCGATCGGGATCGGCGGGGCAGTAGGGGGTCGGCCGGCCGCCCCGAGGCGGCAGCGGCGGCAGCACCTGCCCGCAGTAAGCGCAGAAGGCCTCCTCCCCGGCAGCCAGGGCTCGCAACGTCACCTCCCGCCGCTGCTCCCGGCTGCCCCTGCGTGCCGGAGCGGTCACCCGCCCCTGCCCATCGGTGATCTCCGCGCCTTCCAAGCCATCCACCTCGGCACTCATACCGCCATGACCTGCACTTTCTCAAGCCACCAAGTTTCAGTTCCAAAACTCTAACATCAACTTCGAGGTTTCAATCCAAAACCATGCCGAGTGTCATGATGGATCGACGTCATATAAATAAGGAGGATTATGGATATAAACTCGGATGGGGCCGCAGGCCCCCGGAGCGCAGGGCTGTCACCCCCTGAACTGGGTGCCGTTTGGTCGCGAGGGGTGCCCGTTCTGACTGGGCTCGGGGCCAGGGCGGGGGAATGGCACTCAGCCTTCTCATACGTCACCGTGACGAAATGACGTGGTGTCCCAGAACCTTGATCGGCGCACCGGAGAAGAGCTGATCGCCCCGTCAGGCCCCCAGCCACGTCCTCAGCTTCGGCCGACCGGTTCGCCGTGGCCCTCCCACGGCCGGGCGAGCACGACCAGCGCCAGCGCGGAGACGAGGACGAAGATCAGCACCACCGCGGTCATGGACGCGGCAGTGGTACTGCCCAGAACACCGGGCAGAGGTGCGGCCACGGCGCCGAGTGCGAACTGGGCTCCGCCGAGCAACCCGGAAGCCGCACCAGGGGCAGCACCGCCCACGGCGAGGATGATCGTCGTCGCCGCGGGCAGCACCAACCCGAACCCGAACGTCACGCCGAACAGGCAGACCCAGGTACCGGAGAACGTGCTGACACCGGCGGAGAGCAAGCCCGCCAGGCCCACCACGGAAACCACCATGACGGCCACCCCGACGACGAGCAGGGTGTTGAGCCGCACCCGACGGGCCAGCCGTCCGAACAGGACACCTGCCGCCACCGTGCCGACGGCGTTGGTGGCGAAGACGAGGCCGTACCCGGCCGAGGACAGGCCGTAGACGCTCTGGAAGACGAACGGCGAACCGCTGATGTAGGCGAACAAGGCCGCCAGGCCGCAGCCCATGACGAGCAGGTAGCCGATCAGTTCGCGACGCCGCAGCAGTCCGCCCATCGCCACGACCGCAGCGCGCAGGCCACCGGACCGGCGCTGTTCGACGGGCAAGGATTCAGGAACCCACGCCCAGACCGCGACCGACAACAACAGCCCGCTCGCGGCCAGCGCCAGGAACACCAGCCGCCAGGAACCGACGCCGAGGAGGAGACCTCCGGCCACCGGCGCCAGCACCGGCGCGGTCATGGCGATCACGCTCAGCACCGAGAGCTGCCGCGCTGCACCGGCACCGGTGAACCTGTCGCTGATGACGGCCCGGCCGATGACCAGCCCCGCGCTGCCGGCGACTCCCTGCAGCAGTCGAGCGGCGTTGAACACCGCGATGGACGGCGCGAGCGCGCAGGCCGACGACAGCACGGTGAACAGGATCGAACCGATCAGCAGCAGGCGCCGCCGGCCCATCGCGTCGCTGAGCGGGCCGAGAACGACCTGACCGGTGGCGAGCCCGACCAGGCAGGCCGTCAGGGACAGCTGAACCGCGGTTCCCGAGGTGCCGAAGGAGGCGAGGATCTGAGGGAAGCCAGGGGTGTACATGTCGGTGGCGAAAGGAGATGCGGCCGAGAGCCCGCCGAGAGCGAGGACGAGCCGCCCGGTTCCGGTCCGCGACGTCGCGGAAACGAGGCCGGCGCTCATCGGACACCGAAGATCGCATTAGGCATGCCTACACTATGTTGTAATACCCTTGTGCAGGAAAACCATTACTACCGGGACGCGCTGCGGCTCGCGACCGACCTCGTGAATCGTCCGCCGCTGCGGCCGGAGGAACTGGCCGACCGGTGGAACGAACTCGGTCTCGGCAGCCGCGCGAGGGCGTCCGACGCCGATCTGGAGGAAGTCTCGCGCTTCACGCAGCGGTGGACCGCCGTGATCGACGCGCGGACAGAGGAAGAACGGGTCGCCCTGCTCAACGAGCTTCTCGCGGAAGCGGCCGCCTACCCGCGGATCACCGACCACGACGGTTCGGGCTGGCACCTGCACTACCGCGACGACGACGTACCGCTGGCGGCGATGATCCGCGCCGTGACCGCGGTGGCCGCGGCCAAGCACCTCACCGAGCACGGCATGCACCGCCTCGGCCGCTGCGCACTCGCGGAATGCGCGCAGGCCTTCGTCGACCTCACCAGGGGAGGCCGGCAGCGCTACTGCACCCGGGTGTGCGCCAACAGGGATGCCGTGCGGCGGCATCGCGCCCGCCACCAGCGGTGAGGCACCGGAAGCGGGCTGCGCCCGCTGCGCCACCCGTCCGAACTCGACGAGGAACAGATCGACCGCTCATGGATGGGCGCCCTCGACGACTTCCAGGAGACATCCGCCTTGTCAGGCCTCTCCGACGCCGGTCCTGCCGGTCTGTGGGTGGAAGGACATTCCCCAGCGTTTTCGCAGGGCCGGTCAGGAGGCGTTGAGTGCGGGCACGAATTCGGTCCTGATGAATGTCTCCAGCGATGTCGGGGTGGTCGTTCCTGCGGTCCGTGGCTGGGTCATGCGCAGGTGACCGGTGTTCACAGCGTGCGGGACCTCCGTCATCATCGCGGCGACGTTGTCCGACACGCCGGCTTCGCGCAGCTGCTCGTGGAAGGCCTCCACGGTGCAGCGCTCGTAGGTCACGGGTGCGTCGATCGCTGTTGCGATCGCCTGTGCGACCTCGTTCATGGTCACGTCTCGTTCGCCTTGCAGTTCTCGGATTCGTGTCCCGATCTGCGGCCGTGTCAGTTCCTCGGCTGCGGCGGTGCCGACGTCGGTCGTGGTGATCAGCGGCAGCGGCACGTCGGGGTCGAACGGCGCGATGATCCGGCGGCGGGTGCGCACGGAATCGAGGTGGTCCAGGAGGTTTTCCATGTAGTAGCCCGCGCGCAGCCACGTGATGTCCACTCCGGGAACGGCCGAGAGGCGCTTCTCGAAGCGGTGCAGACCTGCGACGGGACCGGTACCGCTGGGGTGTTGTGCTCCCCAGCTGCTCAAAGCCACGACACGGCGCACTCCGGATCGGGCGAGCGCGTCGGTGAGCGCGGCTGCCGCCTGGTCTTGGAAGGCGGCGAAGTCGGGGTGGTCGGGGATGTAGTTGGGCTGGATGACCAAGTAGGCGGTATCGGCCTCTCGGAGGGCGTTGGCCATCGCGGTGGGATCGGATTGGTCGGCCTGGTGGATCTGAGCTCCGCGGTCGGCGAGGTGCGCGAGGTTGCGCGGGTCGCGGCCGACTGCTCGTACGTTGTGGCCCTGTTCCAGCAGGTGCGCTGCTGCGGCGCGGCCGGTGCGGCCGCTGGCTCCGGTGATGACGTGCATGCCTTTTCCTGTGTCAGTAGCGGTTTCCGGCGATCTCGGTGAGATCGTCCGCGGTGCCCTGTTCCGGTACCTGCAGCGAACCCAGGTGCCGTCTTCCGAGAGAGGTCCGAGGAGGCGTCATGATGTGCTCTCCTCTCGGGTGGTGAACGTGGAAGCCGACAACGTGGCAAGCGATCCGAGGCGCACCAGCGCTTCTTCCGTGGCGTCGTCGGTGGGGTGGTAGGCCCAGATCCGGTGACCGTCGCTGTCGGGGAGTTCCAGCACGTGCTGGTCGAACGCGAGCGCGCCGACCAGCGGGTGCCGGAGCCGCTTGCGGTCGACGGCCTTCTCGTACACCTCGTGCTGCGCCCAGGTGGCGCTGAACACCTCGCTGGCCACGGCGAGCTCACCCACCAGCCGCTCCAACCGGCCCGAACCCGACTCGGAACCGGCGCCGGCGCGCAACGCCGCCACCATGCAGTGGGCCAGCTCGGACCAATCGACGAAGAACTCCTGCGCCCCCGGCGACAGGAACACCATCCGCGCGTAGTTCTCCCGATGCTCCAACCCCTCGTGAAGCATCTCACCCAACGCATTGGCGGCCACAACGTTGAGCCAGCGGTCCACCAGGATCGCGGGGACGGTCAACGAGCCGAGCAACGGACGCACCGCATCCAGCCGCCTTGGCTCAACAACACCACCGACGTCGGCGTCGTAGTCGGCCGCGGCGAGCTCACGCAGATACCGCGACGAGGCGCGGTCCAGCAGCAAAGCCGCCGACAGCCCGTCCAGCACCATGCGCGAAGGATGCCGCTCCCGGCCCTGCTCCAGCCGCACGTAGTAGTCCGTGCTGATCCCCGCCAGCATCGCGACCTCATCACGCCGCAGCCCCGCCACCTGCCGAGACCCGCCCGGCACGAGGCCCTGCTGCTCCGGACGCACCTGCTGACGCCGCGCCCGCAGGAACACGCCCAGCGGGCTGTCCAGCGCCTTCGCCTCCCATGAGTCCATGAACCCACCGTAGGCAGCCCACCCGGACCCGGGGGTAGGAGCACAACACCCACCCCGACCCCGCAGACAGGCCGAAGAGGTGATCACCGGCTGCGGTCGGTCGCCGATCGCGGCCCTAGTACGTTTCTGCGCATGACCCACACCAAGATCGAGATCACCGCGGAGCTGATCCGCGACCTGCTGCGCGACCAGCACCCCGATCTCGCCGATCTGCCGGTGGAACTCGGTGCGCGCGGCTGGGACAACCAGCTGTGGCGGCTCGGTGACGAACTCGCGGTCCGGCTGCCCTGGGCCACGGAGTCCGCCGACGTCCTGCTGCGCAAGGAGCACACCTGGGTGCCCGCGCTCGCCCCGCACCTGCCGCTGCCGGTTCCGGTTCCGCAGCGGCTGGGCGAGCCCTCCGAACTGTTCCCGCGGCCCTGGATCGTCACCACCTGGGTGCCGGGCGAGCCTGCCGACCGGGCTCCGGTCACCCGCACCGAGGACGCCGCCGAAACTCTGGCCGCTTTCCTGACGGCACTGCACCGCAGCGCTCCCGACGCCGCACCCGCCGGCCGCGGCCGCGGCGGACCGCTGGCCGAAGCGTCCGGGTGGGTCGCCGAACAACTCGCCTCGGCCACCGGACTGGGCCTGATCTCCGATCCGGACGCGGTCCGCGCGGTGTGGGAGGACGCCCTGGCAGCACCGGTCTGGACAGGACCGGCCCGGTGGCTCCACGGCGATCTGCACCCGGCCAACGTCCTCACCGAGGACGGCACCATCTGCGGGGTGATCGACTTCGGCGATCTCTGCGCCGGCGACCCGGCCCACGACCTGGCCGCCGCGTGGATCCTGCTGCCCGACGGCGGCGCCGAGCACTTCCACCGCGCCTACCAGCCCGCCGCGGACGCCGCGATGCTGCGCCGTGCCCGCGGCTGCGCGGTGATCAAGGCACTGATGCTCTTGCACGTCGGAGACGCCGGTGTGCACGGCCGTCCCGGTGGAAAGGCGACCTGGGGGCCACCCGCCCACGACGCGCTGCGACGTCTCATCGCGACAGCCGGCGGCTGATTTCCCGGCCCAGCACCGCCAGAACCGGGCGCACGAACCGCAGTCAGGCCCCCGCTGCCGGACGGACCCGGCGGTGCCCGATCATGAACCCGCCGCGAATGCCCGAGGAGGTGCCCGTGACCAAGGCGATCGCCCCGCTGGAGGAGGAGCTGCGCAAGAGCGGCCAGGAGCGGTTCGCGGAGTTCCTGCGCATCTACGCATCGCTGAACACCCGCCTGGCCTACGCCACCGATCTCGGGATCCCGCTGGACTGGGTCCCCGGCTACCGGCCACCGGACCCCACCCGGCGCCGGGGCCGCGCCCGCCGAAGCCAGCCCACCGGCCTGGAATGGCTGCCGTGGTGCCTGCGCAACGGCTTCACCTCCTTCGCCGAGGTCCGCGTCGAGCACGTCGAGCGCTGGCTCGGCGAACTGGCCGCCGCAGGCTACCGCGACGCCACCCGGGCGCGGATGCTCTCAGCGGTGTCGGCCTTCTACCGCAAGTACCTCCTGCGGGAAGGCCTCGCCGAGCACAACCCGGTGGCCCTGGTCGACCGCTCCGCCCAGCACCTCAACCGCCCCGCCGGGACCCCGTCGAGCACCGTGCTGTGGTCCTTCGAAGCCTGCCGCGCGCTGCTGCTGGCCGCCTACCTGCTCGCGGACCGCCACCGCCACGGGCTACGCGACCGCGCGATGGTCGAGATCCTCATCGGCACCGGGGTGCGCGCGGAGGAACTGGTGGGCATCGACATCGCCGACTACCACCGGCCGGAACCCGGCGGGCCGGCCGCCCAGCGGGTGCACGGCAAAGGAGCCAAGGACCGGCGCGTGGCGCTGGCACCACCGGTGGCCGACGCCGTCGAGGCCTACCTCGCCGAGCGCCTGCCCGCCACGGTGCCCGCCCGCACCGGGCAGGTCGGCGCCCGGTCCCGCGAACCGCTGTTCATCACCCGCACCGGAGCCAGGGTGCACGTCTCCCACGTGCAAGCCGTGCTGCGACGGCTGTGCGCCACCTTCGCTCCGCCCGCCGACGCCCCGCCGCCCCGGGCGCGCTGGCTGCGGGACCTGCTGGCCACCGAACAGGCGGCGTTCATCGCGCTGCACCTCGAACCGCTGCGCGAGACGATCCACCCGCATTCGGCCCGGCACTCCTACGCCACCCACGCCAAGAACCGGGGCGCGGAAGCCCGCCAGGTCCAGCGCGACCTCGGTCACGCCTCGTTGACCACCACGGAGGGTTACCTGCACGACGCGGAGAACCTCGCGCTCTCCGCCGCTCACGACCTCTCCCCGGCGCTGCACCGCGGCTGGCTCGCCGCACCGTAGGCGCGGTCAGGAGGTCAGGTTCCGCGCCCGGTCGCGGGTCTGCTGGGCCGCGTCGGCACCGGTGGGCTTCTTCGCGGTCAGCTGGGCAAGCAGCTCCAGGGTGTCGGCGGAGCTGGAGCCCTGCTCGGCGGTGACCACCACGATGGACTGGTCCGGCGCGCGGGGGATCTGGAGGCTCTGCTGGGTGATGGTGAGTTCGCCGACCAGCGGGTGGCGCAGCCGGAAGGCGTCGCCCTGGCAGGGTTTGACCCGGTGATCGCCCCACATCGCGACGAACTCCGGGCACTTCACCGACAGCTCACCGACCAGCGACGCCAGCAGCGCGTCATCGGGGTGGCGGCCCGCCGTGAGCCGGAGGCTGGCCACCAGGCCGCGTGCCTTGTGCTCCCAGTCCACGTAGAGCTCGCGGGTGTGCGGATCCAGGAACAGCATCCGGACCAGGTTCGGTCGCTCGGCGGGGCGCTCCGGTGCCGCGGGGTCGATGTGCCCGGCCAGCAGAGCATGTCCCTGGGGTGTCCAGGCCAGCACGTCCGTGCGCCTGCCGACGAGCAGTGCGGGCATGTCCTTCAACGACTGCAGCAGCTCGCGGGTGAACCCGTCGACGCGTTCCGCCGGTGGGCGCTTCTGCCGGCGGGGGCGCTGCGCTGCCAGTTCCCGCAGGTGCGCGCGTTCGTGATCGTCCAGGCGCAGTGCCGTGGCCAGTGCGTCGAGCACACCGTCGGAGGCGTTGACCGACTGGTGCTGCTCCAGCCGCGTGTAGTAGGAGACGCTGACCCCGGCCAGCTGCGCGAGTTCCTCGCGGCGCAGCCCGGCGACCCGGCGGTGCCCGGGCGGGGTGATCAGCCCGACGTCCTCGGGCCGCAGCCGCGCCCGCCGTGCTCGCAGGAATTCGCCGAGGTGCCCAGAACCGCTCATGCCTCCACTATGCCGTGCCCGCCTGCGGCGAGCCTGCCCCTGCCAGTGGTAGGCAGCGCCAGGCAGTGGGTGCCGGCCTCACCGAGGCCGCAACACCTCGATCAGTTGCGTCACCGGCTGAAATGGCGGGTCACCAGCTCACGGGGAGCCGGTGCACTCCGTAGATCACCTTGCTGGTGCGGAAGGAAAGCTCGTCAGGAGTCGCGGCCAGGTGCAGGGAGGGGAACCGGCGCAGCAGCGCGGTGTGGGCGATGCGCATCTCGGCGCGGGCCAGGTGCTGGCCCAGGCAGATGTGGATGCCGTGGCCGAAGGAGAGGTGCCCGGTGGCCGGCCGGGTGAGATCGAGGCGGTCGGGGTCGGTGAAGTGCGCTGGATCCCGGTTTGCCGTGGACTGCAGGACGGTCACGGCATCACCCGCCTTGATCAGGTGGCCGGCCAGTTCGACGTCCTCGCGGGCTGCGCGGAACAGGCCGAACTGGAAGATCGTGATGTAGCGGAGCAGTTCTTCGGTGGCCTTGTCGGCCAGCGAAGGATCCGCGCGCAGCGCCGCGAGCTGTTCCGGGTTGACGAGCAGCGCGAGCGTGCCGAGCGCGAGCATGTTCGCCGTGGTGGTGTACCCGTTCTCCAGCAGGAGCCAGCAGAGCCCGACCAGTTCGTCGTCGTCGAGTTCGCCCGTGGCGATGAGGTCGCTGAGCACGTCGTCGCCGGGATCGCGGCGCTTGCGCAGCACGAGATCCCGCAGGAAGTCGGGCACCGCCCGCATGACGGCGGCGACGTCGTCGAAGGTGACGTCCGTTGCGATCATCGTCTCCACGTGCCGGTGGAAGGCGCCCCAGTCGGAATCGGGGGCACCGACGATGTGGCGGATCACCTGGGACGGGATCGGCATCGCGAAGGTGCTGACGAGATCGGCGGGCGGGCCCTGCCGCTGCATCTGATCCAGCTGCTCTGCGGTGACCTGCTCGATCTTCGCCTCCAGCTGGTGCATCCGGCGGGTGGTGAACTTCGCCGCGAGCAGCCGGCGGTAGCGCGTGTGCTCGGGAGGATCCATCGCCTGGAAGATGCCCGGGTGCAGCGCACCCGGTTGCTGCGCCGCGGGGTCGCTTCCCGGTCCTGGCACCGGAAAGCGGAACCGGTGCATCTCGGCGCTGAAGCGGTGATCGGTCAGCACCGCGCGTGCGGCCGAGTACCCGGTCACCAGCCAGCCCACGTGGCCGTCCGGGTACACCATGCGATAGATGGGCCGCCGGTCGCGCGAGCGTGCGAACTCGGTGGGCAGGCCGAATGCGTTGCCGCGCGGGACGGGCAGGCCGTCGAGCACGGTGGCGGCGCGGGACGCGTCGTTGCCCGGTGGCACTGCCGGGATTCCTTGAGAGGTGTGCACAGGCGTTCAACTCGTTTCCATCCGCTGCGCGCTCGCACAGCTACCAGCTCACGGGAAGGGCGTGGGGTGTTCGGATGACCTGGCCGGTGAGCCAGGTGAGCGTGTCGACGGGTGCGACGAGGTGGAGGGTGGGGAGGTGGCGCAGCAGGGCGCGCAGCGCGGTTTCGACCTGCATGCGGGCCAGGTGGTGGCCGGGGCAGCGGTGCGGGCCGTGCCCGAATCCGAGGTGGTCGACGGGCTTGCGGTGGATGTCGAGCCGGTCGGGGTCGGGGTAGGCGCGGGGATCGTGGTTGGCGGCTTCGTAGGAGAAGGCGACGCACTGCCCGCGGGTGAGGTCGAGCCCGGCGATGTGCGCGTCCGCGGTGACCAGCCGGGGCGCACCGCCGGTGGCCAGCGGGGTGTAGCGCAGCAGTTCGTCGATCGCCTGGGGGATCAGGTCGGGCTGATCGAGCAGTTCGTTCCAGGTCTTCGGGTGCAGCAGCAGGGTCAGGCAGGCGTTGGTGAGGAACCCGACGGTGCTCTCGTAACCGGCGGCCCACAGCATTCCCGCGATCTCTGCCAGGTGGTGCGCGGAGAGAGGTTCGGGAGCGGCGTGGTGGATGCGGGCCATGAGGTGGTCACCGGTCAGGTGGGCCGGGTCGGCGTACCAGTCGGTGAGCAGCCGGTGGTAGTCCAGCCAGGCGGTTTCGATCTCCTCGCGGGTGTGCCCGACACCGGTGAGCCCGATGCGGGCGTCGGCCTGGAGCCGGTGGCGCAGCTCCGCGCTGAGGTCGCCCAGCAGTGCCCGGCCGGCCATCTGGAACGGCAGCGGCACGGCGATCTCGGCGTAGAAGTCGATGGGTCCACCGGTGCGGGCGATGCTGGCCAGGAGGTCTTCGGCAGCAGCGGCCGCAGCAGGTTGCAGGCTTGCGGCGGCGTGCGGGCTCAAGGCCTGCCGGAACACCCGTCGGAGCGCGGGATGGTCCAGCACCGGGGTGGCGTCGCCTCGGGTGCCCGGCGGCCGGAATCGCACCGGTTCCTGACGTGGGGCGTCGTCGGCGCCGGCCGCGCGCAAGCTCATCCGGGGGTCGCTGAGGCAGGCGCGAGCGACGGCGGCTTGGGTGACCAGCCAGATCGTGTCCCCGTTGTGGGTGCGGACCCGGTAGCCGGGTTCGTCGGTGTCGCGCAGCCGGGCCACCCACGGCGAGAGCTGGTGGTCCCAGCGCTCGAACGGCCACACCGGGATGTCGTCGATGGTGAACATTGCGCTCCCTTCGCCGCTGGGCACCTCGGTCACGAGGTGGTGGCTCGTCTGGGCTGCGGCACGTTCCCGGCAACTGCGCGCGGTCTGATCAGCGCGCATCCCTGGTTGGGCGCGGGGCTCAGCCCGCACCGGGCGGACACCACTTCGCGGATGAACGCAGCGGGCCGGTGGTAGAAGCTCACCGACGAGGGCACGCCCAAGATGCTGGGCGTGTCCACGATGAACGGCAGCTCGGCCACGACGTACTGGGCGCCCTTCTCGATCTGCTCGTCGGTGAACGACGCGCCGGGCTTCCGGCTCGCCAGCACGGTGCGGCTGGTCTGCAGGCACGCTTCGCGCAGTGGTGACGCATGGGTGACCGCGTCCTCGGCCTGGCGCAGCAGGGCCTGGTAGCGGGGGTGGTCGGTGAAGTCCGAAAGCCGGTGCCACCGTTGCGGAGCGGCCGCCAGCCCGGCCTGGCTCCACGCCCGCACCACGCGGTTGTGGACGCGGTTGCACTCCTCCCGGCTGCGCTGGTGGGCTCGTTTCGCCTCGTGCCCCAGCGCCAGCTGCGTGTGCACCAGCGCGGTGTCCGGGATGACCACGTCCACCGCGGTGAACCGCCGGTGCGCCCAGGCGAACAGCCGCGCGAGCAGGTCGACGCTGAAATAGCTGTTGCCCGGGCTCACGCCCACCAGCAGGTGCTCTCCCCGCGCGCACACCCGACGGCAGTTCTCGGTGTAGGGCTCGACCGTGAAGTCGTCTTCGACGCAGGTCGCGGCATCGCCCTCCAGCTGGACAGCAGTGGTAGGCGTGAGTCGCATCGAACGATTCCCTCCTGTTCCGGCGAATCTTGAACCGCGGCCCAACTTCACACGCGCTCCGCGCGTCCGCGCGTCGGGCCACCTGGCCGTGTTCACCGGGAAAATCACCTGGTCGGGCTGGTCCGGCCGGGCGGTGCGATGCGCTCGGCACCCACTGTCCATTGTGGATCTGGACGGTCCCGGAGAGCGCGATGTCGCGGTGGCGAGCATGTTCCGGCCGCAGTGGTCACCGGATCGGGGCGAGGCCAGCAGATCAGCGTCACCGGGAGGAGTGGGCCGCGGCCCGGCATCCGCCGGTACCGTGCTGCACGTCGAGGGAACTCGCGCACCGAGCGTCTGCACCGCGCTCGCTGACCTGCTGGGTCACCGCGGGGTTCCCCGGTTACGGAAAAGTGCGTTCTTCCCGCGCGGTGCACGTCCTCCTACGGTTTTCCGGGTAATCACCAGTGAGCACGGAGGAAGATCGGTATGCCCATCACCCTGGTCGATCCCGACGGGCTCCCGGAGGTCGGCGCCTACAAGCAGGTGTCGGTCGCGACGGGGTCGAAGCTGGTCTTCATCGCCGGGCAGGTCGCCTGGGACGCCGACGGCGCCACCGTCGGCGAGGGCGATCTGGCCGCGCAGGTCGAGCAGTGCTACCTCAACGTCGCCACCGCCCTGGCCGGAGTCGGCGCGTCCTTCCACGACGTGGCGAAGCTGACCGTGCACGTCGTGGACTGGTCTCCGGAGAAGATGCCCCAGTTCCTCGACGGTGTGTCGCGCGCCGCCGCGAAGCTGGGCATCACCCCGGTCCCGCCGGGCACGCTGCTCGGCGCTGCAGCCCTGGACGTCCCCGAGCACCTGGTCGAAGTCGAAGCGATCGCGGTCCTCGGCTGAAAGGCCCCGGCCGTGCCTGCCACTGGCAGTGGTACGCACGGCCGGGGCTGGTTCACCGGTGGCAGTGGCGCGCAGGCTGGTGGGGTCCTTCCCCCGAGAGCCTTCGGAGCAGCCATGCGAGAAATCGTGCTGGGCGATGTCACCATCACCCGGATCGTCGAGTACTACGGGCCGGTCGGGATGTCGCCCGGCCAGTTCTTCCCCGACCTGCCCGCGCAGAGCTGGCAGGACCACGAGTCGTGGCTGGCGCCCGACTTCGTCGATCCCGCCGCCGACGCGTGCATCTGCGCCATCCAGACCTGGCTGCTGCGCAGCGAGGGCAGGACGATCCTGGTCGACACCGGCGTCGGCAACCACAAGGAACGACCCAACTCACCGGTCTGGCACCACCTCGACACCGACTTCCTCGGCGAGCTCGCCCGAGCCGGCGTGCGACCCGAGGACGTCGACCTGGTGGTCAACACCCACCTGCACGTCGACCACGTCGGGTGGAACACCCGGCTGCAGGACGGCGACTGGGTGCCGACCTTCCCCAACGCGACCTACCTGGTGCCGCGCGCGGACTTCGAGTTCTGGAACCCCGCCGACGGCCACGACCCGGCCCTGGGCGGCGGCAACGAGAACGTCTTCGCCGACAGCGTCGCCCCGGTGCACGAGGCAGGTCAAACCCTGCTGTGGGAGGACGAGCACGTCATCGACGGCAACCTGCGGCTGCTCCCCGCACCGGGGCACACCCCCGGATCAGCCGTGCTGAGCCTGGATTCGGGCACCGACCGGGCGCTGTTCGTCGGGGACCTGATGCACACCGCCGCGCAGATCGTCGAACCCGACGCCAACAGCTGCTTCTGCGAGGACCCGGCCACGGCCAGGGCCACCCGCCGCAGGCTGCTGGAGCAGGCCGCCGACACCAACAGCCTGGTGGTGCCCGCGCACCTCGGCGGGCACGGCGCGGCCGAAGTGGCGCGCGACGGCGAGAAGTTCGCCGTCAAGGCCTGGGCACCGTTCGACCGGATCTGACAGGAGAACCACCCGTGTCCGAGTCACTCGTGACCACCACCGCCGGAACGCTCCGCGGCAGCACCGGTGGCGGCGTGCGGCGCTTCCTCGACATCCCCTACGCCAGCCCGCCCGGCCGGTTCGCCGCTCCGGCCCCGCACCCGGGCTGGACGGAGATCCGCGACGCCACCCGGCCGGGACCGACCGCGCCGCAACCGAACCGGGACGGGTTCGCGGCGCTGGACATGTCACCGTTCTTCGGACCCGGATGGGTTCGCGGCGAGGAGTTCCTCACCGCCAACGTCTGGGCCCCGCAAGACGCCCGGCACCGGCCGGTGATGGTGTTCGTGCACGGCGGCGGATTCGTCTCCGGCTCGACCCGCTCCCCGCTCTACGACGGCACCGCTTTCGCCCGCGACGAGGTGCTGCTGGTGACGCTCAACTACCGGCTGGGCATCACCGGCTTCCTCGACGTGCCCGGCGCTCCGCGCAACCGCGGCCTGCTCGACGTCATCGCCGGCCTGCGGTGGGTGCGCGACAACATCGAAGCCTTCGGTGGTGATCCCGGCAACGTCACGCTGTTCGGCCAGTCCGCAGGTGCCACGCTGGTCGCCGCACTGCTGGCCGCACCCGAGGCGAGAGGGCTGTTCCGCCGCGCGATCGTGCAGAGCGGCAACGGCCTCGGCGCGTTCTCACCGGAGCAGGCCGCGGTGGTGACACGCGCTGCGGCATACGTGCTCGGCGTCGAACCGAACGTGGCCGGGTTCGATTCCGTGCCCGACGAACGGCTGGTGGAGATCATGCCCGGGCTCACCGGGCTGGATCTGCAGACCGCGGGGGAGTTCGACCCGCTGGTCGGCCTCACCCCGTTCGACGTGGTGCTGGAGCGCCAGCCCGCCGACAGCGACCTGGCCGAGGTGGACCTGCTGGTGGGCTCCAACGCCGAGGAGGGCAACCTCTACCTCGCGCCGCAGGGCAAACTGACGTCCTCCACCGCTGATGACGTCCGCGAACTCGCCGCCCGGGTGCACCGCGACCCCGAGGCGCTGATCACGGCCTACCGCGCGCAGCGTCCAGGCGCTGGTGACGGTGAACTGCGGTCGGCGATCCTCGGCGACGCCATGTTCACCGCAGGAGGGCGCAGGCTTGCCGAAGCCCACGGCAGCGCGCACGTCTACGAGTTCGCCTGGCGATCGTCGGCTGTGGACGGTCAGCTCGGCGCGGCGCACTCGGTCGAGCTCCCGTTCGTCTTCGACCTGCTCGACCTGCCGGTGTTGCGCGGCCCGCAGGCCCTGCTCGGTCCGGAGGAGCCGCCAGCGGACTTGGCGAAGGAGATGCACGGGGCGTGGATCTCCTTCGCGACCACCGGTGATCCCGGCTGGCCCCGGTTCGGCGCGCAGGGCCGGATCCGGCGCTTCGACGCGGTTTCGGAGACCACCACAGCTCGTGATCTGTCCGTGTGGCACACCTGATCGACTTCGTCACGGTGACGAAATAGTCGGTGGCGCGGGGGCTTCCGCGCCACCGACCGGGGTGTCACCGGGGGAGGTCATCCCCCTTGTAGGTGGCGGCCTTGAAGGCGACCTTCAGCGGGGACCAGCCGTTCTCGGTGGTGTAAGGGCCACCGTCGGCGCCGTGGTGCCAGTACCGCAGGCAGAAGCCGCCCGCACCCTTGAGCTGGCGGAGGTTGCCGTGGCTGACGTTCGGGTCCGAGCAGCCGGCGGCGATGTTCTCGTCGTAGCCGTACTTCTGGTGCGCGAAGTAGCCCTTGTCGATGCCCGAGTAGTACGAGACCGTCTCGTCCTCGATCGAGCCCACGAGGCTCCAGTCGATCCCAGCGGCCCACGGATCGTCCAGTCCGCGGTCGGCGCGGCCCGGTGCGGACTCGTGCAGCTTCTCGATGAACCCGGAACCGCCCTCGTCCTTCGGGGTCATCTGGTTCCACTGGCGGGTGCACTTGTCGTTCGGGTCAGCATCGGGGTTGCCGCACCCGTTGATCAGGCCCTGGTGCGGGGTGCCGAGCGTGACGACGTCCTCCACCGCCACCTTCGGCGGGAAACCGCTCCAGCCCTCGCGCGTGCCCAGCACCGCGACGCGGGTGATCAGGCCGCCCATCGAGTGCGCGACGATGTCGACCTCCTCGCCCTTGCTGGTGTACTTCTCGTAGATGTGGTTGGCGAAGTCCTTGGCGATGTCCTGGATGGGGCGCTCGCGAGTGGCCTTGCCGTCGCCGATCACGTCGTCGCAGTACTCCGCGTCGCCCGCGTAGTAGCCGATCGTGCGCATGGTGGAGCGGTCGCGGCCGCCTGATTCCTGGTAGTAGGCCAGAGCTTCGTCCCAGGTCGAGACGTTGCACTTGGTGGGCGGATCCGGGTTGTAGCCGTGCACCAGCAGCATCGTCTTCGGCTTGGCCGCCGGAACCGGCACTGCCGCCTGGACCGCCGCCGGTGCGCTGAGGGCGAGCCCCGCGGCGGCGATCGCGGCGGCCACTGCGTGCCATCGTCTGTTGATCATCGAGCGCTCCCGTCAGTCGGTTCCGGCGCGGGACCAGGCGCCGGCGGCTCTCGGCCGGGGCCCACCTGGTGCCGGTCCGCCGACCCTAGGCACCCGACCCGGGCATTCGTGGACCAACACGGGCTTTCCCTCCCCGCAGAGCACCCGGTTGATCCGATCGGAGGAGTGCGGTCGGATCGCCGACGCCGTTCGGCGGGCGAAGTGCTGAGGACCGCTTGACGGCGAGCCGCCGCCTCAATAGCGTGAACACACGTTCATGAACAGTTGTTCACAACGATGGGACGGTGACTCGCATGAACCGGGACGAGGACAGGGCCGCGTTGGACCAGCTCGAGCAGCAGCAGGTGCTGGCGTGGGGCGAGGACGGGACAGCCTTCGCCGCGACCTTCACCGAGGACGCCGACTTCGTCGATGTGATGGGCGGCCACCTGCACGGGCGCACCGCCATCGCCGAGAGCCTGCAGCAGGGCTTCGACACCTTCATGGCCGGCACCCGGATGTCGGCTCCCCGGGAGCGCAGCGTGCAATTCATCTCCGACGACCTGGCCGTGGTCATCAACAGCGGGAACTGCGTCCTGCGACCCGGCTCGCAGGAATGCCGCACCGAGGACCTCTCCATCCAGACCAAGGTCGCCGTCCGGCAGGATGGGCGGTGGTTGTTCCGGACCTTCCAGAACACCCGGATCCGCACGTGAGAACCCGTCCGCGAGGGGAGAGCCGGTGCCGCGCACCGCAGCCGCGCTCCGGGACAGCAGCAGTCCCGATCTGCGCGATCACCTGATCGGCGTCGCCGAGCGGCTCATCGCCCAGCGCCGCACCGACAAGCTGACCGTGCGCGCCATCGCACGGGAGGCGCAGGTCGCCGACGGAGTGCTCTACAACTACTTCGCCGACAAGGAAGAACTGCTCGCGCACGCGCTGCTGGCGCACATCGAAGCGGCCGAGCGGCAGCTGCCGGAGCCACCGCGGCCCGGCGAAGGCGCGCTGGAGACCAGTCTCGCCGGCTACCTGCGGCACATCCTCGACCTGCACGAGCGGATCCTGCCCGCGTTCGCCGGACTGCTGGGCCAACCCAAGGTGCTGGCCCGGTTCAACGGCTGGCCCCGGTCGAAGAAGGGCGACGACCTGCGCCAGACCCTGACCGCCTACCTCGACGCCGAACAACGGCACGGCCGCATCCGCGCCGGAGCCGACACCCGGGCGGCAGCGGCGCTGCTCGTCGGCGCCTGCTACGAAGTCGTGCTGCCCCGCCTGCTGCAGCCCGCCGTCGAGGAACCTCTCGACGTGGCGGCGGAGTTCCTGGACAGCCTCGTCACGACGATCCTCGGCGGCATCCGAGCCTGAACCCGTCGAGCATGCCGAGCTAGCGTGAACCGATGGCCTGCTTCCCGGCTGAGCAGACCTCGGCGCGGTCGTGGCCGGGCCCGCCGATGCCCGTGTTGACGAGGAGGGTGTGGCGATGAGGGGAAGATCCTTGCAGGAAGCGGCGCAGCGGTGCGCGTTGAACCTGCCCGGGACCACGCTGTACTCCTTCGAGGCCGGGTGGGAGGCTTGCCGGGTTCACGAGAAGTGGTTCATGTTGATGACCGAGGTTCCGCGGCATTCCCGCGTGCGGGACGCCGAAGTCGTGGCCGGTCAGCCGGTCGTGATCGTCAAGGCCGATCCGAGCGACGCGGCAACTCTGCGCGAGGCGCATGCGGACATCACTGCCGGTTACCACATGGACAAGCGGCACTGGATCACACTGTCCCCCGGCGGCTCGATCGACCAGAAGCTGGTCGAGGAGCTGGTGACCGAGTCATACCGCCTCGTGCTCAGCACGCTGCCCCGCGCGCGTCGGCCTGTTGATCCGGAGGCCCTCGGCACCTGACCGCCATCCGCTCCTGGTCTTCACCGGCACTCGGTGTCGTGGAACGACCGCGGCAGTTGATCCGGCACCGGTGATCCTCAAGTCCGGGTCTTGCGGCGGATCTTGATCTGGCGCATGTCGGTCACCGCCACGCGCAGGACCTGGTGCGGGTGGCCGTGGGCCTCCAGCGCGGCCAGCGCGCGGCGGGTCGCCACCTTCTCGTCGTCATCGTCGCCGGCGGGAACCTGGCAGCGGAAGGTGAACACCGAGACGCTCGCGTCGTGGGTGAAGGCACCCTCCTCGGTGAACGCGGCACCGGCGGCGGCGCGCACCTGCTCGCGACCCGCTTCGCTGATGCCGTCGAACTTCCCGCGGATGGTCACTCGGAACACGTCCGGTCCTCTCTGGTGGCGTAGTCGAGCACGTTGTCGCTGAGTGCGCGCTCGATGGCGTCCAGCAGCCTCGTTGCGGCCTCGGCCAGCTCTTCGGGTCGTGCGCCTGCGGCCAGGTGCGCGCCGAGCTCGGCGTAGACCAGCGAATGCAGGCCGCCGAGCTGGTGGGCCACCACGCGCGGCAGCGGGTCTGCGGCATCGGCACCGGTTTCCTCGGCGAGCACCTCCGCCAACGCCTCGGTCATCTGCCCGCCCAGCGCCTCCAGGCGGGCCAGCAGCGTGGGCGCGGCGCGCATCATGGCCAGCACCGGGGCGAATCCCGGCGACATGCCGAGCTTGCGGTCCCGCCGCGCCACCTCCGCGCGCAGCTGCTCCAGCACCGCCCCGGCCGCTGACTGCCCGGACCGCCGGGCCCGCACGATGTCGGCGAGCCGCTGCGGGGAGGCTTCCTCGGGCGGCAGGACGAGATCTTCCTTGGTGGGGAAGTAGTTGTAGACGGTGTTGACCGACACCTCCGCCGCGGCGGCGACCTCGGCGATGGTGACCTGGTCGAAGCCCCGCTGCACGAACAGCGCGGTGGCCACCCCGCTGATGTGCTGCCGCGTCCGGCGCTTCTTGCGCTCCCGCAATCCCTCGGTCACGAGAATGAAGCCTACTCCATTTTTGGAGTCGACTCCAAATTATGTGCGCGGCGCAGTCCCGAGGTGACGCTGACGGCGTTGGCGGCCACGATCGCCGCGATGCTCAACCACTGCGCCACCTGCAACGACTCGCCCAGCACCACCACGCCGACACCCGCGGCCAGCACCGGGTTGACACTCATGAACACCCCGAACGCGGCAGCCGGAATCCGCCGCAACGCCAGCAGATCCACCAGGAAGGGCACCGCCGAGGCCAGCAGACCCGCACCCGCCGCGCACAGCAGAGCACCGGTGGTCGGCGGGTTGTGCAGCAGCACCAGCACACCGACCGGCACGAACACCAGCCCGGAGATCCCGGCGGCCGCCGCCGAACCCTGCGCGCCCGGCAGCTTCTGACCCACCGCGCGGTTGAGCAGGATGTAACCGGCCCAGCACACCGCCGCCAGCAGCGCCAACCCGATGCCGAGGTAATCGGTGCTGGGCTGCGGGCGGGTCAGCACCACCACCCCGGCCGCGGCGATCACCGCGCAGCCCAGGTCCAGCCGCCGCCGCGACCCGGCCAGCGCCACCGCCAGCGGCCCCAGGAACTCCAGCGTCACCGCCAGCCCGAGCCCGATGCGCTCGATGGCCGCGTAGAGCGAGAGGTTCATCGTCGCGAACACCGCCGCCAGCGACAGCACCAGCCGCCACTGCGGCAACGTGAACGCCCGCAGCCGTGGCCGCCCGACGCCCAGCAGCAGCACCGCGGCGATCCACTGCCGCACGGCCACCACCCCGGCCGGGCCGATCACCGGGAACGCCATCGATCCGATCGCCGCACCCAGCTGGTTGGACAACCCGCTGCCGAGCAGCATCGCGAAACCCGCACCGCGACCGGCCTTCACCGAGTCGTGCGCGGGAGCTGTCGTGGTCTGCATGCGGCGAGCCTGCGCCTTCCCGAGGCATTCGCAAAATGCATGTGCGGCCGCAGCGATACGCTCCAGTCATGCACGTGGAGTTGCGGCAGCTGCGGTGCCTGGTCGCCATCGTCGACTCGGGCACCTTCACCGACGCCGCCATCGACCTCGGCGTCTCGCAGGCAGCGGTCTCCCGCACCCTGGCGGGCCTGGAGACCGCGCTCGGGGTGCGGTTGCTGCGGCGCACCAGCCGCGAAGTCGCCCCCACCGCTGCGGGCACCCGGGTGATCGCCCGCGCCCGCCGCATCCTGGCCGAAACCGACGACCTGGTGCGCGAAGCCACCACCGGGCACAGCCACCTGCGCATCGGCTACGCCTGGTCGGCGATGGGCCGCCACACCCTGCAGTTCCAGCGCCGCTGGGCCCGGCTGTTCCCGGAAACCGAGCTGCAGCTGGTGCGCACCAACTCCGCCACCGGCGGGCTGGCCGAAGGCGCCTGCGACATCGCCGTGGTGCGCTCCGAACCCGACCAGCGGCGCTTCGACGGCGTGATCGTCGGGCTCGAACGGCGCCACCTCGCCATCGCCGCCGACGACCCGTGGGCGCGGCGCCGCTTCGTGCGCCTGGCCGAGATCAGCGACCGGACCGTGGTCATCGACCGGCGTTCGGGCACCACGACCCCCGACCTGTGGCCGCCGGAGAAGCGCCCGGCCGTGGAGTACACCCTCGACATCGACGACTGGCTGACCGTGATCGCCACCGGCCGCTGCGTCGGCATCACCGCCGAGAGCACCGTCACCCAGTACCCCCGGCCGGGAGTGGTGTTCCGACCCGTGCGCGACGCGGCACCGATCCCGGTCCGCCTGATCTGGTGGCGCGACGACCCGCATCCTCTCGCCGACCGCGCCACCCGCCTGCTCACCGAGCTCTACGGCGCGGCGGAACGCTCCTGACCCGGTCCCGGAGCGCGATCAGCCGGCCAGCTCGGCGCGGACGAACCGCACCCGGTGCTCCACAGTGGAGCGGGGGAGGTGGACGAGTTCGTAACCGCAGTCGGTGTAGGCGGCGGCCACGTGGTGGTAGGTGCTCTCGGCTTCGGCGAAGGACTGGCGGCGCTGGTCGTCCTGGCGGTAGATCTGCTGCCACGGCGGGGCGATGAGGACTCGGGCGCGGTAGCGGAAGCGGCGGGCGGCTTCGTGCACGTGCGCCGGAACGGGCAGGCCGCTCAGCCGCAGGTAGCCGATGAGGTCGGGCAGTCCGCGGTCGAAGAGCACCGGCCCGGTGGTGCGCTCGGCCTGGCGGTAGGAGCGCAGGTCCCAGGCCAGCATCAGCTCGGCGAACAGCTCCGGGTCCTGCCACGGCAGCCCGCGACCGCCGATGGCCAGCTGGTCGGTGATAACCGCGCGCCCCGCCTCCGGCGCGTGGGCGCACCCGGCGGCGGCCAGCCGCTCCACCACCGTCGTCTTGCCCGCTCCCGGGCCTCCCGTGATGACCACGAAACGTTCTGCCACGACACCCTCCCGGTGCAACCAGTGCTGAGGACGAACCGAGGGGATTGATTCCGCCTGAGACGACGGGGAGACCGGGTGCCGGATCCGGCCGGAGCTGAGAGCGGCTTCACGTCACTCTAGCGCGCCCGGCGAGGAGAATGGCGGCAGCCGGCACGACACGAGGGGCAGCACGATGGTCAACCGCGACACCAGGGCACTCGACGACCCGGTGCGCAGCTCGCTGCGCGGTCAGCACGCGCATCTCGCCCGCCGGTTCGGCGCCGCCCTCACCTTCCCGCCCGCGGTGGCGACCTTCTCCGCGACCACCGGCGATCCCGGACCGCAGGAGTGGGCCGACCTCGCCCGGTTGCTCGGCAGCGGCGAGTTCGCCGACATGTTCAGCAGCCCGGCGATCCCGCCACCTGACTGGGAGCCGGTTTTCGAGCTCGAAGGCCGCCAGATGATCTACACCGGACGCCGGCCCGACCACGACGGTGACGGCGTGGTCGAACTGGGCGCGGACGGCGTGCCGGAGATGATCGACCTCGCCGAGCGGCGAAACCGGGACCGTTCTGGCCGCGGACCCGCGAACTGGGCACCTATCTCGGCATCCGCGAGCACGGTGAGCTGGTGGCGATGGCGGGTGAGCGGTTGCGGCCGGCGGGCTGGACCGAGATCAGCGCGGTGTGCACGGCACCGCAGGCGCGCGGGCGAGGCCACGCCGCCCGGCTGGTCCGCGCGCTCACCGCGCGCATCAACGCCCGCGGTGACCGTCCCTTCCTGCACGTGGCCGAGGCCAACACCGGCGCGATGGCGCTCTACGAGGGGCTCGGTTTCGAAACCCGCAAGCACGTGACCTTCCGCGGCTTCCGCACGCCCTGACCCGTCACGCCGGCTCTTCGGCCGGCAGGTAGTCGGCCAGCAGACCGTCCACCGAGTACAGCAGCTCGCGGCGGCCGCCGAAGAGCGCGTGCACGCGGCCGGCGTGATCGCGCATCGCGGTCTCGAAGTCCAGGCCCGCCAGCAGTCCGGCCGCGCCGTCGAGGAGCTCGGGCAGGTCGGTTTCGATGCGCTCGGCCGACATGCTCGGGGCGCGGGGCCCGTCGTCGTCGACCGGATCGGGCGTGTTGCCCAGCATCAGGTAGCAGGGGAAGCGCTGCAGGTCGGGCAGCACCGAGTGGAAGGGCACACCGGGGTTGAAGTAGTACTCGGCCCAGTCGTTGCCCGCCAGGGTGAGCCACGGGGTGCCCGCGGCCATCGCGGCGAAGGCGAACCCGGTGTGCGGCGAGAGCAGCATCTCGCAGCGCTGCAGCGCCGCCAGCTGCCGCTCCAGCGGCACGTCGACCGCCCACACCACCTGCGGCGCCACCTCGGCCAGGGCCTCGAACTCCGCGCTGGTGAACCCGGTGCTGGTGCGCCCGTCCTCGGCGTGCTTGCCGGTCAGGCAGAACCGGACCTGCGGCCAGCGCTGCGCGAAGGCGTCCAGGATGCGCTGCCAGGAGGCCAGCGACGGGTAGCGCCAGCGTTCGGCGCTGCCACCGGGCAGCACCGCGATCGTGGGGCCGTCGTGCTCGGGCAGCAGCTGCGCGGCCCAGTCGCGGGCCTCCTGCGGCAGCGCCAGCCGCAACTGGTTACGGCGCTGGTAGGACGGCCGGGGCGCACCGACCTGCGTGTGCCCGCGCGTGGTGCGGAAGTGCTGCGCGGAGAGCTCGTAGTAGCGCTGCAGGCCGGGGAAGTACTGGTGCTGCCAGCTCTGGTGGCCGCGCGGGTCGTCGACCACCCAGTCCCACTCGGCCGGGACGTGCGCCAGCATCCCGGCGTCGCCGGGCTCGAACACGTCGATGTCCACTGTGTACAACTCGTCGACGGCGTCGCACCAGTCGGCCAGCTGCACGGCGGTCGCGGAGTTGAGCACCACGCCGATGCGCCGGTCCGGGTCGGCCCGCCGGTACCCCAGGGCGTACTGCAACGCCTCCACGGCATGCCCCACCGGGTGGCAGTAGACGAAGTTCACCAGTAGCGATTCACCCACGCCCACCAGCCTAAGACGCGCGACAAGGGGTTTTCGGCGCTCACAGCCCGCCGGCGACACGCAGCACCGCCCCGCTGGTGTAGCTCGCCTCCGGACCCAGCAGCCACCCGATGGCCGGCGCGATCTCCTCGGGTTCACCGACGCGCCCCACCGGCACGCGCTGCACGGCGGTGTCGATGCGCTCGGGAACCCCGGCCCCGGCGTGGATGTCGGTGCGCACCAGACCGGGCGCCACCGCGTTGACCCGCACCCCGTCCTGGGCGAGCTCCTTGGCCAGCCCGACGGTGAAGGCGTCGACCGCGGCCTTGGCGCCCGCGTAGTGGACGTACTCGTGCGGGGAGCCCAGGGTCGCGCCGCTGGAGGAGACGTTGACGATCGCCCCGCCCGAACCACCGCGCCGGGTCGACATCACCTGCGCGGCGCGCCTCGAGCACAGCACGGTGCCGAGGTAGTTGACGTCGATGACCCGCCGGATCGCCTCGACCGGGGTGTCGGCGAGATCGGCGATGTGCGCGGTCAGCCCGGCGTTGTTGACCAGTCCGGTGACCGTCCCCAGCTCGGCGGCCGCGTCGAAGAGCCGTTCCACATCGGACTCGCGGCTGACATCGGCCTGCACCGGGACGCAACGCCCGCCGTGTGCGGTGGCCTGCTCGGCGATCTCCTCGGCGCCGTCGCGGTTGCCGAGGTAGCAGAGCACGAGGTCGTGCCCGGCCCGGGCCAGCCACAGCGCGGTGGCCGCGCCGATGCCCCGGCTACCGCCGGTGATGATCGTCAGAGCTCGCATCGCCCGATCATGTCATGTGCCGTGCGCGGGCCACCGCGACGCTGACGCCGTTCGATCACCTGTCGGCGCAGTCGGCGGCCGTCACCGCGAAAGAGCGTGCCGCAGAGCGGTTTCCTGACTCCGGTGAACCGGATCAGTTGGCGCCTGACCGCGCGGCAGTCGCGCTCTTGCGCTGGTTGGCGTTGAAGCGCGCCTTCTTCTGGCGGTTCCCGCACGTGTTCATGTCGCACCACTTGCGGCTGCGGCTCTGACTGGTGTCGAAGAAGGCGGCTCGGCAGGTCGGTGAGGCGCACAGGGCCAATCGTCCGTCGCGTTCGCCTGCGAGGATGCTGATCGCATCGGCGGCGATCACGCCGAGGGCGTCTTCCACGCGGGACGCCGAGCTGAGCCGCCACTGCCGCTTGCCATCGGGCGTCAGGATCGCAGCGGCCCGCCCTTCAGCGCTGCGGTCGTTGATGACTCGGACCGCGGATGCGGGCAGGGCGTCGTGGACCGCGGCCGCTGTCGCGGCGGCGTGGATCGATTCCCTCAGCTCCCGAGCGAGTTCGAGCTGGGCGGCGGTGCAGGAGTCCACGGCCAGGTCGTTCACCGCCAGCCAGTCGACGAGTCGCTGCGGTGTGGGGATGCGCTCCACGGCGTTGCCGCACCGCTCCGTCAGAGTCGCCGTGAAGCTGGTCGCCAGCACGCTACCGAGGCGGAAGTCGGGGAACCCAGCACGCATGGAACCACCTTAGCCGGTTGCACGCCGACGCGACGACGTGTTAGAACCACCTAAGCCGGTTCCACGCAGGTCGTAGCCGGTATCGCGATGGCCAGGAGGTCTCATGCCCCGTCCGACCGACGACGTGCACGAATTCGAATCCCGCGCGACCGACGCCGACCTCGACGATCTGCGCGCGCGACTGGCCGCGGCGCGGCTACCGGAGGCGGAGACGGTCCGCGGCGCCGCGCCCGGCCCCGGCCGGTGGGCGCAGGGCGTCCCCCTCGCCGACCTCGTCGAAGTCGTGAACTACTGGCGCACCGAGTACGAGTGGCGGTCGTTCGAAGAGCGCCTCGACCGGATCGGCCAGTTCCGCACGACCATCGACGACCTGGGGATCCACTTCCTGCACCGCCGGTCCGCGCGCGCGGATGCCACCCCGCTGATCGTGACGCACGGCTGGCCGGGCAGCGTCGCCGAGTTCGTCGACGTGGTCGACGAACTGGCCGATCCGCACGACGCGGACGCGCCGGCGTTCCACGTCGTGGTTCCGTCGCTCCCGGGCTTCGGCTACAGCGACAAACCGGCCACCACCGGGTGGGGAACCGAGAAGATCGCGGCCGCCTGGGTGCAGCTGATGGGGCGTCTCGGCTACGACAGGTTCGCGGCCCACGGCGGCGACTGGGGAGGGAACATCACCACGGTCCTCGGCGGCAGGTTCCCGGCGCACGTGCTCGGCATCCACACGACGTTCGCGGAGGGGCTTCCCGGGTCGACAACGGACGGGCTGACGGCGGCCGAGCGCGAGTGGGCCGAGCAAACCCGCCATTTCTGGCGCCACCGCGCGGCGTACGCCAAGCAGCAGGCGACCCGGCCGCAGACCATCGGCTACTCGCTCGTCGACTCGCCCGTCGGGCTCCTCGCCTGGCTCCTCGACAAGTTCGCCGAGTGGTCGGACACCGAGGACAGCCCGTTCGAGACGATTTCCGCGGACAGGGTTCTCGACGACGTCACCCTGTACTGGCTGACGCGGACCGGTGCATCGGCGGCCCGGATCTACTACGAGAGCCACAACTCGCTGGATCCCGATCTCCGGGTCGACGTCCCGTCCGCGATCACCATGTACCCCCGCGACGTCGAGAAGTGCCCGCGGCCCTGGGCGCAGGAGCGGTACCGGCAGATCGTCCGGTGGAGCTCGCCCGAGCGCGGTGGGCACTTCCCGTCGCTGGAGGTCCCCGAGCATTTCGTCAAGGACCTGCGAGAAGGCCTCGCGGCGGTGCTGGCCGCCGCTCGGTGAACGCGGCGGGTACCCGGCCGCAAGCCGATCACAGCGGCGCGGGGAACGTTCACAGCAGGGACAGCTGGGCCGGTCGTTGGCGGCGGGCGGGGCTTTCGGCTTCGGCCACCAGCTCCCCGAGGCCGTCCAGGAACGGCGAGCGGGTGCGGTCCTGGGTGCTGCCGCGGACGGTGCGGCGGGCCGCGTGGGTGAGGTAGAGGTGGTCCTGGGCGCGGGTCATGCCGACGAAGAACAGGCGGCGTTCCTCGGCGATGTCGGCTTCGGTGGGTTCGGTGCCCGGCCAGCGCAACGGCAGCAGGCCGTTCTCGCAGCCGATGAGGAACACCACCGGGAATTCCAGGCCCTTGGCCGCGTGCAGGGTCAGCAGGGAGATCGCCTCGGCGCGCGGGTCCAGGGTGTCGACCTCGGCGCCCAGCAGCACTTCCCGGCAGAACAGCGGCACGTCGCGGCCGCAGCGCTGCGCCAGCGGGCTCAACAGCTCCGCGGCGGTGTGGATGTCGGGGCGCTGGTCCTCGGGCACGGTACCGGCGACGGTTCTCGCGGCCGCGCGCAGCTGGTCGGTGACCGGGCCCGTGCGGTCGGCGACGTGCAGGAGCTCGCGCACCAGCAACTCGACACCCGGTCGGGCTGACAGGCGGTCGTGGGAGCGCTTCTGCACCGGCAGCCCGCAGCGGGTCAGCTCCTCCAGGACCGCGCGGGACTGCGCGTCGGTGCGGTAGAGCACGGCGATGTCGTTGAACCCGATCCCGCCCGGTCCGTCGCCGGTGACGCGGCCGCTGTCCAGGGAGTGGAAGGACGCGCCGCCGATGAGCTGGTCGACGGTGCGCGCCACGAATGCCGCCTCGGCGCGCTCATCGCAGGCGCGGTGCCCGGTGATGCGGTGGGCTTCGCGCGGTGCGGCGGCGTGCAGCCTGCGGTCGGCGACCAGTGTGGACGGTGCGATGGCGCGCAGCGCGCCGTCCAGGATGTGCGCGCCGCTGCGGTAGTTGCGGGTCAGGGCCAGCACCGGGGCTCCGGCGTAGTCCTGCTCGAAGCGCAGGAAGAAGCCGACGTCGGCGCCGCGGAAGGAGTAGATCGCCTGGTCGGGGTCGCCGATGGCGGTCAGGTTCGCCCCGGGCGGGGCGAGCAGCCGCAGCAGCCGGTACTGCAGTTCGTCGACGTCCTGGTACTCGTCGACGGTGATCCACCGGTAGCGCCGCTGGTAGTGCTCGGCGATGTCGGGACGGTCGGTGAGCAGCTCGACGGTCAGCGCGACCAGGTCGTCGAAGTCGACCAAACCGGCCTCGCGCAGTGCGGCGAGGTAGTCGGCCAGCAGCGGGTCGGCAGCGCCGGTGCGGCGGGCCAGCGACAGCTGCGGTCCGGCCTGGCGCGCGCTGCGCTCGTCGCCGGTGAGGGTGGTGAGGATCTGGTGGCGGCGAGCGGCGTCGGCCAGGCCGAACTCGGCGGGCAGCCCGACGTGCTCGTGCTGTTCGCGCAGCACTTGCAGGCCGAAGGAGTGGAAGGTGGCCACGGTCAGGTGCTGGGCGGGTTCGCCGATGAGGTGTCCGAGGCGCTCGGTCATCTCCTCGGCGGCGCGGCGGGTGAAGGTGATGGCCAGGCATTCGGCCGGGTCGACGTCGCGCTCCAGCACCAGGTGCGCCAGCCGGTGGGTGACGGTGCGGGTCTTGCCGGTGCCGGGTCCGGCCACGATCAGCAGCGGCCCGCCGGGGATTGCGGCGGCGGCGCGCTGGTCGGGGTCCAGGCCGGCGAGCACGCCGTCGCCGCCGGCGGCGACGGCTGCGGGTTGCGGTGCTTCGGCGGCGACGGCGACCGGTGCCGGTGCGGGAGCGGCGGGTTCAGGCGGCGGGGCGAACAGGTCGTCGCCGAATAACGCGGGGGTGTTGTTGTTGCGCAGGCGGGCGAGTTCGGCGGGCTGGAAGAGCCGGATCGTGCCGTACTCGCCGTCGTAGCCGGGGTCGCGCAGCACCTGCCCGCCGCGCAGCCGCTCGACGGCTTCGGCCACCGCTGCGTCGGTGCGGCGCAGCTCGTCGAGCGGCACGTCCTGAAGGATTCCCAGTTCCGGGCCGTGCGCGGCGGTGAGGTCGCTGATGCGCCCGAAGACCTTCTTGCTCTTCGGGCCCACGCCCAGGACTTCGCCGACGATCTCCGGCAGCGGGATGAGGTTGCGGAACTCCGCCGCGCCCGCGGGCCGGATTCCCGCGGGGCGGTCCGCCAGCGTCTCGACGCGGTGCAGCACGCCGACGGTGAGCGGCTTGCCGCAGCTCGGGCAGTCGCCGCCGTGCGCGCGGGTCTCGCCCGGTTCCAGCCGCACCTGGCACTTGCGGTGCCCGTCGAGGTGGTACTTGCCCTCCTCCGGGAAGAACTCGACGGTGCCCGCGAAACCGTCACCGGTCTCCAGCGCGCGTTTGACCGCGAAGTAGTCCAGGTCGGTGTCGAAGACGCTGGCCTCGCGGCCCAGCATCGGCGGGGAGTGCGCGTCGGAGTGGCTGACCAGCGTGTACTTGTCCAGGGCGGAGATGCGCCAGTTCATCTCCGGGTCCGAGGACAGCCCGGTCTCCAGGGCGAAGATGTGCCCGGCCAGGTCGCGGTAGCAGTCCTCGACGGCATCGAACCCGGCCTTGGAACCCAGCACCGCGAACCACGGTGTCCAGATGTGGGCGGGCACCAGGTAGGCGCCGTCGCCGGATTCCAGGGTGATCTCCAGCAGGTCTCGGGAATCCAGGCCCAGGATCGGGCGGCCGTCGGAGCCGAGGTTGCCGATGCGGCCCAGGCGCTGGTTGAACTTCTCGGCGGCGGCGAAGTCGGGCAGGTAGCACAGGTGGTGGATCTTGCGGGTGCGCTCGCCGCTCTTGTAAATGGTCGAGATCTCCACCGACAGCATGAACCGCACCGGGCCCTCGCAGTTGGCGGGCATGCCGCGCGTCATCTCCCGGTCCAGCTCCGCGCGCAGCCGGAACAGGCCCGGTTCGGCGGGTTCGAGGACTTCCCGCAGGTGGGCGAACCAGGCGGGGTGCGTGACGTCGCCGGTGCCGACGAGGGTGATGCCCTTGCGGCGCGCCCACCAGGTCAGGTGCTCGATGTCGCAGTCCTTGCTGCAGGCGCGGGAGTACTTCGAGTGGATGTGCAGGTCGGCGTAGAAGCGCACTCGGCGATCTTGCCAGGCACGCCGCGGCGCGGCGTCCCCGGCCCGGGCGACCGCCGAACGCGCCGGGCGGTGCGGAAATTCCCTTGACCTCCAGCATGGTCGAGGTCTGACGATCAGGGCATGGTTCCCGAAGAGAAGCGACGGAGTCGCGCCGGAGCGCGGGAGTGGGCCGGACTGGCCGTGCTCGCGCTGCCCCTCCTGGTGCTGGCCATGGATGTCAGCGTCCTCTACCTCGCCGCGCCGCACCTGAGCGCGGACCTGCGCCCGAGCAGCACCCAGGCGCTGTGGATCATGGATGCCTACGGGTTCCTCATCGCCGGTTTCCTGGTCACGATGGGCACGCTGGGCGACCGGATCGGCCGCCGCAGGCTGCTGCTGATCGGTTCGGCCGCGTTCGCCGCGGCCTCGGTGCTGGCGGCGTTCGCTCCCACCGCGGGGATGCTCATCGCCGCCCGCGCGCTGCTGGGCATCACCGGGGCGACGCTGATGCCCTCCACCCTGGCGCTGATCCGCACGATGTTCACCGATCCCGCTCAGCGGTCGGTGGCGATCGCGGTGTGGATGACGACCTTCACCGCGGGGGTGGCGGTCGGCCCGCTGATCGGCGGGCTCCTGCTGGAGGCGTTCTGGTGGGGCTCGGTGTTCCTGCTCGCCGTGCCGGTCATGGTGCTGGTGCTGCTGCTCGGACCGTGGCTGCTGCCCGAACACCGCCCGGAGAGCGCCGGCCGGCTGGATCCGCTCAGCGTGCTGCTGTCGCTGCTGACGATCGTGCCGCTGGTCTACGGGTTCAAGGAGCTCGCGCACCGCGGTCCGGGCCTCGTGCCGCTGTTGGCGCTGGCGGCCGGAGCTGTCGCCGGGGTCGTCTTCGTGCGGCGGCAGCGGCGCATGAGCGATCCGCTGGTGGACGTGAGCCTGTTCGGCAACCGCACCTTCAGCGTGGCGCTAGTGCTGCTGCTGACGGGGCTGCTGGTGGTCAACGGCGTGTACTACCTGGTGCCGCAGTTCCTGCAGGGCGTCGCCGGCCTCTCGCCGCTGCGGACCGGGATGTGGCTGACCGCGGTGGCCATCACCGCGGCGGGCGCATCGCTGCTGGCGCCCGTGGTGGCGCGCCGGTGGGGGCCGGCGCGGGCGATCGCGGCGGGCGCGGTGCTCTCGGTGGCCGGATTCGTGCTGTTCATCGCCCTCGACGGCAGCAGCGTGCCCGCGGTGGTGATCGCCACGGCCCTGGTGACCGCCGGGTTGAGCCCGATGAGTGTGCTGACCACCGATCTGGTCGTGGGCAGCGCCCCGCCGGAGCGCGCCGGGGCGGCCGCGGCGCTGTCGGAGACCAGCGGGGAGCTCGGCGTCGGGCTCGGCGTGGCGGTGATGGGCACGCTCGTCACGGCCATCTACCAGGCGCAGATGGCGAGCGCGCCGGGCCAGTCGGAAACCCTCGCCGATGTCATCGCGCTGGAGGGCACGCAGCCCACCGGGCTGCTCGACGCCGCTCGCGAGGCCTTCACCAGCGGGATCAACGTCGTGGGCGGCATCGGAGCGGTGGTGCTGGCCGGGCTGGCCGTCGTCGCGGTCGTGCTGCTGCGCCCGGCCAAGGCCTGATCACCAGTGCGCGGGGCGGTCCAGTCCGGCGGGGATCACCGTGGCCGCGTCGCCCTTGGCGGCGTTGACCTGGGCCTGGGTGAGGAAGAGGGCATTGGTGAGATCGGCGCCGCGCAGATCGGTGTCGCGGAAGTCCGCGCCGATGACATCGGCCGATCCCAGGTCCGCGCCGCGCAGGTCGGCTGCGATGAGCAGCGCTCCGCGCAGGTTCGCTCCCCGCAGCCGCGCACCGCGCATCGAGGCGCCGATGAGGTCGGCGCCTCGATGGTTCTTGGTGCGGCCGCCGACCTCGGCGCGGACCAGTTCGCTGGTGCGCACCAGCAGGGCGTTGATGTCCTGGCGCACCGCGGCGACGTCGACGTCGGTCACTTCCTCGGCCGTCCCGCGGGTGAGCGCGTCGGTCTCGCGCAGCGCCCGCCGCAGGTCCTCGTGCACCGGCGCGGCGGCCGGCCGGGTCAGCGCGTCGGCCAGGTACCACAGCAGTTCGTGCAGCTGGCGCATCACGGCGAAGGCGGTGAACATCTGCCCGGCTCGCCGCGGCTCCTGCCGCCAGTCGCGGCCGCCGAAGGTCAGCTGGGAGACCTTCTGCCCGGCGCCGAAGCAGTCGAAGACCGTGCACCCGGAGAAGCCCCGTTCGCGCAGGTGGGCGTGGATGCCGCAGCTGAAGTCGGCGAGCAGGTTGGTGCACGGCGTGCCGGCGTCCTTGTCCACGGCGAAGCCCGCGGAGGCGGAGAAGGGCAGGGCCACGCAGCACAGCCCGGCGCAGCTGCCGCAGTCGGCGTGCAGGCCGAGCCCGGCCGGGGTGAGGTCGGTGTGGGACAACGCTGATGTGCTCCAGGTGGGCGGTCGGGTTGCTCCATTGTCCCTGGTTCCGGTGGCGGACCCGCCCAGGGGCGTGCGGGCCCGGGTCCGCACGATCTCGTCTCCGGGAAGCCGATCAGCGATCTGAGCGGTGGTCGGCTCGCTTCCGCCCCGGTTCCGGGGCGCGTGCGGTGAGCAGCAGCAGGCCGAGTGCCACCAGGCCCGCCGCACCGGCGATGACCGGCAGCGGCCCGGGCCCGGAGGTGTCGATGGCCAGGCCTCCGACGACGCCGCCGAGGGCGGCTCCCAGGTAGGTGCCGGAGGTGTTCATCGCCAGGGCCTGCGCGGAGACCGGACCGGCGAGCTGGTGCAGTCGCGCCTGGATCGCCGGGGAGATCCAGAACGCCGCAGCGCCCTGCAGCGCCACGACGGGCAGCAGCGCCAGGACGGGCACCGGGCGGACCGTCCACAGTGCCGCCAACGCGACCACTGCCAGGATGAACGCGCCGATGCCCGCTGCCAGAGTGCGCACCGGGCCCCACTCGTCCGTGGCGAGCCCGCCCGCCCAGATGCCCACCATGCCCGCGACGCCGGAGAAGGCGAACAGGGTTCCGCGCGCGCTGATGTCGGCGGTGGACAACGCCGCGGTGAACGGGGCCAGGTAGGTCAGCAGCATCATCGAGCCGAGCATGAGCGTCACGTTCGCGGCCAGGCCGAGGGAGATGGCGGGTCGCAGCAGGATCGTCAGCTGCGACCGCAGCGAGAGCGCGGGTGCGCTGCCGGTGCGCCCGGGCAGTTGGGTGGCGAACCCGGTGGTGATCAGCGCTCCGGCGATGGCCATCGTCATGAACGTCGCTCGCCAGTTCAGGGCACCGCCGATCCAGGTTCCGGCCGGAACGCCGAGCGCGATCGCTCCGGTCACCCCGAAGGCCACGGCTGCGACGTAGCGGCCGATGCGCTCGGGCGGGGCGAGTTGGGCGGCGAGGCCGAACAGCGCCGGGGTGGCGGCGGCCGCCGCCAGTGCCGCGATCACGCGCAGGACGAGCAGGGCTTCGAAACCGGTTGCCGTGGCGGCGAGGGCGTTGGCGAGGGTGAAGACCGCCGCCGCGGCGGTCAGCAGCGTGCGACGGCGCACGCGGGTCGCCGCGATCGCGGCGACCGGCGCTGCCAGCGCGACCGTCACCGAGAACACCGTCACCAGCTGGCCCGCGGTGCCTTCGGAGACCGCCAGGTCGGTGGCGATCTCCGGGAGGACACCGGCGATCACGTAGTCGTCGGTGTAGAAGACGAGCGCGCCCAGGGACAGCGCGATGATCCAGCGGGGCAAGGCAGGTCTCCTCAACGGGTGCGGAATTCCCCGCAGCGCGCTCGACGGGAGCAGCAGATGGCCGCAGCGGGCGGGAGATCAGGGGATGAGGGTGGCGATGTGGTGCCGCAGGACGTCGACCGGGGAGAGGTCCTCTTGCGAACCGTGCGGGTACACGAGCTCGAACGTCAGTCCTTCGATGACGGCGACGAACAACTCCGTCTGCAGGTCGTCGGCCTGGACGCCGGTCAGCTCCAGGGCCTGGCGGACCACGTACCGCATGTCGGTGCCCATGCGCACGGTGACCTGCCGGAACTCCGGCCGGATGCGTGCGGCCACGAGGAACTCCACCAGGACGATGAGCTCTGCGCGCTCTTCAGGCGCGATCGGCAGCACGGCCAGGGCGACGGCCTGCAGCAGCTCCCGGCGTTCGGCTGCGCTCGCGGGGTGCTGCGGTGTCGCCGTCGCGGCCAGCCTGCGTTCCATTCGTGCGCCGACCTCTTCGGCCGCGGCCACCATGAGCGCCTCGTGGCTGTCGAAGTAGTGGCGCACGGAGCCGATGTTGATGCCCGATGCGTCGGCGACCTTCCGCAGCGACGCCTCCGCCAGGCCTCCTCGCGCGACCAGGTCGAAGACGGCGTCGAGGATTCGTCGCCGGGCAGTGCTCCGCCGCTCGGTCATCTCACCCACGCCCAGAAACTATCACACCCGTGATAGTGGTGGTGGGAAGCGATCGGCGTTCCGGCGCGGGAGGCGGTGGTGCGCCCGGCCCGGCGCACCACCGCGGGATCAGCCGGCGTCCAGGGCCGCCAGTGCGTCGATCTCCACGAGCTGGTCGTCGTAGCCCAGGACCGTCACGCCGAGCAGGGTGCTGGGCGGGTCGTGGTCGCCGAAGCAGTCGCGCACCACTTTCCAGGCCGCGACCAGGTCCCGCTGGGAGCTGCTGGCCACGTAGACGGTCGTCTTGACCACATCGGACAGTTCGGCCCCGGCCTCGGCCAGGGCGGTCTTGAGGTTGTGCATCATCTGGCGGGCCTGACCGGCGTAGTCGCCGACCGCCACGGTCTTTCCGGCGTCGTCGAGCGGGCAGGCTCCGGCGGCGAACAAGAGGTGGGCATCGGGTGGCACGGCGGCGCCGTAGGCGTATTCGGCCACATCGGACAGTGCTGCGCAGCGCAGGAGGCGGATCTTGCTTGGCACGCCACGACGCTACCGGCGTCGCGCGGTCCGCGAGCCGGTGTTCGCTGCGGGGGAAAAATCGGTTGATCGTCCCAATAGTCTGGAGTGGTCAGTCGATGACAGGACTGGTTGTGGAGAGGGTGCTGCGGGAGGAGCGGGGTGGCCAGCGGGCACGCTGCTGATGGGCCGTTCGTCGGGCGCATCGCCGTGGCCGCAGCGCACCGCATCGACCGCAGCACCCCGGGACTCGTGCGGGCGGGCTGGGGCCGACCCGCGTTCGACCCGCAGGTGGTGCTCCGAACCAGCAGCCGGGTCCATTGTGGAAGAACGGGGAGCGATGAGGTCGCAGGGCGTGGTGGACGAGCGGTTCGCCGCGGTGCGCGAGGTGTTCGACCGGTTGCTCGCCTCCGGCGCGGAGACCGGTGCGGGGCTGGTGGTGCGCCACGATGGCCGGGAGGTGGTGCGGCTCAGCGGTGGTTGGACCGACGCCGCGCACAGCGCACCGTGGCGCGATGACACCTTGGTGCAGGTCTTCTCGCTGGGCAAACCGCTGGCCGCGCTGACGGCGGTGAAGGTGCTCGCCGATGCCGGAGTGGGGCTGGACCGGCCGGTGGCCGAGGTGTGGCCGGACTACGCCGCGGCGGGCAAGTCGGCCACGACGCTGCGGCAGCTGCTCAGCCACCAGGCCGGGCAGCCGGCGTTCCCGGAGACGACCAGCGACCTGCTCGACGACGCGCGGCTGCGCGCCGAGCTCGCCGCGGCCGCACCGGAATGGCGGCCCGGCAGCCGCATCGCCGAGCACGCCCTGACCTACGGGCACCTGCTCGACGGGGTGGTGCGCGCGATCACCGGGCGCAGCCTGGGCGAGGTGTTCCGGCACGAGGTGGCCGCACCGCTGGAGTGGGACGCGCACTTCGGCGTGCTCGAGGCGGATCTGCCGAGGGTGGCCGAACTGGTCGTCGGCGATCCCGCGTACTGGACGTTCGGGCAGGCGGGCGGGCTGGTCCAGCGCGCCCTGACCACACCACCGGGAGCGCTGGAGGTGGCGGTGGCCAACAGCGGGCGGTGGCGGCAGGCGCAGTTCCCGGCGATCGGCCTGCACGCCACGGCCGCCGCGGTGGCGTCGTTCTTCGCCGCGCTCACCGACACCGCCGGACCGGTGGCGCGGCTGCTCGGCGAGCAGCTGCACGGCGAGTTCATCGCCCCGCAGGCCAGCGGCCACGACGAGTTCCTGAACCACGACGTGACCTGGACGCTGGGAGCGCAGCGCGGCGAGGACGAGCTGGCCATGGGCGGGATCGGTGGTTCCACTGCGTGGGTTTCGCTGCGGCACGGCTATTCCTGCGCCTACCTCACCCGCCACCTCGCGGGCCCGCACCGCATGCTCGCCCTGGAGGAGGTCCTCGACTCGCTGTGGTGAGCCCGCACATCGCCGCTGGGTGTCGTGGGCGTGGTGTTGACTCGGCGTCATGACGACGCACGTGGAGGACGCGACGATCGCCGATGCCGAGGAGCTGACGCGGATCGTGCGCACCAGCAGCGCCTACGACGGGCACTACCGGGTGATGGTGGCCGGACTGGGCATCGACGCCGACTACCTCGCCGAGCACCTGGTGCGGGTGGCCCGCGACGGTGACGGGCGGCCGCTGGGCTTTCACACGGTGATCGTGCCGGGGCGCGGCGCCGAGGGTGAGGGCGAGCTGGACTACATGTTCGTCGACGATGCGGCGCAGGGCCGGGGTCTCGGGCGGCTGCTCATCGCCGATGCCTGCCGGCAGGCCCGCGCTCGGGGGCTGCGGCGGCTGCACGTGGTGTCGCACCCGCCGTCGGAGGGCTTCTACCTGTCGGTGGGCGCCCGGCGGGTCGGCACGGTGCCGCCGGCGGGTGAGATCACCTGGTCGCGGCCGCATCTGGCGTTCGAATTGTAGGCGCGGGCGATCGGTTTACGGTGGCGTCATGCGCATCTCACGCCTGCAGTTCGTGTCCGTTCCGGTCAGCGATCAGGCCCGCTCCCGCGACTTCTACGTCGACGTGCTCGGTTTCGAGCTGGTGGTGGACGTGGCCGGCCCGCACGGCCGGTTCCTGATGGTCGCTCCGCCCGGTTCGCCCAGCGGCGTGGTGCTGGTGGACTTCCCGGTGGCGGGCATGGAGCTCAGCGGCCCGGTGCACCTGCAGTTCCACACCGAGGACGTGGACGCCGATGTCGCCGAGCTGCGCGCGGCGGGCGTGCAGGCCGGCGACGCGCAGGCGATGCCGTGGGGCCGGGCGACGTCGTTCACCGATCCCGACGGCAACGCGATCTCGTTGCTGGAGCCCTCCCGGATGGGTGATCGCCCGGCCGCGACGTGAGCGGTCAGCGGGTCAGCCGCCAGATGACGTCGATGCCGGCTTCGCCGGGGCTGGTGGGCAGTTCGCGGGGCGGGCTGCGGCGGTCGACGCAGGTGAAGCCGAGGCGCTGCGGGACTGCTCCGCTGGCGGTGTTGCCCGCGTCGTGCCAGATCTCGACGTGGTCGATGCCGGGCAGGGCCAGCGCTCGGTCGACGAGCGCGGCGGCCGCGGTGGTCACCAGGCCGCGCCCGGTGTGGCCGGGGTGCAGCCAGTAGCCGATCTCCAGGCCGGTGGGACCGATGCGGCGTTCCAGGGAGATGCAGCCGGCGATGGTGCCGCCGACGGTGATGGCGTAGGTGAACGCCCGGCCGGTGTGCCAGTTGTCCTGGGCCTTCTGGAGGAAGGCCGCGGCGCTCTCCAGCGAGTAGTCGCCGGCTGCCCACGGCATCCACGGCCGCAGGTGCGGCAGTGATTCGGTGACCACGCGGTGCAGCGCGGCGAGGTCGGTGCCGCGCCAGCGACGCAGCACCGCGGATTCCAGGTCGATCTCCTCGGCAGGGCGGTCCATGCGTCGATATTGCTGGTCCGCGCCGTGCGGTGGCAACCGAATTGATCCCGGCTGTTCGCCGCCGGGGTCTGGTTGGCGGTGCGGGCGGGCGGCATGATGATCCACCGTGAAGATACGAATCGCTTTCACGTCTTTGGCGGTGGTGTTGAGCGGGCTGGCCGCCCCGCCCGCCGTGGCCGCCGCCGACGGCCCCCGGATCGCCTCCTACAACGTGTTCATGCTGCCGCGGTCGCTGTTCCCGAACTGGGGACAGCTGGAGCGCGCCGACCTGCTCGCTTCCGAAGGCGTGCTGGCGGGCCAGGACGTCGTGGTGGTGCAGGAGGCCTTCGACAACGAGGCCTCGCAACGCCTGCTGGACAACCTCGCCGGTGACTACCCGCACCAGACGCCGGTGCTCGGGCGCTCGCGGGACGGCTGGGACGCCACGCTGGGGTCCTATTCGGACACCCGCCCCGAGGACGGCGGGGTGGCGGTGCTCAGCCGCTGGCCGGTGGCCGAGCGCGTCCAGTACGTCTTCGGGCCGGGATGCGGCGCCGACGCCACCTCCAACAAGGGATTCGTCTACACCCGCATCGACTCGCCCACCGGCCCGGTGCACGTGATCGGCACTCATCTGCAGGCCGACGACAGCGCCTGCGGCGACCGCGCTCCGGGCGTGCGAGCCGGTCAGCTGGGCGAGATCGCGCAGTTCGTGCGGGACCGGGCGATTCCGGCCGCCGAACCGGTGGTGGTGGCAGGCGATCTCAACATCGACGCCGCGGCCGAGGAGTTCACCGCCGCGCTGACCACCCTGGGCGCCACCGCACCGGAGACCACCGGGCATCCCTTCTCCTACGACCCGGCGACCAACTCGGTTGCCGCCTACCAGGCGCCGGGCTGGCCGGGGCAGCAACTCGACCACGTGCTGCCGCTGGCCGGGCACGGGCAGCACAGCTGGGTCTCGGAGACCCGGGCGGTGCACTCGCCGGAGTGGTCGGTGACCTCGTGGGGCCAGACCTACACCTACACCGACTTCTCCGACCACTACCCGGTCTTCGCGCACCCGGCGTAGCGGCCGCGGAAACACCGCGGGGCCGCACCCCTCGCGCGAGAGGTGCGGCCCCGAGCGGTCCGGCTCAGATCAGGCCGAGCTTGCGGACGGCGTCGCGCTCCTCGACCAGCTCGTTGACCGAGGCGTCGATGCGGGCGCGGGAGAACTCGTCGATCTCCAGGCCCTGCACGATCTCGAACTTGCCGTCGCGGGCGGTGACCGGGAACGAGGAGATCAGGCCCTCCGGCACGCCGTAGGAGCCGTCGGAGACGACCGCGGCGGAGGTCCAGTCACCCTCGGGGGTGCCGTTGACCCAGGTGTGCACGTGGTCGATCGCGGCGTTGGCCGCCGAGGCCGCCGAGGAAGCACCGCGAGCCTCGATGATGGCCGCGCCGCGCTTGGCGACGGTGGGGATGAACTCGTCGGCCAGCCAGGACTGCTCGACCTGCTCGGCGGCGATCTTGCCACCGACCTCGGCGTGGAAGAGGTCCGGGTACTGGGTGGCGGAGTGGTTGCCCCAGATCGTCAGCTTCTTGATCTCGCTGACCGACACGCCCAGCTTCTGCGCCAGCTGGGTCAGCGCCCGGTTGTGGTCCAGGCGGGTCATGGCGGTGAACCGCTCGGCAGGCACGTCCGGGGCGTGGGCCTGGGCGATCAGGGCGTTGGTGTTGGCCGGGTTGCCGACCACCAGCACGCGCACGTCCTCGGCCGCGCCGGCGTTGATGGCCTCGCCCTGCGGCTTGAAGATGCCGCCGTTGGCCTCCAGCAGGTCACCGCGCTCCATGCCCTTGGCGCGGGGGCGGGCGCCGACCAGCAGCGCGACGTTGGTGCCGTCGAAAGCGGCGCGTGCGTCGTCGGTGATGTCGATGCTCTGCAGCAGCGGGAACGCGCAGTCGTCGAGCTCCATCGCGGTGCCCTCGGCCGCCTTGACCGCCTGCGGGATCTCCAGCAAGCGGAGCTTGATCGGGGTGTCGGGCCCGATGAGCTGACCGGAAGCGATCCGGAACAGCAACGCGTAGCCGATCTGACCGGCCGCACCGGTGACGGTCACGGTGACGGGAGCTTTGGTCATGGGGTTTCGTTCTCCTGCTCGCCGGGTGATTGCCTAGTCCGGATGCTATCCCCAGCGCCGCAGAGCTGCGGCGGGCCCGCCACGGATCACAGTGGACCCGGCGCGGGACCGATTCAGCCCGCCACCGGGCACCACAGCCGGGGTGGCAACGGCCCGCGGCCACCACGGCGAGGGTTGTGCGGGCGAAAAGCGCTGGTGGCCGAGCCCGGCGATGAGTTCGCGCAGGTTTCCCGGTCTGACCTGGAGACGTTGCCGGCTCACCACCATCGGAGGACACCTTGTGCCAACCGGAGCCCTGCTCGACCGCACATCAAGGGGCCGTGCTGCAACCCGGCCACGACAACCCGCTCGACGCGCCCTCGATCCCGGATGCGACCACCGCTGAGAATCGCGGCGAGGCGGGACCGCTGCGCATGACCAAGCACGACCGGCCGCAGGCCGCACCGGAGGTCGTCGACCGCGCGACGTTCGACGAGGCGCTCGCCGAGCAGGTCGCCGCGGAGAAGGAGCTCACCCGGCACAACGACCGGGTCGCCGCCGCCCGGCGCCGGCTGCCGATGGTGGAGGTCACCGACTACGTGTTCACCGGCCCCGACGGACCGGTGCCGCTGACCGGGCTGTTCGGCGACACCTACCTGCTGGTGGTGCAGAACGTGATGTTCGGCTCCGACTGGGACGAGGGATGCCCCAGCTGCACGTGGGCGGTGGACAACCTGCCCGCCACCACGCAGCGGTTGTCCGAGGAGGCGATCGCGTTCGCGATGATCTCCCAGGCGCCGATCGGCAAGCTCGAGGCCTGGCGCGCCCAGCGGGGCTGGGAACACCTGTGGGTCTCCTCGGCCGGGACGACCTACCACTACGACTGGGGTTGGACGCAGCGCGACGAGCAGGGTGGTGAGGTGCTGCGGCCCGGCTACTCCTACTACTTGCTCAAGGACGGCAAGCCGCACCTGACGTACATGACCACCGCGCGGGGCGTCGAGGCGGTGCTGCCGGTGGCGCAGATGATGGACCGCACCGCCTACGGGCGGCAGCAGGACTGGGAGGACAGCCCCGCGGGCTGGCCGCAGTACCCGACCTACGGGTGAGGGTGGCCAGTGCCGGCGGATTGGCCGTTCGCGCCCGCCGCGCTGCCGCTTAGCGTCACCGGAGCGGACGAGCGGAGGTGGCGGCGTGGTCAGTTTCGGTGCGGTGGCCGGGATCGCGGTGGTGGCGCTGGGATTGGTGCTCACCCCGGGGCCGAACATGGTCTACCTGGTGTCGCGGTCGGTGACGCAGGGGCGGCGGGCCGGTCTGGTGTCGCTGGCCGGGGTGGCGGTGGGGTTCCTGATCTACGCCGCGGCGGCTTCCGCCGGGATCGCGGCGGTGTTCACGCTGGTGCCCGCGCTCTACACCGCGGTGCAGGTGGCCGGGGCGGTGTACCTGCTGTGGCTGGCCTGGCAGGCGGTGCGCCCGGGCGGGGTGTCGGTGTTCGCCCCGGCGGCGGTGCCCGAGCACACCGCGGGCCGGTTGTTCGCGATGGGGCTGGTGACCAACCTGCTCAACCCGAAGATCGCGGTGCTCTACGTGTCGTTGCTGCCGCAGTTCGTCGATCCGTCGCGGGGCGGGGTGGCGGGGCAGAGCCTGCTGCTGAGCGCGGTGCAGATCGTGGTGGCGGTGTCGGTGAACGCGCTGATCGTGGTGACGGCGGGTTCGGTGTCGGGGCTGCTGTCGCGGCGGCCGGGATGGCTGCGGGTGCAGCGGTACTTCATGGGCGCGGTGCTGGCGGGCCTGGCGGTGCAGTTGCTGGCCGGGCGGGCCCGTCCGGCCTGAGCGCTACCGGCCGTTGCGCTCGCGGTGCTTGCACCCGGGCCAGCAGCAGGGCCTGCGCTTGCCCTCCAGCAGCTCTTCCTGCGTGCGGCGGATGCGGCGCTGGCGGGTGGCCGCCTGCTTGGCGTCCTCGACCCAGCAGATGAACTCGTTGCGGGCCAGCGGTGTGATGTCGTGCCACGCCGCGAGCGCCGCGCCGTCGGCGATGAGCGCCTCGCGCAGGTCTGCGGGCAGTTCGTGCACCGGCCCACCGGGTACTGGCTTGCTGTTCACGACCGACACGGTAGCCGAAACGCAGGTCAGCTCGTGGTTTGCGGGGTGGCGGGCTCGGGGAGGGTGGCGTGCCGGAACGGGGACGCGGCCAGCACCACAGCGGAGGCGATGAGTCCGGCGATGCCCGCCCACAGCGCGGTGCGCAGGCTGGTGGCGTCGGCGATGAGGCCGCCCAGCGGGGCGCCGATGACGATCGCGCCGCGGTTGAGGGAGCGGATGGTGGTGTTCACCCGGCCTTGCAGCCGGCCGGGCGTGACGGCCTGCCGGTAGGCCATCTCGTTGGGGCCCTCCAGACCCATGAGCACCCAGAACAGCAGCTGTGAGAGTCCTAAGAGGACGATCACGGCCGGGTTCGGGCCGAGCAGCGGCACCAGCAGCCACGGCAGCGGCATGAGCGCGCGGGTCACGACGACGGTGCGCCCGGCGCCGAAGCGGCGGCCGCTGCGGTTGGCCAGCGCACCACCGGCCACCGCCCCGACACCGGCGCAGGCGTAGCTGACGCCCAGCTGCACCTCGCCGAGTCCGAGGCCGTTGTCCGGTGCGCGCAGCACGTAGAGGACGTAGACGGTGGTCAGCATGCTGTGGGCGAGGAACCACAGGTGCCCGGCCAGGGACTGGGGCCCGAGCATGCGGTGCCGGTAGACCCAGGAGGCGCCTTCGCGCAGCTCGGCGAGCACGCTGCGCCGCTGCGAGCGCGGTGCGGACCGCTCGCGGGTGCCGATGCCGGCCAGCAGAGCTCCGGAGATCAGGTAGGAGATCGCGTCGACCAGGATGGCCAGCGGTGCGCCGACGGCTTTGACCAGGGCGGCGGCCAGCAGCGGGCCGGTGGTCTGGGCGACGGCGTGGGACTGCTCCAAGCGCGCGTTGGCCGAGGTCAGCATGCTCACCGGGACCAGCTTCGGCAGGAAGGCCTGGTCGGCGGCGTCGAAGAACAGCGACAGCAGGCCCAGCAGCGCGGCGAAGCCGATGAGCACCGGCAGGCTCAAGAGGTCGGCGAGGTGCAGCAGCGGGATCGCGCACAGCACGACGGCGCGGGCGAAGTCGGCGCCGACGAGCAGGGGTTTGCCGCGGTAGCGGTCGACCAGGACGCCGACGAACAGGCCCAGCACCAGGTAGGGCACCCAGCGGGCGGCGTTGAGCAGGCCGAGTTCGGTGGCGGTGGCGTGCAGGGTGAGCGCGGCCAGGACCTGCAGGGCCAGGGTGGTGACGTAGGTGCCGAAGATCGAGGTGGTCGATGCGGCCCAGAACCTGCGGTAGTCGGCGACACCGGCCGGTTGCGTCATGATCAGAACGGTAACAGCCGTCTTTTCGCAGCTGAGGCGCTTCGCGCGGGGCGGGCGGGCCCGCCCCGCGCGGGAGCTCAGCGGTGGGTGAAGCGGCGGTACTGCTCGGCGATGGTGCGGTGGTCGGCCGCGGTGTCGAGGAACATCAGCGAGTCCATGCGGCAGTGGCAGGGATTGCGCTCCCGATCGTTGCCGGGGAAGCTGCCGCCGATCTTGATGCCGCGCGGGGTGGAGGCGGTGGTGCCGGTGCCGTCGACCTGCCACGGGTCGCCCGGGTCGGTGTAGAAGCCGGGCAGCGGTGCGCCGTTGCGGTACAGCGCCATCTGCCCGGTGGTGTAGTCGAACGTCGCCGCCAGGTGCACCCACTGGCCCGCGGGCAGCAGTTCGCGCCAGTCCTGCCGGGCGGCGAAGGTCTGCGAGGCCCCGCCGTCGAGGCGGCGGCCCAGGGCCACCAGCCGCAGCTGCCCGTCGACCTCGATCAGCTCCAGCAGGGCCCGCACGTCGTGGCCGGTGGAGTTGCCGGTGAGCAGCCCGGCCAGGCCGACGGCGTTGTAGCGGTCGCCGGGGTCGGGTGTGGTGGTGTCGGGTGCGGGGTTCTCGCCGGTCATCTTGAACCAGCCCATCACGGTGGCGCCGTCGGTGGCGTTGAAGGCCGACAGCGTGCCGTTGTCGTCCCAGACGCCTGCCTTCCAGTCGTCGTTGCTCTCGGCGTCGGGGCTGATCTGCCGGGTTTGCAGGGCGTTGTTGCTGCCGGGGAACGCCCCGTCGGGCACCCGCATGTCCTGCCCGCCGTTGATCAGCGACAGCAGGGTGCGCGAGGAGCCGGTGTCGAGTTCGCGGGAGTCGTCGGCGGCGAAGGGGTGCTCGAAGTCGTAGTGGGCCACCAGGTTGCGGCGCACGGTGTCGGTGACCTCGGAAGCGCGGGCCGGGCGGGTGCCGGTGACCTTCCAGATCGTGCCGCTGGCCTTGGCCAGCAGGTAGAGGTTGCGCTGCGAGTCGGTGCCGAAGCGCAGGTCCACGCGCCCGTCGCCGACGAAGTCGCTCATCCGCAGCTGCCTGCCGGTGGTGTCGAACAGCGGGAGCTCGTGCAGCGGTGCGCGCGGCTCTCCGCGGCGCATCCGGTCGGTCTCGGTGTAGAACACCCGGCCGTCGACGAGGTCGCCGAAGACGTACTTCCCGCGCAGCTGCGGCAGGTCGTGGCCGCGGTAGACCTGGCCGCCGGAGACGGCGTGGCCGCTGTCGGAGTTGCACGGCCAGTTCGGCGGCGGGTCGTGGTCGTAGGCGGCGACCGGGTAGGTGTAGCCGTAGTCCGCGTCGTCCTCGGGCAGCGGGTAGAGGTAGCACTGGGTTCGCGGGTCGAAGGTGAAGGCGCCTTCGCGCCGGCTCCAGCCGAAGTTGTCGCCGGCGCGCACCTCGTAGACGGCTTCGATGGCGTGCTGGCCGATGTGCCCGAGGAACATGCGGCGGTCTTCGGGATCCCAGCTGAAGCGGTGCGGGTCGCGCATGCCGACCGCGTAGATCTCACCCAGCGCACCGGGCCGGCCGGCGAAGGGGTTGTCGGCGGGGATGCCGTACCGGCCGCCGGGGCCGTTGCCGCCGGCCGGATCGATGCGCAGCAGCTTGCCCGCCGGGGTGCTCAGGTCCTGCGGGATGTCGGTGTCCAGGCCGATGCCGCCGTCGCCGACGCCGAGGTAGAGCAGCCCGTAGTCGGGGTCGCCGGGGCGGGCGGTGGGGTTGAAGTCGATCTGCTGGACGGCGTGGATGTGGGTGGAGAATCCGTAGCGGAAGATCTCGCGCTGGGTGCCGGTGAAGGTGTCGGCGGCCGGGTCCTGCGCGGTCCACTCGGTGACGACGCTCTGCACGACGGCGTCGGGCTGGTTGGGGTAGGTGGGCGGCCGGGTGGCGATGGCTTCTCGGCCCTCGGAGTGCACGGTGTAGAACTTGCCATTGGCGGCGAAGTCGGGGTGGAAGGCGACGAACCCGAATCCGCTGCCCATGCCCTTGCCGGAGAAGAAGTGCTCGAAGCGCTCCCGGAAGTCCAGGTAGAGGTGCTGCCGACCGTCTTCGAGCAGGTACAGCGGGCCGTTGAGGTCGGGCACGTACTGGCGGCCGGATCCGTCGGGCAGCTCGCCGATGTGGTTGATGCGGTTGTGGCGGATCAGCCGCGGATCGGTGGCCGGCGGGGTGGCTTCGGTGGCGGGCAGTTGTGCGTGCTGTTCGAGCACCAGGCCGAACTCGGCGGCGATGGGCTCTTCGGGGATCGGGTCGGTGATCGGCTCCTCGGCGGTGGCCGGTGGTGCCGCGGTCAGGGTCGCGGCGAGCACCGCAGCGGTGATCGCGGCGACCCGGCGTCTGTTCGCGCGCATGGGAACTCCAGCGGTGGTCGGGGCGGAGGTCAGGCGGGGCGGCCGGTGAGGGTGAGCTCGCGGATGCGGCCGTGGTTGTCGAAGGAGCCGAATCCGGCTCGGCCGCCGGGCAACCGGGTGTCGGTGGCGGTCAGCAGCGGCTCGGGCGAGCCGTCCAGGTGCACGGCGATGCGGCCCGTCGCGGGGTCGTGGTCGAGGAGGACGTGGTGCCAGTCGGTGTCGTCGATGGCCGGTGGCGCGCCGGTGGTGCCGTCCCACTGGTCGTCGATGCGCACCCGGTCGGCGTCGACGACGACGAACAGCCCGTTGTGCGGGTAGATGGTGTTGTCCTGGGAGAGGTGGGCGTAGTAGAAGCGGGTGGGTGAGCGGTAGCCGAAGATCAGCACCACGTCGCGGTCGTCGCGGGTGACGGGCTCGTCGATGCGTACCTCGGCGGTGCAGCGCAGCCGCCCGAAGTCCGGGCCCTGCCGCACGATCGCGTACTCGTAGGGCCGTCGCGGCCCTTCGGGGGCTTCGCCGCGTTCGGTCATGACGACCTGGCCGTGGCCGAAGGCCCACTTGTGCGGGGTCAGCGGCGCCCAGTGCGCGGGATCGTCGCCGGGTCGGATGCGCACCGACGGGGCGGCCATGGCCAGGGTCGGTGCGGCGGCCAGCAGCGCGGTGAACGTCCTGCGTCTCATGTGGACCGTCCTTCCCTGCTCAGGTGGGGTGCGAGGAGTTCGGCGTGGCGGCGGGCGCAGGTGGCCACCACCTCGGCGCCGGGGGCGGCCCAGACCTCGGCGTTGAAGATCTCCACCTCGACATCGCCCCGGTAGCCGGCGGCGGTCACCGCGCGGGTGAAGGCGGCGAAGTCGATGTGGCCGTCGCCGACGACACCGCGGCTGAGCAGCGCGTCGGGCGGCAGCGGGGTGATCCAGTCCGACACCTGGTAGGCGGCGATGCGCGGCCCGGCGCGGGCGATCCGGTCGAGCACCCCGGGTTCCCACCACAGGTGGAAGGTGTCGACCACGACCCCGACGGCTTCCGGCGGGTGCTCCTCGGCGAGGTCGAGCGCCTGGGCGAGGGTGGAGATGACACCGCGGTCGGCGGCGAAGATCGGGTGCATCGGCTCGATGCCCAGCCGCACCCCGCGCGCCCGGGCGTGCGGGACGAGTTCGGCGATGGCCTCGGCCACGCGTTGACGCGCCCCGGGCAGGTCGCGGGAGCCTTCGGGCAGCCCGCCGGGCACCAGCACCAGGGTGGGGCAGCTCAGCGCGGCGGCTTCGTCCAGTGCGGCGAGGTTGTCGTCCAAGGCGTTCCCGGTGGTGAAGAAACCGCCCCGGCACAGCGAGGACACGCGCAGCCCGGCGTCGGCGATCATCCGCGCGGCCCGGGCGAGCCCGGTCTCGGCCAGGGGCTCGCGCCACACGCCGATCGCGCCGATGCCGGCCTCGGCACAGCCGCGCACCGCCTCGGGAAGCGACCAGTTCGCGGTGGTGCGCTGGTTGAGCGCCAGCCGCGCCAGCCGCGGATCGCCGGGCTCGGGAGTGGGGATGCGGGCGGGCATCCCGGAGGGGATGTCGGTTGTCATCGGCTCGCTCCTGCCGCTTGCAGCCACAACCGCATGCGGTGCGCGGCCAGCTCGGGGTCGGGCAGCAGCCGCAGCTGGTCGGCCAGCTCGAAGGTCCGCGCCAGGTGCACGACACCGCGGGCCGATTGCATGCCGTGCAGCATCGTGAACCCGGGCTGGTGACCGGAGAGCCAGGACAGGAACGCGATGCCGGTCTTGTAGTGGGCCGTCGGTGTGCTGAAGATGTGCCGCGACAACGCGGCGGTGGCCTCCATCTCCGCGTCGTAGGTGGCCAGGTCGCCGTCGTCGAGGGCGCTCAGCGCCGCCGAGGCCGCGGGGGCGATCGCGGCGAAGGCGCCCAGCAGCGCGTCGGAGTGGTGGGTGCCGTCGCCGCGGATGAGCTGCGGGTAGTGGAAGTCGTCGCCGGTGTAGAGCCGCACCCCGGCGGGCAGCTCGGCGCGCAGGTGGCGTTCGTGCTCGGCCGACAGCAGCGAGACCTTCACCCCGTCGACGACTCGCGCGTGCTCGCGCACCAGCTCCAGGAACACCGCGGTGGCGGCATCGAGGTCGGCCGATCCCCAGTAGCCGGCCAGGTGCGGGTCGAAGACCTCGCCGAGCCAGTGCAGCACGACCGGTTCGGCGACCTGGCGCAGCACCGCGTCGTAGACCCGCCGGTAGTCCTCGGGGCCGCGGGCCAGCGCGGCCAGCTGCCGGGAGGCCATCACGACCACTTGCGAACCGGTGGACTCCACGAACGCCACCTGCTGCTCGTAGGCCGCGATGACATCGTCCAGTGTGGACACATCAGTGCGGTGGTCGGTACCCGCGCCGGAGGCGATGCGGGCACCGCACGCGCGGGCCTGCTCGGCGCTGCGCCGCACCAGTTGCTGCACCGCAGGCCAGTCCAGGCCCATGTTGCGCTGCGCGGTGTCCATCGCCTCGGCCACGCCCATGCCGTAGCCGAACAGCGAGCGGCGGAACGCCAAGGTGGATTCCCAGTCCACGGCGGCGGGCGCGCCGGGGGTGTTGTCGCCGAGCGGGTCGGCGACAACGTGCGCGGCGGCGAAGACCACCCGAGAGGTGTAGGGCTGCGGATGCGGCTTCCACGCCCGGGGCTCGCGCAACGCGATCCGCCGCCAGCCGCCCCCGCTGGTGGGCAGGTCGATGCGGGTCCCGCCGCTCCGCTCGGGACTGCTCATGCCGCATCACCATCACCGGGCAGTGCGATGCGGCGGCCTTCGGCCGAGGACGCCAGTCCGGCGTGGGCCAGCTGCAGGCCGCGCACACCGGCGGCCAGGTCGTAGGGGTGCGGGCGGTTGTGGTGGACGTCGAGCAGGAACTGCTCCCACTGGGCGCGGAATCCGTTGCCGAACTCGGTGTTGTCGGGCACCTCGTCCCACTGGGCGCGGAAGTCCTCGGTGGTGGGCTCGTCGGGGTTCCAGCGCGGGCGGGGCGTGCGCACCCGGGGCTGCACGCGGCAACCGAACAGGCCCGCCACCGCCGAACCGTGCGTGCCGTCGACCTGGAACTCCACCAGCTCCCGCCGCTCCACGCGCACCGCCCACGAGGAGTTGACCTGGGCGATGACGTCACCGTCGAGCTCGAAGATGGCGTAGGCGGCGTCATCGGCGGTGGCCCGGTACGGGCGGCCCTGCTCGTCCCAGCGCTGGGGGATGTGGGTGACGGCTTTGGCGGTGACCGCGCGGACGCGGCCGAAGAGGTTCTCCAGCACGTAGTTCCAGTGGCAGAACATGTCCAGCACCAGCCCGCCGCCGTCCTCGGCGCGGTAGTTCCAGCTGGGCCGCTGCGCCGGCAGCAGGTCGCCTTCGAAGACCCAGTAGCCGAACTCGCCGCGCACCGACAGGATCCGGCCGAAGAAGCCGGCGTCGACGAGTCGTTTGAGCTTGCGCAGCCCGGGCAGGAAGATCTTGTCGTGCACCACGCCGTGCACCACCCCGGCCGCGCGGGCGGCTTCGGCCAGCTGCCTGCCTTCGGCGATGGATCCGGCGACGGGCTTTTCGGTGTAGACGTGCTTGCCCGCGGCCAGTGCGGCGGTGATGGCCGCGTGCCGCCTGCTGGTGACCTGGGCGTCGAAGTAGATCTCGGCGTCACCGGCCAGCTGGGCGGGCAGGTCGGTGTGCCATTCGGCGATGTCGTGCTGCTTGGCGATGTGGGCGAGCTTGTCGGCGTTGCGGCCCAGCAGGACCGGCTCGACCTGGATGCGCGAACCGTCGCCCAGGTCGATGCCGCCGTCCTCGCGGATGGCCAGCACCGAGCGCAGCAGGTGCTGGTGGTAGCCCATCCGGCCGGTGACGCCGTTCATCAGGATGCGGTAGGTGTGCTCGGTCATGTGTGCGGCTCCCTGCGGTGGGAAAGCGGTGTCATGACGTGCTCGCGCGGCGGGTGCCGAGGTAGAGCTCGCCCAGCCGGTCGTCGGCGAGCAGCTCGGCGGCCGGGCCCGACAGGTGCACCCGGCCGAGGTCCAGCACGCAGCCCAGGTCAGCGGTTTGCAGTGCGCGGCGGGCGTTCTGCTCCACCAGCAGCACCGCGGTGCCCGCTTCGCGCATCCGGGCCACCTGCGCGAAGACGGTCTCGGTGGCCTTGGGGTCCAGGCCCATCGACGGTTCGTCGAGCAGCACCACCCGCGGGCTGACCATCAGCGAGCGGGCGAACTCGACCTGCTTCTGCTGCCCGCCCGACAGCGCCCCGGCCAGCGCGTCCCAGCGCTGGGCCACCACGGGGAACAGGTCCTTGACGAACTCCACGCGCTCGGCGGTGCGGGCCTTGTCCCGCACCGCGTAGGCGCCGAGCAGGACGTTCTCGCCCACCGTCATCTCCGGGAACACGCTGTGGCCCTGCAGCACGTGGGTGAGCCCGGCGGCGGGCATCTGCTGCGGGCGCCTGCCGGTGATGTCGGTGCCCTCCAGCAGGATCCGCCCCGAGCGCGGGGCGAGCATGCCGCTGGCCACTTTGAGCACTGTGGACTTGCCCGCGCCGTTGGGGCCGACCAGGCACACCACGCTGGCCGGTGGCACCCGCACGGTCAGCCCGCGCAGGACCAGCGCCGCCCGGCCGTAGCCGGCTTCGATGTCGCGCAGTTCGAGCAGCGGCTCAGACGCCAAGGTATGCCTCCAGCACTGCCGGGTCCGCGCGCACCTCGCCGGGCGTGCCGGTGGCGATGGGCCGCCCCCGGTCGAAGACGACGACGTGGTCGGACAGGCTCATCACCAGGTCCATGTTGTGCTCGACGATGACGAAGGTGCGGCCTTCGGCGTTGAGCTCGCGCACCAGTGCCGCGATGCGCTCCAGCAGCGCCGGGTTGACCCCGCCCGCCGGTTCGTCGAGCATGATCGTTTCCGGGTCGGTCATCAGCACCCCGGCCAGTTCCAGGAGCTTCTGCTGGCCGTAGGACATGTCGCGGGCCTGGGCCTCGGCCAGGTGCTCGATGCCGACGCGTTCGAGCAGGTGCTGCGCCCGCGCGACGTCGGCGCGCTGGCGGGCCGGGAGCAGCTTGCCGAGCAGGCCCGGCGCGCGCACGGCCACCAGCAGGTTCTCCAGCGCGGTCATGCGCGGGAAGATCCGGCACAGCTGGAAGCTGCGGCCGATGCCGGCGCGGGCGATGCGGTGCGCGGGCGCGCCGGTGATGTCGCGGCCGCGGTAGCGGGCGGTGCCGGAGTCAGGCCTGACCATGCCGGTGACGCAGTTGAAGAAGGTCGTCTTGCCCGAGCCGTTGGGGCCGATGAGCGCGTTGACCTTGCCGGGCAGGAAGGTCACGGTCGCGGAGTCCACGGCCCGCACCCCGCCGAAGGACTTGGTGAGCTCGGTGGTCTGCAGGCTCATCGGGTGGCCTCCTCGGGGGTGCGCTGCGCGGCGAGTTCGGCCTGGCTGACCTCGCGGATCGAGGTGGCCCGGGGCCGCAGTTTGCGCAGCTGGCCGCTCAGCGCGGGGATGACGCCCTCGGGCATGAACAGCACCACCACGGCCAGCAGGACGCCGAGGGCCACCAGGTGCAGCTGGGTGTCGCCGTACTGGTTCTTGAAGAACTCCACGGCGTAGCCGACCACCACCGCGCCCAGCAGCGGCCCGAACAGGCTTCGGATGCCGCCGAGCAGGCTCATCAGCACCAGGTAGGAACCGGCGAGGATGGAGAACTGGAAGACCGGGTCGAGGAAGCCGAACCACAGCGCGTACAGCCCGCCGCCCAGCGCGGTGAACAGCGCCGAGATGACGAACACGACCAGCTTGTAGGCGAAGGTCGGCACGCCGAGGGACTGGGCCTTGTCCTCGTCCTCGCGGATTGCCTTGAGACCGGCGCCGAAGCGGGAGCGGTCGATGGTCCACCAGCACAGCAGCGCCACGGCCAGCAGCGCGGCGTGCAGGTAGAAGAACCGCTCGTGCTGTTCGGGGCGCAGCACTTCCTCGCCGAAGGGCCGGGGCACGCGCAGGCCGTTGGAGCCGCCGGTGAGAGCGCCCCAGCTCTGGAACACCAGCAGCGTGATCAGCACCAGGGCGATGGAGACGATGACGAACGAGGCGCCGCGCACCCGAAGGCTGGCGATGCCGATGGGGATGGCCAGCAGCGCCACGAGCACGGCACCGGCCAGCAGCGCCAGCCACGGGTTCATGCCGGTGCGGGTGATCAGCAGCGCGGTGGCGTAGCCGCCGAGGCCGGAGTAGGCGGCGTGGCCCAGCGAGATGTAGCCGGTGAAGCCGCCGACGAAGTTCCACGAGGTGGCCAGCACCGCGTAGCTCATGATCACCACGCCGACGGAGAGGATGAAGGCGTCCGGCGCCAGCTGCGGGAAGGCCAGCACCAGGGCGGCCAGGGCCAGCAGGCCGGTGTAGCGGAGGAGGTCAGAAACGCTGCGCAAGTCGGCCTCCGAACAGTCCGCGGGGTTGCAGCATCAAGGTGGCGAACAGCGCGACGTAGAACAGGGTTTGCGCCCAGGTGGTGCCCAGCGGCAGCTGCAGCAGGCTCTGGCCCAGGCCCAGCACCATCGCGGCGATGGCCGCGCCGCCGACGCTGCCCAGCCCGCCGACGACGATGATGGCCATCAGCGGGCCGATCCAGTGCCAGTGCAGCGACGGGTAGATGGTGGAGTCCAGGGCCAGCGCGGTGCCGCCGACCGCGGCGGTGGCCAGCCCGAGCCCGAAGCCCAGCCCGGCGGTGCGGTCGGTGTTGATGCCGACCAGCTGCGCGGCCTCGCGGTGCTGGATGGTGGCGCGCAGCGCCCATCCGAAGCGGGTGAACTTCAGCAGCGCGTACAGCCCGCTCAGGGCGACGGCGGCCAGGGCGAAGGCGATGAGCTTGACCACCGGGATGCTGGCGCCGAGCACGACGAGGTCGGAGCCGGAGTAGGGCAGCTGGATGCGCCGGTGGGTGCCGGAGAAGACCAGTCCGAGGACGCCTTCGACGATGAGCGCCAGGGAGAAGGTCAGCAGCACCGACATCATCGTCATCGTGGCCGGGCGCAGCCGGGAGATCAGCAGCCGCTGCAGTCCCACGCCCAGGGCGAAGAACAGCGGCACGGTCACCAGCAGCGAGAGCAGCGGGTCCAGGCCGGTGCGCTGGTGGAACCACCAGGCCAGGTAGGCGGCCAGGATCAGGAACGCCGAGTGGGCGAGCATCACCACGCGCATCACGCCGAAGTAGAGGGTCAGGCCGGCGGCCAGCAGGGCGTAGAGCCCGCCGAGCAGCACGCCGAGCACCAGGCTCTGCAGCAGCAGGGATCCGGTCATCGGGGCCTCACCACGCCGGTTTCGGGTGCACGAGGGCGGTCTGGGCGGCGTCTTCGGGCAGCACGATCTGGATGCGGCCGTCGACGTACTGCTGGATCAGGTGCGCACCCTGGGGCTTCCCGGTCTCGTCCCAGCTCAGCGGGCCCACCACGGTGTCGACGGTGTTGGTGTGCAGCCAGTCGATGAGCTTGCGCTGGCAGTCCGGGTCGGGGTCGGCGCAGCCGACGGCCTGCACAGCGGCGGCCACGACCTGGCCGGTGGTGTAGGCGTTGGCCTCGTCCTCGGTGGGCTCGGTGCCGTGCTCGCGCTGGAAGTGGGCGACGAATTCGCGGTTGGAGGGGTACGGGGCGGCCGGGGTGTAGCCGGTGGGCGAGAGGATGCCTTCGGTGTGCTCGCCGATGGCGCGGGGGAACTCGGGGTTGGTGGGTGCGGTGGAGAAGGCGGCCATGGCCGGTTGGTGGCCGAGCTGGCGCAGCGCGACGATGAGGTTGACCGCGTCCTGGTACTGGGTTCCGCCGACGAGCAGTTCGGCGCGGGAGTCGGCGATCTTGGCGGCGATGGAGCCGAAGTCGGTGGTGTTGGGCGGGTACTGCTCGTCGGCGACGGTGCGCACGCCGGCGGCTTCGAGGCGGGTTTTGAGGCCGTGTGCGGTGCCTTTGGCGAACGGGTCGTCCATGACGGCGTAGGCGGCGGTGGCGGGGCGCTGGTGCGGTGGCATCGCCAGGATCGCCTCGGCGAGGTGCTGGTAGTGGTCCTCGGCCACGGCGGGTGCGGCGTAGAAGAGGTTGTCGAAGCCTTGCTGGAAGACCTCTTCGGCGGCGCCTGCGGGTTCGACGAACAGCATCCCGTAGTCCTTGGCCACTTGGGCGGCGGGGATGACCAGGCGGGTGGAGAAGGGGCCGAAGATGAGGTCGGCGCCGTCCTGGTTGATCAGCTTCTCGTAGTCGGCGGCGACGCGGTCGGCGTTGGACTGGTCGTCGAGGATGCGCAGTTCGACCTGGCGGCCGAGCAGGCCGCCGCGGGAGTTGACGTGCTGGGCCCAGGCTTCGTAGCCGCGGCGCACGCCTTTGCCCGGTTCGGAGAAGTCGCCGGTCAGCGGTAGTGAGATGCCGATGCGGATGGTGTCCTGGCCTGCCTGGGAGCCGGCGCTGAGGCAGCCGGTGAGGGCCAGCGAGGCGGCGGCCAGCAGTGCCGCGAATCGGGGGCCGTGTTGAGTTTTCATGGTCCACCCAATCGTTGGGGGCATGTCGTAAGCGCTTTCGTAAGCGCTTACGGCAGAATAGGTACCGATGATCGCAGTGACAAGGGTCACTGCCTGCTGCGGGGAGAGGAGACCCTGATGGCGCAGCGCGCGAGGCCGCGGCTGGTCGATGTCGCACAGGCGGCGGGGGTGTCGATCGCGGCGGCCTCGCGGGCGCTGTCGGGTGCGGCCGGGGTCAGCGAGGAGATCGCCCAGCGGGTGCGGGAGGTGGCGGCTGAGCTGGGCTACGTGGCCAACGTGCACGCCCGCACCCTGGCCGGTGGCACCAGCACCGGGGTGGGCCTGCTGGTGCACGAGATCGGCGACCCCTACTTCACCGAGATCGCCAGCGGTGTGCTGCGGGTGGCCGCGCAGCGGGGGCTGACGGTGCAGATCGGCCACACCGGCCGCGACCCGGACGCCGAGCTGCTGCAGGTGCGCTCGCTGATCGCCAACCGGGTGCGGGCGATCGTGATCTCCGGCTCGGGGTTCGTCGAGGCCAGGGTGCAGGCGCCGGTCAAGCGGGAGCTGCAGGACTTCCAGGCCGCCGGGGGCCGCGTCGCGGTCATCGGCCGCCACCACCTGGGCACCGATGCGGTGCTGCCCGACAACCTCGCAGGCGGCCGGTCGATCACCGAGCACGTGCTCTCGCTGGGCCACCGCCGCATCGCCTTCGCGGCGGGCCCGGTGGCGCTGACCACGGTCGCCGACCGGCTGGCCGGTGCCGAAGAGGCCCTGCGGGCGGCGGGTTCGCGGCTGGCGGAGCTGCCGGTGATCGAGGAGGCCTTCACCCGCGACGGCGGAACCCGCGCCACGCTGCGGATCCTCGACGAGCACCCGCGGACCACGGCGGTGATCGCGCTCAACGACGACATGGCCATCGGCGCGCTGGCCGCGCTGCGCTCGCGTGGTGTGGCGGTGCCGCGGGAGATGTCGGTGGCCGGCTTCGACGACGTGGCGGTGGCCGAGCACCTGTCCCCGGCGCTGACCACGGTGCGCCTGCCGATGACCGGCATGGGTGAGCAGGCGCTGCTGCTGGCGCTCAAAGAACCCTCCGTCCGGCCGCGCCGCCGCACCACCGGACACCGCTTGGTGGTGCGCGATTCCACCGCCGCACCGCGCTCGTCCTGATCGGGAACCGGTCGCTCGCGCTCAACGTCGCATCAGTTGATCAATCGGAGGCGGCCGTTCGGCCTGCGGACGAGAGGAACCGATGATGGCCGAGCTGACCGCGTACGAGACAACGTGGCTTGGTGTGCTGGACGAACTGCGCGGTTGCCCGGAGATCAGGGTGGAGTACGCCGAGCGGGGAGAACTCCTCGAGACCGAGGACGCCGACCGGGTTTTCGGTGAGCTCGCCGACTGCGACGGCATCGCGCTGGATGCGTCGCTGAAGGAGTGCCATCTGCGCTTCTCCGGTCTCTCAGCGGCCTGGGACGTCCCCGACCCCGAGTACGACGAGGAATCCCTCATCGCCGGGGAGTTCTACCTGGCCAACGTCCACCAGGCGTTCCGCTCGGGCCCGCTCGTGGAGCGCCTGCCCTTTCCCACGCCGGACGAGGTGCGGTTCTACGGCCAGCTGCGCAGCTTCGACGGAACACCGCACGGCGGGGTCGGGCACCTGTCGCTGCTGCGGCTCTCACCGGGTGTGAGCCGTCCTGAGCTGTGGTTCGACGCCACGACCAAGGGCTACCACCGGATGGATCTCGACTACCCCGGTTACCTCGAGGCGTTGCGCATCACCAAGGGAACCTACGGCTGGCAGTTCCTGTTCACCGACGTCTCGCTGGACGACGGTGGCGAGTTCGAGGTCGCGGGGCGGTTCGCGGAGATCATGCTCGAAGTCTTCCCGCGGTTGTTCCCCGGCCACGACTACGCGCCGCTGCGGTCCCGCCTGGCCGAACGCCGGCGGGATTTCCGGGCCTGAGCCCGGTCCTGCGCGGATGGTGGTCGCCTGCTCCCGGCCGGCAAGTGGGCGATCAGCGCAGGGTGAGCGGGGTTTCGGCGTCCAGCCGGGTCAGCTTCTGCGGGTTGCGGACGTAGTAGAGGCCGGTGATGCGGGTGTCTTCCACGCGCAGCGCCATGATGCCGTCGAGTTCGCCGTCGACGTGCAGGGCCAGGGCGGGGCTGCCGTTGATCGTGGTCGGCTCGGCGGTGAGTGCGACGTCGTGCTTGGTGAGGCCGCCGACGATGAAGCGGGCCACCTTCTCGGCGCCGGTGACCGGGCGCGGGGTGGCCTGCTTGATGCCGCCTCCGTCGCTGATCGCGACGACCTCGGGTGCCAGCACGTCGAGCAGGCCTTGCAGGTCCCGCGTTTCCAGCGCGTGCCGGAAGGCCGCGGTGGCCTCGCGGGCCTGGCGGGCGGTGACGGTGTGGCGGGGCTGGCGGGCTTCGACGTGCTTGCGGGCGCGGTGGGCGATCTGGTGCACTGCGGCGCGCGTCTTGCCGACGGCGGCGGCGATCTCGTCGTAGTCGATGCCGAACGCTTCGCGCAGGACGAACACCGCCCGTTCGGTCGGCGTCAGCGTTTCCAGGACGAGCATCAGCGCCATCGACACGCTCTCGGCGAGCTCGACGTCGCTGGCCACGTCCGGTGTGGTCAGCAGCGGTTCCGGTAGCCAGGAGCCCACGTAGGACTCCCTGCGGCGCTTGAGCGTTCGCAACCGGTTGAGCGCCTGGCGGGTGGTGATCCGCACGAGGTAGGCGCGAGGTTCGCCGATCTCGGCGGGGTCGACGGCGGTCCAGCGCAGCCAGGTCTCCTGCAGGACGTCCTCGGCGTCGGCCACCGAGCCGAGCATCTCGTAGGCGACGGTGAACAGCAGGCTGCGGTGGGCCAGGAACGCTTCGGTCGTCTGATCGCCGGGTTCGTGCGTGGTGTCCATGGAATCCTCTCCGCCGATATCCTCACGCCGTGCGCATCGCGTTCGCTAGGCGATCGGTGCCCTCCGGTCGTGCCGGGCCGCCAGCAGCGCCGACCGGTGCTTTCCGTCCTTGGGCCAGTGGTGCGCGCCGGGTTCGCGCGCCTCGGTCACCAGGTGCTTGACGCTGGCTTCGCAGGCGGCCTCCTTGAGCTTCTTGCCCGCGAATCCGGGGAAGTAGAGCGGCAGCGCGGTGTCGTCCTTGCGGCCGAGCTGGAAGATCCCGGCGTTGCGGCCGAAGCTGATGCACATGGCGGGGAAGGCCAGGTCGACCGGTGCCGGGCGCTGTCCTGCGATGCGCTGCAGCACCGTGTCGGCGGCGTGCGCTCCCAGGCATCCCGCGGCGTAGGCGCTCATCCGGAACGGCAGGTCCGATGGCGCCGAGCAGTCGCCCGCGGCGACGATGCGCTCGTCGTCGATGCTGGTCAGCGTTTCGTCGGTGAGCAGTCGTCCGGCGGAGTCGGTGCGCAGCCCGCTGCGGGCGGCCAGATCGGGCACTCCGAAACCGGCCGCCCAGATGGTGATCTGGCTGCTCAGCGTCCGGCCGTCGGCGAGTCGCACGGCATCGCGCCGCACTTCCACGACGGCCGAACCGGGGCCTTCCACGAGATCCACGCCCAGCCTGGCGAGGTACTTGCGGGCGGTGCGCCGGGCTTTGGGGTGCAGGTACGGGCCGAGGTCACCGCCGCAGACCAGCGTGACCTCACGCCCCTGCTCGGCGAGCTCGGCGGCGGTCTCGATGCCGCTCGGGCCACCCCCGACGACGGTCACCGCGGCCGGTGCGGGAGCGTCGAACAACGCTTCCCGCAGCCGCTGCGCCGCCTCCAGGGTCGCGACCGGGTAGGCGAACTCGGCCGCGCCCGGCACCCGAGGCACCGGGTCGCCGCTGCCCACCGCGTAGACGAGGTGGTCGTAGCCGGTGCTGCCCGCCTCGGCCAGCAGCACCCTGCGCTCGGCCGCGTCGATGCGGGTGGCGCTGTCGAGGACCAACCGGACGCCCTCGGCCAGGACGTCGGTGTAGTCGACGACCGCGTCGTGGGTTGCGCCCACCAGCTGGTGCAACCGCAGCCGCGGGACGAAGACCGGGCGCGGGTTGATCAGGGTCACCGCCACGTCCTCGCGCTTCATCAGGCGGTTGGCCGCCATCACACCGGCATATCCGCCGCCGATCACGACGACATCGGTCTTCTCGCCCACGATGTTCTCCTTCGCTCCGAGAGGTTCGAGCACAAGACACCGCGCGGGCGGATTTCCTGACGGTCTGTGGCTCAGGTCACTGGCCAGGCCCTGGGTGTCGGCCCGGGTTCACGTTCGAGGGGATCGATCCCGAGGAGTGCGGCCGTCTTGCCGTAGAACGACGCGGGCCAAGGCGTCGTCCTGGCCCGTGCGCGAGCAGGAACGGGGGCGGGGTGGTTGAGGGCGTGAGCGCGCTCCACACCGTCTGCGGTCTGCTGGTACTCGGGGAAGGTCGCGCCCGCGTTGTTGATGAGAACGTTCACCCGGGTGCCGTCGGCGGCGAGCTCGGAGGCCAGGGAGCCCCTGGCCGCTCACGCTCGCGAAAACTACTGGGAAACCGCGTTCTCCGGCAGGCGGCCGGTGTAGTAGCGGATGTCTTCATCGCCGTCGAGGCTTGCGGCCCATGCGGCCAGTGCCGCGGGCGACGGGGTACCGGTCAGCACTGCGGCGGCGAGGCCGGGTGGTCGGCCGGCGCGGTCGAGAAGTTCGTGCCACTGCTGCGGGCGCATCGACAGCCACAGCAGTCCGGGCATCCCGGCGACCACTTCCAGATCGTCCACCTCCGCCCGGGAGAGGTCCAGCCCGTACAGCCGGGGGCAGTTCCGCAAGGGGGCCAGGGAGAGCGGATCGGCCGACCGCGCCGTCACGGCCGTGAGCGTGGGGTGCCCGGTCAGGGACACCAGCTCTGCGTCGCAGGTCACCTGCACGTGGTGCACGGGGGCACCATCGCCGTCCGGGGCGTCGGTGGTGCTGGGGTTGTGGCGTCTCGGCGGTTCTGAGTGGATCCACAGCTGCTCGGTGGCGGCGTCGTACCGGTAGTCGCCCTGCTGCAGTGCCGTGAGCTGCAGGTGCAGCAACTCGGTCACCGAATCGGCGACGTGCACCGGCTCGTCGTGGTGCAGTCCCACCCGGATGACCTGGCCTGGGCGGCCGTGTTCGGCCGGGTCCATGTCGACTGCGAGGAAGTCGCCGCCGATGCTCTCGGCGAAGACGATCCAGCCGGGGCGATCGGCGGAGGACCGCACCCGGCCGTCGGAGGGGCGCTCGGCGCGCTCCGGGCCGAGGCTGTGGTGCCGCCAGGTGCTCTTCGATGCCCACCAGCGGTCCGCGTGGTGCACGGCGACCACCTGTCCCAGGTCCAGCCAGGGGTGGCGGTCGAAGAGGCGGGATCCGGTGTCCCCGCCGTCGCCGTCGGCCACGGCGTACAGCGCGCGCAGATCTTCCGGGAGTCGCGCGCCGAGCTGCCGCTCCAGCCCGGCGATCTCCTCCGCGTCCCGGGGCGCGGGCAGCACGTCGGAGAAGCGTTCCAGGCGCCCTGCTTCCCAGCCGAAGATCTCGGCGCGTTTGCGCAGGTACGCCCACAGCAGCCGCACCGCCTGCGCGGGATCTCCGGCCTCCGTCGGATCTGCGGGGCCGGCGTGGAGATCACCGGAGTCCGGAGGCCGGACTCCGGGTCGCAGAACGTAGAGGTGACCGGGTTCACCGCCGGGCCGCGGCGCGATCGTCCGGCTGGTCACCGCCTCGTACCGGCCGTCGGGGTGCACCATCAGCTCGACGGCCAGTTCACCGGTACCGGTGTCGTCCAGCTCGACGATCTGCTTGAGGTATTCGGGCGTGCGCATGCCACCGGGGCGCGAACGGCCGTTGGCGAGGACGTTGATCACGCCGCGACCGCCCACGCCGTGCTCGTGGGCATGGGCGCTGATCGAGGTCTGCTGCCAGCCTTTGGGTGCCTGCTTGACCATGCTGCGCGCCAAGTGCTGCAGCAGTGCGGTGATCTCTGCTTCGGGCATGGGACTCTTTCGTTCGCAAGGCGGCGCGCGTGCCACTCGGCGCCGACAGCCGGGGTCAGAGCATGCGTTTGCCGCCGCCCGCGTAGATGGTCTGGCCGGTGATCCAGCGGGCCTGGTGAGAGGCGAGGAAGACGGCCAGGTCGGCGATGTCGTCGGGTCGGCCGACGCGGCGCAGCGGGCTGAGCTCGGCCAGGCGGGCTCTGGTCGCCTCGTTGAGCCATCCGGTCTGCACCGGGCCGGGGGAGATGACGTTGACGGTGGTGCCTGCGGGGCCGAATTCCGCGGCGGCGGCGCGGCTGAGCGATTCCAGCGCGTTCTTGGTGGCCGAGTGGGAGATCTCCTCGGCGGTGCCGGGGGCGGTGTCGGCGGAGATGTTGATGATGCGTCCCCAGTCGGCTCTGCGGCGCAGGTGGCGGCGGTGGAACTCGGCCATCAGCAGCGCGGGCGCGCGGGTGTTGACCGCGTGGTGGGCGTCCAGGCCGGTCGCGTCGATGGTGACCAGGTCGCGCACCGGGTTCGGCTGGAAGGTGTCGGGCACGCGGTGCGCGGCGTTGTTGACGAGGATCTCCACCGGCCCGAAGGCGGCTTCGGCGTGGTCGAAGACCGCTGGTGCGGCCTCGGGCCGGGTCAGGTCGATGACCAGGGATTCGGCCTCGGCGCCGTCGGCGCGCAGGGCCTCGCGCACGTGGTCGGTGCGGGTGCCCTGCGGGGTTTCGGCGAGCACGAGCTTGCAGCCCTGGCGGGCCAGGGCGCGGGCGATGGCCGCGCCGACGTCCAGCGGGCTGGTGGCGCCGGTGATCACGGCGACGCGGTCGCGCAGGCGGGGGTCGATCACCGGGCGGTCCTCCCGTGGCCCCGGTTGCGGCCTGCGACCGCGACCGGCCGTAACTTGTCCACTGTGGACATGAATGTGCGGGTCATGGCGGTGGTCTCTTCTCCGGCGGTGTGCGGGTGCCGAGCGCTCCACGGGGCAGCGGGGTTCGCGCCGGCCGGTCGTCTCCGAGGCGAGCTGCCCCGGGCCCGGATCTCCGCGGCTTGTTGATCTTAGTGCACCGGCCGCGGCCGTCAATTCCCCATGATCGCGGCAGAATTCGATTGCCTGCGCGGAGTTCGCGGTGTAGACCTTGGCGAATGCTGCGAGAAGACGGCGCCTCCGACGGCGTCGTGGTGCTGCGCCAGGGCACCACGACGGTGTCCTACGCGCCGGTGACCGGCGTACCGAGCATGGCCCAGGTGCTGGAGGCCAGCGGCCCGGACGTGCTCGCGGCGCTGGCCGCGGAGCTGCCCGGCTGGCAGATCTCGGTCCCCGAACAACTCGGCCGCCAGCTCGTGCTGGCCGGCGCGCGCATGGTGCGCCACGCCGCCACGATGCACCGCGACCTGCGCAAGGACCCACCTCCACCGCAGTGGGCCGAGCAAACCCCGCAAGCACCGCTGCGGCTGGTGCCCTGCGACCGCCCGGCCAGCGCCCTGCTGCCCGCGCAGCGGCAGGCCTACCCGCCCGGGCATCCCGACTCCTTCGACGGCAGCGACCAGCAACTGCTGACCGAGATGATCCAGCCGCTGCTGAGCGGACGGGTGCTGGGCCCGGTGCTGGACTGCAGCGCGCTGGTCGTCGACGCCGACGACCAGGTGGTGGCCGGCCTGGTCGCCAACGACTTCAACGGCACCGCCTGGATCGGTGACGTCTTCCGCCGCCCCGGCCCCGACTTCGCCGGGCTGGGCGGCCTCCTGCTGCGCCGCGCGCTGGCGCTGGCCGCAGCACAGGGCTGGCCGGTGATGGGCCTGGCGGTCACCGTCGGCAACACGGCGCAGCAGCGCTACGAGAAGCTCGGTTTCACCACCACCGAGACCTCGATGAAGATCGTCGTGAACTGAGCCCGGGGCAGCGGGTACAGTGTCGGTCGTGATTCGCAGTTCGTGCCAGGCCTGGTGGCGCTCCGGATAGGAGCGGCCGCCAGCTTTCGCGCACGACAACATGTGCGGGCCGTTCGGTTGAACGGCCCGTTCTCGTGTTCTCCCACGATCCGGCGGGACTTCGACCGAAGCCCGCCGGGAGAAGACCGGGAGAACCATGACCAGCCTGATCGACACCGCCCCCGCCGCCCGCCGCAGCGCCGAACTGGAACAGCTGATCCAGCAGCAGCCCGAGCGATTCCGCGTGCTCACCGGCGACCGGCCCACAGGACTGCTGCACCTGGGCCACTACTTCGGCACCCTGCACAACCGGGTCCGCCTGCAGCGCCAGGGCGTGGAGCTGATGGTGATCATCGCCGACTACCAGGTGCTCACCGACCGCGACATCGCCGAACACCTCCAGCAGCGGGTCGAGGACCTGGTGCTGGACTACCTGTCCGCCGGCATCGACCCGCAACGGGCCACGATCTTCACCCACAGCGCCGTCACCGCGCTCAACCAGCTGCTGCTGCCGTTCCTGAGCCTGGTCTCGGTGGCCGAACTGGGCCGCAACCCGACGGTCAAGGACGAGATCGCGCACTCCCGGCAGAACGCCGTCAGCGGCCTGATGTTCACCTATCCCGTCCACCAGGCCGCCGACATCCTCTTCGGCAAGGCCAACCTGGTGCCGGTCGGCCAGGACCAGCTGCCGCACCTGGAGCTGACCCGCACCATCGCGCGCCGCTTCAACGACCGCTACCGGCCGCTGTTCCCGCAGCCCGACGCGCTGCTGTCACCGGCACCGCTGCTTCTGGGCACCGACGGCACGAAGATGAGCAAGAGCCGCGGCAACGCGATCCTGCTCTCGGCCACCGCCGATGAGACCGCCCGCCAGATCCGCGGCGCCAAGACCGACTCCCAGCGCCACATCACCTACGACCCGCAGAACCGCCCCGAAGTGGCCAGCCTCCTGCTGCTGGCCGCGCTGTGCGGCGACCGCGACCCCCAGGAACTGGCCGAGGAGATCGGCTCCGGCGGCGCGGCACTGCTCAAGAAGGTGGTGACCGAAGCCGTCAACGAACACCTCGCCCCGCTGCGGGCCCGGCGGGCCGAACTGGCCACCGACCGCGCGCACCTGCGCGAAGTCCTGCACCAGGGCAACGCCGCGGCCAACGCCCTGGCCGAGACCACCCTGGCCGAAGTGCGCCAAGCCATGGGCACCCACTACTGACCAGCACTCCCGTGGTGCCCGCCGCCAGAGACGGGCACCACGGGAGGCTCAGCGGCGACCGCTGAGCGCGCTCAACCGCCCATCGCGCATCTCCACGACCTCATCGACCTGATCCAGGTGCTCCGTGTCGTGGGTGACCATCACGGTCGCGACCTGGTGCTGACGGGTGACCTCGGCCAGCAGCTCCACGATCTGCGCACCGCGATCGTGGTCGAGCGCCGCGGTCGGCTCATCCACCAGCAGCACCGCAGGCCGCCCGCTGAGCGCCCGGGCGATGTTCACCCGCTGCCGCTCACCACCGGAGAGCTGATGCGGACGCCGGTGCTGCTTGCCGTCCAAACCCACCGCGGCCAGCAGCTCCGCCGCGGCACGACGCTGCCGCCGCACCGACCCGCCGCGCATGTGGTGCGCCGCCAGCAACTGCTCGACAGCCGTCAACGACGCCAGCAGATTCGGCTGCTGGAAGACGATGCCCACCTTCTCCAACCGCAACCGGGCCCGCTGCGCCGCCGACAGACCACCGGTGTCCACCCCGTCGACGAGCACCCGCCCCGCATCCGGGCGCAGCAGCGTCGCGGCAACCGCCAGCAAGCTGGACTTGCCCGACCCCGACGGCCCCACCACGGCCACCAGCTGCCCGGCGGCCACCTCCAGGCTCACCCCGTCCAGGGCGGTCAGCACCCGGTCACCATCGGGGTAGGTCAAACGCAGATCGGTCAGGACGAGACTCATCGGGCAGCTCCCAGCGCGGTCAACGGGTCGACGGAGGTGATGCGCCGCACCGCCAGCACGGCACCGATCATGCCCAGCACGATCATCAGCGCCACCGGCAGCACGGTCGTGGCGGCGGTGAGCTGGAAGGGCACGACCCGCGAGGCCAGCGCCCCCAGCCCGACACCCACCGCACCACCGAGACCGGCACCCAGCAGCAGCACGACCACCGACTGGGCCAGCGCATCGCGCAGCAAGTACCCGGTCGCCCCGCCCAACGCCTTGAGCACCGCGATGTCACCGCTGCGCTGGATGGTCCACACCGTCATGAACGCACCGATCACCAACGCCGAGATCGCATACAGCAGGCTCTGCATCATCAGCAGCGACCCGTTCTCCGAGGAGTAGGAACCGATGCCCGCCAAACTGCCCGACAGCGTCTCCGAAGCGGTCCCGGCCGCCGCATCGGCAGCAGCCGGATCGGCGAGATCAGCGGCGATCACGGTGGCCACCGCGGCATCCGCGCGAGGCGGCCGCAGCTGCGACCACGTCTCCAGCGCCGTCCAGGCCACCGGGGTGTGGCTGTAGTAGGAGTCATCGACGATCCTGCCGATCCGCAACTCCTCGACACCGGCCCGCACCCGCTGACCCACCGCCAGCCCGGCCTCCTCGGCCAGCTCCCGGCTGATCACCAGCTCACCCGGCACGACCGCGGCGGGGGACAGGCCCGCCTCGGCCGTCACCCCGAACACGGTGGTCGAAGCACCACCGGACGGGGTGTCCAACCTGGTCTGGGTGATGCCCAGCGGCACCGCCCACCGCACCCCGGGCGCAGCGCGGTAGGCCGCCAGCTGCTCGGCGGTGACCGAGGAATCGGCGAACGACTTCTCCGGGGCCTGCCCGTCGGCAGCCCCGAAAGCGATGTGGGTGGCGGGCAGCTGCGTGATCGCCGAGGTGGACTGGTGGGCCAGGCCCGCGGTCAGTCCCGACAACAGCACGATCAACAGCGTGATCAGCCCGACCACCGAACCCATGAGCGCGAACCGCCCCTTGGCGAAGCGGATGTCGCGGATGGCGAGGAACACGAATGCCCTGCTTTCCGGTCGTGGTCGATTGCGCTTCCCAGCCTCGCCACCGCGAGCACCGCTGCCATCGCAGCGCCGATCGATTCCCCGCCGCCACCGGGTGCAGCCCGGACTCAACCGAACGAACGATGCCGACCCGCCGCCGCGATGGCTAGAAAGGTCCTGGTGAGCACCCCACCGACCGGCCGCACCGCTGCCCAGGGAGAACCCGGCACCGCGACTAAGGTGAGCGCAGTGCCCGAGACGTCCTCCTCACCCGGCCCCGGCCTGACCGCCGTCCTGCGGCTGGTGCGCCTGGCCTTCCACGCCGGCTTCCTGCTGCTGCTGGCCATCGCCACCGCACGGGTCTGGCTGACCCACCCCACCGGCACCACCGGCTGGCTGGCCGCGGCCGGAGCCGCACTGCTCGCGGTCGTCTACGGCTCCGGCGCCGCCCTGCGCCACGCCCTGCACCGCCGGTGGCTGGCGATGAGCTGGCTGGCCGCGGTGACCGCCGTCTGGGCCGCGCTGCTGGCCATCAGCCCCGACTTCTCCTGGCTGGCCTTCCCGCTGTTCTTCCTGCACCTGCACCTGCTGCGCGGAGTCCACGCCCTGATCGCCGTGGTGGCGGTGACCGCACTCGTGGTGACCGCCCAGGGCTGGCGCACCGGCACCTGGAGCGTGGGCATGGTGCTCGGCCCCATCATCGGAGCCGGCGTCGCCGTCATCATCACCTGGGGATACGCCGCCATCTACGCCGAGAACCAGCGCCGCCAAGCCCTCATCGACGACCTCACCCGCACCCGCGCCGAACTGGCCACCACCCAGCACCAGGCCGGAGTCGCCGCCGAGCGCGAACGCCTCGCCCGCGAAATCCACGACACCCTCGCCCAAGGCCTCTCCAGCATCATCCTGCTGCTGCGCGCCGCCGAAACCGCCCTGCCACCCGAAGCCGACAAGGCCCGCGCCCGCATCACCGAAGCCCACCGCACCGCTGCCGACAACCTCGACGAAGCCCGCCGCTTCGTCCGCGACCTGCGCCCACCCTCGCTCAGCGACGCAGGCCTGCCGCAAGCCCTGGACCGGCTGTGCCAGAACACCGCCCGCGAAACCGGCACCGACTGCCGCCTGCTCACCAACGGCGCACCGGTGGCGCTGCCCTCCGGCTACGAAGTGGCGCTGCTGCGCGCCGCCCAGACCAGCCTGTCCAACGTCACCCGCCACGCCGCCGCCACCACCGCCGTGGTCACCCTCGGCTACCTCGACACCGAAGTCACCCTCGACATCTACGACGACGGCACCGGATTCGACCCCACCACCGTGCGCCCCGCCCCCGACGGCAGCGGCTACGGACTGACCGGCCTGCGCGAACGCATCACCGCCCTGGGCGGATCGATGGCGGTGGAATCCGCACCCGGCGACGGCACCGCGGTGGCCATCCGGCTGCCCCTGACCCCCGAGGAGATCCGGTGATGGCAGACCCGCTGCGCATCCTGCTCGTCGACGACCACCCCGTGGTGCGCCGCGGCCTGCGCGCGATGTTCGACGACCGCCCCGACATGACCGTGGTCGCCGAAGCCGCCGACGGCCAAGCCGCCCTGGACACCCTCACCGGCACCGACGTCGACATCGTCCTGATGGACCTGCAGATGCCCACCGGCATGGACGGCGTCACCGCCACCCGACGCATCACCGCCGACGGCGGCCCACCGGTGCTCGTGCTCACCACCTACGACTCCGACGCCGACATCCTCGCCGCCGTCGAAGCCGGCGCCACCGGCTACATGCTCAAAGACGCCCCACCCGAAGAGCTCTGCCAAGCCGTGCAACTGGCCGCCCAGGGCCAGACCGCACTGGCACCCGGCGTCGCCGCCCGCCTGCTCGGCCACCTGCGCCGCCCCCAGCCCGCACTGAGCCCCCGCGAAGTGGAGATCCTGCAGCTGCTCGCCCAGGGCCTGTCCAACCGCGCCCTGTCCAAAGCCCTGTTCATCAGCGAAGCCACCGTCAAGACCCACCTGGTGCACATCTACGACAAGCTCGACGTCGACAACCGCACCGCCGCCATCACCACCGCGCTGCAACGCGGCATCATCCGCCCCCGCTGACCAAGCACACCCCACCGAGGTCGGCATGTTCCGCAAACGACGCGGACCGCCCCGGCTAGTCGCCGCCCTCGAGGTAGGAACGACCGCGCGCCGACAGCCCGAACCCCGACTCCACCTGCTCGACCAAACCCAGCTCCCGCAGCCGCCACACATCGGACTTGCACCGCGACACCGGGCGGTTGTGCTCCGCGGCCAGCTCCGCCGCCCGGATACCGGGCCGCCGCCGCAACACCTCCAGCACCTGCCGCGTCCACGGCCCGCGCGGAGCCGAGACGTCCAACCGCGCCAACTGCTGATCGATCACCGCCCGCTCACGCCCGCCCACCACCACCGGCTCGGCCACCGGCCGCGGCGCCGGTCCCTCGAAGCTCAACGTGAGGCGGTAGACCTCACCCCGGCCGTGCTTGGCCAACGAAGCCCGCAACCCCGCCGCCGAACCGAACCCCGCACGCCGCGCATCGTCATCGGTGAGCTCCCCGGGATCGACCCGGCTGACCTCGCCGACACCGATCAACCCCACCACCGTGCTCAACCGGGTGCCCGCCTCGGCCAGCGGCGAAGGCCACCGCAGGTAGGCCTCGCTGATCTCACCGGCGGCCACACCCCGCAGGATCCGCTTGCTCAACACCCCACCCACGCTAACCGGCACCCACCGATGGTGGGACAGCACCACATGATGATCACGAAACGCTCTCGCCAACTACCGCCCGCACATCCCACCAGGGGAGAATCGGGACATGCTGCAGGTCTGCCTCAACGGCGCCCGGTCACCGCGCGAGCACTTCCACCTGCCCGTCCACCCGGAAGAACTGGCCAAAGCCGCCGCCGACGCCGTGGCCGCCGGAGCCACCGACATCCACCTGCACCCCAAAGCCCCCGACGGCACCGACAGCCTCGACCCGCACCTGGTCGCCACCACCCTGCGCGCGGTGCGAGCCGCCGCCCCCGGCATCCCCGTCGGCATCACCACCGGAGCCTGGACCGCACCCGACGCCACCGACCGCGTCCGCGCCATCCGGGCCTGGACCGTGCTGCCCGACCACGCCTCGGTCAACTGGCACGAACCCGGCGCCGACGACGTCGCCGCAGCCCTGCTCGAGCGCGGCATCGGCGTCGAAGCCGGCATCTACTCCGGCACCGACGCCGACCAGCAGTTCCACAACTCACCGCACCGCATGCGCGTGCTGCGCGTGCTCGCCGAGGTCACCGACCGCACCGCCCGGGGCGCGGCGGCCACCGCCGAAACCCTGCTCGACCGGCTGCGCCCCGCACCCGCCCCGATCCTGCTGCACGGCGAAGCCGCCGGAGCCTGGCCGGTGCTGGCCGCAGCGGCCCGCCACGGCCTGGCCACCCGCATCGGCCTGGAAGACACCCTCGCACTGCCGAACGGCCAGATCGCCACCGACAACGCCGAACTCGTCACCGCGGCCATCGCCCTGCTCGCCACGGGGGAGCGGCCCTGACCCCGGCCAACACCGCAGACCGCCACACCACCCGCCCCAGGCCACCCCGGAAGCCCGCCCCTAACCCGCTCCGGGCACGCGAACCCCGGCGGAGCGGAGCTTGGACTCCACGAGCGAGACCAGCCTGCCCGCAGCCGACCCGCGGTCATCACCGTGGTGGGCGACCAACCGGTACCGCGTCGCGGTCTCCGAACGAGCCTGCAACCCGGTCACGATCTTCAACAGCGCGGGATCGGCGAGGCAGTGCTCGACGAAGGAGGTGACGAGCTCGTCGAGACGCGGATCGTCCGGTTCCCACGCCATCGCCTCGACACCGCGCTTGAACAGGGCGACGAACCGCGGATCGTCGAGCGCCTGCTCGACGTGACCGAGGTAGTCGTCGAAACCCTCCGGAACCAGCGCCCTGGCCAGCACCCAGCCCTCCCTGGTCGCCGCCACCTCCGCCGGCGGGAAGCCCAGCCCCCGCATCCGCTCCAGCAACGCCACCGCACGATCGGGCAGCAGCGCCCGATCACCATCGGCGAGCCGGTGCAGCACGTCCCGCCGCGCGGCCAACTCCTCGATCCGCTCGGTCAGCTGCCGCTCGACGTCGGCCAGCGCCGCGGCGAACACCGCGGCATCGGCGTCGAGCAACATCCCGATCTCCGCCAACGGCACCCCGGCACCAGCCAACGTCCGGACCCGCACCAGCCGCAACAACTCAGCCGACCCGTACCGCCGGTAACCCGAGCCATCGCGCTCCGGCTCCTCGACCAGACCCAACTTGTGGTAGTGCCGCACCGTCTTCACCGTGACGCCCACGAAGGCCGCCGCCTGCCCGATCGTGACCCCGTCGCTCATCGGCTCAGCCTGCCCCGCCCGCGAACACCTCGTCGACGAGCCTGCGCTGAGCCTCGGCGAACGCCGGCCCGATCGATAGGGACTCATCGTCGACGTAGTTCAGCGCAGCGGACAACGTCGTACCGCCGTCGAGCGAACCGCACATCAGCACCGAGTGACCCACGCTGGCCCCGTTGTGCGAGATGACGGCACCACCGCTGCCCACGAACACCCCCAAGCCGTAACCGGTGTCCGCAAGCCCCGTCGGACGCGGGCTCCGCATCTCGGCCAGCAGCTCAGCGGGCAGCAGCTCACCCCTGTTGAGCGCCGAGAAGAACTCGCACAGGTCCCGGGTCGTCGAGATCATGTCACCACCGCTGGAGACCCACGACGGGTTCTGCCGGGTCACGTCGACCGTCCGCTGCTCACCGGCCTCCTCGTACCGGTAGTAGGCCCGGGCGCACGGCTCGGGGATCTCCGGCGAATCCGGCACCACCGTGCCCGACAGCCCCAACGGCTCCAGGACGCGCCGCCGCATCTCCGCACCGACCGGGCAGCCGGTGACCGCTTCGACCAGCAACCGGGCCAGCACGTAGTTGGTGTTGGAGTAGCTCCACCCCGTCCCGGGCTCGAACCGCGCCGGCCGGGACAACCCTTCCCGCACCAGCACCTCCGGCCGGTAGGCGCGGAACCGGTTCTCCAGCCACTCCCCGCCGGAGGCGCCGTAGGGGATCGGGATCGCCTGCACGACCGTCCCGTCCTCGTAGACCTCGCCGGTGAAGTTGAACAACCCGCTGGTGTGCTGCAGCAGCATCCGCACCGTGACCCGCCGGTCCAGCCCGAAACCGGGCAGGTGATCGGCAACCGGGCTGTCCAGCCCGACCCGGCCCTCACCCACCAGCTGCAGCACCAGGACAGCGGTGAAGGTCTTGGTGCTGCTGCCGACCCGGACGTGCCCGTCGACCGGCGGTGCCGCCGTCCCGCCCAGCTCCGCCAGCCCGGCGCTGCCCACCCATTCGCCCCGCTCGTCGCGCACCCGCAGCGACACCCCGATGAACCCGGACTCGACGACGTCCTCGATCGCCCTCCGCAGCTCCGGCCGGCCCCGCCCGGGAGCCGCCCCGCTGTCCGAAGTGGCGGTGGGCTCGCTGTGATCCTGACCGGAAAAGGTGGTGGACATGGCCTGATCCTCCGTCTCGGTGATCCCGGCTTCCTGCCGCTGCACCGAGCTTCCACCCTGACCCGAGGTCAACCTCAACCATGATCCGGATCACAGCACCCGCGGCTCAGCCGAGCCTGTCGAGGAAGGACACGACCGCCTCGGCGACGGCATCCGGCTGATCCAGCGGCGCCAGATGCCCGGCACCACCGATCTCAGCCAGCACCGCCCCAGGAGCCGACTCCACGGCCCGCCGCATCACCGCCCGGCTCACCAAGGTGTCCTCCCGCCCGTGCACCCACAACGACGGAACCCGCAGCCGCGGCAGCTCCGGCAGGTGGTTGAGCCGCATCCGCCGCGGCCCGTACGCAGCGATCTGCCAGTCGTCCAGCGCACGTTCGCCGTGCTCGGACCGGCGCCGCGCCTCGGCCCCGATCAACTCCATCAGCGCCTCGAAGTCGCGCGTGCCCTCGCCCCGGACGAACGTCCGGACCATCGAACGCCGCAGCACCGACGGCGAAGCCACCCACCGCGCCGACCAGCGCAGCAGGGGAGAGCACTGCAACGACAACCACGTCAGCCACTGCAGCGGCCGCTTGTCGTCCAGCCCGCCCGGGTTGATCGCCACGAGCCCGGCGACCCGCTCCGGACGCGCCAAGGCGTAGCCGATGCCGATCCCACCGCCCATCGACAAACCCACCAGCACCGCGCGGGAGACGCCGAGGTGATCCAGCAACTCCTCGACGACCCGCTCCATCCGCGCCTGGTCGAGCACTCCCGCCCACGGGCGCGACCCGCCGTGCCGCGGCAGATCCACCGCCACCACCCGCCGGTCGCGCGCCAGCACCGGCATCAGGTGCCGCCAGGTCAGCTCCGCGGTGTCGAGCATCGCCCCGTGCAGCAGCACCACGCACGGCGCGCCCTCCGGCCCCGCCTGGTACACCCGCAACGGACCCTGCGCCAGCTCGACGTCCTGGTGCTCAGCGAAAACATCGGTGGTCATGCTTCTCCAATCTGGTCGGCGAGCAGATCCAGCAACCGCGAATGAGCGCGGTGCGCGGCCGCCGGATCACCGTCACCGCCCACCTCCCACCCGGCGGCGACCAGCCCGGCCATCGACTCCACCGCCCGGCTCAACTGCTCACCGCTGAGCGCCCCCACCGTGGCCGAAGCGTTCGCCAGACCGACGGCGAACACCGACATCACCAGCGAGGCCGCCGCAGGATCCAGATCAGCGCGCAGCAGTCCCGCCCGGCTCAGCTCGGCGACGTAGTCGGACAGCCACTCCATCCGAGGCCGGTACCGCTGCGGCCCCTTCTCCCGCAGGTAACCGCCCAGTGCACCGTCATCGGCCAGGTAGCAGGCGAGCATGAGCTCATCGCCCAGCAACGCCTCCAGCCCGAAGCGGTAGACCGCCGACAGCGACACCGGCTGCGCGCTGCTGTCCACCCGGTCGCGCACCGCCTGCGTCAGCGCCCGCGCGGAGCGGACGAGCAACGCCTCCAGCAACGCCTCCTTGGACGGGAAGTCCAGGTAGACGGCTCCTTTGCCGACTCCGGCGCGGCGGGCGATCTCAGCGATGGTGGTGTGCTGGTAGCCCTTCTCCAGCACGATCGCCCGCGCCTGGTCCAGGATCACGTTCGCGCGATCGGGAATGGTCGCACGGGGCATGGAACCTCCCACCCGTCGTAGTGACCAAAATTCTACATCCAGTCACTACGGCCGCGCTCACCGCACCACGAGGAGCGAAAACCCGTTGCTGCGCGCGGAAAGCGCCCGCTTCGCCGTCGATGATCGGCAGAATCGGGGGAGAGGCACCGCACTGCGGACCGGCGTTCCCGCTCCGATGTCCGGCTCACCCGAGGAGGACTGGTGACGATCCCGGCGGACTCGATCGAATCGATGCACCAGCTCACCGTCGCGTGGCGAGCAGCGGTGCTGGACCGGAACCCGCACGGCGACGTGCGAGACCTCCCGGGCATCGCCGTGCGCTGGGCGGACTGCCAGTTCCCGATCTGGAACTGCATCGCGCTCACCGACATCGCCCCGGACGCGACGCTGGTCGCCGAACACCTGAACCGCGCCGCCGACATCATGCGCACCAAGACGTTCCCCGGCCTGGTCGCGGTTTTCGAAGACCTGCTCACCGCCGACGCTCGCACCGCGCTGAGCTCAGCTGCCGAGCGGGCAGGGCTCGACCACGCCTTCTCCGGAACGGGCATGGCCGCAGACCCGCTGCCCGCACCAGGGCCGGACCACCCCGACCTGACCTTCGTGCGGGTGCGCACCGAAGCCCAGTTGCGCGACTACGCCGACCTCAACTCGCGAGCCCAGGATTTCCCCCTGGAAGCCGGCCGAGACGGCCTGACCGGATCAGCGCTCCGGAAGACCCGAGTGCACGCCTACCTGGGGCTGCGCGACGGTGTCCCGGTGACGTGCGCCGCGACGACGGAAACCGCAGGCCGCCTCTTCGTCATGCTCGTCGCCACCGACCCGCGATGGCAGCGCAGGGGCTACGGCGCAGCGGTGACGCGAAAAGCACTCCACGAAGGCGCGAAGGCCACCGGCCTGACCCGCGCGACGCTGCACGCGACACCAGCCGGTGCGCCGGTGTACGCCCGAATGGGCTTCAAGCCGAACTCACCGATCCACTTCTACGGTCTGCGAACCGAAAGGCCAGGGGAGAGGTCGACCACCTGAGAACGGGATGGGCGGCAAGGCGGCCGACGGCGGGCATCTCGATCTCCAGTCGAAGCCCGGCGGCCAGGGTGCGTAGTCGCGCGGACGGCGACTGAGCGCGGACGGCAGCGCAGCCGCAGAACGACCTGGCGAGGCCTGCCGCGCGGACGAAACTGGTTCGGCATCAGCGGAACCTGAGATGGCCGGAGGAGGGGGCGAATCGCCGCCGATCAACTCGACTTAACATAATGTACATTATCGGCGTTACGGCGACCTGCGGAGATGACCCCGGGAAGGGCCTTCGGGCGACGTCGGCTGATGCAGGACTCATGCGGCTGACAGCCTGTCCGGCAACCGGTGCGTGCAGCGGCTTGTCGTGTTGGCTCGGCGCGGGCGGATCGCCGTCGGCCTCCGCGAGCGCCGCCTCAGCCAGCTGGCGATGTGCGGTTCGGCGCAGCTCGCGCATTGACGCGAAGTTGCCCCCTGGGCGCCGGATTGGCCTGCTGGCGCGGCGTTTCGAGGCCACGCCCATCCGACCATTAACGTCACAGTGACAAAACTAGGCCGATGGAGCCGGACGTTCATCCGCGGCACCGAGCGGTTCCAGCTCGGCGACTCATGATCAACGGGCGCTGCGCCCGGCTGGGCTCGATGATCGGCAACCCTCGCACCGCGGCCGCCATCGGCCGACTCGACATGCTCAGCGGAGTGATCAACAGGCTTCGCTTGTGAGAGGCGGATGTTCGTCTGAGCGTGAAGTCCGGTTGATCAACGCGCGCGGGGGCGCACCTCGATCCCCCGGAGCGAGCCACCTCCACTCGGGAACTCACTTCTCCATTTGATGGATAATGTTGATTATCCATCAAATGGAGAAAGCGATTGAGGGGCTGGCTCGCCGCAGCCACGCGCGGTCGACGGTTGCGCGCACCGGAGTTCGAGTCGGCACGTCTTCTCGACCATCCACCTCGGCATCGCCCGGGCTGAACGCTCCCCTCGAACAGAGCTCCCCGCCCACCGCTGCTGGGCCGGTCATCGCAGTGATCGGTCCAGCAGCCGCAGCAGTTCCCCTACCCGGCCGCGCCCGCCTGGTGCATCCGGGTAGCGCGCCAGGACATCCGTCACGGTGGGGTCGGCGAGGTCTCGGGCGGTCTCGATGTAGGCGTTGCCGACGGTCGGGTCGTCGCCTGCTTCGAGTTCGAGCGCCCGGGCGGTGTGGGCCGCTGATCCGAGGATGTGCAGGACCTGGGTCGCTTTGGCCAGCGGGTGCAGGAATGCCGCGCTGGCTGCGGCGACGGCGGCGCGCGCCGCTTCACCGGCAGCGGGCTGTCCGGCGTCCCGGGCTTCCTGGAACGCCCGGTGCGCCGCCCATGCGCTGTCGCGGATCGCCTTGGTTCGCTTGGCTCCTCCGGCGAAGGTCTGCGCTGCCTCGATCGCGGTCCGGGTTCGTCGGTCACCGGGACGCGCGCGTTCGAAGATCTCCGTCGCGGGCTTGGCGCAGGCTGCGGCGTAGCCCGCGACGGCGCGCAGTTCGGCCATGCTGAGCTCGATGGTCAGGTTCTCGTCAGCCACGTTCACGCCGTTCAACGGTATCGTTGAAGATCCGGTTGAGCCTTTCTCGGGACAGCAGCGCGAAAGTCCGGCAGAACCCTCAAAGCAGCGAGGACGCGATCGGGACGACTCCCCTGCCCCGCCGGGGTCTCAGCCGTCTGCTGCCGCTTGCCGCTGCGGTGCTTTCGTCCGGGTGGCCAGGACGATGAGGGCTCCGGCGATGGTTCCAGCGAAGTACGGGGACGGGACGAGGACGATGCCGGCGAGCGTGCACCACACCAGCAGAGCCCAACCGATGCCTGCGGGGACCGAGGCCCCGCGCCCGGCGAGGTGCCAGATCAGGCAGGCCAGCAGGATCAGCGGGACGGCGAAGCTGCCGGGACCGCCCCAGAAGGCGACTTTGTCCTGCAGGGCCTCCACGGTCGGTGCGGTGCCGATGTCGGCGAGCGGAACGGTTGCCCACAAGCCCTGGTACAGCCAGTCGGTGAACTGCGCCGAGCTGATGAGCGCGATCAGGCTCAGATGGCCTGCTCCGAGCACGAGCATGATGGCGCTGGCCCAGCGGAGGAGTCGCTTCCTGGTGTTCATGGTGGTCGTCCCGTGGTCGGTCGCGCAGGTCGCCCAGCGCATGCGGCTGCTCTGTGTTGACCAACATAGAATATGTCGGCCAACACAGGCTCTGTTCGCGGGCATACCTGGTTAGATGGGCCGCATGGCCACGCGACGTGTCGAGCGAACGCAGGAGAGCCGGCAGCTCCTGGTGGCGGCTTCCGCCGAGCTGTTCGCGGAGAAGGGCTACCGGCAGACGAGCTTCGTCGACATCGCCGACGCGGCGGGCATCAGCCGCGGTTCGATCCCCTGGCACTTCGGCAACAAGCTGGGTCTGCTGGAGGCGGTGGTCGACGACCAGCTCCAGCACGTGCTGGCCGACGTCGCGCCTGCCGGGGATCCGCTGGACGAGCTCGTGAGCTTCATCCGCTCGCCCGCGACGCGGTTGTTCATCACCTTGCTGGCCGAGGCGGTGGAGGTCGGCTCGCCGATCCGGGAGCACTACGCGCGGCTGCACGCGACGTTGCGGGAGGCGGTGCGGGCGCGGGTTCCGGGTGAGGTGGTGCCCGCCGGCACGACGCCGGAGGCGTTCGCGGTCGTGCTGGTGGGGATCGTCATCGGTGTGCACGCGCAGTGGCGGGTCGCGCCCGAGGCGGTGGATCTGGAGTCGGTCCGCGCGACCATCGGTGCGCTGCTCGCGGTGGGCGGGGCCTGACTCCCCTGTCCCGGCGTTCGCGCGGGTGGTGATCAGGTCGTGAAGCGGTGGCGGGCTTTCTCGATGTGGTCGAGGTACTGGTGGGTCCAGCCGCAGATGGCGTCGACGGTGCTTCGCAGGGCTCGGCCCGGTTCGGTGAGGGTGTAGTCGACGCGGGGTGGCACGGTCGGGTGCACGGTTCGCTCCAGCAGCCCGTTGCGCTCCAGCATGCGCAGGTTCTGGGTGAGCATCTTGTGGCTGATGCCTTCGACTTCGTTGCGCAGTTCGCTGAAGCGGCGGGTGTCCTCGCCGAGGGCTTCGATGATCAGCAGCGCCCACTTGTTGGCGACGTCGGAGAAGATCTCCCTGGCCAGGGAATCGGCGCGCCGCAGGTCGGCGTCTTCGGGCAGACCGGCGAGCTGGTGCTTGGTCACCATCGGGTTCCTCTGTTTCGGAAAAGTGCGTTCTTCCGGGTCGGCCCACACTCTCCTACGGTTTCCGAGTAACCACAAGAGAGCGTGGAAGAAGGGTGAGCACTGTTGACCATCGATGTTTACGTCCACGGCGTGTCCGCGGAGGGCGAGTTCGGCTACTCGCAGGCGATCCGCTCCGGTGAGCTGATCCACGTCTCCGGGCAGCTGTCGCTGGACGAGTCGGGCGAGTTCGTCCACGCCGACGATTTCGGCGCGCAGCTGGAGCGGACCTACCTCAACGCGGACCGGGTCTTGGAGCACTACGGCGCCACGCGCGACCAGGTCGTCTCGCAGACCGTGTACGTGGTGGGCCTGCAGCGCTACGCCGCGGCGGTGGCGGAGGGCAATCTGGCGTACTTCGGTGCTCACCGGCCGGTGAGCACCGTCGTGGGCGTCTCGGAGCTGACCTTCCCGGGTCAGGTGGTCGAGATCGCTTTCCTCGTCGACACCGGTCTGCCCGCTTGATCTGCTCCCGGGCGCTCGCCGGTGCGGCGGGCGCCCGGGGGCTCAGGGGCGCCAGCGCGGGGCGTAGCCGGGGCGGTCGGTGTAGGGCAGGCCGATCAGGGCTCGGGTGGGGCAGCCTCGTTCGTCCTCGGGCGGGTAGCTCTCCCCCAGTTCGTCGCAGGGGCCTTCTCCGGTGCCGCAGTGCTGGTGGGCGGTGAGCAGGCGGGTTTTGAGCTCGCACTCGCGGAAGCCTCGGATGGGGGTGATCAGGCAGGTGTGGTGGGTGCCGGTTTCGGCGTCCTGCCTGGCTCGGCGCAGCAGTTCGAGGTCGATGTCCAGCTGGCGGTGCAGGAACTGGGCGAACCGGTCCATCTGTCGCACTCCCGGTGTCCGCTGTGGTGGTCGGTCACAGGCAGGGACATGGTGGCGGCTCGGTGATGACGTCGTTCGGCGGGTGATCTTGCCCGTGTTTGTGGGTGGTTGTCGGATTGGTGGCGGGTTGTCGCCAAGAATTCCCGTGCGCGGGTGGCGCTTCTTAGGGTCGGCGCGGATCTGGTCGTTCCGACGTGCGGGAGTTCGGCATGGTGTTGCGCGGTGTTCAGGTGGCCCGGCGGGTGTTGCTGGCCGGTGGGTTGGCGGCCACGGCGGTGGGCGTTTCGGGGATTCCGGTGTGGGCGTCGTCGTCGCGGCGGGCGGCGCCGGAGATCGCTTCGACGTCGGATTGGCAGGCGCGGGAGCCGAGTTCTCCGGTGCAGGTGCTGGACGTCAAGCCGGTGAAGATCGTGGTGCACCACACCGCGACGCCCAACAGCGAGGACACCTCGCAGGAGCACGCGATGGAGCTGGCGCGCCAGATCCAGGACTTCCACATGGATTCCAACGGGTGGATCGACACCGGGCAGAACTTCACCAATTCCCGGGGCGGCTGGTTGCTGGAGGGAAGGCACAAGAGCTTGTCGGTGCTGACCGCGGGTGAGCAGCACGTGCTGGGCGCGCATGCGGGTGAGCAGAACTCGGAGTCGCTGGGGATCGAGAACGAGGGCACCTACATCGATGCCAAGGTGCCGGACGCGTTGTGGGATTCGCTGGTGGAGCTGTGCGCGTACATGGTGGCGCAGTACGGGATCGAGCCGGGTGAGATCTACGGGCACCGGGATTTCATGGCAACCGAGTGCCCGGGTGATGTGCTTTACGCGCGATTACCGGAGCTGCGGGAGGCGGTGGGTGCTGCCGCGGGCAAGGTGGTGGCGCAGCCGGTGGTGTGGCCGTTGCTGCGGTCGGGTTCGGCGGGGCCGCGGGTGAGCGCGTTGCAGCTGCTGTTGCGGGCGCGGGGTGAGTCGGTGCCGGTGGACGGCGTGTTCGGCGGGCGGACGCAGGAGGTGGCGGCCCGGTTGGCCGCTGAGCTGGGTGCCACGGGTGCGGAGTGCTCCGGGACGCGGGTGGCCGAGCCGGGGTTGTTCGGCGGCCGTGGTTGGGACGGTCTGGTTCCGGTGGTCGGTGGTGGCGCGTCGGGTGATGTGGTGCGCGCGGTGCAGGCGCTGCTGATCTCCGGTGGCCGGTACGTGCCTGCGGATGCGCGCTTCTCCGACCGGATGGTGTCGGTGGTGCGGGAGTTCCAGGCTGCTGGTGGGCTGGCGGTGACCGGTGTGGTGGACCGGGCGACGTGGCAGCGTCTGCTGGCGTGATCGGTCAGGGGTCGTAGAGCACGGCGCAGGTGATCAGCAGGGCGAGCAGGATCAGCGCGGTGGCGGCGATGTCGAGTGCGAGCGCGGTGGTCATGGTGAGTTCCCGGGTTCTGATCGCTGGTTCCTGCGGCGGGCGTGCAGGCTGGTCACCGTCACGGTGGCCAGCACCAGCACGATGACGGCCAGGGACAGCGTGGTGGGGATCTGCGGGAGTGCGGGCCAGATGTCGTGGGCCCAGTGCAGGACGAGCTTGGCGCCGATGAAGGCCAGGATGATGGCCAGTCCGTGGCTGAGGTGTTCGAGCTGGGTGAGCGTGGTGTGCAGGACGAAGTAGAGGGCGCGCAGTCCCAGCAGGGCGAAGGCGTTGGTGGTGAAGACGAGGTAGGGGTCGTCGGTGACGCCGTAGACGGCGGGTACGGAGTCCACGGCGAAGACGATGTCGGTGGCGAAGACGGCGACCACGACGACTGCCAGCGGGGTCAGGGTCCTCCGGCCGCTGTCGCGGACGATCAGGCGGGTGCCGCGGTAGTCCTCGGTGATGGGCGTGAGGCGGCGCAGCAGGCGCACGGAGCGCAGGTCGGAGACGTCGGGGTCGAATCCGGTGCCGGTGATGGCCTGGTGGAGGATCTTGCCGGCGGTGACCAGCAGGATCGCGCCGAAGAGCAGGAACGCCCAGGCCCCGGTGTTCAGGAGGGCGGCGCCGGCGGCGATGAACACGCCGCGCAGGACGAGTGCGCCGACGATGCCGTAGAGCAGGACGCGCTGCTGGAGTTCGGGTGGGACGGCGAAGCCGGCGAGCAGGATCATGAAGACGAACAGGTTGTCCACCGACAGGGATTTCTCGACGACGAAGCCGGTGATGAACTCCAGCGCGTGCTGGCCGCTGAAGGTGGCCCACAGCAGCACCCCGAACAGCAGGGGCAGGGTGAGGTAGAACGCCGACCAGCCGATGGCTTCGCGCAGCCGGACTTCGTGCGGGTGCCGGGTGACGAGGAAGTCGGTGGCCAGCAGGGCGAGCAGGACGGCGATGCTGATGGCCCACAGCCAGGGGGTGCCGATCGAGGTGGTGGGCACGGGGCCTCCTCGAACTCGGTGGGTTCGAGGTCTCCTTCGCCCGTGGTGGGCGGCCTGCCGGGAACACCTGCCGGGGTTGTTCGTCCTGACCGGTCGGGCCTTTGGTGAAGTACTCCCCTCTTGGCCGAGTATCGGCCAAGAGGGGCGGGGTGCAAGCCGGGCGGGGTCAGTGCGCGCTGGTGCGTTCTGCCGGGGTGCTTCGGGTGGGCAGGTGGCGGTCGATGGCCCAGGTGGCCAGGCCGCAGGCGGCGAAGGCGGCTCCGAGCAGGCTCGCCGCGGTCCAGCCCGCGGTGGTGTGCACGGCGGTGGTGGTGGCTGCGCCGAGGGCGGAGCCCAGTGAGTAGAAGATCATGTAGCCGCCGATGGCGGTGCTGGTGCGGTCGGGGTGTGCGGTGGCGAGCAGGTGCTGGTTGCTGACGTGGGCGAGTTGGACGGCGAAGTCGAGCAGGAGGATTCCGGCGGCCAGCGGCCACAGCGATCGCGGGAGTTGGGCGATGCCCGCCCAGGAGGCGATGAGCAGGATCAGTGCGATGCCGGTGGCGGTGCGGGCGTGTCCGGCGTCGGCCCATCGTCCGGCGCGTCCGGCGCCGAGGGCTCCGGCGAGGCCGGCGATGCCGATGAGTCCGATCTGGGATTCGGTGAGGTGCCAGGGTGCGGCGGCCAGTGGTAGTGCGATGCCGCTCCAGAGGGTGGCGAAGGAGGCGAAGAGGAAGAAGGCGATGAGGCCGCGGGTGAGGAAGAGGCGTTGCCGGAAGAGTCCGCCGAGTGCTGCCAGGGCTTGGGTGTACCGGGCTGGGGGTTGGGGTCGGTGGTCGGTGGGCAGTGCGGCCAGGACTAGGGCGGTGAGGGCGAGTGCGAGGGTGGCCAGCACGAGGTAGGTGCTGCGCCAGCCCCAGATGTCGGTGAGCGCGCCGGCGAGGATTCGGCCGCCGAGGATGCCGATGACCACGCCGGAGACCACGGCTGCGATGTTCTTGCCGCGTTCGTCGGGTGCGGAGATGGTTGCGGCGTAGGCGACGGTGGTTTGCACGACGACGGCGAAGAGGCCTGCTGCGGCCAGGCCGGTGAGGGCCGTCCAGGCGGTGTTCGCCGCGGCGGTGAGAATCATGCCCGCTGCGGTGAGTGCGAGGTGGGTGGCGATGAGCTTGCGGCGGTCGAGGACGTCGCCGAGCGGCATGAGCAGGATCAGGCCCGCGAGGTAGCCGATCTGGGCGGTGGCGACGATCCAGCCGGTGTGTTCGGCGGGGATGCCGAGGTCGTGGCCCATGGGTTCGAGCACGGGTTGGGCGGTGTAGATGCTCGCCACCGCCACTCCCCCGACCATCGCCAGCAGCAGTCGTCGCCAGGTTCCCATCACCACGTCCAATCAGTAGCATTTTGCAACTGTTTTGAGGCTAGGGCACAATGGTTTCAAAACGCAACTCTCCTGGTGGTGCCATGACCTCTCCGGACCCGGGGTGGACCGACCCCGAATGCCCGGTCGCCCGCACGCTCGACCTCGTCGGCGACCGGTGGAGCCTGCTGGTGATCCGCGACGCGATGGACGGGGCGCGGTCGTTCACCGAGTTCCAGCGCCGCACCGGCATCGCGCGCAACATCCTCACCGACCGGCTGCGCAAGCTCACCGCTCACGGGCTGCTCGTCCAGCGCGCCGCGCCCTCCGGACGCCGCCAGGAGTACGCGCTCACCGACGCAGGCCGCGACCTGTTCCCCGTCGTGGTCACGCTGCGCCAGTGGGGAGAACGGCACGCCTTCGCCCCCGGCGAGGCCCATTCCACCCTCCTGGACCGCAACGGCGCGGTCGTGCCCGAGCTGGTGCCCACCAGCGCCGACGGCACCGTCCTGGACGCCGAGAACACCCAGGTGCACAAGCTCCGGTAGCCGGGCGCAGGAAGACGCGCCCTCACCGTTGCGCCGGCGCCATGCCCACCGGCAGGGTGCCGGGATGCGCATGCTGTTCACCTGCATCGGTGGCCCCGGACACCTCAACCCGCTGCTGCCGATCTCCCGGGCGGTGGCCGACGCCGGGCACACCGTGCTGTGGGCGGCCTCCGGTGCTCTGGGCGGACTCGTCGAGAACGCCGGGTTCTCCTTCCACCAGCTCGGTTCCCGGCCCGCCCCCGGACCGCGGAAGCGGGCGCCGTTGCGGGTGGCCGACGCCGAGCAGTCCGACGAGGAGGTGCGGGAGAACTTCGCACGCAAGGCCACCAGAACCCGGCTGCCCCTGGTGGGGCCGCTGATGCGCGACTGGAAGCCGGACCTGGTGGTGTGCGACGAGTTCGACTTCGCCACGATGCTGACCGCCGAGCTGCTGGACGTGCCGCACGCGAGCGTCCTGGTATCGGCGAGCGGCCTGCAGATACGCCCCGACGTGGTCGGCGGAGCGCTGCGGGAGATCCGGGCCGAGTGCGGGCTGCCTGCCGATCCGGACCTGAGCATGCTCGGCCGGTTCCTGCGGCTCGCACCGTTCCCACCGACCTTTCGCGCACCCGGGGCGTGGCGGCACGGCACCGAGCGCGCGGTCCGGCCGCCCTCGCCCGCTCCGGCCGGGCCCGCACCGGAGTGGGCAAGGGTGCGCCCGCACTCGCCGGTCGTCTACTTCACCCTGGGCACCGAGTTCGGGATGGAATCCGGCGACCTCTACGAACGGGTGCTCGCGGGACTGCGCGAGCTGCCGGTGAACCTGCTGATGACCGTGGGGCGGCAGATCGACCCGGCCGAGTTCGGGCCGCAGCCCGAGCACGTGCGCATCGCCCAGTACGTGGACCAGGACGAGGTGCTGCCGCACTGCGACGCGGTCGTCTCGCACGGCGGGTCGGGCAGCGTGATGGGTGCTCTCGCGCACGGGGTGCCGTCAGTGCTGGTGCCGATAGGCGCCGACCAGCCGGTGAACGCCGAGCGCGCCGAGCAGCTCGGCGCCGCCACGGTGCTCGATGCCGCCACGGCGACACCGGCGGATGCCCGCGAAGCGATGTCGGAACTGCTCGCGGTGCCGACCTACCGGCAGCAGGCCGAACGCCTGCGCGCCGAATTCGCCGCACTACCCGGCCCCGATCACGCCGCGGCGCTGCTCGAGAACGTCGCGCGTGCGCGGTAGGTCGCCGGAACTCCGCGCACGCGCGACGTTCGGGTCTCAGGTGGCGCGGGTGAAGCGCAGGGTGCGGATCTCGAAGGGGCGCAGGCGGATGTGCAGGGCGTCGGAGGTGGCGTCGGGTTCGGCCAGCGGCCGCTCCAGCAGATCGGTGCGGGTGACGGCGGTGGCCGGGAAGGAGGTCGTCAGCCGCGCGCGGGCGCGGCCGCCGCGGGATTCGTAGAGGCGCACGACCAGGTCGCCGCTGCGGTCGTCGGCGAGCTTGACGGCTTCGACGACCACCGCGTCGTTGTCGACGGTGATCAGCGGCGCCACGGTGCGCGAACCCTGGGTGGTGCGTTCGGGCAGGTTGAGCTGGTAGCCCTCGCGGACGGCGTCGCCGATGTCGGCGCCGACGAGCAGCGCGTAGCGCAGCCGGTGGCGGCCGTGGTCGGTGTCGGGATCGGGGAAGCGCGGGGCCCGCAGCAGCGACAGCCGCACGGTGGTGGTCGTGCCGTCGGGACGGCTGTCGCGGGTGACGTCGTGGCCGTAGGTGGAGTCGTTGATCAGGGCGTGGCCGTAGCCGGGTTCGCCGACGTGCAGGTAGCGGTGCGCGCAGATCTCGAACTTGGCGGCGTCCCAGGAGGTATTGGTGTGGGTGGGGCGCATGACGTGGCCGAACTGGGTTTCGGCGGCCGAGCGGTCGGCGTGGACGTCCAGCGGGAAGGCGGCCTTGAGGATCTTCTCGGTCTCGTGCCAGTCGACGTCGGTGGTGATGTCGACGCGGCGGGCGTGCGCGGGCACGCTGATGCGCTGGTCGATGGTGGAATCGCCGATGCGGCGCCGGATGTGCACGGCGTGCTCGTCGAGGCTGACGTCCTCGACGTCGGTGAGGTCCTGGACGTGGTGGCGGTAGAAGCCGTCGAGGTCCCAGGCGTCCCAGGCGTTGGGGTGATCCCGGTGCAGTTGCAGCAGGTTGGCCGGTGCGGCGAGCGCTTCGCGTTCGGCGGCGTGGTCGTAGACCGAGGTCAGCAGGCCGCGCTGGTCGATGGTGGCGCGCAGCAGCCCGTTGTCGATGGTGATGGTGCCGTCGGGGTGGCGGGTGGGATCGGGCGGCGGGGCGTGCTCGCCGGTGGCCGCGCCCAGGGCGGGCACACCGCCCCTGCTGTGGGGCGCGGCGTTGAAGGTGATCGGGTGCACGGGCGGGCCGGCCAGCGCCTGCTGGGCCTGGGTGGTGATGGCCTCCAGTTCGGCGGCCACGCGCCGGTAGGTCTCCTGGGCCTCGCGGTGCACCCAGGCGATGGACGAGCCGGGCAGGATGTCGTGGAACTGGTGCAGCAGCACCTGCTTCCACAGCCGGTCCAGCGCTTCGTAGGGGTAGTCGCGGCCGGTGGCGATGGTGGCGGTGGCGCACCACAGCTCGGCTTCGCGCAGGAGGTGTTCGCTGCGGCGGTTGCCCTGCTTGGTCTTGGCCTGGGAGGTGTAGGTGCCGCGGTGGAATTCCAGGTAGAGCTCGCCGGACCACACGGCGGGGCCGGTGTGGTCGGCTTCGGCGGCGGTGAAGAACTCCGCGGGGGTGTCCAGGCGGACTCGTGGTGAGCCTTCCAGGTCGGCGGTGCGGGCGGCGCGGGCGAGCATCTCGCGGGTGGGCCCTCCCCCGCCGTCGCCGTGCCCGAAGGGCAGCAGCGAGCGGGTGCCGTAACCGTGTTCGGCGAAGTTGCGCTGGGCGTGGGCGAGTTCGCGGCCGGTGATCTCGGCGTTGTAGGTGTCGGCGGGCGGGAAGTGGGTGAACACCCGGGTGCCGTCGATGCCCTCCCACCAGAAGGTGTGGTGCGGGAAGCGGTTGGTCTGGTTCCAGGAGATCTTCTGGGTGAGGAACCAGCGGGAGCCGGAGGCGGCGATGAGCTGCGGCAGCGCGGCGGAGTAGCCGAAGGAGTCGGGCAGCCACACCTCGCGGGTCTCGATGCCGTACTCCTCGAGGTAGAAGCGCTTTCCGTGGATGAGCTGGCGGGCCAGGGCCTCGCCGCCGGGCATGTTGGTGTCGGATTCCACCCACATGCCGCCGACCGGCACGAACTGCCCGGTGTGGATGAAGGCGCGCACCCGGTCGTGCAGCTGCGGGTGGTGCTGCTTGACCCAGGCCAGCTGCTGGGCCTGCGACATCGCGAAGTGGAAGTCGGGGTGGGTGGCCATCAGCGCGGTGACGTTGGCGGTGGTGCGGGCGACCTTGCGGACGGTTTCGCGCAGCGGCCACAGCCAGGCGGAGTCGATGTGGGCGTGGCCGACGGCGGAGAGGGTGTGGGCGCTGGCGTGGGCGGGCCGGGCGAGCACATCGGTGAGTTCGGCGCGGGCGGCGGGTGCGGTGGCGGCGACGTCGTGCAGGTCGAGGCGGTCGAGCATGCGTTCCAGGGCGCGCAGGATCTCGTGGCGGCGGGGCGAGTCGGTGGGCAGTTCCCGCATCAGCCCGTTGAGGACTTCGGTGTCCTGGACGAGGTTCCAGACCTCTTCGTCGAGGACGGCGGCCTCGGCGCGGCGCAGCACGTACAGCGGTGGGCCGGGTTCGGTGGGGCGTTCGCCGAGTTCGGTGGGCTGGAAGCCGTGCGGGCCCAGGATGATGGGGTTGGCGGCGGCTTCGACGTAGAAGGTGCGGGTCTTGCCCGCGCTGTTGCGGCCCAGCGGCAGGTAGGTGTTGCGGGGGTGCAGGCCTTTGATCGGGGTGCCGTCGGGGGTGTGGGCGAGGCCCTCGCACTGGAATCCGGGGCGGTCGTCGTCGAAACCGAGGTCGACGAGGACTTCGGCGGTGCGGCCGTCCCACTGCTCGGGGACGGTGGCGGTGATGCGGAACCAGCTGGTGCCCCACGCCGGACCCCAGGGCTGGCCGACGGTGGTGGGCGTGTAGTCGGCGCGCAGGGCTTCGGCGACGGGCACGGGTTCGCCGGGGACGTGCCAGACGGCGATGTCGCAGGCGGCGGTGTGGCTGTGCTGGGCGGGGCGCAGTCGTTCGGCCAGGACGCGGTCGAGGCGTTGTTCGACGATGTGGCGGTCGTCGTGCATGGCTGCTCCCGGAGGGCTCGCGGGGTGTGACGGTGATCATGTTGGCACACCGCGGGATCGGTCGGCACCGCCTCGGGCGGGGCGCGGTTGCCGAGGCGGCCGAGGGCTCGCATGCTGCCGGTGCCAGAGGCGATTCCCAGCGGGAGGAGACGTCATGGGGACCTGCGAAGTCTGCGGCAACGACTACTGGATGACCTTCGAGGTGCACACCACCGGCGGCGGGGTGCACACCTTCGACAGCTTCGAGTGCGCCGCGCAGCGGCTGGCGCCGGTGTGCGAGCACTGCGGGTGCCGGATCCTCGGGCACGGGGTGGAGGCCAGCGGCCGGTTCTTCTGCTGCGCGCACTGCGCGCGCCGTTCGGACATGGCGATGGCCGCTGAGCTGCGCGATGCGGTGGGTGCGCATCCGGGGTGATGACGCGGCGTCCGCACGACCCACCCCAATTCCCCCTTTCGGGGGACAAACACACCGTCCCGATCTTCGTTATCACTCCGTTACGTAGTGGGTGAAACATCGGGACTACCTGCAACGACATGGCGGGTGAGACGGCCGTTGGCGGTCCGGTTCACGTCGGTTGTCGGGAACCGGAGTTGACAACCGGCGACGAGTCGTCGATTAACCCTCTCGGAGTAGTGGAGGACGCCCCGATGGCAGGTCTGGTTCGTTGGCTGGGCAGCATGGCGCGCGAGATGGAGCGGGCCCGCACCGTGATGCGGCACCCGCACACGAGCGTCCACCAGCGCAACGCGCGGGTCTGACAACACCCGCTGTCCGCCCGGTGCGCCGGTGCGGGCTTGAGGCAGCAGGCTGGCGGCACTCGCCGCGAGCGCAATACCGGGGCACCAGAACGACAACCGGGGCCTGTTGCCAGGACTTGCGAAGCCTGGGGTCGTGACCAGCCCGGTCACGGCCCCAGTGCTGTTTTCCGCGCCCTGCGCCCGATGCGGGCGGGCGCGGTTGCTAGCGTGCACGACAACCGCGCGAGACGAGGAGGTGAGACCCATTTCCGCTGTGGCAGACCGGGTGCTCCCCTCCGGCCGACACCGCCGGTGATCGCGCTGGAGCGCCCGACCGGATCTTCGAAAGGCGCTCACCATTTCTTCGTCGACTTCTCCTGATGTGGTGGCCGAACTGCGTTCGGCCGGTTGTGTTTTCGCCGAGGAGGAAGCCGCGCTGCTGCACGAAGCGGCCGGCGACCAGGCCGAGCTCGCCGAGCTGCTGCGCCGCCGCGTCACCGGGCTCCCGCTGGAGCAGGTGCTGGGCTGGGCGCAGTTCTGCGGGCTGCGCATCTCGATGGCCCCCGGCGTGTTCGTTCCCCGCCGCCGCACCGAATTCCTCGCCGAGCGGGCCATCGCGCTGGCCGCACCCGGCTCGGTGGTGGTGGAGCTGTGCTGCGGAGCGGGTGCGGTGGCCGCCGCGGTAGCAGCCGCGCACCCGCGGGCCGAACTGCACGCCGCCGACATCGATCCCGCCGCGGCGGCCTGCGCCGCGACCAACCTCCCCAGCTCCGCCGGAGTCACCGAAGGCGACCTGTACGAGGCGCTGCCGGTGGGGCTGCGGGGCCGCATCGATGTCCTGGTGGCCAACGCCCCCTACGTGCCCACCGGCGAAGTCGGCCTGATGCCACCGGAAGCCCGGCTGCACGAACCGTCGATCGCGCTCGACGGCGGCACCGACGGCCTGGCCGTCCAGCGCCGCGTGGCCCAGGACGCGCCGCACTGGCTGGCCCCCGGCGGGACCGTGCTGATCGAGACCAGCGGGAGCCAGGCACCGCACACGGCCGAGATCCTTGCCGCGGCGGGCCTGCTCCCCCGCGTCCTGCACTGCGACCAGCGCGATTCCACCGTCGTGACCGGCACTGCCGGATAGCAGCGCACCACGGGCGCGGTGGGCTGCGGATCCGCCCGGGTGGTCCTCGCAGGGCCACCTATCCCGTTGGCCGGTGACCACGACGAGATCAGACTGGGTGCATGGCGAACAAGGAACTGGGCGACTTCCTCCGCGCCCGCCGCGCTGGGCTCACCCCGGAGGAGATCGGCCTCCCGGTCGAGTTCGGCGGGGCTCGCCGCGTCGCAGGCCTGCGGCGCGGCGAGGTCGCCCGGTTGGCCGGGGTGAGCGCCGAGTACTACACCCGGCTCGAACAGGGCCGCGCCGGACAGCCCTCCGAACAGGTGCTGCTCGCCCTCGCCGAGGCCCTGCGGCTGGACGACGTCGAGCGCCGGCACCTGTTCACCCTGGCCGGCACCGCACACGGGATTCGGGATCGCGGCGAGCACTCGGCGCGACTGCGGCCGGCGATGCGGCAGGTGCTGGAATCGATGGACCTGTGCCCGGCCTACGTCCGCGACGGCAACCTCGAGATCGTCGCCGGGAACGCGCTGTGGGCACTGCTGTTCCCCGACATCGCCGCGCTGCCCCGCCGGGAGCGCAACATGGTCCGCTGGACGCTGCTGGACCCCCGGGCGCGCGTGGTCTGGCGCGACTGGGAGCACGTGGCCCGCGACTACGTCCACGTGCTGCGGCTGGCCGCTGCCGACCAGCCCCGCAATCAGCGCATCGCCAACCTGATCGGCGAGCTGATGGTGCGCTCACCGGAGTTCCCGGCGTGGTGGTCCGAGCACCGCGTGCACGAACGCAGCACCGGCAGGAAGCGGATCCACCACCACATCGCCGGTGACCTCGACCTGCAATTCGAGATCTTCACCCCGGTGGCCGACCCGAGCCTGTCGATGCTGGTCTACTCGGCCCCCACCGGCTCCCCCAGCGAGGAGCGGCTGCGGCTGCTCGCCAGCTGGGGAAGTGAGCCTGCGGCACCGCGCAGCGCTGACGCCGACGCCTGACCGCCACCCCCATCACCCGGACTCGCGTGCGCCGCGCACGCGGAGTCGATATCGCCGTGCGCGCACGCGCCCGGTGCCGCTCGATCACGGCTTGCGGGCCGTCACGGAAAGGAAACTCCCCGATGAGCAAGACGTTCCTGGTCACCGGTGTCAGCAGCGGGCTCGGGCTGGCGATCGCCCGCCAAGCGCTGGCCGCCGGGCACCGGGTGGCGGGCACGGTGCGCACCCAGCAGCACGCGGCCGCCTTCGAGTCCCTGGACGCCGAACGCGCCCGGGCCTTCCTCCTCGACCTGACCGAGCAGGACCGCATCGAGCCGACGGTGCGCGCCGCCGAAGCCGCGCTGGGGCCGATCGAGGTGCTCGTGGCCAACGCCGGCTACGGCGTCGAGGGCACCTTCGAGGAGTCCTCGATGGCCGATCTGCGCCGCCAGTTCGAGGTCAACGTCTTCGGCACGGTGGCGACCATGAAGGCGGTGCTGCCCGGCATGCGCGAACGGCGCGGCGGGCACATCTTCGTGATCACCTCGATGGGCGGGATGACCACTTTCCCCGGTCTGTCGTTCTACGAGGGCAGCAAGCACGCGATGGAGGGCATCACCGAGGGGCTCGCCCAAGAGGTCGAGCAGTTCGGGGTGCGGGTGACCGCGGTGGCCCCCGGCGCCTTCGCGACCGACTGGGCGGGCCGGTCGCTGGTGCGCGCGCCACGCGGCATCCCCGACTACGACGAGCTGTTCGATCCGATCCGCGCCCGCCGCCAGGCGCTGGCCGGTCAGGGGATCGGCGATCCCGACCGCGCCGGCCAGGCCGTCCTCGCCGTGCTCGACGCCGAGGTGCCGCCCGTGCACCTGCTGCTCGGCTCGGACGCCCTGCGCCTGGTCACGGCCGGACGCCGGCGCGTCCAGAACGACATCGACACCTGGAAGGAGCTCAGCCTGTCCACCGACCGCTCCGACGGCGGAGTGACCGTCTCCGCCTGACCGATCGGGTCCCGTCGAGGTGGTCGGCCGCGTCGGCGGACCACCGGTGGGCTGCGGGGCGGCCGTCCTCGGCCGCCCCGCAGCCTGATCACGGCAGCGGCACCTCGGCGGGCGCTGCCCATCCGGTGCGGGCGATGACCTCCTCGGCGGCCTGCTGCGCGGTGCTGGTGGTGGTGTCCACGCGCAGATCACCGAGCCCGGCGTGCTCGAGCGAGTCGGCTCGTGCGGCGGCGGCTTCGGCGATCCGGCGCAGCTGCTCGGGCGGGAGCCCGGTCAGCGGATCGCCTGGTTGCGGCCAGCCCTCGCCCTTCCCGCGCAGCGCGATCCGGTGGGCGAGCTGGTCGGCCGCGGCGTGCAGGCGGCAGACCGTGAACGCTGCGCCCGGCAGCGCCTCGGTGTAGGTCTTGACCGCCGCGGCGTCTTCGGCCGGGCCGGTGATGACCAGGTGGCGGGCCCCGGCGGCGTGGTAGGTCTCCCACAATGCCGCGAGGTTGGCGGCCTTGAGCCGGTGATCGCCGGGCGGGCCGCAGAAGGCCAGCTGGTCGAGGTCGACGTAGGCAGCGGTGTGCCCGGCGTGCAGGGTCTGCTGGTAGACGGCGAAGCCGGTGGCGGATTTGCCCACACCATCGGCCCCGCACAACCACAGCACCGCGCCGTCCGCCGTGGTCGAGCGCCGGGGTGCTCGCGGCTGCCCGTTCGCCTGGCGGGCAGGCCGGAACCCGCATCGCTGCCTGACCAGTTCGGCCGTCTCGCCGATGGTGCGGCCGGTGGTGTCCACGCACGTTCCGGCGACGTTTCCGGCGTCGAGGGCCTCGGCTTCCCGCAGCATCTCGGTCACCGGGGCGTTCTCGCCCTGGCGGGCCCGGAAGCGCTGGGCGAGCTCATCGTGGTCGGCGCGCAGCCGGCACAGGCTCAGCCGCGCCTGCGGGATCTCCTCGGCTTCCACACCGCGCGCGGCGTCGAGGACTCCGGAGACGATCACGCACCGGGCGCCCGCGGCCTGGAAGTGGGCCACCACCGACCGCAGGTTGGCGGTCTTCATCCGGTAGCGCCCGGGATCGCCGGCCGGTTCGGGGAAGCACATGCCGAGCTGGTCGATGTCGACGAAACCGGCGTCGACGCCCTCGCGGATCAGCCGGCTGCGGATCTCCCAGGCCACCGTGGTCTTGCCGACTCCCGGTGGGCCGCACACCCACAGCACGGGGATCTGCGAGTGGTCGGCGATGTCCGGGGTGTCAGCCACGGGCGGAATGCTGCCGCGCGGAGGAGGTCGTGTCGAACGATTTTCTCCGCGCTGGGCCGGGTTCTGGCCGGACCTGCCCCAGGGGGGCGGGGTCGGAGATCGGCACCCTCGGTGATCTCGGCGGTACCGGGGCCGCCGACCGGACACGGTCGCGGCGCGCATGAGCATGCTGATCCCCTGGACCGGGACGTCCGGACCGCTTCCAGCCGCAGCCCGCGACCCCGAGGTCGCCGGGAGCACTTCGCGGGCCGATCACTTCGGCAGCGTGCTGTCGCTCTCATCGGTGTTCTGCGCCGCCGGACCGGGAAAACCCGGATCGGCGGTGCTGCGCGGCGACGGTGCTGGGGGCAGCTGAGAAATCGGGTCCGTGACCGGTTTGAGCGCGCGCCGCACCAGCCTCCGGATGGTCCAGACGTGCCTGAGCCGCGGCACGGCCGGCGGGAATCTCGTGAACCGCGGACGCCATCGGTGGTCGAAGGACAGGATTCCTCTGAGGGGGAAGTCCCAGCGGAGCCCTTTGGTGTGCGCAGCGGGCGGGATGTCCGGCAGCTGCGGCAGCGGTGGCCAGTCGATGCCCGGCTCGGCCGACGACCTCCTCGCGTGCTCCTGCCCCGCCCCTTCCCGGAAGGCGTGATAGAGCTCGTCGTCGTAGACGAGCAGCAGCAACCGGGTGGGTGCGGTGGCGTGCAGTGCTTCGGTGAACTCCCACATCGTGCCGGAACCCGGGACCGCCGAGATGATCACGGCGTGCGCGCCCCGGATCAGCCCGCTCACCGCCTCCTGCCAGTTGTCGACGGGCAGGTAGCCGCGCTCGGCCCCGAGTGCCGGTAAGCGCTCGCCGGGTTGCCCGATCGCGACGACACGACCGAGGCCGCGGAACTGGCGCATCAGGAATTCCTCGTGCGTGCCGGGAAGCTCGAAGGGCGAGCGGGTGCTCCAGCCCGGGGCCTCGGTCGGCGGCAGCGCCATCGCGGGATCGATGGTGAAGGGTCGCAAGTACAGCAGATAGCGCTGCCCGGTGAGCTCCTCGAATGACGGGATGATCCGGTGGCGGTGTCGCCTTCCCTGGTCCAGCAGACCAGCGCTGACGCCGAAGAGCAGAAGCGCAGGAATGACGAGCGCGACCGCGAGCAGCGGATGTGTCCACAGCGGAAGGTCTGCCCCGGACACGAGGTCGTTGTACAGCGGCGCGCCGATGAGGAACATCAGCAGCACCAGGATCCTCAGCGTCCATCCCAGCGCGGTCAACGCGCGTCCTCGGGCAGGACTTTGACGTGCCCGGTCCGCACCGCGATCTCCATCCGCTTCCTCGGCGCCCGTGTCGGTTGCGGGGCCGAGCTGCCGGCTGTCGTCGCTTGATCGCCCGGCCGGGACCTCGACGTCGGCCAGCAGGCCACCGATGACACCCAGCACGATCAACGGCCAGGGAATGGTGAGGTCGCCGTGGACGTGCACTTTGGTGACGACGATCAGCACGCCGGCGGTCGTGGTGGTGACCAGCGTCGCGATGTGCACGAGGATCTGCGTGCTGTCCAGGTGTCCGGCGATCAGGCTGCTGATGAGCACGCCGATCAACCCCGCCGCCGGGAAGATCAGGACCACCACGGTGCCCAGGTCGAGCAGGAGGAACACCCACCGGAAGAATGCGCTGTCCCACTCCGGACGGATCGTGGAGTAGACCAGCGCCCCGAGGTGCCTGCGCTCCCGCCCGTAGCTCTCCACCGTCAACCACAGTGCGGCGAATGCGGAGACGGCCAGGCCTAGCCCGGCCAGGGTGTTCGGCACGGCCCTGCGCGGGCCGGATGCGCTCGTCGACCGGCCGTGACGGACCTGAATTGCCGTTGTGAGCGCCTGGACCGACGCAGCGGCCACGGCCGTCCACGTGACGACATCGGCGACATGAGCCATCCGCCCATGATCGCCCCGGGATACCTCGCCGGTGCGGGCTTGGGGAGGACGGCGCTCGGCGATGCCGACGATCACTCGTGTGGAGCAGCCAGGCTGGTCACCCTCGGCTCTGCTGCGGTTGCGGCGTGTCGAAGCGGCGCAGTTGGGGGTGGCTCAGCGCCAGCCACGCGATGCCCGCCACGCACAGCAGGCCACCGGCGCAGGCGGCGATCGCGGCCGTGGTGGCTTCGGCGACCAGTCCGGCGCGGAAGTTGCCCAGTTCGGGGCCGCCGGCGCCGACGATGTGCTCGACGCCGCTGACCCGGCCGCGGTGGGAGTCCGGGGTGGCCAGCTGCACGATCGCCGCGCGGGTGATCACCGAGGTGGTGTCGGCGGCGCCTGCCACGGCCAGGCAGCACAGCGCCTGCCACGATGCGGAGGCCAGTCCGAGCCCGGCCAGCGCCAGTCCCCACACCGCGGCGGCGGCCAGCAGGACCGTGCCGGGCCGGGCGGCGCGGGTGAGGATCCCGGATGCCGCACCCGCGGTGATGCCGCCGACGGCCAGGGCGGTGAACAGCAGTCCCAGGGTGCGTGGGTCGCCGCCGAAGCGTTCTTCGTTGATCAGCGGGAACAGGCCGATGGGCATGGCCATCAGGGTGGCCAGCGCGTCGGTGAGCAGCGCACCGCGCAGCACGGGGCTGGCGGCGATGAACCGCCAGCCGTGCCAGATCGCGCGGACTCCGGGTCGGCCGGTCTGGCCGTCGGGCCGCATCGGCGGCAGGCGCGCCACCCCGTAGAGCACGGCGGTGAAGGCCGCTGCGTCGAGCAGGTAGCAGGTGCTGACGCCCCACTGCGCGACCAGCACTCCGGCCAGGGCCGGGCCCAGCAGCATCGCGACCTGGAAGTTGAGGTTGAGCAGCGCCACACCGGCGCGGACCAGGTCGGCGGGCAGCAGGCGGGGCACGAAGGTGCGGCGGGCGGGTGCGCCGAGTCCGCCGCCTGCGGCGTTGAGGGCCACCAGCGCCAGCAGCACCCACTGCGATCCGGCGCCGGCCAGGCCGTGCAGCGCCAGCAGCGCCACCGCGCTCAGCTGCAGGGCGTTGGCCACCAGCGCCAGCGTGCGCCGGTCCACGGCGTCGGCGAGGGTGCCGCCGATGAGCCCGGTGACGACCATCGACAGCGCCTGGCTGAGCCCGACCGCGCCCACCGCCACCGCGCTGCCGGTCAGCTGCCACATCTGGAACAGCACCGCCACGACGGTGAACTGCCCGCCCATCGACACGATGGCCCCGGTCCACCACAGGCGCCGGAAGTCGGTGCTGGTGCGCAACGGCCGGGTGTCGAGGATCCGGTCGAGGCCGCTCACGACGGCGGGAGGTGGTCGTCGAGGCGGTCGCGGAAACGCCGCCGCTCCAGGGCTTCGCGCAGGTCGGCAACCGCTCGGCTCAGCGGGTAGGGGGTTTCGGCGTCGAGTTCGCGCAGGGCCGCTTCGCTGGCCCGCCACTCGGCTTCCAGCAGCGGCAGCATCCGGCGGGCGCGGTCGGTGAGGGTGATCTGACGGGTGCGCGCATCGGATCCGGTCGCGGTGCGCACGAGGCCTTCGCGGCGCAGCGCGGCGACGGTCTGGCTCATCGCCGAGTGGGTGACCTCCAGGGCGTCGGCGAGTTCGCGGATGGTCATGGTGCCGCGGTGACCGAGCCGGATCAGCGGCCCGACGAACCGCGGCCGCACGCCGGTGATGCCGCGCTGGGCGTAGAACTGGTCGATCTCGTCGTCGAGGGAGTTGAGCAGCTGTCGCAGCGGTCGCCAGACGCTGGTCTCCTCGGTGGGATCGTGCGTCACCCCCTCAAAGTAACAGCACTTGCACAAGTGCTGTTACTTTGAGGGCGAACCCGACGGTCAGGCGCGGTGGTGGTGCAGCACTCCGGGGATCCCGCCGTGGTCGGGCAGCCGGTGGCCGCGGGCGAACTCCGCCCACAGGCGGCGCAGCGCGGTGGCTGCGGTGGTGATCTCCTCCCAGTTGGCTCCTGCGACGAGTTCAGCGCGCTGCCAGGCTCTTTCGTCGCCGAACAGCAGCGGGAGGTCGATGGTGTGCGCGGCGCCGTTGGGGTTTCCCGGCGCCGCCCAGGTGATGACGTAGCGGTGCGCGCGGCCGCCCGCGCGGGCGTGGCGGCGGGCGAAGCGCTCGGCCGGACGCCCGTAGACCCGGGCGGTGATCGCATCGACGGCGCGGCCCAGGACCGCCTCGCCGAGGACGGGCACCCTGCTCAGCCGCTGCAGCGCGGGCACGGTGGCCAGGAACAGGCGCACTTCCTCGCGGGTGTGGCCGATGAGGACGTCGATGTCGCCGGCCACGGCCTCCCACGCCGCCGGCAGCTCATCCTCCCGGGGCAGCGGGTGGTGGCCGTACTGGGTGCCGAAGGGCATCACCGCTTTGAGCCCGAACCGCGCGGCGCTCCTGCCCGCGGCGGCCTGGCGGGCGACGACAGCGGCGGCCGGCATCTCCGGGGTGATGTCGCGGGTCGCCGCGGCCATGGCCCGGTACATCTTCGCGCGGCCGCGGGAGATCCCCAGCGGAGCGCTCTGGATGATGGCGCGGCGGAACAGCCCGGCGGCGCCGGGTGTGGCCATCAGGTGCGCGACGGCGTCACCACCGGCGGACTGGCCGAAGGCGGTGACGTTGCCGGGATCGCCGCCGAACGCGGCGATGTTGCGCCGCACCCAGCGCAGCGCTTCGAGCTGGTCGAGCAGGCCCAGGTTGGCCGGGCGGCCGCGGCCGTCGCCGAGGTAGCCGAACAGGCCCAGCCGGTAGGTCACCGACACCACGACGAGGTTCTCCTGGGCCACCAGCGGCGCCGGGTCCATGATCGCCAGGTCACCGGCGCCGGAGGTGTAGGAGCCGCCGTGGATCCACACCATCACCGGCAGGTCGTCGCCGGGCCGGGCACCGGCGGGCAGGGTGACCGACAGGTGCTGGCAGTGCTCGTCCTGGCGACGGTCCTCGGCGGTGACGCCGAGGACGCGTTCGAGGAAGGCCACCGGGGCTTGCGGGCAGCCCGGTGACCACTCGGTGGCCGCCAGCGGTGCGCTCCAGTCCTCGGCGGGGGCCGGGGCGGTGAAGCGGCGGGCCCGCGCGTAGGGGATGCCGGTGGCGCGCAGGACCTGCCCGTCGGCCCATCCGGTGATGGGCCCGCACGGCGGGGTGAAGGTGGGCTGGGCGTTCAGGGCGGTGTCCCTCTCCGGCGGGGCGTCAGCTCAGGGCGTCGCGGTGCTTGGCGGCCAGCTGGGTGTAGTGCTCGGCGGAGAGCGCGAGGGCCTTCCGCTCCTCGTCGGTCAGCTCCCGGCGCACCTTGGCGGGGGTGCCGGCGACCATCGAGCCGGGCGGCACCTCGGTGCCCTCCAGCACCACCGCTCCGGCGGCCACCAGTGATCCGGCGCCGATGCGGGCGCCGTTGAGCACCACCGAGCCCATCCCGATCAGGCAGCCCTGCTCCACGGTGCAGCCGTGCAGGACCGCTTTGTGCCCGACGGTGACGCCCTCGGCGATCTCGGCGGGGAAACCGGGGTCGGCGTGCACCACGCAGCCGTCCTGGACGTTGCTGCCCGCGCCGATGCTGATGGTCTCCATGTCGCCGCGCAGCACCGCGTTGTACCAGACGCTGGATCCGGCGGCCAGGCTCACGCGTCCGATCAGCGCCGCGCCCGGCGCCACGAAGGCCTCCGGGTCGATCTGCGGGCTGATGCCGTCGACGGCGAGGGTGATGGGGCGCGTGCTCACTGGTCCTCCTGTGCTCGGCGCTGCCGGTGCAGCCACCGCAGCGATTCTTCGGTGTGTCCGTCCACTTTGGTCTCGATGCCGTCGAGGAAGGTGCGATCGCCGTGCGCGGCGAGTTCGGCGAGCACCGCTGCTGGGTCACCGGCGTCGATGATCTCCAGCAGCCGCCGGTGGCGGGCGACGTCCTCGGTCAGGCTCTCCCGATCCTGACGGGCCTTGCGGTTGAGCGCCATGGACAGCATCAGCTGCAGCTGCAGCGACCGGTAGGCCTCCTCCAGCCGCTGGTGGCCGGACAGGCCGACCACAGAGACGTGGAAGTCGAAGGAGCGCTCCAGGAAGTCCGGCTCGTCGCCGGCGTCCGCGGCCTCGCTCATCCGCTGCAGCGCCTGCCGGCAGCGCCGCATCCGCGCCGCTTCGCGCACCGGCACGCCCAGCCGCACCGCCAGGGCCTCGAACTCCGCGCGCAGCGTGCAGATCTCGTAGATGTCGTGCAGCGTCAGCGGTGTCACGATCACGCCCTTGCGGGGGACCTGGCGCACCAGGCCTTCGCGTTCGAGCACGCGCAGCGCCTCGCGCAGCGGCGGGCGGCTGATGCCCAGCTCGTGGGTCAGCCGGTTCTCCACGATGCGCTGCCCGCACAGCAGATCACCACCGATGATCATGCGGCGCAGGGTGGTGGCGGCCAGTTCCACCAGGCTGGGCGGGCCGACGATGCTGGGAGCGCGCACCGCCCGGGTGTGGTCGACGGGTCCGGTCACGGCCGGCGGTGTCTCCTCTCCGGTGCCGGGCGGCTGGTCCACCCGGGGCAACCTCGACGGGAAGAGCTTGTCAGCTCTGATCTGCCTGCTGTAGACAAAATACAGTGATGCCGATCACGGTGTCCGGTTTTCCCCGGATCTCCTGGAGCCGCGCATGAGCACCTCCCCCGCCTCCGGCCCGCTCCCGCTGCACGGGGTGCGCGTGCTGGAGATCGGCGCGTTCATGGCCGCGCCGTTCGCCACGATGCAACTGGCCGACCTCGGCGCCGACGTCGTCAAGGTGGAGAACCCCGCAGGTGGCGACCCGGTGCGCCAGACCGGGCCGTTCCTCTCCGGCCACAGCTCCCCGTTCCTGCGCCTGAACCGCAACAAGCGGTCGGTGGCGCTGGATTTGAAGGACCCCGAAGGGCGGCGGCTGCTGCAGCGGCTGCTCGACGACGCCGACGTGCTGGTGGAGAACCTGCGGCCCGGCGCGCTGGCCGCCCTGGGCCTGGGCCACCAGCCGGTGCGGGCCCGCAACCCCCGCCTCATCTACGTCTCGGCCTCCGGGTGGGGGCAGGACGGGCCGCTGGCCGCCCAGCCGGGACTGGACATCATGGCCCAGGCCCGCGCCGGGCTGATGAGCATCACCGGCCACCCCGGCGGCCCGCCCACCAAGGTCGGCGTGCCGATGTGCGACCTGGTGTGCGGGCTCTACGCCGCGCTCAGCGCGGTGGCCGCGCTGCGGGCCCGCGAGCACACCGGGCAGGGCCAGCACATCGACGTCTCGCTGCTGGAGTCGGGCGTGTCCTTCGCGGTGTGGGAGGCCGGCGCCTACTTCGCCACCGGCGAGACCGGCCGCGCGCACGGCTCGGCGCACCAGAACAGCGCCCCCTACCAGGCGGTGCGCAGCCGCGACGGGTGGGTGACGGTCGGGGCGACCACCACCAAGACCTGGCCGGCGTTCTGCCGCGCCCTGGGCCTGACCGGCCTGCTCGACGACGACCGCTACAGCAGCTCCTACGACCGCTACCAGCACCGCGACAGCCTCATCCCCGCCATCGAGCGGGCCACCGCGCAGCTGGGCACCGCCGAGATCGTCGAGAAGCTCACCACGGCCGGGGTGCCGTGCGCGCCGATCGCCACCACCGATGAGGTGTTCACCGACGAGCACCTGGCGCAGCGGGACTTCTTCTGGGACGCCCCGCACCCCGAACTCGGGCCGGTGCGCCAGATCGGCTCCCCGATGCGGCTGTCGGCCACCCCGCCGCGCCGCGACCACGCCGGTCCCCGGCTGGGCGCCCACACCCGCGAAGTGCTCACCGAAGCGGGTCTGGACGCCGACGAGGTGACGCGGCTGCGTGACCGCGGGGTCCTCGCCACCGGCGAGTGATCACCGCCCGCACTGTCGGTTTTCCGCGACGCGAGCTCAAGGAGGAGCGATGCGCGCGTTGTCCTGCGGCCGCCGGGTGCTGGCCGCGTTGAGCACGGTGGTCCTGCTGGGTTCCTGCGCGCTGGGCGAGTCCGGCCAGGAGCAGGCCGGGGCGCCGCGCCCGGTGGGGCCGGTGACGATGGTGGTGCCCTTCGCCGCGGGCGGCGGCAGCGACATCTCCGGCCGCGCGGTGGCCGACGGGCTGGCCGCGGCGATACCGGGCCTGCGCGTCGACGTCGACAACCGGGAAGGCGGGCAGGGCGCGGTCGGCTACTCCTACCTGCTGTCCAAGGCCGGCTCGCCGAACTACCTGCTGGCCACCGAGACCTCCCTGCTGTCGCTGCCGCTGAGCGTGGAAGTGGCCTTCTCCCACCGCAGCTTCACCCCGGTGATGAAGCTCGGCGAGGACTACACGCTGCTGGTGGCGCTGCCGGGCTCGCCGATCACCAGCTGCGCCGACGCCGTCGCCCAGAGCCGCCACCGGCGGGTGCTGGCGGGCATCTCCGGTGCGGTGGGCCCGGATGCGGTGGTGTTCTCCGAGCTGCAGCGCCGCTCCGGCGCCGATTTCGACACCGTGCCCTACGAGGGCGGCGGCGAGACGATGGCCGCGGTGCTGGGCGGGCAGGTGGAGCTGGCCTCGCTCAACCCCAGCGAGGTGATGGGCCAGCTGCGCGCCGGCGAGCTCAAAGCGCTGTGCGTCTTCGCCGAGCAGCGCTACGACTACCCGCAGCTGGCGCACGTGCCGACGTCGCTGGAGCAGGGCATTCCGGTGTCCTTCGCCCAGTTCCGCGGCGTGATCGCCCCCGGCGGGCTGTCCCCGCAGGCCACCGCCTACTGGATCGAGGCCGCCCGCTCCTTCGCCGGGTCGGCGGCCTACCGCGACTACATCGCCTCGGAGTTCCTGCAGCCCCGGGTGGCCTTCGGCGAGGAGTTCGCCGCCTACCTCGCCGAGGCCGAGACGACCCTGGCCCAGGTGGTGCGGCGATGAGCGGGCAGCGCGCGCAGGTGGCGCTGTACGCCTCGCTGGCGCTCATCGGTGGGGGTTTCGCCGTCACCGCCCCGGCCTACGGGGTGCTGCTGGAGGAGTCGCGCATCGGGCCGGGCTTCCTGCCGCTGGTGGCCGGGCTGGGGCTGACGCTGTTCTCGGTGCTGCTGCTGGCCGAGCAGCTGCGCGCGCCGCGGCCCGCACCGGCGCAGCGCGGCACCGACGACTTCGGGCGCAGCCCGCAGCAGCGGATGCGGATCCTGCGGCGGGTGTTCGTGCTGCTGCCGGCGACCGTGGCGCTGGTACCGCTGCTGGGCATGGTGGTGGCCTTCGGGCTGCTGGTGCTGGTGATCTCCACCTGGCTGGAGGGGCGGCGGCCGCTTCCGGCGCTGGTGCTCAGCGCGGGCTCGGCGGCGGTGATGCACGGGGTGTTCGCGGTGGTGCTGCAGGTGCCGCTGCCCACCGGGGTGTTGGGGTTCTAGGCCGCTGCGGAGGTGATCGCATTGCTCGACAACCTGCTGCTGGGCGCTTCGACGGCGTTGAGCCCGGTGAACCTGCTGTGGTGCTTCGCCGGGGTGCTGCTGGGCACCGTGATCGGGTTGCTGCCCGGGCTGGGCTCCAGCACCGGGGTGGCGATCCTGATCCCGCTGACGCTGACCGTGGAGCCGGTGACCGCGCTGATCATGCTCGCCGGCATCTACTACGGCTCGCAGTACGGCGGCACGATCACCTCGGTGCTGCTGTCCACCCCGGGTGAGGCCGCCAGCGTGGTGACCACGCTGGACGGTTACCAGATGGCGCGGCAGGGCCGTGCGGGTGCGGCGCTGGCGATCGCGGCGATCGGCTCGTTCGCCGCCGCGATCGCCTCCCTGGTCCTGCTGGCCGCGGTGGCCCCACCGCTGGCGTCGGTGGCGCTGAACTTCGGTCCGCCGGAGAACCTGGCGGTGATGGTGCTGGCGCTGGTGACCATGGTGGTGCTGGCCACCGGGTCGAAGCTGCGGGCCGCGGCGATGGCCTGCGCCGGGGTGCTGCTGGCCTGCGTGGGCATCGACGCGGGCACCGGCCAGGCCCGCTACACCTTCGGCAGCGTCGAACTGCTCTCCGGCATCCCCTACATCGAGGTGGTCATCGGCCTGTTCGCCGTGGGCGAGGTGCTGCACCAGATCCGGGTCGGGGCGGCCACCCCGATCCGCGCCCGCTTCCGCGATCTGCTCATCCGCCGCCGCGACATCCGCGATTCGGCCGGGGCCATCACCCGCGGCACCGCGATCGGGTTCGGCCTGGGCGTCCTGCCCGGCGCCGGATCGACGCTGGCCTCCTTCATGGCCTACGGCCTGGAGCGGCGCGTGTCGGCCAACTCCGCGCAGTTCGGCCGCGGCGCGATCCAGGGCGTGGCGGCACCGGAGAGCGCCAACAACGCCGCCGCCAACGCAAACTTCATCCCCACCCTGACGCTGGGCATCCCGGGCGGGGCGACCACCGCGGTGCTGCTGGGTGCGCTGACCGTCTACGGCATCCAGCCCGGGCCGCTGCTGTTCGACGAGCAACCCGAGCTGGTGTGGGGGCTGCTGGTGTCGTTCTTCATCGGCAACGTGATCCTGCTGGTGCTCAACCTGCCGCTGGCCCCGGTGTTCGCGCAGCTGCTGCGCATCCCCTACGGCTACCTGTACCCGCTGATCCTGTTCACCAGCTTCGTGGGCGCCTACGCCATCGACAACAACCTCTTCAGCGTCTGGCTGGTGCTGATCTTCGGTGTCATCGGCTTCGGCATGAAGCGCTTCGAGCTGCCGATGGCGCCGCTGGTGGTCGGCGTGGTCATCGGCGCGCTGTTCGAGAAGGCGCTGGTGCAGTCCTCGGCACTGCTGGACGGCAACCTGTGGCTGCTGGCGACCGAACCCATCGCGGTGAGCATCCTGGCCGCCGCCCTGCTGCTGATCACCGGCCCCGCTCTGGTGCGGCGCCTGCGCAACCGCTCCACGTCCCCGGAGGAGAACCATGTCTGAGGAGCTGCTCACCACCCGCGACGGTGCCGTGCTGCAGGTGGTGTTCAACCGGCCCGCGCAGCGCAACGCCATGACCTGGCAGATGTACGACGGGCTGGTGGCGGCCTGCCGCACCGCCGAGGACGATCCCGGCATCCGGGTGCTGGTGCTGCGCGGTGCCGGGCAGGAGGCGTTCGTGGCCGGCACCGACATCGCCCAGTTCACCGAGTTCCGCGACGGCTCCGACGGCGTGGCCTACGAGCGGCGCATGGAGGCGGTGCTCGACGTGCTGGAGTCGGTGCGGGTGCCCACGATCGCGGCGATCTCGGGCTACTGCGTGGGTGCGGGCATCGCGCTGGCCGCGGTGTGCGATCTGCGGGTGTCGACCACGACCGGCCGGTTCGGGGTGCCGGTGGCGCGCACCCTGGGCAACTGCCTGTCGATGAACACCTACTCCCTGCTGGTGTTCCACCTCGGCCCGGCGCGTGCCAAGGACATGCTGCTGCGCGCCCGGTTGTTCGACGCCGCCGAGGCGCACGCGGCCGGTTTCCTCACCGAGCTCTGCCGGCCGGAGGAACTGGACGCGGTGGTGGCCGGGATCGCCGAGCGGCTGGCCGGGCACGCGCCGCTGACGATGTGGGCGGCCAAGGAAGCGGTGCGCCGGCTGCGCCTGGCAGCGCTGCCCGACGGGGAGGACCTGGTGCGCACCGTCTTCGGCAGCCAGGACTTCCAGCACGGCGTGCGGGCGTTCCTGGACAAGACCCCGCACCGCTGGCAGGGCCGCTGAGCGCCGGGGATCGGCTAGGGTGGCGACATGCTTTGACGCACCCGAGCCCCACCTCCGCTCCTTCGCCACCCGCACGTGCTTGCCCTTGGTGACGAAGGAGTTCTTGCGTGACTGGTACCGCTGTGGTGGTCCCCGCCGAGTACGCGGCCACCCACCACCAGATCTTCGGTGACGGCCCCTGGCTGACCGACTTGCCCGCACTGGCCGAGCAGCGGCTGGCAGCGTGGAACCTGCGCCTGGACGGCCAATCCCGCCACGGGATGGTGGCGCTGGTGCTGCCGGTGCTGCGCGACGACGGCACCCCGGCGGTGCTGAAGTTGCAGCCCGTCACCCCCGACACCGCCGGTGAGCCGCTGGGCCTGCGGGCCTGGGACGGCCGCGGCGCGGTGCGGATCCTCGAACACGACCCGGACTCGGGCAGCATGCTGCTGGAACGCCTGGGCCCGGCACTGTCGGGTGTGGACGATGACGATGCCGCGGTGGGCGTCATCGCCGGGCTGCTCGCCCGGCTGCACGCCGTCCCGGCACCTGCTGGAGTGCGCGAGCTGGGCGATATCGCCTCGGCGATGGTGCGCGAGACCCCGCGGGCGTGCGCGCAGCTGGAGGACGGCGAGGCGGCGCTGTTGCGGCGCTGCGCCGATGTCGTCACCGATCTGCTGGCCGAGCCCGGTGACCGGCTGCTGCACTGGGACCTGCACTACGACAACGTCCTGGCCGGTGAGCGCGAACCGTGGCTGGCCATCGACCCGCAGCCGCTGATCGGCGACCCGGGCTTCGACCTGCTGCCCGCCCTGGACAACCGCTGGGAGCAGATGGTGGCCACCGGTGACCTGCCGACCGCGCTGCGCCGCCGCTTGGCGATCCTCACCGACGTGCTGGGCCTGGACCGGCGCCGGGCGGTGGGCTGGTCGCTGGGGCGGGTGCTGCAGAACTGCCTGTGGGACGTCGAGGACGGTGAGACCCGCCTCAACCCGGTGCAGACCACCATCGCCGAAGTCCTGCTGCCGCTGGGGCCGTGAGCCGGCACGACTGCGGCGGTAGTCGCCTGGGTGCCGGTCATCGACTCGACCGGCCCCGGCTCGGCGCGGAGGCAATCGCCGGGGCCGCCCGCGACCATTTACATAAACTATGAATATAAAAGTGCTATGCTCCGGGTATGTCTCGTCAAGACACCGATCCTGGCGCGCCCGCCGCTATCGGGGCAGCCCTCTACGGCCTGGCCACCAGGGCCGCGAGACGCCTGCCCCGGGACATGAGCCTGACCTCCGCCGCCACCCTGGCTACCCTGGACCGGACCGGCCCGCGGCGCATCACCGATCTGGCCGCGGTCGAGGGCGTCACCCAGCCCGCGATGACCGCCCTGGTCCGGGTGATGGAGGAATCCGGCCTGGTCGAGCGGCGGGGCGACGCCTCCGACAAGCGGGTCACGCTGGTGTGCCTGACCGAAGCCGGTGCCTCCTACGTCCGGACGCGGCGCCAGGCGGGCGTCGACGCCTTCGAGCGGTTGATCGGCAAGCTCACCGGCGACGAGGTCGAGGCGCTGGTGGCGGCCCTTCCCGCGCTGAAGCACCTGGCGGAGCTGGAAAGCCAGGACCGCGAAGGGCCGCAGCAGTGACCGGGCAGCCGGCCGGCGGGGTCGCGTGACGGCGTTCCCGGTGGCGCGTTCCGAGGCGCGGCTGCTGGTCCCCGCCCTGATGTTCATCGCGCTGGTCGTGGCGGCGGTCGCCAGCCTCGGGGCACCGCTCATCACCAGCGTGGCGACCACGTTCCACGTCTCGCTCGGCAGCGCGCAGTGGACGCTGACCGTCGCGCTGCTCAGCGGCGCCGTCGCCACGCCGGTCCTGGGCCGGCTCGGCGCCGGCCCGCACCGGCGGGCCGCGATTCTCGCCACGCTGGCGGTCGTCGTCGCCGGCAGCGCGCTCACCGTGCTGCCGCTGCCGTTCGCGTGGCTGCTGGCAGGCAGGGCGGCCCAGGGCGTCGGGCTCGGGCTGACGGCGCTGATGATGGGCGTGGCTCGCGACCACCTCCCCGAGGCGCGCAGTGCGGCCGTGATCTCCCTGATCTCGGTGGTCTCGATCATCGGGGCCGGCGTCGGCTACCCGCTGGCCGCACTGCTCGCCGAGCTGGGCGGGGTGCGGGCCGCCTACGGCCTCGGCCTGGTCGTCACCGCCGCTGCCCTCCTGACCGCGTGGCGGTCCATGCCCGAAGCCCCCGGAGGCCGCTCCGCCCACGTGGACGTGGCAGGCGCGGTCGTCCTGGCCGCTGCGCTGCTCCTGGTGCTGTTCCTCGCAGGCGAACGGAACCTGTGGAGCCGACACCTCGCCGTGGCGGCGGGTCTCGCCGTCGTCGCGGTGGTGCTGCTCTGCGTCTGGGTCGTCGTCGAGTTGCGCAGCAAGACGCCCCTGGTCGATGTGCGGGCGGTGCGGCACCCGGCGGTCGCCGGGGCGAACCTCGCCATGTTCGTCGGCGGGATCGGCACCTACCTCCTGCTCACGCTCATCACCCGGTATGCGCAGACGCCGCACGGCGCGGGCTACGGCTTCGGGCTGACGACCTTCGTCGCCGGGCTGGTCCTCGTCCCGTTCTCCGCGCTGGGGTTCGTCGCCGGCAAGCTCACGCCGCGGGTCCGGACGAGGATCGCCGACCCCCTGCTCCTGGCCGGCAGCGCCGTCGTCGTCGGCGGCGGATTCGTCCTCTTCGCGGCAGCCCGGTCGCACGTGGCCGAATTGTTCGCGGCGATGGGCGTGCTGGGCTTCGGCGTCGGCGGCTTCTCGGCCGCCATGCCCGGCGTCATCCTGGCCGTCACCGCCCAGAGCGAGACGTCGAGCGCCATGAGCTTCAACTACGTCGTCCGAAGCGTCGGGTATTCCCTGGGCAGCGCGATCGGCGGCCTGATCCTCGCCGCGGGCACCGGCCCCGGGCAGCTCTTCCCCGACGACAGCGCCTACACCACCGCGGCGCTGGTCGGCATCGGCGCCATGACGATCACGACGCTGACCAGCCTCGCTCTCGCCCGGCGCTCGTCCGAGACCAACCCGTGAGTCAGATGCACTCATCCCAACACTGGAGGTTCCATGCCCAAGGGCTACTGGGTCAGCGTCTACCCCACCATCACCGACCCCGAGGGGCTTGATGTCTACAACGAACTGGCCGGCCGGGCCGTCAAGGCCGCGGGCGGGCGGCTGCTCGCCGGCATCGGCAGCCGGGTCGTCGCACACGAAGCCGGAATCGCCGAACGCGTTGTCCTGATCGAGTTCGACAGCTTCGAACAGGCGGTCGCCGCGTACGAGAGCGCGGCCTACCAGCAGGCGCTGGCCGAACTCCCCGACGGCTTCGAGCGCGACTTCCGCATCGTCGAAGGCATCGACTGACGAGGTCCAGTCGGATCCTCACCGAAGGACTCTGCCGGGAATCTCAAGGCCGGCACCGCGCCCAGGAGCACCGGTTCGCGGTTCGACGACCGAGTCCTGAGTGGACAAGGGCGCCGCCGCGCGGAACTCCGGTTCGGGCAGCGCGGTTGCGGGCAGCGGCTGACGACGGCGGTGGGATGCTGTGCGGATGCGGCAGATCACGGTGCTCGGCGGTTGTGGTGCTTTCCCGGAGCCGGGGCGCGCGTGCAGCGGTTTCGCGGTGGACTGGGAGGGCCACCGCCTGGTGCTCGACCTCGGTTACGGCACGCTGCCGCGCCTGCTGGCCCACTGGCCCGACGCTGCCGTGGACGCCGTCGTCATCACCCACGAGCACCCCGACCACTGCATCGACCTGCACGGGCTGTTCCGGATGCGGTTCTACGGTGACCCGGGCGGGCCACGGCTGCCGTTGTACTGCCCGCCCGGGGTGCTGGACCGGCTCAGCGGCCTGGAGCCCGACGTTGATCTGCGCACGGTCTTCCAGGTCCATCCGCTGCCCGGCTCCTACCGGGTGGGGCCGTTCGACCTGACCGGGCTGCGACTTCCCCACCACGTGCCCAACGCGGGCATCCGCCTGCACGCCGACGGGGTTGTCCTGGCCTACACCGGAGACACCGGTCCGGACCCGCTGCTGGCCGAGCTCGGCCGTGACGCCGACCTGTTCATCGTCGAGGCCACCGGCCGCCCCGGCGAGACGCGGCAGAGCAGGCGCAACCTGATGACCTCCCACGAGGCCGGGCACTGGGCGCGGCGCGCGGGTGCCCGCAGGCTGATGCTCACCCACTTCTGGCCGGGCACCGACCGGGTGACCGCGACGGCCGCCGCGCGCGCGGAGTTCAGCGGTGAGGTGCTCGCCGCCGAGGAGGGTCTCGTGGTCGCGCTCGGATCCGGTCGAGCTGCCAGCTGCGGCGGGCCGGGCGGTGGCGGGTTTCCCGGACGATGAGCCGAGTGCCGGTCGTGCGGCGGTAGCCGCAGGCCCCTCGGCCCGGCTCTGGGCGGTCACACCCGGCGGGGTCGGCTCGTCTCCCTGGTGAGGACGCACGACGGGCGGACGTGCGGTGTGGATTCCCTGGTGGCGAGCCACCATGGGCCCTGCGTGTGCACGGTTGTGCGTTCGGATCGCCCCTGCCCGGTAAGGACCTGTCATGCAAGCCATCACTGTGCGAGACCGTGACGCGGGTGTCGCCGGCCTGTCCCTGGCGGACATGCCCTACCCCCATGCGGCCGAGAACGACGTCATCGTGCGGGTGCACGCCGCGGGCTTCACTCCCGGGGAGCTGGAGTGGCCCGGGACCTGGACCGACCGCGCCGGCCGGGACCGGACGCCGAGCGTGCCCGGGCACGAGTTCTCCGGTGTCGTCGCCGAGCTCGGGTTCGGCACCACCGGCCTGAGCGTCGGCCAGCGCGTGTTCGGACTGACCGACTGGACTCGCAACGGCACCCTCGCCGAGTACACCGCGGTGGAGGCCCGCAATCTCGCACCGCTGCCGGCCGACGTCGACCACGCGGTGGCCGCCGCGCTGCCGATCTCCGGGCTCACCGCCTGGCAGGGCCTGTTCGACCACGGCCGCCTCACCACCGGCCAGACCGTTCTGATCCACGGTGCGGCGGGCGGCGTCGGGTCGATCGCGGTGCAACTGGCCCGCGAAGCCGGTGCTCGTGTCATCGGCACCGGCCGTGGATCCGACCGGAACCAGGCGCTCGCGCTCGGTGTCGACAGCTTCCTCGATCTGCAGACCGCGGACCTGGCCGAGGCCGGGCAGGTCGACGTCGTGCTCGACGTGATCGGCGGGGAGGTCCTCGACCGTTCGGCCGCCCTGGTGCGTCCCGGCGGCACGCTCGTGACCATCGCCGAGCCGCCCGAGGTCCGGCCGGTGGACGGGCGGGCCGTCTTCTTCGTCGTCGAACCCGACCGGGCCCGGCTGGCCGACCTCGCCACGCGGTTGCGCGACGGCCGGCTCAAGCCCGCCATCGGCGCCGTGCGACCGCTGGCCGAAGCGCCGGCCGCGTTCGGCCCCGGCAAGCGCACCCGGGGCAAGACGATCATCCGCGTCACCGAAGACTGAACAGGACACCCCTCATGAGTGGAATCCGCATCGCAGCAGGTCTACTGGTCCTCACCGCGCTGACCGGGGCCTGCGCCGCCCCGGACCAGTCCACCGGGGTCCCGGTGACCACCGCACCACCCGCCGAGACCCTGACGCCCTTGCTCCAGCAGGCCCTGCCGAATGCGCAGGGCAAGACGTTCACCTCGTCGATCGTCGACTTCCCGCCCGGGGCTCGCGCAACCCCGCACCGGCACGGCGAGGCCTTCGTCTACGCCTACGTCCTGGAAGGCACCGTGCGCAGCCGGCTCAACGACCAGCCCACGAGCACCTACCACCAGGGCCAGAACTGGGTCGAGCAGCCGGGTGCCCACCACGTCCTCACGGAGAACGCCAGCACGACCGACCGGGCCAGGCTCCTGGTCGTCTTCGTCTCCAACACCGGCGACGCCCTCAAGGTCGACGACCCCCACCCGTGACCGGGCGGCCAGGGGGGAGCCGGAGGAGGAATCCGCACCCACACTGCGAAGCGCGCCCGCGTGCTGGGCGTCGGGGAACGGCTCGGCCTGTCCGCATGAGGCGAGAACGCCGCCGCACCAACGGATTCAGGTCTGCGTCGAGTCATCTCCGCCCCGGCCGGCGCTGCGGAGGCCTGACAGCGAGGAGGCGATCTCGCGGAACAGCTCCGCGGTGTCGCGGCTGCTCGCGGTCGGCGGGAGGGCATCAGCGAGGGTGAGGGTGGCGAATCCGTGGGCCAGCGACCAGGCGGCCAGGGCGAGGCGCTCGGCAGCGGCCTCGTCCTGGCCGCCCGGCAGTCCGGCGCGCAGTGCTCGTGCCGTGCCGGCTCTGGCCGCGAGCAGGTCCGGATCGTCGGGGTGGCACAGCTCCCGGCGCTGCATCACTTCGAAGTGCACGGGGTGGCGCACCGCGAAACCGACGTAGCGCACGCCCATCTCGCGCAGGTCGGGGGCAGCGGCCAGCAGCTGTTCGGTGAGCAGCCGCTGGCCTTCGGCGGCCAGGGCGGTGAACAGGCCCGCCTTGTCGCCGAAGTGGTGCCGCGGTGCGGCGTGGGAGACCTCGGCGCGGCGCGCCAGGTCGCGCAGGCTCAGCTGCGCCGCGCCGCGTTCGCCGATCATCTCCACGGCGGTGGACAGCAGCACCGCGCGCAGGTCGCCGTGGTGGTAGGGGCGGTTCACGAACCCAATCTTGCCATTGACAAGTCCACACGCCGACCTCAATCTTGTCAGTGACAAGATTGGGGGTGTGCGATGACCGGGGAGATCGCTGTCGCACGGCGGATGTGGTGGCTGCTGGAACCGATCCACGCGGTGCTCTACTACGCGCCCGCGGCCTTCGAGCACGCCGGAGGGCTCGGCTACGCAGTCCGGGAGCGGTGGCCGAGCTACTTCGCCTGGCGCGCCGCACCACTGGGTGCCGTTGATGCCGAGACGGTGGCAGAGGCCTTCTACAGCTTCAGCCCGCGCATGGTCGCCGAGCACGTCCCGGCCGCCTGGCAGATCGCGGCACCGCAGCAGGTCCTGTCCGCGCGGCTGGCCGCGATCGAGGACTTCTACCGGTCGATGCCCGGTGTCGCGGCGCTGGCCGAGGCCGCTGGTCTCGCGCGCCGGGCCGCGGAGTCCGCCCGGACGCGCGGTCGGGCGCTTGCGGCGGCCAACGCCGCGCAGCCCTGGCCCGATGAGCCGGTGCTCGTGCTGTGGCAGGCCGCGACGATCCTGCGGGAGCACCGCGGCGACGGCCACCTCACGGCGTTGCGCGAGCACGGCCTGGATCCGGTGGAGTCCCTGGTGTCCTTCGCCTCCGTGCAGGCCGCACCGCCCGAGGTCTTCGCGAGCCGGGGCTGGAGCGAGCAGCAGTGGGCCGCCGCGCGCGAACGCTTGCTCACCCGCGGTCTGCTGGAGGAATCGGGACGGGCCACCGGGCGGGGCCGCGAGGTCCGCGACGCCGTCGAGCGCCGCACCGACGAACTCGCCGCCGAGCCCTGGCGCGCGCTGGGGGAAGGAACCGGCGCGCTCGCACAGCTGGCCCGGCCGGCTCTGGAGTGGGCGGTGGGCTCCGGGGTGCTGCCGGTCCGCAGCACCCTCGGCATCGGGATGCGCTTCAGCGCGGCGTGATCAGCCCCAGGTGAGGAAGCGGTAGTGCAGTCCGGTGGAGGACTGCTGCCAGGGCCCGACCGAGTCCGGTTCGCGGTCGACCTCCGGGGCGTAGGTGTCGCCTTCGAAGCGCTCGCGGATCTCGGTGACCACGATGCGGTCGGCGATGGGCAGGGCCGCCCGGTAGACCGCCGCACCGCCCATCACCCACACGTCGCCGCTGGCCGCCGCCAGCGCCCGGGAGAGGTCGGTGAAGGTCTCCGCGCCGTCCTGCGGGGTGCGGGAGAGCACGAGGTTGCGCCTGCCCGGCAGCGGCCGGAACCGCGGCGGCAGCGATTCCCACGTGCGGCGGCCCATGAGCACCGTCGCCCCGGAGGTCACCGACCGGAAGTGCTTGAGGTCTTCGGGCAGGTGCCAGGGCATCGTGCCGTCGCGGCCGATGACCCCGTCGGCCGACTGCGCCCAGACGAGGCCGATCACACCGCCACCGGTGCCTTGATGCCGGGGTGCGGGTCGTAGCCCTCGATGGTGATGTGCTCGTAGGTGTAGTCGAACAGGCTCGGCGCCCGCTCGAGGCTCAGCACCGGGAACGGCCGCGCCTCGCGCGCCAGCTGGGTGCGGACCTGCTGCTCGTGGTTGTCGTAGATGTGGCAGTCGCCGCCGGTCCAGATGAAGTCGCCGACGCCCAGGCCCACCTGCTCGGCGATCATGTGCGTCAGCAGCGCGTAGCTGGCGATGTTGAACGGCACGCCGAGGAACAGATCGGCGCTGCGCTGGTAGAGCTGGCAGGACAGCTCGCCGTTTGCGACGTAGAACTGGAAGAACGCGTGGCACGGCGGCAGCGCCATGCGCGGGATGTCGGCGACGTTCCAGGCCGAGACGATGATCCGCCGGGAGTCGGGGTTCTCGCGCAGCGTGCGCAGCACCTGCTCGATCTGGTCGACGTGCCCGCCGTCAGGAGTCGGCCAGGAGCGCCACTGCGCGCCGTAGACCGGGCCCAGGTCACCGTCGGGCGCGGCCCACTCGTCCCAGATCGTCACCCCGTTGTCCTGCAGCCACTTGACGTTGGAGTCACCGCGCAGGAACCACAGCAGCTCGTAGGCCACCGAGCGGAAGTGGACCTTCTTGGTGGTGATCAGCGGGAAGCCGTCGGCCAGCCGGTAACGCAGCTGGTGGCCGAAGATCGACCGGGTGCCGGTGCCGGTGCGGTCGTCCTTGCGGGTTCCCGTGTCGAGCACGTGGCGGAGGAGGTCTTCGTACTGCGTGTCCGGCATGCCCACGAGCCTAGACGAGCGCGCCTGACCGCCCGGAGGGCCGTGGGTGGCCGGGGTTGTGCTGGTCACGCGGTTGCTCCGACCGACTCAACCATTCATGAATCATCTTCACATTCTGTGGTGGTTCCATTACCGTCGCCGTCCATGACCCTCCGGCGCTTGACCACCGCCCTGGCCGCGCTCGCCCTCACCCTGACCGCGACCACCACCGCCCACGCCGCCGACAACCCCCCTCCGCTGACCGACCTCGACGGAAATCCCCTCATCCCCCACGGCTTCAACAACGGGCACAGCTCCAAGGACTCCCCCGACGCGATGCCCTGGACCACCCCCGCCGACATCGCCGCCGAAGCCGACAAGATCGGCTCCAACTCGGTGCGCCTGCTCATCTACTGGTCCAAAGTGGAACCCGAACCCGGCCGCTACGACGAGGCCTACCTCGACCAGGTCACCGAACTCGTCGGCGCCTACGACCGCGCCGACATGCACGTCGTGCTCGACATGCACCAGGACATCTGGGGACCGGCGGTCACCGGCACCGGCCGCAACGGCGGCGCCCCCGCCTGGGCCTCCCACTTCGACGGCCTGCCCGCCAGCCTCCAGGACCCCTGGCCGCTGACCTACCTGCAGCCCGGCGTCATGCGCGCCTTCGACCACTTCTGGGGCACCACCGGAAAGCACCCCGAGCTCGCCGAGCACTTCACCGCCGCCTGGGCCCACGTCGCCCAGCGCTTCGCCGACGACGACCGTGTGCTGGGCTACGACCTGTTCAACGAACCGTGGGGCGGCAGCGTCCCGTGGCCGTTCTTCGAGAAGGACCTCCTCGGCCCGCTCTACCAGCGCACCATCGACGCCATCCGCGAGGTCGACCCGGACCACTGGATCTTCGTCGAACCCCAGGCCTTCGGCGTCAACCAGGCGCTCATCGCCTCCTCGCTGCCCGAGCTCACCGACCCGCGCCCCGGACGACCCCGCCTGGCCTACGCCCCGCACCTGTACCCGCTGCTGCTGGACTCCGGCCAGGCCTACACCGGCGTGACCCGGGCCATCACCCAGGAGACCATGCGCAAGTGGTTCGCCGACAACACCGCCACCGCACGCCGGCTGGGCATGCCGATGGTCATCGGCGAATTCGGCCTCGACGCCACCCGCGAAGGCTCGCTGGACTACGTCGACGACGTGCTCGCCATGGCCGAACAGGCCGGAGTCGGCTGGTGGTACTGGTCCAACGACCCCGGCGGCTGGGGCCCCTACAACCCCGACGGCAGCTGGGCGCCGCTGGCCGACCACCTGGCCGCGGGAACCCGCTGCGCGCTCAGCTGCGCGCCTCGCTGACCGCCTCGGCGGCGCTGTCGCGGCAGATGAACCGCTCCTGCAGACCGGTGATCACCAGCAACCGCAGCACCACCTCACCGGTGACCACCAGCAGTCCCACGCCGCGGTGCTCGGCACGCCGCTGCACGTGCAGCAGCAGCTCCACCGCGGCGCTGCTGGCGAAGGTCACCGCCGAGAGGTCCAGCACCACCGTCTGCAGCGCCGCCGCGGTCAACCGCTGCCGGAGCAGCTCCGCCAACCTGGGCACCGTGGCCACGTCGACCTCGCCACCGATGCGCACCACCACGATGCCCGGCGCGGGCCACTCCACCGCCAGCCGCAGCGCCGCCGCGCAACCGTGCCCGAGCGGCGGATCGCTGGGCGCCCGCGGCGCGACGATCGCGGGACCGCCGGTCCAGGCGACCTGACGCATACCGGATCTGGAGACGATCACGCTACCTCCCCCTGAATTCGCGTATCGACGGTCCGACTTCGGCCACGGGCCCAGAACTCGTCGCTGCGCTTCACGCAAGAGGTGCGCCGTGGCGGCTGCTCAACCGCAACCCCCACCGTAAGAGCCACCGGCCAGCCCAACAAGGCTCACCACGTTCGTGTGACAACGGGGGTCGGAGTCACCACCACCAGCGACGCACAACCCCCACTCAAGGACACTCACACCCCGGACGCGGCACCGCCGCCGACTGCGCAGCGTGACCGGCTCAGCCCAGCACGCTGTGCCGCTGAACGGGCTCGGAGACCACCTCGACCGGCTCGCTCGGCGCGGCGTGCCGCCCGCCCGAGACCGGCTCCCACAGCGTGGAGACCGTCAACGACAGCTCCCCGTCGACCACGTCCACCGACACCTGATCGCCCGCCGACACCGAAGCGCCCAGCACCATCGACGCCAGCCGGTTGTCCAGCTCGCGCGCGATCACCCGCCGCAGCGGCCGCGCCCCGAACTCCGGCTGGTACCCGCGCTCCACCAGCCAGTCCAGCCCGGCGTCGGAGACCACCAGCCGCACCCCCTTGGCCGCGAGCTGCTCGGCGGTGCGCTCCAGCAGCAGCGAGGCGATGCGCCGCAGCTGCGCGCTGCCCAGCGCCCGGAACACCACCACGTCGTCGATGCGGTTGATGAACTCCGGGCGGAAGAACGTCCGCAGCTCCTCCAGCACCACAAGCGCCGACTCCGAGGCATCCGCCCCGGCGTCGATGATCCGGTCCGCGCCGATGTTGGAGGTCATGATCACCACGACGTTGCGGAAGTCCACCAGGCGGCCCTGCGAATCGGTCAGCCGGCCAGCGTCGAGCACCTGCAGCAGCGTGTTGAACACATCGGGGTGCGCCTTCTCCACCTCGTCGAGCAGCACCACCGAGTAGGGCTGGCGCCGCACCCGGTCGGTCAGCTGCCCGGCCTCGCCGTAACCGACGTATCCCGGCGGCGCGCCCACCAGCCGCGAAACCGTGTGCTTCTCCTGGAACTCCCCCATGTCCAGCCGCAGCAACCGCTGCACGTCGCCGAACAGCGCCTGCGCCAGCGCCCGCGCCAGCTCCGTCTTGCCCACGCCGGTGGGCCCCAGGAACAGGAAGCTGCCGATCGGCCGGTCCGGGTCGGCCAGCCCGGCCCGCGCCCGGCGCACCGCCTCGGCCACCGAGGCCACCGCCGCGTCCTGGCCGACCACCCGCGAGCGCAGCTGCTCCTCCAGCCCCAGCAGCCGTTCCACGTCGGCGGCGCTGACGTCGGACACCGGGATGCCGGTGCGCGAGGCCACCACGTCGGCCACGTCGTCGGCCACCACCGTCGGCTCGAACACCGCCGACTCCCGCACCTCGCCGCCGCGCCGCAACCGCACCCGCGAGCACGCCTGGTCCAGCAGGTCCACCGCCTTGTCCGGCAGGAACCGGTCGGCGATGTAGCGCTGCGAGAGCTCCGCGGCCGCCGACAGCGCCGAGGCGTCGATGCGCACCCGGTGGTGCCGCTGGTAGCGCTCCCGCAGCCCTTCCAGCACCACGATCGTGTCGGCCACCGACGGCTCGTCGACCATGATCGGCGCGAACCGGCGCTCCAGCGCCGGGTCCTTCTCCACGTGCTTGCGGTACTCCTCGACGGTGGTGGCCCCGATCAGCCGCAGCTCACCGCGCGCCAGCGCCGGTTTGAGCATGGTGCCGGCGTCCATCGAGCCCTCACCGGCACCGGCGCCGACGATGCTGTGCAGCTCGTCGATGAACACCAGCACGCTGTCGCGGTTGGCGCGGATCTCGGCCATCACGTCCCGGAACCGCTGCTCGAACTCACCGCGGTACTTCGCCCCGGCCACCATCCCGGCCAGATCCAGCGAGATCACCCGCACGTCGGCCAGCGACCACGGCACCGCTCCCTCGACGATCCGCCGGGCCAGGCCCTCCACGATCGCCGTCTTGCCCACCCCCGGATCACCCACGAACACCGGGTTGTTCTTCGACCGGCGACCCAGCACCTCGATCGCCTGCTCGATCTCGGTGTCGCGGCCCACCACCGGATCCAGCCGGCCGGCCCGGGCCAGCTCGGTGAGGTCCAACCCGAACTCGTCCAGCCGCGGCGTCACGCTCAGCACCGACCCAGCCCCACCCCGATCACCCAACTCGATCGCCCGCGCCAACGCCCGGCCCGCCACCGAATCCGCGTCCGCGGCCAGCCCCAGCACCACGTGCCGCGCCCCGACCACATCAGCGCCCTCGCCCAGCGCCTGCTGGTATGCGCCCAGCAGCGCACGCCGCGCCGCCGGCGACAGCACCGGCCGACCGGCGCCCGACAACTCCTGCCCGCCCACCGCCGAGCGCACCGCGGCGGCCAGGTCCTCCACCCGGACTCCGGAGGACACCAGCAGCTCAGCGGTCGCCGGGACCTGCGTCACCGCCCACAGCAGGTGCGCGCTGTCCAGCTCGCGGCTGCCCCAGTCCACAGTGGCCCGGACCGCCTTCGACACCACCTCGTGCGCCTGCTCGTCGAGCAACGAGCCCAACGTGAACGAGCCCTCCGCGGCCGTCGCCCCGGCCGACCCGGCGAACACCTCGCTGAACAGCGAATCGAAGGCGGCAGAGGAATCTCCGACACTGCCGCGAACCACAGGGGCCACCTCCACACCCACACGCACCAGCCCCGCCCGCGCACCCCCGGCACCGGAGGGCGGCGGACCAGCACAACCCGATCACCGCAGCCGCGATGCAAGCACCAACATACTGAGCAGCCCGGCCACGCCGAGCACGACCACCCCGCTGCGCCGCGCCGGCGCGGGAGGGCTCAGCTCGCCCGCTTCTGCGCCTGCTCGATCGCCTCGGCCAACCGGGTCAGCTCCTTGCCGATGTGCGAGAGCCGTTCGGCCATCACGCTCGCGTGCCCCGAGAGCGGGCCGACGTGCCCGGCCGCCCGCAACCACTCGGTCACCCCGCCCACCCCGGCGGACATGCCTTCCACGGTCAGCGAGAACCCGCGCATGACCTTCTCGATCTCCGGCACGTTGTGCGGTACCGAGGGATCCCGCAGCCGCTCGCCCAGCGCCACCGTCGCCTCGCCCACCTGCCAGGCGACCTCGGCCGAGTAACCCTGCTCGCCGGATTCCTCACCCCGTCTCGTACCCGACCGCCGAGGTGGTGTGTGCCTGCCCGCCTGCGATGGCGTGCTCTCGGAATGTCCAGCGGAAGTCATAGCGACCCAATCAACCCGAAACCGATGCCCAACTCCACCCCGACGCGCCCGAAGCCCCCCGACCGGTGGCCGCTGACCACCCGATCCCCAAGGCCTCCGCGACGCAGGAGCAGGTGCAGCTGAGGTTATCGCGTCCGGGCCGGGGTTGGTGCGACCTGATCCGCAGGATTTGTTTCATTCCGCACTGAAGCTTGAGAAGTAATCAAATCCAGTGTTCTTCGCTGCGCACCAACCGTGCGCCGACCAGCGCAAGATCGTTCCGGGCCCTCCCGGGCCCGCTCGCGGCGCTGCCTCGGGGGCGTTCCTCCCGGGCGTCCTCCGGCGAGTCGGGCGTCGCGGCGACAGCGGTCGACCACGGCATCGGGCCCCTCCCCTGCGCTGGTCGCGGCGAGGCCTCGCGGAGTAAGTGATTTCACCCCGCACTGAACCAATAGATGAAAGTGATTCAAGTTGGCGGGGCTTCGCGACGACCGGCGCGGGAATCAGCCGAACTCGGCGAGGATGTCGTGGATCTCCTGGTCGGTGGTGGCCCGGAAATCGCGGTACCACTGCCCCACCGCGGCGAAGCCGACCGGCTGCAGCACGCACAGCACCACGTCGGCCTCCTCGCGCAGCACGGCCACCGCATCCGGCGAGCCCACCGGCACCGCGAGCACGATGCTGCGCGGCCCGGACTCGCGCAGCATCCGCACCGCGGCCCGCGCGGTGGCACCGGTGGCCAGGCCGTCGTCGACGAGCACCACGTCGCGGCCCGCCAGCGACAGCCGCTCACCGCGCTGGAACAGCTGCTCGCGGCGCCGGGCTTCGGCGCGTTCGCGCTCGCAGGCGTCCTGCAGCGTGCGTTCGTCGAGGTGGAAGGAGCGCACCAGGTGCCGGTCGTAGCTTGCCGGGCCCTCGGCGGTGACCGCCCCGACGGCCAGTTCCGGCTGGCTCGGCGCGCCGATCTTGCGGGCCACGCACACCCGCAGCGGCGCCTCCAGCGCCCGCGCGACCTCGGCGGCCACCGGCACTCCCCCGCGGGCCAGGCCGAGCACGACGGGGTCGTTGAGGTCCAGTCCGCTCATCCGCCGGGCCAGCACCCGGCCTGCGTGCCTGCGGTCGGTGTAACCGGTGGTGGTCCGGTTCGGGACAGCCATTCCAGGCGCCTCCCGTCCGCCCGCGCCCGGGGCGCGGCAGCAATCGGGCGAAATCCGCTCACCTCGATGATGCGCGCCGGGGAGGCCGGGCAAAACCCCGCCACGGCGGCGATCGCTTGTAGCAACCAATCGATTGCGATACTGTGGCAACTGACTGGTTGCTACTTAGTGGAGTTCCCATGGGTTTCCCCGACCGCATCGAACGGACCGTGCAGCTCGACCGGGCACCGGAGGAGGTGTGGGCGGCGCTGACCACCGCCGAAGGACTCAGCTCCTGGTTCGGCGACGAAGCCGACATCGAGCTGCGGCCGGGCGGCCGGGGACGCCTGATCTGGCACGGCAAGCCCGCCACCCACCTGCGCGTGGAGCGGGTCGAGGAACCCTCGGTGTTCGGGTTCACCTGGCACATCCCCGAGCTGCCCAGGGATGACCCGCGCCGCACCTACGTCGAGTTCACCCTCGAACCGGTCGGCGCCGGAACCCGGCTGACCGTGGTCGAGACCGGCTTCGCGCAGCTGCCCGAGGAGCACTACCGCGAGATCTACGACAGCCACACCGAGGGCTGGGCGCGCGAACTCGGCGAGCTGACCGAGCACCTCGATGCGGCCTGACGCCGAGGCGATCGCCGAACAGGTCTTCACCGCCCTGGCCGACCCCAGCAGGCGCGCCATCCTCGCCGAGCTGGCCTCGTCGGGACCGGCCACCGCGACGGACCTGGCCGGCCGGCTGCCGATCACCCGGCAGGCGATCGCCAAGCACCTCGCCCTGCTCGCCGAGGCCGGGCTGGTGGCCGCCGAGCACGGAGAGCGGCGCCGGGTCCGCTACCGGCTGCAGTCCGGCCCGATGCAGATCGCCCAGCAGTTCCTCGCCGCACTCGCCCGCGACTGGGACCGCTCGCTCAACGCGTTGAAGCACCACCTGGAACGGAGCCGAGGAGACGAAGATGAACGCTGAGCCCACCACCCCCGCGATGCCCGCCGTGGTCGACCGCGCCACCTGGCTGGCCGAAGTGGAGGCACTGCGGGTCCGGGAGAAGGCGCACACCCGCGCCGGCGACGCCATCGCCGCGGCCCGCCGCCGGCTGCCGATGGTCGAGGTCGACGCGGCCACCCCGCTGACCGGACCGGACGGGCCCACCACGCTGCTGGCCGCGTTCGAGGGCCGCGGGCAGCTGATCGCCTACTTCCACATGTGGCACGACGGGCGCAGCACCGCCGAGCAGTGCGAGGGCTGCACCTACTTCAACAGCCAGGTCCGGGAGCTGTCCTACTTCCACGCCCGCGACGTCACCTACGCGACGCTGTGCCAGGGCCCGTACGAGGACAGCGCCGCCTACCGCGATTTCATGGGCTGGGAGGTGCCCTGGTACTCGGCGCGGGAGTCCGTGGACGTGCTGCGCGCCGGGCGCACCGCCCCGTTCCTGCTGGTCTGCTACCTGCGCCGCGAGCAGCGGGTGTTCGAGACCTACTGGACCACCGGGCGAGGAGTGGAGATCATGGCGCCCTCCTACGGGTTGCTGGACATCACCGCGTACGGCAGGCAGGAGGCCTGGGAGGACTCGCCGCCGGGCTGGCCCGTCGACGACCGGGCGATGCGCACCGATGGCAGGCCCAGCGCCCAGTGGTCGCGGCTGCGCGCGGGCCAGTGCACCGGGTGCTGATCAGCTCCGGAACCCGGAGATCCGCAGGGCGCGCAGCCGGTTGAGGGCCGCCGCCAGGTCCAGCGGCCTCGGCACCGCGAAGTCGCCGACGTGGCGGTCGTCGACCGCGGCGATCCCGCGCTCGGCGACGTCGGCGGCGAAGGCCTCGAGCACTTCGGCCACCGTCCGGCTGCCGTCGAGGACACCGCGGCGCGCGCAGCTGACCAGCGCCAGGCCGATGCCGGTGACCTGCGCGGGATCGACCAGCTGCTCCACCCCGCGCAACTCCACAGTGGACTCCCCCAGGGTGAGGGCGTCCACGCCGCGGGCGCGCACCTTGGGCCGGTCGGTGGGGATGGAGCGCGGGTCGACCACGCGGTGGCGCACCGGCGGGAAGGTGTCGGCCTCGGAGCGGCGGCCGGTGGGCTGGGCGGCCAGTTGCCGGGCTCGGGCGGTGACGTCGCGGGCGTGGTAGTCCTCGAGCATCACCACCTGGTCGGCGACGTCCATGTAGTCCCCGGAACCGCCCATCACCAGCACCGTGGACACCGCGTGCGCGGCGCGCAGCGGGCGGATGAGGTCCACGAACGGCGTCAGCGGTTCGGCGTCCTTGGCCACCAGCGCCTGCATCCGGGCGTCCCGGATCATCAGGTTGGTGGCCGCGGTGTCCTCGTCGACCAGCAGCGCCTTGGCACCTGCCTCCACCGCTTCCACGATCGCCGCGGCCTGCGAGGTCGAACCGGAGGCGTTGTCGGTGGAGAAGTCGGCGGTGTCGGCGCCGGTGGGCAGGTGGCTGACGAACGGGCTGACGTCGACCCGGTGCACCCGCCTGCCGTCCTCGGCGCGGATCTTGACCGTCTCGGCGCGGCAGACCACCAGCTCCCGGCCGTCGCCGGGCACGTGGTCGTAGACGCCGAACTCCAGCGCGCGCAGCAGCGTCGACTTGCCGTGGAACCCGCCGCCGACGATCAGCGTGATGCCCTCGGGCACCCCCATCCCGCTCACCCGGCCGCGGTTGGGCAGCTCGACGCTCACCCGCATCGACTCCGGTGCGGAGAAGGGCACGCCGCCGGGCAGCGGGCGCTCGTCGACGCCGCTGCGCCGCGGCAGCATCGCACCGTCGGCGACGAAGGCGATGAGCCCGAGCCCGGGCAGCTGGCGACGCAGCGCGTCGGTGTCCTCCACCGATGCCACGAACTCCCGCACCCGTTCCTGGTCGGCCGTGGCCCAGCGCAGCGCGGTCTCGACGACCTCCGGCAGCTCGTCGCACAGCGCCCGCTCGGCCTGGCGCCCGTCGATGGTGCGGCCGCGGCCCGGCAGGTCGATGCCCAGCCGCAGCACCACCTCGCCGCGCTGGACCTGGCAGGCCGAGCGGTCCAGGACCTGCTGGCCGCCGGCGTCGACGCGCAACCTGCTGTCCCCGAGGTGGCGGTGCGCGACCCGCACGAGGTAACCGGCCAGAGCTCGGGCCCGCACCGGTGAGCACCACAGTTGCTCGGGGAAGCCGGCCACCTCGTCGGTGACGCGGACCTCGCAACGACTGGCTGGGGCGAAGGGGTCCGGTTGCACGCGCTGGACCTGCAGGGTGAACCCGGGGAAGTGCCACTGGCCGCGCAGCGACTTGTAGCGGCCGTAGCTGGCGCCGTGCATGGCGCGCAGTTCCTGCCGCAGCGCCTGCTCGTCGCCGCGCGGGCCGCCGGTGGGCTCGCGATCGTCCGGTCGCCGCCGGTATCCGTGCCGCCCTGCGCGGTCACCCGCTCGTTGTGCCATGCCCGAGACCTACCCGATGGAGCCGGGATTCTCCAATCGCGGAGATCTGCGTCACCGGCCCACCACTGTGGACTGGCGGTATCGGGCGTACCGGGCGAATCGGCGCGTCGGTGCCCGGCGGCGCCCGGGGTGCCGGGTTATTCTCCGATCGCCAGAAGATCCTCATTCCCCGCCGGGCAGTTGCCCCGGCTCCGCTCGGCGACGGATTCCGCGTCGGTGAGGAGGCGAGCTCAGTGCGACGTTCGTTCAACGACAACCACCGGCGCTCCCGGTCCGGTCGCCGTCCACGTAGGACGGCCGGGCTGCTGGCCGCGCTGGTCGCGGCGGCCACTGTGGTCACCGGTGCCGCCCATGCCGAGACCACCAGTCCCCGCAGCGCACCGCTGCTGGATCCCCAGGACCCCCACGGGGCCTGGGCCGGCTACAGCCTGCCGACCAACCGCAGCGGCCAGCCCCCGCAGGTGCCCGCCGGTGTGGTGTCCGGAATGGACGTCAGCGGCCACCAGGGCGATGTGGACTGGGCGCGGGCCTGGGCCGACGGGGCGCGCTTCGCCTACGTCAAGGCCACCGAGGGATCGGGGTTCCGCAACACCAGCTTCGCCCAGCAGTACGACGGGTCGCACGCGGTGGGCATGGTCCGCGGCGCCTACCACTTCGGGCTGCCCGACCGCTCCAGCGGCGCTCAGCAGGCGCACTTCTTCGTCGACAGCGGTGGCGGCTGGCACCGGGACGGCCGGACGCTGCCGGGGGCGCTGGACATCGAGTACAACCCCTACGGCGATGGCTGCTACGGGCTGGACCCGGCCGCGATGTCGCGGTGGATCGCCGATTTCTCCAACACCTACCACGCCCGCACCGGTCGCTTCCCGGCCATCTACACCACCACCGACTGGTGGAACCGCTGCACCGGCGCCAATCCCGACTTCGCGGCGAACAACCCGCTGTGGATCGCCCGCTACGCGCCGCAGATCGGTGAGCTGCCCGCGGGCTGGGATTACCAGAGCATCTGGCAGCACGGCGATCAGGGGCCGCTGCCGGGTGGGCAGGACAGCTTCAACGGCAACGCCAAGCAGTTGCGGCGCTTCGCGTCCTGATCGTCCCTCCCGACGGCGATGTGGGCCGCTCCCGGTGCTCTCCGGGGGCGGCCCACATCGTGTCCGGGTCACTTCTCCAGCAGGTCCGGCGGGATCGGCCGGTCGTTGGCGATCGCGTCGAACATCCGGGAGGCGCCGTCGGAGTCCCAGACGATGACCGAGCCGCCGTTGGCGTCGCGGCCGAAGCGGCCGAAGGGCACGCTGGTGGTCACCCCGTTGCCGCCGCTGATGTCGCCCAGCGCCAGCGCCAGCGACGCCAGGTGCCACAGGTGGTCGCTGTCGTCGACCAGGAAGGTCTTGCTCGCGCCCGAGGCCAGCGGGAACAGCCGGAACGGGTTGAACAGGGTGGTCGGGCTGGTGGCCTGCTTGACCAGGGCGCCCAGCAGCTTGCGCTGGTTCTCGGCGCGTTCGAGGTCACCGCCGGCCAGGGAGTAGCGGGCCCGGACGAAGCCCAGCGCGTTGGGCCCGTCCAGCGTCTGGCAGCCCTGCGGCAGGTCGACGTTGGCCATCTCGTCCTTCATCGGCTTGTCCAGGCACATCTCGACCCCGCCGACGGCGTCGACGAGGTCGGCGAACCCGCCGAAGCCGATCTCGGCGTAGTGGTCGATGTGCACGCCGGTGGCCTGCTCGACGGTCTGGGCCAGCAGCTGGGGGCCGCCGAAGGAGAAGGCCGAGTTGAGCTTGGTCTTGCCGTGCCCGGGGATGGGGACGTAGGAGTCGCGGGGCAGGCTGATCATGGCCGGCTGCCCGCCGCCGCTGGGGATGTGCACCAGCATCATGCTGTCGGTGCGGCGCCCGCCGGCGTCACCGGCGGAGAGCTCCTCGCGGCGGGCGTCGTCGAGGCCTTCGCGGCTGTCGGAACCGACCAGCAGCCAGTTGGTGCCCGAGGAGTCCGGGGCCGGGCCTTCGAAGTCCAGGGCCGCGGTGCGCTGCAGGGTGCTGTCGAAGTAGATCACCAGGCCGCCCAGCAGCACCAGCAGCACCAGCGCGGTGATGCCGATGCGCCGCCCCCAGCGCTTCTTGCGGCGCGGCCTGCGGGGCGGCGGCTGGTGGTCGTCCACCGGTGGGCGGTGGCCGCCCCGCGGCGGCGGGGGCGGCGGCGGGCGACGCCCGGGCGGGGGTGGCGGGCCGTCCGGGCCGCGGGCGCCGCGGTAGTAGTCGTAGCCGCCGCCTTGGGGCCTGCGGCCTCTCGGCTGTCGACCAGCCGACCAGTCGTCGCTCATGCTCACACCTGCGTGGGTTCGAATGCGGGTGCGTCCCGCACGCGTCGATCGTTGGCGTGCAGCATTCCAGACGACCGGCCCGGTGACAGCTCCTGCTATCGAACGGTGACCGGGTGCGTTCGTTTCGGCTGGTGGTGGGTGCGAGGCCCAGATCACACCCACCACCGGTGCCGCTGGTCAGCCGGTGACGGCCGCCCCGACGGCCTCGTCCCACAACCGGAGCGCTTCGTCGATCTGGTCGCCGGTGACGATCAGCGGCGGGATCATGCGCACCACGTTGCCGTGCGGGCCGCAGGTCAGCAGCAGCAGGCCGCGCTCGGCGGCGGCGGCGTGCGCGCGGGCCGCGGTCGCCGCATCCGGTGTGCCGTCGGCGGCGGTGAACTCGTTGGCCACCATCAGGCCGAGGCCGCGGACCTCGCCGATGAGCGGCTGGCCTGCGGCGATGGAGCGCAGCCCGTCGCGCAGCCGCTGGCCCTGCTCGGCGGCGTTGTCGACGAGCTTCTCGTCGCGCACCACGTCGAGGGTGGCGATCGCGGCGGCGGCGGCCACCGCGTTGCCGCCGTAGGTGCCGCCCTGCGAACCCGGCCAGGCCTGGCTCATCAGCGCATCCGGCGCGGCGATCGCCGAGATCGGGAATCCGCTGGCCAGGCCTTTGGCGGTGATCAGGATGTCGGGGCGGATGCCGGCGTGGTCGTGGCCCCAGAACCGGCCGGTGCGGCCGACGCCGGTCTGCACCTCGTCGACGATGAGCAGGATCCCGTGCCGGTCGGCGCGCTCGCGCAGGCCGGTGAGGAACTCCGGTGGTGCCGGCAGGTAGCCGCCCTCGCCGAGGACCGGTTCGACGATGATCGCCGCGGTGTCGCGCGGGGCGCTGGTGGTGACCAGGAGCTGGTCGAACTCGGCCAGGGCGTAGCGGACGGCCTCGTCTTCGCCGCAGCGGTGCCGGTAGGGCTCGGGGAACGGGGTGAACACCACGCCGGGCATCATCGGGCCGATCCCGGCGCGCACCTTGGTGCCGGAGGTGGTCAGCGCGCCGGCGCCCATGGTGCGGCCGTGGAAGCCGCCCTGCAGGGCCACGATGTTCTGCCTGCCGGTGGCCTGCCGCGCCAGCCGCACCGCGGCCTCGACGGCTTCGCTGCCGGAGTTGACGTAGAACAGCCGGTCCAGGCCTTCGGGCAGCACTTCGCCGAGCCGCTCGGTCAGCTCGAGCAGCGGCCGGTGCATGACTGTCGTGTACTGGCCGTGGATCAGGGTGGCGACCTGGCGCTGCGCGGCTTCGACCACGCGCGGGTGGCAGTGGCCGGTGCTGGTCACCCCGATGCCGGCGGTGAAGTCCAGGTACCGCCGGTCCTGCTCGTCGTAGAGGTAGATCCCTTCGCCGCGGGCGGCCAGGACCGGCGTGGCCTGCTTGAGTGCCGGCGAGAGCTCAGCCATGATCGACTCCAAGCGTTGTGAAAATGTAGGATTGTCGACAATCTCGCGTGTCATGCAACCATCACAGACCGTCGCTGTCCACCGTCCGAGCCGGAAGGGTTTCACCTGCCATGACCATTTCACTCCACCAGCACCCCCGAGAGGCCACCGTCGTCGACGCCGCACCCAAGCAGCTGTTCATCGGCGGCGCGTGGCGCCCGGCCACCGACGAGCGCAGCTACGAGGTAGAGGACCCCTCGACCGGCCGGGCGCTGTGCTCGGTGGCCGACGCCTCCCCCGCCGACGGCCTGGCCGCGCTGGCCGCCGCTTCCGAAGCCCAGGAGAGCTGGGCCAAGCACCCGCCCCGCGAACGCGGGGAGATCCTGCGCCGCGCCTACGAGCTGATCATGTCCCGGCACGAGGACCTGGCGCTGCTGATGACCCTGGAGATGGGCAAGCCGCTGACCGAGTCGCGCGGCGAGATCACCTACGCCGCGGAGTTCTTCCGCTGGTTCGCCGAGGAAGCGGTGCGCATCGGCGGCGACTACGCGGTGGCGCCCAACGGCTCCGGGCGGTTCCTGGTGATGCGCCTGCCGGTGGGCCCGGCACTGCTGATCACCCCGTGGAACTTCCCGATGGCGATGGGCACCCGCAAGATCGGCCCGGCCATCGCCGCGGGCTGCACCTCGGTGATCAAACCGGCCCACCAGACGCCGCTGTCGATGCTGGCGCTGGCCGGGATCCTGCAGGAGGCCGGACTGCCCGACGGGGTGCTCAACGTGGTCACCTCCCGCAGCGCGGGCCGGCTGATGGAGCCGATGATCCGCGACGGCCGGGCCCGCAAGCTGTCGTTCACCGGCTCCACCGCGGTGGGCCGCAAGCTCATCGAGCAGTCCGCCGAGCAGGTGCTGCGGGTGTCGATGGAGCTGGGCGGCAACGCGCCGTTCCTGGTCTTCCCCGACGCCGATCTCGACGCCGCGGTCGAGGGCGCGATGCTGGCCAAGATGCGCAACGGCGGTGAGGCGTGCACCGCGGCCAACCGGTTCTACGTGCACGCCGATGTCGCCGGTGAGTTCTCCCAGCGGCTGGCCGAGCGGATGTCCGGGCTGCGGGTCGGCCGCGGCGTCAGCGACGAGGTGCAGGTGGGGCCGCTGATCGACGACGCCCAGCTGGGCAAGGTGCGCGATCTGGTGGCCGATGCGGTGCAGCAGGGCGCCGAGGTCGTCACCGGCGGTTCGGCCGAGGACGGCGACGGCTACTTCTACCGGCCCACGGTGCTCTCCGGAGTGCCGCTTCAAGCGCGGATGAGCCGGGAGGAGATCTTCGGGCCGGTCGCGCCGATCACCACCTTCACCGACGAGCAGGCGGTCATCGCCCAGGCCAACGACACCGAGTACGGGCTGGTCAGCTACCTCTACACCCGTGATCTGCAGCGCGCCCTGCGGGTGTCGGAGGCGCTGGAGAGCGGCATGGTCGGCCTCAACCAGGGCATCGTGTCCAACCCGGCGGCACCTTTCGGCGGGGTCAAGCACTCCGGGCTGGGCCGGGAAGGCGGCAAGGTCGGCATCGAGGAGTTCCTGGAGACCAAGTACATCGCCGTCGGCGGCCTGTGACCCACAGACCTGCGGAGGCCCTCCACCCGCCGGTGGAGGGCCTCCCGACCGCGCTGGTGATCAGCCGGCCATGGAGCCGTTGAGGCGCTCCAGCGCATCGGTCATGTGGGCCTGCAGGCGGGCCAGCAGCAGTTCCTCGTCACCTGCCTCGATGGCGTCGACCAGGCCCTTGTGCTCGTCGACCAGCGCCTGGACGTCGGCGTGGTACTTGTCCTGCAGGGCCGTCAGGCACATCCGCTTCTCCACCAGCAGGGTTTGCGCCATGCGCTGCAGCCGGGCGCTGCCGGAGACTCGCACCAGGGTTTCGTGGAACTCCTGGTCGGCGTCGGCCAGCTCTATCGGGTCGCCCTTGCCCGCCGCGGCGACCATCCGGCTCTGCGCGGCGGTCAGCTCCGCCACCGCCTCCACCCGGTGGTGGCGCACGATCTGCTCGCACGCGGCGCGCTCGACGGCCAGCCGCGCCAGGTAGATGTCCTGGACGTCCTCGGTGTCGAGGTCCATCACGAACAACCCGCGGTGCGGCTCGCTGCGCAGCAGCCCTTCGGCGACCAGCCGCTGCATCGCCTCCCGCAGCGGTCCCCGGCTCACGCCCAGCCGGGCGGCCAGCTCGGCCTCACCGAGCTGACTGCCCGGCGGCAGCGATCCGTACATGATCGCCGCGCGCAGCTGGTCGGCCACGATCGCGGCGGTCGACTTGCGCTGCACCGGCTCTAACTCACCCGGCTGCTGGTTCTGCTCGTCGGTCCCGAGCACCTGACACCATCTCCTCAATCCGGGGAGCCACTGCGCTCCCCGCCTGTTCCACTGCGGAACAGCTCTCCCAATCCGTCGCGCGCCTGCTGCGCACCGGCCAGCCGCAACGCCTCCCAGGCGCTGACCTGGTTGGCCGTGAGCACTGGTTTGCCCAGCTGCTCCTCCAGCTCCTCCAGCCACGCCGCGGTGTGCAGCGCGGTGTCCGGCATCAGCAGCGCATCGGCCCGGTCGTCGTCGTTGGCCGCGGCGAAGGCCAGCACCTCCTCGCGTCCGAGGGTGCCGACCTCGGCGGCGGTGATGATGCCCCGGCTGGACAACCGCACCACCTCCAGCCCGTCGGCCTGCAGGAACGTCACGAACTCCGCGGCCACGTCGGCCGGGTAGGTCGCGGCCACCGCGACCCGCCGCAGCCCCAGCCGCGCCGCGGCGTGCACGAACGCGAAGGAGGTGCTGGAGGTCGGCAGGCCGGTGACGGCCTGCAACTTCTCCACCTGCTCCCGCGCACCCCGCCTGCCGAAGACGAAGCTGCCCGAGGTGCACGCCCAAATCACCGACTGCACGCCGTGCTCCAGCAGCTCGCGGGCACCGTCTGCCAGCACCTGCTCGGAACCGATGTCCAGCAGCGCGTCGACGCGGTGGGCGTCCTCGCGCATGAGGGTGTGCACCAGCGGCAGGCGCACGTCCTCGCCGAGCAGGCGTTGCAGGGTCGGGTAGTCGTCTTCGGCGCTGTAGCCGGGGTAGAGAATTCCTGCGGTGTGCGGCACCGGGTGCTCCATCCTCGATCGACGTCGGACTGCCACCGCCGCGAACCTTCAGGCGACCGGTCGATTGTTGACAATGTTATCGCACGGTCCGCGGCGGTCTGCGTTCGTAATCGGATCTTGTGCTTTTCGCAGCCGGGCCCGTTACGCGGCGGGCGCGTCCAGGGCCTGCAGCAACTGCTGCTGGGAAGCCACCGCCTGCAGCCCCATCGAGCGCAGCGCCGCCCAGAGCGTGACCTGGTTGGCGGTCAGCACCGGCTTGCCCAGTTCCTGCTCCAGCGGGCCGATGATGTCGTAGGTGGGCAGGTTGGTGCAGCTGACGAACATCGCATCGGCCTCCGGGCGGTCGGCCGAGCGCACGATGTCCACCACCTGCCGGTAGTCGACCTTCCAGATCTGGCCGAGCAGCCCCAGCCCGACGCTGGCCACCACCTCGATGCCGTACTCGTCGAGGAAGTCGCGCAGCCGGTCGGTCACCGCCGCCACGTACGGCGTGGCCACCGCGATCCGGTCGATGCCCAGCAGCTGCAGCGCCTGCACCAGCGCACCCGAGGCGGTCACCGCAGCCGGGGCACCGGCCTGCAGCATCACCTCGACCAGCCGGCGCTCACCGGTGGCGCCGTTGACGAAGCTGCCGGAGGTGCAGGCGTAGGCCACCACCTCCGGCTCGGGGACCAGCAGGTCGCGGGTGGCCCCGTGCACCGCCGCCTCGTCGGAGACCAGGTTGGCCTGCTCGACGGTGACCGGCACCGGCACGAACGCGGTGCGCGTGAGGTACAGCGACACCTCCGGCGGCGCCCACCGCCACAGCTCGCGGTCCAGCGCCAGGTCGAACGGGGCGATCACGCCCACGCCGCGCTGCGGCTGCGGGCCGGGCACCGCCCCGAGGAAGTCAGGCGGCATGGCGCGCTCCCGTCAACTCTCGTAGCGGTCGTAGCGCAGGGTTTCGCCGACGCTGCCCGAGCGCCAGACGTCGTGGCAGGCCTCGGCCATCCGGTCCAGTCCCTCGACGATGGTGGCGTAGACGTTGCCCGGCACCCAGCCGACATCACCGTTGAGCAGCAGGTTGTTGCGGCCGTAGAAGATCGCCAGGTCGATCACGCCGGGCAGCGCCTCGATGCCCTTCTCCTCCTTGAAGGCGCGGTCGAGCATGCCGCCGGGAAAGGAGAAGTACACGACGTCGCCGGGGATCGGGGTGACGGTGGGGTTCTCCTGGCCGGGTTCGTCCGCGGCGAAGCGCGGCACCATCGTGTAGATCTCGTTGCGGGCGTACTTGGCGTGGTGCACCGGCCCGACCTGCGGCAGCGCTTGCCACACCGCCTCGCAGGTCCGGGGCGCGTCCTTGTCCAGCAGCTCGGCCACACAGGACACACCGCGCTTTTCCAGCGTGATCGACAGGTACCTGGGCATCGGGATCTCCCGTTCGCAAGGAGTGGGGACGTTGACTCATCTCCTCCGGTCCCGCGTGCCCCGGGAGCCGGGCGGGAATCACCTCGTCCGTCGAGGGTACCCGTGGATTGTTGACAATCCTACGAGCGCTTCCTAGCGTGTCAATGCCTCCGGCCGAGTGTGTTTTCCCAGGCCTGCGGCGGGAAATTCGGCTCCGTCGCGCCACGCCCGCGACGCGGCGCAACCACCACCCGGACCCACCAGCCCCTTAAGGTCGGCCACATGATCAACCGCACTCCCACCGTCGTGCTGCTGCACGACGGCAACCCGCCCACGGAGCTGCAGCGCATCGAGGCCAGCGCCGAACTCCGCTACGCCCAGGCCCACGAGCTGCCCGCCGCGGTGGCAGGCGCGGACGTGCTGCTGGTCTGGGCCTTCCGCTCCGAGGCGATCGCCGACGCCTGGCCGCACGCCGAAGCCCTGCGGTGGGTGCACGCCTGCAGCGCCGGGGTGGACCGGCTGCTGTTCCCCGCCCTGCGCGATTCCGAGGTCGTGCTGACCAACTCCCGCGGCGTCTTCGACCGCCCCATGGCCGAATACGTCCTGGGCACCGTGCTCACCTTCGCCAAGGACATGCACACCACGCTGCGACTGCAGGACCGCAAGCAGTGGCAGCACCGCGTCACCGAACGCATCGCGGGCAAATCCGCGCTGGTCGTGGGCACCGGACCGATCGGCCGCGCCATCGCCGGGCAGCTCACCGCCGCGGGCCTGCGCGTCTCCGGCGCCGGCCGCACCGCACGCTCCGGCGATCCCGACTTCGGCGACGTGCACGCCTCCGCCGACCTCGCCCACGTCATCGGCGCCTTCGACTACGTGGTGCTGGCCGCGCCGCTGACCGAGCAGACCAAGGGCCTCATCGACGCCGACGTCCTCGCCCGCTGCCGCCCCACGGCCCGCCTGATCAACGTCGGCCGCGGCGAACTCGTCGTCGAACCCGACCTCATCGCCGCGCTGCGCGCCGGGCAGCTGGCCGGCGCCGCGCTCGACGTCTTCGACACCGAGCCGCTGCCCGCCGACTCACCGCTGTGGGAGATGCCGAACGTGCTGGTCTCCCCGCACATGTCCGGCGACACCGCCGGCTGGGTCGACGAACTCGTCGACCTGTTCCTCACCAACCTGCGCGCCTACACCGAAGGCGCGCCGCTGACCAACGTCGTGGACAAGCAGCGGGGATACATCAGCGGAACGGAGAACTGACTTGGCCGACACCCAGCCCGCCGACCTCACGGCTCCCGAACTGCTCGCCGCCTACGCAAGCGGCGAGCTGTCCCCGGTGGAGGCCACCGAGGCCGTCCTGCAGCGCATCACCGAAGCCGACCCGGCCGTCAACGCCTACTGCCTGGTCGACGGCGAACGCGCGCTGCAGCAGGCCCGCGCCTCCGAACAGCGCTGGCAGCGCGGCGAACCCGAGGGACGACTGGACGGCGTGCCGACCTCCATCAAGGACATCTTCCTCACCAAGGACTGGCCGACGCTGCGCGGCTCGCGCACCATCGACCCGCACCAGCGCTGGGACGCCGACGCCCCCACCGTGGCCCGCCTGCGGGAGCACAACGCGGTGTTCGTCGGCAAGACCACCACCCCGGAACTGGCGTGGAAGGGCGTCACCGACAGCCCGCTGACCGGCATCACCCGCAACCCGTGGGATCCCGCCCGCACCGCCGGCGGCTCCAGCGGCGGCGCGGCCGCGGCGGTCGCACTGGGCATGGCGCCGCTGGCCATCGGCACCGACGGCGGTGGCTCCGTGCGGATCCCCGCCTCCTTCTGCGGAATCGTCGCGCTCAAGGCCACCTACGGCCGCGTCCCCCACTACCCCGCCAGCCCCTACGGCACGCTCGCCCACGCCGGGCCGATGAGCACCACCGTCGCCGAGACCGCGCTGCTGCTCGACGTGCTCTCCGGGCCCGACGTCCGCGACTGGTCCGCGCTGGAACCACCCACCACGTCCTTTGTGGACGGCCTGGGTGCGGGGGTGCGCGGGCTGCGCATCGCGGTCAGCCTCGACCTCGGCTTCGGCACCGAGGTGCACCCGGAGATCGCCCGAGCCGTCACCGAAGCCGCGCGGACCTTCGAAGAGCTCGGCGCGTCCGTGGAGCAAACAGACCCGCCGGGCATCAGCGATCCCGTCACCGACTTCCACGTCCTGTGGTTCTCCGGCGCCGCCAAATCCGTCGAGCACCTCACCGCCGAACAGCGCGAACTGCTCGACCCCGGGCTGCACGAGATCTGCCGGCAGGGCCTGACCTACTCCGCTCAGGACTACCTGGAAGCCACCAACACCCGCATGATCCTCGGCCAGCGCATGGGGGCCTTCCACCAGACCTACGACCTCCTGCTGACCCCGACGGTGCCCATCCCCCCGTTCGAAGCGGGCCGCGAAGTGCCCGCGGGATGGGGCGAAGAGCGCTGGACCAGCTGGACGCCGCTGACCTACCCGTTCAACATGACCCAGCAACCGGCCGCCAGCATCCCCTGCGGCCACACCGCCGAAGGCCTGCCCATCGGCCTGCAGATCATCGGCCCCCGCCACGCCGACGCCACCGTCCTCCGAGCCGCCCACGCCTTCGAACAAGCCCGCCCCTGGACCCGCGTTCCGCGCTGAGAAAAGCACCCCGAATTGCCGTGAATTCAACAGGGCACTCACCGGGCACGACGAATGGCCACCATCCGGCCGGAACAGAAAGAATGCTTTTCCGGTTCCGCCCGGATGGTGGCGTGCTCCACAAATGATCCGCCTCGGCCAACGGCGGACTTCAACTCAGGCGCATTGCCTTAAGGCGCGCTGGGAATGACGGTTCGGCTTGCCGACCGCTCATTCCCGCGGACCCTCTCAGCCGGTTCCGCGGCACGGCGAGCTGCCGCAGAGCTGTTCTCGCGAGGACAGAGCGTGCCGACCGGCCACGATGCCGGTCGGCACGCTTCTCGGGGGGCTCGAGCCGATCCCCGGATCCGGGTCAGTTGCCGGCGATCGACGAAGCGTCGCCGCCCTGGCCCAGGCCACCGGTACCCGCGGAGGCGTTGCCGCCGTCGCCGCTGGACAGCGCGCTGATGCCACTGGCAGCGTTCACACCGAGGCCGCCGTTGCCGCCGATGCCGTTGCCGCCGTAGGCGTTGGAGGACGCGTGGTCGCCGTGGCCGCCGGCGAAGGCGGGCGAGCCGATGGCCAGCGCGGCGGCGCAAGCGGCGGTGACACCGATAAGACGAAGGGTAGTGCGCATTGCTTGAACTCCCATCCATGTTCTGATCGTCACCGTGTCGGCAGCTGTCCCGGTGTTCCGGGAACTTGGGGGGTGCGCCGACCGGCAAGCCCTACGTTGCATTAATGCAACGCGACCTGCTTTCGCTGGCACACCAAAGAGAATGACGACCACTCGCCCGAGCGATCGCGCGACTCGCCGGGACAGTTTCCGCAGGACAAGGTGAAACGCGCTCAAAATCCTTTCCCGCGCCCAGCCGGAAACCCAGCACAACAATGGAATATTTCATAATGGTTTAAGCGACGACCCGAACATGCTCAAGGCATCAGCAGCATCGAGGTGATTCCGAGAGCGGTGACCAAGATCGTCGAACAAGCACCCAGCGCGAAGGCCTTGGGACCGTTGCGCAGCAGCGCCTTGACCCGAACGCTGAAACCGAGCGCGAACAACGCCCCCGCCAGCAACAACGTCGTCAACTGCTTGGCCGCACCCAGGACCACCTCCGGCAGCACACCGCTGCTGCGCAGCGCCACCGCCAGCAGAAAACCCAGGACGAACAGCGGCATGATCGGCGGACGCCGACCACCACCAGCACTGCGACGCCGCTCCAGCAAGCTCACCACCGCCACCACCGGCGCCAGCAGCACCACCCGGCTGAGCTTGACCACCACCGCGATCGCCACCGCCGCCGCACCCGCCGGCGACGCCGCCGCGACCACCTGCGCCACCTCGTGCACGCTGCCCCCGGCGATCCTCCCCGCATCCTCCGCCGGCAGACCCCACGCCGAGAACAACACCGGCAAACCCAGCATCGACACCGTGCCGAACACCGTCACCATCGCCACGCTCGTGGCCACGTCCTCGTCATCGCGCTCCACCACGCCCTCCACCGCCGCCACCGCCGAGGCCCCGCAGATCGAAAAACCCGTCGCCACCAGCCACGACAAACCCCGCGACACACCCAGCAACCGGCCCAGCAACACCGTGCCCGCGAACGTCACCACCACGACCAGCAGCACCGCACCCACCGTGCCCGCACCCAACCCCAGCACCTGCCCCACCGACAACTGCAACCCCAGCAACACCACCCCGGCGCGCAACAACCTCCTCGCCGACCACGCCACCCCAGCACGCGCCGACACCGGAAAACCCGGCACGTTGCCCGCCACGACACCCAGCACCACCGCCACCGTCAACGCACTCACCGCAGGCACCAGACCCGCAACCGCCATCGACACCACGACCGCGGCCACCGTCACAGCCAGCCCCGGCCACAACACCGACAAACCCGCCCGCGCACCGCTCACCGTCTTCGCCACGACACCAGGTTCGCCGCCACCAGCGCCCCGCAGTAGCCACCATCCGCACAGGACGTCATAATCTCAAGGCATGGCCGAGCAGCACCACAACACCACCCACAGCGGAAACCACCCCGCACCCACCCACTCCGGCGGAATGACCCCACCCGACACCGAATCGCTGCGCCTGCTCGTCGGAGTCGCCGAACTCGGCAGCATCGGCGCCGCCGCAGCCGAACTCCACATCAGCCAACCCGCCGCCAGCAAACGACTCAGCCGCCTCGAACGCCAACTCGGCCTGCCCCTGCTCCAACGCACCCGCCAGGGCTGCACCCTCACCCCCGCCGGAACCATGGTCTGCGACTGGGCCCGCCAAGTCCTCGCCCACATCGACGGCCTCATGAGCGGCGTCCGCGCACTCCGCGCCCAGCAGAAATCCACCCTCCGCGTCGCCGCCAGCATGACCATCGCCGAATACCTCGTCCCCCGCTGGCTCGCCCGACTCCGCACCGCACTGCCCGACGTCCACCTCGAACTCGACGTCACCAACTCCGCCGCCGTCGCCGAAGCCGTCCGCCACGACAACGCCGACATCGGCTTCATCGAAACCCCGCAACCACCCGACGGCGTCTCCGTCCGCTACGTCACCCGCGACCACATGATCGTCGTCGCCCCACCCGGACACCCCTGGACCCGCCTGCGCCGACCGCTGACCCCCACCGAACTCGCCGCCACCCCGCTCATCGTGCGCGAACACGGCTCCGGCACCCGCGAAACCCTGCACCGCGCCCTCACCGACACCGGCACCGAACCCGTCACCCCCCTGCTCGAACTCCGCTCCACCACCGCAGTCCGCAACTCCGTCGTCGCAGGCGCAGGCCCCGCCGCCCTCAGCGTCCTGGCCGTGGCCACCGACCTCGCCGAACACCGCCTCGTCGAAATCCCCGTCGCCGACCTCGACCTGCGCCGCCCCCTGCACGCCGTCTGGCGAGCCGGACTCCGCCTCACCGGCTCCGCCGCCGCCCTGCTCGCCATCGCCACCCGCACCGACTGACGAGCACCACCCACTGGTAGACAGTGCCGGTGCGCAGGAACACCAACGCGACCGGGACCTGGCTCGTGATCGGACCGTCCTTCGAGGACATGCCCGACGACTATGCGTCGGACCCGCAGTTCTGCTTGCTGCCGGTCGACAGCCTTCTGGACCTGCCGGATCCGGCGGCGAGCCGGGTCCACCGCGCCCTCACCTCGCGCACCCGCACGACCGAGGAGCTCACCGTCCTCTTCCGCTCCGACCTGCTCGAAGCCACCCCAGCCGCGGAACAGGCCGAACTCGGCGACCAGTGGGACGCGCTGTGGCGGTCGGTCGCCGAGCCCCGAACGTCCGTCTGGGTGAAGGCCGACCACTGGAGCGAATCCGCGGTGATCAACGGCGGACCGGAACCCGGCAACCAGGTCGAAGCGTGGGACGGCGACCGGGAAACCCTGCGCGCGCACTGCGCCGACCGGCTCCGCCGCCTCTGACGGTCAGTACTGCCAGCCCTCGTCGAGTGCGGACATGACGTGCTTGATCCGGCTGTACTCCTCCAGCCCGTAGCGGCCGAAGTCGCGCGCCGAGGCCGAGTGCTTGAAACCGCTGTGCGGCATCTCCGCCACCAGCGGGTGGTGGGTGTTGATCCACACCGTGCCCGCCTGCAAGCTGCGCGACACCCGCATCGCCCGTGCGTGATCACGCGTCCACACGCTGGCCGCCAGCCCGTAGCGCACGCCGTTGGCCAGCTGGACCGCCTCCTGCTCGGTCTTGAAGCGCTGCACCGTCAGCACCGGGCCCAAGACCTCGTTCTGCACCAGCTCGTCGTCCTGCTCCACCCCGGCCACGACCGTCGCCTCGTGGAAGAACCCCCGCTCGCCCCGGCGGTGGCCCCCGGCCAGCACCTGGGCGTGATCCGGCAACCGGGCCAGGTGCGCCTGCACCAGCTCCAGCTGGCCGAGGCTGTTCAGCGGCCCGAACCCGGCATCGGGATCCTGCGGCGGCCCCGGCCGCATCACCCCGGCCCACCGCACCAACTCCGCCACCAGCTCCTCGTACACCCCCGAACCCACCAGCACCCGGCTCGCCGCCGTGCAGCTCTGCCCCGCGTTGCCGAACGCCGCCACCGCGATCCCCCGCGCCGCCCGCACCACATCGGCATCGTCGAACACCACCGCAGGCGCCTTACCACCCAGCTGCAGGTGCGCACGCTTGAGATCAGCGGCCGCCGACCCCGCCACCTCCATCCCCGACCGCACCGTGCCCGTGATCGAGAACATCCCCGGCACCTCGTGCGCCACCATCGCCCGACCGCTGTCCCGATCACCGCAGATCAAGTTCAGCACCCCCGCGGGCAACCGCTCACCCGCGATCTCCACCAGCAACGCCGAGCTCACCGGCGTCGTCTCCGCCGGCTTGAGCACCACCGTGTTCCCGGCCGCCAACGCCGGAGCCCACTTCGCCACCGCCAGCAGCAGCGGATGCGTCCACGACGTCACCTGCGCGCACACCCCGATCGGCTCGCGCCGCGTGAACGAAGTCAGCCCCGGCTCGTACTCACCACCCGTACCGTCCTCCTGCACCCGCGCCGCCCCCGCGTAGAAGCGGATCAGATCCACCGCCCGCGGCAACTCCTCATCGCGCACCACCGCCCACGGCTTGCCGGTGTTGCGGCACTCCGCCAGCACCAGCTCCTCCGCGCGCTCCTCCACCGCATCGGCCACCTCCAGCAGCACCTGCTGCCGCTGCCGCGGCGTGCTCTGCGACCACGACGCGAACGCCTCGGACGCCACCGACATCACCGCGTCCACATCCATCCACCGGGTCAGCGGACTGGTGCCGTACTGCTCGCCGGTGCTCGGGTCGACCAACGGCAGGGTCTCCCCCGCCAGCGTCCCCACCGGTTCGCCGCCGACGTAGTTGTGCAGTTCCAGCGCCGTGGTCAACAACAACCTCCATCGCTGGGCCGACCGCCCATGGCCGACCGGGTGGCACGTCCGCGGCCGACCCTAACCGCACCACCGCACCCGTGGGGAGCACAACACCGCGCGCTACCGCCGGTCCCGCAACGACCACTGAGCCGCGGTACCCACCGCCAGCAGCACCAGCACCGGCGCGAACGCCCACCGGTAGGCCTGCACCGCGGGCAGGAACGACACGAACTGCAGCACTCCGCCCACCAGCAGCTGGACCAGCACCGCCGCGCTGAAACCACCCATGTTGACCACACCCGAAGCGGTCCCGGACCGGTGCTCGGCGTTGGCCATCCGCGCCCCGTCGAAGGCCAGCATCGCCGCGCCACCACCGACACCGATGATCACCAGCGCCACCACCAGCAACGGCATCGGCAGCACACCCGGCCACGCCACCAGCAGCGCCCACACCGCCACCACCGCGCACGACAGCCCGAGGCTGAACCGGTCGCGGCGCACCGGATTGCCGGAGATGAACTGCCCCGAGAACCAGGAACCCGCGATGAAACCCACCACGCTGATCAGCAGCAGCGACCCGACCTCGGCCTGACCGTGGCCCTGCGACTCGGTCAGCCACGGCCCGCCCCACAACGTCGTCACCGCGACGAACTGCGCCATCAGCACGAAGTGCACCCAGAAGGAGTGCTTGGTGCCCCGCTGCGCGATGACGTGCCGCAAGGTGTGCGCGATCCGCTCCGGTGCCGGAGCCGGAACGGAGGCGACCGCGGCGTGGTCCGGCCGGTCGCGGATCGCCAGCGCCGCGACGACCGCGAGCCCCGCGGTCAGCACCGCGGCACCGGCGAACGTGGGCACCCAGCCGATGCTGTGCAGCGCCAGTCCCAGCGGCAGCGTGGACACGATCTGCCCCAGCCCACCGGCCAGACCGGTGATCGCCGCGACCTTGCCGAACTTGTGCGGCGGGAACCAGTGCGCGGCCAGCCGCAGCACGTTGGTGAACATGAACGCGTCGCCGAAGCCGATCAGCATCCGCCCGGCGATACCGCCGACGATCGACCCGCTCACCGCGAACACCGCCGATCCCGCGGCCAGCGCCACCATGCCGCCGGTGATCACCTTCCGCGGCCCGAGCCGGTCGGCCAGCAGCCCGGACGGCACCTGCAGCGCCAGGTAGATGCCCAGCTGGAGGGCCGAGAACAGCGACAGCATCGCCGGGCCGATGGCGAATCGCTGCAACGCCTCCGGCGCGGCGACGCCCAGGCTGGCTCGGTGGAACAGTGCGGCGCAGTAGCAGAGCGCGCCGATCCCCCACACCAGCCACGCCGTGCGCGATGAGGTGCTGTGTTCGGTCCGCGCACCTGCGGGGTGCGGGGCCGTGGCCGTGCCGGACAACTCGGAACTCCTCTCCCGGAAAAACTTGTATCCACCATAGATACAAGTTGGGTGGAAGTACGATGACCTCGTGTCGAGCGCAACACCACGCGAAACCGTGTCCTCCACCACTCCCGAGACGCCCGCCGCCGACCGCGCCTACCAGCACGTCAAGGCCGGACTCCTGGACGGCAGCTACCCGGACGGCGAACTGCTGTCCGAGGGCGAAGTGGCCGGCGCGCTGCAGATGTCCCGCACACCGGTGCGCGAGGCCTTCCTGCGCCTGCAGACCGAGGGATTCCTGCGGCTCTACCCGAAGCGCGGCGCACTGGTCGTGCCGGTCACCGCACCCGAAGCGCGCGCCGTGGTGGAAGCCCGCCTGGCCCTGGAGAGCTTCGCCATCGACAAGCTCGCCATGCAGGGCCCGGACGCCATGACCGCCGTCGGCGACGAACTGGCCGCGCACCCGGCCTGCGACACCGCCGAGCTCAGCGACGCGGGCATGCACGAGGCCGACCGGGCCTTCCACGCCACGCTGGTCGCCGCCGCGGGCAACTCCGTGGTCGCCGACCTCTACAACGCCCTGCGCGACAAGCAGATGCGCATCACCGCCACCGCCCGCACCCACACCGCCCGGCCCCGGATCACCCACCAGCACGCCCAGCTCGCGGCGGCACTGCGCGACGGCGACGCAGACCTGGCCAAAGCCCGGCTGCGCGAGCACCTGCTCGGCACCGTCCGCGCCTTCGGCATCGCCGGCGGCCCCTACCTCGATCCGGACTCCGAGCTCTGAAGCGGTTTTCGGCCGGGTGCGACAGCTGTGCGGGTCGGAGGCTTAATTTCACTCGACACTGAAGTAATCGAGGTTGCAAAAATTTTGCTCCCGGCCGCAGGTGTCGGCCGTACCGCCTAACCTCTGGCCGTGGCTCCGTCGCAGTACGTCCAGGCAGCCCCGCCACCCCGCCTGCGGGCGCTGATCAGCGACATCAGCGGGTACCGGGTGCACTCCGCGCCCGGCGTGCACCACGGCCTGCCCTCCGCCAGCCTGACGGTGATCATCACCCTGGCGGAGACCGTGGACGTCACCTTCGACAGCGGGCACCGGCTGTCCTGCACGACGCTCGTCGGCGGACTGCACAGCAAACCCGCCCAGATCGAGCACAGCGGGTTCCAGCACGGCATCCAGCTCGGCCTCACCCCGCTCGGGGCACGAGCCCTGCTGGGCGTGCCCGCCGGCGAACTCGCCGACACCGGCACCCACCTGGAAGACCTGCTCGGCCCGGCCGCCACCGAACTCACCGAACGACTGCGATCGGCGAGCACCTGGAGCCAGCGCTTCGAGCTGCTCTGCGACGCCCTCCACCGCCTCGCCGCCCCGGCGCACCCGCCCTCCCCCGAACTGGCCTGGGCCTGGCGCCGGATGACCGAGACCGACGGGCACATCCCCATCGCGGAGCTGGCGGGCGAAATCGGCTGGAGCCGCCAGCACCTCGGCGCCCGGTTCCGCCGCGAGTTCGGCCCCTCCCCCAAGCTCCTCGGCCGCGTGCTGCGCTTCCAGGCCGCCCGCCGCCGCCTCATCACCGGCAGGTCCGACGGCCTGGCCGGCCTCGCCGCCGACTGCGGCTACACCGACCAGGCCCACTTCAACCGCGACTGGCGGGAGTTCACCGGAACGACCCCCTCGCGGTGGATCGCCGAGGAACTTCCATTCGTCCAAGGCGCGCAGCACCTCGGCACCGCATCCTGATGCCATGACGACCGGAATCTGGCCCCTGATCCCCTACGCCGACAAGAAAGCGGGCATCCGCTTCCTGGTCGAGGCATTCGGCTTCGAGGAAACTTTGATCGTGCCCGGCGACAACGGCGAGATCACACACGCCGAACTCCGCTGGCCGCACGGCGGCGGCATCATGATCGGCACCTGCGACCCGGAAAGCCCGTTCGCCCAGCAGAAGGGCTCCGCGAGCAACTACGTCGTCACCGACGACATCGACGCGCTCTACGCACGCGCGCTGGCCGCAGGCGCCGAATCGGTCTACGAACCCCGGGACCAGGCCTACGGCTCACGCGACTTCGTGGTGCGAGACCCCGAAGGCAACCTCTGGAGCTTCGGCACCTACGGCGGAAGCTGAGAGGACGAACGAGGGCGCCCACTCGCGAGTGGGCGCCCTCATCAGGTTCAGCGATCAGCTGGGCTGCTCCGGCGGCGGAACCTGCCCGGCCCCGAGCGTCGGGCTCGGCACCTCCTTGCGGGCCACCGCCTCAGCTGCGCGCACCGCCTCGGCGACCTCCGGCGTGGTCGAGGTGTCGAACCAGGCCTTGACCGACTCCTCTTCCTCCTCCGGCACCTGGGTCGGCGGCTCCTCCTTCGGCGGCTCGTAGCGGAACACGCCGTCGTCGCCGGGCGCACCGAGCATCCGCGCGAAGCCCTCCAGGGACTTGCCGAACTCGCTGGGCACCACCCACACCTTGTTCGCATCGCCCTGCGCCATCTGCGGCAGCGTCTGCAGGTACTGGTAGGCCAGCAGCTCCGGAGTCGGCTTGCCGCGCTTGACCGCCGCGAAGACCTTCTCGATCGCCTTGGCCTGGCCCTGCGCCTGCAGGTACCGGCTGGCCCGCTCGCCCTGCGCCCGCAGGATGCTCGACTGCCGGTCCGCCTCCGCGGCCAGGATCGCCGCCTGCTTCTGACCCTCGGCCGCCAGGATCGCGGCCTGCTTCTGGCCCTCGGCCGTCTTGATCGACGACTCCCGGGCGCCCTCGGCGTTGAGGATCATCGCGCGCTTCTCCCGGTCGGCGCGCATCTGCTTCTCCATCGAGTCCTGGATGGACGGCGGCGGATCGATCGCCTTGAGCTCCACCCGCGCGACCCGGATGCCCCACCGGCCGGTCTCCTGGTCCAGCACCCCGCGCAGCTGCGTGTTGATCGCATCGCGCGAGGTCAGCGTCTCCTCCAGGCTCATCGCGCCGACCACGTTGCGCAGCGTCGTGGTGGTCAGCTGCTCCACCGCGACGATGTAGTTGGAGATCTCGTAGACCGCCGAACGCGAGTCGGTGACCTGGAAGTACACCACGGTGTCGATCGACACCGTCAGGTTGTCCTGGGTGATCACCGGCTGCGGCGGGAACGACACCACCTGCTCGCGCAGGTCGATCTTGGCCCGCACCCGGTCCAGGAACGGCACCAGGAACGTCAGCCCGGGCTCGGCCACCGACCGGAACTTGCCGAGGCGTTCGATCACGGCCGACTGCGCCTGCGGCACCACCATCACCGACTTCACCGCGATGATCAGCACCAGCAGCACGACGACCACCAGCACGATCAGTCCGCCAAACTCCACCCTCATCTCCTCACAGCTCGGCCGACACCACTGCCGTCGCGCCCGCGATCTCGATCACCGTCACGGTCTGACCCGCCTCGATGACCTGCGTCTCGTCCAACGCCCGCGCCGACCACACCGCACCGTCGATGCGCACCTGCCCACCATGGACATCCACAGTGGATTCCGCCACCGCTCGCTTGCCCACCAGAGCGTCCACATTGGTCTTGAGCTCCAGCGGGTTGCGCAACCGCCGCTTGAGCGCCGGACGCGCGATGAAGATCAACCCCAGCCCCAGGACCGCGAAGACCACCGCGTCCACCGGCAGCGGCGCTCCCAGCGCGGAAGAACCGGCCGCGGCCAGCGCCGCGGCGCCGAGCATGACCAGGACGAACTCACCGGAGAGGACCTCAGCGGCGATCAGCAGCACCCCGGCGATCAACCACAGCAGCGCGGGCGTCATACCTCCATGGTGTCAGACCGCCGAGCACCACGACGCCACATCGCAGCGGCGTGATCAACGTGTGACTTCTGTCCGGTTCACCGCCCCGGCGAATCCGCCGTCACGAAGTCGATCAGCTGCTCGACCGCCGCCAGCAGCGGCGCCTCCACATCGCGGAAGCCCGACACCGCGGCCAGCACCCGCCGCCACCCGTCGGCCGGCTCGCCCCAGCCCAGCTCCGCGCACACGCCCTGCTTCCAGTCGGTACCGCGCGGCACCCGCGGCCACGCCGCGATCCCCACCGCCTGCGGCTTGACCGCCTCCCAGATGTCCACGAACGGGTGACCGGTGATGAGCACGTGCGGATCGTCGATCCCCGCCACCAACCGCGACTCCTTGCTGCCAGTCACCAGGTGGTCGACCAGCACCCCCACCCGGTGCCCCGGGCCAGGCCCGAACTCGGCGAGCAGACCGGGCAGGTCGTCGACACCGTGCAGCGGCTCCACCACCACACCCTCGACCCGCAGGTCGTGCCCCCAGATCCGCTCCACCAGCTCAGCGTCGTGCAAGCCCTCCACCCAGATGCGGCTGCCCCGCGCGGTGCGCGCCCGCAGGCCCTCCACGCGCACCGAACCCGATGCCGACCGCCCGGGCCCGCCCGGCGCAGCGGCGCGCACCGGCACCAGCGTCACCGGCTTGCCCTCGTGCAGGAACGCCGCCGGGCGCAGCGGGAACAACCGCTGCTTGCCGTGCCGGTCCTCCAGCACCACGTTGTTCTTCTCCACCCGCAGCACCGCACCGCAGAACCCGCTGGCCGGGTCCTCCACCACCAGCCCGGGTTCGGCCGGGATCTCGGGCACCTTCTTCCGGCGCGGGCCCGCGAGGACGTCCCTGCCGTAGTCAACCGAACGCACGAGGCCTGACGTTAATCCGATCGAGCGGCCCGCGGGGAGCGGCGCGCCGCGCGGAGCAGATCACACTCCCCCGCCCCCCCGGCGCGCATTCCGCGACCGGGTCCGTACCCTTTCTCGACGTGCCTTGCCCAAGCGCCACGATGGTTGTCTGGACGTCCGCCTGGCTGCACGGTGCAGCCGCCTCGGACGACGTGCTCGACGCCCTGCAGACCTGGGCCGAATCGCAGGAAGTCCGCGCCGCCGACGAAGAGCTGGCCGCGCGACTGGACCTCCCCGGCCCGCACGACACCCCCGCCGGTCCCGCGCTGCTGCTGGCCGCGCTGCGCAAGGCGGGCGCCGCCAACGGCGAACTCGTCCTGCCGGTACCCGGCGACGCCCGCGGACTGGGCGGATCGAACCCGTTCGCCAAGCTGGCCATGCGCATCGGCGAAGCCGCCGTGCTGCCCGAGGCCGGCCTCGGCCTGGTCCCCGAACGCGTCGCCGAAGGCATCCTGCGCTGGACGGTCTTCGGCATCGGCGAGCTGCCCCCGGCCGAGCACCTGCCGATCGGCGAAGCCGAGCACGGCATGGCCTCGGCGATGCGCGAAGCCGCCACCGCGCTCATCGAGCTCGGCGTCGCCAAGCAGCGCCCCGGCGTGCGCGAGGAGATCGCCGCGACCGTCGCCGCCCGCCCGGCCCCCGACTGGCCCGCGGACATCCCCCAGCGCACCCTGCGAATCCTGCAGCGCGCCGCGGAGGTCGAAGCGATCCTGTGGGTGGCCACCGACGACTCCCCCGGCGGCGCCCTGTCGGCCTCGGCGATCCGAGCCCGCACCGACGCGCTGCGCCCGCTGTTCGACGCGGTCCGCGCGGCACGCCGCGCCTCGATCGCCGAAATGGTCCGAGTCCTCTCCGACCGCGCCACCCAGTCCTGACCGAACGACGAGAGCGCCTCCCGCCGGTTCAGCGGAAGGCGCTCTCGTCAGCTCGACGCGAGATCACACCAGGAACGAGAACAGCGGCGAGCCCGGGGACACCTGCTCGATCTGCAGCGGGGACTCCTTCATCCGGCGCAGCAGCCCGTCCAGCTCGTCGGCGCGGTCCAGCTCGATGCCCACCAGCGCCGGACCGGTCTCCCGGTTGTTCTTCTTGACGTACTCGAAGGCCACGATGTCCTGGCCGTCGTCGAGCACGTCGTCCAGGAAGTGCCGCAGCGCACCCGGCTCCTGCGGGAACGTGACCAGGAAGTAGTGCCGCAATCCCTCGTGCACCAGGGAGCGCTCCACGACCTCCCCGTAGCGGCTCAGGTCGTTGTTGCCGCCCGAGATCACGCACACCACCGGCCCCTGCACGGGGCGCTCCAGCGGAAGCCGGGCCGCCGCGCTGGCCAGCGCACCAGCGGGCTCGGCGATGATGCCCTCCGCCTGGTAGAGCTCGATCATCTCGGTGCACACCGCGCCTTCGGGCACCGCCACGATCTCGTCGACCAGCTCGCGCACCACCTGGAAGCCCAGCTCACCGACGCGCCCGACGGCCGCACCATCGACGAAGGTGTCCACTCCGGGCAGCGCCACCGGAGCACCGTGCTCCAGCGCCGCGCGCATGCTGGCGGCCCCGGCGGGCTCGGCCCCCACCACCCGGACCTCCGGGAAGTGCTCCTTGAGCCACAGCACCACGCCCGCCAGCAGCCCACCACCGCCGACCGGCACGATCACCGTGTCCACCGGGCCGTCGTGCTGCTCGGCGATCTCCAGGCCGACGGTGCCCTGCCCGGCGATGGTGCGCGGGTCGTCGAAGGGGTGCACGTAAACGGCACCGGTGCGCTCGCTGTCCTGCCGGGATGCCTCGCTGGCCTCGTCGAAGGAACTGCCGACGATCACCGGCTGCACCCACTCGCCGCCGATCTCGGCGATCCGGCGCCGCTTCTGCCGGGGCGTGTTCGCCGGGAGGTACACGCGGCCCTGGATCTGGAGCTCCCGGCAGGCGAAGGCCACGCCCTGCGCGTGGTTGCCCGCGCTCGCGCACACCACACCGCGCTCGCGCTCCTCGGAGTCCAGCGAGGAGATCAGGTTGTAGGCACCGCGGACCTTGTACGAGCGGCAGACCTGCATGTCCTCGCGCTTGAAGCGCACCGGGACGCCGAGCTCACCGCTCAGCCGGCCGCTGATCTCCAGCGGCGTGCGCCGGACCACCTGCCGCAAGCGGGTACCGGCTCGGAAGATCGCTGCGGGACTCAACTCTTCGGCCACCTAACGATACTAAAGCCGCAGGTCGATCCGAGTGCGCTCGGGTGCTGCCCCACCACGGAGCGCGCACACTGGACCGCGGGTTCCTAGGGGGCGGTCGCGATGGCCAGGACCAGATCCGTCGTGGTGGGCGTCGACGGCTCGCCGCCGTCGGTGCGAGCAGCGCTGTGGGCCGGAGCCGAAGCCGTGCGGACCGGCCTGACGCTGCACCTGCTGCAGGTCGACGGCGCACCGGCGGGTCACACCGTCGACGAGCTGACCGGGAAGTGCCGCCAAGCGATCCCCGAGCTCGTCGTCACCGGTGAGGTCACCGGCGGGCACCCGGCCCAGGAGCTGGCGCGTCGCAGCGCCGATGCGCAGCTCGTGGTCGTCGGATCGCACGGGCACGGTGCGTTCCGGGAAGTGCTGCTCGGATCGACCAGCACGTCCCTGGCCGCGCACGCCCGCTGTCCCGTCGTGGTGGTGCGCGGCGAGCCCCGCACCGCAGGGCCCGTGGTCGTCGGCGTCGACGACTCCCCCGGCAGCCGTGCCGCGCTGCAGCACGCCTTCGACCACGCAGCGCGCCTGCGCACCGAGCTCATCGCGGTGCAGGCCCTGCCGGACGCGCACTTCAGCGCCGACGTCCACCCGGCACCGGACCCGCGCGAGATCCGCACCCGCGCGGACCTGCACCTGGCCGAGCAGCTGGCCGGCTGGTGCGCCGAGTTCCCCGACGTCCCGGTGCACCGCGACGTGGCCAACCAGCACCCGGTCACCGCGCTGTGCCGCGCGGCGGAATCCGCCCAGCTGCTGGTCGTGGGACACCGGGGGCGCGGTGGTTTCGCCGGGCTGCTGCTCGGTTCGGTGGCCCACGGCGTCCTGCACCACGCGCCCTGCCCGGTCGCCGTGGTGCGCACCGCGCGCTGACCGGTCACTCCGGTGGCCGCCGCCAGACCGCCTCGTACCGCTCGGCTGCGTCGGCATCGCGCTGCCTGCGCACCGCGGTGCCGTGGCCGGGCGGGAAGCCGTAGTCGACCAGCCGCGAGTTGACGCTGTCCACCGAGTTGGTCAGCACGATGCGGGCCACGACGAGCAGGCCCAGCAGCAGTGCTCCGGCCGCGATCGGCCACGCCCCGCCGAGCACGCCCAGCGCCACGAACAGCAGCGCCCCCAGCGGCGCGATCTGGATCAGCCCGCGGATGAGCACCCGCAGCACCCAGGTCCGGCAGGTGGCGTCGTGCAGCACCCAATCGCGGTACCGCTCGGGCAGCCTGCCGCCGAACTGGTAGTACAACCACCGCGCAGGACCGGGACGCTTGACGGGCACCCGCCCAGCTTACGTCGCGGCCCACCGCGGCCGGTCGCCCGGGAATCGAACATCCACAGTGGAGCTCCGGAGGCGCGGGCGAGGGCTTCCGCGGGCCTGTTCGGCGTGGCACCATCGCGCGGTCGATCGATCCGACCGGAGGAAGGATCTGCCGCATGTTCAACGTCGATGGAGTCCGGGTGACCGGAGCCGGCACCGAGCTGCCCAGGATGATCCCGGTCGAGCAGCGGTTCGCGGCACCGGCCGTGGCCGACCTGGAGGGCACCATCCGCGCCCAGGTCGCCGAGCACGACCGCACCCACCCGGTCAGCGGCAAGCGCATCGCGGTCACCGCGGGCAGCCGCGGCATCGCCCGGATCGACCGCATCGTGGCCACCCTGGTCGACGCCCTGGCGGGCTGCGGCGCCAAGCCGTTCGTGGTGCCCGCGATGGGCAGCCACGGCGGCGGCACCGCGGAGGGCCAGCTGCAGGTGCTCGCCGAGTACGGCATCACCGAGGAGCGCATCGGTGCGCCGATCATCTCCGCCATGGACACCGTCGTGGTCACCGAGCTGCCCGACGGCACACCGGTGCACTTCGACGCCGAAGCCGCCCGAGCCGACGGGGTCGTCGTGCTCGGCCGGGTCAAACCGCACACCGACTTCCGCGGCACCCACGAGAGCGGCCTGGCCAAGATGATCGCCATCGGGCTGGGCAAGCACCGCGGCGCGACCACCCTGCACAGCCACGGCTTCGGGGCGTTCCACTCGCTCATCCCGGCGGTGGCCGAGGCGGTGCTGCGGGTGGTGCCGATCGAGTTCGGGCTCGCCGTGGTGGAGAACGCCTACGAGGACATCGCCCGGCTCGAACTCGTACCGCCCGGCGAGCTGCTGGAGCGCGAGGCCGAGCTGCTGGTGGAGGCCAAGCGGTTGATGCCGAAGCTGCTGATGTCCGACATCGACGTGCTCGTAGTCGACGAGATCGGCAAGGACATCAGCGGCGCCGGGATGGACCCCAACATCACCGGCCGCTCCCCCGTCAGCACCGACGGATTCCGCGCCGTGCCGATCAAGCGGGTGGTGGTGCTCGGGCTGACCGCGCACACCAACGGCAACGCCTGCGGACTCGGCATGGCCGACGTGACCACCCAGCGCTGCCTGGACCAGATCGAGTTCGGGTCGTTCTACACCAACTCGCTGACCTCCGGCGTGCCCGAAGGCGCCCGCATCCCGATGGCGCTGGCCACCGACCGCGACGCCATCGCGGCCGCGCTGCACATGTCCCGCGGCCCGCACGACCGCCCGGCGAAGGTGGTGCGCATCCGCAACACGCTGTCGATGCCGCACGTCGAGGTCTCCGAGGCGTACGCGCAGGAGGTCGCCGAGCATCCGGACCTGACGGCGGTCGGCGAAGCGCACGACTGGGCCTTCGACACCACCGGCACGCTGCCGCCCCTGGGCTGATCTCGCACTCCCGGCCGGTTTCCGGTTTGCTCGTGATGCTTAATTTCATTCAGCACTGAAGTGATAGACGGAAGCAAAATACGATTGCTCCCGGGCCGCCGCGACGTGGCGGCGGAACTAAAATCGGATGTTCTCCCCAGCGCGAAGGTGAGGGACGCCATGCAGCCTCCCCTGACCACCGAACGACTGATCGTGCGCGACTGGACCGACAGCGACGCCGACGTGCAGGCCGCGCTGGCCCTCTACGGCCGGTCCGAGGTGACCGAGTGGCTCACCCCGGTCATCGCCAGCGTCGCCGACCTCGCCGCGATGCGCGCCGTCGTGCACTCCTGGCTCGAGTCGCAGCCCAACCTGGTGCCGCCGACCGGCAGGTGGGCGATGCAGCGCCGCTCCGACGACGTGGTGGTCGGCGGGCTGGTGCTGCGGATGCTGCCGCCCTACGACCACGACCTGGAGCTGACCTGGCAGCTGCGCCCCGAGGCGTGGGGATCCGGCTACGCCACCGAGGCCGCGACCGCACTGCTGCGCTGGGCGTTCAGCTACGACATCGATGCGGTGTTCGCGCTGGCCCGGCCGGACAACACGCGGGCGATGTCCACCGCGCGGCGCATCGGCATGGAGTGGGTCGGCGAGACGACCAAGTACTACGACACCGCGCTGCAGGTCTACCGCATCCGGCAGGGCGACCTGCCGGACTGATTCCACAGTGGACCACCGCGGCGATCACCCTGCGTCGCGAAAGTCGCCGCTATCGGATGATCCGCCCCGAGGCCCGAAGAGTGCGATCCTGGAACGGGTTTTCGACCCTCGCAGCACCAGCACCCAGCCGGAGGGACCTTGCCGCCCCAGACCAGGACGACGTACCGCCAGCCCGCTCCCCCGCGCCGCCCGGCCCCGCCCCGGCCGAACACCGCAGTGCGCGTGGCGGTGACGATGCTGTCCGTGCTGGTGCTGGTGGTGACCGGTTACGGCTGGAGCAACTACCGGGACCTGCTCAACGGGCTGGCCACCAGCGACGTCACCGACGGCGCCGGTGCCGACGGGGCCATCGACATCCTGCTGGTCGGCATGGACAGCCGGACCGACGCGCACGGCAACCCGCTGCCCGCCGAGGTGCTGCGCGAACTGCACGCGGGCGAGAACGACGCGGCGCTGACCGACACCATCATCCTGCTGCACATCCCCAACGACGGGTCCAGCGCGACCGGGTTCTCCTTCCCGCGCGACTCCTACGTGCACGTGCCCGGCCACGGCAGGCACAAGATCAATTCCGCGTACTCGCGCGGCCGGGAGGCCGCGGTCACCGCGGAGACCAAGCGCGGCGCCACCGACCCGGCCCACCTGGCGCGCACCGGCGGCGACGCCGGGCGCAAGCTGCTGGTGCGCACCGTGGAACAGCTGACCGGGGTGTCCGTCGACCACTACGCCGAGGTCAACCTGCTCGGCTTCGCCCGCATCACCGAGGCGGTCGGCGGTGTTCCGGTGTGCCTGGTGGCGGCGACGAAGGACATCTACTCGGGGGCGAACTTCCGCGCCGGGCCGCAGACCATCTCCGGCCCGGACGCGCTGGCGTTCGTCCGGCAGCGGCACGGGCTGCCGCGCGGCGACCTCGACCGCGTGGTGCGCCAGCAGGCCTTCCTGTCCGGCCTGACGCAGTCGATGCTCTCCGGCGGGGTGCTGGCCAACCCGGCGCGGTTGCGGGACCTGATCGGGTCGGTGCAGGACTCGGTGGTGCTGGACCGCGACTGGGACGTGCTCGCCTTCGCCGAGCGGATGCGCGGGCTGGCCGGCGGCGCCGTCCGGTTCACCACCATCCCGATCGAGGACCCCGAGTACGACACGCCCGAGGACGGCCAGGCGGTCCTGGTCGACGCGCGCGCGGTCCGCGCGGCCGTCAACCGGACCATCGACCCCTCGGCTCCGCCGCCACCGAGCGAGGAGACCGGAGCGGCCACTGTGGACGTGCTCAACGCGACGCGGACCGCGGGCCTGGCGCAGCGGGTGCGCTCGGAGCTGTCCGACCGGGGCGTCGACGTCGGCAAGGTCGGCAACACCGGTTCCCGCGACACCTCCGTCGTCCGGTACGCGCCGGACGCCACCGCCACCGCCGCTCAGGTGGCTTCGCTGCTCGGCGGGCTGCCGACCGAGGAGAGCGGATCCCTGTCGCGCGGCCGCGTTCAGGTGCTCATCGGCAGCGACTACCGCGGCCCGGCCGCACCGGGCTTCGCACCGCCGCGGGCCGTCTCGCTCGACGGCCCGGCCCGGCAGCAGAGCAGCGCACCGGAGCCCGAAACGATCACCGCGGACGGCATCCCCTGCGTCAACTGAGCGCCCGGTTCCGCCGAGTCGCCGCCCGGCCGACGGGTTTTGAGGCTGATCGGTGGTGAGGCAGCCCCCTCGTCCGTCTCACCACCGACCGCCGGTGGCCAACCCCCCGCCGAGGGCTTCGTCCAGACCTCTGCGCCGGTGGTGCGTCGGCGGTCGTCTCGTGAACCGGCGGCTGAAAACTCAACAGCCCCAGCATCGTCGAGAGCCGGGTCTGGAACGGGTCCACCGCTGGTTGAGACTACGCCGAGGTCCAGACCGCCGCGAGCCACCGGCACGCCCGCGGTGGGCGGCCGCGCACGCAGGACCACCGTTCCGGGGCGGCGGTTTTCACCCGATGCGCGGAATCGAGTGGCACTGATCTCAGATGTCCGGATCACAGCTTCCGAACAAGACTCCTCGAAAGTCCGTGCGGTAGCGTTTTCGCATGTCCAACGCACCGATCTCCCCCGCGCACGCCTACGAAGAACTTCTGGCGGGCAACCGGAGGTTCGTCGAGAACAGCCCCCGCCACCCGAACCAGGACGCCGACCACCGCGCTTCGCTGGCGCCGGGACAGCGCCCCTTCGCCGTGCTGTTCGGCTGTTCCGACTCCCGGCTCGCCGCCGAGATCATCTTCGACCAGGGGCTCGGCGACCTGTTCGTGGTGCGCACCGCCGGTCAGGTCACCGGCCCCGAGGTGCTGGGCAGCATCGAGTACGGCGTGAGCGTGCTGGGCGCGCCGCTGGTGGTCGTGCTCGGCCACGACTCCTGCGGCGCGGTGACCGCCGCGCGGCAGACCGTCGTCGAGGGTTCCGCGCCGCCCGGGTTCCTGCGCGACATCGTCGAGCGGGTGACGCCGAGCGTGCTGTCGGCCCGCGCGGACGGCAAGGACGAGGTCGACGAGATCGTGGACGTGCACGTCCAGCGCACCACCGATCTGCTGCTGGAGCGCTCCACCGTGCTGTCCAAGGAGGTCGAGGCGGGCCGCTGCGCGATCGTCGGCCTGTGCTACCACCTCACCGACGGGACGGTCCGCGAGGTCGGCAGCCGCGGACCGGTTTCGCAGGAGGCGTAGCGCGCGGCCCGGAGCACTTCGAGCGGCTGGAACCGGCTGGTCACGTTAGCCTGCGGTGGCACGATCCGGGGTGAAGGGATCCAGCCGCGTGACCGTCCAGCCGCGTCGAGTGCTACTGGTCAGCGCGACCATCGGCGAGGGGCACAATGCGACCGGCCGGGCCGTGGCGGAAGCCGCCGGCCGGGTGTGGCCCGGGTGCGAGGTCGGCTGGCTGGACGCGCTGCGCGCGATGGGTCGCTGGGTTCCCGCCGCGTTCAACTGGATCTACGTCACCAACGTCGAGTCCACGCCGTGGCTGTACGACTTCTTCTACGCGTCACTGTGGCGCTACCGCTGGTTCGCCAACGCCTCCCGCCGGTTCGTCGGGGCGTGGAGCGGGCGGCGGCTGCGCCGGGCGATCGCCGAGGCCAGGCCGGACCTGATCGTCTCGACGTACCCGCTCGGCACCGCCGGTCTGGACTGGCTGCGGCGCCGCGGTGAGCTGGACGTCCCGGTGGCCGCGGTGGTCTCGGACTTCTCCCCGCACCCCTTCTGGGTCTATCCCGAGGCCGACCTGCACTACGTGATGAGCGAGGCGAGCCTGCGGGAGATGCGGCGGGCCGAGCCCGACGCGGTGGGCGCGGTGTGCGTACCGCCGGTGGTGTCGGCGTTCCGGCCCGGTGACCGGGCTGCCGCCCGGCGCGGCTTCGGCCTCCCGGAGTCGGGCTTCACGGTGCTGATCTCCTGCGGCTCGCTCGGGTTCGGCTCGGTGGAGCGCGCGGTGGAGGCCGCGCTGCGTGCCGAGGGCGTGGCGCGGGTCGTGGTGGTCTGCGGCCGCAACGACGCGTTGCGCGAGCGGTTCGCCGCTCACCACGAGGACCGGCTGGTCGCCCTGGGCTGGGTGGAGGACATGCCGGGTCTGGTGACCTGCGCGGACGTCGTGGTGAGCAACGCGGGCGGGGCCACTGCGCTGGAAGCGCTCGCCTGCGGGCGGGCGGTGATCATGTTCGAGCCGATCGCCGGGCACGGGCGGGCCAACGCCGAGCTGATGGCCGAGGCCGGGCTGGCCGAGCTGTGCCCGAGCGCCGCCGATCTGACCGCGACGCTGCGCCGCTGGACCGCGGAACCGGAGGAGCTCGCCCAGCGGGAGCAGCGGGCGTTCAAGCACTGCCAGGTCGCGGACTTCACCGACCAGGTGGCCGCGCTGGCGCAGCTCCCCCGCCACCACGGGCGCCGCGCTCTCCGGCCGCAGGACGCCTTCTTCGTCTACGCCACGACTCCGCTCGTCGCACAGCAGACCGGCGCGGTCCTGCGGTTCGAGGGGCCGCCGCGGAGCACCGCTGAATGGCGCGAGGAGATCAGCGGGCGGATCGAGCGGCACGCCGGCCGGTTGCCGATGCTCACGCGGCGCCTGGTGCTGCGGCGGGCCAGGCGACCGCAGTGGGTCCACGATGCGGCCATCGAGCCCGGCGATCACCTGCGCTGCCGCGAGGTCTGCGGGGAGCGGGCTGCGGCGCGGGTGCGCGAGGAGTTCTTCGGCGCCGCCGTGGCCACCGACCGGCCGCCGTGGGAGCTCCTGCTGCTGCACGAGACAGCTTCCGGCGAGGTGTCGGTGCTGGCGAAGCTGCATCACGCGCTCGGCGACGGTGTGGCGGTGACCAGCACGTTGCTGCGGTTGCTGACCGACGGCCCGCACCCCGTCTCGATGCCCGGCTCAGGGCCGAAGCGGCGTCCGGTTGAGGTCGCGCGAGGGCTGCTGAGCCTGGCGGGCGCGGGCCGGGCACCGGGCAGCGTCTGGGCAGGACGCAGCACGGCGAACCGCTCGTTCGCCGGATTGGAGCTCCCGGCCGCCGAGGTGCGCGCGTGCGCGCGGGAGTTGGGTGTGAGCAGCACAGCGCTGCTGCTCGGAGTGGTCGCCGAAGCGCTGCACCGGTCGCTGCCCGCTCCCGTGCCTGGTCAGCGCTTCCGGGTGATGGTGCCGCGCACCGCGCGAGGTGGTGCGGGTGCCGAGGCGCCTGGGAACCGCACGGCTTCGGTGGCGCTGGACCTGCCCGTCGGTCCGATGCCCGTCGCGCGGCGGCTCAGCGCGGTGTCGGCTGAGCTGGGCAAACCGGACCGCACCGGGCAGCCCGCTGCGTCCAGTGCCGTGCTGGCCGCGCTCGGTGCGCTGCCCGCGCCGCTGCACGCCTGGGTCGTTCGGCGGATCTACCAGCGCCGGTTCTTCGGCGCGGTGGTGTCGGTGCTGCCCGGGCGGCGCCGTCCCGCGCACGTGGGGTCGGCGCGGCTGGCCGGAGTGCTGCCGGTGCTCTCGCTGGCCGACGGGGTGGGCATCGCCGTGGGTGCGATCAGCTGGGCCGACCACGTCGGGTTCGGCGTCACCACGGACACCGGGCTGGCCCCGGACGCCGCAGTGCTGACCGCGCACCTGCGCGACGCCTTCGCCGACCTGCGGGCAGGTGATCGGCGGTGAGCTCCAACGGCACGGTGCTGGTGATCGCCGTTCCCGCGGCGGTCATCGGCGCGGCCAGCTTCGGCCTGGCCAGCGCCATCCAGCACCGCGTCACCAAGCAGGTGCCCAAGGTCCGCACTTTCAGCCCGCGCATGCTGTTCGACCTGGTCCGCAAGCCGATCTGGGTGCTGAGCATCCTCACCGTGATCATCGGGTTGTCGCTGCAGGTGGTGGCGCTGGCCTTCGGGCCGCTGGTGCTGGTGCAACCGCTGCTGGTGACCTCGGTGCTGTTCGGTGCCGCCTTCGCCGCGTGGATGGCGCACCGCAGGATGGACCTGGTGCTGGCGCTGGGCGGGCTGGCCTGCGTCGGCGGGCTCTCGGCGTTCCTGGTGCTGGCGAGGCCTTCCGGGCAGAGCAGCGAGTTCACCGGCGCGTCGATCCTGCCGCTGGCCCTGGCGCTCGGCCTGCTGGTGGTGGTGTCGCTGGCGGCGGCCCGGCTGATCCCCGGTGAGTCCGGGGTGATCGGCATGGCGGTGGCCACCGGCGTGCTCTACGGGGTGACCGCCGGGCTGATCAAGGTGGTGGCCGGGCAGTTCCGCACCGGTGGACCGGCCGAGCCGTTCCAGCACTGGACGCTCTACGCGGTGTGCGTGATCGGGCCGATGGGCTTCCTGCTCAGCCAGCAGACCTTCCAACGCGGCCGGTTGATGTCGCCCGCGCTGGCGGTGATCACCACGGTGGACCCGCTGGTGGCGGCGGCGATCGGGGTGAGCTGGCTGGGCGAGCGCATCGAGTCCTCCCCCGCCATCCTCGCCGGCGAGGTGATCGCGGTGGTGGTCATCGTGGTGGGCATCGTGATCCTGACCCGCCGCGGTGAGCAGCTGCGCCGAGCGCTCGACCGCGCGGACGGCGGTTCGGAGGCGACGTGGGGCTGACGCTGCGCGGACGGACCGCGCTGGTCACGGGCGCGTCATCCGGCATCGGCGCGGCCACCGCGGGCGAACTCGCCGCCAACGGGTGCGAGCTGGTGCTCGTCGGCCGGGACCGGCAGCGGCTCGCCGAGGTGGCCGAACGCTGCGGTGGGCGGGCGCTGGCCGCCGAGCTGACCGACGAGGCCGGACTCGACCTGGTGGTCACCGCGGCACGGCAGGTGGATCTGCTGGTGCACTGCGCGGGTGTCGGCTGGGCAGGCGACCTGGCGTCGATGCCCGCCGAACGGGTGGCGGAGCTGGCGGCGGTGAACCTGACCGCGCCGATGCTGCTGACCAGCGCGGTGCTGCCGGAGCTGCGGCGCAGGCGCGGCCACGTCGTCTTCGTCTCCTCGATCGCGGCTGTCGGCGTGCGCGGCGAGGAGGTCTACGCGGCGACGAAGGCCGGTGTGCGGGCGTTCGCGGAAAGCCTCCGCCTCGACGGCATCGGCGTGACCACGGTCTTCCCCGGTGCCGTGCGCACGCCGTTCTTCGCCGGTCGCCGCTACGACCGGCGCTTCCCGCGGATGCTCACCGCGCAGGAGGTCGCCTCAGCACTGGTCAGGGGCGTCCAGCGCGGCCGGGCGGAGGTGTTCGTGCCAGCCTGGCTCGCGGTTCCGGCCCGGTTGCAGGGCGCGGCGCCGGGCTTGTTCCGCGGCCTGGCCCGCCGGTTGGGCTGAGCACGGGCTTTCTGTTCTCGCGCCTGGTTCTGGTGCTCTTCTGTCTTCGAAGCGGCGAAGCCGCTTAGTGCGCCCTCGCCACCGGCACCGCCGCGCAAACCAACCACTGAAGCCCCGGCTAACCGCGCAGGGCCCGGATCGACTCGCGCAGCGAGCCCATGGTGGCCAGCACCGCGGTCGGCTCGTAGCCGCAGTGCGCCATGCAGTTGGCGCAGCGCGGGTCGTTGCCCCGCCCGTAGCGCGACCAGTCGGTCTCCTCCAGCAGTTCGCGGTAGGTCGCCGCGTAGCCGTCGTTCATCAGGTAGCACGGCCGCTGCCAGCCGTAGAGCGAGTAGGACGGGATGGCCCACGCCGTGCAGCGGAAGTCGACCTCGCCCGCCAGGAAGTCCAGGAACAGCGGCGAGTGGTTGAACCGCCACCGGTTGCGCCTGCCGTCGGCGAAGACCTTGCTGAACAGCTCGCGCGTCTCGGCCACGCCCATGAAGTGCTCCTGGTCGGGCGCCTTGTCGTAGGCGTAGGCCGGCGAGAGCATCATCTGGTCGACCTTCAGGTCGTCGTTGAGGTAGTCGAGCACCTCGATCACCGACTGCGGCGTGTCGGAGGTGAAGAACGTGGAGTTCGTGGTCACCCGGAATCCGCGCGCCTGGACGTCCTTGATGTTGTCCACCGCCTGCGCGAACACGCCCTTCTTGCACACCGAGGCGTCGTGGCGCTCCTCCAGGCCGTCGATGTGCACGGCCCACGCGAAGTACGGCGACGGGCGGAAGCGGTCGATCTTGCGGGGCAGCAGCAGCGCGTTGGTGCACAGGTAGACGAACTTCTTGCGCTTGATCAGCTCCTCGACGATGACCTCGATCTCCGGGTGCATCAGCGGTTCGCCGCCGGCGATGGAGACCACCGGCGCCCCGCACTCCTCCACCGCGGCGATGGCCTGCTCCACCGGCATCCGCTGCTTGAGCACGTTGGCCGGGTGCTGGATCTTGCCGCAGCCCGCGCACTTGAGGTTGCAGGCGAACAGCGGTTCCAGCTCCAGGGTCAGGGCGAACTTCGTGCGGCGGGCCAGCTTCTGCTTGACCAGGTAGGCGCCGACGCGGACGGCCTGGCGCACCGGAATACCCATTCAGGACACCTCCTCGGGTGTGTGGTGGTCCTGCGGCGCCGCGGCGCTGCTGCACCGCGACAGGCAGGAACCGACGGCGTGCAGCCGGGCGAGCGCGGCCAGCGCCCGGCGCGGGGTTCCCCACCGCAGCAGCGGTTCCTCCGCGGTGTCGAGCACGACCCGCACCACCGCGATCTCCCGTGCGGCTCGTGCGAGCACAGCGGACTCCATGTCGACCGCGAGCGCACCGGTGCGGGCCAGCTCGGCCCGCCGCGCGCCGCGCACGAGGTGCCGGGTGGTCAGGATCGGACCGCAGTGCACCGGGAATCCCGCGCGGCGCAGTTCCGCGGCCAGCGCCGGCGCGGCGCGGCAGCGCACCGAGCTCTCCGGTCCGCGGACTTCATCGGCCACGACCACGTCGCCGCTGCGAACGCCCTCGCCGATGCCGCCGCCGAGACCGGCGACGACGAGCAGGTCGAAGTCCTCCTCGGCGAGCGCGGTCGCGCTGCGGGCGCTGCGCCGCGGGCCGAATCCCGTGCGGCGAACGGCTTTGCGGCCGAGCGCGGCTCGCAGCGCTTGAGCTTCCAGGCCCAGCGGTGCGCAGATCAGCAGCCGTGCGCGCATCTCACTGCCCGGCCCGGTGGTACCTGCCGAGGGCGGTCAGCGGGAAGATCACCCGGTACAGGTGGTAGTTGATGTAGAAGTCGCCGGGGAAACCGGTGCCGGTGAACTGCGGCTCGTCCCAGCCGCCGTCCGCGCGCTGCGTGCGGGCCAGGTACTGCACGCCGCGCTGGACCGCGTCGGTCTCGTGCCGTCCCAGGGCCAGCAGCGCGATGAGCGCCCACCCGGTCTGCGAAGCCGTGGAGTCGCCGCGGCCGATCCACTCCGGGTCGTCGTAGGAGCGCATGTCCTCGCCCCAGCCACCGTCGGCGTTCTGGTGCTTCTCCAGCCACTTCGCCGCGCGCCGCAGAACCCGGTGCTCGGGCTTGAAGCCGGCGCGGACCAGCGCCGGGACCACCGCGCCGGTGCCGTAGACGTGGTTGGCGCCCCAGCGGCCGAACCAGGAGCCGTCCTTCTCCTGGTTGCGCAGCAGCCACTTCACGCCGCGCTGGACCACCTCGTCGTCGTGGCCCAGCGTCGCCAGCGCCTCCACGACGTGCGCCGTGACGTCGGCCGACGGCGGGTCGATCACTTCACCGAAGTCGCAGAACGGCAGTTTGCGGACGAGCTGCCGGGTGTTGTCGGCGTCGAAGGCGCCCCACCCGCCGTCGGCGGACTGCATGCCGCGCAGCCAGCGCACGCCGCGCTCGATCGCGCCCCGCACCGCGACCTGGTCCGGGTGGTCCATGCGGTTGAGCGCCAGCAGCACCTCGGCGGTGTCGTCGATGTCCGGGTAGCCGTCGTTGTCGAACTCGAACGCCCAGCCGCCGCCCGCGGGCAGGTCCGGGCGGCGGACCGACCAGTCGCCCTTGACCCGGATCTCCTCGGCCAGCAGGTAGTCCGTCGCCCGGCGCAGCGCCGGGTGCGCGCTGGGCACACCGGCGTCGTGCAGCGCCTGCATGCCGAGCACCGTGTCCCACACCGGGGACTGGCAGGCCTCCAGCCGCCGCACCACGCCGTCGGAGGTCTGCTCGCGGATCAGGAACCGCTCCAGACCGGCCAGGCCCTGCCGCAGCACCGGGTGGTCCATCGGATAGCCGAGCAGGTGCAGCGCCAGCAGCGAGTAGACCCACGGCGGCTGGATGCCGCCCCAGGACCCGTCGGCCTCCTGGCGCGCCACGATCCACTCCGCCGCGCGGTGCATCGCGTGCTTGCGCAACGTCCGCAGCGGGCGCTTCTGGTACCGGTGCAGGGCTCGGTCGAGCAGGGTGAACCCGTAGTTCCACGACCACTCGGCGCGAGCGGGCCCGGCGCGGCGGCCGGTGCGCAGCTCCCGGACCGTGATGCCCAGGTCCCGGCTCGGGCGCAGCGTGCACACCACCGTCAGCGGCACCACGGTCTGGCGCGCCCAGCACGCCCAGTCCGCCACGTTCAGCGGGAACCAGCTGGGCAGCAGCACGACCTCGGGCGGCATCGCGGGCAGCTCGTCCCAGGACCACTCGCCGAACAGCGCCAGCCAGATCCGGGTGAACACCCGGGTGGCCTCCAGCCCGCCCTGCTCCAGGATCCAGTCGCGCGCGGCGGTCATGTGCCCGGCGTCGACGTCGTCACCGGCCAGCTTGAGCGCGGTGTAGGCCTCCGCGGTGGTGGACAGGTCGCCCGGCCCGCCGTGGAAGTTGGCCCAGGTGCCGTCGGAGCGCTGCTGGGAGCGGATCCAGCGGGCCGCCTGCTCGGTCTCCACCGCGGTGCGGATGCCGAGGAACTGCCGCAGCAGCAGGTCCTCGACGTCCATGGTCACGTTGGTCTCCAGCTCGCCCTTCCACCAGCCGTCCGGGTGCTGCCGGGACAGCAGGTGGTCGCGGGCGGCGACCAGCGCGGTCCGCGGGTCGGGGACCACCAGCGCGCGGGTGGCCTGCTTCTGCAGCTGATCGGTCAAAGCTTCCTCCGTACGATGAACGTGGCGAGTTCGGTCAGGGCGTCGGTGACGTCCTGCGGGCCGCGCGGCAGGTGGTCGGCCGCGGCCGTCAGCCGGCGCTGGCACTCCCGGCGGGTCCAGTCCGCCGATCCGGCGCGGTGCACCATCTCGGCGGCTTCGCGCAGCTGCTGCTCGGTGAGCGGTTCCGGCCGCGCGTAGAGCTCGCGCAGCCGCTCGCCCGCAGTGGTGCCCGAGTTGAGCGCGTGCACCACGGGCACGGTCTTCTTGCGGGCGCGCAGGTCCGACAGCACCGGTTTGCCGGTGACCTCGGGATCGCCCCACAGCCCCAGCAGGTCGTCCACCAGCTGGAAGGCCATCCCGAGCTCGGTGCCGAAGGTGTGCAGGCCGAACACCACGTCCTGCGGCGCCCCGGCGATGAGCGCGCCGATCGAGGCGGCGCAGGCCAGCAGCGCGGCGGTCTTGTCGTGGGCCATGCGCAGGCACTCGTCGAGGGTCACGTCGTGGCGGTGCTCGAAGTCCAGGTCCGCGGCCTGCCCGGCGATCAGCACGCGGGTGGTGACCGACAGCGAGCGGGCCGCGGCCGCGGCGTGCGGTGAGGTCGAGCCCAGCAGCACCTCGGTGGCCAGCGACAGCAGCGCGTCGCCGGCCAGCAGCGCGGCGGGCCGGCCGAAGACCGTCCAGGCGGTTGCCCGGTGCCGGCGCGAGGTGTCGCCGTCCATCACGTCGTCGTGCAGCAGCGAGAAGTTGTGCACCAGCTCGACGGCCGCAGCGGCGGCGACGGCCTGGTCGGGTGCTCCCGGCGGGCGGGCGGACTGCGCCGACAGCAGCACCATCGCCGGTCGCAGCGCTTTGCCGCCACCGCCTTCCGGGGAACCGTCGGCGCCGCGCCAGCCGAAGTGGTATTCGCACACGCGGCGGGTGTCCGGGTCGAGCTGGGCGACCGCGCGGCGCAGCACCGGGTCGACGGATTCCCGCGCGGTGAGCAGTGCCGGTGGCAGGACGGTCGTCATGCGGTCACCTCCACACCGTGGTGCCGACGCTGGTCGGCGGTCACCACCTGGGCGGCCCGCGCACCGCTGCGCACCGCGCCTTCGGTGGTGTCGGGCCAGCCGGTGCCCGTCCAGGCACCGGCCAGCACCAGGCCCGGCACCGGGGTGCGCGCGTCCGGGCGGATCGCCGCGGTGCCGGGTGCCTGCCGGAAGGTGGCGCTGGGTTCGCGGGTGACGAAGAAGTCGAGCAGCCGTGCTCGCCGGGCGGCCGGAAACAGCTGTTGCAGGGCCGGGACGAACAGCGCGCGCAGGTCCTCGGTGCGCAGGTCGACGTACTCATCGGCAGCCGACAGGGAGATCGCCAGGTACTGGCCGTGCGGTGCGCCGGAGATCGCGCTGCGGTCGAAGACCCACTGCACCGGCGAATCCAGGACGGCGGCCATCGGGAGCCCGGTGATCTGCCGGTCGTAGTGCAGGTGGACGTTGACGATCGGGGCGGCCGAGAGCTGGGCCCACCGCTCGGCGCCGGGCACCGGCAGGTCCGCGAGCAGCCCGGCGGCCGCCTGGTGCGGTACCGCCAGGACCACCGCGTCCGCGGAGAACTCGCGGCTGTTGGCGCCTTCCTTGGCGAACACGTGAAAACCCGCTCCAGCACGCCGGATCGCCCGTGCCCGGCAGCGCACCCGGACTTCGGCGCCGGCCGCGAGCAGGGCCCGCTGGGCGCTGTCGCCGTGCAGCTGCGCCAGCGGGATTCGCGGGATCCCGATGTCGGCGCTGTCGCTGCGATCGAGCACGCCGGTACGGAAGACCTTGGCGGCCAACAACATCGATGCCTCGTCGGGAACCGCGTTGAGCGCCGCCACCCCGAGCAGGCCCCACAGCGCCGTCACCGCGCGCGGTGATTCTCCGTGCTGGCGCAGCCATTCGCCGAGGCTGACCTCGTCGAGTGCGGGATCGTCCGGGTCGAGCTTCCTGAGCGCCAGCGACGTCCGCGCCACCCGTGCGCGCTCGGTCGCGGTCAGCTGCCGGTATGCGAGCAGTGCGGGCAGCAGGTGTCCCGGCGCCGGGAGGTTCCAGCGGTGCAGCAGCGATGCGCGGCCTGCCGGGCTGAGCACCGGGACCTGGAACCGGCGCTGGATGCTGATCGCGTCCTGCGCGCCGAGCCGCCGCAGCAGGTCGAGGTAGGCGGTGTAGCAGCGCAGGAAGACGTGCTGGCCGGTGTCGACGACCAGGTCACCGCGCTGGAACGAGTAGGTGGCGCCGCCGAGCCGCGACCGGGTCTCCAGCAGTTCTACCGCAAAACCCGCTTCGGTTAGGTCCAGCGCGGCGGTCACCCCGGCCAGGCCACCGCCGATCACCACCACGCGCCCGCGGCTCACGGCGCCATCCCCGCCAGCGATCGGGCCGCGACGCCCGCCTTGCGCCAGCCCGACAGCGAGGTCCGATTGCTCAGGGCGGCGCCCGGGTCGGCGGCGATGCGGGCGAGCAGCTCGTGGTAGATCCCGGCCATCGACGCGCAGCACGCACGGCTGCGCCGGTCGAGCATGGGCAGCAGGCGCAGCCCGTCGTCGTACCACTGCTCGGCACGCGCGGCCTGGAAGCGGATCAGCGATGCCCACCGCTGCTCGTCCTCGGTCAGCCCGTCGCCCGGTTCCAGCCGGATTCCGAAGCGCACCAGGTCCTCGTCCGGCAGGTAGACGCGCCCGTCGAGGTGGTCCTCGCGGACGTCGCGCAGGATGTTGGTCAGCTGCAGGGCGACGCCGAGAGCGTCGGCGCGGCGTTCGCCGGTGACGTGGTCGAGGACGCCGAACACGCTCAGCGACAGGCGCCCGATCGAGCCTGCCACGCACCGGCAGTAGTGCACCAGTTCGTCGAACGTCCGGTAGCGCGCACCGCGCACATCGGCCTCGCAGCCGTCGATGAGTTCGTCGAAGGGCCCGAGCGGCACCTGGAGGCGTTCGGCCGCGTCGGCGAGCGCGACCAGCACCGGATCCACTGAATCGGTGCTGGTCGCGTGGACGTCCTCGCGCGCCAGCGCGAGCAGCCGCAGCTTCTCGTCGCTGGGCAGCTGGCCGTCGCCGATGTCGTCGACGCGGCGGGCGAAGGCGTAGACCGCCGACAGCGCCCGCCGCTTCGGGCCGGGCAGCAGGCGGATCCCGTAGGAGAAGTTCCGCGCCTGCTCCCGCGTGATCCGCTCGCACTCCAGATAGGCGTCATGGACTCGCGTCGATCCGGTCACCGCGCCCCTCCCAACACGTACAACCGCCCCCATTCGACGAACGTGCGCGCCCGGCTCGGCCGGACGTCGCACCCCAGCGGGTCGTGGTCGGCCCCGGCGAAGGCCGCCGCGGTCGCCCGGCCACCGGCCAGGTACCCGGCGACCGCGACGCGGGCCGTGCCGGACAGGCAGCCGACCAGGGGCGCACCGTCATCGAGCATCCGCCGCGCGCGGTCCACCTCGAACTTGATCAGGCCGCGCAGCCGGGTCGGGGCGCGCACCGCGACCAGGTCCGGTTCCTGGCAGCCGAACCGCCGCAGGTCGTCGGTCGGCAGGTACACCCGGTCCTGGCGGTAGTCCTCGGCGATGTCCTGGCAGTGCTCCAGGATCTGCAGCGCGCTGCAGATCCGGTCGGACAGCGCCACCAGCGGCGGCTCGGCCCGGCCGAAGACGTGCAGCACCGCTTCGCCGACCGGGTTGGCCGACAACGCGCAGTAGTCGAGCAGGTCGTCGAAGGTCCGGTAGCGGCGCACCTGCTGGTCCTGGCGGTTGGCCTCGATCAACTTGACCAGCACGTCGTGCGGGATGGCACACTCGGCAACCGTGGTGGTCAGGGCGCGCAGGATCGGGATGCGGGCCGCGTCCTGGTAGGCGCGGCGGAGATCGACCTCCAGGAAGTCCAGCAGCGCGTCGCGGTTGCCCGGCGCCTCGTCCCCGGCGAAGTCGACGAGCCGGAAGAACCCGTAGAGCGCGTGCAGGTGCCGTCGCAGGCCGTGCGGCAGGATCCGGGACGCGACCGGGAAGTTCTCCGAGCGCATCCGCGCGAGCACCGCCGCACTGCGCGGAAAATCACCCGAACGTGCGACGCTGTTCGGGTGGCCGGATTCCTCCCCGGACATCGTGCCGTCAGGCAACGACAGGACCATCGACTCTCCTCCTATCCCCTGGTCAGGAGGCGCAACCGGAATCGTATGAGCAGCGCAGCGGCAGCGCAGTGCGAGCCGCCCAGCGCCGTTTTCCCTGCGTCGAGCCCGTGTTCGAACTCGAACCCCTACTCGTAGATCCACATTGGACAAATGATCTGACTGTCCACAACAGACTGTATCGAGGAGCGCGAAATCCGGTCGGCGGCCCGCTGGTCCCCGCCGCGCGCGGCGCGCGGCATTCGGGTGGCGGGCATTGACATCCGGGCGACGGACACCAGAACGTGGTCGGCACGGCCCTCGCGACCGGCCTCGGCCGAACAGGTCCGCACCGACCACCGCCCGCAACAACTCCAGCCGTGCGCTCGTTCCAGGTCCTGCAGGCACCTCGACGGGGAGGAGTGCCGGATGCACCGGGGATTGCCCACCACTCGCGGTCCGATCGCCGACGCGCTGCTGCAGGCCGGCCTGCTCCTGGACTTCGCGGTGCGCACCGCGGGAGCGGCCTTCCGGTGCGCGCGCCGGGCACGGTTCAACTTCGCCGAATTCCTCCGGCAGGCCGTGTTCCTGGCCTCGGTCACCACCCTTCCCGCGCTGCTGGTGACGATTCCGCTGGGCGTCGTCGTGGCCCTCAACGTCGGCTCGCTGGCCGGTCAGCTGGGCGCGCAGGGCTACGGCGGTGCGGTGGTGGCCTTCGTGATCGTCGGCCAGGCCGCGCCGCTGATCTGCGCGCTGATGATCTCCGGTGTCGGCGGCTCGGCGATGTGCGCGGACCTGGGCGCGCGCAAGATCCGCGACGAGGTGGACGCCCTGGAGGTGATGGGGCTGCCGGTGGTGGAACGGCTGGTGGTGCCCAGGGTGGTGGCCGCGATGGTGGTCAACGCGCTGCTGGCGTGCATCGTGCTGCTGGTCGGCATCACCACGACGTTCCTGTTCCAGGTCCTGGTGCTCGGCGACGCGCCGGGGGCGTTCCTGCGCACCCTGACGCAGTTCTCCCGGGTGCCGGACTTCGTCGTGGCGCTGCTGAAGGCCGCGGTGTTCGCGGTGCTGGCCGCGCTGGTGTCCTGCTTCAAGGGGCTGACCGCCAGGGGCGGGCCGGGTGGGGTGGCCAACGCCGTCAACGAGGCCGTGGTGATCTCCTTCATCCTGGTCTTCGTCGCCAACGCGGTCATCACCGAGCTCTACCCGCTGCTGGTGCCCGCGAAGGGCGAGTACTGATGGCGGCCCCGCGGCGCAGGTCCGCGGTCGACCTGCTGGTCACCGCGGGCCTGCACTTCACCTGCTACCTCAAGGCGATCGCGGCCGTCCCGCACGTGCTGGCCCGCTACCGGCGCGACGTCGCCCGGCTGGTCGGCGAGATCAGCCTCGGCTCGGCCTCGCTGCTGGCGGGCGGCGGCACGATCGGCGTGGTGTTCGCGATGTCGTTCGTCTCCAGCACCCAGGTCGGTCTGGAGGGCTACCGGGGGCTTGACCTGCTCGGGCTCTCGCCGATGACCGGGCTGGCCGCCGCCGTGGTCAACACCCGCGAGATCGCGCCCCTGGTGGCCAGCATCGCGCTCGCCGCCAAGGTCGGCACCGGGTTCACCGCGCAGCTGGGCGCGATGCGCATCTCCGAGGAGATCGACGCGCTGGAGGCGATGTCGGTGCGCTCGCTGCCGTACCTGGTCAGCACCCGGATGATGGCGGCGTTCCTGTCGGTCATCCCGCTTTACCTGGTGGGGCTGTTCGCCTCCTACCTGGCCACCGGGATCGCGGTGGTGCAGCTGGGCGGCGTCTCCGAAGGCACCTACGACTACTACTTCCGGCTCGTGCTCACCGCCGAGGACGTGTTCTTCTCGCTGGTCAAGGCCGTGGCGTTCGCGATCGTGGTGACGCTGGTGCACTGCGCCCACGGCTACTACGCCCGCGGCGGCCCGGAAGGCGTCGGAAAGGCCGCCGGTCGTGCGCTGCGCACCAGCATCGTGACGATCACCGTCGCCGACGTCCTGCTGAGCATCGCCTTCTGGGGCGTGCGGCCGACGTTGCCCGCACTGGGGATATGACATGACCGAGCATGCGCGCCGAACGCTCGCCGCCCGAGGGGCGGCGGGACTGGTCCTGCTGTTCCTGGTGGCGGTGCTGGTGGTTCTCGGCGGTGCGGGCGCGCTGCGCGCGAAACCGGAAGTCACGACGGTGCTTCCGGCCGCCGCCGGGTTGGTGCGGCCGGAAACTCCCGTCCAGTACCGCGGAGTGCGCGTCGGCCGGCTGGCGGCCGTCGAGCCCGGGCTCTCCGGCTCCCGGCTGACGTTGCGGATGGAGCCCGGCAGCTTCGCCGACATCCCCGGCGACGTCCGGGTCCGGCTGATGCCGCGCACCGTGTTCGGCGACCAGTACCTCGACCTGCTCGCTCCGGAAGTCTCCGACGGCACGGCGCTGGCTCCCGGTGCGCAGCTCGCCGCCGACGACTCGCGGCCGACCATGCAGCTCTACCACTCCTACAGCCGCCTCTACGAGCTGGTCGATTCGCTGCGGCCGGCGCAGCTGCAGGTCTCGCTCGCCGCACTCGCCGAGGCGCTGCGCGGGCGGGGCGAGCGGCTGGGCGAGCTGCTCGACGACGCCTCCCAGCTGGCCGCCGACCCTCCGCTGACCGGCGAAGACCTCACCGATCTCGCCGCGCTCGCCGACGACATCGCCGCAGCGGCACCGGATGCGGTGCGCGCGCTGGACGACGCCGTCGCGCTGTCGGGCACCATCGTGCGGCGCGAGCAGGACATCGGCGATCTGCTCGGGGCCGGGCTGGCGTTCACCGATCAGTCGCGGCGGTTCGTCGATGCGAACTCGCAGCGGATCATCCGCCTCGTGCGCTCCACCGACCCGGTCGCCGGCGCGCTGGGGCGCCATCCGGGCGCGGTGCGCGAGAGCGTGGACGGCCTGAACGCCTTCCTCGACGGTGCGAACCGCTCGCTGTCCACCGGCTTCTTCAAGATCCGCATGTCCGCGACGCTGCACCGGCCCTACCCCTACGGCCCCGAGGACTGCCCCCGCTATCCCGGGATGTCCGGGCCGAACTGCGGCGATGCGCGCGGCCCGATCGGCCCGGTGGGCGGTCCCCAGGAGCGCGACGCGCTGCACCGGCTCGCACCGCTGCTGCCCGGCCAGCCGCCCGCCACCGATTCGCTGGGCCTGCTGCTGGGCCCGCTGGTGCGTGGAACGGAGGTAGTCACGCCGTGAGCCCCGCATTCCGGTTCGCCGCCTTCGTCGTCGTGTCGCTGTTCTGCGGTGTCGTCGTGGTCAACACGCTGACGAATCCGCTGACCGGCCGGACGGTGCCCTACCGCGCGGTGTTCACCGACGCGGCGGGCCTGCAGCCGGGTAGCGACGTCACCGTCGCCGGGGTGCGGGTCGGGACGGTGACCGCGGTCGCCGCGCGGAACGGGTTCGCCGAACTGGACTTCGAAGTCCGCGCCGAGCAACCCGTTCCGGCCACCGGGCTCGTCGTGGTCCGCTACGCCGACCTCACCGGTGCCCGCTCGCTGGCGCTGACCCCGGGCCAGGGCGGTCCGCCGCTGCCGCCGGGCGCGACGATCCCGGTGGAGCGCACCCGCCCAGCGCTGGACCTGACCGTGCTGCTCAACGGGTTCAAACCGCTCTTCGAGGCGCTGGAACCCGCGCAGGTCAACCAGTTGGCGCGCGAGATCGTCGCGGTCTTCCAGGGCGAGGGCGGCACCGTGACCGCGCTGCTGACGCGGATCGTGTCGCTGACCGGCACGCTGGCCGCCCGCGACGAGGTTCTCGGCGAGGTGATCGACAACCTCGACGCCGTGCTGGCGACGGTGCGGCAGCGGCGCGACGACCTGCGCGTGCTCGTCGACGGGCTCGGGCGCCTGGCCGCGGAGACCGCGGCCGCCCGGGAGTCGATCACCGCGGCCATCGACAGCGGTGCGGAGGCCGCGGGCTCGCTGGCGCGGTTGCTCGACGGTCTCGGGCCGCAGCTGTCCCACGACGTGCGCTCGGTGCAGGAGATCACCGCGATGCTGGTGCGCAACCAGGCGCGGATCGACGGTGCGGTGCAGGAGATGCCCGCCTTCCTGAACACCCTCGACCGCACGACCGGCTACGGGTCGTGGGTCAACGTCTACCTCTGCAACCTGAGCATCGCCGTCGACGACGTCCAGGTGGATCTCGGGGCGGGCCCGCACACGGAGGTGTGCCGATGAGGAAAGTCCTGATCAACGGGGCGATCGGTGCGATCGTGGTGCTGCTGGTGCTGGCCGCGTCGGTGGCCGCGCCCCGGGTGCTGTTCGCGCTGCGCACCGACGAGTATCACGCCGAGTTCGGCAACGCCGCCGGGCTCACCGAGGGCACCCAGGTCATGCTGGCCGGAGTGCCATCGGGCCGGGTGACCGGCGTGGCGCTGGCCGGGGACCGGGTGCGCGTCTCCTTCCGGCTGGACAGCGAGCACGCCCTCGGTGGCAGCACCACCGCCTCGATCAAGCTCCGCACGGTGCTCGGAACCCGGTACCTGGGCGTGGAATCCGCCGGGCCGGGACAGCTCTCCCCCGGCGCGACGATCCCGCTGAACCGGACCTCGGTGCCCTACAGCCTCGACGAGCTCCAGTCCGACGCGACGTCCACCGCCGAAGGCCTCGACCTGCCGCAGCTGCGGCGCATGATCGGAACCCTGCAAGAGGTGACGCCGCAGGATCCCGAGCTGCTCGGCGACGCGCTCAACGGCGTGGCCACGGCTTCGGCGCTCATCGGCGAGCGCGGTGCGCAACTGCAGGAGCTGCTGCGCGGCACGCGAACCCTGACCACGACGCTCATCGAGCAGCAGGACACCCTGGTGGCGCTGCTGGGTGATGCGCAACTGGTCGTCGACACGCTCCAGCAGCGCCGGACCGCGGTCCGCAGGCTGATCACCGACGTGCACACCGTCGTCGACCACCTGCACCGGCTGGTCGTGGACAACCGCGAGGTCCTGGATCCGCTGCTGGCCGACCTGCACGCGCTCACCGACTCCCTGGCCCGCAACGACCAGGCCATCGGCGAGAGCCTGCGGCGGCTCGGGCCGGCCGGCCGGTACCTGTCCAACGCCACCGGGAACGGGCCGTGGGCCGATGTCTCGGCACCGCTGGGGCCGGTGCCGGACAACGTCCTCTGCGCGGCCGGGCTGTTCGAGGGGTGCCGATGAGCCGGAAGCCGCTGATCGTCTGCTGCGTGCTGGCCGTCCTGGTCACCGGCGCCTGGTTCACCCTGCTGGCGCCGCGCCCGCAGCTGCGCGTAGCCGCCGATTTCACCTTCGCCGACGGCATCTTCCCCGGCAGCCGGGTGGCGATCCTCGGCGTGGCGGTGGGCCGGGTGGAATCCGTCGAGCCGCAGGGCGCGACGGTGCGGGTGCGGATGAGCATGCCTGCCGACACCGCGCTGCCCGCCGACGCGCGCGCCCACATCATGAGCCCGGCGATCATCAGCGACCGCTACGTCGAGCTGGGACCGGCGCACACCGGCGGCCCGCGGCTGGCCGATGGCGCGCTGATCCCGGCGCACCGCACCCGTTCCCCCATCCGGTTCGACCAGCTGGCCGCGTCGCTGGACTCGCTGCTGGCCGCCTTCGGCCCCTCGGGAGGCGACCCCGGCGTCCTCGACGGACTGCTGCGCAGCAGCGCGGCCGCGCTCGACGGCCGCGGCCCGCAGATCCGCGATGCGATCACCGAGCTGTCGCGGGCCAGCGAAGTGCTGGCCGCGGGCAGCGGCGACCTCGGCGCGGTGGTCGACGACCTCGACCAGCTGGTCCAGCTGCTCCTGCAGCACCGCGACGCGGTCGACTCGCTGGCCGCCTCCACCGCCCAGGCCGCTGCGGATTTCCAGTCGCAGCAAGGGGAAATCGGCGACGCGCTCGCGAAGCTGTCCGACGTGCTGCTCGCCGTCGACGAGCTCGTGCGCGGCCACGGCGAGCAGCTCCACGGCGATCTGGAGCAGCTGAGCCGGTTCGCGGGCACCCTGGCGGGCCGGCAGCGCGAGCTGGCCGAAACGCTGGACACGATGCCGCTGGCGATGGACAACTTCACCCGCGCCATCACGCCGGACCAGCGGTTGCGGCTGCGGCTGAACCTCTCCACCAACCTCGGCCAGTTCGACACCACCGCCCGCCTGTGCCGCGAGCTGCCGCTGCCGCTGTGCACCGGGGCGGGCATCACCAACCCGGTGCCGTTCCCGCCCGATCTGGAACCGCTGCGCGCGGTGCTGGGAGGCGGCCGGTGAAACGCCTCGCGCTCGCCTCGGTGCTGCTGACCACCTCCTGCGGGCTCAGCCTGCAGAACGCGCCCATCGGAACCGGTGGTTCGGGATACCAGGTCACCGCGGTGTTCAGCGACGTCGGCCGGCTGCCGATGGGCGGGGCGGTGCGGCTGGGCCAGGCCGTGGTGGGCAGCGTGTCGGACATCAGCACCGAGAACTTCCGCGCGCTCGTCGAGCTCGACATCGAACCCGGGGTGCGGCTGCCGGCCGGAACGACCGCGCGCCTCGAACTCGCCTCACCGCTGGGCGAGGAGTTCGTCGTCCTGCAACCACCACCCGCACCGGGCGGGCCCGAGCTCACCGACGGCTCGGTGATCCCGCTCGAACAGACCTCCCGCGGCCCGGACGTGGAGAACGCGCTCGCCGCCGCCAGCACCCTGCTCAACGGCGCAGGCCTCGACCAGGCGAAGACCGTTGTCACCGAGCTCAACACCGCGCTCAGCGGCCGCGAGCAGCAGGTCCGGGACCTGCTCGGAGACCTGGAGCGAACCCTGGCGTCCCTGGACGAGCGCCGAGGAGAACTCACCCGGCTCATCGACTCGGTGCACGCGACCTCGCAGCACCTCGCCGACGACCGGGCTACGCTGGAGGCCGCCCTGACCCGGGTGCGGCCCGCGATCGACGTGCTGCTGGCCGAACGCGAGCGCTTCACAAACCTGCTGGACAGCACCGCCGCGCTGAGCGCCGCCACCGCATCGCTGGTGGAGCAGACCGACGAGTCGCTGATCACGCAGGTCGAGAAGTTCCGGCCGGTGCTGGCCGACCTGCGCTCGCTCGACGGCGGGCTGGCGACCGCTGCGGACTCGCTGCGCCGCTTCTTCGCGCTGATCCAGCAGGCCGCTCCCGGCGACTACGTGCTGTTCAACGGGACGCTCGACGTGCCGGGAACCGTGGTGCAGCTGCTCGCGCCCGGCGCACCGATGCCGCCGCCCGCCGCGGGCGGTGTCGACTCGATCCTGCGCGGAGGTACCCGATGAACCGCCGCCTCGTACTGGCCCAGCTCGCACTGTTCCTGGTGATCAGCATCGCGTGCACCTACTACGTGATCACCAACGTGGCCGGGCCCGGAGCGCTGCGCGACCCGGTCCGCGTGACCGTGCGCCTGCCCGACGCGGCGTCGATCACGCCGAGCTCGCAGGTCACCTACCGGGGCGTGGTCGTCGGCACCGTTTCCGAGGTCCGCATCGACCCCGGTGGAGGCGCGGTGTCGGTGCGGCTCGCGCTGCACCCCGGCACGCGCGTCCCGGCCGACAGCGACGCGGTGATCAGCATGGCCACACCGCTGGCGGTGCAGACCGTGGACCTGCAACCCGCAAGCGACTCCGGGCCGTACCTACGCGACGGCAGCGTCATCGAAGCCGAGCGCACGCGACGCCCGATCCCGCTGGACACCCTGCTGGTGCACTTCACCGAGCTCACCGAGCAACTGCGCCCGGAGGACGTCGCCGCGGTCACCGAAGCGCTGTCCACCGGTTTGGCGGGCAAGGGCCCCGAGCTGACCCGCATCCTGGACAACTCCGCGATCCTGCTGGAAACCGCGCGCGAACACCGGCCGCAGCTCGACCGCCTGGTCACCGGCAGCCGCGAGCTGGCCGGTTCCGGCGACCGGATCCGCGAGCTGGCGGCCGGTCTGCGCTCGCTGACCGCGCAGATCCGGGCGCACCAGCCGCAGCTCGACCGGGTCCTGGACACCGCGCCCGGCGCCACCCGGCGCCTGGCGGAGCTGTTCGCGCGCAACGACCCGGCCACGACCGCGCTGCTGGGCAACCTGGTCACCACAGGTCAGATCGTCGCGGTCCGCGCCCCGGCCCTGGACCAGCTGCTCATCTCGCTGCCGGAAGCGCTGTCCGGGCTCGGCTCGGTGGTGCACGGCGACACCGCCGACCTCTACCTGATCGGCACCCAGGGCCCGATCTGCGCCACCGCGACCGAACGCCGCTCCCCCACCGCGGTCCAACCCCGCGAAGCCGACCTGGACCGGCACTGCCCGGCCGATCGACCCGGCCTCGGCCAGCGCGGCGCGGCGAACGCCCCGCGCCCGGCGATGACCACCTACGACCCGGCCACCGGCCAGACCCCGGCAGGCTTCCGGCTCGGCACCGCGGGCGGCCAGGCAGCCGTCCTCGGCCCGCGGTCCTGGTATTCCGTCCCGCTGCAAGGAGTTCGCTGATGACCGACACCTCCGGAGGACCGAGGCGGATCCGCCGCCCGAAGGTCCTGCTCGCCATCGCGCTGCTCGTCGCCGTCCTCGCGGTGCTGGGCACCTTCGGGATCCAGCTGCACCAGGCGCGGGCCGTCGAAGACGCCCGCCGCACCGCGCTGGAGGCGGCGCGCACCTACGCCGCGGATCTGTCCACTTACGACTTCACCAGCCTGAACCGCAACTTCGCCGCCATCACCGCGAACTCGCACGGTCAGTTCGCCGAGCAGTACCGGGAGATCAGCGCCAGCCTGACCGAGCTGATCAGGCAGAACCGCGCGGTGTCCAAGGGCTCGGTGCTCTCCGCCGGAATCGCCGAAGCCGATCTGCAGCGAGCCGTGGTGACGCTGTTCGTCGACCAGGAGATCACCAACGTGAACAACCCTCAGCCCCGGATCGACCGGAACCGGATGCAGATGACGCTCCTGCGCGTCGAGGAGCGCTGGCTCATCGAGGACATCAAGCTGCTCTAGGCGCGCCCGGCCCCGACCTGCTCCTCGGCGGCCAGCACGAAGTCGCACCCGTCGATCCGCCCGGCCCGGACCATGATCCGGTCCACGGCGGGCCGCATCCCCGCCGCGGAAGCGACGACGGTGACGTACCGCCCGGGCAGGTCGTGCACCTCGTACTCGCCCGCTCCGCTGGTCACCAGATGTGCCAGCTGCACGCCGTTGGCATCCGTCACGGTGACGATCGCCCCGGCAACCCCGCGCCCGTCGACGCCGCGAACGGTTCCCGCGAGCGTGCGGTGGTGGCGGGGCTTCGGCGCCTCCAGCACCGGGTCCACGACGACATCGCTGTCGTCCTCGTGCTCGTAGGTGCCCGCAGTGGTCACCACCTCGGGATCCGAAGCCCGCTTCCGCTTGGCCCGCACCTGGTTGAACGCCACCAGCGCCGCGCCCACCGCGAACCACGCGCACAACCCCGCGACGGCGGGCAGCGCCCCGGCCCCGTCGAAGTACAGGATCCCGCGCATGGAGTCGACCGCCTGCCCGAGCGGCAGGAACCGGTGCAGCGACTGGAAGAACTCCGGAACCAGCTCCTTCGGGATGGCCCCGCTGCTGGAGGGCATGCTCAGCAGCACGAACAAGCCCATCGCCACGCCGGGGATGAACTGCTTGACGTAGGGCACCAGCCCGAAGGTCGGCCAGGCGACCGCCTGCGTGAGCAGGAAGCCGATGAGGATCAGGGCCGGCTCGGCGTGGATGACGTCCATGGACAGCGCGGCGAAGTAGCAGACCACCGACCCGAAAGCGCCCACCCCGACGAGCGCGAGGAGCTTCTGCCGGGTGCTCAGCGCGGCCCGCAGCAGCATCATCACGGTGATGTAGGGCGGGATGTTCAGAGCAAGCAGGCAGTAGAACAGGCCGGTGCCCATCACATCGCCCGGCGCCGATGGCGCCAGGTCGGTCAGCACCAGGTGATGACCGGCGGCGGAGGCGACCGGGGTGAACATCTGCTGCAGCACCATCTGCAGCGCCGATCCGTTGGCCTTGGCGTAGAACAGCTCGCCGTGCGCCGGGTCGTAGGCGGCGACGGCGTCGCGCTGCGTGATCGCCTCTCGCGCCGCTTGCGCATCGGGCACGGCCGAGACGTCGACACCACCCGGCATCTTCTGCTCGAAGGCCGATCCGAGCTGCTGCGCGGCCTGGTCGCCGACCACCGCGACCGGCATGTCGTGCGGGGCCGGGGCGTGGAAGGGCAGGAGGTAGCAGACCATGAACCCGACGATGAAGAACATCGGGAACCACAGCGCCGATGCCAGGGTGCGCACCAGCGAGCTCGGCTGTGCCTCGGTCAAGGGAACTCCTCGCGAGCAGGTCGGGGGTGCGGCGCTGCACTCGGTTCGAATCGCCCGGCGCGATCGGCGCCGCGGGCGAGAACTGCCCCGTTGACGGTTAGCAAGACTAACTTATTTCGCGATTCCGTGCAAAGATGCGGGTGCGCGCGGTCGGCCGGACGAGGGCCGCGGCCCCGGTTGAGAGGATCCCCGATGCCCGACCCCGGTGAAGTCCGCCGCCACATCGCCACCCGCCTGAGCCGGTTCCACACCACCCACATCCCGCTGCACGACCGCCGGGCCGCGGCGGTGACCATCGCGCTGGCCAGCGAGGACGGCGAGCTCGGCGTCTGGGTGACGCGGCGGGCCGCGACGCTGCGCGCGCACGCGGGCCAGTTCGCGCTGCCCGGCGGACGCCTGGACCCGGGCGAGGACGCACCGCGCGCTGCGCTGCGCGAACTGCGCGAAGAGCTCGGCGTGTCCGCGGCCGAGCACGACGTGCTCGGCAGGCTGGACGACTACGCGACCCGCTCCGGCTACGTGATCACGCCGATCGTGGTGTGGATCGGCGAGGCGCCGCCGCTGGCGCCCAACCCCGCCGAGGTGGCCGGGGTCGACCTGGTGCCGCTGACCGACCTGGACGTCGCGCCGCGTTTCGTGCGGATCGCCGAATCGGACCGCCCGGTCATCCAGCTGCCGATCCTGGACACGCTCGTCCACGCGCCGACCGCGGCCGTGCTGCACCAGTTCCGCGAGGTCGTGCTGCACGACCGGCACACCCGGGTCGCCGACCTGGAGCAGCCGGTCTTCGCCTGGCGCTGACCGGCGTAGCCTGGGAGCCGGAGAGGACCATTCCATGCGGCGCGGACTGCTGCGCGGACTGTCCGGCGCAGCGCTGATCGTGCTCGCGGTGCTCGGCGGAGTCGCGTGCGAGCCACCGCGTGCCGAACCCGCTGCGCCGGTGCTGGCGGTCAAGATCGACAACGTGGCGGACGCGCGCCCACCGGTCGGTATCGGCGCGGCGAACCTGATCTACGTGGAGCCGGTCGAAGGCGGCTACAGCCGCTTGCTGGCGATCTTCACCGATGACCTGCCGCCCCGGATCGGCCCGGTGCGCAGCGCGCGGGAGACCGACGCCGAGCTGCTCCCCCAGTTCGGCCACCCGACCCTGGCCTACTCCGGCGCGGCGCCCGAACTGCTTCCCCGGATCGCCGCGGCCCCGCTGACCGATGCCTCCGACGCCAACGAACCCGCCGCCTATTCCCGCGACAGGACGCGCCCGGTTCCGCACAACCTGTTCCTCGACCCCGCCAAGCTGCCGCCCGGCGCCGACTGGCCGCCCCGGAACCGGCTGGTCGCCGGTCCGGTCCCGGCGGGCGGCACCCCGACCGACCACTACGAGGTCCACTTCCCGTCCGCCACGGTGGAGTTCTCCTGGTCGCAACCGGACCGGCGCTGGCAGGTCTCGATGGACGGCGAGCCCTACGCGGCGGCCGACACCGGTCGCCTCAGCCCGCCGACCGTGGTGATCCAGCAGGTGCGCGAACGCCAATCCGACATCCGCGACGCGGCGGGCAACCCCTCGCCGATCGCCGAGACCGTCGGAACCGGATCGGTGGTGGTCCTGCGCGACGGCCGCGCCTTCGACGGCACCTGGTCCCGCCCGGCCCCGGACGCCGCAGCCACCTACACCGGCCCCTCCGGCGAGCCCCTGCCGGTCGGACCCGGCCAGGTCTGGGTCGTGCTCGCGCCGTGAAGCTGTTCCTGTGCGGCGATGTGATGCCCGGTCGCGGGGTCGACCAGATCCTGCCGCACCCGGGCGATCCCGCACTGCGCGAGCGCTACCTGCGGGACGCGCGCAGCTACGTCGCCTCCGCCGAGGAGCGCAACGGCACGATCCGCTGCCCGGTCGGCTACTCCTGGCCCTGGGGCAAGGCGCTGCGGATCATCGAGGAGTCCGCGCCCGACGTGCGCGTGATCAACCTGGAGTCCAGCATCACCCGCAGCGACCACTTCGCCGCCGACAAGGGCTTGCACTACCGGATGAACCCGGCCAACGTGAACTGCTTGCGGGTGGCCCGCCCGGACGTGTGCAACCTGGCGAACAACCACGTGCTGGACTTCGGCCGCCAGGGGCTGGCCGACACGCTCGACTCGCTGTCCCGCGCCGGACTCCGCTGGGCGGGCGCCGGGCGCGATGCCGCCGAAGCGCACCGCCCGGCGCTGGTCGGCACTCCGCACGGGCGGGTGGCGGTCTTCGGCTGCGGCGCCGCATCGAGCGGCATCCCCGGTGGCTGGGCGGCGACCTCGCAGCGCTCGGGCGTCAACTTCCTGCCGGATCTCTCCGATCGGCGGGCGGCCCGGCTGACCGCCGAGATCCGCGAGCAGACCAGGCCCGGGGACCTCGTGGTCGTCTCGCTGCACTGGGGCACCAACTGGCAGTACCCGGTGACCGCGGAGCAGATCGGCTTCGCGCACCGGCTGATCGACGGCGGGGTGCACGTGGTGCACGGGCACTCCTCGCACCACCCCCGGCCGATCGAGGTCTACCGCGGGCGGCTGGTGCTCTACGGCTGCGGCGATCTCATCGACGACTACGAGGGGATCCCCGGCTACGAGCACTACCGGGACGACCTCCGCCTGCTGTTCTTCGCCTCGCTGACGCCGACCGGCGAACTGGTCGAGCTGCGCATGGTGCCGATGCAGGCCAGGCGGATGCGCCTGCACCCGGCGTCGGACGCCGACGCCGAGTGGCTGCACGCCACGCTCACCCGGATCAGCGCCGAGTTCGGAACCGAAGTGGCGTTGTCGGACGGAACGCTGCGTGCTCGCCGGCGGAGCTGAAGCGGCAACCCGAACGCGGGCGCGGCGCACCGCTGAGGTACGGTCGTTGATCGTCCATAAAGGACGACAGATCCGAAGGAGCCCTCCCGGCATGGCCCGCACCGACGTCGCCACGGCGCAGCGCAGGCGCCAGCTCATCCGGATGGACCAGGGCGCTGCCCGGCAGCACCCGCCGCGGCGCCGTCGCGGCTACACCGTCCGGTTCGACATCGGCGGCGTCGCCGGGCACCTGACCACCAACGCCTACCCGGACGGGAAGCTCGGCGAGGTCTGGGTGAGCATCGACCAGCAGGGCAGCCCGCTCAGCGGCTTCCTGGACAGCCTGTCCGCCGCTGTCTCGCTGGGCCTGCAGCACGGCGTGCCGCTGGAGTCCTACGTGGCGAAGTACGCGGGCGCGCAGTTCGACCCGCGCGGCCCGGTGTCCGACCCGGACATCGGCTACGCCCACTCGCTGCCGGACTACGTCTTCCGCCGCCTCGCCCTCGACTACCTCGACGCCCAGACCTGCGCCCAACTCGGCATCCGCAGCGAGGCCTGACAGCGGCCGTCGGCGAAGCGATCCGGACCGCCTGCTCCCGGCAGCCGCTGGAATCCGCCCGCACGTCCGCGAAGTCCTCCGGGTGGAGCAAGCAGACCGAGTCCGGACGCACCTGCGAACCCCTACCTCAGCAGGCAGGACGGTCCTCGACTTCCGCCGAACGGAGCGCGGCGATCGCGCGGTTGGCGGGTGTTCTCGGCTAAGGTGATCTTTCTCAGCGTCGTGGGAGGGATCGCCGATGCCCAGGTTCAGCTGGCACACCTGCTCCGTGCCCGTGGGTCTGCCGGTGCGGCAGGTGTACGGGTTCCTGTTCGTGCCCGACGGCCGGGTGCTGCTGCGGGTCGACGGCACCAAGCACACGCTGCCCGGTGGCCGCCCCGAGCCCGGCGAGGTCGAGTACTGCGACATCCTGCGGCGGGAGACCATGGAAGAGGTCACCGTCGACATCGGCGAGCCGCACTACCTGGGCTACCAGTGCGTGGACGACGGGATCGCGCCGTACGCGCAGGTGCGGATGGCCGCGGTGATCAGCCTGGTGCACCCGGCCGCGCCGGACCCGGACAGCGGCCGCACCTACCGGCGGTTGCTGGTGCACCCCGGCAAGGTCGGCGACCTGCTCTCCTGGGGCGAGACCGGGTACCTGCAGGCGACCGCCGCCGCGGAGGCCGCCGTCACCGTCTTCGGCCTCCCCTCCGACGGCCTGCCCGAGGCCGGCGACCTCTGACCGCCCGGGCTCAGCCGGGCTCCGGCGCGCGGCGGCGGAACTCCCAGTCCCCGGTCTGCATGAACTCCCGCCGCAGCACCGCATCGACGAGGGCGTCGCAGACGTAGTTCATCCACCAGAACTCCATGCCCGGTCGCCGAGATCTCCTGCCCGCGACCAGGTGGCGGGCGAGTGAGCAGGTGACGATCCAGTCGTCCACCTCGGGTTCCGGCACGACGAACGTGGAGCCGCTGCGCAGCCGGTCCCGGACCCGGTGTGCCGCGGCGCTGTCCCGGAGCGCGTTCTCGTGCCGAGCGCGGAACGCCTCGGCTTCCGAAGGATCCCGGTAGGCGTCCGGGAACATCCGGCGCAGCACGTCGGATTCCGTGGTCACCCGGCCGAACAAACCGGAACGCCGCTTCTCCAGCTCGCCCCGGTCGAGGAACGCGATGAGCCGGTCAGCGCGATGCGCCAGCACGGTCGCCACGTTGTCGGCCATGCGCACCGCGATCCCGCCGTTGGTCGGGAGTGCGGCGAAGAAGTCGTGGTCGGGCAGCTCCGTCACAGCGGCCGCACCGCCCCGTGCAGTCCGTGCCGCTGGAGGGCGACCACCAGGTCCTCGGCCTGGGCCTGGTCGGGGAAGCGGCCCACCTGCGCCACTCCTTCCGCCTCGATCTCCTGGGCGAGCCTGCCCGCCTCGGGGATCTCCAGCGCGCACAGCTCGCGCAGGACGAATGCGGCCAGCAGAGCCGACTGGCTGTCGTCGTTGTGCACGACGACCTCCCAATGCTCGTTCACCTGGTGATCTTCCCACGTCCCGTGCGGCCCCCGGCTCGAGTGCCGGCCGGCGGGAAACCGGGTTCGCGTCCTTGACCTGGCTCAACGCGCAAGCCTATTGTTCGCAGAAAGCACACGTGTTCACTATGCGCACAAGCGAGGAGTGGTCGGGGTGGCACGCATCCTGCAGCTCGACGAAGCGATCGCGGAGCTCGTCCACGACGGGGACGCCATCGCCTTGGAGGGCTTCACCCACCTGATCCCGGTCGCCGCCGGGCACGAGATCATCCGGCAGGGCCGCAAGGACCTCACGCTGATCCGGATGACGCCCGACATCGTCTACGACCAGCTCATCGGCGCCGGCTGCGCGCGCAAGCTGGTCTTCTCCTGGGGCGGCAACCCCGGCGTCGGCTCGCTGCACCGGTTCCGCGACGCCATCCAGAACTCCTGGCCGGTCCCGCTGGAGATCGAGGAGCACAGCCACGCCGGGATGGCCAACCGCTACGCCGCGGGCGCCTCCGGGCTGCCGTTCGCGGTGCTGCGCGGCTACCGCGGCACCGACCTGCCCGCGCAGACCGACACGATCAAGCCGATCGAGTGCCCGTTCACCGGTGAGCAGCTGACCGCCGTGCCCGCGCTCAACCCGGACGTCGGCATCATCCACGCGCAGCAGGCCGATCGGGCGGGCAACGTGCAGATGTGGGGCATCACCGGCGTGCAGAAGGAAACCGTGCTCGCCGCGAAGCGCTCGCTGGTGACCGTCGAGGAGATCGTCGACGAGCTGACCCCGCGGCCCGGCGCGGTGGTGCTGCCGCAGTGGGTCGTCACCGCCGTCGCCGAGGTCCCGGGTGGCGCCCACCCGTCCTACGCGCAGGGTTATTACGAGCGCGACAACGCCTACTACCAGCAGTGGGATCCGATCGGCCGGGACCGGGAGAAGTTCGCCGACTGGCTGGAGACCGAGGTCAAGCGGGAGAGGAGCGCGCGATGACGACCGAGTTCACCGCGGACGAGATGATGACCGTCGGCGCCGCCCGGTCGCTGCGCGACGGTGCGGCCTGCTTCGTCGGCATCGGCCTGCCCAGCACCGCCGCCAACCTGGCGCGGCGCACGCACGCCCCGGGCCTGGTGCTGATCTACGAATCGGGCACGCTGGGCGCCAAGCCCGACCGGCTGCCGCTGTCCATCGGCGACGGCGTGCTCGCCGACACCGCCGACTCGGTGATCAGCGTGCCGGAGATCTTCAACTACTGGCTGCAGCCCGGCCGCATCGACATCGGCTTCCTCGGTGGCGCGCAGGTCGACCGTTTCGGCAACATCAACACCACCGTCATCGGCGGCGACTACGCCGACCCGAAGGTCCGGCTGCCCGGCGCCGGTGGCGCTCCGGAGATCGCCGCGTCCTGCCGGGAGGTGCTCATCGTGATGCGGATGAGCCCGCGCAGCTTCGTCGACCGGCTCGACTTCGTCACCTCCGTCGGCTACGGCACCGGCAAGGGCGACCGGGAGGCGCTCGGGCTGCGCGGCCGGGGACCGGTCAAGGTGATCACCGACCTGGGCGTGCTCGAACCCGACCCGGACACCTGCGAGCTCACCCTCACCCAGCTCAGCCCCGGCGCGACCGTCGAGCAGGCCAGGGCCGCCGCCGGGTGGCCGCTGAAGGCCGTCGACGCGCCCACCGAGCTGGCGCCGCCGACCGAGACCGAGCTGGCGGTCCTGCGGGAGCTGAAGGCCACCATCGAATGAGCAGAGCACGAGAAGCCGCCCGACACCCGCGGTGTCAACCGGAGACCCGCTCAACGGCACCTCGGCGGATCGCGGCGCGACCCAGCCACGAGAACCCACCACCACGCGAGATCGCTCCCAACCGCGACCACCACTGCGAATCCCGGAGAGGCGGGGCAGCATGACCACTCACCAATCCCGGTCGCCGGCCGGGCTGATCCTGCCGGACTACCAGCGCGACGAGCTGTCCCACCCGGCGCTGGACACCCCCGAGTACCGCTCGTCGGCGCTGCGCCACCCCAAGCAGCCGCTGCAGTACCTGCCGCACTACCTCACCGAGATCACCGGCCCGCTGCTGGGCCAGGACCGCTGCGGAGAGCACGACCACGACCTGACCGCCCAGCACGACGGCGAGCCGCTGGGCGAGCGGATCATCGTCAGCGGCCGGGTGCTGGACTCCGGCGGCAAGCCGGTGCCCAACACGCTGGTGGAGATCTGGCAGGCGAACTCCGCGGGCCGCTACCTGCACCAGGGCGACCGGCACCCGGCGCCGCTGGACCCGAACTTCTCCGGCACCGGCCGGTGCATGACCGACGCCGAGGGCAACTACCGGTTCGTCACCATCAAGCCCGGCGCCTACCCGTGGCGCAACCACGACAACGCCTGGCGCCCGGCGCACATCCACTTCTCGCTGTTCGGGCAGGCGTTCACCCAGCGCCTGATCACCCAGATGTACTTCCCCGGCGACCCGCTGTTCCACCAGGACCCGATCTTCAACTCGGTGCGCGACGAGCGGGCCCGCGAGCGGATGATCTCCCGCTTCGACCTGGACACGACGGTGCCGGAGTGGGCGCTGAGCTACAAGTGGGACATCGTGCTGCGCGGCTCGCAGGCCACCGTGTTCGAGGACGAGGAAGAGGAGGACGACGACTGATGGGTGCTTCCACTCCCCCCGCCACCACACCGTCGCAGACCGTCGGCCCGTTCTACGCCCTGCCCGGCGGGATCCTGTGGGCCGAGGGCCCGGAGGTCGTCGCCGACGGCACGCCCGGCTCGTTCCTGCTGCGCGGTCGGCTCCTCGACGGCGCGGGAGACCCGATCCCGGACGGCGTGGTCGAGATCTGGCAGGCCGATGCGCGGGGCCGTTTCGACCACCCGGACGATCCGCGCCCGGAGTCCTCGTCCTGGCAGGGCTTCGGCCGCTGCCCGACCGACGCCGACGGCGAGTTCTGGTTCCGCACCGTCAAGCCCGGCCCGCTGCCCGCACCGGGCGGGGCGACCGAGGCGCCGCACATCAACGTGACCGTGCTGGCCCGCGGCATGCTGAACCGGGTGGTGACCCGCGTCTACTTCCCGGACGAGGAGCAGGCCAACGCCGCCGACCCGGTGCTGTCTACAGTGGATCCAGCACGCCGGGGCACGCTGCTGGCGACCCCGGACGACCAGGGCTACCGCTTCGACATCCGGATCCAGGGCGATGACGAAACCGTATTCTTCGCGATCTGACGGCCTGTTCGGCCCGATGTTCGGCACCCCGGCGGTCGCCGAGCGGACCTCCGCAGCGGCGTGGCTGCAGGCGATGCTGGACTTCGAGTCGGCGCTGGCCACCGCGCAGGCCGAGGCCGGGGTGATACCGCTCCCGGCGGCGGAGGAGATCGCCCGGCACTGCCGGGTGGAGCTGTTCGACGTCGACTCGGTCGCCGAGCGCGCGGTGTCCTCGGCGACGCCGGTGATCGCGCTGGTGCGGGACCTGACCGCCCTGCTCGACGACGACGCCAAACCGCACGTGCACCGGGGAGCCACCAGCCAGGACGTGATCGACACGGCCGCGATGCTGGTCGCACGGGACGTCCTGGAGCTGATCCTCGATGATCTGCGCGCGGCCGCGGACGAGTGCGCGCGCCTGGCCGAGCAGCATCGCGACACGGTGATGATCGCCCGCTCGCTGCTGCAGCAGGCGCTGCCCACGACGTTCGGCTGCCGCTGCGCGACCTGGCTGGTCTCGCTCGACGAGGCGGTCACCGCGCTGGAGCGGGTTCGCGGGCGGCTGGCCGTGCAGTTCGGCGGAGCCGCGGGCACGCTCTCCGCGCTCGACACCGGCGGCGTCCGGGTGCTCGCACTGCTCGCCACCGAGCTGGGACTCGCCGAGCCGGTGGTGCCGTGGCACACCGACCGCACCCGCATCGCCGAGCTGGCCGGGGCGCTGGGGACGGCAGCCGGGGCGCTCGGCAAGATCGCCCAGGACGTCGAGCTGCACGCGCAGACCGAGGTCGGCGAGCTCGCCGACGGCCAGGCCGGTGGCTCATCGGCCATGCCGCACAAGCAGAACCCGGTGTCGGCGGTGCTGGTGACCGCCGCGACCCGGCGCGTGCCGGGCCTGGTCGCGACGCTGCTGTCGGCGATGCCCCAGGAGTACGAGCGCGCCGCCGGGGCCTGGCAGTCCGAGTGGGAACCGCTGACCGAGCTGCTGCGGCTGGTCGCCGCCGCATCGGCGCAGACCCGGCGGCTGCTCACCGGATTGCGGGTGCACCCCGAGAAGATGGCCGCCAACCTCGACCTGACCCGCGGACTGGTGATGGCCGAGAGCGCGGCGGGCCGCTTGATGGAATCGCTCGGCCGCACCGGAGCTCAGGAGCTGGTCGCCGGGTTGTGCCGCCGCGCGGTGCGGGAAGGCACGTCGCTGCGCGCCGAACTGCTGGCCGACCAGCGGGTGCGGGCCGTGCTGTCCGAGGACGAGGTCGTCGCGGCCACCGAACCGGCCGGCTACCTCGGCTCCGCGCCCGCCTTCATCGACCGCGCACTGACCGCACACGCCGAATTGGAGAAGCGGTGAACGTCAACTACGAACTGACCGGGCCGGACGGCGCCCCGGTGGTGGTGCTGTCCAACTCGCTGGGCACCGACCTGACCCTGTGGGACGCGCAGGTCCCAGCGCTGGCGCAGGAGTTCCAGGTGCTGCGCTACGACCAGCGCGGCCACGGCGCGAGCCCGGGCAAGCCCGGCCCGTACAGCCTCAAGCAGCTCGGCGGGGACGTGCTCGCGCTGCTGGACGTCCTGGGCATCCGCAAGGCGCACTTCGCCGGGGTGTCGCTGGGCGGCATGACCGGCATGTGGCTGGCCGAGCACGCACCCGAGCGCGTCGACCGGCTGGCGCTGATCTGCACCTCCGCCGAGCTCGGCCCGGCATCGATGTGGCGCGAGCGCGCCGCGCTGGTGCGGGAGAAGGGCACCGCGGCGATGGTCGAACCGTCGCTGCCGAAGTGGTTCACCCCCGCGCTGGCCGGCCGGGAGGACGTCGTCGCGAAGTTCGGCGGCATGCTCGCCGCGGCCGACGCCGAGGGCTACGCGGGGTGCTGCGAGGCCATCGCCGACATGGACCTGCTGGACGGGCTCGGCCGGATCAGCGCCCCGACGCTGGTGATCGCCGGTGCCGAGGACCCGGCCACTCCCCCGGCGCACGCCGAGCAGATCGCCGCCGCCGTCGCGGGCGCTCGCCTGGAGGTGCTCTCGCCCGCCGCGCACCTGGCCAACGCCGAGCAGCCCGAATCGGTCAACCGGCTGCTGCTGGAGCACTTCACGAGGAGCCTCTGATGTCCGATGACGGAACCCGCCGCGAGCAGGGCATGGGCGTGCGCCGGGAGGTCCTCGGCGACGAGCACGTGGACCGCGCCAACGCCAGGACCACGCCCTTCACCGAGGGCTTCCAGGACTTCATCACCCGCTACGCCTGGGGTGAGCTGTGGAGCGGCGACGGGGTGGACCGGCGGACCCGCAGCATGCTGACGCTGGCGATCCTGGCCGCGGTGGGCTGCGAGGACGAGTTCGCCATGCACGTCAAGGCAGCACGCCGCAACGGCGTGCCGCCCGAGCACATCCGCGAGGTCCTGATGCACGTCGCGGTCTACGCCGGGGTACCCCGCGCCAACAGCGCCTTCGCGATCGCCAATACGATCCTGGGCGACGAGCAGTCCGACTGAGCCAGGAGATCCGCCATGGAGTCCGCGTCCGAGCCGACCAGCGGTTACGTGCAGTCGCTGGCGCGCGGGCTCATGGTGATCCGCGCCTTCGACGAGTCCAAGCCCGAGATGACGCTGTCCGAGGTCGCCCGCGCGACGGACCTGTCGCGCGCGGCGGCCCGGCGCTTCCTGCACACCCTGGTGCACCTGGGTTACGTGTGGACCGACGGCCGGGTGTTCGCGCTGACGCCGCGCGTGCTGGAGCTCGGTTTCGCGTACCTGTCCAGCATTTCGCTGCCGGAGATCGCCCAGCCCTACCTGGAGCGGCTGGTCGCCGAGGTGCACGAGTCGGCGTCGGTGTCGGTGCTGGACGGCCCGGACATCGTCTACGTGGCGCGGGTGCCCACCTCGCGGATCATGACGGTGTCGATCAACATCGGCACCCGCTTCCCCGCCTACGCCACCTCGATGGGCCGGGTCCTGCTGGCCGACCTGCCGCCCGCCGGCCTGGACGCCTACCTGTCCGAAGTGGACCTGGCGCCGCTGGGCCCGCACACCATCACCACGCCCGCGCAGTTCCGGGAGGAGCTGGCCCGCATCCGCGAGCAGGGCTGGGCGCTGGTGGACCAGGAGCTGGAGGCGGGGCTGAGGTCGATCGCCGCACCGATCCGGGACCGGTCGGGCAAGGTGGTGGCGGCGGTGAACATCTCCTCGCACGCCTCCCGCACCAGCCCGGAGGACGTCCGCCGCGATTTCCTGTCCCCGCTGCGCGACACGGCGGCGCGCATCGCCGCCGACCTCGCGGTGGCCCCGGCCTCCCGCGCGATCTCCCGCTGAGCTCAGCCCGTCTTCCTCGCTTCGAAACACCGGAGGCGTTCAGCGCGCCGCGTGCACCGCTGCGCAGAACGAGCTCGTCGGACAGGTCCTCAGCCGAGATCTTGCAGCCAGGCGCTGCGGTAGAAGCTCCGGATGTGGCGTTCCACCTGCTCTTCGGCCGCGGCGGCATCGCGCGCGAGCAGCGCCTGGTGGATGAGCCGGTGGTCGTGGCGCAGGCCGTCGGCGATCGGGAACCACTCGTCGCCGAGCTCGTCGAAGGCCGCCAGCAGCGGGCGGCGCAGCGACTCGCGGATGGCGATCGTCATGTCCGCGACCAGCCGGTTGCCGCCGGCTTCGGCGATGGCGACGTGGAAGCGGGTGTCCAGGTCGTTGAACCGCTCCCGGTCGCAGTCCGGTGAGTCCATCTCGTCCAGCAGGGCGCGCAGTTCGCCGAGCTCGGTCTCGGTGGCGCGCTGCGCGGCGTTGCGGGCGCTCTCCCGCTCCAGCATGATCCGCGCCCGCACCACGTCGGCCATCGGGAAGTTCGCCAGCGCCACGTGGAACCGGAGCAGCCTGGTCAGGGCCTGACTGGGCAGCGCGGCGATCGTGGTGCCGGAGTCCGGGCCGGTGCCCACCGCCATCCGCAGCACGCCCTGGGCTTCCAGCGCGCGGAACGCCTCGCGCACCGCCGCGCGGCTCACCCCGAGCATCTGCGCCAGGTCGCGCTCCGGCGGCAGGCGGTCGCCGACGCCGAGCTGGCCGCTGACGATCTGCTCCTCGATGCGGTCGATGACCAGCTCGTAGGTGCGCGACCGAGCGACCGGCCGCCAGCCCGCGCGATCGTCCGTCTCCGAATCGGCCACCGATCCCCCTTTACAAACCCCACCAGCGATCTTTATGGTACCGCCAGCTCTTGGTCTGACCATAGAAAGGTCAACGGCACAGAGAGGTGTCGCCTCGTGTACCAACCGCTCATCGCCCCGATCGCGGACAGCCTCGGACTGTCCGCGCTGCTCGCCGCCGTACCGCTGCTCGTCGTGTTCGTGCTGCTCGGAGTCCTGCGCGTCAAGGCGCACTGGGCCGGGCTGGCCGGGCTCGCCGCAGCCCTGCTGATCGCCGTCACCGCCTACGGGATGCCGGCCGATCTCGCACTGCTCTCCGCAGGTCAGGGCGCCGCTTTCGGCGTGCTGCCGATCCTGTGGATCGTCATCACCGCGATCTGGCTCTACCAGCTGACCGTGCGCAGCGGCCGATTCGAGGATCTGCGGGCGACCTTCGCGCTGCTCTCCCCCGACCCGCGCATCCAGGCCGTGGTGATCGCCTTCTGCTTCGGCGGCCTGCTCGAAGCCCTCGCCGGGTTCGGCGCTCCGGTCGCGATCACCGGCATGATGCTCGTCGCCATCGGGTTCCCGCCGCTGCGCGCCGCCGTGACGGTGCTGCTGGCCAACACCGCTCCGGTCGCCTTCGGCGCGCTGAGCACGCCGATCATCACCGCGGGCGAGCTCACCGGGATCCCCTACGAGCACATCGGCGCCGTGGTCGGGCGGCAGACCCCGCTGCTGGCGGTGCTCGTCCCGGTCCTGCTGGTGCTCGTGGTGGACGGGCGGCGCGGCGTGCGGCAGACCTGGCCCGCCGCGCTGGTCACCGGTGCGGCGTTCGCGGCCGCGCAGTTCGTGTGCGCCAACTACATCTCGGTGCCGCTGACCGACATCGTCTCGGCCCTGGTCGGCGCGGTGGCGCTGGTCGTGCTGCTGCGGTTCTGGCAGCCCGCGGGTGGCGACGAGGCCCGCACGCGGCTCATCGGAACCGCCGAGGCCGGCCAGACCACCCGGCTGAGCGCCGCCCGGATCACCCTCGCCCTGTTCCCGTACCTGCTGGTGATCGCGGTGTTCTCGGTGGTCAAGCTGTGGGAGCCCGCAGGCGATGCGCTGGCCGCCACCGATGTCGAGATCCCGTGGCCGGGGCTGCACGACTCGCTGCTGACCGCTTCCGGCGAACCGGCGAGCAGCGCGGTGTTCACGCTGAGCTGGTTGTCCACTCCTGGCAGCCTGCTGCTCCTGTGCGGGTTCGGAGTGGCGCTGGCCTACCGGATCAAGCTGCTGGAAGCGCTCACCGAGCTCGGCCGCACCGTGGTCTCGATGCGCTGGTCGGGGCTGACCATCATCAGTGTCCTGGCGCTGGCCTACGTGATGAACCAGTCCGGGCAGACCACCACCATCGGCACCGCCATCGCCGGGATCGGCTCCGCGTTCGCGTTCTTCTCCCCCGTGCTCGGCTGGATCGGCGTCGCGGTCACCGGCTCGGACACCAGCGCCAACGCGCTGTTCGCGAGCCTGCAGCAGGTCGCCGCCGAGCGCATCGGCGTGGACCCGGCGCTGCTGGTCGCGGCCAACACCTCCGGCGGGGTGATGGGGAAGATGGTCAGCCCGCAGAACCTGGCCATCGTGGCCACCGCGGTCGGCATGGCCGGTGCGGAGGCCAAGATCCTGCGCGAAGTTCTCAAGTGGAGCATCGGGCTGCTGCTGGTCCTGTGCGCACTCGTCTTCCTGCAGGCAGGAGTCTTGTCGTGGATGCTTCCACGGTGAACGGATCAGAACGGGGTGATGTGGCATGAGGGTGGCGCTGTTCGCGACCTGCCTCGGGGACACGATGTTCCCGGCGGCGCCGAAGGCGACCGTGCAGGTCCTGGAGCGGCTCGGCTGCGAGGTGGAGTTCCCCGCGGCGCAGACCTGCTGCGGTCAGATGCACACCAACACCGGGTACCGCGAGCAGGCCAAGTCCTCGGTGCGGACCTTCGTGGAGGCCTTCGCCGACTACGACGCCGTGGTCGCACCGTCCGGGTCGTGCGTGGCCTCGGTGCGCCACCAGCACGCGATGGTGGCCGAAGGTGACCGCAAGCTCGGTCGCGCGGTCGCGCAGGTCGCGCCGCAGGTGCACGAGCTGTCGGAGTTCCTGGTGGACGTGCTCGGCGTGACCGATGTCGGCGCGTACTTCCCGCACCGGGTCACCTACCCCCCGACCTGCCACTCCGCCCGGCTGCTGCGAGTCGGCGACCGGCCGCTGCGGCTGCTGCGCGCGGTGCGCTCGCTGGAACTCGTCGAACTGCCAGCCGCCGAGCAGTGCTGCGGTTTCGGCGGCACCTTCGCCCTGAAGAACCCGGACGTGTCGGTGGCGATGGGCGCCGACAAGGCGCGGCACGTCCGGGAGACCGACGCCGAAGTGCTCTGCGCCGGGGACAACTCGTGCCTGATGCACATCGGGGGCCTGCTGTCGCGGCAGCGCTCCGGAATCCGGGTCATGCACCTGGCCGAGATCCTGGCCAGCGCGGAAGGAGCCGACCGGTGACCGACACCTACCTGGGCATGCCCGCGTTCCCGCAGGCGGCCAAGCAGGAGCTGGCCAACTCGCAGCTGCGGCACAACCTGGCCAACGCCACCTCGACGATCCGGCACAAGCGCGCCGAGGTGGTCGACGAGCTCGACGACTGGGCGCAGCTGCGCGAGGCGGGCGCGGCGATCAAGAGCCACACGCTGTCCAACCTGGACACCTACCTGGAGCGCTTCGAGGAGGCGGTCACCGCCGCCGGCGGCACCGTGCACTGGGCGCGCGATGCCGCGGAGGCCAACCGCATCGTGGTGGACCTGGTGCGCGCCACCGGGGAGCGCGAGGTGGTCAAGGTCAAGTCGATGGCCACCCAGGAGATCGACCTCAACGAGGCGCTGCAGGACGCCGGGATCGACGCCTGGGAGACCGACCTGGCGGAGCTGATCGTCCAGCTCGGGCACGACACGCCCAGCCACATCCTGGTGCCCGCGATCCACCGCAACCGCGCGGAGATCCGCGAGATCTTCCAGCAGGAGATGGGCAAGGTCGGCACGCCCGCGCCCGCCGACCTCACCGACGAACCCGCGCGGCTGGCCGAAGCGGCGCGCCGCCACCTGCGGGAGAAGTTCCTGCGCGCCAAGGTCGCCGTCTCCGGCGCGAACTTCGCGGTCGCCGAGACCGGCTCGCTGGTCGTGGTGGAGTCGGAGGGCAACGGCCGGATGTGCCTGACGCTGCCGGAAACGCTGATCAGCGTCGTCGGCATCGAGAAGCTGGTGCCGCGCTGGCAGGACCTGGAGGTCTTCCTGCAGCTGCTGCCGCGGTCGAGCACCGGCGAGCGGATGAACCCCTACACCTCGACCTGGACCGGCGTCACACCCGGCGACGGGCCGCAGTCCTTCCACGTGGTGCTGCTGGACAACGGCCGCACGAACGCCCTCGCCGACGAGATCGGCAGGCAGGCGCTGCGCTGCATCCGCTGCTCGGCCTGCCTGAACGTGTGCCCGGTCTACGAGCGCACCGGCGGGCACGCCTACGGTTCGGTCTACCCCGGGCCGATCGGGGCGGTGCTGACGCCGCAGCTGCGCGGAACCACGTCCGAAGTGGACAAGGCGCTGCCCTACGCCTCCTCGCTGTGCGGGGCCTGCTACGACGTCTGCCCGGTGGCGATCAACATCCCGGATCTGCTGGTGCACCTGCGGACCCGGGTGGTCGAGGAGCACCGCGGCTGGCGGGGCAAGCCGATGGACGCGCTGATGAGCATGGCCTCCTGGGTGCTCGGTGACTCCAGGAGGCTGGCCGCCGCGCAGAAGGTGGCGTCGTTGAGCCGGCGGGTGATCGGCCGCAAGGGCACCATCGGCCGGCTGCCCCCGCCGCTGTCCCGGTGGACCGATGCGCGCGACGCACCGGCACCGGCCGAAGAGACGTTCCGGACCTGGTGGGAGCGCAACCGAGGGGGCGATTCGCGATGAGCGCGAGCATTTCAGCACGTGAGGCGATCCTGGGCCGGGTGCGCTCGGCCGTCGCGGGCGCCGAGCGGACGTCGTGGGAGGACGTCGCGCGGCACTACCGGCAGCAGCGGCCGGCGGAGGATCTCGTGGGCCTGTTCTGCGAGCGGGTCGCCGACTACCGGGCCACTGTGGAGCGAGTCGCGCCCGGCGGCCTGACCGCCGCGATCGTGGCCGCCGCGCGCGCCGCGGAGGCCCGGCGGGTGCTCGCCCCAGCTGGGGTACCACACTCGTGGTACGAGGCGTTGACCAGCGAGTTCGAGCACGTGGACGACGGAACGGGCATCGACACGGCCGGTTTGGAGCGCGTCGACGCGGTGATCACCACGGCCGTGGTGGGCATCGCCTCCACCGGCACGATCGTGCTCGACCACGGGCCCGGGCAGGGCCATCGCGCGGTCACCCTGGTGCCGGACGTGCACATCTGCGTGGTCGCCGAATCGCAGGTGGCCGACGACGTCCCGGAGGGATTGCGGCGGCTCGACCCGGCGCGGCCGATGACGTTCATCAGCGGCCCGTCCGCCACCAGCGACATCGAGCTCAACCGCGTCGAAGGCGTGCACGGCCCGCGGACCCTCCACGTCCTGGTCACACCGGACGAGCCGTGACCGCCCAGCGACCACGTGGCACTCCCCAACCGCGGTGCAGGCACACTGGATCACCAGGACGTGTGATCGGGTGAGGAGTCGACGTGGAGGCCCAGGCGCCGTTGGAGCCGCAGCCGGAGGTCGTCGCGCGAGCGGCGGCGTTGCGCGATCAGCTGGCGTCGCATCGCGACGAGGGCGAGCGGCTGCGGCGGCTGCCCGATGCGACGGTCGCCGCGCTGGAGGCGGCCGGGCTGTTCCGCGCGTGGGTTCCGCGCCGCTTCGGCGGGACGGAGCTCGGCCTGCGCACGATGGTGGACGCCACCGCCGAGATCACCAAGGGCGATGCCTCGGCGGGCTGGCTGGTGATGATCCTCGGCTGCGGCGACTGGCTGACCGGGCTGTTCCCGGACAAGGCCCAGCAGGAGGTCTTCGGCCCGGACCCGGACACCAAGATCTGCCAGGTGCTCACGCCGAAGGCAGCCGCCCGCCGGGTAGACGGCGGCTGGCGGGTCAGCGGCCGGTGGGCACCGGCGTCCGGCTGCCTGCACTCGGAGTGGGCGATGCTCGGCATGTCGTTGCCCGCGGACGGCGGCGCCGCGTTCGCCCTGGTGCCGATGCGCGAGCTCCGCGTCGAGGACACCTGGTTCACCCTCGGCATGCGCGGAACGGGCAGCAACATGCTCGTCGGCGAGGACGTGTTCGTCCCGGACCACCGGGTGATGCACCGCAGCCCCGCCACGCGCGGTGAGTTCCCCACCACCGAGAACGACTCGCCGCGCTACCGCACCGCGCTGGTGCCCACGCTGGCCACCTTCCTGATCGCGCCGGCGCTCGGGCTGGCCGAGCACGCCCTGGAGCACGTGCTCGCACAGGCCGGCCGGAAGGGCATCGCGTTCACCAGCTACGCGCACCAGCTCGACTCGACCGGTTTCCAGCTGGCGGTGGCCGAAGCGGCCACCAAGATCGACGTGGCGCGGCTGATCATGCACCGGTCGGCCGCCACCGTCGACGGGCACGCACTCGCCGGCACGCACCCCGACCTGCTGGAGCGCACCCGGCTGCGCCAGCACTCCAGCCACGCGCTGCAGCAGTGCCGGGAAGCCGTCGACGTGCTGGTGAACGCCTACGGAGCAGGCGCGATGTCGGAGCGGGACCCGCTGCACGCCATCGTGCGCGACCTCCAGACGGCCGCCCGGCACGCGCTCGCCCACCCGGCGTCCAACGCCGAGATCTTCGGCCGCGCGCTGCTCGGCGTCGATCCGGGCATCACCGAGATGATCTGAGCTCTCCCGGGTGGGCCACACGATCAAGTGACACCGGGAACCGCGTTCCGGGTGCACCGGTCGTAGTGGTGTCGATCACTCTGGAGGGAGTTGCGCGTTGCCAGACATCAGGGTTCGGCTGCGGGGCGGTCCGCAGGACGGGAACGAGGTCAGCGTGCCCGCGGACGGTTCGGGGAAACCGGTCCCGCGGCTCACGCTGCCCGCGCGCACCCGCAACGCGCAGGCCGTGCCGCCGCAGCTGGTCTACGAGCGCGGGCGCCGCGGCCCCGACGGCACCTGGACGTTCGACTACGTCGGCGCCGAGACCTGAGCCGGCCGCCCGGCGAGGAGCACGCCGTCGCGGGGCAGCCAGTAGCGGGTCAGCACGCGGAGCATGACCGCGATCTCCACCGACCTGATGCCCTCGATCGCGGCCAGGTCGCCGGTCAGCAGGTCGGCGAGCTCGTCCTCGTCGCGGAACGCGCCGTTGTAGATCATCGACGCGGTACCGGCCACTGTGGACACGAAGCGCGCCGAGGGGTGCCTGCCGAGCGTCGCGGCGATGCCGGTGATCGAGCGCAGCTCGGTGGTCAGCGAGATCACCGCCTCCAGCGGGAAGCCGAGCACGGCCGGTTCGATCTCCACCCGGGGCACGACGGCACCGCGCTCCAGCAGCGCCTGGATCATCCGGTACGCGGTGGACTGGCTCAGCTCCAGGCGTCGTGCGATGTCCGCCGCGCTGACCCGCCCGTCCTGCTGCAAGGCGCGCGCCACGCGTCGTTCTTCCGGACCGAGGCCGGGCATTCCGGCAACGTCGCGCGGCGCGGGGTTCTCCGCGCGCAGGCGCGCCTCCTGCTCCGAGGTGAGCCGGTCGAGCAGCCAGGTCGCCGCTGAGGCGTACGAGCGAAGGGCGATCTCGGTGTGGGTCGCCACCACACCGGGGATCCCGCCGACGCGTTCGGTGATCAGGTCCGCGCCGTCGGCCCGCGCACCCGGCTGCAGGATGCCGTAGACGTCGGAGCGACCCGAGGTGATCGCGGCGAACTGGGTTTCCGGGAGCGCCGCGAGGTCGCGGGCGACCTGACCGGCGGTGCCGGGTCGTGCGGAGATCCACACGTGCTGCGGGTGCGCGTCGGAGAACACCGACCAGTTCAGCTGGCCGATCACCTTCAGCAGCCGCTCGTCGACCAGCCTGGTCAACCGCCGGCTCACCGTGCTGGTGGACATCTCCAGCACGTCGGCCAGCAGCCGCACTCCGGCGCGCGGGGCGCGTTGCAGCGCCGCGACCAGATCCAGATCGGCAGCGTCCAGCGACTCGGGCATGACCGAGATCGTACGGCTCCCCCGCACGCCGCCGGACAGCGCCGATCGCCGTCCACCCGACTCCAGCACCACCATCAAGGCGACCGAACTTTCCTCATCACCACTCCATGATGAATGAACATCCCATATGCAAAACATTCTTGACTGAATGTGCCGCCCACCCGTAGCGTTCCGCGCATCCTGCCGCTGGACCGGCGGTCCCGGCACCCGTTCCCAGGAGGTCGCACCTTGCGTGGCGCTGCGCAGACACCACCGCGGTCCACCCGCGCGCTGATCCGGGTGCTGGCCGGGATCGAACGCGCGGGCAACGTGCTGCCGCACCCGTTCTGGCTGTTCGGCATCCTCAGCGCGGTCCTCGCGGTGCTCAGCTGGGGACTGCACGCGCTCGGCGCGACCGCGATCAACCCGTCCGACGGCGGCACCGTCGCGGTCCGCGACCTCATCTCCGCCGACGGCATCCGCACCGCGGTCTCCGGCGTGGTGGAGAACTTCGTGACCTTCCCGCCGCTGGGCACCGCGCTGGTCACCATGATCGGTGTCGCGGTGGCCGACAAGGCCGGGCTGCTGACCACGATGCTGCGCGCGGCGGTGATCCGCGTGCCCCGCCGCTGGGTCACCTTCGCGCTGGCGTTCACCGGGATGATCGCGCACGTCGCCTCCGACGCCGCCTACATCGTGCTGATCCCGCTCGGGGCGATCGTGTTCCGGGCGGTCGGCCGCAGCCCGGTGCTGGGCATCGTGGTCGCTCTGGTGGCGATCTCCGCGGGAACCGACGCCAGCCCGCTGATCACCCCGACCGACGTGATCCTCTCCGGGCTGAACACCGCCGCGGCCGGAACTCTCGACCCGGCATACGTGGTCAGCCCGGTGGCCAACTACTTCTTCTCCGCCGTCTCCTCGGTGGTGCTCTCCGCGGTGATCACGCTGGTCGTCGAAGGATTCCTGGCCAAGCGGGTGGAGGCCGGTGCCGACGACGAGGTCGAGCTGGACGAGTCGGCCCTGGAACTCACCCCGGACCAGCGGCGCGGCCTGCGCAACGCCGGAATCGCCGCGCTCGGCTACCTCGCGGTGCTGGTCCTGGTGACCATCCCGGGCGGATCGCCGCTGCGCGGCGAGGACGGGTCGTTGCTGGATTCGCCGCTGCTGTCGGGGATCGCGATCGTGCTGGCGCTGCTGTTCACGATCGCCGGCGCGGCCTACGGCATCGCCGTCGGCGCGATCCGGCGCAGCCGCGACCTGCCCGACCTGATGACGCAGGGGCTGCGCGACATCGCCCCGATCCTGGTGCTGTTCTTCGCCGTCTCGCAGTTCCTCGCCTTCTTCAAGTGGACCAGGATCGGCGAGGTCACCGCCATCCACGGCGCGGCGCTGCTGAAGTCCCTCGGGGCGCACAGCCTGCTGATCTTCCTCGGCATCCTCGTGCTGGTCAGCCTGATCAACCTGGTGGTCACCAGCGGGTCGGCCCAGTGGGCGCTGGTGGCTCCGGTGTTCGTGCCGATGCTGATGCTGCTGGACATCCCGCCGGAGACCACCCAGGCGCTGTACCGCATCGCGGACTCCTGCACCAACGTGATCACGCCGATGAGCCCGTACTTCGTGATGGCGCTCGGTTTCATCCAGCGGTACCGGCGCGACGCGGGCATCGGCACGCTCGCGGCGATGACCATCCCGCTCGCGCTGACGATGCTGCTGGTCTGGACGTTGCTGTTCTTCGCCTGGTGGGCCTTGGGAATCCCGCTCGGCCCGGGTGCCCCGGTCCGCTGACCACTACCGAAAGGACGCTCTTGAACTCCTTGGTGCTGCGCAACGCCCTGCTGCTCGACGTCGAATCCGGCACGTACCGGGAAGGCGATCTGGTGTGCGCGGATGGCCGGATCGCGGAGACCGGCCCCCGGGCCGCGGCCCCCGCCGGTGCCACCGAAGTGGACCTGCGCGGCGGCTACGTCCTGCCCGGTCTGATCGACGCGCACGTGCACGTCGCGGGCATCACCGCCGACACCACCGCGCTGCGCGGCTGGTCGCCGAGCTACATCGCCGCCGGTGCGGTGCGCAACATGGGCGCGATGCTCGACCGCGGGTTCACCACGGTCCGCGACGTCGGCGGGGCGGACTACGGCTTCGCCGCCGCACAGGAGGACGGCCTCATCCGCGGTCCGCGGCTGATCTTCGGCGGCAAGGCGCTGAGCCAGACCGGCGGACACGGCGACAAGCGGACCGCCGGGGTGCGGGTCTACGACGACCACCCGTTCTGCGGCGGCTCCAGCCGGGTCGCCGACGGGGTGGACGGGGTGCGGCTGGCGGCGCGCGACGAGCTGCGGCGCGGGGCGCACCACATCAAGGTGATGGCCTCCGGCGGGGTCGCCTCCCCCACCGACCACATCGACTCCACCCAGTACTCGATGGACGAACTGCGCGCGATCGTCGACGAGGCGCGAGCCGCGGGCCGCTACGTGACCGTGCACGCGTATCCCCCGGCGGCGATCAACCGCGCGCTGGAGGCCGGGGCGCGCTGCGTCGAGCACGGGAACCTGCTGGACGACCGCAGCGTGCAGCTGCTCGTCGAGCGGGAGGCGTTCCTGGTCCCGACGCTGGTCACCTACTGGGCGCTGCAGCGCGAAGGCATGGAGCACGGCCTGCCGCGCGGCAGCTGGGAGAAGGTCGCTCAGGTACTGGAGGGCGGGCTCGGAGCTCTCGAACGGGCGGTCCGCGGTGGTGTCGCCGTCGTCTTCGGCACCGATCTGCTCGGTGGCATGCAGCGGTTCCAGAGCGAGGAGTTCCGCATCCGCGCGGAGGTGCAGTCGCCGCTGGAGATCATCCGCTCCGCGACGTCGGTGGCCGCCGAGCTGGTGCGGATGCCCGGCGAGATCGGCACGCTGCGTCCCGGCGCCCGCGCCGATCTGATCGTCGTGGACACCGATCCGCTGGCCGATGTCACCGCGCTCGCCGGACCGCTGCGCATGGTCGTGCAGTCGGGCCGGATCGAGGTGGGCTGAGCCTCACCCGGCGTCGCGCCACATCGGGTACATGGTGGGCCCGTCGTGCGGCAGGAGCATCGGCGGGCCGATGTCGCGGAAGCCCAGGCGCAGGTACAGGTTCCGGCTGCGGGCGCTGCTGGCCTCCAGGTAGGACGGCACGTCCCACCGCTGCAGGGCACGCCGCAGCTCGCGGCTGCCGATGCCGGTGGCCTGCACCGACGGGTCGACCGCGATCATCGCCAGGTACTGGTGCGGTTCGGCCGGGTGGTGGGCGGCGGTGAGCTCGCCGAACTCGCGGAAGCGCACCATGCGCGGGCCGGCGATTTCGGCCAGGCGCCGGCCGCCCGCCTCGTCGAGCAGCTCCGGCGGCCCGTCCCGGCCGGAGAGCCAGATCTGCACCGCCAGCCCGTCGGCACCGGCGATCACCTCGCCGTGCTGTTCGGCGCGCCGCAGGACCATGCCGAACCACTCGCGGTACACCCGGTGGCGGTGCTCCTGCTCCGGCAGCAGCCAGCGGGCGAACTCGTCGTCGGCGAAGGCGCGCATCAGGGTGCGCACGCGTAAGTCGTCGTCATCGGACACCGGCAGTCTCCTTCCCCGGTTGCACCGTCGCCGCGCGCGCTCCCAGGCCGATGCGCGCGTAGGCCCACGGCCGGACCCGCTTCAGGGTCGCGCCCCAGAGCGCGCCGAGCACGAACACCACCAGGAAGCCCAGCGGAAGCGCCCACGCCGCCGGGTCGCCCTCCTCCACGCCGAGCACCGTGCCGAACGAGAGCACGGTCAGCAGCAGGACCACGCCCAGCACCACCGCGGCGACCGCGGGCGCGATCACGGTCCGCCACCGGCTGTGCCCGTGGTCCCGGTTGGCCAGGAAGTAGCCGAGCACCGCCACCGAGGTCAGCATCACCAGCGACAGCACGCCGAGCGCTCCGGCCGAGGCGCCCCAGAAGAACAGGTAGGTGATCGGGTCGATCCCGCTCACCGCCACCAGCGCCACCACGACGATCGAGATCGCGGTGGTGGTCACCGAGCCCGCCGCCGGTGCCGCGGTGCGCGAGCTCGTGGTGCCCCACCAGCTCAGGCCGACGCCTTCGCGGCCCAGCGCGAAGAAGTAGCGGGAGCAGACGTGGTGGAACGACAGCATCGCGGCGAACAGGCTGGTGACGTACAGCGCCGATCCGGTGGTGACCAGCACTCCCGGCAGCCGTTCGCCGGCGAGCACGAAGAGCAGCTCCGTGGAGTGCATCTCGGCCTGCGAGACGATGGCGTCGGGCCCGGTGGCCACGGTCATCGCCCACGTCGACAGCGAGTACAGGCCGCCGATGACCACCAGCGAGATGTAGGTGGCGTAGATGACCGTGCGCGGGTTCTTGGCCTCCTCGGCCAGCACGGTGGAGTTCTCGAACCCGATGAAGCCGGTGAAGGCGATCACCAGGATGACCCCGGCCGCGCTGGTCATCAGCTGCGAGGGGTTGAGCGTGTCGAGCACGACGCCGTGCGCCGAAGGCGCGGAGACGAACGCCGCGTCGTAGGTCAGGATGATCGCCACCTCGGCCAGCAGCAGCACGCCCAGCACCCGGCCGTTGACGTCGATGCGCAGCACGCCCAGCACCGCGACCGCGGCCAGGCCGACGCCGGCGAACACCCACCACGGCGCGGTGATCCCGCTGATCTGCCGCAGGAAGTCGGCGGCTCCGACGCCGAGGCCGCCCGCCAGGCTGACCAGGATCAGCAGGTAGGAAACCAGCGCGACGGCGCCCGCCCCGGTGCCGGTCACCCGGCCCAGGCCCTTGGCGATGTAGGCGTAGAAGGCGCCCGCGTTCTCCACGTGCCGCGACATCGTGACGTAGCCGATGGCGAACAGTCCGAGCACCAGGGCGATCGCCAGGTAGCCCAGCGGGATCCCGGTCACGCCGGACACCGCGAAGCCGCTGACTGCACCACCGCCGACGACCGTTTCCGGTGCCGCGGCGGCGACGGTGAAGAAGACGATCGACATCACGCCCAGGCGAGCTCGGGCCAGTGCAGCGGACACTTTGGACGGTGGCAACAGCTCGCTCCTTCGCAGTGCTTCAGTGTCTGGGTGTTATCGCCGACTGGCCGCGCGCGGCGGCGACCTCGGCGATCAGGTTCCGCAGCGGCCCGGGGATGCGCTTCTGCCAGGACTTCATCCGGAAGTCGCCCTGCCGCGCGACGTTCTTGGCCAACCGCACGTTGCGGATCACCCCGGTCTCCCGCGCGAGCAGCGCGAAGGTGATCTCCGCGATGCGCTCCGGGACCGTGATCATGCCGTTGCCGGTGGCCGTCTCGGCACTGGTGAACAGCAGCTCCAGCACGGATTCCGGGCTGGCCACGCCTGCGTCGGCGAACCGCCACGCCGAGGCCGCCCCGCCGCGCCACCCGGCCGACACCGGCACCTCGCGCAGCACGTCGATGATGACCAGCCGGGCGCGGACCTTCTCGGTGGCGGCCTGGCCGAGGTAGTCCAGCCAGGTGCGCAGGTCGTGGCCGGGTTCCTCGCGGATCTCCCGCAGCACCGCCCAGGACAGGAAGTCCGGGCAGCGCCCCCGGCCGCTGGGCCGGACGCTCGGGGTGACCGCGATCTCCTCCTCCAGGATCAGCTCGGCCAGCAGGCCCGCGGCGCAGCCCAGGGACACCAGCGCGCTGTCCACCCTGGGTGTTATCCGCTGTCCACCGGTGTGCGCGGCGAGGAAGAACCGATCCGCCACCCGCAGCGGGATGCGGGTGGCATCCAGCTCGGAAACCGTCACCGGCCACCCCCGGCCGAAGTGCCGATCAACACCCAGTCGCTCCCATCCGAGCCGTAGCCGCCCCCGAACCGGTCACCCGCCGCGTTCGGAAAGTGCCCGAGACAGCGCACAGAGTAACGTACGCGAAGGTTTGTTCAAGCTCGCTTCCGGCGTGCACCGTTGCGACAGCCGGGTGATCCCGGAACCGCGCCCGGCGGGGTTGACTTCGACTTAACACGAAGTTCGACGATGACGTCGTTCGTTCGAGGCACACCCGGAGGGGGCTGCGAGCATGACGGTGACCTGGGAGACCATGCGCTCCTTCGCCAGCGACGGATCGGTGACCAGACAACGGCTCTCGCCGGGCTTGGCCCGGCGGATCCTGCGCTACGCGCGGCCGTACCTGCGCGACATCATCCCGTTCCTGGTGCTGGTGATGCTCGCCGCGGTGCTCGGGATCGTCAACCCGCTGCTGTTCAAGGCCATCATCGACGACGGCATCGTGCCGCAGAACATGGCGCTGATCGTCTGGTTGGCGGTTGCGGTGGCCGGGGTCGCGCTGCTCGACGCCGCGTTCTCGCTGCTGCAGCGCTGGTACTCCGCGCGGCTCGGCGAGGGCCTGATCTACGACCTGCGCTCGGAGGTCTTCGACCACGTGCAGCGGATGCCGGTCGCGTTCTTCGTGCGGGCCCAGACCGGGGCGCTGGTCAGCAGGCTCAACAACGACGTCATCGGTGCGCAGCGGGCGCTGACCAGCACGCTGTCCTCAGTGGTGTCCAACGTGCTGAGCCTGGTGCTGGTGCTGGCCACCATGTTCACGCTGTCCTGGCAGATCACCCTGATCGCGCTGGCGCTGCTGCCGCTGTTCCTGCTGCCGGTGCGCTGGATCGGGCGGCGGCTGCAGCGGATCACCCGGGAGCAGATGAAGGTCGACGCCGAGATGAGCTCGCTGATGACCGAGCGCTTCGGCGTGGCCGGGGCGATGCTGGCCAAGCTGTACGGCCGCGCCGACGAGGAGGCCGCGCAGTTCGCCGCGCGGGCCGCCCGGGTGCGCGACATGGGCGTGGTCTCGGCGATGTACAGCCGGATCTTCTTCGTCGCCCTGACGCTGCTGGCCGCGCTGGCCACCGCGGTGGTCTACGGGCTGGGCGGCGGGCTGGTGCTGACCGGCGCGCTCCAGCTCGGCACCCTGGTCGCGCTGGCCACGCTGCTCACCCGGCTCTACGGGCCGCTGACCGCGCTGTCCAACGTGCACGTGGACATCATGACGGCGCTGGTCAGCTTCGACCGCGTCTTCGAGGTGCTGGACCTGCGCCCGATGATCGAGGAGAAGCCCGGTGCCGCCGAGCTGCCCGCGGACGCGGCCGACGTCGAGTTCGACCGGGTGTCGTTCCGCTACCCGGCATCCAGCGAGGTCTCGCTGGCCTCGCTGGAATCGGTGGCCCGGCAGGACAACTCGCCCGCGCAGCAGGTGCTGCACGACATCTCCTTCCGCGCCGCACCGGGGCAGACGATCGCGCTGGTCGGCCACTCCGGCGCGGGCAAGACGACGATCACCAACCTGGCCGGCCGGCTCTACGACGTCGACGGCGGTGCGGTGCGCATCGGCGGCACCGACGTCCGCGACGTCACGCTGGCCTCGCTGTACCGCTCCGTCGGCGTGGTCACGCAGGACCCGCACATGTTCCACGACACCATCCGCGCCAACCTGACCTTCGCCCGCCCCGACGCGACGGACGAGGAGATCGTCGAGGCGCTGCGCACCGCGCAGCTGGGCCACCTCGTCTCGGGGCTGCCGGAAGGGCTCGACACCGTGGTCGGCGACCGCGGCTACCGGCTCTCCGGTGGGGAGAAGCAGCGGCTGGCGATCGCCCGGCTGCTGCTCAAGGCGCCGCCGATCGTGGTGCTGGACGAGGCGACCGCGCACCTGGACTCGGAGTCGGAGGCAGCGGTCCAGGAAGCGCTGCGCACCGCGCTGTCCGGGCGGACCGCCCTGGTCATCGCGCACCGGCTGTCGACGATCCGCGAGGCCGACCGCATCCTGGTCATCTCCGGCGGCCGCATCGCCGAGGACGGCACCCACGCCGACCTGCTGGCCCGGGACGGCCTCTACGCCGAGCTCTACCGGACCCAGTTCGCCCAGCAGAACACCGAAGAGGAAGCCGCCTGATCAGCTCAGCGGACTCCGGGCTCGTCCTGCGTGACGGTGCGGAGCAGCGGAACCTCAGCGCCCCGCTCCGGTCACTCCGGCCGGGGCGGGGTGGTGGTGATGGTGCCCTCCGGGTCGAGGTGGGCCAGCACCGCCGCGCAGAGCTCGTCGAGCTGGCGCACCTGGTCATCGGTGAGACCGTCGAAGACGAGATCGCGGACCTTCGCCACGTGTCCCGGCGCGGTCGCCACCACCTTCTCGTGACCGGCGTCGGTGAGCTCGGCGACGTTGCCGCGGCCGTCGCCGCTGGCGCGCTGCCTGCGCACCCAGCCCCGCTGCTCCAGCCGGGCCACCACGTGCGAGACCCGCGAGGGCGAGGCGTTGGCCCGGGCCGCCAGGTCGCTCATCCGCAGCGCGCGGTCGGGGTGTTCGGAGAGCATGGCCAGCACCCAGTAGCCGAAGTGGGTCAGCCCGGCGTCCCGCTGCAGCTGCGCGTCGAGCTTGGCGGGGACGACCGTCATCAGCGCGGCGAACTTCCGCCAAGCGCACTGCTGTTCATCGCTGAGCCATCTGGGTTCGGTCACCGGGTCAGCATATCTTGAGCTTTCAGCCATCAGACCTGCTCAGGCCGCCCGTGCGCATCATCGCAACCGGTCGGCGGTGCGCGTGTTGATCACCCGGTCCGCGGGCACGCCGCACTCCTCGGCGCGGGCGCAGCCGTAGGCCAGCCAGTCCAGCTGCCCGGGCGCGTGCGCGTCGGAGTCGATGCTGAACAGGCAGCCGATGTCGCGGGCGAGGCGGATCAGCTCGCGGGGCGGGTCCAGCCGGTCCGGCCGCGAGTTGATCTCCACGGCGACGCCGTGGTAGCGGCAGGTCTGGAACACCGCGGTGGCGTCGAAGGCCGACTGCGGGCGCTTCTTGCCCGCGCCGATCAGCCGGCCGGTGCAGTGCCCGAGCACGGCCACGTGCGGGTTCGACACCGCCGCGCACATCCGGCGGGTCATCTCGGCGGCGGGCATCCGCAGTTCGGAGTGCACGCTGGCCACCACGACGTCGAGTCGGGCCAGCAGCTCCTCCTCCTGGTCGAGCGAACCGTCGGAGAGGATGTCGACCTCGATGCCGGTCAGGATGCGGAACGGCGCCAGCCGCTGGTTGAGCTCGGCGACGACGTCCAGCTGCTCGCGGAGCCGGTCCGCCGACAGACCGCGCGCCACCTTCAGCCGCGGCGAGTGGTCGGTCAGCGCGATCCACTCGTGCCCGAGGTCGCGGGCGGCGGTGGCCATCTCCGCGATCGGGCTGCCGCCGTCGGACCAGTCCGAGTGCGTGTGGCAGTCGCCGCGCAGCGCCGCCCGCAGCTGCGCACCGCGCTCCGGCACGTCCACTTCGGACCGGAGTTTGGCGAGGTACGCCGGTGTCCGGCCGCGGTGCGCCTCCTCGATCACCGCCGCGGTCGTCCGGCCGATTCCCTCCAGGGCCGTCAGCCGCCCCGCGGCGACCCGTTCCTCGAGGTCCGGCAGCTGGTCGACGACCGCGGCGGCCCGCCGGAACGCCCGGACCCGGTAGGTCGGCGCACCGGCCCGTTCCAGCCAGAAGGCGATCTCGCGCAATGCCCGTGCCGCATCCACGTGGTCATTCGTAGTCGCTGCGCGGCCGCCCCGCCAGGCGATTCCGGCCCGGGTCTTGGCCCGTGCCCGGGACGGGGCGTTAGATGACCACGGGAACGTCAAGGACCGAGAGGTGAGGTGGAGAGTGCAGCAGTACGAACTCGCGGTGCTGCCCGGCGACGGGATCGGCAACGAGGTCATGCCCGAGGCGTTGCGGGTGCTCGACGTGGTCGGCGCGAAGTACGGGGTGCGATTCGGCTACCGGCACTTCGACTGGAGCTGCGAGACGTACAAGAGCACCGGCTCGATGATGCCCGCCGACGGGCTGGCCAGGCTGCGCGACCACGACGCGATCCTGCTCGGCGCGGTCGGCTGGCCCGGCGTGCCCGACCACATCTCGCTGTGGGGGCTGCTGCTGCCGATCCGGCGGGAGTTCGACCAGTACGTCAACCTGCGGCCGGTGCGGCTGCTGCCGGGCGTGACGCCGCCGGTGCGCGACAAGAAGCCGGGCGACATCGACTTCTGGGTGGTGCGGGAGAACACCGAGGGCGAGTACTCGCAGCTGGGCGGCAGGCAGGGCGAGGGCACCCCGACCGAGATGGTGCTGCAGACCGCGGCGTTCACCCGGCGCGGCACCGACCGGATCATGCGCTACGCCTTCGAGCTGGCGCGGCAGCTGGGCAAACCGCACGTGACCTCGGCGACCAAGTCCAACGGGATCTACCACTCGATGCCGTACTGGGACGAGCGGTTCGCCGCGATCGCCGCGGAGTACCCGGAGGTGACCGTCGACCAGGACCACATCGACATCCTGTGCGCCCGGTTCGTGATGTCCCCGGAGCGCTTCGACGTGGTGGTGGCCAGCAACCTCTTCGGCGACATCCTCTCCGACCTGGGCCCGGGCGTGACCGGCACGATCGGGGTGGCCCCGTCGGGCAACATCAACCCGGAGCGCACCTACCCGTCGACGTTCGAACCGGTGCACGGTTCGGCGCCGGACATCGCCGGGCGGGGCATCGCCAACCCGATCGGCCAGATCTGGTCGGCGGCGATGATGCTGGACCACCTCGGGCTGGCGGAGGCCGGTGCCGACGTGGTCGGCGCGATCGAGCGCGTCCTCGCCGACTCCTCGGCCCCGCGCACGCCGGATCTCGGCGGGAAGGCGACCACCGAGGAGCTGGGCAAGGCCATCGCCAGGGCGGTCGAGGGCTGATCCGGGCGGGGCGCGGTTCCGCCGCGCCCCGTCAGCCGCCGATCCGCGCCGCGACGGCCAGCAGGAGGTCCTCCTGCCCGGGCCGCCCGACGAGCTGGAGGCCCACCGGGAGCCCGCCGAGCGCGCCCGCCGGGACCGACACCGCCGGCACTCCGGCGACGTTCCACGGGCTGGTCAGCCCGAGCAGCGCGGTGAACACCCGCGTTCCGGTACCGCCGATGGTGATCTCGCGCCGGCCGACCTCGGTGGCGGTCACGCAGGTGGTCGGCAGGGCCAGCAGATCGACGCGGGACAGCAGCTCACCGACCTCGCGGCGCCACCGGTCGCGGGCGGCCAGCGCCCGCACGTGCTGCCAGCCCGCGATCCGCGCCGAGGCGCGCAACCGGTCCCGGACGTCGTCGGTGTAGAGCTCCGGGTGCTCGGCGAGGCGCTCCGCGTGGTTGGCGTAGGCCTCGCTGGCCTGGATGCCCTGGTAGGCGCCGCGCGCCAGCTCCGGATCGCGGATCTCGGCCTCCCGCACGGTCAGCCCGTCCAGCGCGGCGCGGGCGATCCGGGTGACCTCCGGGTCCGCCGGGTGCAGCAGGTCCGGGTCGAGCCAGCCGATGGTCGCGGTCTCGCCGCGTTCCCGGCTCGGCGCGTCGCGCAGTCCGGCCAGCACCCGGTAGGCGGCGCGGCAGTCCTGCGGGCTGCGGGCCAGCACTCCGACGTGGTCCAGGGATTGCGCCAGCGGGAACACCCCGTCGACCGGGATCGCGCCGAAGGCCGGTTTGAACCCCACCACCCCGCACAGCGCGGCCGGGATGCGCACCGATCCGCCGGTGTCGGTGCCCAGCGCCAGCGGCACCATCCCGGCGGCGACCGCGGCACCGCTGCCGCCACTGGAGCCACCGGTGATGCGGGTGGTGTCGTGCGGGTTGCGGGACGGGCCGCCGTGCGCGCTGTCCCCGGTCGGCCCGAAGGCGAACTCGTGCGTGGTGGTCTTGCCGACCAGCACCGCGCCGCCCGCACGCAGCCGGCGCACGCATTCGGCGTCCGATGTGGACACGTGGTCGGCGAAGTGCGCCGAGCCCATCGTGGTGGGCAGCCCGGCGACCTCGATGATGTCCTTGACCGCCACCGGGATGCCGTGCAGCGGTCCGCGGTCCAGGCCTTCGGCCAGTTCGGCGTCGGCCTTCTCCGCGGCCTTCACCGCGCCGTCGCGGTCGACCGCGGTGAAGGCGTTGAGCTCGCCGTCGAGCTCCGCGATGGCGCGCAGCGCGGCCCTGGTGAGCTCGACCGCGCTGGTCTCGCCCGCGCGCAGCCGTCCGGCGAGTTCGGTGGTGGTCAGCTCGGCGAAGAACCCCTGGGTCAACGGTCGCGCACCCCTCTCCCGGTGAGCGCCGCGGCGCGGCGACGGAGATCATCCTGCGGCCGGCTCGACGGGTCCGTCAACGCCTCGGCTTCCCACTGGTCCCGGAATGGTCCCGGTTCCGCGACCAGTTCCCGGTGCGGGCCGCGCTGCACGATCCGCCCGGCGTCGAGCACCAAGATCTCGTCGAACTCGGCGAGCCGGGCCAGGCGGTGCGTCACGACGACGGTGCTCCGCCCGGTCCTGGCGCGCAGGACGCGGGTCAGGATCTCGTCGGCCAGTTCCGGTTCCAGCGCCTCGGTCGGCTCGTCGAGCAGCAGCACGTCCGGCTCGGCCAGCAGCGCCCGCGCCAGCAGGAGGCGTTGTCGCTGGCCACCGGAGAGCGGTTGCCCGGACTCGCCGACGAAGGTGCCGAAACCCGCCGGCTGCCGGCGGATCCAGTCGAGCAGCCCGGCCTGCTCCGCTGCGCGCTCCAGCTCGGACTCGGTGGCATCCGGTGCCGCCAGCAGCAGGTTGTCCCGGATGGTGGTGCTGAAGACGTGCGCGTCCTGGGTCACCGCACGGGTTTCGGGTCGTTCGAGGTGGCCCGCCGTCGGCGGCACGAGCCCGGCCAGGACGCCGAGCAGCGTGCTCTTGCCGGCCCCGCTGGCACCGACGACCGCCACCGCTCGGCCGGGTTCGACGGTCAGATCCGCGCTGTCCAGCGCAGGCCGGTCGTAGTGCACCGAAACACCGCGCAGAGCAAGGGTTTCCGAGTTCGCCGGCGGCGGTGAGGCGGGAGGTGCGGCGAGCAGCTCCGTGATCCGCCGCAGCGCCGGGACGTGTTCGGCCCAGCGGCGCGCGGCATCGGCCAGCGGGAGGACGGTTTCGAACGCCGCCAGCGCCAGGAAACCCACCACCGCCGCGCTCGTCTGCGGCTGCCCGGCGAGCAGCGCGGTCCAGGTCACGGCCACCGCCGTCATGCCCTGCACCACGACACCACCCGCCAGCAGCGCAGCCCCGCTGCGGGCCGATTCACCGTCACGTCGCCGCATCCGAGCTGCGTGCTGCTCGGCGCGCGACACCGCCGCGGGCACGGCGCCGAAAGCGGCGAGTTCGCGAGCGCCGTCCACGAGATCGGCGGCGGCGATGGACAGGTCGGCCCGATCGGCGGCGCTGCGGTCGCGTCGGTGGGCCAGCACGGCGAACGCGGGCAGCACCACCGCCGCGACCAGCAGGCCACCGGCCAGCACCGGCCCGGCGTCCGGTACCACGGCGGTGCAGGCCAGGACCGATCCGGTGCCGACGACCAGTGCGACCAAGGCCGGGAACAGGCAGCGCAGCAGCAGCTCCTGGACGCTGTCGACGTCGGACACCAAGCGGGACAGGGCATCTCCGTCGCGCAGCGCCGCTCGCCCCAGCCTGGCCCGGAACACCTCGGGACGCAGCCGCGCGACTGCCCGCAGCGCGGCGTCGTGCCCGGCCAGGCGCTCCAGGTAGCGGAACGCGCCGCGCGCCAGCGCGCACGCGCGGACCCCGACGATGGCCAGGCTCAACGCCGACAGCGCGGGTTGCTCAGCGGCGCGGGTGATCAGCCAGGCCGCCAGCGCCATCAGCCCCACGGCGCACAGCTCGGCAGCTACCCCCGCGGTCACCGCCGCCAGCAGTCGCGGCCAGCGGCACAGCACCAGCACCCGGCGCAACGGGGTCGGCGCAGATCCGTTCATGCCGCCACCTCCAGCGATCCGCCGCGCAGGCGGATCACCCGGTCCACGGCCGCCAGCAGCGCTGGTCGGTGCGCCACCACGATCGCCGTCTTCTCGCGCAGCACTTCTCCGGCCGAGGCCGCCAGCGCCGCTTCGGCGTGCAGGTCCAGCCGCGCCGTGGGTTCGTCGAGCAGGACGATCGGCGCGTTCTTGAGGTAGGCGCGGGCGATCGCCACGCGTTGCCGCTGGCCTGCGGAGAGTTCGGCACCGCGATCGCCCAGCAGGGCCCGGTAGCCGTCCGGGTGCTGCTCGATGAACTCCGCCGCGTGCGCCGCGCGGGCGGCCGCCCGGACCTCCGGCATCGCGGCATCGGGCGCGCCGAGGCGGATGTTGTCGGCGATCGTCCCGGCGAACAGGTGCGGGTGCTGCGGCACCCACGCCAGACGGCGGCGCCAGTCGGCCACGTCGAGTTCGCGCAGGTCGACACCGTCCACCAGCACCCGCCCGGAGGTCGGCCGGACGAATCCGAGCAGCACGTGCAGGACCGTGGACTTCCCGGCGCCGCTGGGCCCGACCAGCGCCACCCGCTCCCCCGGGCTGATCACGAGCGACAGCCGGTCCAGCACCGGGTCCTCGTGACCGGGGAAGTGCACGCTGACCTGCTCGAAGCGGATCTCACCCGCAGTGGCCCCGCGCCGCGTCCCACCCTGTTCGGCGGTCGGGGCGTCCAGGACGTCGAAGAGCTGCTCCGCCGCTGCCGCGCCCTCCTCCGCAGCGTGGAACCGGGTGCCGAGCGCCCGCAGCGGCAGCAGCGCTTCCGGTGTCAGCAGCAGCACCACCAGCGCCGTGGTCAGGTCCATCCCGCCGGAGAGCAACCGCAGTCCGACCGGCACCGCGACCAGCGCGACCGCCAGCGACGACACCAGCTCCAGCGCGAAACCGGACAGGAAGGCCACCCGAAGCGCCCGCATCGTCGCCGAGCGGTGCTCGTCGGCCATCCGCCCGATCACCGCGGCCTGGTGCTCAGCGCGCCCGAACACCCGCAGCGTGCTCAACCCGGCCAGCACGTCCCGGAAGTGCCCGCCGAGCCGCTGCAGGTGCGCCCACTGGTTCGCCGTCACGTCCCGGGTCCGCAGTCCGATCAGGGCACCGAACAGCGGGATCAGCGGAATCGTCAACGCCACGATCAACGCCGACGACCAGTCGGCCAGCCCCAGCCGCACCAGCACGACCGGTGGCACGAGCACCGCGACCGCCAGCTGCGGCAGCACTCCGGTGATCACCGGTTCCAGCGCGTCGATCCCCTTCGTGATCAACGTGCTGAACGCCCCGCTCGACCGTTGCGCCGCGGCCCGGGCGAAGAGCGAGCTCCGCAGATCGGCTTTGAGATCCGCCGCGGCTCGGTGCACGAGGGCGTTGCTGCACCACGTCGCAGCCGCGCGCAGCACGACGGCTCCGGCGAGCCACGGCAGGTGACCGGCGTCGAGCTGCGCGATGGCGCGCGCGAGCAGGTCCGCCTGCGCGATGATCGCCCCGGCTTGCAGCAGCGCCAGCGCCGCCACCGCGATCCGGGTTCGGCGGGGCACCAGGGCCAGGAGTCGTTTGTTCACAGGTACAACGGCCTCTCCACCCGGGCCCGGAACGTCCACCACATCAAGGCCTGGGCGCCGAGCAGGAACGGCATGAGCACGAGCACGGCGGGCAGCAGCAGGCCGAGCGTGCCCGGGTCGGCGGCGTTCTCCTGCAGCGGAAGGCGGAAACCGACCGCCAGGCACAGCAGCACCAGCGCGCTCGACGTGAGCGCCAGCCCCGGCCGCTCCCCGCAGCGCCCGAACAGCGCACTCGCCCGCCGGTGCGGCGGTCCGGACAGCCGGAGGCGGGCGAAGGCCAGGCCGTGCACGGCGAACAGCGTCGCGACCGCGACCGCGGTCAGCAGCGCCCCGGGGCCGGTGACCACCTCGTGGATCCGGCCCGCGAGCAACCCGGCGAACATCCATCCCCAGCTCAGCGCCACTCCCCAGCTGCCGCCGGTGATCGCCGCATCGCAGCCCGCGCACCACGCGCGGCCGTCGGACCGGCTCCGCGACCACAGCCCCATGTCGCGCACGATCCAGCCGACCAGCAGCAGCACCACGGCGGGGAACAAGCCGGTGAGCAGTTCGCCTTCGAGCACCGGGAAGGCGCCGACCAGGATTCCCGCGGTGGCCACCAACCACACCTCGTTGCCGAGGAAGAACGGCGCGATGGCGGTGACCACCAGCCTGCGCTGCCGCGCGTCGCGCCCCAGCACCGGCAGCAGCATGCCCACCCCGATGTCCGCACCGCCCAGCAGGAAGTACCCGAGGGCGAACACGCCCAGCACCGCAACAGCCAGCAGTTCCACGATTCGCTCCTCAGAACGTGGCGGACATCGGACGGGGTTCTTCGGGAATCCGGCCCAGCGCGACCGCGTCCGGGCCGCGAACCGCCTGGCGCAGCAGCAGGAACCAGTTGAGCACCAGCAGCAGTCCGAACAGGATGGTGAAGACCAGCAGGGAAGTGCGCATCGCCGCGGCCGGGACGTCGGAGACCGCGTCCTCGACGCGCAGGACACCGTCGATGACCCACGGCTGGCGGCCCATCTCGCGGAACACCCAGCCCGAGATCATCGCCAGGAAGGGCAGCGGGATCGCCGCCACCAGCACCAGGTGCCACAACCGGAACCGCCGCACGACCGGTCTGAAGAACGCGAGCAGCACGCTCGGCACCAGCAGGTAGAGCAGCAGCGCGAAGGCCAGGAGCATCACGATGCCGCCCGTCCTGGTCCACGACTCCGGCGGCACGTAGTCACCCGGGCCGAAACGCGCGACCTGCTCGGCCTGCAGCTCGGCGATCCGCGTGCTGTTCTGGTCGAACACCGCGAGCTTCATCGGCTGCAGGTGGCCGAACTGCATCCCGCCGGCGGTCACCGCGACGAACAGCGCGGGCAGCGCGGTGAACAGGCCGATGCGCAGCGACTTGGTGAACAGCTCCACCTCAGCGGTCCGGCGGAACAGGTGCAGCGCGCTGATGCCCGCCATGAAAACTCCTGCGGTGACGAGGGATCCGCCCAGGATGTGCCAGAACGCGTTCGTCGCGGCCGGATTGCTCAGCACCGCCCAGGCGTCGGTCAGCCGCAGCTCCGCACCGTCCCGCGCGTGGCCCACCGGGTTCTGCAGGAATCCGTTGGTCACCAGGATCCAGTACGCCGAGGCGTACGCGGTGAGCGCGACGACCCAGATCAGCCCGAGGTGCACCCAGCGGTTCAGCCGTCCCCAGCCGAAGATCCACAGCCCCAGGAAGGTCGACTCGACGAAGAACGCGACCAGCGCCTCCATCGCCAGCGATGCGCCGATGACGTTGCCCGCCAGGTGCATCAGCCCGCTCCAGGCCATGCCGAACTGGAACTCCATGACCAGCCCGGTGACGATGCCCACCGCGTAGTTGATCACGTAGAGCTGGCCCCAGAACCGGGTCATCCGCTCGTGCACCGGGTTGCGCGACAGCGTCGCCCGGGTCTGGACGCACGCCACGAGCGTCGCCAGCCCGATGGTCAGCGCGACGAACAGGAAGTGGCCGCCGGCGGTCAGGGCGAACTGCAGCCGCGCCAGGTCGAGGGTCTCCGGATCCATGCCCGTCAGCCTGCCGCCGCGGCGGGCGCCGGACGTCGGGCCGCGGAGGACACTTCGGATACCGCGCCGGTTGTCCCCTAGGGGCGCTCCCCTACACCCGCAGTTGTGCCCGGGTCACGCCAGCCAGCCCGGGGTGATCAGCGCCGATTCGTAGGCCAGCACGACCAGTTGCGCCCGGTCGCGCACCCCGAGCTTGCTCATGATCCGGCTGACGTGGGTCTTGGCCGTGGCGGGGCTGAGCACCAGGCGCTCGGCGATCCCGTCGTTGGACAGCCCGCGCGCAACCAGCACCAGCACCTCCCGCTCGCGATCGGTCAGCGAGCTCAGCCGCGGGCTGGGCGCGGGCCGGTCGCTGCGCGCGGCGAACTCCGCGATCAGCCGCCGGGTGATGGCCGGTGCCAGCAGCGCGTCGCCGCGGGCCACCACGCGAACCGCGTGGATCAGCTCGGTCGGCTCGGTGTCCTTGACCAGGAATCCGCTCGCCCCGGCCCGCAACGCACCGTAGACGTGGTCGTCCACGTCGAAGGTGGTCAGGATGAGCACCTTCACCGCCGCCAGGCGCGGGTCGGCGCAGATCCGCCGGGTCGCCTCCAGCCCGTCGAGCCGCGGCATCCGGATGTCCATCAGCACCACGTCGGGGAGCAGTTCGGCGGCGCGGCGCACCGCCTCGGCACCGTCGGCGGCCTCGCCGGTCACCTCGACGTCGGCCTCGCCCTCCAGGATGGACCGGAAACCCGCGCGCACCAGCGTCTGGTCGTCGGCCAGCAGCACCCGGATCACCGCGCGGCCCGCCACGGCAGGACGGCCCGCACCCGGAAGCCGCCGTCCGGCGCGGAACCGGCGGTGAACTCCCCGCCCAGCGCCCGGACGCGCTCCTCCATGCCGCGAATCCCGTTGCCCCGCGCCACCTCCGGCACCGCGCTCCCGTCGTCGTCGATCTGCACCCGGACATCCTCGCCGGAGTACCCGATGCGCACGAAAGCCGCGCGCGCGTCGGCGTGTCTGGTCACGTTGGTCAGCGCCTCCTGCACGATCCGGTACCCGGCGAGGTCCACTTCCGGCGGCAGCGGGCGGGCTTCGCCGTCGATCTCGACGCGCACCGCCAGTCCGGTGGCGCGGGCCTGCGCGGCCAGGTCGTCCACCCTGGCCAGTCCCGGCGCCGCACCGGCCTCGTCGACCTGGCGCAGCACGCCGAGCGTGGCGCGCAGTTCGCGCAGCGCTTCCTTGCTGGCCTGCTTGATCGAGGTCAGGGCCGGGGCGGGATCGGTGTCGCTGCGGTGCAGCGCGGCACCGGCCTGCACGTTGATCAACGAGAGGTGGTGGCCGAGCGCGTCGTGCAGCTCCCGCGCGATGCGCAGCCGCTCCTCGCCGGCCCGCGAGCGCGCTTCCTCCTCCTTCTCCCGCTCCACCGCGCGCATCCGCTGCTCCGCCTCGTTCAGGTAGGCGCGCCGGTTGTGGACCAGGCCGCCGATCGCGACCGCCGCGACCAGCCACCCGGCGAACAGGTACAGCGAGGTGTCGTCGAGGTGCCGCTGCCCGCTGCCGACCTCGCCGTAGCCGACGAACAGCATCGCCACCACCGCCAAGAGCACCGCCACGGCTGTGCGCCCTTCAGCGGCGACCGTGCACAACGCGACCGCGAACGCCAGCAGCAGCGGGCCGTCGGCCGTGCTGAGCGGGTAGTAGACGACGCAGCCCACGAGCGTGGCCAGCGCGACGGGAATCGGAAAGCGCCGCCGCAGCGCCAGCGCGGCGCAGGTGCCGAGGATCATCAGCACGTCGAAGGGCCGCAGGCCGCCCCGGTCGACGGCGAAGTTCAGCAGCGCGGAGAGCAGCACCGCGGCCGCGATCAGCACCGCCAGCGCCAGATCGACCGCGGCGGCGGGCAACCTCCGCAGAACCGTCATGCCCGGAAGGATAGGCGCAGACCGGATCTGGTCAGCCGAGCGCGCGCCGTTCCCAGCACGACCAGGATCGCCGCCACCGGCACGTGGAGCCGCACCACCTCGCCTCGACAGGGACGGCCCCGCCGAAGAACAGCCCGCCGAACGCGCCGGGCAGAGTGAAATCAGAGGTGATCGCCCGCCGCGTGAGGGCGAGCGGGAGAACTGCCGGACGCTGAGCCCGTCATGGGATCGCTTCGCCGTTCTCGTCGGATTCTTCCGCCGTCGGCCTCACACCACGCGGTCGAGCATGTGGAAGAATTCCGTCCGCTCCACATTCCTCCTGCCGTCGTCGTGGAAACGCTGGATGTGCGAGCTCTCGTTGTGGTGCTTGCTTCGCGCTTCTTCGCTGGCCCAGTGCTCCACGAGAACGAACAGCCCAGGTTCATCCCGGGAGACGAACAGGTCGTATCGAATGCTCCCCTCCTCCTGACGCGAGAGTTCGACCAATTCGGCCAGATCGCGACGCAGTTCGCCGTCCTTCCCCTCCTTGGCGCGCAATCCGGCGACAATGAAGAGTTCACCCATTTCCCATCCCTCCCCCGCCTTCCAGAGGGCGAAAATTCCTTCGCCGCGGCGAGTGTAGCTTTTCGCCCCTGCCGACTACCAGCGAAATCCCACACGCCGCACTTCAGAACGATCTGGCCACGGAGGCCGCAGCCGACGCGCAACCGGGATCGCAGAACATGTGGTGATAAATTCCCGGGCAGAAATCGCCGCACGCACTCTTCCTGCAAATTCTTCAGCACTCGTTATGCGCACCACCGCGCAGTGGAGGACACTCGCCGGTGAGCACCCACACTCCTCGAAACGGAAAGAACGATCCACTGGGAGGCAGCGGTGACCAGCGAACAGATTCGCGATCCGGAGACCGACGCCCTGCTGACGCCGAAGAACGCAGCGGTGGTCATCATCGATTACCAACCGGTCCAGGTCAATTCGATCAATTCCATGGACCGGCAGCTCCTCGTCAACAACATCGTCGGGCTGGCCAAGATCGCGCGCACCTACGAACTGCCGATCGTGCACTCGACGGTCAACGTCGAGACCGGCCTGAACAAGCCACCGATCCCGCAACTCCGGAAGGTCCTCGACGATCTCCCCACCTACGACCGCACCTCGATCAACGCCTGGGAGGACCGGGAGTTCGTCGACGCGGTCAAGTCCACCGGCCGCGAGAAGCTGGTGATGACGGCGCTGTGGACGGAGGCGTGCTTGACCTTCCCCACGCTCGACGCGTTGCGCGAGGGCTACGAGGTCTACCCGGTCGTGGACGCTGTCGGCGGCACATCGGTGTCCGCCCACGAAGCCGCGCTGCGGCGGGTCGAGCAGGCCGGGGCGCGACCCATCACCTGGGTGCAACTGCTGTGCGAGCTCCAGCGCGACTGGGCCCGGAAGGAAACCGCCGAAGAGTTCATGAGCCTGTTCATCGAGACCGGAGGCACCGCCGGCCTGCAGTTCGCCTACGACCGCGGTTGAACCGCAACGCATCGCACACCGCCGTGGCCGAGGCCCCGGCGAGCGGTTCTCGCCGGACCCTCGAGCCACGCTTTCAACCGCTGCTTCAGCTCTTGCTCGGGTAGTCGGTGTAGCCGACCGAGTCCCTGCCGTAGAACGTATCCGGGTCGGGGGTGTTGAACGGTCCGCCGTCGGCCAACCTGGCGGGGAGATCCGGGTTGGCGAGGAACAGCACCCCGTAGCTGAGCAGGTCCGCGGTGCCGTCCTCCAGGAGTTCGAGCTCCTCGACACCGGTGGGGCGCCCCGGCGTGTTCGGGTTGAGCACGAACGTCCCGTCGAACGCGCTGCGAAGGAGCTTGGTCAGCGCCCGGTCCGCGGTTTCGGCGATGTGCAGGTAGGCCAGTCCGAAGGGGTTGATCGCCTCGACCAGCGCGCCGTAGGTGTTTTCGAGGTCGTCCTCGCTGATGTCGTTGAACGGGTTCCCGGGCGAGATCCGCAGCGCGGTGCGCTGGCCGCCGACGGCATCGGCCACCGCTCGGACCGTCTCGACCACGAGGCGGCGGCGGCCTGCCAAGGAACCACCCCAGGCGTCGGTGCGGCGGTTGCTGCTGGGCGCGAGGAACTGGTGCAGCAGGTATCCGTTCGCACCGTGCAACTCCACCCCGTCGAACCCGGCCTCGATCGCGTTGCGCGCCGCGTTGGCGAAGTCATCGATCGTGTCGAGGATCTCGGCCTCTGAGAGCTCCTTGGGCGTGACGCAGTCCTGCGGGCCGCTCGGCGTGAACACCCGGGTCTGCGCTGCGACCACGGACGCGCCGACCGGGATCAGCCCGTCCGGGAGGAGGCTCGGGTGTCCGATGCGTCCGGTGTGCATCAGCTGGGCGAAGATCCGGCCGCCCGCGGCGTGCACCCGGTCGGTCACCTTGCGCCACGCGGCCACCTGCTCCTGGGTGTGCAGCCCCGGGGTGAACGGGTATCCCTGACCGACGACCGACGGCTGAACGCCTTCGGTGATGATCAAGCCGGCCGACGCGCGCTGGGCGTAGTACTCGGCCATGAGCTCGGTGGGCGTGCCGTCGGTCGCACCAGCGCGCGTGCGGGTCATGGGCGCCATGACGATCCGGTTGCGGAGCGTCACATCACCGAGCTGAAACGGGCTGAACGCAGTTGTCATCTGTTCCTCTCCATTCTCGGAAAAACCAGGGATGGCCGGTCACTCGGATCACCGCACGTCGCGGAGCGGCCTTTCCCGATCACGCTTGAGGCTGTTGGGCGCCCGCTGCGATTTCTGCCGCCTCACCGGCCGGTTTCGCCGATCGCATCGACGCAGCCGCATCCGCATCGCGGACGCGCAGCGCGATCAGCAGGCCGAGCACGGCGACCACGAGTGCAACGACGAACGTGTCGCGGAAAGCGCTGAGCATCGCGTCCTGCCGGACGGCCTCGGTCACCGCCGGTGCCAGCCCGCCGAGCCGCTGCTCGGTCCGGAGGGTCAGGATGCTGGCGACGAGCGCGACTCCCACGGCCGCGGCGACTTGACGCGTGGTCGCGAACACCGACGACGCGCGGGTCATCGCCGCCGGATCCACCTGCGCGAAGGTCGCCGCCTGCAACGCGATCACCGTCAATGCCATGCCGACGCCCATGGTGAGCATCGGCACCCGCACACCCCACAAGCTGCTGTCCATCCCGACCGGGAGCAGCGCCGCAACGGACGCGGCGATCGCGATGAAGCCGGTGGTCAGCATCAAGCGCGGACCGAGACGTTGGTACAGCCATCCGGCGAACGGCATCGTCGCCGTCATCCCCAGCGCCTGGAACATGGTGACCAATCCCGACCCGGTGGCGTCCAGTCCCAGCAACGACTGCAGCAGCAGCGGGGTCAGGAACAGCGTGCCCATCAGCGCGCCCGACGCGGGCAGCATCAGCAGGTTGCCGGTGCGGAACAGCCGGATGCGCAGCAGCCGGAGGTCGATCATCGGCTCCGAGATGCGCAACTCAGCGATCACGAACAAGGCCGCGAGCAAGACGCCCCCGATCAGCGGCAGGAACACCGACGCACTGCGCCACTCGCCGACGGCGCCCTGGTCGAGTCCCACCAGCAGCAGCGCGAGCGCTCCACCACCGGCCAGGAATCCGACGACGTCGAAGCGTCCGGGGTGCTCGGTTCGCTCCTCGCGGATCACCGCCGCGGTGAAGACGATCCCGGCCACGCCGATCGGCACCTTCATCAGGAAGATCCAACGCCAATCGACGTTGTCGACCAACCACCCGCCCAGCACCGGGCCGAGAGCCGGCGCGATGCCGGTGGGGATCGACAGGATCGCCGATGCCTGCGCGCGTTCCTCCGGCGGGAACGCCCGGAAGAGCATGGCGGTGCCGACCGGGGTGAGGAGCCCACCTCCCACGCCCTGCACGATCCTGGCCGCCACCAGCTCGGTCAGCGAACCAGCGACTCCGGCCCACAGCGAGGCCGCGGTGAACACCGCCAAGGCGAACAAGAACGTCCGCTTGGAGCCGAAGCGGTCGGCCACCCAGCCCGATGCCGGGATGAACACGGCCATGCTCACCAGGTAACCGGTGACGAGCCACTGGAGGCTTTCGGTACCGGCTCCGAACTGCCGCCCCAACGCGGGCAGGGCCGTGTTCAGCACGGTCATGTCCAGGACTTCCATGAACAACCCGAACACGAAGGCGATCGCGACCAGCCACTTGTACGGCACACCGCGCAACATCCAGGACTCCATCCACATCGCGGCCAGACCTGCCCGCCGGCCACGTCTCGGCCGGTGGCGGCGAACAACAGCCAGCGCACCCCACCTCGGGGCCACTTGCTTCAGTCAGTGAAGCACTTTACTTCAGCAAGTGAAACATTCTGTGAGTGAAGTAATTTTCCCGGGATCCGAACACCCGGCGGACGTGACCTCTGATCGGTGAGAACAGGCTGATGGCCCCGCGACCGGAGTCAGCGGGGTCGACGGCACGCGGCGTCAGTCGCCGGAGGAATCCCGCGCCTCGCGCAGCAGCTCCGCCAGGAGGTCCCGCTGCCCGGCATCCAGCTCGGAGGCGATCGGGAAGCCCTCTCCGAGCCGCGCCAGCAGGCGCTCCCGCAGCTTCGCCCCCTTCGCGGTGAGCACGAGCCGCTTCGCCCGGCGGTCGGCCGGGTCGGACTGCCGCTCGAGCAGGTCCGACGCCTCGAGCACGTCCGCGATGGCAGTCACGTGGGAGGGTTCGCAATGCAGGGCGCCCGCGAGCTCGCCCATCCGCTGGGGCCGCTCCAGTCGCAACAGCGTGTGCGCCTGCGGGAGGCTCAGGCCGACGTCGACGGACGCCGAGTCGAGGTGCTCGCGCAGCCTGGCCAAGACCCCGAGCAGGAGCATCATCAGCTCGCGCTCGTCCCCGGCCGACCTCGCACCCCGCCCCATCAACGCCTCCTGAACACGCTTCGCCATCAATCTACCTCGATGACCACGCGCGCCGAACTCAGGCGCGCGGACGCCGGTCGGCACTTCCGCACGTGATTCTCGGCCCCGACCGCAAGCATCGCATCGTGATCGGTCGCCGACGGTCCGCGATCGGCCCGGCGCGGGATTCGAATCGGGCGAGCCCCCTTTTCCCGCCGCACTCCGGAGACCGGCGCGACCACGGGCGGCACTCCCGTCGCACAAACCTCGGCGCACTACTCAAACATCAATGCGCATGCATATAACTTCTATGCGGGCGCATGATTCTGAACGGAAACCACCGGCGCATCAAGGACAAAGTCCGTCTTGTACAACACAGATCATCAGGGATTACCTGCCGGAGCGCGGAGGTTGAGCCGACTACGAGATCAGCATGCGGGTCTCGTCCCACCGGGCGCACGACGTGGACCAGCTACCCACGCCGAAAGCCCGACAAGCAAGATCTCAATGATCTGACACAACGAGGTGCACTACTGATGCGCAAGATCAATCGTGTGCTGGCCGCCGGAGCGCTGACGCTCCCGCTCGCGCTCGGCATCGCCGGAGTGGCTTCCGCCGAGGGACAGGACGCCAGCATCCGCGTCGAGAGCCAGGCCTCGGCCCAGGTTCAGGGCCGCGGCTCGGCCGAGGCGAGCAGCCAGGCCTCCGCACAGGTCCACGGGCGCGGATCGACCACCGCCAGCAGCCAGGCCTCCGCCCAGGTTCAGGGCCGCGGCTCGGCCAACGCCAGCAGCAGCGCTTCGGTGCGGGTGGAGGACCGCGACGGTCGCTGGAACCACCGCGACGGTCGCTGGAACCACCGGTGGAACAACGGCCGCTGGGTCTTCCACCACGTCCAGGGCCACCACCACGAGGGCCAGGCCGAGCTGTGCTTCCTGGACCACGGTCCGATCGGCCACGGCCTGCACATCGTTCGATGAGCACGGTCCGTTGACCACCGAGGGTTAGCACGTGGTGGGTTCTCGGCCGACACCGAGAACCCACCACATCCCTCCAGGTCCACCCCGGCTGCAGCCGAGCCGGATGCGCGTTCGCCAGACGGGGTTCCTCCTCCGCGAACCACCGAGGCCGCACGACGCAGCCGGCGGTTGACGATCAGCACGATTTTCGAGCAGCACGAGGTGTTCTCCCATGTTCCGGATCAACCGACTTCTCCTGACGGGAGTCCTGTCACTGCCGTTCGCACTCGGTATCGCAGGACTGCTGTCCGATCGGTTCCAGCAGCGGAAGCCGAGGGCGAAAGCCAGGCACCGGCGCGACCGAACGGCCACGCTCCGGCGAGCCGAGGGCGGCGGGAAGCCGCACGTCTTCCTGATCAAGTCGACCGACGGGACCGCCCGCGGCGGCACCGCGAACGCCGACCCGGCCCCGAGATTCAGGGCCGTGTGATCCGGCGCTGTTCCAGCGGGCTGCCAGAACCGGCCCGGCAGAGCGGAAAGCCGTTGTGCGGACAGCGATCTCGACGTCGGGGCTCGCACGCGTCGATCCGGAACGAACCCGGTTCTCCCACGTTCCACCGAGCCGTCCCGGCCACGCGTTCAAAAAGCCTTCCCCAGAACCCGGTGCGCTCCGCCGGGCCCAGCATGAAAGAGATTCCCATGTCCTTGTTCGAACCCGTCCGCGTTGGCCGGTTGGAGCTGCCCAACCGCATGGTGATGGCAGCGATGACCCGCAGCCGCGCCGATCAGGAGGGCGTCCCCTCGCCCAGCACGGCCACCTACTACGCCCAGCGCGCCTCGGCCGGCTTGATCATCACCGAGGGCACGCAGCCCTCGGTGCAGGGCCAGGGCTACCCGGGGACTCCGGGCATCTACACCGATGCCCAGGTCGCGGGATGGCGCGCGGTCACCGACGCCGTGCACGCGGCGGGTGGACGCATCTTCAACCAGATCCAGCACTCCGGGCGGGTGGGGCACCCGAGCGTGCACGGCCTGCCCCCGGTCGGGCCCTCCGCCGTCCGCGCGAACGGGCAGATCTTCACGCCGTCGGGAGCTCAGGACCTCGTCGAGCCGCGGGAGCTGACCATTTCCGGGATCCGAGCCATCGTGGAAGAGTTCGGCAACGCCGCACGCCGGGCGGTCGAGGCCGGGTTCGACGGCGTGGAGCTGCACAGCGCGATGGGCTACCTGCTGCACCAGTTCCTCGCGCCCAACAGCAACCAGCGCTCGGACGCCTACGGCGGCTCCATCCAGGGCCGCATCCGCTTCGTCGTCGAAGTCGCCGAAGCCGTGGCCGACGCGATCGGCTCCGACCGGGTGGGACTGCGCATCTCCCCCGCCAAGCCGATCAACGACATCGCCGACACCGACGCGACGGAGCTCTACCCGGCGCTGCTGGCCGCCCTGGCGCCGCTGGACCTCGCGCACGTGCACCTGGTGGCCGCCGAGGACGAGGACATCAACGCCAAGATCCGCGCCGCCTGGCCCGGCATCCTCGTGGTCAACCCCCTCAACCCCTTCCCCGAGCCACCGGCCGACGCCGGCCGGGCGAACGCCGAGCAGTGGCTGCGAAGGGGCGCCGACCTGATCTCCTTCGGTCGCGGTTTCCTCGCCAACCCGGACCTGGTCGAGCGCTTCCGCATCAACGGCCCGCTCAACCCGATCAACCCCGAAGGTCTCTACGGCGGCGGTGACACCGGCTACACCGACTACCCCGCCCTCGGCTGATATCGGCGTGGCGGATCCACGCCGGAGCGCGGGGGCGGACACGATGCGCGACTCCGTCCGTCCCCGCGCTTCACGTCGTGTCGTCCCGAGTTGGATTCGGCACGGCAGTGCCTGGCGGTGTTCAGCGCGGAGAACCGCTCGGTAACGGCAGCTCGGATCCCGCTCTGGGACTCAGACCTCGACCGGGCCGCCCAGCAGCCGGGAGAACACCTCGTACAGGTACTCCAGCTCCTCGCCCGAGAGCCGGTCGGCGAACGCGCGCTCGACCGCAGCCGCGTTCGTGCGGGCGGCATTGCGCACGAGCTTCTTCCCCTCCTCGGTGAGATCGACGTCCACCGCCCGGGAGTCGCCCTCCGCGCCGATCCGCACGACGAGTCCCCTGACCTCGAGCCTGTCGACGAGACGACTGAGCGCGCTCTGGCTCAAGATGACCCGGTCGGTGAGCTCCCGGAAGCCGATCCCGGCCGCGGGAACGTTGATCAGGGCGTCGAACTCGTTCAGCGAAAGACCGTGCTTGTTCGCCAGGTCGGCTTCGATCTCCTTCAGCACGGCGGCGTGGACTTCCATCATCGATCGCCACACCGCGACCTTGTGACGCCTCGACGCCTTCGCACCAGCCACCCGACCCACGATCACCCACCTTACCTCGGTGAACCGGCACCCATCCGCCGACACACCGACCGCTCCGGCAGCAGGGCGCGTTCGCAGACGCGCACCACCAGTCGTCAGGAACACCAGTCGATCTACCGGAATTTTCCATGCCCGCGCATCGAACAGGCCGCCTGCCCGCGACGATCTCGTCGACGGCCGGACCACTCGCGACGCCGACTGCTCCGGTCGCACCCCCGCACAGCAGAGCCGGGCGGAATCTGATCCTGGTTCCCCCGAGATGGGTCCAGACGGCATCGCCTCGGCCACGCGCTGCTCCGGTCAGCGCGGGCTGTCCAGGAGTTCCACCGGTTCGGCGATCACGTCCACGAGCGCTCCGCTGCGGGTCACGGTGATCTGCAGCGGCCGACCGATGGCCTCGGCGAACATGAGCCGCTGCAGCCCCTGGGCGTCGCGCACCGGGTTGCCGCCCGCGGTGAGCAAGAGGTCGCCGCGGTGCAGCCCGGCTCGCGCGGCCGGGCTGTGCGCGACCACGTCCACGACGCGCAGCCCGGTCTGCTGGCCGGTGCGTTCGACCAGTTCGTAGGGCAGCGGCGCCGGGGTGGTCACCAGGCCGAGGTAGGCGCGCCGGACCCGGCCGTGGCGGACCAGCGAATCGATGATGCGGCGGGTGGTGGCGTTGATCGGGATCGCCAGCCCGAGGCCCACCCCGGCGACCGCGGTGCTGATCCCCACCACGACGCCGCGCGAATCGGCCAGCGCCCCGCCGGAGTTGCCGGGGTTGAGCGCGGCGTCGGTCTGGATGACGTCCTCGATGATGCGGGCGGCCTGACCGCTGCGCGCGGGAAGCGATCTCCCGAGCCCGCTGACCACGCCCGCGGTGACCGAACCGGCCAGGCCGAGCGGGTTGCCGACCGCGACCACGAGCTGGCCGACCACCAGCCGGTCGCTGTCGCCCAGCACCACCGGCGGTGGCGTGCCGCCCACCGCGCGGACCACCGCCAGATCCGACAGCGGATCGGCGCCGATCACGGAGAACGGCGCGTCGGACCCGTCGGCGAAGCGCGCGGTGCCGCCATCGGCCCTGCCGAGGACGTGCGCGTTGGTGAGCAGGAAGCCGTCCTCGGTGAACACCACCGCCGAGCCGGTTCCCTCGCCCCGCTCATCTGCCGAGTGCAAGCTCGCCACGCTGGGCGTGATCGTGCGGGCCACCTGGGCCACGGTGCGCGAGTAGCCGTCCAGCGCGTCGAACGGGTCTTGCGGCGTCCCGGACATCACGACCTCCCACCGGAGTGCGTGCCTGCGCAACGCCGCGGAGAGCCGCTGGATTCCCGCTCTCGCGCCCGTTCGCCCTCGGCGTAGCGGTCAGCGCGCCGCCCGGCGCGCCGCGGTGATGGCGCCCAACGCGGCCACGGCCCCGACCATGCCGAGCGTCAGCAGCACGACCCGCGCGCCGTGCGCGGGCCCGCCTCCGCTCAACCCGGCCAGCACCGATTTCACCCCGATGAACACCAGCACCACCGCCAGCCCCACCGAGGCATCCGGCACCCGCGCCAGCAAGCCGCGCAGCAGCCCGAACAAGTGCCGGAACCCGACCAGCGCGAGCACACCCGCCACCAGCACCAGAGGCGCCGAGCCGGTCACCTCGCGGGTGGCAGCGGCCGACAGCAGCGCGAGGACGAGCGCGGCGAGCACCACCGCGGCCATGGCCAGGCGCGGAGCCAGCGGCCGGGGTGGGTGGCCCTCCCCGCGGAAGGCCCGCCAGGCCGCCCACAGCACAGCGGCGCCGAACACGACCGAGACGACACCGACCAGGGGCGCATCGGCGAAGGCCAGCGCACCTCGGGCCAGCACACCGACGACCACGACCACCGCGACGGTCTCCATCCCGGCTGCCACCGACAGCAGCACGGCCAGCAGATCCACCGTCGCGGCCAGCGAGGTCGCCCAGCCGGCGAAGAACTGCGCGGCGGCACCGGACCCGCTGGCGCCGAGGAGCACCGCGCCGACCAGCGCGGCCACCAAGAGCTGCGCGAAGAGCAGCAGGGTGCAGCGGCGCAGCGACCGGCCCCGTCCGGCTGCGGTCAGATCCCAGGCGACGAGGGCGAGCAGGATTCCCGCCGCCGACAACGAAATCGCAGGCACGCCCACAAGCGCCTCCGGTTCGGGAGCGATCGGCACCCCGATGGCCGACATCGGCCCCGCACTGCCGTTCTAGACCTGCCGGACCGGCGATGTCCAGCGCCGGCAAGGCGATCCATCCGTTCGGCGCAGCGACCGTCCTCTGTGGAACGTTGTCGACCCGGACGAAGATGACATACTGTATGCTAAATCCATCGGGCAAAACACCCGCGCCCCCGACCGACCCCGGAGCTGCGCATGTCGTTGACCTCGAAACCGCCGCAGGGCCTGGCCGCCCGCCAGGTCGCGCGTCCGGTGCCGCTGCGCGACACCGTCTACGAGGCCATCCTGGAGCTGATCGTCACCGGCGAGCTCAAGCCGGGCCAGCACCTGGTGGAGAAGGAGCTCGCCGAGCTGCTCGGGGTGTCGCGGCAGCCGGTGCGCGAGGCGCTGCAGTGGCTCAAGAAGGACGAGTGGGTGGACCTGCGGCCCGGCTTCGGCGCCTTCGTGCACAGCCCCACTCCGGAGGAGGCCGACCAGCTGCTGAGCGTGCGCACCCTGCTGGAGGCCGAATCCGCCCGGCTGGCGGCGCTGAACTCCACCAAGGAGGGCATCGCCGAGCTCAAGCAGATCTACAAGCGCGGTGTGCAGGCGCTCAAGGCCGACGACGTGGAGGCGGTGGTGGCGGCCAACGCCGAGCTGCACGCCCGGATCACCGAGATGTCCGGCAACAAGGTGCTCGGCGAGCTGGCGGCGCGGATCAACCGCCGGGTCCGCTGGTACCACACCCCGGTGGCCAAGTCGCGCGGCAAGAAGTCGTGGGACGAGCACTCCGCCCTGATCGACGCGATCGCCAAGAAGGACGCCGAGCGCGCCGCGCAGCTGATGCGCGAGCACACCGAGCACACCCGCGAGTCCTACCTCGCGCAGAACTCCGAGAGCTGAGCCGGATCCGCCGGTGGCGGGCGCCGCAGCGGATAGGGTCGCACCGTGTTCACGGTTACCGCGCCGATCACCACCGACCGGCTGCTGCTGCGCCCGTTCACCCCCGACGACGTCGACGACGTCTGGGCCTACCAGCGGCAGCCCGAGGTCGCCCGGCACCTGCTGTGGGAGGCCCGCGACCGGGCGCAGACCGAAGCGGCGGTCGAGCAGATGGTCCGCGAGACGACGCTGGCCGACGACGGCGACTGCCTGAGCCTGGCCGCCGTGCTGCCGGAGACCGACCAGATCGTCGGCCAGGTGGAGCTCGTCTGGCGCAGCCGGGAGGACCGGCAGGGCGAGGTGGGGTACGTGTTCAACCCCGACTTCCACGGCAAGGGCCTGGCCACCGAAGCCGCCCGGGCGCTGCTGCGGCTCGGCTTCGAAGGGCTGGACCTGCACCGGATCTTCGGCCGCTGCTCGGCGCACAACCTGGCCTCCGCCAAGCTGATGGAGCGCCTGGGGATGCGCCGCGAGGCGCACTTCGTGGAGAGCATGCGCATCAGGGGCTCTTGGCGCGAGGAGCTGGTCTACGCGATGCTCCAGCGCGAGTGGGCGGCCACCGCTCAGCCCAGCAGCGGCAGGTCGCAGAGGATCCGGCCCAGGTAGTCCAGCGCCGCGTCGACGGGGAACTGGCCGTAGGTCGCGGCGTGGGCGTCGCGGAAGCGGCGTTCGACGCCGAAGTCCTTGCGGAAGGCGAACTGCCCGCAGACCTTCATGCCGAGCTCGGCGACCCGCACCGCGCTCTCACCCGCCGTGGCCCGCAGCTGCAGCAACCGCCGCTGCGCCTCGGCCGGTTCCTGCCAGGTCGCCCGCACCGCGTCGGACAGCTGCAAGCGGACCACGTCGATCCGGGTCTGCATCCGCGCCAGGTCAGCCCGCACTTCCGGCTGCCGCGGCGGCGGTTCCTGCCAGCGCGCCCACGATGGCTGCGGGCCGTTGACGCACTCGATCGACCGCTGCACCACCGATTCCGCCAGTCCCAGCGCCAGGGCCGCGTTCAACGCGCACAGCCACGGCAGGACCGTCGTCAGCACGGCCTCCACTCCGCCGCCGTCAGCGCCGAGCATCGCCGAGGCGGGCACCTGCACGGGATCCCCGGTGATCGTGGCCGTCGCACTCCCGCGCAGGCCGACCCCCTCGGGTCGCGCCGGGACGCACATCCCCGGCGCGGAGGCGGGCACCAGCCACAGCGTGCTGGCTCCCGAGGGACCCACCGCGCGGCTGGACCACACGTAGCTGTCGGCTTCGCCCGCCGCGGTCACCCAGTTCTTGCGGGCGTGCAGGTCGACCACGCCGCCGTGCTCGCGAGGCCGGGCGACCGGTGCGAAGGGCCTTCCTTCCTCGGCCAGCGCGAGCGTGCTCAGGTGGCGGCCCGCCGCGATCTCGCGCAGCAGGGCCGGTTCGGCGTGTTCGGCGAGCACCGCCACGGCGGCGAAGTGCGCCTGCAGCACGGCAGCGGTCGAGCCGCATACCCGGGCGACTTGCCTGACGACCTGGGCCGCTTCGGCCAAGCCGTGCCCGCCGCCCCCGCACCTGATCGGCAGCGTCAGGCCGAGGACGCCCGCCCGGCCGAGCGCGTTGATCACCGGGCGGGGGAACCGGCCCAGGTCGTCGGCGTCGCGGCCGGCCGCTCCGGCCAGCGTGCGCAGGACGCGATCGACGCCGCTGAGGTGGTTGCCCGCCCGGCCCGTCATGGCCGCGGTTCCCGGTTCTGCACGTGCTGCCAGCCGAACCGGCCCTTGATGCACAGGTTCCCGTGCCCGACCGAGCTGTCGTGCGGCGAGGTCACCCGCACGATCTCGTTGTCCTGGGTGTGCAGCGTGACGTTGCAGCCCACGCCGCAGTAGGTGCACACCGTGGTGGTCCGCCGCTGCCTGGACTCGTCCCAGGTGCCCTCGGCGCGCATGTCGAACTCCGTCTTGAAGCTCAACGCGCCGGTCGGGCAGACCTCGATGCAGTTGCCGCAGTAGACGCAGGCCGATTCCGGCAGCGGAGCGGCGAACTCGGTGGAGATCCGCGCGTCGAAACCGCGACCGGCCACCGCGATCGCGAAGGAGTTCTGCCACTGCTCACCGCAGGCGTCCACGCACTTGTAGCACAGGATGCACTTGCCGTAATCGCGGACGTAGAGGTCGTTGTCGACCTTGGCGGGCTGGTGCACGGTCGCCGCGACCGAGCCGTCCGGTGCCTCGTGCTCGCCCGGCGGGCGCTCGTCGCGGTCCTCGGCCGGGGCCGGCGGGCCGAACCGCGCGGGGTCGGCGCCGTACTCGGCCATCCAGCCCGCGACCTCCGGCGTGCTCGACAGGTCAGCGGAGGAGCCGAGCAGTTCCAGCACGAGCTTCCTGCTGTGCCGGGTGCGCTCGGAGTCGGTGCGCACCACCATCCCGTCGGTGATCCGCCGGGAGCAGGCGGGCACCAGGGTTCGCGAACCCTCGACCTCCACCATGCACATCCGGCAGGCGTTGCGCGGGCGCAGCGTGTCGCCCCAGCACAGCGTCGGCACCTCGATGCCCAGCGCGGTGCACGCGTCGAGGATGGTCGAGCCCTCCGGCACGCTGACCGGCTGGCCGTCCAGGGTGAACTCGACCAGCCGGCGCGGGAGTCCCAGATCAACAGCCGTCATGCTTGTTCCGCCTCTCCGCGATTCGCAGTGGTGGTCGCGTCCGAGCTCGTCCTTGCGTTGGAGGTTTCCGGTGGCCGGGTTGCGTCGCGATCCCCCGGAGTGCGGTCGGGCGGCTGCGCGGCGGTGAAGGTGCCGAGCCGGTCCAAAGCTGATTCCACCGCGTTCCAGGCGGTCTGCCCCAGCCCGCAAATGGAGGAATCGCGCATCGCCCGGCCGACTTCGCGCAACAGCGCCAGGTCCTCGGCGCCATCGCCGCGGTCGCGCACGAGCCGCTGCAGCGCTTCCTCCTGGCGCACGGTGCCCACCCGGCACGGCACGCACTGGCCGCAGGACTCGTCCCGGAAGAACGCGGCGATGCGCAGCAGCAGCGCGGGCAGGTCCGCGGTGTCGTCGAAGACGAGCACGACCCCCGACCCGAGCGTGGCACCGGCTTCCCGCACCGCTTCCAGGCTCAGCGGCAGGTCGAGCTGATCGGGACCGACGAACCCGCCCGCCGCGCCGCCGAGCAGCACCGCGCGCAGCCGCCGGTCCTGCTCGACGCCACCGGCGAGGTCGAGCAGCTGCCGCAGCGTGGTGCCGAAGGGAACCTCGTACACGCCGGGTCGCCGCACGTTGCCGGACAGGCAGAACAGCCGCGTGCCGGTGGAGTCCGCGGTGCCGGTGCGGGCGTACTCCGCGCCGCCCCCGGTGAGGATCAGCGGTACGTTGATCAGCGTTTCGACGTTGTTGACCACCGTGGGCTTGCCGAACAGGCCCTGCTCCACCGGGAACGGCGGCTTGCTGCGCGGTTCGCCGCGATAACCCTCGATGGAGTTGAAGATCGCGGTCTCCTCGCCGCAGATGTAGGCACCGGCGCCCCGCCGGATCTCCACGTCGAAGTCGAACTCCTCCCGGCCGAGGATGCTGCGCCCCAGCAGACCGCGCTCGCGCGCCTGGTCGATGGCGTTGCGCAGGCGGCGCACCGCCCTCGGGTACTCGCCGCGGATGTAGAGGTAGCCGCGACGGCAGCCGGTGGCGAACCCGGCGATGGTCATGGCCTCGATGACCGCGAACGGATCCCCCTCCATGACCACGCGGTCCTTGAAGGTGCCCGGCTCGCTCTCGTCGGCGTTGCACACCAGGTAGTGCGGTTGGGCCGGTTGCCCGGCGGTGGCCTCCCACTTGCGGCCGGTCGGGAACGCCGCGCCGCCCCGCCCGGTCAGCTTGGCCTCGCTGACCTGCCGGACGACCTCGGCCGGGCCGATCTCCAAGGCCCGGCGCAGCGCGAGGTAGCCGCCGTGCGCGCGGTAGTCGTCGAGGCTCTCCGGATCGACCGCACCGATCCGCCGCAGCAGCCGCAGCGAGGCGTCACCGGCCTGCGGTACCGATTCGCGCGCAGGCGGCTCCTGATCTCCATCGACCGGGCCGGACACCACAAGGTCCACAGTGGATTTCTCGGACGCCGGTGCGAGCAGCTGCGTCCGCGCCGGATCACCGGCCTGGAACGCCAGCGCCGCGGGCGCCCGCTCGCACACCCCGAGGCACGGGCTGCGCAGCCACATCACCTCGCCGCTCGCCTCCACCGATTCCAGCGCCGCGCACAGCTGCGCCGACCCGCGAGTCCGGCACGCCAGGTCGTCGCAGACGTGCACCACCCGCGGTGGTCGCGGCCGCAACGCGAACAACGCGTAGAAGCTGGCCACGCCGTAGGCCTCGGCCGGCGGGATGGACAGCCGTTCGCAGATGTGGTTCAGCGCGCCCCGGCTGATCCAGCCGACCCGGTCGTTGACCGCGTGCAGCGCGGGCAGCAGCTGGTCGCGCCCGTGACCCGGCCCGCGCCCGTTGCCGCCGGGCGGGCCGAGCAGCGCGTCGACCGCGGCCCTCTCGACATCCGTCGGTGTGTCGTTGAGCAAGTGCAGATCCACCGCGCCTCCTCGCGCCCGAGATCCCGAACCGCCATCACCCGGTACCACGTCGATCTCGTACGAAACCGACCGCTCCCCCGCCTCAGACGGCGGATTCGGCGGGGAGCTTGTCGACTCGGATCGCCGAGGCCTTGTACTCGGCGGTGCCGGCCACCGGGTCGGTGGCCTCGATGGTGATCAGGTTGACGTCCACCTCGTCCGGGAAGTGGAAGGTCATGAACGCCAGCCCCGGCCGCAGCCCCTCGTCCAGCCGCACCGGCGCCACGATCGAGCCGCGCCGCGAGGAGATCTGCACCTTCTCCCCGGCCACCACGCCGAGCCGTTCGGCATCGGCGGGGCACAGGTCGATGGTCTCCCCGCGCCGCATCGGCGAGCTGAAACCGCCCGACTGCACACCGGTGTTGTAGGAGTCCAGCCGCCGCCCGGTGGTCAGGCGCAGCGGGTACTCCTCGCTGAGCTCGTCCACCGGCGGGCTGTGCCGCACCGGCGCGAACGTCGCGGGCTCGCCGCGCTCGGCGGGATCCTCCGCCCACAACCGGCCGTGCAGGTAGGTCGGTTCGAGCTCGTCCTCGGAGTAGCACGGCCACTGGATGCCGCCGAGGTCGGCGAGCCGCTGGTAGCTCATCCCCCGGTGCATCGGCGAGAGCGCCCGCATCTCGTCCCACACCTGCTCGGCGGATTCGTAGTGCCAGTCGTGGCCCAGCCGCCGCGCGATCTCGCAGATGATGTCGATGTCGTCGCGCGCCTGCCCCGGCGGATCCAGCGCCTTGCGCACCCGCTGGACGCGCCGCTCGCTGTTGGTGAAGGTGCCGTCGCTCTCGCACCAGGCCGCCGATGCGGGCAGCACCACGTGCGCCTGCTGCGCGGTCTTGGTCAGGAAGATGTCCTGCACCACCAGGTGCTCCAGGTTCTGCATCCGCTTGAGGGTGCGGCCGGAGTCGGCCTCGGACTGCACCGGGTTCTCACCGATGGCGTACACCGCGGTCAGCTCGCCGCGGTCCATGGCCTCGAACATCTGCGTCAGGTGCCAGCCGTAGCGGGGCGGGATGCTCGATCCCCACGCCGCGTCGAACTTGGCCCGCACCTCCGGCAGCAGGATGTCCTGGAAACCCGGCAGCCGGTTCGGGATCGCGCCCATGTCGCCGCCGCCCTGCACGTTGTTCTGCCCGCGCAGCGGGTTCAGCCCGGCGCCGTAGCGGCCGACGTGCCCGGTCAGCAGCGAGAGGTTGATCAGCGACAGCACGTTGTCGGTGCCGTTGTGGTGCTCGGTGATGCCCAACGTCCAGCACAGCTGCGCGCGGTCGGCCCGGGCGTAGGCCTGCGCGAGCTCCTCGATGAGTTCGGCGGGAACCCCGGTCTCCAGCGCGGCGACCTCCGGCGTCCACTGCTCGACCTCGGCGGCGTAGGCCTCGAAGCCGCTGGTGGCCCGATCGACGAAGGACCGGTTGACCAGTCCGGAGCTGATGATCTCCCGGCCGATGGCGTGCGCCAGCGCGATGTCGGTGCCGACGTCGAGCTGCAACCACCGGTGCGCCCACTTGGCGGTGCTGGTGCGCCGGGGATCCACGACGTAGAGCTTGGCGCCGCGGTGCACCGCCTTGAGCACGTGGTGGAAGAAGATCGGGTGCGCCTCGCGGGCGTTGGAGCCCCACATCACGATGACGTCGGCGTCCTCGATCTCCTGGTAGGACGAGGTGCCGCCGCCGCTGCCGAAGACCTGGGCCAGGCCCGCCACGCTCGGCGCGTGGCAGGTCCGGTTGCAGGAGTCGACGTTGTTGGTCCCGATGACCGCCCGGGCGAACTTCTGCGCCACGTAGTTCATCTCGTTGGTGGAACGGGCGCAGGAGAACACGCCGAAGGCGTCCGGGCCGCGGGATTCGATGGTCCGCGCGATCCCCTCGGCCGCGCGGTCCAGGGCTTGCGCCCACGACGCGGGCCGCAGCTCGCCGCCGTCGCGCACCAGGGGCTCGGTCAACCGGGTGTAGCTCATTGCTGCCTCCTCGGTTCGGAGATCGCGCAGATCCGCTCGTGGTGCGACACCGGTGTTTTCGCGCGGAATCACCACCCGGCCGGACCAACACCGGGACCGGTCCGGCGACGCGCTCCTCCAGATCTCGCAACGCGGGAGTCCCATGCTCGCCCGCCGGTCGGCCACCGGCCATCCGCCGTTCGATGGCAATGTCGGCGGTGCTCCAACGCGGCTGAACAGGCCGGAACCATCCCGGACATCCGCCAGAGCATGCAGTATACAGTATGTCAACACTCGGGAAAACCACCGGCCGATCGACTCGTGGCTCCACTTAGGACGGACGGGGCCTGCATCCGGGCGACCGGGTATGGACAACCGGCCACTCGCTGCGGTATCCCTGGAATCGCCTCATACGGTATGCAGTATGGAGCCGACCGCAGCCCGTTCCCCCCGAGAGGACGAGAGCGCTCATGGCCCAGACATCACCCGAGCAAGCAGGCGCAGCAGAGCTGATCTCCGGCGGTCACCTGGTCGCCAAAGCGCTCCGAGCAGAAGGCGTGGACACCATCTTCACGCTCTGCGGCGGGCACATCATCGACATCTACGACGGATGCGCGGACGAGGGCATCGAGGTCATCGACGTCCGCCACGAGCAGGTCGCCGCGCACGCCGCCGACGGCTACGCCCGCGTCACCGGCCGGCCCGGCTGCGCCGTGGTGACCGCGGGACCGGGCACCACCGACGCGGTCACCGGCGTGGCCAACGCCTTCCGCGCGGAGAGCCCGATGCTGCTCATCGGCGGCCAGGGCGCGCTGTCGCAGCACAAGATGGGATCGCTGCAGGACCTCCCGCACGTGGACATGATGGCGCCGATCACCAAGTTCGCCGCCACCGTCCCGCACACCGAGCGCGTCGCCGACATGGTGTCGATGGCCTTCCGGGAGTGCTTCCACGGCGCACCCGGCCCGTCGTTCCTGGAGATCCCGCGCGACATCCTCGACGCGAAGGTGCCGGTGGACCGGGCCCGCATTCCGCTGGCCGGCGGCTACCGCGCCTCCACCCGCTCGGCGGGCGATCCCGACGCCGTGGAGAAGCTGGCCGACCTGCTGGTCAAGGCGGAGAAGCCGTGCATCCTGCTGGGCAGCCAGACCTGGACGTGCCGGGCCACCGACTCGGCGGTCAAGCTGGTGCGCGAGCTCAACCTGCCCGCGTTCATGAACGGCGCCGGACGCGGCACCCTGCCACCGGCCGACCCGCTGCACTTCCAGCTCGCCCGCAGGCACGCCTTCGGCAACGCCGACCTGATCATCATCGTGGGCACCCCGTTCGACTTCCGGATGGGCTACGGCCGCCGCCTCTCCCCCGACGCCACCGTGGTGCAGATCGACCTCGACTACCGGACGGTGGGCCGCAACCGGGACATCGACCTGGGCATCGTCGGCGACGCCGACGCGGTGCTCACCGCGCTGGCCCAGGCCACCTCCGGTCGGCTCGACAACGGCGCGGGCAAGCGGGAGAGCTGGATCCGCGAACTGCGCGAGGTGGAGACGGCGGCCTACGAGAAGCGGTTGCCGCGCCAGCTCTCCGACTCCTCCCCCATCGACCCGTACCGGCTGGTCCACGAGATCAACGAGTTCCTCACCGAGGACTCCCGCTACATCGGCGACGGCGGCGACATCGTCACCTTCTCCGGCCAGGTCATCCAGCCCAAGGCACCCGGTCACTGGATGGATCCCGGCCCGCTGGGCACCCTCGGCGTCGGGCTTCCCTTCGCGATGGCCGCCAAGCACGCCCGCCCCGACGAGGAGGTGGTGTGTCTGTTCGGCGACGGCGCGTTCAGCCTCACCGGCTGGGACTTCGAGACGATGGTGCGCTTCGGCCTGCCGTTCATCGGGATCGTGGGCAACAACTCCTCGATGAACCAGATCCGCTACGGCCAGATCGCCAAGTACGGCGCGGACCGCGGCCGGATCGGCAACACCCTCGGCGACGTGGAGTACAGCAAGTTCGCCCAGATGCTGGGCGGCTACGGCGAAGAGGTCCGCGAACCCGGCGAGATCGGCCCTGCCCTGCGCCGCGCCCGGGAGTCCGGCAAGCCGTCCCTGATCAACGTGTGGGTCGATCCCGACGTCTACGCCCCGGGAACCATGAACCAGACGATGTACAAGTGAGAACTCGTCGTTTCCAGACCCGCCTCGCCCGGCGGTGCCGGTAGCGGAACCTCAGCGCCCGCCCGGCTTCGCGCAGGACAGCCGTCCTCGCCAGGCGAGCGCTGAGAACCCGCGGCGGTGCGAGCGCCGCAGGTGGGCCAAGCGGCTCCGCCGCTTCGAAGACAGAAGAGGTACTTGAGATGAGCGCTCTGGAAGGTGTCCGGGTGCTGGACATGACGCACGTCCAGTCCGGGCCGTCCGCGACGCAGGTGCTGGCCTGGCTCGGCGCCGACGTGGTCAAGCTGGAGGCGCCGACCGGCGACATCACCCGCAGGCAGCTGCGCGACGTCGACGACGCCGACAGCCTGTACTTCACCATGCTCAACTGCAACAAGCGCAGCATCACGCTGAACATGAAGTCCGAGCGCGGCAAGGAGATCTTCACCCGGCTGGTCGCCGAATCCGACGTGCTGGTGGAGAACTTCGGACCGGGCACGGTGGACCGGATGGGCTTCCCGTGGGAACGGCTGCGGGAGATCAACCCGCGCCTGGTCTACGCCTCCATCAAGGGCTTCGGCGACGGCCCCTACACCCACTTCAAGGCCTACGAGGTCGTCGCCCAGGCGATGGGCGGTTCGATGAGCACCACCGGCCTGGAGGACGGGCCGCCGCTGGCCACCGGAGCGCAGATCGGCGACTCCGGCACCGGGATCCACACCGTCGCGGGCATCCTCGCCGCCCTGCTGCAGCGCGAGCGCACCGGCCGCGGGCAGCGCGTTTCGGTGGCGATGCAGCACGCGGTGCTCAACCTGTGCCGCGTCAAGCTGCGCGACCAGCAGCGGCTGGCGCGCGGACCGCTGCGCGAGTACCCCAACGCCGGCTTCGGCGACGAGGTGCCGCGGTCGGGCAACGCCTCCGGCGGCGGGCAGCCCGGCTGGGCGGTGCGCTGCAAGCCGGGCGGGCCCAACGACTACCTCTACGTCATCGTCCAGCCGCAGGGCTGGGCGCCGATCGCTCGGCTGATCGGCAGGCCCGAGCTGATCGAGGACCCGGAGTGGGCGACCCCGGAGGCCCGCCTGTCCAAACTGGACAAGATGTTCGCCTTGATCGAGGAGTGGACGCTCGGCCAGGACAAGTGGTCGGCGCTGGCGGCGCTCAACGAGCACAACGTGCCGTGCGGTCCGATCCTGTCCACCAAGGAGATCATCGAGGACAGCTCGCTGGCCGACAACGACATGATCGTCACCGTCGACCACCCGGAGCGGGGCCCGTTCCGCACCGTCGGCTGCCCGATCAAGCTGTCCGACTCCCCGGTGCGGATCGACCGCTCCCCGCTGCTCGGCGAGCACACCGCCGAGATCTTCCAGGAACGGCTGGGCATCGGTGCGGCCGAGCTGACCGAGCTCAAGGCGAACGGGGTGATCTGAGGATGGCACACGAGAAAGCCCGCGTGCGGGAAGTGCTGGACGCGGTCCGGGCAGCGGGCCGCACCGCGCTCACCGCGCCGGAGGCCAAGCAGCTCTGCGACGCCTACGGCATCCCCACCGCCGGTGAAGGCCTGGCGACCAGCGCGGATGAAGCGGTGGCGCTGGCCAGCGAGATCGGCGGACCGGTGGCGCTCAAGATCGTCTCCCCGGACATCCTGCACAAGACCGACGCGGGCTGCGTGCTGGTGGGCGTTTCCGGGGACGAAGCGGTGCGCAGCGGCTACGCGGAGATCCTGGCCAACGCGCACGCCTTCACCGAGAACCCGGCCATCGCCGGGGTGCAGGTGCAGCAGGTGGTCAGCGGCCTGGAGGTGATCGTCGGCGCGACCACCGATCCGACCTTCGGCAAGGTGGTCGCGTTCGGGCTCGGCGGGATCCTGGTGGAGGTGCTCAAGGACGTCACCTTCCGGCTCGCGCCGCTCTCCCCCGGACAGGCCCGGTCGATGCTCGACGACATCGCCGCGGCCGAGGTGCTGCGCGGTGCGCGCGGTGGTGAACCGGTCGACGCGGCGGCGCTGGCCGACGTGCTGCGCCGGGTCTCCGAGCTGGTCGACGACTTCCCGGAGATCGGCGAGCTCGACCTCAACCCGGTCTTCGCCACCGCCGCCGGAGCCGTCGCCGCGGACGTGCGGATCGTGCTGGCCACCGAGCCGGAGGAGGCACCGCCGCAGCGCTCTCAGGAGGAGATCCTGCAGGCGATGCGGCGGCTGATGAACCCGGGCAGCGTTGCCGTGATCGGTGCGTCCAACGAGGACGGCAAGATCGGCAACTCGGTGATGAAGAACCTGATCAACGGCGGCTACGCCGGCGAGATCCACCCGGTCAACCCGAAGGCCGACGAGATCCTGGGCCGCACGGCCTACCGGAGCATCACCGACGTGCCGGGACCGGTGGACGTGGCGGTGTTCACGGTGCCGGCCAAGTTCGTGGCGGCGGCGCTGGAGGACTGCGGGCGCAAGGGCGTCGCTGCGGCGGTGCTCATCCCCTCCGGCTTCGCCGAGACCGGCAACCAGGAGCTGCAGGACGAGGTCGTCGCGGTCGCCCGCAAGCACGGCATCCGGCTGCTCGGACCGAACATCTACGGCTACTACTACACGCCGCAGAACCTGTGCGCGACGTTCTGCACGCCCTACGACGTGCGCGGCGGGGTCGCGCTGACCTCGCAGAGCGGCGGCATCGGGATGGCCATCCTCGGCTTCAGCCGCACCACCAAGATGGGCGTGTCGGCGATCGTCGGGCTGGGCAACAAGTCCGACGTGGACGAGGACGACCTGCTGACGTTCTTCGAGCAGGACGAAAACACACACTGCGTGGCCATGCACCTGGAGGACCTCAAGGACGGCAGGGCCTTCGTCGAAGCCGCCCAGCGGGTGACCAAGAAGAAGCCGGTGGTGGTGCTCAAAGCCGGGCGCACGGACCTGGGCGCGCGGGCGGCCAGCTCGCACACCGGTGCGCTGGCAGGCAACGACAAGGTCTACGACGACGTCCTGCGCCAGTCCGGGGTGGTCCGGGCGCCGGGGCTCAACGAGATGCTGGAGTACGCGCGCGGCATCCCGGTGCTGCCCACCCCGAAGGGCGAGAACGTCGTCATCATCACCGGTGCCGGCGGCTCCGGCGTGCTGCTGTCGGACGCCTGCGTGGCCAACGGCCTGCGGCTGATGGACATCCCGCCGGACCTGGACGCGGAGTTCCGCCGCTACATCCCGCCGTTCGGCGCCGCGGGCAACCCGATCGACATCACCGGTGGCGAACCGCCCAGCACCTACGAGGCCACCATCCGGCTCGGGCTGCGGGATCCGCGCATCCACGCGCTGATCCTCGGCTACTGGCACACCATCGTCACGCCGCCGATGGTGTTCGCCGAGCTGGCCGCGCGGGTCGCCGAGGAGGCGCGCGCCGACGGCGTGGACAAACCGATCGTGGTGTCCCTGGCCGGGGACACCGAGGTGGAGAAGGCCGCCGACTACCTGTACGACCACGGCATCGTCGCCTTCCCCTACACCACCGAGAAGCCCGTCGCTGTCCTCGGCGCCAAGTACCAGTGGGCCAGGGCGGCCGGACTCCTCGACTGACGCCACCCGGGGCCCGCGCCCCGGATGACGCCGAGCACCACCCGAAAGGCCTGATCAGGCACTTGCCACTGCGGGGTGCGCGGATTCTCTCCTCGTGCCCCGCAGCGGACGGGAGGCGCCTGATCACCACGTGTGAGCACAGCGAATCCCGAAGGGCGAGGAGGTCCGGTGTGGACGCTGAGAAGGCGCCGGGGAGAGATTCAGAACCGGTCATAGCGAGCAAGGTCTGGAAGGCGGGCCGGCTGGAACCGATGCCGATCCGCGCGTTGCCCGAATCGCCGCCGTCGATCCACCTGCTCGGCCCGACCGTGTTCCTGGTCGCGCTCGGGGTCGGCATGGGCGAGTCCTACATGTGGCCCCGGCTGGTGCTGGTCTTCGGCCCGGAGATCCGGTGGCTGTTCCTGATCGGCGTCACCCTGCAGGCCGTGGTGATGCTGGAGATGGCCCGCTACGCGATGGCCACCGGGGAGAGCATCTTCTCCGGCGCGGCGCGGGTGGCCAAACCGGTGATGTGGTTCTTCTTCGTCACCGCGATCGCCGTCTACATCTGGCCCGGGCACCTCTCGGCCGGAGCGGCCGCGCTGGAGGAGATAACCGGGGTGCCGTGGGTGGTCTCGGCGTGCATCGGGCTGCTGCTGGTGGGCGTGATCTTCACGCTGGCCAAGGTGATCTACGACCTGCTGGAGAACGTGCTGTCGGTGCTGATCGGGCTGCTGGTGGTGGGCACCGCCGTGGTGGCCGCGATGGTAGGCAACCTCGCGGACCTGACCAGCACGCTCACCGGCATGTTCCACTTCGGCTACTTCCCCGCCGAGGCGATGTCGCCGACCTGGTTCCCGATCGTCGTCGGCGCGGTCGCCTTCGCCGGGCCGTCGGGCATGCAGCAGATGTGGTACACCCTGCACCTCCGGGACAAGGGCGCCGGGATGGGCGCGCACATCCCGAGCATCCGCGGCCTGCGGCACGCGGGCGAGGAGGAGGCGATGCCCTCCCGCGGGTTCATGTTCGACACCGAGGATCCCGAGGAGCTGCGCAAGTGGCGGGGCTGGCGGCGGTGGGTCACCTTCGACGCGCTGCTGCTGTTCTGGGGCATCACCATGCTGGTGACGATCTCGTTCACCGTGCTGGCGCAGTCCGCGGCCCGGGAGAACCCGGACGTGCGCGGGCTGATCGAGTCCGGTGAGCGGGAGGCATCGCTGACCGCGATGGCCGACGCCTTCACCTCGGCGGGCGGCCCGGTGCTGGGCTCGGTGTTCCTCGGGTTCATCGCGCTGATCGGGCTCAACGCCACGCTCGGGCTGTTCGACTCGTTCTCCCGCGGGCAGGCCGACATGACGTACAACTTCGTGCCCGGGGCGCGGCGGTTCCGGATGTCGCACCTGTACGCGGCGTTCCTGTGGGGCGTGATCCTCTTCGGCATCGCGATCCTGCTGTTCGGCCCGGCCGACGGTCCTGGCGCGATCCTGGACGTGCTGGCGTTCCTGTCCACCTTCGCGATGGGCGCCTACTGCGTGGTGCTGCTGCTGGTGAACAACCGGATGCTGCCACGCCCGATCCGGCCGAAGTGGTGGAGCAACGCGATCATCGGCTTCGGCGCGGTGTTCTACCTGGGGTTGCTGTTCTACAGCCTGTTCGCCTTCGGCGTGGTCGTGAGCTGATGATCACGACGAAGCAGGTCCTCGCGCCGGGGCTGGTGATCGGCGTGGTCGGCGCGCTCTTCGCCGACGGATTGGCGGTGCTCAGCGGTGTGCCCGCCGGCTGGGCCGTGGTCACCGCGGTCGCGCTCGGCGTGCCGCTGGCGGCGTTCGGTGCCGGGTGCAGCGCCCTGCGGGCGCGCGGGGTGCTGCGCGGCGGTGCGTTCGCGCCGGTGGCGCTGTACTGGCTGCTCGCGTTCCCGCTGGCGCGGCTGGTGCAGGAGGTCGTCACCGGCCTGGTGCTGGCCGGGCGGCTCGTACTGCCGCCGCAGCTGGCGGCGTTCCTGGTCTACCAGGCGCTGATCAGCGTCGGGTTCGCGATCGGGTTCGTGTGGGTGCAGGAGCGGATGTGGCGGAGCGGGTGAGCAAGCGGTGGGACGAGTAACCAGCAGGCGGCGGGTGGTGAAGCTCCGCGACGGGGCCCGGCGGATCCGGCCGGACACCCTCGTCACCGAGGAACCGCTGGAGATCCGGCTCGGCGGCCGGCCGCTGACGGTCACCATGCGCACTCCGGGCGATGATTTCGACCTGGCGGCCGGTTTCCTGGTCAGCGAAGGAGTCGTGCGCCGCACCGAGGAGATCGTGAGCATCCGCTACTGCGCGGGCGCCACCGACGACGGGTCGAACACCTACAACGTGCTCGACGTCGCGCTGGCGCCCGGCGTGGCGCTGCCGGAGACCTCGTTGCAGCGCAACTTCTACACCACCTCCTCCTGCGGGGTGTGCGGGAAGGCCAGCCTCGACGCGGTGCGCACCGTGGCGAACTGGCCGGTCCGCGACGACCCGGCAGCGCTGGGACCGCAGTTGCTGACGGCGCTTCCGGACCGGTTGCGGGCCGCGCAGCGGGTTTTCGACCGCACCGGTGGACTGCACGCCAGCGGTCTGTTCGGGCTCGACGGGGCGCTTCGCTGCGTGCGCGAGGACGTCGGTCGGCACAACGCGGTGGACAAGGTCGTCGGGTGGGCGCTGCGCTCCGGGCGGCTGCCGCTGTCCGGGAGCGTGCTCGTGGTCAGCGGCCGGGCGTCGTTCGAGCTGGTGCAGAAGGCGGTGATGGCCGGGATTCCGGTGCTCGCCGCGGTCTCCGCACCGTCGTCGCTGGCGGTGGACCTGGCCGCGGAATCCGGGCTGACGCTGGTCGGATTCCTGCGCGGCAGCAGCATGAACGTCTACACCGGGGCGCACCGGCTGGGGTTGTCGGAGGCACGGGCATGATCGGTCTGCACACGCCGGGCCGGGAGGTCCGCGACCACCACGGCCGCCGCTACCGGCTCGGCGAGCACCCGAGCGAGCTCATCGGGCGCTCCCGGAGTGCGGTGCTGTGGTTGTGCTGGTTGCCGATGCTGCTCGTCGGCACCATGCAGTACGCCTACGGTTCGCTGGTGCCCGGTCTGGTCGTGGCGGGGCTCGCCCGCGATGAGCTGTTCTGGGCGCTGGCGGGCTGGGCCGTGTGCCAGGCGGGTGCCGGGCTGCCGGCCGCCCACCTCCGCCAGCGCAACCGCATCGGCCCGCGAACCGCACTGGTGGTGGGCGCTTTCCTGAGCGCGGGAGGGGTGTTGAGCCTCGCCCACTCGGCGTCCGCGCCTGGCCTGCTCGTCGGGTACTCGGTGCTGGGCGGTACCGGGGCGGGGCTGGTCTACGCGGCGTGCACGTCGACTGCGGGCAAGTGGTTCCCGGAGCGCGCTGCGGCGCGGGTCGGCTTCGTCACCGGGGCGTTCGCCTACGGTTCGGTGCCGTTCGTGCTGTGGCTGCCGGTGAACGCGGTGGCGTTGGACGCCTTCGCGGTGGCGCTCCTGGTGGCGGTGCTCGGGTGCGGTCTGCTGCTGGCCGATCCTCCGAAGCACTGGTGGCCTGCGCACGTCGATCCGCGTCGGTGGGCCTTGACCAGGCCGAAGCCTCCTGCTGTGCGGGAGTTCTCGGCTCTCGAGGCGCTGCGCACGCCGACGCTGCCCGTGCTGGCGGCGTGTCTGTTCTGCGCTGCCACCGCCTCGCTGTTCGACGCAGCGTTCCTGGCGTTGCACGCGGGCGTTCCCGTGTTCGCCGTGTTCATCGCGATCAACGGTGCGGGCCGGGCGCTGGCGATCCCGGTCGCCGATCGAATCGGCTGCCGCCGCACGCTCGGCTGGGTGGTGGCCGTCCAGGCTGCCGGGCAGGTGGTGCTGCTGGTCGGTGTCGCGCAGGGCTCGGTCGCGCTGCTGCTCGCCGGAGCTGCTGCGGCAGGGGTTGGCGGCGGGGCCTGCTACCCGCTGTCCGCTGCGTTGGCCCGCGAGTACTTCGGCGAGCACAGCGTTGAAGTGCACGGACTGGTCTACAGCGCCAAGGCTGCCAGCGGCGTGGTCGGGATCGGCTTGGGCGCAGTGGTCATCGCGCAGTGGGGCTTCCCCGTCGCGCTGCTGGGGGCTGCGGCGTTGGCGCTGTCCGGCGCTGTCCTCTGTGGAGCGCTGCGGCGACCGGGGTTGCCGAAGACGCTGCCCTCACCCGATCTGCGCGCCGATGGCGTTCGCGGCGGCCTGTAGCCGCTCGGCGACGTCTTCCGGCGAGCGGTCGCTCGACACGTAGACGACGGCCACCGCCGCGCAGGTCGGCGCGCGCGAGGCGATCGGCACCGCCACCGACGACAGGCCCGGGATCACTTCGTCGTGGCTGGTCGCGTAGCCCTGCTGCCGCGCCTGCGCCACGCGCTCCACGACGTCCGCACCCATGCCCTCGGTGCCCAGCAAGGTCAGCAAAGCCACTCCGGGCGCTCCTTGCTCTAACGGGTGGCGGGTGCCCGGGTGCTCGGCGACGGTCCCTGCCGCGCGGCGGGGTTCGACACTGGCGAGCGTGATGCACTCGCCGTGGTCGTGCACGACCACGAAGCACGTCATGCGCAGGTCCGCTGCGACTGCGGCGAGTTCGGGGACCGCGACGCTCTGCAGGTCGCGCGAGACGCCGTGCGCCAGCACCGCCAAGCCCGCGCCCGGCGCGCAGCGGCCGGCGGAGTCCCTGGCGACCAGGCGGTGGTCCTCCAAAGTGCGCACGATCCGGTAGACGATCGAGCGGTGCACGCCGAGCTCGGCCGCCAGCTCGTCGATGGTGCGCGGCCGGTCCGCCGCGGCCAGCACTTCCAGGACCTGGATGCCGCGGGAGAGCGTCTGCGACCGCGCCCCGTCGTTCTTCGCCCGTTCGACCATGTCGGCGAACATAGCCGCCCACCCCTTGTGCTGCCGCTCACAGCCCACTAGCGTTCTCAAATAGAACTGGTCGTTCGATTATAGAACTCAGGTGGTCCGAGATGGCACGTCCCCGCACGGCCCGCTCCCCGGCCGACACCCAACGGCGGCTCCGCTCCTGCCTCGGCAGGTTCGCCACCGGCGTCACCGTGATCACCTTCGACGGCCCGAGCGGACGGCACGGGTTCACCGCGAACTCCTTCACCGGGGTGTCGATGGACCCACCGCTGGTGCTGGTCAGCGTCGCCAACGCCGCCAAGGCGCACCGCGAGCTGCCGGAGCGGCCGTTCACCGTCAACGTGCTCGGAGCCGAGCAGCAGGCGCTCGCCCTGCACTTCGCCGGACGTCCGCAGGCCGAACCCGCCTGGGACGACACCGGCTCGGCCCCGAAGCTGGTGGGCGCGCTGGCGCACCTCGAATGCCGCCCGTGGCGCACTTGCGAGGCCGGCGACCACACGCTGCACATCGGCGAGGTCGTCGACTTCGACTACCGCGGCGGCGACCTGCTCGGCTTCGCCAACAGCCGCTTCACCACCATCACCGAACCCCTGCTCGGCATGGAAAACCTGCTCTGAACCTGGAGGCAACAATGGGCGCCCGTTCCGGACAGCAGTACCTCGACGACCTCGCGCAGCGGCGCATCCACGTCCAGATCGACGGCGAGACCGTCACCGGAAACACGCCGGACCACCCCGCTTTCGCCGGCGTGGCGCGCACCTACGCGGAACTGTTCGACATGCAGGTCAGCCCCGAGCACCGCGACGTGCTGACCTACGAGTCCCCTACCTCCGGCGACCGCGTCGCCACCTCGTTCCTCGTTCCTGAGAACGACGAAGACCTGCGGCGCAGGCGGGAGTCGTTCCGCACCTGGGCCAACTACACCGGCGGCATGCTCGGCCGCACCGGCGACTACCTCAACAGCGCCCTCATGGCGCTCAGTCAGGCCAAGTCCTGGTTCGGCCAGGCCGACCCGGCCTTCGGCGACAACATCGAGCGCTACTACGAGAAGGTCCGCGAAGAAGACCTCCTGTGCACCCACACGCTGATCCCGCCCCAGGTCAACCGCAGCGTCGGCGGCGGTCAGCAGGGCGGCGGGGCGCTGATGGCGCACGTGGTCCGCGAGGACGACAGCGGAATCGTGGTCCGCGGCGCCCGCATGCTGGCGACCGTCGCCCCGATCGCCGACGAACTGCTGGTCTTCCCGTCGACGGTCCTGCGCGGAACCCCCGAGGACGAGCCCTACTCGTTCGCCTTCGCCATCCCCACCGACGCCCCCGGCCTGCGTTTCCTGGCCCGGCAGCCGCTGCACGCCAACCGCAGCAAGTTCGACGAACCGCTGGCCGCGCGCTTCGAGGAGAGCGACTGCGTGGTCATCTTCGACGACGTCCACGTCCCGTACGAGCGCGTGTTCGTCCTGCGCGACACCGACCTGTGCAACGGCTTCTACACCCGCACGAGCGCGACGACCCACATGACCCACCAGGTCGTCACCCGCACGGTCGCCAAGAGCGAGTTCTTCCTCGGCCTGCTCACCGAGCTGGCGGACGCCATCGGCATCGACGGCTTCCAGCACATCCAGCAGGACCTGGCGGAAGCGATCACCACGGTCGAGATCGGCAAGGCGCTGCTCCAGTCGGCGGAATCCCAGGCGGCCAAGAACGAGTTCGGCGTCCACAGCCCGCTGTGGACCCCGCTGAACACAGCTCGCAACTGGTACCCGAAGGCCTCCCAGCGCCTCCCCGAGATCGTCCGCAAGTTCTCCGCGAGCGGCCTCATGGGCCTCCCGGCCGAACAGGACGTCTTCGGCGCGGCCCGCGAGGACGTGGAAACCTACCTGCAGGGCAAGTCGATCGACGGCCCGGACCGGGTGCGCCTGTTCAAGCTCGCCTTCGACGCGAGCACCTCCGCCTTCGCCGGTCGGCAGAACCTCTACGAGCACTTCTTCTTCGGAGACCCGGTCCGGATGGCCGGGGCGTTCGTCGGGTCCTACGACGACGGAGCGGTCCGGAAGCGGGTGCAGGACTTCCTGCACCGGTGATCCCGGCCAGCGGCCGTCGTGCGGCTCTCCCGCACGACGGCCGCTGCTTTGTCCCGGGACGCTTGGTGGTTGGGGTTGGGGTTCTTCTTCCGTCCTATTAGGACTTGCGAGTCTTCACGTTTGCGCCTGCGCGTAGGTCAACGACACGCCGAGCCATCCCCCGTCTTCTTCGAAGAATTTATGCTGCTAGGCAAGGGTTTTCGCGTTTGACGAGTGTTGTGTTCACCTGATTGTGGGACGGTTATTTGCTCGAAACCACGTTCGATCCTTGGGAGAATTTGATGCATGACACCGCTGATGGCTTCCCTGGACGTGACGCCCGTCGCTGGCGCGGGTGTGGTCGTGTCCGCCTTGCCCGCGTGGGATGTGTCCGCGCCGGGTGGGGTGTGGTCGTCTGCGGTTCGGTCTCTTTCCGATGAGGAACTCACCTCCCGGATCGGGGAGGTGGAACAGCGGATCCGCCAGGCCCGTATGCAGCAGCTGCGGTTGATCGCCGAGGCCGACCGCCGCCGCCTGCACACCGTTTGTGGTGCGCGTTCGACGCAGGTGTGGTTGCAGAACCTGCTCAACATCGACGGCCAGGACGCCACGAACCGGGTCCGTATCGCCACCGCCACCACGCCCTCGTCGAACACCAGCGGGGACAGTGAGAACACCACTGGGGCCGTCGCTGGGCCGGAGGTGTCCCTTCCGGCGACTGGGGAGGCGTTGGGTGCGGGTGTGATCGGGCTGGAGCATGCGCGGGTGATCTCCCGCTGTGTGTCCCGGCTGCCCGCGCACGTCCGGCACCAGGCCGGTGAGGTTGAGCGGTTGCTGGTGGACAACGCCCGTCGTCAGTGTCCCCGTGATCTGGCGAAGTTGGCCGACCGGGTGCGCTACACGCTCGACGCTGATGGTGCTGTGGCGGACGAGCGGGCGCAGTTCGAATCGCGTGAGTTGCACTATGCGACGGCTCGTGACGGGATGCTGGTGATCAAGGCCCGGCTGGACCGGGAGACCGGGGCGAAGTTCGTCACCGCCCTGCGTCCGCTGGCCGCACCGCGCCCGGAAACCGACGACATCAAGGACCTGCGCACGGTCGGGCAGCGTAACGCCGACGGTCTGTCGACTCTGCTCGACCTGGTGCTCGACACCGACGGGACGCCGCGCGCCGGTGGACAGAAGCCGCACCTGACCGTCACCATCGACTACACCCAGCTGAAAAACCAACTCCCCACCAACCCCACCGGTGGCGAGTTCACCGCCGCTGGTGGTGCGGGGATGCTGGAGGGCACCGGCCAGTATGTAAGCCCGCAAACGGTGCGCAGGATCGCCTGCGACTGCGAAGTCCTGCCCATGGTCCTCGGCGGGGACAGCCTGCCTTTGGACGTGGGCGCGTCTCAGCGGACCGCGCCGACCCACATCCGGGCCGCACTACTGGTAAGGGACGGCGCCTGCGCGTTCCCTGGATGTGATCACCCGGCGGGGACGCCGCAGGCCCATCACATCGTGCACTGGATCGACGGCGGACCCACCAGCCTCGACAACATGGTCATACTGTGCGCCCACCACCACCGCACCACCCACAACCACCACTGGCACATCGAGCTACAACGTGGCCGCCCGGTCTTCACACCACCGGCAAACCTCGACCCGGCACGCACACCAAAGCCCGGAGGGAAAGCCCAACCCGCCACCCACCACCACGCCCTCCACCACCTGAACACACCACCGGAGAGCCGCCCGCCAACGTCCAGATCCCTGGCGAGCACCTGATCACCTCACCCCGGTCTTGGGTGGGCACCCCACCCTGCCCACCGACCAAACAACGGCCCCGCAACACACGACACGCCGTCAGGCAACCTCCATCCACCACCAACACCCAGGCACCACATCACCAAACCCCGACTCGAACCAAATCAGGAACGGAATCCATCGACGATGAGCCAAACCATCACCGCCCGAACTCGAACCGCCAGCTCCACGACTCAACCGGCACGGGCCCCGGCCACCCGCACTTCGCGATTCGCCGTCCACAAACGGGGTCCGTTCCATACCGGGCCATCCCCGTGACACCGGACCACAGTCCCCAAACCACTGGGGCGACCCTCACGACAACACAACAACACCAGAAACACGCACCTTGAAAACACAAGAGTGGAAACGGAAGGCGGGCCCGACTCGTGGGTTTTCCCTGGCAACAGAGGGCCCAGTTGCCAGGGAACCCGACCCCGAGCGCCTATACAGCCATAGCCAGCCGCGGGTTGCTCAGGCGGTGGGGCGCACCTCGGTCCGGACCACCTTGCCGGTGGCGTTGCGAGGAAGCGGCTCCTGAGTGATCCGCCATCGGGACGGAACTTTGAAGTGCGCGAGCCGCTCCCGAGCGTAGTCGTGCAGCTGTTGCTCGGTGAGGACGCTCCCGGGCGCGATGACCACGACTGCGAACACCTCCTGGCCGAGGTCCGGATGGGAGACGCCCAGCACGGCGCACTCCTGGACATCGGGATGCTCGGCGAGCACACCCTCGACCTCGGCGGGGTAGACGTTCTCGCCACCTCGGATGATCAGGTCCGAGCGGCGAGCGCTCAGCCGGAGACGGCCGTGCTCGATGACGCCGATGTCACCGGTGTGCAGCCAGCGATCTGCGCGGATGGCGTCAGCGGTGGCTCGCGGGTCGTTCCAGTAGCCGAGCATGTTGTAGGCGCTGCGGACGCAGACCTCACCTTCCTGCCCGTCGGGCAGGGCGTTGCCGAACGGATCGCGGATCTCCAGCTGCACACCCGCGATCGGCCGTCCGAGCGTCTCCGGAGCTTCGGCCAGATCAGCGGGGGAGGCGGCGGTGAGCGCGGTGCACGTCTCGGTCATCCCGTAGCTGTCCACAAGGGACCGTTCAGCTACCGGCAACCGCTCCCGCAGCCGCTGCTTGAACGCTGCCGAGGACGGTGCGGAGGCCAGCGAGAAGGTGGTGAGCGACGACAGGTCGTACTGCGAGATGTCGCCGTGCTCCAGAATCCGGTGCGCCTGGGTCGGCACGGCACCCCAGTTGGTCACCCGCTCGCGGGCGACCAGGCGGAGGACCCGGTCCACGTCGAAGGAGCCCTGGTGCATCACCACGGTGCTACCGGTCGCGAGCCGGGGCACCGCCAGGTTGTGCAGGCAGGCGATGTGGAAGAGGGGCAGCGCCAGTAGGTACCGCCGGTCTCTCGGATCGATCGGGTCGCCGTGAGCTGCGGCGAGAGCGTCGTTCATGCGGTGGTACTCGATGACCGAGCACACGTTGCGGTGCGAGTGGACCGCACCCTTGGGACGTCCGGAGGTTCCGCTGGTGAACAGGATGATCGCCGGGTCGTCCTCGGCGACGTCCACGGCGGGCATCGGTGCGCCCGCGTACCGCTGGGCGAGTTCGTCGACCTGCTCCAGCGGGAGCAGCGGAACGGGCGAGCCGGTCAGCAGCGCTGCGCGCTTGGTGTCGGCGACGATCAGGGAAGGTTCGGTCAGCCGCACGCCGTGGTCCAGTTCGCGGGCCGACCACCAGGCGTTGCAGCCGACCGCGACGGCTCCGACGGACATCGCCGCCCAGAACGCGAGGATCCACTCCGGTGCGTTGGCCGCCGCGATCGCGACCCGGTCCCCCCTGCCGACGCCGTACTCCTCGCGCAGCGCCGTGGCCAGCGCGGCGACCTGGTCGGCGTGCCGGCGGAAGGAGATCCTCCGGTCCTCGGTCACGATGTAGTCGCGGTCTCCGTGCCGGGCGGATGCCGCGACGAGCTCGGCCAGCGACCTCGCCCGGTTGCGGAACACGGGCAGCCGGGTGCCGAGCACGTCCTGCTCCACGAGTTCGAATTCGCCACCGGGGCCGGTCAGGGCACTGGCAGGGGCAGCAGTGTCCGGATCGATCGTGCTCATGTGCTGGCGTTCCTCCTGCTGCTGGCCGGGAATCTGCGCAGCACAGCGTGCGGCACCGGACGGCGACGAGCGGTGCCCGATTCCGTTCATCGGGACCCGCGCTCGGCCGTTCTCCCGCTGAGCGGGACAGCGCGCTCGGGATTCTCGCGATCACACCACTGTTGCAGGCGGATGAGAAGCGCACGGCGAGCAGGAGGTGCTGTATGGGCGGTCTGCAGGGCAAGGTCGCGCTGGTCACGGGAGCAGGGCAGGGCGTCGGGCAGGGCATCGCGCTCGCGCTGGCCGGGGAGGGCGTGTCGGTGGCGGTCGCCGGGCGCACCGAGGCGAAGCTGGAGGCCACCTGCGAGCTGATCCGGGAGCGCGGCGGCCGGGCCGAGCCCTTTCCGATCGACGTGGCCGACACCGACGCGGTCCCAGCGGTGGTCGAGCAGGTCGTGAGCTCGCTGGGCGGCATCGACGTCCTGGTCAACAACGCCTACACCGGCGCTTACGGCCCGCTGCTGAGCATGAGCGATGACGACTTCCAGCGGGGCTTCCGCACCGCGCCGTTCGCCGCGTTCGCGTTCATGAAGGCCTGCCACCCGCACCTGAAAGCACGCAGCGGCTCGGTCATCAACCTGGTGTCCTCCGCGATGGTGCGGTGGGACACCTCGACCTACGGCGCCTACGCGGCGGCCAAGCAGGCGCTGAAGTCGCTGACCAGGACCGCGGCGGCGGAATGGGGCCGGGACGGGATCCGGGTGAACGCGATCGCACCGCACGCCCTGTCGCCCGGGCTCAAGACCTGGACCGAGCGCAACCCGGAGGAGGCCGCCGAGTTCGTCGCCTCCATCCCGCTGGGCCGCATCGGTGACTGCGAGGCCGACATCGGGCGCGCGGTCGTCGCCCTGGTCGGCCCGGACCTCCGCTACCTGACCGGGGCCACCGTGCCGCTGGACGGAGGCCAGGCGTTCTTCGGCTGAACTCCGCGGCTTCCCGATGAGCGGGACCGGCAGCGGTGCGGTGCCGCCGGATCGCCCTACCTTCGCGACAACCCAGCGGAACAGGAGTGCTCGTGACCACCACCCAACCCGCCCCGGACGTCTTCAGCCCTGGGAAGATCGGTCCGCTGACCTTGCGCAACCGGACGATCAAGGCCGCCACCTACGAGGGCCTCAGCCACCGTGGGAGGGTCACCCAGGACCTGGTCGACTTCCACGTCCGGCACGCGGCGGGCGGGGTGGGCATGACCACGGTCGCCTACTGCGCGGTGTCGCCGGAGGGCCGCACCGACCGGCACCAGATCCTGTGGACGCCCGAAGCCCTGCCGGGCCTGCGGAAGCTCACCGAAGCCGTGCACGACCAGGGTGCTGCCGTCTCGGCGCAGCTCGGCCACGGCGGCCCGGTCGCCAACCCCAAGGCGAACGGTGCGCCGGCGCTCGCGCCGAGCAGGCACTTCCACAAGACCACGCTCAGCTTCGCGCGCGAAGCGACCCGCGAGGACCTGCGCCGCGTGGTGCAGGACCACGCCAGAGCAGCGCGGATGGCCATCGAGGCGGGCTTCGACGCGGTCGAGGTGCACCTGGGGCACAACTACCTGGCCAGCTCGTTCCTGAGCCCGAAGCTCAACCACCGCACCGATTCCCACGGCGGCAGCCTGGAGAACCGGGCGCGCCTCGCGCGGGAGATCATGCTTGCGGTGCGGGAGGCGGTCGGCGACCGGATCGCCGTCATCACCAAGCTGAACATGGATGACGGCGTGCCGGGCGGCTTCTGGCTGGACGAGGCGATCGCGGTGGCGCAGTGGCTGGAATCCGACGGTTCGGTCGACGCCCTGGAGATGACCGCGGGCAGCTCGCTGAGCAATCCCATGTACCTCTTCAAAGGTGATGCGCCGCTGGACGCCTTCGCCGAGGTCATGCCGCAGCCGATCAAGCTGGGCGTGAAGCTGCTGGGCCGCACGATGCTGCGCGAATACCCCTACCAGGACGGCTACCTGCTCGACGACGCCCGGCAGATCCGGGCCGCGGTCAGCCTGCCGATGATCCTGCTCGGCGGCATCACGAACAAGGCGATCATGGATCGCGGCATGGCCGAGGGCTTCGAGTTCGTGGCGATGGCGCGCGCACTGCTCCGCGAACCCGACCTGATCAACCGCATCGAAGCGGATCCGGGCGTGCGGTCGCTGTGCAACCACAACAACCGCTGCATGCCGACGAACTTCACGGGTGCGCGCTGCGTCCTGGTCGACCGCAGCAGCCCCCGGTCGCAGAGCTGGGGCACCGACGCCGGCTACGCCTCCTGAGCGGCCACCGATGAGCCACCGTAGTGAGACGATCGCCGACCTGCTGCTGGACCGGCTCGGTGACCACCGGCCCGGTCTTCGCTCGCGGGAGCGGACCTGGACCTGGGACGAAGTGGTCCGCGACAGCGCGGCTCGCGCCGCCCGGCTGAGACGGCTGCGCGACGAGAAGCGCCCGTTCCACGTGGGTGTTCTCCTGGACAACGTCCCGGAGTTCGTCCTCTGGCTGGGTGCCGCCGCGCTCACCGGCGCGACGGTCGTGGGCATCAACCCCACCCGCCGCGGCACCCACCTGGAAGCGGAGGTGCGCCACACCGACCTCCAGCTGCTGGTGACCGATTCGGCGGGACTGGAGCTCCTCGACGGCCTCGACATCGGCGTGCCGAGGAACCGCTTCGTCCTGGTGGACTCGCCGGAGTACGCGGAGCAGCTGCCGCCCGCGGACCCCGTGCGCGATCCGTCGATCAGCGCTGAGACCCGCATGCTGCTGCTGTTCACCTCGGGCACGACGGGGGCCTCGAAAGCCGCGATCTGCTCCCAAGGACGCCTGGTCGGGCTCGCGCGGCAGAACACCGCCAAGTACCACATCGGTCGCGACGACGTCTGCTACTGCTGCATGCCGTTGTTCCACGGCAACGCCCTGATGGCGCTGTGGGCACCCGCGCTGCTCGCGGGAGCCTGCGTGGCACTCGCGCCGAAGTTCTCCGCATCCGGATTCGTGCCGGACGTGCGGCACTACGGCGCGACGTACTTCACCTACGTCGGCAAGGCGATCGGTTACCTGCTCGGCCAGCCGGAACGGCCGGACGACGCCGACAACACGCTGACGCACGGGTTCGGCACCGAGGCCTCGCCCGAGGACCGGGCCGAGTTCAAACGCCGCTTCGGCGCGATCCTCTACGAGGGCTACGGGTCGAGCGAAGGCGCCGGGATGATCAACCAGGCGCCTTCCGGACCACCTTCCGCACTGGGTGTTCCGGCCCACGCGGGAGTGCGCGTCGTCGACCCGGAAACCCGCGAGCCGTGCCCGCCCGCGGAACTCGACGAGCACGGCCGGGTGCGCAACGCCGAGGAGGCGATCGGCGAGCTCGTCAACACCGAGGGCGCGGCGAAGTTCGAGGGCTACTACAAGAACCCGGCGGCCAACGCCGAACGCGTCCGGCACGGCTGGTACTGGACCGGTGACCTCGGCTACCTCGACAGCGCGGGCTACCTCTACTTCGCGGGCCGGTCGGGCGACTGGATCCGGGTGGACGGCGAGAACATCTCCGCGCTGCTGACCGAGCGAGTCCTGCGGCGGCACCCGGACATCCTCGCCGCCGGGGTCTTCGCGGTGCCCGACCCGCGCTCGGGCGACCAGGTGATGGCGGCCGTCGAAACCCGCGCCCGGTTCGAGGACCTGAACCTCCCGGACTTCCTCGCCGCGCAGGAAGACCTGGGCCCCAAGGGAATCCCGCGCTACGTGCGGGTGTCCCGGCAACTGCCCACCACCGGGTCGAACAAGCTCCGCAAGAAGGAGATGCAGGCCGACGGCTGGCGCACCACCGACGAGGTGCACTGGTGGCAGGGCCGCGGAGCGCCGTCGTACGCCCGGATGACCGAGCAGGACAAGCAGGACCTGCGCGAGCAGTTCGCCACCAACGGCCGGCTGCGCTTCCTGCCCTGACCGGTGGTGACACGAGAGGACCTCCGATGGACTTGCGAGAGACGCCCGAGCAGCAGCGGCTCAGGCGGGAACTGCGCGCCTACTTCGCCGGGCTGCTCCCGCCGGACGAACGCCGGCGGGCGGGAGAGGAGGGCGTCGGCGGCTCCCGGTTCCGGGAGGTCGTCAAGATGCTCGGTCGCGACGGCTGGCTGGGCATCGGCTGGCCGCGCGAGTACGGCGGTCAGGGCCGGTCGGTCGAGGAGCAGTACGTGTTCTTCGACGAGGTCCAGCGCGCCGGCCTGCCGTTCCCGTTCGTCACGGTGAACACCGTCGGCCCCACCCTCATGGAGCACGGCACGGAGGAGCAGAAGCGGGCCTACCTGCCCGGAATCCTCAGCGGTGACATCGTATTCGCCATCGGCTACACCGAACCCGACGCGGGCACCGACCTCGCCTCGCTCACCACCAGGGCGGTGCGCGACGGCGACGAGTTCGTGGTCAACGGGCAGAAGATCTTCACCTCCGGCGCGAACACCGCCGACCACATCTGGCTCGCGGCCCGCACGGACCCGGAAGCGCCCAAGCACCGCGGCATCTCGATCCTGATCGTGCCCACCGAGACCGAAGGCTTCTCCTGGAGCCCGATCCAGACCGTCGGCGGCCTCTCCGTCACGGCCACCTACTACAGCGATGTCCGGGTGCCGCTCGACCACGTCGTCGGCGCGGTCGACGGCGGCTGGCGCCTGATCACCGCCCAGCTCAACCACGAGCGGATCGGCCTGGCGGCTCTAGGCGGTCGCACGATCCAGCTCTGGGAACAGGTGCTGGCCTGGGCCCGGGACAGCGGGGTCCTCGAAAAGCCCTGGGTGCGAACCGAAATGGCCCGCGCCTTCGCGAAGCTGGAGGCGATGCGGCTGATGAACTGGAAGATGACCACGGCGGTCGCGGAGGGCGCGCTGACCGGTGCGACGGCGGGCGCGGCGAAGGTGTACGGCACCGAGACGCACATCGACGTGCAGCGCGCCCTGACGCAGGTGCTCGGCGCGGCCGGGCGGATCCGGCCGGAATCCCCGGCAGCCGTGCTCGGCGGGCAGGTCGAGCAGCTCTCCCGGCAGAGCGTGGTCAACACCTTCGGAGGCGGCGTGAACGAAGTGCTGCGCGACATGATCGCCACCCAGGGCCTGGGGCTGCCACGGGGGAAGAGGGGCGCATGAGCGAGCACTACGAACAGGCTCTGCAGTCCTACGTCGGACGCGTGCTCGTCCCGGCCAGGGCGGGGCAGGACCCGGTCAACGTGCCGATGATCCGCCACTGGGTCGAGGCGATGGGCGATCCGAACCCGGTCTACCTCTCGGCTGATGCCGCGCGGGCCACGGGCCGCGATGGGATCGTGGCCCCGGCATCGATGATGCAGGCGTGGACCATGCGGGGCTATGCCGCCAGCAGCGCGCCGAGCGCCCGCACCGCCTTCGACGAACTGGTGGAGCTGCTGGCCGACGGCGGTTACACGTCGGTGGTGGCCACCGATTCGGAGTTCGAGTTCGTCCGCGAGCTGGTACCCGGTGACGAGGTCAGCACCGAAGAGGTCGTGGAGTCGATCTCGGCGGAGAAGCGCACCGGTCTCGGCCCGGGGCGGTTCGTGACCACGGTGCGCACCTACCGGGACGCCGGTGGTGCCGTCGTCGCGGTCCAGAAGTGGCGCACGCTGCGGTTCCGGCCTGCGGAGAAGCGGGCGCCGCGCCCGCGACCGGCGGTGAACCAGGACAACGCGTTCTGGTTCGAAGCCGCCATGGAGAAGCGCCTGGTCATCCAGCGGTGCCGGTCCTGCGAGGAGCTGCGCCACCCACCCGGCCCGTGCTGCCCGCACTGCCGGTCCTTCGAGTGGGACACCGTGCAGGCATCGGGTCGGGCCACCGTCCACAGCTACGTGGTCGCCCACCACCCGCCGCACCCGGCGTTCGACTACCCGCTGCTGATCGCGCTGGTCGAGCTGGCCGAGGGCACCAGGTTGATCACGAACCTGGTCGGCCTCGCCCCGGAGGAGGTCGCCATCGGCATGCCGGTCCGCCTGGAGTGGCTGGAAGCGGACCCGCAGCTGGTGCTGCCCGTGTTCCGCCCCGAGAGCTGAAGGAGAACACGAATGGACTTCCACCTCGGCGAGGAGCTCGCCGCGGTCCGGGACCTGGCCCGCGACATCTTCACCGACCAGGCCACCACCGACCGGATCCGGGAGGTGGAGGCCTCGCCGACGGGAGTGGACGAGCACCTGTGGGCGGAGCTGGCCAAGGCGGGGCTGGTGGACATCGCACTGCCCGAGGATCGCGGTGGAGCGGGACTCGGCCTCGCGGGTCTGTGCGTGTTGCTGGAGGAACAGGGCCGGGCCGTCGCACCCGTTCCGCTGTGGTCGGCGGGCGTGGCAGCCCTGGCCCTCGCCGAGCACGGCGTCCTCGCCGAGGGGCGGACCGCCTTGGCGCTGGAGGAGTTCGCACCCGCTGAGCCGGATGCGCCGACCTGCACCGCGACGCTGGAGAACGGTTCCTGGCTGCTCTCGGGAACCAAGGCGGTCGTCCCGTCACCGCGGGGTGCAGCCGCGGTCCTCGTCTCCGCGACTTCCGTCGACGGCCCCGGGCTCTTCCTGGTGGAGGCCGACGGGCTGCGCTGGGAACTCGCCGAGACCACGGCCAGAGGCCTCAGCGCGCACCTCCACCTCGACCGCGCCGGTGCACGCCCGATCGGGGGTGCCGAGGTGTTCCGCCGGACCCTGCAGCGCGCGACCGTCGCTCTGTCGGCGGTCCAAACCGGTGTCATGAAAGGCGCTCTTGCGCTCGCGGCCGGGTATCTCGGCGAGCGCCACCAGTTCGGCAGGCCGCTGGCCACCTTCCAAGCGGTCCAGCACCAGCTCGCCGACTGCTACATCGACGTCGAAGCCGTGGATGTGACGCTGTGGCAGGCGATCACCGCGCTCGCCGACGACGCACCCGACGCCGACCGCGCGGTGCTGGTGGCCAAGTGGTGGGCCGATCAGGCGGGGCTGGACGTCGTGCACCGCACCCAGCACGTGCACGGCGGCATCGGCGTCGACATCGACTACCCGGCGCACCGGTACTTCCTGTGGGGCAAGGAGATCGCGGGCACCTTCGGCGGAGCCGCCGCCGCGCTCGCGGATCTCGGCGCGCACCTGGCGGCCGCGGAGGTGACTTCGTGACCGCGTTCGACGAGGTGAGCATCGGCGATGCGCTGCCGAGGCTGGAGATCCCGCTGACCCGCACGCTGATCGTGGCCACCGCCATCGCGAGCCGGGACTTCCAGGACGTGCACCACGACCCGGCGCTGGCGGTCGAGCACGGTTCCGAGGACGTGTTCATGAACATCCTCACCACCAACGGCCTCGTGGACCGGTTCGTCACCTCGTGGGCGGGCCCGGCCTCGGTGGTCAAGGCCATCCGGATCCGGCTGGGCGCCCCCAACCACCCCGGCGACACCATGGTCCTGACCGGCGAGGTGACCGGCAAGGACACCGATCGCGGCTGCGTCCGCGTCGCGGTCACCGGCGAGAACAGCCGTGGTGCGCACGTCACCGGCACGGTCGACGTCCACCTCCCGGCCCAGGAGGAGTCCGCATGACCGGCGTCCTGTCCCGCTCGGTGGCGATCGCAGGCATCGGCGCGACCGAGTTCTCCAAGCGCTCCGGCCGCAGCGAACTGCGACTGGCCGTCGAGGCGGTGCTGGCCGCGGTGGCCGACGCGGGACTCGAACCGTCCGATGTGGACGGCATGGTCACCTACACCGCGGAGTCCAGCTCCGACATCCACGTCGCCCGCAACGCGGGAATCGGCGAGCTGACCTACTTCTCCCGCGTCGGTTACGGCGGCGGTGCGGCGTGCGGCACGGTGGCACACGCCGCGGCGGCCATCGCCGCCGGACTGGCCTCGGTGGTGGTCTGCTGGCGGGCGTTCAACGAGCGGTCGGGCGAGCGCTACGGGCTCGGGCAGGCCGACCGCCCGGTCGACCTCAGCGCCGATCGCGCCGCCTACTCGTGGATGACGCCGTTCGGCCTGAACACGCCCGCGCAGTGGGTCGCCATGTTCGCCCGCCGCTACATGCACGACTTCGGTGCCACCTCGGAGGACTTCGGCCGGGTCGCGGTGCTGGACCGCAAGCACGCCGCCACCAACCCGCGGGCCTGGTTCCACCAGCGCCCGATAACCCTGGCCGAGCACCAGGAATCGCGGTGGATCGCCGAGCCGCTGCACCTGCTGGACTGCTGCCAGGAGACCGACGGCGGGCAGGCACTGGTGCTGGTCTCGGCGGAGCGCGCCCGCGACCTGCCGCACCTGCCGGTGGAAGTGCTCGCCGCGGCGCAGGGCTCGGGCGCCGACCAGCACATGATGACCAGCTACTACCGCCCGTCGATCTCCGGCATTCCCGAGATGGGGCTGGTCGGCGAGCAGCTGTGGGCCCAGAGCGGGCTGCGCCCGGGCGATGTCCAGGCCGCGATCCTCTACGACCACTTCACCCCGCTGGTCCTGCCGCAGCTGGAGGAACTGGGTTTCTGCGCCCGCGGCGAGGCCAAGGACTTCATCCGCGACGGCCAGCTCGAACTGGACGGCCTGCTGCCCGCCAACACCCACGGCGGTCAGCTCGGTGAGGCGTACCTGCACGGGATGAACGGCATCGCCGAGGCGGTCCGGCTGGTGCGCGGAACCTCGGTCAACCAGCCGCCGGACGTGCGTAACGTGGTGGTCACGGCGGGCACCGGCGTGCCGACCAGCGGCCTGATCCTGGGCGCGTCCGAGTGACGGCGGCGAGCTGGCGGGGAGCCGAACTGGGCACCCGCACCGTCGACTACACCGAGCGCGACGCGATCCTCTACGCGCTGGCGGTCGGCGCCACCGCGCAGGACCTGGACCTGGTCTTCGAGGAGCGCCTGCGGGTGCTGCCGACGTTCGCGCTGACCCTCGCCCAGTGGGCACCGGACGAGCTGGGTTCCAGGGGCGCGTTCGACACCAGCACGGCGGTGCACGGCGCCCAGCGGCTCGAAGTGCTGCGCCCGCTGCCCAGATCCGGCTCCCTGACGATGACGGCGGCTGTGGCGGAGGTGTGGGACAAGGGCTCGGCGGCTCTCTTCGAAGTGGCAGTGGAGAGCGACTGCTTCCTGGCCACCTGGACGCTGTTCGCCCCCGGCTGCGGCGGGTTCGGCGGCCAGCGCGGCCCCACGAGCCCGAAGTCGCCGCGGACCCCGCCGGATCACCGGCTGGCGGTCGCCACCGCCCCGAACCAGGCGGCGCTCTACCGGCTGCTGGGCGATCGCCACCACATGCACATCGACCCGGCAGCGGCCCGGGCGGCCGGACAACCGAAACCGTTCCTGCACGGCCTGTGCACCTTGGCCACCACAACGCTGGCGGTGGCCCAGCAGTACGGCGCCCACCCGGCCGACCTGCGCAGGCTGGAAGCGCGCTTCGCCGGCCCGGTCTTCCCAGGCGATCAGCTGTCGGTGAGCTGCTGGCGAACCGGTGTGATCGCCTTCGGCGCCGAGGTCGAGCAGCGTCCCGCCCTCACCGGCGGCGAAGTCGAGTTCGGCTGAACGGTTCGAACCAAAGCAATTGCTTGGTAGGCTGGCGGCCGGTTCCCGACCACGGAGGAGCGCATGGCGGTTCAACTGGACATGGCGGGGCGGGTCGTCCTGGTCACCGGAGGCACCAAGGGCATCGGCCGCGCGATCGCCGCGGCGTTCGTGGCGGCAGGCGCCCGAGTGGTCACCTGCGCCCGGTCCGAAGTGGACGAGCCGGCCCCCGGCACCTCGCACCTGCGCTGCGACGTGCGGGACGCGGATTCGGTCCGCACGATGCTGGACGACCTGCTCGCCCAGCACGGGCGCCTCGACGTGGCGGTGAACAACGCCGGGGGAGCGCCGTACGCGCTGGCGGCCGACGCCTCCCCGCGCTTCCACGACAAGATCCTCGGCCTCAACCTCGCCGGACCGCTGCAGGTTGCGCAAGCCGCCAACGCCGCGATGCAGCGGCAGGACACCGGCGGCGCGATCGTGAACATCTCCTCCGTCAGCGCCCTCCGCCCCTCACCCGGCACGGCGGCCTACGGCGCGGCGAAAGCGGGCCTCGACTCCCTCACTCGTTCCCTGGCGGTGGAATGGGCCCCGAAAGTCCGGGTCAACGCGATCAACGTGGGCCTGTGCCGAACGGAGCTGACCGGAGACCACTACGGCGGGGACGAAGGCGTCGAAGCGATCGAGCGCACGATCCCCCTGGGCCGCATGGCCCGCCCGGAGGAGATCGCCAACGTCGCCCTCTTCCTGGCCTCCGACCTGGCCTCCTACGTCAGCGGTGCCGCGGTCGAATGCCACGGAGGTGGCGAACCCCCGGCCTTCCTGTTCGCCGCGCAGAACAGCTGACCGGTCCAGGAGCGGATGCGACCGTCCAACTCCTCGGTTCGCGCACGGGGCAGCGCGATACCGCGCGTCAGGGCGACGTTCCGTAGCGGGCGGCGATGGCGGCAGCGCGATCGCGCAGGGAGGTGCGCAGCCACTGCGGGGCGAGGGCTTCTGCATCAGTGGTGAGCTGCCACAGCGCCCATTCGGCGTGTCGCGCATCCTGGAAGGTCACCTCCAGCCGCAGCCACCCGTCCGCATCGGTTTCCTCGGCGCGGACGGCCAGCGCCGTGCCCGCCAGGTCCGCACGCCGCGCCGGGTTCACCCGGACCAGCACGGCGACCTGATCACCGCCGGTCCGGAACCGCGTGCTGCGTTCCTGCCAGGCCCGGTCGAGGTCGATCCCGTCCGGTCGTTGCGCGGCTTCGTCGAGCGCCTCGGCGGCCAGCACCCGGGCCAGCCGGTAGGTGCGGTCCGCGCCGGACCTCGTAGCCAGCAGGTAGCCCTGGCCGCGCACGGTGACCAGGCCGATCGGATCCACGGTGCGCCACTTCGGGGCCTGGTCCGCAGCCGCGTAGTGGATGCGCAGCTTGCGCCCGGCGAACACCGCGCGCCGGATCTCGGTCGCCACGGCGTCGGGCACCTCCTCGGTGGCCACCACGCGGCGGGACAGGAGGTCGGTCTCGGGATCGATGAGCAGCCGCCGCGCCGCATCGGCCGCGGTGTCCCGGTAGCTCTCCGGCAGTGCGTCGACCACCTTGAGCATGGCCGATGCGAGCGCCGAGCCGAGGCCGAACGCCTGCGCTCCGCGCCGCGATCCGGCGACCAGCAGGGCGAGCGCCTCGTCGTGGTTCAGCCCGGCGAGTTCCGTCCGGAAACCGGGCAGCAACGCGTAACCGCCGTGCCGGCCGCGTTCGGCGTAGACGGGGACACCGGCCGCGGACAGCGCTTCGACGTCACGCAGCACGGTGCGGGTCGAGACCTCCAGCTCGCGGGCCAGGGCGGCCGCGGACAGCCGACCGCGCTGGCGGAGCAGCAGCACCAGCGAAACCAACCGGTCGGCGCGCACGGGAGAAAAGCTATCGGAATATGCGACGCAGGATGGCGTGATTCGTTGGGAGGCTCAACGCGACATCACAGGCGGGCGACGACGCCCGGTGGATCGAATGGAACTGATGTGGCTTTGGAACGAACGGCGATCAACCCGGTGACCTGGTCGGTGGAGATGGGGTTCAACCAGGGCGAGGTCGTCTCCGGGCACTCCCGCACCCTGTACTGCTCCGGGCAGACCGCGATGGGGAGCGACGGCGAGCCCCAGCACCACGGCGACATGGCGGGCCAGGTGGCGCTGAGCCTCGACAACCTGGAGGCCGTGCTCGGCGAGGCCGGGATGTCCCTGGCGAACCTCGTCCGGCTCAACGTCTACACCACCGACGTCGACCTGCTCTTCCAGCACTACGGCGTGCTCGCGTCGAGGTTGGGCGCTGCCGGGGTTTCTCCGACCACGACGATGCTCGGGGTGACGCGGCTGGCGATCCCGGGCCAGATGGTCGAGCTCGAGGGGACCGCTGTGGCGTGATGCCGCCCGCTGCTCGTGCCGGTCGAACGGCGCGAGCAGCGGGCAGGCGGTGTTGTCCGGGTGCGCCGGTCAGGTCGTCGTGTCGTGCTGGGCGGTGACTCCTCCTGCCTTGCCCTTGCGCTGCTCGGCCTCCAGGCGCTCGGCTTCCTCGCCGCCGATCGCTTCACCGCGGTCGACCAGGCCCGCGACGTCGGAGAGCGGGATCTGCTTGAGGAACAGGGCGAGCAGGAAGGCGATGCCGATGAAGGGCAGGAGGTACCAGAAGACCGGGGCGAGGGCGTCGGCGTAGGCCGTGACCACGCCGTCGCGGACCGGTTCCGGCAGCTGGGCCAGGGTCTTCGGGTCGAGGGTGGCGGTGGCGGTCGAGGCGTCGGCCGCCGAGGCGCCCGCTGCGGTGAAGACCTCGGTGAGGTTCTCGGTGAGGCGGGTGGTGAAGATCGTGCCGAACACCGCCACGCCGAGCGCCGCGCCGACCTCGCGGAAGTAGTTGTTCGTGCTGGTCGCGGTGCCGATCAGGGCGGCGGGGACCGCGTTCTGCACCACCAGCACGACCACCTGCATGATCAGGCCGAGGCCCGCGCCGAAGACGAACAGGAAGACGCAGATCAGCCAGATCGGCGTGTCGGCGGCCAGCGTGGTCATCATGACCATGGCGGAGCCGGTGATGAGCGTGCCGATGATCGGGTAGATCCGGTACCGCCCGGTCTTGGTGATCAGGCCACCGGAGGCGATCGAGGTGCCCAGCAGGCCGACCATCATCGGCAGCAGCAGCAGACCGGAGACGGCCGCCGAAGTGCCCGAGGACATCTGCAGGAACGTCGGCAGGAAGCCGATGGCGGCGAACATGCCCAGGCCCAGCGTGAGGCCGATCGCGGTGGCGTTGATGAAGATCGGGTTGCGGAACAGGCTCAGCGGGATGATCGGGTCAGCGGCGCGGGATTCGGTGATCACGAACGCGATCGCCGCCGCGAGCAGCCCGGCGCCCCAGGCCCAGGTCTCCGGCGCGGTCCAGCCGTGCGCCTTGTCGCCGCCGAAGTCGGTGAAGAAGATGAGGCAGGTCGTGGCCACCGAGAGGAACACCACGCCGAGGACGTCGATCGGCTGGGTGGCCTTCTTGTTCGGCAGGGTCAGCGCGACCAGCGCGATGATGAACGCGGCGATGCCAATCGGGATGTTGATGTAGAACGCCCACTGCCAGGTGAGGTGGTCGACGAAGAACCCGCCGAGCAGCGGCCCGCCGACGGCCGACAGGCCGAAGATGCCGCCGAGCGGTCCGAGGTACTTGCCGCGCTCGCTGGCCGGGACGATGTCGGCGATGATCGCCTGCGAGAGGATCATCAGCCCGCCGCCGCCGAGGCCCTGCATGGCCCGGAACACCACGAACGTCCAGAAGTCGGTGGCGAAGGCGCAGCCCACCGAGGCGAGCGTGAACATCGCGATCGCCACCAGGAAGAGCCGCCGGCGGCCGAGCACGTCGCCGAACTTGCCGTAGATCGGCATCACGATGGTGGTCGCCAGCAGGTAGGCGGTGGTGATCCACACCTGGTGCTCGACGCCGCCGAGGTCGCCGACGATCGTCGGCATCGCGGTCGAGACGATCGTCTGGTCCAGGCTGGCCAGCAGCATGCCCGCGATCAGCGCGCTGAAGATGATCCAGATCCGCCGCTGGGTCAGCAGCAGCGGGGCGGGAGCGGTCGTTGTCATGATGTCCGTTCGGGGTCGTGGGGTGGTGCGAGAAGCTCGCGGGCGGCGGCTAGCCTGCGGCCCAGGATCTCCGCGTAGGTGCCGGTGTCGTCCGGGGCGAGGAACTCCCAGGCGCTGGCCCGGACGAGGACCTGGATGAGCTGCACGGCGGCAGCCGCCCGGAGGTCGCCGGAGGGCAGGCCTTCGCGCCGCTCGACGAGCTCCACGTCGGACTGCTCATCGCGCAGCAGCCGCTCGAAACCCTTGGTGAGCAGCCGCGGTTCGCGCTCGAACGCCGCGCGGACGTCGTGCATGCTCTCGGCGGTGATTCCCGAGCTGTCCCAGCGGCGCACTGACAGCTCGGCCAGGTCGTCGAGCAGGTTCGGCGAGATCCCGGGGACGTCCGGTCGGCCGCGGCCGGTGAACCAGGCGGTGAGGTCCTCGTCGTCCCTGCGGGCGGGCACCCCGAGGACGGCGTCGTCCTTCGAGGTGAAGTAGTTGAAGAAGCTGCGCCGGGAGATCCCGACGTGCTCGCAGACCTCTTCGACGGTGAATCCCGACAGGCCGCGTTCCGCGGTCAGCCTGCGGGCGAACGAAGTCATCTGCGCGATACGTCGGCGGCGCACGTCATTTGCACGATTCATTGCATAGTGCATTATTGCACTCTTAGTTGCAGAGTGCATCGAACCTGCCCTGTGGGCAAGGTCGCACTCCCGCTTTCCGCCTCATCGCCCCTCGTCGGCGGCCTCCACCTCGTCTCTCGCGGCTCCCGCGGTGGATCCGCGCGCCCGCCCGTGGTATCTAATCTAACGATCGTTTCAATTGTTACGATCGTTCAAATTTCTGAGGGGAGTCCCGATGACCCGCACGCTGCTGGACGTCGCCGGAAGCGGTGCGCACCATGGCTAATCCGTACCGGGAGCTGTTCTCGGCACCAGGCTCGCTCGCCTTCGCCGCGGCGGGACTCGTCGCTCGAATACCGGTGCCCATGACCGGGATCGGCATCATCGCGATGCTCGCCCAGATGCGCGGCGACTACGGCCTGGCGGGCGCGGTTTCGGCGGCGTTCACGCTGTCCATGGCCCTGATCGCCCCGCAGGTGTCGCGCCTGGTCGACCGCCTCGGGCAGGGCCGGGTGCTGCTGCCGGTGACCGGGATCAGCGTCGCCTCGCTCGGCGCGCTGCTGCTCTGCGCCCGCTACGGCGCACCCGTCTGGACGCTGTTCGTCTTCGCCGTGCTGGCCGGGTTCATGCCGAGCATGGCCGCGATGGTGCGGGCCAGGTGGTCGCAGCTGTACCGCGACTCGCCGCGGCTGCACACCGCGTTCTCGCTGGAGTCGGTGGTCGACGAGCTGACCTTCGTCATCGGCCCCGCGCTGTCGGTTTCGCTGTGCACCGCGCTGTTCCCGGAGGCGGGCCCGCTGGTCGCCGCGGTGTTCCTGGCCGTCGGCGTGGTGCTGTTCGTCGCGCAGCGCCGGACCGAGCCGGCCGTGGTTCCGGCCGCGGAGGTCACCGGCGGTTCGGCGATCGCGGGCGGCGCGGTCAAGTTCCTGGTGCTCGTGCTGGTGGCGGGCGGCGTCATCGTCGGCACCGTCGACGTGGTCAGCGTGGCCTTCGCAGAGCACCTGGGGCAGCCCGCGGCCGCCGGGATCGTGGTCTCGGTCTACGCGCTCGGTTCCGGGCTGTCCGGGCTGGTCTTCGGGATGCGCAGGCTGACCGTTCCGCTGCCGCGGCTGCTCCTGGTGTTCACCGCGGGCACCGCGCTGACCACGTTGCCGATGCTGGTCGCGGGCGGTGTCCCGGCGCTGTCGGTGACGGTGTTCTTCGCCGGGATCTTCTTCGCCCCGACGATGATCGTGGTCATGGGCATGGTCGAGAAGTTCGTCCCGGCCGGCAAGCTCACGGAGGGCATGACCTGGGCGATCACCGGCCTGAACATCGGCGTCGCGCTCGGCGCGGCGGCAGCGGGCCAGGCGATCGAAGCCTTCGGCGTCCAAGGCGGGTTCGTCATCGCGACCGGCGCGGGCGGGCTCACCTTCCTGGTGGCGTTGCTGGCCTTCCCGCTGCTCAGGCGGAAGTCGCGGGAGACCGACCCGGTGGCCGCGTGAGCCCGGCGGTGGCTTGCGCGAGCAGGCCACCGCCGCTGCGTACAGTACGGGCGGCGTGAACATGCACTTGGGAGGTGGCACGCTGAGCGAGCCGACCACCGACGGGCGCCGGATCAAGGGCGAGCGGCGGAAGCAGGAGCTGATCGAGGCGACCCTGCGCGTCGTGGCCCGCGACGGCGTGGCAGGCGTCAGCCACCGGACGGTCTCCCGCGAGGCAGGGCTGCCCGCGACCGCGGCGGCGTACTACTTCAACGGCATCGAAGACCTGCTCACCGAGGCGCTCACCCGCTGCATGGACGAGGACGCCGAGCGGATGCGCGTGCTCGCGGAGCGAGCCGACGGCGGTGCCGACAGCCTGCGCGCGCTGGCCGAGCTGATGACCGAGGTCGTCGCCCGCTCGGCGCACCTGCTCGCCGAGTACGAGCTGTACCTCCGCGCCGCCCGCGACCCGCGGCTGCGCCCGCCGACCCACCGCTGGATGGACGCCGTCGCGGAGTTCGGCCGCCGCTACACCGACGACCCGGTGCGCATCGACGTGCTGGTCGGCCTCATGGACGGAGTGCTCCTGCAGAGCCTGCTCCGGGACCGGCCGCCGACCACCGAGCGGTTCGAGGAGATCCTGCGGCTGGTCCTGGGCGAGCCGTCCTAGCACCGGTGCGCCTCGGAAGCGGGCGCGGCATCGACGATCCCATTCGGTGAGACCGCGATGCCCGGTTTCTTGGTGGATTCGCGACGGATGTGGAAGATCGTCCGTGGATGCGCCTGGAGGTGTGGATGAGCGACGCCGCCCGTTCCCGCGAGCGACTGCCGATCCCGGACGAGGCCGGGACACCGACCACCGCGCTGGACGCGCGCGACCAGCAGCCCCGGTTCGAACCCGTGCAACCCGTGCGACCACCCGAATCGGCGCCGAACGTGGTGGTCGTGCTCATCGACGACATGGGCTTCGGCGCGCCCAGCGCCTTCGGCGGCCCGTGCCGGATGCCGACCGCCGAGCGGCTCGCCGACGGCGGCCTGCGCTACAGCCGCTTCCACGTCACCGCGATCTGCTCGCCGACCCGGCAGGCGCTGCTGACCGGCCGCAACCACCACTCCGTGGGCATGGGCGTGACCACCGAGATGGCCAGCGCCGCGCCCGGGTACAACGGCATCCGCCCGCGCAGCGCCGCGACGCTGGCGCAGGTGCTGCGCGGAAACGGTTACAACACCGCCGCTTTCGGCAAGTGGCACCAGACCCCGGCTCGCGATGTCAGCGCCGCGGGGCCGTTCGACCGGTGGCCGACCGGGGAGGGCTTCGAGAAGTTCTACGGGTTCCTGTGCGCGGAGATGAACCACTGGTATCCGCTGCTGTTCGACGGGACGACCCCGCTGGAGCCCGAGCGCAGGCCGGAGGACGGCTACCACCTGTCCGAGGACCTCGTCGATCACGCGATCGACTGGGTGCGCGACCAGCGGTCCCTGAAGCCGGATCACCCGTTCTTCGTCTACCTGCCGTTCGGCGCCACCCACGCGCCCTACCACGTGCCCCGCGAATACCGCGACAGGTACCGGGGCGCCTTCGACCACGGCTGGGACCGGCAGCGGGAGATCACGCTGCGGCGGCAGAAGGAGCTCGGTGTGGTGCCCGAGGACGCCGAGCTGGCGCCGTGGGCGCAAGGCGTTCCGCACTGGGACGAGCTGTCGGCGACCGAGCAGCGGGCGGCGGCCTCGCTGATGGAGCTCTACGCGGGTTTCGCCGAGCACACCGACGACCAGGTGGGACGGCTCGTCGACGCGCTGGAGGAGCTCGACGCGCTGGACGACACGCTGTTCATCTACATCCTCGGCGACAACGGTGCCTCCGCGGAGGGCGGGCTCGGCGGCACGCTCAACGAGCACCGCTTCGCCAGCGGCATCCCGGACAGCGCCGAGTTCATCCTCGACAACGCCGACGCGCTCGGCGACGCGACGACCCACGCCCACTACCCGGTCGGCTGGGCGCTGGCGATGAACACCCCCTACCAGTGGACCAAGCAGGTCGCCTCGCACTTCGGCGGCACCCGGGACGGGATGATCGTGCACTGGCCCAGCGGGATCGCCGAGCGGGGCGGGGTGCGCCACCAGTTCCACCACGTGATCGACGTGGTGCCCACGGTGCTGGAGGCGGCGGGCATCCCGCACCCGGTCGAGGTGGACGGCATCGCGCAGAAGCCGATCGAGGGCACCAGCATGCTCTACAGCTTCAACGCCGCCGACGCGCCGGACCGGCACCGGCTGCAGTACTTCGAGATGGTCGGCAACCGGGGCATCTACCACGACGGCTGGATGGCGGTGACCCGCCACGGCACGCCGTGGGAGATGGTGCAGGGCGACCAGCGCCGCTACTTCGACGACGACCAGTGGGAGCTCTACGACACCTCGGTCGACTGGACGCAGGCGTGCGACATCGCCGCCGAGCACCCGGGCAAGCTCAACGAGCTCAAGCAGCTGTTCCTCGTCGAAGCGGGCAGGCACGGCGTGTTCCCGCTCGACGACCGGATGACCGAGCGGGAGAACCCGAAGGAGGCCGGGCGACTCGACCTCATGGGCGAGCGCCGGTCGATCACCTTCCACGCCGGTGCCAAGCGGCTGACGGAGGAGACCGCGCCGAACGTCAAGAACCGCTCGCACCGGGTGACCGCCCTGGTCGAGACCGATGGCGCGGCAGCGGGCGTGATCATCGCCCAGGGCGGCCGTTTCGGCGGCTGGTCGGTGTACTTCCACGAGGGCCTTCTCTGCTACGCCTACAACTACTTCGGCCTGGAGGTGCACACCGCGCGGGCCCGCGCGCCGCTGGCCGCCGGGCGCCACGAGATCCAGGTGGACTTCGCCTACCACGGCGGCGGTGTCGGCCGGGGCGGTGACGTGACGCTGCACGTCGACGGGGAGCAGGTCGGCGAGGTCGTCGTCCCGAAGACCATCCCGTACTACTTCGCCTTCGACGAGACCTTCGACATCGGCGTCGACCGCGCGACACCGGTCACCGACGACTACCCGGTGGCGGACAACGCCTTCTCCGGCGAGCTGCACCGGGTCCGCGTCGACCTGGGCGAGGACCTGCACGACAACGCCGAGGCCGATCGGGATCGCGCCCGGTTCAAGGCCGCCCATGACTGAACGGGCCTGCTGCGCACCTTCGGCAGGGCGGTCCACGACGGACGCCGAAGTCTCGCCCGCCGCCGTTCCCCGGGCGGAAGGCATGGTGCGGCTCGACGGCGGCTCGTTCCTGATGGGCAGCGAGGACGAGCTCGCCTACGCGGAGGAAGGGCCGGTCCGGACGGTGCGGGTCGGGCCGTTCCGGATCAGCCGCACCGCTGTCTCCAACGCGGAGTTCGCCGAGTTCACCGCCGCCACCGGCTACCGCACGGAGGCCGAGCGGTGGGGCTGGTCCTTCGTGTTCGCGGGCCTGCTGCCCGACGACTTCCCACCGACCCGCGGCGTCGCGGCGGCCCCGTGGTGGCGCCAGGTCGAGGGAGCCGACTGGCGCCGCCCGGAAGGGCCGGGGTCCGATGTGGACGGCAGGGCCGATCACCCCGTGGTGCACGTGTCCTGGAGCGACGCGCAGGCGTACTGCGCGTGGTCCGGGCTGCGGCTCCCGTCCGAGGCGGAGTGGGAGTACGCCGCGCGCGGCGGCCTCGCGGGCCGCCCCTTCCCGTGGGGCGATGAGCGGGAACCGGGCGGGGAACACCGGATGAACGTGTGGCAGGGGACGTTTCCGCAGCACAACGACCGGTCCGACGGCTGGGTCGGCACCTGCCCGGTCACCGCGTTCGAACCGAACGCCTTCGGCCTGCACAACACCACCGGCAACGTCTGGGAGTGGTGCGCCGACCGGTTCGCCCCCGGTGGCCCGAGCCGCAGCGCCCGGGGCGGCTCCTACCTGTGCCACGACTCGTACTGCCGCCGCTACCGGGTATCGGCCCGCCAGGGCTTGACCCCCGACACCTCCACGGGCAACACCGGCTTCCGCTGCGCACAGGACGCCTGAACCCGCTGCGCGGTCGCGCTTCACCGTGTCACGGCTCGCGGCCCATGCGGCGCAGCATGCGGTGCTGGTCGCTTTCGGCGGTGGCCGGCAGCGAGGGTGCCGCGAAGTGGCGGTGCGTGGAGTTCGGATCGAGCGGGCCTTCGGCGACTTCGGCGTAGAGGTGTTCGAAGTTGTCCTCGACCCAGTCGACGAGTCCGGGATCCAGGTCTTCCGGGGCTCCGATGGCGCGGGCGAGGTCCCAGGTGTGCACCGCGGTGTCGGCGATCAGCAGGCCGAGCAGCTTGCGGCCGTCGGCCGGTCCGAAGGGGTAGTCGACTTCCCGGTCCAGGGCACCGGTTTCGGCGAACGTCGCCAGGCACTCGGACGCGGCGGCGCGGAACGACTCCGCCGGGTCCTCGCCGAGGGTGTTGTGCTCGCGGATCGTCAGGAACTGGTCGCTGCTGCCACCGCGCAGCAGCATGCGGTAGATGACGTTCGCCTGCACCAGGTGGCTGACGAGCGCGCGCACGTCCCAGTCCGGGCAGGGCGTCCGGGCGGTCCACTGCTCGGGCCCGACCGAGCGCACCAGGTGGGCGAAGTCCTCGTTGGTCCGGCGGAGGTGGCCGAACAGCACGTCATCCGCGTCGCTCATGACGATGATCATGCGGTGCGGCCGGGACCGGTGTCTCGCGGGAATCGGACGCCGCGCCCGGGCGCCGGTCAGAGCACTGTGGACAGGTGCCAGGGAACGAATTCCTCTTCGCCGTAACCGAGTTCCTCGCTCTTGGTCTCCTCGCCGGAGGCGACCCGCAGGATGTGATGGAAGATCTGCTCGCCCATCTCGGCGACGGTCAGCTCGCCGTCGGCGATGACGCCGCAGTTGATGTCCATGTCGTCGGTCATGCGTTCGTAGAGCGGGGTGTTGGTGGCCAGCTTGATGCTCGGCGCGGGCTTGCAGCCGAACGCCGAGCCGCGCCCGGTGGTGAAGCACAGCAGCTGCGCGCCGCCCGCGATCAGCCCGGTGGCGTTGACCGGGTCGTAGCCGGGGGTGTCCATGAACATCAGGCCGCGGCCGGTGATCGGCTCGGCGTACTGCAGGACGTCGACGAGGTTGGTGGTGCCGCCCTTGGCCGCCGCGCCCAGCGACTTCTCCAGGATCGTGGTCAGCCCGCCCGCCTTGTTGCCGGGGGAGGGGTTGTTGTTGATCGAGCTGTCGTCGATCTGGACGTGCTTCTCCCACCAGGCGATCCGGTCCACCAGCTTCTCGCCGACCTCGCGGCTGACCGCGCGCCGGGTGAGCAGGTGCTCGGCGCCGTAGATCTCGGTGGTCTCGCCGAACACGGCGGTGCCGCCGTGCCGGATCAGCAGGTCCGCCGCCGCGCCGAGCGCCGGGTTGGCGGTGATGCCGGAGTAGGCGTCGGAACCACCGCACTCCATGGCCAGCACGAGCTTGTCCGCGGAGACGGTCTGCCGCTGGTAGGCGTTGGCGACCGGCAGCATCTCCTCGATCCGCCGCACGCCCTCGGCCACCGTCTTCTTCGTGCCGCCGAGCTCCTGGATGGTCATGGCGTGCACGGGCATGCCCGGCGGCAGCCGCAGGTCCTCGGTCAGGCTCTTGACCTGGTTGACCTCGCAGCCCAGGCCGATCACCAGCAGCCCGGCCAAGTTGGGGTGCCCGGCGTAACCGCGCAGCGCGCGGCGCAGCACCTCGAAGCCCTCGTTGCCCTGCCCGCTGTGCCCGCAGCCCAGCGTGTGGGTCAGCGGGCAGACGCCGTCGACGTTCGGGTAGTCGTCGAGCACGCCGGAGGCCTCGATCCGGCGGGCGATCATCTTCGCCGCGGTCGCCGAGCAGTTCACCGAGGTCAGCACCGCCAGGTAGTTGCGGGTGCCGACCCGGCCGTCGGGGCGCACGAAGCCCTGGAAGGTGGCGCGCTGCGCGCTCGGCACGTACTCGGTGGGCACCACGTCGGCGCCGTAGGCGTGCTCCCGATGGAACTCCTGGTAGGCCACGTTGTGCGTGTGCACGTGCTCACCGGCGGTGATCGGGCGCGAGGCGAATCCGATGATCTGGCCGTACTTGCGGACCGGTGCGCCCGCTGCGATGTCCACAGTGGCCAGTTTGTGTCCGCGCGGCACCTCGGCGGGCACGTGGATCCCGGAGTAGGTGCCCGCGGCCACGTCGGTTCGGGCGATGAGGACCGAATCGTCGGCGTGCAGGCGGAATCCCAACTCATCCAGCGACGGCAACCTGATCACCCTCACTTCATCATCGTGAAGAGATTTCCAAGTGGTGAACCCGATGCTAAACAGCCGATCCCAGGATGTCACGACGAACCGATACGCCGATTCGGTGTCAGCGCTCCCGGGCGCGCAGGCGGCGGAGCATGCGCGAGTCGGTGAAGCCGACCGCCCGCGCGGCCGCGTCGGCGGTCGCGCCCTGCGCGAGCAGGTGCTCGGCGCGTTCGATGCGCAGCGCCTGCTGGTAGCGCAGGGGCGTCAGCCCCGTGGCGCGCACGAAGGAGCGCGTGAGCGTGCGCTCGCTGCAGCCGCCGGCGGCGGCGAGCACGGCCAGCGGCAGCGGCTCCGCGAAGCGGGCGTCGATGAGGTCCTGGACGCGGTGCACCGCGTCGTTGAGGTGCGCGCGGTGGCGGAGCATCGCGCTGTCCTGCTGGTCCTCGCCGTTGCGGCGGGCGTAGACGACCATGTCGCGCGCGACCCTGGCCGCCGCTCCCGGGCCGTGGTCGGCGGCGACGAGGTGCAGCGCGAGGTCGATCCCGCTGGCGATGCCCGCCGAGGTGGTGATCCGGCCGTCCTCGACGAACAGCACGTCGCGCACCACGGTCGCCGTGGGATACCGGCGCGCGAGCTCGTCCTGCAGGTCGTGGTGGGTGGTGCAGCGCCGTTCGTGCAGCAGCCCGGCCTGCCCCAGCGCGTCGGCGCCGGAGCACACGCTGGCCACGGCGCCACCAGCGGCGTGGTGAGCGCGGAGCCGCTCGGCGGAGGCCGCGTGCAGCCGGGGCCAGTGCGGCGGATCGGGCACCCGCGACCCGGGCACCAGCACCAGGTCGTCGGCGGTCAGCTCCGGCCACTCGGTGCCGGCGTGCAGCGGAAGTCCTTGCGCGCTCAGCACGTTCTCGCCCTGCCCGACGTAGGACAGCGCGTAGTCGTGGCCGAGGTTGGCCGCGGTGGAGAACACCTGCGCGGGCCCGGCGAGGTCGAGCAGGTGCAGCCGGGGCAGCAGCAGGAAGACGATGCGTCGCACGATCCGCCCAGCCTACGACACCCGGTGCGGGCCAAGTCCCGTGCGCGTTTCGGGGCGCCACAGCACCCCGAAACGCGCACGGGAGGCTCAGAACAGGAAGGCCATCAGCTGGATCGGGATCATGGCGATGACCGAGGCGGCCGAGACGGTGAGGGTCACCGACTTCAGCGCGCCGCGGGTGGTCTGCGGCAGCAGTGTCTGCAGGAGCCAGAAGGTGTTGCTGGTGGCGTGGATGACGAACAGCGAGCCCGCGCCCGCGGCCAGGGCGACGAAGACCGGGTCGATGCCCAGCATCGGCATCACCGGGCCCAGCACGCCGGCCGCGGTGATCGAGGCGAGCACCACCGAACCGACGGCGATGTGCAACACCGCCGCCACCGCCCAGACCAGCAGCAGCGGGACGAGCGTGTTGGTGGTGAAGTAGTCCTTCAGCAGCTCGCCGAGCCCGACGTCCTTGACCGTCTGCGCCAGCGAACCGCCCACGCCGGTGAGGATCAGGATCTGCCCGCTCTCGTGGAACCCGCGCTTGAACGCCGCTTCGGTCTGCTCCTTGGGCAGCTTCCAGCGGGCGATGGCCAGCGCGCCGACCAGGCCGATCAGCAGTGCGATGACCGGGTCGCCGAGGAAGTCGACGGCCGGGGAGCTGAGGCCCGTCATCTCGGCGATCGCCCCGAACGCGATCAGCGCCAGCGCCAGCAGCAGCGGCGCCAGCGACAGGGCCAGCGGCGGGAACCGGCGGTCCGCCGCGGGCTCGACGTCGGCGACCGGCAGCTCCTCGGTCTCGTCCAGCTTCGGGTTCCACAGGCCGCGCTTGGCCAGCGCGGTGAACAGCGCCAGCGTGGTGACGATGGTGAACACGGCGGTGACGAGGCCGAAGATGAACATCTTGCCGAACGGCAGGTTCAGCACCCCGGCCAGCGCGACCGCGCCCACGCCGGGCACCACGAACACCAGGCCGACCTCGATGCCCAGCGCCATCGCCGCGCACATCCGGGCCGCGCCGTGCGGGCCGATCTGCCGGGACAACCGGCTGGCCAGCGGCGCGGTGATCACCAGCAGCACGTCGGCGAAGATGGACTGCAGCACGGTGCCGATCGTGGAGCCGAAGGCATAGGGCAGCGTCTTCGGGCCGAAGAGGCGCACCAGGCGCTCGACCAGCTGCTCGATGGCGCCGAGCGAGGCCATCAGCGAACCCAGCAGCACGCCGAAGGCGATGAGCAGCCCCACCTCGCTCATCAGGTCGCCGAACCCGGTGGTGATCGACTTGATCGTCTGCTCCGGCCCCAGGCCCGACACCAGGCCGAGGTAGATCGCGCCGAGCACCAGCGCGATCGCCGGGCTGATCTTGACCCGGAGGATGAGCACCACGACACCGATGATGGTGATCGCGGTGTTGGCGAAGACAACGATGTCCGACATTCGAAGCATCCGATTCGTCGGGGCCGGCGCGCGGTCGGCTCCAGTTCTGCCGCGGGCAGCGCTTGTGCGCCGGGGAAGAGTTGTGCTCGACCGGCGGCGACGAAGACGGACCGGCACAGCATACACACGGCGGCGCGGCGATCAAGGCCGTCGCGGCAGGCCATCGCCGGTGCTTGTCGGTGGGGTGCGCGATGATGTCGGCATGGGTGTGGCCAGCAGCCGGTTCTTCCGGATCATCGAGGGACTCGCCGACGTCGAGCAGCGCGAGGGGCGGGACTACACGTCCTTCAGCGTGCGCGGCAAGGGCTTCGGCTACCACTGGCCGCGCACCAGGACGGTCGGCCTGAAGCAGACCCTGTCCGAGCAGATCGCCCTGGTCTCCGAGCGCCCCGACGTGTTCGAGGTCCAGTTCACCGCGGGTGGCTACGGCTGGGTCGTGGTGCAGCTGCCGAAGATCGCCGCCGACGAGCTCGAAGAGCTGGTCTACGAGGCGTGGCGCCTCTCCGCGCCCGAAGAGCTCGTCGAGGCGAACCCCCTGCGCTGACCACCTGGGGCGCAATTTCCATTGAAACCGCACGCGCAATTTCCATTGAAATTGCGTGACGCCCCCGCCCGTCCGCAGCGGAGATCGCAGGCCGGGCAGGGTCTTTCGGTGTCCGCGCCGCGTTGCGGAGCGTCTCCGGGTGGCTTCTCGCTGTAGCCGGTTCCGGAACTTCCTGGTGGACGGATCGCGGTGGGCCTTGTGCGGGCGGATTCGGGCGGCTACGTTCGCTGCTTGTCAGTTTTGGGAAGGGTTTCCCAAATAGTGGCAAAGCAGGGCTTGCGGAGGCGGACACCTCGTGGCCCACGGGCGCGCACATCGCCCTCCCACCGATCGCACGTGACAACAGGAGAGGACCCGATGACGTCCACGGGACACGGCCCGCTGACCGGAGTCCGGGTCGTCGAGCTGGGCAACTTCATCGCCGCGCCGACCGCGGGCCGCATCCTGGCCGAGTTCGGCGCCGACGTGATCAAGGTCGAGCGCCCGCGCACCGGCGACGAGCTGCGCAGCTGGCGGCTGCACGGCGGTGACGTGTCGCTGCTGTTCCGCGCCATGGCCCGGAACAAGCGCTCGATCACCCTGGACCTGCGCGCCGAGCGCGGCCAGGACATCGCGCGGCGGCTGATCGCGGGTGCCGACATCGTCCTGGAGAACTTCCGCCCCGGCACCCTGGAGAAGTGGGGCCTCGGCCCGGAGCAGATCCGCGCGGTCAACCCCGAAGCGGTGCTGGTGCGGATCTCCGGCTTCGGCCAGACCGGCCCGTACCGGGAGCGCCCGGGCTTCGGCGGTGTCGCCGAGGCCTTCGGCGGAGTGCGGCACCTGACCGGCTACCCGGGCCTGCCGCCGGTGCGCACCGGGGTCAGCCTGGCCGACTCGGTGGCCGGGCTCTACGCGGTGATCGGCGCGCTGATGGGCCTGCTGAGCCGCCGCGCCGGCCGGCCGGGCGAGACCGTCGACGTCGCGCTCTACGAGGCGATCTACTCGCTCATGGAGTCCTCGGTGCCGGACTTCGACGCCTTCGGCGTCACCCGGGAGGCCACCGGTCCGACCATCCCCGGCGTGGTCCCCTCCAACACCTACCAGTGCGCGGACGGCAAGTACGTGGTCGTCGGCGGCAACAACAACGCCATCTTCGGCAGGCTCATGCGGCTGATCGACCGGCCCGATCTGGCCGAGGACCCGCAGCTGCAGACCAACGTGGGGCGCGTCGAGCGCAGCGACGAGATCGACGCGGCGATCAACGCCTGGACCGCGACGGCGGACAGCCCGCGGATCCTGGAGCTGCTCGCCGGCGCGTCCGTCCCCAGTGGACCCATCTACGACGTGCCGGACATCGTGGCCGATCCGCACTACGCGGCGCGCGGCATGCACGAGCGGCACCCGGTGCGCATCGAGCAGGAGGAGACCCGCGAGGTGCTGTTCCCGGGCATCGTGCCCAAGCTCTCCGAAGAACCGGGCCGCACCCGCTGGCTCGGCCCGGAACTCGGCGCGCACACCGGTGAAGTCCTCGACGAACTGGGCATCCCGCCCGAGCAGGCCGACGAGCTGCGGACCGAAGGAGTGATCTGATGGTGCTCATCACCGAGGTGTCGCTGCGCGACGGGTTGCAGATCGAACCGGTGGTGGTGCCCACCGCGGACAAGATCCGGTTCGGCGAGCTGCTGGTGGACGCCGGCTTCCGGAGCCTGGAGATCGGCTCGTTCGTCAGCCCGAAGCGGGTGCCGACGATGGCCGACACCGCCGAGGTCGTCGCCGGGCTCGCCGGGCGGCCCGCGACCTTCCACGCGCTCGTGCTCAACGAGCGCGGTGCGCAGCGCGCGGTCGAGGCGGGTGCCACGCACGCGCGGCTGGTGATGTCGGCCAGCGAAGGCCACAGCGAGTCGAATTCCGGTGTCAGCACGGCGGATGCGATGCAGCGCCTGGCCCGCGCGGCGGAGATCCTGCACGACGCCGGAGTCAGCACCGAGGGCTGCATCGCGACGGCGTTCGTGTGCCCGTTCGACGGCGACACCCCGGTGGAGCGCGTGGTGCGCGTCGCCCGGCACTACGAGCAGATCGGTGTCGACGTCCTGCACCTCGCCGACACCATCGGCGCTGCCTCGCCCAGCGACATCACCCGCGCGGTCACCGCCGTGCGGGACGTGTTCCCGATCGAGCGGGTCGGCCTGCACCTGCACAGCACCTACGGCATGGCCGACGCCAACGCCTGGGAGGCCTACCGCTGCGGCATCCGCCGGTTCGACGCCGCGCTGGGCGGGCTCGGCGGCTGTCCCTTCGCGCCGGGCGCCACCGGCAACATCGCCGCCGACGACCTGATCCACCTGTTCCACCGCGAGGGCATCGACACCGGCATCGACGTCTCGAAGCTCCCCGACCTGCGCGAGCACCTGGCCGGACTGGTCGGGCACGCGCTGCCGTCGGCGCTGGCGAAGATCCCCGCCGCACCGGCCGAAGTGCGGCGCTAGGCGATGGCCGAACCGTTCGCCACCGGTGTCGGGGTGCTGGACCGCTCGGTCGCGATCCTGGACTGCGTCGAGAGCAACCCGATGGGCACCAGCGACCTGGCCAGGGCTCTCGGGCTGACGGTGTCCACCGCGCACCGCCTGGCCACCGCGCTCGTCGCGCACGGCCTGCTGCGCCGGGACGCGGCGGGTTGCTTCCACCTCGGGCCGCGCTTCGCGACCTCCGCACTGGCCGAAACGGCGCAGCCGGTGCTGGCGGAACTGTGCGCGGAGACGGGGGAGTCCGCGCAGCTGTGGGTGCGCCGCGCCGACCGCCGGCTCTGCGTCGTGAGCATCGAATCGGCCGAGGAGCTGCGCGCCAGCCAGCCGGTGGGCAGCCTGCTGCCGTTTCCTCGCGGCTCGGCGGCGCAGGTCCTGCTCGGCGAGCAGAACCCGGACGGGTGCGGATGGGTCGAGAGCGTCGAGGACCGCGCGCCGGGCGTCGGATCGGTCAGCGCGCCGGTCCGCCTGCACGGCGACACCGTGGCGGCGGTGTGCCTCTCGGCCCCGACGCAACGCCTGCGGCCCAGCCCCGGCCGGTGCTTCGGAAGCCAAGTCGTCGCCGCCGCGGCCCGCATCGAAGCAGCGTTGCGGGCCTAGCTCTGGCGGCGCACCATCTCGTTGATCCAGATCGGCGCGTACGGGGATGTGCAGTTCGGCGGGGTCGGGTAGTCCTTGAGCACCTCCAGGCGCTCGCCGATGTCGAGCGCGCGGGCGCGGTGCTCGGCGTGGTCGATCCCGATCTGGGCCAGGCAGCTGTTCATCGCCCACTGCAGGCGGGGCGCGGCGTCCTTCATCTCCGCCTCGATGACGTCGAGCAACCCCGCCAGGTCGAGGCCAGCGGGCTTCTTGGCCACGCGTTCGGTGGTCAGCGCCCACCCGGCGCCGGCGATGACCGGATCCGGATCGGCGGACCAGGCCAGGCGCAGCTCCTCGGCGTGCGGGCTCTTCTTCACCACGTAGTTGACCAGCCAGTCGTGCACTTTCGGGGTGCGCGCCTCGCGCAGCATGGCGTCCAGCTCAGCGCGCTCGAAGGCCTTCGGGCGGCAGATCAGCGTCGCCAGCAGCCGTGCCGCGGAGTCGCCGGTCGCCCACAGCTCGCGGGAGAGCTCCTGCTGCGTCTTGAGCCGCTTCGCGATCGCGCGCAGCTTGCCGAGGTTCACGCCGTGATCGTCACCGTGCTTCTCGTTGACCGCGCGCATCTTCGGGTCCTCGAGCTCGGCCAGCTCGGCCAGCACCTCGGTCACCGCTGTCTCCGCCACCTCGGCCCCCTGTCCGTCGCGCGGGAGGTTCAGCTTACGCGAGACCACGATGACGGAGGTGGCGGCCAGGTGCCCGCCCGGGCACCGGGCGGGCACGATCCGGTCATTCCGCTGTGCCGGTGAGCTCCGCGACGGTGCGAATGGTGGCGAAGCGCCCGGACAGCGCGTACTCGGTGCGGGCGATGATCTCCGCGCTGTGCAGCGTCCGCGGGTCGGCCAGCAGCTCGGCCACCGTCTGGTCGGCCGGGGCGTCGCGGTGCGCGATCGGGTTCGTCGCCGTCGCATCGGTCACGAACGTGACGTCGTAGCCGAGGTCGGAGGCCACCCGGGTGGTGGTCTCGCAGCACTGCTCGGTGCGGATGCCGGCCACGCCGAGCTCGCGGATCCCGCGCTGCGTCAGCAGCTGGTGCAGGTTCGTGGTGGTGAAGGCGTTGTGCGAGGTCTTGGTCAGCAGCGGCTCGCCGTCGGCGGGCACGAGCCCCTCCTGGAGCCGGTTGTGGCCGTTGACCGGGTCGAACACGCCACCGCTGCCGGGTTCGCTGTGCAGCACCCAGACCACCAGGTCGCCCTCGGCGCGGGCGAGGTCGACCAGGCGGTTGACCTTGGTGACGATGTCGGGGTTGGAGATGGCCTGCCACAGCGGCCGCTGCCGGAACGATTCCTGGACGTCGACGACGAGAAGTGCTTTGTTCACAGCCCGGAGTCTTCCCGGCCGCGCCGCGACCGGGAAGGCACGATCACGGCGCAGGCCGGAACGATCCGGTCATCTGCTCGCGGGATTGGCCACGGCGGTCAGCGCGCTGAACCCGATCGGCCCCTCGGTGTCGTGGAACGTGCAGCTGCCCGCCGCGATGCCCTCCGCGCTGAGCTGCCCGGTCGCCTCGACGCCGATGACCTCGCCGCGCGGCAGCCGGCCGAGGGTGAGCGTGTAATCGGCGTTGATGAACTCCAGCGTCCCGTCCTGGCCGAAGTTCACCAGCGGACTGGCGAAATCGCCCGCCAGCGCGACGCGCACGAGCGGCGACATCGCCTCTCCCGCCACCAGGTCGCACCGGTCCCGCACCCACGCGCGGCGCGGCCCGCTGGCCCGCCAGTCCGCGGTGGGCTTGCCGTCGGTGTCGAGGATCCACACGTCGAACGGCGGGATCCAGCCGTGGGGATCCGGGCGGGGCGGGCCGAGCTCGCCCGGCGCCGGAGCGTCCCAAGCGGACGTGGCGGGAATGGTGCCCGCGGGCTGCTCGCCGCGGCGCAGCATGACGGCGCTCGCCCGCGCGACCGGCGCGTCCCCGGCCAACACCGTCGCGTCGACGACCCGGATGCGGCGGCCGTCGCGGACGCGCCGCGTCTCCACTCGCACCGGGGCGAGCTTGGCGCTGCGGAACAGATCCACAGTCAACCGGCTGAAGTGCAGGTCCGGGTCGCCGTGCTCCCGTTCCAGGGCGCGCGCGAGCAACCCGCCGAACAACCGCCCGTGCATCATGTCCGGCGCCCACGGGCTGTTCGCGTGCGGAGCCGGGACGAGCTGGTCGCCGTCCGGGGTGAAGAACGGTTCGCCACGGGTGGTTTCGGACATCGATCCTCCTCTGCCGCTTGCCGCGACCCTATGCCACGGGCCGGGCGCCGGAGCGCGGTCGATCTTCGCCTCATCGGGGTGAGCAACAGTTTCCGTTGTCCCGTTCGAGTCCTTCCGGAGCTTGCGACCGGATTGACGGCGTGATCGACTCGCTCGTCGATTCCGCACCCTAGCGATGGACGGTCACATGGCGATGTTCACGTTCCGGGGATCCGGCCGCTCGAAGTGGTCAACCGGCGCAGCCGCGCTGGTCGTGTCCCTGCCGCTGCTCGCGGCGCCGCAGGCGGCCGCGGCGCCGTCCTGCGACCCGTTCACGCCGCCGGTGGTCGACGATTCGGTGCCGACGGCGCGCGAGGTCCTGGGCACCGACCTCGGCGAGCGCGAGGTCACCACCGAGGAGTCCGACACCTACCTGCGGGCGCTCGCCGAGGCCAGCCCGAACGTCGTCGACGGCGAGCTGGCCACCTCGGTGCAGGGGCGTCCGCTGCGCTACGCGGTGGTCGGTCAGGAGAAGTGGGTGCGGCGGGGCGCGCTGGAGAACATCGGCAGGCAGCTCAACAGGTTGCGCGACCCGAACACGCCGGAACCGGTGGCGCAGCGGATCATCCGCGACACTCCCGCCGTGCTGTGGGTCGCCGGGAACGTGCACGGCGACGAGGAGAGCGGCACGGACGCGGCGCTGCGCGTGCTGTACGAGCTGACGGCCCGCACCGACTGCACCGCGCAGAGCATCCTCGACAACGCGGTCGTGGTGGTGCTGCCGACGCAGAACCCGGACGGGCGGGAGGCCGACACCCGCCGCAACGCCTACGGCTTCGACATGAACCGCGACTGGTTCGCCCGCACCCAGCCCGAGACCGAGGGCAAGCTGGAGAAGCTGCGCGAGCTGCCGCCGCAGATGTTCATCGACGCCCACGAGATGGGCAGCCCGGACTACTTCTTCCCGCCCAACGCCGACCCGGTCTACCACGACATCGGCGAAACCCCGCTGAACTGGGTCTACGACGTCTACGGCCCGGCGATGCAGCAGGCGTTCGGCCGCTTCGGCATCCCGTACTTCAACGGCGAGTCCTACGACCTGATGTACCTCGGCTACGGCGACACGGTGCCGCTGACCGGCTTCAACGCGGCCGGGATGACCTTCGAGAAGAACTCCGGCGATCCGGTTCCGGAGCGGGTCGGCGAGCAGTACACCGCGATCTGGGCGACGCTCATGGCCGCCGGGGCGCAGGACCGGCAGCTGCTGGCCGAGTGGCGCGGTGAGCACCTGGAGGCGCAGCGGCAGGGCGCGGCCGGTGAGCTGGAGCCGAACCAGCTCTACTGGAACGACGGAGAGATCACCAACCCGGTGCCCGACATCGCGGTCAAGCACTACTTCCTGCGCACCGACGACCCGGCGAAGTCCGCCGAGGTGCAGCGCCTCGCGCGACGGCTCCAGCGGATGGACGTCGACGTCTACCGGTTGACCACGCCGCTGGAGGTCCCGGACTACACCGAGTACGGGCGCGCGGAGCAGCCTGCGACGCTGCCCGCCGGGACGCTGTGGATCCCGATGGCGCAGGGCCAGAAGCACTGGGTGCAGGCCATGCTCAACGAGAACAGCTACGTCCCTTTCCCGTACTTCTACGACGTGACGGCCTGGAGCGGCCCGCTGGTGGAGAACATCAGCGGCGGACGTTCGGGAGCAGACCTGCGGCCGCGTGCGATGCCGTTGCCGGAGCAGCCGGAGCCGGTGGCGCGGCCGGTCGTCGACGCGCCGCGCACGGCGCTCTGGCAGCTGCCGGGCGGCAGTGCGGCGACCGAATCGGCGGGCTGGCTGCGCTGGTGGCTGGACGAGCAGCGGATGGACTTCGGCGACCTCACCGCCGAGCAGATCGCGGCCGGTGCGCTCGCCGGTCGCGACGTGCTGGTGATCCCGAACGGTTCGGACCAGGAGGCCTTCGACGCGCTCGGGGAGCGGGGCCGGGCCGCGCTGACCGAATGGGTCCGCGGCGGCGGAACCCTGATCGCGCTGCGCGACGCCTCGCGGCTGGCGGTGCGCCTGGGCCTCACCTCGGCGACCTACGCCGAGCCGACCTCGGACATCCCCGGCGCGCTCATCCGGATGCAGATCGACCAGGACAGCCCGCTGGCCGAGGGCGTGGGACCGACGGCGTGGGCGATGTACGAGTACGAGGCGGTGTGGTCGGCACCGGAGGAGTCGTCGGTGGCGGCGTTCCCCGCCGAGGGCGATCCGGACTGGTACGTCTCCGGGTTCGCCGAGGGCGCCGAGCAGCTGCACGGCAAGACCGCGGTCGTGGACGAAGCCGCCGGCAGCGGACGGGTGGTGCTCTTCGGCTTCGACCCGAACTACCGCGCTTTCACCAACGGCACGGCCAAGCTGCTGCGCAACGCCATGACCGGGCCGCGACCGGCGAACGCGCCCCAGGCCGCTGCGGCCGTCCGCGCGGAGCCCACCGCGGCAACGCCGGGCCGGCTGATCCTCTCGGTGCGTCCGGCCGTCGCCGATCAGGTGCAGCGGCTGATCGGCGAACGCGGTGGCTCCGCCGAGGTGGTGCGCGGGCCGGGGCTGGTGCGCTTCAAGGTCGACCTCGGTGGGCTGAGCGCCGACGAGCACCCGTGGGCGCGGCGGCTGGCCGACCAGGTCGCCGGGTTCGGCCGCGACGTGGTGGCGATCAGCCTGCCGTGACGGCGGTTCGGGCGGGCTCGCGGCCAACTCCGGCCGCGGGCTCGCCCGGCGTTCATCTCCGCGACGGGTGAACGCGATCTTCCGGACGCCCGTGATCTGCAGAATCGGCCCGTTGTCCGATCGGAAGGAGCAATGCATGCCCGGGAAGCTGAATCGCCGCAAGGTGCTGAGCATCGGAGGTGCGGGCGCGGCCGCGGTCCTGCTGGGCACGGGTGCGTGGAGCAGCGCGGCGGCCGACGTGCGGCTCCGCGGCGGTTACCCGTTCTCGCTGGGCGTGGCCTCCGGTGATCCGCTGCCCGACGGCGTGGTGCTCTGGACCCGGCTGGCACCGGAACCGCTGGCCGCGGACGGTTCCGGCGGCATGCCCGCCAAACCCGTGCAGGTGCAGTACGAAGTGGCCACCGACGAGTCGTTCCGCGACGTGGTGCGGCGCGGTTCGGCCACCGCGACCCCGGAGCTCGGGCACTCCGTGCACGCCGAGATCTCCGGCCTGCAGCCGGGCCGCGACTACTTCTACCGCTTCCGCGCCGCCGGCGAGCTGAGCCCGGTCGGGCGCACCAGGACCGCGCCCGCCGACGCCGCCGCGCTGGCCTCGTTGTCGTTCGCCTTCGCCTCCTGCCAGCACTGGAAGGACGGCTTCTTCACCGCCTACGAGCACATGGCGGGCGAGGACCTCGATTTCGTCGTGCACCTCGGCGACTACCTCTACGAGTACGACCAGACCGAAAACAAGCGGGGCGTGGCGCTGGGCTCGGAGTTCAAGTCGGAGACCGCGAGCCTCGACCGCTACCGCCTGCAGTACTCGCTGTTCAAGAGCGATCCGCACCTGCAGTCCGCGCACGCGGCGTTCCCGTGGATCACCACGATGGACGACCACGAGGTGGACAACAACTGGGCCGGGGAGATCTCCCAGGACGACGACGACACCGCGGTGTTCCTGCGGCGGCGGGCGGCGGCGTTCCAGGCGATGTACGAGAACCTGCCGCTGCGACGCACCGCGATGCCCGACGGCCCGAACGTGCGGCTGCACCGCAGGCTGAAGTTCGGCGACCTGGCCGACCTCACCATGATCGACACCCGCCAGTACCGCGACGACCAGCCCTGCGGCGACGGCTCGAAGTACGACTGCGCCGAACGGCTGGACCCGCGCCGCACCATCCTCGGCGAGCAGCAGCGGGAGTGGCTGCTGGACGGCTTCTACTGGAACCGCTCGAAGTGGCAGATCCTCGGCAACCAGGCGCCGATGGGCGAGACCGACCTCGACGCGGGCCCGGCGAAGAAGCTGTTCATGGACCCGTGGGACGGCTACGTGGCCGAGCGCAACGCGGTGCTGGCCGGCGCCGCCCACCGCGGCGTCCGCAACCTGGTGGTGATCACCGGCGACCGGCACCAGAACTACGCCTGGGACCTCAAGCGCGATTTCGATGACCCGGACTCGCCCACGGTGGCCAGCGAGTTCGTCGGCACCTCGATCAGCAGCGGCGGCGACGGCGCAGACATGACCGAGGAGGGCCGCACGATGCTCGCGGCCAACCCGCACATGAAGTTCTTCAACGCCCAGCGCGGCTACGTCCGCTGCACCCTGACCCCGGAGCTCTGGCGCAGCGACTACCGGGTGGTCCCGTACATCGAGCGCCGGGGAGCACCGATCTCGACCCGGGCCACCTACGTCGTCGAGAACGGCCGCCCCGGCGTCCAGCCGGCCTGACGCGACGCGGCGGCCGATCCCGGCACAAGGCGGGGTCGGCCGTCGCTGGTCAACTGGCCAGGAGCGTCACGACAGGGTGCGGACGTTCTTGCTCAGGGTGCCGGGAGTTCGCGTGAGCTCGGCGAGCCCCGCGTCGGCTGCCAGTGCGACTGCGCCCAGCACGGTCGCCTCGTTGCCGAGCTGGCTCGTCGTGATCGGGGTTTCCCAGATGAGCCTGCGCACCGCGTCCTGCACGCCGGGCAGCAGGATGTGGTTCTGCCCGACGCCGCCGCCGAGGACCACCAGCTCCGGGTCGAGCACCGCGACGGTGGCGGTAACGAGGTTGCCGAGGCCGGGCGCCGCCGCGCATCCGGCGGCGCCCAGCGGGTTCAGCCGCGCGGTTTGGCGAATTCGACTGCGGTGGCGCTGTTCTCGCCGATGGCCGACCACGGGCTGGGGGTGCTGAGGACCGCCACCGCCGCGGTCTTGAGCACTGCGGGTTCTCCGGTGAGCAGGCTGACCAGGTCCTCCAGGCCGGGGTTGTGGCCGATGACGGCTGCGGTCATCACCGTTTTCGGGATCTCGTGGACGACCAGCAGGAGTTCGCGCGCCGAGGCCACGTAGATCCGGTCGTCGTGCGTCACCACCGGCTCGGCCGGGATCTCCGGGGCCGCCAGCTCCCAGGTCTGGCGGGCGCGCGTGGCCGGTGAGCACAGCACCAGCTCGACCGCCGCCGCGTGCTTGCGCAGCCAGCGGCCGAGGGCCGGTGCGTCGCGGCGGCCGCGCTCGGCCAGCGGGCGGTCGAAGTCGTCGGCGTCGTCCGGCCAGGCCGATTTCGCGTGCCGGATCAGCACCAGCTCGCGCTGCGCATCCACCATGTCGCCCCACCTGCTCGCCGAGGTTGCCACTTCACGGTATGCCCGGGCGCCGGGCGACGCTGCCCGTTCCGGATGGCGGAAGGGATTGAGTCGGCGGGAGTCTCAGCGCGCGGTCGATTCGGTATTGGACAGCTCGGTCGGGGCGGTGGAAACGTGCTGGGCATGAACTTCGCCGATCTCGACCCAGCGCTGCGACCCCTGCTGACCCGGCACGTCGGCTCGATGGACCGGGTGGAGCCGGTGCTGCGCGACGTCGGCGCGGTGGCGGCGGGACGGCTCGACGAGCTGGCCGCGGTCGCGGAGACCAACCCGCCGCGGCTGCGGCAGTACGACGCGGCGGGCGAACGGGTGGACGAAGTGATCTACCACCCGGCCTACACCGAGATGTCGCGGCTGGCGTTCGAGCGGTTCGGGTTCGCCGCGATGTCGCACCGGGCGGGCGTGCACGGCTGGCCCACCGAGGTGCCGCACGTGGTCAAGTACGGTCTGTCCTACGTGTTCGTGCAGGCCGAGTTCGGGCTGTTCTGCCCGGTTTCGATGACCGACTCGGCCGCGCGGGTGCTGCGCAGGTTCGGCGACCGATCGCTGTTCGCGCGCGAGATCGACGGGTTGAGCTCCCCGCACTTCGACTCGCTGCTGACGGGCGCGATGTTCATGACCGAGAAGCAGGGCGGCAGCGACGTCGGACGCACCGCCACCGAGGCGACCCCGGCCGGTGCGCACTGGACGCTGCGCGGCCAGAAGTGGTTCGCCTCCAACGTTTCCGCCGACGTGATCCTCACCCTCGCGCGGATTCCGGGCGGCCCCGAGGGCACCAAGGGGCTCGGGATGTTCATGGTGCCCCGGCTGCGCCCGGACGGAAGCCGCAACACCTACCGGATCGACCGGCTCAAGGACAAGCTCGGCAGCCGCTCGATGGCCAGCGGTGAGGTGACGCTGGAGGACTGCTACGCGCTGCCCGTCGGCGATCTCTCCCGCGGGTTCCTGCAGATGGCCGAGATGGTCAACGTCTCACGGCTGTCCAACGCCATGCGCGCGGTGGCGCTGATGCGGCGGGCGCTCACCGAGTCGGTCGCGCACACCCGCGGCCGGGTGGCCTTCGGCAAACCGCTCTTCGACCAGCCGCTGATGCGCAAGACGTTGCTGCCGATGCTGCTGCACGCCGAGGCCGGCCTCGGGTTCGTGCTGGAAGCCGCCGCCGCGCTCGACCGGGCCGACGCCGGGAACGCCGACGCGCGCAGGCTGATCCGGGTCATGACGCCGCTGGGCAAGTACCACCTGTGCAAGTTGGCGCGCGTGGTGACCGGCGAGGCGATGGAGATCCGCGGCGGGAACGGCTACATCGAGGACTGGATCAACCCCAGGCTCCTGCGCGACGCGCACCTGGGCTCGATCTGGGAGGGCTCCAGCAACGTGATCGCGCTGGACGTCCTGCGCTGCATCCGCAAGGACCGCGCCCACGAGCTGCTCGCCGATACCGCGCAGCAGCGCCTGGAGCGCATCACCGACCCGGACGCGGCTGCCGGGGCTGAACACCTGGTGTCCGAAGTGGACAAGGTGCGTGCGCTCGGCGAGTCGTTGCTCGCCGCCGACGACGAGTACGCGCAGGCTCTGTGCGGCGAGTTCACCGACCTGGCGGCGCGGACGACGATGGCGGCGCTGCTGTTCGAGCAGGCCGACCACGAAGCCCGCACCGGCCTGGGCTACCGGAAGCTGCTGGTGGCCAACACCTACCTCCACCACGTGCTGCGGTCCTCCGACCCGGTCCCGGCGGCCTTGCGCTGGCTGGACGAACTCGTCGACGGGGGAGCGGTGCCCGCTCAGGTCTGATCGTCGGTGAGTCGTGCGTCGGTGACCAGGGCGCACGCCGCATCCGCGAAGTACTGCTCGTCGGCGCCGGGTGCGAGCCCCAGGTTGACGCCCTGGGTGAGTCCGACGAACAACGCCCTGAGCGCCGTCGTCAGGCGCTCGGCTTGGTGCCGGGTCACGGTGCTTCCGTCGTGGGCCCGCCCGGTGAACAGCTCGACCAGGTGGTTCTCCTGCGCTCGGACGGTCTCGGCGAGCTGTGCGGCCAGGCCCGGATCGTGCAGGGCCATGTCCAGCAAGGTGAGCTGGAGCGACTGCACGGACAGCGCATCGGGCGCGTCGCAGCTGCGCCGCTGGTGCCGGGCGAAAGCGCCGACCGCGGCGATCAGGTCCAGCTCGCCGGGCACTGCCTGCTCGATCTCCGCGTAGTGCGGCTGCAGGCGGTCGGCGACCAGCGCGACCACCAGGCCGTTCTTGCTGCCGAACAGCGAGTAGATGGCGCCGGTGGTCAACTCGGCGCGCGCGGCGATGTCTTCGAGCTTGGCCCGGTAGCCGTCCCGGGACACCACCTCGAACGCGGCGTCCAGCAGGGCGCGGCGGTTGTCCTCCTTGGCCTGCGCTCTCGTCTTTCGCATAATCAGATTATAGTCGTAATCAGATTACGACTGGAGGGGTGCTCGTGGAACAAGCGCGGACCGCGGTGTCGGCGGGGAAGTCGCAGGTGGCCGGGATCGTCGCCGACGGCGCGTTCAAACTCGCGTTCGCCGCTGCCTGCGCGATCGGTGCCGCACCGCTGGGTGAGCTGCTCGGAGTGCCCGGCTGGCTGATGATCGCCGCCGGTGCGGCCCTGCTGTCATGCGGCGCGATGGAGCTCGGATACCTGCGCAGCCGGACGAGGCGCACCTACCTGCGCCTCATGATCGCCTACGACGGCTGCTGGGTGCTGGCCACGCTGGTGGCCCTGCTGCTGGCACGGCTGGGCAGCAGCGCGGGCGGCGAGGTGTGGATCGGCTACCAGGCAGCGGCTCCGGTCGTGTTCGCCGTCTGCCTGGCAGCCGCCGCACGGCCGGAACGAGCGGCGGCGCCGGATCGGGAAGTCAGTCCCTGAAGGGCAATCGCCACACGACTTCGCCGTCGTGGATGTCGGCCGTCGGCTGCAGGCCGGCGGCCTCGGCGACCGCGGCCGAGGCGCGGTGTCGCGGGTGGACGTGGGCGAGGACGCCGCGCACCGGCAGTCGGCGGAGCCAGTCGACCAGGGCGAGCACGGCTTCCTTCGCGATGCCGCGGCGCTGCCACCCGGTGCCCACCATCCAGGCGATCTCGGCCGCGGGCCCGGGGTACCCGGGGCCGATCGTCGCCTGCACCGCGCCGACGAGCCGGTTCTCGGCGCGCAGCCGGATGACCCAGTTGCACCACGACACCTCGGGATCCGGCGAACCGGCCAGCATCCGCTCGTAGCGGGCGCGCAGTTCCGCCGCCGTCAGCGGGACGCCGCCGATGAACTCGTAGAGCTCCGGGGAGGCCAGCACCGCCGACATCTCCTCGGCGTGGTCGGCGCGCAGCGGCTCCAGGTCGAGCCGGTCGCTCCGGAGCGCGGGCGGTTCCTCCAGGAGCGTCCGGAGGCGGATCAGCTCCCGGTCGGTGGCCGACGACCGGTGCTGGTTCATCCCAGCGCCTTCTCGAACCAGTGCTCGGCGTACGGGCCGTCGTTGAAGGCCGGGACCTCCTGGTAGCCGTGCCTGGCGTAGAGGCGGCGGGCTTCCACGAGGTCGCTGCGGGTGTCCAGGCGGATCGCGCGGTAGCCCAGCTGCTGCGCGTGCTGCTCGACCTCGGCGAGCAGCCGGGCGGCCGCGCCGCGCCCGCGCACCTGCGGCCTGATGTACATCCGCTTCAGCTCGGCGATCCCGGGTTCGAGCTCGCGAATGCCCACGCAGCCCACGAGTTCGGCCTGCGCGCGGGCCACCAGGAAGACACCGGTCGGCGGGTGCAGCCCGGCGTTGGGATCCTCGGCGATCGCCTCGTCCACCTCGGCGTCGGTCGCCGGGCGGCCGTAGTACCGGCTGGCCATCTCGTCGGTGTACTCGCGGAGCAGGCCGAGGACGTCCGGCCGGTCCACTGCGGTGGGCTCGATTCTCCAAGTGCTCACGATCCGATTCTCGCCCGGTCGTCCACCGGATATAGGCCGGGCCTTCGGCTCCGTTCGCGAACCGGACTTTGACCCCTTCCGCGCGAGCTGCCTTGAATGGGCCGAGCACACCGGTGTGGAGAGGATCAGCGCATGCGTCTGGAAGGCATTTCGGCGGCGGTGACCGGCGGCGCGTCCGGTCTGGGACTGGCGACCGCGCGGAAGCTGGCCGGGGCGGGAGCCACCGTCACCATCATCGACCTGCCCGCCTCCCCGGGCGCGGAGGTCGCCGCCGAGCTCGGCGCGCGGTTCGCGGCCGCCGACATCACCGACGAGCAGCAGTTCGCCGCCGCGCTGGACGCAGCCGACGAGGCCGGGCCGCTGCGCGCGCTGGTGCACTGCGCCGGGCGCGGCGCCCGCATCCGCCTGGTGGAGAAGGACGGCGAGCCCGGTGCGCTCGAACCCTTCGAGGACGTCATCCAGCTGAACCTGATCGGTTCCTACAACGCGCTGCGCCTCGGTGCGGCGCGGATGGCCAAGCACGACGCCGTGGACGACGAGCGCGGCGCGATCGTGCTGACCGCGTCGGTCGCCGCGTTCGAGGGGCAGATCGGCCAAATCGCCTACACCGCGTCGAAATCGGCCATCGTCGGCATGACGCTCTGCGCGGCGCGGGACCTGGCGAGCAAGGCGATCCGGGTGTGCACCATCGCACCGGGCATCATGGACACCCCGCTGCTGGGCCGCCTGCGCGAGGACGTCCGCAAGTCCCTGGAGGACTCGGTGCCCAACCCGAAGCGGCTCGGCGACCCGGCCGAATTCGGCGCGCTGGCCTGCAACATCCTGGAGAATCCCTACCTCAACGGGGAAACCATCCGGCTCGACGGCGCGATCCGGATGGCTCCCCGCTGAGTCCGTGTCCAGGGGCTTTGGTCCCATCTGCGCTCCGGGTCCGGGCCCGGAAGAATCACCGCGCCAGGGGTTCTCGGGCGTTGTGCCCGGTTTGTACTGTGGACTGGTAGTCAGTTCTCCATCGGGCGAGCGTCGCCGCGGTGACGCCCGCCCGACCCCACCCATCGGAGGCGGTGCGACATGCGTCCACCCTCGCGCGGCCTGGCCGGATCGGTATTGGCGGTAGCGTTCCTGCTCGGTGCGCCCGCGCTCGCTTCGGCGCAGACCCCGGTCGACTGCTCCGACCTGCAGGACCCGGCGCAGTACTCGGCCTGCCTGGACCAGACCAACGGGCACGAGCACACCGGTGACCACCACTCGCAGCACGGGGACGAGCACGCGCAGCACCAGAGCGAGCACGCCCGGCACCACAACGAGCACCACCCGCACGGCCACCGCTGACCGCGCTCAGCTGAAGACGTTCACCAGGCTGTAGGCGCCCAGCAGGCTGATCGCGATGCTGCTGACCACCAGCAGGGTGTTGAACGCGCGCGAGCCGCGCAGCCGCCGGTCCACCTGCGTGTTGCGCAGATACCAGGTCGCCACCACCACCGCGGGCAGGAAGATGCCGGTCATGATGCCGCCGATCTGCACCATGACCACCGGTGAGTTGATGAACAGGTAGGTCGCGCCCCACACGATCGGCAGCGCGACCGTGAAGCCGCGGATCCACCTGCCGCGCGACCGCGCGTCCGACCAGTCCAGCACGCCGAGCGTCGCGAGCACGTTGACGTACATCCGCGACCAGCTCGGGATCGACGCCCACAGCGTCGATCCCAGCACCGCGATCGCGCCGACGAGGAACCCGATCGCCGCCCACTCACCGATCACGTCGGTGTACATCTGGGACAGCGTGGTGATCATCTCGTTGCCCTCGAGCACCAGGCCCTGCGGGTTGAGCACCGCCGCACCCATCACGAAGAACGCCAGCGTGCTGAACGTGTAGATCACCCAGGACAGGAAGACGTCCTTGTACATCACGCGGATCCAGCCGCGGGCGCGCCGCTGCCACTCCTCGCTGCCGTCGTCCGGCCCGACCCAACGGGCATAGCCCTTCTCGACGCACCAGTAGGTGTAGAACGTGATCTCGTCGGCGCCGACGCCGGTGATGCCGAACATCGCCACCGCCGCGCCGATCGCGCCGACCGGGATGGTGAACGTCAGCCCGGAGAGGAGATCGCCGCCGCCGTAGCCGAAGGGCGTGAACGGCAGGCCGAGGGCGATCACCACGGTGGCCACCGAGAAGACCGCGACCAGCGCGAAAGCGCCGCGCTCGATCAGGTTGTAGCTGTTGGAGTACAGCAGCGCGATGCTGCCCACCACGACGATGAGCGTCCACACCGCCAGCGAGGTGAAGCCGAGCGGATCACCGCCGACCGGTATCAGCATGCTCAGCGCCACCGCCGTGCCGCCGACGATCCCGCCGACCTGCAGCAGCTTGGACAGCGCCATCAGCATCCACAGCAGATTGATCCAGCCGATCCGGCCGATCTTCGGCGGGACCTCGTTGAAGCCGGTCAGGGCGGGCTTGCCGGTGATGATGGTCCAGCGGGCGAGCTCGGCCTGCACGGCCACCTTCACCGCGGTGGACAGGATCACCATCCACAGCAGGGCGAAGCCGACCTCGGCTCCGAGCGCGGTGGTCGCGATCAGTTCGCCGGAACCGACGATGGAGGCGCTGACGATCAGTCCCGGACCCAGGTACCGGAGGCTGGCCTTCCAACCGGTGGGCGGTTCCTTGATGCCGTCAGCGGTGAGCAGGTACGGGTCGTCGGTGGTCGCATTGGGTGCACCCATCAGGCACTCCTTCGTGCAGCTGGGCATTTTCACATCTGTGAAGGGGCTGCGATGGATGTGAAAGCTACAGTCGCGGACATGGCCGGTCAACGGGCGGCGAGGCAGGTTTTCGATCGACCCGCAACGGGCATCTCGGAAGCACGACCCGCACCCGGAGTGCGGTGTCGCGATCCTCTGTGGACTGCGTCCGGCCGCACCGAGGCGAGGTGGGACATTTGCGACCAGCACGTGCAGTCGCTTCCTTCGACTCCGCGACGGGGATGCTCCGGGCCCTGTCGCGCTTCCTCGCCGGCCAGGACATCCCCGCGATCGGCCAGGCGCCGAGAGCGCTCGAACCGGTGCTCGGCGCCGTGCTGGCGGGTGTCAACCGGCTGCCCGCGCGATGGGCGGACCAGCTCTACGCGGCCAGCGGCGTGAGCGAGGCGCTGCCGCCCAACCGGCTGGGAGAGGTCGATTCCGACGAGCTCGCCTCCTGGGTCGTCGACCAGTACCCGAAGCGCCGGTACCCGGTGGTGTTCATCGGTGCCTCCAACGGTGCCGCGGTGCACCTGGCGGCGGCGCTGGACGCGCCGTGGTTGCCGCAGACCGTGCTGATCCCGGTGCGGCGGCGCGGAGTGGACCGCGACGACCCGCAGGCCGAGCTGGAGGCGGGGCGCGCCCCGGCCGAGCGGCTGCTGGCCGCCAACCCGGACCTGGTGCTGCACCACATGCACGATCCCAACCAGGACCGGCTGATGATCAGCGGGATGTCCTACTTCCGCGTGAAGTGGCGGCGCTTGCCGGACGCCTACCGCCGGTTCCTGCGCGACCACCTGATGGCCGGTGGCGCGGTGGTGACGGTCGAGTGCGGACTGTCGTGGCCGGTGACCCGGGTCGGTCCGCGCCACGTGTTCCAGTTCGGCGCCCTGGGCGGCGCGTCCGAGGAGGAGTACCACTCGGGCGGGCCGAGGGTGGCCGACCTGCTGCGCCGCTACGGCGCCCACCGCAGCCGCTGGTGGCCCCCGGAACCCGACGAGCGGGCACCGGAAGCCGAGTGGGGTTTCGAACCGGGCCTGCTGACCGACCTGGGCGAAGCGGCGGACCAGCAGCAGTTCTCGTTGCGGCGCATGCCCTTCGACCACCCCGAGCGGATGAGCCCGCTCGTCGCCGACCTGCACCGCGCCTGGTACGCGGAGCGCGGTCTGCCCGCCGACCGGCTGCTGGTGGAGTCCTTCCTGCTGATGGAGCCCTGGTGGACGCTGCGCACCGGATCGGTGCCGTTCTGGATGGCGTTCAACACCGAGGCCTCGCACCGCGCGCTGAGCGACTTCCTCGACACCCGGGACTTCGAGGAGATCCGCCTGATGCTCTTCTCGCACGGCACCGAGTCCATCGGGCTGGCGGGCATCGACGAGTGGCGGCGGTTGCTGCAGCGGGCCGGGCGCCGCGGAATGCTGCTCGGGGTGGACCCGCGCGCGTTCCCGAGGGACTTCGCCGGTCTCGTCCGGGCGCACCGCGAGCTGACCCGGGTGCGGCCGTGCTGGGAGCTGCCGCCCCCGCGCCGGTTGTCCGACGTGGAGTCGCTGTTGCTCGCGGAGCGCTGACCGGGGAATTTTTCCCGCGCGTCGGCTGTTGATCCACTCCGGCCAACGGTGGATTTCGCTGCTTCGAGTCGGCGTGACGGATAGGGTTTCGTACATGGTGGGTTCATTGCTGGGGACCGAGGTCCAACGGGTCGAGGACCCGGAACTGCTCCGCGGCCGGGGCACTTACGTGGGCAACCTGGACATCGCGGGCGTCCTGCACCTCGGATTCGTCCGCTCGCCGATGGCGCACGCCCTGATCACCGGTATCGACGTCGCGGCGGCCGCCGCCGCGCCCGGTGTCGTGGCCGCCTTCGCCGCAGCCGACCTGGACGTCCCGATCCCGCCGGCGTTCGGCGGTTTCAACCCGCTGTGCGCACGCCCGCCGCTGGCCACCGACCGGGTGCGGTTCGTCGGCGAACCCGTCGCGGTCATCGTGGGCGAGAGCGCCGCGGCGGTGGCCGACGCGATCGAGCTGGTCGACGTCGACTACGAACCGCTGACCGTCGTCGCCGACCCGGAGCGCGCGCTGGACCCGGCGGCCGAGCAGCAGTTCCCGGAACTCGGCTCCAACATCGCCGGTGGTTTCCGCGACCCGGCCGGCGCCGAGGTGCTCGCGGACGCGGAAGTGGTGGTGCGCGCCCGCATCGAGAACCAGCGCGTGGCGGTGGTGCCGCTGGAGGGCAACGCGATCGCGGTCGAGCCCGGCGGCCCGGACCAGGACTACGACGTCACGGTGCACGTGTCCACGCAGATGCCGCACGGGCTGCGCGACGGTGTGGCCGAGGCCTTCGGCTGGGAACCGCAGCGGGTGCGGGTGATCTCCCCGCACGTCGGCGGTGGTTTCGGCGGCAAGGCGGGAGTGGTCTCCGAGCACGCGGTCGCGATCGCGGCCGCAGTGCGCCTGGGCCGCCCGGTCCGGTGGGTGGAGACGCGCTCGGAGAACATGCAGGGCATGCCGCACGGACGCGCGCAGGTCCAGTTCGCGGAGCTGGGCCTGCGGCGCGACGGCACCATCACCGGGTTGCGCTGCCGCGTGATCGGCGACTGCGGTGCCTACGCCGGTTTCGGCGGCTCCCTCGCGCTGAGCTCGACGCGGATGATGGCGCAGGGCGTCTACAACATCCCGAAGATCAGCTACGACGGGGTGGCCGCGCTGACCAACACGACGCCGGTGGGCGCGTTCCGCGGCGCCGGGCGGCCGGAAGCCGCCGCGATGCTGGAGCGCATGATGGACCTCGCGGCCGCGGAACTCGACATGGACCCGGTCGTGCTGCGGCGCAAGAACTTCCTCGCCCCGGAGTCGTTCCCGTACAAGACGCTGCTCGGCGCCACCTACGACAGCGGCGACTACGCGCTGCCGTTCGACGAAGCCCTGCGGCTGGCCGACTACGAGGCCCTGCGCGCCGAGCAGGCCCGCCGCATCGAAGCCGGGGAGAAAGTGCTCCTCGGCATCGGTACCAGCGCATACGTGGAGATCACCGGTGGTGGCGCGGGCGAGTACGCCGAGGTCGAGGTGCACGAGAACGGTGCCCGGATCAAGGTGGGCACCTCCGCGCACGGGCAGGGGCACGCGACGTCCTTCGCCATGATCGTGTCCGACGCGCTGGGCATCCCGCTGGAATCCGTCGAGTTCGTCCAGTCCGACACCGCCGAGGTGCCGCGAGGTGGCGGAACCGGCGGATCGCGGTCGCTGCAGATCGCCGGGAGCGCGGTGCAGGAGGCCGGCGGCCTGGTGCTGCGCAAGGCCAAGGAACTGGCCGCGGCCCGGCTGGAGGCCTCCGTCGACGACATCGAGCTGACCGACGGCGGCGAGCTCGGCGTGGCCGGTGTGCCCAGCGCGACCATCGCCTGGGCGGAACTGGCCCGCGCGGCGGCCGAGGACGGTGACCGCCTGGCGGCCAACGTCGACTTCGCGCCGGGCGGTGCGACGTTCCCGTTCGGCGCGCACGTCTCGGTGGTCGAGGTGGACGTGGAGACCGGTCACGTCCGCCCGCTGCGGCACGTCGCGGTGGACGACTGCGGCCGGATCATCAACCCGATGCTGGTGCGCGGGCAGCAGCACGGTGGTGCGGCGCAGGGCATCGCCCAGGCGCTGTGGGAGCAGGTGACCTTCGACGCGGAGGGCAACCCGGAGACCGGCACCCTCGCCGACTACACGATCCCGTCGGCGGCGGACCTGCCCTCGTTCGAGGTGACCAACACCGAAACCCCGAGCCCGCTGAACCCGTTGGGAGCCAAGGGAATCGGCGAATCGGCAACGGTGGGCTCGACACCCGCGGTGCAGAACGCGGTGGTCGACGCGGTCAAGCACCTCGGCGTCCGCCACATCGACATGCCGACGACACCGGAGAAGGTCTGGCAGGCGATCCAGCAGGGCGCCGCCGCGACGTACTGGCAGGAGCCCCCGGCGGCCTTCGCCGACCTCCCGGCCCGGGACGAAACCACCCCGGAAGACGCCGAAGAAGCAGTCGTCTGACCGCTCGCGGAGGCACTTCCGGAGAACCTGGAGGTGCCTCCGCTCTCCGACCTGCCAGGATCCGTGCTGTGGGCGATGTTCGGCACGTGCGGTTCCAAGCGGCGGCCAGCGACCAGGACGGCCGGTATCCAGGAGTGTTCGGTTTGGTCAACGGCCTTGCGCGAGACGGGCGGTTGACCGAGGCGCAAGAAGCGTTCCGCCGCACCGCCAATGACTGGTACGAAGCGAACTGCACCGATCCCAGCAGCGTCGACCCGACGGTTTACGACCACCCGGGTGCTACCGCGTGGTTCAAGTCGTCGGCGGTGCACCTGATCGACCGGGTCGCGGGTCATCTCGCAATCCTCGACGCGCACCGGGTCGGCTGGGTCGGGCTGGAGTCCCTGGATCCGGGCCGGATCCGCTACGAGGACGCCCACCAAGTCGTCGCAGTCGCGAGCCAGGGTCAGGTTTCCTTGCGGCGGGCGCGATAGGTGCGCATCTTGTGGCGGGCTCCGCAGATGTCCATGCTGCACCAGATGCTGTTGTTGCCGGGGGAGCGGTCGTAGTAGAGCCAGCGGCAGTCCTCGGCCTGGCAGACCTTGAGGCGCCCGGGTTTCCCGCTCAGGTCCGCCACCACCAGCGCGACCACGAGGTCGCCGATCATCCGCTCCACCGCGCCCTCCCCGCCGACCGGGATCACGATCCGGCCGCGTTGCCACCTCGGTGCTCCGAGCAGGCGGCGGGCGTAGTCGTTGAGCTGCGCGGAACCGGTTCCGGCCAGGTGTTCGCGGATCGCCTCACGGGCCCGGACCAGCTCCAGTCGCGCGGACTCGTCCAGCTCCTCGGCGGCGTCCGGCCGGTCGTGGTCGCGCAGCCACTGCCGGGCGTCCACCAGATCGCGCAGGGCGTCCTCGTCCTGCAGGAATCGCGCGGAGTTGCCGAACGTCTCCACCGGTCGCAGCTCGTCCGGTGCGGGTGGGCGGTCGTATGCCATCCGTCCAGGTTACCGGCTTGTTGACAGAGCCGGTAACGTTACTGGCATAGGGAGTCAGGCGGTAACGGAGGTGTGCGATGGGATGGGAACTTCCGGAGCGGTTCGAGTCGGCGCACGGGACGGTTCGCTGGGCGAGCTTCGGCCAGGGTGATCCGGTGGTGCTCATGCACGGCACACCGTTCTCCTCCTACGTCTGGCGGGACATCGCCGCAGCGCTGAGCAGCCGGTACCGGGTGTTCGTCTGGGACATGCCCGGATACGGGCAGTCGGAGATGCGCGACGGCCAGGACGTCTCGCTGGCCGCCCAGCAGCAGGTGTTCGCGGAGCTCCTGCAGCACTGGGGGCTGGCTGAACCGGCTGTGATCGCGCACGACTTCGGCGGCGCCGTGGCGCTGCGGACAGCGCTGCTCAGCGGGGCTCGCTACAGGCGCTTGGCGCTGGTCGACGCGGTGAGCGTGCGGCCGTGGGGATCGGAGTTCTTCCGGCTGGCCCACGACAACTCCGAGGCCTTCACAGCACTGCCGCCACTGCTGCACGAAGCGCTGGTCCGCCGCTACATCACCACCGCTGCCCACCGGGAGCTGCGTGCCGACGTGCTGGACCACCTGGTGGCACCGTGGCTCGGACCGGTGGGGCAAGCGGCCTTCTACCGCCAGATCGCCCAGGCCGACGAGCGCTACACCCGCGAGGTCGAGGACCGCTACGCCGAACTCGCCTGCCCGGTGCTCATCGCGTGGGGCGATCAGGACCAGTGGCTGCCACCGGCCCGCGCGAAGGACCTGGCCGCGCGCATCCCGCACGCCGAAGTGGCCTGGATCGGCGAGTGCGGTCACCTGGTCCAGGAGGACAACCCGGCGCAGCTGACCGCGCTGATCGCCGGGTTCCTGGCCGCGGGCTAGCTCAGCTCAGCGCGATGAGCCCGGCATCGGTCGGGCGGAAACCGCAGGCGTCGAAGTAGAAACCGCGCAGGTGCGGCTCGAAGTCCACGTGCAACCAGGTGCACCCGGCGTCGGTGGCGCCCGCCGCGGCACGGCGCACCAGCTCGGTGCCGATCCCGCCGCGCTGGTGCGCCGGGTCGACCTTCGGATCGAGCAGGAAGGCGTGATCGCCGCCGTCCCACGCGACGTTGGCGAACCCGATCAGCGCTCCGCCGCCCGCCCGGCCGGTCACCCAGCCCAGGCTGTGCGGCCGCACCCGGTCCCACCAGCCGGGTTCCGGATTTCCGCCGTGCGACAGCGTCAACGCCACCAGCTCGTCATCGGAGGCAGCACCGCGCCACCGGTAGTCGATCTCCATGCGACCGATCATGCCGCGCAGCGCAATCGGATTCGTCCTGGTTCAGAGCTGGACATGCAGCGTTCGACCTGCGGTGAGTGTGAGCCGGTCGGGGAAGGTGAGCACCGGGCGCTCGGGATCCGCGCTCACCGGGACCTCCTCTCCGTCGAGCCACGCTCGTGGTTCGGCACTGATCGCGTCGAGCGCGAGGGTGGTCAGGTGCAGGCGGCCGTGGCGGAGCTCGACGGTGCTGCTCCGATCGGAGTCCGTGCGCTGCTGGCGGTACAGCCCCCAGCCCTCGGCCGTGGTGAAGGCCGCGGCGAAGTTCTCCGGCGTGATCTTGGGCGCGAACCCGAGGTGCCCGCGCGGGCCGTGGTGCTCGAAGCCCAGCAGGCTCGTGTACACGCCGAAGCTCGCCATGGAACGCGCGTAGTGGTCGCTGCACTCGATCTCGTTGTACGGATTCCGGCGCAGCGGGGCGTAGCGGTCGTGCACGGAGCGGGCTATCGCGAGACCTTCGTCGAGCATCCCTTCGGCGATCAAGTGCGCGGCGACCTGGTACTCGATGCCGTGCCAGGCCTCGTTGAAGTAGCTGGTCGACCAGTTCTCGCCCGCCTCGTCGCCGCCGCCCTTCGGCCAGGTGCACATGATCAGGGCCGGTACGTCCTCGTCGTAGAAGATGCGGCCGCCCGCGATCGGGCTGTGCTCCCGGTACTCCATCGGGCGCGGCACGAAGTTGTGCCGCCAGATGCTGCGCAGCGCGGAACGCGTCTCGGCCTCCGGCAGGACGCGCGGCAGGCCGAGCTGCGCCGCCCAGCTCTGGCCGAGCAGCTGGTCGGCGAAGCAACCGCGATTGGTGTTGACCGAACCCGGGTGCGCCGGGTCGAGCTCGTGGACGAAGTACTCGCCGTTGAACAGATCGCGCACGATGATCTCGGCACCGCGGTCGGCCAGCTCGCGGCAGCGCTGCGCGAACCCGTCGTCACCCACCTCCGAGGCCATCGCCGCGGCCGCCCGAAGCGCGGCCAGGTACAGGCCGGACAGCCAGCTGTTGCGGCCGAACCAGGTGGCGTCCTGCGTGTTGGGCTGGGCCCCGTCGAGCACTCCGTCCGGCTCCGCGTCCGAGCCGATCAGGTACTCGACGGCGCGCCGGGTGCGCGGCCAGACCCGCGACAGCCAGCCGGGGTCCGCCGACATCTGGTGCTCGCGGTAGATCCGCAGGATCGTTCCGGCCTGCCCGTCCACCGCCGGGATCCGGTCGGCCTCACCGCGCATGCTCAGCTGCCCGGTGGTGGCGTGGAAGCCGATGCCCAGGTCCACCCGCTCCCGGGTGTCGCGCTCCACGACGGGGAACAGGCGCGCGAGCGCGTGGGCGTAGTGCCAGACGTGCGTGCACGTGCCCGCGCAGCAGTAGGCGCCTTCCCAGCCGTAGAAGCGGCCGTCGGCGAACCGGTAGCAGGTCGAGGTCGACAGGATCGTGGTGTTGGCGGCGACCCGCTCGAGCAACCAGTGCGGCAGCGTCGAATCCTCGTACCAGGTGCGGACCCAGCACGCAGTGCGCTCCAGGAGGTGTTCCTGAGCGCCGGCGAGGTGCTCGATGACCGCTCTGGCGTTGTCGAAGCGGCTCGCGTAGTGCCGGAGCAGTTCGCGGCTGTGCTCCAGGAAGGCGAGTCCCTCCCGGTCGGGCACGGGGAAGAACCACGCCAGCGCGAACCGGACGGTCCGCTCCTCACCCGGCGCCAATGTCACGCTCGCGCTCACCGTGCCCGCGGTGCGCTGGGCGATCCCGTCCACTCCCGAAGGCCCGGGGACAGGGTCCAGCACGTCTTCCGGGGCGTTCCAGGACACCGCGGCAGGGCAGGTGCGGACCCGGTCCGCGCCGAGGACGGCCAGCGCGGCAGTGCCGTTGTCGGGCAGCTCGGACAGCGGCTGCTGAGGTGCGTGGTCGGTGAGCACGAGCTGGTCGACTCCGATGTGGCCCCACGGGCCCGTCTCCTCGTCGACGATCTCGACGACGGCCTCGCGGCCCTGCCACGGCCCGAGGAACAGCACCCGGTCGGCCAGCCGGTCGCTGACCGAACCGGTCGCCGAACCGACGATCCGGCCGTCGACCACGACGTTCAGGCAGCAGGTGCCCGGATAGCTGCCGCCGCTCACGCGGAACCGCAGGTAGTTCCGCTCGATGCGGAACGGCGCGCTGCGCAGCCTGCCGGTGGCGCTGTCGCGGGCACCGGCATCGGTTCCCGGAGCGCTCGCGTGCGAGTCGACCATCCGCATCCCGAACGCACCGGCCTCGCCCTGGTAACCCGGGCGGTCGAGGGTGCGGATCGGGCCGGAACCGAAGGCGTCACCGATCACCGACCAGCCGGCGTAGTCGGGTTTCTCCCAGTCCTCCAGCAGCAGATCCGGGCGCATGCGGTTCTCGACGCTGCCTTCGGCGGCGGCGAACTGCACACCTGTCGCGGAGCCGGTGGTGAACTCCTCGGCGCTGAGCCGCAGCGGTCGGGTGTGCCGGCTGCCGACGCACACCGGGTTCTCCAGGAACCCGCCGATCTCCACCTCCACTGTGGACTGCGAGGTGTTCGTGATGGCGTAGTCCAGGAACACCGCGGGATAGGAGCTGTCGTCGATCTCGGTGGGGACGAACGGCGAGCAGGCGCGCAGCCGGACCCGCGCCTCCGAGCCCGGGTAGTCGACCTCGGCCAGCGGCGGGCGCCCGGTGAACGCCGCATCGGGAAAACCGCGCGCGTCCAGCCACTTCGCGGGCCGCTCACCGATGCGCACCGCGAACCCGTGCTCGAACGGCGAGCTCGGGACCTGCGGGCGGGTGAAGTGCAGGTCGTGGATGGCGGCCGGCGCGGTCCGGTTGTCGACGTCCCAGAGCCACAACCGCCCGTCGCCGCCCAGGTAGAGCTGACCGCAACCGATGCCGCCGATCGGCATCCCGACCAGCCGCAGCTCGGCATCGCGCAGCCGGCGCGGCGTCCCGCGGGCGGAGAGGTCCTGCTTCGGGGCCTGGGACACGGCGCACTCCTTCGTCACGACACGTGCGGGGCGGAGTTCGGGGGAGCGCTCAAGTCTAGGAATCCGCGGCGCCCGGCGGCTGCGGTTCGCCGCCGTGATCAACCGGACGGACGATCGGGCAGGCTTCCCAGCATTCGGGAAGACGTGGCCGTTCCCGGTCCGCGGTGACGGGGACTCCGCCAGGCTTGGCGTTCACGGACTGTTCGCAGGTGTCGGCGGAGCGTGCGCACCCAGGTGAGCATGCCCACGATGCGGGAACCCCATCTCGGCAAGTGGTCGGTCGCGGATTACAGTGCTGTAGTCCGATCGTGTTAACGAGGAGGTTGCGGCGCCATGGCTGTCGGCCACGTCCCAGCACCAGGAGTGCGGGACTCCGGATCACCGGGTGATCCCACCCCGCGGAACTCGACCCGGCAGGTGGTCATCGCCAGCCTCGTAGGCACGTCCATCGAGTTCTACGACTTCTACGTCTACGCGACCGCGGCGGTGCTGGTCTTCCCGCACCTGTTCTTCCCGGCGGGCGACCCGACGGCCGCGACCCTGCAGTCGCTGGCGACCTTCGCGATCGCCTTCGTGGCCCGCCCGGTCGGCTCCGCGCTCTTCGGTCACTTCGGCGACCGCATCGGCCGCAAGTCCACCCTGGTGGCCTCACTGCTGACCATGGGCATCTCCACCGTGGTGATCGGTCTGCTGCCCGGCTACGCGCAGATCGGCGTCCTCGCGCCACTGCTGCTGGCGCTGTGCCGGTTCGGGCAGGGGCTGGGGCTGGGCGGTGAGTGGGGCGGTGCCGCGCTGCTGGCCACCGAGAACGCCCCGCCGCGCAAGCGCGCCCTGTTCGGCACCTTCCCGCAGCTGGGTGCGCCCATCGGGTTCTTCTTCGCCAACGGGCTGTTCCTGCTGCTGTCCGAGCTGATGGACGAGCAGGCGTTCCTGTCCTGGGGCTGGCGGGTGCCGTTCCTGGTCTCCGCGGTGCTGGTGGTCGTCGGCCTGTGGGTGCGGCTGAACATGCACGAGACCCCGGCGTTCTCGAAGGTCGTGGCGCGCAACGAGCGGGCCAAGGTGCCGTTCGCGCAGGTCTTCCGCAGCGACTTCAAGGCCCTGATGCTGGGCACCTTCATCATGCTGGCCACCTACGTGCTGTTCTACCTGATGACGGTGTTCTCGCTGTCCTTCGGCACGGCTGAGACCGGACTGGGCTACGAGCGCTCGTCCTTCCTGATCATGCTGATGATCGGCGTGGTGTTCTTCGGCCTGACGGTGCCGGTGGCGGGCCTGCTGGCCGACCGCTACGGGCGGCGGCCGACGCTGATCGTCACCACCAGCGCGATCATCGTGTTCGGCCTGCTGCTGGGCCCGTGGTTCGGCGCGGGCTCGACCGTCGCGACGGTGTCGTTCCTGATCGTCGGGCTCGGCCTGATGGGCATGACTTTCGGCCCGATGGGCGCGGTGCTGCCGGAGCTGTTCCCCACCGCGGTGCGCTACACCGGCGCCTCGGTGTCCTACAACCTGGCCAGCCTGCTGGGCGCCTCGGTCGCGCCCTACGTCGCGACCTGGCTGGCCAGCTCCTACGGCCTGGGCTGGGTCGGCGTCTACCTCGCGGCGATGGGCGCGATCACGCTGATCGCGCTGGTGATCAGCAAGGAGACCAAGGAGAGCTCGATCGAGGACTGAGCTTTCCTGCGCGGACACTCCGCCCCGCCTGGCTCGACGGCCAGGCGGGGCGGAGTTCGTTCCGGGGCCGTGGTCAGGCCAGCCGACCGCTTTCGCGCAGCGAGTCGAGGAGACGATCGACGAACGCGACCTGCGCCGGGTTGAGCTTCTCCCGCGCGGTGTCCGGATCGCACCACAAGGCGCGGTCGACCTCCGGGAACAGCTGGCGGCGACCGGATCGCGGTGGCCACTCCAGCTCGAACTCGTTGCTGCGCAACGCCGTCGCGTCGAAATCGCCTTCGGCGGCCCAGGCGGTGACGACTTTGCCGTTGCGCTGCTTGACCTCCCCGAGCGCGAGCAGCTCGCGCTCGGACGGCGCGGCACCGGTCTCCTCGGTGAACTCCCGGATCGCCGCCGCCCGCGCGTCTTCGCCGGGTTCGTACTCGCCCTTGGGCACCGACCAGGCGCCCGCGTCCTTGTTCTTCCAGAACGGCCCACCGGGGTGGACCAGCAGGACCTGCGGGACACCGTCGGCCAACCGGAACAGCAGGATGCCGGCGCTTCGCTTGCTCATCCCGCCAGTGTCGCGCACCGAGGTCTGGCGGAAACGGCGGAACCCGTCGATGCTGGCAGCGTGGAACGGGTCGTGCTGCACGTGGATCTTGATCAGTTCATCGTGGCCGTCGAGCTGTTGCGCCACCCGGAGCTGCGGGGACGGGCGGTGCTCGTCGGCGGCAGCGGCGACCCGACGCAGCGCGGAGTGGTGGCCGGGGCTTCCTACGAGGCCCGTGCCGCCGGAGTCCGATCCGGGACACCACTGCGGACGGCGGTCAGCCGCTGTCCCGAAGCGGTGTTCCTGCCCGCGGACAACGAAACCTACCTGGCCGCCTCGGCCGACGTGATGAGCGCGCTGCGCGACCTGGGCGGGCTCCTGGAAGTCGCCGGGTGGGACGAGGCGTTCATGCTCGTGGACACCGAGGACGCCGAGCAGACCGCGCGAGTGGTGCAGCAGCAGGTCCGGGAGCGCACCGCACTGGCGTGCTCGGTGGGCATCGGGGACAACAAGCTGCGCGCGAAGATCGCATCCGGTTTCGCCAAACCGGCTGGGGTGTTCCGGCTGGAGATGGCCAACTGGGTCGAGGTCATGGCCGAGCTGCCGACGGACGCGCTCTGGGGCGTCGGCGCGAAGACCGCGAAGAAGCTGGCGGCCAGGGGAATCGCGACGGTCGGCGATCTGGCCCGCACGAGAATGGCGGACCTGGCGGGCGAATTCGGCCCCAACATCGGGCCGTGGCTGGTCGCTCTCGCGCACGGCTACGACTCGACCCCGGTCAGCGAAGAACCCGAGGAGGCCCGTTCGCACGGTCGCGAGGTGACCTTCCAGCGCGACCTCCGCGATGTCGAGGAGATGCGCGCGGAGGTTCAGCGGCTGTCCCACGTGGTGGCAGCCGACCTCGCCGTGGAGGACAAGGTGGCCCGCCGCGTCGTGGTGAAGGTGCGCGATTCCAGCTTCGCGACGCACACCCACGGCGTAACGCTGCCCAGTCCGACGCGGGACGCCGACGCCCTCGAACGCGCCGCCCGCACGGCGCTGGACCGCTTCCCCCTGAACCGGCCGGTCCGGCTGCTCGGCGTCCGCGCCGAACTGCCCCGGGTCAAGCGCTAGTCGGCCGTGTCCGCGGCCCCGAACCCGGCCGCGATGGCCAGGAAGACCTCGGTGCACCGCTCGACGAGTCCGCGCTCGTCGAGCCGCAGCGTGCCGTCGAGCCAGGCGGTGAGCGCCTGCGCCAGCCCGCCCACCATGAAGTGCGTGGTCAGCTCCAGGTGCGGACTCTCGGTGATCCCGTAGAAGTCCTGCGCCTGACCGCCCAGCAGCGCGGCGAACAGCCGCGAGGAGTCCAGTCGTCGCTGGGCCAGCAACGGGCTGCTCAAGCCGACCGAGAACAGCAGCCGACCGCGGCGCGGATCTCGCGCGACGGTCCGCACGATGTTCTCCAACCCGGCACGAACCTTGGCCCGCTCGTCCGGCCCGGCGGTGGTGACGGCCGCAAGCGTGGTGGTCGCCAGGTCGTCCACCACGTGGTCGTACACCGCTGCGGCCAGCGCGTCGCGGTCGGCGAAGCTCTCGTAGAAGTAGCGCGTCGCCAGCCCCGCCTGCTGGCACGCGCCGCGCACCGTCAGGGCCGGGCCGTCACCGGAGGCGCCGAGCAGGTCCAGCCCGGCCTCGAGCAGCTGAGCCCGGCGTTCCGCCCTGCGGTGATCACCCTGCACCCCGCCGTAGACCCGCAGTGGAGACGTGCCCATGGGCACAATCTTGACAGATCAGCGGGATCGCTGGTTCCCTAACTGGAAACGTGCGTGTGCAGATTTGACCTCGTGCGGAAGGCGGCGGACGGTGACGGCTTCGGCGGACACGACCGCCCGGGTCCGGAACGCGGTGACCGGGGCTGGGCTCCTCGCGGGCAACGCGAACGTGATCATGCAGCTGGCCAGGCCCGGGGTGGGTCACGGCGTGGTCGAGAGCCGGGTGGAGAGCGGTCAGCTGTTCCGCCACCCGATCAAGCGGACCCGCACGACCCTGGCCTACATCGCCGTCGCCACGATGGGCACCGCCCGCGAGCGCGAGCTGTTCCGACGCGGTGTCAACCGCGCCCACGCCCAGGTGCGCTCCACCGACTCCAGTCCGGTCGCCTACAACGCCTTCGACCCGGATCTCCAGTTGTGGGTCGCTGCCTGCTTGTACAAGGGGTTCGAAGACCTCCACCTCCTCTTCTTCGGTGAGCCCGACGCGGAGACCGCCGAGGCGTTCTACCGCGACGCTGCGGTGCTGGGCACGACGTTGCAGGTGCCGCCCGAGGCGTGGCCGAGCGATCGCGCCGCGTTCGAGCGGTACTGGACCGAATCGCTGGACCGGATCGCCATCGACGACACGGTGCGGGAATACCTCCTCGACGTGACGATGCTGGCCTGGCTTCCCCGCCCGTTGTCGGTGCTGTTCGGCCGCTTCAACAGGTTCGTCACGGCCGGATTCCTTCCCGCGCGGTTCCGGGAGGAGATGCACCTGCCCTGGACCGCTCGGGATCAGCGCCGCTTCGACCGGTTGATGGCGGTGGTCGGCGCGATCGTCCGGAACCTGCCGCCCGTGCTGCGGCACTTCCCGTACAACCTGGTCCTCTGGGATCTCCGCCGCCGGATCCGCACCGGTCGACCGCTGGTCTGATCAGGCATCAGGCCGTTCGGTCGGGCTGAACCGGTGATCACCAGCCGCTCGGCCGCGGCACGAGATGCGTAGCCGCATTGGCCACTGTGGACGTTCCGCGGTGTTGCCTTCTGTTCGTGAGCTCGTCACCTGTCTGGGGGTGGACTGCGCCCATCAAACATGAAAGATTTTCTGATCAGTTCGATGATCAGGGCGGATGGGCTGGGGACCGACATGGCAGGGATCAACAGGCGTGGCTTTCTCCGGGCTGCGGGCATCACCGGAGCCGTACTCGGCAGCGGGCTGCTGAGCGCGACACCGTCGTTCGGGAGGGGCGCGAGTCCCCGGCTGGCCTACAGCGCGGGCACCACGCTGCAGGCCGTGGCGCAGCCGGAAGCAGGGGAGGGCTACCGGCGGCTCACGGCAGGCCCGGGCTGGCCGCAAGTGGTCCGCACCGACCTGGTGGTGGGCAGGACCGACCGCGTCGACCGCCGGGTTCCGGTGGTCGCGTTCACCCAGTTCACCGACCTGCACGTGGTGGACGCGCAGAGCCCGGCCCGGTTCGAGTACGTCCACCCGCTGGCCGGTGGCGCGCACCGCCCGCAGGAAATGCTCACCTCGCTCGGTGCTGCACACCTCGTGCGCCGGGTGAACTCGCTGCCCGGAGCGCCGGTGACCGGCCGCCCGATCGACTTCATGATCACCACCGGGGACAGCACCGACAACCACGAACTCGCCGAGCTCGACTGGTACTTCGGCGTGCTCAACGGTGGCCGGGTCACGCCGAACACCGGCGACCGAACCGCTTACGAAGGCGTGCAGGACTCCGGCGATCCGCTGTACTGGCACCCCGACGGTGGCGTCTCGGACCGGTTCCGCGAGCTCGGGTACCCGGTGCTGCCCGGACTGCTCGGTGACGCGCTCCAGCCCTTCGACAGCCCGGGGTTGCGGATGCCCTGGTACGCGGTGTTCGGCAACCACGACAACAGCGTCGTCGGAACGGTGCCGGACGAGCTGATCCCGGGACTGGTCGACTGGTACACCGGCTCGCGCAAGATCATCGGCCGGGACGAGCGGGAGAAGCGCGAGATCGTGGCCCTCATGGAGGGGCGCAGCCAGCAGCGGACGGCCAGCGTGATGACCACCCGCACCGGACTGATCCGCACCGTCACCCCGGACGAACGGCGCCGTCCGTTCAACACCGAGGACTTCATCCAGGCGCACCGGGACCCGGCCAACACCGGCCCGGGCCCGGTCGGCCACGGGTTCGGCGAGGACCACGACGAGCCCTACTACACGTTCCCGATCGCGCCCGGCGTGACCGGCATCAGCCTGGACAGCACCAACACCGCGGGTTTCGCCGAGGGTTCGCTCGGGCTGGCCCAGTTCCGCTGGCTGGAGAAGACGCTCACCGCGGGCAGCTCGGTGTACTACGACGGGCTCGGCCGGAAGCAGCGGCAGTCGGTGACCGACGAGCTGTTCATCCTGTTCAGCCACCACACCAGCGGCACGATGACCGCGCTGCTGCCGGACTTCCGCCGACCCGGCGAGATCCGCAAGAGCGGTGCCTCGGTGGTGCGGCTGCTCAAGCGCTTCCCGAACGTGCTGGCCTGGGTCAACGGGCACACGCACCGCAACACCATCACCCCGCACCACGCCGACGACCCGGCCTGCGGCTTCTGGGAGATCAACACCGCCTCCCACGTGGACTTCCCGCAGCTGGCCCGGATCATCGAACTGGTGGACAACGAGGACGGCACGCTGTCGCTGTTCACCACGCTCATCGAAGCCGACAGCCCGTACCAGGCCGACTACGACGACAGATCCCCGGACGCACTCGCCTCCCTCTACCGGGAACTGGCCTTCAACAACCCGCACACCGACCTGGCCCAGCTCGGCGGACTCGGTGACCGCAACACCGAGCTGCTGGTGCCCGGCCGCATGCCGACCCGGTAGTCCCGGTCTCACCGGGCGAGGTGCGGCGAACTCGCCCACCCTGGTGCTGTCGTCCTGAGCAGCGCTGGGAGGGCCGGGATGAGTGGGTTCGGACGTGTGGTGACCGGGGTCGACGGCTCCGCCGTGGCGCTCAACGCCGCTCGTTGGGCGGCGCGTGAGGCGGCTCGGCGGAGATCCGGGCTGCGGATCGTCTACGCGGACCCCACCACCACGCCCGTGCTGCCGGAGCTGCCCGGCCTGCACTGGCCGAAGGAGCACCGCGAACAGGTGCGCGAGCAGGTCGCGCACTGCCTGGACGTGGCCGCGGGCGCTGCGCGGGAGCAGGCACCGGATCTCGCGGTGGACGCGGCGGCCTGCGCCGGCTCGCCGGTGCTGGTGCTGATCGACGAGTCCCGCGCCGCCGACCTGGTCGTCGTGGGCGACCGCGGCTTCGGCGGGTTCACCGGGCTGCTCGCCGGATCGGTCGCCGTGAAGATCGCCGCGCACGCGAAGTGCTCCGTCGCGGTCGTGCCGGACACCGGCGACCCGCTCAGCTTCCCGGTCACCGGCCCGGTCCTCGCCGGCATCGACGATGACCTCTCCGCCGATCTGGTGCTGGCGCAGGCCTTCGCCGCCGCGGCGCACTGGGACGTCCCGCTGCACGTGGTGCACACCTGGGAAGTCGTCGGTCTCGATCTGAAGTGGTTGCGCTCCCGGTTGCCCAGCGACGTCGTCGGGGACACCGCGGTTCGGTTCGTCGCGGAAGTCCTCGCCGGTTGGAGCGAGCGCTATCCGGACGTCGAGGTGCTCAGGTTCATCGGGCGCGGTACGCCGACGACCGAGCTGCTCTCCCGCGCGCGGGAGGCACAGCTCGCGGTCGTGGGTGCACGCGGCCGAAGTGGCGTTGCAGGTGCGCACCTGGGCTCCACGAGCCACAAGCTGCTGCACCACTCGCCATGTCCGGTGCTGATCGTCCGGGCTCCCGAACCGGCTGGTTCGGTTTGATCCGGTAGCGGGGCGGATGCCCATCGTCGGGGCGTGACCGATCGCGTTCCGCTGGTACTTCGACAACATGGCCGTGCTCCTTCTCCTCGGCGTGACGAGCTTGCCGACTCTGGTCGGCGCGCTCGCAGATGAATCGCGTTCATCATCGAAGCTGGTGATTTTGCGCGTCATACCAATGATTCTCACGGTCCACTGTCGACGGATGTGTCTGCTTCGGTGTCCCGTTGGCGTGCTACCAGTGTTGCAGGAGTCGAACGTGGATTCGAGCGAATAACGGTCGCTCGATGGAGTGATCATCACTGAGCACGTTTCGCTTTTTCGCTGAGACGAAGGAGTTTCGAGTAATCAGGAAGTGGCGGTCGATAAAATCGGTTGCGCTGTAACGCAATCGGCGATCAACTGGGGACGCTTCACATGAGGCGAGTTGCTCGCCGGGGGCAGCGGCGCCTGCTCCCGTTCCGGGATGCACCACTTCCTCCACCGGCCGGTTTCCAGGAATATGCGGAAAGCAGCGCTTCTGGCCAGCGCGGTGGCGCCGCAGCCGGATCCGCGGTGGCCGCGGGGGCGGGGGCGAGCAGCCGGATCCGGACCCTTGACTGAGATCACCCGGCTTCCCATGCTCGGGGAGCCATATGTCCTTCGGTGCCCATTCGACGAGGAGTGGATATGAAGACCAAGGCTGCTCTGCTGCACGGCCCGGGCGAGAACTGGGAGGTCGATGAGATCGAGCTGGGCGACCCCGTCGCCGGTGAGGTGCAGGTGCGGCTGGCGGCATCGGGGCTGTGCCACTCCGACGAGCACCTGCGCACCGGTGCCAGCCCGTCCACGTTCTACCCGGTCGTGGGTGGTCACGAGGGCGCCGGCGTGGTCACGAAGGTCGGGCCCGAGGTCACCGGGTTGCAGGAGGGCGACCACGTCGTGCTGGCCTTCATCCCCGGCTGCGGCACGTGCCGCCCGTGCGCGCGCGGCATGCAGAACCTCTGCGACGCCGGTGCGGGGCTGCTGACCGGCCGGGCGATCTCCGACGGCACCTACCGGACGACCTACCGGGGCGAACCGGTCGTCTCGATGTGCCTGCTGGGCACCTTCGCGCCGTACGTGACGGTCAACCAGGCCTCGGTGATCAAGATCGAGGACGACATCCCGTTGGACAAGGCCGCGCTGCTGGGCTGCGGCGTGTCCACCGGCTGGGGATCGGCGACCGAGATCGGCGGGACGCGCGCCGGCGACACGGTGGTCGTGGTGGGCATCGGCGGGGTCGGCATCAACTCGGTGCAAGGTGCGGCGGCGGCCGGGGCGCGGTACGTGGTGGCGGTCGACCCGGTGGAGTTCAAGCGGCAGAAGGCGCTGGAACTGGGCGCGACGCACGCCTTCGCCTCGATGGAGGAGGCCGCCGGGGTGGTCTCGGAGCTGACCTGGGGGCAGAACGCGAACACGGTGATCCTGACGATCGGGGACACGACCGGCGAGCACCTGCAGCCGGCGGTGTCGATGACCGCCAAGGGCGGGCAGGTGGTGGTCACGGGCATGGGCCACCACGCGCAGATCGATGCCAAGCTCAGCCTCTTCGAGCTGACCCTGCTGCAGAAGCGGGTGCAGGGCGCGATCTTCGGCGGGGTCAGCCCGCGCACCCAGATACCACGACTGCTGGAGCTCTACCGGCACGGCACGCTGAAGCTGGACGAGCTGGTGACCAACACCTACCGGTTGGAGGAGATCAACACCGGCTACCAGGACCTGCTCGACGGCAAGAACCTGCGCGGAGTCGTGGTATACGACGAAGCCGACTACTGAGCGGCCGGGGCCGGGAACCGACACGCGGAAACCGGCCCCGCGAAGCGGTTCGGCTCACGAGTCGGCGAAGGACAGCCCCTGTTCGGCGAGCTCCTCGCCGAGGATCCGGACCGCCTTGGGGCCCACGCCGTGGATCTTCAGCAGGTCCGCCGCAGTCACGTCCGCGAGCTGGGCGTACCGGGTGAATCCGTGGACGGCCAGCTCGCGGCGCGCGACTTTGCCGATCCGGGGCGTGAACTCGGTCTGCACGGCGGGTTCTCCGGTGGGCATCCCGTCCTCCTGACGTCTCGTTTCGGCCGAGGTTAGCTGCTCGCGCCGGGCCGGTCCGGCCCCGGAGAACGCGGCGGCGAGTTCGCGCATCGCCGCATCCAGGAGTTCGGTGAGTTCGGCATCGGGTTGGTCGAGCCACCGCTCGTAGGCGGCGAGTGCCACGCCCAGCGTCGCGTGCGCGATGGTCTGGGGAGCGAGTGCGCCGGCCGGTTGCCCGGTTCGTTCGCCGACGAACTCGGCGATGACCTCCCGCCAGGCTTGGAAGCGCAAGGTCGAGTGGGCTTGCAGCGCCGGGACGCCGAGGATCAGCCGCATCCGCCGCCGGTGCGCCGGTACCTGCTCGGACGGCACCCGGTTGAACTCGACCAGGCAGCGCCGGATGTTGTCCATCAGCGGGATTCCGCTGGGGGCGGCGTGCAGATCGGCGCGCAGCCGGGCCAGCTCGGCGTCGAAATCACCCCACGGCACGTCGTTCTTGGACGGGAAGTAGTGGAAGAACGTCCGGCGCGCGATGCCCGCGGCCCGGGCGATGTCGGTGACCGTGGTGTTCTCGAAACCCTGCTCGTCGAAGAGGTCGAAGGCCACCTGCTCCAGCTCGGCGGCGCTGGTGACCCTCCGTCGCCCACCGCTTCGCGCGGTTGCTCCAACGGTGTTGCTTCCCAAGAGGTCCTGCTCCAGGTCTTCCAAATCTGCACCGGGTGCAAATACGGTGTCGGCGGTGGATCGGTCAACGTCGACAGGAGCATCCCATGGCTGAGGAACAGGTCGAAGCGGGAACCACCGAGCCGGTCGTCGAGGAGGAGCTGCTCGTCGAGGAGGTCTCGATCGACGGGATGTGCGGGGTCTACTGATGGCCACCGCGGCGGAGTTCGACACGAGCCTGGGCTACCGGTTGAATCCGCAGGTCGCGCTGCGCCCCGAACCGTTCGGGGCGCTCGCGTACCACTTCGGCAACCGGAAGTTGTCGTTCTTGAAGGTCCCCGAACTGGTGGAGCTGGTGCGCGGATTGGGTGAGCACACCAGCGTCGAGGAGGCGTTGCTGGCCGTGCCGCAGGAGCGCCGGCCGCAGTTCCGGCGAGCGCTGGCCTCGCTGGCCGCCTCGGACATGATCCGGCCCCGTTGACGGAGTGGAGACGACGTGACCGCGGTGGAACCGGTGCCCTCCCTGGTCGAGCAGTTCAAAGGCGGGCTGGACGCCCCGATCTGCCTGACCTGGGAGTGGACGTACGCCTGCAACCTCGCCTGCGAGCACTGCCTGTCCTCCTCGGGGAGGCGCGATCCGCGGGAGCTGAGCACCGCGGAGATGAAAGCGGTGATCGACGAGCTGCAGCGGATGCAGGTGTTCTACGTCAACGTCGGCGGTGGTGAGCCGACGGTCCGACCGGACTTCTGGGAGCTGCTGGACTACGCCGTCGAGCACCAGGTGGGCGTGAAGTTCTCCACCAACGGCCTGCGGATCGACCGCGCGCGGGCCGAACAGCTCGCCGCCACCGATTACGTGGACGTGCAGATCTCGCTGGACGGTGCCACCCGGGAGGTCAACGACGCCGTCCGCGGGCCGGGTTCGTTCGACATGGCGATGCGGGCGTTGCGGAACCTCTCGGCCGCCGGCATGCGGGACTTCAAGATCTCGGTCGTGATGACCAGGCAGAACGTCGCGCAGCTGGACGACTTCCTGGCGATCGCCGATGAGTTCGGCGCGCAGTTGCGGATCACGCGGTTGCGCCCGTCGGGGCGCGGCGCGGACGTGTGGGACGAGCTGCACCCGACCGACGCCCAGCAGCACGAGATCTACGCCTGGCTGATCGAGCACGGCGACCGGGTGCTCACCGGCGATTCGTTCTTCCACCTCAACGCGCTGGGTTCCACTCCGCTGCCGGGGCTGAACCTGTGCGGCGCGGGCCGGGTGGTGTGCTTGATCGACCCGGTGGGTGACGTCTACGCCTGCCCGTTCGCGATCCACGACGTGTTCAAGGCAGGCAACGTCCGGGACGCGGGTGGTTTCGCCCGGGTGTGGCGCGAATCGGAGCTGTTCACCGAGCTGCGCCGTCCGCAGTCGGGTGGTGCCTGCCGGTCCTGCTCGGCGTTCGACGCCTGCCAGGGCGGCTGCATGGCGGCGAAGTTCTTCACCGGACTCCCGCTCGACGGCCCCGACCCGGAATGCGTCAAGGGCCACGGTGAGACGGCTCTGTCCGTCGTGGACAGAGGCGGGTTGCCGAAGCCGTCGCAGGACCACTCCCGATCCTCGCGGCGCAAGGTGAGCCTCGGGTTGCCCCTGGTGCCGGCCAAGCCCTGCGACTCCAGCCCGCTGGCGGCCGGTGCATGAGCCTCGCGGAAGGTGTGCGGCTCGGTTCTGCCGAAGCACCGTCGCGGGTGCTGTTCGGGCCGCACGAGACGAACTTGGGGCGCGGGCGGGCGATTTCGGACCGCCACGTCGCCTACTACCGGGCGCGTGCGGCCGGCGGTGCCGGTGTGATCGTCACCGAGACAGCCAGCGTGCACGCCTCGGACTGGCCCTACGAGCGGGCGCCTCTGGCCGCTGAGTGTGCCTCGGGGTGGGCGGCGGTCGCCGAGGCGTGCCGACCGCACGGAACGATAGTTCTCGCTGGTCTCGGCCACTCGGGATCTCAGGGCTCGTCGGCGTTCTCACAGCAGGTGTTGTGGGCGCCGTCGCGCGTGCCGGACGTGGTCAGCCGTGAGCTGCCGATGGAGGTCGAGCAGGGCCAGATCGATGCGCTGGTAGCCGGGTTCGCCGCCGCGGCGCGTTCGGCAGTGCACGCCGGATTGCACGGGGTGGAGCTGGACGCAGGACAGTTCTCCCTGCTGCGGCAGTTCCTCTCCGGGCTCACCAACCAGCGCTCCGACGGCTACGGCGAGGACCGGGTGCGGTTGTTGCGCGAGGTGCTCGCCGCCGTCCGGGACGCGGTCGGGGACGGTGTCGTGGGGCTGCGGTTGTCCTGCGACGAACTCGCTCCGTGGGCGGGCATCACCCCGGAACAGGCCGCCGGGATCGCGCGGTCGGTCGCCGACCGCATCGACTACCTGGTGGTGGTGCGCGGTTCGGCGATGGCGACCTCGGCGACCCGCCCGGACCTGCACACCGAACCGGGCTTCAACATCGATCTCTGCCGCCAGATCCGCGAAGCCGTGCGCACCGAGAAGCGCCCGCCCCAGGTCGTCCTGCAGGGCAGCGTCGTGGACCCGGCGCAGGCGAAGTGGGCTTTGGACGACGGCGTCGCGGACCTGGTCGAGATGACGCGGGCGCAGATCGCCGAGCCGCAACTGGTCGAGCTGGTGCGATCCGGACGTCCTGAGCAGGTCAGGCCGTGCGTGCTGTGCAACCAGAAGTGCCGGGTGCGGGACAACCGCAACCCGATCGTCTCCTGCATCGGCGAGCCGTTCAGCGGACACGAGGCCACCGAGGGGGCCGCTGCTCCTGCTGAACCGCGCGACGTGCTCGTCGTCGGAGGTGGCCCGGCCGGGATGGAAGCGGCGCGTGTTCTGGCGCTGAACGGGCATTCGGTGGAGATCGTCGAGCGAGGTGACAGGCTGGGCGGGTCGTTGCTGCTCGCCGCGCAGGTCGGTGGCCGGGCGAGATTGCAGCTGCTCGCGGACTGGCTCGAGGCGGAGGTGCGCCGGCTCGGAGTGCGCGTCACTCTCGGCACCGAAGCGGACCTGACCAGCCGGGACGCGGTGATCGCGACCGGCTCGAGGCCGGGCCCGCGCGCCTATGAGGACTTCGGCGGCACGATCGTCGACGTCACGGCAATGCTGGCGGACGACGTGCTGCCGGACGGTCCGGTCGTGGTGTTCGACCCGGTCGGCGACGCGGTGGGCGTCGGTGTCGCGGAGCTGCTCGCCGAGCGGGGGCGGGACACCTCCATCGTCACCCAGGACCAGGTCGTCGGCACGCAGCTCGCGCTGACCGGAGACCTGGCCGACGCCAACGGACGCCTGCAGCGCGCCGGTGTGCGTCTGGAGAAGCGCTCGCTGCTGCGCGAGGTCCACCCCGACCACGTGGTGCTCGAGGACGTCTTCACCGCTCAGCGCCGCGACGTGGCCTGCGCGGTGGTCGTCCACTGCGGACACCGGCTGCCCAACCCGGAACCGGCCGGAGCAGTGCGGGCCGGGGACTGCGTGGCGCCCCGCACGATCCACGAAGCGATCCTCGAGGGCCGTCGCGCCGCGCACCGGATCACCGCGCTGGAGGGCGCGAGATGAGCGAACACCGCTATCTGTTCTCACCGCTGCGGATCGGGCCGCTGACCGTCCGCAACCGCATCGTGTTCTCCGCGCACCTGACGAACTACGCCCAGGACGGAGTGCCGACCGACCAGCACGCCGCGTACTACGCGGCCCGTGCCGCGGGCGGCGCCGGGCTGATCATCACCGAGGAGCACTCCACCCACCCGACCGACTGGCCCTACGAGAAGCTGATCCACGGCTTCCGGCCCGAGGTGGTGCCCGGGTACCGGCGGATCACCGAGGCCGTCCACGCCCACGACGTTCCGATCCTCGCGCAGCTCAACCACAACGGCGGGCAGGCGTCCTCGATGTATTCGAGGCTGCCGGTGTGGGCGCCGTCGGCGGTGCCCGACCCGATGTTCCGCGAGGTGCCGAAAGCGATCGACGTGCACGAGATCGCCGAGGTCGTGGCCGGTTACGGCACCGTGGCCGGGCATTGCGCGGACGGCGGTTTCGACGGTGTCGAGCTGCAGTGCTCGCACTCCTCGATCGTGCGCGGATTCCTGTCCCCGGCGACGAACGTGCGCACCGACGCCTACGGCGGTCCGCTGGCCAACCGCGCTCGCATCCTGCTGGAGATCATCGACGTGGTCCGGGAGGCGATCGGCCCGGACCGGGCGCTCGGCGTCCGGCTGTGCGGCGACGAGCTGATCGAGGGCGGCACCACCATCGACGAGGCCGTCGAGGTCGCGCGGATGGTCGAGGCCACCGGGAAGGTCGACTACATCAACACCTCGATCGGCGTGGCCACCTCCACGCTCTACATGATCGAGGCGTCCATGACGATCCCGCCCGGGTACGCGCTGTTCATCTCCAACGCGATCCGCCGCGCCGTGGACCTGCCGGTGGTCGGCGTCGGCCGGATCAAGGATCCGCTGCAGGCCGAGCGCGCGCTGGAGGAGGGGCACTGCGACCTGGTCGGTGTGGTGCGCGGGCAGATCGCGGACCCCGATTTCGCGGGCAAGGCCCGTTCGGGGCACCGCGGCGACATCCGGACCTGCCTGTCGTGCAACCAGGAGTGCGTCGGGCGGATGGGCCTGAACCGCTGGCTGGGCTGCATCGAGAACCCGCGCGCCGGACGGGAGTCCACGCCGCTGCCGATGCCGCGGCTGCGCAAGCGGGTGCTCGTCGTCGGCGGCGGGCCGGCGGGCCTGCAAGCTGCGGCGACGGCCGCCGAGCGCGGCCACCACGTGACCCTGTTCGAGCGGGAACCGTCCACCGGTGGACAGGTCGCGGTGGCGGCGACCGTGCCCAGCCGGGCGGAGTTCCTCGACGTGGTGCGCAACCTCCGCGCGGAGTGCGAGCGCTTCGGCGCGGACATCAAGACCAACGTGGCGGCCACCGCCGAGATGCTGCGCGGCGAGCGCCCCGACGTGGTGGTGCTGGCCACCGGCGCCCGTCCGCAACCCGTGCACTGGGCCGGGGGCGCGGAGCGCGTCGTCGACGTCCGCGACGTGCTGGAGGGCCGCGCCGCTCCCGAAGGCGATGTGCTCGTGGTCGACGAACTCGGCTTCCACCAGGCCGCTTCGGTCGCCGAACTGCTGGCCGACCGATGTTGCCGGGTGCAGATCAGCACGCCGGGCATGGTGGTCTGCCAGGACCTCGGCGTGACCCTGGACATGGAGACCTTCAACATCCGGGCGCACGCGAAGGGCATCGTCCAGCGCACTGACGAGGTTGTGATGTCCGCGGCCGCTGAAGCCGGTGGGGTGGTCCTGCAGATCCTCAAGCACACCACCGGGAACATGAGCGAGGAACGCTTCGACTGGATCGTCTGCGCAACTCACCAAGCACCCGAGGACGAGCTGTGGCAGGAGCTGAAGGACGCGCCGTTCGCAGTTCACCGGATCGGTGACTGCATCGCCCCGCGCCGCGCGCACGCCGCGGTCGTCGAAGGACACCGTTTGGCGGTGGGCTTGTGACCGGGCTTCCCGATGTGCTGGCCGTCGTGGTCGTCCGCGACGCAGTCCTCCCCAGCGGCGCCGACGAAGCCGTCGCCGAGTGCGGGGGAGCGGTCCTGCTGGTCGGGACGGGCACCCGGGCGGCTGCTCGCGAGTTGATCGCCGCTCGGCAGGTCTGGACGAGCGAAGTGCCACGAGTCGCGTTCGGCGCATTGGCCGAGGCACTGGCACCGGTGCTGCGCAGCGTTCCGGTGGTGCTGCTTCCGGCATCTCCCGACGGGCGTGATCTCGCAGCGCGGCTCGCTTTCCGCGCAGACCGGCAGCTGTTCGCCGGTGCCAGCCGGTGCACCGCCACGCACGTCGAGCTGTCCCGGGTGGACGACCGGCTGGCCGTGGATGTCGAGTTCAACGGCCCCGTCGTGGTGACCCTCCAGCCGAACGCGCGCGGCGTGCCCGAACCGGTGCCGAGCCCGGAACCGGTGGAGCTGCCGGTGACGCTGCCCGAGGACGTCCTCGACGCGGAGACCGCGCAGATCCTTGACCCGGACCCGGAAACCGTCGAACTCACCGAAGCCCAGCGGATCCTCGGCGCGGGTGCCGGCCTGGTGCGGACAGGGGAGGACGGCTCCGCGGTGATGCGCACCCTCACCGAAGTCGCCGCCGCGCTCGGCGCGTCGGCCGGTGCGACCAGGGTCATCACAGATGCCGGGTGGGCGGGCCACGACCGCCAGATCGGCACCACCGGGGTGGTCGTCGATCCCGCCCTCTACATCGCGTTCGGCGTCTCGGGCGCGGCCCAGCACGTCGGCGGGCTCGGCAGGCCCGAGCACGTGATCAGCGTGAACACCGACCCTTCCTGCCCGATGACGGCGATGGCGGACCTCGGCATCGTCGCCGACGCCCCCGAGGTCCTGCGCGAACTCGCCCGCCGACTGAACGGAGCCGCCGATGAGTGAGCGGGTGGACGCGGTGGTCGTCGGAGCCGGTCCCGCCGGTTCGGCGGCCGCACTGGAGCTGGCCCGCGCCGGGCGCAGCGTCGTCCTGCTGGAACGCGGCCCGTTCCCCGGTGCCAAGAACGTCTACGGCGGAGTCGTCTACGGGCGGGTCCTCGACGAGGTCCTGCCGAACTGGTGGGAAGAGGTGCCCGTGCAGCGCTGGGTCACCCGCCGCGGCACGATGGTCCTGACCGACACCCAGGCGCTGACCATCGACTTCCGCACCCAGGACTGGGCGGGCGCACCCCACAACGGCATGACCACCTACCGCGCCGACTTCGACTCCTGGCTCGCTGGCAAGGCGGTGGACGCCGGAGCGCAGTTGGTGACCTCGACCGTGGCCACCGAGCTGCTGCGCGACGGCGGGCGCGTGGTCGGCGTGCGCACCGACCGCCCGGACGGCGACATCCGCGCCGACGTGGTCATCGCCTGCGACGGGGTCAACTCGTTCCTCGCCAAGCAAGCCGGGCTGCTGCCCACGACCGACGCCGCGCACCACACCCTCGGCGTCAAGGAGACCCTCGCGCTGCCCCGGAAGAGCATCGAGGAGCGGTTCGGCCTGCGCGGCGACGAGGGCGCGGACTTCGAAGTCCTCGGCTGCACCGGGGGCATCCCGGGCGGCGGGTTCGTCTACACCAACCGGGACGCGATCAGCGTCGGCGTCGTCCTGTCGCTGACCGGGCTGGCCGAATCGGGCCGCCGCCCCGAAGACGTGCTGGCCGACTTCAAAGCCCATCCCGGCATCGCCCCCTACCTGCGCGGTGCCGAGCTCAAGGAGTACTCGGCGCACTTGATCCCCGAAGGCGGCTACCGCAGCATGCCGCCGCTGAGCACCGACGGCATGCTGGTCGCGGGTGACGCAGCGGCGATGTGCCTGGCGGCCGGGATCTGGCTGGAGGGGGTCAACTTCGCCATCGGCTCCGGGCTGGCGGCCGGTCGCGCGGCAGCCGAAGCCATCGCCGCCGGAAGCAGGGACCTGTCCGGCTACCGCAAGCGGCTGCAGGACAACTTCGTGCTCACCGATCACAAGAACCTGCAGCGCGCACCGCACCTGGTGCTCTCCGAGCGGGTTCAGCGCCAGTACCCGAAACTGCTCTGCGACCTGGCCCAGGAGGTCTTCACCGTTCGCAACCCGGAGCCGAAACCGGGTCTGCGCAAGCTGTTCCGCCGCACGGCGGCCCGGCACGGCATCCGCCTGCGCGAACTAGCCGCGGACGCCTGGGCGGGATTCCGGACCTTCGGGTGAGGAGCGAACATGCACCACGAGATGTCCTTCGCGGACCGGATGTCCACGGTCGAGTTCGACGTCGGTGAGCGCCCGCACATCACGGTCGACACCGAGATCTGCCGCTCCTGCACCACCAGGGCGTGCGTGCCGGCGTGCCCGGCGAAGCTGTTCGTGCCCACCGACGACGGCGGAATCCTGTTCAACTACGAGCAGTGCTTCGAGTGCGGCACCTGCTACCAGCTCTGCAACTCGGCGGGCGCCATCACCTGGACCTACCCCGACGGCGGGCACGGCGTCGTGTTCCGGAAGGGCTGACATGCAGATCGTCGCAGCGCTGAGCTGGTCGTGGCAGCGCATCGAGGTCGACCCGCTGACCGGCAACCTCACCACCGACCACCGAGGCACCAACGCCGCCGAGCTCGCCGCGCTGGAGCACGCGCTCAGGCTCGCTGAAGAGCTGGACGGGCATGTGGTGGCGGTGACGGTTGGACCGCCGGAAGCCGACGAGGTGCTGCGGACGGCGTTGGCCGCTGGAGCGCACGAGGCGATCCGAGTGGAGCGCGACACCGCACCCGACGCCCGCTGGCTGGCGTCCAACGGCGCTGAAACCGCTCGTGCGATCACAACTGCGCTGAGGACAACCCCCGACCTGGTGCTGTGCGGCGACAGATCGTCCGACGGCGCAACCGGCACAACTCCGGCGTTCATCGCCGCGCGCCTGGGCGCCGCGCAGGCGCTCGGCGTCGTCAAGCTCGCGACCGAGGGACGGACGGTCCTGGCCCACCGACGCTTGGACGGCGGACGCCGCGAGGTCCTTCGCCTGCCGACCCCCGCTGTCATCTCCGTCGAAGGCGGTGTCCGCCTACGCCGAGCGAGCTTGCCAGCCGTGCTGGCCGCTCAACGCGCCCCGATCTCCTCGGTGCCGTTCGACACCCGACGGGGGCCGACGGTCGCCGCCCGCCCGCGTCGCCCGCGCCCGCGCGAACTACCGCCCCCGACAGCGGCTGCTGCGCACCACCGGATCCTGGAGCTCACCGGAGCGCTGGTCGAACGCACCCCGCCGGCGATCGTCGGCCCGCTCCCAGCACCGGAAGCCGCCGACGTCCTGCTGGCCTACCTGCACCGCCACGGCTACCTCGAAACCGACCCTGTCGCGCGAGAAGCAGTGGAACGGCCATGAGCAGCCCTGTGCCGACCCCAGTGCTGCACAACCGCATCCCTGGGGGCCGTGATGCGAATCAGCCACAAGAATCGATCCGGAACGCAACCGCCACTGTGAATCGCGGAGAGGCGGGTAGGCCATGAGCAGGGTCGCGATCGTCACCGGTGCGGCGCGCGGGATAGGCGCCGCTGTGGTGCGGCAGCTCGCCACCGAGGGTTGGCGCGTTGTCGCCACCGACATCTGCGCGGAGCTCCCCGGAGCCTCCTATCCGCTCGGAACCCGCGCGCAGCTGCGGGAACTGGCCGAGCAGTGGCCGGATTCGGTCCGTGACGTGGTCGCCGACGTCCGGGACGACGCGGCCGTCCGGCACGCCGTCGAAGTGGCCGAGGCCGAGTTCGGCGGGATCGACGCAGCGGTCGCGGCAGCGGCGGTCATGGCAGGTGGCGAACCGCTCTGGGAGACCACCGACGAGCAGTGGAACGCCCTGTTCGACGTCGGCGTCCGGGGCGTGGCGAACCTGGCCCGCGCCGCCGTGCCGAAACTGCTGCAACAGCCCGAACCGCGCTCCGGCCGCTTCGTCGCGCTGGCCTCCTCGGCCGCGCACCGCGGGCTGTACCACCTCGCCGGGTACAACGCGGCCAAGCACGCCGTGGTCGGCTTGATCAGAGGCCTGGCCACCGACCTGCGCGGCACCGGGATCACCGCCACGGCCGTCTCGCCGGGATCGACCCGCACCGACATGCTCACCGCCACCGCGGCCTACTACGACCTGCCCGACGTCGAGGAGTTCAGCAGGCACCAGCTCGTCGAGCGGATCCTGGAACCCGAGGAGGTCGCAGCGGCGGTGTGCTGGCTGTGCGGTGAGCGGTCCTCGGCGATCACCGGAACCGTGGTGCACGCCGACGGAGGTTTCACCGCATGACCCTCCGGTTGGCGCCCGATCCCGGTCTCCGCCGCTTCGCCGACGGTCGAGCCCTGGCCGGCGGCTCACCGTTCCGCGTGCTGCGGCTGAGCGCGGCAGGAGCGCGCCTGGTCGACCGGTGGTTCGCCGGAGAGCCGGTGACTGCGGGCGCAGCGCTCGCGAAGCGCCTGGTCGGCGCAGGTATGGCGCACCCCCGCTACGAGCAGTCCCGGTTCCGTCCCGAAGACGTGACCGCGGTGCTTCCAGTGCGCGACGACCAGTACCGAGCACCGGACTCGGCGATCGTCGTGGACGACGGATCGAGGCACCCGGTACCGGGCGCCTCGGTGCGGCACCCGGTGCCCCGGGGCCCGGCAGCGGCCCGGAACTCGGGCCTGCGACTGGTCACCACGCCGCTGGTGGCCTTCCTGGACGCCGATGTCGAGGCAGCGCCCGGCTGGCTCGAACCACTGCTCAGCCACTTCGAGGACCCCGATGTGGTGGCAGTGGCGCCCCGCGTCCGCAGCGTCCCGGGCAGCAGTGCACTCGACCGCTACGAGACCGCGAGATCGCCGCTGGACCTCGGCGATCAACCAGGACTGGTGCAGCCGGGCAGCCGCATCAGCTACGTGCCCTCGGCGGCACTGGTGGTCCGCACCGATGTGCTCCGCGAAGCTGGTGGATTCGACGAGAACCTCCGCTTCGGCGAGGACGTCGACCTGATCTGGCGCCTGGTTCAGCAGCACCGGATCCGCTACGAACCGGCATCCACCGTGCACCACCGACCGCGCCGGACCTGGACGGCCCTGCTCCGCCAGCGCTTCAGCTACGGAACATCAGCCGGCCCGCTCGCCACCCGCCACGGCACGGCGGTCGCCCCGGTCCGGACTTCGCTGTGGAGCGCCGCCGCGTGGGCGCTGCTCGGCACCCGCCGAATAACCCCGGCACTGGCGGTCACCAGCGGCGCGGCGGTGCTCCTGGCCCGCAAGCTGGGCAAGATCGGAGTCCCGGTGGAGGAATCGCTGCGCCTGACGGCGCTCGGAACACTCGGCGCAGGCCGCTACCTGGCCGACGCCATCGGCAGGCCCTGGGCGCCGCTCGCGATCCCCCTGCTGGCGATGAGCCGAGGTGGCCGCCGCGTCTTGACGGCGGTGGCGCTGCGGCACCTGCTGGACTGGTTCCGCGAACGCCCACCGCTGGACCCGGTCAGCTGGACACTGGCCCGCCTCGCCGACGACGCGGCCTACGGCTGCGGAGTGCTCTGCGGCGCGTTCCGCAGCCGCACCGCAACACCGCTGCTACCGGTCCTGTCCAACGCTGGCGGCCGCAGCAGCGTCCCGACGGAGCGACCATGACGAACCTGGCGGATCTGACCTGGCCGGACCTCGCGGAACCGGCCCTGCTGGCAGTGCCCCTGGGAGCAACCGAGCAACACGGCCCCCACCTGCCCTTCACCGTCGACACCGAGATCGCGGTGGCCCTGTGCGAACGCCTGGCCGAGCACCGCCCGGTCCTGGTAGCCCCACCGGTGGCCTACGGCTCCAGCGGCGAGCACGCGGACTTCCCGGGCACCCTGTCGATCGGCCAGCGAGCGGTGGAACTGCTGGTCGTGGAGCTGGCCCGCTCAGCGGACTCGTACGCGGGAGTGCTCCTGGTCTCGGCCCACGGAGGCAACGCCGAACCGCTCGGCCGAGCCCTGCGAACCCTGCGCGCGGAAGGCCGCCGAGTCCTCGCCTGGTCACCACCGGGCAGACCCGACGACACCCACGCGGGCCGCACCGAAACATCGGTGATGCTGGCCCTGCGCCCAGCAGCGGTCCACCTCGACCGCGCGGAACGAGGCACGACGACCCCGCTCCCGGACATCCTCCCGACCCTCCGCGAGAAGGGACTGGCGGCGGTGACGCCCAGCGGAGTCCTCGGCGACCCGCGCGGAGCGACCGCGGCGGAGGGGGAGCGGCTGCTGGCGACCTGGACCCGAACCCTGATCACGGCAGTCGACGCCTGGACCTGCGAAAACGCCGAACCAGGGGGGTAGATGATCGCCCGTTCGGAGGTGCGGTAAGCTATCGGCACACCCCAAGAGGTGAGTCGGGATGTAGCGCAGCTTGGTAGCGCACTTGACTGGGGGTCAAGGGGTCGCAGGTTCAAATCCTGTCATCCCGACGGTGTAGAGGGTCTTCGCAGGTCAAACCCTGCGGAGACCCTCTCTTTTTGATCAAGACTCGTTCTTCGGAGTCAAGCACGCCGCTTGTCGACACCTTGACTTCGGAGATTCGAAATGCCCCTGATGGATCTTGAAAGACTCACCGACGGCCTCTCGGTGACGTGGGCAGGCTACCTGCGGGACTGGGACCGCAGCCTGCGGTCCGCCAACCGTCCGGAGACCACTCGCTACAACTATCTCCTCGCCGCCGCGCAGCTGGCCCGCTACCTCGCGGAGCACTCACCTGATCCTGACGCCGCGGAGGCCTCTGAGGATCCTGCCGAGGTCACGAAGGCTCATGTCGAGGCGTTCCAGGCCTGGATGATCGAGACTCGCTCGGCAGCTACTGCGGTGAACAAGCACAAGGCCCTGCAGCAGTTCTTCAAGTGGCTGATGTTCGATGAGGAGGAGATCGATCGTTCGCCGATGGAGCATGTCCGGTTGCCCAAGGCACCGACCAAGCTCGTCCCGGTGATCGAGTCTGAGGCGACTACGCGTCTGCTGGAGGCCTGTAAGGGCAAGGACTTTCTCAGACTCCAGCTTGCGCGCAAGACCGATGCAGGCGGTGTCGTGCTCGACGTTGCTGACGCCGACCCATTGGTGCCTCGTTCAGCGGCGTGGTCTCCAGCGTCGCAGATAAGGCCGGAATCACGGTGTACCGGGTTCTGGTGCAGCGGTGGACAAGGGCGTTGGGGAGGCGCTGGTCGGCTATCGGCGCACACCGGACGTAGGCCCGGTCGTGGTGCTCTCCACTGGCGGGGTGCAGGCGGAGCTGTACGAGGACGGTACCGACCAACGTCAACGGCTTGGGGGCTTCCCTAGGCCACCAGATCAGCGCGACCGACTCCCCGAAACTTGACTTCGCAGCAAATGGCACCAAGGTCCGTTCAGTGTCGCTTGCTCACCCGCTGTGTCACCGTGTGGTTGTGTCACCCCGGGCCTTTTCTGGCGTACGGGTTCTGCGATTTCATGGATGGTCGTCATGGGGCGAGGTCTTTGACGCGGATGGCGCCGAACCCGTGGGTGGTTTGGGCACCAATCCCGGCGATGATGGCGAATTGCATCAGGGCAGCGAAGATGGTTCGGGTGGTGTGGTCGGCTGCTTTGATCAGGCCGAGGCGGACCGTTCCGAAGAAGCCGGTTTGGTGCATGGTGGCCGAGACAGGGGTTCGGACGGTTTCGCCTGCCATCGCGTGCAGGAATACCGTGCCGGTGATGGCGCGCAGTAGTTCGTCGGTGATAGCGAACAGTGCTGGAGCGTGGGCGTTCCAGCGCTGTGCCAGGTTGCGGACGATCAGCACCGGATCCGGCAGCGGGTGGTCCCGACCGTTGCGGGAGAAGTACATCGGGCTGACGACCTGGAGTTGTGCATGGCGGGCGGGTTTGCTGTCGGCGAGTCGGGCGTAGCTGGTGTTGTCGAAGTGCGCGGCGCGCACATCGCAGTCGACGTCGCCGAGTCGGATGCGGTCCGGCAGCTGGGGTGGTGGTTGCTCGGCGAGCCAGCCGAGTCGCCAGCGGGTGCTTCCATCGATGTCGTACAGCGGTCCGACGGCGAAGGGCTTGTACTGCCGTTGGTGGTCGCTGTCCGGTGTCTCTAGCAGGGCGCAGGCGGCACCGTGCAGTCGTGCCGGGTAGATCTGCGGGTGCCCGGTGAGATCAAGGGTGATCTGGATTGTCGCTGGCACCGGTCGCCTCCTTCTTGTGCCCGTTGCCGCTCGCCACCGGCGCGGTGGCCGTGGGTGGCGTGGTCGGTTGAGATTCACGCACCCGCATCGGGATGTAGCCGCCCGAAGGCTGGTCGTAGTGCATGAGGTGCGTTCCGGCGAAGAACGCGTTGCGGGTCTGAGAGAGGTGCCACCCGATGGCCAGGGTGACGGTCTTGGGCACCATTGCCACGACAACCAGCTCCCGGTCAGCGGTTTCACGCTTGATTTCCCGCAAGAACCGGCTGATCTCCGGGCCGAACGATGCGAGCGCGTCGCGATCGAAGTCCGGTTCGTACCCGTCACGGCCGGGGATCTTCCCGCCGAGGGTGATCACATGCAGGGTGCTGACGCCGAAGTCAGCGAACTTCTCCTCGGAGTAGAACTTCGCCTTGTCGGTCAGCGCCAGCCACACGCCGACCCGGTTCCCCTGGGAGCCTGCGAGCTCGTGGGTATCTCTCCGGAGAAGGCCCGACGGTGGCGAATCCATGGGAAATTCTGCCGCTCGACGCTTGGATCCCTTTCGCCGGGCTTCGAACTCCAGTAGCTTGAGTTTGTCGGGCTGCGGGAGATGGGCCCCGACGGCCAAGGCCATCGGCCAGAAAATGTTCGGGGCGATGGTGTAGCCGGTGTCGTTGCGGTCGGTGTTGATCGCATCCTCGACGGCGTGCCCGATCTCGCGGCACGCCTCGACCATGTCGATCACGCCGTTCCTCCGGCGCCCGTTGAGGCTTACCCAGCGGGTCACCGAGCGTAGTGCCAGTCGTTCTTCCCTCGCGGCTTTCAGCGGCTCGTTGTGCAGGTTGGCCATCGATTCGTCGAGGACCTGCACGTAGAACAGGGTCCCCTTCTTGTCGTGCACGTAGGTCCTCCACAGCAACGCCAGGATCAGCACGACCAAGGCCACTACCAGGACAGTGAGCCGTTCGGGCACGATCACAGGCTTGTCCTGGGGCGTCTTCGGGAACCCGTCCTCCACTACCAGGGCCAGCGCCGCGGTGATCACGGCGGTGGAGGTGACGATCAGCCAGTTCGCGCCCTGAACCCGCAGCTGCCCGATGCCCGGCACTAGGCGGCGCAACGATTTCACCGGAACTCCCTCTCACGATCTGTGCGCATCCGGCAACCTACCGCACCCGATCACCGCTATGGTGATCACGGAGTCGTTGAAGGCCATCTGGGAGGCTGTGCGTGGCCGAAAGCTTCGTCAATCCCTATACGTTCGTGCCGTTTCCCGATTTGGCACCGCACCGCAGCGCCCCGCACGGGCATCTCGGGCGTGGTGACCTGCTGTCGGGGCGGTTGATGGTGACGATCGATGCCGAGACGCCGTTGCTGATCCGAGGCATTACGGCACAGCGGGACGACACGCCGCAGCTCCCGCGACGTCCGGATGGCACACCGATGATTCCGGGGTCCTCGCTCAAAGGCGCTCTGCGGTCGTTGCACGAGACGCTGGTGGGTGGGTGCCTGCGCGTGTTCAACAACGACTTCGTGCCGGGTTATCGGGATTCGGCCAAGCCGTCGGACATCGGCACCGTTCGGATGGCTGTGGTCAAGCACCATGATGACGAGACCGCGCCACCGGTGTTGTTGCTGTGCAAGGACGGTGACCCGCGGAAGCTCCGGCTGCACCAGAAGGATCTCCTCGGTCTGCACAGCGAGGATAATCCACTCACCTCGGGCGACCGGTTGAAGGTGAGCTTTGATGCCGAGTCGGGGAAACCGACCGGCGCGACCCGCAGTGCGGACGGCGAGTGGGTGGTCTTTATCACCGATTCACATGCTCGCGAGTCGAAAAGCCCCTACCGAGCGCACATTCGTCGGTTGCCGCCGGAACCCAAGACCGTCGACGTGCCCGCTGAGGTTTGGCGGTCGTATGTCGCGGCGTTGGAGGGTGCCGACGATTTAAGGACCAAGCGTGTCAAGGATCATGACGAAACCGAGCGTTATGCTTCGGTCACCTTCGATTACAAGCCCAAAGGAGGCCTGGAAACCACACTGACCCTGGGGCGTCGGTGGCTGGTGAGTAAGCGGCTGCATCCAGGACAACCCGTGTGGGTCCGCGTGCAGGGCGATCAGATCATCGCGCTTCGGCACGCGATGATCTGGCGGCACAACGGCGATTACCGGGCCGAGGAACGCATCGACAGCAGATTTTTGCCGTGCGAAGACGAACAGCATCTGTGTCCGAGCTGCCAGGTGTTCGGCTCCGCCGATACCAGCGGCCGCGACGGCGACCACGCCGAGCAGCACTCCTATCGCGGGCACGTGCGCTTCGGTGACGCTTTGGCGGTCGGCGATGTCGCGGGTCTGGAGGTGACCCTGCCGCCGATGGGCCGTCCCCGCCCCGGTGCTGGCCAGTTCTACCTGGTCAACGACCCGAACACCCGCGGGAACGCCAGCGCCCGGCCACTGCGGGAGTGGGGTTCCATCGCCGACCAGGACCGCAAGCCCCGGCGGCTGAGGGGACGCAAGTACTACTGGCACACGCCGCTGGGGACCGATTCGCTCCCGGCACGCGGGCAGGCACGGCCGCATCAGCTCGAAAGCGCGATGACCAGCAAGGCGGTCGCCTTTCCGCCCGGCACCCGGTTCACCGCGACGATCACGTTCACCGATCTCGATGAGATCCAGCTCGGCGGGCTCCTGGCCGTGCTGCAGCCCAGCAGCCTGCTTGGTCAGCGGGTGTGGCAGCACATCGGTGGCGGTCGGCCGCTCGGATACGGCTCGTGCACCGTGTCGGTCGACACCGAGCACAGCATGCTGTGGCGGTCCGGAAGCCGCTACGGCGCGGAGGGGACGGCCGCCCAGCCGGATATCGACGGGATCATCGCCTCCTTCCAAACCTGGGTTCAGTCCGAGCTGCCCGCAGTCGGGAACCAGTGGCCGCTGGTGGCGAAGGTCCTCGCGCCGAACACGGTCGATCCCAACAAAGTCTGGTATCCACCGGGTGCGGGTTGGAAGCAGCAGGGCAGCAAGGAGTTCGACGACGGCTACAGCTTCTGGAAGCAGACCAGCGGGGCGGAGATGGCCCGCGACAAGAAGTCCCAACGTCGTACGGGCTTCCCGCTGACACCGCTGCCGGAGCTGTGCGAGGACGACCAGTCGATGGACATCATCCCGGCGGACAAGGCCGTGCCGCTGCCCCAGCAGCAGAGGCACCCGCTCGATGACGACCGGAAAGGCAGGCGCAAGTGACCACCTACCTGGACGTTGCGGTGGTGCGCATCCAGTCGTGGTTGACCCGGGCACCTCAGCTGCGCGGGCGCCGAGGTGCGTCGGCGATGATCCGCGAAGCCACGGACCCGGACGAAGTCGAGCGTCTGTTGGCCGGGTGGGAGGAAGTCGTGGAACGCTGCAACGAGGCCGGCCACATCGACGGCGTGATCCCGCTGCGGATGCACACCGACGACGGCGACGTCATCGGCCGGGTCGAAGAGCACATCGTCCGCGGACTTCGACAGCGGTTGCCCGCGGCTGCACTGCGCACCACACAGCGCAGCGGCACGACGTGGCTGGACGCCCAAACCGGCGCGATTCAGGCTGAACACGAGTGGCCGCCGATGGTGTCCGAATGGCCGCCCGGCAAGCTCTGCGACTGGTGCCTCGCCTGGCCCGCCAGCAAGCAGCTGGTGGTCGGTGCAGGTGACGACCGGGAGCGCCGGGCGCTGTGCCTGGACTGCCAGCTGCGCGAGGAACACGCCGGATACGCCACCAGTAGCCGCGAGGACCTCGCCCCGAGTACCGAACGCGACCTGCTGGAACAGTGGGAGAAGAGGCATCCGGAGCGTCCGATGACCGTGCCGGACACCTTCGAAGCCCTCGCCGTGCTCGGCGAGGAACACGACAACACCCATGTGGCGACCGTTCACGCCGACGGCAACGCCATCGGAACCCTGCGCAAGGCCATCAGCAAAGCCATGGCCGAAGGCCGCGGAACCGGATTCAACCTGCCCGCGGCCATCGAGCACGCGACCTGGTCTGCGCTGGTCGACGCCCTCGACGCCACCACCCATCCGGACACCGTCACGCTGCCCGTCATCGCGCACCTGGTCGGCGGCGACGACCTCCTCATCAGCCTTCCTGCGCACCGCGCGTGGGAGTTCACGCACACCCTGCAGAGCCGCTTTACCACCTACTTGGCGCAGAGCCTCGCCGACGCCGGCTTGCAGCAGATCGCAGCGCCAACGATCTCCTCCGCAGTGGTCTTCCACCACCGGCAGAGCCCGTTGTCGCAAGCAGCCGACCTGGCTGCGGAGCTGCTCAAGTCCGCCAAAAAGCGCTACCGGGGGCGAGCAGCGGCGTTGGCCTGGCAGGACATCACGCGCGATGGCCCCCAACCGTTGCGGGACCGCGAGGCCCTCCGCTTAGACACGATGCACGATTCCTGGTCCGCGCTGGACATGCTGGCCAGCTGCAGCGCGTCCAGCCTCGCCAACCTGGCCGGACTGGCGCGGGACGGTGATCCCGAGCGGCTCAGCGAGTACGCCGCGCGCGTGAAGGTGGACGACACCGTGCGCCCCTTCACCGCCGGCCCCCTGAACCTCACCGACGCCCTGGGCATGGTTCGGTGGTGGAGAACGGCATGATCCCGATGTCTGCAGTGGATTTTCAGATCACGTTCAACGGTCCGTTCCGGGTGTCCACCGGGTATGCTCGCGCGGGACTCGACGCAGCGATCGACATCGAGAACCCGCTGCCCAACACCAGTCTCAAAGGTGTCATGCGCGCCACCGCCACTCAACTCCTCGGCGAGGAATCAGCCGTCGTGAAGCAGGTGTTCGGCTCAGTCGAGCACGAGGCCCCCTGGCGGTGGGGCCACGCCACACCCGGCGGATCCGGTTGGCACACCCCCAAGCCCGCCGCACGAGTGGCCATCGACGCGGACACTCACACCGCTGCCCCGGACATGCTGGGGATCAGCGAGCAGACCAGCGCCGCGCACGCGTTCTTCACCGTCACCCAGCGGTACCCGCTGGATGAGAACGCACTGCGCGCGCACCGCCTGGCGCTCGCCGTCGCAGGTCAGGCCACCAGGTCCCTGGGTGCGAACCGGCGTCGCGGGCTGGGTTGGGTCACCATCACCTGCACGAACGTCTCCCTCGATCGCGCCGCCATCGACGAGTTCCTCACACTGAGGTCAGCATGAACCAACACGCGCGAGTCACCGTCACCTTGACCGAGGCAGTCGCCGCGACCAAGAACGCGCGATCGGACTTCCAGCCGGACGTCCACAACCACATCCCGGGTTCCGTCCTGCGCGGTGCCGTCGCGGCGATCTGGATCCGCCAGCTGGGCCCCGAGATCACCACCACACCGGAGTTCGCCCGGATCTTCGACGGTGAAGGAACCTTCGGCCCGCTGCACACCCTCGGCAGCCAACCGATCCCGCTGTCGGTGCAGGTCCACAAGTACGAGCCGGAGCGCACCTGCCAGAAGCTGTGGTGGGACGCCGCACTCGGCGAGATCGCCGAAGACTGCCCTGATTGCAGGTATCCCCTGGAATTCAGCAAGGGTCAGTCTCGCGGCTCGGTGGACTTCACCACCCGGATCATGACCGCTCTCTCCACCGACGGCGTGGCCAAGGACGGCCACCTGTTCAGGCAGAAGGCACTGCGTCAAGACCAGCGCATGCACGGATGGCTCTACGGCGAAGCCGTTGCGGCGCTGAAGCTGAACGACACGCCCATCACGTCGGTGTTGCTGGGCTCGCGCCGAAGCCTTCGCGGCAGCGCCACGGTTGAGCTCGAGCACGATGCAGTCCCGGAACCTGTCGAATGCATCGGCAACGACATCATCCTGCGATTGGCATCTCCCGGAGTGTTCGTCGACGACTTCGGTCTACCGAGCCAAGTTCCGAACCTCATCGAACTCACCCACGTGCTCGGTGTCAAAGCGATCAACGTCGATCAGCACTGGACGCGCTGGGACGAGGTGGGCGGTTGGCACGCGGCCAGCGGCCTGCCCAAACCAGCCGAACGGGCAGTGGCCGCCGGCTCCACCTATCGAGTGCGCTGTGCTGAGCAGCCGTCAGAAACCGCTCTGCGCGCTCTGATGGCCCGCGGAGTCGGATTGCGGCGCAGGGAAGGCTTCGGGGCTCTCTTCCGTCCCGAAGCACCGCGCGCGGTCCGCAGCTGGACCGGCAGCGTTGCACCGCTTCGGCAACGGCCGCAACTGCTGCCCGCATTCCGCAACCGCCTCGACGGCCTGCGCCGGGGCACCACCGACGACGCTGTCTTCCGCCGCGCGTTGGAGAACATGCGAAATGCTCCCGACACCTACGTTCAAGCGTTCCGGACGATGCTCGACATCACCGACGCCGACCTTTACGAGAAACTCCTGGACTTCCTGGAGCAGGGATGAAGAGCGCACTGATCAGGCTCCGGCTGCGCATGGAAACCGCCGGCGGCGTTACAGCTCCCGAATCGGCGGAAACGCCGGAGCAAACCCTGCTGCTGCGCACCGACACCGCGGGGAAACCCCATCTCCCCGGCGCAACCGTCGCGGGAAGTCTCCGGGCCCATACCGCCGCGCAGAACGCTCTCAAACCCACCGAGCAGCTCCCCGACCTCTTCGGCAGCCAGCTGAAGTCGAAGCAGCGCGCGGCGTCCCCCGTGCAGGTGCTCGGCACGATCTACCGCGGTGACGGGGGCACCGACCTCCGCCGACGAACCGCCATCAACCGGGAACGCGGCGGCGCGGACAACCTCACGCTCCACACGATCGAAACCCTGCCCGCAGGAACGGAATTCGACGTCGTGCTGCGCTGGGACAACCCCGACCAACGCTATGACGCCTTCATCGACGCGCTCCGCGTCTGGCGCCCCCAGCTCGGCCGCGGCGGCAGCACCGGCGCCGGATTCTGCACGGTCACCGGACTCGGCCACCAGACCTACGACCTCACCACCCCGGACGGCCTGCTCGCCTGGCTCGCAATCGCCTCCACCGACGACTACCCCGAACCGGATCGCTTCGCAGCGCAGGACTCGCACCCGGAAGCACTGCTGCAGGTCGACCTGGACATCGTCGACGGCATCCACATCGGGGCCGGCGAGGCCACCAAGACCGAACCCGCCGGTCCGGACATCAGCAGGATCCTGTGCATCGGCAACGACTACATAGTGCCCGGTTCCACGCTCAAAGGCGTCCTGCGCTCCCGGACCGAATACATCTGCCGCGTCGTCGGGGCACCAGCCTGCCCGGACCAAGCTTGCGGCGAATGCGCCCCATGCACGTTGTTCGGCTGCGGCGGGACGGAACGCACCGCGCACCGCGCGAAGATCGCCATCCACGACGCCGTCATCACCGACCCGGTGCTCGAACTGCGCCACCACGTCGCCCTCGACAGGTTCACCGGCGGTTCCGCGGACGGACTGCTCTACACCGACGAGGTCGTCACCAGCGGGTCCTTCCGGCTCCGCATCGACCCGCTCGTGCCGAGACCAGAGCTCAGCCGCGCCGAGCTTCTCCTCCTCGAAGCAGTCGTCACCGACCTCGATGATGGACTAATCGGAATCGGTGCCCGCTCAACCGCCGGTCTTGGAACAGTCCGGGTCACGAGCACAGACTGGAAACGCCCCGAGAACCTCGCAGACCTGGCCGGGCTCCTCACCAAGGAATCAGCAGCATGAGCATCAACTGGACCCTGCACGGCAGCCGCCAACGCCACAACAACGTCTGGTCGCAGCTCTACCAACACATCGAGGGCTGGACGGCCGCCTGGGCGGACAACAACGGCTTCCACCTCGAAACCATGCCGACCGCCCCTCCGAACACCACACATCTCTGGGCATGGACAGCCGGGCAGTGGCTCCGCGCCCGCCTCGACACCCCGCACTGGTGGGTCGCCGTCCTCACCACCGAACCATTCACCACCGTCGACGACTGGGCTACCCAAACGATCGACCAAGTCGACATCATCCCGGTACTGCACTGGCCATCCAAGAGCGGTCGTACCGGCCAATACCGCGGCCCCGAGAACATCCTCGGAACCACCGACACCATCCAACTGCTCCCGCACCGGGCCACCACGACACCATTCATCGGGAAGACGGCCTCCCTCCCAACGGAGCTCCGCACGCTCGCCGGGGTCTAGCCGCATCCCTCGGGTGCATCCAACTGCGAGCGTTCCAACACAAGCACTCCCACGCGTAACCGATCGCGCCGGGTCTGCTCAGGATTGCGCGGCTGAGGCGGTCGAAAGGATCGGGGCCGTCATCGCCGCCGGTGACACCGTGTCGTGCTGTGCCCTGCGGTTATCGGATCGAACCTGGTTACCGTGACAGACTGCGCGAGCGGCTCGGTTCACGCCAGGTCGTGAAGAGGCGCTCGCAACAGCGTTTGTGCAGGTCAACGGGAATCTGATGATCCGTCGTCCGAGCTGGGTGGCGATCTCTCGATCTTCGTTGCCGAGGTGCTCGAAACCGACTACGATTCTGCAGGTCACCGGTCACGCAAAACGTGAGCGGTCGATACAACTTCGCCCGCCCACGGGCATAGAAACCCGATACGGCCATCCCCGCACAAATCGCGGCGATGACGTCGATACAACTTCGCCCGCCCACGGGCATAGAAACCGCGGGGATCTCCTCCAGGTCGCGCACCTGCCCCCGGATGGTCGATACAACTTCGCCCGCCCACGGGCATAGAAACACGTCGTTGCTCGGTCCGGCATCCGTGCGACTGCCGAGTCGATACAACTTCGCCCGCCCACGGGCATAGAAACTCCTATTGGGGGGATGCGTCGTTGGCGTCGACCACGTCGATACAACCTCGCCCGCCCACGGGCATAGAAACCGGTGGTCCATCAGCACGCTGTCGCGGTCCTCGACCTCGTCGATACAACCTCGCCCGCCCACGGGCATAGAAACCGCTGCTGCTCCCACAGCCTCGCCCGGCCACGGGCCACAATCTCGCCCGGTTACCGGCATAGAAACCTCTGGATGAGCGTTGTTGCAGCGGTGTCCTTGTCCGTTCAGACGCCGCAACCTCGCCCTGCTACCGGTGAGCAGGGCGGGGTAGTTGATCCGGAATGCCAACCTCAGTCGGAGTTGTCGCGGTTCTCGCCGTTCAGACGGATGCCGACAGCCAGTCGGGTTGCGTAGGTCGTGGGGATCAGTACGGTCTCACACAATGAAATTGCGTTCTCGTTTTCCGCAGTGGACACTGTCTGTTCGAGATCGAGTACGTCGATTCCGCGTAGGTGCGGGTCGTCGATTCCGACGAGGTCGTAGCGGTCCGAGCGGGTGGTTTCCGGTGAGGGGCCGCGCACTTCCGGTCCGGTCTCGTCGGTGAGTGGAAACGCGTCGCGGATGGTGTCGGCGAATGCCTCGCGGATTACGGGGTGGTCCGGGATGAGGATCTTCGCTGGCAGATGCGTTCCGGTGTCGCGTTCGGTTCGGGTCAGGCGCATCGCGCGCGCCATCATCTGGGACACGAACAGCGGCGCCACGATGTTCGAGGCGTACGCGATCACGGAGATATGCGGACAGTCGAAGCCTTCTGTGACCATGCGAACCGTGACGATCCCGCACGACCGCGGTTCGTCACGGGCGATGCGAAGATTGGTGAGTGCATCGGGTTCGTCGTAGACGATCAGGCGGGCGAAGTCCGTACCGGTGGCCTTGTTCAGGGCGCGTGCGGCATGACGTGCCACGACGACGGTTGGTGCGACGAAGAGCAGCTTCAGGTACTCCGCATGATCGAGTGCCTCGATTTGCTCATTGAGCAGCCGTACCGCTTCGGCCGCGAAGCGATCGATCCATTCCGGTGACTCCAGCACCTGTGAGAGCAGGGCGGTGCGTTCGCGCTCGTCCAGGTCAGCGATCTGCGTGGGGAGTACCGGATGACTGCTGGAGAGGTTGATGTACTCGGCTCGTCCGCCGTAGCGGTAGAGCTCGGGTGCGCGGAGTTCGGTGCCGATGAGCTCGCGCGTGGGCACGGCCCAGTCGTTCAGAGCCTGAAGCTTGGGCACGTCGTTGACTGTTACCCGTTCGTAGCGAACGGTCGAGATTCGGTGGCGCGGATCGGAACGGAAAAGGGTCCCGGTCATGTTGAGCACAGCGCCCGCGCGAACTTCCCCTGCCGCGACGTCGCCGACCATGCGCCGGACAGCGTTTCCCCACGATGCCTCGTCTGCGACGTGATGCACTTCGTCGAACACCAGCAGCGTTGTTCGCTGTCGCATCCGGGTCGCGTGCACGCGTGCGTAGGTGGGCAGAGACTGGTATGTGACGATCACGCCGACCAGTCCATCGGCTTCGAGCGCGCCGTCCGTCGGGTGCGGGTCGAGGTGAATTCCGAGCTGGGCGAGTTCTGATCGCCACTGCCTGACCAGCGCGGTGTTGGGCACGACGACCACAATGCGCTCGATGAGCCTTGACTCGAGCAGTCGACGCATCAGCACGGCGGCGAAGATCGTCTTGCCCGCGCCAGGGGCGGCCTGGAGGGTGGCGGTGCCGTGCCGGAAGACCCGGTCGGCGATCACGGGCAGTGCGTCAGCCTGCCAGGGTCGGAGGGTGAGGCCGGCGATCGGGCCTGCGTCGTGGTTGCCGAGCCGAAGGTTGCAGCTCGGACACCAGGCCTCCAGATTCGGGAGGGTGGTGGCGCCGCCGTGCGAGTGGGCGATGAGATGTGCTGCCTGGTAGTCGGGCCCGAGCTCCACGCCGCACCGCTGGCACCGGCCGCCTGCGTCTTCGAACAGGTGAGCGCGTTGCTGCGGGTCGGCGCGGCGCTTCGGGTCGCGTCCATAGCTGGACATGGTCCTTTCCTTATTGATGTGCGGATTTAGTCGGTGTCGCTGTCGGTTTCACGGGAGGTGACGTCGGGCTCGTTGCCCGGGTGGGCCTCGCGGTAGCTGTGGATGCTGTCGATGATTCCGAAGACGAACTTTCGGTCTTCCTCGGTGAGTTTCAGTGGGTCGATCTCGACGCCGAGGCTGAGCTTCCCCGCGCCTTCGGCGAGGATGACGGTCTCAGTAGGACGCGACGTCGACTCGGGTGCGCTCGCCTGTTTCGGTACTCGCGGAGCACGAGATCGCCTCGGTCGCGATGGCGCGGCTTGTCGGCTGATCTTGTCGGCGTTGCGTTCCCAGTTCTTGCTCACCGTGATTCCGGCAAACTTGGCTGCCTGCATAAAGAATCGGATTGCCTTGCGCCGAGTTTCACCGCTCTGGCCGAAGGACTCACGCCATGTATCAAGAAGTTGTTGTGCAGTGGCGTAAGGTCCAAGATCCAGGACCGGTGCGTAGTGTTCCCGAACAAGCCGTTCGACGACGATCGGGCGCGCGTCTTGGTTGTAAACGATGTCGTGAAGCAGTTGGGTCGGCACATCGTTTGAATCGATGAGGCCTGTTTTCCGGAACAAGGAGAGGTAGTTCGACTGCACGGTCCCGGGCATCCAGTGCAGGTAGCTTCGGTCGATGACCGACGGGAGCGCCTCGTCGCCGGCCATTCGATCGAGACTGGACATGAACACCCCGAAGGTGAGGTTGTAAGGCGGGACGAAAGTGCTTGTGGTGACGTCCTCGTTCGTGGCCATGATCCGTTCCTCTCTGGTGGTGGAGTTTCACACCACCCGATGTCCCGTAGCGGGCAGTGGGCGCCGACGTCCCAGGAACTCAAACCGGCTCGTGTCGTCGGGTTGTCCGAGGTCGACGATCAGAATGCGGTCCTCTGTAGGGTCGATGATCTGGTCGAGTGTGTAGGTCATATCGGCGACATCCGCGCGGGTGAGATCGCATAGGAACACCGAGTACTGAGCTCTGTCGCCGAAGTCCTCCATCCGCTTGGCGACCAGGCGAAGCCGGTGGGGTGAGCGGATGTCGTACGCGACCAGGTAGCGACGTCGAAGCATCGTGATCACCTGCTGGTGAATGCGGTGTAGTGGGGGATTTCACCCATCAGACAAGCTGCGAACAGCCGTGCCTGGATCTCGATGGCGCGCCGATAGGTGACCTGGTATCCGAAGACTGGGTGGCGAATCTCGGTCGCCAGACGGCGTTCGTAGGCACCGATGACCTCACCTCGACCAGTCTTCGTGAGCGCCACGGAGACCGGGTGGACGTGGAACGTGGCCGGACGTGCCTGGCGGTTGTTGATCAGGGTGAAAGCCGTCGAGTCCGCGACCAGGGGACGGAACTCCTCGGCGAGATCGAGAACGAGCGCAGGGCGGCCGCGGCGTGGTTGGTGGTAGCAACCCCAGTACGGGTCCAAGCCGAGCGCGTAGCAAGCGGTCATGACGTCCTTGACCAACAGGCCGTAGAGGAACGAAAGCAGACAGCTCACCGCGTCCTCCGGCGGCCTGCGAGTCCGTCCGGAGACCTGGAACGACGGCCCGGGAAGACGATGATCACTGCGCAACGAACGCGCGAAGCCAGCGAAGTAGGTGCGTGCCGCTGCCCCCTCTATACCCCGCAGCGTGGTCAGGGTCGGAGCCCGCTGCGCTCGGGCAGCTTCGGCGTCGAGCCGATCGAGAAGATCCTGGTCGTCAAGATGTGGATTGCGGCGAAGCAGCGTGCGGCAATTGCGGATCTTTCCGGCGACGATGCGGCGCGCGATGTCGAACATCTGACCCGGAGAAGCGGTGAACTGGCGCCGACGAAGCTCGACGTGCTTGCCGAGAGTTGGAACTCCGACCACCTTGAGGCCGCCGTGAGTCGACGTCCACACCAGCGGGCTGCCCTGATCGGCGAGCGCATGCACAGCCTGACTCGTGACGGTGACCGGGCCCGCGGCGACGAGGTGCAACACATCCCGAAGCCGGACGGTCATCAGGGTGTGCTGGTTTTTGCTGACGACCAGGCGATCACTGCGGATACCGACGGTCGCGCCTGGTTCGGCGATGTAGACCGGGTCGCGAGCTGGAGCACGGGGGAGAAGGCGTCTGGGCTCTTCGGTGTTCCGGTCGGTGAGCTCGTTGATCTCGTCCGGCATGCAGATCGGCAGCATCGCGCAGAGCGCGCACTTCTGGCTGTGCTGCAGAGGAGGCGGCGGCTTCGCCTGACCGACCAGCTTCCGAGCTTCAAAGATTGTGCGGCGTAGTTCGGCTTCGGCCTCAGGAGTCCACGGGACACGAACACGTTGGCGAACAGAGGCATACCAGAGGTAGCCCTCGGTGCACCTGTAGTCTTGTAGCCGTAGAAGCACGATCTGTGCCATGAGTTGCACTTGGTGGTCTGGCCAGGGAGTACCGTCACGCTGTGGGGCTCCCCTGCGGAACTCCACGGGACGAACGCTTCCATCAACTGCTTCAACGACGTCGCAGGTGGCCGTCAGTCCAAGCTTGGCGGAGGACAACGCGAGCGAACGGGCCTTCCAGCTGGTCGGCTTGATGCGGTGAGCAGGGCGTTCCTGGCCGGTGGGGATATCAACGGAGGAGTGGACGTGGCGCCCGAGTCTCATCTCTTCGGTGTCCAGTCGGTAGCCCTCGGCGTACTGCAGGTGGAACATGCGCCCGCAGAATCGTAAGTCGCCGACTGCACGGGCGCCGAGGGGGAGTGGTGCATCCATACGATCACCTCTTGCAGCCAAATCCGGTACACTTTCGGACAATCTGCAGCGTGCGTCGGCACCGCCGTTCTGTGAAGTCACACGATGGTTCTCGCTGCCAGCACGGCGAGTGCTCAGCTCGGATAGGGCTGTTGTCTCCGATGGAGCGGGGAATTCTGGTGTGCCAGTAGGTGACGGCGGGTTTGCGGTCAGCTCGCGAAACGTCACACCGGATTCGCCCAGGTGCATACCAGCGTGTCGATTCGGAATTGCTGGTGCGTAAGTTGTCTGAGGTGCGATTGTGGTTGCGAGCGGCTCGGTTCGAAGTTGGCCCTGAGGAGGCGCTCGCGGCGTGATTGACGCAGGTCAGATCTGCTAAGGTGATCAACATGACGGCCCGAAGGACAAGATGATGGTCTCCGTTGCCCAGGCGCTCGAAACCGACTACGATTCCGCAGGTCACCGGCCACGCAAAACGCGAGCGGTCGACACAACCTCGCCCGGCCACGGGCATAGAAACCGGCGCGGCGATGTCCCGTCGGTAGACGCCAAGCTCCGAAGTCGACACAACCTCGCCCGGCCACGGGCATAGAAACC
>NZ_FNVB01000002.1:0-1077102 GCF_900108315.1 Saccharopolyspora kobensis | reverse complement strand
ACTGCTGGAACGGGACGACCAGTGGGCCATGACGACGGAGACCGGGAGCAGGCGGATCGTGCGCAGTGATGCGGAACGAAACCGGCGGCGGCTGATCAAGTCGGCGGCGTTCCTCGTCAACAGGCGCGGAACCACGGTGAAGATGACCGACGTGGCCGAGCGCGCTGAAGTCGCCACGGCCAGGGCGTACCGCCACTTCAGCTCGATCGACGAGATCCTCGCCGAATTCGGGTGCAATGTCGGGCTCCGTCTGCTGAAGTTCCAGCCAGAAGCCCGAGAGCCGCGGCGTGGCGCTGCTCTCCGAGGTGAGCGCTGAGTGGGTCCACCTGGTCGTCAAACACGGCCGAGCGATGGTGCACACCCGGTCCGACGAGGGCTGCGTGGCCAGGCTCCGCTCCGGAGCGCGCTACCTCACGGTCCAGGCCGAAACCCTCGAAAGCCCGATCACCGAGGCAGCCACGGAGCTCGGCATCCCGGACCCGCCGGGCGACGAAGGAATGTTCCTCTGGAACATCCTGTGCGCCCCGCGCGAGCTCTTCGACCTCATGAGCACCGTCGTCCTCTCCGAGGAGCAGGTCAGCCGCCGCCTGGTCACGGCGTACTGCGGAAGTCTCCAAGGCTGGTCGGCCGACGCCTAGCTGTGATCCGGGTGGTGAAGCGGCTGCGGAGTTGGTGCCGTGGACTCCTTTACTTCGCCTAGTAGACTGTGTGGTGACCTCGAAGAATGAGTTTGAGCATGCCGCTGTCCCTCGCTTTAGCTGGAGTCAAGGGGCCGCAGGTTCAAATCCTGTCATCCCGACGGAGAGAAGAGCCCATTGATCGGCACGTAAGTGGATGTCAACGGGCTTTTTTGCGTATGGTCGTGGTTCTTCGGTGATCACTCCGGAGGGGCCTGTCTCGGATTTCGGCGATTTTTGGGGGTTTTTGGGCTGACCTCTGTCTGGACGAAATGGGGCCGGGCTGAGCCTGATCGGGATCGGCACCTGTCTGGGCGAACTGGGTTGTGTCATGGGCCGCTGTTGATGTGGCTGTGGCGCTACGTCGGGGGTGCTCGTGATGATCACGAAGGTGTGGGCACAGGTCGTCGTATAGCTCGCCGGTGGCGCTGGTTGGAGGTGTCTGTCGGATTGACGCGCTCGTCGTGTGGTGACCGGTTGCCGTGGTCACGGTTTCGGCCGGGCATTCCACGACGGTGCGCTACCTGCGTCGCCGTCCTATTCTTGTCGATGCACGTGCGTCGCGCCGCGCATCCAGGCTCTTGGAGAGCGTTGCTTCCAAGCACCGCCCACTGCATTTGGTCCGGACTCACGACAGTCGCGTTGTGCTCCTCACGTCACTCTTCCTCGCCGGCCGAACTTTCAGACGACGTGTTCGTGTCAAAATGCACCCGGTTCTTGCTGGCCCGCTTCTTGCGGCCGCCCGCAGCCGCACCGGCGGCAGACGTCTCGTCGGCCGCGTCCATCTCCACGTCGCTGGCCTCGCCTTTCACCTTGGTCTTGTGCTCGGGGCACTGGAGTTGGATCGACGCGAAGGTGCCGCCCGCACGGACGATGGCACGGTGGATCTCATCCGCGAGGGCCCGGACGCCGAGCGGGCTGTAGTTGTCGAAGCCGACGTTGGCTGCTTTGCTCGGCCAGTACGGGCCGGGGCGTATTCCGGGCGCGCCCTGGAAGAGGTCGACGTAGCAGGCAACGCACGGCCGCTTCGTGCCCGCGGTCGGGCCGGTGAGTATGGCGTTCCGCCCGACCTTGTCGGCCAGTCGGCGTTCCGCATGCTTGCCGTCCGGTTTGGCGTTCTCGGGCACTACGGGCTTTGCGGTGAGGGCCTCCCGAATCTCGGCGTAGGCCTCCGGATTCGCCTCCTCGGTTAGCCGGTCGCGGGCCTTGTTCTTGTGCCGTTCCTGCCGTTCGTTGAGGCTTCCTCTGTCGTTTGCCTCAATCAGTTCCTTCAGGAACTCCGTTCCGGTCGCCTTCTTCTCGGCAAGCTGCCGCAGCACGTTGTTGGCGGCGTTCGTGTTGGACGAGATGTACAGCACCTTGTTGTGGAGGGTGGCTTGCACCTCCTCTGGGTGCTTTTTCAGGTCGTTGAGATAGTTCAACGCGAGCGTCGAGATCCACCGGATGGCCTGCTTGGCCCGATCGTTCTTGAACGACTTCGGTGGCACGGTGTTCTCGCTCCCGCCGTAGATTTTCGCCCTGCCCGGGGGTTTGAGGTTCTCTTCCTTCGCCGCCTCGGCGGGGTTTTCCGCATTGACCGTGTAATGCATGGTGAGGGTTCGAGTAGCGCCGTACGGCTTCCATCCGCGGTGCCTCAGCTCTTTCTTCATGAGTTCGGCAACCGTCTCGCCCTTCGTCTTCTTCCCGGCGATCGTGAGATTGGCGAAATCTTTCACGAGTTTGTCGGATGCTTTATCGCTCGCATTCTTGCGACGTGTCTGCTTCCTCCTGGTCTTGGTTTCTTTATCCTTGCGCTTGGTCTTGGTTTTTATCGTCGTCCGCTGGATCCGGTCACTTCCGCTCTGCGTGGCATCCGCGTGTGCTTCCGGCTGGGCGCTCGGGGACACTGTTCGGCCAGCTTCTCTCCAATCTGCCGCGTGCTGCGGGCGTTCCGTGTCCCGCACGGAGGGCATCCCCTGGGACATCACCTGTCGTGCGTTGGCCTCCGCCTCCTGCTCGAAGCGGTCGGTGGGGTCGCTGATACTCAGTCCGGCGCCGTTGTCCGTGCCCGCAACCGGGCCGGAGCGCTGTTGCAGGACGTGGCTGAGTTCGTGCGCCAGGGTGTGCTTGTCCAGGCTGGCAGTGCCGGCGACGATGTGATGGCCGGAGCTGTAGGCACGCGCCGATCTCGGCCGCGGAGCGTTGAGCGGCCGTGTCGGTGTGCATGCGGACGTCGGAGAAGTCCGCACCGAGTCGGGCTTCCATCTCGGTGCGGGTGTTGTCGTCGAGGGGACGGCCTGGCGAGTGCAGGACGTCGGGCACCGCCGAGCGCTGCACGGGCTGGTCGTTGTCTTCGCGAAGGTCATCACCCTCACATCGCTGGGCTTCGATGAGGTGGGCCACGGCGGCGTTGCCGACGGTGCGCTGCAGGTGCAGGAACGCCTGCGGTGCCAGGGACATCGCAGGGTGGACAGGCACTGGCGCCGGGGCGGCGGCCTGCGTGGGCGCTCGCCGTGGCCGCGACCGGGATGTGCTGGTCGGTTCCTGGTCCTGTTTTCGCATGAACCCCACTACTCCTGGCGGCCGGGAAGACGTGGCGGTTGCGTATGACGTTGCCAGCCGGGACCAGGCGGAAGGAAGGGTCGCGAGGGCACGGTCTCCTTCCTCGTCATAGCCCGGGAGGGCACCATTGCGGCCGCCCAAATGGTGGCGACATCGTTCCCGCTGCAGGCCCCAACGATCCCCGTTCCGCCTGAGCGTGGGGGTTCCAGGACTTCTGGTTGCAGTTCTGGGGTGCTTCAATCGAGCGGTGACCTCCAACAGCCAGTCCCCGAATGTCGTGACCAGCTACCGGGAGATCGCCGCCAGTGCGGAGCGGATCTTCGAACTGATCGCCGATCCGGCGCAACAGCCGCTGTGGGATGGCAACGACAATCTCGCCGAGGCTTCCGAAGGTCAGCGCGTGCGCGCCACTGGAGAGGTGTTCACGGTGACGCTCACCCAGGGCAGCGTCCGGGAGAACCGCGTGGTGGAGTTCGAAGAGGGACGTCGCATCGCCTGGCTGCCGTCGGAACCGGGCCAGCAACCACCCGGGCACCTTTGGCGGTGGGAGCTGGAGCCGGCCGGCGAGGGGCGCACCAAGGTCAGGCACACCTATGACTGGTCGCGCTTGACCGACGAGAAGCGCCTGGCCCGCGCCCGCGCCACGACTTCGGACAGGCTCCGGGCTTCTCTGGACCGGCTCGCCGAACTCGCCGAGTCGTGATCGGCCGCGCGGTCTGATCGGGTGGCCGGAAACCGGCCAAGAGCCGCAGGACTCGGCTCCGGCCCGCGGCATGTCGCGGACAGGGTCACACCGGGCCCGGCCGCGTTCTCACCGCCCCTGCGTGGGAGTGCAACATGATCTCGTCGACGGCGTGCAGCGCCGCTTCGGCCGGTTCTCACCGCCTACGAGGCGAATGACACCTCCAGCCGCAGCGGAATGGCAACCTCCTGGCTCAGTCATGGACACGGGTGGCGTTCGGGTCGGCGCGGAAGGCGTGAGCGCAGCCGGGTGGGGCGACCAGGAAGTGTTACCCGGTCCCACGAGCATCTCGATCGTCCCGTCGACGACGAAGAATATTTCGGGCGAGTGGTCGTGCCGATGCAGGACCGCGCCATCGGCGCCGTGAGCTGAGCGCACCGTGGCGCCAGTCAGTAGATGGTGACCGATCTCGGGCGGCTTTTCGGCCTCGCCGGAGCGGATGACAACCGGATCGTGCGGGTTGGCCGCAAAGCAGACATGTGCAACCCTATGCCATCTAGGTTGCTAGCATGCTAGCATCGGTGCATGGGTGATGCGGAGGTCAAGCAGTTCAACGTGTACCTGCCTGTGGGGCTGATCAGGCAGGTCAAGCATCACGCGATCGAGGAAGGCATGTCCTTGTCGGCGTTGGTCGCCGACGCGTTGCGCGCCTACCTCGACGACGCTCACGGGCAGCGACAGCACTCTTCCGAAAAGGAGTCGTGACATGGCAACCGAAGGGATCGAGGCGGTTTTCCTGGAGACCCACAACTGGGGGAAGGCCGCGAAGTTCTTCCAGGCGCTGGGTTTCGAACTGGAGGTCTCCGCCGGCGATGGTTCCGGCGTGTTCCGCAACGGCGAGGGGACTTATCTCGTCGTTGCGGAGGTCCCCGAGGACCGAGAGCCCGGGGTTCAGGTCGCGCTGAGGGTGCCCGATGCGGACGGGTTCCGGCCCGATCCTGCCGTCGAGGTGGTCATCCCGTTCGAGGACACCCATTACGGGACCCGGGAGATGACCGTCCGGGATCCCGACGGGCGGCTGTGGAGCCTGCAGGCCCCCATCAAGAACTGACGCCCATTTCTTCGGTCGCCCCTGTGCCCTGCGCTGTGATTCCTGGGCCTGTTTCGACCTGCTCGCCGGCGAACCGGTGGAGACGAGGGCGCCCGGGATGCACCGGCTGCGTATGACGGATGCCGAACACGACCGGTTGTCAGGCCGGCGAGCCGCTTCGCGGTTTTCCGGAGCAGCCCGCGCCCGGGCGCCCCCAGGGCGCTCGCCTTCCGGCTCGGCGCCGTCCAGCCTGCGCGGGGGTTCGATCAGGCGCCTGCGGGCGCAGTGCCACACGAAACTGGGCTGAATGCGGGGCGCCGGCCGAGGCATCCGGAGCAGCAGGCCTGTTGACCCCGCCCGATGGCGGCGCTTTCCGCCGCCGGCCGTGGGATGCGAGCAACAAGATGCGAGCAACAAATGGTGGGATTCGAATGACCAAATGGCGCGGCAATCCCTGGGCGGTGCTGCTGACGCTCAGCCTGGGCTTCTTCCTCACACTGCTGGATCTGACGGCCGTCAACGTCGCCATCCCCAGCATGATCGACACCCTCCACGCGTCACTGGACGAGGTGTTGTGGGTGATCAACATCTACATCCTCGCCCTCGCCGCGTTGCTGATCACGTCCGGTCGGCTGGGGGATGTGCGTGGGCCACGAACCATGTTCATCGGGGGCGTCGCGCTGTTCACGGTGGCGTCCGTGCTGTGCGGCCTGTCGCAGGATCCGGCGCAGCTCATCGCCGCCCGCGCCCTGCAGGGCCTGGGTGCGGCAGCGCTGGTGCCGCAGACGATGACGATCATCATGGCCACGTTCCCGGCCGAGCGTCGGGGCACGGCGCTCGGCGTTTGGGGCGCGGTCGCGGGCGTGGCCACGATCTCCGGGCCCACACTCGGCGGGCTCTTGGTCAGCACGGTCGGCTGGCGCTGGATCTTCTTCGTCAACGTCCCGATCGGCGCGATCGTGCTCGCGATGGCAGTCGCGCTCGTGCCGGATGTCCGGCACGGAGCCCGCCGCAGGCTGGACGTCCTGGGCGTCGTGCTCGCCGCCGCAACGCTGGTGTGCCTGACCTTCGCGCTCACCGAGGGTCAGCGGTACGACTGGAACGCCGGGATCTGGGCGTTGCTCGGCGGGGCCGTGCTGCTGCTGGTGGTGTTCCTGGTCCACCAGCGCAGTCGGCAGCACGGTGAACCGCTGCTGCCCTTCGTGCTCTTCCACGACCGAAACTTCGCGGTCATGAGCTTCGTGTCCGCGACAGTCCAGGTCGGGATGCTCGGCCTGTTCCTGCCGGTGATGATCTACCTGCAGTCGGTGCTGGGCTTCAGCGCGCTCAAGGCCGGTCTGGTGATGGCGCCTGCGATGGTGGTGTCGGCGGTCCTGTCACCGGTCGCGGGCCGGATGGCGGATCGGTTCGGTGGCAAGTACGTCCTGATGAGCGGCCTGACCCTGTTCGCGGGCGGCATGGCCGGGCTCGCCTGGGCCACCGATGTCGGCCGCGCGTGGTGGGAATTCCAACCGGCGCTGCTCGTCACCGGAGTGGGCATTGGGTGCGTGTTCGGCCCGATGGTCACAGTCGCGATGTACAACGTGAAGCCCGAGATGGCCGGGGCCGCCTCTGGTGTGCTGAACACGATCCGACAGATCGGCACGGTCATCGGCAGCGCCGCGGTCGGCGCTGTGCTGCAGAACCGCTTGGCCGCCTCGCTACAGGACGAAGCGGCCAAGCAAGCCACCGACCTTCCGGAGAGCGTCCGCGGCCAGTTCGTGGCCGCCTTCGACAACGCCGCCAAGGGCGGTCTGGAGGTCGGTGCCGGGCAGTACGGTACGGCGTTCCAACCGCCGCCGGGAACGCCGACGAGCCTCACCCAGCACATCCAGCAGACGGCGGCGTCGGTGTTCGAGCACGGGGTCGTCCACGCGATGCGGCCGACCCTGGCGGTGCCCATCGTCGTGATCGCGGTCGGCGCCGTCTCGTGCTTGTTGGTGCGACGCCGGCGGGTCGACAGCCCGCGAAAGGCTCAAGAAGAAGTCGGGGCCTCGGGCTAGCAACTGCGTAGTCCCACCCTGCGCTGGTTGGTGCCGAAACTGTCCGATCGGGGTGCATGCGTCGTCGGGCGTATTCGCGTTGGGCGGACTCGGCTCGGACACGTTCGTCGGGACGTGGTGCTGCAGCGCTCCGTTCTGCGCCAGCGCAGCCCTCGTTCTGGTGGGCCTGTACATCCGGCGGTGCGACTGCCCCTTGCGTTCACGTTCTGGCAAGTGCTCACCGCCCATGCGCGGGAGCAACTGGCGATCAACCGAGTGCGACAGCGCCACGGCGGCTGTCGCCGTCTACTGTGGACTTTGTTTGGGCTCAGAGGGGCCGCAGGTTCAGCGCTCGATGCGCTGGTCCGCCGCAGCGATGACGACAACTTCGGCAGCGCGTGGTGAAGTGATCTGCCGACCAGCGGCCCGGGAATCTCGCCAGGTGCCATCGAACTGGGAGAGGACCATGTCGGCGGGGGCCGTCCGGCGTCGATGAGCAGCCGGGCTTGCCAGCGGATCGGTGGCGCCGAACGCGTTGATCGGCCGGTTAAGCTCGGCTGCGTGAGTGATCAGTGCGTGTTCTGCGGCATCGTGGCCGGTGACGTCCCGAGCGTGAAGGTGGCCGAGGACGAGACGACTTGCGCGTTCATGGACATCAACCCGGCCTCGGACGGTCACCTGCTGGTGGTTCCCAAGCGGCACAGCAAGGACCTGTTCGAGATCCCGGCCGATGACCTGACCGCCGTCACCTTGGCCGCGCAGCGCGTCGCCAAGGCAGCGGCTGGAGCGTTCGGTGCTGACGGGGTGAACCTGCTCAACTGCTGCGGCGCTGATGCGTGGCAGTCGGTGTTCCACTTCCACCTGCACGTGATCCCCCGGTACACCGACAAGGCCAAGGACCGCCTGGTGCTGCCCTGGAAACCGGAGGTGCCGGGCGACGCGGAGGCGATCGCCGTCCTGGGCGGCAGGCTCTCCGCCGCGCTGGCCTCGCAGCAGGCATGATCGTCGTAGATCCGGAGGACGTGGAACCGAAGCCGTGGCGCAACGGCAGGGGGATCACGCGGGAGTTGTGGGCGGAGCCGTCCGGTTGCGGCGCGGGGGATGACTTCGAATGGCGGCTGAGCCTGGCCGATCTCGGTGAGGACGGGCCCTTCTCCCGCTTCGACGGTGTCGAGCGCGTCTTCACCCCGGTCGTCGGCGGATGTTTCGAGCTCACCGTCGACGGCCGCACGCACCGCGCGACCCGGTATCAGCAGGTCCGGTTCCCGGGCGAGGCCGCGGTGGCCGTGCGCGGCCTGACCGAACCGGCGCGGGTGCTCAACCTGATGACGCCGCGCGGCCGTTGCCGCGGTGATGTCCAGGTGCGGCGGTGCCACGGCGAGATCGCCTGGCGCGCGGGTGTCCGGTCGTTGCTGCTGGTGGCTGGACGGCTGGCGGTCGGGGGTGTCGAACTGCCGCAGCTGGGGCTTGCGGTCACCACCGGGCCAGCGTTGTCCGGAACGGCCGAAGACGCCCTCGTCGCAGAGGTCCACATCTTCCGCGGCGTGCGGCCGGGAACCGGCTGACAGCCCAACCCGCCGGTCGATCGTGGCGAACGACCGGTCTGTCGCTGGACTCACCCGGTCGGCGCCGAACAGGAACCGACGTCCTGATCGCCGCCGACCGGGAGCGCATCCGCGGTGGCCTCACCGTCCCCGCGCGGATGCGGCGGAAGAGCCCTGGGGCGCGAGCGGGCTGATCAAGGGGTGGTCATCGGCCGACCTTGTCCAGCCCCGTCCGGAGCCGGGCCAGGGTTCCCTCGACGTCGCCGAGCTTGTCGAGTCCGAACAGGCCGATGCGGAAGGTGGAGAAATCAGCCGGCTCGTCGCAGTGCAGTGGCACACCGGCCGCGATCTGGATGCCTGCTTCCTTGAAGCGGGCACCGCTGCGCAGCTCCGGGTCGTCGGTGTGGACGACGACCACGCTGGGGGCGGCGAACTCGTCGGTGGCCACCGAGGGGAGCCCGTGCTCAGCGAGGAGCGCGCGCACTCGGCTGCCGAGGTCGACTTGCGCGGCGCGGAGGTCCTCGAGCCCGCGATCGCGGGTCGCGAGCATGAGTTCCAGGTTGTGCGCGAGGGTGTCGGTCGGCATGGTCGCGTGGTAGGGGGTCTGGCCCCGGGTGTAGGCGTCGGCGATCGACAGCCACTTCTTCAGGTCAGCGGAGAAGCTCGTCGACGTGCTCGCCTCGACCGCGGCGCGGCCGGCCTCGCTGAGCATGACGTAGCTGGCGCAGGGCGATCCGCTCCAGCCCTTCTGCGGCGCGCTCAGCAGGACGTCGACGCCGAGATCGGTCATGTCGACCCAGAGCGCCCCGGAGGCGATGCAGTCCAGGACCAGCAGACCACCGGCCTCGTGGGTGGCCTCGGCCAGGCGGCGGACGTAGTCGTCCGGCAGCAGCATGCCCGCGGCGGTCTCGACGTGCGGCGCGAAGACCACATCGGGCTGCTGCTCGCGGATGACGGCGACGACCTCGTCGATCGGCGCCGGCTGCCACGGGGCCTGATGCGACGAATCGACCGGTCGTGCCCGGCACACCGCGTGTTCCTGCGCGATCGAGCCCATTTCGAGGATCTGCGACCAGCGGTAGGAGAAGAGCCCGTTGCGCACCACGAGGCAGCGGCGGCCAGTCGCGAGCTGGCGGGCGACGGCCTCCATGCCGTAGGTGCCGCCTCCGGGCACCAGCGCGACGCTGTGCGCTCGGTAGGTGGTGCGCAGGACATCGACGATGCCCTGCATCACGTCCACGAAGCGCTGGGACATGTGGTTCAGCGAGTAGTCGGTGAACACCACGGAGTACTCGAGCAGGCCACCGGGATCAACATCATCATGAGGCAGAGCCATGCCCGTAGCCTGACACAGGCGGAGAAGTCGGGTGCGGACAGCATCGCGGGGCCGCGATGCCGACCGGGGCTGCACGGCGTCCGCGGCTGCGGTCGATGGTCACCACCACGGCTCCCGGGCCGCATCCGGTTCCGGAGCCGGTTGCGCATCGCGCCTGTTCCCGGATCTCCTTCACGCGGAACGCGAGGACCGGCTGCGGACGCAGAGCGCGCACCGATCAGGTTTTCGCGCCGCGCCCGTCCGTACGTGTGAGATCGACTCACGGGAGGCTGATGCCATGCGGAAACTGACCTTCGGGATGAACGTGACCTTGGACGGCTACATCGCCGCGCCCGGCGACGACCTCGGCTGAAGCGGGGGTGAGGGACCGGACTCGTCGCCGAGCGACGAGCTGTTCCAGTGGTGGTCCGACCGGGTGGCGGCGACGGGCCTGGCGCTGTACGGGCGCAAGCTGTGGGAGGCGATGAGCTCCCACTGGCCGACCGCCGACAAGCAGCCCGGCGCCGCCCCGGCGGTGGTCGAGTTCGCCCGCCGCTGGCGGGACATGCCGAAGGTGGTGTTCTCCTCGACGATCGACCAGGTCGACTGGAACACCCGCCTGGTCACCGGCGACGCGGTCGCCGAGATCACCCGGCTCAAGGCCGAGGACGCGGGCCCGATGGACATCGGCGGTGCGACGCTCGCCGGGGCTGCCATGCGGGCCGGGCTGATCGACGAGTACGTGCTGGTCACCGCGCCGGTCATGGTGGGCGGCGGCACGCCGTTCTTCACCGCGCTGGACAGCTGGGTGAACCTGAACCTCGTGGAGACGCGGACGTTCTCCGGTGGCGTGGTGCTGACCCGCTATGAGAGGAGGCGATGAGCACGCGCCGGACGATCGGCTCGTGAGACCAGGTCGAAGTCGTTCCTGGCGTGCTCACCGTGACCCTCGGCTATGACGGAACCCTTCCCCCGGCCCTTTCCTCGCGTTCCGAGCGACCTGTTGTTGTTCCTCGAGCGACCAGGGCGGCGGCTGCTTCGCGACCGGCTCGTGCGCTAATCACCGGTGGTCCGCCGGTGGATCGTCTAGTTCGGCTCGGAGGCGTTGCAGCTCGGTGAGGGTTTCGTCGAGCGTGTCGCGGTGCTGCTCGATCCCCGCGATCACCTTGTCGATCACGGTGCGCTTGCCCTCGACGGTCTTCGCGTCGACCTCGGCGTGCACGCGGTTGGTGACGAGCTGGACGAGCTCCTCCGCGCTGTCGGTCAGGCGCGCGATCGGCGACCGGCGGCGCTCCGCCTCCTGCTCGGGATCGCGTTCGTTCCACACCGCGTCACTCATCGTGTGCGTGAGGGCTTCATCGATGGCGCGGAAGTTCAGGATCACCCGCTGCATCGCGTCCCGCACCGCGGCCTGACCGTCCGGCCCGGCCGGTCGCTCCCGCCAGTTCCGCTCTCCGCCGCGCCGCTTGTAGTGCTGCTGCATGGCCTGCTTGGAGCGGTCGCCGTAGACCGAGCCCAGACGTTCCCACGTCCAGCCGTTGTCGATGACCGACTCGATGAGGGTGAGCTCGGCGTGGTTCACGGTCTCGTGCGCCCCGGCCATCATGCGCAGCGCGGCGACGGACTGGGTGATGGCGGGTGGCTCTCCCGCGGTGGCGGGGTCGATGTACTTCACACCGTCAACGTATGCGTTGACGGATGCGATGTCAACGCATACGTTGACGTCCGCTCGACGTCTCCGCGGACGTGCTCGGCGAACGCCCGGTGAGTGCTGGCCACGCTCGGGTGGCGCGAGCTGGGCGACCGCACGCCGCCCAGACAGCCGTCGCCGAGCACCTTCCGTGGCGGACGTCGGCTCAGCGGTGTTCGAGCCTGGCGTTGCTGTGCTGCCCTTCGGGACTTCTGGGGCGGGGCACCGGGTGGTGCGTGCTGGGGTCGAGCAGGACCAGTCGGGCGGAGTCGATCGCGGCCATCCAGTCGTCGAGGGTGGCTTCCGGGTCGGTCAGTTCGAGGTCGGTCAGGCTGCCTGCGACGGGCAGGTCGGTTTCGGCGGCGCGGTCGGCGGGGACCAGCGCGTTCCACCACAACCAGTGGTTGGTCACCGCCGCGGCCACGATCAGGGCACCGTGTCCGTCGTGCTGGCCCTGGATCCAGTCGACGGTGTCGCCGGGTGCGCCCACGACCACGGGCACTCCGCCGATCCGGCAGGCGGGCAGGGTGGCCAGGCGGGCTCGCAGTCGCTGATCGCCGAGCGCCTCCATCAGGACTCGGGTGGCGTGATCGCGCTCCAGGACCCTGTCGTCGAAGGCTTCGCGCACCCACAAGCCATCACCGGCCGCGTGCTCGGTGTGCTCCACCCATTCCGACCGCTGGCCGTTGCCCGCGACGGTGGCAGCCATGAGCTGTTGGGCCTGTCCCAGCGAGTCCGCGCGCACGTGGACGGGGATGCCGTCCGTGCTCGCCGCATAGCCGCGCCACCGCAGCGGCTGGTCCAGTTCGCTCCGGTAGATCACATGCCGCGCAGCCATCGCTATGCACACCACCTTCCACTGGCGAATACCTCACCACGTGCCGATAAAGAATGTGGCCCAGTGGCCTTGCAAAAATTGCAGTGACGGTTTCAGAATAATTGGTGCAAGGCTGTTGGCAAGAGGCCTACCAGCACAAACAAGGGGGTGAGGAACTGGCGTTCATTGCTCCTGCGGAGTGCCGGCCGGGTGCGTCCGGATTCCGGGCCGTTCCTCCGCACTCCGCTTCCGATCACGTGTTGAATCGACGAACATGCGTGACAGGAGTGGTCAGTGATGACGTTGGCGTTCGATCCGTTCTTCCGCGATCTTAACCGGCTGACCAGTGAGGTGTTCGGCAGCGCCCGGGCACCGCAGACGATGGCCATGGACGCCTACCGGGCCGGGGACGAGTACGTCGTCGAGTTCGACCTGCCCGGCATCGACCCCGAAACCCTGGAAGTCAGCGCGGAGAACAACACCCTGACCGTGCGCGCCCAGCGCCAAGGGCGCCCGACCGGGGAGGGCGATTCCGAGGTCAGCTACCTGACCGCCGAACGGCCCCGCGGTACCTTCTCCCGCCAGCTCTCCCTCGGCAGCGGCCTGGATGTGGACAACATCCGAGCCGACTACACCGACGGGGTCCTCACGGTGACCTTGCCGGTGGCCGAGCGGGCCAAGCCGCGGCGCATCGAAGTCGGCCACGGCAGCGGCCGCAAGGTCATCGAAGGCGGAACCCGATGACGCCCACGTCCAGGTCCGCAGCCGCTGCGGGCCTGGACGTTCCCCGCTCGCACATCGCGTGAGGTGGGTATGACCGATCATCCCCCGACCAGCCGGGCAGCCAACGCGTTCGACGACGACTACCCCGCCTACACGATGGGGCGCGCGGCCGACATGCTCGGTGTCACGCCGGAATTCCTGCGCAGCCTCGATGCCGCCGGCCTGCTGGCGCCCGACCGCTCCACCGGCGGGCACCGCCGCTACAGCCGCACCGAGCTCGTCCTCGCCGCCCGCGTCCGCGAACTCCTCGACTCCGGGCTCACCGTCCTCGCCGCCTCCTGCCGCATCACCAGGCTCGAACGCGACCTGGCCGCCGCCCACGCCCGGATCGCAGAGCTCGAACGCACGACCTCCGTACCTCCGACATCGCGCAGCTGATGACATCGGGCGCTGGTCGCTCCGATCCGTGCGGCAACCATGCGGCGATCTCCCAGATCGCCGACCAGTTCTCGCTCGCATTCGTCTTGCCCGCACGAGGGGGGCTGGATCGGTCAGCCGAGTGACAGGCCATAGATTCTGCCCATGACAGACACGGCGATCACTGACGAAACCCACGAGGCGAGGGCCGCTCGCTTCCGTGCCGAGGCCGCCGCACGGGGCATTCCGGCTGCCGAGGTGGAGGCGTACATCCGCACCGCCCGCACTGCGATCTACCTCGCTGCGGACGGCCCCGGCCCGAAAGTCGCGCTCACCGGCGGGAATCCACCGCTGCCCGAGGGCGCCCCGGCTCCGAAGGCCGCGTTCGTCGCGGCCGTCGACTGCGCGGCCCTGCCGCTCGGAGCGACGGACCTGCCGCTGCCCACCGAGGGCCGACTGCTGTTCTTCGCCGACCCCGCGCCGGGCACCGGGGCAGTGGTCGCCGACGCCGTGCGCTACCTACCGGCCGGCCAGCCGGCGACGGAAGATCTGGCCACCCCGGACGACGGGTTGAGCACCTACCGCCGTGCCCGACTGGACTTCTGCTTCCACCAGTGGTCGTGGCCTTGGCACGAGGAGGACGACGACGAGGAGTCGCAGCGGGTCGCCGAGCTGGAGTCGGCCTGGTCGCACGCGGTCGGCTGGCGCCCCCGCTGGCGATTCCAGCTCGGCGGTGAGCCGATTCTCTTCAACTGGGATCCGGTCGAGGCGGCCCAGGAGGACGTGCCGCTGCCCGCCGCGGACGGCGACGAGTGGGCGCTGCTGGCCACCTGGCGCGGTGACGACGACTGCGACGAGCTGGAGGCGGGCCTCTTCCACTGGGTGATTCGCCGCGCCGATCTGGCCGCTCTCCGCTTCGACCGGGTGTACGTGTACGTGGACGCCTTCTGATCGCCGAGGCCGCGGACGGCAATTCCTCACCGAACTCGGGCGGGGAAGCGAGGCACGACCGCCCGGGAGCGAGCGGTCATCGTGGCGGTGCCGCGTAGGTGGCGGCGCCGGACCAGTCGATCGCGATGTAGTCCTCGTCGCCGACGACCCATGCGTCGTGCCCGGGGGAGACGACGCCGGTCTCGCCGGTGCTGATCTCGCTTTCCTGGCCGTCGTCCATCACGATGTGCAGCCTGCCGGACAGGACGTACATGGTGTGGGCCTGCTGGCAGCTTTCGGTCTGCACGATCGGCTTGACGTCGTTCGACCAGCGCCAGCCGGGGTGCAGCACGGTGCGTCCGACGGTCACCCCGGGAAGCTCGACGATGTCCAGCTCGCCGTGCTCGAACGTGCGCGACTCGTCCGGCTTGCCGAGGTCCTTGACTTCGAGCGTCATCGATCCTCCTCGAGTGCGTGCGACTTTCGTCCAGTTCGAGTCTGTGCCGCGCGGGGTTCGGGGACCAGGGTCGAAGGACGCATGCCGGACCGCGACCTGCCGGACGTGGCAGAGGTGCGGTCCGGTCAGCGCCTCGACCACTGCACCGGTGCGAGGTGCAGGCCGCCTTCTCCCCAGCCGGCGCTGGTGATCGAGGTCGTGCCGTCGGGTTCGGTGACGATCTCGGAGGCGTGGGCGTTGATGTGACCGGCCGGTCTGTCCACAGAGAAGCGGAATGGGTTCGTGCTGGAGTAGACCCGGGTGTCCTTGTAGCCGGGGTCGCAGCACACGAACAGGTACCAGCCGTCCGGGCGCCGTACGACGAACGGGGATTCGGTGGGGCCTCCGAAGGTGCCCGAGGCCGGGTGCTCGAAAGCGACCCGCTTCTCGCTCCAGTGCACCAGGTCCAGGCTGGTCCGGTAGGCCACCTGGTGGTTCCCACCGGAAGGAGCGCTGGTCGCGGTGTAGTACATGACCCACAGGACGCCGACCCTGGTGACCATGGGGTCTCTGGCGTCGAATCCGTCGGTGAACAGCGGGTTGGCCGCGCTGCGGGTCCAGTTCCACAGGTCGGTGGAGGTAGCGAGGTGCATCCGGTAGGCCGTGTGGTCGGGGGTGCCCGCGGCGTAGAACATGTGGTAGACGCCGTTGGCGAAGACCACGTGCGGTGCCCAGATGTGGCTCTCGCCGGCGGCCGGGTCCGCGGTCAGCGCGAACGGCTGCTTCGTCCAGGGACCTCGCGGCGAGGGGGCCGTGGCGTGCCCGAACTGCTTCTCGTCCAGGGGATCGGCCGGTTCGGCGTGGGTGATGGCGTAGACGTGCCACACACCGGTGGCCGCGTCCAGGATCATCGCGTGGTCGTTGTAGTACCACTGCTCGGCCTCGCCGACCGACGGGTCGTAGACGTGGATGAACTCGCCCGCCGACACCGAACCGGCCATCGAAGCGGACGCGGTGCCCGTCGTGGCCAGCTGCGCCACGACGAACAGGGCTATCACCGAGCGGAGCACTCTTCTACCGGACGCACTGATCATCGTCGACCCCTGCCTGTCCCGGCCGTTTTCATCTCGCTCGAAGCGGCGTGTCACTTCGGTATAGCGACTGCCCGGTTCTACCGATATCCGCGAATCGGGTGTTTGGCGCGGGAGTCCTTACCATCAGTGCCCGCGAGGTCATGCCGCCGAGAACCAGGAGGTTGCGGTGCCCGACGTGCCGGCGGACGAGCAGTTGCGGATGTCCGGGCTGGCTTCCGATGCGCTGTCGATGTTCCGGTTGATCGCGTACTTCGACGTGCTCAGCGAATCCGCCGCGAACGCCGACGCTCTCGTGCGGTCCGCCGCGCTGCTCGCGGAGTGCCCGGTCGGTGCGCGGTGGGCCTCGGGCACGGTGATCAGGTACGGGGCGTTGGGCGATCCGCTCGACGAGAGCTTCCCCCCGACGCCGAAGTCCGCGGAACCGGCCGTCTGGCTCGAACGCGCCGCCGATGCCGAGCACCCGCTCGATTCGCTCCTCCTCGACCGGCTCCAGCACACCTTGCGCGTCGCGGCGCCGCGGTCGGGAGGTGGGCCGCGGCTGGGGCACCCGGCGCTGCTGGAAGTGGTGCTCTCCGACAAGGAACGGCGCGAGGACCGGGTTCGGGCAGTCGGCCTGCTCGGGCTGGACACGTCCCGCGAGGTGCGCGCGCTGGCCGTCTCCGCGGCGTCGAGCAAGGCCGCTCTGGACCTGGTCGCGCGCAGCTGCCCGGGTCGCCTCGTGCATTCGGTCGAGGTCGGGAACTTGACCGCGGTGCTCCTGCAGGACGACTCGGACGACGGGGAGCTGGCCGAGGGCCTGCACGCCGCGATCGTCGCCGAGCACCCGATGGCGCTCAGCGGTACCGGTGGCCTTCGCGGCCCGTGGGTGGGGATCGGCGGCCGGATGAGCGTGTACGCGGCGCCTGCGTCGTGGAAGCAGGCGCGTCGAGCGCTGCGCTTCGCGTCCTCCACCCGGTACGGGCGGCGAGCGGTGTCCTACGGCGCGCTCGGCTCCCTGGAGCTGTTGGCCGAACTGCCGCTGAAACGCCTGCTCAACGATCCTGATGCGGCGCGGATCAACGCGATCGCGACGTCTCCGGGCGGTGAGCAGGAGGTGGCCACCTTGGAGGCCTACTGCGTCTTCGGATCGCTCCGGCGCACCGCCGAGGAGATGCACGTCCACCACAGCACCGTCGCGGCCAGGCTGGCGCACCTGGAAGCGGAGATGGGGTGGGATCTGGCGGATCCGATGGACCGGTTCAAGGCGACCCTGGTGCTCATGGTCCGCCGGGTGACGCTGTCGTCGACCGAGCTGGCCTCCTCGGCGGTGTTCGGCGAGACCTTCTGAGCTCCTCCGACGCGCGTCGGGGGAACCGGTCGAACCTGCCGACGCGCGTCGGGTGATCCGGCGACGTTCCGGGGCCACGATCTGGCGTGACATCCGCTCCCGCAGAAGGGAACGCCCCGTGGCCGTCATCGATCCCAGCCGCACCTGGGAACTGCTCGAGAAGCGCCTCGCCGTCACGACCGACGAGCGGCACCGCGTCGTCCTCGGCATCGTGCTCGAACACATGAAGGCGGAAGCCGAACCGGACCTGGACCGCCTGATGGCGACGTTGAGCCCCACGCCGAACTACCACTTCTGGCAGGGCGGCCAGGACGTCGGCCCGGAAGGCTTCGAAGGGGTTCGGACGTATTACGCGGAATTCCTCGAGACCCGGACCAACATCCTCGAGTTCGCCCTGGACCGGCTGGTGGTCGACGACCACTGCGTGGTCACCGAAGGGTTCCTGAAGATGCTCTACCCCGGTTCCCACGCCGCCCGGAGCGGGATCCCGGTGGGCGACGAGTCGGCCGACTACCTCGTCGTCCACCGGCAGGTGATCCTGTGGCCGGTCGACGAGAACGGCCTGGTGCGAGGCGAGGACTCGTACAGCTCCGGGCCGGTCAGCGTCACCGAGGTGCCGTTCGACGAGCTGCCGCAGGCCTACATCGATCTCGTGCACCCCTCCAGCGACCGAGCGACGCCCACCGGCACCTGAACCCCGCCGAACGCACGGCCGGGGCAGTCGCTTCGGCCGTCGCGGGCGGTTTCCGGGTTCCGCTGTCAGCGGGGGCGGGGCCAGCTGCCCGCGCCATCCTCGGTCAGGTTGCGAAGCCGTCGAGGAAGATCTTCATGCAGTCCCTGGTCAGGTCTTCTGCGGTGTAGGCGTCTTCCGGGTGGCGCCACTTGACGGAGAGCCAGACCGCGTCCCGGATGAAGCGGTGGAAGACCTTGGTGGGAACGTCTTCGCGGAAGACCCCGGCTCGCTTGCCGTCGTCGATCGCTTCCAGCCACACCTGCTGGGCGGCGTCGGCCAGCTTCTTCGCGTCCTGGTAGCCGGGATCGTCGCGGAGGTTGGGCAGTTCGTTCTGGTAGACGATCGTGGCGTGCGGGTTCTCCTCTGCGGTGCGCAGCGACACCTCCACGATGGCGCGCAGGCGCTCGCGCGGGTTGAGCCCGCGCGGTGCGGCCTCGTCGTAGCGGGCCTTCAGCTGCTCCAGGTAGTTGGTGACGACCTCGCGCGCGATCGCGTTCTTCGACGGGAAGTAGTGGTACAGCGCGCCGGAGCGCACCCCGACCCGGGCGGCGATCTGGCGCACGGTGGTCGATGCGACGCCCTTGTCGGCGAACAGCTCGGCGGAGGCGTGCAGGATGTCGGTCCGGCGGAGCTCGACGGCGGTCATCCGCCTCCTCTCGGCGATTGAGCGCTTGCTCAATCGAGTTTAGAGCGCCGATCGCGCCGGGGTCAATCGAGTTCGCTGGGTACAGCCAAAGTGACTGGCGAGTAGGGGTTTTCGCTCTACTCCGGGGGCCGCATCGCCGGATGCCGACGTATTGACCAAGCGCTCGCTAGGGAGTAATACTGCCTCGCGTCGGTCCGTCGGAGGGCCGGAACGGAAGGCCGGTGGTGTCGGTGACGGGCCGGAACGAATCCCTGGACAAGTGCTTCTCGCTGGCCGATCTGCATCACGTCGGCGTCGTCGTGGCCGACATCGAGCAGGCCGCTGCCGACGTGGAGCGTATCTACGGCACGCCGGTCGCGCTGTTCGACGAAACCCGCTTCACCTGCCGGATTCGCGGGATCGAGCAGACCGTGGTGCAGCGCATCGGGCTCACCCCGGGACCGCCGCACCTCGAACTGCTCCGGGAGGTGCGCGGGTCCGAGATCTGGACGCCCGTTCCGGGAATCCACCACCTGGGATTCGTGGTCGACGACCTGGCGAGCGCGGCGGGTGAGTTGGAGCGGGCGGGCGCGCCGGTGTGGATGGCCGGAGTGCGGCGCGGGATCTGCCCGGCGGGCGCCACCTACCACCGCGATCCGCTGGGGCAGGTCTTCGAACTGCTGGACCGCGCGCTCGCCGACTCGATGGCCCGCCGCATCGACCACAGTGGACTGCGCAGCTGAACTTGCTGCAACAGAGGGAATCCGTTCGAGAGGAAGGCGCGAGGATGAAACTGGCGGGCAAGGTCGCGTTCATCACGGGAGCTGCGCAGGGGCAGGGCCGTAGCCACGCCGTGCAGCTGGCCGCCGAGGGCGCCGACATCATCGCGCTCGACATCTGCGAACAGCTCGACTGCGTGGCCTACGAGATGGGCGACGACGCCGGGCTCGCGGAGACGGTCCGGCAGGTCGAAGCCCAAGGGCGCCGGATCCACGCGGCCAAAGCGGACGTGCGCGACGCGAAGGCCGTCGAAGCCGTGGTCGCCGAAGGCGTGCGGAAGCTCGGGAGGCTGGACGTCGTCGCCGCCAACGCCTCGATCTGCACGGTGCAACCGCACGAGGAGCTGACCGCCGAGGTCTGGCGGACGACGCTCGACGTCAACCTCACCGGTGTGTGGCATACCTGCGCCGCGGCGATTCCGCACCTGGTCGCCGCCGGTGGCGGCAGCATCGTCATCACCGGATCCACCGGCAGCGTCGTCGGCCTGCCGTTCTACCTGCCCTACGTGGCCAGCAAGCACGCGCTGATCGGGGTGTGCCGGTCGCTCGCGCTGGAACTGGCCGACCGCAACGTCCGCGTGAACGTCGTCCTGCCGACCGGCGTGGACACCGCGCAGGGGCACTCCGAGGTGCTGCCCGAGCTGCTGGCCGGACGGCCCGACCTCGGGCCGGTGTTCATGAACAGCCTGCCGGTCACCCGCATCGAGTCCGTCGACGTCAGCAACGTCCTGTCGTTCCTCGCCTCCGACGAGGCCCGCTACATCACCGGTATCGCGATGCCGGTCGACGCCGGTTCCACCATCCGCTGAACCCCGAGCACAGAGGAGAACTCATGAGTCCCCGTGTTGTCTACGCCCGCAGCGTGCACGACGACGCCGAGATCGACGCTTGCCTCGATGTCCTGCGCGGCGGCCCGTTCGGGCTGAAGATCGGCAAGAACGTCGCGGAGATGGAGCGCACCGTCGCAGAGCTGTACGGCAAGCGGCTCGGCGTGATGTGCAACTCCGGATCCTCGGCGATCTACCTGGCGCTGGAGCTGCTCGATCTGCCCGGCGGTGCGGAGGTGATCACCTCGCCGCTGACCTTCTCCACCGACGTCGCGCCCATCGTGCGCGGTGGCTGGGTCCCGGTGTTCGCCGACGTGGAGCCGGACACCTACAACGTGGACGCGGGCAGGATCGAAGAGCTGATCACCGACCGGACGAAGGCGATCCTGATCCCCAACCTGGCCGGGAACGCGCCGGACTGGGACGTCATCCGGGACGTCGCCGACCGCCACGGCCTGAAGGTGATCGAGGACTCCTGCGACTGCATCGGTACGACGTTGCGCGGCACCAGGACCGGCAGCCGGTCGGACATCACGGTCACCAGCTTCGCGATGGCGCACATCGTGACCTGCGCGGGCAATGGCGGCATGGTGTGCCTGGACGACGAGCTGCTGCGGGACAAAGCGCTGATGCTGCGGCGGTGGGGACGGCGCTCGGAGCCGCACCTGTTCGGCTCGGCCAGCACCGGGCGGGTGTTCCGCGAGGATCTCGACGGGGTGGCCTACGACAACGACTTCATCTTCGACGTGCTGCCGTGGAACTTCGAACCGTCCGAGCTCGGGGCGGCGTTCGGCTTGCAGCAGCTGAAGAAGCTCGATGCCAACTTCGCCCGGCGTGCGGAGATCTTCGACGCCTTCAACGACGCCTTCGGCAGCTACCCCGCGTTGTTCTCGCTGCCCCGCCAGCTGCCGGACTGGCGCACCGCCTGGCTGTGCTACCCGGTGATGGTCCGGCCCGGGGCCGGGTTCGCGCGCAGCGACCTGCAGGAATCGCTCGAAGCCGCGGGCATCGACACGCGCACGGTGTGGAGCGGCAACATCACCCGGCACCCGATGATGCGGGGCGTCGAGCACCGGGTTCCCGAGGGCGGGCTGCCCAACGCCGACGCGGTGTTCGAGCGCGGCATGTCGCTGGGGATGAGCCACGGCACCACGGCAGCGGAGCTCGACCACGTGGTGGCCAGCATCCACGCCTTCGCATCGCGCTTCGCGCCCGCCGTCGGCCCGGTGGGATGAGCGCCGATGCCGAGCAGACCCATCAAGACCGCGCTCTACGCGCCGGCGCTCGGGCGTGATGTGGCGGCGTGGCAGGCGGAGCTGCGCCGGCTGGACGACAGCGGGCTGTCCGCGCTGTCGGTGTCCGACCACTTCATGGTCGGGCGGGTGGATCCGGTCGCCGCGCTGACCGCCATCGCGATGAGCACCCGGCGGTTGCGGGTCATGGCGCTGGTGCTGTGCAACGACTACCGGCACCCGGTGATCACCCACCACGCCGCGGCCAGCATCGACGTGCTCTCCGGCGGTCGGCTGGACCTCGGCCTGGGCGCCGGTTACCTGGCGGCCGAGTACGCCGCGGCCGGTCTGCCCTACGACCCGCCGGGACAGCGCGTCGACCGGCTGGCGGAGTCGGTGGGGGTCATCAAGGCGCTGTTCGCCGGTCGGCCGGTGCACCACGAGGGCGCGGCCTACTCCGTGACCGGGCTGGCCGGGGTCCCGGCGCCGGTGCAGACCCCGCACCCGCCGCTGCTGATCGGTGGCGGCGGGAAGCGGATGCTCACCATGGCCGGGGAGCACGCGCAGATCGCCGGGATCCACTCGAACCTGCGACACGGCTCCGCCTACGACGCGGCCGTCATCGAGGACATGCTGCCGGACCGGATGGCGCGCAAGATCGCGTGGGTCCGGGAGGCGGCGGAACGCGCCGGACGTGACCCCGACCAGCTGGACTACCTGTCGATCACCTGGACCTGCCGGGTGGTGGACAGCCCGCGGCAGACCGACGCCGCGCTCGCCGAGGTGTGCCGCGCCTACGCGGTCGATCCGGAAGTCGGGCGGCGGTCCGCGGGCCTGCTGGTCGGGACCGTCGAGCAGTGCGTCGAGCAGCTGCTGCAGCGGCAGGACGAACTGGGGCTGAACTACGTCGACTTCGGGGCCGCGAAGGCCGCGGAGGTCGAACCGCTGGTCGCAGCATTGTCCGCTTTGGACTGAGAAGTTCCCGGATCCGACAACGGAGTCGAAGATGTCCGAAACCGCCGTGCGTAGATCTCCCGACCAGGCCGTGCTGCGCAAGGTCGCGCTGTCCGGCCTGCTCGGCACCGTCATCGAGTACTACGACTTCCTGCTCTACGGAACGCTGGCCGCCATCGTCTTCGGCGAGCTGTTCTTCCCCGGATCCGACCCGGTGGTCGGCACCATCGCCTCGTTCGGGACGCTGGCCGTCGGTTACGTCGCCCGGCCCGTCGGCGGGATCGTCTTCGGGCACTTCGGCGACCGGATGGGCCGCAAGTCGATGCTCGTGGTCACCATGGTCATGATGGGGCTGGCGAGCGTGCTGATCGGCCTGCTGCCGACCTACCACGTGATCGGGGTGTGGGCGCCGGTTCTGCTGGTGCTGTGCCGGATCGTGCAGGGCGTGGCCATCGGCGGTGAATGGGCCGGTGCGACGCTGATGGTCGTCGAGCACGCCGACGCCGGGCGCAGGGGCCTGTGGAACGGTCTGCTGCAGATGGGTTCGCCGCTGGGCTCGGTGCTCTCGACGATCGCGGTCGCACTGGTGACCAGGCTGCCCGAGGAGCAGCTGATGTCCTGGGGTTGGCGGGTGCCGTTCCTGTTCAGCGCGGTGCTGCTCGGCGTCGGGCTGTACGTGCGGATCAGCATCACCGAGAGCCCGCTGTTCGAGCAGTCGCGGAGCGCCGCGGACAAGCCGAAGGTCCCGCTGGTGGAGGTGCTGCGCAATCCCGGCACCTTCCTGCTCGCCAGCGCCGTCGGCATCGGCCCGTTCGCGCTGACCGCGTTGATCAGCACCTTCATGATCACCTACGGCCGGTCCATCGGGTACGACACCGCCGACGTGGTGACCGGAGTGCTGATCACCGCCGTGATCGGGCTGGTGGCCATCCCGCTGTTCTCCGTGCTGTCGGACCACCTCGGCCGCCGGACCGTGGTGGTCGGCGGTGCAGCGGGGATCGTGCTGCTGGCCTTCCCGATGTACGCCCTGGTCAACACGAAGGTGGTGGCTCTGCTGTTCGTGGGCATGGCGCTGGGGCAGTTGCTCCAGAACGCGATGTACGCGCCGCTCGGCCCGCTGCTGTCGGAGATGTTCGGCACTGGCGTCCGCTACACCGGCGTCTCGCTCGGCTACCAGGTGGGCGCACTCGTCGGCGGAGGCTTCACGCCGCTGCTCGCCAGCAGCGTGTTCACCGTCTCGGGCGTGCCGTCGAGCACTCCGCTGGCGGTGCTGGCGGGCGCCTGCGGCCTCGTGACGCTGCTGGCCATCTGGCGCACCGGTGAGACCCGCGGTCGCGATCTGTCGCGGGAGGTCGAGACGCGCACTGGTGCCGCGACGTGAGCAGGCGCGAGCCCGTGCTTGCGGCCCACTGACCGGGAATCGGCCTCGCTCCGCCGGTTCCCCCGCGTGTATGGTCCCACCGCGCCAAGCAGAAGACGTTGCGCCGTAAGGGTTTCCATGCCCGGTTGAACGGCTGCGCCGAGGAGGGCGATCGTGTTCGACGAAGAGGTCGCGGCGGTCATCCGGTCGCTCGACGCGGATTTTCCGCGGGTCGAGGAGATGACCGGACCCGAAGCACGCGCCGCCATCGCGGCCCGGCGGCAACCGGTGCGCAACCCGGACGTCGTGGCCAAGACCGAAGACCGGAGGATTCCCGGGCCCGGCGGCGAGATTCCGGTCCGCCTGTACTTCCCGCACCGCGACGGGGACGGGGTGCTGCCGGTGGTCGTCTTCTGCCACGGCGGCGGCTTCGTGTTCTGCGACATCGAGTCGCACGACGGGTTCTGCCGCGAGCTGTCGGCAGGAACGGAGTCGGTGGTGATCTCGGTGGACTACCGGCTGGCACCGGAGCACAAGGCACCCGCGGCAGCCCACGACGCCTTCGCCGCGCTGACCTGGGCTGCCGAGAACGCCCGCGAGCTCGGGGGAGACCCGGACCGGCTGCTGATCGCCGGTGACAGCGCCGGCGGCAACCTCGCGGCCAGCGCCTGCCTGCTGGCCAGGGACGCCGGAGGGCCTGCGGTGGCGGCTCAAGTGCTCATCTACCCCGCGCTCGATCCCGCTTGCGACACCGCGAGCTACCGCGAACGCGGCACCGGTTACGGCAACACCAAGGCCGCCATGGAGTGGTACTGGCGCCAGTACCTGCCCGCCGACGGCGCGGTCGAACCCCGGTACCAGGTCGAACCGCTGGCCGCGGACACCTTCCGCGGTCTGCCGCCCGCCATCGTCGTGACCGCCGGCCTGGACCCGCTGGCCGACGAAGGCCGGGCCTACGCGGTGGCCCTGGCGCGGGACGGGGTGGCGGTGACGCACCGGCACTACCCGGGCCTGTTCCACGGATTCCTGACCATCCTGCCGCTGCGGGCCGGGCGATCGGCCCGCGACCTGCTGTGGCACGACCTGCGCGCAGCCGCGAAGCGAGGAGCACCATGACCACCGGAGTTCACGAGGTGCGCGACGTCCTGGTCGTCGGAGCCGGATTCGCCGGTCTTTACGCCGTGCACGCCTTCCGCGAGGCCGGACTCGACGTCGGCTGCCTCGAAGCGGGCGAGGCCATCGGGGGGACCTGGTTCTTCAACCGGTACCCGGGCGCCCGCTGCGACGTGGAGAGCATCGACTACTCGTACTCGTTCGACGAGGACCTGCAGAACGACTGGGTGTGGAGCGAGCGCTACGCGACCCAGCCGGAGATCCTCGCCTACCTCGACCACGTGGCCGACCGCTTCGCCCTGCGCCGGCACATCCAGCTGGGCAAGCGGGTCGTGGCCGCGCACTTCGACGAGCAGGCGTCGCGTTGGACGGCGCGCACCCAGGACGGCGACGAGCACATCGCGCGGTACCTCGTGTTCGCCACCGGCTCCCTGTCGACGCCGAACAAGCCGGACATCCCCGGTGCCGACTCCTTCGCCGGCGAGACGTACTTCACCGCGCGCTGGCCGCAACCGGGCCCGGCGCTGGAGGGCAAGCGCGTCGGCGTCATCGGCACCGGCTCGTCGGCGATCCAGTCGGTGCCGATCCTGGCCGAGCGAGCCCGCTCGCTCACCGTCTTCCAGCGCACGCCGAACTACAGCGTGCCCGCGCTGAACCGGAAGCTCACCGACGAGGAGCAGCGCCGGATCCGCGCGGAATACCCGGCGCGGCGGCGGAAATCGCGCATGAGCGGCGGCGGTTCGACGCACGAGCCGTACCCGAAGCCGGCGCTGGAGTGCACCCCGCAGGAGCGGGAGGCGGCGCTGGAGGCGGGCTGGCGCAACGGCGGTGTGCTGTTCGGCAAGACCTTCCCGGACCAGTTCACCAACAGCGCGTCGAACGACTTCGCCCGCGAGTTCGCCGCGCGCAAGATCCGGGAGATCGTCGAGGACCCGCGAACCGCCGAGGACCTGATCCCCACCGATCACCCCATCGGCACCAAGCGGATCTGCACCGATTCCGGCTACTTCGAGACGTTCAACCGGGACGAGGTCTCGCTGGTCAACCTGCGCCGGGACCCGATCGAGCGGATCACCGCCACGGGCATCGAGACCCGCGCCGGGTTCCACGAGCTGGACGTGCTGGTCTACGCCACCGGGTTCGACGCGATGACCGGCGCGCTCATGCGGATCGACATCACCGGCCCGCTCGGCGACCGGATCCAGGACGCGTGGGCGGACGGGCCGGTGACCTACCTCGGCGTGCAGATCCCGGGCTTCCCGAACCTCTTCACCGTCAACGGCCCGGGTTCGCCGTCGGTCCTGGCCAACATGGTGCTGACCGCGGAGCAGCAGGTCGACTGGCTCACCGAGCTGATCCGGCACGCCGACGACACCGGGGCGGTCCAGGTCGAGGTGCGCCGCGATGCCGCGATCAAGTGGACCGAGCACGTCCAGCGGGCCGCGGACGCCACGCTGTTCCCCCGCGCGAACTCGTGGTACCTGGGCGCGAACATCGAGGGCAAGCCGCGCCGGTTCATGCCGTACGTGGCCGGGCTGGGCGCCTACCGCCGACGCTGCGAGGCGATCCGGGACGACGGCTACGAGGGGTTCGTGTTCACCTCCCGGGGAGTCCTGAACAGCGGGACTGGCGCTGGGACTGCCCGGAGAAGCGTGCGAACGTGACGACGTGCGTGCATCGACAGCCGGTACCAAGAACTCCCGAGACCTCTCGATCGCCGACGCGGTCGCCCGCCTGAGCGCAGCCGAGCGGACGGGAACGCCCGCGGCACCGGTGCGGGACGTGCTCGGCGACACCGACATCGCCCTCGCCTACGCCGTGCAGCAGGAGCTCGCGCGGCAGCGGGAGGCCGGGGGCGCGGTGGCGGTGGGCCGCAAGATCGGGCTGACCTCGCCCGCCGTCCAGCGGCAGATGGGCGTCGACCAGCCCGACTTCGGGGTGCTCTTCGCCGACATGGACGTCTCCGGCCGGGCCGAGATCCCGTCCGGCCGTCTGATGCAGCCACGGGTCGAAGCCGAGATCGCCTTCGTGCTGGCGGAAGACCTGGCCGACGGTGAGCTGGACGTGGCGCGGGTGCGCGCTGCGGTGGACCACGCGGTACCGGCGCTGGAGATCGTCGACAGCCGGATCGCCGGTTGGGACATCGCGATCACCGACACCGTCGCCGACAACGCCTCCAGCGGGCTGTTCGTGCTGGCCGACCGGCGGTTCTCGGTCGAGGAGTTCCAGCCGCGGGACACCACCATGCGGCTCTACGCCGACGGCCAACTGGTCTCGGAGGGCGACGGGACTGCGTGCTTGGGCGATCCGCTCGCCGCGCTCGCCTGGCTGGCCCGCACAGCGCGGTCCTTCGGCGACCCGCTGCGAGCCGGGCAGATCGTGCTGTCCGGGGCGCTGGGGCCATTGGTCCCGGCGAGCCCGGGAATGAGCTTCCGCGCCGAGATCGACCCGCTCGGCGAGGTCACCGCGACGTTCTCCTGAACGCCCACCTCGCGCTCGCACGGCGGAGTCCCGGTGCCCATCACGGGAACCGGTGCCCGGACAACAACGGTCCGACGAGCCGGTGGGCCGCCAGCCGGATGTCGGTCTCGGCCTGCCCGGCGGTCGTCTTGCCGCTGAGCCGCGAGATGAGCACGCCCCACCAGCTGAACACCAGCAAGCGGACGGTGCTCTCGACCTCTTCACCGGGCGCGGACCGGGTGAGGGTGTCCAGGATCGCGTGGAACAGCGCCGAATCGCGCTCCGCCGACCCGAACGGTCCCGAGGTGTAGTTGGTGGCGGCGCTCTGCACCATCGCGGCGCACAGCCGGGGGCGCCGGAGCAGCTCCTGGCTCAGCGATACGAGGGCCTCGCCGATGTCGTTGACGAGGTCCTCGCTCTCCGCCGGCCACAACCGCCCGAGGAACGCGCCGAGCTGCGCCTCGAAGACCGCGGCGAACAGGTGCGTCTTGGACGGGAAGTAGCGGTAGAGCGTCCCGATCGCGACCCCGGCGTCCTTGGCCACGTCGTTCATCTGCACGTGGTCGAGGTCCGCCCGGGCGCCGAGTTCGGTGGCGGCGTCGAGGATGCGGTCCCGGCGCGCCACCTGGTCCTCGGACATCGGAGCTGCGGGCGGCCGCGTCTCGGCGATTCTCGCCACTGTTCCCCCGTTCCGGTCGCGCCTGGTTCGAGCCCCAGGACAGGGGCGCGTCAGCCGGCGGACCTGCCATCCCGTCGGGTGAGGAAGGCGAGGGCCGCGCCTTCCCAGAGCTCCTCCTGCTCGATCATCGCCCGGTGCCCCGCAGCCGGGGACTTCACAACCAATCACCACCGACCGCGAGCAGCTGGGCGACCGGCTCGTTCGGCCACGACCGCTGGGCGATCGGGAGGTCCGGTCGCGGCTGCTTCGGCACGTCCGCGATGGTGGCGAGTTCGGTCGAGATGGCGTGGGCGGCCTGGACGAGCAGGGGAGCGACCCGCTCCAGGGGCGACTGCACGTCGCCCACCAGCGAGATCGCGCCCACCGGCCCTTCCCGTCCGCGCAGCGCGATGCCGACGCAGCCGACCGTCGGGAAGCACTCGCCGCGTTCGAAGGCCAGTCCGCGGCGGCGCCGGATCCGGTCGAGTTCCTGGTGCAGGACGCCGGGATCGGCGATGCTGCGCGCGGTGCGGCGGACCGCGTCGCGGTACTCGGCCTCGACCCGTTCCACGGGCAACCAGGCGAGCATGGCCTTGCCGAGCGCGGTGCAGTGCGCCGGGGCGCGGCCGCCGACGCGCGAGGGCACCTCGACGGCTGAGCGGCCGCCCACCTTGTCCAGGTAGTACACCTCGGTATCGACGAGGACGGCCAGGTGCACCACCAGCTCGGTGCGGATCGCCAGGTCGTGGAGCACCGGTGCCGCTGCGCTGCGCAGCGCGTTCTGCCCGATCTCGCGGCCGCCGAGTCCGAGCGCGCGCTTGCCGAGCCGGTACCCGGACGTCGTGTGGTCGAGCCACCGCAGGCGGACGAGCTGGTCGAGGATGCGATGGGCCGTGGAGCGGGGGAGGCGGGTCCGCCGGGTCACGTCCTCCAAGGTCTGATGGGTGTGCGGGCGTTCGAACAGGTCCAGGATCAGTGTCAGCCGCTCCACCATGGACGGCGGGACGCGCTGCTCGACTGCCGACTCGGCACTCGTCCTCAGCGTTGAGGTCATGCCACACCTCTCGATCGGCTCGATCGGCGGAATGAAATTGATTCTAACGGCATGCTAACAGCGGCGGGCGCGGCCGGAAAGCGCCTGAGCGGTGAAATCCGTTGTGCGGGAGCGGAAACCGGACATGGGGGACGGGAGCATCAAGGTTCCGGTCCGGGTCCCGCACAGCGGGAGCGGGCGTTGAACCGCGGCCTCCGGTCGTCTTCGCTCCCGCTGGAGCGAGGTGCCCGCGCGGACCGGTGGCCGCGGAGGCCACTGTGGACCGACCGCCGCCCCGCGATCGCCGGAACGGTTCCGATGGAGGGGATTCATGCCCACAGCGCGGGAGGTCTTCGCCGGAGGTCTCGCCGTGGTGACCGGAGCCGGGGCCGGTATCGGTGCCGGGCTGACCAGGCACCTCGCCGGTGATCTCGGCATGACGGTGATCGCCGCCGACGTCGACGCGGAAGCCGTCCACCGCATCGCCGGTGAGCTGGGGCGGCACGTGGTGCCGCACGTCGTCGACGTCCGGGATCCCGACGCGGTGGACCGGCTGGCCCGCCACGTGGAAGAGGAGTTCGGCCCCGTCCGGCTGCTGATCAACAACGCGGGCGTCGAGCAGTTCGGCTACCTGTGGGACGTCTCGCCGACGAACTGGCAACGCGTCGTGGAGGTCAACATCAGCGGGGTCTTCCACGGCATCAGGGCCTTCCTGCCCGGCATGATCGCCGCTGGCGGGCGCAGTCACGTGCTCTCGCTCGCCTCGATCGGCGCGGTCACCTCGCTGCCCCTGCAGGCGCCCTACATCATGAGCAAGCACGCGGTGCTGGCCATGACCGAGTGCCTGCACCAGGAGGTCGCCGAGGTCGGCGCCGACATCGTCGTCTCGGCGGTGCTGCCGGGGCTGGTGGAGTCCGACATCTTCCGCTCGGCGGGCGGCGTCGAATCCGGCGACGTCGCCGCTGCCGAGGAGCAGCGGAGGACCATGCTGGCCATCCGCGAGCAGGCCATCAGCGCCGACGAAGCAGCGGAGGCCATCGTGGCGCAGGCGGCGCGCGGCGAGTTCTACATCGTGACCCACCCCGAGCTCGTGCACGCGGCCATGGCGGCGCGCGCCGAGCAGCTGGTGAACCGCCGCCCACCGGCACCGCACCGGAGCCGGTTCGCCGCGGCGGAGCAGGCACGCCGACGCATGCGGCGCCAGTCCCGTTGAGCGGGAGGAACGCTGCACCGCAGGTGAGAGCAGTGGTGCGATGCCGTCGAACGCCAGCACCACGCCGAGGAGACGTCGATGCCAACGAGCACACCGCCCGCGCCCACTCCCGCGCGGGATGCGGCAGTCGACCTGGTCGTGATCGGTTCCGGCACCGGGATGGCCGCCGCGCTCGCCGGGCACGAGCAGGGCCTCGACGTCCTGATCGTCGAGAAGACCGACCACGTCGGCGGCTCGACGGCCCTGTCCGGTGGCGCGTTCTGGATCCCGGCGAGCTCGCTGCTGGCGGAGGAAGGCGCGGTCGACTCGCCCGAGCGCGCCGAGGCGTACCTGCGTTCCGTGGTCCGCGGCACCTCGCCGGACGAGCGGTGGGAGAGCTTCCTGCGCCACGGCGACGAGACGATCCGGATGCTGCAGCGCACCACGTCGATGCGCTTCATGTGGAGCAAGGGCTACTCCGACTACCACCCGGAACTGCCCGGCGGCGTCGCTGCCGGCCGCAGCTGCGAGTGCAAGCCCTTCGACGTCGCGACGCTGGGCGCCGAACGCGCCCGGCTCCGTTCCTCGGCGCTGAAGTCGCCGGTGCCGATGCCGATCACCGGTTACGACTACAAGTGGATGAACCTCATGGCCCGGGTGCCGAGCCGCGGCGTTCCGCGGGTGGCGCTGCGGATGGCGCAGGGCATCGGCGGGAAGCTCCTCGGCCGCGAGTACGTCGCGGGAGGCCAGGCGCTCGCCGCGGGACTGTACGCAGGAGTGCTCCGGGCCGGGATCCCGGTGTGGACGCGGACCGCCCTGCAGCGGTTGACCGCGGAGGACGGCCGGGTGACGGGAGTGGTGCTGGAGCAGGGCGGGCGCGAGGTGACGGTGCGGGCCCGGCGCGGCGTCGTGCTCGCCGCCGGCGGTTTCGACCACGACATCGCGTGGCGCAAGGAGTTCCAGTCGGAGGCGCTCGAACCCGGCTGGAGCCTGGGCAACAAGGGCAACACCGGCGATGCCATCCGGATCGGTCAGCAAGCCGGGGCCGACATCGACCTGATGGACCAGGCGTGGTGGTTCCCCGCCGTCGCACCGCTGCCCGGTGGGGCGCCGTCGGTCCTGCTCGCCGAGCGGTCGCTGCCGGGATCGCTCATCGTCGACGGGCGCGGAAACCGGTTCGGCAACGAGTCCACCGACTACATGAGCTTCGGCCAGCGAGTGCTGGAACGGGAGCGCTCCGGCGACGCGGTCGGGCCGATGTGGATGGTGTTCGACCAGCGCTACCGCAACAGCTACGTCTACGCGGGCGGGCTGTTCCCGCGGATGGCGCTGCCGGATCGCTGGTACGAGGCCGGCATCGCGCACCGGTCGGACGACCCGGCGGACCTGGCGCGTCGAGCGGGGCTGCCGGAAGCGGACTTCGTCGCGACCCTGCGCCGGTTCAACGAACTGGCCGCAGCGGGTGTGGACGACGACTTCCACCGCGGAGCCAGCGCGTACGACCGCTACTACGGCGACCCGACCGTCACGCCGAACCCGAACCTGCGCCCGCTGAACGGCCCGCTGTACGCGGTGCGGATCATCCTCGGCGACCTCGGTACCTGCGGTGGCCTGCGCGCGGACGGTCGCGGGCGCGTGCTTCGGCCCGACGGATCCCCGATCGGCGGGCTCTACGCGATCGGCAACACCGCGGCCAACGCCTTCGGCGCCACCTACCCGGGCGCCGGAGCGACCATCGGCCAGGGGCTGGTCTTCGGCAACGTGGCGGCGAAGCACGCCGCAAGTCAAGGTTGACGACAGCGAGTGGCGAACGGCCCCCTCGACCTCGGGCCCGGTCGGCGTGCGCGCGGTCGGCGGACTTCTCCCGAAGACCTGCTCTCCCGGTCAGTGGGACCGGCCCGCCACGACGGGGCGTCCGGCGAGCATCGTGCTCCCATGGCGATCTGGGACGACGAGTGCGACGTGCTGGTGGTCGGTTCCGGCGGCGGCGCGCTGACCGGGGCGTACACGGCGGCCCGCGAGGGGCTTTCGGTGCTGGTGGTCGAGGCGGCCGACAAGTTCGGCGGCACCACGGCGTATTCCGGCGGCGGACTGTGGTTCCCGGGCAACGCCGTGCTCAAGCGGGCCGGCGACCAGGACACCCCGGAGGAGGCGAAGACCTACTACCGAGCGGTGGTGGGCGACCGCACGCCCCGCGAGCTGCAGGACGCGTTCTTGGACAACGGTGCCCGACTGGTCGACTACCTGGAGGAGGACGACGACTTCGAGTTCATCGTCTACCCCTGGCCGGACTACTACGGGTCGGCGCCGGGAGCCAGCGCGACCGGCAGGCACATCATGCCGATGCCGATGCGGCCGGAGCGGATCGGCTCGCTGCGGGAGCAGCTCCGGCCACCGGTGGACGTCGACCGGGCGGGCGCACCGCTGCCCGACCTGCTCGTCGGCGGCCAGGCGCTGATCGGCAGGCTGCTGCTCGCGCTGTCCAAGCAGGACTCCGCCCGGCTGCGGCGCGGATCGGTGTGCGACGAGCTGCTGACCTCCGACGGCGGCGTGATCGGCGCGGTGGTCGAGGAGGGCGGTGAGCGACGGCGGATCCGCGCGCGGCGCGGCGTGCTGATCGCCTCCGGCGGGTTCGAGCGCAACCAGGCGATGCGGACCGAGCACGGGGTGCCGGGCGCGGCGCGGGACACGATGGGGCCGGCGGAGAACCTGGGCAAGGCGATCCGGGCCGGGATCGACGTCGGCGCGGGCACCGACCTGATGGCGGAGGCCTGGTGGTCGCCGGGCATCACCCACCCGGACGGGACCTCGACGTTCTCGCTGTGGTTCACCGGCGGCATCTTCGTCGACGGCGCGGGCGAGCGCTTCGTCAACGAGTCCTGGCCGTACGACCGGATCGGCCGCGCCGTCCTCGACCGCCTCGGCGCGGGCCGGATGGCGCTGCCGTTCTGGATGATCTACGACGACCGCGAGGGCGAGCGGCCGCCGGTGCGCTCGACGAGCGTCCCGATGGGGGAGACGGCTGACTACGTCGACGCCGGGCTGTGGTTCAGCGCGGGCACGCTGGCCGAACTCGCGGAGAAGATCGGTGTTCCCGCGGAGAACCTGGAGCGGACCGTGGCCCGGTTCAACGGTTTCGCGACCGCCGGGACCGACGAGGACTTCCACCGGGGTGACGAGCCCTACGACCGGTCGTTCGCGGATGGGGGCTCCCCGCTGGTGCCGATAGAGAAGGGCCCGTTCCACGCCGCGGCCTTCGGCCTCTCCGATCTCGGCACCAAGGGCGGTCTGCGCACCGATGCGCGTGCCCGGGTGCTCAGCACCTCGGGCGAGGTGATCCCCGGCCTGTACGCCGCGGGCAACTCGATGGCCGCGGTCAGCGGGACCACGTATCCGGGCGGGGGCAACCCGATCGGGTCCTGCATGGTGTTCAGCCACCTCGCCGCGCTGGACATGCTCACCCGCTGACCCACGAGGAGCACCATGTCTTCGCCGAACACACCCGTGCTGATCACCGGCGCCGCTTCCGGGATCGGTGCTGCCTGCGCTCGCGCCCTGGCCGCCGGCGGGCGACCAGCGGTCCTGTGGGACCGCGACGAACGCGGTGTGGCGGCCGTCGCGGAGCAGATCGAGCGGGCAGGCGGCGTGCCGGTCGTCGCGACCGGGATCGACGTCGCCGACGTGTCCCGGTACGACGACGCGCTGGCCGAGGCGCGCCGAATCGTCGGCAGGATAGGCGGTTTCGTGCACTGCGCCGGGATCGTCGACTCGACGCCGATGACGGAGGTCCCGCTGGCGGCGTGGCAGCGCGTCTTCGACGTCAACCTCACGGCCTTCGCCTACGGGACCGCCGCGCTCGCCGAGGACCTGATCGCGTTGCCGGACTCGGCCGTGGTGGCGATCTCGTCCATCAACGCCACGCTCGGGCAGGCGGACATCCCGTCCTACAGCGCCTCCAAGGCCGGACTCCTCGGGCTGACGCGGTCGCTGGCCGCGCAGCTCGGTCGCTCGGGGGTCCGGGTGAACGCGGTCTGCCCGGGCTACATCGAGACGCCGATGCTCCGCCGCAGCCTCGCCGATGCCCGCCGCGGGGCGCGGATGCGCGGTGACGCGATGCTCGGTCGCGTCGGGCAGCCGGAGGAGGTCGCATCCGTCGTCCGCTTCCTGCTCAGCGCCGAGGCCGGTTTCGTCACGGGCAGCACGGTCTTCGTCGACGGCGGGGTCACGGCCAGCGATCGCCTCGGTTCCCTCGACTGACCCGCCCTCCCGCTCGGCGACGCCGCTGCTCCCGACTCACGGCATGTCGGCGTCCGACGCGCCGACGCCTGCGGGTGTTCTGCGCGATGTCAATGGAAATCAGACGTTGGATTTCCATTGAAATCGCGGGAACTGGCCGCGGGCGTCGGTCCCGTTGAGCGGGAGAGGGCCTGTTCCGGGTGGCCCGGACTTCTCACCATTGAGGCGGGTCCACGCTACGGAGTCGGAGGAGTTCCTCATGGCAGCACCGCGGACGGCTGATGAGAACGAGGTGCGGGTGATCGAGGCGGAGGCCCCGCCGACCCGCTACGCGCGCGGCTGGCACTGCCTCGGCCTCGCCGACGACTACCGGGACGGAAAGCCGCACGCGATCGAGGCTTTCGGCACCAAGCTGGTGGTGTTCGCCGACGGCGGCGGGAAGCTGAACGTGCTCAACGCCTACTGCCCGCACATGGGTGGTGACCTGAGCCGGGGCGAGGTCAAGGGCGACGAGGTCGCCTGCCCGTTCCACGACTGGCGGTGGTCGGGCAGCGGGCGCTGCGCGAGCATCCCGTACGCGCGGCGGGTGCCGCCGCGGGCGCGCACGAAGGCGTGGACCGTCCTGGAGCGCAACGGGCAGCTGTTCGTGTGGAACGACCCGCAGGGCAACCAGCCGCCGCCGGAGGTGACCATCCCGGAGATCCCCGGCGCGGGTTCGGACGAGTGGACCTCGTGGACGTGGAACTCGCTGCGGATCGACGGCTCGAACTGCCGCGAGATCGTGGACAACGTGGTGGACATGGCCCACTTCTTCTACATCCACTACTCGTTCCCGACCTACTTCAAGAACGTCTTCGAGGGCCACATCGCCAGCCAGACGATGCACAGCAAGGCCCGGCCGGACGTGAAGATCGGCACGAACTACAGCGACGACAGCACGCTGCGGTCGAGCGCCTCCTACTACGGGCCCTCCTACATGATCGACTACCTGTGGAGCGACACCGGTGAGGCGACGATCGAGACGGTGCTGATCAACTGCCACTACCCGGTGTCGCCCACGAGCTTCGTGCTGCAGTGGGGCGCGATGGTCAAGAAGCCCGACGGGATGTCCGACGAGGACGCCGAGCAGATGGCGCAGGGCTTCGCCGCCGGCGTCGAGAAGGGCTTCCTGCAGGACGTCGAGATCTGGCAGAACAAGGCCCGGATCGACAACCCGCTGCTGTGCGAGGAGGACGGGCCGGTCTACCAGCTGCGGCGCTGGTACGAGCAGTTCTACGTCGACGTCGAGGACGTGACCCCGGAGATGAACCGGCGGTTCGAGTTCGAGATCGACACCGAGCGCGCGATCGAGTTCTGGCAGGCCGAGGTCGACGACAACCTGGCCAACGGCCGCGTGATCGTGGACGACAGCGCTCCCACCGTCTGATCGGAGGCAGCAGGTGCAGCCCTTGTCCTGCCGCAGCTGCGGCACGTGCGTGCTGGTCAAGAAGAACAGCGCGGCCCACACGCAAGTGCAGTGGACGACCGACACCGACCGCTGCGCGGAGCTCGCGCAGCACCCGGCCGCCGACCGCGCGAGCGTGCTGACGTGCCTGCAGCTGCGCGACAGCATCGAAACCGCGGTGCGGCGCGGGGAGCTCCAGGTGGACGCGCCGTGAAGGTGCACCGGGTACGACGAGACCAGGAGGAACCATGCCGGAGCAGTCGGTCATCCGCGACGCCGTGGCGAGCTACCTGAAGGCTGTCGCGACCGGGAGCGCAGCGGACGTCGCGGCCCTCTACGCCGCGGACGCCACGCTCGAGGACCCGGTGGGCAGCGACCCGGTCCGCGGGCGTGCCGCGATCACCGAGTTCTACACCGCTGTCGAGAACATGCGCCAGGACGTCGAGCTGCTGGCGCTCCGGATCGCCGGGGACAGCGCGGCGTTCCACTTCCGCGTTCGCACCGAGCTGCCGGACGGTGCCGCCGAGATCGAGCCGATCGACGTGATGACCTTCGACGAAGCGGGCCGGATCACGGGCATGCGCGCGTTCTGGTCTCCCGAGGACGTCCGCATCGCCCGGTGATCCGCCGAGCGTTCCGGGCGTGCTGTGCGGTGGTGGAGGCCGGAGAACGGGTCCCGGTCAGCGGGAGCGGGGGTGGGGGCCGTCAGCACGTCGGTCCTAGCTTCATCGAACCGCCGCGGACCGGTGGCGGAGGCGGTCGTCCGAGCAGTCCGGAGGTGCGGGCATGGCGCACGAGGTGGTTCGCCGAGTGGAAGAGGTCGCAGCCCGGCTCGCGGCGACCGCGGAGGACAGCGAGCGGCTGGGCCGGCTCGCGGACGAGAGCGTCAAGCTGGTGCGCGAAGCCGGGGTCATGCGGCTGCTGCAGCCGACCGACTTCGGCGGGTACGCGGCACATCCGCGGGACTTCGCCGAAGCCGTGATGGCGGTGGCGAAGGCCTGCGGGTCGACCGGCTGGGTGTGCGGGGTGGCCGGGGTCCACCCGTGGGAGATGGCGCTCATGGACCGGCAGCTCCAGCAGGAGGTCTGGGGCGAGAACCCGGACACCTGGATCGCCTCGCCGTACATGCCCAGCGGCATCGCCACCCCGACCAGCGGCGGTTACGTCCTCAAAGGACGGTGGCAGTTCTCCTCCGGCACCGACCACTGCGACTGGGTCTTCCTGGGCGCGCTGGTCGGCGATGCCGGCGGCAAGCCCGCCCAGCCGTCCAAGGTGCTGCACGTGGTCCTGCCGCGGCAGGACTACACGATCGTCGACGACTCCTGGGACGTCATCGGCCTGTGCGGCACCGGCAGCAAGGACGTCGTCGTCGACGGCGCGTTCGTCCCGGCGTACCGGACGATCGATTCGGAGGAGGTCGCCCGGGGAGAGCTGGCCGCCGAGCGCGCCGGCCGCACCGAGACGGTGTACCGGCTGCCGTTCTGGACGATGTTCCCGCTGGGCATCACCTCGGCGGTCGTCGGCATCGCGGAAGGCGCGCTGGCCTGCCACCTGGAGTACCAGCGGGACCGGGTGATGGCGGCGGGCACCCGGGTCCGCGACGATCCGCACACGCTCTACGCGATCTCCGAGGCGGCAGCGGAGATCGCGGCTTCCCGCACGCAGCTGCTCGACGGCGTCAGCCGCCTCCACGACCGGGCCGAAGCGGGCGAACCGATCACCTTCGAGGACCGCTCGACGGTGCGCCGCAACCAGGTCCGGTGCGCGTGGCGCGCGGTGTCCGCGGTCGACGAGATCTTCGCCCGCTCCGGCGGCAACGCGGTGCGCCGCACCAACGCGGTGCAGCGGTTCTGGCGCGACGCGCACGTCGGCCTCCAGCACGCCATCCACATCCCCGGCTCGATCTACCACTCGAACGCCCTGACCTCGATGGGCATCGAGCCCGCCGAGCAGCTCCGGGCCCTGATCTGAACCGCGATCCACCACTGGAGAGGAAGTCATGACCGACATCAGCTCGTTGGGCTACGTCCGCGTCCGCGCCACCGATCTCGAAGCCTGGCGCGAGTTCGCCCACGACACCATCGGTTTCGCCGAAGGCAGCGGTCCGGAGGAGGACGCGCTCTACCTGCGCCTGGACGAGCGGATCGGCCGGATCGTGGTGCTCCCGGGCGACGAGGACAGGGTGGAGGCGGTGGGCTGGGAGGTCCGCGACCACCTGGCCCTGCGACGGGTCCAGTCCGCCGTCGAAGCAGCCGGGCTCGCCCCGAAACCGCTGACGCCGGAGGAAGCCGACACCCGCAGGGTGGAGGCGGGCATCGCCTTCGAAGCCCCTGGCGGCACTCCGCTGGAGATCTTCCACGGCCCGGCGCTGGACCACAGCCCGGTGGCGACGAAGTTCGACAACCGCTTCGTCACCGGTCAGCTGGGCCTGGGCCACGTCGTGGTCCCGGTCAGCGACCTCGACGAGGCCTACCGCTTCTACGCCGAAACGCTCGGTTTCCTGCCCCGCGGTGCTTTCCGGCTGCCCGCCCCGCCGGAGCACGGCCCCGTGCGGCTCCGGTTCATGGGCGTGAACGCTCGGCACCACAGCCTCGCGCTGCTGCCCTCACCCGATCTCAAGGCGCCCGCCCTGGTGCACATCATGGTGGAGCTGGAAGATCTCGACCAGGTCGGCCGCGCGCTGGACCGGGTGGTGGAGGCCGGATTCCACGTCTCTTCCACGCTGGGCCGCCACACCAACGACAAGATGGTCTCCTTCTACGTCCGGACCCCGGGCGGCTGGGACCTCGAGGTCGGCTGCGACGGCATGCTGGTCGACCAGAACTCCTACACGGCGGAGGAGATCACCGCCGACAGCTACTGGGGCCACAAGTGGGACTTCGGGGCCTGATCCACCCGGCGGCGCGGCGCGGAGGGCTTCCTCCGCGCCCGATCGGCACAGCGAAGACGTGGAGTGGGACATGAAGCGCTACGAACGCCGGCGAGTACTCATCACCGGGGCGGGCTCGGGCATCGGACAGGCGACCGCGCTCCGCGTGCTGGCTGAAGGCGGCCGCGTCGTGGCGGCGGACATCAGCGAGCAGGGCCTGGCCGACACCGCGCACAAGGCCGGTGCGGACGCCGGCCGGCTCACCGCGCTCGTGCTCGACGTCTCCGACGAGGAATCGGTCAAGGACGTCGTCGCCAAGGCCGTCTCCGCGCTCGGTGGCCTGGACGTCCTGGTCAACGCGGCCGGAATCCTGCGGTCCGCCCACAGCCACGAGGTGTCCCTCGCGGACTTCCAGGAGATCCTCTCGGTGAACCTGGTGGGCACCTTCCTGGTGATCCGCGAAGCCATCCCGGCGCTGCTGGCGGGCAACGACTCCGCCGTGATCAACTTCAGCTCGACCTCGGCGGCCTTCGCGCACCCGTACATGGCGGCCTACGCGGCGAGCAAGGGCGGCATCCAGTCCATGACGCACGCCCTCGCCGGTGAGTACGCCGAGCGCGGCATCCGCTTCACCGCGGTGCAACCCGGCTCCATCTCGTCGGGCATGACCGACGGCAGCGGCGCCAGCAGGACCAGCGTCGGGCCTGGCCTGCCCGAGGACGCCGACATGTCCCTGTTCGCGAAGCTGAGCCCGGCCATCGGCGACGGATTCGCCGGTCCGGAGACCGTCGCGTCGGTGGTGGCCATGCTCGGCTCCGAGGACGGCAGGTTCATCACGGGCACCGAGATCCGCGTCGACGGCGGAACGCACTTCTGACGCCCGGCCCCGGCGTTCCGGGAGGAACGCGCGCCGGGATCGATGTGCCGGGTCCGGCACCCTCCTGGCCGCCGCCGAGGGCGGCGATGACTTCCGGTGCGTATCCAGCGGCGAGCAGCGGCTGCCGGATGTCGCGGTCGTGGTCGGGCAGGTAGCCGACCAGGAGGTCGGCCGGGCCGGTGAGGACGATGCGGCCCAGGACCGCGGGCAGCAGCAGGGTTTCGGCCGGGCCGAGTTCGCCCGCCCAGTCCGGTGTTTCCAGTCGGGTCGGTGCGCCGGCGTTGCTCAGGATCAACGCGCGGTCGACAACGTGCTCCAACGAGGTGCGGGCGGCGAGACGCCAGCGCTCCAGGGCGAAGTACGGTCCGGCGCAGCACAGGAGCCGGTCGGAGTCCGTGGTCAGCGGTAGGCGCAGGCCCGGTGTCGGGTGGGGGCGCGCGTGCGGTTCCCACTCGTCGAGGAGGCGTTCGATGTTGGCCCGGCGCTGATCCGGTTCGACAGCGGAGCCGTCTTCCATGTTCCAGGGCATGGCGTGCTGCTGGATGTTCGAGGTCTGCTCGATCTCGTAGATCACCGTGCTCGGCCCGAAGCTGTGCAGCGTCCCGCCCGGGATGTAGATGGTGTCGCCGGGCCGGACGGGCAGCGTGCGCATCACCGAGTCGAAGTCCTCGTCCAGCAGCGCATCGCGCAAGGTGTCGCGGTCCACGCCTCTCCGGACGCCGATGTAGGCCGTGGCGCCCGGGACGGCTTCGAGGACGTGCCAGGCCTCGGTCTTTCCGTTGGGCTGGCCTTCGAGACGCTGCGCGGTGGCGTCGTCGGCGTGCAGGTGCACCGGCAGCATGCCGGTCGCATCGATGAACTTCGTCAGCAGCGGGAAGACGTCTCCGCGCCAGCCTCCACCGACCAGTTCCTCGGGGTGCTCTCGAGTGAGCTCCCGCAGCGTCCGGCCCGCCAGCGGGCCGTCGAGAACCGTGCACCCGCTGCCCTCGACGTCGCTGACTTCCCAGGTCTCGGCGATGCGACCGCCTGGCAGCCCGCGGCGGCCGAGCCGATCGGCGATGGCCCGCCCACCGAAGACGTGGGCGGCGATCGGCGTGGACAGCCGCAGCGGGTACCAGTGCGTCCTCATAGGATCGGCACCCCGCCGGTGACCGCGATGCGGGCGCCGGAGACGTAGCTGGACTCGTCGGCGGCGAGCATGACGTAGGTGCCTGCGAGCTCGGCGGGTTGCCCGGGACGCCGCATGGGGACGTCCTCGCCGAAGTGCTCGACCTGCTCGGAGGGCATCGTCGCGGGAATCAGCGGGGTCCAGATCGGTCCGGGGGCGACGCTGTTCGCGCGGATGCCCCGCGGGCCGTAGAGCCGCGCGAGCCCGGCGGTGAAGTTGGCGATACCGGCTTTGGTGGTGTCGTAGGCCAGCAGTGACGGCGGCGGCATGTCGGAGTTCACCGAGGTCGAGTTGATGATCGAGGAACCCGGCCCCATGTGCGGCAGCGCGGCCTTGCACAGGTGGAACATCGCGCTGAGGTTGACCGCCAGGGTGTAGTCCCACTCCTGGTCCGGGACGTCTTCGAGCCGCTCGCGCGTCATCTGGAACGCCGCGTTGTTGACCAGCACATCGATCCGGCCGAAGGCGTCGACGGCGCGGTCGATGATGCCGCGGCAGTGCGCGGGATCGCTGAGGTCGCCGGGCACCAGCACCGCCTTGCGGCCCGCTTCCTCGACCAAGCGCGCGGTGGACTCGGCGTCCTCGTGCTCGTCGAGGTAGGACAGGAGCACGTCGGCGCCCTCCCGGGCGTAGGCGATCGCCACGGCCCGGCCGATGCCGCTGTCGCCGCCGGTGATCACGGTGGCCTTGCCGGTCAGCCGCCCGGAGCCGACGTAGCTGGTTTCGCCGTGATCCGGCACCGGGTTCATCCGGCCCGTCACGCCGGGTGGTTCTTGTTGCTGCGGGGGTAGGCCCATCACCGCCTCCAAAGCCGAGACATCTCGTTACCCCCATACCCGGGGTTCGGGCGCGGAACACCGCATCGCCGCTGTCGGCTCACCGGGTCGAGGGCTCCGCGACCGGGCATCCTGAACGAGGACTAGCCGACAGCCGGGGGCGGTCGATGGTGGGATCAGTGCTGCGGGCGGTCGGCCGGCGCGTGCGCCACACCACCGTGCGGGTGCTGCTGGCGGCGGTGACGGCAGGCGTGGCGTGGTGGCTCGCCCAGCTCCTGCTGGGTCAGCCGGCGCCGATCTTCGCGCCGATCGCGGCCGTGGTCAGCCTCATCGACGAGCCCGGTGCCCGGGGGCGCCGGGCGTTTCGCATGCTCAGCGGGGTTCTCGTCGGTGTCGCGGTCGGTGAGGTGCTGGTCCGCCACACCGGGGCGGGTCCGGTCGAGATCGGGGTGGCGACCGCGGTGGCGATGTTCCTCGCCTCCGCGTTCAGCACCAACCCGTTGCCGATCCTGCAGGCCGGGATCGCCGCGCTGCTGGTGGTCGGCGTGCACACTCCCGAGAGCGGGTTCAGCCGCCTGTTCGGGGCGCTGATCGGAGGCGCGCTCGCGCTGCTGGTCAGCCAGGTGCTGGTCACGCCGTCACCGATGGCCATGCTCAGCGACGCCGCCCGCACCGTGTTGACCCCGGCCGCGAGGGCGCTGCGCGGCGCCGCCCGGGCGCTCGCCGATTCGGACCTCGATGCGGCCGAGGACACCGCGAACATCGTGCGGGAGGCTCACAAGGACGTGGCCGCGTTCGACGCGGCGCGGTCGGCGACCAGGGAGATCGCGTTGCGGACGTTGCGCGGTCGCCGGGAGCGGCGCCGAGCACGACAGCTCGACCTCCGGCTCAGCGGACTCGACTCCTTGCACGCGAGCGTGGTGCTGATCGTCCGGCTCACCCAGGAAGTTCTGCGGCAGCACGACGAAGTTCCGTCGTGGACGTCCCGGTCGATCGCGGAGTTGGCCGAGGCGGTCGAGATCCTCGCCGAGTCACCCGCTTCGGCTGAACATCGCCGCCGAGCGCACGATCTCGCCGAACGCCTGGCACGCCTGGAGACCACCGGTCTGTCCCATCCGGTCGCCGCGCTGGTGACTGAAGTCCGCTTGGCCGCCGCGGACCTCGTCGAGCTGACCGCGACGGGGGAGCAAGCCACCTAGCACCGCACGCACCCGGCCGAGCAAGCTCCGCCCGCTAGATCCCAGCGCCGGCTCGTTGGATCTCCTCGTCGACGCGGTGAGCGAGATCGACGTCCAGCCGGGTGACCCCGCCCACTGCCTTGGTTCGCAAGGTGAGCACGGCGGTGCCGCCCTTGCGGTCGATGTCCGGTCCGCGCCCGGACCTGCGGCGCAAGCCGTCGAGACGATCCAGCACCGCGTCCAGGTTCTCCGGTGGCAGCTCGAGGACGCGGGAGATCCCGTCGGTGTCCCCGGACCACTGCGGCAGCCGTTCCAGCTCCTGGCGAAGCTCCTCATCGGTGAGGCGCGGCTGGTGACCGGTCGGGCCCGTCACGCCACCCCCGGCGTCCAGCGGTCGCGTGAGCGCGCGCACGTCCTCGGGCAGATCGAGCTGTTCGACCAGCTCCGGGTCCTGGCCGGCGATCGACGAGAGAACCGCCTGCGCCCGGTAGCGGGCCTCCTCCGGCGGTCGGCGCCCCAGCAGCGCGAGCCGCTGCACGAAGTCGGCCGGCTCGGACGGGTCTTGCGCGGTCTCGCCGGAGGTGTCCTTGGCCAGCTCCGCCGGCAGCTCCGCCAGCAGCACTGCCCGTTGCGACTCGTCGAGCACGTGGGCGAGCGCGGTCACGGTCACCTCGGCGGCGGCACGCGCTTCACCGGCACCGAGACCGGTCCTGCTGCCGATGTCGTCGAGCAGTCGGTCGTACTTCACCATCGGCTGCCTCCTTTCCCTCTGGATCCGCTTTCGCCGCACTGACGGGTTCAGCCCACAACCATGCGCCGCCGGACGTGCGGCAGGTAGCCGATGTCCTCGTGCGGGAGCCCGTCCAGGTCGATCTCCTGGGGCAGCGCCGCGGCCGGTACTCGCTCCAGCAGGTACCTGACCGACTCGACCACGAACTGCTCCTCATCGGGTGCCGCGACGTTGAGCTGGTCGAGGAGTTCCGGGGAGAACAGCACCCGGTGGGTCGTGGTCGTTTCGGCTTGGCGCACCTCGACGCGGTACTCCCCGCCCGCAGTCCGCAGCGCCGTCACGCCCTCAGCTGCCATTGCACCGCCCTCGTTCACGTGGTTGAACGGCCGGAGCCGCTTTCCTCGCCGGGTACCCGAACACCGGTGCTGGTACGCAGCAGGGCCGGAACGGCGCGGGCTCAGCTCGTGCTGCGGGGTCGCCGGTCGGCCCTGAACAGCCGATTCTTCCTGCGCATGGCTCAGCGCGAACTCGCCCAGCGGGTCGGTGTTCCTCAGTTTCACGCGAGTTCGTTTTTGCACCGGTGGTATCGGGTAGGGCGCACCTGGAGATGTTTCCGGACCGCCATCGCGCGGCGAATTGGGGTGACTAATGAGGACGGTGACCGACCTGCCGCATACCGTCGCGGAAGAGGAGCACGTCTGGGTGCCCCTGTCGGACGGCACCCGGTTGGGGGCGAGGATTTGGCGCCCGGTCGGTTCCGAGGAGTCGCCGGTCCCAGCAGTGCTGGAATTCATTCCCTACCGAAAAGGGGATTTCACCGCTCCCCGCGACTCGATTCACCATCCTTACATCGCAGGGCACGGCTATGCGTGCGCGCGGGTGGACCTGCGGGGCAGCGGCGAATCGGAAGGCGTGCTCACCGACGAGTACCTGGAACAGGAGCTGCTCGACGGGGAAGACGTGCTCAAGTGGCTGGCAGAACAGCCCTGGTGCGACGGACGAGTCGGCATGATGGGGATTTCCTGGGGCGGGTTCAACGCCCTCCAGCTCGCCGCTCGACGCCCTGAAGAGCTCCGGGCGATCGCCACCGTGTGCTCCTCCGACGACCGGTACGCCGATGATGTCCACTACATGGGCGGTTGCCTGCTCGGCGACAACCTCTCGTGGGCCTCGACGATGTTCGCGTACAACTCGTGCCCTCCCGACCCGGAGCTGGTCGGTGAGTCGTGGCGCAAGATGTGGCTGGACCGGCTGGATGGCAGCGGGTTGTGGCTCGACGAGTGGCTGCGCCACCCCACTCGCGACGAGTACTGGCGGCACGGCTCCGTCTGCGAGGACTACTCGGCGGTCGAATGCCCGGTGCTCGCGGTGAGCGGATGGGCGGACGGCTACACCAACACGGTGTTCCGGTTGATGGAATCCCTCGACGCACCCCGAAAAGGACTTGTCGGACCGTGGTCCCACACCTATCCGCACCTCGGCCAGCCAGGGCCCGCGATCGGATTCCTGCAGCAGCTCGTGCGTTGGTGGGACCGGTGGCTCAAGGGCATCGACAACGGCGTGATGGACGGGCCGATGCTCAACGTGTGGATGCAGGACAGCGTCCCGCCGTCCACGTCCTACGAAGAGCGGCCGGGGCGTTGGGTCGGCGAAACCACGTGGCCGTCGCCGGACGTGCACGTGCAGCAATGCCCTTTGGGATTGAACGCGCTGGAGCCCGCTGGTCGCGATGTGCCGGTGCGCCCGCTCAACGTGATGTCGCCGCTGTCGGTGGGCCAGTACGCGGGCAAGTGGTGCTCCTACAACACACCACCGGATCTTCCGTACGACCAGCGGGAGGAGGACGGCGGCTCGCTGGTCTTCGACAGCGCTCCGCTGCAGGAGCGTTGCGAGATCCTCGGTTCGCCGTCGGTCGACCTGGAATTCGAGGTGGACAAGCCGGTGGCGATGGTCGCGGCGCGGCTTTCGGACGTGGCACCGGACGGTCGGGCCACGCGCGTGACGTACGGCCTGCTGAACCTCACGCACCGAGATGGCCACGAGTCGCCGCGCACCCTCGAACCGGGACGGCGCTACCGCGTCAGGGTTGAGCTCAATGCGTGCGCGCAGGCCTTCCCTCGGGGGCACAAGATCCGGCTGGCGTTGTCGACTTCGTACTGGCCGCTGGCGTGGCCGCCGCCGGAACCGGTGTGCATGAGCGTCTACAGCGGACTGAGTTCGGTCGGCCTGCCGGTGCGGCCGAACTCCGCGCCGGATCGTCTCCCGGCCGTGCCCTTCGGCGAGCCCGAAGGCGCTCCGCCGGTGCTCCAGACCCAGTTGCGGCCGGGGGAGGAGCGCTGGCAGGTGTCGCGGAACCTCGCCGATTACGTGTCCGCGCTCGAAGTGGTCGGCGATGCGGGTGTGATCCGGTTGGAGGGCCTCGGGCTGGAGATCGCTCGCCGGTGCTACGAGCGCTACGGCTGGGTCGGCGACGACTTCGGCTCCGTGAGCGGCCAGGCCGAGTGGACGCTGCGATTCGCCCGCGACGGTTGGCAGGTGGAGACGGTCACCCGCACCGTGCTCACCTGCGACGCGGAGGAGTTCCACCTGCACGCCGAGCTCGACGCCTACGAGGACGGGCGGCGCATCTTCTCGCGGAACTGGCAGCGATCCATCCCGCGTGACCACGTGTGAAGGGGGCGGCGCTCGGAGCGGCTCGCGCTGCCGAGCGCCGCTGTCGCCTATTCGTCGAATTCGAAGTGCAGGGCGTCGACGCAGCGCTGGTAGCGCTCGTTGAGCTCTGCTTCGTCGTCGGCGCCGATGAAGATGTCCGCGAGTTCGTAGCTGTAGCTGTCCTGACCCGGCAGGTCGGAGAGCCGCTCGCCCTGGCCGGGGATGACCTGGACGGTGACGCCGGGCAGGTCGCGCTCGATCTCCGCGATCTCCTCCTCGCCGGGAACCCGGCGGACGACGCCGTCGGTGAACCGGCGGAGGAACCACTTGGCCGCCACGCGGTGCTCGCCCCGTCCGCGGGGCAGTCGAGGGTGCTCCCCGAGCGCCAGGTGGACCATGCACTGGAGGTTGGGGGCCCCGTCGACGGCATCGAACAGCCGGGCGTGCGACTGGGACAGCCTCGGGTTCACCTCGATGATGTTGATGGCGTCGGTGTCGGGATCCCAGAAGTACTCGATGTTGAACGTGCTCGGCGTCAGGCCGATCTGCTCGATCAGCCTCACGGAGATGTCCTCCAGCCGGAGCCGCACGGCTTCAGGCACGTTCGAGGGGTACTGGTAGCGCAGGAAGCTCGACGTTCCCTCGTAGTTGATCGAGTCGACGACGCCGTAGGCGCGCACCTCCCCGTGAGCGCTGTAGCCCTCCACGGTCACCTGGCGGCCCGTCACGGCTTCCTCCGCGAGACACGCCTGGCCGCCGGCCTCGGCGATCTCCGGAGGGAGATCCAGGTGGTCCAGCAGCTCTTCGAAGGGTTCGCCGACCTTGCCGATGCCCTGCCTGATGTTGGTCACGGCGTCGTCGAACTCCGCGCTGCCGGTGACCTTGTAGGCGAGGTCGGAGGAGAACGACTTGACGGGTTTCAGCCACGCGGGAAAGCCGAGCCCGACGGGCAACGTCGGGTTGTTCTCCAGGTCGACCAGTCCGAACCCCGGGTGGGCGCTGGTGACCTTCTGCTGCTCGAGCCGACTCCAGTACTTGTGCTCGCACTTGACCACCGCCTCCAGCGGTGGGGAGGGCAGGTCGAACCGTTCGCACAGGATCGGCACCAACGAGCTCACCGGGAAGTCCCAGTAGCCGGTGATCGCATCGATCTCGCCGTCGAAGCGCTCCAGCTGTCGTTGCGCGCGGGAGAGCAGTTCGGTGAAGCCGGCCGGGTTCCGGCCGACCAGCTCGTCGAAGTCGAGCAAGGAGTGGAACCTGCATCCCTCCAGCCCCGGTAGCCGTCGAAGGCTGTCCAGGTTCAGTTCGTCCATCCCCAGCACGAAGATGTTCTTCGGCTCGGGCGTTGCCGCAGAAGACGCGCGTTCGGAAGGAATGATCATCTCCTTTGCTCGACCTGGTTCGGGCTGACTGCGCGGGTCCGCTACCGGTGCGCCGGTGACGGGACGTTCACGAGTTTCGCTATCCGGGCGGTCGCATCCCGCGCCTCCGGCAGGGACTGCAGGATCCAGCCGTGGAACATCCCCGGGTACTCCTCGTAGTCGATCCGCACTCCGCGCTGGGCGGTGAGCTCGCGAAGCCGCCGTGCATCAGCGAGGAGGACGTCGCGAGTCGCCGCGTACACGCTGAGCGGCGCCAGGCCGTCGAGGTCGCCGTAGATGGGGCTCAGACGCGGGTCGTGCGGATCCAGGCCCCTCGCGTAGAGACGACCGGCTTCGCGCAGCCCCTCGATGCCGAGGTAGGGATCGTGGCGGTCCAGTTCGGTCATCGACGGGTCGGTGACGGTGATGTCGAGCCAGGGCGAGATCAGCACGACCCGCTGGGGCTGCGGTCGGCCTCGGGCCTTCAGCCGCTGAGCGATGAACAGGCTCAGAGCACCACCAGCGGAGTCGCCCATGACCACCTGGTTCTCCGGTGCCTCGGCACCGACGGTGGCTTCGTAGGACTCCCAGACCATGGGAATCGTCTCGCGGTAGCTGTGGGCCGGGGCCAACGGGTACAGGGGGACCGTCACCGAGGCACCGGTCACGTCGATCAGCCTGTTCAGGAAGTTCCAATGCGCGGACTCGACCTGGTGCACGTACGCGCCGCCGTGCAGGTAGAAGATGTGCGCCGGTCCCGCAGACGTGCGCGGGCGCAGCGTGTAGCAGCGGTGGCCGTCGACATCCCGGCCGGTCACGTCGAACTTCGCGCGAACCCAGTCCGGCAGTTGCGACGTCTCGGTCTGGTTGCTCTCGGCGCTCTGCCGCAGAGCCCGAGCGTCGGCGAAGATCCGCTTTCGGCGGGTCATCCGGTACTTGGCGATGACCGCTTTGCTCCGCAAGCTCGCCATGGCCACCTCCTGACCTAGGTACAGCACATCGCGGCCCGTGGATACCCAACTACCTGATGTTGAATCCCGAAGAGGTCAGCGAACCCAACCGACTGCCAGGAACACGAAGAACGCGGCCACCAGCAGCACCACGATGGTGATCGCGGCCAGCCAGACCCATTTCGAGGCCTGCGCGCTGGGGCGACTGGTGTGCGAGAGGCCTTCGGTCGCGGACGCCGACTCGGGAGGGGTCTCACCCGGTGGTACCGATCCACCGTCGTCGAGACCGGGAGTCCGGTCGGGCTCCGGATCCGGTTCGGACGAGTTCTGCTCGGACATGCCCCAGGGATGGCCGCGGGCACCGCGACGGGAAACGCCGGCCGGTTCTGCTCCGAACCGCGGTCGTGTTTACCGCTGCAGCGGCAGGGCATTCCGGTACGGGCCGCGGTGCGCACGGGCCGAAGGTGCTGAGGTGAGGCCGATGTGGCAGAGCCGTGATCCGGTGTCGGTGACGTTCGTGGGCAACGCGACGACCTTGCTCCGGTGGCGCTCGTTCACCCTCCTCACCGACCCGAACTTCCTGCACGCCGGCGAGCTGGCGTACCTCGGGCACGGTCTGGTGTCGAAACGCCTCCGCGAACCGGCCATCCAGATCGAGGAACTGCCGGATGACATCGATTCGGTCCTGCTCTCCCACCTGCACGGCGACCACTGGGACCGCGCGGTCCGCCGGAAGCTCGATCGCGGAACGCCGATCGTGACGACCCCGCATGCCGCTCGCCGGTTGCAGGGCTGGCACGGCTTTCGCCGGGCGACCGGGCTGCGCACGTGGGAGTCGCAGAACCTCCTCAAGCACGACGAGTTCGTGCGGGTGACCGCGCTGCCCGGGCTGCACGCGCCCGGCCCGGCGCGGTTCCTCCTGCCGCCGGTCATGGGCAGCCTCGTCGAGTTCGGTTCGGTCGGTGACGGCGTCGGCTTCCGGCTCTACATCACCGGTGACACCCTGCTGTTCGACGGTGTGCGGGAGATCGCGCGGCGCTGTCCGGACATCGACGTGGTGGTCGCGCACCTCGGCGGGACCACGCTGCCCGGTGGCCTGCTGGTGACGATGGACGCGCGACAGGGCGCGGACCTCCTCGAGGTGGTTCCCGCGAGGACGACCATTCCGGTGCACACCGACGACTACACCGTGTTCAAGTCCTCGCTCGAGGACTTCGAGGCGGAGGTGCGCCGCAGGGGCCTGCAGGACAAGGTCACCTACCTCGGGCGAGGGGAGACCGTCGAGATCCGGCCCGGTGCTGGGAGCGGCGGCTCCTCGCCGTGACGTCGGCCCTCCACCGGGAGAGCGGGCCGAGAGCGAGGTACGGTGGGGGCACGCCCTTGCACCGAACGCGGCAGCGGAGTGATTCCGCCGGTTTTTCGTTTCGGGGTTGTTGTCCCGGCCGGGACAGGGATGTCGTAGTGGATCGTCGGTCCGTCACCCGGCTGCCCTGTCTGGAGGCAGCCACATGAGCACACCTGAACTCTCGCCAGGTGCTCGGTCACCGCGGGTAACTCCCGATCGCCCCGGGCACCATCCGGGCCTCGACCTGCGGTGCTCGCGTCCCACGAGCACATCCGTGGTGATCCGGGTGGGCGGCGAGCTGGACCGCCGAACCGCCGCCCGCCTGCACGAGCTGCTCGCGACCCGGTTGTCCTCCATGGCCGACACGGTCGTGCTGGAGCTGTCCGGGCTGAGCTTCATCGGTGTGGCGGGGTTGGAGCTCCTGCTGCACGCCCACCGCCAGGCCGGCAGCCGAGGTGTGGACCTGCGGCTGGTCACCGGCGACGTGCACTGCCTGCGGCGGGCGCTGATCGCTGCGGAGTCGACCGAGACGTTTCACTGCTACACCACGCTGGAGCGGGCCTTGGCCACGGTGTCCGGACGGCTGCGCGAGCTGCAGACCGGCTGAGCGTCGTGCGCTGCCCAGATTTCCGCCGTCATGTTGTCATCTCGGATGCGATCTGCACGCGAATGCTTTCCAGTTCGTCGAACTGCTGCTGTGCGCGGGTGAGGAGGTTTCGCAGCATGTCGGTGTTCACGCGAGGCTCGCGCTCCGCGATCGTCAGCAGGGTTCGCCAGCCCGCCGCTTTGCCTTGCACTCCGAGGACGAGGGCTTCCAGTTCGATCAGATCGCTCAGCGGCGTCCGATTCACCAGGCCTCCGTTGAGCTTCAGCCGCCCGGCCTTTTCTCCTGCCCAGCCCATGGCCACCTTGTAACGGGCGACCTGCACGTCGAGTTTCCGCATGATCGCCAGGAGGGAACGCCGGTCCTGCTCGATCTCGCGGGCGACAGCCGCCAGGCGTGGCGTGATCGCCGCGTCACGATTGTTCCGGGTCGCTCGACGTGCCAGTGCGACACCGCCGGTGGCGGCCGCCAGGTGATCGTTGAGGTAGATTTCCAGCATCCGCTGCGAAGAGGGAGCATCCACGTCTTCGGGCACCTCCGAAGTCCGAATCAGCACTCCTTCCGGGAATGCCCGAATTCGCAGTGGTCAAACCCCGAACGCGGTCGACGTGGATCCCCGCGCAGCGCAATGGGACTTCTGATTCATGCGACGTCCGCGGTGTTCGGAATTCGCGGTGCGTCAACGGTCAGGCTTTCCCGGTCAATGTCCGTCTCGTTGGCGGGGCGGAATGGTCCCGGTTCACGGCCGCTGCCCAGCCAGGTTGCCGACGGGGCCTGCGGGTAGCCACGTAGGGAGGGTCATCAGCTTGGGCGGTGAGACAGATGTTTCCCGTGGACGACTCCACAGTCCTGTGCGACGGAGATTGGGAGGACATCATCATCGCAGCCGACGCGGCCGGCCGCCACGCAGCTCGTGAACTCGCGCAACGATGCACCGCTGCCGAGCTCGCTCGCAGAGGCCGGATCGAAGTCGTCGTCGGCCCGCCAGGCAACCCGCTGGCCGCCTGGCTGCGGTGCACCGGGCGAGCCAACCGCAACGACGACGGAACGGCCGTGCTCGACGTCCAGCTGCCGGAAACCGCTATCCTGCCCGCGACCGCACCCGAGCACAAAGCGCGATCGCTGCTGGTGAAACACGCCTACGCCACCGCCTACTGCACTGTGCTGGCGGAAGAAGCGGGCGCTGTGACCGCGCGGCGCATCATTCCGGCAGATGCCCTGGCGCCCGACCTGCCCGCACCACGACGCGGAACGGATCTGGACAGGCACCCGCGCAGCCTGTCCTGAGCACCCGGCGGTGTTGCGGCGGCTACGAGTCGCTGTCGCGGTTCTGGCGTTCCAGTGCGAGCGCGCGCCGCTCGCGTTCCCGGCCACCGTAGGTGGCGCGCAGCACTGCCTCCCTGGTCTCCAGGCTGGCGCCCAGCGCACCGGCAACCGTTCCCAGCGACGTGGCCAGCCGGACCAGGTGCAGGTAATCGCCGAACGTCGTCGGATGCCCGAGAACGGACGTGAGGTACGTCGGAGCGATCACTGCGATCGCGGCGACCAGGGTCACGACGAAGAGGATGATGTAAAGGCAGGTCACGCCGATGAACAGCGTGATCACGGTCGCGATGTTGTACAGCAGGGCGCTGTCCGGCTCGGGTGGTCCTCCTTGGCCAGCCATTGCCCGGCGTACTGCTCGATCGGTATGCGGCCACCTGCGTCCATGGTGAGCTTCCTGGTCACCATGTGCACATCCCAGGCGATGTGCTCACCGGCCGCTCCCGACAACGCACCGGGCAGCTCCGAGACGACCTTGCTCGCCAGCGAGCGCGAAATGCCGGGATCGACGATCAGCCCGACGACCACCTGCTTCTCGACGCGTTGATCGGTGCTCATCTGAGGGCTCCCATTGCGCACAGCCATGTTCTGGGGCGTGCCCGGCTGCTCGGAAGGACAAAAGGATCGACCCGGGGATTGCGATCCTCGCGGGTCGAGAGCAGTCCTCAGCGGCCGGGCGCACCGGGACGGACACCCGGTGCGCTCGGCCGCGCGTTGAGGGATGACCTGTGCGAGGAGCGGCAACGGGTTCCAGCAGCGCGGAGAAGCGTCTGCAGCTTCAGGCCGCCTCAGTTCGAAGACCGGTGACCCCGTCCCGCACGCGGGCACGCATCTCGCCCCTCACCGACGGGGTTTGTCCTCCTCCAGGCGAAGCCCCACGCCCAGGGCGAAGAACGTCGGCGCCCACTCACCGACGAAGATTCCCCATCGGTCAGCTCGGTCCACGCCCTTGTTCTCGCCTCGCTGCGAGACGGCCCACGACAGGACGCTCAACCCGATCGAGGCGAAACCGGCGGCGAACAACATGTCGGATGTCAGACCTGCGTCGGAAAGCTTGCGCAACACGGAGAATCCCTCCCTTTGGGTCCTGCGGACGACCTCGACGTCGACCACTGGACATACCCGGCCCGACACAGCCCCACACAAGCGCGTCAGGAGCTTGGCCAGCATGCGGGGGCCTGGCATAGCCGCGTGGCCGTCCGGGTAGCCGGGGCCATGGCAGTGCGCAAGGTTCTGCAAGCAGCGGAGTCCGCTCGATGGGTGGAGCGGCCAGCGGAGGCCGTGGCCCGCGCCGTCCGGCGCACGATCAGCGGTACGCGCGCCGATCGGCTGCTCGGCGGTGCGTGGCTCGGGCACCCGGTCCACCCCCTGCTGGTCACCGTGCCGATCGGTGCGTGCGTGTCCGCACCTGTCCTCGAGCTCTGCACCGGAAACCGCCAGGCCGCCAGGTGGCTGATCGCACTCGGCCTGATCGCCGTGCCACCCGCCGTCGTCGCGGGATTGGCCGACTTCGCCCACCTCGACGCGCGACAACGGCGTGTCGGCGCGCTGCACGCGACGGCGAACGTCGTCTCGACGGCCTTCTTCGGCGCTTCGCTGTGCTGTCGGCCCGGCGCCCGCTCGGCGAAGGTCTCGATGGCGCTCGGAACGCTCACCATCGCGATCGGCGGCGCACTCGGCGGCCACCTCTCCTACGCGCAGGGAGCCGGAGTCCGCCGGTGGCAGAACACCGACGAGAGCGACAGCCCTGTCCGACGGTGACGACCAGCCAGCGACGAGCACGGCAGGCGCCGCGTCGTCCGGTCGGGCAAGGCTGCGGGCATCACGTCGACCGGTGCGCAGGAGTACACAGTGGACCATGACCGACATCGAACCCGTGACGTCCCGCCCGCCGCACGTGCGGCTTCGAGGACTTCGGCCTGCTCGCCGATGCGGGCGCACCCGTGCCCACCGACATCATCAGTTCGGCGGCGGCCCCACGTGAGCGTGACGACCGGGAACGCGTTGCGCGTGGCGCTGCCCGGGCCCCGCGCCCGTGCGCGCCGCAAGCCGGTCCGCCACGAGTCCCGTCGCGATCGCGTACACCGCTTTGTGGAACAGGTCGACGGCGAGCTCATCACGCGGCCACGTCCACGGCGGGGCACCGACTCCGGTCGCGTTCTCCAGCGTCTGATCGTTGGTCAAGCGCACGACCGCGAACATGGCGGAGGAGAACGGCCCCCGCAAACCGGCGTGGGCCATCGCGCCGCGAAGCGCCCCGAGGAGCACTCCCTGGCCGAGGTGCATGAGGAGGTTCATGCCCGTCGGTTCCCGCCGCATCCCCATGAGCGCCGCCATCGTGGCACCCGGCACGTGCGAGTTCGGGCGACCGGTGAGGCGCTGTTCCAGCTTCTCGCTGACCGTCATGGCGACGACACCGACGGCACCCGCCACGAGACCGTGGACAGCGCCCTGCCGGAAGACCTCCTTCGAGGTCTGCGGCCGGTCCGGCCGTCGAGGTCTGCCCGTCTTCGTCCTGTTCACGCCCGTTTCCCAATCCAGAGGTTCCAGAAGTCCACTCCTGCAGTGCCTCACAACTGCCCAATCCCCGCAATCGCTGCGCAGCGCGGAGATCGCCGGTCGCACCCTTTCCCACGCCCGCGTTGATCGCCGTCTCCACCCGCTCCTGGAAAGGAAGCGGCAAGCACTTCCCGGAGCTTCGCGGCACCTCCGGCCCCGAGGGTGCTGACCGACTCCGTCTCGTCGGTCAACGTGGTTCGTGCCAGCGGCCGGGGTCATCCACTGTAGACGGGCAGTGCCGGGCTCCCGGGTGACGACCGAACCGCGGGACTGGGGTTCCGCCTTCCCCGGAGGGCCACGGCGCTGTTCCGGGCACTGAGCACTCCGCCCCGTGTGCCCGGCGGAGTGGAGGGGAACCCCCTGCTTGACGTGGTTCGCGGGAGTTTCGCGGCTGGGCGGTGTGGAGGTGTTGCGGGTGAGCGGGCTACCCGATCTGGTGTTCGCCGGAGCGGCGACCCCGGCGGACCTGGTGGCGGCGCGGGTTCAGATGGCGCTGTCGTTGGGCTGGCACATCGTGATCGCCTGCTTCGGCGTGGGGATGCCCGCGATCACCGTGTTCGCCGAGTGGCGGGCGATCCGCCGAGGTGACCGCACCTACCTGGCGTTGGCGCACCGGTGGGCCCAGGCCATGGGGGTGCTGTTCGCCGTCGGCGCGGTGTCGGGCACGATCCTCAGCTTCGAGATGGGCGTGCTATGGCCGGGGATGATGGACACCTACGGCCAGGTCATCGGGCTGCCCTTCGCCTTGGAGGGCTTCGCCTTCTTCATCGAGGCGATCTTCCTCGGCATCTACCTCTACGGGTGGAACCGGTTGCCACCGCGGGTGCACGTGCTCACCGGCATCCCGGTCTGCCTGGCCGGCATCGCGTCGGCGTTCTTCGTCGTCGCGGCGAACGCGTGGATGAACCAGCCGCGCGGCTTCGACCTCGACGCCGGCCGAGTCGTGGGCGTCCGGCCCTGGGCCGCGATGTTCAACCCCGCCACGCCGCCGCAGACGGTGCACATGATCATCGCGGCGTTCATGGTGGCCGGCTACGGCATGGCGTCGGTGTACGCGGTGGCCATGCTGCGCGGTCGCACGGATCGGTACCACCGCTTGGGCTTCCTGGTGCCGTTCACCGCGGCGGCCGCGCTGACCCCGGTGCAGATCGCCGTGGGCGACTGGGCGGCGAAGTTCCTGGCGACGAACCAGCCCGCGAAGCTGGCCGCGATCGAAGGCGTGTTCGCGACCTCGCACGCGGTGCCGTTGCACATCGGCGGTTTCTACGAGGACGGCGAGATGCGCTACGCGCTGGAGATCCCGCACGGGCTGTCGTTGCTGGCGCATTGGGACCCGCAAGCGCTGATCATCGGCTTGGACCGGTTCGCACCCGAAGACCGGCCACCGGTGAACGTGGTGCACTGGTCGTTCCAGGTGATGGTGGCCATCGGGGTGTTCCTCCTGCTGCTGGGCATCTGGTTGGCCGTGGCGTGGTGGCGTCGGCGCGATCTGCCCGCTTCGCGCTGGTTCCTGCGGGGTTCGGCGGTGGCCGGTGCGGCGGCCGCGATCGCGCTCGAAGCCGGGTGGATCACCACCGAGGTCGGGCGGCAGCCCTGGATCGTGTGGGGTGTGCTGCGCACCGCCGACGCGGTGACACCGGTGCCAGGCCTGGCGGTGGGGCTGCTCGTGGTCGGGGTGGTGTACGCCGCGCTCACCGTGACGACCGTCGCCGTGCTCCGGCGACTGATCCGCGCTCCGCTCGCCCCGCAGGAAGAACCGGGTGAGGAGATGAACCTGCCATGACCGCGGCCGACTGGACGATCGGCGCCATGTGGGTGGGCGTGACCGCCTACGTGCTGCTCGCAGGCGCGGACTTCGGGGCGGGCTTCTGGGATCTGCTGGCCGGTGGCAGCCGGCGCGGCGCCGAGCAGCGCGACCTCATCGAGCATTCCATCGGACCGGTGTGGGAGGCCAACCACGTCTGGTTGATCTTCGTGATCGTGCTCTGCTGGGCCGGATTCCCCGGCGTGTTCGCCTCGGTGGCGTCGACGATGTACGTACCGCTGATGCTCGTCGCGCTGGGCATCATCGCGCGCGGCGCCGCGTTCGCCTTCCGGAAGGCCTCGGCCGAGCTCGGGCACCGGCGCGCTTACGGAGCTTGCTTCGCGCTCTCCTCGGTGCTCACCCCGTTCTTCCTGGGCACCGTCGCCGGCGGCATCGCCTCCGGGCGCGTGCCCCTGGGCATCGCGGCGGGTGACCTGATCACGAGCTGGCTCAACCCCACCTCGTTCCTGGCCGGGACGCTGGCCGTCGGGACGACCGCCTACCTGGCGGCCGTGTACCTGTGCGCGGATGCGCGGCGGGCGGGTGCCGCACCGCTGGCCGAGCAGTTCCGGAGCCGGGGCATCGCGACCGGTGCGGTAACCGGCGTCATCGCGCTGGCCGGTATCGCGGTCCTGCTCATCGACTCACCGGCGCTGTACCGCGGGCTGATCGGTCCAGGACTGCCGCTGGTCGTCATCTCGGCTGTCGCAGGCCTGGCCTCCGCGGTGCTGCTGCTGCGGCGCAACTACCTCCCGGCCCGGCTCTCCGCTGCGGTGGCCGTCGCCGCACTGCCCTGGGGCTGGGCCGTCGCCCAGTACCCGTTGGTCCTGCTCCCGGACACCACCATCGAAAGCGCCGCAGCTCAGCCGACGGTGCTGCACGCGGTGCTGGTGACGACGCTCATCGGCGCAGTGCTGCTCATCCCGTCGTTGCTGTGGATGTTCGCGTTGTTCCAGCGGGGGACCACACCCGGGCGCAGTTCCCACGGGTCGGCTGCCGACAGCGGGTCCTAGGGAGGTGGCGGTTCACCGCCCGGTGACGGTTCGCTTCGCCTTCTGCAGCATCGTTTCTTCGTCCCACGCGGGCCAGGTTGAACTTGAGCATGCTCTTGACACCCGGATCGTCGGTCATGTGGTACAGCCGAGCGGTCTGCAGCCTTCCCTGCGACTCGGCGGTGACGTTGGCCCGGAAGTCCGCGAGCAGGTTGCCGCTGGCGATGATGTAGCGGCCGTTCCACGGGTAGCCGTTGGCGTCGGCGGGAAGAGCGGCCCCACCGGCGACGACGGCCTGCTGCGGATCCATGCCACCGATGATCGCGCCGAGCACCGGATCGTTCTCCGCGGCTTGCGCCGTCTTGTCGGACGGCGCTCCCTCCAGGAGGCGGGCGACCATGGTCGCGAGCATCTCGACGTGCCCGATCTCCTCGGTTGCGATGTCCATGATCATGTCCTTGTACTTGCCCTCGATGCGGCAGTTCCAGCCTTGGAACAAGTACTGCATGGTCACGGTCATCTCGCCCCAAGCGCCTCCGATCAACTCCTGGAGCTTGTGCGCGTAGACCGGATCGGGGTTCTCCGGCCTGGCTTCGAACTGAAGTCGCTTGGTGTGGTTGAACATCAATTCATCCAAGGGAATTCGCCGTCCGATGAAGGCTCCCGCACGGCAGTCGAGATCGCCATTCCGCACGTGTCGCCGTTGACTGCGAAGGCGAGCGGAACTGAGCCGTCCGCCGTCGGGGGATGGCTCTGCGCGCTCGCGCTCGGCGACGCACTCTGCTAGGGCGAGATCTCGGTGACTGACCGCTCTGCGGCGTCACAGGGCCAGACCATCGGCTGCTCTGGTCGCTGCGCGGCTGCTAGGGCTTCCGGGCGGTGTCATGCCGTCAGCGGCTCGAGCGGGATCGAGGGCGGGATCGCATCCGTTCGAAGGTCGCCGCGGTTGCGAACCCGAAGACGAGGTGGGGGATCAGGTCCATCAGCCAGGAGCTGGCCGGCCACTCGCGCGGGTCGGTGACGCGCATCGCGACCATGGGCGCCGTCCCGACGAGATTGGCGGTCACACCGGCACCGATCGCCAGCGCGGTGACGGGTGGGTCTTCCCAGCGCGAGCGCACGAGTCCGTAGAGGGCGCCTGAGCTGAGCCCGGCCGCGATGCCGAGGAGGGCGCCGATCCCGCTGCGCCGGTTCGCGGCGGTCGTCCCGTCCGAAGACACCGGTTTTCCCAGCCATTCCTCCATCTTCTGCACGGTCTGCTCGGGAGTCCGGCTGGCAGGACGGCCCCGCAGGGCCATGTCCAAGTAGGTCGTTGCGTTGAGCGCGGTGGTCCCCGCTGCTCCGGCGAGCGCCCCGCGGAGTGCATCTCTCCTCATACCTCCGGTTTCCCGGCGGAACGGCGTGGAACACGCGAAACCGGGGCAACTGCCGGAGGAGTTCCGCCGACCGGGAGGGTGGCCCAGGCCCAGGCCCAGGCCCAGGCCCAGGCCCAGGCCCAGGCCCACGCTCCGCGCCGCAAGCTGTTCTGCAACCGCTCTTCAAGGCGTTTAGACCGTCGGTTCGGGGGAAGGCAGGAGAGTGACGGCAGCTCGGAGAAGGGCATCCGCGAGCACGTCGAGGAGGAGTGGGTCGCCGCTCCTGGAGAGGGTTTCCCGCTCGGTGCCGGCCAGCGGATGTGTTGGGAGGTGCGACATGGCAGCGCAGAACGACGATCAGGAAGAGCACGCCGGTCAATCGCTGACCACGCAGGATCATTCCGTGATCCGCCGCTGGGCGGAGGAGCGAGGTGGCACGCCCGCCACCGCTCCGGGAACCGAGCACGGTGACCACCTCGGCGTCCTGGAGATCGACTTCCCCGACTACGGCGGTGAGAAGCTGAAGCACGTGTCGTGGGACGAGTGGTTCAACACCTTCGACGAGCGAGGCCTGGAGTTCGTGTACCAGGAGCACTTGAAGAGCGGCAGTCCGAGCAACTTCTTCAAGGTGAGGCAGCGAGGGGGCTGATCCGGCAACGACGAGGGCGGGCCCGGCCCGGGAGGGGGACGGGTTCCCGGCGGCCGGTACTCGATCCGGTCGTGGCGCGAGTGGTCGGTGAGGAGCAATGGGCGTGGACGAGCCGCAAGCGGTCTGGTTGACGCAGGACGCCTACGACACGCTCCGCCGCGAGCTGGCGGAGCTGCTGGCGCACCGGCCGGTGCTCGCCGCCGAGATCAACGAACGCCGTCAGGAGGGCGATCTCCGGGAGAACGACGCGTACCGGGCGGTCCGGGAGGAGCAGGCCGACGAAGAGGCGCGGATCCGCCAGCTGCAACAGCTGCTGCAGAACCCGAAGATCGAGGAACACCCGTCGTCCGGTGGATCGGTCGAGCCCGGGATGCTCCTCACGGTCGCTTACCAGGACGGGGACGAGGAGACGTTCCTCCTCGCGACGCGAGCTGCGGGAGCGCATGGAGACCTGGAGGTCTACTCGCCCGAGTCGCCGCTGGGGCACTCGCTGCTCGGAGCCCGGGAGGGCGACGTCCGGGAGTACGGTCTCCCCGGTGGGGGGACCATGCGCGTGAAGGTGGTCAAGATCGAGCCCTACCACGGCTGACCAGGCGTTATCCGAGCGAACGCACCGGAACGAGGCGCGGCTGAGCAGCGCGCGCATCACCTGGTCGGTGGTTCGCGCCCAGCCGGGTGGGTGGCAGCGGGTTTACGTTGGCCCGGTGCGGGAGTACCTGAGCCCGGACTGCCAGGAGCGGGTGCGGTCCTGCGCGGCCGAGGCCCTGACGGCCGACGACGCGAACACGCAACGCGTCGTCGCTACCGTGCGGGTCAAGTACGGTCTCGCAGGGGTGTTCGAGATGTGCGCGTACTTCGCCCTGCTCGGCCACTACGAGGGAACGGCGCCGATCAGCCTGTGGGACGCGGACCCGGCTGAATGGCGACCGGAGCTCAGGTCGCTGCTCAACATCTACCGCTTCGGGCTGGCAGTGCGGAACCAGGAGGCGGACGCGGCCGACGAGATCTTCTCGGACGTCGTGCGGCTCGGCACGGGCGAGCTGAACTCGTTCGTCGCCAACCTGCGGCGCTACGCCCGCGACGAGTGGAAGTCCTGACCAGCGGCACCCGGCCCGGGCGTTTGCCCCCGTTCGCTCCGGGAACACCCGTGGGTGCGGACCTCGACGGGAGGGACGCCCTTGTGCTGCGGGAGGTTCTGCGGTGCGCCGACGAGAGCGCAGGGAGTTGCAGGAAGTGGAGTAGCCACCTGCAGCGCGAATCTCCCGAGCTCGACCAGAAGTTCCGGAAGTTCAGCGGCGACCGGCGGCGTGCGCCGCGGTCGCGCCCAACGCTGACGGCGTTGCTGTTCGTGGTCGGCTTCGGCGGTGCCCTGCTGTCGTTGCACTCCGGGCTCGTGATCGCGGCCGGAGTTCTAGCCCTGCTGAGCATCATCATGCCGGTCGCCGTCCTGGCCGACGCATCGCCTTGACGTTCCGGCCGTTGCGGCTCACCCGCTCGGCCCGCGGTGGAGAGCCAGCCCTTTCTGCTCCGTGCCCGGGGCGGCCGGGGGCGCATACTTCAGTTGTCACGTCCGCCACCGCCGGAAAGTGATCACGATGGGCGCGCGCAAGATCGAACACCCGCACTGGTGCCAGGACACCGACCTGGAGGAACGGCTGTTCGCCCACACGGGATCGGATTGGGTGATCCACGTGGGGCCGCGGGTCAGCATCGGCGGCATCGTCCTGCGGCTGACCCGCACCGACGTCGAGGGCGAGCCCGGTGAGGACCGGGTCAGCATCCGCTGTCAGGCCATGGAAGACCTACCCCTCGAACAGGCACGCCAACTCGCCGAACCCGACCAGCTGACCGAGCTCGCCGAAGCACTGGTTCAGCTCGCCGACCACGCGGAGGCCGACAAGCGGCAGCAGTGACCAACGCGGCGCGGGGCCAGTGCCGCTGCTGCGGGCGCCTGCACTGGCGATGCCGTTTACGGATAGTGCCCCGCGGGGAAGTCGGGTGGTCGACGAAACCGGAGGGGGCGGATGGTGCGGACCGGGCGGAAGCCGCGCGTCGTCGTGGTGACGGGTGCGAGCGCAGGCATCGGGCGCGCGGTGGCGCGCGAATACGGTAGGCGCGGGTGCCGGGTCGCGCTGCTGGCCCGCGGTCGCCGCGGCCTGGACGGTGCTGCTGAGGACGTGCGCCGATCCGGCGGCACGCCGCTGACCATCCCGGTCGATGCCGCCGGCTCCGAGGAGGTCTTCGCCGCCGCGCAGCAGGTGGAAGACGCGCTCGGCCCCGTCGACGTCTGGGTCAACGACGCCTTCACGTCGGTGTTCGCCCCGTTCCACGAGATCAGCCCCGAGGAGTTCCGGCGCGTCACCGAAGTCACCTACCTCGGCTGCGTGCACGGCACGATGGCCGCGCTGCGGCACATGCGCCCGCGCGACCGGGGAACGATCGTGCAGGTCGGGTCGGCCCTGGCCTACCGCGGAATTCCGCTCCAATCGGCCTACAGCGGCGCCAAGCACGCCATCCAGGGCTTCAACGAGGCGCTCCGCGTCGAGCTGCTGCACGACCGCAGCCGTGTGCGCACGACGATGGTGCAGTTGCCCGCAGTGAACACGCCGCAGTTCTCATGGGTGCGTTCGCGGCTGGGCGACCACCCGCAGCCGGTCCCGCCGATATTCCAGCCCGAGGTGGCGGCCCGGGCCGTCGTGCACGCCGGAGACCACCCGCACCGGCGCGAGTACTGGGTGGGCGGCAGCACGGTGAAGACCTTGCTGGCCAACGCGGCAGCACCGGGGCTGCTCGACCGCTACCTGGCGCGGAAGGGGTACGAGGCCCAGCAGAACTCCGGTGTCCACGACCCGCACCGTGCCGACAACCTGTGGGAACCGGCCGATTCGAACGGCCACGACTACGGAGCTCACGGAGTTTTCGACGACGTCTCCAGGTCGCGCAGCATCCAGCTGTGGTCGTCGCAGCACCACGGCGCCGTGGCAGTGGGAGTGCTCGCCGCCTGCGGAGCCCTCGGTGCCCGGCGCTTGTTGCGCACCCGTTGAACGGAGATGACCTCGGGATCCGTCGGCACCGCCCGTGCGAAGCGGCTGCCACGTCAGCAGAACGCGGTCCGGGCGATCTCCCGGCTCCGGCCGGCCATCACTCCGTCGCCCGGGGTGCCAGCCGGTCGCGGAGGCGGAGGCCGGTGATGGCCCCGGCACTGTCGCGGCGGACGTCGATGGGCGTGCCGCGCTCGGCCGCCGGTTCGGTGATCACCAGCTCGTCCGGGCCGCGCCACTCGACGCGTTCGATCGACGGCGGTTCCAGGTAGTAGCGGCCCGGCTGCGGTTGCGGTCGGCGGATGCGCACCTGCGCGCCGCCGTCCGGGTGCGGGGTGAGCTCCATGCGGTAGAAGGTCGCGTCGAACTCGCCGGTCAGCTCGGTCCCACCGGTGGGCGCGAGGCCCGGTCGGCGCGGGGCTTCCGGCTCGATGCCGACCAGTTCGCGCAGCAGCGAGGTGCGCACCTCCTGGTTGATCCGGTCGCCGGACGTGCCGTTGGTCAGCAGCACGAAGGCCGCCCCGCGTTCGGGGACCAGGCACAGCTGCGTGCAGTACCCGATGGTCAGCCCGCCGTGGTGCACCAGCCGCACGCCGTCGACGTCGTCCAACCGCCAGACCAGCCCGATCCGCTCAGCCGGTCCGCTGCGCTCGCGCTGCGGCGTGAACAGCTCCGCCGATGCGCTGCCGTTGAGGTGGTGCTCGGCGTAGCGGAGCATGTCGCGCACGCAGGACACCAGTCCACCGCCGGGCACGTCCCAACCGGGCAGCTGCCAGCCGCGCTGCCACCCCGCGGCGCGGGCCACCTCGGGCACCTCGCCCCGGTGCGGCGCTGCGACGCGGTGGGTGATCGCCTCGTCGGCCGTGGTGAAGGTGTGCGACATACCGGTCGGCTCCAGCACCTCGTCGCGCACCAGGTCCGCGTACCGGCGACCGGTGACCACTTCGAGCAGGCGCCCCGCCACGATCAGCCCGGCGTTGCTGTACGAGTAGTCGGTGCCGGGGGCGAAGACCAGCGGCAGTCCGGCGATGTGCGCCACCCCGGTGGCGATCGAGTCGTCCGCGCCGTCGGCGAGCAGCCGGGGACCGTTGAGGATCAGGTGGTCGCCGGAGAGCCCCGAGGAGTGGGTGAGCAGGTGCCGGACGGTGATCCGCCCGTCCAGACCGGAGCCGGGCAGGTGGTCGACGACCAGGTCGTCCAATCCCAGCCGCCCGGCACCGGCCAGCTCGGCGAGCATCGCGGCCACGAAGGTCTTGGACACCGAGCCGATCTGGAACAGCGTGCGCTCGTCGACCGGCAGCGGGTGGTCCACATTGGTCACGCCGAAGCCGAAGTGGTGGTGCCCTTCCGGGGTGAGCACCCCGACGCCGACGCCGGGCACGCCCCACCCCCGCATCAGCGGCGGGACGATCTCGGTCAGCAGGCCGGAAATGTCCGTCATGCGCGTGCACCATCCTCTGCGGGCGATCGGAGTTCTTCGCCTGGGCGAAGCGGGAAGAAGCAGGACGCGGCGCGGTTCTCCGCACCGGTCGGCGGGGGAGCGTCCTGGGAGCACCGCACCTGCGCCTTCGGGCAGCGCGGGTGGAAGGCGCAGCCGGCCGGCGGGTGCATCGCCGAGGGCACGTCCCCGGAGAGCACCACTCGCTTCCGGCGCGCCTCGGCATCCGGGTCGGGCAGCGGGATGGCCGACAGCAGGGACGCGGTGTACGGGTGGACCGGGGCGGCGAAGAAGTCCGCCCGCTCGGCGACCTCGACGACCTTGCCCAGGTACATCACCGCCACCCGGTCGCACAGGTGCTTGACCACGGACAGGTCGTGCGTGATGAACACGTAGGTGAGGCCGAGCTCTCGCTGGAGGTCCTTGAGCAGTTCGAGGATCTGCGCCTGGATGGAGACGTCCAGCGCGGAGACCGGCTCGTCGCAGACCACCACCTTCGGCCGCAGGGCGATGGCCCGGGCGATGCCCATCCGCTGCCGCTGCCCGCCGGAGAACTCGTGCGGGTAGCGGTCGCGGTGGTCCGGGTGCAGCCCGACCATCTCCATCAGCTCGGCCACCCGCCGCCGCACGTCCGGCCGCCGCTGGATGCGCAGCGGCTCGGCGATGATCTCGCCGACGCTGAGCCGGGGGTTCACCGATGCCGACGGGTTCTGGAAGACCATCTGGACGTCGCGGCGCAGCCGGGACAGCTCGGCGCCCCGCTTGGCGAAGACGTCCTCGCCCTCGAACAGCACCTCGCCGCTGGTCGGCGTCGCCAGCCTCAGCAGCAGCCGGGCGAGAGTGCTCTTGCCGCAACCGGATTCGCCGACCAGGCCGAGGGTTTCCCCGCGCCGCACGCCGATGTCCACGCCGTCGACGGCCCGCACCAGACCGCCGCGCCTGCGGAACAGGCCGCCGCGCGCGGGGAAGTGCATGGTCAGTCCCCGGGTTTGCAGGAGGTATTCGTTCATCGGCCCGCCTCGGTCGGTTCGTCCAGCGCCGCCGCCAGCTCCCGGAACTCCGCCGCGGTGTGCACGCACGCGGCCCACCGGCCCGCCGCCTTGAGGTCCAGCGCCTGCTCCGTCGTGGTGCACCGGTCGTCGGCGAACCGGCATCGCGGCGCGAACCGGCAGCCCGGCGGCGGGTCGGCCAACGACGGCGGCTGCCCGCCGATCGGCACCGGTGGGTCGTCGGCGTCGAGCCTGGGCACCGCGCGCAGCAGGGACCAGGTGTAGGGCATCAGCGGATCCTGGAAGAGCTCCTTCGGGGTGCCGGACTCCACCGCCTTCCCGCCGTACATCACCAGCACCCGGTCGGCGATCTGGGAAACGACCCCCAGATCGTGGGTGATCATGATGACGGACATGCCGTGCGCCGCCTTCAGCTCGGCGAGCAGTTCCAGGATCTGCGCCTGGATGGTGACGTCGAGCGCGGTGGTCGGCTCGTCCGCGATCAGGATCTTGGGCCGCCCGGCCAGCGCGGCGGCGATCATGGCCCGCTGCCGCATCCCGCCGGAGAGCTGGTGCGGGTAGTCGCGGGCGCGCTGCGCGGCGCCGGGCATCCCGACCTCGTCCAGCGCCTGCACGGCGCGGCGCAGCGCCTGCCTGCGCGAAACCCGTTCGTGGCTGCGGATCGCCTCGGCGATCTGGTCGCCGACGGTGAGCACCGGGTTGAGGCAGGTGGTCGGGTCCTGGAAGATCATCGAGATCTCCTTGCCCCGGATCGCCCGCAGCTCGCGCTCGGAGGCGCCGAGCAGGTCGCGGCCCCGGTACCGGATCCGGCCCCCGGCGTAGTGGCAGGGCGGTGACGGGTTGAGCCGCATGATCGACATCGCGGTCACGCTCTTGCCGGAGCCGGACTCGCCCACGATGCCCAGCGTCTCGCCCTCGGCGACGGAGAAGGAGACCCCGTCGACGGCGCGGACCAGGCCCTCGGTGGTGCGGAAGTGCGCCCGCAGGTCGTCGACTTCGAGGAGGTCCATCGTCAGCGCACCGCCTTCGGGTCGAAGACGTCGCGGAAGCCGTCGCCGATGAAGTTCACGCACAGCACCGCGAAGGCGATCGCCAGTCCCGGGAACACGATGGCGAACTGGCTGGTGAGGAACACGTGGAAGCCGGCGCGGAAGGCGTCGGAGAGCATGGCACCCCATTCCGGTGTCGGCGCCTGCGCGCCGAGGCCGAGGAAGGACAGCGCGGCGATGTCCAGGATGGCCGCGGCGAGGCTGAGCGTGGACTGGACGATCAGCGGGCCCGTGCAGTTGGGCAGCAGGGTGCGCAGGAGGATCCGCGCACTACCGGCGCCCATGGACCGCGCCGCCTGCACGTAGTCGCTGTCCCGCAACCCGATCGCTGCCGACCGGACGACCCTGGCGATCTGCGGGACGGAGACGATGCCCACCGCCAGCATGGCGTTCCAGAGCCCCGGCCCGAGGGTCGAGACGATCAGGATGGCCAGCAGCACGCTGGGGAACGCCAGCAGGACGTCCATCAACCGCATCAGCACGGTGTCGCACCAGCCGCCCCGGTAACCGGCGAGCAGTCCGATCGCCGTCCCGACGGCGGTGGCAAGTGCGACCGCCAGCAGTCCGGCGGACAGCGTCACCCCGGCGCCGTGCAGCAGCCGGGACAGGATGTCGCGACCCAGCTCGTCCTGCCCCAGCGGGTGCGCCCCGCTCGGCGGCCGGAACCGGCCGGCGAGGTCCTGCGCGTACGGGTCGTACGGCGCGATGACCGGTGCCAGCACGGCGATCAGCGCGAACAGCCCGAGCACGACGACGCCGAGAACGGCCAGCCGGTTGGCGAAGAAGGCACGCCGCCGCCGGGACGGCCGGCTCCGGGCGCCGGTCGGCGGCGCGGTGGCAACCACTTCGACCATCAGTACCTCACTCTCGGGTCGAGGACCGCGTACAGCAGGTCGACCGCGAGGTTGACCAGCACGAACAGCAGCGATCCGTACAGCACCACGCCCTGGATCAGCGCGTAGTCGCGCTGGTACACCGCCTGGTAGGCGATCTGGCCGATGCCCGGCCAGGAGAAGATCGTCTCGGTGATCACCGCGCCGCCGAGCAGCAGGCCGAGCTGCAGCCCGATCACCGTGAGCACCGGCAGCATCGAGTTGCGCAGGCCGTGCCGGAAGGTCGTGACCAGCGGGTGGAGCCCCTTCGCCCGCGCGGTGCGGATGAAGTCCTCGGCCAGCGTCTCCCGCATGCTCGACCGGGTCATGCGCATGATCACCCCGCACGGGATGGTCGCCAGCGCGAGCGCGGGCATGACCAGGTGCGCCAGCGAGGTCCGCAACATCGCCCAGTCACCGGCGAGCAGCGAGTCGACCACGTTCAGCCCGGTGACCGCGGGCAGCGATTCGGCGGCCGGCAGCCGCCCCGGGAACGGCAGCAGGTGCAGGTTCACGCCCAGCACCACCATCAGGAGCATGGCCAGCCAGAAGATGGGCATGCTCACGCCCGCGACGGCCAGCACCGAGGCGGCCTTGTCCAGCAGCGAGTGCGGGCGGCTGGCCGCCAGTGTGCCGAGGGCGATGCCGACCACCACGGCGACGACCAGCGCGGCCAGCGTCAGCTCCAGGGTGGCGGGCAGCCGGGCGGCCAGTTCGGCGACGACCGGCCGACCGGTCACAGTGGACTCGCCGAGATCGCCCCGCAGCGCCCGGGCCAGGAACAGCCCGTACTGGGCGATGACCGGTTCGTCGAGCCCCATCTCGGCGCGCAGCTCGGCGACCTGCGCGGGGGTGGCGTTCTCCCCGAGGATGACCTGCGCCGGATCGCCGGGAATCATCCGCACGGTGAAGAACACGACTGCCGAAACCCCGAGCAGCACCGGGATCAGCTGGCCCAGTCGGCGCACGGCGTAGGTCAGCACGGGCGCTCACCTCCTCGGTGCGGGGTGCGCGGTTCAGACGGTGAGCGCATCGAGGTCGTCCATGGCGATGTTGGTGCCGAAACCCGCGAAGCCGGAGCGCAGCGCGATCGGCGGGCTGACGTAGGCGATCGGGAGCACCGGTACCTCGTCGTGCACGATGCGCTGGACGGTGGCGTAGAGGGCACGTTGTTCCTCCGGATCGGTGGTGACCCTGGCTTCGGCGAGCAGCGCGTCGACCTGCGGATTCTGGAAGAAGGACAGGTTGGAGGAGTTCTCCGGCGTGGCGCTGGCGCCGGCGTACCAGTAGTTCAGCGGGAAGTAGGAGTCCACGCCGATCGTGGTGCCGCCGAACATGGCGATGTCGTGCATGCCCTTGCCGGTCCGCTCCACGTAGGTGGCGAGCTCGTAGGTGACCAGCTCGGCCGCGATCCCGACCTCGGCCAGGTTCGCCTGCACGACCTGGGCGACGCCCTTGCCGTCCGGCATGTATGGCCGGGCGGTGGACATGTACCAGAGGCTGGTCCGGAACCCGCCGGGCATCCCGGCTTCGGCCAGCAACCGCCGCGCCAGGCCGGGGTCGTACGGGTGCGGCCGGATCGAGCGGTCGACGAAGGTGGAGATCCCGTACAGCGGCGCACCGGCCACCTCGGCCCGCGCGCCGAAGAAGTGCTCCACGATCCGCGGCAGATCGATCGCGTGCGCGATCGCCTTGCGCACCAACGGGTTCTGGAACGGGGCGCGCCGGGTGTTCATGGCGAAGTAGCTGAAGCACTCCTGCGGGTGCTGGGCGACGGTGAAACCCGCTGTCTCGCGCAGCGCGTCGGCGTCCTGCGGCACGATGCCGTTGACCGCGGAGAGCCCGCCGCCGACCAGCGCGGCCACCCGTGCGGTGCTGTCCGGAATGGACGTCAGCACCACGGTGTCCACCCGCCTGCCGGGCCCGGCCTGCCGCGTGCCCCACCAGGATTCGTTGCGGCGCAAGGTGATCTTGTTCCCGTGCTCCCAGGACGCCAGCGCGAACGGGCCGGTGCCCACCGGGCGCTCCCAGAAGCCTTCGACGTCCTGCCGGATCGCGGTGGGCGAAGCGATGCCGAACTGCGCTCCGGCGAGCGTGGGCAGGAAAGGCCCGTACGGCTCCCGGAGGGTGAACCGCACCGCGTGCGGGCCGACCGCCTCCACGCGACTGATCACCGACTCCTCGTCGAAGCCGCCGAAGAGGTTGGCGTAGTAGGCGAACTTGCTGCTCTGCGGACCTCCGCCCCGGTGGTAGGGGTGGTCGCTCTCCCGCCAGCGCCGGAAGTTGAACACCACGGCCTCGGCGTCGAGCGGGGTTCCGTCGTGGAACCGCACGTCCTCGCGGAGTTCGAAGGTGTACTGCCTGCCGTTGTCCTCGGGTGCCGGGACAGCGGTCGCCAGCGCGGGCAGCAGCGCCCCGTCCGGGGCGTAGCGCAGCAGCGAGTCGAAGACCTGGTGGATCACCGCGTAGGACTCGCTGTCGGTCTGGTTCATCGGGTCGAGCGAGACCGCGTCCGCGCCCCGCCCGTAGACGAATGCCGCACCGCCCGCTCCGGCCCGCTCCGGAGTTCCGCACCCGGCAGAGCCGAGCAGCACCGCTCCGGCCCCGGCGAGCTGGAGCAGGCCGCGGCGGGACAACCCCGGCCCGGTCCGGGTGAGCTCGTGCGTCATCGCAGCTCCTCTTTGGTCTCCATGCGCTGTGCCGACGTGAGCGGAGGGGACTCCGGCCCGCATCGGGCGCGTGATCCCCGGGTGCGCTGCGCGGGCGTCTCCGGGTAGCTGTTCCGGCGCCCCGCTGGTCAGCGTCGGTGATCTCGCGTCGGGCTGGACTAGAGTGTGAACTCGGCGGCGGATGAACAAGATCATTCGCTCGATTCGCTCACTTCATGCCCGCTGGGAGCGAGAAACGTGCACGAGGACTTCTCCGAAGACGACTTGGCGCTCATCCACGCCCTGCAGCTGTGGCCCCGCGCGCCCTGGGCGGCGCTGGCCCCGGTGCTCGATGCCTCGCCGACGGCGCTGGCGCAGCGCTGGGCCCGGCTCCGCGACGCGGGCCTGGCGTGGATCACGGCCTATCCGGAGTACGGCGAGCTCTCCGGCGGCGCGATGGTGGCGCTGGTCGAGATGGACTGCGCCCCGGGCGCGGTGGACGACGTGGCGGGGCGGCTGGAGCGGACCCACCGCGTGCACAACGTCGAGCACGTCGCGCAGGGCCGGGACCTGCTGCTGACGGTCGCGGCCAGCTCGTTCGGCGAGCTCTCCGCGCTGCTGCTGGACGAGCTGCCGAAGCTGCCCGGCGTGGCCTCGCTGCACTCCCACATCGGGACCAAGCGGCACATCGAGGGAAGCCAGTGGCAGCTCGACGCGCTGGACAGCGCGCAGCGCGAGGCCATCCGGCAGGCGGGCCGCGGCGAGCGCGACCGCCCCAGCGAGCCGATCTACCTGCGCTCCGGCGTCTTCGCGCCGCTGGTGTCGGCGTTGGCGCACGACGGCAGGGCGACCGCGGCGGAGCTGGCCGAGCGGCTCGGCAGGCCGACCTCCACGGTCCGCCGCCAGCTGGCCGCGCTGCTGCGCTCCCGAGCGCTCCGGCTGCGCTGCGAGGTCGCCCAGCTGCACACCCGGTGGCCGATCGCGGTGCTCTGGTGGTGCCGGCTGCCCAACAGCGCCCTGCCCGCGACCGTGTCCCGGCTGCGGGAGGACTCGCGGGTGCGGTTGTGCATGTCCGTGACCGGTTCGGCGAACCTGGTGGTCAACGCCTGGACGGCGAACATGGCGGACCTGATGCGCATGCAGGACGACCTCGAAGAGCTGCTGCCGCCGGGCGGAATCTCGCACAACTCGGTGATCCTGCGGACCCGCAAGCGGGTCGGCTGGCTGATGCACGCCGACGGCCGCCGCACCGGCGAGGTCGTCCCGCTGCCCGGCCCGCTCGCCGAACCGGCGTCCTGAGAACCGCGCCGCGCGGGCGCCTGCTCACCGGCTGAGCGGTTCGTCCGTCGACGAGGCCGCGATCGGATGAAAGCGACCACCGCGTAGCGGGTTTGACGTGTTCGCACGCCGAATTCGTAGCTGGGAGGGGCTTTCGCGATCGCCGGGTATGAGTCCGCGCCGATCCGCAGGGATGCTGGATCGGGGCGCAGGGCGAGAGAACTGCTTGCAGAGTGCTATCACTCACGTTAGGCTCCGGGTGGTTGCATAAGACAATCAGCTAAGGGTGAGGAAGCAGATGCCCGACCCGGAAATCACGACGCGCGAGCAGTGGCTCGTGGCTCGGCGCGAGCTGCTCAAGAAGGAGAAGGAGCTGACCCGGCACCGCGACGAGGTCAACGCCGCTCGCCGCCGGCTGCCGATGGTCGAGATCACGAAGGACTACTCCTTCGACGGCCCGCAGGGCCGGGTCGGACTGGTGGACCTGTTCGAGGGCCGCAGCCAGCTGGTGATCTACCACGCCATGTTCGACCCCGACGCCGACGCGGGGTGCCCGGCCTGCTCGTTCTGGCTCGACAACGTCGGCAACCTCAGCCACCTGCACGCCCGCGACACCACGTTCGCGGCGGTCTCGTTGGCGCCGCTGGAGAAGCTCGAACGCTACAAGCAGCGCATGGGCTGGACCGTCCCCTGGTACTCGTCGTACGGCAGCGAGTTCAACTACGACTTCCACGCCACCTTCGACCCGGAGATCGCTCCGGTGGAGTGGAACTACAAGGACCTCGACGAGCTGGTGCAGGACGACCCCGGGTGGGCGGAGTACCGGGGCTCGGAGACCGGGCTGAGCGCGTTCCTGCGCAAGGGCGATCGGGTCTTCCACACCTACGCCTGCTACGGGCGCGGCATCGACCTGCTCAACGGCACCTACAACTACCTCGATCTCACCGCGCGCGGCCGCCAGGAGGACTGGGAACAGCCGCCCGGCCGCAGCAACGGCTCCACGATGAGCTGGCTGCGCCGCCACGACGAGTACGACCCCGCGGTCATCGGCGGTGCGACCACCTCGGCCTGACCACGGCGCAGGGCGTTGCGGAACGCACCTCGGCGACGCCCGCCCGTTGGCCCCGCGTCGCCCGCGCCCGCGTCGACGGAACCACGATCGGGCAGGACGAATTCCTCAACGACCGCAAGCAGATCCGCGACCACGCGCCGGGCGCACGTCGGCTGTGCTGTTGAGCGGCTATGCGGACGAGCCGGGGACACCACGCTTGACCGGAGCGGTCGTCGGTTCGTCGGCGAGGTCCGGTCCGTGGGTTCGGGCGATCTCGTCGTTGAGGCGCTGGCTGCGTTGCTGGGTGCGGATCCGGGCGAAGGCCCAGATCGTCGTGGCGTGCGCGACCGCCATCACCAGGAGCACGACGCCGAGCCGCAGGATGACCTGGTGCAGGGGATTGCTCGCGGGCAGGCCCGGCAGCGAGGCGAGGGCGACGACGCCGAGCATGAACGTGACGAACAGCGCTGAGATCAGGCGGTTGGCCGAGTCCGCCACGCGGCGGTCCGGGTGGACCTCGGCGAGGTAGGTCACCCCGCTGCGGCGGATGAACCAGCCGTCGACGGCGACCGCCGCGACGGCGATGATGAAGAAGAGCACGTGCGAGGTCATGTCCAGGTGCATCGCTGGCCTCCTCGGGTCGGTGCTGTCCGCCTGCAGCCGTACCCGCGACGATCTGACGGCAAACGACCTTGTTCCGGTCCAGCGATCCACCGGCCCCTTCACCGTCGGTCGCGCCGAGGAGCCGGAGTACCGGCGGCCGGGATCGTGGAGGCGCCGCAAATCGTCAAGTGCAGCACAGAGTTTTGCATTGCCGGTGTAGATATGCCGGTGCTGGAATGACGACCACGCTGGCACGGCCCGTGGCCTCGACCCGATCCGGCGCAACCTCGGGCTCGGGAGTTCAGCTGGGCCGGGAGGCCTGCCAGGCGATCATCGCCCCGTCGTGGCTCCTTAGCCCGAGTGGGTCGTTTCGACTCGCATGCCGCACGGGTGCTGAATTCCGTGGGAGCATGACTTCCGTGGAGCGTGGGGGCGATGACACGGACGAGAGTCTCTCTTCCGCTCGCGGTCGGTGCCACGCGGCTGGGGCGATGCCGGATCTGCTGACGGTGGGAGTCGAAGAGGAGTACCTGCTGGTCGATCCGGTCACCCGCGAGGCGGTGCCGGAGGGGCGGGCAGTGGTGGCCCGGGCGTCGGCCGGTGGGCTCGGTGACCGGGTGACCACCGAACTGACCCGCTACCAGGTGGAGGCGCGGACCGAACCGCACGTCGCGATGGACGGCCTCGGTGAGCAGATCCGGTCGATGCGTGCCGCTGTCGCCCAGGCGGCTGAGAAGTGTGGTTCGCGGGCCGTCTCCAGCGGCGCGCCCGTTCTGCTCCGGCCGACTCCTCCGCCCATATCCGAGGGCCGGCGGTACGCGGAGAGCGTCGAGGTCTTCCGCGCGCTGACCGACTCGCACGTCGCGTGCGCCTGCCACATCCACGTCGGAGTGGCCGACCTGGGCCTGGCCCTCCAGGTCAGCAACCACATCCGCCCGTGGCTCCCGGCGCTCATCGCGCTCTCGGCCAATTCGCCGTACTGGGCGGGCAGGGACACCGGTTATGCGAGCTGGCGCGCGATATCCCTGGCGTGCTGGCCGGTCGCCGGCCCGCCACCGTACTTCGAGTCGCCGGCTCACTTCAACGAGCTCGTCGAGGCGGTCGTCGAGCCCGGTGCGGTCCTGGACCGCGGCGGGCTGTACTGGGACATCAGGCCGTCCGGTCATGTGCCGACCCTGGAGATCCGGGTGGCCGACGCCGTGGCGACCGCCGAGGAGACCGTCCTGCTCTCCGCGATCGTCAGGGCTGCGGCAGCGACCGCGCTGAGCGCCGTCCACCTCGGCGAGCCGGCGCCGCGTCCGCAGCCGGAGATCCTGAGAGTGGCGTGCTGGCGCGCCGCGCGCGACGGTTTGGCGGGGGAGAGCGTTGCTCTGCCCACCACCCGGCTGGTTCCCGCGACCACCCGGATCGATCAGCTCCTGGCGTGGATCGAGCCCGCGCTGCGGCAGCACGGTGATCTGCAGCTCGTGCTGTCCGGTTGGTCGCGGCTGCGCGCCGGGGGAGGTGGCGCCGATCGCCAGCGCCTCGCCTACCGGCGCCGCGCCAGCTTCACCGACGTCGTCGACCACCTCATCGCTTCCACCACGACCGGAGAGAGCGACGACATGGCTCTGGCGCGAGTTCTCCGGCCCCGGGACTGATGCGCAGCGACGGGAGGGCGCTGGGTCGCCGCGGTTCTCAGCAGGCCGGTGCGGCCCGTTCGACGGTCCGAAGTGGAGCCCTGTGAACTCCGCGTCCACTTCGGACTTGTTGGCGGTGCTGGCGGCTCGCGCAGCGGGCCGGGCTCCCGGCAGAGGCGTTGCGGAGATACGATGGCCCGGTAGCCGCAGATGCGCCGCTGGCCCGTGATCGCTGCTCGCATCCGGCGCCGAGGCCGGACGGGAAGAACATGAGCACGGGTAGAGAGCCGAGCCTCACCGAGGTCGTCATGGAGCACGTGCGCTCCGCCGTCATCGAAGGCACGATGCGCCCGCAGGAGTGGTACAGCGTCTACCAGCTCTCCGACGAGCTCGGCGTCTCGCGCTCGCCGGTCCGCGAAGGCCTCCTGCGGTTGGAGGAGGCCGGTCTCATCCGCTTCGTGCGCAACCGCGGTTTCCAGATCATCCCCACGACGCCCGAGGACGTCGCGGAGATCTTCTCCATCCGCCTCGCCCTCGAAGTCCCGGCGGCCCATCGCGCCGCCCTGTACGCCGACGAGTCGTTCACCGCCGAGGCGGAGGAACTGCGCCGGCAGATGTGCGAGGCCGCCGAGCAGGACGAGGAGACGCGCTTCTTCGCCGTCGACCAGCAGCTGCACGGCATCGTGCTCATGGCGGGCAGCATGCGGCGCGGTCACCGGATCGTCGATCAGCTGCGGGTCTCGACCCGGTTGCTCGGCGCTTCGACGGCCGGCCGGAGCCGGGACTACTCCGACATCATCGGCGAGCACGATCCGATCGTCGCCGCGATCCTCGCAGGCGATGGCCCCGGTGCGGCCCGGGCGATGCGGGAGCACCTCGAGGCCACCGCCGTGCTGCTGGTCGGTCAAGCGCTGCGCTACGCGGAGCGGTCCGAGGACCCCGGGGAGCTCTGGACCCGGTTGCGAGCGGGTTTCGACTCCTGATCCGCCCAGCGCTCACGACTGTTCGGTCGGCTTCTCCTCCGGGAGGTACTGCAGCGCGAATGCGGCCAGCGCGCAGACCGTCGCCGAGCTGAACGCCGACCAGTTGAGCGCCGAAGCGGCACCCTCCACGAGCCCAGGGCTGAGGACGACGACGCCGAGCAGCTGGCCGAAGACGATGAGCGCGCCGAGTGCGAGGAAAGCGACCAGGGCGAGCCAGAAGACGAATTCGAGGGCCTTCTTCACAGCGGATCCTCTCAGCTCGGAATCGGCAGCCAGCCCATGGCGATGAGCCACGCGATGGCGATGATGGGAACGACGAACCAGATGATGAGCGGGACGAACGTCTTCTGGGGGCTGACCTCGGCCATGCCGGCGGACAGGTAGATGGGCGCGCCCACCGGCGGCGAGGCGCCCTCGGTCGAGGTGCACACCAGGATCGCGCAGATGGCCACGACCGCCGGGACGTCGACGGTGCCCAGGGCGATGACCGCCGGAGCGGCGATGGCCGCCGCTGTCGCCGTCGAGGACAGCGGCGTGGCCACGAGCACCGCGGTGAGGCACACGACGAGGACGAGCAGCGGCTTGGGCAGCTGCAGCTGGGCCAGCGTCTCGGACAGCTGCGGTCCGACGCCGAGCTCGCTCATGATGTTCGAGGCGGCCAGTGCGGCGAACAGGGAGATGCCCACCGTGGCGAACTGCGGTGCTTCCGCCCGGATCGCCCGGCGGAGGTGCCCCCAGTTGCCGCGCAGGCGCTTGCGGCCCTCGATGAGCGCGATCGCGGAGATCAGGATCGGCACCCAGACGATGATGGAGATCTCGCCCATGGCCGATTCGCCGATCCGCGCTTCGGATTCCAGCCAGTTGAAGAGCGGGCCGAAGGTGAGCAGCACGGGGATGAGGATGCCGACGAAGATCGTCATCGACGTCCACCCGGTCGACAGCGCCTGGCCGAAGGTGGCCAGGTGGCGGGAGTCGGTGCGCCGGATGCCGTCGCGGCGGGTCCAGATGAAGACGACGAGCATGCGGTAGAGCACGCAGTAGGCACCCGCGGCGAACAGCGAGACGTAGACGTCACCGGCGCTGACGCCGACGGCGGCAGGTGTCGCCAGGATGATGAACATGGTCGAGTTCGGCGGCAGCGAGACGCCGAGGCCGGAGTTGCCCGCCACCAGCGTCGCGGCCCGCGCGCCGGACCAGCCGTTCTCCTTCATCCACGGGATGGTCACCGAACCGACGGTGGCGGCGTTGCCCGCGGTCGATCCGGCGACGAGCCCGATTGCCGCGGACCCCGCCGTCGAGACGTAGGCCGCTCCGCCGCGCAGGCGGCCGAAGACGGAGTTGAAGATCTCGATGAGCCGCTCGATGAGGCCGGTGGCCGAGACGATCACGCCCATGAAGACGAAGGCCATGCCGGCGAAGGTCACGTCGTTGTCGAGCGCGCCCCAGACACCGGTCCACAGCAGCGAAAGGGCGTCCTTGCCGCCGACGAGCGCGGTGGCCAGGAGAGCCACCAGCAGGGACTCGGAGATCGGTCTCTTCAACGGGACGTTCATCACGACGGTGACAGCGATGAAGACCAGCAGCGCGAGGATGCCCATCGTGTTTCACCTGTTTCTTCGGGTTGTCAGCCGCTCAGCGCGGAGCGGGGTGCCAGGGGGATGCGGGTGCGGCCGTCCTCAAGCGCTCTTGTCGAGCGCTCGACGGAGCAGTTGGGCTAGGTGGAGCCCCTGCTTCCGAACCGGGCCTCGGTCGCTCGGACCGGCCTCGTCGGCCAGGCCCTCGCGGATCTGCGTGCGGCAGGAGTAGCCGTCGGCGAGCACGACGGCCTCCGCGTCGAGCTCGCGGATGCGCGGGAGCAGTTCCCGCTCCGCGAGGCGGCGGGAGAGATCGGCGTGACCGGGCTCGAACCCCCAGTTGCCCGCCAGGCCGCAACAGCCGGTCTCGATCTGGGACTCCTCGACGCCCAACCGGGCGAGTGCCACGCCGGTGCCTCCGTGGCCGCGGCGGGAGCGCTCGTGGCAGTGGACCTGGGAGAGCGCCGGGACCGGCAGCTCCCCGAACGGCCAGTCCGCGTCGTCGACGTGCCGGGCGACGATGTCGCCGAGCGTGACGACTTGTTCGGCCAGCCGGCGCGAGCGCGGGTCGGCGGCGAGGAGCTCGGGAGCCTCTTCGGTGAGCATCGACGCGCACGACGGTTCCAGGACGACGACGGGAGTGCGGCCGTCGATCCAGGCGTCGAGCGAGTTCAGCGTGCGGGCGAGGACCTGCTGCGTTCTGCCGAGCTGGCCGGTCGAGTGCCACGTCAGCCCGCAGCAGACGAACCCGCGAGGAACGATCACGTCGTAGCCGAGTGCGGTGAGGACGACGTGGGCGTCGGCGGCCACGTTCGCGTCCAGGTGGTTGGTGAAGCTGTCCGGCCAGAGCACCACCTTCCCGCGGGTGGCGCGCTCGGTGCGGAAGCGCCGCGACTTCGCCAGCGACTGGAAGCTGCGCGGGGAGAAGCGGATCATCGAACGGCCGGTGTCGACGCCGCCGAGCCGCATGACGGCCTTCTGCACGGGGCGGATCGACAGCAGCGCGTTGACCGCTCGGGCGGCACCGGGGACGAGGTGCAGGATTCTGCTGGTGAGGGGCAGCCAGCCCATCGAGTAGTGGGCCATGGGGCGGCGCCGGCCCGCGTAGTGCCGGTGGAGGAACTCCGACTTGTACGTGGCCATGTCGACGTTGACGGGGCATTCGGAGGCGCACGCCCGGCAGGAGAGGCACAGATCGAGGGCGTCCTTGACGTCCTCGGAGCTGGTGCCCTCCGGGTAGAGAACGCCGCGGAACATCTCGGAGAGGATGCGGGCCCGGCCGCGAGTGCTGTGCACCTCGTCACGGGTGATCTGGAAGGAGGGGCACATCGCGCCCTCGTCCGAGCGGCAGGCGCCGACGCCCACGCAGCGGTTCACGGCGTTGACGAGTGATCCCCGGTCGTGGCTGAGGGCGTGCACGGGGATGAACTCCCTGCTGCGCTGTCCCGGTGCCGCGCGGACCCCGGCGTCGAGGGCATCGGGCTCGACGAGCACACCGGGGTTGAGGGCGCTGTCCGGATCGAAGGCCGCTTTGAACGCGGCGAAGGCCGCGAGCGCCTGCGGCGGGTACATCTGCGGCAGCAGGGCGGAGCGGGCGCGGCCGTCGCCGTGCTCGCCGGAGAGCGAACCTCCGTGGGCCGCGACGGTGGCGGCGGCATCGGACATGAAGGCCCGGAAGACGCCGAGCCCGTCCTCGGTGCCGAGGTCGAAGGAGATGCGGATGTGGACGCAGCCCTCGCCGAAGTGCCCGAACGGGATGCCACGCAGGCCGTGCCGGTCCAGCAGGGCGTATAGATCGCGGAGGTAGTCGGCGAGCTGCTCGGGCGGTACGGCGGAGTCCTCCCAGTTCGGCCAGGCCTCGCCACCGTCGGGCAGGCGGGTGACCAGACCTGCCGCGGATTCCCGGATCCGCCAGAGCTTGCGCATCTCGGCCGGATCGGCGACGACGACGGCGTCCACGGTGCCGTGCTGGGAGTGGGAATCGAACTCGGCCACGAGTTCCTCGGCGCGCAGCCGGGCGTCTTCGGCGGTCTCACCGGTGGTCTCGCAGTAGAGCCAGCCACCTGCCGGGCGCGGGTCACCGACACTGCCCGGCAGGATGTCCCCGGCATCGCGTCCCTGGCTGATCCGCAGCACGTCGAGGAGGTCTCCGCCCATGCCCTCGGAGGTCACCACACCGTTGCGCCGGGTCAGCGGCGCGGCAGCGGCGGCGTCGAAGACGGTGGGGAACGCCAGGACGGCCAGGGCGGTGGCCGCGGGCACGGGAACGAGCCGGACGACGGCTTCGACGATGATGCCCAGGGTTCCTTCGGAGCCGGCGAAGGCCTTGGCCGTGTCGAAGCCGTTCTCCGGGAGCAGGTGGTGCAGCCCGTACCCGGAGACCTGCCGGGGGAACCGGCCCAGGGCGGTGCGCAGCAGCGCGAGGTTCTCCTCCCGCAAGCGCAGGAGGGCCCGGTCGAGCTCGGGATCGCTCGTCCCGCCCCGCTTCAGCGTGACCAGCTCCCCGTCGGCGCGCATGACGGTGAGCTCGACGACGTTGTCCGCAGCGGTTCCCCAGGCCAGCGAATGGGATCCGCACGCGTTGTTGGCGATCATGCCGCCGACGGTGCACCGGCTGTGGGTCGACGGGTCCGGCCCGTAGGTGAGGCCGTAGGGCGCCGCCGCCTCGCGCAGTGCGTCGCAGACGACGCCGGGTTCGATCCGGGCGGTGCGCGCTTCGGGATCGATTTCGAGGACGCGGTTGAAGTGCCGGGAGGTGTCGATGATCAGGCCCTCGCCGATCCCGTTGCCCGCCACCGAGGTGCCGCCGCCGCGGACGGTGACCGGCCAGCCCTCCTCCCGGGCGAGGAGCACCCCGGCCCGGATCTCCGCTCGGTTCCGCGGTTCGAGGACGGCCCGGGGCACGCGGCGGAAGATCGAGGCATCGGAGACGTAGGCGCCCAGCGCGGCGCGATCGGTGCGCAACCGCGCGCGGATGTCCTCGGTGGACGCTGTCGTCACCGTGCTGCTCTCCCTTCAGGTGGTCGGCGGTGACGACCAGCCGCACCAGGAGAACCTGCGCGGGTGGCACCCGAATCGTGGGGCAAGTCACCGGCGGCAGGACAGTAACATGTTACTCACGGAGGTTGGCAACCATCGGCCCCGCGAGCCCCCGCCCGGCCGATCCGGACTGTGCTGACCTGCGCACGCAGCGTTGACCTGCACCTGCGGTGCGGTGTTGGGAGGTCGGGATAGGCGGCGCGCAAGCTCGGCTCTTGCGTGAAGGTGCTCCTGACCGAGCTAGATCAGGAGCACCTTCGTCCCCAGCAGTGACGGATCAAGCGAATTTCAACGCCCTGCCTTAACGCTGGCCAGGTGGAGAGGGGCGGTGCGGATCGCGGTGGATCCAGCTTTTGCCCTCTGCTGCGATGCCTTCCAGAATGTGCAGGGTGGGGGTGAATCCTGCGGTCTCGAGGTTGAGCGTGACGAAGGAGTTGATGTGTTCTTCGGGTGAGGGATGCTGGTCATCGGGTTCTGTGACGCGGATGTTCCTGGTCGGGCCGTTGCTCAGTGTCAGTTCGAGGGTGTATTTGAGTGCGCTGGTGGTGGCTACGTGCACGGAGGAAACGGCGTCGAAGCGGTAGTTGCTCCGTTCCTCGCCGTTGAACGAGCCGGTTTCGAAGTTGAGTTCAGTGCTGATCTCGCGGACTCCGTCCAGGCTGACGAGGAACAGCCGGATGTCGTACTTGGAGTATCGCCAGGGGCAGCCTTCGAAGCGCGCCCGTTTGGCCCCGGTAGCGCGCGTTTGCAGGAATGAGTGGGCGATGATGTCGCGCCATGCCAGCCGGTAGTGGCGCAGTGTCTTGTCGACCAGCAGTGTTTTATCTGCGATAAGCCATGTTTCCATCTCGTCCTCGCCCGGCCGGATGGAGTCCAGCTTGCGCTCCCATCGGTCGTAGGCGGCCACGCGCTTGGTGAACTCCCGCTCCTGCTCGAGAGATTCCTCGGCGTACCGTCGCCGCTCGGCGATGATGTGGAAACCACGCTGCGCTGCGGTGCGCCCGCCGAGTCCTGCGGCGATTGCGGCTGCTACGGCAGGCAGCGGTGCGGCCTGGAACGCCGCGATAATAGCGACGGCTGCTGCGGGGATCGCTGCCACCAGCGATAGCAAGCACCATGCCTTCGTCGATGGTGAGGTCCGGTACTGCTGCTGGAAGTCGAACAGCGTTCCCGCGCGCCAGCGTTTGCGGACTTCGAGCACGAGGTAACCGATCAGCCAGTTGATCTCTCCGATGGAGATTCTGGTCTCACGATAGATTTCGACGATCTCGTTGCGGAGCTCGTTGCGGACGCCGGCCGTTGCGGACAGCCAGTGCTGGCGGTTCTCCTCGTCCGGTGCGTACTTGCTGAAGTAGTGATCGAAGGACTGGTCGACGCGATTTGCGAACCCGCCTTCGGGAACGCGCCGCCGTTCGGTTGGGCCGAAGTAGACCTGCTCCTTGGTTCTCATGCGCAGCGTGCGGTAACGCCATTCCAGCGCGTTGCGGGCCGCGACGTACCCGGCTACGAGCGCAAGGAGGTAGGCGATCACGGCTATCGGCTCAGCGCGCAGCAGCACCAGCCACCCGAGGTAGCCGACGGTGAGGAGGAATAGCGTAGTGCCGAAGAATCTCCGTATCTGGTCGCCATCGGTGATGGACACACTCGCCACAGGCCGAATACGCGGTCGCGCTGGCACAGGATGGAAGTAGGCCCACACGCGGCCGAAGCGATCGTTGCTCACCTGATCGACTTTGGCCGCCTCTCGGGCTTGTGCCCAGAGACGGTCCTTCATCCCGCCGGTGAGGACCAGATCGAGGTGCCGCATGATCTTGTCGCGCTGCTTCGCCGGCGTGGTGAACAGTTCGTCGATGGCGGCCGCCATGTCGGCTTCACGCCCTGCAGTGGCATCCAGAAGCTTGCACACCGCAGACAGTGCGCGTTTCCACTCACCTTCAGGAAAAGAATGCACGAGCTTCGATGTCTGATCGAGCTGATCTCGTTCCTGCGCGTTGAGGTCCCGGTAGGAGCGCTTGCTCAGCAGTGCCAGTATCCAGTGGAACCGCACTTCGGCGGAGTCGAAGTCGTGCGCGATGGCATCGCCGATGAGATCCCGGGCCCGGCCGGGAGTGCCACCGTCCAGAAGTTTGAGGCCGACCTCGTACTTCCGGGCGGGCGGGTCGGCCGGAGCACTCACGTACACGGTCGAGTTGTGCACGGAGTCCGCGACGATGCCGACCGTGGCTCCCGGCTCGGCGCTCACCTTCGTCGTGGGCTTCTCCGACTCCTCGCTCATGACAGACTGTTCACCGCCGTGATGATGGTGGCGATCTTGGTCACGAGCTCGGCGACGTCGTCGACGAGGCCGCGCATTCGCTTCAAGGACAGCACGGCCTTGCTCTTGGCTTCGGGTTCCGTCGTTTCCAGGGCCTGGCGTGCGTTGTCGAGCTCTTCACTGGCAGCCTTGTAGGTGGCGTCGTCGACAGCTCCATTGGCGCGCACACGGGCAAGGTGATCAGCCAGTCCCCGCAGCTCAGCGCTCAGGTCGGTCGCGGTGGGCGAGGAGCCGGTAGCTACGGTGACGTTGCTGTTGTGAACATCGCGAGCCACGATGCCAGCGATACCGGAGCTGGAAATGGTGATGTGGCTCGGGAAGTCACGTTCTTTGTTCATCGCGTTGCGCTCCTGCCGGGCGATCAGCTGCTTGGCGAGATGAGTGGCGAACGTGGCGGCGCCGGCCGCAGCTCGTGGTTGCCAGTCGGCGTCGTCGCTGCTGTTCTTCGTTCCATCGGCGCGATCGCTGATGCCGCGCACGATCGCGACCGGCACGCCGTTGAAGTGGCCCGCTTGCGCGACGCCGGCGGCCTCCATCTCGATGGCCAACGCGTCGTTGAAGTGTTCCCGGACCCAGCGCGCCTCGTAGGAATGGCGGGAGTTGTGCAGAACCTCGCCCGCAGCGACGGGGCCGAAGTGAACCTTGGGCGTGTACTCGCCACGCAAGTCCTGCATCCAGTCGTCGGAACGGGCGATGTGCTGTGCGAGCTGATGGAGGGAGTGTGCGGTTTCCCAGGCACGTGGCCGGGCTTTCGCTCCGTCATCCTCACTGGTGGCCCCGTGATAGCCGTAGACATGGGTCGCCACGACGAGGTCGCCCAGCTTCGTCTTGCCCCACAGCGCTCCTGCCACACCGACGAACACCAACGCCGCCGGTGAGAACTGCTGCATCGCTCGTTCAGCGAACACTGCGGCAGGATGGTTCCCCTTGCCGGTCTGCCCGAGAGCGATGCGGCAATCGCTGCCTCGCAGATGGCCGACCTCGAACAGCGAGCCCTTGTCATGGTGGTGCAGCCGCGGGTCGATGAGCTTCTCGCGGACGGCCTGATACTCGAGATCGAAGGCCGTCAGTATCACGACCAGATTGTTCGTCAACGTTCCTCCTCGACTGGTATCGGGTGTTCGGGGCGGGTCAACGGCGGACTCAGCACGGCGCGCGTCCCGGCCCGGTACAGACGCGCAGGTCGCCCCTTCGTTGTTCTGCGGGTCGACTCCACCGGGACGAGAAAGCCAGGTACTCCCTGGACCTTCCGGTAGAAGTTGCGCGGATCGAGCGAGACACCCCAGACCGCCTCGTAGACCTTCTGCAAGTCCGAAATCGTGAAGATCTCCGGGCAGAACGCGGTACCCAGAGCGGTGCGCTCCAGCTTCGCCCGCGCTCGCTCCACACCATCGGCCAGGATCTGCTGATGGTCAAAAGCGAGATTCAGGCCCCCGCTCAAAACGTCGTCGACCGGTCGCCACGAAGCGCTCGCGGCGTCAGTGCCCGCGATCGGTTCGGGGAGGCTCGGGGCGATGGCGAGGTAGGCCACTGAGATCACACGTCCGCGCGGATCGCGCCCGGGCTTGCCGTAGGTGCCCAGCTGTTCAAGGTGTAGCTGGGCACCGTCGAGATGTGCCTCCTCGCTCAGCTCGCGGTGCGCCGCCCCCTCGATGTCCTCGGCGGCGTTGTTCAGGAACCCGCCAGGAAGTGCCTGAAGTCCGCTATACGGTGCGACGCCCCGCTCCACGAGCAGCACCTGCAACTTCGAGGAGCGGAGCGTCAGGATGACGAGGTCAACTGCCACCAGAACTCGTGGGGCCGACCAGTTCTCATCGTCGTTCACGTGACCGACACTACTTTATTGTCAAAGTGACAGAAATGCTCTTTCTGGGGGACCCGCACCGCGCAGAGCAACCTGGGTACGGCTCCGAGCAAGCTGTCGACAAGATCCGGTGGCTCCCGTCGTTTGCTGGTGGTGGTAGCAAGTCGGTCCGGAGGAGGACGGGGATGAAGTAGTTGACTGTCCACAGTGCTCATCGATGTGTCTCATTGAGCAGCACGTGACTGTGTCTAAGGCTGGTCGGCCCGGCGGCGGTGCGTAGAGGTGGGATCGCACATCTGGACGATCGCCTCACCAGCACGTCGGGGTACAGGGTCAGCTGCAGCCCGCGGGCCTGGCTCGGTGCCGAAGTGTGCGGCTGGCCGGGGGTGGGCCGGTCATCGCATGTCGCTCACGGACGAACGCGGGACGAATCTTGACTTCGTTCGAACGCCGAAACACACTACCGATCTGCTCCAGCCGTGTGATGCGGGTAACAAGACCTGCTCTCGTGTTCAGGAGGTATCCGCGATGGCGGAAGTCCGCACCGTCCGCGGCCCGGTTCCGGTCGACCGGCTCGGGGTCACGCTCATGCACGAGCACGTGTTCGTCCTCGGTGCGGAGATGCGGCAGAACTACCCCGACTACCCGGATCGCTGGGACGAGGACGCGAGGGTCGCGGACGCGGTCGAGAAGCTGCGGCAGTGCAAGGCGCGCGGCGTGGACACCATCGTCGATCCGACCGTGATCGGCCTCGGCCGCTACATCCCGCGCATCCAGCGCATCAACGAGCAGGTCGACATCAACATCGTGGTGGCGACCGGCGTCTACACCTACGACGAGGTTCCGATCCAGTTCCACCACACCGGGCCGGGTCTGCTCTTCGACGGCCCCGAACCGATGGTCGAGCTGTTCGTCGCCGACATTCGCGAGGGCATCGCCGGGACCGGGGTCAAGGCCGCGTTCCTCAAGTGCGCCATCGACGAGCGGGGCCTGACCCCGGGCGTGGAGCGCGTGATGCGCGCGGTCGCGCAAGCGCACGTCGAAACCGGTGCACCGATCACGGTGCACACCAGCGTGCACAACCGGTCCGGACTGATCGCGCAGAAGGTGCTCGCCGAGGAGGGCGCCGACCTGACCAAGGTCGTCATCGGCCACTCGGGTGACAGCACCGACCTCGACTACCTGCGCGAGCTCGCCGACGCAGGCTCGTACCTCGGGATGGACCGGTTCGGGCTCGATGTCCTGCTGCCGTTCGAGGCCCGGGTCGGGACCGTGGCCGAACTCGCGCAGCGGGGTTACGCGGAGAGGATGGTCCTCTCGCACGACGCCTCGTGCTTCATCGACTGGTTCCCCGAGGGAGCCAGAGTCGCGGCAGTCCCGAACTGGATCTACACCCACATCAGCGACGACGTCCTGCCCGCCTTGCGGGAGCGCGGAGTCACCGAGGAGCAGATCACCACGATGCTCGAGGAGAACCCCCGCCGCTACTTCTCCGCGTGACGCCTACTGCGGACCGCTTCGCAGCAGAACCGGTTCTGGGGAGGAGGCATCTATGTGATCGGTAGCGGAAGGATGCCGTTGCTGTCAGGGGTAGTTGCTGCCTTGCGCGTATGGACAAGTGAATAGAACGTGTTCTAGCCTTGCCTGACGCTCGAACTGCTCCGAACAAGTTCTGCTCGCGGTGAAAGGCATCGGGATGGCTGAGGCTGATTACGTCGTTGTGGGCGCGGGCAGCGCCGGGTGCGCGGTGGCGCGACGGCTCGCCGAACGGGGATCCAGCGTCGTCCTGGTCGAAGCCGGGGCGCGCGACGACCGGGGGCCGTTGAAGAGCCTGTTGAGCATCCCGGGCGCCATCGCGGTGGTGCACTCCACGCCGCAGCTCAAGAAGTTCTTCGACTGGGGCTACAAGTCGGTTCCGCAGGAGCACGCGGCCAACCGCAAGATCCCCCAGACCCGCGGCAAGGTGCTGGGCGGATCGAGCTCGGTCAACGGCATGCTCTTCGTCCGGGGCAACCGGGAGAACTACGACGGCTGGGCCGACGACGGCTGCAAGGGCTGGTCCTACGACGACGTCCTGCCCGCGTTCAAGCGCCTGGAGCACTGGGAGGGCGGTGCGAACGACTTCCGGGGAACGGGCGGCCCGATCCGCGTCCGCAAGCAGGGCGGGCTCACCGAGGCCGCGCAGGGGTTCATGGACGCGGCGACGAGCCGCCTCGGCGTGCCGGTGCTCGACGACTACAACGCGGAGGGCCAGGAGGGCATCGCGACCATCCAGCTCAGCGCCGATCCCGGTGTGCGGTACTCCTCGTCGAAGGGCTACCTGCACAGCCGCCCGGTGGACTCGCTCACCGTCCTCACCGACGCCACCGTTTCCAAGGTGGTGCTCAGCGGTTCGCGCGCCACCGGGGTGGAAGTCATCGGCAAGAACGGGAGCCGACGCGTCATCCGGGCGGGGCGCGAGGTCATCCTGTCCGCCGGGGCGTTCGGTTCCCCGCAGCTGCTCATGCTCTCCGGCATCGGCCCGGCGGAGCACCTGCGCGAGCACGGCATCGAGGTGCGGGCGGACCTGCCGGTCGGGGACAACCTGCACGACCACCTCTTCGTGCCGGTGTCGTTCCGGATGGACTCGGCCCTGCGCAGGCCGACGCCGACGTACTTCGCGCGCGGCCTCGCCCGGGAGTGGTTCCGGCCGGGGTCGGGATGGGCGGGCGGCTCCCAGTTCGAGGCGACCGGCTTCGTGCGCACCTCGCACGCCGGCTCGATCCCGAACCTCCAGCTGCTGAGCCTGTACTGGGTCTACCCGATCCCGAACCAGGACTCCGACAAGGCGGTGCGACCGCCGTCGACCAAGCCGGGGCAGAGCGTCTTCCCGACGCTGATCTACCCCGAGAGCCGCGGCACCGTCCGCCTGGCCAGCGCGGATCCGCTGGCGGCACCGCTGATCGACCCCGCGTACCTGAAGGCGGGCAAGGACGCCGATGTGCTCCTCGAAGGCATCAAGATGGTGCGCGAGGTGATGGACGGCGTCGGCGACAACGAGGGCGAGATCGGACCGGGGCAGCAGTACTCGGACGAGAAGGAACTGCGCCGGATCCTCCCGGACTTCGTGCACAGCGTCTACCACCCGGTGGGAACCTGCCGGATGGGCGCGGACGAACGAGCGGTGGTCGGGCCGGACCTCAAGGTCCTCGGCATCGACGGCCTCCGGGTCGCGGACGCCTCGGTGATGCCCTCCATCATCGGCGGCAACACCAACGCCCCCTCGATCATGATCGGCGAACGCTGCGCGGACCTGATCCAGAGCTGAGCTCCGGGTCCTGCGCTGCCGCTGCCGTCCCACTGATCGCCGGTCGTCCACAGAGGACGCTTTCGGTCGCTTTCGGGAACGCGCAGGGCCGTCAGGAGATGACGTTGCGGACGAACGTGGTGGTGATCTCCGCGCTGTTGACGTAGGCGTAGTGCTGGGCGCTGGAGTAGATGGCGTAGTCGCCTTCGGCGACGTGGACCGGTCCTTCGTCGCGTTCGATCAGCAGGTGGCCGCGCGTCACGTAGACCATCTCGTGCCACCCGTCGGGATCGGGCTCGCCGTCGTAGCGGTCGCCGGGCGCGAGGCTCCAGGTCCACAGCTGGGCCTCGTTGCGCGCCGGGGCGCTGCCGAGCAGGACCGCCCGGCTCTCCGGGTGGCCGCCGCGCCAGGTGGTCGCGTCGATGCGGTTGCTCGGTGCGGTCGGCGGGGCCACCAGGTCGACGAACGTCGCGCCCAGCGCGTCGGCGAGCTTGTCCAGGCCGGACAGGCTGATGTTGGACTCGCCCGCTTCCAGGTTGATGATCGTTCGCCGGCTCACGCCCGCGGCGGCGGCGAGCGCGGCCTGGCTCTGGCCCGCCGAGCGGCGCAGGCGGCGCAGGTTCTCCCCGACGTGCACCAGGACGTCCGGGCGCGACTCTTGCATGTGCAGCATTTTACACATAGCGTGGTGCAATATGTTGCACATTCGTTCGCGGTTCCCGGTGCTGAGCAAGCACGAGTCGGCGCTGGTCGGCATCACCGCGATCTGGGGAGCGACCTTCCTGATCATCCACACCGCGATGAACCACAGCGGGCCGCTGTTCTTCGTCGGAGTGCGCTTCCTGACCGCCGGGTTGATCGGGCTCGTGGTGTTCCGGCGCGCCCTGGCCGGGCTAACCTGGCGCGATCTGGGAGCGGGCAGCGCGATCGGAGTGACGATCTTCCTCGGGTACGGGTTGCAGACCTGGGGGCTGCAGACGGTCAGCAGCAGCAGCTCGGCGTTCATCACCGCGCTGTACGTGCCGATGGTGCCCCTGCTGCAGTGGATGCTGCTCCGCAGAGCACCGCGGCCGATGACCTGGGCCGGTATCGGGCTCGCCTTCACCGGCCTGGTGCTGCTGGCCGGGCCGGGCGCGGCCGGGATCTCCCTGAGCGCGGGTGAGATCGCCACGCTCATCAGCGCCGTCGCCATCGCCGCGGAGATCATCCTGATCGGGCTGTTCGCCGGGAAGGCCGACCTCGGCAGAATCACCGTCGTGCAGCTGTTCGTCGGTGGTGGGCTGTCCCTGCTGATGATGCCGGTCGTCGGCGAGCCGGTCCCGGCGTTCTCCTGGGTCTGGCTCATCGCGGCGGTCGGCCTCGGCGCCGCGAGCTACCTGATCCAGCTCACCATGAACTGGGCGCAGCGCGCCGTCTCCCCGACGAGGGCGACCATCATCTACGCCGGTGAGCCGGTGTGGGGCGGTGTCATCGGGCGGCTCGCCGGCGACCGCCTGCCCGGCCTCGCGCTCCTCGGCGCGGTCTTGATCGTCCTCGGAGTGATCGTCAGCGAGCTGAAGCCCCGGAGGCGCAGGAACTCCCCGGAACGCGCGGAAGTTCCCGGCGACGCCGAGTTCCTCCGCGGCGCGGAGGAGACCGGCGCTGCCTCGCGCTGATCCGTCCGCGCGCGTTCAGGCCCGGAGGAACGCGGCGGCGTAGTCGCGGGCGAAGTCGGTGATGTCGCGAGCGGGATGCCCGGTGAGGTCCGCGACGGAGGTGTGCACGTCGGCTGCTTCGCCGCGGGCGTAGTGGGCGTAGTCCTCGACGAGACCGTCGAGCTGCCACGGCGGGAGGACGCCGGTCAGCGCCGCGGTGAACTGGTCGGCAGGTGCGTCGCGGAAGGTGATGGTCCGTCCGGTGGCGGCTGAGAGCGCGTCGGCGATCTGGGCATGGGTGACGGCGCGGGGGCCGGTCAACGTGTAGGTGCGGCCGGTGTGCCCCGCGGTCGTCAGCACGGCTGCGGCGCTCTCGGCGATGTCCCTGGTGTCGATCGCGCTGATGGCGGCGTCACCGATGGGCGCGGCGAACCAGCCCTGCGCGATGGTGCCCGCGAAGCCGAGCAGCGCCTGCAGGTAGAGGTTGGGCCGCAGCACGGTGCGGTCGAGCCCGAGCTCCCGCACGTGCGCTTCGACTTCGGCGTGCCAGCGGAGGAAACGCACCGGCGAGTCGGTGCGCGCCGCGTACTGGGACAGGAGCACGAGCCGGTGCACGCCCGCATCCCGGGCGAGGTCGGCGAACCGGATCTGGAGCGCGGCGGCGTCGGGAGCCGAGGGGCTGTTGAGGAAGGCCGCGTCGACGCCTTTCAGGGCCGCGGTGACCGAACCCGGATCCCGCAGGTCGGCGACGACGTTCTCGACGCCGGCGATCTCGCGTTCGGGGTCGCGGATCATCGCGCGGACGGTGGCGCCGCGGGCTCGCAGGGCGGGGATCAGCGCGGAACCGACGGTTCCGGTCGCGCCGGTCACGAGCACGGTGGGGGCGTTCATGGGAGAGCCTTCCTGCTGCGGAGATCAGTGCGCGCGAGCCGCGCATGACTGGATGATCGCGTCGGTGCGCGCCCGCTCGCGTCGGCGACCATCACCTACTTCCGCTGGCCCGCGGCGCGATAGGTGTGTCGCGGGTGACAGCATCTCCCCATGGATCGGACCACGCCTCGGCTCCTCGGCCGGGACGACGAGATCGAGCGGCTGCTCGCTCTCGCCGACGGGGCGGAGCGGGGCGAGGGCGGCGCGCTCGTCCTGCGCGGCGAGGCGGGCATCGGCAAGAGCGCGTTGCTGGAGCACCTCGTGCGCGCGGTGCCTGCGGGCTTTCAGATCATCCGCGCGTCCGGGTCGGAGTTCGAGGGCGAGATGCCGTTCGCGGCACTGCACCAGCTGTGCGTTTCGGTGCTGACCCACCTCGACTCCCTGGAAGCGCCCTACCGCGACTCCCTGCTTGTCGCGTTCGGGTTGGCCGACGGGACGCCGGACCCGTTCCGCGTCGGCCTCGCCGCGCTCGAACTGCTGGCGTCGGCCGCGGCGGAGCGGCCGGTGCTGTGCGTCATCGATGACGCGCACTGGATGGACGCCGCTTCGGCGAGAGCCTTCGCGTTCCTGGCGAGGCGCATCGCAGCGGAGCCGATCGCGATGGTGTTCGCGGCCCGCGACGAGGACGCCGTCCGGGGCCTGGACGAGCTGCCGGGCCTGACGATCGGTGGCCTGAGCGACGCCCACGCGCGCGAGCTGCTGGCCGCGGCGAAGACCGCGACGCTCGACGAGCGGGTGCGTGATCGCCTCCTCGCCGAGGCGCGCGGGAACCCGCTGGCCCTCATCGAACTGCCGAGAGCAGGTGGTTTCGCGCTGCCGACTCCGTCGCCGGTCGCGAGCCGGATCGAGCGGAGCTTCCGGGCCAGGATGGCGGAATTGCCCCTGGAAGCGCGGATTCTGCTGATCCTCGCCAGCGCCGATCCCACCGGCGATCCGGGCCTGCTGTGGGCGGCCGCGCGGCGGATGGACATCGACGTGACCGCCGCGAGCGCCGCCGCCGAGGGCTCCGGGCTGATGATCTTCGGCACGCGTGCGCGCTTCTGCCACCCGTTGGCCCGCTCGGCCGCATACCGCGCGGCACCGCCGGAGCAGCGCCGTGCGGCGCACCAGGCGCTGGCCGACGCCACCGACCCGGACGTCGCTCCGGACCGGCGGGCCTGGCACCGCGCTCAGGCGACCAGCGGGCCCGACGAGCGAGTCGCGGCGGAGTTGGAGTCCTCGGCGTCGCGCGCCCAAGCACGCGGGGGAGTGGCGGCAGCAGCAGCGTTCCTTGAACGTGCCGCGGCGCTGTCGCTCGATCCCGGCGAGCAGATCGGGCGCACGCTCGCGGCCGCCGGAGCGGCGCTCGACGCGGGTGGTGCGAACGCTGCTGCGGACCTGCTGGCCAGCATCGGCACTGAAACGCTGGACGATCGCCAGCGCGCATCCGTCGAGCTGCTGCGCGGACGGATCGCCTTCGTCCGAGGCGCGGACGGTGCCGTCGAGGGAGCGGAGCTCATCCTGCGGGCCGCACAACGGCTCGCGGCCGACGATCCGGAACGGTCGCGCGAGTTCTTGGTGTCAGCGCTGGAGATGGGGCTCGTCGTCGGCAGAGCGGCGGGCGTGATGGAACGGGTGCTCGACGCGGCCCGCTCGGCGCCGCCGTCGTCGCGGCAGCCGGATCTTCTCGACGCGCTGGTGCTGTTGCGCACCGAGGGGCACCGCGCCGGAGTTCCTGCGCTGCGGCAGGTCCTGACCGGTGACGATGCCGGCTGGATGAGGGTTCCTGCGCTGGCCACGGTGTTGGCGGGCGAGCTGTGGGACATCGAGCTGCACACGGCGGTCACCGAGTGGCTGGTGCGGTCCGGGCGGGCCACCGGCTCGCCGATGACCATCCGGCTCGGCCTGTCGCAGGCGGCGCTGTCCGCGGTCTTCGCCGGTGACTTCGGGCGGGCGATGGCCGCGATCGCCGAGGAAGAAGCCGTCGCCGACGCCCTCGGCGACCTGTCGCAGCTGTACCCGAGGGTGCACCTGGCGGCGATGCGCGGTCGGCGCCAGGAAGTGCTCGACCTGGTCGCCGAGGTGATGAGCCGGGGCACCGGCCAGCTGGCGGCGAACGCGCACTGGGCGACGGCCGTGCTGCACAACGGCCTCGCCGACTACCCGGCCGCGCTGGAAGCAGCCGGGCGAGTGGTGGCCGACGGCGACCTCTTCCTCACCGGCATCGCGTTGCCCGAACTGGTGGAGGCCGCGGTCCGGTGCGGTGACCGCACCGCCGCGCGGTCGGCTCTGGATTCCCTGGTGGAGCGCACGGAATCCGCCGGAACCGGCTTCGGCCTCGGCGTAGCGGCAGGCGCACGAGCACTGGTCAGCGACGCGGAAGACGACCACTTGGCGGCGCTCCAGCACCTGGCGGACAGTCCGGTGGCGCTGCACCTCGCGCGGGCGCACCTGCGCTACGGCGAGTGGCTGCGCCGCGCGAATCGGCGCCGTGACGCGCGGAAACACCTGCGCTTCGCGCACGAGAAGCTGTCGGGGATGGGGATGGAAGCGTTCGCCCAGCGCGCCGCGGGCGAGCTGCGCGCGACCGGCGAAGTGGCCCGCAGCCGCTCCGAGCACACCTACGACCGCCTGACCGCGCAGGAGATGCACATCGCGCGCCAGGTGGCTGCGGGCGCGACGTCGAAGGAAGTGGCCACCCACCTGTTCATCAGTCCGCGCACGGTTGACGCGCACCTGCGCAACATCTTCCGGAAACTCGGGATCACGTCCCGCAGACAGCTCCGGAATATTCCAGAAGTCGGATGACGGACGCTGCGCGCCCGGACAAATCGGTGCGCCGCTGAACGCCAGGCCGCAGGTGCGGCCTGGGAAAACCCGCTCCCGGCCGGGTTCAACCCATCCACGCTACCGCTCGGAGTGCCGGAGAACATCCGGAATGGCAACCAATTTTCGGAAATATTCGGTAAACCGCTGAGGGGTGGCTGAGAATTGCTCGCGCCAGTGGAAAATCCGCCACCCGCGTTCACCCGTTCGTGTAGCCTCGCCGCATGCGCACGTTGATTGGAACGGGCGCGACGAAGAACTTATGGGGATTCAATGACTGGGACAATGGCCGAACAGAGTCGGCCGGTAGAACTGAACGGCTCGACCGGGAACGGACAGCGGTCGACGCCGGTCCGCGTCTCGCCCAGCGACGCCAGGTATGGGGACCTGGTGCGCGGAAAGAATCAGCGCTGGGTCGCCCGACCCGATTACGTTTACCTGCCCACCTCCAGCCGCGAGGTGCGAATCGCGGTTCAGGACGCGGTCGACTCGCAGAAACGCCTCTCGGTCCGCAGCGGCGGGCACTGCTACGAGGACTTCGTGTACAACCCGGACGTCAACGTCGTGATCGACCTGTCCGAGATGACCCGGGTGTACTTCGACCGGGAGATGAACGCATTCGCCGTCGAAGCCGGGGCGGAGCTGCTCGACGTTTACGAGACCGTTTACCGGCTCCGGGGCGTGACCTTCCCCGGCGGGATGTGCTACTCGGTGGCCGCCGGTGGGCACATCTGCGGTGGCGGTTACGGCTTCCTCTCCCGGAAGCACGGGCTCGTCGTCGACCACCTGTACGCGGTCGAGGTGGTGGTCGTCGATGAGAACGGCACCGCCGACATCGTCATCGCGACCCGGGACGCCGACGACCCGAACCGGGATCTGTGGTGGGCGCACACCGGTGGCGGCGGTGGCAACTTCGGCGTGGTCACCCGCTACTGGCTCCGGTCGCCGGAAGCCGATGCCGATCCGACCGCGCCGCTGCTGCCCTCGCCGCCGGCCGAGGTCCTGGTCAGCGCGGTTTCCTGGGACTGGGAGTCGATCACCGAGGACTCGTTCCGCAGGCTGATCGGCAACTTCGCCGACTGGCAGGTCCGCAACCAGGACCCCGATTCGCCCGCCGCGGGCCTGTTCGCCACCCTCCAGGTCAACCACCGGTCGAACGGTCAGATCGGGATGATGACGCAGATGGACGGGTCGGTGCCGGACGCGGAGGCGGTGCTGGCGCAGTTCCTCGACGAGGTGTGCGCCGGCGTCGAGGTCCCGACCGGTCCGGTGACCACCTCGATGGGCGACTACCTGCCGAGGCCGCAGCTGGCGACGCCGCGGCGGCTGCCCTGGCTGCAGGCGACGCAGATGCTGGCCACCGGCACGCCGACGCTGACCAACCCCAGCCTGCGGGCCAAGTACCGGTCGGGGTACTTGCGCGCGTCGCTGTCGGATGACCAGATCGGGACCATCTACCGGTACCTGACCAGCCCCGACTACAGCAACGACACCGCGCTGCTGCTGATCTCCGCCTACGGCGGCAAGATCAACTCGGTGGCCGCGGAGGACACCGCGGTGGTCCAGCGCGACTCGGTGATGAAGCTGCTGATCCAGAACTACTGGTCCGACCCGTCCGAGGACGACTACAACCTCAGCTGGATCCGCGCGTTCTTCCACGACATGTTCGCCGAGACCGGCGGCGTGCCGCTGCACGACGAGCGCACCGCGGGCTGCTACGTCAACTACCCGGACGTCGACCTCGACGCCCCGGAGTGGAACCGGTCCGGGCTGTCCGGTGTGGAGCTGTACTACGGGAGCAACTACCCCCGGCTGCAAGAGGTGAAGCGGCGCTGGGATCCCGGCAACGTCTTCCGCCACCGGCAGTCGGTCCGGCCCTGACGGAGAACACGGCGGCGGGAACACAACCGGTTGTGTTCCCGCCGTCCCCAGTCACTCAGCTCAGAGCTGCTTGAGCATTCCCCCGTCGACCACCAGGTCCGCGCCGTTCATGTTGGGCACGCGGCCGGAGGCCAGCAGCACCACGAGCACGGCCAGCTCTTCCGGCTCGGTGAACTTGCCGGTGTTGAGCCCGGTCATCGCAGGCACCTGCGAGACGAACTCCTCGTGGTCGATCCCCGCGCTGCGGGACAGCCCGGAGGCCATCCCGTCGGAGGACGTCCAGACCGCGGTGCGCGTCGGCCCGGGGGAGATGGTGTTCACCCGCAGACCCGCTTCGCCGTACTCCTCGGCGAGCGACTTGGCGAAGTTGGTCATCGCGGCCTTGGCCGCGGAGTAGTCGATCAGCCGCGGCAGGGCCAGCTGCGAGTTGACCGAGCCGATGTTGACGATGTTCCCCTTGCGCTCGAGCAGGCTCGGCAGGGCCGCCCGGGTGGTGCGCACCGTGCTGAAGAAGTTCAGCTCGAACGCGTGCTGCCATTCTTCGTCGCTGATGGCCAGGAATCCGTCGGTGCGCGCCGGGGAGCCGCCGACGTTGTTGACCAGCAGGTCGATGCCGCCCAGTTCGCCGAGCGCCCACTCCACCATTTCCGCGGTCTGCCCCGCGTCGGACAGATCTGCTTGCCGGGTCAGCGGAGTCGCCTCGGCCAACGCCTCACTGGTGGTGCGAGCACATGCAGCGACCTGCACTCCCTCCGCGGCCAGCGCCTGGACCACGGCCAGGCCGATGCCCTTGCTGGCACCGGTCACCAGCGCGGTCTTGCCTTCCAGCTTGAGTTCCATCTCGCTCCATTTCACTCGCATGCGTCGTGCGATCGATAGCGTATCCGGAAATTTCGCGCCCGGAGGGAGAATCCGCGGAGTGCGATCTCCCTCTCGCTTCCGTTCTGCTGTTCAGCGGATTGCGGCGGCTCTGCATGGTGCAATTTGGCATATTCCACCATCGTGAAAAGTACGCCCGATGTTCACGTGTTATTGGCCTGGGGGAGAATGCGCTGGCAGCGCGTCCGGCGAAGTCGTTCCGGTGGTTTCGCGGGGTGCGGTCGAGCTGGTTCTCCTGTCGTTTCCCCGTCGGATATCGGCAGGTCGAGTGTCGAACGTGGACAGTTGTGCTCGCAATTCCCGGAGGTATTGAGATCCCGGTCACGCGCGGGTAATTCGAACGCCGCGTGAAATCCGCGTCGGCTATCGTCGAGAACGCGTCCAAACGTCGTGAACCGGGCCGAGGGGGGGCCGTGCGCGCCGACCTGATGCGGGCGTCGACGAGCAGCGCTTCCGGGGGAGTCACCTGACATGAATCGCGTCGCAACGGTCTTCATCTCGCTGACCGCACTGTTCCTCGTTCCGTTCACCTTGAGCGGGGCCTCCGTCGCGCTCGTCCGGATCACCGAGGACCTGGACACCACGCTCGCGGCCACGCAGTGGGTCGTCAACGGGTACAGCGCGACCTTCGCGGGCTTCATGCTGGTCACCGGTTCGCTCGCGGACCGGTACGGCCGGCGCCGCACGTTCCTCGCGGGCGTCGCGTCGTTCTCGGTGTGCGCGCTGGTGAGCGCGGTGGTCACCGACATCGTGCTGCTCGACCTGGCCCGCGCGCTGGCCGGGATCGGCGCGGCCGCCACCGTGACCGGCGCCAGCGCGATGCTCGCCCAGGTCTTCACCGGCGCGGCGCGGACCAGGATCTTCGGGCTGTTCGGCGCGACCATCGGCCTCGGGCTCGCCTTCGGGCCCACCCTGGCTGGGCTGCTGATGGAGTCGTTCGGCTGGCGCAGCACCTTCGGCCTGCCCGGTGCGATCGGCCTGATCGCGCTGGCGTTCTTCCGCTTCCTGCCCGACTTCCGGTCCGCACCGGGCAACGCCGCGGCGGGCCGGATGGACTGGGCGGGCACGACGACGTTCACCCTCGCCCTGATGCTGCTGATCCTGGTGTTCGTGGAGGGCCCGGAGCTGGGCTGGACGTCTCCGCTCGTGCTGCTGGCGCTGCTGGGCGCGGTGATCCTGTTCCCGCTGTTCATCAGGATCGAGCGGCGAGCCGCCGACCCGCTGCTGGATCTCCGGCTGCTGACCTCCTCCCGGTTCCTCGGCCTGTGCGCCGCCAACATCGCGATCGTCGCGGTGTTCGGCCCGCTGGTGGTGTACCTGCCCTCGTACTTCATGGCGACGCAGCCCGTGACGGCGGCTCAGGCCGGTGCGCTCGTCATCCTGCTGACCGGGCCGATGCTGGTGGTGCCGATCCTGTGCGGGATGGTCACCCGCTGGGTGGAGCCGTCGGTGCAGGTGATCGCGGCCCTGGTGCTGGTCGGTGCGGGCGCGGCCTGGTTCGCCGCCACCGAGCAGCACGCGGGACCGCTGCTGCTGATGGGCGTGGGGATCGCCATCGCGACCGGGCTGCTGGACGGCTTGGCGGTCAGCAGCATGCCCGCCGAGCAGTCGGGCATGGCCGCGGGCATGTTCAACACCACCAAGCTGACCGGGGAAACCCTCGGCATCGCCGTGATCGGCGCGGTGCTGGCGGCCCGGACCTCCGGAACCCTGGCAGGCCCGGAGTACCCGGCCGCCATGGACCTCTCGCTGTGGGTGCTCGGTGCGCTGTGCATCGGCGTGGCGGTGCTCGTCGCGGTGCTGTTCCGCCTCTCGCAGCGGCAGCCGGTGGCCGCGTCCGCCGGCGAGCGCGGTCACAGCGCTTCGGTGTCCTCAGCGGACTCGTAGAACTCCTGCAGCGCGGAGAGCTCGGCCGGGGTCAGCTCGACGTCCAGCGCGCGCAGGGTGCCGGCGAGCTGGTCGGTGGTGATCTCGGCGGTCTCCACGCGGCCGTCGGCGTGCTCGGTGATGAGCCGGTGCCCGACGAACTTGCGCACCACGCCGTCGGTCAGCCGCATCACCACCAGCTGGCCGGTGAACGGGGAGCGCGGGTGGGTGGAGGTGTAGTGGTGGAACACCTCGTAGTCGACCTGCCGGGCGGGCAGGCCGAGAGTGGCGTGCAGCGCCTCCCAGCCGTCGGCGGTGTGCTTCTCGAACACCCAGTGGCCGTTGTCCCGGCGGATCCGGTGCCGCCAGCCGGCCTGGTCCACCTCGGCGCCGTCGATCAGCGGCGTCGGGTGCATCACCCAGGCGCCGAAGCCGACGTCCACCAGGTGGTCCGTCCCGTCGACGGGCACCACCGCGAGCATGTGGGTGTACGAGCCGCGCTCGTGGTCCGGCCGCACCCGGGCGAAGCTGCGCCGGACGGTGAACCCGAGCTCCTCCAGCGCGGCGGCGAAGAGCAGCCCGTGCTCGAAGCAGTAGCCACCTCGGTCGCGGCGGACCAGCTTGTCCACGATGGCGGGCAGCTCGATCCCGCGGTGCCTGCCCAGCGCGACGTCGATGTTCTCGAACGGGATGGCCCGCACGTGCGCGCTGTGCAGCGAGCGCAGCGCGGCCGCGGACGGTTCGACGCGCGGGTGGTCGATCCGCCGCAGGTAGGCGTCCAAGTCGAAGGCGGTGGTGTCGAAGCCGGCCACCGGGTCGGTGACCGGGAACGGGTTGAGCTCGGTGAACGTCATGGTCCTACCCTCGGTTCCGGTCGTGCGCGCGCACCGCGCGCTGCCCCGGCCCGGGGCGGCGCGCGGTGCGTTCGGGCGAACTACTTGGTGCTCGGTCCTTCCCAGCCGAAGCGCGGGGCGATCGCCACCGCCTTCGCGAACTCCTCCGGACCCCACTGCGGCACCGGCGTGCTCGGCACCGCCGGCTGGCCCGACGCCAGGAAGAACTCCTCGAAACCGGCCGGGGTGTAGGCGAAGATCGTGTGCGCGACGTGCACGCCGACGTTCTTGAAGCAGTGCGGCGTGCCGTGCGGGACGAAGACGTAGTCCCCGGCCTTGCCGGTGAACCGCGAGTCGCCGACCTGGAACTCCAGCTGGCCGGACAGCACGTGGAACACCTCGTCGGACTCGGTGTGCACGTGCGGCGGCGGGCCGCATCCCGGCAGGATGGAGGATTCCAGGACGGACAGGGCTCCGTTGGTGGCCTTGCCGCTGATCTTGACGGTGTAGACGTTGCCGTCGAACCAGATCGTCTCGCCCTCGCCCGCCGGGACGATCGCCGGCTGCTCGGGGGAAACGTCGTGCTGCTGGCTCATGAACCTCCTATTCGATCGGACCAGGATCCGTCCGGCTGGTACAGCCGCACGTCCGTCTGCTGCTCGAACGGTGCCCCGGGGGGCAGGTTGATCAGCTCCAGCTGCATCCCCCACGGCGTCGTGAAGTACACCCAGCGGTCTCCCGCGATGGGGCCGTCGGCGATGGTCTCCGGGGTGCTGAGCACCCGAACGCCCGGTTGCGCCCGCAAGTACTCCGCAGCGGCGTCGACGTCCGCGACGTGGATGGCCAGGTGGTGACCGCCCCAGTCGCTGTTGCGGGGCAGCTGCCGCCGCTGGTCGGGCGCGGTGTACTCGAAGAGCTCCAGGTTCGTCACCGGGCCCAGCCGCAGCATGGCGATGCGGGCGGTGGCCGCGGCGTCCACGTCGAGCTTGCGGGTCATCCAGTCGCCCGCGGCGTCCTGCACCAGCGTGTAGGCGAGTTCGGCGCCGATGACGTCGGTGAAGAACTCGACGGCCTGGTCGAGGTCCGGCACCGTGTAGGCGACGTGGTGCACCGCGACCGCGCCGGGGATGCCCCGCCGGGTCATCGGTCGCCTCCCAGCTCGCGCAGCGTCTCGGCCGCGCCGGTGAGCTCGGCGACGGTGAGGTCGTGCAGGAAGTGGGCCCCGCCGATGCCGACCGGGATCGGCATCCGCTGCAACCCGTCCCGGTGCCGGGTGGTCTCCCGCAACGCGTGCTCCAGCAGACCGGTCTCCAGCAGCGGGTGCCAGACGGGAAGCCGGAGCCGGCGCATCAGGCGGAAGATCCGCTCGCGGTCCGGTGTGGACACCATGCCGCGCGCCTCGGCCAGCACCGTGGTGAGCGCCATGTCAACGGTGACGGCCTCGCCGTGAAGGAGCGCGGGCAGAGCGCGCATCTCCAGGGTGGGGCTGAAGGAGTGGCCGTAGTCGACCAGGCGCTCCAGCTTCTGCTCCCACAGGTTCGGTTCCAGCTCCTCCAGCATGCCGCCGACCGCGCGGCTGAACACCTCCCGCGCCACCACGTCGCCGGTGGGCGTCTGGCCGGTGAGCCGTTCGGCGAGCAGCAGTTCGGCGTGCTCCTCCAGCAACTCGAACAGCACCGCGTCCTTGATCAGCGCGATCTTGAGGATCTCGGCGAGGCCGTTGCTGATGTGCCGGTCGTCCACAGTGGCCAGGAAGCCGCGGTCCAGCAGCGCCGCGGTCGGCGCGAAGTAGGTGCCGAGCCGGTTCTTGTGGGAGCCGAAGTTCACCCCGGTCTTGATGCCGACACCTGCGTCGACCAGCCCGATCAGGGAGGTGGGCACCCGGACGTAGGGCGTGCTGCGCCGGTACATGCTGGCGGCAAGGCCCGCGATGTCCAGCACGATCCCGCCGCCGATGGCGATGATCGGCTCGTGCCTGCGCGAGATGCCGAACGAGTCGAGGCCGTTGACCACGGTGAACACCGACTCCATGGTCTTGGCCTCCTCCGAGGCCGACAGCACGCACAACCGGTACTCGCAGTTGTGGTGCGCGAGGTACTTGCGGAGCGCATCGCCGTAGATCTCGAGCACGTTGGCGTCGATCACGATGAACCGGCGGGGCTCATCGGTGCGGACGGTCGCTCCGGCGTCCAGCAGCGCTCGGTTGGACGGGTCGAGGACGCCGTCGGTCATCCGGACTTCGTAGGTGATGGTCTGCTCGGCCTGGGCCTGCCACTGATGGGCCATGGCTGTTGCCTCCGTCAGTGCGGTTTCGACCGCATGTGTGTTCATTTCATCGCAACCACTTCGTTGACTGCTGACTGGACGGCGCGGGCGGCGGCGGCGATCTCGTCCGGCGACGAGAGCGGGTTGATGCCGACTCCCGAGCCGAGATAGGCGTCGACCACGCCGACCGACAGGGCGATCGACCGGCCGAGGATCTCGTCGGTGCGGGGGAGCATGTTCGCCTCGTACCGCCGGTCGCTGGAGGCGAAGGGGTGTTCCGAGGGCGTGGGCGTGCGGCGCGCGAGCAGCTGCGGCATGTTCCCGTAGTAGTGGCGGCCCGAGTCGATGAGCGTGGAGGTGCCCAGCCGTTCGGCCACCGCGCGCGCCGCTTCGACGGTCTCGAACTGCAGGACCAGGAACGAGAAGCACTCGCCATCCGGATCGTTGATGCGCCTGCGGGTCACGCCCGGCAGCTCGCCGATCGCGTCCAGCAACGCCGTCTTCTGCTTGCGCAGCACGCCCAGGATGTCGTCGATCTTGCGCAGCTGGCCCAGTGCCACGGCGCCGCTGAGCTCGTGCATCCGCAGGTTCATCCCGAACAGCGAATCGGCGTCGGCGATGCCCTGCCGCAGCGGCTTGAACCCGTGGTCGTGGAAGGCGAAGGCGCGTTCGTAAGCCGTGTCGTCGGCCAACGTGAGCAGCCCGCCGTCCCCGCTGGTGATGATCTTGAACAGGTTGAGCGAGAAGGCCCCGGCGTCCCCGATGGTGCCGAGCGCACGGCCCCGGTACCGGCCACCGCAAGCCTGTGCGGCGTCCTCGATGAGGAAGAGACCGTGCTCGTCGGCGATCCGCCGCAGCTCTCCCACGTCGGCCGGAGCGCCGAGCATGTGCACTGCGACGATGGCCTTCGTCGCGGGCGTGATCCGGCGCGCCACGTCCGCCGGGTCGAGGGTGAGGGACTCGTCGATCTCGGCGAGAACCGGGACCGCACCGCGGTGCACGATCGCGGCGATGGAGGCGATGAACGTGTAGCCAGGCACGATCACCTCGTCACCGGGGCCGACGCCGAGCGCCACCAGCGCGGTGAGCAGCGCGGACGTGCAGCTGTTGACGGCGAGGCAGTGCGGGGCGCCGGTGCGCTGCTCGAACTCGCGCTCGAGCGAGTACACCATGGACGGTCCGGCCGCTTCGTCGAACCGGTAGCGGTTCAGGTGCCACTCGTCCAGCGCCTGCTGGACCAGCGCCCTCTCTTCGTCACCGAGGAACAGGTATCCGGGGCCGCTCATGGGTGCTGTGCCGCCTTTCCGCGATTGGTCGCGCTCGCGATCGGTCGTGCGTTTCGGGGTTTCTCCTGGCCGGGTCGCGCCACGTTCCTCCGACGTGCGGCTGAGCACTGCCGTGGTTCGCGCGGGCTGTTCATGCGAGTGCCCTCTCCGCCGGGAATGCTCGCCCGGCGCGGAGAATCCCGCGTGCGGCGCGCAGCGCCATCGCCACGCTCGTCAGCGTCGGGTTGCTCGCGTTGCCGGTCGGGATCAGGCCGTTGCCGCCGAGGTAGAGGTTCTCCACGCCCCAGACGCGGGAACCGGGGTCGACCACGCTGGTGTCCGGGTCGGTGCCCATCCGGGTGGTTCCCGCGATGTGCAGCGGCAGCGTGGGGAGGATGAACCTCGGCTCGGAACCGGGCACGTACGGCCCGAGCGCGGCGGCGGCTCGCCGCAGGTCCGCCATCATCCGGTGCTGCCGGGCGCGGTCGGAGTCGCTGAGCGAGAACTCGAAGCCCGCCTCCGGCATGCCGTAGCGGTCGCGGGCGGTGTCGGAGAAGACGACCCGGTTCTCCGGCCTCGGGTCGACCAGCCCGAACCAGCGCAGGTCGACCACCAGCCTGCCGTCGAGGTCCGGGTCCACGACCATGTCGTCGTAGGGCAGATCGCGGTGGATCTGGCAGTGCCACGGGCGCTCCGGCGACACCGGGATCCACACGTTCGGATCGAGGTCGTCCAGCGGGATCGGCACCGCGTCTCCGGGGTGGCCGGCCCGGTGGGCCGCCACCCGCTCGGCGAAGCGCGGGTCCGCCGCGACACCCTCGACCAGGTCGTCCCGGAGCAGGATCTGGCAGAAGGCGACCGGTTGCTCGGTGAGGTACCGGCCGAGCGCCGGCGGGCGGATCCCGGAGGCGTGGAGCAGCTGCGGGGTGAGCACGGCGCCGCAGGCGACGACGTACGTGCTCGCCTCGACGCGCAACGTCCGCCAGGTGGTGTGGTCGACGATCTCGGCGTACTCGATGCGCGACCCGTCCGCCGCGGGCACGAGTCGCGTGCACTGGTGCTGCTCGCGCAGGACGAACCCGTCGGCGCCGCCGTCGGCCAGCGGGCCGAGGATGGTGTCCACACCGGTCCAGCGCACCAGCCTCGGGTTGTCCGCGCGGCGCTCGGCGGCCATCGGCAGGTGCTGAACGCCGTACGGCGCGGGCAGTTCCGCGTACTCGGCGGCGAGCGCGTCGAGCACCACCTGGTGGGAGATGGCGCTCGCGGTCAGGTCGGTGCGCGTGTTGAGGAGCGCCTCGGCCTCGCCGTAGAGCGAATCCCAGTCGGCCGCCGGGATGGCGCTGGAGCGCTCGACGGTCGGGTGGTGCCGGGGCGTCACGCCCGTCCAGTGGGTGGCCATGCCGCCGACCGCGTAGGTGGCGACGCCCGCGGCCAGGCTGATCAGCTCCTCCGGCGGGACCACCGCGCGGGACGGGCGCGACAGCGGGTGCAGGTGGCCGCGGATCAGCGCGCCGAACCGCTCGTGGCTGTGCTGGTAGGCGAGGTGGTTCTTCAGGTGTTCACCCGGTCTGCTGGACAGCTGCGGACCGGCGTCCACGACCACGACCTGGCGCCCGCCGTTGACGAGCGTGCGCGCGAACGTGGCGCCCACCGGCCCGGAACCCACGACGAGGACGTCGACCTCGATGCGCTGGTGGCTCACACGTCCCCTCCCTTCTGGTGTCAGTCGGTGCTCGGGTCAGTCGGCCGGAGTTCTCGTCGGGAGCCGTCGGCTCACCGAAGCGGGCATGAGCGCCAGGACGAGCAGTTCGAGCGGGGAGTCCTCGGTAGCGCGCCACCTGCCGGCGGTTCCGTGGGAGCAGAGGACGAGCTCGCCCTCGCGGAGCCGCAGCGGAGCCTCGCCGTCGGCGAGGAACTCGCCGCGGCCGCGCAGCACGAACCACGCCTCCTCGATGTCGCCGCGGCCGCGCTCGTCGAGGGCGGATCCCGGTGCGAGCCGGACGTAGTCGAAGGACTCGCACTCGCTGAACAACATCCCGCGGCGCCCGAGGCACCGCCACACGGCGTTGCCGAGCTCGCCGTCGAAGGTCTCGGTGAGACCGTCGTGGGTTCGCGAAACGATCACGCCGCACCTCCCGCGCTCGCCGGAACGGCAAGGCTCACCACGAAGAACTCCACTCCGCCCGGTCCGCCCTCGATCGACGCGGCACCGCGGTGCGGCAGGCCAACCGACACCCCGTGGCGCAGCGGAACGGTGGTGGCACCGGCCGTCGCGGTCCCGGTGCCGCTCAGCGTGAAGAGCACGTGCTCCTGGTCGTCGGCCACCAAGGACTCGGTGCGGCCCGAGTCGAGGCGCACCAGCCGCGCCCGGCGCAGCGGGCCGGCGAGGTAGTCCAGCGCGTCGACGTCGCGGGCCTCGCGGAGGTCGATCACCTCGGCGCGGACGTCCTCGGTGCCCGAGTCCGGCACGCCTTCCGCCATCCTGGGGCCGGAAACCTCGATGACCAACCAGATCAGGTCCTCGGTGCCGGTGTTGCGGATGCCGTGCCGGGTGCCGAGGCAGGTCGTGATCAGGTCACCGGCGGCGACCGGGTGGTCCGTGCCGTTGATCGTCATGACGCCCTGCCCGGACACGACGTAGTCGAACTGCTCGGTCCGGCTGTGCAGGTGCACGCCGCTGGCCGCGCCCGGCGGCAGCGAGGAGCGCTCCACCGCCTCCCACGGCCCGAACATGTTGTTCCGCCGCACCAGGCACTTCCACCGCGCGACCAGCTCGCCGCCGTGCATCTCGTGGACCTCGGACGGCTCGTCGAGCGTGGTGATCACCAGCCGGTCAGTCATGGTCGCCCCCGGCCAGCAGCCACGGCGCCACCGGAACCCGCGCGGGCAGCCGATCGGTCACCGCGGTGGGCAGCACCGTCAGGGAGAGCAGTTCGAGCTCACCGGGAGAATCGTTGTGCACCGATCCGCGCGCACCGCCGGCGGCGAACAGTAGATCTCCGGGGCGCAGTGCGGTGGAGCGATCCGCGCCGTCGACGAAGCGGCCATGTCCACTGAGGACGAACCAGGCCGTTTCGACGCCGTCCCGGCCGCGCCCGTCCCGCGCGGCGCCCGGCGGCAACCGGAGGTAGTCGATGGCCTCGCACTCGCTGTGCAGCATGCCGCGGCGGGCCAGGCAGCGCCAGGCGCTGCCGTCCGCCGTCCGGCTCAGCCCGCCGGCGTTGGTGACGATCATTCGGCGGCTCCCGGGCTCTGCGGCGTGGCGAGGCTGGCGGTGAACAGCTCGAGGCCTTCGTCGCCGGCGGTGACCGCGACCTCGCTGCCCAGCGGCAGGGTCAGCGCCACGCCGGGCCGCAGTGCCACGGTCGCCGACCCGGAAACCGCGTCGCCGTTGCCCCGCACGACGAACAGCGTGTGCTCCTGGCCCTCGGCGATCAGCGTTTCCCGCTGGCCGGGCTGGAGCTGCGGCAGGCGGACGCGCCCGAGCGGGCCGCTGAGGAAGTCCCCGGCGTCGATCTCCCGCACCTCGCGGAGGTTGATCACCACGGCGTTGCTCATCGTCATCCCCTTACGTCGATCTGCTGCTGGTGATGGGCGTAGACGGCTGCCATCGGTGGCCCCACCACCTCGATGACGAGCCACTCCAAGCGGTCGTCGCCGGTGTTGCGCAGGCCGTGCCGGGTGCCGAGGCCGTTGAGGATCACGTGACCGGCCTCGACCGGGTGCTCCTGGCCGTCGAGGAGCATGACCCCGGTGCCGGAGATGATGAAGTAGAGCTCTTCGGTGCGGGTGTGGACGTGCGCGCCGCTGATCCCGCCCGGCGGCAGCGCGGCCCACTCGACCGCCTCCCAGCGCCCGAAGAGGTTGTCCCGCCGGGCGAAGCACTTCCACTCCGACGCGCCGTCCGCGCCGTGCACGCCGTGCACGACGGATGTCTCGTCGAGGTCCGCGATCACCAGGTGTTCTGCCACCTGCTCTCCTTCACGTCCGCGGTCTTTTCGGGGGTGCGTCCGAGCACCACCGTCCTTGGAATCCAGGTGCCCGTGAATTCGTGGAAACGATTGCTGGATTGCTGCTGGTGCCGGACCGGAATTGCGCTGATCGTCTGATCCGGGTTGCTTCTCGGTTCGGCTGAGCTGTTTCGGTGAAGCAGGTTCGGTTCGGCCCGGCCCGGGTCTGCGCGAGAAGTCTGCCGAGTCGAATTGTGTGAAATGAAGCCAGCGACTCACGCGCTCGGCGCGGCGGCATTGCCGCACCATGAACGAGCGACGAAACCTATTCGAATGAGAGCCCCAGTTGCATCGATCGACCGCACGGTCCATCGCTGACCAAAAGTCAGACTACCGGCCGCCGCATTCCGCTCAATCGGCAGTCCGGGTGAGACGCGCATCACATGTCGGGTTAACTGTTATTCACACATTATCAATTTTCCGGCCACTGTCTTCGGTAATAATGGCACCTCGTCTCACTTGCCCAAATGCGGTTCCTGAAGGTTTCCTTGGTGCATTTGCGCAGATCAGTGCCTCCTTCTGGCTCCAGGCCGCGCCGCTGGTGCTTTCGGTGATTCAGTTCCGCTGTGTCGGGCTTCCATTGTGGTCGATTAAGGCACGTGACGGATCGATTCGGCGTCGGGTGCGGGCGCGCCCACCATGTCGCGTTCATTGTGGACTTCGGCCGGGTTCGGATGGCTGGGGTTGTGCAGAATTGTTCGCTTCGGTGCTGGTGTTCGAGTGCTGGCCGGGTGGTTTCTGATTGGTGTGTGATTTTGAGAGGGCTCCCCGCGGGGCTTCGATGGGCAGGTTCGGGGAGGTGTTCGGCTGCGTCGAATGTGGACCGGTGGAAATCGGGTCGCGCCATTTCGGCGGCGCTCGGGAGTGCGCACTTTTCCCGGCTCTGGGCCGATGGGTGGCCGTGGCGGGTTTCGGTGATTCCCGTCGTTCACCGGTGAAAAGCGAGAACGGGCCTCGCCGGGATCGCCGCCCCGGCTTCTGCTACGGTCCGTAGCATGTCGAAGCGGCGGGGGCTGGCGGCGCACTTCGGGCCGCTGGAGTTGGCGATCCTCGACGTGCTCTGGTCCGGTGGCGAGATGGACGTGGCCGAGTGCGTCAAGCGGCTGCGCGGGGACCAGGCCTACACCACGGTGAAGACGGTGATGGAGCGGCTCGTGGGCAAGGGTTTCCTGGTTCGCCGCAAGGAAGGCCGCCAGTACGTGTACTGGCCGAGCCGGTCGCGGTCCGAGGTGGAGCAGGAGGTGGCGGCCGCCCAGGTGCGGCAGCTGGTCGACGGCTTCGGCGACCTCGCCGTGGCGAACTTCGTCCGCGCGGTGCGCGACGACACCGAACAGCTCGCGCAGGTGCGCGCCCTGCTGGCGGAGATCGAGGACCATGATGAGCCCGGTGGTGCGCGATGAGCATCGACTGGCTCGGCTATCCGCAGGTCGTCATCGTGTTGTGGGGGCCGCTGGCAGTGGTCTCCGGGTGGCACGCGGCGAAGCGGGTCATCCGGCGGTTGCCGCCGCGCGAGCGGTTCTTCCTCGCCGTGCTCGTCTCGATGACGCCGTTCCTGGCGATGTCGGTGCCGTACCTCCCGGAGAGCCCGTTGCGCGACGCGGTGCCCTGGCGCGCGCCGCTGGCGTGGGGGATCAGCAACCACGTCCTGGTCGACGGCGACGATCTGCTCACCGTCGTGGCGGGCGAGGTGCTGCTGCTTCTCTTCGTGCTGCCGATCGCTTCGCTGGCCGCATCTTTCGCCCTCGGTTTCGCCCAGGTGATCCGCGGTGCTCGCCGGGTCGCCGCGCTGGCGCCCGAGCGGCGCGGCGACCTGCGGCTCGTCCGCTCGCGCGAGAAGGTGGCCTGCACCGCCGGGTTGTTCCGCCCGCGCATCGTCCTGGACCGGGCGACCGCGGAGTCCGCGGCCGCGCCCGCGATCATCGAGCACGAGCGCGCCCACGCGCGGGCCCGCCATCCACTGTGGATATTCCTGGCCACCTGCCTGCTGCGGTCCTGGTGGTGGATTCCGGGCAGGCGCGCGGTGCTCGCCGAGGTCCGGCTGGCGGCCGAGCTCCGGGCGGACGAGCGGGCGCGTGCCGCCCTGGGTGCGCCCGCCGTCGCGCGTGCTCTCCGCGCTCAGATCGACGCCATGGCGAGGCGAGATCTCGTTCCGGCGGGGACGGGTTTCCTCGATCCGCACGTCGAACTCGTCCACCGGGCGCAGGCGCTGGCTGCTGCGCCCAAGAATCTCCCGGTGTGGCGGACGTGGGCAGTCCGCGCCGTCGCAGCACTGGCCGCCGGTCTGGTGGTCGTCCTGCTGTGACTTCCTGATCAGCACTCCCTCCCGGCGCGGGACTTCGCGCGCCACGAATTGCTACACGATGTAGCAGATTGGAGCTCGTCGATGCGTCCACCCTCGTCCGGTCCCGGGGAGATCCCGGTCGTCCAGACCGCCGGTCTCACCAGGACTTTCGGCTCCGTGACCGCTGTGGACTCGGTGCACCTGGTGGTGCGGCCGGGCCGGATCTACGGTCTGCTCGGCCCGAACGGCGCGGGCAAGTCCACCACGCTGAAGATGCTCCTCGGCCTGCTTCCGCCCAGTTCCGGCGAAATCCGGTTGTTCGGGCGACCGTGGAGCCGGGGAGCGCTGGCGCGCATCGGAGCGAGCATCAACGGCCCCAGCTACTACGGTCACCTCTCCGCGCGGCAGAACCTGGCGGTGCACGCGCACCTGCTGGGAGTTTCCGGGGCAGAAGTGGAGCGCGTGCTGGCCGCCGTCGAGCTGAGCGACGCCGGTCGCAAGAAGGCCAAGAGCTTCTCCACCGGGATGAAGGGCCGCCTCGCGCTGGCGATGGCGATGCTGGGCGACCCGGACCTGCTCATCCTCGACGAACCGCAGAACGGGCTGGACCCGGAGGGCATCGCCGCGCTGCGGACCATGCTGCGCCGGTTCACCGACGGCGGCCGCACCGTGGTGCTGTCCAGCCACCTGCTCGGCGAAGTGGCGTCACTCGCCGACGACATCGGGTTGATCGCCGAGGGACGGCTCCGATACCAGGGCGGCATCGCCGACTTCGCCCCGGACGGCGACCTCGAACGCGCCTACTTCGCCTTGACCGGAACCGGGGTGCGCGCATGACGGCGCAGATCGGGCTGCCGCAGAGCCTGCGGGCCGAGTTCGCCACCTGGCGGCGCAGCGCGGTGGCCCGCCTGCCGCTGGCCGGGCTCGCGTTCGGCCTGGTCAACACGGTGGTGATGGTCGGCATCGGCGGTGGCGCCGGCTGGGAGCGAGCCTTCGGCCAGCAGAACCTGTGGGCGGTGTTCGCGGGCCCGATGCTGACCGCACTCCTGGTGGCCGGCTCGTCCCGCATCGACCGCGCGGCCCGGGGCGGCGGCACCTGGTACCGGCCGGTGCGCCCGGTCTTCCGCCGCCTGAGCCGGTTCACCGACCTGGCGATGCGGGTCCTCCTGCTCAACTTCCTGGCCGTCGTTCCGATGCTGCTGGTGATCGGCCTGCTGTCCGACGTGACCCGCATCCCGTGGGGACGCGCCGTCGAACTCCTCGTCGTGCTGTGGGCGTCGCAGCTCGGTGTCGTCGCGATGCTGCTGTGGCTGGCGATGCACGTCGGCTGGCTCGTGGTCCTCGGCGGCGGTCTGGTGTGGACGGTGCTGGGCGTGCTCTTCGCCGAATCCCCGTCGTGGCCGCTCCTGCCGTTCACCTGGATGCTCCGCGGCGCGCTGCCGATCACGGGCACCCATGCGAACGGCATCGCCCTGCCGCCGGGCGATCCCCTGGCCGCGGCCTCGCCGTGGGCGCCGATGCTGCTGGGCGCAGTCCTCGCGGTGCCGTTCCTGCTCCTACCTCGCCTGAACCGGCCGGTTCCCCGGGCATCTCGACGGTCCGAACCTGAGCGAGCCGCGCAGGCGGCGGCCGAAGCGGAGCGGCCGGGCCACCCCCGGGTGCTGCGCGCGATGCTGGCCACGCTGAACCGGACCGCGCTGTGGTGGCTGTGCCCGGCGGCGGTCGGCATGGTCGCGCTGTGGCTGCCCTGGCACGACCCGGCGCGCAGCGTCGAGCTGTTCACCCTGGTGGTCCTGCCGATCGGGACCTCCGTGCTGGGAATGGTGATCTGGCAGGCCACCGGCCAGGGCTGGCGAGCGGTCGCAGCCCGGCCCACCGGAACCACCGGGCCGGCACTGGCGCTGACCGGGATCACGCTCACCATCACCGCGCTCGTCTCGCTGGCCACTGCGCTGGTGTACCTGGCGGCAGGACTGCCGCTCGCGCACACCTGGCCGATCGCGCTCACCGGTGCGGTGGTCGGCGCGATGCTCACCGCGGCCGGTCTCTGGCTGGCGGTCCGGACCTCGCTGGTGATCAGCGTGACGGTCGCCGTCATCGGCGTCCTGCTCGGCATCCTGATCGGCGGCACCGGGCTCCAGCAGCACCTGTGGCCGTTCGTCCCGTGGGCCTGGGCGAACCTGCTGGACCTGCCCCGGATGTCGATCACGCTGCCGGTGAGCGCGGTGGCGACGGTGGCCTTCGGCTTCGCCGCGAGCCGCGCGGCCCGCCGGAAAGCAGCCGACTCCTGAGAGCCGCTTCGGCCGCTCAGCCGCGCACCCGCCAAGCGGCGAACTCCTCGGGAGTGGCTACGCCGTGGTCGAGCACCGCGCGGTAGACCTCGTAGCTGGCGATCGGGTCCTCGGGCCGGGTCGCCAGCTCGTGCTTGATGGCCAGCACGGTTGCGCGTGCCGCATCGTCCAACCGCGGGCCCAGCGTGCGCAGGTGCGCCAGGTCGGGCTGGCGGTCCGGTTCGTCGACGAACCAGATGTCGAGCGTCCACTCGTGACCCGCGGTGTCGCGACACGAGATGTTCAGGTACAGGCCATCGGGGTACATCGGGTCGGTGTTCCACCGCCCGGTGTCGTCGCGGAGCCGCACCTCGCGAACCTGCTCGTGCAGCGCCAGCTCCGCGCCGAGGCGGGCGACCGCGCGGTGCGTGGCCCGGTCGAGTTCGGCGCAGGTCACGGTGATGTCGACATCGCGACGGACCATCACGCCGAGCGCCGAGCTGCCCACCCGGGTCGGGGAGCCGATCGCCGACAGCTCGGCCTCCAGCCCCAGTTCGGCCACCAGTGCGTCCGCTTCGGAACGGGTGCGCGCTTCGCGCTCCAGGATCTGCTGGGTCGTCACAACCGCGTGATTGTGCCAGCACGGGCGAGAACCGCGGGAGGCGATCGCGGGCCGGGTCAGGCCTGCAGGTCCACGACGACCTTGATGTCGTCCGGCCTGCGCTCCAGGGCGTCGGTCCACGAGGACAGCGGGACCTTGCGGGTCAGGAGCGCCCGCAGCCAACCCCGGTCCGCTCCCGCCAGGTGGTCCGCCGCTCGCTCGTAGTGGCTGCGGTTGGCGTTCACCGAGCCGACCACCACCTGGTTCCCCATCACGAACCAGCTGTTGACCCGGTCCATCTCCATCGGGATCCGGTGCGTGCCCGAACCGAGGCCGGTCAGGCAGAGCACCGCGTTGGGCCCCACCACCTGCATCAGGTCGGCCACCACGACCCCGGCGCCGGTGGCCTCCACCACCGCATCCGGGCGGACCCCGATGTCGGTGACCGCGTCGGCGACGTGGAAGGTGCCGCCAAGAGCTCTGACCAGTTCGGGTTTGGCACCGGCGTCGCTGCGGTCGTAGACGTGCGTGTCGTAGCCGAGCTGCACGCTGATCATCGCCGCGAGCAGCCCGATCGGGCCGGCGCCGGTGATCAGCGCGACGTCGCCGACGTGGCAGGCGCGGCGGCGGATGTACTGGACCTGCTCCCACGCCTTGGTCACGATCGTCGTCGGCTCCATCAGCACGCCGGTCTCGCCGAGGCCCGGGTCGAGCTTGACCAGGAACTCCGCCGGCACCCGCCAGCGCTGGCTGCCGAAACCGTCCGCGCGCTGGATCCCGCGCTCGACGTAGCGGCCGGTCCGGCAGAAGTCCCACTGCCCGGCCCGGCAGCACGGGCAGTCGTCCGGCCGCCGCACGATGCCCGCGACGACATCGCCCGCGGCGAATCCGCTGCCGTCCGGCGCTTCGAGCACGCGGCCGTGGGATTCGTGCCCGAGGATCAGCTCTTCGCGCCCCGATGGCGCGGCCCCGTGGCCGCCGTTGACGATTTCGGCGTCAGTGCCGCAAATCCCGACCGACAGCCCCTCCACCAGGACGTCGCCGTCGCTGACCGAGGGCTCTGGCCTGCTGCTGACACCGGCCGTACCTGGCACGCCCGGCACCACCGTCATCGCTCTCACCGAAACCTCCCTGGGTTGAACTTTCAGGCTCGCGCGCACCGCACGCGCTGAGCCGGGTCACCTCGGATGTGCGGCACCTCGCAACCGGAACCGGTGGGCGAAGGGAATTCGCCTCGGCGCCACCGGCGGAATCACCGCGGGCCGCTCGATTTCGCCGCGCACTGCGGCTTTGGCCTCGCCGACCTCGACTCCGGCGAAGACCACGAGGTCGGTGGCGACCATGCGCACCGCCCCGCAGGCCGCGCTGAGCTGCTGATCGCTGCCCGGATCGATCGCCGCGACGGCGCGGGCGGCCGTCAGCGCCCGGTCGGCGGCACGCTGGCGGGCTGCACCGTCGTTGAGCGAGTGCTGCAGAGTGCGTGCGGCACAGGTGAGTTGTTCGATCGCGGGTGCCAGCAGCACCCGGTTCTCCTCGGTCGCCTTCACCGTGCGCACGAGCGTCACGCAACTGCTGTCGAGCAGATCGAGCTCACCGGAATGCTCGGCCTCCCGGCGGATGGCGGCCACGCCGCGCCACCAGTACGGCGCCCGCCGCGCCACGTCGCGAATGCGCTTGCGGATGCCGGAAAGCGCGCTGAGCGGATCCTCCGCATTGCGCAGGGTGTCGATCGCCTGCGCGGCGAAGGTGTTGTCGTGGGTCCGGAGCGCCTTGCAGGTGAGGGAGAGCGCGGTCGCGACTTCGTCCAGCGCCGCCATCTCCGCGCGCCGCAACAGCTTCAGCGGTTCAGCGGGGAAAAGCACCTGCGAGATCACCAGAGCAACTCCGGCGCCGATCAGCGCATCCAGCAGACGCCCGGTGCCTGCTGCCGGATCTCCGATGGTGACGGTGAGGATCGCCCCGGCCGCGGCCTGGGCGATCACCAGCCGAGAACCGCCCAGCGCGAACGAGATCAGCATGGCCACGAACGTCGCTCCCGCGAGTACGACGGTCCTCGAAGTGTGTCCCAGCAGGGCGATGTCGGCGACCACGATCCCGACGATCACGCCGAGCATCAGCCGGACGGCGTTGATGCCGCGCTCGCCGCGATCGGCGTTGAGCGCGACCACCGCGGCGACCGGGGCGAAGAACGGGCTGTTGTGCAGCTGACCGGCCAGCACCCACGAGACGACGACCGCGAGAGTGGTCTGCAGCAGCGGCCAGAAGTCCGCGGCAACCCTCCGCCAGGCCTTTCCGAAGGTCTGACCGGCTCTTCCGGTGAACTCGCTCAAGTCGTCTGCAGGTGGAAGCGCTGCCGCAGGGAGCTGTCGATCTGCGGGTAGTCCTTGTTCCGCGTCTCCGGCACGTAGCGGAAGACGAAAAGCAGCGCGAAGACGCAGATTCCCGCGAAGATGTAGAAGGTGTCGGCCGCACCGATCGCCGTGACGACGGGCAGGAACGCTGCGCTCACGGTGAAGTTGGAGGCCCAGTTCACGGCGGTGCAGGCGCTGGAACCGTCGGCGCGCGCGGACGGCGGGAACAGCTCGCCGATCAGCGTCCAGAAGATCGGCCCTAGACCGCCCGAGTAGACGGCGATGTAGACGACCATGAACAGCAGGGTCACCACCGGCGGCATGCCCAGCGCGAACGACGCGCCCAGCATCCCGATGCTGATCGCCATGCCCGCCAGCGAGATGATGAGCAGCGGACGGCGCCCCACCTTGTCGATCAGCTTGATGGCCACGACGGCCATGATCAGGTTGATCACGCCGATCGCGATCGAGTACACGATGGAGTTCGAGGCGCTGAGCCCGGTCTGGGTCATGATGGTCGGCGCGTAGTAGATGATCGTGTTGATGCCGCCGAACTGTTGCACGGCGGCCAGCACCAGCCCGACGATCAGCGCCGGGCGCACCGCCGCGGAGAGCAGCGCCGCCCAGCCGGACTTCCGCGTCTCGCCGCGCTGCGGCGGGACCGGCCGATGCTGATGCGCGTCGTGGGCGGAGATCAACCGCTCCGCGGTCGCTTCGTCGGTGACCAGCATGATCGTGCGCTTGGCCTCGTCGCGCCTGCCCTTGTCGAGCAACCACCGCGCCGATTCCGGAACGAGCCCGAGGCCCGCGGCCACCAGCACCAGTGCCGGTATTGCGCCCATGCCGAGCATCCACCGCCAGGCGCCGGCTGGGGAGAAGATCACGTTGACGACGTAGGCGGAGAGGATGCCGATGGTGATCATCAGCTGGTTGAGGGTCAGCACGCGGCCCCGGATCGCAGTCGGTGCGATCTCGGACAGGTAGATCGGCACGGTGGCCGAGGCGGAGCCGACCGCCAGCCCCAGGACGACGCGCGCCACCATGAGAGTCGCGTAGTTCTGGGCGGACACGGCCAGTGCGGTTCCGGCGAGGAACACCGCACCTTCCAGCCCGAGCACCGGCCGCCGCCCCAGCCGGTCCGCGATGCCACCGATCCCCAGGGCGCCGACCATCGCACCGAGCAGCAGAACGCTGACCACGCCGCCCTGCATCGCCGGGCTGAGGTCGAACTCCGGCGCGAGGTAGAGCAGCGCCCCGGAGATCACACCGGTGTCGAACCCGAACAGGAAACCACCGACCGCGATGATCACCGCCCAGACCCAGACCTTGCGCATGGCGGCCCGCCGCGCGTCGGTGATCGGACCGTGCGTACCCGGCTCAGTCGAGAAGCCCTGAACCATGGTGACCCCCAAGCTCACTCCGGACGCGATCCTGTCGGGACTACCCCGGGCAGTCCCCGCCCATACGGATTCCGGTCCAGTTACCCCCGCCGGTGAGCGGGGTCGTCACTCACCGCATTCGGCAGGCCGGTGACCATCGCCTCTTGGCCGGTGCCGCAGCTCGACGAACAGTGGAGTCACGGTGGCGGCACGCGCTGTTGCGGGAGGGATCGCGATGTACTACGGGGGCGCATGGGGCCTTCTCGGGATGCTGGTGATGGCGGTGGGGATGGTGCTGTTCTGGGTGCTCGTGGTCGTCGCGATCATCGCGCTGGTGCGCTACCTCCAGCGGACCGGACGATCTGATTCCGGTAGCACTCGTGCCGAGGAGGTGCTGGCGGAGCGCTTCGCGCGCGGGGAGATCGACGAGGAGGAGTACCGGCGGCGGCTGGAGACGCTGACCGAGCGAAGACGTCGCGCGTGACCGGATCCGATGTGGAGAGATCTCATGACGAACTTCCCAGCAACCCGAGGCGAAGGGGGGAAGCGGATGAACACGGCCGCGGGTGAGGTCGGAGGCCGCCAGGCACCGGGGGAGTGGTCGGCGGCGGAATCGGTGGTCATCAATCGAGCGGTCCAGAACGCGCCGTCGGTGCACAACTCGCGCCCGTGGTCGCTCGCGCTGCGCGGACGGAGCGCGGAACTGCGCGAACGTCCGACCCTGCTGGTGCAGCACGACCCGGAAGGCCGGGACCGCCGCATCTCCTGCGGCGCGGCGTTGGCGAACCTGGTGCTGGCCATCCGCAGCCTGAGATGGACCGCGGAAGTGGAGTTCGGCTCCAGTTCCGGATTGGTGACGGCCACGGTCACCGCGACCGGGCGGGCTGATCCGAGCGAAGCGGAGCGGCGTCGCGGGGCAGCGGTGCTCGACCGCTGGAGTTGCCGACGCCCGTTCGACGGGCCGGGGCTGCCGGCGAGCACCCTGGACGTGCTGCTGGAGGCCATCGCGGCTCCCGGGGTCACCGGTCGCTGGGTCTCCGGCGCCGACGAGGCGTTGGGCGTTGCGAGGCTGCTGACCTACGCGGGGCGCGTGTTCCGCGGCAACGCCGACTACCAGCGGGAGCTTTCCTCGTGGACGACGGTCACCGGTGACGGTCTGCGCCGCGAGGGGCTCGGTGAGCGGGGGCTGGCCGCGGTGGGCCTGACCACCGGCCGCACCCGGTTGCCCGACGAGCACGTGCTCTCCGCGCGCATCCAGCGGGAAGCGGTGCTCCTCGTGGGTTCCGGGGCCGATGGGCCGGCAGAACAGATCCGCGTGGGTTCCGCGGTGGAGCAGACGTGGCTGGAGGCGACCGCTCGCGGGCTGGTCGTCTCCGTCATGACACAACCGCTGCACCTGGCGGAGGTCCGGTCCGGGCTGGCGGCAGGCCTCGGCTTCCCCGGGATGCCGCAGGTGATGATGCGCTTCGGGAGGTTGGCGGAGTCCGTGGACGAGCGGTGACACGGGTGCAGGTGCCACGAGCCCGTCAGTGCCCATCCCGGACGACGGCTACCGGGCATTGCGCGTGCTGCAGCACGCCCATCGCCACTGAGCCCAGCAGGAGACCGGTGAACCCGCCGCGCCCCCGGTGGCCGACGACCAGCAGCCGCGCCTGCTCCGCTGCACCGGAGAGCGCGGCCACCGGGTGCCCGCGCGGCGCGATCCGCTCGACCGGCACGTCCGGGTAGTCCTCGGTGCATCCCGCCAGCTGCTCGGCGAGGCTGCGCAGAGCTCCATCGCGCAGCTGTTCCAGTTCGTAGTCCAGGGGCGGTACGACGGGTGCGTAATCGAAGTCCTGCCACACCTGCGCGGCCACGAGCTCGCACCCGTACCTTGCTGCGGCGTCGAACGCGAATCGCAGCGCAGCGCGACTGCGCGGGGAGTTGTCCAGCCCGACCACCACCGGCCCGCTGCTGCGGTGCTCCCGCACGACCACGGTCGGGCACAGCGCGTGCGCGGCCAGCTTGGCGCTGACCGACCCGAGCATCGTCGCGGCCAGCGGGCTGCGCCCGCGTGAACCGACCGCGACCAGCTCCGCGCTGCCGGAGAGCCCGACCAGCACGTCGGCGGGGTCGCCGCGCACGACGTCGGAGGTCGCCTCCACGCCGGACCGGCGCTCGGCGAACCTGCTCGTTACCGGACCGACGGTCGCCCGGGCTTCGTCGTCGGTCGTTCGATCACCGGACACCATCACGAACCGCACCTGCTCGGCGTGCCGGAGCTCGGCCTCGTCGGCGGCCCACGCGGCAGCTGCCAGCGATGCCGGGGAACCGTCCACCCCGACGACCACCTGCCCACCTGATTGCATGCCGACCTCCCGTGTCCGGTCGCCACCTCGGGTACCCCGACCGGGACCGCCGAATGCCGCTGCCCGCTGCCGCCCGACCCCGTCGACCAGGTTCGGCACGCCCACGGCCACGCGGTCCAAGCGGGTTGCATCCAGGGCGGTGTTCACGTGCACCAGGCGGAGACCGAGGAGCCGGCGCGCTCGGTTCAGGTGATTTAGGCGTGCGGGGGCGGCCGCCCGAGGTGGGCGGCTCAGGCGGCATGTGTTGTCTCCTCGGATCGGCGTGGTCGTGGGATGACCTGCTGGAGGAGGGTGTTGTGCTCGGCTCCGACGGGCCGACCGCCCGGTCTCGGTCTCCGCTCGGGGTCCACTGTGGTGGGTGGGGTGAAGACCGGTCGGTTGTCCTCGACGGTGATGGTCCAGTGCTGGGTGTGGACGGCTCGGTGGTGGTGGCCGCAGAGCATGACGAGGTTGGCCAGATCGGTGGCCCCGCCATCGACCCAGCTCTCGATGTGATGTGCCTCCGGTGTCCCCGGCGGCCGGTCGCATGCCGGAAAAGCGCACGTGCCGTCACGCAACTGCAGCGCAGCCCGGAGGTGGGGCGGAGCGGTCCGCTCGGCACGACCGACGTCCAGGGGGAGTCCGTCACTGCCGAGGACGACCGGGAGGATCTCGGCATCGCAGGCCAGCCGTCGGACGTTGGCGGCGGTGATCGGCTGACCGGTCGCGGTCAGAGTTCCCGGGAGCACGCCGGGTTCCCGGAGTGCACGGGCGAGGTCGTCGAAGTCGATGGTCACCGTGATGTGCGGACGCTGGCCACCGGAGCGCGGCAGCTGCTCGGAAGCGATGGCGATGTCCAGCAGCGCGTTGAGGGCATCGGCGTTGCGCTGGCCGGGACCGCGCGGGTCGGGCTCGCCGTCCACGGTGGGGCGGGGCGCGGCCAGCGGCTGCAGCGCAGCGCGGAACTTCGCGCCGGTTTCCCGGTCGAGACGTGCGTTGATCACGGTCATCCCGTCGGCGGCGGTGCCGTAGTGCAACTCCCTCAATGCGTGCTGAACTTCTTCGGTGCGGAACGCCCCGTCCTGGTCGAAGTAGTAGCGGATCCGCTCGGCGAGCTTCGCCAAGTCGTGCGGGCAGTGGTCGCGCGCGTATCCGGCAAGCATCGACTCGGCCTGGCCCAGCTCGACAGGAGTGCAGACCGGTGCCATCCGGCGCACGCCGTCGATGATCACTCGTGCATGCGCCACCGTCATCGCCCCAGCAGCGATGGCTTCGGCCGTGGCGGGCAGTTCGGCAGGGATCGTCTCGCCCTGCAGATTGGTGCGCTCGGTGGCCATCCGCGCCGCCAGCACCCGGTTCTTCGCCTCGCCCGCGGCGATGTTGAGCGTGGCCCGCAACCACGTCTCGGTCTTCCGCGCACCCTGCCCGGTGGGAATGCGACGCTCCTCGGCTTCAGCGATGGCCCGCAGCTGCACTGCCATCGCGGCCCGCATCACGGCTTCGGCATCACTGATCACGGCCATCAGCTCCGAATCGGAGCAGGCCGCAACAGCCGACTGCGGGCTTCGATCACCCGCACCCGACCCGGAAACCAACTCCATGACGTCCACGCACCCATTCTCACAGCAATCGAACGAAATTTCGATTCAATAACCATCCCTCGATCAGGTGATCAAGGCCCCGAAAACGCGAAAACCCCTACACGACAAGCCGATCAGCAGCACGACCAAGAAGCCGCAGCAAGAAGATCACCGGAATTCCGAAGCTGACGACGTCTCAGCAGGAAGCGGCGAAACCACGCCTGCGAAGCCGTCCTGAACGTCCCCGATCCATCACCGATACCGGAAACCCGCCGGAAAACACACCCTGCTCGTGTTCGCGGGCGCGGGGTGCTCGTTCGGCGGCAGACGGCGGTGACCCTCTGCGCCGAGGGAAGTCGGCACCTTCAACGTCGAATCAAACGCTCGAACAGTCAATGCGGAGCGGCCGGCTCGTGAGCGCGACGGTCAAGGATGGTCCGAGGCTTCCGCGATTCGCGCGGAACCGTCCCACCCCAGGCGCAGGCATCGACGACTTCGCGCGAGAAAAGCCCCGATCAACTCGGAAACCGGGGCCGACCACAGAGAACCAACGCAAGGGGCCCGACTGACGATCGACCCCGCCCAACAACCGGATGCCGACCGGCGGTAGTGCACTCCGCCCACCTCGGCCACCCTAGGGGTGAGGTCTGCGCAGGAGGCGACTGTGAAGGTCATCATCGTCGGAGCCGGGATCGGTGGCCTGACCACCGCTCTGCACCTGCACCGCGAAGGAATCGACTGCGCGGTCCACGAGCAGAGCCAACACACCACCGAACTGGGCGTCGGGATCAACGCGCTGCCGCACGCGGTCAAGGAGCTGGCCGCGCTCGGCCTGCTCGACCCGCTGGACGAGATCGGGATCCGCACTCGCGAGCTCTGCTACGCCCACCGACTCGGGCCGGTGATCCTGCGCAAGCCGTGCGGGCTCGACGCCGGATTCGACTTCCCGCAGTTCTGCCTGCACCGGGGCAGGTTGCAGGCCGTGCTGCTGCGTGCGGTCCGAGCACGCCTGGGTGCCGACGCGGTGCGGACCGGACACCGGCTCACCGCGTTCACCCAGGACGCCGGCGGAGTCCAGGCGCACTTCGCAGACCGGCGCGGTGGCGCCCCGGTCACCGAGCGCGGCGACGTCCTGGTGGCCGCCGACGGCATCCATTCGACGGTGCGCTCCATCCTCTTCCCAGCGGAAGGGCCTCCCCGGTGGAACGGTGTCATGATGTGGCGCGGCGCGACCGACTGGCCGGAGTTCGACGGCGGCCGTTCGATGATCGTCGCAGGTGGCACCGCGGCCAAGCTGGTCGTCTACCCGATCGCGGCGGGCCGGAGTCCCGGTACCCGGCTCACCAACTGGGCGATCTGCGTGCAGACCGGGAAACCCGGTGCAGCGCCGCCGAAGCGCCAGGACTGGGCCAGGCCCGGCGACCGGGCGGAGCTGGCCCGCTACATCGGGCGGTTCCGGTCGCCCGCGGTCGACCACGCCGGGCTGGTCGAGGCCACCGAGGAGATCTTCGAGTTCCCGATGTGCGACCGCGATCCGCTGCCCGCCTGGACCCGCGGTCGGGTGACGCTGCTGGGCGACGCGGCCCACCCGATGTACCCGATGGGCTCCAACGGAGCAGGGCAGGCGATCCTCGACGCCACCTGCCTCGGCGGCCACTTGGCGCAGTGCTCCGATCCCGCCGAAGCACTGCTGGCCTACCAGCACGACCGCTTGGCGACCACCAGCGAGATCGTGCTCCGAAACCGCCGAGGCGGCCCGGAGAACGTCATCGACGAGGTCGAACGCCGCGCCCCGAACGGTTTTTCGCACATCGACGACGTGATCGACCCGGCAACGCTCGAAGCGGTCATCGCCGCCTACGCCCAAGCATCGGGAGCCTCCCAGCAGCAGGTGAACGGCCCGCCGCAGTGAAGACCTGGCGCTGGGTGAGCGGTCTTGATCCACTGAGCGCCGGATCGCGACGATGGGAGAGAACCGGGGAATTGCCCGACAACGCGCAGCCCGATGACGTCGCCGAGACCACTTCCGGGCTCGGCTTCGGTCTGCACCACGTGCAGCTGTCGATCCCGCCGAACAGCGAGGACGACTGCCGCCGGTTCTGGGTGGACGTGCTGGGCATGACGGAGACCCGGAAACCGCCGGTGCTCGCCGCCAGCGGCGGCCTGTGGGTCCGGGCCGACGACCTGGAGATCCACCTCGGCGTGGAGGAGGACTCCCGCCCGGCGAAGAAGGCGCACCCCGGCATCCTGGTCGCAGACCTCGACGGCCTCGCGAAGCGGCTGGAGGGCAGGGGAGTCGAGGTCACCTGGGACGATGACTTCCACGGCCACCGGAGGTTCTGCGCGAAGGGCGACCCCGGCAACCGTCTGGAGTTCCTGGCCCCGGCTCCGGATACCCGCTGACCTGCCGCTTGCGTCAGGTGAGGAGCACCGGACGCGTGTCGTCGACGCTGGAGGCCACATCGTTCGGGATGTCGACGGCGGCGACCCGGCCGGAGTCGATCACCGCGAGTCGCACAGCCGTGGCGCTTCGTCCATGAAGCGCGTGACCAGCAGGATCGTGCCGCCGCGGTCGCGGACGAGTTCGATGAGCTCCCAGGCGTCGCGGCGGGCCTGCGGGTCGAGACCGGTGGTGAGTCGTCGAGCACTACCACCCTCGGGTCGCCGATCAGCACGAGAGCGGTGGACATCGTTGCTTCTGCCGCCGGAGAGCCTGCGGAACTGGGCGCCGACCTCGAGCGTGTCCGGCAGGTCGCTCTGCCGCAGCTGCGCGCCGAGCAGTTGCCGCAGCTCGCGGTCGCCATCAACCGATCGGGGATGCCGGGTCAGCTCGTCGCGTGTCGGTGCCTGCTGGTAGCAATGGCGTCGTGCGGTTTGACATTGAACAGCGGCGGGCCCGGCTGGTCGCCCGGCAGCACCTCGCCGGGACGGCGAGCGACCCGGTGCGGGCGGCGGCAGACGTGGTGGTGCTGCACGCGACGGACCCGGCAACGGTCTTCCTGTCGGTGCTCGCCCGCTGCCCGTCGGCGTCGCTCGAGGATGTCGCCAAGGTCATGTACGACGACCGCGAGCTGGTCCGGATGCTGGCGATGCGCCGCACGCTGTTCGTGGTGCCGACCGATCTGGTGCCGGTGGTGCACAACGCCGCGTCGCTGGAGGTCGCCGACCGGCAGCGCAAACGGCTGATCCAGCAACTCACCACGATTCCCACCGATCCGGAGCTGCCCGCCGATGTCGAGGGGTGGCTGCGATCGGTGGAGTCGTCGGTGGAACAGGCGCTGGCGGAGCGCGGTTCGGCCACCGCGGCGCAGCTGTCCGCCGACGAGCCCCGGCTGCGGACCGCTCTGCTGCCGACGTCGGGCAAGAAGTGGGACGTGAAGCGCAACATCACCACGAACGTCCTGGTGATGATGGCGGCCGAGGGCCGGATGGTCCGCGCGCAACCGCGCGGCTCGTGGACCTCCCGCGCGCACACCTGGGAACCGGCGTCGAGCTGGTGGCCGCGGGGAATCCCCGAGCTGCCGGACGCCAAGGCCCGCCTGGTCGAGCAGTACCTGCGGCGCTTCGGCCCGGCCACCGTCGCCGACGTCCAGTGGTGGACGGGCTGGACGCTCGGAGCCACCAGGAAGGCCCTCGCCGCGCTGGACACCGTCGACGTCGGCTGCGGGCTGGTCATGGCCGACGACACCGCGGCCGACGAGCCCGCAGCCCCGACCGCCGCGCTGCTGCCCGCGCTCGATCCCACGCCCATGGGCTGGAAGGAACGCGACTGGTACCTGCCCGAGGACTCCCGGCCCCTGTTCGACCGCAACGGGAACATCGGTCCGACGATCTGGTGGGGTGGTGAGGTCATCGGGGGCTGGGCGGTGCGCCCGGACGGGGAGATCGCCACCAGCCTGCTGGTCGATCGCGGCACGGCGGCGGCCGGTGCGGTGCAGGAAGCCGCCCGTGCGCTGCAGCCCCGCCTGAACGGAATCCCGGTGGTCCCGTCCTTCCCGACACCGCTGGAAAAGCAACTCCGCACGGCGTGATACGGCCGCCGTGGGACAGTCGGCGGCGGGAGCTGATTCTGCGGAACTTGCCGCTGGTGGCGCGTTCCACGGCGGAGCGCCTGTCGTCGACGCGTCAATATGTCCTTTTAGGACTATAACTGCTCAGCCCACCGTCCGCCGAAGAGCGCCCTCGTCGCTCCAAAGAAGCCGCGGCCAGTCGCTTCGGAGCATGCCGGTGAGTTGCGCGGGATCTGTTGCCACCAGGCGAAAGAAGCCTCACCAGGATTGCGTGGGAGAGAGGGCGCGAGGGCAAGGGGGCACGCTTTGGCCGTTCAGCATGACCAACGTCGCCGTGGAATAGCCCGTTACGTTGGTGGCCTGGTCGGTCAGGTAGTACCAGAAGTCGGTGTCGCCCACCACGTCCCCTCGCGCGTAGCAGTGCACGTCCACGGGTTGGTTCTTGAAGCCCTCGCCGAGTCTGGGGGAGTTGAGGCGGGGTTCGGCGTGGATGTACACCCCGTCCGCGGTGAAGTGTCCGGGAGCGGGCACGGGTGCCTGGGCGTGAGCCGGGGAGAACGACCCTCCCAGCAGTCCGGCCGCGAAGGCGACCACGGCGGCGATCCTGCTTCGTCGGAACATCCGTATTCTCCTCATATTCGTTGCTGTGGAAGGGATTCCAGGTAAGGGAAGCACGCGCTGATGCGGCGAGCCAACTTCAGCCGCCGCTGTTCACCCACCCCTGCTGCTCTGTCGATCGCGGATCTCGGCGTTGCGATCCTGTTGCGCGGCAGGTGTCTCGCTCGGTTGGGTGGGTGGGCGAATTCCCTTGCTCTGCAAGATGTGTCGAGCACGTGCAGGCGGTCGCAGCGCTCAAGACGGCCATGACGGTGGCGATGGTGCGGTCACGAGGGCTCCGGTGACGCTGGAGCGGGGTGATTCTGCGGTACTTGCCGCGACGCCAGCATGACCGAGATCGCCACCGCGGCCGGTGCCGGTCGCGCAACGCTCTACCGCTACTTCCGGCCCGGGAGGGGATCGCGCGGTTGAGTCGCGCCATCGTCACGACGGGGCGCAAGTACGTCGCGCTGGCGGAGCTGCCGCCCGGTCTCGTGGACGCCCGGGCCGTCGAAACGCGGATCGTGGAGCCGATCCGCGCTCTGCTGGTCCGGGGCGAGGCGGACGGCACGCTGCGACGACCTCGATGCGGAAGCGCTGCCCGCCACGTTCCTCGGCATCGGTGACGTCCTTGATCAAGCTGTCCATTCGCGGTGGTCAGGGCGTCGAACAGGTCAGCGCCGCCGCGACCACCGCCTTCCTCGACGGCGCCGCTCGAACGCAGCTCTAGTCGGACGCCCTCTCGCTGAGCTCGTGCAGCGAGGCCATCTGGGCGTCGAGCCCGGCTGCGGTCTCGGCCGCGGATTTGAGCTCGGCGGCGAAGTTCTCCGGCACCTCGCCCCCGCTCTTGTAGAGCAGCTCGTGCTCGACGGCGGCCCAGAAGTCCATCGCGATGGTGCGCAGCTGGAGCTCGACGGCGACCAGCTCGGTGCGGTTGGACAGGTGCACGGGCATCTTGATGATCAGGTGCAGGCTGCGGTAGCCGTTCGGCTTCGGCTCGGCGATGTAGTCCTTGGTCTGCACGATCTCGATCTGGTGCTGGCGGATGACGTCGCGGAGGAGGTAGACGTCGGAGACGAACGGGCACACCACGCGCACGCCGGCGATGTCGGTGAGGTTCTCGCGCGCCGACTCCGGGCTGACCGGCAGCCCGCGCCGGGCCAGCTTGGCCGCGATCGCTTCCGGGCGCTTGATCCGCGAGGTGATGTGCTCGATCGGATCGTGCTCGTGGGAGTAGTCGAACTCCTCGCTCCAGATCCGCAGCTTGGTCATGAGCTCGTCGACGCCGAACTTGTGCATCATCAGCAGGTCGCCGGTCCGGCGCATGAACGCCAGTGCGTCGTCGCGTTCGGTGTCGCTGAGCTGTTCGAGGGCGTTGACCTGCGGGTACGGCCATCGGCGGGAGCTGCCGCGCGCTGACCTGACCTCAAAACTCATCGACGCTCCTACTACTCCCGGACTGCTCGACTCCAGACTAGGCCGAACGGGCCGCGCGGACCCGGGCGCGGGCGGCCGGGAACCTGCGGGCGGGGCTCGGTGGCCGCGGAGCGAAGCCGTCGCCGCTGGTCGCAGCGACGGCTTCAATCCGGTTCGGGCCGATCAGAGGACCTTGTCCAGGAAGGTCCGGATGCGGGGGTGGGTGTTGCTGTCGGCGAAGAACTCGTCCGGCGGGAGGTCGGCGACGATGTGCCCGTCGTCGACGAAGACGACGCGGTCGGCGACCTTGCGGGCGAAGCCCATCTCGTGCGTGACGACGACCATGGTCATGCCGTCGTCGGCGAGCTCGGACATGATGTCGAGCACGTCCTGGACGACCTCGGGGTCCAGCGCGGAGGTCGGTTCGTCGAAGAGCATCAGCTTCGGGTCCATCGCGGCGGCGCGGACGATCGCCACGCGCTGCTTCTGCCCGCCGGAGAGCCGGTTCGGATAGGCCTCGGCGCGTTCGAGCATGCCGACGCGCTCCAGCAGGGCGCGCGCCTTCGCCTCGGCCTCGGCCTTCGACCTCTTGAGCACGTTCACCTGCGGCAGCACGACGTTTCGCAGCGCCGTCATGTTGGGGAACAGGTTGAAGTGCTGGAACACCATGCCCATCCGGGAGCGCAGCCGGTCGAGGTCGACACCGCTGCCGGTCAGCTCCTCGCCGTCGAAGCGCACGCTGCCGGAGGTCGGGGTCTCCAGCAGGTTGAGGCAGCGCAGGAAGGTGGACTTGCCGCCGCCGCTGGGGCCGATCACCGCGACCACCTGGCCGGGCTCGACGGTGAAGTCGATCCCGCGCAGCACCTCGGCATCGCCGTAGCTCTTGGTCAGGTCCTTGACTTCGAGTAGTGCCATCAGATGTACACCGCCATCTTCTTCTCGATGGTGCTCGTCGCGAAACCGATGAGGTTGGTGATCAGGTAGTAGAGCAGCCCGATGAACAGGTAGACCGTCAGCGCGTCGAACGTGCGGGAGATGATCGTCTGCCCCACCAGGAAGAGCTCGTGGATGGTCACGAAGGACACCAGCGCCGAGTTCTTCGTCATCGAGACGAACTCGTTGCCCAGCGGCGGGAGCATGCGCAGGAACGCCTGCGGGATGACCACGTGGCGCATGGCCGAGGCGTGCGACATCCCGCACGACCGCGACGCCTCCAGCTGACCGCGGTCGACGGACTGCACGGCACCGCGGAAGATCTCGGTCACGTACGAACCGCTGTAGAGCCCGAGGGCGATGATCCCGGCGGCCATCGGTGGGAGTTGCAGCCCGAGCTGGGGAAGTCCGAAGTAGATGAAGAACAGCTGGACCACGAACGGCGTGCCGCGGATCACCGAGACGTAGGCGGTGCCCAGCCACCTGAGCGGTGTGATCCGGCTGAGCTTGGCGAAGCCGCCGATGGTGCCGAGCAGCAGGCTCAGCACCAGCGCGCTGAGGATGACCTGGAGGCTGACGAGCAGGCCCTGCCAGATCTGCCCCGAGGACTCGACGATGGTGGCGACGTTGAACAGGGGGCGTTCGGCCGGCTTGGCGGCGGTGGCCTCCGCGCCGAACCACTTGTCGGTGATCTGGTGGTACGAGCCGTCGTCGTGCATCTGCTTGAGCGCGGCGTTGAACGCGTTCCGCAGGTCCGCATCGGCCTTCTGGAAGGCGTAGCCGTAGTTCTCCTCGGTCAAGCGGTCACCGACCTGCTTGAGACCGCCCTGCTGGGCGATGAAGTACTTCCCGCCGGGGGCGCCGGTCACGACGGCGTCGGCCTGCCCCAGCCGCGCCGACGAGAACATCTGCTCGTTGGTCTGGACCGTGATCAGCTGCGCGGCGGGTTGGTGCTGCTTGAGCCACTCGACGGACTTCGTGCCCACTTGGACGGCGACCCGCTTGCCCGCCAGATCTTCGAGCGAGGAGATCGAGTCGTCCTTCTCGTTGGTGAAGATGGCGAGGCCGCCGGGGTAGTAGACGTCGGTGAAGTCGACGGCTTTGGCGCGTTCGGCGCTGATGTAGATCGCCGAGGCGCCCACGTCGATCTGGTCGGCCTGCAGCGCGGGAACGATGTTGCCGAACGGCATCTGGACGAACTCGACGTTCTTGATCCCGGCCCGCGCGGCCAGCGCCCGGACCAGGTCGACGTCGAAGCCGAGCTGATCTCCCGCGGCGTCGGTGAACTCGAACGGCGGGAAGGTGGCGTCGGTGCCGACCCGCAGCGCGAGCTGACCGGACCGCAGCGCTGCGAGCTTGTCGGAGGGGGGAGGTTCTTGCGCGGTCGCCGCGTTCGCGGGCGCGAACACGAGCAGGCAGGCGGCCAGACCGGCGAGGAGCGCGGTCATCAGCCGCCCCCGGATCCGCTGACGGGGCATCTCAGCGTCCTTCCAGGACAGATCGGTCGGCAGCGCTCATCGCGATCGTGTGCACGAGGCGGGCCGCGACCCGAGCGGTGCGGTTGTCGATGTCGTAGGTGGGGTTCAGCTCGGTGATGTCGGCCAGGACGAGCTTCGGGTCGTTGCCGACCAGCCGGCACACTTCGATGACGACACCGGCGGGTACGCCGAGGGTCGAGGGGGCGCTGACCCCGGGCGCCTGCGCGGCGGGGAGCACGTCGAGATCGATCGACAGGTACAGCACGTCGACGTCCGCGGTGAAGGCCCGGACGAATTCGACGACGTCCTCGACGTGCCGTTCCTGGCAGTCGAGGTCCAGCAGGTGGCGGACGCCGAGCTCGGCCGCCGTGGTGAACAGCGCGGCGGTGTTGCTCGGCTGGCTGATTCCGATGACCGCGTAGGTGAAGTCGGCGCCGCGCTCGGCCTCCCCGGCGGCGATCTGCCGGAACGGGGTGCCGGAGGTCGCGCGATCGGCTTGCCGGAGGTCGAAGTGCGCATCGAGGTTGAGCACGCCCAGGCGCCGCCCGTCGAGCAGGCCGCTCCGCGCGAGCCCGAGGTAGGAACCGTAGGCCGTTTCGTGCCCACCGCCGAGCACGAACGGGAGGTTCCCGGCGCCCAGCTGCGCCGCGACGGCTTCGGCGAGGCCGTCCTGCGCCGCTTCGAGAGCATCACCGCTGACCGCGACGTCGCCTGCGTCGTGCACGACGCTCTCCGGCTGGATCGCGAACGAACCCAGCGCAGCGCGGATCGCGCCCGGGCCTGCTTGCGCCCCCGGTCGGCCACCGTTGCGGCGGACTCCGATGTCGCTGGGAAACCCGATCAGCGAAACCCCGGTGGCACCGGGTGATTCGTTGATCGCGCTGTGCCACCTGCGATGTTCTGGTCCGGGTCCGTCGGTGCGCCCGGTCCACTCGGGAGCGGATGTGCTCACGTGTGCGCCTCCAGTCTGCTGATGTCCTGCGCTGCGGCGTGAGTGAGCGTTATGAGGGACTCACGCCGTGCCCGGACGCGGAAATCGGGGGCCATCGTGCTGACCACGCCGACGAGGTCGTGGTTGCGGCCCAGCACGGGCACGCTCACGCCCCACACGCCTGGATCGACCTGGCCGACGCTCACCGCGAAGCCCTGGTCCCGAACGCGCCGCAGGTCGCTCGCCAACTTCTCGGCCTGCGCGGTGGTCAGCCCGTGCGCCGCGGCGGCCCGCGAGACCCGGTCCCCGGGCAGGTGCGCGAGCAGGGCTTGGGCGCTGGCTCCGAAGGTGAGCGGCTTGCTCAGCCCGGGCGAGAAGCTGCAGCGGATGACCCGTGTTCCCTCGGCGGCTTCGATGCAGAGCACGTCGTTGTCGCGGGCGATGAGGAACGCGGCGAGTTCGTCGGTGTCGGTCGCCAGCCGCCGGAGGCGAGCCCGCACCCCGCCCTGGTTGAGCACTTCCCGCCGGTAGTTCTCGGCCATCTGCACCGTCAGCGATCCGGCGCAGTAGCGGCCGCGCGTGCGTCCCTGGTGCACCAGTCCGATTTCGACGAACGCGGTCAGGTGCCGGTACACGGCGCTGGAGGGAATGCCGGTGCTGGCGGAGATCTCCTCCGCCGTCGCGCTCTCCTGCTCGGCGAACACCGCCAGGATCCGCGCTGCCCGTCCACCGGCTTTCCGGTTCGTTTCCGCGCTGGTCACGGCGGGGACAGTACGTCGGCGACGTGCGGCTGCCCAGTCATTTCTCCCAGTGAATGGGAATGTGATTCCCAGTGTTCGGGCGGATGCGGAGAGGAGCGGTCGGTGGCGAAGCGAGATGGCCGACAGTGTCGGCTCGACCACGGAACGCCGCGCACAAGCGCTCTTCTCGCGACTCACGCCTCGCCACAGTGGACGGTCCGGATGTTGCGACAGGGCTGGGACGTGACGTGGACGGTGTTTCGACATGGGGTCGGCAAAGTCGGCTCCATGACGCAGGTTCAGCCGATCAAGACCGCTGGGGTGAGCGGTGCGCACCTGCCCGCGCTGGACGGGTTGCGGGGGATTTCGATCCTCGGGGTGCTGTTGTTCCACACCGGCCACCTGTCCGGTGGTTTCCTCGGGGTGGATCTGTTCTTCGCGCTGTCCGGTTACCTCATCACCGGTCTGCTGCTGCGGGAGATCGCGACGACGGGGGCGGTGTCGCTGGTCGCCTTCTGGGGGCGGCGGATCCGCCGGTTGCTGCCTGCGCTGGTGGTGATGCTGACGGCGGTCGCGGTGCTCGTGTGGGCGGTGGGCTCGCCGGACGTGGTGCGGACGACGCTCTCGGACGGTCCGTGGGTCCAGCTGAACCTGCTCAACTGGCACCTGCTCGCGGAGTCGGCCGGCTATTGGGACCGGTTCGGGCCCGACCGGGTCTTCGAGCACCTGTGGAGCATCGCGGTCGAGGAGCAGTTCTACCTGGTCTGGCCGGTGCTGGTGCTGGTCATCGCCCGGCGCGGGCGGGTCGGCCGCCGGGTCGCGGTGGCCGCGGCCTCGGTTTCCGCCGTCTCACTGGTGCTGATGGTCGTGCTCGCCGACCCGGCGGATCCGACCCGCGTCTACACCGGCACCGACACCAGGGCGTTCTCATTGCTGCTGGGCGCCTTGGCCGCCACCCGACCGGTGCAAGCCGTGCTGGCCCGTGCGGTCGGTCGATCGGCGGGCGCCGTGATGGCGCTGCTGCTGACCGGGATCGGCGCGATGTGGCTCCTGGCCGACGGGGTGGATTCGCGGTGGCTGTTCACCGGTGGGCTCTTCGTGCACTCGCTGGCCGCCGCGCTGCTGATCAGGCTGTGCGCGCAGGCACCGCAGGCGCTGGTCGCCAAGGGCCTCGCCTGGCGGCCGCTGCGCTGGCTGGGGCTGATCTCCTACAGCCTCTACCTGTGGCACTGGCCGGTCATCGTGCTGCTCGGACCGCAGTTGCCGGGACTCGGCGAGTGGGCCCGGACGGTGCTGGTGTTCGCGGTGTCCATCGGCTTGGCCGCGCTGTCGAAGTACCTGGTCGAGGACCCGATCCGGTTCCGCGCCAGGTGGGCAGCGGGGCGAAGCGGCTTGCTCGTGTTCGCAGCGGTGATGATCGGGCTCGCGGTGCTGTGGCTGGTGCTGCCCGCGCCGGCTCCGGCCGTCATCGACATCACGAGACTGGGCTGATCACCTGATCAGCGGGCAGGTCCGCCGCTCGTCGGACTCCGGGGTGGGTTGGACGAAGTGGACCTGCACCTTCTCGTTCCGCGATCCGCCGCTCTGCACGTGGACGCCCAGCGCGGTGCACACCAGCTGGTCGATGCCCCGCGGAGTCACCTCGCCGATCGTCAGCGGCACGCCGAGCCGGATCAGGCCCGGAGTGGTGACCACTTGGACCCGCGTCACCCCGGTTGCCGCGATCTCGGTGTGCAGGCCCGACCCGCCGGGGCCCGCCAGCAGCAGCGACATGGCCTCCGAGATCGTGCCCAGCCGGTCGGTGAGCCGCAGGTTCGGGCGGAGCTCGCCCCGGGAATCGACGAAGTACAGCGTCACCCCGGGTGCCACCCCGGTCGGGGCCGGCCTGCCCGCGGTGACTTCGGAGGGCTGGACGCCGCAACCCGCGAGCAGCAAGACCGCTGCCAGCAACCAGATCCGCTTCACAACTCCTCCAAGTCACGCGGCAGTCGCAGCACGAACCGCGCACCGCCACCGTCGGCGTTGCCCGCGCTGAGATCGCCGCCGTGCAGCCGGGCGTTCTCCAGTGCGATCGCCAGTCCGAGCCCGCTGCCCGGGGTGCGGGTGCGCGCGGCGTCGGCCTTGTAGAAGCGGTCGAACACGTGCGGCAACGCGCTTTCGGGCAACCCGGGCCCGGCGTCGGTGACCTCGATCCGCGCCTGCTCGCAGGACGCCGAGATGCGCACGCGCACCGGCGGTTCACCGTGCCGCAGCGCGTTCCCGACCAGGTTGGCCACGATGACGTCCAGCCGTCGCCGGTCCGCGCGCAGCAGGACCTCGTCCGGCGCCACCAGGTCGACCCGCTCCAGCCAGCCGCGGGCGCGCAGGCAGTCCCGCACGGCGCCGACCACGTCGATCTCCTCCACCCGCAGGTGCGCGGTTCCGGCGTCGAAGCGGGAGACCTCCATCAGGTCCTCCACGAGCTGAACCAGCCGGTGCGTTTCGGTGATCGCCAGCTGCGCGGACTCCCGGGCGTCGGCGTCCATCCCGTCGGCGGTCGTCGCCAGCACCTCCACCACCGCCGTCAGCGTGGTCAGCGGGGTGCGCAGCTCGTGCGAGACGTCGGCGGCGAACCTCTTGGCGTCGGCTTGCATCCGCTGCATCGCGGCCATCGACGTCTGCACCGATTCGGCCATCTCGTTGACGGTGACGGTGAGCTCGGCCAGCTCGTCGGCGCCCTGGGGCGAGGTCCGCGCATCGAGCTCGCCGTCGGCCAGCCGGCGGGCGGTGTCGCGGAGTTCGCGCACCGGGCGCAGCACGCTGCCCGCCGCCAGCACTGCCAGCAGCACCGCCAGCGGCAGCGCCAGCGCTGCGGTGATGACCGCCTGCCAGGCGAGGGCGTCGATCTGCTGGTCGACATCGGTGAGGTCGCGGGCGGTGTAGACCTCGATGCCCGACGGGATGCGCGCACCATCGACAGCGGTGATCACGATCGGCGTGCCGACCAGCAGCCACGGCCTGCCCTCGGCGATGATCCGCTGCGTGACCAGCCGGTTCTGGACGCGTACCGCGGTGCGCAGCGCATCGGTGACCAGCTCGGGCCCGGCGCCGTCCGCGGACCGCAGGTCCTGGTAGGTCACCAGCGCGTTCGCGCCGACGGCCGCGCGCAGCCGATCGAGCGCGCCCTGGTCCGGCGGATAGGTCAGCTGGGGAGCGATCGGAGCGATCTGGCCGACGACGGTCTCGGTCAGCCGCTGCTCGGTCGAGGTGACCAGCGCGGTGCTCGCCGATCCGGCGCTGGACCAGGCCGCCGCGGCGGCACCGAGCACGGTAACCAGCGCGAAGGCGGCCAGCAGCCGGGCGCGCAGCCCGCGCGGCCACAGCCGCCGGGTCACACCGGTCCGAACCGGTAGCCGAACCCGCGCACGGTCTGCACGTACTCCGGGGTCGCCGGACTGGCCTCGATCTTCGCCCGCAGCCGCTGCACGCAGTTGTCGACCAGCCGGGAGTCACCGAGGTAGTCGTGCTCCCACACCTGCTCCAGCAGTTGTTGCCTGCTGAACACCTGGCCAGGGGCCTGGGACAGGGTCAGCAGCAGGCGCAGCTCGGTCGGCGTCAGCGACACCGGTTCGCCGCGCGACGACACCGTCAGCGAGGCGGTGTCGATGCGGAGATCGCGGTGGACCCGCACGCCGTCCTGGGCGCCGGTGCTGCGGCGCAGCACCGCGCGGATCCGCGCGTCGAGCACGGTGGGCTGCACCGGCTTGACGACGTAGTCGTCCGCGCCCGCCTCCAAGCCGGTGACGACGTCGAAGTCGTCACCGCGTGCCGTCAGCACGATCACCGGTACGTCGCCGGCGGCCCGGATGCGACGGCACACCTCGAACCCGTCGACGACCGGCAACATCAGGTCGAGCACCACCAGGTCGGGCGTGGCCGAGCCGAACTCGCGCAGCCCGTCCTCGCCGGTGTCCGCGGTGCGGACGTCGTGACCGTGCCTGGACAGCGCGAGCTGGAGTCCCCGCCGGACCAGGGGATCGTCTTCGATCAGCAGAATCGACGCCACCGGTCCATTATCGACAACGCCGACCGCCACCGGCTGCTGCGGCGGGTTCCTGCGACACGACCGCGACATGGCGGCGGAGGTGCTGGGACACGGCGACGGCACCGTCGAAGCCATGAGCAAGACGCGAAATCTCGTCCTCGGCCTGACCGGGCTGTTCCTGCTGACCACCGCCTGCGCCACCACGACCGGAGCGCCTGCCGGTGCCGACGACCGGGCACTGCCCAAGGTGGTCCTCCTCGGCGACTCCGTCGCGGCGGGGGAGGCGTTGCCCCTGGCCGCGGCGTTCGAGGCCAGCGGGGTCGAGTTCCAGTCGCTGGCCTCCGACGGCGGCGGGAACGTCGTCGGACCGTTCGCCGACGAGCAGTGGAAGGAGCTGCACGGCAAGCTCCGCTCCGCGGAACCCGGCGTGGTCGTCTACCAGATCACGTCCTACGACTGGGGCAGTCCGCAGGAGCAGCAGGCCGCCTACGAAAAGCTGCTGACCACCGTGACCGGGATCGGCGCGGAACTGCTCTTCGTCACGATGCCGCCGATCGAGCCCGACGACTTCTACGAGCCGCACGTGGCCGACCTGGACCGCGCACCCGAGGCCGCCCGAGCGGTCGCGGCGGGTTCGGCGGGCCGGGCCCGCGTGCTCGACGCCGGCGAGGTGTGGGGCAGTACCTACCAGCAGATCAAGGACGGCAAGCCCGACCGCAGCGACGACGGCATCCACACCTGCCCGCAGGGCGCGGCCCGCTTCAGCAACTGGCTGCTCGGCGAGCTGGCCGAGCAGTACCCAGGCTTCACCCCGGCGGCCCCGCAGACCTGGGCCAACACCGGCTGGGCAGCGGACACCCGCTTCAAGGGCTGCTGACCGCTCAGCCCCGCTGCGCGCTGCCCGTGCCGTGCGCGAACGAGCTGTGCTCCGCGCCGCGCACCGGTTCGGGCTGGCGCCGCAGCTCCGCGAGGCAGCGTTCGAGGTCTCCGGCCAGGAGGTCGGCGAGGTCGTGGGTGAAGCCGTTGCGGACCACGATCCGCAGCACCGAGAGGTCGGTGCGGTTGGCCGGGAACGCGTAAGCCGGGACCAGCCAACCGCGCTCCCGCAGGTGCGCCGACACGTCGAAGACGGAGTAGCCGGTGACCTCCTCGCGCAGCGTGAAGGCGAACACCGGTAGCTGGTCTCCCCGGGTGAGCAGCCGGAACGGTCCCAGCCCTGCGATCCGGTCGGCCAGCGAGGTCGCCACGTCCCGGCAGTTCTGCTGGACCCGGCGGAAGCCCTCGAAGCCCAGCCGCAGGAACGCGTAGTACTGCGCGACCACCTGCCCGCCCGGCCGGGAGAAGTTCAGCGCGAACGTCGGCATGCTGCCGCCGAGGTAGTCGACGTCGAAGACGAGGTCCTGCGGCAGCGCAGCGGCCTCCCGCCACACCACCCAGCCCACACCCGGGTAGACCAGTCCGTACTTGTGCCCGGAGGTGTTGATCGAGGCGACCCGCGGCAGCCGGAAGTCCCAGTGCAGGCCGGGGTCGCAGAACGGTGCGATCATCGCCCCGGAGGCGCCGTCGACGTGCACCGGGAGGTCCCAGCCGCGCTCGGCGGACAACCGGTCCAGCGCGGCGCAGATCTCGGCCACCGGTTCGTAGCTGCCGTCGAAGGTGGAGCCCAGCACCGCCACCACTCCGATGGTGTTCTCGTCGCAGCGGGCGACGGCTTCGGCGGCGTCGAGGTGGAAGCGCTCACCTTCCATCGGCACCAGCCGCGCCTCGACTTCCCAGTAGTCGGCGAACTTCTCCCAGCAGACCTGGACGTTGGCGCCCATCACGATGTTCGGCCGGTCGGCTGGACGCCCGGCCGCGCGCCGGGCGTGCTGCCAACGGCGTTTGAGCGCCAACCCGGCCAGCATGCACGCCTCGCTGGAACCCGTGGTGGAGCAGCCGATGGTGGACTCGGGTTCGGGTGCGTGCCACAGGTCCGCGAGCATCCGCACGCAGCGCTGCTCCAGCGCGGCCGTGCGCGGATACTCGTCCTTGTCGATCATGTTCTTGTCGAAGCACTCCGCCATCAACCGATCGGCCTGCGGCTCCATCCAGCTGGTGACGAACGTGGCCAGGTTGAGCCGAGCGTTGCCGTCGAGCATCAGCTCGTCGTGCACGACCTGGTAGGCCACGTCGGGGTCGAGCGCCCGCGCGGGCAGCCGGTTGCGCGGCACCTGAGCCGGTTCGGCGACGAACACCGGATTGATCGACAGGTGCTCCCGGCGGGAATCCCGGCTGCGGCGATGCCCCCGGCTCCGTGCGGTCATGCCTGCCAACGCTAGGACAGCCACCCGCCACCCGCAGCGCGCGTCAGGTGGCGAGGGCGAGGACGGTGCGGGCTTGTTCGAGCATTGCCACGTCGAGGAAGGTGCCGTCCGGGAGGGCGAGGGCGCCGACTCCTGCTGCCGTCGCTCCGTCCAGGCGGGCGATGACCTCGCGGGCCCGTTCCACTTCTTCGGCCGTCGGGAGGAAGGCTGTTCGGATCGTGGGCAGTTGGGCCGGGTGGATCGCGGTGCGGCCGCGGAAGCCGAGGGCTCGGCCGGTCCGGCACGACTGCGCCAGGCCTTCCAGGTCGCGGACGTTCGGGTAGGCCGACATGACCGGTGGTGGCAGGCGTGCTGCGCGGGCCGCGACGACCACTCGGCTGCGGGCCCACGAAAGGCCCGTTTCGTCGGCCACGTGCAGGTCCGAGCGCAGGTCGGCCTCGCCGAGCCCGATCGATGCCACCTGCGGCGCGGCCGTGGCGATGTCCAGGGCGTGTTCGACACCGAGCGCCGACTCGATGAGCAGGTGCAGCGCTCGGTCCGGCAGCGCGGCTGCGAGCCTCCGGACTTCCTCGGCCGCCTCGACCTTGGGAACACGGACGCCCACGGCGAGCGGCAGGTCGGCGAGCGCGGCGACGTCGTCGTCGTGCCATGGCGTGCTCGGGTGGTTGATGCGCACTTGCACGGGGCGGTCGGTGGGCGCATCGGCGAGCAGTCGCAGCGCGTTCGCGCGAGCTTCGTCCTTGCGCGCCGGGGCGACCGCGTCTTCGAGGTCCACGAGCACGACGTCGGCGTTCGAGGCGAGCGCCTTGGTCACCCGGTCCGGCCGGTCGGCGGGCACGTACAGCAGGGTCAGCGGGGGAGGCGCTTGGCTCATACCGCCCCCCGGGCGCGCAGTTCGGCGATCCGCTCCGGGGTGAACCCGAGCTCGGCGAGCACTTCGCCGGTGTCGGCGCCGTGCGGGCGGCCGGTGAAGCCGATGACGCCGTCGTTGCCGGACAGCCTGAACAGCGGGCCCTGCATCAGCGTCGGCCCCAGCTCGGGGTCGGTGATCTCGTGGATCGTGCCCAGCGCGCGGAACTGCGGGTCGGCCACGATGTCGGCGGCGTCGTAGATCGGTGCGATCGCGGCCTGCGCCGCCTCGAACGCGGCGACGACCTCCTCGCGCGTGCGCTGGGCGATCCACGCTCCCACGGCCTCGTCGAGCTCGTCGGCGTGCCGCGCGCGGTCGGCGCCGCTGGCGAACCACGGTTGCTCCACGAGATCGGGCCGGCCGACGAGCCGCACGACCCGCTCGGCGACCGATTGCGCCGAAGTGGAAACGGCGACCCAGTGGCCGTCGCTGGTGCGGTAGGTGTTGCGCGGCGCGTTGTTGGTCGAGCGGTTGCCCGTGCGCGGCTGGACGGTGCGCAGCTGGTCCCAGCGGGTGATCTGCGGGCCGAGCATCGCGAGGATCGGTTCGATGATCGCCACGTCCACCACCTGGCCCCGTCCGCGCTGCTCGCGGCTGGACAGCGCCACCATGATCGCGAAAGCCGTGGCGAGCGAGGCGACGCCGTCGGCGAGGCCGAAGGGCGGGAGCGTCGGCGGGCCGTCGGGTTCACCGGTCGTCGCGGCGAACCCGCTCATCGCCTCGGCCAGCGTGCCGAAGCCGGGCCGCGTCCGGTAGGGGCCGAGCTGCCCGAACCCGGTGACTCGGGCGAGCACCAGCCCCGGGTTGCGGGCCGACAGCTCTTCGTAGCCGAGGCCCCACCGCTCGAGGGTTCCGGGCCGGAAGTTCTCGATCACCACGTCCGCGGTCGCGGCGAGCGCGAGGAACACCTCGCGGCCGCCCTCGTCGGCGAGGTCGGCGGTGACCGTGCGCTTGTTCCGGCCCAGCGTCTTCCACCACAGGTTGACGCCGTCCTTCGCGACGCCGTGCGTGCGCGAGGGATCGGGCTTGGCCGGGTGCTCGACCTTGATCACCTCGGCACCCATGTCGCCGAGGTGCATGGCGGCCATCGGCCCGGCGAAGAGCGTGGACGCGTCGACGACGCGCAATCCGGCGAGGGCGCCCGCCGAGGGATCGCGGGATACTGTCATCGGACCTCCTCCACAGTGGACAAGTCCCAGGCGCAGCGGAAGCCGACCGTCGCGCTGCGGGCGAGCCCGAGCCCCGGGAGCAGCAGCTTCACGCTGTAGGCCGGATCCCGCCGCCCGCCCTCCACGTACCAGTCGGCGCCCTCGGCGCGGTAGTCGCAGCCGCCCTTGAGCATCACGAACCGCGTCCGGCCGTCGGAGTGCTCGCTCTCGGTCCAGTTCCACACGGCCGGCTCGCCGCGCCGCAACAGGCCCGTCTCGCCGGCGAGCTGCCATTCGTCCTCGGTGGGCAGCCGACCGCCGCGCCAGGCGCAGTAGGCGCGCGCGTCGTCGAGGTCGACGAAGGTCACCGGTTCGTCCGGTGCGGACGGACGGCCGTCGGCCCAGTGCGCGAGGAACCGGTGCGGCTCGGCGGGCCGGTAGCCCGTGGCTTCGAGGAACTCGGCGAACTGCGCGTTCGTCACCTCGCTGGCGGCGACCGCGACGGGCGCGGCGAGCTCGCCGTCCCGTTGCAGCGTCCGCGCATCGTGCAGCCTGGGCGGAAGCGGCTTCCACTCGTCGACGTAGGGAGCGCCCTGGTACATGCCCGTCTCGCGCGCGCGGTAGCGCACGGTCAGCACGTACGGCCCGGCCGGCACGACGACGGCGCCCGGTTCGGCCGCACCTGTGCTCGGTTCCGGCGTGCGGCGGATCGCGAGGCGGTGCGGGAAGCGCGCATCCGGATCGTGGGGCATGCCGCGCAGCGCTTCGAGCAGCTCAGGCAGCCACGCCGGTTCGGCGGCGCCCGGGGCGATGTGCAGCAGCGCGCCGATGCCCCGCCCCGGCACGACGCCGTCACCGAAGAGATCGATCAGCCTGCCGCCATCGGACGCGCGGACCACGGGCCCCGGGTAATCCTCTTCGCCGCGGTTGACGACCGTCCACAGCGTCAGCCCGCCCAGCTCCCAGCGGGACGCGTACACCCCCGCGGCCTCGGCCTCGTCGGTGAGTTCCGCGAGCGGCGTCCACTCACCGCCGAGCAGCAGGTCGCCGACCGCGCGCTGGACGGTGACCATGCGTCGCACGGTCGCCGCATCCCGGCGCGACCAGCCGACCCAGACGCCGAACACCACCTCCCACACCATGACGCCGACGCCGTTGAGCCACGCCGAGTGCAGCTCCTCGGTGTGGTCGCGGTGCCAGCGGCGAACGTGGTGCTGCATGTGCCGCCGCTCGTACCAGTGGGCGCGCAGCACTCCTGGCACGGCCGAGTCCGCGAAGAACTGCGCCCACGAGCACGAGTGGTCCTCGATGCGCTCGACGGGCAGCTTGGACTCGCCTTCGAGCACGATCCCGGGGCGGGCCCGTTCGAGGCGCGCGACGAACTCCGGTTCCGCCTTCTTGAGGGTGTCGAGGAAGACGCCGTCGGCGTCGAGGTCGGCGACGAGCGCGGCGAGCTCGGTCAGATCGTCCTCGCCGCGCCGGGTGCCGACGTCCCACGGGTTGTAGTCGACGAACACGTGCAGCCCCGCGTCGTGCAGGGCCTCGACGAGCCGGGACAGGCCGGGCACATCGCGGTAGAAGTCCCACTGGTTGCGCTCGTCGAGCCCGATGATCGGGTAGGCGTGCCACAGCACGACCGCGTCCAGCCCGCCGAAGCGCTCGCGCGCGTCGGCGATGAAGCGCTCCGGCGTGAACCGGCGGTCCTCGAACGAGTAGAGCAGCTCGTCCCACAGCCACACCTGGGCGACGCTGTAGCAGCGCATCGCCCAGGCCGCCGCCGGGCGGTCGTAGGCGGCGCCGGTGTAGTCGTGGCGGTTGCGGGCGTCGTCGCGCCACTCGTGCAGGAGCCGCCGCCACGCGGGCCGCTCCGCGGGATCGGACGGCCCGGCGAAGATCTTGGCCTCGTCGAGCAGCTCGGCATCCGGCGATCCGGTCACCGGCACGTCGGTCTGCCGGTCGATCGGGCGGGGAACGAGCGGGTCGAACGCGTAGGTCATCGTGCCTTTCCTCCGGTCGAGAGCGCGGCGGTGCGTTCAGCGAGGTCGGCGATGCGCTGCTCGCCGCCGGGCAGCGAGGTCGCGATGCGCCCGTCGAGCGGTGCGGTCCACTGCTCGCCGATGCCCTCCACGCCGCGCAGGGCTCCGACGACTCCGCCGACCGTCGCCGCCGCGGAGTCGGTGTCCCAGCCCGCCAGCACGGCGAGCGACACGCTCGGCCCGAACTCGCCCCGGCCCTTGGCCAGCGCGTAGGCGATGACCGCCGCGTTGTTGAGCACGTGCACCCAGTGCAGGTGCCCGTACTCCGCGTGCAGGCGGTCGAGCCCGGTGCGCACATCGGGCTCCGCCGCCACCGCGCGGCCGAACCGGACCGCCCGGGCGAGGCGGCTGTCCGGCGGGACGACCGCCTCCGCCGCGTCCAGGACTTCCTCCGCGGAATCGCACACCATCGCCGCGGAGGCGAGGGCGGCCGCCCACATCGCCCCGTAGACACCGTTGCGCGTGTGGCTCAACCGCGCGTCGGTCCAGGCCAGCCGCGCGGCTGCGCGCACATCACCCGGCGTCACCCAGCCGAAGACGTCGGTGCGGATGAGCGCGCCGATCCACTCGCGGAAGGGGTTGTGGTGCGTCGCCGTCCCAGGCACGGGCCGGGCGTCGAGGATGTTGCGGTAGGCGGCGCGCTCCGCGGTGAACACGCGTCCGGCGGGGAGGTTGTCCAGCCAGAGCTGCGCGACGTCGTCGGTGGTGAACGCGCGGCCGTGCCGTTCGAGCAGGGCCAGCGCCAGCATCGGGTAGTTGAGGTCGTCGTCCTCGGGCATCCCGGCGATGTTCTCCTCCAGCGAGGTGCCCGCGGAGCGCCGGTTCCACGGCCAGCGCTGCGCGACGTCGCGGGGGAGTCCGACGGCGGTGAAGTACCGGGTCAGCGGCCAGCGCCCGGTCGCCCGCAGGATCTCCTCGATGCCCTGCCGCGGGATCTTCTCGACCGGCTTGCCGAGCAGGCAGCCCGCCGCGCGACCGGTCCACGCCCCGAGCGCCCGTTCCCGCGTCGGCCCGGGCAGGTCCGGTGCGGGCGGGAGCAGCGCGAGGATCGCCTCCCAGTCGTCGGGCTCATCCGGTGCCGGTGCGGCGGCGATGGCGTCGAGCTCGTCGAGCAGCGCGCGTGCCAGCGAACGCATCGACGGCGTGGCCGGGTCGGCGCTGGCCCCGCTCACCGCGGGAACGGCGTCGCCACCGGCGGCGACCCACCGGTCGCGGATCCCGGTGACGTCCTTGCCCTCCGCCGCGGACTGCACCAGCTCGTGGGCGAGCAGGTCCTCCGGCTGCGCCCAGGTGAGCCTCATGCCTCTTCTCCGATCGCGGCACCGATGCCGGCCACGCGCGCGAGCGCTCGTTCCCGGTCGGCGCGGAGGATGTCGGTCGCGGCCGAAGCCATCAGCCGCCCGGTCGCGCGCAGATCCGTGCGACTGGCCTCGTCGATCGCGTCCACCCACTCCGCGGGCACGACGGCGGTGCCGCCGAGGCCCGCGCAGATGGCGCCCGCCATCGAGGCGATCGAGTCGGCGTCGCGGCCGTAGTTGACCGAGGCCAGCACCGAGCCGCGGTAGTCGCCCCGGTGGCCGAGCACGAGCCCGAGCGCGGCGGGCAGCTCCTCGATCGACTTCGTCCGGGACGGTCGCCGGGCGTCCATCGACATCTGCCGGTAGTGCGGTCCCACCGAGTCGAACGGGGCGACGACCTCGCGGACGCGGCGCGCGAGCGCGCGTTCCTGCTCGTCGTCGGTCGGCGGGGTGGAATCCGAGAACGCGTCTACGACGGCGCGCAGAGCAGCGGCCGTCCCGTCGTGCGCGACCGAGAGAGCCGCTTCGACCACGTCGTCGAGTCCGGCACCGGGTGCGACCGAGGCAGCCACCATCGCGGCCAGCACTCCGGCGGCTTCCCGGCCGTAGCTCGACTGGTGCGCGCCGGTGAGGTCGATCGCCTCGGCGTACGCACCGCGCGGGTCACCGGCGTTGGCGATCCCGACCGGCGCGATGTACATCGCGGCACCGCAGTTGACGACGTTGCCCGCGCCCGCCTCGCGCGGATCGGCGTGTCCGTAGTGGAGCTTGGTGACGATCCACTTCTCCGCGAGGAAGACCCGCTGCAGCAGCAGCGCGGAGGCCTCCAGCTCGGGCACCCACCGGGGCTCGCCGATCATCAGCGGGACGAGGTCCTCGGCCATCGCGTAGGCGTCGAGGTGGGCGCGGCGCTTGGCGTACACCTCGACGAGCGCGCAGGTCATCAGGGTGTCGTCGGTGATGTGCCCGTCGCCCTTGTGGTACGGGGCGATGGGGCGCGCGTCGCGCCAGTTCGGGTACCACGGGCCGACGATGCCGGTCACCCGGCCGCCGTGCCGTTCCTCGATCTGCTCCGGCGTCCACCCCTCCGTAGCGCCGCCGAGGGCATCGCCCACCGCCGCGCCGGTGATCACCGCGACCGCGCGGTCCTCCAGCCAGGTCACCGGATCCGGTCCCTTCCTCGTCCCGCGCGGGCCGCTCGCCCGCGCTCGGTTGTCCGAAGTGGACCGGCGGCGGTGCTGCCGCCGGTCCGCGTGCGAGTGCTAGCGCGTGATGTTCTGCCAGCCGTCGGTGAGCTCCTTGGCCAGCCCGGCGGCGTCGGTCTGCTGCGCGAGGAACCGCTGGTAGGCCGGTGTGGCGACGGTGTCCTTCCACTGCGCGTACTTGTCGACGAACAGGTACGGCGCCGAGGTCAGGTGCTCACCGGTGGCCAGGATGGCGTCCCAGCCGTTCTGCGAGCCGAGCTTCTCGGCCAGCGCCTCGCGCGCCGAGGTGGTCGGCGGGATCAGCGCGTCCGCCTCGTTGAGCGCCACCAGGTTCTCGGTGCTGGTGAAGAACTCGATGAACTCGGCGGCCTGCTCGACGTGCTCGGAGTCGACGTTCACCGACAGCGTCTGCGGGTTGGCCGCCTGCGCGGGCCCGGCCGGTCCCGCCAGCGGCGGCAGCACGATCCAGTCGAGACCGGGAGGGGCGTCCTTCGCGATGTTCGCCGCCTGGAACGAGCCCTGCACCGTCATGGCGACCTGGCCCGCGTAGAACGGCGCGAGCGCCTTGGCGCCGGACTGCGTGAGGGTGACCGGCAGGATCGACTTGTCCTGGAAGGCCATCTGGCCGACGAGCTCGGGCAGCGCCATCTCGCCCTGGCCGATCTGGGCGGTCGTGGCCTCACCGGTGCCCTGGAAGTACTGCCCGCCGAAGCCGGGCGCCAGCGCGACGAACGCCGCCGTCGGGCTCGACAGGCCCCAGCCGAGGCCGTAGGCGCCGTCCTTGGTGGTGGCCTTGGCGATCTGCCGCAGCTGGTCCCACGACATCGTCGGGCCGGTGGGGATCTCGACGCCGGCCTGCTGGAGCAGCGTCCTGTTCGCGAAGACCACGTAGGACTGCAGCTCGGTCGGGTAGCCGATCACCTTGCCGTCGGCGGTGACGGAGTCGAGCACGCCCTTCGGGATGTCCGCGCGCTTCTCCTCCGACAGGTGCGGGGTGAGGTCGGCGAGGTAGCCGTCCTTGGCGAACGGCACGATCCCGGCCGCCTCGTAGTGCACGATGTCGGGTGCGCTGCCCGAGTTGAACTGCGTGATCAGCTTGTCGTAGACCCCGTCCCAGCCCGCGGGCACGACCTCCACCCGGGTGTCGGGGTGCTGCTGGTTCCAGGCCTCGACGATCTTGTTCGTCGCTTCGATCGCGGCCGGCTGGTCGGACAGGGACTGGAAGGTCAGGGTGACCGGCCCCGACTCGCCGCCGCCGCAAGCGGTCAGCAGCAGGCTCGCGGTCAGCAGGCAGGAGCCGATTGACGTGCGTCTGGACCTCATTGTCCACCTTTCACGGCTGGTGCGGGTGAAACTCATCCCTTCACCGCCCCCGCCATGAGCCCACTGGTGAGCCTGCGGCGCAGGAGGGTGAAGAAGACGATGCTGGGGATCGCCGCGAGCACCGCTCCCGCGGCGAGCGGCCCGAGCGCGACCTTGCCCTCGCCGCCGATGAACATCTTCAGCGTGATCGGCAGCGTGTAGTTCTCCGGTGACTGCAGCAGGACGAGGGCGAAGAAGAACTCGTTCCACGAGGCCACGAAGCTGAACATCGCCGTCGCGACGATGCCCGGTGTCAGCAGCGGGAACACGATCGCGCGGAGCACGGTGAACCGGCTCGCGCCGTCCATCGACCCGGCCTCTTCGAGCTCGACCGGCACCGACGCGACGTAGCCCTGCAGCATCCACAGCGCGAACGGCAGCATGTAGGTCGTGTGCACGAGCACCAGCCCGACCAGGCTGTCGGTCAGCCCGAACGTCCGCAGCACGAGGAACAGCGGCAGGACCACGAGGACGACCGGGAACACCTGGCTCACCAGGATCCAGGTCACGCCCGCCATCCGGACCTTGCCCTTCACCCGGGCGAGCACGTACGACGCGGGCAGCGCGATCAGGACCACCAGCGCGGTCGACGCCAGCGCCACGACGAGGCTGTTCCACGCGGAGCGGATGAGGCCCTGCCGGTCGAGCGCCTGCGAGTAGTTCTCCCAGTGCCACTGCTGCGGCAGCAGGCTCACCGACAGCGAGTTGAGCTCAGCGGAGGACTTCACCGAGGCCGAGATCAGCCACAGCAGCGGGAACCCGAGGAACAGCAGGTAGGCGGCGAGCGCCGCGTACTGGGCGGGGCGGATCAGGGGACGCATGGCTCACCGCGCTTTCTCGGTGCGGTCGTGGCGGAACTGCGACCGCAGGTACAGGGCGAGCACGGCCACGATGACGATGACGAGCACGACGCCCATCGCGGCGGCGTAACCGAGGTTGCGGTTCTTGAACGCTTCCAGGTAGACGAAGAGCACCGGGACCATCGTCCGCCCGCCCGGGCCGCCCTCGGTGAGCACGTAGACCAGGGCGAACGAGTTGAAGTTCCAGATGAAGTTCAGCGACGTGATCGAGGTGACGATCGGGCGCAGGCTCGGCCAGGTCACGGAGGTGAACCGGCGCCAGGCCCCGGCGCCGTCCACGGCGGCGGCCTCGTGCAGGTCGGCGGGGATCTGCTGCAGGCCGGCCAGCAGCGTGATGGTCGTCTGCGGCATCCCGACCCACACGCCGACGACGATCACGGCGGGCAGTGCGGTGGAGAAGTCCCCGAGCCAGTTGATGTCGCCGGGCAGGCCGATGCCGCCGAGGAACGCGTTGAGCGGGCCACCGTTGGCCGAGTAGATCATCTGCCACATGATCGCCACGACCACCGGCGGCATCGCCCACGGGACGAGCGCGAGCACCCGGGTGAGGCCCTGCAGGCGCAGGCCCGAGTTGAGCAGCAGCGCCAGGCCCATGGCGGCCACGAGCTGGAGCAGCGTGACGCTGACCGTCCAGATCAGGCCGATCCGCAGCGAATCCCAGAACAGCGAGTTGCCCGCCAGGCGCGCGAAGTTGTCCAGCCCCACCACGTCGTAGTCGGGCTTGCGAACCAGCCGCGCGTCGGTGAAGGCGAGCGCGATCCCGACCACCAGCGGCGCGATGCTGAGCACCAGGATCGGGATCAGCGACGGCATGACCAGCGCGGCGACCTCGCGCCGCCGGGCGCGCACCATGGGAGTGGTCATGACGCCGGTCCGTCCGCTGTGGACTCGCGCACGATCAGCTCGGGTCCCACGGCGACCTGCCGCGCGGGCTGGCCGGGATCGTCGGTGAGGCCGAGCACGAGCTCGGCCGCCGCGCGCCCGCGCTCGGTGGAGCCCAGCGACACGCTCGTCAGGCTCGGCAGGAACACGCGGCCGAGCTCGGTGTCGTCCATGCCGGTCATGGCCACGTCGCCGGGCACCGCCAGCCCGAACTCGCGCGCGGCCCGGATCGCCCCGATGGCGAGCAGATCGTTCGCCGCCACGACGGCGTCGAGCTGCTCCGCGGGGCCGGACGCGCGGGCGAAGAGCCGCCGAGCGGCGGCCAGTCCGGCGCTGACGGTGAAGTCGTCGGCGATCTCGGTCTCGACGTGCTCGAACCCGCCGGCCGCCGCGTCGAAGCCGCGTTGCCGGGCGGTGCCCGGTGTGGTGTCGAGCGGGCCGTTGAGGAAGCCGATGCGCCGGCGGCCGCAGGAGCGCACGTGCTCGACGGCCGCGCCGATGCCGGCCGCGGAGTCGGTGGAGACGGAGCTGACGCCGTGGTCGCTCATCGCGCGCCCGATGACCACGACGGGTACCGGGGCCTGCTGGATCTCCGCGATCAACCGGTCGTCGGTTCGCAGCGGCACGAGGATCATCCCGTCGACGAAGCCGCTGTTGAGGCTGCGCACCAGATCGGCGGCGGAGTCGGCGGTGTCACCGGTGGTCATGACCACGACCCGGAAGCCGTGCGGGGCGAGCACCTCGTGGATGCCGCGCATCATCTCCACGTAGACCGGGTTGCCGATGTCGGCGATGGCGAAGGCGATCTGGAAGGTCTTCTTCATGCGCAGCGACCGCCCGATCGCGTCCACGCTGTAGCCGAGCTCGGCGGCCGCCGCCCGGACCCGCTCGACCATCGCCTTGCTCGCGCCGGTCCCGTGGAGGGCGCGGGAGGTGGACGCCAGCGAAACCCCCGCACGCTCGGCCACCTGCAAGAGCGTGGCCCGTGTCGACGTCATCGTCCCTCCATGTCGTTCGCGGCCGGACCGCGGAAACGTTTCCAGCCCGGATCCGAGGAGAACTGAAAACGTTTCCAAGCTGTGTGGCGGCGATAGTGCCACCCGCTCCGGTGCGGTGTCAATCACGGCTCGGGATGCCCGCGCCGCCTGGTCTGAGCCCGCGCTGAGCGCATCGCGGTGAGGGGGTTCCTCGGCCGCGTGCTCCGGCGAACTGCCCACACGCCGCCCATATCGGACCACTGTGGACGAACGTGGCTGATCTCGACGACAGTACGGCTGATCTCCGGATTCCTTTTGCCGATAAAGGGTTTTCGGAGGCGACGTCGATATCGAGCGGGTAACGCTTGGCAGGCACGCTGAACCGGAACGGGGTGGGCCGCAGCTGAGCAACTGCCGCCCCGAAAGCCGGAACCGGCTCCCCGGCGCATCGGGCGGTGGCCTGGCACCACACCCAAGAGGAGACACACCGACATGACCTACGCACCCGTCGCCGCGCCTGCACCCATGCAGGCGCCGAAGCGCCCGGTGGTGCTGATCGTCCTGCAGTTCTTCGCCGGGCTGTCCGGACTGCTGCCGATCGTCGCCGGGATCCTGAACTTCGCCGGCGGCCGCCGGCTGGCCGAGGAGGAGCTGGTCAACAACATCAACCGCATCGAGCCCGCCCTGATGGACGAAGCGGGCCTCAGCGAGGACTCGTTCGTCGAGCTGATGCGCAGCACCGGCCAGTGGGAAGGCTTCGTCGCCGACTTCCAGGGCGCCATGGCCACCTGGGCGGGCATCGAGATCGGCTTCGGCGTCCTGCTGCTGGTGTGGACGGTCTTCGCCCGAATGATCTGGGCCCGAGTGCTGCTCACCGTGTTCTCGGTGCTCGCCTTCATCGTGCACTTCGCCGCGATCGGCACCTCCGCCATGGGATCGGACGTCGTCGGCGGCCTGCTCGTGGCCGCCTGGCCCTGCGGCCTGCTGACGCTGATCTTCTGCTGGCTCCCGCCGATCAACCGCTACGCCAGGGCGCTGAAGCTCGCCCGCTGACTCAGCGGAGGCCGAGGCGTGGTCGGGTGTATCGCGGGCATATCGAAAATCGCATACGCCACGGCAACAGTCCTACGTCTTCGGTGGAGACGTGTACCGCCGCACAGGAGTGGCGCGCGGTTTCGCCGATCGAGGAAGGACTGTGATCGTGTACTCGGATTCCGCACGTGGTGTCGACCGGCGGCGGCTGCTCGGGTGGGGCGGGTTGGTGGCCGCCGCGCCGCTGCTCGGCGCCGGGCTCGGCCGCGCAGCCTCCGCCGCGCCCGAGCCGTCGTGGCGCGACCGGATCCCGCCGGACACCCAGCCCGGCGGGGCCTACGACCGGTACGTGGCGGAGCTGGCCGCGGCGGACAAGTTCTCCGGCGTGGTGCTGCTGTCGCACCGGGGCCGGACGGTGCTTTCGCGCAGCTACGGCATGGCCGACGAGGCGAAGGGGATCCGCAACCACGAGGACGTCGCGGTCAACCTCTCATCGGCGAGCCAGCCGTTCCTGTCGGTGGCCGTCCTGCAGCTGGTGCAGCAGGGCGAGGTGTCGCTGTCGGACGTGGTCGGCACCTATCTGTCGGGTTTCGCCCGCGAGATCGCCGAGCAGGTGACCGTCCACCACCTGCTCACGCCGCTCTCCGGGCTGGACGCCCCGATGCCGGACTGGCGACGGGTCTTCCACAGCAAGGCGGAGGTGCACGAGTACCACGAGCAGTGGACCCGGCAGGCCGAGCTGGTGGCGGTTCCCGGCTCGGGCGACAACAGCCACCGCCCCGGCGGCGGTGCCGCTCTGGCGATCGCCGCGCAGATCGTGGAGGCCGTGACCGGCACGACGTTCTGGGACTACGTGCACGAGCACGTATTCGGCCGCTGCGGCATGACCGGTTCGGCGTTCTACACCAGGGAGCAGTGGCTCACCGACGAGCACATCGCGCACTCGTACCTGCTCCAGCCGGACGGCACCCGGGTCGACGCCGTCCACAACTTGGACGCGGGGGAGCGGAACCCGGGCCGCGGCTTCATCGGCCACGCCTCGGGCGACGGCTTCGCCACCGCGCCGGACCTGGTGCGGTTCGCGAACGCGCTGTACGACGGCACGGTGCTGGATCGCCCTTACGCCGACCTGCTCGCCGGGCCGAAGCTCCCCGGCCACGGCCCCTCGTCCTACGAGGCGTACACGATGCCGGTCTCGATCATCGGCGGCCAGTGGGTGATCGGGCGCGGCGGCGGCACCGGCGGCAGCTCCGCCAACTGGACCATCTACCCGGACACCGGCTGGGTCGGCGTCGTCCTCAGCAACTACGACGAGGTTCCGATGCAGGAGATCTGCCTGCAGGAGATCAAGGCCATCACCGGCGTGGCCCTCGACCCGCCGGGCGGCGGCTGACGCGGGCATCCCATCGGGCGTTAATCGTCACTCGTCGGCGCGCGGTTCGTCAGCTGCTCCGGTTATGCCGGAAGCGGCGTTTTATGTTGGTGTGCGGTGATGTTCGGCGGAGGGGACGACGGAGCCCTCCCGTTTTCCCGTGGGGGTTCGCGTGACTGTGTCAGAGCCGGAGCTTCGTCCCTACGAGGCGGAGTTGGCGGATGGTGCCGTCCCGGCGCAGCGCCGGGATGGTGTGGTCGTCGGCGAGTTCCCCGGACTGGACGATCTGGACAATCCGCACTACCGGGACGAGCGGCGGTGGGTGGCCGGTTGCGTCGCGCGGATCCGTTCGATGCCGCGCCCGGTGACTCCGCTGCACGAGATCGCGCTTCCGGCGCAGCTGGCCGGGCTGAAGCTGTACATCAAGGACGAGACGGTGCATCCCACGAAGAGTCACAAGCACCGGCTCGCCGAAGCGCTGTTCCTCAACGCCTTCGCCAACGGCTGGCTGCGCAGCGACGGTCCTGTCGTGGAGGCGTCCAGCGGGTCCACGGCCATCTCCGAGGCGTGGTTCTGCCGGGAGCTCGGCATGCGCTTCCTGGCCGTCGTTCCGGCGGGCACCGCTGCGCGGAAGAAGAAGGCGATCAGCGAGCTGGGCGGCGAGATCAAGGAGGCGTCCGGCGCGGCGATCTCGGCGGTGGCCCGGAAGACGGCGCAGGAGACGAACGGTCACTTCATGGACCAGTTCACCTACGCCGAGCGGGCCTACGACTGGCGCGCTGATCACGGGATCGCCGCCGAGGTGATCGAGGCCGTGGACCCGGACTGGTTCGTCATGGGCGCCGGTACCGGCGGGACCGTCGCCTCCGTGGCCCGCTACGCCCGGTACTGCGACCGGAAGGTCAAGATCTGCGTCACCGACCCGGAGAACTCGGCATTCTTCCCCGGCTGGCGGGACGACGATCGCGCGGCGACCGCTCCGGGTTCCCGCATCGAGGGCATCGGCCGCCCGGTGGTCGAGCCGTCGTTCCTCTTCCCGCTGGTCAACCGCATGATCCGGGTGCCGGACCCGGCGTCGATCGCGGCGATGCGGGTCGCGGCCGACCGCCTGGGCGTCCGGCCCGGCGCGTCGACCGGAACCGCGCTGTACGGGGCTCTGAAGATCCTCCACGGCATGCACGAGCGGGGCGAGACCGGCACGGTCGTCACCGTGCTGTGCGACCCGGGCGAACGCTACCTCGACACCTACTACGACGACGACTGGCTGGCGCAGCGCGGGATCGACCACACCCCGTGGGTGCCGGTCATCGAGGATTTCCTCGATCACGGCACGTGGCACCCGCCGGCGACCTGGACGGCGCCGCCGGTGCCTGCGACCGTCCTGTGGAACATGTGACGGAGTGCCGTGCAGATCGAGCTGCACGGCACTCCGCTCGTCGCCGGGTCAAGCAGGGCCGAAGTACCGGATGACCCGCTGGCCCGCGCCCCCTGCAGCGCACCGATGCGGCCGTTCGCGCTGATGTCGGCCTCGGCGGTGTCCGGGAGGACAGCGTCGGTGAGGACCTCCACGACGTAGGGCTTGTCCTCGTCGACCTGCCGCACCGCACAGGTCAGCGCCTGTTCGAGGTCGTTCGCGGATTCGACCAGGCAGCCGTCGACACCGAAGCCCGCTGCCGGCTCCACGAACGACAGCTGGGGCTCACCGTCGAGTTCGAGGTACTCGGCCGGGCCGCTCGGCTCCCAGTCGTGGGACTTCCGCAGCACGTCCAGCCCGCGCACAGCACAAGCAGCGGGGAGTGCGACCGGGAGGCGTTGAACAGGTTCCCGATCGCGTGACCGACGCCCGGGGTGACGTGCAACCCGACGACACCGGGCACGACGTCGCCGCTGCCGGTCCGCCGGTGCCGCGCGTACCCCATGGCGGCGCCGAGGGCGATGTTCTCGTGCAGGCAGAGCACGTACTCGATCCGGTTCTCCGGAACGTCGGTACCGTCGATCAGCGGGATCTCGTTGGTGCCGGGAACCCCGTAGAGCCGGTCGACACCGGCGGTTCTGAGGTAGTCGAAGACGATGTCCCGGTCCAGACGCGGGTTGTTCTCCTGCTCTATCGGGAGCCACTGCGCGGACTGCTCGTGATCGGTCTCGGTCACCTTGTTCTCATCCTCGGTCATCGAGTCGTGAGCCGGCGGTGCTGTGAGGCGTTGAGATCGCGGCCAGGATCCCGTTGCAGGATCAGGGGAATCTTTCGGTGTCGGTGCTGCGGATCCGCCGGGCGGTCCGCGGTGTTGCATCGCCGTTGCGGCACGCTTCGCGCCGGTGTCGAGCGTCCGTCCCCAGCCCGCGCACACGCCGCCGATCCACCTGCCGACGGCAACCCGTAGGTAACAGGATTTCCCAGGCCCCATGGGGCGGATCGCGATAACCCGGGGGATTTCCCTCGCAGGTCAAGGCCAACGCGCGGCTGCGTGTCGGTGGGTTCGGGCAAGATCGCTGACCGACGTCGTACATCTCGAAGGAGGAACATGGTCACTGCCAAAGGAAACGGATGGGCGGGGCTGAGCTACTGGGCTTGGTCGGACTACGACCAGATCCGGGCGCGGCTCGACGCGGGCGCCGATCCGAACGCCCCGGTGTGGGGGAGTCGGCCCCTGCACGCAGCGGCCGAGCGGGGTTCGCCGGAGGTGGTCGCGGAGCTGGCGCGCCGCGTCGAGGATCCCGACGCGGAGTACGAGGGCCGCACGGCGCTCTGGCTCGCGGTCTACGCCAACCGCCCGGACAACGCGCGAGCCCTGGTCGCCGCCGGAGCCGATCCGCGGCGGCCGATGATGGCGGGCTGGTCACCTGCCCGCCTCAGCCTGGCCGGGCCGAATCCCGACCTGTTCGGCCTCGAACCCGGCGAGCTCGAGCTGTCCCCGGACGAAGCCGCCGCGTCGGCCGAAGGGCGGCGGTTGATCGCGGCCCTCAGCACCCTGGACTTCACCGAGGGCCTCGGCCTGGCCGCCGTCGCGGGGATCAGCGCCGCCGAAGCAGCGCAGCGGCTGGAGGCCGAGCTGGTTGAGGGCTTCGAGCCCGACCCGTACGCCTTCGACCAGGACATGAGGCTCGTCGCGGCCACCGATGTGCCCGGTGGTTGCGTCATCAGCCAGCCGTGGGGCTACGCGCCGCAGATGCCGGGTGTGACGGCCCGGCTGTCCGCAGGCACCGTGTGCTACGGCCTCTACGCCAACCCCAAGAGCGGCAACCAGGGAAGCATCATCCGTGACGGCGTGATCGAAGGCTGGGACCTGCACCCCGGCGGTGATCCCTATGCCGATGATTCCGCCGAGGAGGTCCTGGCGGCCTACCTCTACCAGCGCCACGCCGTCGCCTACTGCTGCGCCTACGCGGGTCTGCGGTTGACCGACAGCCGGTCGATCAACGGCAAGCCCGACCGCTGGCTGCGGCTGCCCGAACGCGACCACTGGAAGCAGCCCTAGTGCTGCGAGGGCGGTCGCTGGGGGTGTGGTGGACCGGTTGCTGCGCTGCTCGATGTGGAACGTCGGCCCCGCACGAGGCGGAGGCTCGTAACCTCCGGTCGTGATGATCGAGGAAACGATGCGGACGTGGGTGGCGGGATGGGCGCTGTCGCGCAGCACCCCGCCGCCGGTCGAAAAGCCCTGGGGCCTCTACGTAGAGGTGCCGGACAACCGTTCGGAGGTCGGGCGGCACGTGCTGCCGCGCATGGAGGAAGCGCTCGTCCGCGCGGCGGAGACACCGCGGACCTGGCTGAAAATGCCCGGCGAGCCGGAGACCGTCGAGCCGTGGCTGACCGGCGGCTGGGTCGTCGCCTGGGACGAGACCGGGCACCTGATGGGGACGGATTTGCAGGCCACGAACCCAGTCGTGCCGGACGGGTACACCGCGACGGTGGAGACCAGCGGCGCCGTCACCTACGTGCGGGTGCATGACGCGGCGGGCGCACCGGCGGCGAAGGGGCAGATGGCGACGGTCGGCGACGCGGTGGTCGTGGACCGGGTGGTGACCGAGGACGCGCACCGGCGGCGCGGGCTGGGCGGTTTCGTCATGCGCACGCTCGCGAATCACGCGCTGGAAGCGGGTTCGGTGCGCGGCGTGCTCGGCGCGACGGACGCCGGGCGGGGCGCTCTACGAGACGCTGGGGTGGCGGAAGCACGCCACGACCGCGGAGTGCATCTACCAGCCGACCAGCTGATCAGTCAGCCTCGTCGGCCGTCAAGACGACCACAGGCTGCTCGCCGCCGTGCCGGTGTTGCCACGGCGGGCAGGTGAGTGGGCATCTGCAGCGGCTGGGGCGGGCCCGGTGCTGTCGCCGGCGGCATCACCGGATGTCGTCGGCGACGCGCAGGATGAGCTCGGTGAGCAGGCTTCGGATCGCTCGACATCGGTCCCCTTTCACGGGAGACCCGCGTCGACTAGCCCCCGGAGAGCTCGCCGAGGACGTTCAGCGTGCGGTTGGCTCGCACCGACATCCGCTGTTCGCGGGCGGTCACGTCGATGTAGGTCTGGCTGGAGTTGATCGACGAGTGCCCGAGCAGCTTGGCGATCTCCGCGGCGTTCGCCCCGTCCTCGGCGAGCCGGGTGGCGAAGGTGTGCCGCAGGGCGTGCACCATCGCGCCCGGCTGCACCCGGTCGGACACGCCGGCGGCCCGCAACGACTGCCGCACCAGGTACTGCAGCCCACCGCGCTGGAGCCGCTCACCGCGGTGATCGACGAACAGCGGTTCTCCGCCGGGCATCCGCTCGCCGAACCGCTCGCGCCTGGACCGCAGGTAGTTCTGGATCAGCACGTCCAAGGCGTCCTCGATTGGGATCGAGCGGTTCTTGCCGCCCTTGCCGTGCACGTGCAGCCGCCGGTCGCCGTCGCGCCCGGCCAGCGACCCGACGGTGAGATCCAGCAGCTCGGCCGAGCGCACACCGGTGCACAGCAGCGTGGCCAGCACCGCGAGGTCGCGCTCCGGCCACGGGTTGCGCGCCCGCCTGGCTCCGGAGGCGACCATCCGCAGCAGCCGCTCGGGCGTGTCCTCGCCCTGCAGCGGCTTCGGGGTCGAGGGCGCGTTGCGCGGCTTCGGGATCACCTGCATCGGGTTGCCGGGCACTGCGCCCTCGACGACCAGGAACCCGAAGAAGCCGTTCCAGGTCGACCAGGCCCGGGTCACCGACGACGCCGACCGGGCCGCCGCGAACCGCGCGAACGCCGATCGCAGCACCGAGGCGTCGACCCGCTCCACCGGCAACCGGTCGGCGGTGGAGCCGGTGAGCTCCACCAGCTCACCGGCCACCGACTCCAGGTCGCGGCGGTAGGCCCGCAGCGAGTTCGCCGCGAGCTTGCGCGCCTGCAAGTGCTCCAGGTAGATCTCGATCAAGCGCGCCAGGTCCACGCCGCACCTCCCCGATGATCAACTACCGGGTGGATGAAACCAGACACCCCCGACAATCAGCTGTTGCGGATGAACCGGTCCAGCACCCGCACGCCGAACTGCAGCGCATCCACCGGGACGCGCTCGTCCACGCCGTGGAACAGCGCGCTGAAGTCGAGGTCGGCGGGCAGCTTGAGCGGGGCGAAGCCGTAGCAGCTCATGCCGAGTCGGCTGAACGACTTGGCGTCGGTGCCGCCGGACATCATGTACGGCAGTGCCTTGGCCCCGGGGTCCTCGGCGATCAGCGAGGCGCTCATGGCGTCCACGATCCGCCCCTCGAACTTGGCTTCCACCGGCGGCAGCCCGACCCACTCGCGCTCGACGTCGGGCCCCAGCAGCTCGGCCAGCTCCCGCTCGAACGCCTCCTCCCGACCGGGCAGGATCCGGCAGTCCACCGCGGCCTCGGCCACCGAGGGGATGACGTTGTGCTTGTACCCGGCGGTGAGCATCGTCGGGTTGGCGGTGTCGCGCAGCGTGGCCCCGACCATCCGCGACAGGTTGCCGAGCTTGGCGACCGCGCCCTCGACGTCGTCCTCCGGGAAGTCCCAGCCGGTGATCTCGGTGACGCCGGCGAGGAACTCCTGCACCGAGTCGGTCAGCACCAGCGGGAACCGGTGGTTGCCCAGCTTGGCGACGGCCTCGGAGAGCTTGGTGACGGCGTTGTCGTCGTGCACCATCGACCCGTGCCCGGCCCGCGCCCGGACCCGCAGCTTCAGCCAGCGGATGCCCTTCTCGGCGCTCTGCACCAGGTATGCCCGCACACCGTCCTTCAGCGTGACGGAGAACCCGCCGACCTCGCTGATGGCCTCGGTGCACCCCTCGAACAGCTCCGGCCGGTGGTCGACCAGCCACTGCGCCCCGTGGAAGCTCCCGGCCTCCTCGTCGGCCAGGAACGCGAAGACGACGTCCCGGGGCGGCACGATCCCGTCCCGCTTGAACCGCCGCGCGATCGCCAGGCTCATGGCGACCATGTCCTTCATGTCGACCGCACCGCGGCCCCACACGTACCCGTCCTGAACGGCCCCGGAGAAGGGGTGCACGGACCACTCGGCGGGATCGGCGGGCACGACGTCCAGGTGCCCGTGCACCAGCAACCCGCCCCGGCTGGAGTCGGCCCCGGGCAACCGCGCGATGACGTTGCCCCGCCCGGGGTGGTCCCCGGACTCGACGTAGGTGACCTCGTACCCGACCTCGCTGAGCTTGCCGGCCACGAACTCGGCGGCGGCCCGCTCGCCCACGAGCGTCTCAGGATCACCGGTGTTGGTGGTGTCGATGCGGATCAAGTCGCTGGCCAGGCCGACAACCTCCTCCTCGGCCAGCCGCAACCCCGCCTCATGATCAGTACCGGACATACCGCTGTGCTCGCTCACCAGGCATTTCTATCACCCGAGCCCGAAAGAGGGGGGTGCCGTCGACCCCCGGATGACCATGGGCTAATCTATCTACACAACACAGCGGGAACCCCCGGAGAACGAGGGTGACCCGAGATGTCCGAGTGGCGGAATGGCAGACGCGCTAGCTTGAGGTGCTAGTGCCCGATTAAGGGCGTGGGGGTTCAAGTCCCCCCTCGGACACTCTTTTACCCCACGGGGTTTCAGCAGTTCTGCAACTGGCGATTCTCGTAGTTGGCGGTGGGTCCGTCTTCTTGATGGTCGACTATGTAGTCCATCTCGAGCGCTGATGATGTTGGGTCGCGTAAAGCCACCTGTTCTTGAGCAGCACGGTATGGTGTCGGCCTGAGTTCCCAGCCTGCGTGGCTGCACACGATCTCCAGCCCCGCTCGATGGAGCTGTTCATCAACCTCGTCCGTCACATCGTGATCGGGAGGTTTCCAGCCTTGCTGGTTGAGCAGTCCCGGTAAGGCGTCGAGTAGGTGGTCCTCGCGGACGTAGACAGTCCGGGATGCTTGACTTGGTCGCGGTATGCCGGCTCGATAGCCGTGGCGGCAGCGATGACCGGGACGGCCGTGGACCCAGTGCGCGTCCATCCGACGGCCACATTCCCCGCACACCACCAACCCGGCCAACGCATACTCCCGTGCCTGGCCGTCCTTGGCAGGTCGTGCGGCCCGGCTCCCTTGAACGGCGACGAACGTGACCTCGTCGACCAACGGCGTATGAGACGGGCGCTCGGATACCTCCCAGTTCTGCACTGGATTCCGGAGCACTTGCCCGGAGCCGCGGCCGCCGGTGCGCCCTCCACCGTGGCCCTTGGTGGTGTGCCGGTTCCAGACCTGGCGGCCGGTGTAGCGCGGGTTCTGCAGGATCAGTGCGATGGTGCGTGCGATCCACCGCCCTGCTGGCTGGTGCGGATTGCGGGTCTGGTCGGCCTCGGTTGGGCAGGGCACACCGCGGTCGTTGAGTTCCCGTGCCAGCGACGCGATTGACCGGCCACGTGCTCGCTCGGTGAACATCCACCGGACCCACGGTGCGGTTTCGGGATCCGGTTCCAGCACGTGAACACGTCGCCCCACTGTGCGTGGGTTGTGTTGGGGTGCGGTCCAGCGTCGGCCAGGCGGTATCCGTACGGTGGGCGGCCACCGAGGAAACGACCCTCCGATCGAGTTTGGGCTCCCATCGCGGCCTTCACCCGATGCCGAGCCCGCACCACCTCACGCTGTGCCTGCGCACCCAGCAGCACCATCAGCGCCTGATGCACCGGACTGCCCAGCTCCACCGGCCCACCAGCCTCGGGCAACCACACCTGCACCCCGAGCGCGTTGAGCCGTGTCACGACCGCCTCGAACTGGTCGCCGTAGAAGGCGCGTTCGTATTCACCGACCACCACCGCATCGAACCCACGATCCGGGCGCTCCACCGCGGCCAGCAGGGCTGAGGCTTGCGGTCGGTCCTGCCAGGACCACGTTCGGCTCGTCCAGTGGGGTTTGTGGATTAAGATCTGCACTGTTTCAGCAGGTCGGTGGCGTTATGGCTGGTTGGGTGCTTTGGTGTGGGCAGCTTTGCGTGAGGAGAGGTTCCCGCGCGGAGGGCGGTGGGGCTTCCTCGCTGGTCAAGGTGTCAGAGTGGGGTTTCTGGTTCGCGGTTCTGTTGGGTTTGGGTCCAGCGGTGTTGGAGGGCAGTGAGGTGTTGAGATGCGTACTTTGAAGGTCGGTGAGCGCGAGATCGAAGTGGTGGATTTCGAGGACGTGACCGTGCCGGAGCGAGTGATCGAATTTCGCTTCATTGATGATCACAATTCATCTTCTTTTGCTGCGGTTGTTGTTCCTGAAGGGGGCGACTGGTCGTCTGCGGTGCTCAGTGTCGACCCGAAATTCGGTGAATTCCCAGCAGCGCTGATGGCCGCGTTGATGGAGGTTGCCCGGGAGATCATCGAAGCAAATTAAGAAATGGCAAGAACACGACCAAGTCCCGCGGAATCCCCACGAGAATCGACTTTTGGTGGGGATTCTGGGGCTTGGTTCCGAAGGGGTGGACGTGGTGGCAGTCGATTTGAATCTTCAAGGCCAATCGGTCGTCCAAGTTTGCTTCGATGCGAGTCTCATGCTTCGAACCAGCGGCGATTATGAACTACGCATAGAGACCGAGGTTCTCCTCCAGCTCTCGGTCGGGGATCAAGTATCTTTCGATCCCGAGTCCCCAGGTGTTGCAGCTGCCCATCTCGTCGAATTGGCGCGCGACGTCATTGGCTCGGCTGAGGTGCGAAGCGCTGGGGATCTCGTGATCGGATTCGAGAGGAGCGGTATGACGCTGAATGTTGCTCCGAATGATGATTATGAATCCTGGGGTCTTGTTGGCCCAGGGGGAAAGCGCGTTACCTGCATGCCTGGAGGTGAAATTGCGGTGTGGAGTGATAGTGGAATTTGGAAATAATCGAATAGTATGACCCCCCATGCCGCGCCTTCACCTGTTCAGCGCGGTCCGCCCGCTTCGGAGCCCGTTCGACGTGATGATCTCGGCCTCCACATCGGTATGGCTGTCGTGGAACCTCCCGACTAGTTCGGTCGCGGAGAGGCGGGTGTCGTTCACGTCCATCCGCAGCGGGCGGTCGCGGATCCGGATCGACTCCCCGTGTGCGCGGGACCGAGGCCTGGACACCTCGGAAGTAGGTCTCGGCGCGGAATCATCCCCAGCGTGTGCGGGGCCGAGCTCGCGCATCCCTTCGTCCTCGTCTGGACGGAGGAACCATCCTGCGTGTGTGGGGTTGAGGTACGACAGCGGCCCGGCGCGCCTCCTTGTGCTGTGCGGGCGGCAAAGCGGTTGGGGGCGAGTGTCGTGGACTCCTTTACTTCGCCGGGTAGACTGTGCAGCGACCTCGAAGAATGAGCTTGAGCATGCCGCTGTCCCTCGCTTTAGCTGGGGGTCAAGGGGTCGCAGGTTCAAATCCTGTCATCCCGACGGTTGTGACCAGCGGGTTTGCCGAAAGGTGAACCCGCTGGTTTCGTTTTTGGGGTCATTGTGGTCGCAATGTGGTCGCATATTGCGCGATCTAATAGCAAAGGTGCGGTCCGCTATGGTGGAGATGAATGATCACAATTGGGGTAATGCCCGCAATCGGGCTTCGGAGATGAGTTTCCTTATTAAGGCGTTGGGGAATATAGAATGACGGTCATCGGTTTCCTGTCGAACGTAGCGGTGACGGGCACCGTCGCGGGTGTGGGTGTTGGGTCGTCGACCGAGGATATCTATGAGGCGCTAGGTAATGAGTGTGTCGTAGATCGTAATGGAAAGTCTCTTCGTCTCGACTACGGTATTGTTGAGTTTGCTCTCTATGCTGGATGCTGTGAAGGGGTGACTGTTCAGGCGCATAGGCTCGTGCATGGGGTTGTTATTCCTGACGCTCTGAAGGCTGCGTTCAGCGTGCAATCGGATGCAATTTCTTTTAGTGCTTTGCGGGCTGAAATAGAAGCGGGCGGTGATTATTCGCTGGAGGAGCGTGGCAGGCAATTCGGGTACCGGAGCTACCGTGTTGTGAACACGCATGTAATTCTTATTGTTGTAGATATGTCCGCAGGTGAGGGGGACCTGCTCGCTCCTGGCGATCTGTGGTCCATCGCGGTTTCTGGTCGAAGTTGAGAGTTCATCCGTCCTTGTAGTGGGTCGGACAGCTAGCTAATGGAGAGCTGCGGGGGCTGAAATGGTTGGCGAAGTGAGCAAGGAGTTGGTCATCAGTCCTCGCAGTGAGCGAGTGCGAGAGGAGTTGGCGGACGCGGGTGCCTGGAGTTCGTATGCGGCGGTACTGCGCCAGGTGCTCGGTGCGGTGATTGCGAAGAGTGGTATTGACTTCCTGGAGGTCGGTGAGCTGCTGGTGAATGAACCCCTTCCCGACAGGCATCTCGGCCTTCGCAACGGCGTGGGGGTCCAGTTCCCGCAGGCGATTGATCTTGTCGAGGACATGGCGGCCGGGCGTGGGCCGTATTGTCAGCTCTTCATTCCGGGGCGACTTCAGATCGAGTCGGGATGGGGCGGGGCTGTACACCTCTACACGACGCGAGCGGTAGCCGCTGATCTGGCAGGACTCCCTTGTCAGGATGCGATTCTCCAGTGGCGCGACGGAGCTCCTGAGCCCGTAGCGATCTCGAAGCCCGTTGGTGCTGTAGCTGACGAGAGTTTCTGGGAGATGGTGGCGAAGGCCTCCGAGCGCTTCACCTTGTTGTGCGAGCGCTGGGCGTACGGTGCCTACGGGCGCCGTTGGTTCCGCGTGACTCGGGAGAACGTTGCCGAGCTGGCCCGGCTCATGCGACCACGTTCACTGGTTTGCGTGGCTAGCGATCCGGTGTTGCAACCCAGGCCTGAGTTATTGGAGGAGGACTTCACGGCCTTCGTGGCGCCGGTGCTGCCCGGCGAGTTGTTCTATCGGTCTTACCCCGGTGGCGCCGATACGCTCTCTGAGGTCACGGGTGGTGGTTTCTCATTCATGCTGGCGGACAGGGTGATGGGTGATTGGTGTGCGGTAGTGCCGGACTCGGATGGGGTGAACAGGGCGCAGTGGGAGAGCCTGGGGGAGTCGGACTGAAACAGTGTTCTACGTAGGTTTTATGGATGGGGAGTGTTCGGATGGCGATCCCGACCTGCCGATTGGCAGAATAGTGGCTGGTAATTTGGATGAAAGGTTCGAATCGCTGGTTCAGTACTGGTCGAGATCCGAATATGAGTCGAGCTGGCGGCGACAGCTGCAGCTCTTGCTTGAGGGCGGCAGCCGTGCTTTGCTGCTCACCGTAGCCATTCCGCCAGAGCGGGCAAATTTTCTCCGAGGATTTGAACTGTACAGATTCGGTGAGCAGGTCCGGGTGCACGATAAGATGGTGTTGATTGGACGCTTTCCTAGAAAGCGGTCAATTTTGGTTCATCCTGATCGGTATGTATCTTCGTATCGTTCATCGACAAGGGGCGGCCAGAGGATCTCAGAATGGTACACAACGGTTAGTGAAATCCGTTCATTTCTGGCCTCGTAGGGCTTGCTTGGCTCGGCGCTGGTTAGTTGCCTTTCGGGCATTGAGCGTGGTTTACCACCGTGCTGCCAGGTTCGGTGGGGTCCGCGAGCGAGTGGTCAGGTAACGGCATCGCCCGGCTGTGGCGGGGCTCCTGGACGTTGCTCGTGCCGTTACCGGACTATGACTTCGCGGAGGCGGCAAAGTCGATGACAGTCAGAGGGGTCAGTCCGGAGAAGATTGGCTTGGCGGCGCAGCAGCAGTTGAGAAGTCTGCAATCGGCCGTGGGATGGAGTAGCCCGTGAAGATGTTCCATGCTCGGCGAATGAATCCCGTGGGGTGCGGGGAGCACCGTGGGGAGCAAATGGGGAGCGGAGCTGTGCGCTGAACGGCTGTGAACTGACCGCAACTGTCTTGAATGGATCCACGTAGGCCTGCGAATAGGCCATTAGCGGGAGAGGGGGGCACATGCCGCCTAGGGCTGCAGACAACTCAGGCCACCACAAAGAGCTAGCGACCTTGCTTGAAGGCCATCAGCGTCATCACCGGTGTTGCCGACCAGATGCCGAGACCATCGCCACCGCAGCCACGTCCCACCGGCCAGCCCGCGGCTGTGGACGCTCGCGCCCAGCAGGCACCCGCCAGCGAACCGAGCAAAGAGCAACCACAGGCCGAGCGAGGACGACGACCGACTCAACCTGGACCTGGTCCTTCTGGGGCCAGTGGCCGTGCCCGTGATCCCTGCGAGGTGCTTGTCAGCACGCACGTGACGGTGAGTGTCCTGCGACTGGTCGGCCCTGAGCTTTTTCGATGGTCCAGTCCGGGTCGCGGTAGACGATCACGAGGCTATTCGTGCGGAGGTAGTTGGCCAAGGACGTGTTGTCGCCGGTAGCTTCGTTCAGCTGGACTCGGAGTCCGTCGAGTAGGTGGTCTTCTCTGACGTAGGTGCTCTTCGGGATCGGCGTGTGGGTGCGTGCGCTGGTGTGGCCGTGGCGGCATCGGTAGCCGGGGCGGTTGTGTACCCAGTGTGAGTCGAACCGTCGGTCGCACACTCCGCACATGATCAGTCCCGCCAGCAGGTAGGTGCGGGTGTCTCCGTCCTGGCTCTTTCGGGCGGCGCGCATCCCCTGCACAGCCTGGAACGTCGCCTCGTCGACCAGTGCGGGATGTGCGGGTGCTTTCGATACCGCCCAGTCCCGTTCGTTGACTTGGCCTCCGGTGCCGCCGGCGCGGCGGGCGGTGCGGTGGCTGCGGGAGGTGGTGTGCCGGTTCCAGACCTGCCCGCCCGGTGTAGCGTGGGTTTTCCAGGATTTCTCCGACTGTGCGCGTGATCCATTCCTGCCCCGTGCGGTGCGGGTTGCGTCCGGGGTCGGCACCGGACGGGCACGGTATTCCGCGCTGCGCGCTGGTTGAGTTCGTCGCGTGCGATGCCGGCGATGCTGCGTCCGGTGGCGCGCTGCTGGAAGATCCACCCCACCCACCCGGCTGTGGCCGGGGTCGGGTTCCAGTCGGTGGAGCCGGCGGCCCCAGCGGGCGTGCACAGGGTTGGGGTGTGGTCCGGCATCGACCAGCCGGTAGCCGTAGGGTGGTCGGCCGCCGAGGAACCGGCCCTGGGTGCGGACCTGTGTGCGCATCGCCGCCAGCACCCGGTGGCGTGCTCGCAGCACTTCTTGTCGGGACTGCGAGCCCAGCAGCAGCATCAACGCCTGATGCGCCGGGTTCTCGAGATCCACCGGTCCGCCAGCTTCCGGTAACCACACTTGCACGCCCACGTCGGCCAGGGCGGCCAGTACTGTCTGGAATTGGTCGCCGTAGAAGGCGCGTTCGTATTCGCCGATGACCACGGCGTCGAAGCCACGATCCGGTCGTTGTGCGGCGGCCAGCAGGGCCGCGGCGCGGGGGCGTTTGGTCCAGGACCACCGGCGTGAGCAGCCTTGGTCGAAGTACTCGGCCACGATCGTCCCGTGCTCGGCGATGGTTTCTTCGGCGACGTCGAGCTGCCAGCCCCGTGAGGTCACGCGGTCCTGGTACTCGGTAGTCGACATCCGGCCGTAGAAAGTGAACCGCACCAGCGACCCGCGGTCAGTGTTCACCCGAGTCCGTCGTCTGGGGCGGCGTCGCTCGGCCGGCGCGGCGTTGTTTCGTCTTGCTGTCCCGGTTGCCATCGTGCACCTCGCATTCCAGCCCGCTGATCGAGTGGTTCTGGAACGCCGGGGTGCCACCCTGATGACGCCGGGCTCGCCCAGGACCACCCGAACAGCCGCATCCCGAGGCAGTACCGCGGCGGTGTCGAGGCACCGTCCGACACGCCGGCCAACCTCGCCGGCCGGTGTCGTTGGCCTGGTGCCGCAGACTGAGAGTGGGGGAGAGGGGAGTGTGCTATGATTCCGGGGTGATTTCCCCAAACACGGGAATTCGCACCACTTTGAGGGTTCAAGTCTCCCCTCTCGGACACTCTTTTACCCCACGGGGTTTCATCAAATCTGCGACTGGCGCTCCTTGCTGATGACTGTGGATCTGCCTTCATGATGGTCGGCAGTGGAGTTCATCTCGAGCGGTAGCGATGTTTGGCCGGATAGGGCTATCGGCTCCTGAGTAGCAAGGCGTGGGGTCGGCCTGAGTTCCCAGCTTGCGTGGCTGCACACGATCTCCAGTCCTGCTCGATGGAGCTGTTCATTAACCTCGTACGCCTCATCGTCCTCGGGTGGTTTCCAGCCTTGCTGGCTGAGTAGTCCGGGTAAGGCGTCGAGCAGGTGGTCCTCGCGGGCGTAGACGGTACGGGGCGCCTGACTCGGTCGCGGTGTGCCAGTTCTATAGCCATGGCGGCAGCGATGACCGGCGCGGCCGTGGACCCAGTGCGCGTCCATCCGACGGCCGCACTCACCGCACACCACCGTCCCGGCCAACACGTACTCCCGCGCCTGGCCGTCCGCAGTTGGCCGCGCAGCTCGTGTCCCTTGAACGGAAATGAATGTGGCCTCGTCGACCAACGCTGCATGGGACAGGCGTTCGGAGACTTCCCAGTCTCGCACAGAGCTTCGGAGCACTCGTCCTGAGCCGCGGCCGCCAGCGCGTCCCCCGGTGCCGTGGCCTTTGGTGGTGTGCCGGTTCCAGACTTGCCGGCCGGTGTAGCGCGGCTTCTCCAGGATTCAGTGCGATGGTGCGAGCGATCCACCTCCCAGCTGACCGGTGTGGACTACGGGCCTGGTCCGCCTCGGCGGGGCAGGGCACGCCCCGGTAGTTGAGCTCCCGTGCCAGCGACGCTACCGACCGGCCGCGTGCGCGTTCGGTGAACATCCATCGCACCCACGGCGCGGTGGCGGGATCGGGCTCCAGCACGTGCACGCGCCGGCCCCACTGTGCGTGGGTGGTGTTGGGGTGCGGGCCGGCGTCGGCGAGGCGGTATCCGTACGGTGGGCGACCACCGAGGAACCGTCCCTCCAGCCGGGTTTGGGTCGACCACGATCTCACCGACGCCCTCGACCAGCTCCTCCGACACTGCCCGCTGCCACGCGCGCGAGGTCTGCGGGTCCTGGAATCCGCGGGTGGACATCCGCCCGTAGAACGCGAACCGCACACCACCAACCGGTCCTGGAACGGCTCGCGGTGAACCCCGCCGACGTGCCGCTACCGCTTCGGCAAAACCCGCACTGCTCAACTCACTCATCCCGGCCCTCTCCGCATCGAGGCCGGGAACCACCACGCTGCAGCCCCATGACCGACACTCAACCAGGCCGGGCCAACTTCACCGCACCCCCACCAGCGATACTGATCACCCCGCAACACCGGCGTAGGCCCCGGCGCTGATCGTGCGAACGCCAACGGGTGCTCTCCGCTCAGGTGGACGTGGCTAGGGTCTCGGCCGCATGTCTGGGGATGAGAAGCCGGTACGGCGGGTGAAGGTCACGGCCGAAGCGATCTTCGAGGTCACCGACGTAACCGCAGTCGAACAAGCCGCGCTGGAGGACATCGGGCAGAGCTCTTTCGCCGGAGACAAGGCAAGAGCTAGGTGGCGAGGGCTTGCCGCCGCAGCCATCGAAACGGGGCAGCACGCCCTCCATCATTCAGATTCCGGCCCACAGGCGAGCGTCCGCTGGACGGCATGACTCGACACCGTTGCTCCTGCGGAGGGTCGCAACGCGGTACGGCCATTCGGCCAATGCCCCTATTCAGCGGAAGAGCGAAGACATCAGAACGGGCCTGACCGCGCAAGGCGTTCGAGCAGGCGGTGGGAGTGTCTCGCAGGCGTTTGGGCGCGCCGGGTGACTATCGCCTCTGTGCTGGTGAGGTAGGAGGAGAAGAGTGGGGGCATGGCGGCTGGAAGGTGCTGTTGCCCGGACGCTTCTCTGCTGGAGAGGCGCTTGGTGGCTTCGGGTTTTCTGCTGACGATGCTGAGCGTGGCGCTTCGCGATCGTCGCGTTGGCGGTGAATCAGGCGTACCGGCAGCGGGCGGAGCCGTTGGTGCGGCGCAGACATCGAGTGCGACCGGGCAGTCGCGAGGCGTGGCCGGCCGAGCCTTGGCGCACGTGGCGCTGTGCCCGGTGCTCATCGCCTGGACTCCGGCAGCCTGAGAGCGGTGCGCATGGCGGGCGGGCAATCGAGTGCGCGCGGGCCGAAGCGACTGCTCCGGGCTGGCTACGAGCGCGAACTGTTCCGGTTGCAGGCGGAATTGGTGAAGGTGCAGGAGTGGGTCCGGGCGGAAGGTGTGCGCCTGGTCGTGCTCTTCGAAGGCCGGGATGCGGCGGGGAAGGGCAGTACGATCAAGCGCGTCGCGGAGTACCTCAACCCGCGTGTGGCGCGAATCGCGGCGCTGCCGGCGCCGACGGAGCGGGAGCGGACGCAGTGGTACTTCCAGCGCTACGTCGCCGAACTGCCGGCCGCTGGTGAGATCGTCCTGTTCGACCGCAGCTGGTACAACCGCGCGGGAGTCGAGCACGTGATGGGCTTCTGCACCGACGAGGAGCACCAGCGGTTCCTCCGGCAGTGCCCGCTCTTCGAGCGGATGCTCGTCGAGGACGGGCTGCTGCTGCGCAAGTACTGGTTCTCGATCAGCCAGGCCGAGCAGGAGCGTCGCCTGCGCAAGCGGGCGGTGGATCCGATGCGGCGGTGGAAGCTCTCCAGGGTGGATCTGGAGTCGATCGCGCGGTGGGAGGAGTACTCGAGGGCCAGGGACCTCATGCTCGCGGCCACTGACACAGCCGAGGCCCCGTGGTATCTGGTGGAGAGCGAGGACAAGCGGCGTGCCAGGATCAACATGATCGCGCACTTGGTGTCGAGCGTGCCCTACCAGGAGGTGCCGCTTCCGGCCCTCGACCTGCCACCCCGGCCGCCTCCTGCGGGCTATCGCAGGCCGCCGCGGGACGCGTTCTGCTACGTCCCCGACCACGCCGCCTCGCTCTGACCGCATTCGTGACCAACTCCTCTGGTCGTGCTCGGGCGGGCGCGGGACGGTGGGTTCCGGGACGTGGTCTTCGAGGTGGGACATGACCGATCGGACGAGTTCGCTGGACTTGGCGAGCACGCCTGTCGTCGCCGTCCGGCCCGAGCTGGATGCGATGGGGGCGTTGTACGAGATGTACGCGCGGGACGTCCATCATCTCGCTGTCGTGGCCGATGACGGGTCGGTGGGGCTGGTCAGCGCGTCGGATCTCTTGCAGGGCATTGCCGCTTGGTACCCGAAGACGGAGGTGACCGTCGGTTCGTTGTGCGCGGTGCCGGGGCCCGTGGTGGAGGCCTCTGACGGCATCGACGTGGCCGCACGGCGCATGATCGACGCGCGGACCGACGCGGTTCTGGTCATGCGGAGCGGCTGCGTTTGCGGGGTGCTCACCGCGGTCGACCTCGTCCGAAGCATCGCCCGGAGTTCTGCGGCACCGGACGGGCGTGTGGAACGCGAGGGGGAAGGCAGCTGAACGAGCAGCTGGTGGAGGCCTCGTTGCGCCGTGGTCAATCCTGCGCGGGCCCGTCGATGAGCAGATCGGCGGGTTCGCGGCGCGGCGCGGCGGCGGTGGTGGTCCCGTGGCCGATCCGCAGCAGCGCCTGCGGTGCAGCATGCCCACCGAGCAGATCGTGGACTTCCTGACGGGTCTCCGGCAGTTCGAGGACTTGGGAGATCACCGAGGCGGCCAGCCCTCGTGCAGTCGCGGTCAGCCACAGCCGCTGCAGGGCCTGTCCGGACTGCAGTTCGGCCTCCTGGTCGTCGGTGCGGCTGCACAGCAGCGCCAGCAACGGGTGGGATTCGAACTTCGTCCCCGGTGCGCGTTCGGCCTGACCGGCGGTGAAATCGCGGTTCACCCACTGATCCTGGAGCCCGGGCTTGGGGCCGGCGGCCGACAACGGCACACCTTCGGAGCCGTCGTCGCCGCGGCCGACCCAGGCCGCCAGCTCGGCCCGGAACCGTTCGTCGGCCATCTGCACGCGGTGTGCACGGTGCACCAGCCCTTCGAGCGTCCCCAGTTGACCCGGCGGTACCACGTGCAACCAGGTGTGCTCCTCCTGCACGGCGCGAACGAGCTCGTGGCGGTCTTCGGTCGAGACCGGGGTGTTCTGGAACGGCTGCCGGTGGCTGTGCCGACGGGGGATCGCCTCGCACAGCTGGACATCACCGGGGCGCGGATGTTCGTGACCGCCGCTGCGGATCTCAGCCAGAGCGGTGGCGGAACCCAGGGGCGGCAGCAGGGTCACCAGCGGGTGGACTCCCGCCTGCGCCAAGGCGAGGCGGAGATTGAACAGAGCGGCTCCGCACGCGAGCCGCAGTTCCCGGTCTTCCGGGTCCGCCGCGGGCAGTCTGCGCTTCGGGTCCGCGTGCAGTTCGATCAGGTGCGGCATGATCCGGAAGCGCCAGGGCTGGCTGTTGTGCAGTGACGGGGCCATTCCGGCGAGCCGGATGACCTGTTCGATCTGGCAGGATGTCAGGCCGAATGCTGCGGGGAACGTCGGCATCCTCACCTCCGCGGGTGCGATGCCCTCACCATGCCTGCTGCGTCGGCTTGCCGGGGAGGGCCCAACGGCCTCGGCGCGCAGCACTGGTGACGAAGTGCTCTGATCCCGCAGCGCCCATCTGACGCAGCCTGGACCCGGTGCGGGAGGGGGCGTTCCGGATGGCGAAGAGCGTTCGCAGACCGGTGGTGGTGGGCTACGACTTGGCCGCGCAGTCCCGCCGAGCGGTGTGGTGGGCGGGGCGCGAGGCGTCCGGTCGTCACTTGCCGTTGCAGCTGGTTCATGTGCTGACCTGGCCGTTCGAGAAGAGCATCCCGATCGTCGTGCCGGGTGAGGGCGACGTGCTGGAGCCGCTGCAGGACATGCTGCGGCGAGAGCTCGGCGAGCTGGTCGCGGGCTGCCGGGAGATCGACGCGGAGCTCGAGGTGCGCGACGAGTTGCGGTTCGGGGATCCGGTCGAGACCTTGTCGGAGTTGTCGGGCGATGCCGAGCTGCTGGTGCTGGGCGGGCCGCGCATCGAGGTCGAGATGGGGGTGCTGGGTTCGACCTCGGCTGAGCTGCTGGCCCGCCGCACTGGGGCTCCGGTGGTGGTGGTCCGAGGCGCGGGCGAGCAGCCCGATTCACGACCCGTCGTGGTGGGCGTGGACGGGTCGCAGGCGAGCCGCAAGGCGATCGGATTCGCCTACGACTTCGCTTCGCGCCACGGCAACGCGCTGGTCGCGGTGCACGCGTGGAGCGACCTGCCGCTTGATCTGTTCACATGGGTGCAGCACTGGGAGCTGCCGTGGGACGAAGTGCGCCAGGAAGCGATGGAAGTGCTCGCTTCCTGCCTGGCCGGTTGGAGCGAGCACTACCCGGACGTCAAGGTCCGGCGCGCGATCAGCCCGGAGAAACCCGCCGACGCGCTACTCCGGGAAGCGCAGGACGCCGCGCTGGTCGTGGTGGGAAGCCACGGCAGGGGACTGTTCCGTCGCGCGTTGCTGGGCTCGGTGAGCCACGCCGTCGTGAACCGGGCTCGGTGTCCGGTCGCAGTCATGCGAACGGGGTGAACTCGTCACGACTCCGCCACCGCGTCGCGGACGATGGCCACCGGGCACGGAGCGTGATGCAGCACACCCGCCGCCACCGAGCCCAGCAGGAGCCCGGCGAACCCGCCGCGACCGCGGTGCCCGACGACCAGCAGACGAGCTTCCTCAGCGGCAGCGGCGAGTTCGGCAACCGGATGCCCTCGCTGCGCGATCCTGCGGACCGGCACGTTCGGGTAGGCCTCGGCGCAACCGGACAGCTGCTCGGAGAGACCGCGCAGCGCTTCGTCGCGGAGCTCGACCAGCTCGTGCTCCAGCGGCGGCACGATGGGCGTGGGCTCCACGTACTCCCACACCTGCACGGCCAGGAGCTCGCACTCGTAGCGGGCTGCGGCCTCGAGCGCGTAGCGCAGTGCGGCCCGGCTGCCCGAGGAGTTGTCCACCCCGACGACAACAGGCCCGCTGCTGCGGTGTTCCCGGACGACCACGACCGGGCATCGCGCGTGCGTGGCCACCTTGGCACTGACCGATCCGAGTAGCGTCGCGGCCAGCGGGCCGCGTCCGCGCGAGCCGACTACGACCAGCTCCCCGGCACCGGAGAGCTGGACCAGCACGTCCGCCGGGTCGCCGTGCGCGACTGTCGCCGTCACCTCCGGGCCCGATCGGCGGGGGGTCGAGCGGCTCGCGACCGAGCGGGCCGTTTCCCAGGCTTCGTCATCCGCCGACCGATCGCCGGTGACCACCACGACCCGCACCTGCTCTGCATGCCGGAGCTCGGCTTCCTCGACGGCCCACGCGGCAGCTGCCAGCGCCCCTGCCGAGCCGTCCACTCCGACGACTACTTGCCCACCCGAATGCATGCCGACTCCCTGGTGCGGATGAACTGGGTGAGCCTCGGGTACCCGGACCCGCCTCGGCACACGGGGTCGTTGGACTCTGACGTCGAGAACCACGCGCGGCTCACCGCGAGATGTCGACTGCGACATCAGGACGCGGAGACGCCGGAGTGAGTGCGCACGATCGCGCAGTGGAGCGCGGTGTTCTGCGGAGGCGTCCCGCGGCGGCGTTGGCACTTCTCGGTCTCGCCGGCGTGGTGATCGCAGGACGCGTGCGCGTGTGCTCGACTCGGACGCATTCCCCACCTGCGCGGCTGAAGCCGCCTCCAGCGCTTGATCAGCTGGAATCGTCCTTCCACGACCGGTGTTCGAGCGAGAAGCGCGCGGTCTCGCCGGGACCGAGCAGGACGCTCCGGATGCCGCAGGCGCAGGTGATGGGCGGCCGGGCGGGGCCGGGTGCGGTCCGAACCGTCGCGGTCCGGCCGGTGACGGTGATGGTGAGGGGCTGTCCCTGGTACCGGAGGGTCAGCTCCAGGTCTCCGAGTTCGGTCGGCCAAAGCGGGTTGAGGCGCAGCGCTCCGTCGCGGACTTCGATGCCGGCGAAGCAGCGCTGGAGGAGGTCGATGCTGCCTGCCATGGCGGCGAGGTGGACGCCTTCGCTGGTGGTGCCGCGCTGGGTGTCGTGGATGTCGGCGGCGAGCACGTGGTCGAAGAACTCCAGCGCCCGGTGCCGGTGGCTGCGGGCGAGCACCCAGGCGTGCACGACCGCGCTGAGGGTCGAGCCGTGGCTGGTGCGCTGGAGGTAGTACTCGATGTTGGCCGGGATCGTGTCTGCGGGCATCGGGTATCCGAGACCTTCGAGAAGTCCGCCCAGTTCCTCGGCGGAGAGCAGGTAGAACAGCATCAGCACGTCGGCCTGTTTGGAGGCCTGGTAGCGGTTGGGGTCGTCGCCCTCGGCTTCGAGGATTCGGTCCAGCCGGTGGATGTCGCCGTAGCGGCGCCGGTAGCCGTCCCAGTCGAGCTCGGCGAGCTGGTCGTAGCCCTCGAACTGGCTGATGATGCCGTTGCCGTGGAAGGGCACGTACATCCGCTGCGCGATCCGCTTCCACCGGTCGATCTCGCCGTGCCGCAGGTTGAGCTGCTCGACGAGCTCGTGGCGCCGCTCGGTGGGCAGTTCACGCAGGACTTCCGCGGCGGTGCGGCACAGCCAGGCCGTCATGATGTTGGTGTAGGCGTTGTTGTCGATGCCGGGACGCGCCTGCCCCGGATAGCCGGTGTGGTACTCGTCGGGGCCGACCACGCCGCGGATGACGTAGCGGTCCCGGCTGCGGTCGTAGTGGGCCAGTGCGGCGAAGAACCGGGTGATCTCCAGCAGCATCTCCGCGCCGAACTCGCTGAGGAACTCGTCGTCACCGGTGGCCCGGTGGTAGTGGTGGATGTTGTGGGCGATGGCGATGCCGACGTGGCGCTGCAGGTGGGTGTGATCGGGCAGCCAGCGCCCGGAGCGCGGGTTGAGGTGCAGCTGCTGACTCTCCTCCCGGCCGTTGCTGCCGCTCTGCCACGGGAACATCGCCCCAGGCAGGCCCGCTTCGGAAGCCGCGCGGCGGGCCCGGCCGAGCCTGCGGTAGCGGTACATCAGCAGTGTTCGGGCCAGCCGGGGGCGGCGCAGGGTCAGGGTGGGCAGCACGAAAAGCTCGTCCCAGAACACGTGCCCGCGGTAGGCCTCGCCGTGCAGCCCGCGAGCGGGCACCCCGACGTCGAGATCGCCGCTGGTCGGCGAGATCGTCTGCAACAGGTGGAACAGGTGCAGCCGCACCGCTCGCTGCGCCTCCTCGCTCGTTGACAGCCCGCAGTGGAATTCGCGGTGCAGTCGCGCCCACGCCAGGGTGTGCGACCGGCACAGCTCGTCGAAGTCCGGGGCGCAGCGCACCTCGTCCACGGCTTCGGTGACGGGTTCGGTCGAAGCCGCGTCCCGGGAAGTGCGCAGCGAGGCGATCTTCTCGACACGGACTTCGGAGCCTCGTTCGAGCTGGACGGTGAGGTCGTGGGTGATCAGGTCGCCCTGCTGGACCAGCGAGCGCGCCACGTCCGACGGCTGGCCGCCCGCGAACACCTGCGACCGCGCGGCTTCGGCGACGCGGATGCCGGACTGCGAGGTCCGCGCGTGCAGCACCACGATGCCCGTTGCGGTCTCGAAGGTGCGGTGGTCGGTGAGGTGCTGGGAGTCGAGTGCGCGGTAGCGGGCGACACCGCTGTTGGTCACGCGCCCGTCGATGCCGCAGCGGAACGTGACCTGCCCGGACCAGTCTTCGGCGACCAGCGTGGTGTCCAGCCCGGCGAGATGAGGAGCGGCCATGTGCGCGAACCGGTGCTGCACGAGCCTGGTGGTGCGCCACTGTTCGTCGCGGAAGCGCAGGCGGCGCACCAGGAATCCGCGTTCCAGGTCGAGCTCCTGCTCGTGGTCGAGGACCTCCAGCCGCCGGAGGTCGAGCCACGGGCCGCCGTCGACGCGGAAGGTCAGCAGCAGCCAGTTCGGCATGTTGACCACCGACTCCTGCTCCACCTCCCGCCCAGCGACCTCGGTGGTGAGCCGGTTGTAGCAGCCCGCGACGTAGGTCCCCGGGTAGTGCACGTCGTCGGCGGTGCACTCCGGAGCGGCACCGCGGGTGGCGAAGTAGCCGTTTCCCAGCGTGCACAGGGCCTCGCGGCGACCCTCGTCGTCCGGATCGAAGCCCCGGAAGCCGAACAGCCAGGAACTCATGGCGCTCCCGGCGGTGGTGCGATGCGGGACAGCAGCTCGATCAACCGGTCTGCGCCGTCGACGCTGCAGTGCGCCCAAGTCAGGCGGTCGCCGTGCTCGACGCTGAGCACGACGATGCCGAGTCCGTCTTCGTGGACCTCGCGCAGCGCGTCCTCGTCGGTGTAGTCGTCGCCGGCGAACACCGGTGCCAGGTCAGGGCCGGTGAGCCCAGCGCGCTCCAGCAGCCAGCGCAGCGCCCGGCCCTTGTTCCAGTCGATGTCGGGCAGCAGCTCGACCACCTTGCGGCCGTGGGTCACCCGCAGACCGGGCAGCTCCGAACAGATCTGCCTCGCGGCGGAGACCACCCGGTCGACGTCGGCGGGGCTGACGTTGCGGTAGTGCGCGGCGAGCGCGAAGCGCTTGCGGTCGACCAGCGCTCCGGCCACCGGCGCCAGTTCGGCGGACAGGCGCTGCTCCGCGACGTCGAGAGCGGGCAGCGCGGCTTCACCCGCTTCCTGCGCGATCGGGTCATCACCGGGACCGGCCAGCTCGAATCCGTGGCTGCCCGCGCACCACACGCCCTCGACCCGCACCCGGCCGCGCACATCGCTGAGATCGCGACCGCTGATCACGGCCACCGGACAGCGCTGGACGAGCTCCTGCACGGCCGCCCGGGTCCGCACCGACAGCGAGACCTGCGCCGGGTCCTTGCGGATCGGTGCGAGGGTGCCGTCGAAGTCCAGCAGCAGCACTGGACGACGGCCCCGCAGCCGGGAACTGATCTCGTTCCAGTGCACGAGTCCGTCGGGGATCTCGGAGAGCCGCCGCTGCCCGGGTGCCGCGATCGTCACCTCGTCCAGGCTGGACACCACCACGTCCGCACCGGCGTCGGCCAGCCGCCTCGGCAGGCCTGCCCGGTCGAGGCCGAGAACCAGCGCGAATCCACCAGCACGGGCCGCTGCCACACCCGCTTCGGCGTCCTCCACCACCGCGGCCCTCGCCGGTGGCACGCCCAGCCGCCGGGCGGCTTCGAGGAAGAGCGCGGGGTCGGGCTTGCCGGGCAGCTCCAGCTCCGCCGCGACCACGCCGTCGACGCGGACGCCGAACAAGTGCCCGATGCCCGCCTGTTCGAGCACCCGGGAGCAGTTGCGGCTCGCGGAGATCACGGCGGTCGCGACGTGGTGCTGGTGCAGTGACTCGACGAGCGAGACGGCATCGGCGAACACCTCTGCGCCCTGCTCGTCGAGAACGCGCCGGAAGTGCTCGTCCTTGAGCTTGCCCAGTCCGTGGGCGGTCTCTTCACCGGCTTCGTCGCCCACGTCGCCGCGGGGCAGCCCGATCCCGCGGGAGTGCAAGAAGTCCAGAACACCGTCAACGCGAGACTTGCCGTCGACGTGGTGGCGGTAGTCGTCATCGGTGAACGGGCGGTGGTCCTCCGACGGGGTCGGGGAGCGCTCGGCCAAGTACTGGTCGAACAACCCCTTCCACGCCGCGGAGTGCAGCCGCGCGGTGTTGGTCAGCACTCCGTCCATGTCGAACAGCACGGCGCGGTGGAAGAGAGGATCGATGCTGGTTGCGACCATGGCGGCTCCACACCTGGGAATCGGCGTGCTCGCGGATTACCCACATCGTGGCTTCGTGCACTTTCAGCAGCAGCGTTTGGAGCAGGGACGCTCCGGAAGGGAGCAAGCCCTTACTCGACATCAACTGCGCCGGCGGGCGGGCCGAACTCGCTTTCGTCGAACCGCTCGGGACGAGCACCACCGGTACTCCTGCCTACCCGCACCGGTACGGGCGCGAGTTCTGGGGCACCAGCCCGGAGTTGCGGCGCTCGTTCGACGCCCAGATGAACTGGCGTTTCCAAGCGCAGGCGCCGCAGATCGCTAACCGCTTCGACTGGAGCCGCTTCTCCGAGATCCTTGACGTCGGCGGAGGTGATGGGCCCGTCCTCGCAACGATCCTGCAAGCCCATCCCGACCTTCGCGGACGGATCCTGGACCTGCCCCGACGACTACCGCCCTCTCCCGGCTCTTGATGTCCTCCGTCTCCCTCGGGTGGGATCTGATGCCAAGCGGGCCGGGTGTTGCCTGGCTGTACGCCAGTTCGCGCTGTCCCCGATGGGCAGGGGAGTGGCGGCGTCGCAGCCGTAGGAGCCGGCCCGGACAATCACGAGAGATCGAAGGGGGCGGGGAAGTGGCCTTCCCAGATCTGGCGGGATGCCTGTTCGGGGTAGGGCAGAGTCTTCGACTCGGTGTCCAGGACGCGGGTGAGGTGCTCGCCGGGCCGGTGAGCGGACCAGCCCGCGTCGCCGGTGGTGACGAAGCGGACCCATGCCTCCTGGAGTTCGCGGGAGAGCGCCACGGCATCAGGAGTGGGCTCCTCACCGATGAGCTCGGTGCCGACGGGGCTGTCCAGCGTGCCGAACGCCAGGGGCACGTCGAGGCTGTGGCAGGCGCCCAGGATGCCGCCGAGGGCCGGGGCAACCCAGCACAGTTCGAACAGGTACGAGGTGCCGCCGGCTGCGGCGTTCGCCTCGGCCAGCTTCTGCGACGGCATCCGGAATAGGGCGTCGGAGTACACCGTCTCCACCAGCTCCTCCGGGCCTGCCTGCGGGAACGCGGCACGGTAGGCCCGCGCGCCGTCCGGCTGCGGGGCGTGCAGTTCCAGGGCCGCGCGGGAGTCCTCCTCGGTGAAGGTGCCGTACCGTCCGCTCACGACGCTGAAGTACCGGAATTCGTCCCGGGCGTGGCCGACGAGCAGTTCGGCCCCGCTCGCGCGCGCGCCGGTCAGCGCGGGCCAAGGCGTTTCCGGGAGAACCTCGCCGTCGACGACGGGGCACAGCGCGGCGCCGGCGTCCGTGAGGCGTCCCCAGCTCTCCCGGTGCGCGTGGAGGCCGGCGTTGAAGGAGGTGAGCTCGGCGGCCAGGTGCCACGGGTCGATGTCGCGCAGGGCCTCGGCGGTGGGGGCCGCCGCGCCGAGTCGGTCCGCGAACGCGGCGGTGACCTGCCGCGCCAGCGCGGGGGTGCTGTGCAGCCCCGGCACCGAATGGGCGATGGCCCGCCGGAACAGGCCACGCGCGGACTTCATCGTCAGCAGGGCGGCGACCGAGCCCGCTCCGGCGGACACCCCGCCCACGGTGACCCGGCCGGGATCGCCTCCGAAGGCGGCGATGTTGCGCTGCACCCACTCCAGCGCCGCGATCTGGTCGAGGAATCCGCGGTTGGGCGGCACGTCGTCGAGGAACGCGAATCCCTCCGCGCCCACGCGGCAGTTGATGGTCACCACGACGACGCCCGCCTCGGCCAGCGCTGCCGGGTCGAACATCGGGTCGCTCGACGCCGCCGAGAGGTAGCCGCCCACGGGGATCCACACCAGCACCGGCAGTCCCGCCGCGCCGGGATCCGGAGTGCCGACGTTGAGCGTCAGCCAGTCGGTGCCCTGCGGGGGCACGTCGATCGGCAGGGACAGCGGCACCACGGGGCCGAACTCGACCGCCTGCCGCGTCCCCTCCCAGCGGTGCGGCGGCGCGGGCGCGGCGAAGCGGAGCGCTCCGACCGGGGGTTGGGCGTAGGGGATGCCGCGGAACACCGCGTGTCTCTGCCGCCAGCGCCCCTGCACCACGCCTTCCGTGGTCCGCACCTTCGGATGTTCGGACATGACGATTCCTTCCCTCGAGTGGACCCCAAGATTATGGGTCAGGTGTATTATGTCAACCGTATTGGAACAGTCCCGGGGTACGAGGGAGGGGTCGGCGATGCCGAAACAGGTGGATCACCGCGGACGCCGCGAAGCGATCGCCCGCGCACTGTGGCGGGTGGTGGAGCAGCGCGGCGTCACACAGCTGACGATGCGCGTGGTGGCGCAAGAGGCGGGCATGTCACTCGGGCAGCTGCAGCACTACTTCGCCTCCCGGACCGCCATGCTCTCCTTCGCCATGGACTTCGCGTCGGAGCAGACCTCGGTGCGCATACATCAGGGACTCGAAAAGCTCGGTGACCGTCCGCACCCCCGTGAAGTGCTGCGACTGACGCTCGCGGAAATGCTCCCGTTGCATGCCGACGCCCGCGCGACCAGCCGGATGAGCGCCGCCTACGTTCTGGAGGCGCTGCACGACGATGTCGTGCACGAGCAGGCACGCCGCGGCCTCGTCCAAGGGCGGGCCCTCGTCGAGCGGCTGGTCCACCAGGCGATCGCCGACGGGCACATCGACTCCGGCCGCGACCCGGCGACCGAGACCAACCTGCTCCTCGCCCTCACCGGCTTCACCTCCCTGATCGAACTCGACGTGATCGAGCCCCAGGACGCGCTCGCCGCGATCGACGTGCATCTGGACCGGCTGTTCAGGAGTACGTGACCTGCCCCGGACACGGGAGCAGGCGGGGAAAGATCAGCTCTAGTCCGGCCGCTCCCCGGCCTGGTGCCCTCTGACCGGCCACCTCTGCCGTGATCTGTCCGTAGTGGTCGACCCGAGGAGTGAACGCGATCCATCGGTCCGTCTCGGCCCGTGCCCGGCTCAGCCCCAGCACCTGGGCGACTGCGGCCATGAGGCCGCCCGCGAGACCGGGCGCCTCCCAAACTCGTGCACAACTGCCGTCACCACTCGCGAACAAAGTCACACATCGGCTCCCGCGCCCGGCCTCACCGCGATGAGGACGAAGTCGATCAACGCTTCGCGCAGCAGTGCGCCGCACGCCGGTAGTCCCGGCCGCCGTGCTGCAAGAGCAGAGGAGACCTATCGTCGCAATCGAGGTGGTGCGCGCTTCTCCCGAGCGGACTCGGGTGAGGGGAGCCGGTCCGGTGTCAGCGGCAGGCAGTGGGTCCGAAGCTGGGGCGAACGCGCAGGTGGTGCGCGCGGTGCTGGCCGATGGCAGCGTCGTCACTGTCCGGCTCCTGGAGCGTGGGGATCTGGCCGAGCTCGAACGCCTGCACGGGGCGTTGTCGGCGGAGGACCGCTACCTCCGCTTCTTCGGCGCACCTTCGGACACCAGCATCGCCAGGTTCCTGCGGGGACTGGTGGAACCTGGCGATGCGCACGTGGTGGCGTTGGGTGCGTTCGAAGGTGCGCGGCTGATCGGTGTCGGCCACTACGAGCTCGTGCTCCCGGAAGTGGCCGAGATCGCCTTCGTGGTCGAGCACGCCCGGCATGCGCGCGGGGTGGCGACCCTGTTGCTGGAACACCTGGTCGCCGTGGCTCGCCGGCGCGGCGTCCGGACGTTCGTCGCCGAGGTCTTGGCGGAGAACTCGGCCATGCTCGAGGTGCTGCGCGACAGCGGCCTGCCGCACGAGGCGCACCTGGACGGCTCCAGCTACCAGGTCAAGGCCGCGCTGGACGCCGGTGAGCCGTACCAGGCCAAGGTCGGCGACCGCGAGCGGATCGCGGAGGTCGCCAGCCTGCGGCGAGTGCTCGGTCCGGCCTCGGTGGTGGTCATCGGCGCCGGGCACCGGCTCTCATCTGTCGGGAACGCCGTGCTGCACAACATCGTTCACGGCGGTTATGCCGGAACGGTGCACGCGGTCAACCGCAGCGGGGGCGAGGTCCACGGCGTCGCTGCGGTGCGGTCGGTGGCTGACATCCCGGAACCTCCGGAGCTCGCGGTGCTGTGCGTGCCTGCGGAGAGCGTTCCCACCATCGCCGAGGAGTGCGGTCGGTGCGGCGTGCGCGCGCTGGTGGTGGTGACAGCGGGGATCACCGGATTGCCGGACGTCGCCAACGAACTGCTCACCGCAGTGCGGCGCTGGGGAATGCGGTTGGTGGGCCCGAACTGCCTCGGGCTGGTCAACTCCGATCCGCAGGTCCGTCTGGACGCGACGTTCAGCGCAGCCGGGATCCCGGCAGGTGCGGTGGGTGTGGTCACGCAGTCCGGGGGCGTGGGGATCGCGCTGCTGGAACGGCTGGATGCCGCCGGGCTGGGCGTGTCCACCTTGGTGTCCACAGGGGACAAATACGATGTGAGCGGCAACGACATGCTGCTGTGGTGGGAGCGCGACGAGCGGACCCGGATCGGCGTCCTCTACCTGGAGTCCTTCGGCAACCCCCGCAAGTTCTCCTGGCTGGCGCGGCGGATCGGCCGGTCCAAACCCCTGGTGGTCCTGCGCAGCGGCAGCAGTCCGGTCGCTCAGCGCGCCGCGCTTTCGCACACCGCGGCGACCGCGACGCCCAGCAGCACCCGGGATGCGCTGCTGCGGCAGACCGGTGCGATCGGCGTCGACGACTTGGACGAGCTCGTCGCGGTGCTCGGCTTGCTGAACTGGCAACCGCTGCCTGCAGGGCCGAAAGTGGCTGTGGTCAGCAACGCGGGCGGCCTGGGTGTCCTCGCCGCGGACGGCTGCGCGCGCGCCGGGCTGGATTTCGCGGAATTCCCGCAGGCGTGCCGAGAACTCGCAGTCCTGTTGCCGGGGCAGGCCAGCGCGCGCAACCCGGTGGACACCACGGCGACCCTCGACGCGGCCACCTTCGGGAGGAGCCTCGAGATCGTCCTGCGGGATCCGGCTGTGCACGCACTCATCGTGCCGGTCCTGCGCACCGCGATCGGCGACCCCGGTGACGCGGTCGCCGAAGCCGTGGCCCGAGCCCGTGCCGCCGGGTGTGACAAGCCTGTGCTGGTGGTGCGGCCGGGGCAGCAGGAATCGGTGCGACAGCTGCCCGGCGGGACGTCGCAGATTCCGGTGTTCGCCGATCCCGCGCTCGCCGCCAGAGCACTCGCCGACGTCGTCGGATACGCGACCTGGCTGGTTCGGCCGAGCGGGGCGGTACCGGACCTCGGCGGGATCGACGTCGCGGCCGCGCGCGCCGCGGTGGTCGCGGCGCTCGACCGGTCGCCCGGCGGTAGGTGGTTGGAACCCGAGGAGGTGCGGCGACTGCTCACCTCGTTCGGCCTGTCGGTGGTGCCCACCACGCTGTGCCGCACCGAAGCCGAAGCGCTCGCCGCGTTCCGCGAGCTGGGTGGCTGCGTTGCGCTCAAGGTCAGAGCGGACGGGGTTCTGCACAAAGCCTGGGCAGGTGGCGTGCTGCTCGGTGTGTCCACGGTCGCCGACCTGCGGGCGGGGTGGGAGCGCTTGCGCCAGCGATTCGGTGCCGGGTTCGGCGGGGTGGTGCTGCAGCCGATGGTGGAACCGGGGCGGGAGTTCCTCGTCGGCGTGCTCAGCGAACCCTCGTTCGGGCCGGTGATCGTCTTCGGCATGGGCGGAATCGACACCGATCTGATCGCAGACCGCAGTCGTCGTCTGGTCCCGCTCACGACCCGCGATGCCCGCGAGATGCTCGACGAGCTGCGGGCCGCGCCCGGACTGTTCGGACCCGACGCCGACCGAGCGCTGGACACCGGCGCGGTGGTCGACGTGCTGCTGCGAACGGCGCGGTTGGCCGAGCTGGTGCCCGAGGTCGTCGAAGCCGACCTCAACCCGGTCATCGCAACCGGTAGCGGCGTGCGAATCCCGGACGCGCGGATACGCCTGGAACCGCGCGTGCTCGGTGATCCGTTCCTCCGCGAACTAGGAGGTTGAGCTCGTGACCATCGCCTCTAGCCGGCTGGGGATGGATGCCCGACGGTCAGGAGAGCCGCCCGAACCGAGGCGAGGAGCGAGCACATGGGCGACAGGACTGACGAGACGCGAACGCACGCCCCCGATGTCGATGCGGCGGCGTGGGAGGTCACCGGGCCCTCGGTGACGATCGACGACTTCGCGCCGCGCTGCGATGTCGGTGCGGTCGAGCACGTGGTGACCGATGCGCCGCCGGAGGAGATGTACCGGGCGCTGCGGAACCTGGACCTGCTCGACATCCATTCGCGTATCGCGGATTTCGCCTGGCGGATACGGGGACTGCCCGAACGGATCGAACGGCACGTCCCGCCGCGGGAACCGACCAGGCTGACCTTCGACGACCTGTGCGCCAGCGGCGAGTGGGTGCAGCTGGGCGAACAGCCGGGACGCGAGGTGGTCTTCGGCGCGGTGGGGCGGTTCTGGACGCCGGTCGTGCGCATGGAGGAGGTCTCGGCCGAGGAATTCGCGCAGTACGGCAAGCCCGGCCGAGGAAAGCTCGTGACCGCGTTCTCGGTGCGCCCCTACGGCCGTGGCGGCAGCCTGGCGACCTACGACGTCCGCACGACGCTCAACGATCCGATCACCCGCCGGATCTTCACCCTGTACTGGCGCACGGTGCGACCGTTCGTCCGGGTCATCATGCGCGCCACCCTCCGCACCGCGGCGAAGCGAGCGGCACGTCCAGAGGCCGGGAACGGGTGACGGTTCCGGCGGAGCCCGGAAACCACGAGCTGCTGCGGACGATCAGTGCGAGAGCATACGGACTTCCTCGCGCTGCACCACGTCGACAGCCCGGTGGCGATCGTCCGGGGGTTCCACCCCGTGTGAGCCGAGGATCTGCTGGAGGTGCGGCATGTCGTTCGCTGATCGCAGGGAAGCGGGGTGGCGGTTGGCTGAGCGGCTGCGGTACCTGCGCGATGAGGATGTCGTGGTGCTGGGCCTGCCGCGCGGTGGGGTTCCGGTCGCCTTCGAGGCGGCTCGTGCGCTGGATGCCCCGCTGGACGTGATCGTTGTACGGAAGCTCGGCATCGCCGCCCACCCCGAGCTGGGCATGGGGGCGATCGGTGAAGGCGATGTGCGTGTGATCAACGACGAGGTGATGTGGCGAACCGGTGTCCGATCCGGCGAACTCGCGGAGATCGAGCGCCGAGAACGTCGCGAACTGGATCGGTGGGCGAGGCTGTGCCGGGGGAACCGCGCGCGGATCGACCTTTCGGGGAGAACAGCGGTCATCGTCGACGATGGGATCGCGTCCGGTGCGACAGCGGCGGTGGCCTGCCGCGTGGCCCGTGCGCAAGGAGCCGCGCGAGTGGTGCTGGCGGTTCCGGCCGCCCCGCCCGGTGCGCTGGAGCGGTTGCGGGAGTCCGTGGACGAGCTGGTGTGCCTGGAAGCGCCGGAGGACTTCCGGGAGATCGGTGAGCGATACGCGGATTTCACCCCGGTTCCGGACGCGGAGGTCGTCGAACTGCTCGACCTCGTCGCGCAGGCACACCCCGCGGCTCGTCGCGTGGAGACCGGCGAAAACGGGTGCGACGCCTGATTGAGGACAGCTCGTGACCATCGTCCCTGGCGGGCGGGCACCTGAACGCGCGATGGTCGTGGGCGGTGACCGACGATGGGGGCGAGCGGTGGTCCTTCCCGAAGTGCAGCAGCTCCTGGTGGGAGTCGACGCTGCGGTCGAACGGTTCAGCGGCCCGCGGAAGTAGTCGAGTGATCCATCCGCATCACACCCGCTTCTCCGGCCGGTCTTCGACATCGGCGGAGCCGGACCCGCGGGAGTCGACTTCGCGACTGCTCCGGGATCTGCGAACCAGCACGGGGGGACTGACCGCGAGAGAAGCGCAGCGGCGACTCGAGGTGCACGGACCCAACGCGCTGGCGCTGCGCGAAGCGCAGCAGTGGCCGGTGGCGCTGCTGAAGCAGCTCTCCCACCCGCTCGCACTGCTGCTCTGGGTCGCTGCGGTGCTCGCCTGGATCGCCGGCACCCGCGAGCTGGCCTGGGCCATCGTGGCGGTGGTCGTGCTGAACGCGGCGCTGGCGTTCTGGCAGGAGGAACAGGCCGAGCATGCCGTCGAAGCCCTGGGCGAGTACTTGCCGCAGCACTCCGAGGTCCGGCGCGACGGCCGTGTCTCGTCGGTGCTGGCAGCCGATCTCGTGCCAGGCGATGTGCTGCTGCTCGGAGAGGGAGATCGGGTACCGGCGGATGCCAGGCTGCTCAGCGGCGCGCTCGAGATCGACGCTTCTGCGCTGACCGGCGAGTCCAGCCCGGTGGAACGAGCCGCGGATCTCCCCGACACCGCACTTCGCCCGGTGGACTCCCCGGTACTGGTCTTCAGCGGCACCGTCTGCACCGGAGGGGCGGCTGAGGCGGTTGTCCACGCGACCGGTCGGCACACCGAGCTCGGCCGAATCGCCGCCCTGTCAGCCCGGGTGAGGTTGGCGGAAAGCCCGCTGGAACACCAGGTGCGGCGCGTGGCCTGGCTGATCGCGGCTGTGGCCACCGGTGCTGCCGTGGTGTTCCTGCCGCTCGGAGTGCTGGCGGGATTGAGCTGGACCCAGGCGTTCCTGTTCGCCATCGGCCTGCTCGTCGCGAACGTTCCCGAGGGACTGCTGCCCACGATCACCCTCGCGCTCGCCGCCGGGGTGCGGGGCATGGCTCGGCGCGGTGCACTGGTCAAGCGACTGTCGGCGGTGGAGACTCTGGGTTCCACCGCGGTCATATGCACCGACAAGACCGGAACCTTGACCCGCAACGTCATGCGGGTGGCAGAAGCGCGGGACGGCCTCGGCTCGCTCACCTCGGCCGACCCGGCCCTCACCACGGCGCTGGCCCGGTGCACGACCGCGGACCCACGTGCGGGGATCGGGGACCCGATGGAGCTGGCGCTGCTGGTTTTCGCGGAGTCCTCCGGGCTTCGGCTGGCTCCCGAGACGCGGGATTCCCAGCGGATCAGGCTGTTCCGATTCGACCCGCATCTGAAGCGGATGACCACTGTGGACCGGGTCGGTGACGGGTACCGGGCGAATGTCAAAGGCGCACCCGAGGAACTTCTCACCCGGTGCACCAGCGCGTTGTCCGACGCAGGTGCCGAACAGACCTTGACCGATCGGGAACGTGCGCGGTTGGCCGCCGTCGTGGACGGCATGGCCGATCGCGGGCTGCGAGTGCTGGCCGTGGCCGGCCGGGCCTTCGACCACCCGCCGGAGGACCGGGCTGTCGTCGAGTCGCAGCTGTGCCTGCTCGGCGTGGTGGGGCTGATCGACCCACCACGCGCGGAGGTGGCGGCTGCGGTCGCGGCGTGCCACTCGGCGGGGATCCGGGTGCACGTGGCCACCGGCGACAACGGGCGCACAGCGGCGGCGATCGCTCAGCAGGTCGGCATCGGTGCTGACCACGTGGTCGACGGCCCGGCGTTGGACGCGATGCCCGAGACCGACCTCGACGCGCTGCTGACCAGCGGGCAGGAGATCGTGTTCTGCCGGGCCGCGCCCGAGAGCAAGCTGCGCATCGCCGATGCCCTGCACCACTGCGGGCAGGTGGTCGCCATGACCGGTGACGGGGTCAACGACGCGCCCGCCCTGCGCCGAGCCGATCTCGGTGTCGCGATGGGCGCCAGAGGGACCGACGTGGCGCGTGAGGCGGCAACCATCGTGCTCACCGACGACAACTTCGCCACCATCGTCAGCGGTGTCGAGGAAGGCCGCCGGGTCTACGACAACGTGCGCAAGTTCATCCTCTACATCTTCGCCCACGCCGTGCCCGAAGTGCTGCCGTTCCTGCTCTTCGCCCTGTCCGGCGGCGCGGTCCCGCTGCCCCTGACCGTGCTGCAGATCCTGGCGATCGACCTGGGCACCGAGACGCTGCCAGCCCTGGCGCTGGGCCGGGAGCGAGCCGAGCCCGGGCTGATGAGCCGCCCACCGCGGCAACGGACCGAGAGCGTGGTCACGGGACGTCTGCTGCTGCGCGCGTGGGGCATCATGGGCGTGGTCTCGGGGATTCTCGTGCTTCTCGGGTTCTTCGCGGTGCTGCTGGCAGCCGGATGGCGGCCGGGTGCCGACGTGGTCGGGGACCCGGTGCTGCACCACGCGTACCTGCAAGCCACCACGGTGACCTTCCTCGGCGTCGTCTTCTGCCAGATCGGCACCGCGATGGCCTCGCGGACCCAGTACGCCGCACTCCGCGACGTCGGGGTGACCAGCAACAAGTTGCTGCTCGGCGGCTGTGCGTTCGAGTTGGCCTTCGCGGCTGCGATCGTCTACCTGCCCGCGCTGCAGGCGGTGTTCGGCACCGCGCCGCCCCCGGCCTGGGCGTTCGCGCTGCTGGCGCCGTTCCCCGTCCTGGTGTGGGCTGCCGATGAGCTCTACCGTGCTCGGTCTCGCCGGGCCTTCGATGACGAAATGCCCTGATCGCACCCCGTCGGATCACCGAGTCTGGAAGTGAGCGACTCGGGAGAACGTGATGTGCGCTGGATGGCTGTCGACCGAGGCCGGCTGGCTTGGTCAGACGTTGGGGTTGAAACCGAACCCGTTGCGGCGTCGCCGGGACCGCATCGAGGCTGTTGTGCTCCTCGCACTGCTCGTCGTGGCGTTGGCAGTCGTGCCATTGGGGGCCCTCACGTGGGGCAAGGCTTCCTACGAAGCGGATGTGCGTGCGGCGGCCACCGCTGCGGTGCGGCACCAGGTGGAGGCGGTCGTGATCACCGAACCGCGCATGGAAGTCGTGGGGGTCAATCCCGATTTCGAGGTGAACCGGTACCGGGCCGAGGCGCGGTGGTCTGGTGCCGATGGGACTCCCCGGGTACAGACGATCGATGTGGGGGCGGGCGGCGAGGTCGGTAGCACGATCGCGGTGTGGATCGACGATGCCGGGCACCTCGTAGAGGCACCTCGGAGCGAGAGACAGCTTCGGGCGGTGGCAGTCGGGGGTGCCGTGGGGGTGGCTATGACCGGTGAGGCGGTCTGCGTGGCGTTGATCGCCTGCGTTCGAGCTGCCGCCAATGCGCGTGCGGACAAGGCATGGGAACGAGAGTGGGAGATCGTCGGGCCACAGTGGACTCGGCAGCAGTACTGAGCCGCTGTGCGGGCCACGACGGAATGTGAGCGGACATCATGGCCAGCCGACAACCGCTTGTGGTCGGGGTGGACGGCTCCGATGCCAGCGCGCGGGCATTGCGCTGGGCGTTGGGGGAGGCGCGTCGTCGTGGCGCGCCCGTGCATGCGCTCGCGGTGTGGGAGTCACGCGCGGTCATGGCCGGGCCCGCTCCGCTGCTGATGAACCCGGACCTGGCGCCGCACCACGTGCGCGAGCAGCGCTGGCAGGAGCTGACCCGGCTCGTGCGCGATTGCATGGGCTCGGCGTCGAGCCCGGAGGTCCACGCCGAGCTCGTCGAAGGCGACGCGGCTGAGACCCTTGCGGAGAGGTCCGTGGGTGCCGCGATGCTGGTGATGGGGGATCACGGGCGTGGCCGACTGGCGGATGCGGTGCTGGGCAGCACGGCACTGCGCTGCATCCACCGGGCGCGGTGTCCGGTGGTGGTCGTGCCCGCCGGTGTGGAGTCGGATCCCGAGCCCGCCGGTGGGCAGAGCATCGACCCGGTGCTGGGCTGAGAGCGATGAATCCGCGCGAGAGCTCACCGGCCGGCCGTCTGTCCACCGGTGGGCTGGATGACGCTTTCGCACCGTCGGTTCAGCCTGTGCCATCTGCGCTGCGCACGACGGCAACCGGGCATGTGGCGTGGTGCAGCACGCCTGCTGCCACCGATCCCAGGAACAGGCCGTCGAAGCCCCCGCTCCCTCGGTGGCCCACGACGAGCAGTCGCGCATCACGCGCGGAGTCGGTCAGGACCGACACCGGGTGGCCTCGCTGCACCACCTCACGGGTAGCGACCTGCGGGTACTGTGCGCGCAGCGGCGCGGTCTGCTTCTCCAGCGCCTGCTCCACCTCGTGCTGCACGCGGTCCCGGTCAGGTGGTGCGAGCGGGGCCGAGAGCAGCCCTTCCTCGTGCCACACCTGCAGGACGACCAGATCTGCGTGCAGCCGGGCGGCCTCGGCGTAGGCGAACCGCAAGGCTTGCAGGCTGCACGGTGATTCGTCCACTCCGACGACCACCGGCCCCACGGTGATCGGGATGTCCTCGCGCACCACGACCACCGGACAGACCGCGTGGGTGGCCACGCCCGTGCTCACCCCGCCCAGCAGGGCGTCGGTGAAGCCGCCGTGCCCGCGCGCGCCGAGGACTACCAGCTGCGCTTGCGCACTGCGGCGCACCAGCTCTTCGACGGGATGGCCGGTGGCGACCTCCGCGGTGATCACGACATCAGGGGTCTGCACTCGGCATTTAGCCGCGATCTTGCGCACCACCTGCTCCGCGTGGTCGGCCCGGGCCGGGTCGTCGTTGACGATCAGCAGCTGCAACCCGGTGTTGCGCCGACTGGCCTCCGCAGCCGCCCGGTACGCCGCCTTCACGGACCCCTCAGACCCGTCCACGCCCGCCACGACAGGTTGCTCCGGTACCACCATGATGCCTCCTCATCTGCACTCGCCGCGTACGACGGCCACCGGGCACGACGCGTGCTGGATCACGCCGCCGGCAACCGAGCCCAGGAGTCCGGGGAACTCGCCCCTCCCACGATGGCCGACGACCAGCAGTCGCGCGTCGACGGCCGCCGCCGCCAGCTCGGCCACCGGGTGTCCGCGCTGGACGACTTCGCGGACCGGTACCTCCGGGTACTGCTCGGTCCATCCGGCGATCTGCCGGATGAGGACTCGTTGCGCTTCCTGCCGCGCCTCGGTCATCTCCAGGCTCAGCGTGGGCACGCTCGGGGCATAGCCGACGTCCCGCCACACGTGCACCGCCACGAGCCCGGCCGCATGGCGTGCCGCGGCGTCGAAGGCGAATGCCAGCGCGGCGCGACTGTGCCGCGAGTTGTCCAGCCCGACGACGATCGGGCCGGAGTCGCGGTGATCCCGGACGACGACGACCGGGCAGTGCGCGTGCATGGCGACCTTGGTGCTGACCGATCCGATCAGGATCGCACTCAGCGAGCTGTGTCCCCGTGCGCCGACGACGAGCAGCTGTGCCTCGTTCGATCGTCGCACCAGGACGTCCGCCGGATGTCCGTGCACCACTTCCGGCGAGATCTCCAGACGTGGATGGCTGCTCACCAGTCGGTCCACCACGGCCGACACGGTCTCCCATGCCTCGTCGTCGCACAGCGGGTCATTGCTGACCACCACGAGACGCAGCTCAGGTGCACGGAGCAGGTCGGCCTCGCCTGCTGCCCACATCGCGGCACCGATCGAATGCGTGGAGCCGTCCACCCCAACGAACACCGGCAAGTCCGCGGCCATGCTCACACCCCCATGCCCGTCGGCCAAGGCGAGGTCACTTCCCGGGTACCCCGGATGTGCAACGGGAACAAGGCCGGTCGGCCCTAGTGGCGGGAGTTCAGCGCGACGGAGAGTGTTCCCGGATCCTCGGCCAGGAGGTCGCGATGGTTACGTTGAGCATCATCAAGGCCGACACAGGTGGTTTCCTCGGTCATCCCGCCGTGCACCCGGACATGGTGAGCCCGGCCGAGGAAGCCATGAACACCGCCGTCACCGTTCGGCTACTGGTGGGCGGGGCGAGCGCCTGCTGCGGTGACGACCTGTCGTTGACCATGGCCCAGGAGCACGGCCCGGACTCGGAGGCGGTGCACTCCCTCGCCTGGGACGTGTTCCGGCAGACAACCCGGTTCGCCCAGCGGCTCGGTCTGTGCGGAGCTGGTCAGGATCTGCTGTCGGACGCCTTCAGCGGGATCGCGGGACCTCTTCGACGACCGCGCCAGAGCGCGGACCAACGAAGTGATGGACTACCTGCGCCGCCACGGCCCGTTCGAACCGCACCGGTCGCCGCTGGAAGAACTGAGGTACACCACCATGGCAGAGTTGGAAGAGCTCCTGGCCGAACGGTGGCAGCCGATGCTTCAGGCCGCTGTTCCAGTCCCGCGCTGACTTGATCGCAGCAGGTTCTGCGCCGCCTCACCACCTCGAAGCTCACGAGGTGGTGAGGTGCCTGCGCACCGACGCGTGTCGGGGGCTGACCACCGCGGAGGCGGATCGGAGGCGGGATCGCTTCGGCCCGAATGCGCTGCCCCGGCCGGGGACGGCAGGACCGGTCGTACGGCTGTTCCGGCAGGTGCGCGATCCGCTGGTGTACGTGCTGCTGGTGGCAGGTGTCGTGACACTGGCGTTCGGCGAAAGCGTGGACGCCGGCGTGATCTTCGGCGTTGTCGTGCTGAACACGATCATCGGATTCGTGGAGGAGTCGAAGGCCGAGTCGGCACTCGACGCACTGCGGAAAATGGTGCGCGCCAAGGCACGAACGCTTCGTGAGGGCCGCGAATGGACGATCGCGGCTGAGGACCTGGTTCCCGGTGATGTCGTGCTGGTCGAGGCCGGTGATCAGGTACCCGCAGACATGCGGGTGATCCGCGCAGCCGACCTGCACGTCGACGAATCCGCGCTGACCGGCGAATCGGCTCCGGTGATCAAGGAGCATCCGGCCCTGCCCGAACCGACGGTGGTGGCGGATCGTCGCAACATGCTGCATTCGGGCACCTTGGTCACCGCTGGGTCCGGTGCAGCTGTTGCGGTGGCCACTGGGGCCGCGACCGAACTGGGCAAGATCTACCTGCTGCTCGGTGCGGCGGAGAAGCTGGCGACCCCGCTGACCCGCAAGCTCGCCTGGTTCAGCAAGGTCCTGACCGTTGCGATCCTGGCGCTGGCGGTGATGACGTTCGGCATCGGGGTGGCCCGCGGGCAAGGCGCGGTGGAGATGTTCACCGCGGCCGTCGCACTGGCTGTCGGAGCGATCCCCGAGGGGCTGCCGGCGGCGGTCACCATCACGCTGGCCATCGGAGTCGGCCGGATGGCCAGGCGGCGGGCGGTGATCCGACGGCTGCCCGCGGTGGAGACGCTGGGCAGCACGACCGTGATCGGCTCGGACAAGACCGGCACGCTCACGGAGAACCAGATGACCGTGCAGTGCGTGTGGACTCCGGACGGCCGGTTCGACGTCACCGGATCGGGGTACTCGCCGGACGGCGAAGTCGTCGGTCGGCCGCGTTCCGAGGCGCTGCGGTGGTGCCTGCTCGCCGGGGCGGGCTGCAACGACGCCGCGCTCGCCCAACGCGACGGCCGTCCCATCGCCGTCGGCGATCCCACCGAAGCGGCCATGCTGGTGGTCGCGCACAAGGCGGACCTGGAACTCCACGGTGCCGAGCTCACCCGGGTCGCGACGATTCCCTTCACCTCCGACCGCCAGTACATGGCGACCCTGCACGAGATGCCCGACGGCGACGGGAGGGTGGTGCTGGCCAAAGGCGCGGTGGAACGGCTCCTCGTGTTGTGCGGCTCGGAGATGGCCTCCGACGGCACCCACCGGCCGATCGATCGACGCGCCGCGCTGGTCGCGGCCGATGAGCTAGCCCGAACAGGCCTTCGGGTGCTGGCCACGGCCATGAAACCCGTTGCGGCACAAGACGGCCTCGTGGAGAAGTCGATGCCCGGAACGCTCGTCCTCACCGGTTTGCAGGCCATGTTCGACCCGCCACGCGGTCATGCCGCCGACGCCGTGCGCGCCTGCCGCGAAGCGGGGATCAAGGTCACGATGATCACCGGCGATCACGCGGGGACGGCCACGTCGATCGCGAGGCGCATCGGGCTGCTCGGCGCCGGTGCGCACGCGGAGACGCTCACCGGTGCCGAACTGGCGGCTCTGCCGGAGCGGGAGTGGCCGGCTGCGGTGGATCGCGCCTCGGTGTTCGCGCGGGTCTCACCCGAGCAGAAGCTCCGCCTGGTCAAGGCGTTCCAGGCGCGTGGTCACGTGGTGGCGATGACCGGCGACGGCGTCAACGATGCCCCGGCACTGCGTCAAGCCGACATCGGGGTCGCGATGGGTCTCAGCGGGACCGAAGTCGCCAAAGAAGCCGCTGACATGGTGCTCACCGACGACGACTTCGCCACGATCGAGGCCGCCGTGGAGGAAGGCCGAGGAGCCTTCGACAACCTCACCAAGTTCATCGTGTGGACCCTGCCGACGAACATGGCCGAGGGTCTGGTCATCCTCGCGGCCATCGTCGTCGGTTCCGCCCTGCCGATCCTGCCCACCCAGATCCTGTGGATCAACATGACCACCGCCGTCGCCCTCGGCCTCATGCTCGCCTTCGAGCCCAAGGAGGCGGGCAGCATGCAGCGCCCACCCCGTGACCCGGGCACGCCGTTGCTCACCGGTGCCTTGGTCCAGCGGATCCTGCTCGTCTCGGTGCTGCTGGTCGGTGGCTCGTGGTGGCTGTTCGAATGGGCGCAAGCCACCGGAGCCACGTTGCCCGAGGCCAGGACCGCGGCCGTGAACTTCTTCGTCGCCGTGGAGGTCGCCTACCTGTTCAGCTGCCGGTCGCTGAACAGGTCGATCTGGAGCATCGGCGTTCTCGGCAACCGTTGGGTCGTGGGCGGCGTGACCGTCCAAGCTGCCGGGCAGCTCGCGATCACCTACCTGCCGGTGTTCAACTCCTTGTTCCACACCGCCCCAATCAGCATGCACCTGTGGTCGCTCGTTCTCGGGCTGTCCCTCCTGGCATGGCTGGTCATCGCCGCCGACAAGCGTTTGCGACGCCACTTCGACCAGGCAGCTCCCGCAGGACCCCGGTCTTCCACGACCAGCGTTGGGCCTCCCGCCGAATGATCTGTGCGTCACGGCGGCGTCTCGGCCGACCCTCCAACAGCGCATCGGGAGGCGCCTTATCAGGCGAGTGGGACGGGAGTCTTGTCAGAGCCACGTCTCGATCGCCAGGAGGTCTCGCATGGAGATGACTCCCACGACCGCAGGGCCTCGTTTGACTGGCAGGTGGCGAACGCCTGCATCGAGCATCCGGCGCGCGACGTCCTGGGTGTCCTCCCCGACGGTGGCTGTTTCGAGTTGGTGGGAAGCGAACGCCGTGGCTGTGGTCTGCTGGGGGTCGGCTTGTTCCGCGATTGCCCGGACGAGGTCACGTTCGGAGATGATGCCGATGATCCGCTCGCCGTCGAGCACGGCGAGCGCACCGACGTGGTCAGCGGTCATCTTCCGCGCGACGTCGGCGAGCGCATCCGTCGCGTCGCAGGTGAGTGTTCCAGGGTGGAAGGCTTCCTCGACTTGCATGGCTTCACCTTCTCCGTCTCAGTGCCGTTCGGAGGCTAGGTGGGCGGCCGGGGTTTGGCCACGGTGACCTGCCGGTTGCCAGTGCCACCGCCCGGGCGACCTCGCGCGCATGCGGGTCGTCGACCGGGTCGGTGATCACGACCGCGCCATCGCGCACCGCGACCGGCCACTGCTCGAACCGGCCGAGGTTGCGGCGGATCACAGCGTCGTCACGGGCGAGCCCGCGCATCAGGTCACGCCGGGTGACGATGCCGACGACGATCCCGTTCTGCACGGCGGGAACGGTACGCAGGTTGTGCTTGAGCATCGTTTCGGCGATGTCGGCGCAGTCGGTGTCCGGCGCTGCGGCGCGCACCTTCTTGGTCATGATCTGGTTGACGAGGGTGGGCTGCGTGCTCGTCCGGACGTCGCGGACGCGGCTGCGGGGATCGTAGGCGATCGCGTCTCTGATCAGGTCGGCCTCGGTCACGATGCCGATGAGTACGCCGTCATCGTCGACGACTGGTACGGCCGTGAAATCGTGTTCGGTCAGCACCACGCTGGCGGTCCTGATCGAGTCGAAGCCGCGGACGGTGACGACCGGCCGTGACATGACGTCTCCGGCTTGCATCGTGCCTCCCGACTGAATCCACCGCAGCGGAGTTGGCCGCGGTCGCCACTCTGCCTGGTACAGCCGCCATCCGGGAGGGTCGAACGGCATCGATGCGCCTCCCGTGTGAGAAGCACGTGGTGCCAGGGGCCGTTGGGCCCTTGGTAGCCGCCATGTTCTTTCGCGATTCTGGGGTATCGAGCCGTACTTCTGCGGGGGTCGTGTCGAACACGCAGGAGCAGGCCGACGACGCCCACGCCGGCGGCATCGGCGGTGATGCTGACCTGCGATCGGGCGCAGAGCGAAGGAGATGAGGAACATGGCGCACGCGGGACACGGGGGCGTCCACTACCCGACGGCTCGGGAGTCCTGGGCCGGTGGAGTGGAGTTGTTCGCCGCCGTCATGATGATCATCGTCGGGATGTTCCACGTCATCGTCGGGCTCACGGCGATCCTGCAGAGTTCGTACTACGTGGTCACGGCGAACTACGCCTTCACCTTCGAGGTCACGGCCTGGGGCTGGGTGCACCTGGTGCTGGGCGTCCTGATCGCGATCACAGGTATCGCGCTGACCATGGGCCAGTCCTGGGCGCGGGTCGTCGGCATGATCATCGCCGGCATCAGCGCGCTGGGGAACTTCCTGTTCATCCCGTACGAGCCGGTGTGGTCGCTGCTCATCATCGCGATCGACGTCGCCGTGATATGGGCGCTGGCCGTGGACCTTCGCGAAGGTGCGCAGCGCAGAACAGTCGTCGAGAAGTAGCCGAACGCATCGAGCGGCGTGCTGGGTGGGTGAGCGCACGCGCGCCTTGGCCACGCTCACGCATGCTGTTTGGCATGCTCGGTCCGGATTCGGACGGCGGTGACCTTGTACTCCGGGCAGCCGGTGGCGGTGTCGGTGTGCGGCGAGGTGAGGTCGTTGACGGCGACGTCCGGGAAGTGGAACGCCGCGAACACCTGGCCGGGTGCAACATCTGGGTTGAGGTGCGCGGTCAGGGTGACCCGGCCCCACCGGCTGGCGACGGTCACCTCCGCCCCGTCCACCACGTGCAGGTGCGCGGCGTCGACCGGGTGGAGTTCGAGCGCTTCGGCGGGAAGCAGTTCGGCGTTGGGGGTGCGGCGGGTCATGGATCCGGTGTTGTAGTGCACGAGCCGCCGACCCGTGACCAGGAGGTACGGGAATTCGCCGTCGGGTTGTTCCCCCGGCGGCAGGTAGGGGCGGGCGGCGAGCGCGGCGCGGCCGTCCGGCGTGGCGAACCGGTCGAGGTGGAGCACCGCCTCGCCGGGCTGATCGAGTGTCCTGCAGGGCCAGTGCAGGGGGCCTTCGGCGTCGAGCCGCTGGTGCGACAGGCCGGCGAAGACGGGCGTCAACGAGGCGCATTCGGCGAGCGCGTCGGCAGGTGTGCGGCAGCCCAGATCGACGCCCATGGCGTTGGCGATGCGGTGCAGGATGTCGAAGTCGCTGGCCGCACCTCCGGGTGGGGTCACGGCGGGGCGCACCCGTTGGAAGCGGCGGTCGAAGTTCACGAAGGTGCCGTCCTTCTCCAGGAAGGAGGCGGCCGGCAGGACGACGTCGGCGTGCTCGGCCGTTCGGGACGAGAACAAGTCGTGGCAGACCACCAGATCGCAGGCGCGTAATGCGGCGCGGACGTGGGCGGCGTTGGGATCGCTTTGCACGATGTCCTCGCCGATCACGTGGATCGCGCGCACTTCCCCCGCGATCGCTGCGTCGAACATCTGCGGAATCCGCAGACCGGGCCGCTCCGGTACCGCGTGCCCCCACAGCGCCGCGAACCGGTCGCGGACAGCTGCGTCGGTGACGGGCTGGTACCCGGGCAGGAAGTCCGGGAGCGCTCCCATGTCGGAGGCGCCTTGGACGTTGTTCTGCCCTCGCAGCGGCAAGATCCCGCAACAGCCCGGGGTACCGACTGCGCCGCGGAGCAGGGCCAGGTTGGTCAGGGTCCGCACGCCGTCCGTGCCGTGGGCGTGTTCGGTGATGCCCAGTCCGTAGACGATGACGGGACGCTGCGCTCGCCCGAACAACCGCGCAGCGTCGATCAGGTCCGCGGCCCGCACATCGGCGATCTCGGAGGCGAGGTCCGGCCGGTAGTCCTCGACCAGCCTCGCGAGCTCGGCGAAGCCCGTGGTGCGCTGGTTCAGGAAGTCGTGGTCGAGGTGGTCCTCGGCGATCAGCACGTGGGCGATTCCGTTGAAGACGGCGACGTTGGAGCCGGGGCGGGCTTGCAGGTGGACGTCGGCGAGGGCGGCGAGTTCGGTGCGCCGGGGGTCGATGACCACGAGGCGGGCCCCGGCCAGGACCCGTTGTTTGATGCGGGCTCCGACGACGGGGTGGGCTTCGGTGGGGTTGGCGCCGGCGAGCAGGATGCAATCGGTGCGGTCGAGGTCGTCGAGCGGGTTGGTGCCGCCGGCCAGGCCGAGGGACGCGGTGAGCCCGGCCGCCGAGGGGGCGTGGCACAGGCGGGAGCAGTTGTCGATGCTGTTGGTGCCGATGGCGGTGCGGAGGAACTTCTGCGCCAGGTAGTTCTCCTCGTTGGTCGCCCGTGCGGAGGAGATCATGGCGATGGCGTCCGGCCCGTGCCGGTCCCTGATCGCGACCAGCCGGTCGGCGACCACGGTGATGGCGTCGTCCCAGGTGGCTTCGAGGAGTTGTCCGCCTCGGCGGATCAGCGGGGCGGTGAGCCGGTCGTCGGCGCGAACGAAGGTGTGGGCGAACCGGCCCTTGATGCAAGCGTGGCCGCGATTGACCGGAGCACTGCGCACCGGGGTGATCGCGGCGATCTCGCCGTCGCGGACGTGGACGTCCAGGGTGCAGCCCACACCGCAGTAGCCGCAGGTGGTCGTGGTCGTCGTGGTGACAGGTCGGGGGTCGAGCAGGCCGGGTTCGGACAGCGCACCGGTGGGGCAGCTGTCCACGCACCCGCCGCACCCGACGCAGGGCGAGGACACCCACGGCCCGCCGTCGCCCGCGGTGACGACCGTGTCGAAGCCGCGGCCGGTGAGATCGAGGGCGAAGGTGCCCTGGACCTCTGCGCACATGGCCACGCACCGCCCGCAGGCGATGCACAGGTCGCGGTCGAGCTTGACGTACGGGTGGGAGTGGTCGGTGCCGCGATCGTGCGTGGCACCGGCGAAGCTGCTGGCCGTGATGCCGAAGTGGTCGCAGGCCCGGACGAGTTCACTGCGCTGGGCGGGGGCGTCCAACGCGCGTGCGGGAAGTTCGGAGACGATCAGCTCGACCGCGCCCATGGCTGCCTGCCGGGCAACGGGATCGTCGAGGCTGATGTGCATGCCCTCCGTGGCGGGAGCGGTGCAGGCGGCCACGACGCGCTCATTTGCCCGCACCAGGCAGGTCCGGCACGACCCGCGTGGTGACAAACGCTCGTCGTGGCAGAGCGCGGGCAGTTCGAGGTTGGCGGTGTGCACGGCATCGAGCACGCTGGTGCCGTCCGGAACGTCCACAGTGGCCTCGTTGATGTGCACGCGCATCAGGAATCTCCAGAGGTGAGCTCGTCCCGGTAGACGCGCAGCAGACTGCGCACCGCTGCGGGGACGCCTCGGCCGAAGGCGCACAGGCTGCCGACGGACATCACCTCCAGCAGCTTCTCGTGCTGGGAGAGGATCTGTTCGGATCCGGCCGGGAAGTGCGCGGCCAGCTCCTGGCCGCGGCGGGTTCCGACCCGGCACGGGGTGCACGCGCCGCAGCTCTCGGCTGCTGCGAATCTCCAGACGTGCTGCAGCAGCTCCCGAGCCGCGATCTGGTCGTCGATGGCGACGAGACTGCCGTGCCCGAGCGCCACACCGGCCTCGGTCAGAGCGCCGGCGAGCAGCGGCACGTCCAGATCATCGGGAGAGACGAAGCCACCCAGCGGTCCGCCGATCTGCAGGGCGCGGAGCCGGAAGCCGGGTTTGAGGCCGCCGCCCAGGTTTTCGACGATGTGGCGCAGCGGGACGCCGAACTCGACTTCGTACACGCCCGGATGCCGGAATCGCTGGCTCAGGCACACGAGCTTGGTCCCGGTCTCCGTCCGGTTGCCGAGCCTGGCGTAGTTGCCGCCTCCATGACGCAGCACCCACGGCACCGCGGCGAGGGTCTCGACGTTGTTCACCGCGGTGGGGCGCTCGGCCAGCCCGGATTCAGTCGGATACGGAGGCCGGGGCCGGACACCGCCGCGCAGTCCTTGCAGGGCGTGCAGCAGCGCAGTTTCTTCGCCTGCGACGTAGGAACCGGCACCCTCAACGACCTCGACGTCGAAGTCGAACGACGATCCGTGAACTCCGCGTCCCAGATGACCTGCGGCGCGTGCGGCATCCACCGCGGCTCGCATCCGCGCGACGGCGACCGGGTATTCGGAGCGCACGAACACCGCACCTCGGCTCGCGCCGGTCGCGAAGGCGGCCAGCGCCAGACCTTCGAGGACGCGGTCGGGATCGCTCTCCATCAGCAGCCGATCGCAGAACGAGCCGGGATCGCCCTCGTCGCCGTTGGCCACCACGAACCTCGGGGCCGGGCCGCGCGCTGCCGACCGCCACTTCTCGGCGACCGGGAACTCCGCGCCACCTCGGCCTCGCAGCCCCGCCAACGCCACTTCGGCGCGAACCGCTCCGGGAGGTACCGCGGTCACCACGTGCGGCCACACCTGCCAGGAACGTTCCGCTCCCACCAGTCCGGCGAGCACCACGGCCTCGCGTCCGGCCACCCGGTAGGGGATCGCGGGCGCCGCCGCGGCCGGGTGCTCGGTGTCCAGCAATCGCGCGCCGAGATCAGGGCCGGTGATCGGGGTGTGCCCGTCCAGCGCGGTCGGCGAGGCGTAGCAGTAGCCGAGGCAGTGCACCTCGGCCAGCGACACCGAGCCGTCAGCGCTGGTGCGGCCGGGAGCCACACCCAGCGCGGCCTCCGCGAGCGGCGCGGTGTGATCTCCCGCCGAGACGAAGCACGAGGTGCCCGCGCAGATCCGGACGTGCCGGGTGCCGTGCTCCCCGCCGAAGTCCGCGTAGAAGCCGGCCGCTCCGGCCACCGCCGCCACCGGCAGCCGGAACTCCTCGGCGATGGCGTGCAGGTCCCGCCGGTCGACTCGACCGTGGCGCACCGTCGTGTCGTGCAGCCGTTGGAGCACCGCGGTTTCATCACTCCCGAACCGCCGCTCCCATTCGACGAACGCATCTCGCCCCATGTATCCCCCTCACCGGGCAGGTGATCAGCCGGGGACCACTGCCACCGGGCAGGGCGCGTGGTGCAGCACGCCCCGGGCGACCGAGCCCACCAGCAGGCCGGTGAATCCGCCGAGCCCGCGATGGCCGACCACGAGCAGCTGCGCCTGGCACGCCGCCTCCCGCAGCGCCTGCACCGGCGGCACGTTCGACACGACCCGGCGCACTGGTACGTCCGGGAAGTTCCCGGCCCAGATGGAGACCTGGTCGGCGAGGTTCTGGTTGGCGGCCGCGACGAGTTCGTCGCGATCGGGGTGGTCGTAGGGGCCGGGGATGAAGTAGGCGTTCGGCAGCGCCTGCACCGCGACCAGTTCGCCGTGACGCCGAGCGGCCGCCTCGAAGGCGAAGCGCAATGCCGCTCGGCTCCCGGTCGAACCGTCGGTCCCGACGACGACGGGTCCTGATTCCGGCGAGGGTGCGCCGGGTACGACGACCACCGGTGTGGACGCATGGGTGGCCACCGCGGCACTGGTGGAACCGAGCAGCGTCTCCCGGAACGCGCCCTGCCCGCGAGAACCCACGACGACCAGCAGAGCGGAAGCCGAACGGTGCACCAGTTCCTCGGCGGGGTGGCCGGGACCGACCTCGTCGGTGATCTCCAGCTCGGGCACGGCCTGCCGGCAGCTGCTGCTGATGTCGTGCACCACCGCCTTGGCATGCGGCTCACGGGCAGGATCGTTGTTGACCAGCACCAAGTGCAGCGGAGCCGACAGGCGGACCGCTTCGTCGGCCGCCCACAACGCCGCCCGCAAGGATGATTCGGAGCCGTCCACGCCTACCACGACCGACTGCTTCGTTCGTGCCATCCCCGCCCCCACCACGCTGATACGACAGACCACGCTGCCAACCGCAGCAGTCGTGCTGATAGGGCCGATGGACCCTACCCGCCAGTACTCGCGTGAGAGGAGCCGGGCCGGTTCGGCAAGCAGCTGGGCATCGGGAGAGCTGGTCGGCATGTTCGCCGGCTCCGGCGGGTAAACCCAGCGACGTCGAGCTGCCGATCGCCTGCCCGGGATGGGAAGACCATGAACGAGACCGAGCCGCGGATTCTGGTCGGCGTGGACGGATCACCCGGATCCCGAGCGGCGCTGCGGTGGGCGCTGCGCTACGCCGAGCTCTGCGACGGTCGTGTCATCGCGCTGATCGCGTGCGCGATTCCGGCCTTGATCGATGTGGCCCTGATGCTGGAGGACGACGTCGCAGCCAACGCGAAACGGGAACTGGAGAAAGCCGTGGAGGAAACCCGCGCACTGCTGGGGACACGGCGCCCGGTGGAACGACGAGTGGTGCGCGATCACGCCGCGCGAGCATTGTTGGAGGAAGCGCGAGCACAGGACGTCGATCTGCTGGTGGTGGGGCATCGCGGGCACGGCGGATTCGTCGAGGCGATGTTGGGCTCGGTGAGCCAGCACTGCGTCCACCACGCTCCGTGCCCGGTCGTCGTGGTCCGCCGATCAGCCTGACGCCGGGCGAGCCGACCAGCTCACTCGTGCCTGCTCCGCGCTCGGCTTCGATGTCGTTGGTGGTGCGGCGCCCGCATCGCCCGAGTTGTGCCGTGCTGAAGCGGCCGTACGGTCGAGGCGGGGAGGAGTGACTCATGCACCACGCGAACGTCGTGGGGGTTGACGGATCCGAGTCAGCGGTAACCGCAGTGCGCTGGGCCGCGAACGACGCCGCGTTGCACCGAGCGCCGCTGCGGCTGCTGTCGGTCGGACCCGAGGCGTTGCCCGACGCAGCTCGCGCCGCCGATGAAGTCAACCGGCAACGTTGGTTGGACTCCGCGACACGGCTGGCCACCGAGGTCGCTCCGGAGGTCCAGGTCCGCTCGGAGCTCCGCCGAGGTGATCCCCGTTCCGTTCTGGTCGAGGAATCCGAGCAGGCCCGTCGAGTGATCGTCGGAATCCGAGGGCTCGCTGAGCGAACCGGTTTGCCGGTCGGCTCCATCGCCGACGCGGTCGCCATGCACGCCGCGTGTCCGGTTGCCGTGGTGCGCGGACGGGTACCCGAGGCTGCCGCGCGGAGTCCGGTCCTGGTCGGGGTCGATGGTTCCCGCGTCGGCGAGTGCGCCGTGGCTGCGGCGTTCGAGGAGGCATCGGTTCGCCGCGTTCCGCTGGTTGCCGTGCACGTCTGGACGGATGTCGCGATCGAGCCCTGGTTCCCCGTCGACGACCGGGAATGGGAGGAGATCGACGAGACCGAACGGGCTGTGCTGGCTGAACGCCTCGCCGGGTGGCAGGAGAAGTACCCGGATGTCGAGGTGCGCCGGGTGGTGGAGCGGGACCGACCGGTGCGCTACCTGATCGAGCACGCCGAGAACGCCCAGCTGATCGTCGTCGGCAGTCGGGGCCGGGGTGGCATGACCGGGATGCTGCTGGGCTCGACCAGCCGAGCCTTGCTGTACATGGCCCCGTGCCCGGTGCTCATCGCCCGGTCCCCGCGAGCCTGAGCACTGCGCGAGCGATGGCACCCGTGACGGCTGTCCTGGACGCCGCGAGCGGGACCAGCTGGTGACCATCAGCCCTAGCAGGGGGCGTGGCTGGTGCGGAACTGTCGAGCCGGGCGCTTCGCCCACCGAGGTGGCATCCGATGATGGGGCCGCCCAGAAACAACCGGCCCGGGTACCCGGCAGCGGCGAAGCCTGGAAGCAGCAGGAGGTAGTCGTGAGCAGTTCTGGGGTGAAGCCGGTCGTGGTCGGGATCGACGGGTCGTCGTCGGCCCTGGACGCAGCGTGTTGGGCGGCCGTCGAAGCGGCCCGCCGCGAAACGTGGCTGCGGATCGTCTTCGCTGACGTCTTCGCGCAGGTCTACCTGCCGGAGCTGCCGACGATCCCGCTGCCGGAGACCTACAGCGATGCGATGGCGCGACAAGCCAGGACCTGGCTGGACCGAGCCGAACAGGAGGCACGATCCGCAGCACCTGATGTCGAGGTGCGAACCGTCTCGCACACCGGGGGTGCGGCGCCGGTGCTCATCGACGAGTCGCAGCGGGCTCAGTTGGTGGTTGTGGGGAGCCGTGGGATCGGTGGATTCACGGGCTTGATCGTGGGGTCGGTCGCCGTGGCCCTGTGCGCGCACGGTCATTGCCCGGTCGCGGTCGTGCGGCAAGCACCTGCCGATGTGGACCCGGCTGCGCCGGCAGTCGTCGGCGTGGACGACCGGGACCAGCAGGAACCGGTGCTGACCGCCGCCTTCGAAGCAGCCGCGATGCGCCGCGTGCTGTTGGTGGCTGTGCACGCCTGGCACGAAGTGGGATCCCAACGCGCCTGGAAGGACTTCAACGCAGCGGGACAAGCGGCTGCGGTGCACGCCGAGGAGGAACGCTACCTCGCCGAAGCGATGGCGGGGTGGGCCGACAAGTACCCGGATGTCGCAGCACGTCGCGTCGTGGCGCACGGCCAGGCCGCTCGAGCGCTGCTCGACCACGCCGAACACGCTCAACTCGTCGTAGTGGGCTCCCGCGGCCGCGGAGGCCTTTCAGGGCTGCTACTGGGGTCGACCAGCCAGCAGTTGGTGCACCACGCCCCGTGTTCTGTGCTCGTGGTGCGGTGACCACTGCGGATCTCGGGAGGAGGGAAAGACGCACTACTGGGACGACTGCGACCCGGTGTCTGGGGAATGGCGATGATAACGGTGAGCATGGTTCTGTTCTGGGCTTTGATCACCGCCTCCAGCGTTGCGCTGGTCCGTTACGTCGGCCAGGCCGGAGGTAGAGAGCAGAGGCCCACTTCTGCGGAGGAGATCCCCTCCGAGCGGTACGCGCGCGAGGAGATCGACGACGAGGAGTATCGCCGCCGCCTGCAGGCATTGTCGGAGCGCGGCCACTGGAAAACCTGACATGGCACGGGAACTGGATGCCTCGCACGCTGGAGGGGGTCATCCGGGAGCGCGTGCGAAAGCCGATCGGTCCCTTTTCCGCACGAGGAGAATTCCCGATGAAAGACGAAACGGAAGAGGCTGGCAGGGCAGCGGCAAGCACTGCCACCTCGACGCCTTGGACGGCCGCTGACTGTGAGGTGGCGGCCGACGAATCCGCCGACGATCACGACGTCGGCATCCTCAGTCGGCCACCGCAAGCGGTGTAGCCAGGCGGAGACGACGACAGCCGTGTCCGGTCTGCGCACCGATCTGTACGAGATCAGGATGGCGGCCAGCTACTCGCGCCGAGGTATGACCGCGCCCGCGACGTTCAGCCTGTTCACCCGGAAACTGCCGCGGGAGCGTGGTTTCCTCGTCGCGGCGGGGCTTGCCGACTGCCTGGAGTTCCTGCAGGAGCTGCACTTCGACGCTGATGAGCTTCGCTACCTCGCTGACGTGGTCGGGCTCGGCGCGGACGACCTGGCTGCGCTGGGGGAGCTGCGGTTCACCGGCGAGGTGCGGGCGGTGCCCGAGGGGCGTGTGGTCTTCGCAGACGAGCCGCTCCTGGAAGTCACCGCGCCGATCGCGCAGGCGCAACTGGTGGAGACGGCGCTGCTGAACTTCGTGACGTTCCAGACGTCGGTGGCGACCAAGGCGGCCCGGTGCCGGATCGCGGCGCCGCACGCCGACCTCATCGACTTCGCGGCCCGCCGCACGCACGGGCTGGAGGCCGCCAGGGCGGTCGCGCGGGCTTCGGCCATCGCCGGCTTCACGGGAACGAGCTACGTGGCCGCGGCTCGGGAGTTCGATCTTCCCTCCTCCGGAACGATGGCGCACTCCTACGTGGAGGCCTTCCCCGATGAACGATCCGCTTTCACCGCCTTCGCCGAAGACTTCCCCGGCATCACGGTGTTCCTCGTGGACACCTACGACACCGCCCAGGGCGTGCGCACGGCCATCGACGTCGCTGGTGGGCGCACCGAAGGCCTCGTCGGGATCCGGCTCGACTCCGGTGACTTGGCAGAACTGGCGAGGTGGTCCCGTCGTCTTCTCGACGAGGCCGGGTTCTCGACCGCCAGGATCATGGCCAGTGGCGGGCTGGACGAACATCAGCTCGCCGACCTCGCGGGTACTCCGATCGACGCATTCGGCATCGGGACCCGCATGGGGGTGTCGGCCGATGCCCCGTCCCTGGACAGCGCCTACAAACTCGTCGAGTACGACCACCATCCCGTGATGAAACTATCGCCGGGCAAACTGACCGCCCCCGGAGCCAAGCAGGTCCACCGCGGTGCTCCCGGGGAACCGGACCTCCTCGCTCTGCGCGACGACATCGCCCCGCCCGGGCGAGAACCGCTGCTGGAGGTCGTGATGCGCGACGGTGCACGCCTGAACGACCCAGAACCCGTCGCGGTGGCACGCCGACGATTCGAAGGAGAACTGCGGTGGCTTCCCGACGCTGCGCGTCGGCTCACCGACCCGAGCCCTGTCGAGGTGTCGTGGAGTCCGGAACTGCAGCGCCTGACCGATGAGTTGCGGCGCTCATTGGTCACTCGTATGGGGCTGGAGAACACCACGAAGCGGAAGCAATAGCTTTGCTTTGCGCGTGCAGTCCTGGATGTGCGCGGGACGGTCCCACGGGGGCGAACCAGGATGAAACGGTTCTTCCCGACTGCCCCCTTCTCGACGTGCGATCTCGGCACTGCACGAGTAGACCCGGCTTCGACAGCAGACCTGAGCAGTGGAGGCGCGATGACCGAGAACGAGCCGCGGATCGTCGTCGGGGTGGACGGCTCGCCGGGTTCCCGGGACGCGCTGCGGTGGGCGCTGAACTACGCCGGGCATTGCGGTGGAACCCTGACCGCGCTGATCGCATGGACACCGCCGACGCTCGTCGAAGCCGCACCCATGCCACCGGTGATCTCGGACGAGGATTCGAAGAGGCATGCCGAACAGCAGCTCCGGCAGACCGTCGACGAGACCACGGCGACGCTGGCGACATCGGTGCCCGTTCACCACGAGGTGGTTCGTGGCCCGGCTGCGCGGTCGCTGCTGGATCACGCCCAGCACGCCGATCTCCTGGTGGTGGGAAGCCGCGGCCACGGCGGGTTCGCCGGTGCTCTTCTGGGCTCGGTGAGCCTGCATTGCGTGAGCCATGCGCACTGTCCGGTCGTCGTCGTCCGACCAGGCGCCACATGACCGACTCACGCGAGACAGTCGGTGGGCGATTCGCATCCCCGGAACCCGTGGAGATCATGAGGATGGATAACTCGCGCACCGGAACGTCACCGGCACGCTTCGTATACCCGAACAGCGTTGCGATTACGCAAGGCCGCTTCGCATCGATCAGCCGGTAGCCGCCGAGGAACCGGCCCTGTGTGCGGACCTGGGTGCGCATGGCGGCCAGGACTCGGTGGCGTGCTCGCAGTACTTCTTGGCGGGACTGTGAGCCCAGCAGCATCCGGGCCTGGTGCGCCGGTTCTTCGAGATCCACCGGTCGCTGGCTGCTGGTAGCCACACTTGCACTCCTACTTCGGCCAGGGCGGCCAGGACTGTCTGGAATTGGTTGCCGTAGAAGGCGCGTTCGTATTCGCCGATGACCACGGCATCAAAGCCACGATCTGGGCGTTGTGCGGCGGTCAGCAGGGCCGGGGCGCGGGGGCGTGTGGTCCAGGGCCACCGTCGTGAGCAGCCTCTGTCGAAGTACTCGGCCACGGTGGTTGACATCCGGCCGTAGAAGGCGAACCGCACCAGCGGCCTGTGGTCGGTGCTTCCCGACGCTGGTCGTCTGCGCTGGTCGCGCTTGGCCGGCGATGCTGTGCCTCGTCGTGCTGTCCTGGTTGCCACCGTGCACCTCGTATTCCAGACCGCTGATCGGGCGGTTCTGGAACGCCGGGGTGCCACCCAGATGACGCCGGGCTCGCCCAGGGGCACCCGAACAGCCGCATCCCGGTCGGCCTTGGTCGGTCCTGCGGCGGTGTCGAGGCACCGTCCGACACGCCGGCCAACCTCGCCGGCCGGTGTCGTTGGCGTGGTGGTGCAGACTCAGAGTGGGGGAGAGGGGAGCTTGCTATGATTCTGGTGCGATTTCCCCAAACACGGGAAATAGCACCACTTTGAGGGTTCAAGTCTCGGACACTCCTTTACCCCGAGGGTTTTCAGTGACTCAGCGACTGGCGCTCCTCGCTGTCGGCGGTGACCCTGTCTTCTTGGTGATCGGCAGTGGAGTTCATGTCGAGCGCTAGTGATGCTTGGCTGGATAGGGTCATCAGGTCTTGTGCAGCATGGTGTGGTGTCGGTCTGAGGTCCCAACCTGCGTGGCTGCACACGATCTCCAGTCCTGCTCGGCGGAGCTGTTCATCGACCTCGCGACCCACATCGTCCTCTGGTGTTTGCCAGCCTTGCTGGCTGAGTAGTCCGGGTAAGGCCTCGAGTAGGTGGTCCTCGCGGACGTAGACGGTACGGGGCGCCTGGCTCGGTCGCGGTATGCCCGCTCGATGGCCGTGGCGGCAGCGATGACCGGCGCGGCCGTGGACCCACGTCGCGGGACTCCGTCGGAACCATCCCCGCGTGCGCGGGGCCGAGGCTTGTTGACCAGCGAGTTTACTGGCGCCAGGTGGCGATTTTATTTAGTTGCGAGTCGTCGGTGGGCGGTGGTGTAGCCGGGCTGTATGAGATCGTGGTTCGTTCTGGCCGGTCCACGGGGCGTCCTGACGGTCTTGTTTCGAGTTGTGGGTGTCTGTTGGTGAGGTTAGTGGTCCAAGGCTTGGTCGTTGCTCTGGGAGGGATCGTGATGCCCGGCTGTGGTGGTCGCCTAGTCCGGCTCGGCATTGGTGAATCCGTGCTCATTGGATGGATTCTGTGGGGCATGGGGAGCACCGTGGGGAGGAGATGGGGAGCAGACGGGGAGCAGCTGTGCGTTGAACCGCTGTGAACCGACCTGAACTGTCTTGAATGGACTCGTGCTGACCTGCGAATTCTTGTTTTCGCAGGTCAGCGCGTTGTGTTGAACATAGTTCACACAAGTGCTCTTCCAACCGTGCTCAACGGCGCGCAACTGCATCAAACCGCAGGTCAACGGGCTGGATCATGCTCGGCTTCGACTCGGTGTCGCGGTGAGCACTTCGTATGAAGGGGAGCAGGCTTCTGGAAGCTTAAGGATTCGGGGCGGGAAGGTGCTGCCTTCCCGCCCCGGTCTGGTCAGCGGTGTGCGGAGGGCAGTGGTACTTCGAGTCCGCCTGCGAAGTTGCCGTGCCATTCGGTGCCGTTTTCGAAGGCGGTGCCGTCGGAGCGGGCGACGTAGACCTGGGCGCGGCCGCCGCGGGTGAAGGTGATGACGTCGGCTTTGCCGTCGCCGTTGAAGTCGCCGACGCCGGGCCATTCGTCGTGGATGGAGAAGTAGTCGTTCCAGCGGTCGTTGTTCTCGATGAAGCTTTCGCCGGTGGACAGCGACACGTAGACGTAGCCGGTGTTGCCGCGGAAGAACGTCACGATGTCGTCCTTGCCGTCGCCGTTGAAGTCACCGATGGCGGGGATTTCACCGGTGGGGGAGAAGAGGTTGTGCCACTTCCAGCCGTCCTGGACGAAGCGGGTGCCGTCGGAGAGCGAGACGTAGACGGCGCCGTGGTCGGTGAAGGTGATGATGTCGGCTTTGCCGTCGCCGTTGAAGTCACCGACAGCGGGTTTCTCGGTGCCGAGGGCGAAGCGGCTGTGCCACTTCTGCGCGGGCTGGAACTGGCTGCCGGTGGAGAGGGAGATGAACACATCGCCGTAGGTGCGGCCGGAGAAGGCGACGATGTCGTCCTTGCCGTCCCCGTTGACATCGCCCACGGCGACCTTCTGGTCGGACAGGCCGAAGTGGTCGTGCCAGCGCTGGGTGGGGCCGAACTTCTGGCCGTCGGAGAGGGCGACGTGGACGGGCCCGTTGTTGAAGGTGACGACGTCGCTGATGCCGTCGCCGTTGAAGTCGCCGGTCAACGGGATCGCGCTGTTACCGGCGAGATTGCTGCTCCACTGCGAGGCGGCACCGAACTGCTCGCCGTCGGAGACGGCCACGGAGGTGGTGGTGCCTTTGAAGGTGGCGATGTCGTCTTTGCCGTCGCCGTTGAAGTCGGTGACGGTCGCATTCCGGCTGGTGGCCTTGACCGTGTTGGACACCGCGACCTGGGTGCCCTCGGCGTCGAGGACGGCGACCCGGTAGTGCCAGGTCTGCCCGGCGGGCAGCGAGGTGTGGGTGAAGCGGTTCTCGGAGGTCTCGCCGAGCAGGTTGCGGGCGTCGATGGCGACGTTGGCGTCCTGGGAGCCGTAGACGCGGTATTTCCCTGTCATGGCGGTCCAGGACAGGTTGATCGCGTTCTTGCCCGCGGGCGTGGCCTGCAGTGCGACGACCTGGCTGGCCATCCAGTCGTACAGGTCATCGGCTCGGGCAGCCGTCGCACCCGCCTGCGTCGAGGTCTCGCCGATGCATCCGGCCTGGTAGGAGCCGCTGGCGACCGCGACGAGCTCGCCGTCGCGCAGCACGGGGCCACCGGCGTCGCCCTTGCAGATGTTGGCCTCGCCGCTGCCCTGGAGGTTCAGGGTCCCGGAGCCAACGGAGTCCACAGTGAACTCGCCGGTGTGCGCCTGGGCGGGCACCCACTGATCAGCGGTACGCCCGAAACCCGATACCTGCAGGACCTGCCCCGAGCTTGGCACGGCCGACGCCACCGTCACGGGCGTGACACCGGTGACGGGCTTGTCGAGGTGGGCGAGAACGAGATCGCGGTCCTGACGGGGCGCGATCCGGTCCACGACCCGCTCGTGCGTCCCGATGGTCGCGGTGGTCGCCGTGTGCGGCGCGCCGGGCTCCAGCTTCTCCGGCTTGCTCGGGATAGGAGCGAAACAGGCCGCCGAAGTCACCACCCACTGCGGAGCCACCAACGCCCCGGAACACGCCGCATCATTGGCTCCAACGCGGATCTTGGCCAAATACGGCTGAGCACCGTCATCGGCAGCGGTACCACCGGAAAGGGCATGCGCCGGAGCCGACACCAACGAGGCACCGGTCACGGTCACCGCCACGGCCGTCAACAGCCGCGCACGGAACGGGCGAATCATGACTACTCCTTGCATGAATCGGAATTACGAGGCGTGCAGTTCGACGAGGGTCGCGGGGTCCTTGCTCTCACCCTCGCCTACCGGGGTGTATTCGCCGGGGCTGATATCGACAGCCTCGGTCTTGCCGTCGGTCGTGATTCGCGCGGTGACATTGTGACTACCGCCTTGGATCGCGAAGACCCGGGGAATCTCCATGGTCAGCCAGCCCGACGCCCCGACGACCCGGAAACACGAATCCCGGAGAGTGACACTCTTGACCCGGATGACGGGTCCTTCGGTGGCGCAATCAGCCAGCGCGATCTTCCCGTCGCCCTTCAGGAGTCGGATACCTCTCTCTGCGAAGATCTGATCCGCGCCCGGGTAGTTGAACTCTTCCACTGCGGGCGGCGGGGTTGCCGATAATGCCGAACTCGCGGCATTATCTCCACTGTTTACTGCCGAAACCGGGCTGGGGATGAAGAGTATCGAGCTCAGTGAGAGAAGCGTGAAGAGTTTTAGTGCATGTTTCATCGAGGCCTCAATGGTTGATCTGCGCTGTGGTTTCGTCGTGCAAAGGTTGTTTGCGCGTTTGGTTCACATCACTGTTGCACTCGCTTACCTGGAGTGCGGTAGGAGTCAGTGCGGCTGAGTCCAGCTCGTGGATGCAGCTGCTGGATTCTTGCACCCGCGCTAGCGGCATCCCAGCCGATGAGATTCTTGGTTATCCGCCCAGAACTTGTCACCCTGCCTGATATTCCAGGCAGGGTGACCGTCAGTGCCTACTTTTTCATCGAACGGACGTAGAAGGCGACAAAGCCAGCCATCAGGACAAGGCCAACGCCGCCAGCAATATAGCTTCCCCCAGATCCCCTTGGCCACAAAATTGCGGCAACAAAGGCTGTAATGAAAGATATCGCGAGCAATATTGCCAAGAGGCGCAGTGTGATCGCCCTTTTTCTTTGATTCATCTCTCCTGACTCCTTTGAATCAATCGGCCAACTTGGCAAGTGCTAGTAAAAAAGTCCACCAAGATACCATCCGGCGAGGCTTCCGAGTCCGATTCCAAGGCCGATAACCGCGCCGATGGCTCCTCCCGCGGCAGCCCCCTCGCCGCACCCGATCATTGCTGTTACGGCGCATCCGATCGCAGCCCCGGTGCCAGCAAATCCGCCGACCGAACCGAGAACGAACCCCGCGTCACTTTTGAAGTCATCCCAGGAGTATCCCTGCTTCAAACACGTTCTTTGTGTTGCGGTTCCGTCCTGGTTCAGCACGACGCACGGCTCGGTTTCGTATGCGACGTTGACGACTTCGGCATCGGTGATGGGCGGCTCGTTGTGGAGGTTGTCGCCGTGGTACTGCGGTCGGAGTTCCGCGGTTTTGGCTTCCAGTGCTTGCCGGGATGCTTCCGCGGCTGCTGCTGCGGCTGCTGCGGAGCCGGCGTGCTGATTGGCTTGCCACGCGTCTTGCCAAGCCTGGTTGGCCGCGGTGAAGGCGGCGTTTGCATAGCTGCGGGCGTTGGTGGCCGAACGCTGGGCACGCACCGCGTAGGTCCCCGCATCATGTGCGCTCCGCTGGGCAGCGGCGGCCGCATCGCGTGCGGTGACCGATGAGGCCAGGGCTTGTTCAGCTGAGGCACGTGCCGCATCCGCAGAGTCTTGGGCCTGGGTCGCATAGCCTGCAGCCTGCGTCGCCGATGCCTGCGCCTGAGCAGCGTGCTCGGCCGCCTCAGCAGCTGCCTGCCGCGCCAACGCTGCAGATTCCGCAGCCGTATGGGCGTCCTGAACCGCTTCCGCTGCAGCCTGCATGCCCTGGGAGACCAGTCGGTCCATCTCAGCCGCGTGGGCGGCGGCCTGCTCGTCGTGCTGCTTGAACAGATACTGCTCGGAGAGCACGAACTTCTCGGTCCAGCCCGGTGGGCCCTGCAACGCCGCCTCGGCGGCGTTCTTGGTACGGGGGCCACCGGCGGCCTTGATCCGCGCCGACGCGATCTCCATGTCCTTGGCGCGGGCCGTGAACTGGCCTTCTCGCAAAAACTTTTGCCGGTCTTCCGGCGTGCCCTGCATCGCTGCTTCGGCTGCCTCGCGCACGGCGGGGCCGATCGCGGCAGCCTTGATCTGCATGACCTTCAGCTCGTCCAGCTTGGTGCGGTTCGGGTAGTCCTGGTTGACCAGGAACTCACGCATCTGGGTGTCGGTGCCGTTCAGCGCAGCCTCGGCGGCTTCGCGAAGTTCCTTGGGCTCACCCATCCGCACGATCTGGGCGACCCGCTCTCGGTCGTCCTGGACCGCGGCGGCTTCACGCCCCGTGCTGAGCCACTGCTGAACATCGGTTTCGGTCCCGGACAGAGCTTGCTGCGCCGCCTTCGCGCTCCACGGACCGCCAGTGCTCAGGATGTTGACCGCAGCTTGCCTGCCGTTGCTCAGCACGGTTTCGGCATCTGCATCGGGTGTGCTCGCCGCGTCCAGCAACCGCTGGGTCTCAGCGTCGATCCGCTCTTGTTCGGTGGCATCCCAGGAGATGAGGTCCTGGATTTCCCGCCATGACTCATGGGCCTGTTTGGCGGCGTCGACGAGCACTTGGCCTTCCTGCTCGACTCGCTGGGCCTCAGCCTCCCGAGCCAGCGCGACGACCTGCTTCGCCTGTTCAGCAGTGGCCACGGATGCCTCGGCCGCGGCGATCGCGGCATTGGCATGTCTGGTCGCCTCGGCCGCCGCATCCGCGGCCTCCCCCGCGTGGTCGGCAGCTTCCTCAGCCGCTGTCGCCGCGTTGTTGGCGTGCCGGGCGGCCGAGTCCGCCGCCGCGGCGGCGGTGTTCGCCGCCGCGATCGACCGGCCGGCCAGCGACGAGGCGGCATTCGCAGCCTGCCGGGCCCGGTTGGCCTGCGCGCGTGCCTCAGCACCGGCCGCCGCTGCGCGCCGTGCCTCAGTCTCGGACACCCCTGCATACCGCGCCGATGCCGCTGCGGCTTCGCCCGCTGCCGCAGCGTTGGCGGCTGCGCTGGCCGCGGAGCCGGCTGCATTCTGCGCCTGCGCCGCAGCGTTCCCGGCTTCGCGGGCCGCAACGGCCACCTGTGTGGCCTGCGCCGCCGCAGCCCGCGCCGCATGTGCTGCATCGCGCGCGGTCTTGGCCGCATTGGCGTCCATCGCCGCGGCCGAGGCCGCCGAATACGCCCGGGACGCGGCCTTGCCCGCCAGACTCGCAGCCGACGCAGCATTAGCCGCAGCGTTCGCGGCCACCCGCGCCGCCGTATTCGCCGCATTTGCTGCATTAATCGCGGTACGGGCCGCGGCTGCGGCCTGCTTGGCCATGGACGCCGCTTCTGCAGCCGCCGCCGAGGCACGCCGCGCATCTCCTTGGGCAGCCTCGGTTTCTGCACGGGCACGTTCCGCGGCTCGCTTGGCCTGTTCGGCGGCTTGCAACGCACGATCGGTAGCCTGCTGCGCGGCCACCGTGTGCTCACGAGCCTGCTTCCCGGCCTTCTCCGCACGCTGCACCAGCTCGGTGACCGTGGACTTCTCCACATCCCGAGTCTGAGCGATCTCCCAGTCATAACTGAGGAATCGCAACAGCGCCTCAACGCTGTCGGCCTGTAGCGCTGCCTCGGCGGCTTCCTTCACATACGGCCCACCAGCCGCCTTGGCCTGCACCACCCGCAGTTCCAGATCGGTGCGGTTCGGCTGTTTCCAGCCCTCCTGCAGGAACGCCTCCAGCGCCTCCTTGGAGCCGTCCTGCAGCGCAGCCTCAGCCGCGGCCTGGACCTGCCCGCCACCGGCTGCCTTCATCCGGACGGTCTGGATCTCCAGATCCTTCAGATAAGGCGGGCGAAACCCCTCCGCCAGGAAGGATTCCAGCGCTTCGAGCGTATTGGCCTCCAGGACCTCGTTGGCTGCGGTCTCGGTCGCTGGACCGCCCTGAGCCATCAACTCCATGACCTGGGCGCGCAGATCCTGATGCCGAGCCGGCTCGACCCCGTCGTTCAGGAACTCCCGCAGCTCAGCGTCCGTACCGGCCAGCGCCGCACCGGCTGCTTCCCGGGTAGCCTCGCCACCATTCAGCCACAACTGCATCACCGCAGCCCGGTCCTCCGGCGAGACCACCTGGGCCTGGGCCACAGCGACCGGCGCCGCACCGGACAGGCTCATGCCGAGGCTGAGGACCACCCCATACACCACACCAGCGCGACCGTAACCCCGGCCGCGTCTTAAGCGCGTCACGTCAACGACTCCCTCACCCCAGAAAGATCAACACGAAGAAATGACCGTCGATCAACATAGCTGGGTGGAATACCCGATTCGGGTAAAGTGCACCGTTTGTGGCTCTTGGCACTTTGTGTAACAAGTGATCGATACGTTACAAACGGGCGGTCTTCGGTGACGACGTCGTCGCCGGGAGAGGGCTCGCAGGCAGCAGGCTGGACATCGCCTCGACGTAGTACCGACCGAAGTGGGCGACCAGGTCGGCCAGGCCTGCGATCGGCTCGGTCGTCGGATCCCGGGCGTCCTCGTGCTGCCATTCACGCCGGCAGCAGTGCAGATGTTCCTCGAATACGGCCAGTACACCGCAGCTGAAGAGGACCACAAGGCTGCTGTGCACGCGGCGGAAATGGAACGCCTCGTGCGACGGGGGATGGAGGCGGCTGCCCAGGCCCAGGAGTACGCGTTCAAGGCAGCGGAAGCCGCGGCAACGGCCCGCAACGCGGCCGAGGAGGCCGCTGGGTACGCCCGGCAGGCCAGCGCATCAGCTGAGCAGGCAGCAGGTTTCGCCGCCCAGGCTCAACGCGCGGCCAACGACGCGAAGGCCTCCGCCGACCGCGCAGCCAAAGCCGCCCAATCGGCGCTGGCGGCAGCTGATTCCGCGCAGCACAGCGCAAACCGCGCAGCGTCATATGCGGTAAGCGCTCGACGATCAGCTCTGGACGCGCGCGACTTCGCCGCATCCGCCTACTACGCGGCCAACCAGGCGCGTGCCTGGGCGTACCAGGCGGGAAAGGATGCGGAGGCGGCTGCTCAGGAAGCCTTGGAAGCCATCGACATCTCGTTGGAAGCCTTCCGCAAGGAAGCCGAACAGCTGCGCAACAACCGTCCGCAGCTCACCGACGCGCAGATCAAGCAGACCTACCAGAACGGCCTGATCTGCAAGTACACCTACATGGAAGGCAGTCCCGCGGAGCAACGATGCCTGAACGAGGCATCAAGCCCGGGCTTCGACGACTACATGCAGCGAGACCAGAGGTCTCTTTCGAATACCCGAAGGGCACCTGGCTGCAGTCCAACGACTGGCGGCTCGACTTGAGTGCCCCGGGCGTCTGACCGCACCGGTCACACAGGTGCACGAATTTTGGCGGTCGGGCAACAGGCCGGCGGCCGACCGCCGCGTCAGCCGTTCGCCCTGATGACGACTTCGCGTAGGCGCTCGTCGAAGTGGGCCGCTCGTGCTCCCTGAACTAGTACGGAACTCCGGCAGAGCTAAGGACTTCATTCCCATGTTCCGCTAATGTTCGTGCATGGACGGTGAACGTACCGACCCTGTGGCACAGGCGGCTTGGCGTCTGCAATTGGGGGTCCAGGGAGTTCTGGCGTCGTGCGTCACCACTGCGGATCCGGATACCTATATCGACCCGGATCAGGTGGCGGTGGGCGATCTCGATCACGCCCGCGCGGAACTGGACGAGGTTGCTCCACTCCTGCTGGCCGAGCATCTCGACGTGGTGGAGCAGGTCCGGACCGGACTCGACTGTGCCGACCGCGGCGATACCGAAGGCACTACCCGGGAGCTCATCAAGGCGTGGCGGTCCTTGGCGAGCATTTCGGGGAAGGAGATACGCCTGCCTGGCCTGCTGGGCGTGATCGACCCGTAGAGACGCCTTGGACGTGAACGGCATCCCAAAGCTCTGGGGCGCCGCGCTCGCCAGAGGGTCCTTGGCAGCGCGACTCTACGCTCACCTCATGAACCGGCGAGCCGTTGAGGTAGTGGAAACACCTTCTTGGATGAACGAAACCAATAGGTTGCCATAGGGCAAGCAAATGTCGATCACGGCATGTCCGGGCCCGACTGCGGTGGTGCAGTGGCCATTGTGGTGCGCCTCTCTGGAGGGACAGCGCTGCCGCACACGTCCGGAGATGGACGGTGCCCCGGATCGTGGTGGGCTGATCCGGGGCACCAGCGCCCCGCACCTGTGCGCGCAGCGGAGTTCCGACCGTACTGGTTCGATCGTTCTCGCCTACCGCCGAACGTGTGACGCTCAGGGGTCGTGCCTGGGGTCCCGCCGAGTGGGGCTAGCCCTTGCGTGGGAGATCGGGCGCGCGGAGTTCAAGGTAGGCGTGGCCCTCGTGAGACCGCACCGCACTGTGCAGCACGGGCAAGACGAGGCGGTCGCCAACGTTGACGGCCACCGGGATATCGCCGGATCCGCTGTCACGCAACTGCTGCACGATCTCGGCAAGATGGTCCACGGTCATCTGACTCGGAGCCGGGTCGCTCACTTGCATCACCGCCTTCCTGTTCTTCCCGCCACGCTACCGAAGACCACCTCCGGGTCGCGACAGCGCCGATCTTCCGTACCACTGCCGCGGCGATGGTGGTGCGCCGTGCTCGATCTCGGGGCCCTCGTCCATCAACGCAGCCTCGCCGGCCTGGGCTGACGTCGTCTCCCAGCCCGATTCGGTACTGACGTCTTCTCGGCTCTGCTCATCAGTTCCTTGTCGGGCCACCGCCCGCACATCCGGATTCCTCGCGCAGGGCAGCAGTCCGAGCGACGGCTGCGCACACCCGTCACCCACCGCCACTGTGCAGGCGGCGGGCTCTTCTGCAGGCCGAGATCGTTCACGTCGCGGTGGAGGCCCTGGCCGGAGGTGCGAAGGCCTTCTGAGGGAGTGGAGGTGAGCGGCGGTCGTTGGGGGCTCCGCCCACCTCCACCCGGCGGGAACTCGTCGAGCGACCCGGGCCCGGGCATGGCGGCCGGACCCGAGAACGTCCCGACTTCTGCCGCGGGGGAGTGCGGCAGGTCCCAGCCTAGATCAGGTGGGGCCACGCCGCCGGGTGAGAATCCTGGGCGCGTCTCCGCGGGCTCGCTCGGGCCCGGTTGCGGACGCTCTGCGCAGTGCCGGTATTTTACTTGTCCTCCGACAAATAAATCGGAAGGGCGAGGACATGGTCGCAGCCGTGTCGCTCCGGCGGGCAGGAGTGACCGGCCCGGTACGGCGCGAGCAGTGTTGGGCAGGAGGTCAGGCGAGCATGTCTTCGGGCAGGCCGAGTTCGGTCGCGGCGGCGTAGAAGGAGCTCATGCCGGTGAGCAGGGCATTGCGGCTGCGCGGGCTCATGGCATCCAGCACTTGCTTGAGATCGGCCTGGCGTTCCCGGCGGAACTGGCGGAGGAGGCGGCGGCCGTCCTTGGACAGCTGGAGCATGACCTCGCGGCGGTCACCAGGGCTGGCGACCCGGTCGAGGAGCCCGGCGGCCTGGAGCCGATCGCACAGCCTGCTCGTCACCGAGGGGATCGAACCCAGCTCGTCGGCGAGGCTCATGAGGTTGATGCCACCGTGCCTGTCCACGACGACGAGTGCCCGCAGCTGCGGCGCCGAGACCTTGGGCTTGATGCGTTCGGCGCTGCGCGCCCAGACGACCATGAGCAGCTCAACGCCGGCTTCGAAGTCGTCCAGGGCTTCGGAGGAAACAGAATCGGGTTCGCGCACCAGAACAGTCCTCCTAGCCGGGTGCTTCGCGGTTCTTCGTCGGGCTCCCGGACGCATTCTGTCATGTCAGCATTCAAGATCGCCCGCAGTTGAGCGGGCCCAGGTGAAGCCGGAGAAGCGGTGACCGTCCCCACACGTCTGGAGTGCATTGACCGAGCCCTGCGCAACGCTCCCGCCCACGAATTGCCGGGCGTGCTCGAGGCCGTGCTGGCGCACCATTTCGGCGTAGCCGGGTTGGAGATCTACCTGGTCGATCTCAGGCTCGCGGTTCTGGAACCGGTGCTCGAACCCGAGGGCCCCGGCATCCCTTTGGTGGCGACAGTGGAAGGGCGTGTCTTCTGCGACCAGGTGCACGTCCAGCAGCCGCTCGATCACGAAGTGGCGCTGCATCTGCCGCTGACCGTGCGGGGCGACCGGCTGGGCGTCCTCTGGCTGCGGCTGCCCGATGCGCCCGACGAAGCGACTCGTGAGGAACTGGCGGAGGCGGCCGCGCTCACCGCGCACGCCATCACGCTCGCGGAAGTGGCCACCGACCGGTATCGGCGCGCGCGGCGGCCTCAACGACTGACGCTCGCCGCTGAGATGCAATGGCAGCTGTTGCCAGTGCGGTCGGTGGAGTGCGCTTCCTACCGGCTCGCCGGTCAGCTCGAACCCGCTTATGCCATCCGCGGTGACAACTTCGACTGGGCCGAGGACGTCGATTCGCTGACCGTCGCGGTCACCAACGGCATGGGGGAAAGCACCTCCGCCGCCATGCTGACCACCTTGGCGATCACAGCGCTGCGCAACGCCCGTCGCAGCGGAGCCAACCTCGCCACCCAGGCGGCCCTCGCCGATCAAGCCATCTGGTCGCATCATGCGGGATCCCAGCACGTCTCCACGCTCCTGATGCAGATCGACCTGGTCACCGGTGCAGTCCGCGCCATCGACGCGGGCTCGCCCCGGATGTGGCGCGTCCGCGACGACGGCGTCGAGCGGATCGACCTGGACGCCCAGCTCCCGCTCGGGATGCTCGACGGCACCGAATACGATGTGCAGGACTTCCAGCTCGAACCAGGAGACCGGCTGGTCATCCTCACCGACGGCATCTACGACGCCGTGCTCGCGGACCGCGACTACAGCACCACTGCCTTACGGCGAGCGCTGTACAGCAGCCGGCACCTGGACCCCGCCGAAGCCGTGCGATCGCTGCTCAGCGACCTCCGCGCTTTCCTCCAGGACAGCGACCTGGATGACGACGCCGTGGCGGTGTGCGTCGACTGGCTCGGGCCACACCACGGTGAGAGCCCCGCAGCGCGGGAACGGAGCTGGATCCTGCTCTGATCCGCGCCTGTCGCGCGAAAACGGTCTCCGGATCGCGCTCCCGCGTCACGTGCGCCGCATCGAACCACGTCTTGCTGCAGACGTCGGCCGGCCTCGACCCCACTGCGGCGCTTCCGCGTTGCCCGGGGCATCGTACTGCGGTTGCAGAAGGTTTAGTTGCCATCTGGCAACAAATACGCGGGTGATCCCGTTCGCGCACGGCGGTGGTTTCCGACCCTGGTCAAGCGTCACTCGTATGCCGTAGTCCGGACTCGCGGTCGGTCAGCCGCTGCGAGGCGGCGAGCGGGTGCAACGCCACTTGCTTGTCCTGCGGCAATCAAACTATAAGATCCCATGACGCTGCGCTGCGCACGATCAACGTGCGCGGAGGTGCAGCGACGACTGGAACGAGCCACGAGGCGGCTCGCCTGCGCACGGAAGGGCGACTGAATGACTTCTGAGAACCGGGCTCCCGAAACCCACACCGAGCAGGGTGTGGTGCTCCGCGAGAGCATCAGGGAGAAATCGTCGGCTGGACCGAGTGTTCAGGCGACCTTCCCCCGGCCCGATACGGTCGTCATCACCGTCAGCGGAACCGTCGACGCCGAGACGGTGGAAAAGCTCGAGACGATCCTCTGGCCGCAGCCGACGTCGACGGCCCGGCTGGTCGTCGTGGACCTCAGCACCATGTACCTGCTCAACGTTCCGGACCTGCAGCTGCTGACCCACGCCCACATGCTGGCCCAAGCCCGCGGCGCAACCCTCCGTGTCGTCACCTCGAACCTGGCCATCCAGGACGCACTCCAGGCGGCCGGTCTCCAGGCCCTGCTCGAGTGCCACAACTCGCTCCACGCCGCGCTCGCACCGACGACAGCGACCCCGGACAGCCCCCACCGGGGAAGCTGAAGCGATCACGATCACAGATCGTGGCGGGGCGTGCCGTCACCGGGGAGCACGCGGATCCGACTGCGGATCCTTCGTGGCCTGCAGTTCCCCCGCCGGCAGGCGGTCGGCGCCCCAGCTGCGCTCGATGTATCCGATGATCCGCGCGACGTCCTCGGCAGGCACGCTCCCCGGCTCACCGCGTTCGAGCGGGTCGGCGTGGAAGATGTAGAGCCGCGAGGCGAACTGGTCGAACGGCAGCGAGGCCTCACCGAATCGCTCGCCGTTGCCCGCGGTGGAGACCACCACGCCGTCGCCCCAGTCCTGGCCGCTGTCGTTGTTCGGGTTGAAGAAGTACACCCGCATGACCTCCTGCGGGTCCGGCGCGACCCGCAGGATCGTGATCGCGTGCCAGCCGACGTAGCGGGCCGCGCTGTCGGTGACGGCGATGCCGGCCGGCTGCGGGTGGATCACGGGCTGCCCACCGTTGTAGGACGGGTGGTAGCTCGCGTGGAACTGCCGCAGGAACTCGTCGAGGTTGACCAGCTTCCCGGTCGCGACCTCGACGTTGATCCAGAACCCGCGGGCCGCCCACCAGCCGTGGAACTCGGGGTTGACCCACCGGTGCGGGTCCCCGGACCGGTCGGCGCAACGCCTGCCCATCTCGGCGTAGATCCGGTCCAGGTGGGGCACCACCAGCAACGACACGGGATCGAGGTCCATCGGCAGCGTGCTCGCGACCCCGGAGGAGCTGTCCTTCGACGAGACCGGCTGGCCCTCGAAATGCATGATGATCTCGTCGTCGCGGGCGGCCCAGACCACCACCTGCAGCAGGTAGTCCGGGTCGTTGTAGGCCCACATCGACAGCGCGCGGGCCGACTGGCAGGTCGGATTGTCGCCCTGCCCGACGCCGAGCGGCTGGCCCAGCATCGCCAGCACCCCGGCGGTCAGCCGCGCGTTCGGCGTCGGCTGCTCGCCGAACACCGCCGTCAATCGCTCTCTCGCGACCGGCGCGAGGGCCAGAGACAGCTGGCGCCACAGCGCGGGCACCACCGGCGGCTCGTAGAGGATGCCGCGGTCCAGCAGCAGCGCGAGCCCGTAGACGCATTGCGCGGTCTGCGGGTGCACCGCTTCCTCGATCAGCCGGTGCACCAGGTCGCGGTAGCGCAGCAGGCAGTTGCGGCCGGTGTCGGACAACCCGAGTGCCTCGCCGACGAGGTAGTCGCTCTCGTGCTGCACGAACCGCAGGAGCTCGGCGTGGTACGGCGAGACCAGACCGGTGTCGTGCATCGCCCGGGCGAACCCGCTGGCCTCGTACTGCAGGCCGCCGGTGTCCATGGCTTCCAGCCTGGCACGGAAGACCTCCAGGCCCGGGTCATCCCGGCACGCTTCGGTCGGCCCGAACAGGCTGGTGATGAGCCGGTCGACCCCCTGCCCGCCCGTCGCGCCCAGATCCACGTCCGGATCGCCGCGGTAGATCGCGATCCGGGTGATCAGCGACTGCACCTGCTCGACCTGGATCGGGCGCTGGCGGAGGATCCGCCAGATCTCCTCGACCAGCTTGTCCAGCACGCTGTCGTAGCCGATCTCCTCAGCGAGGTGCCGGAACAGGTCCCGGATCAGCTGCGCGGTCCGGCCCTGCCGGATCCGCTCCGCCTCGCTGGGCGGGGTGAACAGCAGCTCCAGGTTCATCGCCAGGACCTGGGACAGGAACTGACGGGCCTCCTCAGCGGAGAAGGTCGGGTGCGCGAACTCGCCGCGCGCGACGGCGAGCATCCGCAGCTCGCTGGTCGCCTCCACCACGACGGTGTCCGCGTCCCCGCTGCGCAGCCCAGGGCCGACCAGTGACGGGAGGAGGATCTCCGGAGAGGCCCAGTCGGTCCCGGCGAACAGGCCCGCTTCCTCCAACGCCTGCGCTCGAGCCTGGACCGCCGCGGCGCCGCCCGGCTGCAGCAGCACCCGCCGCAACGCTTCCAGGACCCGCCGCAGCTTCGCGTGCTTTCCGAAGTCGCGGGTCTCGGCCATGGCTCGAATGGCGGCGTCGAGCGAGGTCACGCGCTTGTCCAGCGTCGTGACCTCGCCCCTGACGTCGGCGGTCGGTTCCAAAGGTGTCCCTCGGGTAGGTCTCCTGCGTCCGCGAACGTCCTCAGACGTAGAAGTCGAGCTCTTCCTGCTTCTTCAACAGATCGCGCATCCGGTAGGGGTCATCACCGAAGAAGTACACCAGACCCCAGTGATTGCCGAACGCAGTCCTCTTGGTAACCGTCTCCTCCAGCGGCGCCGACAGATCGTGCGACTCATAGTAGTCGTCGTCCTCGGTCTCCTCCGGGATCTGCAGCTCGGCGACAACCCGACGGCGCGGGTAGACGCCGAAGCAGCCCGCGACCCCGGACGCGTCCACGACCTCGCGCGGGAAGAAGGCGTCGATCTCCTCCTCGGTCGTCTTCGGGTCGAAGGCCAGCACCAGCCCCTGATAGGCGTTGAACCCGTATGCCCGCTCCAGCAGCTCGAAGACCTTGAAACCCGGCGGCCGGTAGGCGACCTCGCCGAAGTACATCTCACCGTCGCTGGTGACGAAGTACTCCGGGTGCACGAACCCGAACTCGATGTCGAAGGTCTTGATGAGCTTCTCGATCTGCGCCGTGATCTGCGGTCGGTATCGTTCCAGTTCCGGGGTCGCCGGCACGAACACCGAGTACCCGAGCGTGACGTACTCGGAGATGTTGAGGAACTTGATCTTCCCGTTGTGGATCCACGCCTCGACGGCGAACTCCCAGCCGTCGAGGTGCGATTCCATGAGGACCGGGAACTCCTCGTCCGGAATCGAGTCGATCTCGTCGGGAGTGCGGATGACGCGGTGCCCGAGACACCCGGCCTTGTCGAACGCCTTGAGATGGATCGGGTCGTTCGGGTCGCCGTCGAGCTTGAGCAGCGTCTGGTTGACGCGCTTGAGGAAGCGGATCACGTCGTCGCGGTCGTGCGCTTCCTCGAAGATCCCGACGCGGATCCCGCCGAGCTGCGCGCGCCGCTTCATCAGCGCCTTGTCCCGCAGCAGCATGGCCTGACCGAACAGGCGCGGGTTGTCCATCAGGACGGAGTTGATCGCCCCGGCCCACTCCACCGTCTCCTCGAACAGCGGGATCGCGACATCGACGCCTTCCTCCTTGAGCGTCTCGGCGATCTCCATGGAGCGGTCGTTGAGCCGCTCGAAATTCCACGGCAGGTAAGGAATATCGTGTTCGGAGCAGTACTCCTCGGCCCAGTCCGGTGCCACGACGACATACCGCCGATCGAACCGGTCGAGAGCCTCCACCGCGTTGAGGCTCCATCCGAGAAGCGCTACGTATCCCTTGTTCTCATTCTTGATGGCCGGTTCGGGCTGTGGCATGGACCGCTCCTCCGCATCGGCACACTCAGTCACGACGGCGTCGCAGGAACAACCGTACCCCGAGATGATGTTTCCTCAGCCCGCCAAAGCGAAAAACCCGATGACGACCAGCCGCTCACCTGCAGTTCATGCGGTCCGCAGCCCCAATCGGCGCAGTCGACTCGGCGCTGTCGACCGAGATGGGCCAGCGACGCGTCGTGCCCCGACGCGCTCACCGATTTGATTGCCATGTGGCAAGCTCTTGCACGAGCAACGGTGTCGGCCTCCGTGCTGGCCCCACCATGCCTACGCCGAGAAGCGCGGTGGAGTCGAGAGCCACCGCGGCCAGAACGCCACCGACCTCGCTGATAGGGGTACAGCCCTGGCGTCGATTCGCTCCTCTCGCGCCTGGAGCGAGTTGACCGCAACTTGTGCGCGAACTCCTCGTAGCGCTCCGGGCACCCAGAGTGGGGTCGGGCCGTAGTGTGGATCACACTGATGTAAGCTCACCTTGGCGCTTCCTGTTGGGCGACGTATACAAGACGTGCCTATGCGGGCTTGAACGTACTTTAAAGGAATACTGCCGGGGGTAGGGTTGGTGTCTTCTGCACGCGATGGCTACGAATACGACATCGCCGTCTCTTTCGCCGGCGAAGATCGTGATTATGTGGAACGCGTTGTTCGCGAGCTGCAGAAAGAAGGCATTAAGGTATTTTATGATCAGGACATCCAGGATCAGCTCTGGGGGGAGAACCTGATTGATTACCTGAAAGTCGTGTATGGCGGACGCGCGCGGTATGTGGTCCTGTTCATCTCTCGCTACTATCTTGAGAAGAAGTGGACGAACTGGGAGCGGCAAAGCGCCCAGGACCGCGGCTTGCAGCAGCCTTCGCCATACATACTCCCGGTCCGACTGGACGACTCCGAGCTTCCCGGAATGCTCACGAGTGTCGCTTACCTGGACGCCCGCGTGAGCAGCATAAAAGATATCGTCAACGCGGCAAAAGGCAAGCTGGGGTCCATCGGGGTTGCTTCAGGATCAAAGTCAGGCGACGAAGTCCTGCTCAGCGGCATCGACGGTGTCGAATCTCGGAGGCCGAGGCGGAAGCTGCCCGTCCTGATAGTCACCGCCGTCCTTGTGCTCGCGCTCGTGGTAGTGGTGCTGCGGTTCGGGATTTCATGGGCCCCGCCAGACACATCGCAGGGTCGACCGACCCCGGTGACCCCGTCGTCACAGCTGGAAGCGCATCCGCCGCTACCGCCGCCGACCGCGTGCGCCGAACGCAGCACCCACGACTGGTGCGGAAAGCTCCCCGGCGGAGCGGCCGGCTTGGCCGCTGATGGCACGATGGTCATCCTGGCGAAAAATTCGGACAACACGGTTGCGCGCTACAAGCAGTCGAACTTCAAAGAGCATGTCACCCTCGACGGCAACCTCGGCGGCAACGTCGGCGACGCGCCGACCGTCGTGCCCGACGCGCGGGGCCGATTGATCGCATTCGCGGTCGACATCGATGGCACCCTGCGGTACAACTCCAACGTCGAGTCGGAACCCCCGCAGGACAACTGGCTCCCGATCCCCGGAGCCTCCGACATGCGCGGGCGGCCGGCGGCGGCCCAGGATGCCAGTGGCAGGCTCGTGGTGTTCACCAGGGACAACGGAGGACGGCTTTGGCGGACCGCGCAAAGCGATCCGAGCGAGTACAAGTGGGATTCCCCAGTGTTAATGCCCGGCCCCGGCCTCTGGGATGACCCAACGGTCCACCAAGACGTGAACCGCGAACTGCGGGTTTTCGCGTTGACCGACAAAAGCAGCAGTGTGTACACCTGGGCCGAGGACCGGCAGCGACCGCCCTCGGAATCTTGGTCATGGCAGCAGGTCGGAGGGGCGAAACTCGCGACCTCGCCGGCGGTGGTCAAAGATGACCGCCAGCGATTGCATCTGATCGCCCTGGGCGCGGACAACTCCTTGCAGCACATCGTCGAGGATCCGATCCCCAACAAATGGTCGACAGAGTGGTCCGCGATCAGTCCGCCCGGCCTCTACGAGGACCAACCCGCCGCAGCGTGGGACCCGAAATTCGAGATCGTGAAAGCGTACGCCCGGCGCCAGGACCTACGCGACAAGGTTTACTCGGTCAATGCGTCAGGCCCCGAGGCCGAACAATCGATCGCAACGCCCATGGACCGCGTCCTTTCTGTCGCGCCCGACATTGAGGAAGCACTCATCATTTACGGAACCCACGAAGGTGCCGTGGTCACGGCCTGACCTTCGCACAGCGGGAAGCCGCCCGACTCCGGTTTGGCCGATCTCCGGCAGCGCGAGGTCGGTGGAATGGTGTGCAAGTCCGCTTCGGGCGCAAAATCGATTCACCCGGCTCGCCGGGTGAATTTTTATCTGGGCGGCCCCGATCGGCTGGGTCATAGCGAACTCGCAGGTCAACGCCTATGGCCGTGTGATCACGCGTAGTCAGCGCGTCCGCCCGAGATTTCCTCGACGATGCGGGGAGCACCTCGCGGATCAGTCCTCCACCGCATTCGGTGCCTTGGTGATGAGGTGATCTTGCAGCCGGGCGTGGCGGAACTGGTACACCACCCCGGTTTGCCGCAACACGCCGCGCTGATAGGCGTCGGTGAGGAAGGCCTGAACCCGCCAGGGCAGGCGACCGGTCAGGGGCAGCCACCCCCGCACCAGAACTAGCCAGTAGAGCCAGGCGCTCGTAGCGCGAACACCCACAAACCCCGCCACGACCGCAGTCGCGAGCCCGAATGGCAGCCCGTTTATGTCAGCGGCCAGCACGCCGAGCGCGAGTCCGACCGCGAGCATCTTTCGGATGGCGTTTCGCCGGTCTCGGGACAGCGACTCCCCAACACCGACCACATCAGCCGCATCAACGGGTGCCTCAAGCCCGAACGCGAGTACGGACATGAACCCGACCCACAGCCCGAACGGCAGTCCGTCAAGGAGCCCATCGGCGAGCCCTGCCCCGGGCAAGGCGATCCCATCGACGAACTCGACCACGAACCCGCCCCCGAACCCGAACACGAACCCGAGTCCGAACTTGCCGGCGATGAATCGGCCCCGGCCGCGGATCTGAAGGCGCGTACGGCTCGGCGGAGGTCCTGCGGAGCGGACACGAATACGCCTGGCCGAGAGCCCGGCCAGGACCATGACCAAGAGCCCAGCAGTGAGACCGGTCACGATCCCGGCCACGAGCGCGGCCTGGGTCTCGACCCCGAACTGCCGGAGCCCAACTCTCAGGCCGTACGTGGCCCCAGTCCCGAACGCAGGTCCCTGCAGGAGCCCATTACTGACCGCGCTGCCCACGCCCTTGAACCCGTACGCGAGCTGGGCGGCGAGCCCGACCATGAGCCCGTACGCGAGTGCGCTCGCGAGCCCAGTGCCGAGTCCGGTCCCGAGCGCGATGGCGAACTTGGTGGAGAGGAAGCGCGGATTGTCCCGCCTGCGTTGGCCGCGGAGTGCTTTGGTGAGCCCGACTGTCAATGCGACCACGAGCCCGCTTACCAGCATGGCCGGGAGCCCGTACACGAGCCCGACCACGAACCCGTACACGATCCCATCTGCAGGCCCGTCCACAGATCCGAGCCGACGCCCCTGCGGGGCTCCGTTCGTGAGCCAGAATGCCAGGCCATTCGTGAGCCCGAACATGAGCCAGGTGATGAACCCGTCCAGCAGCGCGAAGATGATGGTGCGGTGTGATCGGGGAATGGTGTCGCGGAGCTGCCACCACCCCAGATCGTGGGTGCCTGCTTTGCGGATATGGTGGGCGAGATAGGTCAAGTACCGGTGAGCGCGGTCGATGGGCCACCCTGGACGGCTGCCTGGTTGGTCGGCTTGGTACACGGCGGGCACGAACTCGGCCAGCAGGTGGTCTTGCAGGGCCGGTTCGGCGGGGAACTGGTGGGTGTCGAGCAGTTCTGCGGGGTTCTGGCCTGGGCGATCGCTGTAGATGGTGCGGGCCAGGAACACCATCAACGGGTTGGTCAGGACTTGGCGCAGCATGGCCGGCCCCGGGGCGTGTGGTTCAGCGCGCATCCGCTGCAGGACCGGGTCCCAGATTCCGGTGCGGTTCCCGGCCGCAGTGCGAGGCAGGTACGCGGCCAGGTCGTGCAGGGTCAGGTCGTCGAGTTCGACGACGGCGGCTCCGGTGAAAACGTCCGCGCCGTGCACTGCACTGGTGTACTCCTCGACCCGGCTGGTGACCACGATCGGGGTGTCCGTGATGGTGTTGAGCTGGCGCAGCGCGGCCCGATGCAAACCGGCATCGATTTCGTCGAAACCATCCAGAATGGGCAGAACCCGGTCGGCGTCGATCAGCGCGGCGGCCCGAGAAGGCCCACGCTTCTGGACAGGGGCGGCCAGGCCGGGGTGGTCACGGGCGAGTTGCTCAGCCAGCCACACGTGCAGCGGTGTGGTCGTGGGGTTCCAGGAGCCGACACTGACAATGACCGGAACCCGATGACCAGGCTCGTGGGCTTCTAACAGATCCAACGCCAAGCGGGCGGCCAACACGGTTTTTCCGGAACCAGCCGCGCCGAGCAGAACCAGCCGACCGGACGGGATGCTCCGATAGATCTCACCAAGCTGGTCGATACTCCCAGACAGAGCCAAGGGCTCGGCAGCGGCGCCAGCTGGAAGGCGGCGGATGTTGGCCCACTGATCGGCCAATTCCGGGTTGGGGTGCCAGCGCACCGGCAGCGCTACCGGGTCATGGATCCGGCGATGAGCTTCTTCTCGCCGCCACAGTTTCTGCACACCCAGGGCCAGGCCCTCGGTCCACTTGTCCACCTCGGACTGGGTCGGAGTCCCGGTGGTGATGACGACACCGCCAGAAATCGAGCCAGCCTGCACCACCGGGCCACTGACCACACCGCTGACCTCGTTGCGCGTGACCGCTGGCGAGTGCTTCGAAACACCATCACCGTCCTCCCCCATGATCCCATGGTCGCAGAAGATCGACAGCGACGGGGGAGCAGCCAGGTTTCCGGTAACAGGGAAGCTCACTGACGCCAGAGCACCCGGTGCGCGGTGTCCGCGAAAGCCAAGACACAGCGCACTGCGTGCAGCTCCTCACCTTTTGCCCGCCACTCGCCGCGTGTGCAGCCAACCCGGTGAAAGCGGCTTCGCCGATCAACCGACGCCAGGCAGGCGAAGGCGTGTGGTTAGCGTGCAAGTCTCGAATGTTCTTTTGTCCCACGGGTTTTCAGCAAGCCTGCGACTGGTATTCCTCACTGCTGCCGCTGGGTCCGTCTTCTCGGTGGTCAACTATGTGATCCATCTCGGGGCCCAATTCAGATCGTCGCACGCCCGTACTACGAGGAAACCGCCTTCAGGGACGGGAAGGCGCTGCGGGCCGAACGCCCTTGGGTGTTCAGCGCAGAGCATCAGCCGGCGCTTTGGCTCGCAGTGCTTTCGAGACCACAATCCGAGCGCCTCGCCGAAAACCGAGGCCTGGCGAACACGCCGCAGCCCATCACCGCCGCAGCAGCAGCCAGCAAAGGTGTCGGGAGCAGACGTAGGCGCTCGACGAGGTCAGCTCTCCGCTGCCGCCCCGGCAGGTCCTGGTCGACTTGGGCGTGGATGAGGCCGTTCTGTGACGGGCCGGCGAGCCCCGGGCCCTCATGACGGTGGCGACGCTCTCGTCGCGGCGCGAGGTGACTCGATGGCAGTCCTCCGGTACCGGCCATGTTGGCCTGTTCCCGGGACGGCGCCTACCAGCGCGGCCTTAAAGATATGCACCTTTGACCTAGGAGGCTAACTTGACGTGGTTGACCGCTGGATATCAAAGGTATATATCTTTGTCTCGTTGCGGTACTCGAGTCGGCCGCGACGAGACATCTCCGGAGAAAGGTCGCTCGTGATCAACTTTCAGTCCGCTGACATGGATCGCCGTCGCGCCCACGCGATCGCCAAGGTTCGCGAGGCGATCACCGACCACGGCGGAACGACCCTGCTGAGCACCGGAATTACCGCCGACGACTCCCGTCTGGCCAAGGCCGTCGTCGATGCCGGCGTGCGCCTTCTCGAGCCGAACCACCCTGCTATCGCGCTGGCGCGAGGACTGCATGGCGTCAAGGACATGCACAATGCCGAGAGCGTGCGCCACGAGCTGGACCTGGCTGAGATCGACCGCGTCGTCGCCGGTGTTCGGGCCGTCGCCGGTCCCGAGGTGTTCGTCACTGTCGGCATCCCCGGCGGGTTCACCGAGGTGCAGCCTGTTGCCCTGCGCGAGCAGCACTTCTACGACTTGGCCCGTGCGGGTGCTGATGGATTGCACACGCACAAGTCCAGCCTCGCCGACTTGGAGGACTGGATCGCGGTCGCGCACCGCTATGGTCTGACGGTCGACGCCTACATCGCCCACCCCGAGGACCGGCATCCGTTCGGCATTGCGGCCGCCACGCCCGGAGAAGTGGCCAAGGTCGCCAAGCAGATGGAGGGGATCGGAGCCGATATGATCGGCCTGATGACGGGCATGTCCTACGGTGGGGCCGCTGCTGGTGAGATCCCCGTCGAAATCCGTGACCGTCTTGCGGCCCTGGTCGAAACCGTTTCGGTGCCCACCTTGGCCGAAGGCGGAATCAACGCGGAGAACTTCCGCGCCTTCCGGGGCACCGGCGTCGACATCATCGTCGTGGGCACCTCTTTTGACGACGTGGCGCGGATGGCGGTTGCGCAGACGGCAGCAACGTACATCAGTGCGGGTCAGAAGGCCGTCGCGTCCGTCAGCTGACTCGAACGGGCATGGGTGGTGGGTCCCGCGTCGATGTCGGTCTCCAACTCGATCGAGGTTTCCTCTCATCTTGCGGCTGATGCGTGCCGGCTTCGGTGACTCCTGGGGAGGCAGCCGCGAGTTCTACCGGTGTGCATTCTTCTCGGTGCATCAGGCGAAGTCGACGATGGCTCCTGCTCTGTCGATGTCGAGCAACGCACAGGCGGCCAAGGTTGCCGGGTGCGGGAGGTCGTTTGTCCTTCCGCGTGGTGGAGCCACCGTCAGGGAGCCGCTCCGGCTCCCTGACGGTGGGGCAAACGTTCATGACGACACCGCTGAGGGGCGCCGCGGTGATGGCCCCTGGCACGCTCACTGGCACCCAGTGCTCAGGGACGGTGGGGCAGGGGCGCCATCTGGACAGGTCAGGCGCCGGTCACCGGTGCTTTTGGTGATGAAGCGCTGTTCTTGAGCGCCTTCGCAGCGCTGCCAACGAATTCGCGGGCGGGGGAGGCGGAGCGGGGTCAGGCGAGATGTCCGGCCACTGCCTCTGCCGCTTCTACCACCGAGCCGGAGGCCAGCAACTGCACGGTGCGCTCGATTTCGGGACTCAACCACCGGTCGGCACCTGGGCCGGGCACCCGCTCGCGCAGCAGCCGCACGACGGACGCAGTGGCGGGGGATGGTTGCAGGGGTGCGCGCAAGTCCAGTCCTCGGGCGGCGGTCATCACCTCCACGCTCAAGACCCGAGTGAGCGCATCGATCGCGCGCCGCAACTTGCGCGCAGACGACCATCCCATCGACACGTGGTCTTCCTGCATGGCTGACGAGGGGATCGAGTCAACGCTGGCCGGCACAGCCAGCCGCTTCATTTCACTGACCAGTGCCGCCTGCGTGTACTGCGCGATCATGAGCCCGGAATCCAGACCGGGGGCGGCGGCCAGGAACGCCGGAAGACCGTTGGAGCGGGCCGGGTCGAGCAAGCGGTCGGTCCGCCGCTCGCTGATCGAAGCCAGATCGGCGGCCACGATGGAAAGGAAGTCCAGCACGTACGCGATCGGGGCGCCATGAAAGTTCCCGTTGCTCTCAATGCGCCTGTCATCGAGCACCGCCGGGTTGTCGACCGCGCTGTTGAGCTCGACCTGCGCGATGCGGGCGGCGTGCTCGACGGTGTCGCGGACGGCGCCAGCGACCTGGGGCGCACAGCGCAGGGAATAGGCGTCCTGCACCACGGTGCAGTCCTCTTCCCGGTGACTGGCCATGATCTCCGAGGATGCCAGCAGCGCAGTGAGATTGGCTGCTGAAGCCGCCTGGCCCGCATGCGGGCGTAGCGCCTGCAACTCGGCGGCGAAGACGCGATCGGTCCCCAAGAGCGCTTCCACGCTCATCGCGGCTGCCACATCTGCGCAGGTCAGCAGCTGGCGCAGGTCGTGCACGGCCAGGACGAGCATGCCGAGCATTCCGTCCGTGCCGTTGATCAGAGCGAGCCCTTCCTTCGCGCCGAGCGCGAGTGGGCCGTGGCCCAGCTCAGCCAGCACTTCGGCACTGTCGCGCACCACGCCCTGCGCCGAGCGAACCGGCCCTTCGCCGATGATGGCCAGCGCGCAGTGCGCCAGCGGCGCCAGATCCCCAGAGCAGCCCAGAGAACCGTATTCGTGCACCACCGGGGTCGCGTGGGCGTTCAGGAGTCCCGCGTACCGCTCGGCCACCTCTAGGCGCACCCCGGTGTGCCCGGTCGTGAAGGTCTGCAGCCGCAGCAACATCAGCGCCCGCACCACCTCCCGTTCCACCTCGGGGCCCGAACCGGCAGCGTGCGATCGGATCAACGATGTTTGCAGCCGGGCCCTTGAGGCGGAGTCGATCCTCCGCGTGGCCAACGCTCCGAAACCGGTGGAAACTCCGTAGATCGCCCGCTCTGAGGAGGCGTGTCCTTCGACCACGCTCCTGGCGCGCGTCATCGCTCGGCGGGCGTCCTCAGCGATGGTGACCTGCGCGCCGTCCCGGGCGACCGCTACCACGTCCTCGATCGTCAGAGGCCTGTCTCCCAGCACGATCAGCCCGGCGGCCCCTGCTCTCCGCGCGATCGGCCCGACAAGCTCACGCGTCTGCCCGCTCATGCATGCTCCTCACCCGATTAAACATCTATACCTTTCTACTCTGCGGTATCTGAGCTCTTCTGTACAAGCATCGGGGCGTTGGGTGGGAGCGCTTCGTCACGGCCACCCGCCGAGGGGGTAAAAGCCCAGTATGTGAGCATGTGGAGTGGTGAAGTCGTGATGCGTCGCGGGTGTGCCCAGGGTGCGGGTTCGAGTTTCCTTGACGGTTCTCCGTCGCCCGTCTACCTTTCCGCAAAACATCTATATTGGTTCGGCGGGAGGCACTCGGATGGGCGACGACGTGGCCGCAACAAGCACGCGTACGAGGCTGGTAGCGGTACTGGGCAGCAGCGGTGGGAACCTGCGCAGCCACGGCGGCGACGATCCCGCGAGCCTGCTCCGGGACGTGAATCGGCAGCTGGAGGCCGCAGGCCTGGCGCTGGGCGAAGTGCAGTTCGTCTCGGCGCAGGCGTCGATGGACGGAGTTTCGGACAGCACCCCGGCGCAGCTGTGGGCATTGGTGGACGGGCAGCCGCAGGTGGTGGCCGAAGGACCGCTGGGAGAGGTGAACGCGGCCGCTCGGGACCGTGATGTCCGGTTGTCCGAGCGGGTGCGCGCTGGTGAGATCGACGGGTTGATCCTGATCAGCGCCGACCCGACCGGGGCCAATGCCGCGACGGTGGAGGCAGCGGTCGCAGCCGACCTGCCCGCGGCTGGAACAGGCGGGACCTCGATCGCGACAGCTCAGCAGCTGGGCCTGAAGCTCGTAGCCGCGTCGGGTACGACGGGCACGACATCGACCACTCGAGCGGTGTCGTACGTCGGGGGGCTCGCCCGGCATTGGAAGATCAAGTACAAGCCGGTGCTGGGGGGCGGTTCGTCGGCTGCTGGTGCCGGTGGTGGCGGGCCAGCGTGGCGGCGTATCAGCATCCGCGGGATCATGGTCGGTTCGATCCCGGCTTTCATCGCGCTGGCACTGGTTCTTGCCGTCAGCAAGATCCCCGGACTGAGCGCCGTCAACGAAGTCTTCGAGACACTGATGGCGGGACTGCCCATCGTGGTGGCCGCAGTCGCCGCTCGCAAGGTGTCGGCACTGGACGAGGTCGGCTTGGTGGCCGGCGCTGTGACCGGCATCTTGGGCGCCAAGGGCGGCGTTCTAGGCGGTTTGGCCGGCGGTGTGCTGGCCGGTCTGCTCGCCGCGTGGCTGATCCGCTGGACGCTGGCGCATCGTTTTCCGGCCACGACTGCCAACATCGTCACCGGTGCTGTGGCGGGGTTGCTGCCCGGCCTGCTGGTCCTCTTCGTGCTGGCTCCGGTGACCAGCGCTGTCGGTGACGGGGTCAAGTACAGCATCGAAGCCGCGTTGGCCTTCAACTCCATCGCTGCTGGGGCGCTGGCCGGCGGCGTGATCTGGTTCGCGATCATCGGCGGCGTTTACCACTCGGTGATCTTGCCGTTGGTGCTGCTGGAAATGGGGCAGAAGGGACACAGCTTCTTCGGCGCGATCGACATGGTCAGCCTGGTCATGGTTTCGCTGGGCATCACCCTGGCCGGCGTGGTCAAGCCGCGCACCAGTGGTGAACGCGCCCTGGCCGGATCCGGCGCCGCCGTGAACTTCTTCTTCGGAACTTTCGTGGAAGCTTCTTACCCCTTTATGTTCGGTGACAAGCGAGTCTTCGCCGTCGCCATCGCCTCGGCCACCGTTGGCGGCGCCATGGCAGGCGCCTTCACCGTGGAAGCCTCGGCCTATCTGCCTGCTGTCGTGGCTCCGTTCGTCGCCACCAACTCCGCCGGCATGGCAGCCTCCATGGTCACCAGCCTCGCACTCGCCTTCACCCTTACCTATCTGATCAACCGCCACCACGTTCGCCGGAACCCGGCACCCACCACGTGACCACGACTGTTGGCCACTGCACGTCGAAGGCCTTCGACCACCCGGAATGTGGTACAAGGACTTCCAGGGCACAGGCTAGGAGCAACCATGAGTCGGCGAGCGGGGGCACGGATCCCCCTGCACGAGCAGATGTACACCGTCATCCGGGCACGGATCGCGTCTCGTGAGTGGGACCAGGGACACCAACTGCCGCCGGAGTGGCAGTTGGCCGACGAGTTCGGCGTCAGCCGCGGCACCGCGCGCCAGGCCATCACCCGCCTGGTCAACGATGGTCTTCTCGACCGCTCGGCCGGGCGCGGGACCTTCGTCGCCGACCGCCAGCCTCTGGCGTACCCGGTCTCCGACCTCCTCGGCTTCAGCCGGCGGATCACCGACAGTGGCCGCACTCCCAGTTCCCGAGTCGTCCAGGTCGATGTCGTCCAGCGAAGCCAGGCTCCCGCCGACTTCGTCTTCGACAACGCGGTCCGGAAGCTCTTGTCCATCGGACGCGTCCGCCTCGCGGACGACATTCCCGTGGCCCTGGAGCACTTCTACCTGCCGTGGCCCCGGTTCGCCGGCCTCGCTGACATCGACCTCGAGTCGGTCGGCATCTACGACACCCTGGAGGCAGACTTCGGGGTGAAGATCCAGCTCGGTGACTTCACCCTGACGATCGCCGACCTCGATGAGTGGCAGGCCGAGCAGTTGGACGATCCTCCGGGTTCCCCGGTCTTCCTCATGCGCGGATGCGTCGTCGACAACAACGAGGTCATCATCGCTGGCGTCAGTTCCTACTACCGGCGGGATGCTTTCTCGTTCCAGTTCTCGATGGCCCGGCGCGAACACGGCCAGCACCCGGTGGCGAGGCCGCTCAACCCCGTGCTGTCCTTGCAGCCGGACACTGCTTAGAGGCCTTGGACAAAGATCTCGGTCCGGTACGGCGGTGGCTGGAGTCGATCATTCTCCGGCCGTTGGAGCCCGGGCCGGGCCCACGTGGGCTGCGCGGCCGCGGGATGACTGCAACGGGTGGTTCCCTCGACCGCTGGCATGGCGGCCTCCGCGGCTGCACGGGCCGCGGTGATGGAGTCTTGTTGTGCCTCGGCTGTCTCGATGGCAGGACGCAGAACGTCGAGGAGTGCCTTGTCGCCAAGCTCGGCACCGACGGCCCGCAGCAGCGTTCTGGCGTGGGTTTCCTCCGGCAATTCGCGACTCCGACTGCGCGCGCCGTTCGTCGAGAACCAAGGCCTTTCGTTGTGCAGCGGGGAAAGCTTGGGCTGGCAGCGGTTCTTTCACGTGAACGTGCATTCCGATAGGCTGAAGTGCCGAGATCCGGCATGTGGCATCTCAGATGGCCGTTGATGCGGGCATTTCGCGTGACTGGGCGACTGCAGGGGGGGCGAACTGAAAGGTGCCGGCCATGTCCCTGGACGAGCAGGAAGACGTCAGACTCGACGCCACCGACGTCGGGATCCTCCGTGCGTTGCACCGGCATCCGCGTATCACGGTCGTCAGCCTCGCCGAGTCGTTGCAGTTGGCCAGAAGCACGGTGCAGGCACGGCTGGCTCGGCTGGAGGCGTTGGGCGTGCTCGGTGCGAACGAGGCACACCGGATTCCGCAGCTACTGGGCTTCGAGATCACCGCGTTCGTCCGGGTGGAAGTGCGGCAGCAGGACTTCGAGCGCCTGAGCGGGGACCTGCGCAAGATCCCCGAGGTCCTGGAAGCTCACGGTGTCACCGGCGATGGTGACGTTGTGTGCAAGATCGTGGCCCGGAACGCAGCGGACTTGGGCCGGGTGACGAGGGCGATCACCGATTGCTACGGCGCCCAGCGATCGCGGACCTCGGTCGTGATGAGGGACGTGCTGGGGTATCGCGTCGAGCCGCTGCTGGACCAATCGATCCGTCCGTCCGGTGGGCGCAAGCGGAAATCGGCGAGCCGACGAACGTAGGGCCGCGCCCAGTTCGGTCGGAATCTGCTGCGTGCGCACCGGCGAAGAGCGGGCACCTCCTCTGGTCGAGCTGCGCATCGGAATCGACAGCACCGCGCTCTCGCCGGTGCTGGGGCGAGCTGAGCGCCGTCGGCGCGCCCGAAGGCGGCAGCTCTCCCCAGCAGCGCTGTGCCTGGATGCCGGTCAGTTGCACCGGCCGCGCACGGCGGCGTAGCGATTCACGTCAGCCGGCGATTCGTGCCGCGATCGCGTCGCCGACCTCCGGCGTCGAGCGCTTGGTATCGGCGGTGCGCTCGGTGAGGTCGGCGAGCACGGCGTCCTCGATGCGGGCAGCCGCTTGGTGATGCCCGAGGTGGTCCAGCAGCAACGCTGTTGACAGGATCGCGGCGGTCGGGTCCGCGAGCAGTTCGCCGGCGATGTCGGGAGCCGAGCCGTGCACCGGCTCGAACATCGACGGCGTGGTGCGGTCGGGGTTCACATTGCCCGATGCGGCGAGGCCGATGCCGCCGGTGTTCGCGGCGGCCAGGTCGGTGATGATGTCGCCGAACAGGTTGTCGGTCACGATCACGTCGAAGCGTGACGGATCGGTCGACAGGTAGATCATGGCCGCGTCGATGTGGCAGTAGTCGGTCGTGACGTCGGGATGCTCGGCCGCCACCGCCTCGAACAGCCGCCACCACAGCGAGCCCGCGTTGACGAGCACGTTGGTCTTGTGGACCAGCGTCAACTTCCTGCGAGGTCGGCGCTGCGCACGCGCGAACGCGTCACGGACGACCCGCTCCACGCCGTGCGCCGTATTCACCGACACCTCGGTGGCGACCTCGGCCGGGGTGCCGACCCGGAGGGTGCCACCGTTGCCTGTGTAGGGACCCTCGGTGCCTTCGCGGACCACCACGAAGTCGACCTCGCCGGGGTTGGCGAGCGGCGACGGGACACCGGGGAACAGCTTCGACGGGCGCAGGTTGACGTAGTGGTCGAGCTCGAAGCGGAGCCGCAGCAGCAGCCCGCGTTCGAGGATGCCCGGTGGCAGGTTCGGGTCGTTGGGCTTGCCGCCCACAGCACCGAGCAGGATCACGTCGTGGTCGCGGATCTCGGCCAGCACCGAGTCCGGCAGCACCTCGCCGGTCGAGAGGTAGCGCTCGGCGCCCAGGTCGTAGCGGGTCTGCGCGAACTTCACACCGGCCGGTGCGGCGACCTCAAGGACTTTCAGCGCCTCGGCGGTCACCTCGGGGCCGATCCCGTCCCCGGGGATGACGGCGAGTTTCACGGTCTGCGGGACGGGCGAGTTCGTGGAGTCGGCGGCGAGGTGGTTGTTCAGCTGGTTCGACAATGAGGCTTCCTCGGAGTTCCTGGAAAATTGATCACTCGACCGCAAGCGACTGGCGTCTGACGTGTGCTGGACGTTCTGCGGTGAACGCCCATCCTTCGATCGCTGTGAAGGTCGGTCAATGACCCGCCGTCCTAATCGGTCAATCCGCTTGTTCGGGCCCGCCAGGCCGAGATGTGACCGGTCAACTTGCAGTGTCGAAGTGGCAGGCACCGGAGTTCGCGTGGATTCACGGGGAAGATCACGACCAGCTTGCTCGCGCCCCGCGAGCCGGCCCGGCCGATCGATCATCTTGACCGGTCCAACCCCGCCGGAGGACGCGAGAACGGGCATTCCGACCGACTTCTGGCGCGCGTGTTGACCGGCATGCGACATGGCTCACACCATTGACCGCCAATCTGCCACCTGGCTCGACCGGAGCTGTGAGAACCATGAGCGTTGAAGTTCTGACCATTCTCGTCCTCGTGCTGATCTTCATCATCGGCACCGCGAGATCGGTCAATCTCGGAGTCCTCGGGCTCGTCGCCGCATTCGCCGTGGGCGGACTCGCCGTCGGGATGACCACCGAGGACATCTTCGGAGGGTTCCCGGTGGACCTGTTCATCGCCCTCGTGGGCCTCACGTTCCTCTTCGGGTTCGCCCAGCGGAACGGAACCGTCGACCTTCTCGTGAAGTGGGGCCTGCAGGTGGTCCGCGGCAAGGTCGCGGCAGCACCGTGGATCTTCTTCGTCCTCACGGGACTCCTGATGTCGATCGGTGCGATCTTCGCGATCGCGTGCGTGGCCCCGCTTGCCATCCCCTTCGCCCGCCGCTACAAGATCGACCAGCTGATGATGGGCATGATGGTCGTCCACGGCGGCATGGCCGGCGCGTTCTCGCCGCTCAGCGTCTACGGTGTGTTCGTCAACGGCTACCTGGAGTCCCAGGACCTTCCCGTCGACCACCTCGCGCTGTTCACGACGTCGTTCGCGTTCAACACCGGCATTGCCCTGCTCGTCTACTTCACCATGGGCGGGCGGAAGCTCCTGGGCGGTAGCGGCGCGGTCGTCGAGTCGGGCTACGGCGAGCCGCCGCAGACCGTCCCCGCCAGTTCGGGGAAGCACCGTGGCCGGCAGGACCTGATCGCGCTCGCACCGGAGTCGGCCGCCGAAACCACCAGCCCGCGTTCGGCAGAGCTCTCGCCCTACCAGTTCCTGACCTTGGCCGGCCTGGTCGCCATGATCGTCGGCACAGCCGCATTCGGCGTCGACATCGGTGTCATCTCGATGACGGTCGCGGCCGTACTCGCCATCGTCGACCCGGATGACGCGAAGGCGGCGCTCACCGATGTCAGCTGGAGCACGGTAGTCCTCGTCGGTGGAGTCCTCACCTACATCAACGTTCTCGAGACCGCAGGCACCGTGGAGTTCGCCAGCCACGCGATCACGGGACTCGGTACGCCGCTGTTGGCCATCCTGCTTCTGTGCTACTTGTCGGGCATCGTGTCCGCGCTCGCATCGTCGATCGGCACCATTGGTGTCGCAGTCGCGATCGCAGCTCCGCTGATGGCCTCCGGCGAACTCGGCGTGATCGGCGCAGCCGCCGCCCTCTCCATCTCCGCCACCATCGTCGACGTCAGCCCGTTCTCGACCAATGGCGCCCTGGTCCTCGCCAACGTCGATGCCGCCCACCGCGAGGCCTTCTACAAGCGCATGCTGGTGTACGCGGGTCTGGTGGTGCTCCTCGCGCCGCTCGTGGCGTGGACCTTCGTCTTCCTGCCGATCTGACCGAGGTCGGCGCGGGAGCACGCGCTCAGCCGAATGGGCTGCGCGGGTGTCGGGTGCGGATCAGGTTGAGGGCGATCTCCCGGTTGTGCTCGTTGTCCAGGTGCGCGGCCTGGGCGGCCATTTCCTCGTCGCCGGCGACGATGGCGTGGAGCAGGGCGAGATGACCTCGCCAGACGTGTTCTGGGTCCGGGCTCGTCTGGTAGGCCCAGGAAAGCCGGCCGATGAGAGGTTCGACGCGTTCGGTGACGAAGCGGTTGGCCGCGGTGCGCCTCAGCAACGCGTGGAACTCGTGGTTGGTGCGGCCGATCGCTTGGGTGTCGTTGTCGTCGATGGCTCTGCGGTTGGCGCGGACGACTTCGTGGAGGGCGGTCGTGGCAGCCTCATCGGCGTACCTGGTGGCCAAACGTGCTGCCAGTGCTTCCAAAGCGCCGCGGACGTCGAACATCTCGTTGATCTCGTCGGCATCCAGTTGGCGGACGACGACGCCCCCGGTGGGTGCCGCGACCAGGTAGCCCTCGGCTTCCAGGAGGCGCAGGGCTTCGCGGACGGGCACGCGGGAGACGTTCATCCGGTCGGCGATCTCGCGTTCCAGCAGTCGTTGTCCCGGGTGCAAGCTGCCGTCGGCGATGCGGGCGCGGATCTCTCGTCGCACCCAATCGCGCAGCGCGTTCGGCAACTTGGCCGCATTGCTCTCCGGGTGGCGCAGCGAAGTCATCGTTCCTCGGTTCGGGAGGTCGATCGTCTCGGCAAGGCCGACTTCCCTCTCAGCACACCACAGGCGCGAGGAGAAAGGTAGTACGGGCGATCCCTCTCGCGGAGCCGTCGTCCAGTTGTCGGCTGTCGCGGTTCGAACAGGCGGTGCCCGCAGCACGGCCACGGACACCGCCCTGGTGTTCGGAACCGGCGTTCATTGCCCGCCCGCGGAAGGGCTCGTTTCAGAGATGTCCTCCCCCTGCGAATCCGGTTTCGACGCGCGTCGGCGGAGCGCCCGGTCGAGTTGTCGGCGGTCGAGCTGCCCTTCCCAGCGGGCCACGATCAAGGTAGCGATCACGTTGCCGATCAAGTTCGTGGCGGTGCGTCCCTTGGCCATGATCCGGTCCGGGCCCAGGATCAACACCGCCGCGGCTGCGGGAATGCCGCCGACGGCTCCGATCGTGGCGGTGAGCGCGACGAACGCCGATCCCGCGACCCCTGCCATGCCCTTGGAGGTCAGCACGGCGACCAGGATGATCGTGAGCAGCTCTGAGAATCCGAGGTCGGTGCCCAGCGCTTGGGCCAGGAACACCACTGATGCGGAGAGGTAGATGGAGGCGCCGTCCAGGTTGAACGAGTATCCGGTCGGCACGACCAGCCCGACCACGGTCCGGGAGCAGCCGGCCTCTTCGAGCTTCTTGGTGATCTGCGGCAGCACGGCTTCCGAGGAGCCGGTGAACGCCGCGGTGACCAGTTCCTCGCGGACGTAGTTCACGAGCCGGAAGAACCCGACGCCGGTGGTCACCCGCAACAGCACCGCGAGGAGGACGAGGAACACCACGAGTGCGAGGTAGAAGGCCCCGATCATCTTCCCGAAGCTGGTCAGCGATTCGAGTCCGTACTCGCCGACGGTGTAGGCCATGACGCCGAACGTCGCGATCGGCGCGAGTTTCATCACCCAGCCCACGATCGTGAAGATGATGTCCTGCAGCCTCTCGATCAAGGACATCAAGGGCCGGGCGCGTTCGCCGGCGTGGATCATCGCGATCCCGAACAGCACGGAGAACAGCAGGACTTGGAGCAAGCTGTTCTCGGCGAAGGCCCCGATCACGCTTTCCGGGATGATGTCCAGGAGGAACTCCGAGGTGCTCGCCGGGGCGCCGTCGGTCTTCTCCTGCGCCGCGCCGGGATCGAGCGTGGCCGGGTCCACGTTGAGCCCGCGGCCCGGCGCGATGATCTCAGTGACCACCAGGCCCACCACGAGTGCGACGGTGGAGACGATCTCGAAGTAGATGAGCGCCTTCAGGCCGATGCGGCGGAGGGTGGCGAGGTCACCGGCCCCGGCGATCCCGATCACCACGACGCAGAACACCAAGGGCGCGATGATCATCTTGACGAGTTTGACGAAAGCGTCCCCGAGCGGTTTGAGCGCGGAGCCGAACTCCGGCCACACCGCGCCCACGATGGCGCCCAGGACCAGTCCTGCCGCGATCTGGAAGAACAGCGATCGGTAGAAGGGCCTTTTCGCGGTCCTCTGGACTTTGCGCTTGGAAGGCCACGGCATCGTGGATCACCCTCTTGCGTCGCTGTCGACGTGCGTGATGCCGAGGCGTGCGCGCAGAGCCGCCGTCGTCGTCTGATCGAGCAGCGCCTCAGCGTCGCTCAGCGTGGTGAACGGGCGTGCGCCGACGAACTTCTCCACCTGCGGGGCGGAGATGTCCAGTTGGGACAGTAGTGTCCGCAGCTGTGCTTCCGGAAGCATGTTGATCCAGCGAATGCCCCGTTCGAGAGCTCCGCTGTCGGAGCAGTAGCCGAGCAGGCGCAGCCTGGAGAGGCCTCCGTCGGGGAAGATGTTCAGGCGTACATGGGTGGCCTGCTTCTGGGTTTCGGTGTGGAAGCGGTGGACCTGATCGGGCTGGAGCCGCTGGCGCGCCACTAGCGTCCACCACGCCGTCGGGTCGTTCAGGTCGTCGGTCGAGGCATCACATGCCAGAAGTGCGCATGAGTCGGGCGCGTTTCCGATGTAGCGCGAGGTGTCCACGATCGCCTGGTGGATGTGCCCTGGCGCTGCGAGGCACACGGTCAACCAGTCGTGGCCGTCGTCGCGGCGGCGTTTCGTCTCCCACCCGTCCTTGGTCGTGCGCGCGGTCCCGGGGGTGATGACGTTCGACGCCGGGTTGAAGAATCCGTCGCTCTGCTCGATGACCCGGCCGCCGTTGTCGAGAGCGGCCAGGTCCCAGGACAGCCCGCTGAAGTCGAGCGGGTCGCGCACGGCTTCTCCGTGCACCCGCAGGCGGGCGACGCCACCATCGGGATGGATGCACAACCGCACGTGCGTGAACCTGGTCCGATCGTGCACCGGGTAGGCGTTCTCCGAGTCGCCTTCGCAGGGTGTCTCCGGGACGATGTCGACCCATTCGGCATCCGCGAGATCTTCCGGAGCGGGGTATCCGTCCAGCGCGCATGCCTGCACGGAGATGCGGTCGGGGTAGTTCCCCCGAAAGAACGCGGTGTCCACCACGACGCCGTGCACAACTCCGGGGACCCCCAGCCGGATGACGACCCAGTCGTGTCCTGCAGTGCGCCTGCGGCGGGTTTCCCAGCCGTCGTAGATCCCACCGCGGTTCCCGGACTGCCCTTTGCAGGAAACGGGTGCTTCCGGTTTGATCAGATTCTCCTTCTCGACGAAGAACTCGTCGTTGGTGATGACAACGCTACCGCCGATGTTGCGGGAAGCGAGATCCGTGAAATGGGCGAAATCGACCACGGTGCGGCCTTTCGTGTTGTTTTTGAGAGGAGTTTGCGGACGGAGGGGAACCGGTCCGTCGGTGGAGTCGAGTCTTGCCAGGTGGGCGGCCCGTTTCAAGACGTCGCGCGTATACAACTCTGGTATACGCACGCGGCTCTTGAACGCGGGATCCGCTGATCGCAAGCTGTCTACCAACACCGATGCTGGTCCGTCGTGCGGGGCGGCGACCGGCGTTTCGACTCGTGGCCGAATTGTGTTCTCGAGTTTCTATTTCTCTCCTGGGGCGACTTGTTTCTGGAGGTTGATCGTGGTCCACCTGTTCGTCAACGGAGGTGCTCTGCGCGGCGGCGGGGCCCATCGGTACATCGAGGGTTGCCCATTTGTCGGTGAATTGCGCACTGCTCCGCACTATCGGTTCGTCTGCGTGCGCAACAGGTTTCCGGCCTTGTGGCCGGTGTCGCACGGCGGTGCCCCGATCTGGGGCGAGGTCTACGATGTCCCGCTGGATCGGCTGCGCGATCAGTTCCTGCCCAACGAGTCGCCCGAGCTGGAGCTCGGTGTCATCGAGCTGGAGGACGGAACGTCGTCGTTGGCGATGTTGCTCCGACGAACCGAACGTCTGCCCGGCAAGTACGAAGACATCACCGGCTACGGCGGTTGGCGCAACTACCGCGACGAGGTTCCACCGACCAGTGGCAAGCCGTCCGGGCGTGACGGGGGCAGATGATGGCGGGATCTCGGGTAGTGCGTGGTGCCGCGAAGGGTTTCGCTTCCTTCCTCGCCGTTCTCGAGAAGGTCGGCAATCGTGTTCCGCAACCGTTCGTGCTGTTCTGCTGGTTGTTCGTCCTGGTCGCTCTTGCATCCACGATCGCGGATGTGCTGGGCGCCTCGGTCACCGTTCCCGGACGAGATCAGGTTCTCGACGTTCGCGGGGTGCTGTCCCTGGACGGGCTCCTGTACCTGCTCGGCCACGTCATCACGAACTTCATCGAATTTCCGGGGCTCGGCAACATCTTCGTCATGGTGATGGCGGTCAACGTCACCATGGGCACGGGGTTCCTCGAAGCAGGTGTGCGCTGGCTGCTCTCGCGGGTTCCTGACCGGGGAGTTCCCTACGCGGTGGCGTTCGTCGCGGCGCAGGGCCACGTCTTCTCCGACGCGTCCTACTTCGTGATCGCGCCGCTCGGTGCGGTCGCGTTCAAGGCCGCCGACCGCAATCCGCTGGCCGGCCTGATCGGTGCTTACGCGTGCCTGCAGGGCGGTTATGCAGGCGGCTTCGTCATCGGCACGCTGGACGCGACCTACATCGCGATCACCGAAGCGGCTGTGCAACTCGTCCCGGGCTTGCCGCCCGTGGACGTCCACATCGCGATGAACTACTTCTTCACCACCGCAGTGGGTCTGATCTTCCCGCTAGTGGGTGGTTGGCTGATCGCGCACGTGCTCGAACCGCGCTTGCCGGGCCGAGGGGAAGTGCTGACGGAACGCGTCGAGCTGGCACCTGAGCAGCGGCGCGGTCTCGTGATGGCGATGGCCGCGGTCAGCGCATACCTGGTGCTCCTCGCCGTTGGCACCCTGGTCCCTGGTACGCCGTTCCACGGCGTCGATGGAACGCTGCTCTCCTCGCCGTTGCTGGAGAACCTGGTGGCGGTCATCGGAGCGGCCTTCGTGCTGGTGGGTGTGGTCTTCGGTCTGGTCGCCGGGACGCTGACCAAGGAGAACGGGCTCCAGGTCTTGATGACCAAGGGGATGCGGGACATCGCAGGCCCGACCGTGGTCGTTTTCGTGATCGCACAGGTCTTCGGCGTCCTGACGTGGAGCAACCTCGGCGGTGTTCTGGCCATCGGACTGGCGGATCTGGCCAAGTCGTTGCACGTTGACGGCTTCCTGGCGTTGCTGGTCATGGTCTGCGTTTCGGCGGCCCTCAACATGGTGATCACCGGCGGTGGATCGCTGTGGTCCCTGGTCGGTCCTGTGATGGTTCCGAGCTTGATGCTCCTGGGACTGTCGCCGGCGGTGATTCAGGCCGCACATCGGATCGGGGACTCGACGACGACGCTGATCACCCCGATGTCGGTATTCCTGGTAGTTCTGCTGAGCATGGCACGGGAGTACGAACCCGGCCTGCGGCTGGGAACGCTGATGACGCGGCTGGCCATCTTCGTCATTCCGTACTTCGCAGTGTGGCTGGGCGTGCTCGGAATCTTCTACTTCCTCGACCTGCCGCTTGGCCCCGGAGCCGGAGTCGAGCTCGGCGCGCGTTGATCCAAGTCCCGCGAACCTGGAGGTCAAACGACATGTCAGAACTCGCCCACCACGTCGACCTCGCCTCGATCCGGCTGGGCGGCGCGGTCATCGCTGCCAACGACGAGTCATTCGGAAGCAAGGAGCACCTCCTCGACCCGCTGCCTCCGAAGTCGTACGCCGACCACATCGGACTCCGCGGCGAGCTTTACGACGGCTGGGAAACCCGCCGGAGCCGAAACCCGGGCAACGACTGGGTTATCGTGCGCCTCGGCGCTCCGGGGATCGTCCGGGAGGTCCTCATCGACACGAGCTTCTTCAAGGGGAACTGCCCGAAGGCGATCTCGATCCAGGCCTGTGGTGCGGAGGGCTATCTGCCTCCGGAGGAGCTGGTCACCCGGGACGACCTCGAATGGACGACTCTGGTAACGGAAACTCCCGTGGAGCGGGACAGCGAGAACCGGTTCTTGGTGGCGAACGAGCACCGGTTCACCCACGTGCGACTGAACATCCACCCCGATGGCGGAGTCGCTCGCCTGCGGGTGCTCGGTGACGTCGTCCCAGACCCGCGCCGCTTCGCCGGGGTATCGCTGGACCTGGCAGCTCAAGCGAACGGAGGCGTCGTGCTCGGCTGCAGCGACCAGTTCTTCGGGAACCCCTTCAACATCAACGCGCCCACACCGATGCTGCGTCACGAAAAGGGGTGGGAATCGACCCGGCGACGCGGTCCCGGGCATGACTGGATCGAGCTGCGGTTGGGCGGCAGGGGCGTCGTCCGGCACGTCGAGTACGACACCACCTACTACCGGGGCAACGCTCCGGAGAGTTTCCGCGTGCTCGGATGCGATGCTGAGGAGCGGGACCTCGCGGACCCGAGGGCGTGGTATGAACTGCTGCCGCGAACCAGCGGACTGCACGACGCAGCGCACTGGTTCTCCGTCCCCGAACCGCGTCCCACCACCCACGTGCGCCTGGAGATCTACCCAGACGGAGGAGTTTCACGGCTGAAGCTCATCGGTGAGCTCGACGCGCTCGGCCGGGAAGCGACCACGATCCGCTGGCTGGACTCGTTGCCTCGAGCCAACGCTATCGCGGCTCTGACCTCACTCAGCGCGACCACCGAGACGGCCGTCGAGCTAGCCGACTCCCGGAAATTCGACACCGCGGAGAACGTCTGCGCTGCGCTGGAAGCACTGCCCTCCGGTAGCTCCGGACAAGTCGCTGAAGCACTGGCCGTCCTTCTGGGCCGACAGAGTAGGTGCGGGCTCCTCCCATCTGGATGAGGGAGAGCGCTCCGGGTTCGTAGGAGCGTTGGTGCTGGCCGAGCCGTCCGTGGTCGAAGTGGTCGGGTTGGCTGCAGGGGGAGTTGCTCGCTGAGGCGGGCGGCCCGGGATGCTTCGGCTGGTTGGAATGCGCTGGCTGCCTGCTGCCGGGGCAGTGTGTTCGGCTCAGTCGAGTTTTTCGATTGTTGCGACGGATTCCCAGTGGGCGCCGAGGGTGTTGAGCAGGGTTGCGATGTCGGCGTCGCGGGCGATGTCGTTGCCTGCCAGCAGTGCCTCGTCCAGTCGTCGGGCGCGCTGGTGCACCTGGGTGAGCACCGCCTCGCCTTCCTCGGTGAGGGACAGCAGTTTGCGGCGGGCGTCGCGCGGGGATTCGACGCGCCGGATGAGGTTTCGCCGCTCGAGCCTGCGGCACAGGTCGGCCATCGTCGAGGTGTCCAGCGCGGCGGCGTCGGCCAGTGAGCTCTGGTCGCTGCCCGGATAGGCGCGGACAGCGGAGAGCACCGCGAACTGCGGGCCGGTCAGCACCGAGTCGACGTGGCGGTTCCAGGCGGCGAGGTAGGCCTGGTACAGGCGACGGGCGCCGTAGCCGGGGGCGGCCAGCAGGTCGGCGGGCGGTGCCGGATCGACGGCAGACGCACCCGAGGCGCGCCGGCCCGCGCGCGTTGGCTCCCCCATTGAGTTCCTCCCATGCGGCTCGCGCACCTGGGTCAGGTGCCCGTTGATGATACGTGCCCGGATGGTTGTGCCTGGGTGCGGGACCGGGCTGTGGCGGGCCCGTCCGGATGGTGCAGCGCGGGCTCGTGCAACGGGGTCGTCCTGTTCGTCGGGTCGGCCGAACGGTCGGTCTCCGCGCGGGCCCGGTACGCGGAGGTGCTGCGAAAAACAACTCTTGCGCCTCCGGATAATACGTGCTCGGATTAACTTCGGAGGTGGTCAACGGTGGACCAGAACCTGTTCAACGACATCTGCTTGCAGCAGCTGCGCCTGTCCGGCGTGCACGAGGGGGAGACGGTCGTCGTCCTCACTCGCGGTGGGGAGCGCGCGGCGTACGCGGACGCGTTCCTGTGGGCCGCGCAGCAGTTGGGAGCCGCGGCGTTCCACATGCGGTTGCCCTCGCCGGCGAGTGCTTCGGGGGCGTGGGCCGTGGGCGACTCCGGCCTCGGGAACATCCCCAAGGCCGTGGAGGCGCTCAAGGGCGTCGACATGGTCGTGGACTGCACCTTCTTGCTGTTCAGCAAGGAGCAGTTCGCCATCCAGGACGCCGGGGTTCGGATCCTGACCGCCGTCGAGCCGCCGGAGCTGCTGGCCCGGTTGATGCCGACGAAGGAGTTGCGCGAGCGGGTGGAGATCGGCGCCGAACTGCTGGCCAAGGCGAGCACCATGCGGATCACCAGCCCGGCGGGCACCGACGTCACCTACAAGCTCGGCATGTACCCGACGTTGTCGGAGTACGGCTACACCGACACCCCCGGGCGATGGGACCACTGGCCGGCCGCGTTCGTGTTCACCGGCGGAGCCGACGACGGTGTGGACGGGAAGATCGTGCTCTCGCCCGGAGACGTGCTCCTGCCGTTCAACACCTACGTGCAGACCCCGGTGGAGATCACCATCGAGGAGGGCTTCATCCGCGACATCCGCGGCGGCGCCGGGTCCTCCGGGCTGGACGCCGATCTGCTGCGCTCCTACATCGAGAGCTTCGACGACCCGCGCGGCTACGGGATGAGCCACGTCGGCTGGGGCCTCGACGAGCGCGCCCACTGGCACGGCCTGACCCAGTTCCCCGGCGGGATGGGCATGGAGCTGCGCAGCTTCTACGGCAACGTGATGTTCTCCATCGGGCCGAACAACGAGCTGGGCGGCCCCAACGACACCGCCTGCCACTTCGACATCCCGATGCGCGGCAACTCGCTGTACCTCGACGACGAGCTGATCGTCGACGCCGGCGAGCTGACCGTCGCCGAGATGCGCCCGGCCGGTGGCCGATGAGCGCGGGCGCGGCGGTGCGCGAGCACCACGTCGGGATGATCGTGCCCAGCTCGAACCTCACCATGGAGACCGAGCTGCCGCGGATGCTGCGAGCTCGGCAGGAGATCGATCCGGCGGAGCAGTTCATCTTCCACTCCGCCCGGGCGCGGATGCGGCACGTGACCCCTGAACAACTGCGGGCGATGAACGCGCAGGCCGAGCGAGCGGCGGCGGAACTGGCCGACGCCCGCCCGTCGGTCGTGGTCACCGCGTGCCTGGTGGCGATCATGGCGCAGGGGCCGGGCTACCACTGCACCGCGGAGGACGACATCACCCGCGCGCTGCGCGCCGAGGGGTCCGACGCCCCGGTCGTCTCCAGCGCTGGTGCACTGCTGTCCGGCATCGGTGCGTTGGGCGCGCGCAAGGTCGCGATCCTGACGCCGTACATGAAGCCGCTGACCAAGGCGGTGGCGGACTACATCGAGGACGCCGGGATCGAGGTGGTGGACGCGCTCTCGCTGGAGGTGCCGGACAACCTCGCCGTGGCGCGGCTGGATCCGGCCGATCTGCGCGAGCACCACCGCAAGCTCGACCTGTCCAACGCCGACGCGCTGGTCCTGTCGGCCTGCGTGCAGATGCCGTCCCTGCCCTCGATCCAGCCGGTCGAGGACGAGGTGGGGATCCCGGTGCTCTCGGCCGCGACCGCCACCACCTTCCGGATCCTGTCCGAGCTCGGACTCGAACCCCGAGTGCCCGGTGCGGGCAGGCTGCTCAGCGGAGCGGTCGCCGCCCCGGGAGTTCCCGCGCACGCGGTCTGACCCCGGCGCGCGACGCTCGTGGCCGGGGCTGCCCCCGCTGGGGCGTCCCCGGCTCCTCGGGCTGCGCGTTCTCACCCGTTGCGAGCTCGTGCTCGCTCGTCCGCATCCTGATCGCTCGCGCTCTCTTCGCGCCGATCAAGTGCGCGTCAAACGGTAATCATCTGCGAACAAATCCTTTTCAAACAAGACCTTGCATATCCGGATAGTACGTGTTCGGATCACCTGAATCCGGCGCGGTTCCGGCGAGGACGAGGAGGCCAGCGTGGCTGCGAGCCAGTCGTTCGAAGTCGTTGTTGTCGGTGCCGGTCTGGGAGGCCTGTGCGCCGCGCTGTCGCTGCGGCAGCGCGGACTGCGGGTCACCGTGGTCGAAGCGGCCCCGCAGCTGGGGGAGATCGGCGCCGGAATCCAGACCGCGCCCAACGCCAGCCGGATCCTGATCGGCCTCGGACTCCGCGCCGAGCTCGAACGCGTGCGCACCGAACCGCAGGACCAGGTCCGCCGCCGCTGGGCGGACGGCAGCATCATCGGCCAGCTGCCGCTCGGGCAGCGGGTGATCGACCAGTACGGGGCTCCCTACTGGCACTACCACCGCGCCGACCTGCACGGCGTCCTGCTCGCGGCCTGCTTGGACCCGACGGGCCCCGGGCCGGTGGTCGAGGTCGCCACCTCGGCGCAGGTGGTCGACCTCGACCGCACCGATCCGGCGCGCCCGGCGGTGCTGACCGCTGACGGGCGCCGGTTCACCGGGGACGTCGTGATCGGAGCGGACGGCATCCGGTCCGCGGTGCGGGATCTGGCGGGCTTCGACGACACCCTGGAGTTCTCCGGGGAGATGGCCTACCGCGCGCTGATCCCCGGCGACCTGGTGGCCGCCGACCCGGCGACCCGGTTCCTCGTGGACCGCTTCCACTCCACCATCTGGTACGGCCCGGACAAGCACCTGGTGCACTACCTGATCCGCGGCGGCCAGTACCTCAACGTCGTCGCGATCGTCCCGTGCACCGAGGACATCGCCCGCGACTGGAGCGGCCCGGCGACCGCGGCGCAGCTCGCCGCGGAGTACCAGGACTGGGACGACCGCGTGCCGGCCGTGCTGGCCAAGGCCAAGGACGAGGACGTGTCGGTGTGGGCGATGTACCGCAGGCGCCGCGACCCGGTCTGGGTCGACGGGCGGGTCGCGCTGCTCGGCGATGCCTGCCACGCGATGCTGCCCTACCAGGCGCAGGGCGCTTCCCAGGCGATGGAGGACGCCGCTGTGCTCGCCGAGGAGCTGGGCCGGGTGACCCGCGACGGGATCGAGGCGGCCCTGATCCGCTACGTCGATCGACGGGCGAAGCACGCGGGCATGGTTCAGGATGCCTCCCTGCAGAACATGAGCTTCTACCACCTGCCCGACGGCCCGGAGCAGCGTGAGCGCGACGAGAAGCTGCGTCGCTTCGACGGTGAGTCCGACGTGTCCTACGACTGGCTGTGGAGCGGCAGCCCGCTCACCGACCCGGACACCGAATCCATCCAATACCAGTTCGCACGCTGACGCGTGACGCCGCCGCCACAGCACAACGGAGTGACTCATGCGTACCGGAGACCAAGTCGTCCAGGACCTGCCCTGGCGATGGAGCGTGCAAGGCAAGATCTTCCTGATCGGCGGGCTGGGCTACATGTTCGATGCCTGGGACGTCGCGCTGAACGGCTTCCTCACCCCGCTGGTGGGAACCGAGTTCGGGCTGTCACCGGGCCAGAAGGGACTGGTGGCCACCGCCAACCTGATCGGCATGGCCGTCGGTGCGGTCGCCTGGGGGACGGTGGCCGACCGCATCGGCCGCAAGCGGGCGTTCAGCATCACGCTGCTGCTCTTCGCGCTGTTCTCCGCGGTCGGCGCGCTGTCGCCGAACCTGGAGATCTTCCTGCTCCTGCGCTTCCTCGCCGGAGTCGGTCTCGGCGGGTGCATCCCGGTCGACTACGCGATCGTCAGCGAGTTCTCACCCCGCCGACAACGGGGGCGGGTGCTCTCGGCGATGGACGGCTGGTGGCCGGTGGGGACCACGCTGGCGGGCGTCTCGGCGACGTTGCTCGTCCCGGTGGACGGCAACTGGCGCTGGATGCTGGTGCTGATGATCCTGCCTGCGGTCCTGCTGATCTGGGTGCGCCGCGGTGTGCCGGAATCCCCGCTGTACCTGGTCCGCAAGGGCCGCGAGGACGAAGCTCGCGCGGTCATCGACGATCTCGTCCGGCGCACCGGGGCGAAGCCCGAGCCCTACGTGATTCCGGCGGCGGTCGCGGAGGACACCCGCGGCGGGGCGCTGGCGGCGGCGTTCGACCAGCTCCGCCGGGTGTGGGCCTTCAACCCGCGGATCACCGCGGTGTCGTGGACGTTGTTCACCAGCGTGATGCTCGTGTACTACGCCGCGCTGAGCTGGATGCCGTCCATCCTGAAGGCGGAGGGCTTCGGCGAGATCGCCGCCTTCGCCTCCACCGCGCTGATGAACGCGGTGGGCATCGTCGGCGTCGTGCTGGCGGTGCTCGTGGTGGACTGGGTGGGCCGCAAGCGGGTCATCGCGACCGCGGGCCCGGCCATGGCGGTGTTGCTGGTGGTGTTCTCGTTGCTGCTGGGCACACCTTCCTTGGCGGTCGTGGCGATCGGCGCCTTCGGCCTGTTCGCGCTGACGGTCATCCCGGTCATGTACGCCTACGTCTCCGAGCTCTACCCGACGGAGCTGCGCGCTTCGGGCTTCGGCTGGGCGTCGTCGTCGAGCCGCGCCGTCACCGGCTTCGCCCCGCTGCTGTTCGGCAGCGTGCTGTGGCCGGTGCTGGGCTTGCCGCTGACCTTCACCGTGCTCGGTGTGCTCGTGGTGGCCGCGGTCGTGTTCATGATGGTCGCCGCGCCGGAGACCCGGGGGCGCGAACTCGACCGCATCACCGATCCCGCGTCGTCGGCTGTGGAAACCCCTGCGACGCCGGATGCTTCGGTGCGCTGACGCCGAGAACCGCTGCCAGTGAAGAACAACGAGGAGGTCGACCGCGTGAAGCCCGCTGCGTTCAGCTACCACCGGGCGCATGATGTCGCCGATGCCATCGGCTTGCTCGGCGAGCTCGCCGCGGTGGGAGCGGAGCCGAAGCTCATCGCCGGTGGCCAGAGCCTGATCCCGATGATGAACTTCCGGCTCGCCCGGCCGACGGTGCTGGTCGACCTGGGGCCGTTGCGCCGCGATCCGGCGATGACCGCGATCCGGCGCGACGGCTCGCAGCTGCGGATCGGGGCGCTGAGCACCCATCGTGCCGTCGAGACCGCCGGTGGCACCTTGGGCCCGGAGTTCGACGTGATCTCCCGGGCGATGCGGTGGGTGGGGCACCTGCCGATCCGCTCCCGCGGCACCGTCGCGGGCAGCGTCGTGCACGGAGACGCCACCGCCGAGTGGTGCCTGCTCGCCCTGCTCCTCGACGCGGTGATCGTCGCCGAAGGGCCGAACGGGCAACGGGAGATCCCGGCAGCGGAGATGTTCCACGGGTTCTACGCCACGGCCGTCGAACCCGACGAGGTCGTGGTGGAAGTGCGCTTCACGCGACCGGCGCCGCGAGCCGCGCTCACCGAGTTCGCCCGCCGCCACGGGGATTTCGCGATCGTCGACGCGGCGGTCTCGCTCGACGCCGCCGACGCGGATCGGCTGGCCGGTGGGCGGGTGGTGCTCGGGGGCGTGTCCCCGGCGCCCGTCCGGATTCCGGAGGCCGAGGCCGTGCTGGCCGGTGGTGTCCCCGGGCCGGATCTGTTCACCGAGTGCGGGGAGGCCGCCGCCGCGGCCATCGATCCACCCGACGACGCAGCGGGTACCGGCGCCTACCGCCGCCGGCTCACCCGGACGCTCGTCGCCCGGGCCCTGCACGAGGCGTGGGAGAAAGGAGTGACGCGATGACCGGACGCGACACCGGTGTCCGACATGGATCTCCGCAGTCCGGCGGGAGGCGCTGGGTCGGGGCCGCGGTGCCCCGGCGCGAGGATCCCCGCCTGCTGCGCGGTCGGGGGCGGTTCATCGACGACGTCCAGCTGAGCGGGATGCTGCACGCGGGTTTCGTCCGCTCCACCGTCGCGCACGGGCGGATCCTCGACATCGACCTCTCCGCGGTTCGCGCGGTCGAGGGCGTCGTGGCCGCCTACACCGCTGAGGACCTCGACCTCGGCGACATCGTGGCCCTGCTCGATCGCCCGCCGGAGGAGTTCGCGCCCACCGCGATGCCCGTCCTCGCCAAGGAGAAGGTGCGCTTCGTCGGCGAACCGGTGGCCGTGGTCATCGCTCGCGACCCCTACAGCGTGGAAGACGGCATCGAAGCGGCGGCGGTCACCTTCGAACCCATCGGCGCGATCGTCTCGGAGGAGACCGCGTTCGCCGCGGACGCACCGCTCGTGCACGAGGAAGCACCCGGGAACGTCCTCCTCGACGTGTCGATGTTCGACACACCCGGAGTCGACACCGCGTTCGAGGCCGCCGAATCCGGGCCGGGATGCGTGGTCGAGGTCGTCACGCGAAGCGGGCGGCAGAACGCGCTGCCGCTGGAAACCCGCGGTGTGGTCGCCTCCTGGGACGATCGCGACGACCAGCTGCTGGTGCAGACCTGCACGCAGGTCCCGCACCAGGTGCGCACGGTGCTGGCCCGGTCGCTGCGCGTGCCGGAGCGCACCGTGCGGGTCACCGTCCCCGACATGGGCGGCGGGTTCGGGCAGAAGTGCGTGGTCGGCCGCGAGGAGATCGCGGTCGCGGCGGCGGCCCGGAAGCTGGACCGGCCGGTGAAGTGGATCGAGGACCGCCGGGAGGCGCTGACCGCCGCGTTCCTGGCCCGCGAGCAGCGCTACCGCACCCGCGCGGCGTTCGACGCCGAGGGCCGGATCACCGCGCTGGACGTCGACGTCGTCTGCGACATGGGCGCCTACTCCTGCTACCCGTTCACGGCGGGCATCGAACCGCTGATGGCCTCCGCCGAGATGCCGAGCGTCTACCGGGTGCCCGCCTACCGGGTCCGCGGCCGCGCCATCACCAGCAACAAGGCGCCGACCGCCCCCTACCGCGGGGTCAGCCGACCGCAGTACGTGATGGCGATGGAACGCGTCATGGAGCGCGCGGCGCGCGAACTCGGCATCGACCCGGTCGAGATCCGCCGGCGCAACGTGATCACCGAGTTCCCCTACACCGGTGTCAACGGCGTCACCTACGACCCCGGCACCTACCGGGAATCGCTCGACCTCGCCGAGGCCGCGCTCCGCGAGGAGGGCTGGTACGAGTTCCGCGAGCGGGCCGCGGCGGAAGGGCGGCACATCGGCATCGGCTACTGCTGCTTCTCCGAGCGGACCGGCTACGGTTCCGACGCCTTCGCCAAGCGCAAGATGCAGGTGGTGCCCGGTTTCGACGTCTCCGAGATCCGGATGGACACCACGGGAGCGGTGGTGGTCACCAGCGGCACGATGAACCACGGGCAGTCGCACGAGACGACCCTCGCCCAGATCGCGGCCGACCGGCTGGGGCTGGAGCTGGACAAGGTCAAGCTGCGGCAGGGCGACACCGAGCGCATCGCCTACGGGTGGGGCACCTTCGCCTCGCGGTCGGTGACCATCGGCGGCTCCGCCGTGTCCGTCGCGGCCGGGCGCCTCGGCGAGCTGCTGTGCACCATCGCCGCGCACCTGCTCAAGACACGTCCGGACAACGTCCGCCTGGACGGCGACGGGGGAGTCGTCCAGATCGACGACCCCTCGCGGCGAGTGCCCTTCGAGGACATCGCCGAGGTGGCCTACCTGCGCAGCCACCTGCTGCCCAAGGGCGTCGAACCGACGTTGACCGCGACCGCGAGCTTCGACGTCGCCGGTGACGGCACGTTCTCCAACGCCACCCACGCGGTGGTCGTCGAGGCCGATCCGGGCACCGGCCGGATCGGCATCCTGCGCTACGCCTGCGTCGAGGACTGCGGTGTGGTGATCCACCCGCAGGTCGTCGACGGCCAGTGCCGCGGGGGCATCGCTCAGGGCATCGCCGGAGCGCTGTTCGAGGAAGTCACCTACGCCGACAACGGCGAACCCTCGGCCGCCAGCTTCATCGACTACCTCGTGCCGACCGCGACGGAGATCCCGGACATCACCGTCACCCATCTCGAAACACCGTGCGCGTTCACCGAGAGCGGCGCGAAAGGTGCCGGCGAGGGCGGCACCATCGGTGCGCCGGCCGCCGTGCTGAACGCGATCAACGACGCACTGCGCCACACCGGGGTCGAACTCGACACCACGCCCGTGCACCCGCAGACCGTGCTGGCCGCGCTGGACGCGGCGCGGGAACAACCGGTGCGGGCTTGATCAGCGCAACTGGCGAAAGGAGGTGGGGTGGTTCCTCCCCGAGGCAGCAACCGCGGGGGCGCGCCACCTGCACAAGATGAACGAGCGACACCTGATCGCGCTGAACGTCAACGGTGCGGCGCACGAGGCACTCGTCGAACCGCGCAAGACGCTGCTCGACGCCCTGCGCCACGACTTGGGTCTCACCGGCACTCACGTCGGCTGCGAGCACGGGGTGTGCGGAGCCTGCACCGTCCTCGTCGACGGCGAACCGGTGCGAGCCTGCCTGATGTTCGCCGTGCAGGCCGAGAACTGCGACATCCGCACGGTCGAGTCGCTCGCCGGTGACGGCGAGCTCTCCGATCTGCAGCGGGCGTTCCGCGACCACCACGGACTGCAGTGCGGGTTCTGCACCCCCGGATTCCTCATGCTCGCCGAGGGCTTCCTCGCCCAGCAGCCGGACGCCGACCGCGAGGAGATCCGCGAGGCGGTCTCGGCCAACCTGTGCCGCTGCACGGGCTACCAGACGATCGTCGACGCGATCACCGCGACCGCCGAACGCAGGCGGTCCACTTCGGACACCGACGCCGCGTGCCCCACCTCCGCCGAGAAGGAAGCGACCCCGTGATCCTGGAAAACCAACTCGAAGTACCGGCGGACCCGGACGCCGTGTTCGCCCTGATCAACGATGTCGAACGGGTGGCGGGCTGCCTGCCCGGCGCGACCCTCGACGGGCGCGACGGCGACACCTACCGCGGTCGGGTGAAGTTCAAGGTCGGCCCGATCAGCGCCGCGTACTCCGGCACGGTGCGCTTCAGCGAGGTCGCTGCCGCCGATCGCCGGCTGCGCCTGCTCGCGCGGGGCGCGGACAGCCACGGGAACGGCGATGCCGAGGCCGATGTCGTCCTGACCGTGCTCGAAGCTCCCGGGGGAGCGACGCTCGACCTGCGCACGGACCTGTCCGTGCGCGGAAAGCTCGCCCAGTTCGGCAAGAGCGCGATCGGCACCGTGTCCAACCGGCTGCTGGACCAGTTCGCCCGCAACCTCGCCGCCCAACTGCAGCAGGGGCCGAGCACCGCGGTCCCGGCGAGCCCGGCCGGCACCGCGCCCGCCCCGGCCGGGAACGACAGCGGCGATGCCCTCGACGGGCTGGCGATGCTGCTCCCGCCGGGCGCCGGGCGGTACGCCGCGGTGGCGGCCGCTGCGGCGCTCGGCTTCTTCCAGGGCTGGCTGCTCGGCCGGATCCGCACCCAGGACAGACTGATCAAGGAGTTGCAGCGTGCCCGACGATGACCACCGCTCCGCCGGCCTGCACGGGGCCGAGACCGATGCGACCTACGACCGGGCGGGGTTCGGCGCCGCCGTTCCTCGCGGCAGCCGCCCGGCGCTGGTCGTGGTCGACCTGACCCGCGGCTTCACCGAGCCCGGCTTCGCCTCCGGGTCCGACCTCACCCGGGAGGTGACCGCGGCGGCCGTGCTGACGACCACGGCCCGCCAGCACGACGTGCCGGTGATCTACACCGCGATCAGCTACACGCCCGCCGAGGCCGACGGCGATTCCTGCGCCTGGCTCCGCAAAGCACCGGGCATGCGCGCTCTGCGCGAAGGAAGCGACGAGATCGCTCTCGATCCCCGGCTGGAGCAGCACGCCGACGACCACCTGGTGCTGAAGAAGGGCGCTTCCGCGTTCCACGGAACCGGCTTGGCCGCGCTGCTGACCGGACTGGGCACCGACACGCTGCTGGTCTGCGGTGCCACCACGTCCGGCTGCGTCCGCGCCACCGCGGTCGATGCCGTGCAGAGCGGCTTCAACACCCTCGTCGTGCGAGAAGCCTGCGGTGACCGTGCGCGAGGCCCGCACGATGCCGCCCTGTTCGACCTGCAAGCGAAGTACGCCGATGTCATCGGCCTCTACGACGCGCTGGCCTACTTCGAAGGCTTGCCCCAGCGCAGCACCGCCGCGTCCCTCGCGTAGGCGGCGCAGCGGCGATGGAGCCGACCCCACCGACCCAGAAAGGCCACTCGTGACCACGTCCCTCCCGCTGATCCCGACCGAGCCGCCGACGGCCCGCACGCTGAGCCAACCCGCGTTGGCCGATCTCGGCGACGTCCCCGCGGTGAGCCGATGGGTGCGTTCGGGATCGCTCCGGCTGCACCTGCTCGACTACGGCCCGGCCGACGGCGTTCCGGTGCTGATCCTGCCCGGCATCACCAGCCCCGCCATCACGATGGACTTCGTGGCACGAGGCCTGACCGGTCCCGTGCGTCCGCTGGTGCTCGACGTCCGGGGCCGCGGGCTCTCCGACAGCCCCTCCGCTGCGACCGCGTTGCACGGCTACGACCTCGCCAGCTACGCCGCGGATGTCGATGCCGTCGTGTCCGGGCTGCACCTGGAGCGGCCCGTCCTGCTCGGACACTCCATGGGTGCGCGGATCGCGGCGCTGGCCGCGATCACCGGCGAGCACGAACTGCGGGGTGTCGTTCTGGTCGACCCGCCGATGAGCGGACCCGGCAGGGATCCGTACCCCACCAGCCTCGAAGCCTTCCTCGGCCAGCTCGACCAGGCCCGCAGCGGCACCGACGCCGACGAGGTCGCGAAGTCCTGGCCCCGCTGGCCCCGCAGGGAGCAGGAGTTGCGCGCCCGCTGGCTGTCCTCCTGCTCGCGGACCGCGATCGCGGCAACGCACGCCGGGTTCGAATCCGAGGACTTCTTCGCCCACTGGCCCGAGGTCCCCGCGCCCGCGGTCCTCGTCCGCGGAGCCGACAGCCCGGTGGTCACCGCCGCGGGCGCACGGGAAGCCGCCGAGACCAATCCCTCGGCCGAACTCGTCGAAGTGCCCGGAGCCGGGCACATGGTCTTCTGGGACGAACCCGACGCCGCCCTCACCGCAGTGCGCGACGCACTGCGGAAGCTGACCTGACCGCCGGTGCCAGCAGCCGCGTTCATCCTGTTCCCGGCACCCGACCGCGACTCACCGGCTGGCTGCTGCGGTCCGGTAGCCAGCTGACCTGCACCGTTCCGGCAGAGCCGGGGCGCCGTGACCGGTGGCGGCTCTCCGGTGGCTCCGGCGCGGCCGCTCTCGTAATCTCCGTTGTTCTGGTCGGTGTCGCCGCGGGGCCGCTTCACGCCCGGGGCCACCGCGGTCGAACCCGTGCCGGTCGACCGGCATCGCGAGCGAAGTGAATCCGGCGGACGAGGTGAATCCAGGAGGAAGGAAGCGCATGCGTCGCACAGCGGCCTCGGGCAAGCCCAGCAGTGCTGGTGGAACGACCGACGACGACCTGGCACCGGACTCCGGGCCGAGCTCAGCGCGGAGGTTTTGAGCGCCATGCCCCTGTACGCGTTCCGCTGTCCCGAAGGCACCGAGTTCGACCTCAACTTCGCCATGCGTGACGTGCCTGCGTCGGTGGCCTGCCCGACGTGCGGGGAACCGGCCCGGCGGCGCGTCACCGCGCCGCGCCTGTCCCGAGCCGGCAGCGCGGCGTACCGGTTGATCGACTCCACCGCCGCGTCGGCGCACGAGCCGGCGGTCGTCACCTCGCTGCCGCCGGGCCCGGCCCGCCGTGCGGCGCCGCGGGTGACGCAGAACCCGTTGCACAGCAAGCTGCCGCGTCCCTGACTCCGACCCCACCTGGTCCAGGCAGACCGGACCGAACCCGTCACGACCCGATCAGGAGCACGACATGCCTGAAGTGATCTTTCCGCTCGACTCCGGCAGGCGCTTCGAGGACCAGCAGAAGCTCGGGCACAACCGGTGGCACCCGGAGATCCCTCCGGTCGCGACGGTGAAGCCCGGCGACTCGTTCCGCGTCGACTGCCGGGAATGGTTCGACGGTGCCATCGTCAACGACGACTCCGCCGAGGACATCCTCAACGCACCGCTGCTGACGGTCCACAAGCTGTCCGGCCCGTTCGCGGTCGAGGGCGCTCGACCGGGTGACCTGCTGATCGTCGACATCCTCGACGTCGGTCCGATCCCGCAGGAGGACTCCGGTCCGCTGGCCGGTCAGGGCTGGGGCTACACCGGCATCTTCGCCAAGAACAACGGCGGCGGCTTCCTGACCGACCAGTTCCCGGACGCCTACAAGGCGGTCTGGGACTTCAACGGCCAGGTGGCCAGCAGCCGGCACGTCCCGCACGTCAGCTTCGAAGGCCTCATCCACCCCGGCCTGATGGGCACCGCCCCCTCGGCTGAGCTGCTGGCCAGGTGGAACACCCGGGAAATGGCCCTCATCGACACCGATCCCGATCGCGTTCCGCCGCTGGCGCTCCCGCCCGAGGCGGAGCAAGCCGTGCTGGGCGGGTTGCCGCGTGACCAGTGGGCGCGGGTGGGTGCCGAAGCGGCGCGCACGGCGCCGCCGCGGGAGAACGGCGGGAACCAGGACATCAAGAACCTGAGCAAGGGCACCCGGGTCTTCTACCCGGTGTTCGTCGACGGCGCGAACCTCTCGGTGGGCGACCTGCACTTCTCCCAGGGCGACGGGGAGATCACCTTCTGCGGCGCGATCGAGATGGGTGGCTTCATCGACCTGCGCGTCGACCTGATCAAGGGCGGCATGGAGACCTACGGCGTGCACGAGCACGCGATCTTCATGCCCGGTCGGGTGGATCCGCGCTTCAGCGAGTGGATCGCCTTCTCGGGCACCTCGGTCACTCTCGACGGAGAACAGCGCTATCTCGACTCGCACCTGTCGTACCAGCGAGCGTGCCTGCACGCGATCGAGTACCTGACCAAGTTCGGCTACTCGCCCGAGCAGGCGTACCTCCTGCTGGGCGCGGCCCCCATCGAGGGCCGGCTCTCCGGCGTGGTGGACATCCCGAACTCCTGCTCGACGGTCTACCTCCCGACCGCGATCTTCGACTTCGACGTGCGCCCGTCGGCGTCCGGACCGTTCCAGATCGATCCGGGCATCGGCGCCCCGCGCGCCGAGAACCGGTGAACCGCGCCGGTCACGACCGCGAGATCGCTCGGTTCGAGCATCGCCGAGCAGGGGCGGCGGCGTCCCGCCACCCGCAAATCGGGCGACATCGGCTGCCGTTCGCGCCAGGATGGCCGGTGTGGAAGAGGTTGAAGTCGTCGTCGCCCACAGCCAGCGCGCGACGCTGCGCGTCGGCGAGGTGTTCCTGAAGGTCGACGGCGACCCGGCGCACGTCGACGTCGAGGTGCGGGCGATGGCCATGGCGCCGGTACCGACCCCGGCGATCCTCTGGCGCGAGCCGCCCGTGCTCGCGATCGCCGCCGTGCCCGGCAAGGCGCTCGGCGTCCTCGGCGAACCGTCGGACGCGTCACCGGCGGCGTGGGCTGCGGCGGGCGCCGCCATCCGGCGGCTGCACGAGGCGCCGTTGCCGCCGTGGCCGGGGCGCGGCCTCGACGACGTGGCGGCGGAGCTCGACAGCGAGTGCGCGTGGCTGCTCGCCAACTCCGTTCTGCCCGCCGAGGTGATCCGGCGCAACCGCGAGATCGCCGAGGCCGCGCTCCGGCCGTGGAAACCGGTGTTCATCCACGGCGACCTGCAGATCACCCACGTGTTCGTCGACGGCGACGAGGTCACCGGCGTCATCGACTGGTCCGAGGCCGCCCCCGGCGACGCCATGTTCGACCTCGCCACGTTGACGCTCGGGCACGAGGAACGCCTGGACGACCTGCTCACCGGCTACGGCGACGGCGCGGACCGGGACGTGATCCGAGCCTGGTGGTCGTTGCGCAGCCTGGTGGCGTCGCGCTGGCTGATCGAGCACGGCTTCGACCCGGACGCGCCGGGGTGCGAATTCGACGTGCTCAGATCCCGGATGCGGGGAACCTAGGGCCTGCGTCGAAGCTGGGGCGACTGAACGACACCGGACACCTGCCACGGTGGGATGACCGGCCTCGACCGCGGGCTCTGGGTCGGCCGGATTGCCGCCGTGGGTGACAGCATCGCAACGAACGCGGCGGGAAGTGCCCGAATCGCCGGCGGATCAGGGATGGTCTTCGTTGATGTCGCGAGCTGGCCGGTGGGGGTGCGATGACTGAGCGCGAGGATGTGGACCTCGATCTTCGGGCGACCGAACGAGCGCTGGCTGCAGCCGAGCGGGCCGGGCTCGGCGAGTGGGAACGCACGTTCCCCGTCAACCAGCGCGACGACCAGAAGGAGAAGAACCACGCCGTCGTCCTGTGGTTCGGCGGACCTTGGGTGCTGATCGCCGTGGTGATCTTCGTGCCGATGCCGTGGTACGTCCGGGTTCTGCTGATCGTCCTTGCACTGGGAGCGGTCGGCGGAATCGCGCTCGCCACGCGGAAAGCGCGTCAGCGCGGTCGCTCCGGCGGGGCGTTGGTACACCTGTTCGCGTCCGGCCTGGTCCTGGAGCGCACCCGCGGTGAGCTCGCGGCGCTGGCGCACCCGGCGCCGATCGAGTTCGTGACCTGGGAGGAACAGGGCGAGGACACCAGTTTCACGTGGGTCCAGCTGTGGATCACGCTTCAGGAAGGGCGGACCGTGGCCCTGGAAGGCGCGACCGACGCCGAGCGGGAAGCACTCCGCCTCATCGCGCAGCAGTGCGGCCTGCCACCGACACCGCGCGAGATTGCGCAGCCGGAACACCCTCCGGTCTGGTGATCGCTTAGCCGGGCACGGTGTGGATGCTTCTCCCCGCGAAAATCTGATCCGTGCCCGAACGGATACGTGCACGCGGTCCGTGTCGTCTCCTCTCTTTCTTTGATCTGCGCAGACGATCTGCGCAGTGGAGTCGTCGAGCATCTCACCCGGCGGGCATCCATCAGGTGAGGACGAGGCGGTTCTGGCTCGGCGTGGGTACCCGCCAGCGCTGCTCCCGCCCGCAGCCCGGTCCTCCGGCGTGACCACCTGGGCCACAGCGCCCGACATGCCCGCGCAGAGGCCGAGGACCACTCCGCACATTCCCGGGTGGCGTCAAGCTCGATACCGGCGCGGGCGGGCAGTGGCGCTGGTGGGCGTTCGAGCTTCGCACCAGGTTCGCGCCGCGGGTGTGGAACAGCAGCGGCGGCGGAGTTTTCGATACGTCGGCGATATCCGCCCGCTCCTACGATGGGGCGCATGCGCGTGCTGGTCGTCGAGGACGAGCCCTACATGGCCGAGGCCATCCGCGATGGGCTGCGCCTGGCAGCTATCGCAGCCGACACCGCCGGGGACGGCGACACCGCTCTGGAGATGCTGAGCGTCAACACCTACGACATCGCCGTCCTCGACCGCGACATCCCCGGGCCCTCCGGCGACGAGGTCGCCGAGCGCATCGTCGCTTCGGGCAGCGGCATGCCGATCCTGATGCTCACCGCTGCGGACCGGCTCGACGACAAGGCCTCCGGGTTCGGGCTCGGCGCCGACGACTACCTCACCAAGCCGTTCGAGCTGCAGGAACTCGTGCTCCGGCTCAGAGCCCTCGACCGCAGGCGCGCCCACAGCAGGCCGCCGGTGCGGGAACTCGCCGGCCTGCGGCTGGACCCGTTCCGCCGCGAGGTCTACCGGGACGGCCGGTACGTCGCGCTCACCCGGAAGCAGTTCGCGGTGCTCGAAGTCCTCATGGCCGCCGAAGGCGGTGTCATCAGCGCCGAGGAACTGCTGGAGCGGGCTTGGGACGAGAACGCCGACCCGTTCACCAACGCCGTGCGCATCACGGTTTCCGCGCTGCGCAAGCGGCTCGGCGAACCCTGGCTGATCGCCACCGTGCCCGGCGTCGGCTACCGCATCGACACGGGACCGGACGCCGGGAGCCAGGGCGGCGAACGTGGATAGGGCGCCTGGGCTGAGCGTTCGGCTCAAGCTCACCTTCAGCTACGCCGGTTTCCTCATGATCGCCGGCGCCGTGCTGCTCGGGGCGTTCGCGGTGTTCCTGGACGGATACCGGGAGCGGGCGCAAGACGCCGGTGAGATCGTGATCGCGCCTTCTGGCACCGAGCTGCTGCGCGACTTCGCGCCGGCGGCCGTCGGCGCGATCGTGTTCCTCCTGGTGTTCGGCTTCGCCGGTGGATGGATTCTCGCCGGGCGGATGCTGGCCCCGCTGACCCGCATCACCGATGCCACGCGCACGGCCGCGCGGGGGTCGCTCTCGCACCGGATCGAGCTGGAGGGGCACCAGGACGAGTTCCGGGAGCTCGCCGACGCCTTCGACGGCATGCTCGGGCGGCTCGAAGCGCACGTCGCCGAACAGCAGCGCTTCGCGGCCAACGTTTCCCACGAGCTGCGCACTCCGCTCGCGATCACCCAGACCCTGCTCGATGTCGCTCGCAACGATCCGAACCGGGAGAGCAGCGAGCTCGATGAACGCCTCCGCGTCGTCAACGCCCGGGCGATCGACCTCACCGAGGCGCTGCTCCTGCTCAGCCGCACCGACCAGCGCTCCTTCGCCCGGGACGAGGTTGATCTGTCCCTCATCGCCGAAGAAGCCACGGAGGCGCTCCTCCCGCTCGCCGAGAAGCACGGCATCGCCATCGAAACCTCCGGGGACATCACTTTGGCCACCGGTTCCCATGCGCTCCTGCTGCAGCTGACCACGAACCTCCTGCACAACGCGATCGTCCACAACCTGCCCGAACGCGGCACCGTTCGGATCCGCACCGCTGCCGGTCCCGAGGACGCCGTGCTCGTGGTCGAGAACACCGGCCACAAGCTCAGCCCGCACGTGGTCGCCACCCTCACCGAGCCGTTCCAGCGCGGCACCGAACGCATCCGCAGCGACCACGCAGGTGTCGGCCTCGGTCTGGCGATCGCCAAGAGCATCACGCAAGCGCACGGCGGAACGCTCTCGCTCAGCCCGCGCGCCGAAGGCGGGCTCCGCGTCGCGGTGCGACTGCCCGCGACAGACCGGCAGGTCTCGTAGGTAGCCGTCATGACGTCGCTCTGATCAAGATCCCCCGGTTCGCGTGGAACCGCTCGAAGACGTGCACGGGCAGCGATGCGGAGTCCGAGTTGTGCGAGTAGCCCGACGGGTTGTGGAACCGCACCACCCCGTCCTCGACCGCGTAGACCAGCACCAGGTGACCACCTCGCTGCGGTGCGGGGGTGTCCGGGTCGCGAATCTCCGGAGAAACCGAGGCGATCAGCACCTGCCCAGGCCGGACCGCCCGGTGGGACGCGCGAATCGGCGTGCGCTCGACCAGTTCGCAGTGGAATCCGAACTGCTCTCCGACCCAGGCCATGAAAGGCCGGTAGATGAGTCCTCGGACCTTGCCGGAGGGCTCCACCGCGTAGCAGCCCCGGTCGAGAGCCAGCGCGAGGAGTTCGCCCATCGTCAGCCGGACGTCGGTCCAGCCGTGGAGCAGCGACTGCAGGCACGCCAAACCGCAGACCTTCCGGGACCAGAACAGGTACTCCTCGCTCGAGCGGTATCCGTCGGCGGCCCAGTCGTGCAGTCGCGAGGGATCGGTGCGCGGCAAGAAGACCTTCAGCCCGGACAGCGCGGTGCGCCGCACGACGACCTCGTCGTTGCGCTCCAGGCACCCCCACTGCGAGATGCAGCGGAGACGGCGGTCAGATGATGGGAAAGTCGAAGTAGACATCGGGATGGGGCTCGTTCCTGAGCGTGTAGTGCCACCATTCGCGGTCGTAGCGGTCGAATCCGCAGTCCTCCATGATGGAGCGGAGGTGCTCGCGGTTTCGGGCCTCGGCCGGTGTGATTGCGCGGGCTCGATGATGTGAGACCGGGTCCATGAGGTCGTGGTCGCCGCCCATGGGAGCCAGCTCGCCGGTGGCGAGGTGGTAGAGCGTCAGGTCGACCGCGCTGCCCCTGCTGTGTCCGGACTTCGCGGCCACGTACCCGTGCTCGACGATCTCGGCGCGGTCGATGTTCGGGTAGTGCCGCAGTTTCGTCCGGCCGTCTTCCGGCTGCTCGGACCAGCGGAGGAAGCGGTCGACGGCGCGTTGGGGGCGGTACCCGTCCCAGAGGAGCAGTCCGAACCCGAGGGAGGCTGCCTTGTCGCGTGCTGCCTCCAAGGCCGCGCACAGGGCGCGGGTGCCGACGATGCGATTCGCGAGGTAGCCGTCCACCGGTTTGCCGGTGAAGTTGTCCCAGGTGGCGTACTTGGCGTCCCAGCGGATGCCCGGCACCCGCTCGTCGACGTAGCCGAAGTCGTCGTTCATCGCTTCTTCCCGTGCAGCGCCGTCGAGATGAGCCGGTCGATCAGATCGGGCATCGGCACCCCGGCGGCGGCCATCATCCGCGGGTAGCGGCTGTAGGACGTCATGCCGGGCATGGTGTTGACCTCGTTGAGGACCACCCTCCCGTCGTCGGTGAGGAACATGTCGACGCGGGCGAGCCCCTCGCAGCCCAGAGCGCGGTAGATGGTCTTGGCGGTCTCCTGGACGAGCCGCCGCGATTCCTCGGAGATGTCGGCGGGAACGATGAAGGTCGCGTTCTCCGATCCGGTCTCCGGGGAGTCCTCCTGGTGGATCCGGAAGAACCCGTGCGAGAGGTCGACCCGGTCCACCTCGCCCGTGACCAGGCCGGACAGCTCCCCGAGGACCGCGCAACCGACCTCGCCGCCGGCCACGGCCTCCTCGATCAGCACCTTCGAGTCGTACCGCCGCGCCGCGCTCAGCGCGCTCGGCAGTTCGTCGGCTCGGGTGACCTTGCTGACGCCGAACGAGGAGCCCGACCGGGCGGGCTTCACGAAGACCGGATACCGGAGACACCCCGGGTCGACCTCCTCGTCCTCCGCGACCACCGAGAAGACCGGGGTGGCGATTCCCGCACTCTCGGCGACGGTGTAGGCCAGGGACTTGTCCATGCACACGGCCGAGGCCTGGACGTCGCAGCCGACGTAGGGGATGCCGGAGAGCTCCAGCAAGCCCTGGATCGCGCCGTCCTCACCGAGCCTGCCGTGGAGTACCGGCAAGACGACGTCGAGGCGCACCACTTCGCAGCCTTCCCGCCCCATGACCAGCAGGCCGTGCGCGCTCCGGTCAGGTGACAGCGCGACCGGACGAGCGGCGGCGCTCTCCCAATCCTCGTCCGGGCCGTCGCAGAGCCTCCAGTCGCCGCCGGTCGTGATGCCGATCCAGAGCGGCTCGTACTTCTCGGTGTCGAGGTTGCTCGCCACCTCGCGCGCCGACTTGACCGAGACCGGATGTTCCTCGCAAGCGCCTCCGAAGATGACTCCGACCTTCAACCTGCTCATGCTGTTCTCCCGTTCTCGAAGTTCAGGCAGTTGATGAGACTGTTCTCGACGACGTCTCTCAGGGCGTGCTCCGTGTAGTAGGCGGAGTGCGGACTGATCAGCACATTCGGCAGTCGCTGCAGCCGCACCAGGGCCTCGTTCCCGAGCTGCCTGTTCCGGCAGTCGGCGTAGAAGATCCCTTCTTCGCCTTCGAGCACGTCCAGCGCCGCACCGCCCAACCTGCCGCTCTCCAGCGCCGACAGCAGGGCCTCGGTGTCGAGCAGCGGTCCGCGCCCCGTGTTGACGACGTACGCACCGGTCTTCATCCGTTTGATGCGGTGGTGATCGAGGAGGTGGTGCGTGTCCGCGGTGAGCGGGGTGTGGAGCGTGACGATGTCGCTCTGCTCGATCAGTTCGTCCAGAGCCACGTACTCGGCGCCGGCGTGAGACGGCTTGTCGTGGGCGAGCACGCGGGCCCCGAAGCCGCGCAGCCGGTCGATCACCGCTGTGCCGATGCGCCCCGTTCCCACCACGCCCACGGTCAGATCTCGCAGTTCCTTGCCGCGGGTCTCGTTGAGCCGGTAGTCATGGGAATCGGTGCGCCGGACAGTGGATTTCGCGTGGCGAACGGCCATCAGCATCAACATCAACGTGTAGTCGGCCACGCTGTCCGGTGAGTAGGCGACGTTGCCCACCGAGATGCCGACGCGTTCGGCGTGATCCAGGTCGATGTGGTCGTATCCGATGCTTCTGGTGGAGATGTACTCCACACCGGCCTCGCTGAGCGCCAGCAGCGCGGCGGCGGTGATCTGCGCCTTGTGGTTCACGCTGATGCACCGGCTGCCGCGCGCCAGTTCGGCATTGGTTTCGCAGACGGCCGACTCGACGATCGTCGGCGAGGCACCGAGGCGGGCCCCGGCCTCGCGGAACACGACGGCTTCGTCCGGGCTGCACCCGAAGACCGTGAGCCCCACCGCCGGGATGGCGGAGGTCGACGTCCCGGCCATCGCTCGGTCGCGACGGTCGGCGATCGCTCCGCTGTGGATCGAACCCAGTTCGCTGCAGGCCATGCCCCAAGTCAAGTCAGGGCGGTGTTGCCGGCGCGTATGCGGTTTTCAATATGCGGACGATATGCCGATGAGCGCAGCGGTGGTCTCGTCGATGCCCGCTGCCACCGCCAATCGGGCCGGGCCGTCGACAACTGCCGGTAGCGACCATTCCTCCGACAGGAGCGCCCCGGTCACCGGCAGCAACGGTCAGCGGGCAGGGATTGAGACGTCCGTCCTGTTGCACGACGCGGTATTCGATGGCTCGTGCGGGTGGTGCTCGGGCCAGTCGGAGCTGTGACCTGCGGTGGAGTGCCTTCGGTGGTGGGACGAGCGCGCGATTTCGGGGCGAATGCGGATTCCCGTTGCGCGAGCGGGCATTTCGTGTCCTCTGTGGCGGGTCGATAGCTTCGGATTCATGGATTGGAGCTTTCAGTCGGCCGAAGAATTGGTGGCCGCGTTGCGCGCCGGTGCGGTGACTTCGGTGGAACTTACCGACGAGGCGATCGCCCGCATCGAGCGCGAGGACGAGCTGATCAACGCGATCTGCGTGCCGGACTTCGACCGCGCGCGGGCCGCCGCGCAGCGTGCCGACCAGGCGCGCGCCCGTGGTGAGGACCGGCCGCTGCTCGGCATTCCGGTGACGGTCAAGGAGTCGTACGACATCGCCGGGCTGCCCACGAGCTGGGGCATGCCGCAACACCGGGACTACGTGCCGGCCGAGGACGCGGTACAGGTGTCGCGGCTCAAGGACGCCGGTGCGGTGGTGCTCGGCAAGACCAATGTGCCGTTGGGGCTGCAGGACATCCAGAGCTTCAACGAGATCCACGGCACCACCAGCAACCCGTGGGATCGCGACCGCACGTCGGGCGGGTCCTCCGGCGGGTCGGCGGCGGCCCTGGCGTCCGGCTTCGGCGCGCTGTCCATCGGCTCCGACCTCGCCGGTTCGCTGCGCACCCCCGCGCACTTCTGCGGCATCTACGCGCACAAGCCGACGCTCGGACTGGCGCCGACCCGCGGCATGGTGGCGCCGCAGGCACCGGCGTTGCCGGTCGACCTCGACCTCGCCGTCGTCGGCCCGATGGCGCGCACCGCCCGTGATCTCGCGCTCCTGCTCGACGTCATGGCCGGGCCGGATCCGCTGACGCTCGGCAAGGCCCACCACCTGACGCTGCCGCCCGCGCGCCACGAGCGGCTCTGCGACTTCCGGGTCCTGGTCATCGACGAGCATCCGCTCATCCCGACCGGATCCGCAGTGCGGGCGGGCGTGAACCGGGTGGCTGCCGCGCTCGTCGACGCCGGTGCCCGAGTCGAACGGCGCAGTCCGCTGCTGCCCGATCTGACCGAAGCCGCGACGCTCTACATGCGGTTGCTGATCTCGGGCGCGGTTGCGCGCTTTCCCGTCGGTTCCGACGAGCAGCTGCGGGCCCGCGTCGCCGGGCTCAGCGCGGACGACCAGGGCCTCGACGCCGTGCGGCTGCGCGCCATGGTGTTCAGCCACCACGACTGGGTCGAGGCGAACAACCGCCGCGAACTCCACCGCCACGGCTGGCGTCAGCTGTTCGCCGAGTTCGACGCCGTGGTTTGCCCGATCACGCCGACGCCCGCGTTCCCGCACGACCACAAGCCCAACCCGATGGAGCGGCGCATCGACATCGACGGCGTCGAGCACCCCTACTTCGACCAGCTCGTCTGGGCAGGCCTGGCCACCATGCCCGGCCTGCCCGCCACCGCCGTACCCGCGGGCCGGTCCCCCGAGGGCCTGCCGGTCGGAGTGCAGCTCATCGGTTCGATGTTCGAGGACCGCACCCCGCTGCGGCTGGCCGAACTGCTCGAGCAGAAGACCGGCGGCTTCCAGGCGCCGCCGAAGTGGGGCGCACCGGCCGGTCGGTCGGCACCGAGGTGAACACCGAACACCCGGCACGGCAACGTGATCCGACGGCGACTCGGCAACCTCGTGCCCGCCTCGCGCGTTCCGACTACGGCTGGCGGCATCAACTGCAGAGGGGTCGGGGCGCGGTGGACGGTGTGACGGGTTTGTTGTTGATCGTGTCGGGCTTGTTGCTGCTGTCCGGTGCTGTGCTCTTCGCCGTCTGGCTCTGGAACGCGTGGTCTCTCAGGCGGGCGTTCGGAAAGCGCGTCTCCCGGGGTCGTTCTCGCAGCGATTCGACGTCTTCCTCTGACGGTGACGGAAGCCCCGGCAGCGGCTGGGACGGTGGTGGAGGCGACTGGGGCGGTGGAGGCGGAGACGGCGGAGGTGGCGGCGGAGGCGACTGATCACCGGTCGCCCGCCCCGCCGGTGGCCGCTTGCCTCCCGCGCGCGGCTTCAGGAGGCGAGCGGCCACCGTTCGCGCCGTCATCGCTCACCACTCGCCGCACCTGACCAACTCCGCCGACCGGGCCGGGTGGGGCCGGCGGGCTGTGCTCAGGATCGGGAAGGCCGGTCGACCGGGAGTTTGCGGGCCAGCGTGCCGGTGAGGGCCAGGCCCGCCGCGGTGACCCACAGGACGCCCGCGGCGCCGAGCCCGGCGGCGACCATGCCGATCGTGCCGGGGATGACGACCTGACCGGCGCGATTCCCGGTGAGCCGCAACGACATCGCGCGTCCGCGCGCGCCCGCGGGGGCCGATTCGGCGAGCCAGGACATCGTCAGCGGCTGCCCGACGCCGAGACCGAAGCCTGCGACGGTGACCGCGATGAGCAGCAGCCAGACCGGCACCGGGGCGGCGGCGACGGTGATTCCCGCGGCGGCGCCGAAGATGCTCAGGATCAGCAACCTGCGCCGCCCGAGCGCCTCCGAGAGACGTCCGAGGAAGAACCGCGACACCATCGACGAGGCGGCGCGCAGCACCAGCAGCGTGCCGATCAGCGACGAGGCGATACCGCGTTCGGCTCCCAGCGCGGGCAGGTAGACCAGGGAGATGTCGACCGCGGCGAGCACGGTGCACGCGGTCAGCAGCGCCCCGGCCAGTCCCGGCAGGCGCAGCAGCGAGCGCACGCCGATGTCGCTGGTCGCGGCCGGGCCGCGACCAGACCGGGCGTTCCGGATGCCGAAGGTCAGGGCGAAGAGCACGACCGCGATCGCGATGCTCCCCTGGAAGATCGGCGTGGTGTCCGGGATCGCCCGCGTTCCGCCGAAGGCCACGATCAGCAGCGGCCCGGCGGCCTGGCCGAGCGAGGCGGCGAAGGTGTAGTAGCCGAACGCGGCGTCCATCCGGCCGGAAGCGGTGCTGTTGGCCACCAGCGCCTGCTGGCCGACGATCGCGCCCAGGTGCGCGGTGCCGAGCACCACGCTGCCCGCGACCAGGCCGGGCACGGTGTCGCCGAGTGCCAGCAGCAGTGTGCCCGCCGCGCACATCAGCAGGCTGCCCGCCAGCATCACCCGCCGTTCGCCGATCCGGTCGACGATGTGGCCCGCGGGCAGCGCGAGCACCAGCGGGACCAGCGCGAAGCTGCCGGAGAGCACACCGAGCCAGGACGCCGGAACGCCCAGTTCCAGCGCCCGGTAGGTGGTGGCGGGACGCAGTACGAAGGTGATGAGCTGGGTCAGCGCGGCGTGCGCGAGCAGTACCCGGACCCGCCAGTTCGCGGAGGTCACCGCGACAGGCGCCGGGTCGCTTGGGTGGCGAGGCTGGTGTCGATGTGCTCGGTCATCACCGCGGCCGCACCGTCGGAATCACCCGCGATGATCGCCTCGGCCAGCATCCGGTGCTCCTCGTCCTTCTTGGCCCTGGCCTCCGGGCCGCGGTCGACCTCCAGGGCGAACCTGCGGTAGCGGTCGGCCTTGTCCCACAGGCCATCCAGGGCTTCGACGAGCAGGTCGTTGTGCGAGGCCCGGTAGATCGCGCGGTGGTAGCGCCGGTGGTGCAGGAGGTGCTCGTAGTCGGGATTTTCCGGCATCGCCCGCAGGCCTTCCAGGGACGCGCGGATCTCGGCGATGTCTTCCCCGGTGCGTCGTTGCGCGGCCAGCGACGCTGCCAGCGGGTCGAGGGATCTGCGCATCTCCAGCAGATCGCGGTTCTCCTCGGCTCTGAGCTCGGTGACCTTGGCGTCGCGGTGGGCGCCGAGCTCGACCAGTCCTTCGGCCTTCAACCGCCGCAGGGCCTCCCGGAGCGGGGTGGTGCTGATGCCGATGCTGCGCGCGAGCGTCGCCTGGTTGATCACGGACCCGGGCGGGAACTCGCCCGAGAGGATCTTCTCCCGCACCTTGTCGTAAGCCACGTCGCTCTTGGTCACCAGCGGCGTCACCGGTTCTGCCATCACCCGACCTCCTGACTTCCCTATAGCCTACAACTTCTCTCGATGCCGACTTGTGGTCGTTAGGTGATGGCTGTTCACAAGGGAAGACGAGGAAAGCGCCCCGGACTGAGGTGCACTAGTGGCGGCCCTGGGGGCGATCGATCGGAAAAGGTTATAACCTCGTCCTCTCCGGCGATGCTGACCGGGCTCGCCGACCGCCACCAGGACGAATCGCCGCGCCGGGCCGCGCGGCACCGCTGCCTTCGTGGATCTTGTCCGGGCGCAGATCGCGTGGAGTCGCTCACCGCTGGAAGTGTCTTCGGCTACGCTGCCTGCCGTGTCCGAACAAACGTGGTCGCCCGCTCCTGGGACGCCTGTGGTCGAGTACCGGTCCAGCCGGGCGTTGTTCATCGGCGGGCTGGCCATGTTCGTCTTCTTCGGGTTCGCCGCCCTCTTCCCGGACATCGGGACCCCGTCGAACACTCCGCGATCCAATTACGCCCCGGGCTACGGGGTGTTCATGATGGGCGCGTTCGCGCTGGGCGGCCTGCTGCTGATGATCGGCTCGATTCCCCGCACGCATCGCTTCGCCGTCGACGAACGCGGACTGTGGTGGCGAGCCGGCCGCAAGTCGGACCTGATCGCGTGGGAGGAGCTGCGCGCCGTGCGCGGCCAGGAACCGCGCCCGCCGGTCAAGGGCGACCCGAACTCGAAGCTGCTGCGGTCGGCCCTGGTGTTCACCCCCGTGGACCGCCGCTTCATCACCCGCCACCGGGCGCTGCTGCCGGGCCCGCTCACTCCCGATCCGGAAGTGGAGCTGAGACTGCCGAACACCGCCACGGTCAAGCAGTTGACCGAGGAGATAGCCAGGGTCCGGCCGGACCTGCTCTCCTAGGCGACGGCGGCCGGTTCGGGCACCGCAAGGGGCGGCCGGACCGGCGATGATGGCGATCAGTCGTCATCGCGCGGTTCACCGGCCGTCCGTGCGCCGCGGAGGACGATCTCGGTGGCGGTGACGATGGCGTCAGGTGGGACGGAGCCGGGATCGATGGCGCGCTGGATGGCCAAGCCGTCTTCGAGCGCGTGCACGATGAGGGCGGTGAACGCCGCTTCCGCGGTATCGGTTCCGAGTTCGCGTGCCACCGCACCGGTGAGCGCCTCACGGGCGTAGGCCTCCCGCTCGGCGAGGACGGATCGTTCGCCGCGTGGTCGTCGGAGCGCGTGGCGCACGAGTTCCAGGCGCAGCGCCAGCCATTCCTCGAGGTGAGCGGATCGCTCGCGATGCCAGGCCCGCAGCGCTTCCCAGGTGTCGCCCTCGCTCGCCGCGAGCTGCGCCACTTCCTCCCGTTCGCGACGGGTTCGTTCCTCCAGCAGTGCCGCCACGACGGCGTCCTTGTCGGCGAAGTGCCCGTAGAACGCGCCGCGGGTGTACCCGGCGCGGTCGGCGATCCGCTCGACCGAGGCCCCGGCGACACCGTGCTCGGCGAACACCTCGGCGGCCGCGTCGAGCAGCCGCGTGCGGGTCACCACCTGCGACTCGCGGCGTGAGAGCCGTTGACGGGACATCACCACTCCTCATGGGTTCACCACCGGGCCTGCCGCCCGGACGGTACACGGCACCGCTCATTCATATTCACTACTGCATCCAGATTCAGTTATGTATCTTAGTGGCATGGGAACGAGCGCATCCGAGGTCACGAGCTGGTCGGCGACTCGCATCGCGACGGCGGTCGCCACCGGGCAGACGCGTGCGGTCGAGATCCTGGAAGCACACCTGGACCGCATCGACAGGTGCAACCCGCGCCTCGCGGCGGTCACCTCGCGGCGGGACGACGACGCGCGGAGGGATGCGGCGGCCATCGACGAAGCCGTTGCGCGCGGTGAGAGGGTCGGACCGCTCGCCGGGGTGCCGATCACCGTGAAGGAGACCACCGACGTGCGCGGGCTCGCGACGACGCACGGCTTGCGGGCCTTCGCCGACCGCATCGCCGCCGCCGATGCTCCTCCGGTCGACGCGTTGCGCCGCGCAGGCGCCGTCGTCGTCGGCCACACCAACATGCCGACCTTGACGCTGACCGGCATGCATCCGCGCAGCGAGCTGTTCGGCGACACGATCAACCCCTGGGATCCGGGTGTCACGCCCGGTGGCAGCAGTGGCGGGGACGCCGTCGCGGTGGCCACCGGGATGGCGGCGATCGGTCTGGGCAACGATTCCGGAGGCTCCACGCGATTGCCCGCGCAGCTGTGCGGAGTGGCCGGGTTGAAGCCGACGCCGGGACGCTTTCCCGCCGACCACCGGATCGGTGCGGCCGACCCGGCACCGGCCTCCGCGCTGTTCCCCGTCGACGGACCGATCGCGCGAAGCGCGTCCGATCTGCGCGCCGCGTTCGAGGTCCTCGCGATCACCGACCCCCGGGACCCCCGAGCTGTTCCGGTGCCCACCCGCGGGCCGCGGCTTCCGCGCGCCGTCGGGGTCGTCCGCGATCCCGGCGGTCACGGGGTCGACCCCGCCATCGCGAACGCCGTGGACGCCGCTGCCGACGCGCTAGCCGACGCCGGCTACGCGGTCGGCGAGGTCGACGTCCCCATGCTCGACGACGCCCTTGCGGTGTACACGGGCATGGTGCTCACCGAGTTCGCCGGGAACTGGCCCGCGATCAGCGCGCTGGTCGGCCCCGACGCGTCCCGCTACATCAACTACGACCTCGACGAGCACCCGCCGCTGGACCTGGAGCACTACCTCGAACGTGCCGCACGACTGCTGACCGTGCGCCGGGCCTGGGCGCAGCGGGCAGCGGTGACGCCGCTCCTGCTCGGTCCCGTCAGCACGCGCACCGGGTTCGCGCCAGGACAGGAATCCTCGTCGGCGGAGGAGAAACGGCGGTACGGACGTTCGATGACGCTCTCGGTGTGGTCGACCGCGGTCGGCGCACCCGCGGTCGCCGTCCCCACCGGACTCGCCGACGGACGCCCGGTCGGCGTGCAGTTGATCGGGCCGATGTTCCGGGAGGACGCCGTGCTCGACGCGGCACAGGTCGTCGAGAACGCCCGCGGCACGCTGACTCCCGTCGAACCCCGATGAGCGGGGCCATGTCGGCCACCACCTCCTCGACGAGCCGAGCGCCAAGCGCCTGAAAAGGGAGCAATTCAAGCGCATGCCGCACCTGACTGCCCCTGCCAGGAGCAGCCGCCCTGCTTGGACGAGATCAACCGCGACTTCCGCTGCGGGTGCAAGCGATCTGGACTCCGAGCGCGCGGTAGACCTGATCGTGGTCATGCACGCGGTGCTGACGCGAGGCGCAATCACTGTTCACCGCGATCGCGGTGAAACACCCGGCACCGATCGACGCGAAAGAACGCCAACGATCGGGGCCTTGATCAACCTGTGAAACGCCCTATAAGGGTGGCCGGTCCGCCCGTTGGGTGGGCGAGACTTGCGCGGCATGCCGGCTGGAATCACGCTGTCCTGCGAGGTAGGAGATCTTCGCGGTGAGTTCACATGTCCCTGATGGCAAGAACTTTCGCGTCTGACATTCCGACGGAGGCCGGTTGCGTGCGGTTTTCACCTTGCGTCTCGCGGACGGCGCGAGAGATCGAATCATCGCCGCCTGCCGGGAGTTTCGTCGCCAGCTGTGCTGGTCGGCGGCTGACACGGTGATGGAGCGTGCGAATCGACGGCAGTTCCGCTGGAATTGATGATTACTGAAGAGCGGGAAAGCCTGGATCATTTTCAGCAACGGGAGGCAGTCTCGCGAACTCGCGGCAACCCGGTGGCATGTGCGGCACACCGCGAGCCACGGCGATATCGCGCATGCCGGCCACCCGGCATCGATCAGCAGAGGAGAGAGTTCCGTGGTCCACCGTGGATTCATCGACGCCGCGCAACACCGTGCCAGCGGCGAAAACCGGTGCTGTGCGCCGGGAGTGCTGTCATGACCGGCCAGTTGCACAAGGTGGTCGACATCGCCGAGGTGAGCTCGAACCGCAAGCGCGGCGGTGACGTCCGAGTGCTTCTCGGCCCGGCCACCGTCGGCGCGGCGAGCGGGTTTCAAGGTGTGGTCCTGCTGGAACCCGGTGAGCAGGTGCGGGAGCACTACCACCCGTACTCCGAAGAGTTCCTCTTCCTGTTCGAGGGAGAGGTGGAGGTGGACCTGGACGGCGTGGCCCATGCGCTTCGGCCGCACCAGGCCGTCTTCGTGCCGATCGACGTCCGGCACCGGGTGCGCAACACCGGGCCGCGACTCGCGCGTCTGGTCTTCCACCTCAGCCCGCTGGCGCCCCGGCCGGAGCTGGGCCACGTCGACACCGAGCCGTCGTCATGACGCATCGAATCGCAGTCACCGGCTTGGGGGTGGTGGCACCGGGAGGTGCGGGCACGAAGGCTTTCTGGGAGCTGCTGACGTCCGGGCGCACCGCTACCCGGGGGATCTCGCTGTTCCCGGTCGAGGGCTTCCGTTCGAGGATCGCCGCCGAATGCGACTTTGACGGCACCGAGAACGGCCTGACCGCGGCCGAGATCGCCCGGATGGATCGCTATGTGCAGTTCGCCGCGGTCGCCGTCGACGAGGCGTGGGGCCAGGCGGGGCTGGAGGTGTCGGATCCCTGGCGGGTCGGCGTGTGCATGGGTTCGGCCGTGGGCGGCACGACGCAGCTCGAGCACGACTACGTGGCCACCTCCGACTCGGGCAACCGGTGGGTGGTCGACCACGCCAGGGCGTCGCGGTGCCTGCACCTGGCACTGACACCGTCCACTTTGGCCGCAGAGGTCGCCTGCCGGGTCGGTGCTCGGGGCGTCGTGCAGACGATATCCACCGGCTGCACGGCCGGCCTGGACGCGGTCGGGCACGCCGCCCGGCACATCCGGGAAGGCCGTGCCGACGTGATGGTGGCGGGCGCGGCGGAGTCCCCGATCTCGCCGATCGCGGTGGCCTGCTTCGACGCCATCCGGGCGACCTCGGCGCGCAACGACGACGCCGAGCACGCCGCTCGCCCCTTCGACCTGCACCGGGACGGGTTCGTGATCGGCGAGGGGGCGGCGGTGCTGGTGCTGGAGGAGTGGGAGCACGCCGTCGGCCGAAGCGCCCCGGTGCTGGCCGAGGTCGTGGGATTCGCCAATCGCAGCAACGCCTACCACATGACCGGTCTGCGCACCGACGGTGCCGAGATGGCCGAAGCCATCCGGTGTGCGATGGACCAAGCGCGGCTGGCCCCTGCCGACATCGACTACGTCAACGCCCACGGTTCGGGCACCCGGCAGAACGACCGGCACGAGACCGCGGCGTTCAAGCGGGCGCTGGGCCGGCGGGCGTACGCCGTGCCGGTCAGCTCGATCAAGTCGATGATCGGGCACTCCCTCGGCGCGATCGGTGCCATCGAGGCCCTCGCTTGCGTGCTGGCCCTGGTACACGACGTCGTGCCCCCGACGGCGAACCTCGACACCCCCGACCCGGAGTGCGACCTGGACTACGTGCCGCACACGGCCAGGGACCAGGCGCTGCGCACGGCGCTGTCGGTCGGCAGCGGATTCGGCGGTTTCCAGTCCGCCCTCCTGCTGAGCAGAGCGAGACGACCGTGAGCGGCACACCGGTCATCACCGGGCTCGGCGTCGTGGCGCCGAACGGGATCGGCGCCGACGAGTTCTGGCGAGCACTGCGTGACGGGCGTCCCGCGCTCGGCCCGCTGACCCGGTTCGAGCCCAACCCCTATCCGGTCAAGGTCGCGGGCCAGGTCGTCGGCTTCGACTCATCCGACTGGATCGACCCGAGAGTCGCCGTGCAGACCGACCGGTTCACCCACTTCGGTCTCGCCGCGGCCGAGTTGGCGCTGCGTGACGCCGGTCTGGACCCGGCCGTCGTCCCACCGCTCGAATTCGGTGTGGTCACGGCCAGCTTCAGCGCCGGTGTCGAGTTCGGGCAGCAGGAGATCCAGCAGCTGTGGCGGCGTGGCCCGGAGCACGTCGGCCCGTATCAGTCGATCGCGTGGTTCTACGCGGCCACCACCGGCCAGATCTCCATCGGCAACGGGCTTCGCGGACCGTGCGGTGTGCTGGTCGCCGACGAAGCCGGTGGCCTCGACGTGCTGGCCGCCGCCCGCGACGACGTCCGGAGCGGCGCTGCGATGCTGGCGGGTGGTGCTGAGGCGCCGCTGTCCCCGTACGCGGTGTGCGCCCAACTCGGCTTCGAGCTGCTCAGTTCCGCTGCCGACCCGGCCGCCGCCTACTTGCCGTTCACCTCCCACGCCGCGGGGTTCATCCCCGGTGAGGGCGGTGCGATGCTCGTCGTGGAGTCCGCCCGCGCAGCTCGTCGGCGCGGCACCAGGGCGCGAGCGGCGATCGCCGGGCATGGAGCCACGTTCACCGGTCCTCGGTGCTTCGACCGGTCGGCGGAAGGGCTGGAGCGCGCGGCCCGGCTCGCTCTCGCCGATGCCGACGTGGATGCGTCCGATGTGGACGTCGTCTTCCTCGATGCGCTGGGTGACCCCGAAGCCGATCGGGCCGAGGAGCGTGCGCTGCGGCGGCTGTTGGGCGACGGTGCCAACCGGATTCCGGTCACTGCGCCCAAGACCGGCTACGGCCGCTGCTACGCCGGTGCGGCGGCACTCGACGTCGCGGCCGCTGTGCTGGCCATCGAGCACGGCATCGTGCCGCCGACGCCCAACATCCGCGACTGCCCGTTCGACCTGGATCTCGTGACGCACGCCCGCCCGGCCGACATCAACACCGCGCTCGTGCTGGCCCGGGGCTTGCACGGCGGCAACTCCGCATTGGTCCTGAGACGTCCCGCTTCGACCCGAGGAGATGACTGAGATGCACACACCCGAGACGAACCGACCTCTTTCCTCCATCGCGCTGGCCGCGCTGATCAGCCGCTGCACCGGTGTCCCGGTCACCGGTGACCAGGTCGACGACGCAGGCCAGAGCTTCGCCGAGCTCGGCGTGGACTCCCTCGGCCTTCTGGGAGTCGTGGCACAGCTCCAGCGCGACTGCGGCTTGTCCGAGACCGTCGACCTGAACACCGACCACTCGCCGAGAGACCTGCTGCTCCTGCTCGACGGGAGGGCATGAGATGGCCGGGCACACCGACAACGAGATCACCATCGCAGCGCCACTCCGCTTCGTGTGGGACCGCACCAACGACGTGGAGGACTGGCCGAACCTGTTCAGCGAGTACGACTCGGTGCAGGTGCTGGAACGCGAAGGTGACCGCGTGCTGTTCCGGCTGACCACGCGACCCGACTCCAGCGGCAGGGCGTGGAGCTGGGTGTCGGAACGAATCGCCGATCCGGCGACCAGGACCGTCCACGCACGCCGAGTCGAGACCGGTCCGTTCGGGCGGATGAACATCCGGTGGACCTACGAGGAGGTCGACGACGGCGTGCGGATGCGCTGGATCCAGGACTTCACGATGAAGCCGGACGCGCCGATCGACGACGAGGCGATGACCGAGCGCATCAACGCCAACACCCGCGTCCAGATGGCGCTGATCAAGAGGAAGCTCGAAGCGGCAGCTGTCGCTCCCTGATCGTCGCCCGAACGACTCCCGGCGCTGCCCTGCTCAACAGGCTGAACCTCCGAGTGCCCCAGAGGGATTCCCTCGTCGGATGTCGGTTGCTCAGCGGGCGGCGGGCCGGGTCCATGCCGGGCCCGTGGTCGGTGACGGGCAGCTCGACCCGGTCGCCGGGTAGCGAGCGAACCGCCACGGCAACTGGTGTGTGCCGGTGGGTGTGTGCTGCTGTGGGTTGCTGAGCAGGTTGCGCAACACCTGCAGCAGCCGATCCTCGTCACCGCTGGCGAACACCTCGGCCTGGATGTCGTGGAGGCGGTGCACATCGGAACGGGACCCTGCTCTGATCTTCAGCACGGAACTGCCCACGGACGACCACGTCACCGTCCACGCGCTCTGCGCCGAGGGAGGCGGCGGCTGGCTGAGCGCGCCGAACACCGAGGGCGGTGGGCTGGACGTCGAGCTCGCCGACGGGAATCACTTCCCGTTTCGGTCCATCCGGATGGAACCGTGCTCGCCGTGCGCCTGCTTCCCGGTCGCGACTGATCTGAAGCCGCATACCTGCGGGCACAGCGGTTCGGTCGAGCACTGCGTCGCGCATCACCCGCCGGTGCGGCGGCAGCGGCGGCTCGGCGTGTCGGTACCCGTGGTGCTGGCTCGGATGGGTGCGCATGCCAGACTGCCTGGCGATGCATACGCCGTCCGACCTCGCCGATCTGCTCGAATGCGAGCACCGCAGCATTCTCAAGCAAGCGCTGGCGGCGGGGGTGCCCGGCGCGCCGCGTCCGAGCACCGCGCCCGACCGGTTGGCCGTCAAGCACGGGCGCGCGCACGAGGCCGCCACGCTCGAGCGGTTGCGTGATGAGCGCAAGACCGTGGTCGAGATCGAAGAGCCCGATCAGGTCGCCGCCGCGAAGGCCACCGAGGAAGCGCTGCGGGCCGGCGCACCGGTCATCTACCAGGCCGTTTTCCACGACGGCGAGTTCTCCGGGCGCGCCGACTTCCTGCTCCGCGATGACCAGGGCCGCTACGAGGTCTACGACACGAAGCTCGCGCGGCACGCCAAGCCGTCGGCGGTGCTGCAGCTCACCGCGTACGCCGACGCGCTGCGCCGTGCCGGCTGGCCGGCCGGGCCGGAGATGCACCTGCTGCTCGGCGACGGCACCAAGCGCAGCCTGCGCGTCGACGACTTCCTGCCGCTGCTGGACCGGCTCCGCAACCGGCTCGTCACGCGGCCGCCCGGGCTGCCGGAACGCATGTGGGCCGACGAACGGCCCGCCTGCAACGGCTGCGGCTTCGCCGACCACTGCTCTTCCGCGCGCGAGGCGGACCGGGATCTGTCGCTGGTCGCGGGCATGCGCGGCGAACAGCGGCGCAAGCTCGTGACGGCCGGGTTGGGCACGATCGACGCGCTCGCCACCGCCGAGCCCGCCGACCGGCCGCGCGACATGTCGGCGGACACCTTCGCCAACCTGCGGGCGCAGGCCGCGATCCAGGTGCGGCAGGACCGGACCGGGGAACTCGCCTACGAGGTCATCGACCCGACGGCGCTGGCCGAGCTGCCGCCACCGAGCCCGGGAGACGTCTTCTTCGACATGGAAGGCGATCCGTACGCGCTCGCCGGCACCGGGCTGGAGTACCTGTTCGGCGCCGTCACGCCCGACATGCGGTTCACACCGTTCTGGGCGCACACGCGGCTCCAGGAGAAGCGCGCCTTCGAGGAGTTCATCGACTTCGCCACCGCCCGGCTCACCGACGATCCGGACGCGCACATCTTCCACTACGCGCCGTACGAGGTCACGGCCGTCAAGCGGCTCGCCGCGGTGCACGGAACGCGCGAGGAAGCCGTGGACGAGCTGCTGCGCGGCGGCCGGATGATCGACCTGTACGCAGTGGTGCGCAAGGCGTTGCGCGTCGGCCAGCGGTCGTACTCGATCAAGTACCTCGAACCGCTGTACATGCCGGAAGCCCGCGACGGCGAGGTGAAGACGGCCGCGTCGAGCATCGAGGCGTACGAGGACTACCTGACGCTCACCAAGGCCGGTGACGCCGAAGAGGCCGACGAGGTGCTGCGCGGCATCGCCGACTACAACGAGTACGACTGCGTGTCCACGTTGCGGCTGCTGGAGTTCCTGCACCGCGTCCGCGAGGAAGCGGGCATCGAGCTCGCCGCCCCGGCGCCGGAGTCCGAAGTGGACGCTCTGATCCGGCAGACGGAGGAGGAAGAGGCCGCGCTGCGCCGGGCCGAACGCGCGGCCGCGCTGGCGGCGCTGGTCGACCCGCTGCTCGACGGCCTGCCCGACGATCCCGCTGACTTCACCCCGGACGACCGCGCTCGCGCGCTGCTCGCCGCCTCCGTCGGCTACCACCGGCGCGAGACGAACCCGGCGTGGTGGGAGTTCTTCCGGCAGCTCGCCGCGCCGGTCGGCGACCTGGAGGTGGACACGACCTGCGCGGTGCCGGTGTCGGTGTCGGCGGGGGAGTGGGTGCCGCCGTCGGGCCGGCTTCGCACGGCCAAGCGCACGCTCACGGTGGCGTGCGACCCGGACCGGCCGCATCCGTTCGCGGTCGGCGACGGCGTGCGGCTGCGGTACGGCGCCGACGCGCGGGACGCGAAGGTCGTGGCGGCATCGGCCGTCGAGCTGACGCTGGAGGAGAGCAGCACACCGGACAGCACGTCGAACGAGCTGCCGGTCGCGGTCCTGCCGGGCGGCCCGGTGCGGCCCGCGCCGAAGGACGAGGCGGTGGCCGACCTGGCCCGGCTGGTCGGCGAAACCCTCCCGGAGCTGCCCGCGCACCCGGGCGTGGACCTGCTGCGCCGGATCCCGCGATTGCGCGGCGGTGCGCTGCCCGCACCGGGCGAGGACTCGGTGGCCGCCGTGATCGAGGCGGTCGACGCGCTCGACGGATCGGTGCTCGCGGTGCAGGGCCCGCCCGGGGCGGGCAAGACGTACTTGGCGGGCAAGCTGATCGCGCACCTCGTGCGGTCCGGGCGGACGGTCGGTGTGACCTCCAACAGCCACAAGGCCGTGGAGAACGTGCTGTCCGCCGCGCTCGGCAACGCGCCGACGATGGCGTGCGCGAAACGGCCGCGCCGGACGCCGGATCCCGCGTTGCCGTGGGAGCAGCCGAAGACGAACAACGCGCTGGCCAAGTGGCGCGACGAGCACAACGACGGGCACCTGGTCGGCGGCACCGCGTGGACGTTCGCCAACGCCGCCGTGCGCGAGGAACCGTTCGACGTGCTGGTGATCGACGAGGCCGGGCAGTTCGCGCTCGCGGACGCGCTGGCGGTGTCGATGTGCGCGAAGAACCTGGTGCTGCTGGGCGATCCGCAGCAGCTGCCGCAGGTCGTGCAGGGCACGCACCCGGCGGGCGCGGAGGCGTCGGCGCTCGGGCACCTGATCGGCGACGCGGACATCATGCCGCCCGAGCTGGGCTACTTCCTGGACCTGACGCGGCGCATGCACCCGGCCGTGTGCGCGCCGGTCTCCCGGCTGTCGTACGCGGGTTTGCTGCACTCGCACCCGGCCGCGGACCGCTCGATCGACGGCTTCGCCTCCGGGCTGTACCTCGCGTCGGTGGAGCACCGCGGGAACACCACCCGGTCGGTGGAAGAAGCGGCGAAGGTCGTGTCGGTGATCGCGGAGCTGCACGGGCGCACGTGGCAGGGCCGTCCGCTGGAGGACGCGGACTTCCTGGTGGTCGCGCCGTACAACCTGCAGGCGCGGACGGTCACCCGCGCGCTGGCCGATGCCGGTTTCGGCGACGTGCGCGTCGGCACGGTGGACCGGTTCCAAGGCCAGGAGGCCCCGGTGGTGGTGACGACGATGACGTCCTCGTCGGCGATCGACCTGCCCCGCGGCCTGGACTTCCTGCTCTCCCGCAACCGGCTGAACGTGGCGCTGTCGCGAGCGCAGTCGGTGGCGGTGCTGGTGTGCAGCCCGCGGCTGCTGGAGGCGGACATCCGGACGGTCGAGCAGATGCGGCTCGTCTCCGGGATGCTCGGACTGCTGCGGGACGCCCACCCGTGGCCCGCCGGATGACCACGTCCGGTCCGCGCGTGCCCCGGCTTCCCGTTCCAGGATTCGGACGTCGGCAACGGGAATTTTCATTCCGGGTCGCGCGCCGATCGTACAAAGGTGGCGGTTGACCTTCCATCGGCTTTGGCCCATGATTCAAGATCGGCGTGTCGATCATGCGGGTGTGATGCTTGTGGCGAGGGAGATATGTGGTGGTCCGGGTTTGCACGGATGACGTACCATTCGGTGAACGCGTCGATTACTGGCAGCACGTGGTGTCGGACAATTTCGTTCGGTGCGTCGCGCGGATTGACAGAAGAGACGAGACGTTCTGGGGTCGCATAGTTTCGACCAGTCTCGGGGCCGTCCACTATTCGCTCATCGAGCATTATGCGTCCAGCGGTTACGAGATCTCCCGCAGCGCGAAGCACATCCGCCAGGGCGAGGCGGACGATTACATCCTCGAACTGCAGCTGGGCGGTGAATCCGTCGTGCTCGGCCAGGACGGGCGCGAGGCCGTGTTCGATCGAGGCGACTTCGGGATGCTGGACGTCACGCGTCCGTCGCTGCTGGCCTGCCGGCCGAATTCGTTGGTGCGGGCGATATCGCTGACCTTCCCGCGCCACCTGCTGCCGCTCCGGGCCGAGGCGGTGCAGGGCCTGACGGCCGTGCGGATAAACGGCGGGTCGGGCATAGGCAAGCTGGTCTCGTCCTTCTTGATCGGACTGGCCGAGAACCTCGACGAGGGCGTGCCGTACGGGGACGACGCGGTGCGGCTGTCGAACGTCCTGCTGGATCTCCTCGCGGTCGGCCTGACCAGCAGCGCGGCCGGCGATTCGGTCGCTGCTCCGGAGAGCAGCCGCAGCGTGCTGCGGACCCGGGTGTACTCCTTTATCGATCGGCACCTGCACGACCCGGAATTGTCGCCGAACAAGATAGCCGAGGCGCACCACATTTCGACCCGCTACTTGCACAAGCTCTTCGAGGGCGAGGAATCCACGGTGGTGGAGTGGATTCGGCTGCGGCGGCTGGAGCAGTGCCGGCGGTACTTGGCCGATCCGGCGAAGCGGTGCAGCTCGGTGGGCGTGATAGCCGCCCGGTGGGGTTTCCGGGATCCCAGCTACTTCTCGCGGTTGTTCCGCGCCACGTACGGGATAAGGCCGCGTGAATACCGCATGCTGAACTTGGAGCAGAAGATCCCGAGTCCGCTGTAGGACCCACCGCCTGTAGTGCTTCTGCCCGAGCGCCCGGCATCCGCGGGCCGATCCCGGTTGCGCCGAATTCCACACCGGGGCCGAGCAGTTCGCCGTGGGTCCAGGTGTTGTGCGCTGTAGTCCAGGTGAGCGGCCCGGGATCCGGATAACGTGACCAGACGGCGCTCCTTGCGCCCGAGTGCGGCCTGCTCAGCGTCGAGCGGTCCAGCAGGGAGTCTGGGGTCCCAGTGCGGGTGTGGTGGGGTTCACAGCCCTGGGCTCAGGTCAACCGGTAAATCACCAATCTCACTCAGGGAGATCGCGGATGTTCGTTGTGCCGATGACCCGAATATGCTCGGTTGCGGTGGTTCGAGGCCCGTTGTTCGGCGTGAGTGGAAGATGAAGCCCGGTGCGCAGGGATGTGGCGTCACCGCGACGTGCCTGATCTGCAAAGAAGGCGAACGGATCGACCTGTCCCGCCAGATCGTGTGCTACTTGGCGGTCGGTTACACCGATGAGCAGATCGCGCGACGGCTCTCGTTGAGCGTGCGCACTGTTCGGCGCAGGATAGCCAAGATAATGGAAGAACTCGACGTCGTGGGCAGGTTCGCGGCCGGGGTGGAGGCCGCGAGAAGCGGGTTGATCTGCCCAAGACTCCTCTGTTAGGCGGCGATCTCCTCGACGGGCGGGGCTGGGGAGTTCTCGGGGAAGTGGACGTGGTCGTGGTGTTCGCCTGTTGAGGACGCCCCCGTGCTGAGCACGTGAAAGAGGTTGGTTGGACCCTGCGTCGATGCGTCGATCGCAGGGTCCAATGTCTATGATCACGACGCCCGGCGAGATCTGCGCCATTCCTCGGCGAGCAGGGCGTAGCGGTACTCCCCGCCCCACTCGCCCTTGAAGAACTGCGATTCGAGGAAATGCGCCTCCCTGCGCATGCCGAGGCGCTCCATGAGTCCGGCCGACGCGGAATTGCGCGGATCGCACCGCCCGATTATGCGGTGCAGGCCGAGCTCTTCGAAACCTATCCGCAGCATTTCGGCGGCGGCCTCCGAGGCGTACCCCTTGCCGTGGTGGTCGGGGTGGAGGACGTAGCCGAACTCGCCCTGCTGGTCGTGCCGGCTGAGCCAGATCAGGAGCGTGTAGCCGACGACCTTCCCGCCGAGTTCGATGGCGAGCATCAGGGTGTCGCCCTCCTCGCGGAGGGCGTGCTGCTTCAGGCGGACGGCGAGTTCCTTCGCGTTGTCCTCGGGAGTGCGTGGCTCGTTGAGCAGGTACCGGGCCACGTCGGGACGCGACTCGAACTCAAGCATGTCGTCCTCGTCGCGTTCGGCGAACGGCCGCAGGACGAGGCGTGCGGTCTTGATGGGAGATGTGATTTCGATCATTCAGCTTCCTCTCCGGCAGCAGGCTTGCGGTGCGTAGGGCTGCGGTCGAGCGCCGCGGCATTCGGGCAGGTTCTCGAACGGTGCCAAGAGACCCGCCACGTCGTGTTCGTGGCCGTCGACGAAGACGCGCTCGATGCGCGAGGTGTCCCGGATCTCCCGGAGGGGGTCGCCGTCGATGATCAGGAGGTCTGCCCGCGCCCCCGCTCTGATGCAGCCCAGCTCTCCTTCGGCGCCGAGGGCGACCGCGGCGTTGGAGGTCGCGGTTCTCAGCGCGTCGACCGGGGAGAAGCCGTGCTTCACCATGGCGCGGAGGTTCTGGTGGATGCTGATGCCGATGTCGTCCAGCGGCGCGTCCGTGCCCGCCACGACGAGCCCGCCCGCCCGGTGGACGCGGAGCAGGAGATCGACGTCGCCTCGCGTCCAGGCTCGGTTGAGCTCGTTGCCGGGGCCGGCGGCCTGGCGCGCCTTCTCCTTGAGGCGCTCGTACTCCCACCAGGGGAAGAGGACCTTGGTGCGACGATCTTCGACGAGGTCGGGAGAGTCGACGAACATCTCGTTGGCGAACAGGAGAGTGGAGGACACCCACATGTCCGAGGAGCTGAGCAGGCGGATCGTGTCCTCGGCCGTTCGGCCTCCAGCAGCGCTGAGCGTGCGCGAATAGCCGAGCCTGTTGCCGCCGCCGGTGTGTTCCATGCCGTTGAGGCCGGTCGCAACGGCGGGGTAGAGGTAGTGCGAGACGACGGGGATGCCCCGGTCGCGCAGCTGCTCGACGAGCGAGCGCTCCAAGGTGACGGGCAGGCGCTGGTACGACTTGACGACGTTGTAGTCGAGCGCCACGATGCGCTGCAGTTCCCGGGCGAGCTGCGCCTCGGACGAAACGGTGCGCATGAACGCGAACGAGTTGCGGGTGCCGTCCAGCGGCTCGCCCGAACCGAGGAAGCGCGGCCCCACCGCGGCCCCGGAGTGGATCGACTCGCGGGTTTCCAGCATCTGATACGCGGGGTCGCCGGGTGAGCGGCTGGTGGTCACGCCGTACGCGAGCCAGAGCGGGCCCTGTCTGCTGCCCCACTGGCGGCCGCGGAAGTGCCAGTGGTTGTGCACGTCGATCAGTCCCGGGATGACGCACTTGGTGCTCGCGTCCACCGTTGGCGTGACGTCGGGCCGCGCGGGATCGACAGCGGTGATGAAGCCGTTCTCGATCCTGATGTCCACGTTCTCGCGGTACCCGTCGGAGTGCCCGTCCCACAGCGTCCCCGCCCGGATCGTGGCCGCGGGCGGTGGTTTCCGCTGCCGGCAGGTGATGGGTGGCGTGTGCTGCTCGCCGCCGAGGATCACCACCTTCCCGAAGGACAGGAAGAGAACGTCCCCCGAAGCGGAGACGGAGACCGAATCGGCCACCAGCTCGGACAGCGGCGAGGGAGGGCCCGCGATCGTTCCGTCGCGGGCCACGGGCACGCGGTGCACGAGGCTGTCCACCACGGCGATGAGCGACTTCCCGTCCGGCGACCACAGCGGCCCGTCGCCGTTGCGGGTCGCGATGGACCGGTGAGGTGCGATCGATTGGACCGTGCTGTTCCCGCTCTCGACGTCCACCACCATGATGTCGTTGTGACCGGCGGCATCGCGTTCCGAGGCCGGCCTCGTGACGGTCATCGCAAGGTAGCGGCCGTCAGGGGACCAGGACGGTTTGCCCGGGTAGTCGGCGGCGGGCACGAGTTCGCGGATCTCGCTCGTGGTGAGGTCGAGCACCGAGGTCGTCCCGGCCTCGTCCTGGAAGGCGATCCGGTCACCGCTCGGGTCGACGCTCGGGACGAACGCGCCGTCCGGGAGATCGGTCAGTGGCTCGCAGCCCTCGCCGATGGTGTGCCGCCAGAGGTTGGCCACACCGCTGCGGTCGCTGGAGTACACGACGGACCGGCCGTCGGGCGCCCAGGAGGGGTCGGCGTTGAAGTAGCCGTCGTCGACGATCTTCTCCGCTGCTCCGCCCAACCGCAGCAACCAGAGCGCGTTCAAGGCGCGGAAGCACACCGTGGAGCCGTCAGGGGAAAGCGCGGGGCCGACGATGCCGCGCAGTGCCGCCTGCTCGGGCAAGGAGATCGGCCGCCGGATCTCCGGTGGACTGCCCGGGGCCGCCAGCGCTGCGCTGAAGGGGATCGCCACGAAGTCCCGGTCTCCGGTGCGGCGTCGGCGTATGTGGCCGTCGGCGCCGTACGCGAGCTCGTCCGCCGACAACCACGCGGGTGGCAGCGGGGCGACCTCTTCGGCAGCGGCGGACAGAGCGGTTCCACCGCGGAAGAGCGTGGACCGCGGGCCGTCCACCAGCACGTAGGCGAGATCGCCGCTCGGACCGTAGGAGGTGCCCCGGAAGGACTGTCCCGCCGGGGCCGTGTGGAGCACTCGCCGGTCGCCGGTGGCCAGATGCAGGACCTCGACAGCCGAGTCACCAGCGACGTAGGCGATCCGCTGACCGTCCGGATGCCACGTGGGCGCGCGGTAGGCGAGCTCGTCGTCGGTGCCGACCAGCGGCCGGGGCCGGCCGTCGGCGCGGTCGAGCAGCCACACCGCGCTGGTGCCTCCGGCGTCGGAGACGTACGCGACGCGGCTCCCGTCCGGGGAAACGCACGGGTCCACGTCGTACTGCGGGCCGCGCGTCAGCCGTTCGACGGCCCCGGAGGCCACGTCGACGGAAGCGATGTCGTAGACCCCGTCGCGGAAGGACTGGAACGCGATCCGCTTCCCGTCGGGGAAGAACGACGGCCAGGTCGCGTCCTCGGCGTCCTCGGTGAGCCGCCGGGCCTGCCCGCCGGCGAGCGGGAGGACCCACAGCACGTTGCCCGCGTCGAAGGCCAGGACGCGCGTTCCGGCGTGGTGCGAGAGGGCGATGTTGGTGGCCTGGCGGATGATGATCCCGGCGCCGTGCTCCGGTGCCGGCGGCGCGGTGCACCCGGTCAGTGCCACCGCGCCGCCCACCACAACGCCACCCTTGAGCAGGGCTCGTCGTGACAACGTCACCAGGTCATGCCTCCAGGTACTGCGCGACGACGTAGCGGGCGAAACCGTCGTGATCGGTGTGGCTGGTCACCGAGGTGAACCCGGCCGACCGCAGGATGTCCACGACGTCGTCGACCACGGTGTCGTAGTGCTCGATCGCCAGCACTCCGCCCTTCTTCAGCAGGCGTGCCGCGGTCGCCGCGATCGAGCGCGTGAGGTCGAGCCCGTCCCACCCCGAGTAGATCGCCTCGGTGGGCTGGTAGACGGCCCATTCCGGGGGGATCTGCAGGCTGTGCGGGACGTACGGCGGGTTCGCCGTGATCAGGTCCACGCCACCGGCCAGATCGGCCAGCAGATCGGGATCGGAGGCGTCGCCCTCGATGAACTCCGCCGCGTTCGGGACCTTCTCCTGCAGCCGCTCGGCGTTCCGCCGCGCGCACTCAACGGCCGCGGCGGAGATGTCGACGCCGGTCACGGTCGCGTCGGCGCGCAACCGGGCGATGGCCAGCGCGATGGCGCCGGACCCGGTGCACAGGTCCACCGCGCGGAGGCGGTTGACGGAGCACCGCGCGAGCGCGTTCTCGATCATCGCCTCGGAGTGGACGCGCGGGATGAAAACGCCTTCGTTGACGTGGAATTCCAGGTCGAACAGCGTTGCGCGGCCGGTCAGGTACTCGAGCGGCACCCGGTCGGCCCGGCGTCGGACCAACGACCAGAACTCCTCGGCGCCGGCTCCGGTCAGGGACGCGTCGAGGTCCAGGGTCTCCGGGGTGCTGTGGGTCACGTGCGCCGCCAGGGCGAGAACGTCCTGCCGGGGAGCCCAGACCTGCGCGGAGGTGAGGACTTCCTGCGCCCTGTCGACCTGATCCCGGACAGTGCGGACTTCCGCGCTCGCCGGGGCGCCGAACTTCGCTCGGCAGTTGTCGTAGTAGGACCGCAGCCACTCGACCATGTGCGGGTGCAGCCGCGAGGAGGCGAGGAGCTCGGGCGGCGGGGTGAACCCGGCGTCGATCTCGTCCGCCCACCGCGTGTAGATCGGCTTCAGGTCGGCCGCCAGGTACTCCTGCCAGTCGGTCGGGATGTTCCAGTGGTGCTCGTAGCCGGTCGCGAGCATGTGCTCGACGGTCGTGTCGATCACGGCCTCGCGGGACACGCCCTCCAGCGGCGCGCGCTCCGGGGTGAAGGCGTCGAGGTCCAGCTCGGGTTCCTCGCCCGACAGCCGGCGGGCGAACTCCCGCGCCAGCAGCGGCGAGAGGAACAACCCGTCGCGGTAGGTGCCGGTCATCATCCACAGGCCGTCCAGCGGTGTCTCACCGAGCAGCGGGAAGCCGTCGAGCGAAACCGGCCGGTTGCCGACGTTGACCTGGACGATGCTGCTGGACCACAGGTTCCGGCGGATCTGCCGGTGCGCGCAGCCGGTCAGGAATTCGAGGTCGCGCAGCACCGGGTCGGCGAGCGGCCGCGGGTTGATGATGTTGGTCGCGCCGACGTACACGCGCCCCAGACCCCGGGGCACGACGTGCAGACCGCAGGCGAAGGCGCGGTTGGGCGTGCGGATCACCGACTCGGGCTGCGTGCCGTCCTGCGTGGTCATCACGACCGACACCCCGTAACCGGCGACCAGGCGGGGGATGCACGCGCCGAGGCCGGGAACCGAGTCGATCAGGTCCTGGGAGCCGACACCGCCCGCCAGCACCACCTTCCGGGCGCTCAACGTCGCGCCGCTGGCGAGCACGACGCCGCGGACCTGCCCATCGCTGTTGACCAGCGAAACGGCCTGGTCGTCCACGACGTGCACGCCCCGGTCCTCGGCGGTGCGCTCCAGCCGCCGCAGGAGTCGCCCGGAGTCCACCGCGTGCTCGCCCGGAATGTGCAGCGCCTCCAGCGGACGCGAGTTCGGGTCCGGGTCGAGCCAGGAGATGTCGGCGGGGTCGACGCTCTCGTAGGGCTCGTCGTACTTGTCGAGCATCGCCCGGATCGCGGCGTAGTTCCCCGAGTCGATCGGGCCGCTGCCGACCGTGTTGAGCAGCACCGTGGTGCCCGATGCGGTGAGCAGCTCGGTGCCGTCGGAGGTGCCGTCGGAGATGTTCTGCAACCACTCCGGCCAGATGTCCTTGGCCTTGAGGTCGAGATCGAACTTGGTCATGCCGTGCGCGTTGTCCAGCAGCGCCGTCGTGACCTCGCCGAAGCAGCCGAGCATGGCGCCGGCCGCGGCCGAGGCCGCGTACGGGCGGTGCGCCGGGCCGATCAGCGCGACCGACCCTTGACGTCCGGCCAACTCGACGGCGAGCGACGAGCCGAGGGCGCCGTTGCCCACGACGATCACGTCGAAACCTGGCTGGGAAGTACGGGAACTCATCCGCTTCTCCTGGTGATTCAGACTGTGGTGAGGTGGTGGGCGATCGACTCGATCTGGACCGGCGTGTGCTTGGCGGAGATCGCGAAGCGCAGCAGCCCGGTGCCCCGGGCGACGACCGGGTAGAAGACCGGGAAGCAGAGGATTCCCGCCGCGCGCAGTCGCACTGCGCTCTCGAACGCGGCCTCTTCGGTTTCCATGGCCAGCCCGCGGATCGGGGAGGGCGCTCCTGCGTTGACGACGTTGCGGGTGGTGCACTCGTCGAAGAGCGCGACGTTGGCCCACAGCTGGTCCTGGAGCGTGGCGACCGTTCCGTCCAGGTGCATGCGCGCCGATTCCGCGTTCGCCACCACGTGGGTGATCATGTTGGAGTGGCCGAAGACCATCGGGTTGGCTTCGCGGCGCAACACCTCCGCGTCTTCCGGCGAGTGCACCAGGATGACGCCGCCGGAGCCGCCGAAGGCCTTCGACAGCGAACCGACCAGCAGCACCTGCGGGGGGATCCGGTTGCCCAGCGCCTCGAAGGCGTAGCCGGCTCCGTGGGGCCCGCTGATCGAAGTCCCGTGCGCGTCGTCGATGTAGAGGTAGCCGCGTTCTTCGCCGACGGCTTCGCTGATGCCCGCGACGTCGATCAGACCGCCCATCGACCCGATCCCGTCGACCAGCACGATCGGGGTCCGGTTCTGCGACCGGGCCTGCGCCAGGGCCGCGGTGAGGGTGTCGGGTTCCTCGCTGCGGAACCGGATGGCCGGGCCGGTCTGCTCCAGGACGCCGCGAATGCACTGCATCGATGCGTGCGCCGTCCGGTCGATGATGAACAGCGGGCCGTTGCCGGAGACCGGGTAGCCCTTCAGGATTCCTGCTCCGAGCAGGGGGAGCACTCCCAGGTGCACGCTGCTGACGGAGTTGAACACCACGCTGGTCATGCCGGGGTAGATCTCGCCGAACAGTTCCTCCAGCTCGTCGATCTCGACGGGCTGCATGCTGTTGCGCGAGGACGAGAAGTGGATTCCGTACTTGTCGATCGCGGAGCGCGCCGCCTGGATCAGACGCGGGTGGTCGTCCAGCCCGAGGTACGAGCACGACACGAACTCCACGCATTCGGACCCGTCCGACAGCCGGACCGTCTTCCCGGAACGGCCGGTGATGGTGTGCCCGGTCAGCGCGGCTTTGACCGCTCTGTCGTACATGTCCGTGGTGGCCGCGGACCGCCGAACGATCCGGTTGGTCGGCAGCACATCATTCACGCTGGTCACGTGGCTCCTTTGGAGGGTAGTAGCGTGCATTGGCGGGTGAAGCGGATTGATGCGGGTGGAGCGACGGGACGTGTGAACGCGGTGCCGGGCGGCGTGCTCACCGCTCGGCGGTGCGGGAATCGCTTCTCCGGGCGACCAGGGCGCCGAGCAGGTGAGCCGCGTCGTCGGCGAACCGGTCGATGTCGTCGCCGAGCCACGTGCGCAACCGGGCGAACGCGAGCTCGAAGGCGGTGTCGTCTCCGGTGAGCACCTGGTCGTCCAGTTCGCCCACCGATTCCCGCAGGGCGGTTCGCGCCGTCGCGCCCGGTTCTCCGGAGTTCTGGATGTCCCAGTAGGTCTCCGGGTTCGCCGTCAGCACCCGAGCCGCCAGCGCCAGCAGGGCCCGGGCAGGCGGGGGCGAGCAGGCGATCACGTCGGCCGGCGGCAGACCGAGACGCGGCAGCGTGGTGGCGAAGCCGAGGATGACGGCGTGCGCGACTGCCTGGACGACCGTCACGCACCGGTCGTGCTCCCCGGGCGAGAGGTGGTGCACCTGGGCACCGGCTGCACCGATCAGGTGCAGCAGCCGGTCCACGTTCGAGCCACCTCGCACGACGGAGGCGGTCACGGTGTTCCCGACCCAGCCGAGCGACGGGTGGAAGAGCGGATTGAGGCTCACCAGTGGGCGCGGCGCGAGAACGTCGTCAGCGGCCTGGAGGAAGCGCGCTTTGCGGGACAGCGTCTCGACGATGCTGACGTCGTGGCCGACGCATTCGTCGATGACGTCCACGGCGGCCAGCGCCGCCCGCTCGGGAACCGCGACGATCACCACGTCGACGTCGGAGAGCGCTCGCCGGAGTTCGGGCGTGGGCCGGCCGATGTCGGCCTGCACGCGGAGATCGGGAACGCCGCCCGCGGGCGGCGTTCCCGAAGGGGAGTGCGGGTCGATCGCCGTGACGTGCCAGTCCGCCTCGGCCAGCAGGTCGCCGAACAAGCGGCCGACGTTGCCGTAGCCGACGACCGCGACCCGCGGGCGCGGGTCCGCGTCGTGCCGTGCGCGCTGCTCGTCGGCCATCAGATGTCCTCGATGGCCGCGCCGAGGGCCGAAACCATGGCCCGCGACTTCACCAGCGTCTCGCGGTACTCCTCCTCGGGGTCCGACAGCGAGACGATCGCTCCGCCGACGCCGAAGGTGCAGGACCGCTCGTCGTTGACCAGCGTCCGGATGACGATGTTCAGATCGGCCGCGCCGCTCAGCGAGAGCCAGCCGATGGCACCGGAGTAGTAGCCGCGCGCTCTCCGCTCGAGCGAGTCGATGATCTCCATGGTGCGGACCTTCGGCGCACCGGTCATCGACCCGCCGGGGAAGGCCGCGCGGATGCAGTCGACGGCCGTGCTGCCGGCTGCGAGCTGCCCTTCGATGGTGCTGACGAGCTGGTGCACGTGCGAGTACGTCTCGACGTCGAACAACTTGGGCACGTGCACGCTGCCCACCGCGCACACCCGGTGCAGGTCGTTGCGGAGCAGGTCGACGATCATCAGGTTCTCCGCCTGGTCCTTGACGTTGGTCGCCAGGTCGCGCACGAGTTCGGCGTCGGCTTCCGGCGTTTCACCGCGCGGGCGGGTGCCCTTGATCGGCTTCGCCTGAACGCGGCCGTCCCGGCGCACTTCGACGAACCGTTCCGGGGAGGCGCTCAGAACCGCCGTGCTGCCTGCGCGCAAGTACGCCCCGAACGGAACCGGGCTCGTCGACCGGAGCCGCAGGTAGGTCCGCAGCGGATCGGCCAGCGGGGAGGTCTCGCCGGTGTTGGTGAGGCAGATTTCGTACGACTCGCCGTCGGTGATCGCCTCCAGGCAGGTGGCGATGCTGTCCAGGTATGCGCTGCGCGTCTGGTCGAAGCGGATCCGCGGTCGTTCGCCGTCCTCGGCGCCGGGTGCTTCCGAAGTGGCCGCTCCAGCCGCCGAGCGCCGCTGAACGACCTCGGAGGTCCGGTCGAGCCACTCCGCGCTGCCGCGCATCGTCTCGGGGGCGCGCGGGTCGATCAGAGCCAGCAGGTAGCTGCGGCGGGCCTGGTGATCCACCACGATCGCCCGGTCGGCGAAGATGAGCTGGGCGTCCGGGCGCGGTGAGACGTGCTGGTTCCGCACACCGGTCTCCGCCTTGAGCTCGTAGCCGAGAGCGCCGACGTATCCCAGGTTGAAGTCGATCGGCAGCCGCGACGGGTGCTCGACCCGGCGGTTGGCGAGCTCGTCGTTGAGGTGCTCGAAGAACCCTGCCGCGACCTCTTCGGACCGGCCGCCGGAGGTGATCGTCCAGGTGCCATCGGAGACGGAGTAGCTGAGGTGTTCGGCGAGCGGGCCCGAGTCGTCGCCCATGATCGTGAACCGGCCGACACCGCGGTCGGCGCTGGAGCTGTCGAGCCAGAACGCGTTCTCCGAGGATCCGTACAGCTCGACGAACAGCTCCTGGGTCTCGGGGAGGGCGTCGATCTCCCGGCATTCGATCCGGTACCGCGACCGGCGGTGAGCGGGTGCGGTCGGCTCGGACGGCGAGCCCCGGTCCTCCACCAGCCTCCGGAAGTTGTAGAGCAGATCGGCGCCGAATTCGCTGAGGATCGATTCCGGGTGGAATTGCACGCCCCACTGCGGTGCGCGCAGGCTGCGAAGGGCCATGACGACGCCGTCGGCGGTCCAGGCCAACGGCTCGACGTCGGCGGGCAGATCGCCTGCGGCCAGCGAGTGGTAGCGAACCGCCTTGAAAGGTGAGGGAAGGCCCGAGAACAGGTCCGTCCCGGAGTGGTGCACCTCGCACACCCGGCCGTGCATCGGTTCGGGGGCGTGCTCGACGCGGCCACCGTGCAGGTGGGAGATCCCTTGGTGCCCGAGGCATATGCCGAGGACGGGGATCTGGGACTGCTTCAGCGCGAGTGCTGAGATGCCGAGATCGCGCTCCCGCTGCGGGCGACCCGGTCCGGGGGAGACGACGATGGAGTCGTACCGGGAGAGGTCGATGTCCGACCAGGGCGTGTCGTTGGTGACCACGTGGGGGGCCGCGCCGTTGACGCGATGCAGGAGGTCGTTCAGGTTGTAGGTGAAGGAGTCGTAGTTGTCGATAAGCAACGTCCGCAGCAATGGAACGCTCTCCGCTGGTCTCGTGCGCCGAACTGGGTTCTCCAGGCGCGATCAATTCGACGGACTGTTTCCCATCACGATGTCTTCGACCCGGCACGTCTCGCCGATGATGAGGTCGTAGAGCCGGCGCAGGAAATCGGGGTCGACGCCGTGGGCCCGGCCGTAGTTCGCGGCCCGCTCCTGGACGATCCCGATGCGGTGGGGCTGCATCATGGGGATGCCGTGCTCATTCTTGTGGCGGGCGATGCGGACGCAGCAATCGATGCGTTCTCTGACTATGTCGAGGAGTCGTTCGTCGATGTTGTCGAGCTCGCCCCGCAGCTTCGTCAATGGGGAGGAATCCGCTGAGTTTTCCGCCATGGGCGTGCCTCCCGGGTTTGGGCTTCGGCTTGGTCGAATTACAGCACGCGGTCGGGTGGATCTCCAGGGAATGGCAGCTTCCTGACGTTGTGGGTGCGAAATGGTCGGCCATCTGCGATGGAGGTGGGTAAAAGGCCAGGTCAACGGACTTGTCGGCTGTCGCGGAGCATTTCGTCGAGCTGTTCGCGGAAGTCGTGCGGAAGAACGGGTCGTGCTAGTCTCCGTTCCGGAAAACCGTTCGGCAGCCGACCGCTAGGCTGTTTGTCGGAGACCGTTAGTGAATCCGCGAAGAGGCAGTGCGGCCACACGCAGTCGCGGGGTTACCGATGAAGCTGGACAAAGCCCGCCGTGTCGTTCGTTGTCGTGCTTCCGGGTGACCGGATACCCCACGGGCGGCCATTGCCGCGGGAGAAGGAACGAAGTTTCGCGACGCTCGGTTCATACAATTCAGGCGGTGTTCAGTGACTCTTTCCCTCAACACGGCTGCGGCGGCACAGCAGCCGGACTGGCCGGACGGTGAACTCGTCGAGCGGGCGCGCCGCACCTTGAGCGATCTGCCCGGGCTCACCACGGAGGACGAGATCGACAGCCTCCGCGAGGTGCTGGCCGCAGCGGCGCTCGGTGAAGCCCTGGTGCTTCAGGGCGGCGACTGCGCCGAACGGTTCGCGGACGCCGAGCCCAGCACCGTGCGGCGCAAGCTCGACCACCTCCAGGGAGTGGCGTCGGTGCTGCGCTCCGGCGCCGAGCTGCCCGTGGTGACGATCGGCAGGATCGCGGGCCAGTACGCCAAGCCGAGGTCCACCTCCCACGAGAAGCTGCCAGACGGCCGGAGCCTGCCGAGCTACCGAGGCGACGCGGTGAACGACATCGCCGCTGACCCCGTGCTGAGGACCCCCGACCCGGACCGGTTGCTGACCGCCTACCACAGCGCTCGGGCGGTGCTGGACACGATGCGTTCCTCGTGGATCGGCAGGCCGGCCGCCGAGCGGGTCTACGCGGCTCACGAACTGCTCCTGCTCCCGTACGAGGAACCGCTGGTCAGATCCGGTTCGACGGGGAAGTTCGCGGCGTCCGCGCATTTCGGCTGGGTCGGTGAGCGCACGCGGGACATCGGCGGCGCGCACGTGCGGCTGGCGGAGTCCGTCCAGAACCCGATCGGGGTGAAGATCGGTCCGGCAGTCACGCCGGTGGAGGCGGTCGAGCTCGTTCACAAGCTCAACCCGGACCGGATCCCAGGGCGGCTGACGCTCATCGTGCGCATGGGCGCGGGCGAGGTCGGCAGGCGATTACCGCTCCTGGTGGAGGAGGTGTCCAGGCATGCCGGGCCGGTGGTCTGGCTCAGCGACCCGATGCACGGCAACACCTCGCGCACGAGCGGCGGCGTCAAGACGAGATTCCTGCCCGCCGTGCTGGAGGAGGTGACGACGTTCGTGCGGGTCCTGCGCGAACGGGGGCAGTGGCCGGCAGGTCTGCACCTGGAGCTGACTCCGGACCCGGTGACGGAATGCGTGGACGGCCCCGAGCGGTTCGAGGAACACCTGGCGTTCCCCGACTACCGCTCGGTCTGCGATCCCAGGCTCAACCCGGCGCAAGCGGCACAGGTCGTCGACGCCTTTCTCCTTGCGGCGCGCTGAAAGCCTGGCGACCGAGACCCGCCAACAGGTACTGAGCGGTGCGAGCGCCGCGGCTGCTCACCACGACGAGGAGGAACACATGCTGATGTCCGACCAGGATCGGGTCGAACCCCGGTGGTCCGCGTGACCGGGCCGATGGGGATCGACCTCGCCGGGAAGAACGCGGTCGTCACGGGAGCGAGCCGGGGCATCGGTCTGGCGGTGGTGCGCGAGCTCGTGAGCTGCGGAGCGCGAGTGCTCGGTGGCGCGCGTGCGCCGAGCCCCGCGCTGAGCGAGGCCACGCCGCACGTCCTCGCCGTCGATCTGGCCACTTCGGACGGACCCGCCCGGCTCGTCGAGCACGCGATCGGGGAGTTCGGCGGCATCGACGTCCTGATCAACAACGTGTCCGGGTCGGAGTCGCAGGACGGCGGGTTCCTCGACGTGTCGGAGGAATCCTGGCACCGGGAGTTCGAAGCCACGTTCTTCAGCGCCGTTCGCGCCACGCGGGCAGGGCTTTCCTCGCTGGTCGAGCGACGTGGTTCGGTGGTGATGGTCGGCTCGGTGCACTCCCGGCTCCCGCTTCCGGGAGTCGTCGCCTACTCGGCCGCGAAGTCGGCGCTGGCGAGCGTGACGAAGGCGTTGTCCGAGGAGTTCGCACCGCAGGGAGTCCGGGTCAACTCCGTTTCCCCCGGCCTGGTGCGCACGGCGGTGTGGACCGGGCCTGACAGCGAAGGCGCCAAACTGGCTCGGCAGTACGGGGTCAGCCAGGAGGAGCTGCTCGCCGGTCTGCCCGCTCAGGCAGGCGTGACCACCGGGGTGTTCAGCGAGCCGGAGGAGATCGCGCGCCTGATCGTGCTGGTCGCCTCGGGCGTGCTTCCCAACCTCACCGGGGCCGAGATCGTTCTCGACGGCGGGATGATCAAGACGCTGTGAGCGCGGTGAAGCGGGGGGTGTCCGCTCCCCGGAGGAACGGACACCCCCGGTCGTCAGCTTCCGGCCCCGGCTTCGGGCGCACGGGCCTTCCGCAGCACCACGGCCGTGGTCACCGCGGCGGCGATCAGGATTGCCGCCGCGACCGCGCTGGTGACGTGGATGCCGCTGATGAACGCCGAGAACGCCTGCTGCAGCAGGGCTTCGCCCGCTCCGCCGGGCATGCTTCCCGCGAGTTCCGCGGCGCCCGCGACGCTGCGCGCGGCTTCGCCCGGTGCGTCGGGCATTCCGGACTGGTAGGAGGCCAGCAGGACGCTTCCCAGCACGGCCACGCCGAGGGCGGCGCCGAGTTCGTAGCCGGTTTCGGAGACGGCGGATGCCGCGCCTGCGCGTTCCTCCGGGGCGGAGCTGACCACTGCGTCGTTGGTGAGGGTCTGGGCCAGCCCCATGCCGAAGCACACGAAGGAGAACGCGATGGCGGCGAAGGTCACCTGCTCGCCGTCGGGCAGGAGGGTGAACATCACGAACCCGACGACCATCAGACCGACACCGACGACGAGCGTTCCGGTCGTGCGCAGCCACCGGGAGACCGGGACCGCGAGGAAGCTGGCGAGGACCGCGAGCAGCAGGCCGGGCAGCAGCGACAGGCCGGCCACGAACGGGTTGAGGCCCAGGACGATCTGGAGGTACTGGGTCAGGAAGAACAGCGCCGCGATCATCGCGAACAGCGTGATCAGGTTGAGCATCACGGCGATGGTGAACGGGCGGATGGAGAACAGGCCGATGTCCAGCAGCGGTTCGTCGAGCTTGAGCTGGCGGCGGACGAACACCACCCCGCTGGCGGCGCCGACCAGGAACAGGGCCGCGGCCAGCGGATCGAATCCGTGCTCGGCGAACGATTTGATTCCGTAGACCACGGGGAACATCGCGGCGGCCAACAGCAATACGCTCACCGGGTCGAGCTTGCCGAGCTGCGCGGCCTTGGATTCACGCACCAGGATCGGTGCGAAAACGATGACGAGGATCGTGATCGGCACGTTGATGAGGAAAAGCGAACCCCACCAGAAGAATTCGAGCAGCGCGCCGCCGAGCAGCGGTCCGAGCGCGGAACCGGCCGACAGCGCGGAAGCCCACACCGCGATGGCGGTCTGCCGCTGCCTGCCGTCGGGGAACATGCTCCGGATCAGCGACAGGGTGGAGGGCATGAGCGTCGCGCCCGCGACGCCCAGCAGGGCCCGGGCGGCGATCATCACGCCGGCGCTCGGGGCGAACGCGGTGATCAGCGAAGCGACGCCGAATCCGGCGGCGCCGAACATGAGCAGCTTGCGCCGGCCGATCCGGTCGCCGAGCGCGCCCATCGAGACCAGCAGCGCGGCCAGCACGAACGAGTAGATGTCGACGATCCACAGCAGTTCGACGGAACCGGCACCGAGGTCCCGGCTGATGTGCGGCACGGCGAAATTCAGGACCGTCATGTCGACGGAGATGAGCAGAACCGGCAAGGTGAGCACGGCGACCGCGGCCCATTCCCGCGGGCCCGCCTTCTGCGCACCGGCCGTCGTGATTTCACTGGAGGAACACTCGGACGTCGCATTGTCATGCGACGATGCGTGGTTTTCGGATTGCTGATTCGACGAATCTGCCACGCGGGTGAGGTTACCAGTCTCCTCCGTGCTGCTGATGCCGGTATCCATTTTCCGCGAACCCGGAGGAACGTTAGAAGAGGCGATGATGGCGTAAGGAGGTGCACCTGGTTCCTTCGTGGACCCGAATAGGGCTGTTCTGTTCTGCACGAGCGGCTGTGACGTGCGCTTTTGCCGTTCCGGGTGGCTTCGCCGCGACGCTTCGCGCGCTTAGACGGGCTCGGGTGGCGACAGTTTTCCGCGATAGGGAATGGCCATCGGGATTCGCACGAATGAGCGCCGGAAATGTACCCGGACGTGCTATCACGCGTCTCGACAACCTCCGAATGGGTGTTTTCGTGGCAGGAACCTGCCACCTTCTTGACCTCCGCGCTCCCCGGGCGGGGGAACCGGGGTGTCGCGCGCGTGCGCCGCAGGCGGACGTCGCAGGTCGGCCGCCGGGGCGCGATCGAGGAAGCCGGTGCACCGGCTCGACGCGCCACCGAGCACCGGCCCCGCTCATGGCTCCAGCACACCGGATAGCCGCTCGAGAAGCACGAACGTCAGCAGGTGGGATCGCGCAGGTGGGCGTTGCTAGCCGCACCGGCCGGTGTCACCGCAGCTGATTCCCGGAATGCACCATCAGCGTCCGTTGGGAGATGAGCAAGCATGGCGAACGGAATGGATCGACGGTCGGTGCTGCGCGCCGCCTTCGCGGTGGGTGCCGGTGTTGTCGCGTCACCGGCCACTGCCGCGGCCGCCGGTGCGCGCTTCACCGACGTCGTAGTGATCGGGGCGGGCCTCGCCGGCCTCGCCGCAGCCCGCGACCTGGTCGCCGCCGGCCTCACCGTCACGGTGCTGGAGGCTCGATCCAGGCCCGGCGGCCGGGTCGGTGACGTGCGCACCGCGGGCGGGCTGTCCGTCGACGGCGGTGCGCAGTTCGTGGGGCCGACCCAGGACAACATGCTCGCGTTGGCGCGCGATTTCGGCGTTGCGGTCCAGCCGACCCACACGGCCGGGCGGAGCGTGTTCTGGCGCGATGGAGAGCCGTCCTACTTCGAGGTGGACCACGCGTTTCCGCCCGAGCTGAACGACCCCGCGGTGGACGCCGCGATCGCCGAGATCGATGCGCTGTCCGCCGGTTTCCCGGTCGGCGAGCCGTGGCGCCACCCGCGAGCCGCCGAGCTCGACGCCATCACGTTCACGGAGTGGATCGGCCGACGTTCCTCCAGCGACCTCGCCCACCTGATCCTGGGCAGGGTCAGCGGTTCAGCGGTCGTCTCCGCGCCGCCGGAGGAGGTGTCGGCGCTGTACATGCTCAACTACTACGCCGCCGCCGGGGACAGCCGGAACCCCGGCACCTACCAGCGTCTGATGGGCACCGCCGGCGGGGCCCAGGAGAGCTTCCTGGACGGTGCGGCCCGGATTCCGGAGGGGATCGCCCGCGAACTCGGTGGGCGCGTGGTGTTCGGGGCGCCGGTGCGACATCTCCGCCAGAACCGCGATCACGTCGTCGTGCACTCCGACCGCGGCGTGCACCGCGGTCGCAAGGCGATCGTCGCGATGTCCCCGGCCATCAGCGGTCACATCGACTACGAGCCGCTGCTGCCCGCGGCCCGGCGACGTCTCACCGCGGGGTACCGGATGGGCAACATCGGCAAGTTCATCGCGATCTACGACCGTCCGTGGTGGCGCGAGGCGGGCCTGTCCGGTCAGCTCGTCGGCAACGGGTCGCCCATCGACGTCGTTTACGAGAGCTACCGCCACGGCAAGCACGTGCTGATCGGCTTCGTCGCGCCGAAGCCGATGCGCCGGTTGGACCACGTGCCTGCGAGCTGGTTCGCCGCCGAGTGCAAGCGCGGCCTGGTCGGGTACTTCGGGCGAGCAGCGGCGAACATGTCCGATTTCGGTTTTGTTCGCTGGGACAACGAGAAGTGGTCGCGCGGCGGTCCGGTCGCGGTGACCGCGCCGGGCGTGCTGGCCGGCCACGGCCGCGCCCTGCGCGAGCCCGTGGGGCACCTCCACTGGGCGGGCACCGAGACCACCGACTACTGGATCGGCTACATGGAGGGCGCGGTCCGATCTGGACGACGTGCCGCAGCCGAGGTCGTGACCGAACTCGGCTGACGCTCGGCGGTTTCCCGGATCACCCGGGCTGTGCGGCTGCAAGGTGCGCCGCACAGCCCGGTCCCGCTCGGCACGCTCCGGCGGAACTCGAGAGCGCGGGATCGTAGCCCGCCGCGACGGTGAAACAATCGGCCGTTCACTCCAGTCTTGCCATTTTCACGGACGTGATCGAGATCACCTCCTGCTCGATGGGCGGCCGGATAGTTCCAGGTCAACGAACCTAGTCCTGAATGATTAAGCTTCAGGGGTGCGCTCGGTGGGTCGCCGGTGTCGACCGTTCAACCCACCTGATTGAACTGAATGCAGTATCAAGTTTGCGCACCCGCGATCCGGTGGGTGATCGAACCTGGCGGTGTGTGGGTGGGTGTTGATACCGTCGCGCTCACGTAATCGAGTGGATATAAGACTGAAACATCCGCGACATTCACGTAGCTTTACTGGGGCACTCTGCGGCGGGTTTCCGCCACTGATAGGACATCTGTGGGGGTCATTCGCTGCGCGATCGTCGGGAATTGAACTTCCTGTTCGTCTTGAAAACTGTTGGACCAGTGTGTTCGCGAGTATGGGGAAAATGTCGTTAACTGGGGTGGAGATTTCGGGCGGCTCGGTTCGGGAGTCGACCTTCGAGGACATCGTCGAAGCATTCTTTGCCTGTGCTCGCGCGCATCCCGAACGCCCGGCGGTGCGGCAGAACGGGCGGGCCGAGCTCGCGCTGAGCTACGGGCAGCTGGCCGCCAGGGTGGCGGCGATGGCTCGCCGGCTCGGTGACGACCCCGGCCCGGTGGCGGTGCTGACCGAGCGGTCGCCCGACACGATCGTCGCGATGCTCGGCGTTCTGGCGGCCGGTGGGATCTACTGCCCGGTCGACCCGAAGTACCCGGCGGCGCGGCGAACGGAGATGATCGAGTCCATCGGCTGCCGGTTCCTGGTGGGCACGGCGCCGGATGAGGTGCCGGCGGGCGTCGCGGTGGTCGGCGTGCCCGCCGATGCCCGCGATGATGCGGATCCGGCCCGGATCGATGCGCCCCGGTCGGCGGTCACCGATGCCGGGCGCGGGGCGTACGTGCTCTTCACGTCCGGTTCGACCGGGAAGCCGAAGCCGGTCATGACACCTCGGCGGGCGATCGCCGCGGCGGTCCGTTCGCTGCGCGAGATGATGGGGATGAGCGCTGCGGACCGGGTTCTGCAGTTCGCTTCGCTGAACTGGGACACCTGCTTCGAGGAGATCCTCACCGCGCTCACCTCCGGTGCGGCGCTGGTCTTCCACGACGACGCCCATTCCGGGTCGTTCCCCCGGATGCTGCGCATGATCGAGCGGGAAGAGATCACGGTCCTCGACCTGCCGACGGCCATGTGGCGCGAACTGGTCCGTCACCTCGCCGAGGAGGGGGCGGGGCTGCCCGACCCGGTCCGGCTGGTGATCATCGGGGGCGAGGCGGTGGACGCGGCGGCGATCGCCGACTGGTCGAGCGCCCGCACCGAACACGTCCGGCTGGTCAACACCTACGGCTGCACCGAGACGACCCTGGTCACGCACGCGGTGGACCTGTGCGGGCCCGACGCCCCTGGTCAGGGTGCCTGGTGGGGCGCCGACGTCCCGCCGCCGATAGGCCGGGCGCTGCCGCACGTCGTCGAGGCGCTGGACGACGACGGCCAGCTGCTCGTCGCCGGGCCGGCGCTCGCGACCGGCTACATCGGCATGGAAGAGGCGACCGCCGACCGGTTCCGGGTGCGCGACCTGGGGGACGGCCCGCTTCGCTACTTCCACACCGGAGACCGGGTCGAGCGGGTTCAGGACGGGATGCTCAGCCACCGGGGACGCCTCGACCAGGAGATCAAGATCCGCGGCATCCGGGTCGACCCCGGGGAGGTCGAGGCGCACATCGCCCGGCACCCGGCGGTGTCGGCGGTGGCCGTGGTGGGAGTGCAGTCGGCAGGCCGGGCCACGATGGTCGCCTACGTCGTCCCGGCCTCCCCGGAAAAGGCCGAGACGGTCGCCAAAGACGTGATCGCCAGTTTGCGCGCATCGGTCCCGGCGCATCTCGTGCCGGGCAGAGCACGGGCGGTACCCGAACTCGTTTATACGTCCAGCGGAAAAGTGGATCGCGCTGGAACGCACCGGAAGCACGCGTCGTAATCGCGAGGCGATGACCGGTCAGGAATGACGCCGAGGAGGCACAGAGATGGATTCGTCTGCGTTAGTTCAGATATTCCGCCGGGTCCTGGAAGATCAGGGCGTTGACGGCGGGACCGATTTCTTCGAATTCGGTGGGGATTCGCTGCTGGCGACCCGGGTGTTGAGCGCGATCGCCCGTGAGTGCGGTGTGGAGCTGACCATCGAAGACTTCATCGCGGCGCCGACGCCGGACGAGCTGTCCGCCAAGCTGGCGAGCGTGCCCGCATGAGGGTCGTCGTGGTCGGTGCCGGGCTGGCGGGACTCACGGCCGCGAACGAGCTGGTCGCGGGCGGTGCCGACGTGCTCGTGCTCGAAGCGCGTGACCGGGTCGGTGGTCGCATGCACGGCATCGAGGTCGCCGACGGCGACTGGGTCGACGCCGGTGCGGCCTACCTGGGCGACCGGCACACCGAGCTGCTGCGCTTGCTGGCGGAGTGCGGGCTCAAGACCATTCCGACCACGATGGAGGGTGCCAGCCGGTTCGCGCTGAAGTCCGGTGAGCAGACCCGTGCCGGGCGGTTCCCACCGCTGAGCGCGGTCCAGCTCGGCGAGATGTTCGACCTGCTCGCCGAGCTCGCCGATTCCGTGCGCACCGAGGCGCCTTGGCGCACCGCGGACGCCGAACGGCTGGACGCGATGACGGCCGCGCAGTGGGCGGAGGAGAACCTCAAGCCCGACGCCAAGCTGTTCTTCCCGCTGTTCCTGGGCGAGATGATGGCTGCCGACCCGGCCGACGTCTCGGTGCTGCACATGGCGTTCTACCTCAACTCCGGCGGCGGCATCCGCTTCCTCAACGCCTTCGAGGGCGGGGCGCAGGCCGAACGGGTCCACGGTGGAGCGCACCAGCTGTGCGAGCACCTGGCCGCGCGGCTCGGCGACAAGGTGCGGCTGAACGAAGCGGTGCGGGCGGTTCACCAGGACGCCGACGGCGTGACCGTGGTGTCCGACCGCGGCCGGGAACGGGCGGACCGGGTGGTCGTCGCGCTGCCACCGCTGCTCGCGGACTCCCTCGACTACCAGCCCGCGCTGCCTGCGCGACGCTCCGGTTCGCGCACCGCGCCCGGATGCGCGGTCAAGCTGCACCTGGTGTACCCGGGGCCGGTGTGGCGCGAGCAGGGGTTGTCCGGCTGGTCGGTCAGCGCGGACGGCCCGCTTCTGTCCACTGTGGACGACTCGCCGTGGGAGGGCGGTGTCGGCGTGCTGACCGGTTTCGTCACCGGCCGGGAAGCGCGCACCTTCGCCGAACTTCCGGCCGCCGACCGGCGGGCCGCCGCGTTCGAGCAGGCGTCCCGGATGTTCCCGGGCCTGCCGGAGCCGATCGGGTTCCACGCGACGGACTGGATCAACGAGGAGTTCAGCCGCGGCTGCTACGCGGCGTTGTTCGGACCGGGCGACTGGATCGCCAACGGCCCGCATCTGACCACGCCGCACCAGCGGGTGCACTGGGCCGGAACCGAGACGAGCACCGAGTTCTTCGGGCTCATGGAAGGTGCGATCCGCTCCGGCCACCGGGCGGCCGCGGAAGTGCTGCCGAACACCGACAGCGCGTCGATCGAGGAGTCGCGATGACCGAGCAGAGCCCCATCGCCCCGCTGTCCGTCCGCCAGGAGCTCATGGCGGACCCGACGCTCGGAGCGGGTTCATTCCTGCAGCGGGCGATCGAGGTGAACCCGAATCGCGCGGTGCAGTTCGCCTACACGCACCGCACGAACCACCGAGGTGAGGTGGAGGTTCGCGGCTACAGCCTGCTGGACCTGCAGGCCATCCGCGATCGCTATGCCTCGTGGTACTGGGCCAACGGCGTCCGGCCGGGAGACCCGGTCGCCGTCTACGTCAGCGAGGGCCTCGAACCGCTGCTGCACTTCCTCGCGCTCACCGCGCTCGGGGCCGTCCCGGCGATGATCAACGATGCGATGCCGACCGGCACCGCGATCCGCTATCTCGACCACATCGCGGCTGAAGGGCTGGTCGCGGACGATCCGACCAAGCTGACGGCCGGCTTCCGGGCCGACCCGAGTCGGCGCCGCCCCCGTTTCATCGTGCCCGCGGCGGAAGTCCGCATGCACGACCCGGAGTCGCTGCAGCTGCCCGACGTGTACCCGCACGTCCACGAGATGGACGAGGTCATCGCCCTGATCCACTCCTCGGGCACGACCGGAACGCCGAAGTCGACCACCCTGGGGCATCGCCAGTTCTGGGACGGCAAGCAGCCGAGGATGGTCCGGTTCCCCGCGGAGCCGTACGACAGGCTGATGTCGCTGATGCCGCACACCCACGCCGGCGGGCTGAGCTACTTCCTGACCGCCACCCTGCTGGGCCTGCCGGTCATGGTGATGGGCGATTGGCGCCGCCAGGTGGTGGAGCCGGTCATGGAGGTGTTCCAGCCGACCATGGTGGCGTCGTTCCCGCGGACCTTCGTGGAACTGGCCACCGGTGAGCTGCCCACCGCCGGAGCCGCGAAGGTGCATTCGTGGTTCAACACCGGTGACTCCGCGCACTACGGCCACATTCGGCGGCTGGTGTCGCTCGGCGAGCGGCCCGCCGGGCTGATCAAGCCGTGGCTGCTGCCCAGCGAAGCGGCCGGGGAAGGCGCGCTGCCGGGCTCGCAGTTCATCGACGGCCTCGGCTCGTCGGAGATGGGCATGGCGCTGTTCGGGCAGGTCACCACGCCGGAGACCCCGCGCAGCGACCGCTGCGTGGGCAAGCCGCTCGAGGTGGTCGAGAAGGCGGCGGTGCTGGACGTGGACGGCGAGGAGGTGCCGGACGGCACCGTCGGCCTGCTGGCCGTGAAGACCCCGTCGCGCACCCTGGGCTACTGGAACGACTCCAAGCTGACCACGAGCTTCGAGCTCAACGGGTACTGGCTGACCGGGGACGTCGCCCGCAGGGACGGCGAGGGCAACTTCTACCACCTGGACCGCACCGTCGACGTGATCGACACGGCGGACGGGCCGGTGTACAGCTTGCCGCTTGAGGAGATCCTGATCGCCGACTGCGAGGACGAGGTCCTGGACTGCGCTGTCGTCGGCATCCCAGCCGGGGACGGCACCGGCCAGTGCCCGGTGGCCGTGGTCCAGCCGCAGCCGAACCTGACCGGCCTCGACGCGGAGCTGCTGCGGGAGAAGGCGAACAAGGCGATAGCGGCCGCGGGGCTGGCCCCGCTCGCCGCTGTCATCATCGCCGAGGAACCCGCCGACTACCCGACCGGCGTCACCGGCAAGGTGCTGAAGCGAGAGCTGCGCACCCGGCTGGCCACGCTGTTCACCGGCGGCGCCTGAGCCGACCGACAGGTGCTGGCGGAGCCGGCAGCAGATGCCTGACCGATAGGGGAAGCAGCATGGACTTGCTGGAGATGAATCGCCTCGCGGTGCGGACCAGCGTGCGAGCGGTGGAAGCGCTCCCCGGTGGAGCGCTCGATCGTCCGACGCCGTGCGCCGGCTGGTCGGTGGGGCGTCTGCTGCAGCACATGACCGCCCAGCACTACGGGTTCGCCGCGGCGGCAACCGGTTCCGGGCCCGACCTGGCGCCGTGGCGGGAAGCGCCGCTCGGCGCGGACCCGAAGCGCGACTACGCCGCCGCGGCGGATGCGGTGCTCACCGCCTTCGCCGCGGACGGCGTGCTCGACCGGGAGGTCTGGCTGAGCGAGATCACCACGAGCCGGACCTTCCGCGGGCGGGTGGCGGTCAGCTTCCACCTGCTCGACTACGTCGTGCACGGGTGGGACATCGCGGTGTCGGTCGGTGACGGCGAGCGGTTCGGCGGCACCGTCGGAGCCGAGCTCGTCGATGCCTCGTTCGAGGTGGCCAGGACCTACGTGCCGGACGGGCCCGCCAGGCAACGGCCGGGAGCCGGGTTCGGGCCGCCCGTCCCGGTGCCCGAGCAGGCGCCGGACTTCGAGCGCCTGCTCGGTTTCCTCGGCCGCGACCCGGATTGGTCGGCGGGGTGAGCCGGTCAGCTGTCCGGTGTGAACGGTCGGCCGGACAGCATCTGGCTCTGCCCGCGGAATTCGGCGACGATCTCACCGTCGGCCCTGCGGACGATGACGTCGTAGATGCCGCTTCGCCCGTAGCGGCGGCGTTCTGCCGCTTCGGCGATCAGTTCGTCGCCGACCGCCACCGGCCGGAGGAACGTGACCTGGGCGCTGTGCGCCACGGTCACCGGGCCGTGGGTGTTGCAGGCGAAGGAGAAGGCGGCGTCGGCGAGCAGGAAGATGAAGCCGCCGTGACCGGTGCCGTGACCGTTGGTCATCTCCTCGGTCACCCGCATTCCGACGGTGGCCGCGCCCTGGCGCGCGGAGTGCAGCGAGATGCCGAGCTTTCGGCAGGTGCCGTCCTTGGCGTACAACGCGTCGGCGAGCTCGGCGGCGCGGACGTCGGCGGCGGGCGCTTCGGGCATCATTTCCTCCATTGTGGATGGTCGGGTGTCCCGGGGCGATCACAGTATGCGGATCAGATGATGACACGGGAAACCGTTCGGGAGATGCCTCATGGATCTCGTCGAACGCGAGGAGAGCGATGAGCAGCTGGGTCGACGAACTTGCGGCAACTCCGCCGGCGGAGCGGGCCAGGTTCCTCGAGCAGATGGTGGTGGGCGAGTTCAAGGCGTGGCTGCTGATGGAGCCGTCCGAGGAATTCCCGCTCGAGCAGAGCTACTTCGAACTGGGGCTCACCTCGCTCGGTGCCACCGAGATCAAGGAGACCCTCGAAGCCCGGCTGGGCCAGCCGGTGCAGTCGGCGACGTTGTTCAACAACCCCACCGCCGCGCACCTGCTCAAGCACCTGCGCGAGCACGTGCTCGCCGAGCACTTCCCGACCGAGACGACGGCACCTGCGGAACCGGACAGCTCCGCGGAATCCCGTCGGGCGATGGTCGGCAGCCTGCTCGACGAGCTGTACCAGAACTGACCGGAACCCGATTCCCGGCCCACACCACTGCGAACTGGAGACCACACCAGTGACCGACGTCAACCAGGTCGACGGACCTGAGCAGTTGGCTCGCCAGCTGTTGCTCGAGAAGTACGAGCCCATCGCCATCGTGGGCGTGGGCATTCGGTACCCGGGGAAGAACGACACACCGCAGCAGTTCGCCGACTTCCTGCGCGCCGGTGGTGACGGTACCGGGCCGGTGCCCGAGACCCGTTGGGACATGGCCGAACTCCAGGCGGCCGAGGCGAAGGCCGGCCGCAAGCCGCTGGCCGCCGGCGGCGGTTTCACCGCCGATGCGGACAAGTTCGACCCGCAGTTCTTCAGCATCTCGCCGAAGGAAGCCGCGAGCATCGACCCGCAGCACCGCTGGGCTCTGGAATGCGCCTGGCGAGCCTTCGAATCGGCCAACATCGACCCGGTCGCGCTGCGCGACGGCACCGGTGGGGTGTACCTCGGCGTCGGCCAGATGGACTTCGCGATCGAGGTCGAGAGCGTGCCGACCGCCGACCTGGACGCGCACATCGCGGCAGGCACCGCGCACAGCGCCGCGGCCGGCCGGCTGTCCTACTTCCTCGGCTGGCGCGGCCCGTGCCTGAGCGTGGACACCGCGTGCTCCTCATCGCTGGTGTCGTTGCACCTGGCGGTGCAGGGCCTGCGCGCCAAGGAGTGCGACATCGCGCTCGCCGGTGGCGTCAACGCGGCCCACCACCCGCGCAACCACGTCGTGTACTCGCGGGCCGGCATGCTCTCCCCGGACGGCAAGTGCAAGACCTTCGACGACTCGGCGGACGGCTACGGCCGCAGCGAGGGCTGCGGAATGCTGCTGCTCAAGCGGTTGTCCGACGCCAAGCGGGACGGCGACGACATCCTGGCCCTGGTGCGCGGCTCGGCGGTGCGCCAGGACGGGGAGAGCGGTGGGCTGACCGTGCCCAACGGCACCGCGCAGGCGGCGCTGATGCGTGCCGCGCTGGACAGCGCGATGCTGCAGCCCGGCGACATCTCCTACGTCGAGGCGCACGGCACGGGGACCTCGCTCGGCGACCCGATCGAGCTCGGCGCCATCGACAGCGTGTTCGCCTCCTCGCGTCCGCAGGGCGAGCCGTTGCTGGTCGGTTCCGTCAAGACCAACATCGGGCACATGGAGGCCGCCGCAGGCGTCGGCGGCGTCACCAAGGTCATCGAGCAGATGCGGGCGGGCGAGATCTTCCCGCACATCAACCTGACCACGCCGTCGCGGCACATCCCGTGGGACCGCTACCGGGTGAAGGTGCCGACCGAGCTGTGCGAGTGGCCCGCTCGGCCGCGCCGGGCGCTGGTCAACTCCTTCGGCTTCGCGGGCACCATCGCGTCGGTCGTGCTGGAGCAGGCGCCGCCCTCGCTGCAGCAGAAGCCGGCCGAGGCGCCGCAGCGAGGCACTGCGGTGTTCACGCTGTCCGCCAAGACCGCGGCCGGGCTGCACGCGCAGGCGCGGAGCTACCGGCAACTGCTCGACGAGCAGCCGGACATCTCGATCGCGGACCTCTGCTACACCGGCAACGTCGGCCGAACGCACCTGCCCGCCCGGATCGCGGCCGCGATCGACACCCGCGACGAGCTGGTGGAGGTGCTCGACGCGGCGCTGGCCCGGCGCGACACCGCCGACAGCGATTCGCCCACCGGTGGTGACGTCGCGTTCATGTTCAGCGGGCAGGGCTCGCAGTACGTGGGCATGGGCCGCGCGCTCCACCAGCGGTACCCGGCCTTCGCCGCTCAGCTGGACGAGTGCGACCGGCTCTTCGCCGAGCACCTCGGCCGCTCGATCAAGGAGATCATGTTCGGCGAGGCGCCGGACAGCGAAGAGCTGATCGACCAGACCCGCTACACCCAGCCCGCGCTGTTCGCGCTGGAGTACGCGCTGGCCGCGCTGTGGATGTCGTGGGGCGTTCGTCCGAACGTGCTGATCGGGCACAGCATCGGCGAGATCACCGCGGCCGCGGTGGCCGGGCTGTTCAGCCTGCCCGACGCGGTCAAGCTCGTCGCGGTGCGCGGCCGGATGATGCAGTCGGTGTCGGAGCCGGGCGGCATGCTCGCCGTGGAGGCCGCCGCCACCGACGTCGAAGCACTGCTCGCTCCGTTCGACGACGTGAGCTTCGGCGCGGTGAACGGACCGCGGCAGTGCGTGATCTCCGGAGGCGTCCGGTCGCTGGAGGCGATCGCGGAGTCGTTGCGCGCCGAGGGGATCAAGACCAAGCGGTTGTCGGTGTCGCACGCGTTCCACTCGCCGCTGATGGCCGAGGTGGCCGAGGAGTTCCTCGCCGAGCTCTCCGACATCACCTTCCACGAGCCGCAGCGCAGCTTCGTGTCCAACCTGACCGGTGAGTCCGCCACGCTCGCCGAGGTCGGCACGCCGTCCTACTGGGTCCGCCACATCGCCGAGCCGGTGAACTTCGCCGCGGGCATCCGAAAGGTGCTGGCATCGGGCGCGCGGATCATGATCGAGGTCGGTCCGGGCGCGGCGTTGACCGGCCTCGGCCGCGCCGCCGATGGGGCGGCCGGACAGCTGTGGCTGACCAGCCTCTCGCGGTCCGAGCAGGACGGTGCGACGGCGATCAGGTCCTCGCTCGCCAAGTGCTACACCGCCGGCCTGCCCGTGTCGTGGCCCGGTTACCACGACGGCGCGGCACTGCGCCGGATCCCGCTGCCCGGCTACGTCTTCGACAAGAAGTCCTACCGGCTGCCTGCGGCGCGGAACCTCGAAGTGGCGGCCGGGCAGGAGCACCACCCGCTGCTGGGGCGCGAGATCACCAACGAGCAGCAGCGCGCGGCGGGGGAGCGGGAGTTCCGCACCGCGCTGCGACCGGACGCGCCCGGCTACCTCGCCGATCACATCGTGGGCGGCCAGGTCGTGTTCCCCGGCGCGGGCTACGCGGAGATCGTGTTCGCGCTCCAGGACGCGGTGTTCGGGGAGACCCGTCGGCTCGTGCGCGAGATGGGCATCCACGAGCCGTTGTACCTGACGGCGGATGCGCCGACCGAGGTTCGCACCAGGCTGCGGGACGCAGGCGACGACCAGTTCAGCGTGGAGATCGTCAGCAGGGTCGAGGGCAACGGCGGTGACGGCAGCGCCTTCGAGCGGCGCCACGTCACGGCGCTGATCGGCCCGGCCCCGGCCGGCGGCGCGCACCTGGCCGAGCTGATCGAGCGGCTCGGCGGGCTGGCCGACGAGACGCCCACCGCCGAGACCACAGTGGACGGTGAGCGGCTCTACGCGCGGTACGTGGATCTCGGGCTGCCGTACGGCCCGGCGTTCCGGCGGGTGCGCTCGGTGGCGCGGCACGGTGCGGGCCTCGCGATCGGCGAGCTCCGCGGCATCGACGAGCCCACCATCGAGCATCTCACCGCCTCGGTGCTGGACTGCGCGATGCAGACCGTCGGTGCCATCGTCGAGCTGGGCGACACCTACCTGCCGGTGGCCTTCGACGCCGTCGAGCTGCTCAAGAAGCCGAAGGGCGACCTTCGGGTGCTGATCACGCCGACCGAGCACACCGACGCCGAACTCGTCGTCGACCTGGTGGCGCTGGAAGGCAGGCGCCCGGTGTTCGCGGTGCGCGGCGTGCGGCTCAAGCGGGTGGCGAACCCGCTGACCGAGGCGGCCGCCCGGATGCTGGTGCACCCGCGCTGGATCAAGCGGTCGCTGGTGAGCAGGCAGCCTGGTCGCGCCCGGGAGATCCTGGTGGTGCGGGCCGCGCCCGCGGACTTCGCCGAGCTCGCCGGGCCGCTGGCGGCCGCCGGGCTGACCCTGCACTTCGCCGCGGACGCCAGCAGCGCGGGTGCGCTGCTCGCGCGGCATCCGGCGATCACCGATCTGTGCTGGTTCTGGCGAGCCGAGCCCGCTCTGACGGGAGTCGACCGGCTGCGCGCGGAATGCGAGGAGAACTACCGCGACCTGCTCGAGCTGACCGGGCTGCTGGACGAGCAGGGCCCCGGGCGGGAACTCCGCGTCCAGCTGGTCACCGAGGGCGGGCAGTGGCTGCCCGCCGACGACGCGGACGGCCGGGACGGCGACGCGCTCGCGGCCGCGTCGCTCTGGGGATTCGGCCACGTGCTGCTCAACGAGTACCCGGCGATGCGCGCCACCCTGATCGACCTGGAGCCCGCCGGTTCCAAGCTGCCGCTGGTCGACGAGTGGGCGAACGCCGAGAGCTCGGGCGGTGAGTTCCAGATCGCCTACCGCGGCGGCAACCGCCACGTGAAGCGGCTGTGGCCGAACGAGAGCAGGCCGGCCGGAGACGACAACTTCGAGCTGTCGGTCACCGAGTACGGCCAGTTCGGCGCGATCAAACCGGTGCCGGTGCCCGACACCGAGCCGGTCGGCGACGAGGTCACCGTGCAGGTGCACGCCGCCGGGCTGAACTTCAAGGACGTGCTGAACGCGCTCGGCATGCTGCACCAGTACGCGGTGGACAACGGGCTGGAGCACCAGCACCTGCCGCTGGGCTTCGAGGCCGCCGGCACGGTCGTGGCCGCGGGGCCGGACGCGGAGTTCCGGCCGGGGCAACAGGTCATGCTCAGCAGGCTGGGCTGCTTGCGCCGCCGGGTGACGGTGCCCTCGGCGGTCGTGGTGGCCAAACCGGACGAGATCGGCTTCGCGGAAGCCGCCGCGCTGCCCGCCGCCTACGTCACCGCCTACCACGCGCTGCACCACCTCGCGAAGATCCAGCCCGGCGACCGGGTGCTGATCCACGCCGCGGCCGGTGGCGTGGGCCAGGCCGCCGTGCAGCTGGCCACCAGGGCCGGTGCGACGGTGTACGCGACGGCCAGCCCCCGCAAGTGGCCGTTGCTGCACGAGCAGGGCGTGGCGCACGTGATGAACTCGCGCACCCTCGACTTCGCCGATCAGCTGCTCGAAGCCACCGAGGGCCGCGGTGTGGACATCGTGCTGAACAGCCTGAGCAACGACTTCGTGCCGGCCAGCGCGCGCTGCCTGGCCGAGGGCGGGCGGTTCGTCGAACTCGGCAAGATCGGTATCTGGTCGCCGGAGCAGATGCGCGAACGGCGACCGGACGTGGAGTACCACAACTTCGACCTCAGCGAGCTGCCCGCCGCCGAGCTCGACTCGGTGACCGGGAAGGTCCTGCGGATCGTGGCCGACGGGGTTCGCGCGGGCGAGATCAGCCCGCCGCCGACGACCAGCTACTCGCTGGACGAGGTGGAAGAGGCGTTCGGCGTGCTGAGCCGGGGGGCCAACATCGGCAAGCTGGTGCTCGACCTGACCGCGGACGCGCCCGCGGAGGAGAAGCCGGTGCGCATCGGCCAGGACGAGACCTACTTGATCACGGGCGGTCTCGGCGCGCTCGGCGAGGTGACCGCCGGTCGGCTCGCCGCGGCCGGTGCCCGCCGCATCGCGCTGGTCGGCCGCCGCGAGATCGACGAACAGCGCCGCGCCGAGCTGGCTGCCCGGCTCGGTCCGGACGTGCAGCTGAGCGTGCACCGCGCGGACATCGCCTCCGAGTCCGACGTGGCGGCGTTGCTGGCTGAACTGCCCGCGCCGCTGGGCGGGGTGGTGCACGCCGCCGGAGTGCTGGCGGACGCACCGGTGGCCAAGCAGACCTGGGAGAGCATGCGGGAGGTCTTCGCCGCGAAGATCGACGGCAGCTGGCTGCTGCACCGAGCGGTGGCCGACCTGCCGAGCGTGCGGTTCTTCGTCACCTACTCCTCGATCTCGGCGGTGCTCGGCGCCGCGGGCCAGGCCAACTACGCGGCGGCCAACGCGTTCATGGACACCCTCATGGCGTGGCGCCGAGCCGCGGGATCGCCTGCGCTGAGCGTGAACTGGGGCCCGTGGGCCGAGGTCGGCATGGCTGCGAAGCTCTCCGAGCAGCAGATCCGCGGCATCGCTGGTCGCGGCATCCAGCTGGTCGAACCGGGAGAGGCGATGCGCGCGCTGCTGAAGGCGCTCGGCAGGCCGGCCGCGCAAGCGGTGGTCGGCAAGTTCGACTGGGGCGCCTACACCGCGAACCTGCCGTGGGACAACCAGCTGTTCAGCCGGGTCCGGCCGGAGACCGTCACCGTCGCCGACACCATCGACCCGGGCGCGCTCATCGGGATGGGTGCCGACGAACGCGCGAAGGCGATCACCGGGATCGTGCGGGAGAAGGTCGCGCAGGTGCTGCGATTCGACTCGGCGGGCGAGGTGGACAGCAACGCGCGGTTCGTCGAGCTCGGCCTGGACTCCCTGGCGGCGGTGGAGCTGAAGAACGCGCTCGAAGCGGCGACCCGGGTGCCGCTGCCGACCTCGATCGTGTTCGACCACCCCTCGATCGGCGCGCTGGCGAGGTTCATCGACAGCCAAGTGGCCCCCGACGATGCCCCGGTGCAGGAGGACCAGGCCGCCCGGGACGACGACGGCGACGTGCAGGCGATGAGCGACGCGGAGGCCGACGCCGAGCTCGCCGCGCTGCGCGAGCTCACCCGCTGAGGCCGCCATGTCCGACTACATCGACTACTTGGACACGCTGTCCCGCAAGCAGCTCATGCTGATGCTGGCCCGCCAGCACCTGCGGGAGACCGAGAGCATCGCCGTGGTGGGCCTCGGGTGCCGGCTGCCCGGGGACATCGACGACGGTCCCCAGCTCTGGTCGGCGCTGCGCGGCAAGACGGTGGTGCCCACCGCGGGACCGCCCACCGACAGCCTCGGCAGGCCGCGCTGGAACCTCGACGCACCCGATCTGCGTCCGTTCGCGGACCTGTTGCGCCGCGGGCGCTTCCTGCCCGGCATAGACCTGTTCGACGCCGAGCGGTTCGCCATCTCGCCGGCCGAGGCGGCGAGCATGGACCCGCAGCAGAGGGTGCTGCTGGAAGTCGCGGTGCGGGCGTTGGCCGATGCCGGGCTCGACCAGGCCGACCTGGCCACGAGCACCGTCGGGGTGTTCGCCGGGTCGGGGCCCGTGGAGTACCCCTACGCCTGGCTGCGCAACGGGACGTCGGCCGCGGAGCTGTCCGGGCACATGGCCACCGGGAGCGCGGCCAGCGCGGTGTCCGGGCGGATCGCGCACGCGCTCGGCGTCAGCGGCCCGGCGATGACCGTCGACACGGCCTCGTCGAGCATGCTGTCCGCGGTCCACCTGGCGTGCCAGTCGCTGCGCCGCCGGGAGTGCGACATCGCGGTGGTGGGCACCTGCAGCCTGCTGCTGTCCCCGTTCAGCGCACCGATCCTGGCCGACGCGGGCATGTTGTCGCCGACCGGGACCAGCCTGCCGTTCACCGCGAGCGCGGACGGATACGTGCGCGGCGAAGGGGCCAGCGTGGTCGTCCTTGAGCGGCAGTCCGACGCCCTTCGAGCGCAGCGGCTGCCGTACGCGCTGGTCCGGGGGAGCGCGATCCACCAGCAGGGCGACCGGCCGGGCCTCGCCGTGGCCTCGTCGTCCGGGCAGCGGAGGGTCATCGAGCTGGCGCTGGCCGATGCCCGGCTCGAACCGGCGGACGTGCACTACGTCGAGGCGCAGGCCAACGGCTCCAAGATCGGCGGTGTCATCGAGGCGGAGTCGTTGTCGGCGGCCTACCGGCCGGATGGCAGCGGCACGCCCCTGTACGTGGGCTCGTGCAAGGCGAATCTCGGGTACCTGGAGCACGCGTCCGGTGGCCCCGGCCTGCTCAAGGCGGTGCTCGCGCTGGACCGGGCGGAGATTCCGCCGCAGGTCGGTGCCGAGGATGCCGATCCGGCGCTGGCGTGGGACCGGCTCGGCCTGCGCCTCGCGGCCGAACCGCTGCCCTGGCCGTCGGACGGCCCGCGCCGCGCAGCGGTCAGCGGTTTCGGGTTCACCGGAACGATGGCGCACGTGGTGCTGGAGAGCGCCGCGATTAACCAGGGAACCACCGCCGGGCAGCGTCGCCCGGAACTCCCCGCGCTCGCGGGACAGCGGCACTGGCCCGACCACAACACATGGTGCTAAACGGAGACACACGCATGTACTACCCCCAGTTGCAGACCGCGGCAGACACCCTGCCGTTCCACGCCGGTCGAGCGCCGGAGCAGGCGGCCATCCGCTGCGAGGGACGTGAGGTGACCTACGGTGCGCTGCACCGGGAGAGCAACCGGATCGCACGCGCACTGCGCGCACGCGGCATCGGTGCCGGCGCGCGGGTCGGCTACCTCGGCAAGGAGTCCGAGCGCTACTACGAGATCTTCTTCGGCTGCGCCAAGTCGGGCGTCGTGCTGGTGCCGATCAACTGGCGGCTGGCGGCTGACGAGGTCGACCACGTCCTGCGCGACTCCGGCGCCGAGCTGCTGTTCGTCGAGCACGACCACCTCGACGTCGCCGAGCAGCGGCAGCCGAACCTGCCCGCGTTGCGGCTGATCGTCGAGATCGACCGCGAGCAGCCCGAGGACGGTCTCGCCCGGTTCAAAGACGGTGCGAGCACAGCGGATCTGGACCACGTGGCCAGGCCCGGCGATCCGGTGGTGCAGCTCTACACCAGCGGCACCACCGGTTTGCCGAAGGGCGTGGTGCTGGCCCACCGCAGCTTCTTCGGGATCCGCGACCTGCTCGCCGAGCACGGCGTCGACTGGCTGGACTGGTACCCGCAGGACCGGAGCCTGATCAGCATTCCCGGGTTCCACGTCGCCGGGATCTGGTGGGCGATGCAGGGTTTCAACGCCGGCGTGCTGAACGTGTGCATGCGGATGTTCACCGCCCACGACGCCGTCGCCCTGATCAGGGAGGCCGGCATCACCACCACCCTGGCGGTGCCGTCGATGCTGCAGATGATGCTCGCCGAGAACGGCGTCAGCAGGGCGGACTTCACCTCCCTGCGCATGATCAACTACGGCGGGTCGCCGATCTCGGAGACGTTGTTGCAGCGCTGCCAGGAGATCTTCGACTGCGACCTGAGCCAGATGTACGGGCTCACCGAGAGCGGCAACTGCGCCATCTGCCTGCCGCCGGAGGACCACGTGCCGGGCAGTCCGAGGATGCGCGCCGCGGGCAAGCCCTACCCGGGCGTCTCGGTCAAGATCGTCGATTCGGCCGGCGGGCAGGTGCCCACCGGAGAGGTGGGTGAGATCTGCGTGCGCACGCCCGCGGTCATGCTCGAGTACTGGGGGTTGCCGGAAGCGACGGCCAAGACGCTGGTCGACGGCTGGTTGCACACCGGCGACGCCGGTTACCTGGACGCCGACGGCTACGTCTACATCGCCGACCGGATCAAGGACGTGATCATCATCGCCGGCGAGAACGTGTACCCGGCGGAGGTGGAGAACGCGCTGTGCAAGCACCCCGCGGTCGCCGAGGCCGCCGTGGTCGGCATCCCGGACCAGCGGTGGGGCGAGGCGGCGCACGCTTTCGTCACGCTGCGCCCCGGTAGCAGCGCCAAGCCGCGCGAGCTGATGCTCTTCGTGCGCGAGCTGATCGCCGAGTTCAAGGTGCCGACCCGCTACGAAATCGTGGAGACGATCCCGCGCAATCCGAGTGGGAAAATCCTCAGACGAAAGCTTCGTGAACAATTCTGGGCCGATCAGGACAGGAAGGTCAACTGATGATTTAGCACCCCGCGCGGAGTTCTGCGCTGGTAGGGTGAATTCGGTGATCGGTGACTGCGTGTTCTGGACGTTGATGGAGGTTGGCGATGTCGGATCTGTTCCGGGTGCGAGTGGTGGTTCGCGGCTATGAACTGGACACCCTGGGCCATCTGAATCAGGGTGTCTATCACCTCTACGCGGAACACGCGCGCTGGGAGCTGTCCAGGGCCGCGGGAATCACGCAGGACGTGTTCATCGAATCCGGTGCCGGTCCCGTTTACCTGGAGAACACCATCAAATTCCGGAACGAGCTGCGCGGCGGTGACGAGGTCGACATCTCCTGCGAGTTCATCTGGGGCGAGAAGAAGACCTTCGAGGTGCGCCAGGAGATAACCCGCGCCGACGGGGTCCTCGCCGCCGAGCTGACCAGCACCGCGGGTGTCATCGACCTGCAGAAGCGCAAGCTGGTGGACGATCCGGCCGCGCACTTCCGGAAGTTGGCGACGAAGCCGGAACTGCTCGGTCTGACCGGGTAAGCGCGGCCGCAGCGGGACGGGAATGGCCCGCCACCGCGCACGGTTCCCGGCCCGCCGCCGGTGCCGGGTCGGCCGGGGGGCGGTGTGCCGCTGGGTGCCGGTGCTCCGGATGATCGACGACTGCCGCCCGTTCCGCGAGGTCGCGGGGCCGGGCGGGACCGAGGTGCCCGGAATCGGAGGCGCTCGCTGCCGTGCACGCCGCCGGTCATGTGATGGAACGTGAACTCCCGCCGGAGCCCAGTGCCGTGCTCCGGCCGAGCAGGTGAGTCACCGCCTGCGAACGGAATCGTTTTGCTGCTCGCCGGTGGCCCGGATCGCCACCGGCACGATTGCGGTCACCTGCGGGTGCACCCGACCGCCGAGTTGCCGGATCGCAGTTCTCGCGGCGGGCCGCGAATTCAAGGAACCCTGCGAACGCGGTCGAACCAATCGGCTGCCAACCCTCGGAAATCTGTCCGAAATCGTGCTTTTTCCCAGGCGGGAACGTCGGGTGAAACTGGCCGCCCCGGCTTTCGGATTCCTCCAGGAAATGCGTGCGCGATCGCCGCGTGCCGTCTGGAGCGAATTCGAGTGGTTACGTGCGAACAACGTAGGAGTGCACATGACAGCCCAGTCCACGACTGGTAGCGCAGCGACCCCCACCACGTCCGCCGCGGTCGCCCAGGCCGGCGGGCAGCCGTACGAGTACGTGCGAAAGGAGCTGGTCGAGCCGGATTGGCGGCGATTACCGGGCTGGCGGGACGTGACCGAGGCGCAGTGGCGCGACGCGCAGTGGCAGCGGGCGCACTGCGTGAAGAACATCAAGCAGCTGCACGCCGTGGTCGGCGACCTGCTCACCGACGAGTTCTACGACGAGCTGGACGCGGACCAGCGGGAGCTGGCCACGATGTCGATGCTGCTGCCACCGCAGATGCTCAACACGATCGCACCCACCGCCGAGACCACGCCCGAGGCGTTCACGAAGATGTTCGGCGCGGACCCGGTCCGGCGCTACATGCTCCCGGTGCGCAGCGACCGCGACGCGGTGTGGCCCAGCCACCCCTACTCGTCGCGGGATTCCTTGCACGAGGCCGAGATGTGGGTGGTCGAGGGCCTCACCCACCGCTATCCCACCAAGGTGCTCGCCGAGCTGGTGTCCACCTGCCCGCAGTACTGCGGGCACTGCACCCGCATGGACCTGGTGGGCAATTCCACGCCCGCGGTCGACAAGCACAAGCTCCTGCTGAAGCCGGTCGACCGCCAGGACCAGATGATCGAGTACCTGAAGAAGACGCCGGGCGTGCGCGACGTCGTGGTGTCCGGCGGCGACGTGGCCAACGTGCCGTGGCGGCAGCTGGAGCTGTTCCTCATGCGGCTGCTGGACATCCCGACGGTGCGCGACATCCGCCTGGCCACCAAGGCGCTCGCCGGCCTGCCGCAGCACTGGCTGCAGCCCACCGTCGTGGAAGGGCTGGAGCGGGTGGCCCGCACGGCGGAACGACGCGGGGTGAACCTGGCGATCCACACGCACGTGAACCACGTGCAGTCGGTGACCCCGCTGGTGGCCGAGGCGGCGCGGACGGCGCTCGCGGTCGGCGTGCGCGACGTGCGCAACCAGGGCGTGCTCATGCGCGGTGTCAACGACACACCGGGAGACCTGCTCGATCTGTGCTTCGCGCTGCAGGGCGAGGCGAGCATTCTGCCGTACTACTTCTACATGTGCGACATGATCCCCAACGCCGAGCACTGGCGGGTCGCGGTGTGGGAGGCGCAGAAGCTGCAGCACGCGATCATGGGGTACCTGCCGGGTTACGCCACCCCGCGGATCATCTGCGACGTGCCCTACGTCGGCAAGCGCTGGGTGCACCAGGTCGCCGAGTACGACCGAGAACGCGGCATCTCCTACTGGACGAAGGACTACCGCACCGGCATCGAACTCGACTCCCCGGACGTGCTCGACCGCCGCTACCCCTACTACGACCCGATCTGCACGCTCCCCGAGTCCGGCAAGCGCTACTGGGACGAGCACGGCCGGGACTGAGGCTGCCGCACGGCGGAATGGCCGAAGGCCCGCCGGGATCCGGCGGGCCTTCGGTGTCTGCTCGGCTCCGGAACGAGTCCGGGGCCTCCGATCAGGCGGTGTAGCCCTTCGGCTTGATCAGCGACGCCAGCTGGTCGAGGCTCAGCCAGTAGTCCTCGATGCCGCTGAAGCGGGCCGGGTCGGCGATGTGGACCGTCTTGTTCGCCGCGTCGTAGCCGGCGATCGTCACGTAGTGGTAGATCGTCTGGTTCGACGGGTAGCCGGGCGGCTGGTTGCCCGGGGCCGCCACGATGTTGGCCACCATGGCCTTGTCCTGGTCGATGTTGCGGACGATGTCCGACCACAGCTGGTCGGTCAGCTCCGGGGTCAGCTGCTTGTCGCTCCAGTCGCGGGCGATGTAGCCGCCCTTGTCGCCGAGCTTCTCGTTGAGGCCGTCGACGACCTGGTGGATGGTGTCCGTGCCGTTCTCGGTGGTGCCGAGGTCGGCGGCGAGCGCGGCCTGGTCCGGCAGGTCGGCGGTCCGGCTGGACAGCGCGATGCGGGTCGCGGTCGGGCCGCACCAGTAGCTGGTCTGCTGCGCCTGGTACTCGAGGTCGAGGGACTTCGAAACGGGCTTCGGCGGCTCCTGCGGAGCGGGGGCCTGAACGGGGGCCGGCGCCGGCGGGGCCGCCGGGGCCTGCGGGGCGGGCAGAGGTGCCTGTGCCGGGGCTTCGGCCGCGGGGGCCGCGGCGGGGGCCGGCAGCGGGGCTTCGTGCTCGACGGCGCGGACCTGGGCCGTCGTGGGCTCTGGTTCCGAACCGCCGCCGGTCACCAGGGGCTGGCCGACGAGCGCGATCGCGCCGCCTGCCACGACCACCGGGAGGACCTTGGCGGACACCCGGCGGACCTGGGAGCCGTCTGCGTTCTTGCCGAACTTGTCAACGAGTGCGCGGACCTTGGTCTTCGGGGTGTGGCCCGCGTTGCGAAGCTTCTGCACGTGCGCCTTTCGACGTCGGGGGAGAACCGGTCGGCACCGCCGGGGGTGCGGTGGTCGTCGTGACCGGATCGTGATTTACAGCCACAGGCAACGTAACTGAGAGTCATGCTCGCTTCAACGTATGCCCTGATCGGGTCAGTATTCGAGCCTTGATGACTCCGCTGGGTAACTGTTTGCGTCTGCCGGTGGAAAACCGCCGCGCTGCGCCCGGTGGATCTCGGGGCGCCGAGCCGCATCGGCGCCATCAGTGCTGGTGAGCGAAGTGCTGGCCCGCACCGGCTGGGGCCGCGCGGTGCCGGGTGGGCCGAGATCGGATACCGGTTGATCACCGTCGGTGAAGATCGGGGGAAGTGCCATCGTGAGCCTGGGCACAAGGCCCGGAACGATCGGCGTCGTGGCTGCTCCCGGGAGTGCTCCGGAGCCGGCGGATAGACTGGGTCCGGGTGGGTTGATCTCCGAATCGGGCGGTGACCGGTGGCCGTTGATGCGATGGACGTCGCCGCGCTGTTCCACGAGAGCCGCCGCGAGTCCGCGCCCGCCTACCGCCGCCTCAAGGACGTGCTCATCGAGCAGATCGGCACCGGGCGGTGGGCCGAGGGCGAGCTGCTGCCCTCGGAGAGCCAGCTGGTCAGCGCGCTGGGGCTGTCGCGGATGACGATCAACCGGGCGCTGCGCGAGCTGAGCGCGGAGGGGCTCGTCGTGCGGCTGGCCGGGGTGGGCACCTTCGTCGCCGAGCGCAAGAGCAGTTCGGCGCTGTACGAGGTGCGCAACATCGCCGAGGAGGTGCAGCGGCGCGGGCACCGGCACCGGACCGACGTCGTGCTGCTCCGGGCGGAGCCCGCCGACCTGCGCGCCCACCGGCTGTTCGGGATCGCCGAGGGCGAGCCGGTCTTCCACTCCGTGGTGGTGCACTTCGAGGACGGCGTCGCGATCCAGCTGGAGGACCGCCACGTCAGCCCCGAGCTCGCGCCCGACTACCTCGACCAGGACTTCACCGCGCAGACGCCGAACAGCTACCTGTCGCGGATCGCGCCGCTGGGCAAGGGCGAGCACGTCGTCGAGGCGGTGCTCGGCAGTGCGGAGGACTGCGCGCTGCTGGACATCGAGGACTCCGAGCCGTGCCTGCTGATCCACCGGCGCACCTGGTCGGAGGGGCGGCTCGTGAGCTCGGCGCGGCTGTTGCATCCTGGATCGCGGTTCCGGCTCGAAGGAACCTTCGACGCGACCTGATCGCGCGCGGGAAGTCCCTGGTCATCACCCGGAAACGTTGGTGTTCGTCATCGAGTGTGCGCTGCTCCGGCCGATACCGGATCCGGCTCTTGACTGCCTGTATATACAGCACTATACATATCGCACCGCTCGGATTGTGCTCCCGGGCACAGCCGGGGCAGGGCAGCAGCCCGGTCGCGACGGAGGGGACGACGTGGTTCCCGCAGGGAGGAACAGGTGAGAAAAGGCGCGGCGGCACTGAGCCGGGGCCTCACGGCACGGCACATCCGCTTCATCGCCCTCGGCTCGGCCATCGGGACCGGCCTCTTCTACGGCTCGTCGGAGGCGATCAGCCAGGCCGGGCCCTCGGCCCTGCTGGCCTACCTCGTCGGCGGCGCGGTGGTGTTCGTGGTGCTGCGGGCGCTCGGCGAGATGGCCGTGGCCGACCCGGTGCCCGGCTCGTTCGGCGAGTACGCCAGCAGGCACCTGGGGCGATTGCCGGGCTTCCTGACCGGCTGGACCTACACCTTCGAGATGATCATCGTCTGCATCGCCGACGTCACCGCGCTGGCGGTCTACATGGGGTTCTGGTTCCCCGACGTGCCCAGGTGGGTCTGGGTGCTGGCCACCCTGTTCGTCATCGCCGCGGTGAACCTGGCCAGCGTCAAGGTCTTCGGCGAGCTGGAGTTCTGGTTCTCGGTGATCAAGGTCGCCGCGATCATCGCGATGATCATCGGCGGCGCCGCGGTGCTGGTCTTCGGCTTCAGCGCCGGTCAGGCCGAGCCCGCGGTGAGCAACCTCTGGACCAACGGCGGCCTCTTCCCCAACGGGTTCGAGGGCTTCCTGCTCTCCTTCGCGGTGGTGATGTTCGCCTTCGGCGGCACCGAGATCATCGGCGTCACCGCCGGGGAGGCCGCGGACCCGGAGAAGACCATCCCGCGCGCGGTGAACACCGTCCCGGTGCGCGTCCTGCTGTTCTACGTGCTGACCCTCGGCGTGATCATGTCGATCACCCCGTGGCAGTCGATCAGCTCCTCGGGCAGCCCGTTCGTGGAGATCTTCCAGAGCCTCGGCCTGACGTCGGCGGCGACGGTGCTCAACATCGTGGTCATCACCGCCGCGCTCTCGGCGATCAACAGCGACATCTTCGGCGCGGGCCGGATGCTGTTCGGCATGGTCGAGCGCGGCCAGGCGCCGGCGATCATGGGCCGGGTCTCGCGCAACGGCGTGCCGTGGATGACGGTGGTCATCATGACCGGCGCGCTGCTGGTCGGGGTGGTGCTCAACTACGTCATCCCGGAGAACGTCTTCACCATCATCGCCTCGATCGCGACCTTCGCGACGGTCTGGGTGTGGCTGATGATCATGCTGTCGCACTACCGGGCCCGCCGGGCGATGAGCGCCGAGGAGGCCGCCGCGCTGAAGTTCCCGTCGCCGCTGTGGCCCTACGCCCAGATCGCGGCGATCGCCTTCCTGGTCTTCGTCTTCGTGCTGCTGGCCTTCTCCGCGGACACCCGCGTGGCGCTGCTCGTCGGCGCGGCCTGGCTCGCCCTGCTGACGCTCTGCTACTGGCTGGGCGTCGCCCGGCGGCCTTCCGGTGACCGGGCGGTCGAGACCGAGGTGAGCTGAGGCGACCGGTCCGGGCGGGGCTGCCGCCCGGACCGACCGCGGCGTCTGCCATTCCGGACAGCGGTCACCGGACGGGCGTTGCTCTCGACATCCGCGCGGCGGCTAATGGAACCGGCCGAGATCCGCGGGGTGAGGAGTGGCGCATGGCGGCGTTGCAGGTCGAGCGGAGGTCGATCGACCCGGTTCCGGACGGCGAGCGGCACGGCAGCCCGCGCAGCCTCTTCACGTTGTGGTTCGCCGGGAACATGCAGATCACATCGGCGGTGACCGGTGCGCTGACCGTGCTCGTCGGGCTGCACCCGCTGTGGGCGCTGGTGGCCATCGCGCTGGGCAACGCGCTCGGCGGCGTCCCGATGGCGCTGCACGCGGCGCAGGGCCCGAAGCTGGGCATCCCGCAGATGATCCAGAGCCGGGCGCAGTTCGGCGTGCACGGCGCGGTGCTGCCGCTGGTGCTCGTGGTGCTGATGTACCTGGGCTACTTCGCCAGCGGCAACGTGCTCGGCGGTCAGGCGCTCGCCGCGATCACCCGGCTGCCGGTGGATCTCAGCATCGTGCTCTACGCGGCGCTGTCGGCGCTGATCGCCGTCGTCGGGTACCGGCTGATCCACCGGTTCGGCCGGCTGGCGTCGCTGCTGTCGGTCGTGGTGTTCGTGTACCTGACCTTCCGGCTGATCGGCACGCACGACCTCGGGCCGGTGCTGGCGGAACCGGTGCTGGACGTGCCCGCGTTCCTGCTCGCGCTGTCGCTGACCGCGTCGTGGCAGCTCACCTTCGGCCCCTACGTCGCCGACACCTCCCGCTACCTGCCCGCGAGCACCTCGATCCGGGCGACGTTCTGGTGGACCTACGGCGGCACCGCGCTCGGCGCGACGTGGGCGATGTCCTTCGGCGCGCTGGCCTACGCGGTCGCGGGCGAGCGCTTCAAGGGGCACGAGGTCGGCTACGTGGTGGGGCTGGGCAGCGAGGCGCTGGTGCTGCCGCTGCTGCTGGCGATCGCGCTGGGCAAGCTCACGATCAACGTGCTCAACATCTACGGCGGGTACATGACGGTGGCCACGACGATGACCGCCTTCACCCGCCGGGCGGGGCTGTCGCCGGCGATGCGGATCGGCTACATCGCGCTCGTCGGCGTGCTGGGCGGGGTGCTGGCCGTGCTGGGATGCGGTGACTTCCTGGCGAATTTCGTGCTGTTCCTGCACTTCCTGCTCTACTTCCTGACGCCGTGGAGCGCGATCAACCTGGTCGACTTCTACCTCCTGCGCAAGGAGCGCTACGACCTGGAGGCGATGTACGACCCGGACGGCGCCTATGGCCGCTGGTGCGCTCCGGCGCTGGTGGCCTACTTCGCCGGTATCGCGGTGCAGATCCCGTTCTCCCATGTGGACGGTGTTTTCACCGGTTTCGCGGTGCCGCTGCTCGGTGGTGCCGACATCGCCTGGCTGCTCGGGCTGGCGGTTCCCGGAGCGATCTACTGGGCCGTCATGCGCAACCGCATCGGCTTGCGCACCTGACGTTCGGCTCTGCCACCGCCGATCGGGTGGCGCTGCGCCACCTCCGTCCACAGCGGACGCTCCGCGGTGCGTCCGATTCATCCGGAGATGCTCCTTCGATCACTCTTTTGGTGGGTTCGGAGCGGTGGGGATGTGTTGTGGGGTGGGGAAGAGCGGGATCTGGCGAGAAGTGGTCGGTGGGGTTTTCCGGGTGCGAGCCGTCGGTCAAGGTTGTGGATCAAGAGCTCGCACGAGAGGTGTCCGACCGTCCCGCGAACAGCGGATGGAGGTGTCGGTGAGCGCGAACGGAACCGAGTCCGGAGGAACGGGCGGGGCCGCCCCGGTGCCCGCCGGTTCGCGGCGGCGCGTGGTCCGCCAGCTCGAACCCGCCGAACTGTCCGACGTCGAACTGCTGCTGGACGGAGCTTTCCCGCCCCTGCGAGGATTCCTCACCGCCGCCGAGGCGTTCTCGGTGCGCGACCGGCAGTGCCTGCGCGGAGGAGCGCCCTGGCCGGACCCGCTGACGCTGCCGGTGCCCGACGAAGCCGTCGAGGCCGACGAGATCGAACTGCGCGACGGTGAAGGCGCACCGGTGGCCGTGGTCCGCAACGAGTCTCCGTGGCGCGACGAGTCCGGCGCGCACGCCGCCGGGCCCGTTCAGGCCGCGGGCGAACCCACCGGTGTGCTGCGCCGGATGCGCCCGCCCGCCGCCGATGTGCGCGCGAAGTTGCCCGCCGGGCCGGTGCTCGGGCTGCTGCCGGAGGAACCGCTGCACCACCGCGAGCTCGCCCAGATCCGCGAGCTGGCCGCTGAGCTCGACGCGCACGTGCTGGTGCTGCCGAGGATGAGCGGGCCGCGTCCGGAGCTGCTCGTGCAGGCGCTGCTGGCAGCCGTGCCGGAACTGCCGGAAGGCACCACGATCGTGCCGGTGCCGCTGGTGCGCCGCACCGACCCGAAGCGCGACGCGCTCCTGAGCGCGCACGTCGCGGCAGCCTACGGCGCTACGCACCTGGTCTCGGAACAGGCGCTTGAGCAATCCCCGATCGAGGTCGTGGCGCCACCGGAGGTGGTGCGCGACCGGGACGACCGCTGGCGCCCGGCCGCGCAGGTCCCGCCGGCCGACCGCCGTCCCGGGCTCAGCGCCGAGCAGCTGCGCGAGCTGCTCGACCGCGGTGCGGCCCTGCCCGGCTGGTTCACCACTGCGGCCATCGCCGAGCAGCAGCGCAGGATCCACCCGCCGCTGGCCGCTCGCGGGTTCACCGTGCTGTTCACCGGGCTGTCCGGAGCGGGGAAGTCCACGCTGGCCCGCGCGCTGCGCGATGAGCTCAACCGGCACGACCAGCGCGCGGTGACGCTGCTCGACGGCGACGTCGTGCGCCGCACCCTGTGCGAGGGCCTGGGCTTCTCGGCGGCGGACCGCAGCCGGAACGTGCGCCGCATCGGTTTCGTCGCCGCCGAGGTCACCCGGCACGGCGGTGCGGCGATCTGCGCGCCCATCGCGCCGTACCACGCCGATCGCGACGCGGTGCGCCGGATGGTGGCGGAGGTGGGCGGATTCGTGCTGGTCCACGTCGCCACCCCGCTGGGCGAGTGCGAGCGGCGGGACCGCAAGGGCCTGTACCGCAAGGCCCGCGCCGGTTCGCTGCCGGAGTTCACCGGCGTCTCCGCGCCGTACGAGGTGCCCGGCGATGCCGATCTCGTCCTGGACACCACCGGGCTCGCACCGGAGGAAGCGGTCGGACGCGTCGTGGCGCTGCTTCGCGAGCGGGGCTGGGTGGGGCCGTGGACTGGGGCGTAGCGGCGACCGGGCTGCTCACCGGACTGCTGGTGGGCATGACCGGGATGGGCGGCGGCGCGCTGACGATGCCGCTGCTCACGCTCGTGTTCGGCGTGCCACCACTGGCCGCGGTGTCCTCGGACCTGGTGGCCGGGGCGGTGATGAAACCGCTCGGCGCGGCCGTGCACCTGCGGCGGCGCACGGTGCAGCCGAAGCTGGTCGGCTGGCTGTGCCTGGGCTCGCTGCCGTGCGCGGCGTCCGGCTCGCTGCTGGCCGGATCGCTGGGCAAGAGCGCGGAGTCGGTGCTCAGGGAAGTCGTCGGCGGTGCGGTGCTGCTCGCCGCGGGGATGTTGTTCCTGCGGATGCTGCTGGCCCGCCGTCGCGCGTCCGAGGCGGGCGGTTCGGTGGTGCGACCGCTGCCGACGGTGCTGCTGGGCGCGGTGGCCGGGCTGGTCGTCGGCATCACCTCGGTCGGTTCCGGCTCGATCATCATCGTCGTCCTGCTGCTGCTCAACAGCGGGCTCAGCTCGGCGCGGCTGGTCGGCACCGATCTCGTGCAGGCGGTGCCGCTGGTGCTGGTCGCGGCCGTCGGGCACCTGTTCGCCGGTGATGTCCACTTCGGACTCGTCGGTTCGCTGCTGGTCGGTTCGCTGCCCGGAGTGCTGGTGGGAGCGCTGATCTCGGCGCGAGTGCCGGACCGGCCGGTGCGCGTGCTGGTGGGCGGCATGCTGGTGGCCACCGGGCTGGTGATGATCGGCGGCGACGTCCTGCTCGGCGGGGCGGCCGGGCTGCTCGCGGTGCTGCTCGGCACGGTGCTTTCCGCTGGTGCGCAACGCGAAACCTCGCGGGCGGTGAACGTTCGGTGAGCAAGGACGGGGAGGTATCCGGGTGAACGTCGACGATCACGAGCTGGCCGCGCGGCTGGCGCAGCGGGCCGGGGAGCAGCTGGTCGAGCTGCGGGCCGCGCGAGCGTCCACATCGGATCCCAAGGAGCTCGGAGCGGCCGGCGACGCGGCGGCGCACGCGCTGCTCGGCGCCGCGCTCGCGCAGGAGCGCCCGGAAGACCCGGTGTTGTCCGAACACGGAACCTCGGGCCCGGATCGCAGTCCCGGCGGGCGGGTCTGGATCGTCGATCCGCTGGACGGCACGCGGGAGTTCTCCGAGGCCGGGCGCACCGACTGGGCGGTGCACGTCGCGCTGGTCGACAAGCACGAGGTGAGCGCCGCGGCCGTGGCGCTGCCCGCGCAGGGCTTGGTGCTCGGCACCGCGCAGCGGTCCGAGCAGCCTCCGCGCGGCAGCGGCCGCCCGCGGATCGCGGTCAGCCGCAGCCGCCCGCCGGAGTTCGTGCCCGGGATCGCCGAGCGCATCGGCGCCGAGCTCGTCCCGATGGGCTCGGCAGGCGCGAAGATCGCCGCGGTGGTGCTCGGCGAGGTCGACGCCTACCTGCACGACGGCGGTCAGTACGAGTGGGACAGCGCGGCCCCGGTCGGGGTCGCGCGCGCCGCCGGGCTGCACACCAGCCGCCTGGACGGCTCCGAGCTGGTCTACGGCCGGGCCGACCCGTGGCTGCCGGACCTGCTGGTCTGCCGGGTCGAGCTGGCCGGCGACCTGCTCGACGCGCTGTCGCGCACCCGACCCGAGGGGAGTCGCTGATGCTGTCCCGGCTGGACCTGCTGGAATCCGAGGCGGTGCACCTGATCCGCGAGGTCGTCGCCGAGTTCGACCGCCCGGCGCTGCTGTTCTCCGGCGGCAAGGACTCCGCGGTCCTGCTCAGGCTGGCGGAGAAGGCGCTGGCCCCGGCGCCGATCCCGTTCCCGGTGCTGCACGTCGACACCGGGCACAACTTCGAGGAGGTGCTGGACTTCCGCGACCGGCGGGCCGCCGAGCTCGGCGTCCGGCTGGTGGTGGCCTCGGTGCAGGACTCGATCGACGCCGGTCGGGTCGCCGAGCCGACCGGCAAGGGCGCCAGCCGCAACCGCGCGCAGACCGTGACGCTGCTGGACGCCATCGCCGAGCACCGCTTCGACGCGCTGTTCGGCGGTGCGCGCCGCGACGAGGAACGCGCCCGCGCCAAGGAGCGGATGCTGTCCTTCCGGGACTCCTTCGGCCAGTGGGACCCGCGCAACCAGCGCCCGGAGCTGTGGAACCTCTACAACGGGAAGATCCACCCCGGCGAGAACGTGCGCGCGTTCCCGCTGTCGAACTGGACCGAGCGCGACGTGTGGACCTACATCGAGCGCGAGGGCGTGGAGCTGCCGTCGCTGTACTTCGCGCACCGGCGCAAGGTCTTCGAGCGCGACGGGATGCTGCTGGCCGACACCCCGTTCCTGCCGCGCGAGCCGGGCGAGCAGCTCGTCGAGCGCTCCGTGCGGTTCCGCACCGTCGGCGACATGACCTGCACCGGCGCGGTGCCCTCGACGGCCGCCACGGTCGCCGAGGTGATCGCCGAGATCGCCGCGACCGGTGTGAGCGAGCGCGGGCAGACCCGCGCCGACGACCGCGCCGGCGCGGCCGCGATGGAGGACCGCAAGCGGGAGGGGTACTTCTGATGAGCGACGCACCGGTCTTCGCCCCGGCCGACAGCCTGCTGCGGTTCGCCACCGCCGGTGCCGTCGACGACGGCAAGAGCACCCTGATCGGCCGCCTGCTGCACGATTCGCGCTCGCTGCTGGCCGATCAGCTGGAAGCGCTGGAGGTGGCCAGCCGGGAGCGCGGCGACGCGGAACCGGACCTGGCGATGCTCACCGACGGGCTGCGCGCCGAGCGCGAGCAGGGCATCACCATCGACGTGGCGCACCGCTACTTCGAGACCGCGCGGCGGGCGTTCATCATCGCCGACACGCCGGGCCACGCCCAGTACACCCGCAACATGGTCACCGGCGCGTCCACCGCGGGCCTGGCGATCGTGCTGGTCGACGCCCGCAACGGCCTGACCGAGCAGAGCCGCAGGCATGCCGTGCTGGCCGGGTTGCTGCGGGTGCCGCGACTGGTGCTGGCGGTCAACAAGATGGACCTGGTCGGCTTCGACGAAACGGTGTTCCGCGCCATCACCGGTGAGTTCGCCGCCTTCACCGCCCAGCTGGGCCTGCGCGAGGTCACCGCCATCCCGATCTCGGCGCTGCGCGGCGACAACGTCGTGCACCGCTCGGAGGCGATGCCCTGGTACGACGGACCGGCGCTGCTGGAACACCTCGAAGACGTCGAGGTCACCGATGAGAATGCCGCCGGTGAGTTCCGGCTGCCGGTGCAGTGCACCATCCGAGCTCCGGGATACCGCGGCTACGCCGGGCAGATCGCCAGCGGCTCGATCGCCCCGGGCGAGGAGGTCCTGCACCTGCCCTCCGGCATGCGCAGCCGCGTGGTCGCCGTCGACACCGCCGACGGCGAGCTGGACCGGGGGAGGGCACCGCAGTCGGTGACCGCGCGGCTGGCCGACGACATCGACATCGGCCGCGGCGACATGCTCTGCGCTCCGGCGAATCCGCCGGTGGCGGCGTCGGAGCTCACCGCATCGGTGTGCTGGATGTCGGCCGGACCGGCGCTGGAACCGGGCACGAGGCTGCTGCTCAAGCACACCACGCGCACGGTCAAGGCGCTGGTGTCCGGGATCGGCGACCGGCTGGAGGTCACCACGCTGGAGCGCGGCCCGGCCGAGCGCCTGGAGGTCAACGAGATCGGCGAGGTCGGCCTGCGGCTGGCGCAGCCGGTGTTCTGCGATCCCTACGCCGACAACCGGTTCACCGGCGGCGCAGTGCTCATCGACGAATCCACCCACGCGACCGTCGGCGCGGTCCTGATCACCGAAGCGCGCTGAATCACGACAAGGAGCAGGAATGGTGCAGATCATCGGGGCCGGGTTCGGCCGCACCGGTACCGCGTCGCTGAAGGCGGCTCTGGAGCGCCTCGGCTACGGCCCGTGCTACCACATGTTCGAGGTCATCGCGCAGCCCGACCGGGTGCAGCACTGGGCGCGCGCGCTGGACGGCGAGATCTCCGACTGGGAGACCGTCCTCGGCGGCTTCAACTCCACAGTGGACTGGCCGGGGTGCACGTTCTGGCGCGAGCTGATGGACTTCTACCCGGACGCCAAGGTGCTGCTGACCGTCCGCGACCCGGAGAAGTGGTACGACAGCGTGCACAGCACGATCTACCAGTTCGCGCAGGAGGAACCCGAGGACGGCCATTCGTTCGCGAAGCTGCGCCCGACCGTGGAGCGGTTGGTCTGGGACGGCACCTTCGGCGGCCGATTCGCCGACCGCGCGCACGCCATCGAGGTCTTCGAGGCGCACAACGCCGCCGTGCAGGCAGCGGTCCCGGCCGACCGGCTGCTGACCTACCGGGTCGGCGAGGGCTGGGAGCGGCTGTGCGACTTCCTCGGCGTGCCGGTGCCGGAGGAGGACTTCCCGCACGTCAACGACTCCGCGTCGATCCGCGAGCTGGTCGATCAGATCAGCCGCGACGGCAGGATCCCCTCACCGTTCGACTCCTGAACCGCCGACAGCCAGGAGCCGACCCGCTCGCGGAAGCGCTCGGGAGCGAGGCTCCCAGCCCCCTCGGGAAAGGCCGCCACGACCGGGACTCCGGTGACGCGCGGCAGCTCGGTGCGGTTGCACTGCTCGGCCAGACCGAGCTCGTCCGGCACCGCGCCGAGCACCAGCCCCGCCGGTTCCAGGCCGCGGGAGCGCAGCGCGCCGACGGTGAGTTCGGTGTGGTTGAGGGTGCCGAGCCCGATGCGGGTCACGACGTAGACCCGCACCGGGTGGTCCCGGGCGAGATCGGCGGCGAGGTCCAGCAGCGTCCGGCCGCCGGTGTCGAGGCGGACCAGCAGTCCGCCCGCGCCTTCGACGACCACGGTGTCGTGGTCGCGGGCCAGTTCGCGGACGCGGGCGGCGTGCGCGCCGACCGGGGGGATCTCGACGCCGCGCAACCGGGCGGCGGTGTCGGGTGCCAGCGGGTCTTCGAGGCGGGTGAACTCGGCGACCTCGCAGCCCGCCAGGTGCGCCACCGCGCGGATGTCGGGTTCGTCGGTGCCGACGCCGGTCTGCGCGGGCTTCACCGCGATCGTGCCCGGCCCGGCGCGGACGGCGAGCGCGGCAGTGGTCACGGTCTTGCCGACACCGGTGTCGGTGCCGGTGACGATGAGGATCACGGCCACCTCCGGTGGTCCTTGACGACCCGGGCCAGCGCCTCGACCGCGTGCTCCCAGCGCGCGTCGGCGAGGCCCGCGCGGGCGGTGACGCGGAGCCGGGACACGCCGTCCGGCACCGACGGCGGCCGGAAGCAGCCCACCCGCACCCCGGCCTCCAGCGCCGCGGCCTGCGCCGCGACGGCGACCTGCGGGGAAGGCATCGGCACCGAGAGCACGGCACCGGCGGATCGCCGGACGCCGAGCCGGTCGGCCAGTTCGGCACCGCGCTGGTGGATTCGCAACGGGAGCGCGGGTTGTCGGCGCAGGCAGCGCAGCGCGGTCAGCGCGGCGGCGGTGGGCGCCGGCGCCAGCCCGGTGTCGAAGATGAACGGGCGCGCGCGGTTGACGAGGTGGTCGACGAGCGCGGCGGAACCGAGGACCGCGCCGCCCATCGCGCCCAGCGATTTCGACAGGGTCGCGGTCATGACCACGTTCGGGTGCTCGGACGTGCCGTGCAGCGCTCCTCGGCCGCCGTCGCCGACGACACCGAGCCCGTGCGCTTCGTCGACCACGAGCAGCGCGTCGTGATCGGCGCAGACTTCGGCGAGATCCGGCAGCGGAGCGGCGTCGCCGAGCACCGAGAAGACCGATTCGGTCAGCACCAGCGCGCGCCGGTCACCGGCCGCGGCCAACGCCTTCCGGACCGCGGCGACGTCGTTGTGCGGGACCACCTCGATCGCCGCCCGGGTCAGCCGCGCGGCGTCGATCAGCGAGGCGTGCACGTGCGCATCGGAGACGATCAGCGACTGCTTGTCCGCCAGCGCCGTCACCGCCGACAGGTTGGCCTGATAACCCGTCGAGAACACCAAAGCCGCCTCGCGGCCGGTGAATTCGGCGAGTTCGCGCTCCAGGTCGACGTGCAGCGAGGTGGTGCCGGTGACCAGCCGGGACGCGCCCGCGCCCGCTCCCCAGCACAGCGCCGCATCGGCGGCGGCCCGGCGCACCGCGGGATGCAGGCTCAGCCCCAGGTAGTCGTTGTTGGCGAGGTCGATGACGTCCTCATCGGCCGCGCGGGGCCGCAGCGCGCGCTGCAACCCGGCGTCCTCGCGCCCGGCCCGCTGCTCGGCGAACCACTCCACCCAGCTACTCATGCGCGTTCCGCCTCTCCGCGATTCCCAGTGGTGGTTGCGTTCGGGGCGATCTTGCGTTTGGGGGTTTCCTGTGGCTGGTGCGCGTCACGTTCCCCTGAGCTGCGGTTGCGCAGCGCCGGGGTTGACACGGGGCTACTCATCCCGCGTCCGCAGCGGCCGCGATCCCGGCGCAGATGGCGGCGACGTCCTCGTCGCTGCACACGTACGGCGGCATGGTGTAGATCAGGTCCCGGAACGGGCGCAGCCACACGCCTTCGGCGAGCCCCGCTTCGGTCGCCTCGACCACGTCGACGGGGTGGTCGAGCTGGACCACGCCGACCGCACCGAGAACGCGCACGTCGAGAGCGTCGATCCCGTGCAGCGCCTGCAATCCCGTGTTGATCCGCCGCACGTCGGCGGCCCAGCCACCGGTGCTCAGCAGCTCCAGGCTCGCCGAGGCGACCGCGCAGGCCAGCGGATTGCCCATGAAGGTCGGCCCGTGCATGAGGACGCCGGAATCGCCGGCCGACAGGCCGCGGGCGACCTCGGCCGTGCACAGCGCGGCGGCCAGCGACAGGTAGCCGCCGGTGAGCGCCTTGCCCACGCACAGCACGTCCGGAACCACCCCGGCGGCTTCCGCGGCGAAAAGCGTGCCGGTCCGGCCGAAACCGGTGGCGATCTCGTCGAAGACCAGCACCAGGCCGTGCTCGTCGGCGACCTCGCGGAACACCACCAGGCATTCGGCGGGGTAGGGGTGCATCCCGCCCGCGCCCTGCAGCAGCGGCTCCACGATCAGCCCGGCGAGCCGGTCGGCGTGCTCGGCGGCGAGCGCCCGGAAACCCGCTGCCCACGCGGCGACATCGCCGCCCAGGCCGGGCGGGCGCTCGCCGAAGACCTGCTCCGGCAGCACCCCGGACCACATCGCGTGCATGCCGCCGTCGGGATCGCACACGCTCATGCAGTCGAAGGTGTCGCCGTGGTAGCCGCCGCGCACGGTGAGGAACCGGTTCCGCCCGGGCCGCCCGGCGCCGCGCTGGTACTGCAGCGCCATCTTCATCGCCACCTCGACGCTCACCGAGCCGGAATCGGCCAGGAAGACGCGGTCGAGGCCTTCCGGCGCGAGGTCGATCAGGCGCCGGGCCAGCTCGACCGCCGGTTCGTGGGTGAGCCCGCCGAACATCACGTGCGCCACCCGGTCGAGCTGGCCGCGCACCGCCTCGTCGAGCACCGGGTGCCGGTAGCCGTGGATGGCCGACCACCACGACGCCATCCCGTCCACCACCTCGCCGACGCCGTCGAGGCAGATACGGCTGCCCGCGGCACCGGTGACCAGGCGGGTCGGCGCCGGATCGGTCATCGAGGTGTACGGGTGCCACAGGTGCTCGCGGTCGAAGGCGAGCAGTTCCGCCGCGCTCATCAGGCGTTCGGGAGCAGATCGGTGCCCGCGCCGCGCCGCCGGATCACCGGATCGGCCGCGCGCTGCGCGAGGTCCTCCTCGGAGCCCTGCACGACGAAACCGCCGTCGCGGATCATCTCCAGGTCCGCCTCGGCGGCCTGGCCCTCCGAGGTGAGGTAGTCGCCGAGGAAGATCGAGTTGGCGACGTGCAGCGCGATCGACTGCAGCGAGCGCAGGTGCATCTCCCGGCCGCCCGCGATGCGGATCTCCCGGTCCGGGCAGACGAAGCGCGCCATCGCCAGGATCTTCACGCAGCGGGTCGGGGTGAGCTCCCAGGTGTTCTCGAACGGGGTGCCGTCGAAGGGCATCAGGAAGTTGACCGGGATCGAGTCCGATTCCAGGTCCCGGAGCGCGAACAGCGCCTCGACGAGCTGCTCGTCGGTCTCGCCGAGCCCGGCGATCAGCCCGGAGCAGGGCGAGATCCCCGCGCCCTTGGCCTTCTCCACGGTGTCCACGCGGTCGGCGTAGGTGTGGGTCTGGACGATGTTGTCGTGGTGGCTCTCGGCGGTGTTGATGTTGTGGTTGTAGGCGTCCACACCGGCGTCCTTGAGCCGTTCGGCCTGCCCCTCCTTGAGCAGTCCCAGGCAGGCGCAGACCTCGACGCCGGGGTGCTCCCGCTTCAGCGCCCCGACCACCTCGACCACCTTGTCGATGTCCCTTGTGGACGGCCCGCGGCCGGAGGCGACCAGGCACACCCGGCTGGCGCCGCCGCCGAGCCCCGCTCCGGCCTGCGCGAGGGCCTCGGACTCGGAGAGCCACGAGTACTTCAGGATCGGCGCGCTGGATCCCAGCGCCTGCGAGCAGTAGTTGCAGTTCTCCTGGCAGAGGCCGGATTTCAGGTTCACCAGGTAGTTCACCTTCACCGCGTTGCCGAAGTGCGCGCGGCGCAGCCGGGCGGCCGCGGCGACGACGGACATCAGCTCGGCGTCGTCGGCGCGCAGCACCGCGAGGGCGTCCTCCGGGGTGGCCGGGGTGCCGGCGAGGACCGCGTCGGCGAGCTGGTGGAAGTGGGCGCTCATCGCTTCTCCGGGATGTCGAACCTGAACAGCGTTCACCTGAACGGCGTTCAGGCTAGACTGGGCGGGTCGATCGGTCAACGGGAGGTTTCGGGTGCGCTACCACCGCAGCGACGTCGTGGCCCGCGCGATATCGGTGCTCGACGAGTACGGGCTGGAGTCGCTGACGATGCGGCGGCTGGCCACCGAACTCGGCGTGCAACCGAGCGCGCTCTACCACCACGTGCCGAACAAGCAGACGCTGCTGGCCGCGGTCGCCGACGAGATCCTGCGCCGGGGCGAGCGGCCCCGCCGCGCCGAGCGCTGGGACCGGCGAGTCGTCGAGATCTGCAGCGAGCTGCGGGACGCGATGCTGGCCTACCGCGACGGCGCCGAAGTCGTCGTCACCGCGCACACCTTCGGCCTCGGCGCCGGTGAACCCGCAGGTCAGCTGCGCGCGGCGCTGCGCGATGGCGGCCTGCCCGAGGACGTGGTCGACGTCGGCACCCGAGCCCTGCTGCACCTCGTGTTCGGCCACACCGTGGAGGAGCAGATGGCGCTGCAGGCGGCCAGCGCCGGGGCGATCGACCGCGCGCCCGGCGGCCCGGCGGACTTCGAGCGCGGGCTCGACCTGGTGCTGGACGGCCTGCGAGCCAGGGTCAACGGCTGACGTCATCACCCCACCGGGTGGTCTTGGTGCGATGGCCGCGGAATGTGCCGCCGCCGCGGTGCGGCGTGGGGCATCGTGGGCCCGAGGCTGACCTGGACAGATCGGCCGCCCGCCCGCCGAAGCCCGAGAAGCGACCGCGAAGGACACCGCGCCGTGAACAGCGTCAACGAAGCGCTGCAGCTCTACCCGGAGCTCGCGATCCTGGTCGGCATCCAGACGCTGTGGACCTTCTGGATCCTGACCGATCCGCTCGGGCGCCCGGAATGGCTGGTCGGCGTGGTGAGCTGGCCCGAGCACAGCGATGCGCTCTGGATCGCCGACCGGCAGCACGCGCTGGCCGCCCGGCTGCTGGTGGCCACGCCCTCCGGCGGGATCGTCTGGCAGTGCTCGGGCACGCTGGCTTCGACCATCGACGCGCTGAGCAAGCTCCCGGATCCCGGCACTCCCGGCGCGCCGTGCGAGGTCCTCAAGCCCGGGCCGTTCTGGCCCCCGGCGCGGCTCTGCTGATCAGCCCCAGCCGGTCGCCGCGGTCAAGGCGATCGTCGCGCCGTCCGGGTCGGTGATCGCCAGCGCCTCGCCGAGCAGCGGGTGGTCGAACCGGTCGGCGATCTCGGCGCCCACGTCGGTGACCAGCTTCTCCGCCACGGCGAGGTCTTCCACCGCGAAGAAGCACAGCCAGCCCCAGGCCGCCGCGACCTGCCGGTTCGTCCGGGAGGCGAGCGGACGGTCGTCCACCAGGTACTCCGCGCCGCCGGGGGTGGGACGCACCGCCCAGTTCAGCGTCCCGGCCCAGAAGGCGTCGGCCCGGTCCGGATCGCTGGCGGCCAGCTCGATCCAGCAGGGCTCGCCCGGGCGGGGTTCGGGGGCCAGCGGGCCGTGCTGGGCGCGGCCCTTGGCGATCCGGGCCAGCGCGTCGTCCGGGCCGGTGAGCGCGCAGTTCGGCGAGCTCCCGGCGAACACCGGCCGCCAGCCCGGCCGCTCGCCCGCGCGGGGCTTGCGGATCGTCGCGCAGCGGCGGTTGCCGACCCAGCAGTCGAACCCGCGACCGGTCGGATCCGGGTTCCAGTCGAGCAGCGCGCGGTAGCGGACCGCGGAAGCCACCGGGTCCGGGCTGATCAGGTCGACGCGGCGCAGGCCGCGGACCACGGGTCGTGCGGGCACGGTCGACACCTCGTCACCGCTGGGGACCAACCCATCCTGGTCACCTCCCGAGCCCCGCACAATCCTCCGTTCGCCCTCACCGCAGCCGTTCCAGCTCCACGGCCACGTCCACCACCTGCGCGGCGAGCTTGCGCAGCTCACCGCGGTCGGCGGTGTCGTCGACCGCGGTGACCACGTCCTCGGCGGCGCAGCGCAGCTGGAACAGCCGGTCCTGCAGGTCCGCCAGCTCCGCGGCGGAGAGCACCACCGCGTCCTCCGGCAGCCCGCCGCGCTGCACCGCGGTGCGGCGCTCGTAGGCGCGCTGGCGGCAGGACTGGGCGCAGTACAGGCGTGGACGCCCCTGGCGGCCGGCCTCCGGAACGCGGCGCCCGCACCAGGCGCAATGCCGGATCTGCCGCTGGCGCCGGGAGGGCTGGTCAGAGATATCCACGATCGATCACGTTAGTCAAGGGCCCCGCCTGCGCGATGCAGGCACGCCGATCGGGCAGAGTTGTCCGGTGTGACGCATCCTTTCCTGCTCGGCCCCCGACCCCGCGCCTTCGCTCACCGTGGGTGGCACCTCGGGGAGCTGCACGACCTGGAGAACTCGCTGAGCGCGTTCCGGCGCGCCGCCGAGGAAGGCTTCCGCTACATCGAGACCGACGTGCACGCCACGGCCGACGGCGTGGTGGTGGTCAACCACGATCCGACGCTGGATCGCACGACCGACGGTCGCGGCACCATCCGGCGGCTGCCGTGGTCGGCCGTGCGCACCGCGCGGATCGGTGGCCGGGAACCGGTGTGCTCGCTGGACGAGGCGCTGGAGGAGCTGCCGGAGACCTTCTTCAACATCGACGTCAAGGAGGACTCGGCGGTGGAGCCGGTCCTGCGGACGCTGCGCGCGCACAAGGCCTGGGACCGGGTGTGCTTGGCCTCCTTCGTCGAGCAGCGGCTGGCCCGGTTGCGGCGCGCCGCCGGACCCGAGCTGCTGACCTCGACCGGGAAGCGGTCGGCCGGGTTGCTGTGGCTCGGTTCGCGGTGGGGCGGCTGGCCGCTGCGCTCGCTGGTCGCGGGAGGTGCGGCGCAGGTGCCGCAGGGGTTCGGCGCGGTGCGCGTGATCGACCGCCGGTTCATCCGGCAGGCGCACCGCTGGGGGATCGAGGTGCACGTCTGGACCGTCGACGACCCCGCGGAGATGCGGCAGCTGCTCGACGCCGGGGTGGACGGGCTGGTCACCGACCGGCCCGACCTGTTGAACCAGGTGCTGCGCGAGCGCTTCGGCGAGCCGCACTCGGAGGTGAGCGGGTGAGTACAACTACGCAATGTCCGCGCTCGGGCCTCCACCGTGTTCGATCGAGCCAGTAAGGTCCGGTTACCCCCAATCGAGTGACATTGGCTTCGGAGGACCGAACGGATGAGCGTGATGGGCAGCGACGTGGCACCGGACGCCGCGCAGCGGCGCCGGGAGCAGCGTGGTTGGTGCTGGTACGACTGGGCCAACTCGGTGTTCCCGACCTCGGTGTCGACGGTCTTCCTGTCGCTCTACCTCACCGCGGTGGCCACCTCGGCGGCCGAGGCGGACACCGAGCGCAACGGCCTGAACCCGTGCCCCGGCGGCAACGCGCTGGTGGACTGCGACATCTCGGTCTTCGGTCTCAGCTTCCCGGCGGGATCGCTGTGGGGGTACCTGCTGTCGGTGGCCACCGTCGTGCAGGTGCTGGTGCTGCCGATCACCGGGGCCATCGCCGACCGCTCCAGCAACAAGCGGCTGATGCTGGCCGTGCTGGCCTTCGGCGGCGCCGCGACCACCGCGCTGCTGGCGCTGGTCGGCGGGCAGAACTGGCAGCTGGGCGTGGTGCTGTTCATCCTCGCCAACATCTGCTTCGGCGCCTCGGTGGTGGTCTACTACTCGTTCCTGCCGGAGATCGCCGACGCCGATGAGCGGGACATGGTCTCCACCAAGGGCTGGGCCTTCGGCTACTTGGGCGCCGGCGTCGCGCTGGCCCTGCACCTGGTGATCTACCTCTTCCACGACTCGATCGGCATGGACTCCGACGCCGCCGTGCGGGTCATATTCCTGTCCTCGGGCGTGTGGTGGGCGGCGTTCACGCTGCTGCCGCTGGCGGCGCTGCCCCGGCGCCGCGCTCCGGAGGGCGAGCAGGCCGCCGCGCCCCGCCCGACGACGACCGTCATGGAGGGCTTCAAGCAGCTGAAGAGCACGCTGCGCGAGGCCAAGCACTTCCCGCTGACCCTGGCGTTCCTGGGTGCCTACTGGATCTTCACCGACGGCATCGCCACCGTCGTCCAGGTCGCGCCGCAGTACGGCAACCTGGAGCTGAAGCTGCCCCAGGACGCGCTGATCGTCACCGTGCTGATCGTGCAGTTCATCGCCTTCATCGGCGGCATGCTGCACGGCCTGCTGGCCAAGTACATCGGCGCCAAGAAGACGATCCTGATCAGCCTGTCGATCTGGCTGGTCGTGGTCGTCACCGCTTACTTCGTGCAGGCGGGTCAGGAGATGCAGTTCTACGGCCTGGCGGTGGGCATCGGCCTGGTGCTCGGCGGAACGAACGCGCTGTCCCGTTCGTTGTTCAGCCAGATGGTGCCGCCCGGCCGGGAGGCGGAGTACTTCTCGCTGTACGAGATCGGGGAGCGCTCCACCTCGTGGCTGGGGCCACTGGTGTTCGCAGGCGTCGGGCAGGCCACCGGATCGTTCCGGCTGGCCATCATCTCGCTGGTGCTCTTCTTCGCCGTCGGTCTGCTGCTGGTGGCGCTGGTGCCGGTGCGGCGGGCCATCGAGGCAGTGGGCAACCCCGCGCCGAAGGTGCTCTGAGAGCGCTGTCGGCGAGGCCGTCCGCTGAACGACCCCTGAGCAGCGCAAGCACCGACGAGCTCGGGGGAAGGACGGTGGGTCACACTGCGGAGCGCACCCGTCGGGTGACGCTCCGCATCCGCTCTGCCGTCCCGGTGCCATTGCTCCAAGCTGGTGATGGGGGAGTTCGGGTCGCACGGCGTGTTCGGTATATGCCGGTACGCTGCGTCGTGAAAGCGGGGAACGAAGTGCAGCTACAATCCGTTACTTCTTTTCCGAGGCCCTGCTCCGTCCGTGGCGTGATCTATGTCCCACTCTCGACGTTTTCCCTGGATGTGGTTTAGCCAGAGTGGCTCAACATCTGGCACTATCACCCGTTCGAACGCACCTATAGATTGCCAGTGGGATAACGCGTCACGAACGCGGACCGACTGCATCTCTAGGGAGAAGGCTGTCGTTGACGGGTGAACAACGTCACCGACGGCAACCAGAAGCATGACACCGGGAACAGACGGCGGGACTCCCGTCGTTGCACACGGTGAGCACAACCGCCCGGGCTCGGCCCCGGGCCGAAGTGAAAGGAACCGTCATGGCCGACCGCGTTCTGCGTGGCAGCCGGCTCGGAGCAGTGAGCTACGAGACCGATCGCAACCACGACCTCGCACCGCGCCGGACGGTGCGCTACGCCTGCCCCAAGAGCCACGAGTTCGAGGTGCCGTTCTCCGACGACGCCGAGGTGCCGCCGACTTGGGAGTGCCGCCTGCACGGCACCGAGTCGAAGATCATCGACGGCAACGAGCCGGAGCAGAAGAAGGCCAAGCCGCCGCGCACCCACTGGGACATGCTCCTGGAGCGACGCACCATCCCGGAGCTCGAAGAGCTGCTCACCGAGCGGCTGGACCTGCTGCGGGCGCGCCGAGGCCGCTGACCCCGGAAAAGCACGACGGCAAAGCGCCTGGGACTCCGTCTCCCAGGCGCTTTGCCGTGCTTGCCGAGCCGTGCGGTCAGCGGCGGAGGGCGCGCAGGACTCCCGCTGCCTGGTGGGCCCGGCGGCGCAGGCCCCACTTGGTCACCCGCACCAGGGCTTCGCGGACCACTTCGGCATCCATCTTGGACGTGCCCGCTTCGCGCTCCACGAAGGTGATCGGCACTTCCACCACCACGAAGCCCGCCTCCACCGCGCGCCACGCCAGGTCCACCTGGAAGCAGTAGCCCTGCGAGGCGACGTCGTGCAGCCGGACCGTCTCCAGCACCTCGCGCCGGTACACCCGGAAGCCGGAGGTGATGTCGTTGATGGACACGCCCAGCGCCAGCTTCGAGTAGGTGTTCGCGCCGCGGGAGAGCAACGCCCGGTACCAGGGCCAGTTCACCGTCCGCCCGCCGGTCACGTAGCGGGAGCCCAGCACCACGTCGGCCCCGGTGCCGTCCGGACCGAGCATGCCGATCAGCCGGGGCAGGTCCTCCGGCGCGTGCGAGCCGTCCGCGTCCATCTCGATGATCGCGGCGTAGTCGCGGGCCAGCGCCCAGTCGAACCCGGCCACGTAGGCCGCGCCCAGCCCGGCCTTCTCGGTGCGGTGCAGCACGTGCACCCGCTCGTCCTCGGCGGCCAGCCGGTCGGCGATCTCACCGGTGCCGTCCGGGCTGCCGTCGTCGACGACCAGCACGTGCGCCGCGGGCAACGCGGCGGACAGCCGGCGCACGATCGGTTCCAGGTTGTCCCGCTCGTTGTAGGTCGGGATCACCACCAGCACCGCGTCGGGGCTTGGCCGGGTCGACATCCATGTCCTCCTAGCCGGTCGCGCGGACCGGCCGTGCGTTTCGGTCGGGTGTTGTCTCGGCGGCGGGCTCAGCCGCGGCGGGGCCGCCACCAGGTGGCCACCAGCGCGCCCACCGCCAGCGCCACCAGCGCCCACGTCGTCGCGGATCCGAGCTGGGTGGCCACCGTCAGCGTCGAGCGCAGCGGCACCTCGGCGATCAGATTCTGCGCGGTGAACTGCTCGGTCTGCTCGCTGACGGACCCGTCGGGCCGCACCACGGCGCTCACGCCGCTGGTCGAGGCCACCACGACGGCGCGCCCGTGCTCGACCGCGCGCAGCCGGGCCATCGCCAGCTGCTGGTAGCTCATCTCGGAGTAGCCGTACCAGGCGTTGTTGGTGGGCAGCGCCAGCACCGTCGCGCCCCGCTGCACCGCGCCGGTGTACACGTCGTCGTAGGCGACGTCGTAGCAGATGCCCACGCCCACCCGGATGCCGCCGACGTTGAGCAGTCCCGGCTGGTCGTCGGGAACCATGTCCTGCGGGAAGCGGTCCACGAACGGGCTGACCTGGCGCGCCACCGAGCGCATCGGGATCGTCTCGGAGAACGGCACCAGGTGCTGCTTGACGTAGCGGTCGCCCGCGCCGGTGGCCGGGTCCCACTGGACGATCTGGTTGCGCAGCGAGCCGTCGGCGTCCTTGCCGAGACCGCCCACCACCAGCGGCACGCCGAGCTGCGCGGCGATGGCCGAGAGCTCCGGGTCGGTCCGGGTCGGCCCCCAGCTGCCGACCTGCTCGGGCAGCACGACGAAGTCCGGCTGCGGCATCCGCCCCGCCTGCACGTCGGCGACCAGCTTCTTCGCGGCCGCGATGTGGTTGGCCTTCAGCGTGCCGTCCTCGTAGAGCAGCCCGAGTCCGATGTTGGGCGCGTTGCCCTGCACGATCGCGACCCGCGCGGTCCCGGCCTCGGCGTCGGTGCCGATGAACGGCGACATCACCGCGCCACCGACGACCGGCACCAGGACGACGGCCAGCGGAGCGGCCCAGTTGCGGCGCGCGCGCAGCCGGAAGGCCAGTTCCGCGAGGCCGCCGCCGATCAGCGCGACGACGAAGGAGACCAGCGCGCTGCCGCCGAGCGCGGCCAGCGGCAGGAGCATCCCGGTGTCCTGGGTGAAGGCCAGCCGGCCCCATGGGAAGCCGCCGAAGGGCACGCTGGAGCGCAGCACCTCGAAGGCGACGAACACCGCGGCCATCCACACCGGCCCGCCGGGCAGCCTGCTCACCCGCGCCATCCCGGCGCCGGCGAGGCCCACGAACAGCGCCTCGACCGCTGCCACGCCCAGCCACGGCCACGGGCCGAAGTCGGCGCCGAGGAAGTCCTGCAGCCAGCCCAGCAGCGGCATCAGGAACGAGAAGCCGAACAGCAGGCCGTAGCCGAACCCGGCACGCGCGCCGCGGTGCCGGACCACCGCGGCGAACAGCGCGAACGCGATCGGCGCCAGCCACCACAGCTCCCGGGGCGGCGATCCGGCGTAGAGCACGAACCCGGCCGCGACGGCCGCCAGCACGCGCAGCGGCCAGGCTGATCGACCTCTGGTTCTGCTGCGATCCGGCCGGGCGGTGCGCTGCGGACGAGTCGTGGGGGAAGCCAAACGATCAACCTTCTAGGTGCTGCGTGCCGGCCGGACCGGAACGCCGAACGTCGTGCCGAACGAGGTGCGCGAACGGTCGGCGCGCACTTGACAAATGTACGCCGGGGCACGACAGGGCCGGGCAAGGGCGGCTGATCAGGTGGTGCTGGATCCAGGCGGGTGCGCCCGGTCGGCAGGTGGGCCATGCTGGAGCGCCAGTCGATCTGGGAGGTGCTTCGTGGCGGAAGAGCTCGGTGGTGGTCAGCACCCGGTCATCGCGCTGCACGGGTGGTTCGGGTCGGGAGCCGCCTGGCGGCCGGTGCACCCGCACCTGGACGGCAGCCGGTTCCGGTACGTCTTCCCGGACTACCGCGGCTACGGCAGGCGGATCGGCGAACCCGGCGAGCACACCCTCGCCGAGGCCGCGCAGGACGTGCTGGCGCTCGCCGACGAGCTGGGCTTCGACCGGTTCTCCATGATCGGCCACTCGATGGGCGGTGCGGTGATGCAGCGCGTGCTCGCCGACGCGCCGGAGCGGGTGCGCGCGCTGGTCGGGATCTCGCCGGTGCCGGCCAGCGGAGTGCCGTTCGACGAGCAGGCCTGGGAGCTGTTCACCGGTGCGGTGGCCGAACCCGGCAACCGCCGCGCCATCCTCGATCTGACCACCGGCAACCGGCTCACCGGCGTGTGGCTGGACGCGGCCGTGCGCCACTCCCTGGCGCACTCCGACCGGCGGGCCTTCGGCGACTACCTGGAGGCGTGGGCGAAGGCCGACTTCCACGCCGAGATCCAGGGCAACCCGGTGCCGGTGAAGGTGATCGTCGGTGAGCACGACCCGGCGCTGGGTGCGGCGACCATGCAGGCGACCTTCCAGCAGCACTACCCGAACTGCGAGCTGGAAACCCTCACCAACGCCGGGCACTACGCGATCGACGAGACGCCGATCGCGCTGGTCACGAGCATCGAGAGGTTCCTCGCCGCCGTCGAGGACTGAGCCGCCGGCGAGTTCGATGACTTGCCGGATCCCGGCCGACACGAAGCGTTACGCTGGGTGCTGGTGATCTTCGGCGCGAGAGGGGCGGGCGATGACCGAGGACGTCGGCGGCGACAACCGCTTCGACGGCGAAGCGGAGAACGTCGTGCAGGCGCGCGACATCCACGGCGACGTCCACTTCCACGCGCCCGAATCGCCCAACCCGCCGCCGAAGCAGGTCCCGCTGCCGAGCCGGTTCTTCACCAACAACGAGCGGCAGCTCGCCGAGATCGGCGAGTTCCTGCGGCCGGGCGCCGATTCCGGGGAGCGGCCACCGGGACTGGTGGTCGTGCAAGGCCTGCCGGGCAGCGGGAAGAGCGAAACCGCCTACCAGTGGGTCCACGACCACCGCGACCACTACCCGGACGGCGCGTTCTACGCCCGGCTGGCAGCGGGCACGGACGAGCCCGGGCTGGTGAGCGAGGCGCTGCACCAGTTCCTGGTCGCCGTCGGCTACAAGACGGCGGAGCTCCCGGCCGGTCTGGACGCCCGCTCGAACCTGTTCCGGTCGTGGAGCAGCGGCAAGAAGGTCGTGGTCGTGATCGACGACGCGATCACCGCGGCTCAGGTCGTGCCGCTGCTGCCGGGCGAGGGGAACTCGGCGGTGCTGGTGACCGAGGCCCGGTCGTTGAGCGCGCTGCGGGTTCGCGCGGGCGCGGAGTTCGTGCCGCTCGATCCGCTGACCGACGATGCCGCGCGGCTGCTGGTGTCCCGCATCGTAGGCGGGGCGAAGGACCTGAGCGGGGAAGCCGATCAGGTCGACCGGCTGATCGAGCTGTGCGAGGGGCAGACGATCGCGCTGTGCGTGGCCGCCGCGGAACTCGCCAGCAGCCCTGAGCGGCCGGTGGCCCGGCTGGTCCGCGAGCTGTCGAAGGAAGGGCAGCTGCTGGGACGGCTGTCGCGCGATGCGGATCTGTCGGTCAAAGCCGTGTTCAACACCGCGGTGGCGCGCCTCGACGCGGAGGCGCGGCAGCTGTACGCGGCGTTCGGGCAGCACCCGGGCGCCGGTGAGGTGAGCTTGGCGGCGTTGGCGGCGGCCGTCGGGCGCGACGAGGACGACGTGCGGGAGGTGCTGGACCGGCTCACCTCCGCGCACCTGATCCGCGAGGTCGCTGAGGACCGCTACTTCGCCTACAGCCTGGTCCGCGAACACGCCCGCGAACTCGGCGAGTCCGCTGTGCGCGACCGCTTCACCGAGTACTACGTCCGCCGCGCCCTGGCCGCCGGGCACGCGGTTCGGCCGAACCGGGGATGGCTGGAAGCGCTGTGGCCGGGCTTCGAGCCCGAGCCGCTCGACGTCGCCGGAGCACGGGAGTGGCTGGCCACCGAAAGGGCCAACCTGCGCGCTGTCGCGAAGAGGCTGCACGAGGCCGGCGCGGAGCAGCTGTGCCAGCTTGCCGTAGCGCTGTGGCCGTTCCAGGAGCAGGGCAAGCACGTCGACGACATGGACGTGATCAACGGGTACGCCGCCGACGTCGCAGGTCATCGCGGGCTGACCTTCGCCGCCGGGCTCGCGCTCATCCAGCGGGGCTTCGCCTTCCAGGCGCGCGGGGAATCGGACAAGGCCGCCGAGCTGTTCGCCGAAGGCGAGGAGAAGGCGCGCGCGATATCCCGGGACGACCTGGCGGCCACCGCCGTGGAATCGCTGGGGATCAGCTTGCGGAACCAGGGCGACCGCCACGGTGCGCGCACCGCGCTGGAGCGGAACCTGGAAATGGCGGACCGGCTGGCCGATCCGCGACGATTGGCGCTCGCGCGGATGCACCTGGGATCGGTCGCCGAAGCCCAGCGCGGTGAGCACTTGCTCGACCAGGCACTCGCCGAATTCGCCTCCGAGCCCTACAACGCCGCGAAGACCCGCATGTGGCGGGGACGCCGGCGCACCGAGCAGCAGCGCTACGCCGACGCGAAGGCCGACCTGGGTGCCGCGCTGGAGTACATGACCGCGCACGGGCACCACTTCGACCGGGCGCAGGTGCTGGTCGGTCTCGGCGACAACGCGTTCGCCGCGGGCGATTCCGAGGCGGCGCAGAAGCACTTCCTGGAGGCCGCGACGATCTGCCGGACCCGGGGTTTCGCCGAGCTGGGCGAGCAGGTGCGCGTCCGGCTCGATCAGTCCTCGAAGGACAGCTGAACCGGCTCGGTGCGCGGTCCCAGCTGGAGCTGCTCGGGGAGCTCGTGCGGTGTGCGGCCGGAGCACAGCCAGGCGTGCACGACCGCGGCGCACGCCGGGCCGAGGTCGTCGGGGCCTTGGAAACGCACCACCGGCAGGTCGGTGCCGCTGATGATCCAGTCGCCCGCGCGGTCCCGCGTCGCGGCGAGCAGGCAGCCGGGCAGGCGCGACAGCGAAGCGCTGATCCACCGCAGCGGGTCGTCGTAGCGGTCGTCGTGGACCAGGACTTCGGCCAGCTCCAGCCAGCGCCGGTCCGGTTCGTCCGCGCAGGTCACGAGAACTCCGCCGGAGACCGCCGGTTCGTCCAGCGCCGCCGCCGGGAATCGCGTCACGGACGCGGACCGGTCGGCCAACCGCACCTGGATCAGCTGACTCCCGGTTCCGGGCGGTTGCGCGGCCGGCAGCGGGACGGCGGTGGAATCCGCCGGGACAGGCGGTTCCGGCAGCTCCAGTCGGGTGTAGATCTCGGCGCGCAGCAACGCCGCCGACCGGCCCGGCTCGGAGGTGGCGAGCTCGGTGATGTGGGCGTGCTCGGCCGGTGAATGCCCCGCGATCACCGCGTCGATCTGCCCGGCCAGCGGGGCCTGCGGATCCAGGCGCGGCGCGGTTCGCAGGAGGGCAGCGATCGGCGAAGCCGGGTCGACGGTCTCCTCCGGCCAGGTGGCGAGCAGGACCGGGGTGCCCAGCGCGGCCGAGTAGAACGTCACCGATCCGTGGTCGCCGATGGTGACGTCAGCGGCGACCAGCGCGGCTCGCCAGCCCTCCTCCGGAGGCAGCACGACCACGCCCGCCCTGGCGCACTCGGCCAGCCACATCCGTACCTGCCAGGGTGAATGGCCGTGCCAGATGTTCGGGTGCAGCGCCACCACGACGCGGTACTCGTCCAGCGGCAACTGGCGGGCGAGCCGCAGGACCAGCGACGGGTGCCTGCCGAACAGCGACGCCTGGCCCCAGGTGGAGGAGATCGCGACGCAGCGCTGGTCGGGGCCGATTCCTAGGCGGTTGCGGTAGGAATCGCGCAGCGGGCGGCTGGCCAGCATCCGGTCGAAGCAGGGATCGCCCGCGACCAGCGCGGCCGGGAGGGCTTGCGGGCAGTAGCGCGCGAGGCGGTCGCGCTGCTCGTGGTGCGACAGGACCGCGACCGAGGGAACTACCTCGCCCTCGTGCAGCAACCACGCATCGGAGAGACCGAAGACCGGATTCTCCTGGATTCTCCTGGATTCTCCTGGATTCTCCTGGATTCTCCTGGATTCTCCTGGATTCTCCTGGATTCGAGGAACTTATTGTACCCCATTCCGTGCGGCAGAACGATCAACGGCGCCCGGACCTCGTGCAGCGCGCCGCCGTAGCTGGCCGAGACGGCGAGGTCGAACTCGCCGCGCACCGCCTGCTCCCAGTCGATCGGCGTGATGCCGCGCTCGCCGAGGAAGTCGGTGGTGCCGGTGGTGAAGGCGCTGGACCCGATGCAGGTGAACACCGTCTGGATCCGCAGGTCGCCCGCCCAGTGCGGCACCACGTCGAGCAGGCGGGTGGCGGCTGTGACGTTGTGCACGATCACCAGCACGCGCCGGGTGGTCGAGGCGGTCCGCCACCGCCTGCCGGGCGCGCCGATCAGCAGTTCGTCCCACTCCAGCGCCACGGTGATCATCCTATCGGCCGGGTGCGCTTCCCTGATCGCGGGAATTCGGCCGCCGCCTCGCGGGGTGGCGCGCCCGCCGCGGCGCGGTGGACCTACTGTTCCTGGCGTGCAGAAGACGATCAAGCCGTCCTGGCGCATGACCACCGCGATGCTGGCCGCCGCCCTGATCGGCGCGGGTGCTCCCACCGCCTACGCCGCGCTCGGAGAGGAAGCACCGGTGCCGAGCGGGCGCGGCGCGCCCTTCGTGGAGACCAGCCTGCTGTTCGGCACCGTCCGCCCCGACGGCGGGCCGCCGGTCACCGACGAGCAGTTCCACTCGTTCATCGACGAGGTCGTCACGCCGCGGTTCCCGGACGGGCTCACCGTGCAGGACGGCTACGGCCAGTACCGCGACGCCAACGGCGTGATCGAGCGGGAGCGCTCGTTCGAGCTGATCCTGCTCTACCCGGTCGGCGAGTACCGGGACAGCGACCCGAAGATCGAGCAGATCCGCGCGGAGTACGTCGCACGCTTCGCCCAGGAATCGGTGGCCAGGGTCGACGACCGAGCCGCGGTGGACTTCTGAGGCATCACCTGCCGTGGTAGGTGAAGGCGGCCCAGTGCTCCGGGGTTGCGGGGTCGGTTTCGGCGAAGTGCCGGGCGAGTTCGTCCGGCACGCCGGGGACCGGGTGGCGGTGCGGGTCGAGCATCCACAGCTGCGCGGCGCGCAGGGCTTCGGCGGGTTCCGGTGAGCCGTCGTTGAGGTGGTGGTGGAAGGCGATCATGAACATCGCGGTCACCAGGTCGTCGATCTCCCACCGGGTGCCGACCACCCCGCCGGCCCCGGCGGCCAGGAACGCGGTGGCCAGGGTGAGGGCCTCGTCGTGCTGGCGGGCGGTCAGATCGCTGGAGCAGGCGGCCAGCACGACCAGCGCACCGCGCGGACCGCTCTTGTGCCGCAGGACGTCGCGCACCGGCAGCGACCGGGAACCCAGTCGCAGCGCGGATTCGACCGGGAGTTCGGCAGGCGTGGCGTGGCAGCCCAGGTGCAGCATCGTCGTTCCGGGCAGCGCGGTCAGCACGTCGTCCGGGCTCGGCACCGAACGCTGACCGGGGCGGCCGAGGTAGTGGCCGTGCGCGTAGTGCGCGGCGTGGATGTGCCCGATCTCGTGGCGGGTCCAGTACAGGTCGGGGGTCCGGACCAGGACCGGGCGGTCGGCGAAGCGCGGTGCCTGCCGCCGGGCTGCTTCGACGAACTGGCGCGCGGAGGCCGCGTAGCCGATGACGGCGTCCTGGCACGCGTAGCGGGACCGGCCGCCCGCGCCCGGTTTGCGCGCCGCGTGCCACGGGACGAGGTTCAGCTTCCCCGTCGGCACCAGCACGATCCGCGGCGGGCGGTCGCCGCCGAACCAGTCCAGCAGGGGCCCGATCGCGGCCGTCCACGCCCAGTCGCACAGATCGTGCAGCGCGGCCTGCCAGGGCTGCTGCACTGCCGGTCCGACGCGGGCCCGCTCGCGTTGCAGCAGGTCGAAGTGCTGGACCGGCTCCCGCTCGCGCAGCGCGGGGAGCGGGAGGTGGTGGAGCTCGCCGCCGTCGGTGATCACCACAGCTTCGCCCGCGGTGAGGTAGACCAGTGCGCGAGCGCTGCGGGCGCGCAGCGCCGCGCTGATCTCCGAGCTGCTCGGCGGGGAGAGCAGTTCTTCTTCCGCAGCAGTGTCTTTCAGGGCGCGCTGCACCGACAGCCGCAGGTCGCTGGGCAGCTGGAGTTCTGCCGGGCTGCTCCGGCGGCTCCCGGAATCCCAGGGCTGCTGCTGGTCGACTTCGGCGGACCAGCGCTCGGCCAGGTCCGGGTGACCGCTGTCCCGCAGCAGGTCCGGCATCGTCGCCGCGGAGGTCGCGGCGTGCAGGACCATGCCGCGACCGAGCTCCAGCGCCTGCACCGCAGATTCCAGGTCGTCCGCGCGCAGGCAGCGGTGCGCTGCTACGACGGCACTGCCGGCTGCCGCCGAAGCGACGCTCATCGCTCGCTGCGGGCTGGACTGCAGCAGCACGCCACGGGCGCGCGTCCGCAGCGCTTCCAGCCCGGTCTCGATCGCGCGGCGCAGGTCGCCGCGTTCTTCGTAGTTGCCCGCCAGGATGGTGAGGTTGGCAGCCAGCGCTTCGCCGGTGCCCGGCGGGCGCTCCCGGATCATGCGCTCCAGCCCGTCGATCGCCGAGTCCAGCGCATCGCTGGAAGCGCGGTGCCACGAGCGACCCTGGCGCGCGTAGGCCAGCAGCTGAACCGTGAAGTACTCCACCTCGGTGGACAGGCCCGGCTGCTTGCTCACCTCGTCGAGCGCTGCCAGGCCTTCATCGGCCAGGGCCAGATCGTCGGCGGCGATCCCGGAAGCGGCGCACAGCGCTGCCGCTCCGGAGAGCTCGATGGCGCGATTCTCATCGGATTCCGGCAACCGCCGGGCGGCCAGGAGCGCGCGTCGCGCCGCGTCGAGGTCGGCCCGGCTCGGCGGAGTGGAACCCGCCCGGAACTCGCGCGGTACCAGCAGGCGCAGCGCGATGACGCCTCTGACGATCCACCGGGCGCGATGGTCCGGTACGCCATCGCCGGCCGCCGCGCGCAGCTTGCTCAGCCCGGTGTCGACGTCGGTGAGCTGCTTCGACCACACCTCGTTCGCCCAGGCCAGCACCTCGTGCGGAGGATGCGGGGTTTCCGCGGAGTAGTACTGGGCGGCGTCGGCGTCCTCCCGGTTTCCCGAGGCCAGGAACCGGGCCATCAGCATCTTGCCCACGACCGGGTTCAGCTCGGCGCGCACCTGGTCATCGGAGGCCAGCAGCTCATCCGCCCGCCGCACGTGATCGAGCGTCTCCTGCACCGCTTCGAGCGAGTGGCCCAGGCCGTACTCGGCACTGAGGGCGAGCAGCGCGTGACTCATGCCCGACAGAGTTCCGACGTCCGGGTACCGCTGCGTCACGTGCTGGGCGATCTCCTTGGCCCTCTCCAGAGCTGCGCGGTCGCCGCGCAGGCCTTGCACGACCAGGAACGCGATCAGCGAGGTCAGTCCGTCGGCGTGCTCGGGCGAGCCTTCGGGCAGCGCTTCGAGCCGCTGCTCGCCCTGCCTGATCAGGTTCGCCAGGTCGTCGGAGCTGAGGCTCTCGGGAGAACGCACCAGGGGCAGCAGGAACATGCCGTGCAGCGGTGAGTCGGCGGGCAAGCCCTCGGACGCGGTGGCGAGCAGCCGCTTGACCTCGGCGTCGTCCTGGCGACCGGGCAGGGCGGCGGTGACCGACCGGATGGCGTCGAGTTCGACGGGGCTCAGGTCGTCACCGCTTGCCGCCGCGAAGTCGCGCAGGAACGAGGCGAAATCCCCGTGCGGGTCGGCATCCGCGTGCGGATCGGCCGACCAGGCCAGCAGCCGGATGGCGGCGAGCTCGTCATCGCTGGTGTCGGAGACGGCGGCCAGGTGCCGCTGGACCTCGGGCAGGCTCGTGCGGTCGAGGTGGTGGTGGAGCTCCTCGGGATCGGGCTCCGGCACGCGAAGTTCGGCGGGGACGTCGCGGAAGAGCAGCAGCATCGCCAGCGCGGCGTGGCAGCCGTCCTGCGTGTGCGGATCGTCCCAGGCCAGCGCTTCGGTGAAGGCTTCGCTGGCCAGGCGGTGGTCGTCCGCGGTGCCGCCCATCCGCAGGTACCGGACCTGGTACATCGAGGCGCGGAACATCCACGTCCGCCGACGGAGGTCGCCGTCCGGCAGCCCGTCGAGCGCGGCGTCCAGCAGCTCGATCGCTTCGGCCACGTCCGCCGGATCCTGGGAGTTCAGCGCGAGTTTCGTGCTGATGAACCCGCGGTGTGCCAGGAACTCGGAGCGTTCCGCATCGTCTGCCGGGTGCAGGTCGCGCAGGATCTCCGCGGCTCGCCGCAGGTCTTCCCGGGCGTCGCGGGCCGCGTGGGCGAGCGCGAGCTGGATGCGGGCAGCGGGCAGCTCCGGCTGGAACGCCACCATCGCTTCAGCGACCTCGACGCACCTGGCGGCGCCCTGGCCGGTCAGCTCGGCGCGCTGGATCAGCAGTGCGTTGAGCTGCGCCAGGATGCCGAAGCCCGCCGCGCTGCCGTCCGCCGCGATCAGCTCGCGCCGCAGCTCGGCGAGGGTCTGGTCCAGCTCGGTGACCGGCGGCGGGTCCGAGCCCAGGGCTGCCCGGACGGCGACGAGCATGTGGCGGTGCGGATCGTGCTCGTCGAGCGCGCCGATCAGCGTGCTCAGGTCTCCGCCCAGCACGTCCCAGTCCTGCCGGGTGGCTTCGGACGCCTGCCCGACGATGACGTTGACGCGGATTCCGGCGATGCCGGGAATCGCGATGGTCTGCGGGGAGAGCGCGTCGAGGTGCGCGCGCAGCGCGGCGGCCGGTGCGGCGCGGGTGTACTGCGCCGCTTGCTGCTCCGACCACGGCGCTGAGGTCCGGGCGTGGCGCGGCAGGTGCTCGGCCACGATGAGGTTGACCAGTTCGAGGTGGCAGTGGTCGGCCAGTTCCGGCGGGATGCCGGGCCGGTCCAGGATCGCGGTGAAGGTGTCGACGGCGTAGTGCAGATCGCTGTCCGGGCCGCCCATCTCGCGGAATCGCGCCGAGCACAGCTGCGCGCGCTGGATCTGCGCGCCGTGCCGCAGCTCATCGTCGGTGAGCAGTGGGAAGGCGGCGTCGAGGTCCGCGATCGCCTGCGCCGCGCACTCCTCATCGCCCAGCAGGACGGCGATGTCCGCGCAGAGCATCCCGCAACGGGCCCGGATCGCGACGTGCATCGGCAGCTCGTCGTCGAGCAGCGGGCGCAGCTCCCGCAGACGTGCGAGCGCGGCCTGCAGCGATTGCTCGCCGTGGTGCCGCGCACCCGCCCAGTGGGCCACGGCGAGGTGGAGCAGCGGCAGGGCTCGGGCGGGGGAGTCCGCCTGGAGCGCCTTGTCCAGCTCGCCTGCGACGCCGAGAGCTTCGACCGGGTCCTCGCCGGTCAGCTGGCTGCGCTGCAGGAGCAGCTCCACCAGCTCGACCGCGGCGCGGTAGGCCTGCTCGTCGTCGAGCTGCTGCGCCAGCGCCTCGCGGCGCGCGTCGATGGCTTCGGCGAGTCCGGCCGGAATCTCGGTCATCGTGCTCCCTGCGGAGTGGCCCCCGAGCACCGAGATTAGCGCGCGGCGATCACGACCGGTGCCGTTTCGTCCACAGTGGCCGAGTCATTCGCCGACCACGCCATCGGCGAGCTCGCGCAGCAGGTCGAGGTGGCCGACGTGCCGGGCGGTCTCCTGGGTGACGTGCGCCAGGATCCACCGGATAGTCCGCTCGCCGTCCGCGGCCAGGTCGTCCGGGTTCAGACCGGCGAGCGCGCAGGTGGAGCGTTCCCACTCCGCCTCGTAGGCCGCGATGACGGTCTGCGGCGGAGAGGTTCCACGACGGATCGGGGCTGCCCTCCCACAGCGACGGCAGCGCGGCACCGGTGCCGACGATCGAGATCCAGTGCCGTTCCACCGCGGTGAAGTGCTTGATGACGCCGAGCGCGGTCGTCTTGGGTGAGGTCGCGATCGGCGCTGCGACGGCGAGTTCGGGGCTGAGCCCGTCGACCTTGCCGACGGCGGTGTGCCGCAGGAACTGCAGGAACTCCTGGGTGAGCTGAAGCTCATCGGTCGCTTCTCCATCCGGCCAGCGCCGGTGGTGGACCGTCACCGCGGTGCTCCTCCGCTCGCCGTGCTCGCCGCCGGGACTGTAGTCGACGGCAACTGGGGTTCGGCAGGTGCGGCGCTCGACGCCGCGCCGCACCGCCGGGTTTCGGGTTGGGGAGACGGAGAAGCGCGGCCGCTGGCGGTGGCTGCGCCGAGCGGGGCTCGGCCCGCACCAGGCCCTTCGACGACTTCGCGGCCGGTTCGGCGAAGGGCCAGTAGCGGGAGGTGCTGCCGAAATCCCTGCCGTGGGCCCGACGGCCACGAATCCGTTCTGCGGTCCTACGAATCGTCTCGTCTTCTGCGATGGTCTGGAACGTCTCGGGCACGAGGATCTGCACGTCGACCGGCTCGCGGTGGCGGTATCGTTCCTGCGGCCGCTCGCAGGTCGTGGACTGCTCCGCACCGACGGTATCGTCCGGTCGGTTCGGCCCGGAGCGGTGCCCGAGCACACTGCCGGGTCCGGACCGAACCGCACGGGCCTGGAGTTCCTCCTGGAATCCGTTCCCTGGGAACCCGCTGACCCGACGAGATGATTCTGATCGGCTTCGAGCACCGCGCCCCGGTACTACTTGGCGGGACGGCGGGAGATCGCGACGCCGATGAGGCAGATCGCGCCACCTGCCAGCGCGTAGAGCGTGGGCGTTTCGCCGAGCAGCAGCCACGACAGCAGGACCGAGACCACCGGTGCCACGTAGGTCGTGGAGCTGAGCTTGCCCGCGCTCATCCGGCCCAGTGCGTAGGACCAGGTGGTGAAGCCGATCGCAGTGGGGAACAGTCCCAAGTAGATGGTTCCGAGGATCGCGTTCGGCGGTGCGGTCCGGAGCTCGTCGAGCAGCTGCGGGGCCCAGGGCAGGAGCACCGCCGTGGCGACCAGGCAGCCCAGCCAGAGCCCGATCAGGCCGTCGACGCCCCGCAGGGTGGCCTTCTGGACCAGCACTCCCGCCGCGTACAGGACGGCCGCGACCAGGCACAGCACCACACCGAGCCAGTCGCGGTGACCGGCCGAGCCGAGGGCGATGAGCGAGAGTCCGCCCAGAGCGACGAGGGAGCCGATGATCAGCACCTTCGGGTAGCCCTCGCCCAGGAACAGCCCCGCGCCGAAGGCGATCAGCAGCGGTGCGATGTTCACCAGCAGCGCGGCGGTTCCCGCGTCGATGTGCTGCTCGGCGGCGTTGAGCACCACCGTGTACCCGGCCAGCCAGAGCACCGCGTACACCGCGACCAGCAGCAACGTCCGGCGCGACTTCGGCAGCCGCGGCGCGCCGCGGAACCGGACCAGCACCAGCAGCGAGAGGGCGACGGCCGCGACGGCGAGGCGCATCAAGGCCATCGGCGCGGGCGAGAGGGAGTGCCCGATGTTGCGGATGGCCACGAAGGCTGATGCCCACAGCACGATGGTCACGGCGACGGCGGCCGTCGCCTTCCAGCGTTCGGTCGCGGGAGGAGCGTCGGGGGTCCGGGTCTGAACGGTCACGCTGGCCATCGTCACCAGCGCGAGAAGAAAGGACAAGCGACTTTTTCTACCGAATCGTTAAGAGCTGCTTTACGATTCAGGGCATGCTCGACCTGCCTAGACTGCGCGTGCTCCGGGCCGTCGTCGCGACGGGCTCGATCCGCGCGAGCGCTTCCGCACTGGGGTACACGCCCTCCGCGGTGAGCCAGCAGCTGTCCTCGCTGCAGCGCGAAACCGGGTTGCAGCTCTTCGAAAGGGTCGGCCGCGGGATCGAACCGACCACCGCGGGCCTGACGCTCGCGGCCGAAGCCGAGCCGCTGTTCGAAGCGGTCAGCAGACTCGAAGGCGTGGTCGGCGACCTGCGCGCGGGGCGCATCGGCAGTCTGTCGATCGGCTACTTCGGCACCGCCGGGGCGACCTGGCTGCCGTCGATCGTGGCCGCGCTGCGCGCCGAGTTCCCCGAGCTGCGGCTGGAGCTGCGGCTGACCGAGCTCGACCCGTCCGAGCCGGACATCGACATCCTCGTCGAGCGGCCCGGCACCGAGTACCCGCCGCAGGTCGCCGTGCACCACCTCATCGACGACCCGTACCTGCTGGTCGTCCGCGACGACGACCCGCTGGCCGAACGCGCGGAGGTGCCGCTGGCCGAGCTGGCCGAACGGCACTGGGTGGACAACGACTTCGCGCTGGGAGCTTGCCGCCAGGTGTTGCTCGACGCCTGTGCCGAGGCGGGATTCGCGCCCCGGTTCGTCGTGGAGACCCGCGACTACCAGACCGCGATCCCCTTCGTGGCGACCGGCATCGGCGTCACGGTGATCCCGAGACTGGGCATCGGGAACCTGCCCGCCGGCCTGACCGCGGTCCCCGTGGTGGCACCGGCGACCGTCCGCCGCATCAACGTCGTGGTGAAGAAGTCGGTCGCCGACCACCCCGCTGTGCAGCGCACCGTCGAACTGCTGCACGAGCTCACCGCGGGGGACTTTTGAACCCGGCGCGCGCCGGGCATCCCTGGTGAGCCCTTCTTCATCCCGACCACGGCCAGGCGGTGCCCGAGACCCCGCCTGGCGGTCGCCTGCGGAGGAAGGGGCGCGGGGCACGAGCGAACGGGGGAGCCATGATGACTTCCGGACGAAGTGCGGGGCGGCCGGAGACCGAGCAGAGCGCCGGGACGGCGCCGAGCAGTTGGGCGCTGACCAGTTCGGCGGAAACCCGGCCGCCGTCGGGGTGGCTCGCCTTCGCCGGCTCGATGCTGGGCCTGCTGGGGATCTTCAACATCATCACCGGGATCACCGCGCTGACCCGCCCGGAGTACTTCCTGGTCACCGCCAACCGGCTGCTCGCCTTCAACTACCCGATCTGGGGCTGGATCTGGCTCGCCCTCGGCATCGTGCAGGTCGTGGTCGGTGCCGGCGCGATGTACGGGCGCGGCTGGGCGCGCTTCATCGGCATCGACCTGGCCGCGCTGTGCGCGATCGGGCACCTGGTGTTCCTCACCGCCTTCCCGCTGTGGTCCGTGCTGGTCATCGCGCTGTCGGTGATGGTCATCTACGGGCTGGTGGTGCGGAGCGCGCCAACCGGAGGAGCGCACCCGTGACGCGGCGCGCGGTGCCCCACGCGGCCAGGCAGAGCACGACCAGCGCGGGCCACAGCAGCACCTGACCGGCCGTCGTCAGCCACCCCGTGCCGGTGGCCGCGGCGACGCCGAAGGTCGCCGTGCAGGTCATGCCCAGCGGGAAGACCGTCGCCCAGCGCCGGAAGTCGTAGCGCAGCCGTGGCGCGAACAGCTCCGACCCGGCCAGCACGACGTACCAGGCGGAGGTGATCGCCCACAGCACGACCGCGCCCGCTCCGACAGCACCGGCCGCTCCAGGCGGCAGCGCGGAAGCCAGCGCGGTGGTGGCCACGGTGCTGATCGCCAGCGCGCCACCAGCGATCCAGTGATCACCGCTGCCGCGCACCAGCTGGCGGAAGTCGAACCGCGACAGCACGAAGACGTACAGGCCGAGGCCGAGCACGTCCGCTACGGCCGCGAGCGGCAGCAACCAATCCGCCCCGACGGCCAGCTTCGCCGCCAGCACCGCGAGCGACTGGGTGGCCACGCACAGCAGGAAGCTCGAACCGACCGCCGGGGACTTCAGATTCCGGAGCACCCGCGGCAGCAACACCGCCCACAGCACAACAGCCACCGCCAGGAACGCCCAGCTCACCGTCGGCCAGCCGTGCTGGGCGAGACCGACGCCGAGCACCCCGGTCGCCGCGACACCCGTCAGCGCACCGGGTCGGACCGCCTCGGCGCGCCACGCCGGCGCGTCCGAGGCCAGCCGGGCCAGGAACGAGACCCCGAGCAGCGCCCACACCGCTCCGGCCACCGTCAGCAGCACCCAGGACAGCACCACGTCGCCCGCCGACTGCGCGGCGACCGACACGATGCCGATCCCCATCACCACCGCACCGGATTCGCACGGAACCCGGTGCGCAACCGCGGCGAACACGGCTCAGGGCCGCCGCCAGCCGCGCGGCGCCTGGCGGGTGCCGACGCGGTCTCCGCTGCGGCTGCGGTAGACGATGTACGGGCGGAACAGGTAGTGCACCGGCGCGCTGAAGGCGTGCACGAGGCGGCTGAACGGCCACAGCGCGAAGAGCCCGAGCGCGAGCAGCGCGTGCAGCCGGTAGTCCAGCGGTGCGCTGGCCATGAGTTCCGGATGCGGTTGCAGCAGGAAGATGTCGCGGAACCACGGGCCGATCGATTCGCGGTAGTCGTAGGGCCCGCGGACCCCGTTGTCGACCACCGTCGTCCACAACCCGACCGACATCACCGCGATCAGCAGCACGTAGGTGAGCTGATCGCTGCGACTGGACGACCGGCGCACCGCCTCCGTGCGCAGCCGCCGCCACAGCAGCACCACCAGCCCGGCCAGCGCGGCGCAGCCGGCGATCGTGCCCATCAGCAGCGATACCACGTGGTAGTTCTGCTCGGTCACGCCGAAGAACTCGGTCAGCGCCTTGGGCACCAGCAGCCCGAGCACGTGCCCGCCGACCACCAGCAGCAGCCCGTAGTGGAACAGCGGACTGCCCACCCGCAGCAGGCGGGACTCGTGCAACTGGCTGGAACGCGAGGTCCAGCCGAACTTGTCGTAGCGGTACCGCCAGATCGTGCCGCCGATGAACACGGCCAGCACCACGTACGGCAGCACGCCCCACAGCATCGCGTCGATCGGGCTGATCATCGGCTTCCCTCCCGGAGCAGGAACGGTTGCAGGCCGACCATCTCGGTCGGCGCCTGCGCGGGCACGGCCGCGCTCTCGCGGCTGCGCGGGACCGCGTCGAGCACCGCCCCCACCGCCCCGGCGTAGGGGGTGCCGACCTCGCCGAGCTTGCGGTGCAGCAGCTCGATCGCCGGCCGGAAGCGGCCGAGCAGCGCCTCGCCCGGGTCGGCGGCCGCGACCGAGAACTCCAGCAGCGCGGGCAGGTAGTCGGGCAGTTCCCCGTCGCCGATCCGGTAGCCGTGCGTGCGGTAGATGCCCGCCAGCTCGGCCAGCGCACCGCCGCGCAGCCGCGTGTCGCCGTGCACGAACCACGTCAGGTAGAGGCTCCGGCGCGGGCTGACGTCGAACACCTCGACGTAGTGCTGCTCGGCGTCCGGCAGCGGAGTACCGGCGAGGTGGTCCAGCAGGTGGTGCAACGGCTCGGCCGCGGGGAGATCGCCGAGCTCGGCGGTGGCCTCGCGCAGCAACGGCAGCTGCCGGATCAGCTCGCCATCGGGGTAGTGCAGGCACCACGCGGCGATCTGGCGGACCAGGCCGCGGGTGCGGGCGTTCAGGCGTCGGCGCCTCACCGCTCACCTCCGCGCACCGTCGGGAACATGCCGTCCGGACGGCCGTCGCCGTTCCACACCACCAGATCGGTGCTCCCGGAGCGCAGACCGCCCATGCCCGGCCCGCCGTCGGTGTCCAGGCTGCACGTCGTCGCCAGCGACTCCAGGTCGTGCGCATCGCCGATCCCGGCGGTCGGGATGACGTAGCGGTCCTCGTACTTGGCGATGGCCAGCAGCCGGTACATCGACTGCAGCTCGGCGGCGTCCAGCCCGGCCGCGCGCAGCGGCTCCTCGTCCGGCGGCTCACCGAGGTTCACCGAGCGCATGTACGAGCGCATCGCCGCAAGCCTGCGGAGCGCATCCCGCACCGGATCGATGTCGCCCGCCGTGAACAGCTCGGCCAGGTACTCCACGGGAATGCGCAGCGCGTCGATCGCCCCGAAGAGGTTGTCGGCGTCCTCGCCGTCGAACCCGGTCTCGGCCACCGCGTCCACCACCGGCGACAGCGGCGGGACGTACCAGACCATCGGCAGGGTGCGGTACTCCGGGTGCAGCGGCAGCGCCACCCGGTAGCGGCAGATCAGGTCGCGCACCGGGGAGCGGCGGGCCGCCTCGATCCAGTCGTGCGGGATGCCCGCGCGCTCGGCGGCGGCGACGACCTCCGGCTCGCGCGGGTCCAGGAACAGATCGCGCTGCGCCGGGTAGAGCTGGTGCTCGTCGGTGATGGCGGCGGCTTCGGCGACCCGGTCGGCGTCGTAGAGCAGCACGCCGATGTAGCGCAGCCGCCCCACGCAGGTCTCCGAGCAGATCGTCGGCTGGCCCACCTCGACCCGCGGGTAGCAGAAGGTGCACTTCTCGGCCTTGCCGGTGCGGTGGTTGAAGTAGACCTTCTTGTACGGGCAGCCGGAAACGCACATCCGCCAGCCGCGGCACTGGTCCTGGTCGACCAGCACGATGCCGTCCTCGGAGCGCTTGTACATCGCTCCCGAGGGGCAGGAGGCCACGCAGGACGGGTTGAGGCAGTGCTCGCAGATCCGCGGCAGGTGGAACATGAACGACTGCTCGAACTCGAACTTGATCCGGGTGCCCAGCTCGGTGCGCAGCTTGGCCACCACCGGGTCGGCGTCACCGTGCTCCGGGGTGCCGCCGAGCGAATCCTCCCAGTTCGGTCCCCATTGGACGGACGTCGGGCGGCCGGTGACCGCCGAGGTCGGTCGCGCGACCGGGACGTCCTCGCCCAGCGGGGCTTCCAGCAGCATCCGGTAGTCGTAGGTCCAGGGCTGGTAGTAGTCGTCGAGCTCCGGCAGATCGGGGTTGGCGAACAGCGTCGCCAGCTTGCGAAGCCGGCCGCCGCCGCGCAGCTTCAACCGCCCCCGCCGGTCCAGCTGCCACCCGCCGCGCCACTTGGACTGGTCCTCGTAGGCTCGCGGATATCCCTGCCCGGGGCGGGTTTCCACGTTGTTGAACCACACGTACTCGACGCCATCGCGGTTGGTCCAGGTCTGCTTGCAGGTGACCGAGCAGGTGTGGCAGCCGATGCACTTGTCGAGGTTCATCACCATGGCTAGTTGGGCCATCACGCGCATCAGTAGTCGACCTCCTGGCTGCGGCGGCGGATCACGGTGACCTCGTCGCGCTGGTTCCCGGTGGGACCGTGGTAGTTCAGCGCGAAGGTCTGCTGGGCGTAGCCGCCGATGAGGTGGGTGGGTTTGACCTGCACGCGGGTCAGCGAGTTGTGGATCCCGCCGCGCCGGCCGGTGGTCTCGCTCTTCGGCACGTTCACCGTCCGGTCCTGCGCGTGGTACATGAACACGGTGCCCGCGGGCATCCGGTGCGAGACGACCGCGCGGGCCACCACCACGCCGTTGCGGTTGACCGCCTCGACCCAGTCGTTGTCGCGCACGCCGATCGCCGCCGCGTCCACCGGGCTCATCCAGAACGTCGGGCCGCCGCGCGAGAGCGTCAGCATGATCGGGTTGTCCTGGTACTCGCTGTGGATCGACCACTTCGAGTGCGGGGTCAGGTAGCGCACCACCACTTCCGCGCCGTCGGGGCCGAGCCGGCGTTCCCCGGCCAGCCGGTGCAGGTCCAGCGGCGGCCGGTAGAGCGGCAGCTGCTCGCCGAACTCGGCCATCCAGTCGTGGTCCAGGAAGAAGTGCTGGCGGCCGGTGAGGGTGTGCCAGGGCTTGAGCTGCTCGACGTTGATGGTGAACGGCGAGTAGCGCCGCCCGCCGGATTCGTCGCCCGACCACTCCGGGCTGGTCACCACCGGTGCCGGGCGCGACCGGGTGTCGGCGAAGGTCACCCGGTGCCCGAGGTGGTGCTCCGAGAGGTGGGTCAGCGGTCGGCCGACGCGCCGCTCCAGCGCGCGGAAGGCGTCGTTGGCCAGCCTGCCGTTCGTGGTGCCCGACAGCGCGAGCACCGCATCGGCGAACCGGCGGTCGGTGTCCAGCCGCGGCCGCCCGGCTGCCGGGCCCGCGGTGACCAGGCCGTTGGCGCTGCCCAGCCAGGCCAGTTCGCGGTCGACCTCGACCGTCCAGCCCTTGGTGGTCACCCCGAGCTTGTCCAGCAGCGGTCCGGCCGCGCCGAGCTTCGCGGCCACCGCCGGGTAGTCCCGCTCGACGACCGTCAGCGCGGGCATGGTGCGGCCGGGTTGCGGATCGACCTCACCGCTGCGCCAGTCCAGCAGCACCCCGCCCGGCTGCGCGACCTCACCGGGCGTGTCGTGCCCGATCGCGGTGGCCACCACGTCCCGCCGCACCCCGAGGTGGGTGGCGGCCAGTTCGCTGAACTTCGCGGCGATGCCGTGGAAGGCGTCGAAATCGGTGCGGCACTGCCACGGCGGGTCGACCGCGGCGTTGAACGAGTGCACGTAGGGGTGCATGTCGGTGCTGGACAGGTCGTGCTTCTCGTACCAGGTCGCGGCGGGCAGCACCACGTCGGAGAACAGCGTGGTGCTGGTCATCCGGAAGTCCAGCGACAGCAGCAGGTCCAGCTTGCCCTCGGCGGCCTCCGCCCGGTGCACCTCGGCGGGCGGCTGCTCCGGCTCCGCCGAGCGCGGGCTCGCAGCGGCGCCCAGCAGGTGCTTGAGGAAGAACTCGTTGCCCTTGGCGGAGGAGCCCAGCAGGTTGGAGCGCCACACGGTCAGCACGCGCGGCCAGTTCGCCGGGGCGTCCGGATCCTCGCAGGCGAAACCGAGCCGCTCCGCGCGCAGTTCCCGCACGACGTGCTCGACCGGGTCCAGCCCGGCGGCCTCGGCTTCGTCGGCCAGGTCCAGCGGGTTGCGGTCGAACGTCGGGTAGGACGGCATCCACCCGGCCCGCGCCGAGCGCGCGATGCAGTCGGCCGCCGTCGTCCCGCTGAGCGTGCCCGCGGCTCCCGGCCAGGACAGCGCGTCGGTGCTGAGGCCGTCGTAGCGCCACTGCCCGGTGTGCAGGTAGAACCAGGCCGTTCCGATCATCTGCCGCGGGGGCCGGTGCCAGTCCGCCGCACCGGCCAGCGTCGCCCACCCGGTCAGCGGGCGCACCTTCTCCTGGCCCACGTAGTGCGCCCAGCCGCCGCCGTTGCGGCCCTGGCAGCCGGTGAGCAGCAGCAGCGTCAGGAACGTCCGGTACACCTCGTCGGAGTGGTACCAGTGGTTGGTGCCCGCACCCATCAGGATCATGCACCGGCCCTCGGACCGGATCGCGGTGTCGGCGAACTCCCGCGCGATCCGCACCGCGCGCGCGGCGGGCACCGAGGTGATCTGCTCCTGCCAGCCCGGGGTGCCCGGCTCGGGGTCCGCGTAGTCGGCGGGCCAGCTTCCGGGCAGTCCTTCGCGGCCGACCCCGTACTGCGCGAGCAGCAGGTCGAACACCGTCGTCACCAGGGGGCCGTCCGGCTTCAGCCGCACCGCGGGCACGCCGCGGGCGATCGCCGCGCCGGCCCCGTCCGGGGAGTCGAAGCGGGGCAGCAGCACCTCGACCGGTTCGTGCGGGTGCTCGTGCAGGCTCAGCCGCGGGGTGGTCTCGCCGAGGTCGAGGTTCCAGCGCCCGGTCTCCTCGTCGTTCCAGCGGAATCCCAGCGAGCCGTTGGGCACCACCGGTTCACCGGTCGCGTCGTCGAGCAGCACGGTCTTCCACTGCTCGTTCGCGCCCGCTCGCCCCAGGTCGGCGGCCGTGACGAACTTGCCCGGCACGAGCGCGCCGTCCCGCTCGACCAGGCTCACCAGGAACGGCAGATCCGTGTAGCGGCGCACGTAGTCGGTGAAGAACGGGGTGGTGCGCTCGACGAAGAACTCCTTGAGCACGACGTGGCCCATCGCGACCGCCAGCGCGGCATCCGTGCCGGGGTGCGGCGCCAGCCACTCGTCGGCGAACTTGGTGTTGTCGGCGTAGTCCGGGGAGATCGCCACGACCTTCTGGCCGCGGTAGCGGGCCTCGGTCATGAAGTGCGCGTCCGGAGTGCGGGTGACCGGCACGTTGGAGCCCCACATCACCAGGTACGCCGCGTCCCACCAGTCCGCGGACTCGGGCACGTCGGTCTGGTCGCCGAACACCTGCGGCGAGGCCACCGGCAGGTCGGCGTACCAGTCGTAGAACGACAGCATGGTGGCGCCGATCAGCGAGGTGAACCGGGCGCCGGCGGCGTGCGAGACCATCGACATCGCCGGGATGGGGGAGAACCCGGCGATCCGGTCCGGGCCGTGCGCGGCGATGGTGTGCACGTGCGCGGCGGCGATCATCTCCAGCGCCTCGTCCCAGGAGATCCGCACCAGGCCGCCCTTGCCGCGCGCCCGCTGGTAGCGCCGCCGCAGCTCGGGATCGTCCACGATGGACTGCCAGGCGCGCACCGGATCACCGGTGGCGGCCTTGGCCCGGCGGTACATCTCGACGAGCACGCCGCGCGCGTGCGGGTAGCGGATGCGGGTGGGGGAGTAGGAGTACCAGGAGAACGAGGCGCCTCGCGGGCAGCCGCGCGGCTCGTACTCCGGGCGGTCCGGGCCCACCGACGGGTAGTCGGTGTCCTGGGTCTCCCAGGTGATGATCCCGTCCTTGACGTAGACGTTCCACCGGCAGGAGCCGGTGCAGTTCACGCCGTGCGTGGAGGGCACGACCTTGTCGTGGTTCCAGCGGTCCCGGTAGAAGGCATCGCCCTCGCGGCCCCCTGCGCGGAAGACGGTCCGCAGGTCGGCCGAGACGTCTTCCCTGGACAGCAGGCGGCCGAGTCGGAGCAGCGCGTCGCCCGCCGCTCCGCCGCCGTCGGCCCGGAGCCGGGAGAACCAGCCGGATCCGCTGCTCGGATCCCTGATGGGTGCTGCGCACATACTGATCTCCGATCGCTTTGAGGAATTGCGACAGGTGGTGCCCGGGTCGAATTTACGACCGCCGAGCGTCGCCTGCCAATGTGGCCGAAAGTGGGAATGTTCACTGGTGGTAAACGGGTGAAAACGCGCCGTGTTCGGTTTGCGAGCGTCGCGAAGCTGGCCGGTTTTGCGGCGATGTTCCATTGTTTCGGTATGGTTAAAAGGCGCTTGACCTGCAAGTACGACGGAATGCGGGGCTCGCTGTCGCGGAATCCCAAGAATTGTTCAAGTGTTCGTTTGACTTGCATTGGCGCTCCCGATGTCCTGTATGGGTGGTTTCGCTTGATTGATGTACCCGTTTGTCCGGCGGTGCAATGAATGCGCTTCCGAATGGCTTACGACTTTTGGTGGTTGCAGGTCTTTTTCGCGGCTAAGGGGCCGTCTTGCTGCCGTTTGTCGCGTTGAGTCGGTTCGGCGGATGGAGCAGTCGGCGTCCGGACGTGGATCGCCGGTGTCGCGGCGGGGTGGTGGGTGGTTCAGGGCCGTCCGGCGCGGTTTCCCCGTGCGTCCACAGTGGAGTCCTGGCCGTCCGGCCGCGATCGAGCGGCTGCGACCATGATGGCATCGACTCGAACGGATTTTCGAGCTTATTTCGGTCGCTCGATCGGATGATCATCGAGGCCCCGCGCCGGGGCGGGTCTGCCGATGCGCTGCGAGCCCCTGCTCTCACCTGCGGCGTTGTTGTCCGCAGTGCCCTCCGGGGCGGCTGCAGGCCCCTGCCGCACGCGCGCATCGGCTGCGCGTCATCGCGGTGCCGGCTCGGTGTTCCGGGCGAAGGTCCGGCGGTAGTCGCGCGGCGGCACGCCGACGATGCGCCGGAAGTGGTGCCGCAGCAGGGCGGCCGTGCTGAACCCGCACTCGCGCGCGATCTGCTCGATGCCCAGCTCGGTGTCCTCCAGCAGGCGGCGGGCGTGCAGGATGCGCTGGGTGGCCAGCCACTGGTTCGGCGTCGTACCGGTCTCGGCGACGAACCGGCGCGCGAAGGTGCGCGGTGACATCCGGGCGCGGGCGGCGAGGCCGGCCACGTTGTGCTCGACGTCCAGGGTTTCCCGCATCCAGGCCAGCACCGGCTCCAGGCTGGCGCCGGTGCAGTCGGGGACGGGCAGGTCGATGAACTGCCGCTGACCGCCGTCGCGCTGCGGCGGCACCACCATCCGGCGGGCGATCCGCATCGCCGCCGCGGAACCCAGTTCGCGGCGGACCAGGTGCAGGCACGCGTCGATCCCGGCGGCGGTTCCCGCGCTGGTCACCACGTCCCCGTCGTCGACGTAGAGCACGTCGGGGTCGAGTTGGGCGGTCGGGAAGCGGCGGCGGAACTCGGCCGCGTAGTACCAGTGCGTCGTGCAGCGGCGACCGTCCAGGAGTCCTGCCGCACCGAGCAGGAAAGCGCCGGAGCACACCGAGAGCAGGGTCGCCCCGCGCGCTGCGGCGGCGCGCAGCCCGTCGAGCACTTCCGGCGGGTAGTGGTCGCGGATCTGCGCGGCCGGTACCGCCACGACGTCGGCCCGGGCCAGCTCGTCGAGTCCGTGCGGGGGCACCACCTGCATGCCCACCGAGGTGCGCACCGGTTCGCCCGGGCGCTGCCCGCAGATGCGGAAGTCCACCGGCGGCACCCCGTCGGCCGCCCGGTCCAGGCCGAACACCTCGCACAGCACGCCCAGCTCGAACGGTGCGACGTCGTCCAGCAGGACCGCGGCCACGCTGCGCAGCATGCCCACCACGGTAGCTGGCAGGATTTTGCCGCACAATGGCGTTGCTGCCGCTGTCGGCGGGATTGGGCGCATCGCAGGCTGGTTCCAGCGCACCCGAGAGCCAGCAGGGATGACCCACCATGAACACTCCGCTCGGCAGGCCGTTGCCCGGATTCCGCCGCTACTTCGCCGTCCAGCGCTGGTTGTGGTCCCGCTACCTGGCGGATCTGCAGCCGTGGGAGGCCGAGGCCGCGATGCGCTGGGTCCGCAATCCGGTCACCCGGCGCTGGGAGCTGCGCGGTGGTGTCCTGCCGCCGTGCCCGGACGAATCCACTCAGGACTGAACCGGCCGCCGCTCGCAGTGCTGCACGAGCGCTGTACGTCGCGTGCGGTAGTGCGATTGCCGCTTTCCGACGGACGACGCGGAACCTCGCGAGGCCGAAGCTGGATCCGGTGTTGGACCGGGTTTCGGAGGTGTTGTGGTGGTGACCGAGTTCCTGATGCAGTGGGGTCCCGGCGGGCACGGCCCGCACGGCGGCCCCTGGTGGCCGATCGGGCTGTTCTTCCTGCTGCTGGTCGTCGTGCTGGTCGTGACCGCCGGCTGGTCGGCGGTGCGCGCCCGCCCGCGCCGGACGTCCGCTGCCGAGCGGGCGAAGGAGATCCTCGCCGAGCGCTACGCCAGGGGCGAGATCGGTTCCGAGGAGTACCGCGAACGGCTCGGCGGTCTTGGCTGATCCCGCCGGTGGTCGCCGGCGCCCGCCGGCGGCCACCGTGTTGGGAACGGACCAGTCTCGAAACTATGACGGTGATTTTCCAACATAGCCCCGTTCGGGGGAGCGCGCTCTTCTCGCCGGGGAGTTACTGTCGATACAGGTGTGCACGAAGTCGTGCGGCACCACGCCTCGGCTCGGTCCGGGGCACAACACTGGGGGGAGCGGTCGGGGCTGCGCGGATGCGCCGGTTCCCGGTCGCTCGATCGACCACGGGAGTGGTCTGCGATGGATCTGATGAAGTGCAGTGAGCTCCCGCACGAGCAGTTGTGCGAGGAGATCAGGATCGCCGGTCTGGCCCGCAAGCAAGCCCTCGACTCCGGTTCGAGGGCGGACGTGGAGATGGCCGAGTCGGTGCTGGACTGGTTCCTGGACGAACTCGCCGACCGGCTGCGGCGGGGCCGCGTCCCGGACACCGGTGCCGTCCGGGAGGACGAACCGGTGCCGCAGTGACCGCGTGATCGTGGAACCGGCGCGGAGGGAAGTCCGGTTCGGCGTGCTTGCGCGAGCGGGTCAGCGCGCGTTGCGGGAGGCCAGGCGGGAGCCCGGCTGGGAGAGCCTGCCGCGGGCGGTCACCAGTGCGGTGCGGGCGTCTTCCGGCGAGCCGTGGGCGAGGTGTTCGGCCGCGGTGCGGACCGCGGCGGCCGCATCGGCGGAGACCTCGATCTGCGGGTGCTGGTCGAGCATGTCGACCGCTCGGCTCAGCTCGTGCTGCGCCCGGTCGGCCGGGTTGTGCTGTGCGGTCAGTAAGTCGATGAGGGCTGTGTCCACCGCGTCGCGCAGGGCCGCCTCGGTCGTGCTGTGCTGGGCAGTCACGAGGCGGAAGTCTATGCGCTGGAAATGCGGTTTTCCCCGCGACGAAGATCACCCACATGGGTGGTCCTTGTGCTGTTGATCGCCACGGTCGGCAGCCAGATCGCCCGAATGCCCGTTTTCAGGGCGGTCCGCGGCAGCGGAGTCCACTGAGGACTCCGCGTGGCCGGGCGGGGCCGGTGATCGCGACCGGCGAGTAACCTGGTGGTGATGTTGGTTGCCACCGAGCCCGGGAAGTAGGGGAGAGGCATGTTCTGGACCATCCTCGGATGGATCGTCTTCGGCCTGGTCGCGGGTTTCATCGCCAGGGCGATCGTGCCGGGCAAGGACGACATCGGTCTGGTGCGGACGATCCTGCTCGGCGTCGCCGGTTCGGTCGTCGGCGGATTCGTCTTCGGCCTGCTCACCGTCGGCCTGCGCGGCTTCGAACCGGCGGGCTGGATCGGCTCGGTGATCGGCGCGGTGATCGTGCTGGTGATCTACAACAAGGTCACCGGCCGCAAGCGCCGGATCCGTTCGTAACCGGAGCGCCGGGAATGCGGGGAAACCGGTGCGCCGGTTTCCCCCGATTCGTGCGCGGTGCCCTGAGCGCGGAAAGCGGACCTCCGCGCTCACGGCCCGCGGTGCCGGTCACGGCTTGCGGCCGACTCCGGCCAGTCCGGTCAGGCGCTCCGGGTGCTCGCCGACCTCGTCCGGCGCCACCGGCCGCCACTGCGGCAGGAAGACCACTCCCGGCTCCACCAGCTCGAACCCGTCGAAGAAACCGGTCACCTCGGCCTGCGAGCGCATCGTCATCGGCGTCGTGGTGCGCTTGCGGTAGAGGTCGGCGTGCGCCGGGCCGACGTCGGGGCGGCCTTCGTTGGACGCGTGCGAGATCACCAGGAAGCTGCCCGGCGCCATCACCTCCCGGTAGCGGGCGATGATCTTCGACGGCTCGTCGCCGTCCGGGACGAAGTGCAGCACTGCGACCATCATCACCGCGACCGGCCGGCTCAGGTCCAGCAGTTCGGCGACCTCCGGGCTGCCGAGCACCCGGCCCGGGTCGCGCATGTCGGCGTCGATGATCGCGGCGTCCGGGTTGTCGTGCAGCAGCTTCTTGCTGTAGGCGACCGCGACCGGATCGGTGTCCACGTAGACCACTCGCGCGCCGGGCGCCGCCTGCTGGGCGACCTCGTGCACGTTGCCGACGGTGGGGATGCCCGAGCCCAGGTCGAGGAACTGGTCGATGCCCTGCTCGACGCAGAACTGCACGGCGCGGCGCAGGAAGGCGCGGTTGGCCTGCATCACCAGCGGCAGGTCCGGCCACATCGCGATCGCTTCCTCGGCCATCTGCCGATCCACCGCGAAGTTGTGGTCGCCGCCCAGGTAGTAGTCGTAGACCCGCGCCGCGTTCGGCTTCTCCAGGTCGATGTGCCCGTGCTCCGGCGACACCTCGGACATCCAGTTCCTCCTCACGGCTGGGCGGTGCTTCACCCGCCCAGCCGTGATGTTAATCGTGTCCGATATGCCCGGGCTAGACCGTCGGTTCGGCCGTGCCGCCCAGCCGGACCACGACGCCCAGGGCCAGCAGCGCGACCGCCGCGCCACCGGTCATGGTGATCGCCATCGCCGGGCCGTCGTTGCCCAGCACGCCGACCAGCGGCGCGATCAGCGCACCGAGCCCGAACTGCCCGGCGCCGAGCAGCGCGGCCGCGGTTCCGGCGGCTTCACCGTGCCGGGAGAGCGCGAGCGCGGGCGCGTTGGGCAGCACGAATCCCATGGCGCCGAGCACCAGCCACAGCGGCACGATGAACCCGTACAGCCCGCCGGTGCCGGTGGTGGTCAGCGCGGTCAGGATCAGACCCGCCACGGTGGCCGCGACCAGCGCGGCGAACACGATCTGCTTGGGGCTGTAGCGGTTGAGCAGCACGACGTTGAACTGCGAGGCGCCGATCAGCGCCACCGCGCCGACGCCGAAGACCAGGCCGAACGCCTGCTGGTCGAGGCCGAACTGCTCCTGGAGCACGAACGACGAGCCGGAGATGTAGGAGAACAGCGCGGACATCGCCAGCGCCGCCACGATGGCGAGCAGCACGAAGTCGCGGTCGGTGATCAGCTGCCGGTAGGTGCGCAGGACCGGGCGGAACTGCGCGGCCTGGCGGCGTTCCGGCGGCAGCGACTCCTTGAGCGCGAAGATCGCCACCACCAGCAGCACCGCGCCGATGATCGCCAGCGCGCCGAACACGCCGCGCCACGAGCCGGTCAGCAGGATGGCGCCGCCCAGGCTCGGCGCGAGGATCGGTGCCACGCCCATCACCAGCATCAGCCGTGAGAGCGCGGTGGCTGCGGCGCGGCCGCTGAACAGGTCCCGCACCACGGCCAGCGCGACGACCATGGCGGCGGCCGCACCGACGCCCTGCAGCGTGCGCAGCGTTCCCAGCACGGCGATGTTCGGCGCGAACAAGCACGCCACCGACGCCAGGATGTGCAGTGCGGTTCCGATGATCAGCGGCAGCCTGCGGCCGACGATGTCGGAGAACGGGCCGATCAGGAGCTGGCCGATGCCGAGGCCGAGCAGGGTGCCGGTGAGGGTGAGCTGCACCGTGGAGGCGCTGGCCGCCAGGTCGTTGCCGATGGCGGGCAGCGCGGGCAGGTACATGTCGATGGTGAGCGGGCCGAGGGCGATCAGCGCCCCGAGCACGACGATGACCCGGAATCGGTCGAACCCGGTCGGCTCTTTCGCGTCAGGTCGTGCGTCCAGCGCCGCCGGAGGGCTCTGCACCGCAACGTTGTCCATTGTTGCCTTTCGAACTCACCGCGAGGGGTGGGAGATTCTGACGCGCTCTTTAGCGGTGATCGCGAACGCTTTGTTCCCGCAATGGCGGGAGAATGGCTGTGATGCGGGCTACAGCTCGCCTGTTCCGTTGCGATATCGGGATTTTCCGCACATCAAGTTAACCGAGCTAAATGTCTATTGTGGACGTATTCCCGGTGTTCGGTAAAGGAATGATGAATTCTGGCGGTCGGGGAATGCGGGTGGCGTCCGGCTCGATTCCCGGATCCTGGGAATCGGGCGGAGGGCGACCTGCGCGAAGAGGGCTCCACCCGGCGCCCCGCGGAGGGTAGGATTTCCAGGTTTGGCCAGGCCGGTGAAGTGGAGCGGGCGATGCACGGATACACCCAGGACAAGGACAACTACCTCAAACGACTGGCGCGCATCGAGGGCCAGGTCCGCGGCCTGGCGCGGATGATCGAAGAGGACAAGTACTGCATCGACATCCTGACCCAGGTCTCGGCGGTGACGAAGGGCCTGCAGGCGGTCTCCCTGCGGCTCCTCGACGAGCACCTCAAGCACTGCGTGGCCGAAGCGCTGGCCGAGGGCGGCCAGAACGCGGACGAGAAGGTCAAGGAGGCCAGCGACGCGATCGCCCGCCTGGTGAAGTCCTGAGCGGTGGGCCGGGGGCGGCGGTCGGCCGCCCCCGGCCTGGCGTCAGCTCTGCGACAGCAGGGCGCGCATGGTGTCGATCTCGGCCTGCTGGGTGTCGATGATCTGCTGGGCCATCTGCTTGGCCGCCGGGAACCGGCCGTCGGACAGCTCGGTCCGGGCCATCGTCACGGCGCCCTCGTGGTGCTTGATCATCAGCTCCAGGAACCGGCGGTCGAACTCCGCGCCCCTGGACTGCTCCAGCTGCTTCATCTCGTCGCCGGTCATCATGCCGCCCATGTCGCCGTGACCCATCGTGCTGTGGTCGGTGCTCGCACCGGGGCCGGCGCCCCACTGGCCCAGCCAGCCGTTGAGCGTCGCGATCTCCGGTCCCTGCGCGGCCTCGATCTGCTTGGCCAGGTCCTTGACCTGCTGCGACTCGGCCCGCTCCGGAGCGAGCCGCGACATCTCGATGGCCTGCTCGTGGTGCGGGATCATGCCCTGCGCGAAGGTGACGTCGGCGGCGTTGCTCGCCGCCTGCTCCTGGCTCGCCGGGGCCTCCGGCGGCGGGGTCCCCTCGTTGCTGCAGCCGGCCAGTGCGATCGCGGCGACCGCGGTGATCGTGGCGGCGAATGCGCGCGTGCGCTTCATCGTTGTCCTCGTCTTTCCATGAGCTGAATCGGGCATGCGTCATCGAGCCACGACGCGGAGGTCGTGGCCGATCAGCTGCCGATCAGCGACGAAGCACGCACAGCGCCGCGAGTCTTCGCGGTACGGGCAGAGGTGGCGGGAGCAGCACCGGCAGGGCCACGGCGAGGCTCCTCGGCAGTTCGGCCGCGGCTCGGAGAGCGCGCCGGAGCCGGGGGAGCAGCAGCACCAGGAATCCGGCGAGGATCGCCAGGCACAGGTGCAGCGCGCCGTGACCGGAGTCCGCCGGCGGCTCGTGGTGCTCGACCGCCGCGGTCTGCACGGCGGCGGCCGCCGGTTGGTGCGCCGACTCGTGCTGCTGCGCCGGGACGTGGTGCATCAGCACGACGCAGAACGCGAGGACCAGCAGTAGGCCCCAGCGGAGCAGCCCTGGACGTTCGCGCACGTTGCCCACCATACCGGGGTTGGGTTTGCCGGTCGTCAGGACTTCACCAGTCGGGCGATCGCGTCGCTGGCCTCGCGGATCTTGTCCTCGGCCTGCTCGCCGCCCTCGGTGAGCGCTTCGGAGACGCAGTGCTTGAGGTGCTCGTCCAGCAGGCCCAGGGCCACGGCCTGCAGGGCCTTGGTGGTGGCCGAGATCTGGGTGAGCACGTCGATGCAGTACTCGTCGTTGTCGATCATCCGGGCCAGTCCGCGGACCTGCCCCTCGATCCGCCGCAGCCGCTTGGCGTAGTTGTCCTTGTCGTGCGCGTAGCCGTGCATCGGCACCTCCCCGGAGTTCTGCCTCCTTTATACCCCAGGGGGGTAATGCTCGGCAAAGTTGATCAGAGGAAGCCCTCCGGCTTGACCGGCCCCTTCGCCGCCTCCGGCCGCTCCCGCTCGGCGCGCGCCAGCCACAGCACGCCGCCCAGCTGCACCAGCGCCGCGCCACCGGTCAGGGCGACCGCGATGATCGCGTAGATCTGCCAGCCCGAGATGAAGCCCAGCACCACCGCGACGACGAAGAACAGCAGCGTGCGCACCAGCACGGTGGTGAGTTGACTCTTGCTCATCTCTTGCTGGGCCTCCCTGCTCGCGTCCACCACCGAGTGTAGGTGGCCGGGCGGACCGCCCTTGCGAAGCGGGTGTTCCGCGCGGTGGTCACCGGCCGTCCGCTGCGGGCTGCGGCGGGAGGTGCGTCGGCGCGCGCAGCCGACCGGAACGAGGGTCCCGGCCTGCCGAGACCTCGCTCGGGCTGATCCCCCTGGCGCGTTTGAACGCCGAGCTGAAGCCGAAACCGTCGGCGTAGCCCACGCGCTTGGCCACCGAGGAGACCGTTGCGCCGGGTTCGGCCAGCAGTTCGGTCGCCAGCGACATCCGCCAGTCGGTCAGGTAGGACAGCGGCGGTTCACCGACCAGCGCGGTGAACCGCTTGGCCAGCGTGGTCCGGGAAACACCGGAGCGCTCGGCCAGCGAAGCGACTGTCCACGGCCTGGCCGGTTCTTCGTGCATGGCGTGCAGCGCGAGGCCGACGACCGGGTCGGACAGCGCCCGGTGCCAAGCGGGTGGCAGCACCTCCGGGCGGTCGAACCAAGCACGGAGCGCGCACAGCAGGAACCAGTCCAGCAATCGTTCGAGGACGGCGTCCTGGCCCGGCTTGACCGAGGCGACCTCGGCGGCGATGAACTCGAGGACGGGAGCACCACCGTCATCCGGCAGGACGAGCGGGGACGGCAACGCGTCCACGAGCCGGCGGCCGGAGTTGCTGCACAGCCGGTAACCGCCGATCAAGAGCACGGTGTGGCCGGCTGCCGCGCGTTCGCCGCTCGGGAGGTCGCTGACCACGGAGAACGGTTCACGCGAGAGGACGGCGTCGCCCTGCTCCAGCAGCGTCGGCTCGCCGCTGCCGGGCAGCAGCCACCCGTGGCCGCCGACCACGGCGCAGAGCGCCAGGGACGCTTCTCCAAGAGAGTTCAACGACCACGGCGCGGGAAGTTCGGCTCGGCGGAACAAGGTGCTCTCAGCCCGGACACCTCGGAGCAGACCGGTGAGCACGTCCATGGGTTCAACATAGACGAAGGGTCTCCAGAGCCAGCTCGACGAACGTCCCACCGGCTCGACCTCCGCTGGCACCAGGTAGGCCGCGGGGCGCCGCTCCGGGCGGCTGGCCGGCTGGGCGCAACCGCATCCGGGCGGGAGATCCGATTCGGCGAGCCGACTTCGCGGCGTACCTGGCGGAACCGGTGATCTTGAGGGCTAGACCGCGTGGTCGTCGACCAGAGAAGCCGCGGTGAGGAGGAGTTTCACGCAGTAGTCGACCAGCTGCTCGTGCGTGGCGGGGAGGCTGCCGTCCAGCCAGCGGATGAAGAGGTTCGTCAGCGCGCCGATCAGTGCCGTGGCCGTCATCCGCGCCCCCAGGTCGGCGGCCTCCCCGTCGAGTTCGGACCGGATCAGGTCGGCGAACACCGGCATCAGCTCAGCGCCCCGGCCGCCCAGCGTCGCGTCGGTCACGGGTTCCAGCAGCAGCACCCGGCCCTTGCGCGGGTCGTCGGTGAGCACGGCGAGGAACGCTTCGACGGCGGCTGTCGCCACCGCTTCCCGGGTGCCCTCGGTGTTCGCCATCGCTGCGCCCAGCGCGGTTCTCGCCTCCTCGGCGACCTGGTCGTACACCGCCAGCAGCAGCGCGTCCCGGTCGGAGAAGCTCTCGTAGAAGTAGCGGTCGGTGAGCTTGGCGTGGCGGCATACCGAGCGGACCGTCACGGCCGCGCTGCCCTGCGTGCCCAACAGCTCCAGGCCGACTTCGAGCAGCTTCGACCGCCGCGCGGACCGGCGCTGCTCGAGGTTGGTTCCGCCCCACGTCATCCGGTTGCTCCGCTCGGTTGGTTCGGCGCGGTGGTCGTTGACGGGCACCCGCCGCGATCCTACTTTGACGACAGGTGTCCTCAGTTCTGGAGGGAGCACCGATGTCGAAGCCGACACCGCTCGGTCCGGATTCGCTCATGTGGCGATACTTCGGCGACTGGCGCGGCCTGCTGCTGGCGCTGTGGGCCGGGTCGATGCAGAACATGCACCCGCAGCTGGGCGCGGGCGTCGAGCAGCACTCGCAGTTCTTCGACGAGCGCTGGGAACGGCTCTTCCGGTCCCTGTACCCGATCGGCGGGGTGATCTACGACGGCCCGCGCGCCGAGCAGACCGCGCGGCAGGTGCGCGGCTACCACGACACGATCAAGGGCGTCGACAAGCGCGGGCGGCCCTACCACGCGCTCAACCCGGACACCTACTTCTGGGCGCACTCGACGTTCCTGGTGATGCCGATCCTGATCAACGAGCACTTCGGCGACCCGCTCACCGAGGAGCAGAAGGAGCAGATCTACGCCGAGGGCGTGCAGTGGTACCGCCTGTACGGGATGAGCATGCGCCCGGTGCCGCCGGACTGGCCGAGCTTCAAGGCGTACTGGGACCGAATGTGCCGCGAGGTGCTGGAGGACAACAAGGCCACGCGTGACGTCCTGGACATCTCGCGGATCGGCAAGCCGCCCGCGCTGCGCTGGCTGCCCGCGCCGCTGTGGAAGCTCGCCCGCATCCCGATCAGCCGCGGCTTCGTCTGGCTCACCGTGGGTGTTTACGACCAGGCCATCCGCGACAAGCTCGGCTACCGGTGGACCGCGCGCGACGAGCGGCTCCTGCGGCTGCTGGGGCGCGCGCTCGCCTTCGCCTGGCGCCTGGTTCCGTTCGAGCTGCGGTACCACCCGCGCGCCCGCGCGGGCTGGCAACGCGTGCGCGGGAAGATCCCGGCCGACGCGCCGCTGGTCGAAACCCCGCCCCGCTACCTCCCACCGCCGGACCGCCGCGACGACCCCAAGCACTACTCGCCCGCGCAGACCGGCTGAAACCAGGTGACTCCTGGTGGCGGTACGCGCCCGCACCGGTGCGTGCTGTGATCACCGGTGGTGAACCGCCGCCTCACCGCGATGTTCGCGCGCGCTCGTGCGCCCGCGATGGGAGGAGGTCGTTGATGATCCGTCGCACCTGCGCGGTCGTCGCCGCGCTCATGTTGGCCCTCACCCCGGCAGCCGCCGCGGCCGAGGTCAAGCCGGTGGCCACCGGCTTGGACATCCCGTGGGGACTGGCGTTCCTGCCCGACGGCTCGGCGCTGTTCACCCAGCGCGACACCGGGCAGCTCATGTCCCTGAAGGACGGCCAGGTCGCCGAGGTGCAGAAGATCGAGGACTCCGAGCCGACCAACGGCGAGGGCGGGCTGATGGGCCTGGCCGTCTCGCCGCAGTTCGAGTCCGATCAGACGGTGTTCGTCTTCTACAGCACCAGCGAGGACAACCGGATCGCGAAGCTGCGCCTCGGGGAGGCACCGCAGCCGATCGTGACCGGCATCAAGAAGAACCGCTACCACAACGGCGGCCGCCTCGCCTTCGGCCCGGACGGGATGCTCTACGCCGCAACCGGCGACGCCCAGGACAAGCCCAGCGCGCAGGACCCGGACTCGCTCAACGGCAAGATCCTGCGGATGACCCCCGACGGGAAACCGGCCCCGGACAACCCGTTCGGCGACTCGCTGATCTACTCGCTGGGCCACCGCAACCCGCAGGGACTGGGTTGGGACGACGCGGGCAGGCTGTACTCCTCGGAGCTCGGCGACGCCACCTGGGACGAGGTCAACCTGATCGAGGGCGGCAAGAACTACGGCTGGCCCGAGTGCGAGGGCGAGTGCGGCAACGACGAGTTCACCGATCCGCTGGTGACCTGGCCGACCCGCGAGTCCTCGCCCAGCGGCCTGGCGGTGCACGACGGCAACATCTACGTCGCTGCGCTGCGCGGCCAGCGCCTCTGGCAGATCCCGCTCAACGGCGACGGGTCGGTCGGTGAGCCGACCGCGCTGCTCGCCGGCGAGTACGGCCGCCTCCGCACGCCGGTCTCGGCCCCGGACGGCACCCTCTGGGTGACGACTTCCAACCAGGACAACAACGGAAACCCCGGCGCCGACGACGACCAGATCCTCAGCGTCACCCCGTAACACCGTTGAACGCCCCTTCTGCCTGTTCCCGAGACAGGCAGAAGGGGCGTTCGGCTGCCCGGTCTCATCGCAGGTGTGCCGGGTCGGCTGGAACTGCGCTCCGGCGTGTGGCGGCACCCGCTCCAGCCCTCGGAACGGGCCTCTGGGGGATCACGTCCAAACAGGACAAGAACGAAAACCCCGGGCCGGGCCGGAACCTAGGTCGCAGGCACTGCTCCCAGTCGAGTGCTGATCTGCGCAGCTGCCTCGCGCACCATCGGCCCGAGCGCGTCGAACCGGTCCGGCGTGATCCGACTGCTCGGCCCCGATATCGAGATGGCGCCAACCGGTTGGTTTCGGGCGTTGAGCAATGCGGCGCCCAGCGAGTTGATCCCCGTGCTCAAACCACCGGTGTTGCGGGAAAATCCGTCTGCTCTGGTCTTGTGCAACGCTTCTCGCACCAGCGCGGGGTCGGTCAGCGAATCGGGAGTGTCCGCCACGAGCTCACCGTCGAGGTAGGTGTCGATGAACTGGTCCGTCGACGCCGCGAGGAAGGCCAGTCCCGTCGCGGAGCTGTGCAACCTGGCCCTGGCACCGAGCGGTAGAAATGCGCGAAGCGGGTGAGCGGTGTCCAATCGCTCGATGAGCACCAGATCGTTTCGGCCTGGAGCGCACAGGTGAACGGTTTCCGTCGTCGCCAGCTGCAGCTCGCTCATCACCGGTAGTGCGACTTCGCGGAGGGATTCCTTGGAGTCCTTGCCGCACACCGCAATAGCGTGATAGCTGATCGACCACCGCACGGGTGTGGTGTCAGAAGGCCTGATCCAGCCGACGTCTTGCAGCGTCAACAGGCACCGCTGGGTGGTGCTCTTGGGCAGTTCCGTAGCCCTCGCCACCTCCGACAGTCCGACGGGCTGGGCCTCCGCGACCGCCTCAAGAACCCGGAATGCCGACACGACGCTGTTCGTGACAGACACTTGCGCGCCTTCCTGCGAGTGAACTAGCTTACAGCCCGTGGTCCACGATGAGGGACATTGTGCCGCAGAGTGGACCGATTGGCAAGGCCCTAGGAGGTTGAGCTCGTGGTGCAATCAATCGCTTTCGGGGTTTTCGTCATCGCGTTCGCCGTCGCGGCGATCCGGAACGTGAACATCGGAATCGTGCTGTTCCCGGCCGCGTGCGCGGTCGGTCTCGGGTTGGCGGACATGACCCTGGAAGACGTCATCGCCGGGTTCCCGCTGAACATTCTCGTGCTGCTGGTGGGCGTGACCTACTTCTTCGGCATCGCCCACAGCAACGGCACGATCCAGTGGCTGGTCGATGCCGCGTTGGCCGGGGTCGGCGAGCGAGATCGACTGCTACCGCTGGCCTTCTTCGTCCTCACTGGCACGATTTCGGCGATGGGCGCTCCGCTGGGGGGCCTCGTGACCGCTCCGATCGGCATGAGCGTGGCTCATGAGCGCCGGATCGATCCGATGCTCATGGCGCTGGCCATGGGAACCGGCCTGAGCGCGGGCGCGTTCGCACCGACGAGCCTGTTCGGCATCATCACCCTCGGTACGGCGAAAGAAGCCGGCATCGCGATCTCCCCGGCGGTGTTGTTCGGGAGTGCTCTGGTGCTCAACCTCGTGTTCCTCGCCGTCGCCTACGTCCTGTTCGGCAAGCAGCGTCAGCAGGCATCGCGAGAACCTCAGCGGGAGAAGGCCGCGGCGAACGTCGGCATCCCGCTGTCGGAATACGGCCAGTCCACGTTGACCGCCGAGCTGGAACCCGAGGCGGACCTCGGGAAGCGGTCGCGGCCCACCGCTGTGCAGCTCCTGACCCTCGCCGCCATCGGCCTCCTGATCGTCCTCACGATCGTCATCGCACTGCTCGGCGGCGAGCCCGACATCGGAGTGCTGTGCTTCGGCCTCGGAGCTGCCCTGGCGTTGCTGGAGCCATCGGCGGCCAAGAAGGCGATGACGCGGATCGATTGGGGCTCGGTGCTTCTCGTCGGCGGGATCATCACCTACGTCGGCGTGCTGTCCGAACTGGGTGTGTTCGATTCGCTCGGAGAGCACGCCGCACACGTGGGTGCGCCGTTGCTGGCGGCACTGCTGCTCTGCGCGGTCGCGGCGCTGGTGTCGGCGTTCGCATCGACCACCGGCATGCTGGCAGCCCTCGTTCCGCTGGCGCTTCCCCTGATCGCCGACGGGGGTGTTCCGGGATGGGCTCTGATCTGCTCCATCGGACTGTGCGCATCGATCGTCGATGTATCACCGTTCTCGACCGTGGGGGCCGCTTTCACAGCATCGACGGTCGACGAGGCGCAACGTCCTCGAATGACCCGCCTGCTCACCTGGTGGAGCATGTCCCTGGTCGTCATCGGTCCGATCGCACTGACAGTTCTCCTCATCCTTCCCGGAAAGATCTTCTCATGACGCGACTGTTCGCAGATCTGTTCAACCCCTCCCAGACCGATCCGGACCGCACCGCGGTCACCATCGACGGCCGCAGTCTCACGCGAGCGGAGTTGGTCGCCGCGGCCCGCGGCTTCGCGCTGTCCCTGCCGGAGAGCAGCGGTCCGATCGCCATCCAGGCCGACCGATCGCTTCGGACGGTCGTCGCTGCGGTCGGATGCATCGCGGCCGGCGTGCCGTTCGTGCCGATCGCGCCCGATGCCGGTGCCGCCGAACGCGAACACGTGCTGACCGACTCGGGGGCGGCGTACATGGTGGGAGACGTCGTGCCCCCAACCATGACCACGCTGCCCGTCGATCTCGCCGGCACCACCCACTCCGCCGATCCGCTGCCGCGAACACCCGACGCCGAAACCGCGGCAATCCTCTACACGTCGGGTACGACCGGTGTCCCCAAGGGGGTGCTGATCAGCCGCTCGGCGATCGCCTCCGGAGTGGAGGCGCTGGCCGACGCGTGGCAGTGGACTGCCGCCGACACGGTCGCCCACGGACTTCCGCTGTTCCACGCGCACGGCCTGGTCCTCGGGGTGCTCGGTTCCCTGCACATCGGATCTCCCTTCGTGCACACTGGAAGCCCCACCCCTGCCAACTACGCCTCCGTCTCGGCGACGATGTTCTTCGGGGTGCCGACGATCTGGAACCGGATCGCCAACGATCCGGAGGCCGCCCGGGCCTTGCGCGATGCGCGGCTGCTGATCTCCGGCAGCGCGCCCCTGTCGGTTCAGACCTTCGAACGCATCCGCACGCTCACCGGACATGCACTCGTCGAGCGGTACGGGATGACAGAGATGCTGATCGCGCTCAGCACGCGCGCCGACGGTGAGCGCAGGCCGGGATGGGTGGGTGTTCCGTTGAGCGGCTACACCACTCGGCTTCGGACCGAAGCCGGCGAAGCGGTGCCGGCCGACGGAAAGTCCGTGGGGCGGCTCGAAGTTCGGGGGCCGTCCTTGTTCAGCGGCTACCTCGGGCAACCATCGGCGACCGACGACTCCTGGACGGAGGACGGCTGGTTCATCACCGGTGACCTCGCGGTCGTCGACGAGCGCGGCTTTCACCGCATCGTCGGCCGCGAGTCGGTCGATCTGATCAAATCCGGCGGGTACCGGATCGGTGCGGGCGAGGTCGAGGAATGCCTGCGCAACGTCACCGGTGTCGGCGAAGCGGCCGTCGTCGGGGTGCCCGACGAGGACTTGGGGCAGCGCATCGTCGCTTTCGTCATCCTCGAAAACCCCGGCGGCGACGCCGCGTCGACCGGTGATCTCGGCGATCAGCTCATCGCTCACGTCGCCGACGAGCTGTCCTGGCACAAACGTCCGCGGGAGATCCGCTTCGTCGAGGAATTTCCCCGCACCCCGCTGGGCAAGGTGCAGAAGAAGCTGCTCCTCGAAGAGGCCACGAGCATGCCTTGACCGTCACCGGCACTCCGGGCCCCCTGCCGATCAGTTGATCACCAGTCGATCAGGAGAGAGCACTCGACGATGACTCGCACTCAACCAGTTGATCCCTACGCGCAGCACCTCGGGATCACCGTCATCGGCCACGGTGGTGGTCGAGCGGAGGCGACCGCGACGGTGTCCCCGAACCACCTAAACCCCCACGGAACCGCCCACGGCGCGTTCATCTTCACCGTGGCCGGGGCCGCGCTGGCAGCGGCGGCGAACGACGCCGAGCACAGCGGGGTGGTCAGCGCCGTCCACATCGACTACCTCCGGCCCGGTCAGCTCGGCGACCGCCTGACCGCGGTCGCGCGAGTGGCCGAGCGACTGCCGAAGGAGGACATCTTCGAAATACGGATCAGCGACGACGAGAACAACATCGTCGCTCGGGTCTCGGGACGGGCGAACCGGCGGCTGCGCGCCTCGTCGACCGCTCCTCGAGACAGGGGCATACCTCATTCGAACGGGTGATCGGTCGGCGTGCGCGGGGACGTCGGGGCTAGCTGGCGTCTCCGTCGCACGCCGACCGAACGGGCCGTCCGAGGGCTAACCCTCCGAATACCAGTCCCGGGCCGGGTTGGAGACCTCCGGGGCGGTTCTGTCCACTCCGGGCCGGGCCGCCCAGGTGATTCCGTTGGCCAGGACTCTCCTGATCTCCGGCTGGTTGTAGACCGGGTAGCGCTCGTCGCCGGGGCTGAAGTAGAAGATCCGGCCCTTGCCGCGGTTGAAGGTCACCCCGGAGCGGAAGACCTCGCCACCGGTGAAGGAGCTGATGAAGATCAGCTCGTCCGGGGCCGGGATGTCGAAGAACTCGCCGTAGGTCTCCTGCTCCGGGATCACCAGCGGGTTCGGGATCCCTGCGGCGATCGGGTGCGTCGGGTCCACCGTCCACACCACTTCGCGCTCGGCTGCGTTACGCCAGCTCAGCGAGCAGGTGGTGCCCAGCAGGCGGGTGAAGATCTTGGAGAAGTGCCCGGAGTGCAGGACCAGCAGGCCCATCCCGCCGAGCACGTGCCGCTGCACCCGGTCCACCACGGCGTCGTCGACCTGGCCGTGCGCCTTGTGGCCCCACCACAGCAGGACGTCGGTGTCGGCCAGCACCTCTTCCGGCAGCCCGTGCTCGGGATCGCTGAGCAGGGCGGTGCGCACGGTGGCGTCCGGCAGCTGCTCGCGGATCCCGGACGCGATCGCGCCGTGGATGCCGTCGGGGTAGTACTCGTCCATCCCGGCCGGGTCCTGGGTGGACTCGTGCACGCCCTCGTTCCAGACGGTGATGCGGAGCTTGCTCACTCGACCACGATCTCCTTGTTCTCGGCGGCGGACTGGTAGCAGGCGTCGATGACGCGGGCTCGCTTCAGGGCGAGGGATCCGTCGTTGGCGGGCCAGCGGGCCTGGTCGCGGAGGACGTCGATGAAGTTCTCCACCACCCCGGCGTGCGCGCGGCCCGGCTCGGCCGCGGGCTGGTAGTCGGCGATCTCGCCGTCGGCGTCGCGGTACACGTGCAGGTCGCCGACCGCTGCCTTGGTCGCTCCGACGGCTTTGAGCTCCGCGCCGCCGTCGGTTCCCAGGACACTGAAGTCGATCAGGTCGTCCGGGCTGCGGAACGCCGCCCAGGAGGTCTCCAGCACCAGCGTCGCACCGCCCTCCAGGCGGACGAACGCCGCGGCGAAGTCCTCGACCTCGTACTCCGAGACGCTCTGGTCGGCCGTTTCCCGCTTCATGCCGCCGATCCCGCGGTGGCCGAGCTCGGAGTAGGTGACCGCGTTGACCGACAGCACGCGCGGCTCGCCCAGCAGGAACAGCGCGTAGTCCAGCACGTGCACGCCGATGTCGGCCAGCGGGCCGCCACCGGACATCTCCTGGTTGGTGAACCAGCTGCCCAGCAGCGGGATGCCGCGGCGGCGCATCCACGACGCCTTCGCGTAGTACGGCCGCCCCAGATCACCGCGCCCGATGATCTCGCCCAGCGCCTGGATGTCGCCGCGCAACCGGTGGTTGAACACCACGTCCAGCACCCGGCCGGCGGAGCGGGCGGCTTCGACCATCTGCTGGCCCTCGACCCCGTTGCGGGCCAGGGGTTTCTCGCTGAGGACGTGCAGCCCGCGCTTGAGCGCGGCGATCGCGATGGGTGCGTGCAGGAACGTCGGCACCGCGATGCTGACCGCGTCGAGGTCGGGCACCTCCAGCAGCTTCTCCCAGCTCTCGAACAGCATCGTCGCGCCGTACTGCTCGCCGAGCGAGCGCAGCAGTTCCGGTTCCTTGCCCGCGATCGCGACGATCTCGACATCCGGCAGGTCGCGGTAGGCGGCCAGGTGCTGCTGGCCGGCCCAGCCGATGCCGATGACGCCGACCCGGATCGGACTCATGGATGCGGTCTCCTTTCGGTGGGTTCTGCTCTGCTCTTGAGTTGTTCTTGCCTTGAAGCGGCGCAGCCGCTCGCCCCGCCCGCGCAGCTCGCACCGCTACCGGCACCGCTGCGCAAGATGAGTGGAACCCGCCCTTTTCAGCCCTTGATGGCGCCGGCGGTGAGGCCGGCGACGATGCGCTTCTGGAACAGCAGCACCAGGAGGAGCAGCGGGAGGGTGACGATCACCGAGGCCGCGCTGATGGTGCCGATGGGTTGCTCGAACTCGTTGGTGCCCGCGAAGAACGCGATGGCCACCGGCACCGTGCGGGAGGTCGGCGTGGAGGTCAGGGTGACGGCGAGCAGGAACTCGTTCCACACCGAGATGAACACCAGGATCGCGGTGGTGGCGATGCCGGGCACCGCCAGCGGCAGGATCACCTTGCGGAACGCCTGGAACGGGGTGGCGCCGTCGATCAGCGCGGACTCCTCCAGCTCGAAGGGGATTTCGCGGAAGAACGAGGTCAGCACGAAGATCGCCATCGGCAGCGCGAAGGTGAGCTTCGGGATGATCAGCCCGGGCAGCGTGTCGTAGATGCCCAGGTCACTCCAGATCTTGAACATCGGCGCCGCGATCGCGATGACCGGGAACGTGGTCACCGACAGCACCGCCGCGAGGATCAGGCCCTTGCGGGGCAGTGCGAGCCGCGCCAGCGCGTAGGCGGCGAACGACGCCAGCAGCAGCGCCAGCGAGGTCGTGACCACGCCGACGATCACCGAATTGCCCAGCGCGGTCAGGAACTTCCCGTCCTGCAGCACTTCCAGGTAGTTCTGCAGCGACGGCGCGGTGGGGAACAGGCTGCCCGAGGACAGCTCGGCGCCGGTCTTCAGCGAGGTGTTGATCAGCCAGTAGAACGGCACCAGCGAGGCCAGCATCACCAGCACGGCGAAGACCAGCGTCAGCGGCCGGAGTCGTTGGCGGTCCCGGGGGCGGGCCGGTGCGGTGGACTTGACGGGGACGAGGACGGTCGCCATCAGCGCTCCTTCGCGACGTCGCGGATGTTGCCGCCCGCGAAGCGGATGTAGACCAGCGACACCACCATCACCGTGGCGAAGGTCAGGATCGACAGCGCCGAGCCGGGGCCGATCAGCCGTCCTTCGCGCAGTTCCTGGTAGGCGAGCATGGACATGGTCTCGGTGCCGCTGGCGCCCTTGGTCAGCACGAACGGCAGGTCGAAGATGCGCAGCGCGTCCAGCAGCCGGAAGATCGCGGCCAGCGCGATCGCCGGGCGCAGCAGCGGCAGCGTGACCCGCCAGAAGGTCTGCCAGCGGCCGGCACCGTCCAGGTCGGCGGCCTCGTAGACGTCGGGCGGGATGACCTGCAGCCCGGCCAGCACGAGCAGCGCCACGAACGGCGCGGTTTTCCACACGTCGGCGATGATGATCACCGTCATCGCGTATCCGGGTTCGGCCAGCCACACGTGCTCGCCGCCGGGCAGGCCGAGCGCGCGCAGCACGCCGGTCACGAGGCCGAGGTTGGACTCGAACATCGCCTGCCAGGTGATCGCCGAGACCACCGTCAGCACGGCGTAGGGGACCAGCAGCGTGGAGCGCAGCAGGCCCCGCCCGCGGAAGGCCAGGTTCAGCAGCAGGGCCATCGCGACGCCGAGCACGATCTCCAGGAACACCGACACGATCGCGAAGAGGAACGTCTGGCGGAACGCCGCCCACCACTCCGGCGAGGTCAGCGCGTGCCAGTAGTTGGTCAGCCCGACGAACTGGGACAGATCGGCCTGCCGGACGCTGTAGACGTTCAGCGACAGCCACACCGCGTAGCCGATCGGCACCGCGGCCACCAGGAACATCACCACCAGCGCGGGCGAGACCATCCACACCGCGGTGCGCCGTTGCTGCTGGTCGACCCGGCGGCGCTGCCGGGTCGGGGTCATCGTGGTCATCAGATCCTGTCTCTGGTCGTTGTTGTGGTCTTCGTCTTTGAAACGCCGGAGGCGTTTAGCCCACCCTCGGCGCTTGCACCGCTACCGGCACCGCCACGCAAAACGAGTTCGTCAGACAAGTTCTCAGAAGGTCTCCTGGGCGGCCCGGACGTCCTCGGCCATCTTCCGCACGCCCGTTTCCACGTCGGTCTGCCCGGAGATCACCTGGTAGACGTTCCGGTAGACGGCGCGGGACACCTGCGCGTACACCGGCGACTTCGGGCGCGGCTTCGCGCTGAGCACCGACTGCTTGAGCTGCGGGATGAACGGCAGCTCGGCGATCACCTGCGGGTCGTCGTAGGTGGCGGCGTGCACCGGGGCCTGGGAGTGCTCCAGCACCATGATCTTCTGGAACTCGGCGCTGGTGGCGTAGTCGATGACGGCCACCGCACCAGCGGGGTTGTCGGCCTTGGCCGCGACGGCGAGGTTCCAGCCGCCGAGCACCGCAGCCGGCCGGCTGTGCTCGTCGAAGGCGGGCAGCGCGGCCACCGCGGTGCCCGGACCGGCCCCGGTCTGCTCGATGAGCTTCAGCGCGCTCGGCCACTGCCGCAGGTACCCGGCGCGGCCGGACTCGTAGGCCCGCCGGCCGCTGTCCTCGTCGTAGGTCAGGCTCGCCCGGTCGACCGCTCCGGACTCCAGGCCCTCGGTCAGCAGCCGGAGCACGGCGCGGGTCTGCGGCGAGTCGACGGTGACGTTGCCGCTCTCGTCGATCACCGATCCGCCCGCGGAGTACAGCATCTCCAGGAAGTTCACCGTCAGACCCTCGTAGCGCTTGGCCTGCATCTCCACCTTGTGCTGCGGGTCGGTGGCGGCATCGGCGTAGACCTGCGACCAGGTGGTCGGCGGCGGCACCCGGTCCTGGCGGTAGAACAGCAGACCCGCGTTGGTGTGGAAGGGCACCGCCCAGAACCGCCCGTCGTAGCGCGCGGTGTCCAGAGTGGACGGGATGAGGTCGGCGCGGTGCGCCTCGACCAGCTCGCTGTGGTCCTGGATCCAGCCCTGCGCGGCCCACTCGCTGACCCAGGTCACGTCCATCAGGTAGATGTCGCAGCCCGGGGAACCGCCTTCGAGGCGCTGGATCGCCTGCGTCCGGGTCGAGTCGGTGTCCTGCCCGATCTCCAGGTAGTGCGCGGTCACCCCGGTGCTCCTGGCGTTGAACGACTCGGTGAGCTTCGAGTACATCCCGGTGTCCCGGACGCCGCAGATCGTCACGTCGCCGGTCGCGCCGGCGGCGATCGCGGGATCCAGCACGGGGGCCTGGGGTGCGTGCTCGCCGACCGGGCCGGTGGCCGGGGCGCTGACGCAGCCGGTGAGGGTGATCGCTGCGGTGGTGGCGAGAACCGCCCACGCGGGCGTGCGTCTCAGCTGCATGGTCTCTCCGCTTCGCGGGGTCCGTCGGGTGGTGGTACCCGTGGCACTGCGGCGTGAGACGTTCAAATGGTTAGTCGCGGGAACGCGGCGTGTCAAGGGTTTTCCCGCAGCAGGCTGCGAATCCCTTCCGCGGAGAGCACGTTCTCGATGCCCGCCACCACCGCGCCCGCCAGCCCCGCCGAGCGGCCGAGCGTGCTGTTGGCCAGCGACAGGTGCCGGGTCGCCAGCGGCAGGGCGCGGCGGTAGACCACGCTGCGGATCCCGGCGAGCAGGTCGTCGCCCGCAGAGGTGATGAGTCCACCCAGGACGATCCGCTTCGGGTTGTAGAAGTGCACGAGCATGGCCACCACCTCACCGATCGTCGCCGCGGCCGTGCGGACCTGGCGCACCGCCGTGGCATCGCCGTCGCGCAGCAGCCGCGCCAGGTCCTCCACGCTGCGTGGGCCGCCCTGATCGGTGCGCAGCGCGCGCAGCACCGCGTCGGCCGAGGCGACGGCCTCGACGCAGCCGACGTTGCCGCACTGGCAGACCACGTCGTCGGCGCCCGGCACCCGGATGTGCCCGATGTCGCCCGCCGCGCCGTCGGAGCCGCGGTGCAGCTCGCCACCTGCCGAGACGATGCCGCCGCCGATGCCGGTGCCGACCTTCAGGAACAGCAGCGGCGCTTCCTCGGCAGGCAGTGCGCGGGCCTCGCCGAGCGCCATCAGGTTGACGTCGTTGTCCACCGCGGCGGTGCAGGCGAACCGGGTGGCCATCGCGTCGCCGACCGGGAAGCCGTCCCAGCCGGGCATGATCGGCGGTCGCACCGGCATGCCCATCCGCGGATCCACCGGGCCGGGGAGCCCCATCACCAGCGCTTTCACCTTCTCCAGCGGCATCCCGGCGTCGGCCAGCAGCTTGCGCAGGTGGTCGGTGAGCACGTCCAGCGAACGTTCCGGGCCGACCGAGATCTCCAGCTCCACCTCGCCCTCGGCGAGCACGTCCTGGCCGAGGTCGGCCACCGCGAGCCGGGTGCTGTGCACGCCGACGTCGGCGGCGAGCACGACGCCGGCGCGCGGTGCGATCGCCAGGCGGTGCGCCGGTCGGCCCCTGCCGCCGCTGCCGACCGGGCCGCGTTCGACGACGACGCCCGCGGCGATCAGCGCGTCCAGGTGACTGTGCACTGTGGACCGCGACAGGCCGGTGGCGCGCACCAGCTCGACCCTGCTCTCGGCCGCACCCGAGGCGATCAGCCGCGCCAGGCTGCTGTGCACCAGGTTGTCGTCGGTCCGTCCGGACGTCCTCGGCACCGCCAAGCGGACCGGTTCCCATCCCATCGTCGCAGCTCCTGACCGAAATACCGCTGATTTATGACTGAAAAGAAATTAAATACTAGCTCTTGTCGACCAAAAGATGGAGATCTAGTTTTGACCTCGACGTAAATCGGGCGTGAGACACCCGCAGAAGTCAACTGATCCGATGAAGGAGGCTCTCCGTGAGCCCTGGACCTTCCGGGCGCGGCGCGGCCATCTTGGGCGCCGGGATGATCGGCGAAGTGCACCGCCGCGCGGCGCTGCTCGCCGGAGCCGACGTGGTCGGCGTGCTGGCGTCCTCACCGGCGCGGTCGGGCGAAGTGGCCGCGCGCTGGGGCGCGTCGGCCTACGGCGAGCTCGCCGACGTGCTGGCCGACGACCGCGTCGACGTCGTGCACATCTGCACTCCCAACGCCACCCACGCGCCGTTCGCCGAAGCCGCCCTGCGCGCCGGCAAGCACGTGATCTGCGAGAAACCGCTGGGGATCTCGCTCGCCGAGGCCGAGCGCATGGCCGCCGCGGCGGGTGCGAGCGACCGGATCGCCACGGTCCCGTTCGTCTACCGCTACCACCCGGTGGTGCGGGAGATCCGGGCTCGGCGCCTGGCGGGGGAGTTCGGCGCGTGGAACCTGCTGCACGGCAGCTACCTGCAGGACTGGATGCTCTCGCCGGACGCCTCCAGCTGGCGCGTCGATCCCGAGCTGGGCGGTGCGTCGCGGGCGTTCGCCGACATCGGCTCGCACTGGTGCGACCTGGTGCAGTGGGTGTCGGGGGAGACGTTCACCGATCTGCTCGCGGCGCTGAGCATCGCGATCCCGACGCGCCCGGCCGCGGCCGGGCCGACCTTCGCTGGCCCCGCCGAGCACACCGGCGACCGGGTCGAGGTGCGCACCGAGGACTCCGCGGCGCTGCTGCTGCGCACCGCTTCCGGCGTGCTTGGCTCGGCGACGATCTCGCAGGTCGCGGCCGGGCGGAAGAACCGGTTGTGGTTCGAGCTCGACGGCGCGCGCGGCAGCGCGGTGTTCGACCAGGAGGAGCCGGAGCGGATCTGGCTCGGCGGCGCCGACGGCAACCGCATCCTGGTCCGCGACCCCGAACACGGATCGCCCGAGCAGCGGCGCCTGTCGACGCTGCCCGCCGGGCACGCGCAGGGCTACGCCCAGTGCTTCGAGGCGTTCGTCGCGGACACCTACGCCGCGATCGACGGCGGCAGCCCGGAGGGCCTGCCCACGTTCGAGGACGGCCTGCGCTCGGCGCGGCTGGTCGACGCCGTCCTCCGCTCCGCCCGCAACGGTTCCTGGACGAAGGTGTGATGATGCAGCTCGGAATGCTCACCGCGTGCCTCCCGCAGTGGTCGCTGGACCGGATCGCCCGCTGGGCGAAGCAGGCCGGTTACGAGGCGCTGGAGGTGGCGGTCTGGCCCGGCACCGGCGGCCGCGACTTCGAGGCGGCGCACCTGCCGGTCGCCGACTTCGGCCCGCGCCAGGTCGAGGAGACCCTGGCGCTGTTCGACGAGCACGGCCTGGCGCTGTCGGCGTTCGCCTACTACGAGAACAACCTGCACCCGGATCCGGTGCGGCGCGAGGAGATCCGCACCCACCTGCGGCACGCGATCGACGCCGCGCAGGCGCTCGGCGTGCCCTACGTCGGCACCTTCGTGGGCCGCGACTGGACGAAGCCGGTGGCCGACAACCTCGCCGAGGCGGAGCGGATCTTCCCGGAGCTGGTGGACTACGCGGGCGAGCGCGATGTGAAGATCATCGTGGAGAACTGCGTGATGGAGGGCTGGCACCCGGACGGCTACCCCGGCAACCTGGCCTACTCGCCGGAGCTGTGGGAGTGGATGTTCGGCCTCGGCCTGTACCTGAACTGGGATCCCTCGCACCTGACCTGGATCGGCATCGACCCGGTCGAGACGATCGCCCCTTACATCGACCGCATCGTGCACGCCCAGGCCAAGGACGTGGAACTGGATCCGGTCGCGCGCAACCGGTACGGGTTCTTCGGCAAGGCCGACAAGGGCGGCGACCCGTGGGACATGGGCTGGTGGCGCTTCCGCGTGCCGGGCCTGGGCCAGGTCGACTGGCGGCGCGTGGTCGACCGGCTCTACGAACACGGCTTCACCGGCACGCTCTCGGTGGAGCACGAGGACCCGGTGTGGAGCGGCGACGACGAGCGCATCACGCACGGGCTGGACTTCGCGCACCGGACGCTGCGTCCGCTGATCGCCGGCTGACCGGGGGCCGCGATGCTCTCCGTTCAGCTCTACAGCGTTCGCGACCAGCTCGCCGCCGACCGGCCCGCGACCCTGGCGAAGCTGGCCGCGATCGGCTTCCGCCACGTCGAGCCGTTCGGCCTCGGCTCCCCGGACCGGACACCGGCCGAACGCCTGACCGCGGCCCGGTCCCTGCGCGCGGACCTGGACGCGGCGGGCCTGGCGGTCTCGGCGGTGCACGCCGGGCTGCCCGGAGATCTCGCGGAACTCGAAGAGGAGTGCGCGATCCTGGGCGCGGACACGGCGTTCATCCCGCACCCGCGCCTGGTCCCGGGCTTCGGCGAGGAGACCTTCGCCGATCCGGCCCGGGTCGACGCCTTCGCCGATGTCCTCGGCGCGGCAGCCGAATCGGCGGGCCTGCGGCTGGGCTACCACAACCACTGGTTCGAATGGGCCCGGCTGCCCGACGGCACCACCGGCTACGACAGGTTCTGGCAGCGCACGAGCGCGGGCCTGCTCGCCGAGCTGGACGTCTACTGGGCGGTCGCGGCGGGCGCCGACCCGACGGCGGTGCTGGCGGCGCTCGGGGACCGGGTGACCGCCGTCCACCTCAAGGACGGCCCGGCGGAGCCAGGGGCACCGCAAACGCCGATCGGCACCGGCCGCGTCGACATCCCGGCCGTTCTCCGCGTCGTGCCCGGAATCCCCTGGCACGTGGTCGAAATCGACACCACGGACCTGGACCCGTTCGACCTCCTCAGCACCAACGCCACCGCGCTCACCTCCATCTGAGCGAGTGCTCGATCAGATGGAGGTGAGCGCGGTGGTCAGCGGGCAGTGCGCGCGAGGTGCTCCTGGATCTTCTCGCGCACGAGGTCGAGAAGGGCACCGTTGGCAGGGGCCGAGTACGACATCGTCGGATCCGGATGGATGACGACGTCCACGCGTTCCGCGGTGGCGGAGATCACGGACAGCCCGGGCGACGTGCGCGCGACGTTGATCTTCACCACGGCCGGGGCGACTCTGGCGCCATGGCTGGGAAAGGTCTGCTTCCGCACTGGTTCGCCGAGGCCGACCTTCCACAGCGAGACCGCGTCGCGGTCGATGCTGAGGACGTACCCGGCGAAGCTCCGCATGCCCAGCGTTGGACGGCACAAAAACGCGAGGCCGTTCTGGCGCAGCACGGCCAAGGTCTTGCGCTGGTTGCCTACCAAGAGCCGCCCGCAGATCACCAGCGCGAGAAACACCAACAGCGCCAGGGCCGCTACCAGGAGCAGGAAGGCGTACATCGGCCGACTGTAACCCCGCGGTCGTCCCGCACGGGGCGCTTCGCGGCAACTGGCCCGAAGCGCCCTTCACCGCGTTCGCTGTCACTGGATCGGGTGACGGGTCGGCGCGGGGGATCGGGTTGGGACGGGTTGGTGATGATGATGGTTCGCATGGCTGAGAACGGGGTCGGCAGTGGGCGGCGCGGGGACGAGGATCGCGCCGAGCAGTTGGAGCGGACGCGGACCGGTGGCATCTGGGTCTCGGTCGTCATCGCCGCGGTCGTGCTCGTGTTCCTGCTCGTCTTCATCCTGCAGAACTTCGACACCGTGACCGTGCGGTTCCTGTGGACCGCGGGCACGCTGCCGCTGGGCGTGGCGATGCTCTTCTCCGTGCTGGCCGGTGCGTTGCTGGTCGCGCTCATCGGCACGGCGCGGATCCTGCAGCTGCGGCGCTCCGCCAAGCACCGCGCGGTCAAGCCGGAGTGAACGGGGTCGTGCGCGGATCTCCCGAGGGGCTGGGAGATCCGCGCACGACGTGGCGGGTCACTGCGTGGTGAAACCGCCGTCGATCGACAGGCTGGCGCCGGTGATGAAGCTGGCCTCGTCGCTGAGCAGGAACGCCGCGAACGCGGCGATCTCCTCGGGCTGGGAGATCCGGCCTACCGGGTGCAGGGCGGCGATCTGCGCTTCGCCTTCCGGCGTCGCGCCCATGCTGCTGCGGAACGCCGGGGTGTCCACCGCGGCGGGGGAGATGGCGTTGACGCGGATTCCGCGCGCGGCGTTCTCCAGCGCGACCGCCTTGGTCAGCCCGACCACGCCGTGCTTCGCCGCCACGTAGGGCGAAACGCTGCCCATGCCCACCAGGCCCAGGTTCGAGGCGTTGTTGAGGATCGCCCCGCCGCCGGAGGCGAGGATCGCCGGGACCTGGTGCTTCAGGCCGAAGTAGACACTGCTCAGGTTGAGCGCGATGTCGGCCTGCCAACCGTCCGCGACGATGTCCTGCACCGCGCCGAAGGCGTTGATCGCCCCGGCGTTGTTGAAAGCGCCGTCGAGTCGGCCGAATTCGTCCACCGCCGCGCGCACCAGCGCTTCGACCTCGGATTCCACCGTCACATCGGTGGGCACGAACAGCGCCCGGCCACCCGTCGCGCGGATGTCGGCCGCCAGCTGCTCACCGACGTCCTTGCTGCGAGCCCCCAGGACCACCGCCGCACCTTCGGCGGCCAGCCGCCGGCTCGTGGCCTCGCCGATGCCGGAGGTAGCTCCGGTGACCAGGACCACTTTGGACTCGAAACGCGCCGTGTTCATCTCTTCCTCGAATGTTCGCCGTGTTCGGACGAATCCAATGCTCGTCGCGCATCGGCGTCGGTGCTGGCGGTAATCAGCCATCGCGTTGGGACGTCGAATCACCGCGCGGCGCTTCGGCGAGCGAGAGGCTGTTGCCGTCCGGGTCGAGGACGACGACGTGCCGCACACCGTTGTCGTAGGTCTCCACCGGCTCGTGGCCGATGCCGCGGGCGGCGAGCCGGGCCAGGACGTCGTCCAGCCCCGTCACCTCGATGGTGATCAGCGCGCCGCCCGCTCGATCGCGCTCGGCGACGAAGATCCACGCGGTGTCGCTGATCGCCCAGAGCGCTTCGTCACCGACCACTTCGTCGGCCGGGCGGCCGAAGAACACCGCGAACCACTCCAGAGCGGCGTTCCGGTCGGTCACCGGCACACCGCAGTAGACCCGATTCATCGATCCCATGTTCGCTCCTCCCGGCTCGGTCCCGGATGCGGACCGGTCGCTGGAGCGGAACTCATCGGGAAGCGGGACTACCGGATTCCTTCGCGGCGCAGGCGCTGGGCCAGCTCGGCGGTGACCTTGGTCAGGAGCTCGCCGGTCTTGCGGGCCTTCGCGTCGGTGGTCTGGTCGATCGGCATCGAGCAGCTGATCGCGTCGGTGCCGGGGATGCGGTACGGGACGACCGCGGCTACGCAGCGGATGCCGGGCGTGCCCTCCTCGACCTCGGCCGCGTAGCCGCGTTCGCGGGCGGTGGCGCAGGCCTCGTCCAGCTGCTCCAGCGACACCAGGGTGTTCTCGGTCAGCGCGGGCAGCGGCTTCGGCAGCAGCGCGGCGACTTCCTCGCGCGTCAGCTCCGCCAGCAGCGCCTTGCCCAGCGCCGTGGCGTGCGCGGGCAGCGTGCGGCCGATCTTGGAGGTCAGGTACGTGGAACGCTGCGATTCGCGGGTTTCCAGGTAGACGACCTGGCTGCCGACCAGGCGCGCGTAGTGCGTGGTGAACCCGGTCTGCTCGCGCAGTTCTTCCAGGGCCTCGGTGGCGAAGCGGATCGCCGGGTCGCGGTCGAGGTAGGCGGTGCCGCAGATCAGGGCGCGCGCGCCCAGCCGGTACCGGGTGTTGCTGGAATCGGCCTCCAGCCAGCCCGCGTCCAGCAGCGTGCGCAGCAGCCCGTGCAGGCTGGAGCGCGGGAAGCCGGTCTTGGCGTGCAGGTCCGACAGCGACAGCCAGGAGGGGTGCGCGGCGAAGGCCTCGACCAGGTCGATCGCGCGCCGCGCCGACTTCACCCCGGCCGCTTCGGATGCGCTGCCAGCGGCTGCCGGTCGGGCCATGTCCACGTCCTCCTCCGTCGCTGCACCACTGCGTTCACGATCCTAGTCGGGCCGGTACTCCGTTCGCATACATGAACGTTGTTCACCGGAATCGGCGCGCGCAGTCACCCGAGTCCAACACCCGGCTGGTGCCGGAGCGGCGGTTCCGCCGTCCGGATGCAATTTCAATTGAAGTTGGACGTGTGATTTCAATTGAAATCGCATCAGTTCGGGATGCCGAGCGGGGTCGTGGTGAAGGGGCCGCCGAGGTAGCGGTGCTGTTCGCCCGGCGGGAGTTCGGCGGCGAACCGCTCCGCGTCGTCCTCCGGCAGGTAGCCCAGTTCCGCGGCCTCGGTCGGTGAGCAGACCTGGCGGGTGTTGGCCGAAACGCCCCAGACAACGCGGTAGCCCGGCGCCGGGTGGGCGAGGCAGGCTTCGAACAGCCGCGCTCCGTCGTCCGGCGACATCCACAGCGACAGCGCGCGCACGTCGGCCGGGCGCTCGAAGCAGGATCCGATGCGGACGCAGACGACGTCCATGCCGAAGCGCGAGTGGTACAGGCTGCCCAGGGCCTCGATCGCCGCCTTGCTCACGCCGTAGTAGGTGTCCGGCCGGGGTGGCGAGTCGGCGGGCAGCCCGCCGGGACCGGCGTCGGCCACTTCGCGGAAGCCGGCGGCGTGGTTGCTGGAGGCGAGCACGACTCGTCCGACACCGGCTGCGCGGGCGGCCTCCAGCACGGTGTGGGTGCCGTCGATGTTCACCGAAAGCGTTTCGCGCCAGCTGTTCTCGCGGCTGTACCCGCCCAGGTGCAGCACGGCGTCGACGTCCCGGCAGGCCGCGTCCATCACCTCCGGGTCGGTCAGCGAGCCGTGCACCAGCTCCACCGCCTCGCCCGGTTGCGGCGGCGGGAGCGGGGCGATGTCCAGCAGGCGCAGGACCCGGCCGGGCCGCCGCAGTCGCGGCCGCAGCAGCGTGCCGATGCCGCCCGCCGCGCCGGTGATCAGGATGCGTTGCGTCAACTTGCCGCTCCCCTCGGTTGACACGTGATCTGGGTCATACTAGCGTTTCGCGGCAGCATTCCAAGGAACGAACTTATTCGATAACCAGTCCATCGTTCAAGTATGTGAACGACGAAGGGGTCGGGCCGGTGCACGCTCTCGACTGGGCAATGGTGTGCGGTTACTTCGGGCTGATGGTGCTCATCGGCTGGTGGTCGCACCGCAGGGTCAAGACCGACGCGGACTTCTTCATCGCGGGCGGCCGGATGCCGTGGTGGCTGGCCGGGATCTCCCACCACATGTCCGGCTACAGCGCGGTGATGTTCGTGGCCTACGCCGGTGTCGCCTACACCGACGGCGTCACGGTGTACTTCTGGGGATTCGCCAGCATCGGCATCGGGGTGGCGATCGGCGCCTGGCTGTTCGCCGCCAGGTGGAACCGGCTGCGCACCAGGTTCGGCGTGGCCTCGCCGCTGGAGTTCCTGGCCCGCCGCTACAACGTCCCGGCGCAGCAGGTGCTGGCCTGGAGCGGTTCCTCGCTGAAGGTCTTCGACGTGGCGTCGAAGTGGTTCGCGGTGGCCGTCCTGCTGAACTCCTTCGCCGGGGTGCCGCTGCTGTGGGGCATCGTGATCACCGGCACGGTCACCCTGCTGTACTGCACCGCCGGTGGCCTGTGGGCCGATGCGCTCACCGACTTCGGCCAGTTCGTCATCCAGGCCGCGGCGGGAATCGTGATGATCTGGGCGGTGCTGGACGGGCTCGGCGGCATCTCCGGGCTGTGGACGCTGTGGGACCGGCTGCCCGCCGGGCACACCTCGCCGGTCACCGGCGACTACACCACCGTGTTCCTGCTGGTGTACGTGCTGGTCAAGACGCTGGAGTACAACGGAGGGATGTGGAACCTGGCGCAGCGCTACATGGCCGCGCCCGGGGCCGGCGAGGCCCGCCGCGGTGCGCTGCTGTCCTCGGCGCTGTACCTGGTCTGGCCGCTGGTGCTGATGTTCCCGATGTTCGCCGCGCCGCTGTTCGTGCCCGGCCTGGAGGATCCGACCACGTCCTACGCGGCGATGACCCAGGCGCTGCTGCCACCCGGCATGATCGGGCTGGTGCTGGCGGGGATGTTCTCCCACACCATGGCCATGGTGGCCTCCGACGCCAACGCGATCTCGGCGGTGATCACCCGCGACATGCTGCCGGTGCTGTGGCGCAGGGCGCGGCGCTTCACCGAGCACCAGCGGTTGCGCACCGGGCGTATCGCGACCTTCAGCTTCATCGTGCTGAGCATGCTGGTGGCCACGCAGGCGCAGCACCTCGGCGGTGTGCTGTCCATCGTGGTCTCCTGGGTGGCCGCGCTGATGGGGCCCATCTCGGTACCGCTGCTGCTGGGAATGCTGCCGTGGTTCCGCCGCTGCGGTGCACGAGCCGCGATCGTGTCCTGGGCGGGCGGGCTGGTCACCTACGGCGTGCTCTACTACGGCCTCGACGCCGACCAGACGGCCACCGTGGCCACTCCGATCCTGGTCTCCCTGGTGCTCTACATCGGACTGGGGCTGGCCGCCTCGGAGCGCACCGAGCAGATCGACGAGATGCTGGAAGTGCTCGACGGCGAACCGGCGATCAGGAGCTGACGTGCACGTCACCGGATACAGCTACCCGTGGGACGTGGACGCCGACTTCATCGGCCGCGCAGCGGAACTCGGCGTGGACGAGGTCGCCGTCGCGGTCGCCTACCACAGCGCGCGGGCCGCGACGCCGTGGTCGGAGCGCGGGACCAGCGTGCTCGCCCGGCACGCCGCGCTGTACCGGCCGGTGCGCGCCGGGTGGGGCGTGCTGCGTCCGGCACCGGCCGGCTGGGTGGAGTCACCGGACAGCGCCGGCGATGCGATCCGCTCGCTGACCGGCGCAGGCATCCCGGCCGCGGCCTGGCTCGTGCTGACCCACAACTCCTTGCTGGGCAGCGCTTTTCCAGAGCACAGCGTGCGGAACTGCTTCGGCGAGCACTACCCGTGGGCGCTGTGCCCGGCGCACGAGGAGGTGCGCGAGTTCGCGTCCCTCCTGACCGCGGAAGCGCTCGCCGACCTGGACGTGCGGACGGTGGTGCTGGAGGCGTGCGGGCAGCTCGGCGCCGTGCACCAGCACCAGCACGAGAAGACCGACGCGGTGTGGTCGCCCGAGGCGGTGCGGGTGCTGTCGGTGTGCTGCTGCCCGGCGTGCACCGAGAGCTGGGCCGAGCGGGGGATCGACCCGGTCGCGACGCGCGAGCTGCTGCGAAACGAAGCGCTGCGGCTGATCAGCGGTGAGCAGGCCGAGAACCGGTTGCCCGCCGAGGTCCGGGCCGTGCTGCTGGACACCCGGCAACGCGCGACCGACCGGCTGCGGCGGGAGGTGTGCGAGCAGATCGGCGCGCACCGGCGAGTGGTCCTGCACGCCAGCGCGGATCCGTGGGCGACGGGAGCGCTTCCGGGACTCACGCCCGCGGCGGCCGGGGAGGTGGACGGAGTCGTGGTTCCGTGCTGGAAGCCGTCGGGACCGGCCGAGGTGGCTGCTGCCAGCGCTGTGACCTCGGCTGACATCGGGGCCTACGTGACGGCGGTCGGCCCGGAAGTGCCGGACATGACGCAGTACGTGCGAGAACTCCGCGCCGCCGGTGCCGACGAACTGCACCTCTACCACCTCGGCCTGGCCGGGCCCGCGCGCTGGCCGCACCTGCGCCGCGCTGTCGAGGAAGCGCACAGCTGAACTCGCCGACCTGGCCGGGTCGGTGGTGGTGGGCCGGAGGCTCGGAAACACTTGGCGGCGGGAACGGGCCTCCGGCTCCGCAATCGTTCAGAAGCACAACAGGTTCGTCGCGCGGACCGGCCTCCCCGGCGGCAGCGGAGGCCCCAGGGATTCGTCCAGCGGGATGTCCGACCAGTCGAACCGGAAGAGGCCCTCCTTCGGTTCGGCCGGGGCCCGGACCATCAGGTCGAACGTGGCGACCGGGCGGCTCACGTCGTCCCAGTCCTCCTCCACGCCTGCACCCGGTGCCCCGGTCCGCCTGGGGAATTGCCAATGCCCGTGGCCCGCAACAGGTTCCGCTGCCGTTGCGGGTGCGCAGACCGGGCTGCGCACCCGCGATGCTCAGCGCGTCGGGGATTCGGCGACGCGGAAGTCGCGGAACTGGGCGTGCACGTCCTTGCCAGGGCCCCAGGAGGTGTCGTGGCCGCCGAAGAAGGTGGAGAAGAAGATTCCCGAGAACGGGATGTCGGCGATCTCCCGGATGCCTTGCTCGTTGAGCACTTCCCGCCCGTCGTACCAGACGGTGATGGTGCCGTTGGTGCGGTCCACCGCCTGCTCGACGGTGTGCCACTGGTCGTCGGCCTGCCAGAGCCAGGAGCCCAGGCCGACGTCCTCGCCGTAGCCGTCGCCCATCGACGGGTCGTAGACGTACACCGTGGCCTTCGGCTCGTCGCTGCGGATCCGCCACATGTACCGGGTCGACCAGGCATCGCCGTGCTCGCCGCCGCTGGCCTGCCCGGGCGGGCCGCCGTAGAGGCCCGGCAGCTTCCCGCCGCGCTGCCCGAAGTCCCAGTCGGCGGGGAAGCGCACCTGGTAGCTCAGGTGCAGCACCGGGGCGTCGGCCAGGTCGTCGCGGCCGATCGAGCGGAAGTCGGTGTAGAACTGGCCGCCGCCCTCGCTCGGGCAGTCGCCGCACGACGGTGCCGAGGACCCCTTGCCGTAGAAGACGTCGAGCTCCTCGCCCTGCGGGGTCATCCGGTCGAAGCCCCAGTCGCCCTCGGCGACGAAACCCCACTGCTGCTTCCAGGAATCGCTCGGGAAGTCGGCGAAACCGCCGCTCCACGGCTCGGCCGCGGGGGAGGCCCCGCCGGGGGCCGCGGACAGCGCCAGCAGCGCCGCCATGGCGATTCCGGTCAGCCCGGTCAGTCGTCTTTTCCGCACGTCCGTCCACCTCGCATCGCTTCGATGTCGACCGGGCGGCGGAGCGGTCCACGCCGGGAAGCTCCCGGCGGATTCCCAGCACACACCAGCGACGGCCGGTCGGTCAACCCGCCGTTGCGGGAATACTTCCGGCGCGTTGACGATTTTTCCCCGATCCGACAAGGTGATCTGCGACCGGACTCCCGGTCCGCGGGCGTTCCGCCGCCGGCCCGTCGAACGGATTCTGCGAGGAGGAACGATGTCGACCAGCAGACTGCGGCGGATCGCGGTGCTGACCGCCGGGCTCGCGCTCACCGCGACGGCGACAGCGGTCGCCGCCGAGCGCGCGGTGATCCCGGTGTCCAGCGCGGAGGAACTCGTCCAGGCCCTGGCGCAGGCCGAGCCCGGCGACACCATCGAACTCGCCCCCGGCGACTACGACGGCACCTTCTTCACCACGCTCAGCGGAACCGAGGCGGCGCCGATCACGCTGACCGGGCCCGCCGACGCGGTGCTGTCCAACACGCAGAAGGGCTGCGACCCCAACGTTCCCGACGGCCGCGACGTCACCTACTGCGGATACGGCCTGCACCTCAACGGCGCGAACCACTGGCGCCTGCGCGGTTTCACCGTCGAGAAGTCGGCCAAGGGCATCGTCCTGGACCGCTCCAACAACAACGTCATCGACGGCGTTGAGGTGCGCGAGACCGGCGACGAGGGCGTGCACTTCCGGGCCACCAGCTCCGACAACGTCATCCAGAACTCCTACGTGCACAACACCGGCACCGAGCAGCCGCAGTACGGCGAGGGGCTCTACTTCGGTTCGGCGGAGAGCAACTGGGACAAGTACGGCGACGCACCCGGCCAGCCGGACCGCAGCGATCGCAACAAGGCGCTGGACAACCGCCTCGGCCCGGACGTCCGCGCCGAGCACGTGGACATCAAGGAGGGCACCGCGGCCGGCGAGGTGCTGCGCAACTCCTTCGACGGGCAGGGCATGACCGGCCAGAACTCGGCGGAGAGCTGGGTCAGCGCCAAGGGCAACGGCTACCAGATCTCCGGCAACCGCGGGGTGAGGTCCTTCGAGCACGGCTTCAAGGTGATCCAGCGGGTCGACGGTTGGGGCTGCCGCAACGTGTTCCACGACAACCACGCCGATGTGCAGGCGGCGGGCTACGGCTTCCAGCTGCCGCACGACGAGCGCTGCGGCGACCAGCGCAACGAGGTCTACCGGGACAACACGGTGCTCAACGCCGGCGCCGGATTCTCCGATGTGGAGCCGATCGGCTGATCGGCGATTGGTCCGTCCGGCGGTAAGGAGCTGGGCTGGCGAGGTCGACCCACGAACTGTGCGGGACGACTCACTGCAAAGTGCAGTTCGATCACGATCGGATGATCTTAGTTCGATACAGTGCGTTCGCATCGGGGGAATAGCGAGCGCGCCGAACGAGCGGATGTGCGGACACCGCGGTCGGAGGCGGAGAGGAGCCGGAGCAGCACGCTGATCGAGCAGCGCCTGGTGGCAGCGCGTCGGCCGTTCGCGGCCGCGCGCTGCATTTCGGCGTGGACGGTTTCCGCACGGGCCAGAACATTTGAGAGTGCATGGAAGTGACAACCCAGAACGAGCCCTTGGCTCCTCCTGAAAAACCGAGAAGACGCCGCTCCGGGCAGAACTCGATCCGGTCGCGGTTGACGTGGTCGGTGGTGATCCCGTGGATCGTCGTCTTCGTCCTCTGGGCGGTCGGCTGCGCCCTGTTCGCCTTCGAGGCCATCTACACGCAGGCCGTCGCCACCAGCGTCCGGCAGATGTCGCTGCCCGCGATGTCCGCGCTGGAAGAGGTCAAGAAGGAACGCCTGCTGACCCTCGAAACCGTTGAGCAGCCCGGGCGGGACTCGGCGGAACTGCTCGACCAGCAGCGCCGGACGGACCGCGCCGTCGCCGAGATGAACCGGATCGCCAGCGGTCTGATCGAATCGGCGCCAGTGGAGATCCAGCGCGCGATGAACGAGCTCGTGGACAACCTGGAGCGGATGGAAGGCGTCCGCACCAGGGTGGTCGCCGGGCAGATCTCCAGCGGTGAGGTCGTCGACTTCTACGACACCCTCTTCGACACCGCCACCCGGATGGCCGACGTCCAGGCGCAGCTCACCCTCGACCCGGACACCCGGCAGGGCGCGATCGCCGCGACCGACCTGCTCCGCGCATCGGACATGTTCTCCCGCGAGACGTCGCTGGTCGGCACCGTGCTCGACACCGGTCGGCTGAGCGCCGAGCAGCACCGGCAGCTCACCCGCTACATCGACTCGTACCACAGCACGCTGGAGCAGAACGTCTCCAGCATGCGCCCCGAGGTGCGCACCCGGTACGAGAAGCTGCTGGTCAGCCCGGCCTGGCAGCAGCTGGTCGCGGCCGAGGACCGGCTCATCGCCAGCCCCGGCATGGACGGTGACGCGCTGCCGATCACGCGCGAGGAGTGGCGCCGGGTCTCCAACGAGGTCGGCAACGAGCTCTCCGCGCTGGTGACCACGCAGGCCGACGAGGTCTCCGCCACCGCGGTGGACCTCGGCGCGGACGCGCTGTGGACGGTGCTGTGGGGAAGCCTCGCCGCGCTGGTGGTCGCGCTCGCGTCCTTCATCTACGCCCGTCGCGTGTACCGGGCGGTGGTCGACGAAGCGCTGCTGACCCGGCTGCAGGGCCTGCGCACCGAATCGCTGGTGATGGCGAACAAGCTGCCCGAGATGGTGCGGCGGCTGCGCGAGGGCGAAGCGGTCGACGTCAAGACCGAGATGGCCGCGCTGGACAACTACGGCACCGACGAGGTCGGCCAGGTGGCGCAAGCCCTCCAGCTGTTCCAGCGGCAGGCGATGGACGCCGCGGTCGGCGAGACCCGGGCGCGGCAGGGCGCGCGAGTGGTGTTCGTCGGCATGGCGCACCGCATCCAGCGGCTCCTGCGGCAGATGCACGGCACCATCGACCAGCTGGAGAAGAACGAGGAGAACTCGCTGCAGCTGGCCAAGCTGTTCGAGCTGGACAACTCCACCACCCGCGCCCGGCGCACGGTGGAGAACCTGCTGGTGCTCGGTGACCAGCAGCCGGGCCGCCGGTGGAGCCGGCCGGTGGCGCTGATGGACGTGCTGCGCTCGTCGATCTCCGAGATCGACCAGTACTCGCGGGTGGTCGTCGGCCACGTGCCGAAGGTGATGATCAACGGCGCCGCCGTCGGCGACACCATCCACCTGATCTCCGAGCTGATCGACAACGCCACCGCGTTCTCGCCGCCGAACACCCAGGTGCAGGTGGACGTCAAGGAGGTCGCGCGCGGGGTCGCCATCGACATCGCCGACCAGGGCCTGGGCATGAACGAGGAGACCCGGGACCGCGCCAACCAGATGATGTCCGCACCGCCGGAGTTCGACCGGCTGGTGCTGGAGAGCAACAAGGCCGAGCAGCTGGGCCTGTTCACCGCGGCGCGGCTGGCGCACCGCCGCGACATCGCCGTGGAGTTCGGCGTCTCGGCCTACGGCGGCACCCGGGCCACGGTGCTGCTGCCGAACCGGCTCCTGGACGCCGACACCGAGCTGACCACGAGCAACGGCAGCGGACCGCTCGGCGCCGGGAGCGGTGGTGAGCACAAGCTCGCCGCGGTGCCCAAGCCGCGCGAGCTGAGCTGGAACGGGGCCACGACCGACCAGCCGGAGCCGCCGGATCCGAAGCCGGCCGAAGCCGCTTACGAGTGGCCCAAGGCGGATCCGGCTCCCGATCCCGAACCTGCCCCCGCAGCGCCGGAGGAGGAGCGGGGCAAGCCGAAGAGCGCGCGGCCGCCGCTGCCCAAGCGCGTTCCCCAGCAGAACCTGGCAGACGGCTTGCGCGACGAGCCGGACCAGGAGGAGCAGGGCGTCGTCGCCACGCCCAGCAAGCTGGCCGGTTTCCGGCGGGCCTTCCGCGGCGGTTTCGGCGATACGCCGGACGACCGCGAGTGAGCAGACCAGACAACGAGAAGTGTGTGAGGTGGGCATGACCGAAACCGCGTCGAAACTGAGTTGGCTGCTGGACGGCTTCGTGCAGGGCGTGCACGGTGCCGACCACGCAGTCGTGCTGTCCAACGACGGACTGGTGATCGCCAAGTCGGACGACCTGGACCGGGACTCCGCCGACAAGCTGGCGGCGGCGGCGTCGAGCATGCGCAGCATCGGCAAGGGCGTCAGCAAGGACTTCGGCCGCGGGCAGGTGGCGCAGACGCACGTCGAGATGGAGCGCGGCTTCCTGTTCGTCTCCGCCGCCGGCAGCGGCGCGTGCCTGGCCGTGCTGTGCGCGTCCGACGCCGACATCGAGCTGGTGGCCTACGAGATGGGCAGGCTCATCACCCGCGTCGGCAGCTTCCTGTCGGCCGCGCCCCGGGACGCGCGCGGTGCGGTGGCGGAAAGGACCTGACCGTGGACGAGGCGTGGTATGACGATGAAGCGGGCCCGATCGTCCGCCCGTACACGATCACGCGCGGTCGCACCCCGACCAGGAGCACCCGGCTCGACACGGCCAGCCAGGTGCTGACCGTCGAACCGCGGCCGGAGACCCCGCGGCTCGAGCTCACCCCGGAACACCGCTGGATCCTGGATGCCTGCGCGCGTCCGGTGTCGCTGGCGGAGCTGGCCGTGCAGCTGGGGCAGCCGGTCGGAGTGGTCCGGGTCCTGTGCGGTGACCTGCTCGACCACGGCGCCGTCTTCGTGCGCTCGCCTCGTACAGAAGTCAGCCGAGATATCTTGGAGCAGGTGTACCGTGGGCTTTCCAGACTCTAGCCTGGTCGAAAGACCTTCCGCCGCAGGCGGTTCCACCCCGGACGGGGAAGGCCAGGCCCCGATCCCGGTCAAGCTGGTGATCGCCGGTGGTTTCGGGGCGGGCAAGACGACGCTCGTCGGTGCGGTCAGCGAGATCCCGCCGCTGACCACCGAGGAGGAGATGACCGTCGTCAGCGAGGGCGTCGACGACCTCACCGGTCTTGAGCGCAAGACGACCACGACGGTCGCGCTGGACTTCGGGCGCATCACGATCTCCGAGCAGATCGTGCTGTACCTCTTCGGCGCGCCCGGCCAGGACCGGTTCTGGCCGTTGTGGAACGACTTGGCGCTGGGCGCGGCCGGTGCGGTGGTGCTGGTGGACACCCGCAAGCTGGAGGACGGGTTCGCCTCGATCGACTTCTTCGAGCGGCGCGACATCCCGTTCGTGGTGGCCGTCAACGTCTTCGACGACGCCTACCACTACGAGCCGGAGGAGCTGCGCGAGGCGCTGACGATCCCGCCGGAGGTCCCGGTCGTGATGTGCGACGCTCGGGAGCGGGAGCGCGCCAAGGAAACGCTGCTCACCCTGGTGCGGAGGGCGATCGAGAAGATCCCGTCCACATGAGGCTCTCCCGGGCTCGTTCCGCATTGCGGTGCGGGTAGTGGAACTCAGCGTCCGCCTGGACCGCGGTTGCGATCGGTGCACGGCGGCCGGGCCGTCCTGGTCAGGCGAACGCTGAGAACCCGCGGCGATGCAAATGCCGTTGGGTGGGCCCGCTTATCGGGGCCGTGAGTGCGGGAGCGGTGCTCCCGCACTCACGACCGCTCACGGCTCGATCGGCTCGGTGCGGCAGCGGAAGTGCCGCAGCACTTCCGGGTTGTGGGTGAGGCGGTAGCCGGGCACCCGCTCGGGGTGCTTGGCGATCTCGGCCAGCACCTCGGCGATGTACTCCATGTGGCTGTGGTCGTAGACGCGACGCGGCAGCGCCAGCCGCACCAGCTCGAACGGCGGCGCGGTGACCAGCTCGTTGTTCTCGTCGAAGGTGCCCAGGAACAATCCGCCGCCCGCGGCCCGGATGCCGCCCTCCCGGTACAGCGCGCAGGTGACCGCGTGGTCGGGGAGGTGCTTCGGCTCCAGGTGCGGCACCAGCGGGGTGGCGTTGACGTAGACCGCGTGCAGCCCGGTCGGGTGCAGCGTCTCCACACCCACCGCGCGCAGGCGGTCGGCCAGGAACTTGGCCTCGTGCTCGCGGTCGGCCAGGTAGTGCGGGTCGAGCACTTCCCGCAGGCCCTGCGCGAGGTGCTCCAGCGTGTGCCCGGTCAGGCCGCCGTAGGTGCGGAAGCCCTCGGTGGCGATGATGTCGACCTCGCAGCGGTCGGCGAGCTCGGGATCGTGCACGGCGATGAACGCGCCTTCGTGCGAGAGCCCGTCCTTCTTGAGGCTGGCGACCACGGCGTCGCCGAACTCGAACACCCGCCGCGCCACCTCCCGCGGGCTCCAGTCCGCGTACTCGGGATCGCGCCGGGTGACCAGCCAGGCGTTCTCGGCGAAGCGGGCGGCGTCCAGGACCAGCGGCACGCGGTGCTCGCGGGCCACCGCGCTGATCTCCTCCAGGTTGGCCATCGACACCGGCTGCCCACCACCGCCGTTGTTCGTGATGGTGACCACGATCTGCCCGACCCGGTGCCCGTCGGGTCCACTGAGGACGGCTCTGACCGCATCGACGTCGATGTCGCCCTTGAACGGCGCGTCGCTGGTCAGGTCGAACAGCTGCGGGCTGGGCAGGTCCCGGGCCTCGGCGCCGATGCGCTCGACGTTGGCCCGGGTGGTGTCGAAGTGCATGTTGCTGAGGCTGATGCTGCCCGGCTCCAGCAGCTCCCCGAACAGCACCCGCTCGGCCGCCCGGCCCTGGTGCACGGGCAGGACGTGCTCGTGCGGCACGAGGTCGCGGACGGCATCACGGAACCGGAACCAGGAGTCGGCCCCGGCGTAGCGCTCGTCGGCCCGCTGCGCCCACGCCTGCTGCTCGGTCGACACCGCACCGGTGCCCGAGTCCGACAGCAGGTCGATGCTGACCTTGTCGCCGCTGATGTTGAACGGGTTGTGGCCGGCTCGGTCCAGCTCGGCGATGCGCTCTTCCCGCGTGGTGATCGGGATGGGGCGCACGACGGCGGAGACGAAGGGCCGGAGATGCGGCATGGTGCTCCCTACGGTGGTGCTGGGATTCACCGGGCGCCGGGAGGTGCCCGGGAGTCGTGGAACGAGCGGACCGGGGCGTCCGCTCGGTCAGTTCCGGGCCGGCGTTCCGCCGTAGGCCTCGGAGGAGAAGTAGAGCGAGGTGCCGACCCGGTCCTGGGTCAGCCGGAGCGAGACGTGGGCGAGCAGCCCGGCGCGGGCGTCCAGCGGGCGGTCGGTGAGCGCACCCATGGAGTCGTCCAGCGCTGCGAGGTCGAAGCCGTGGTGCCGCAGGTGCTCGGCAGCCCGCTCCCGCGCCACCGCGTCGTGCGGCACGTAGTCGCGGATCGGCAGGTAGAGGCTGTAGTTGCTGGGCTTCTCCGGGTCCCCTTCGAGGAAGGAGTAGCTCGACATCAGCGGACGTCCGTCGAACACCTCGACCCCCGGGGCCAGCGTTTCGCAGAACTCCCGGATGGTGTTGCAGTCGACGCCCGGCACGGCGGCCGCGGCGTGCTCGGCGTCTGCGGCGCGGGCGTCGAGCTGCCGGAAGTAGAGCTTGACCCTGGCCTGCGCGCTGCGGTCGAGATCGATGGCGAAGAAGGTCGGGAGGTCCTTGCCCTCGCGGCGCAGCGCGTACGTGCTGACCAGTTCGGAGGCGGTGGTCATGCCCAGTCGTGCGAAGGCGTCGGCGACCACCTGCTCGGCGGCGTCGGCACCGTGCATGTCGGTGTTGAAGTAGAGCTTGAAGGACGGGTTCCCGGCTTCGTCGAAGATGAGCGAGAACGCCCAGGAGAACCAGCTCTGCGGGGCGTCCGAGGTGAAGATGTCCTGCACCGCGCGCAGGCGCTCCACGGCGAGGTCGTAGCGGTCGGCCAGTTCGGCGGTGAGGTCCTTGGCGGCCTGCAGGTTCGCCGCCGGGCTGGGTCGCCCGGCCAGCCGTTCGAGGTGGATGCGCAGGTGCCTGGCGCCGGTGTCCTCGAACTGGACGGAGAACTCCAGCGGAGTGGCGTCGTCGGCCACGCCGGATGGCCACAGCGGCGGTTCGGACAGCGGGCGGGCGGCGACGGGGCCGAGCAATTCCCCGAGGAGTTCCGGAGGGCTGCTCTTGTCGATGCCCAGCACATCGCACAGGTTCTTCAGCTGTCTTTTGGCTAACTCACCCAACGTCGTATCGACACGACTCATGGAAACCCCGATCCATGTCTTCGAAAGCCGGTTGCGGGCCGGTGACCGGTGCGGCGCGGTCACGCTAATACGTGCCTTCCGGGCGTGCCAGATCCACTGGAGTGATCTTGGGCATGTGCGGCATTCGGCGGTGCCGGTGCCAGGACCGATACGTCCCGTAGCCAGATTCGGGGAGTCCTGTTGAGATCGATTCGTGATCCGCCGGTGATTCCGGTCGGGAATTCGGTTTGTTAGGGGTTGCGTTCTGTTCGCGCGGCGCGCCGGAATGCTCGCGGAGCCGCTGTGGCCGCGGGGTTGTCCGGAGTTCATCGGGGCTTGCCGCGGCGGGATCCGGGGATTCATCGAGCATTTTGCTCTGCGCGGGTGGAGACCACTGGTCTGGACCGCCTAATCCGGTGCACTGATAATGGGGGCCGACCGGTCCGCGATCGGCCCCCACCGGCGGTCAGCGGCCCAGGTGCATGCCGCCGGAGACGTGCACGACCTGTCCGGTGATGTGCGAGGCCTCCGACGAGGCCAGGAACTCGACCAGCGCGGCGACCTCGTCGACCCGGCCGAGCCGGCCGTCGGCGGCCCGCGATTCGACGAACGCGCGCCGCGCGGCCGGGAAGTCGCCGCCGCGGAAGAAGTCGGTCCCCTCGGTCGGGCCGGGGGAGACCACGTTGGCGGTGATGCCGCGCGCCCCGAGCTGGAAGGCCAGCTCGGAGGTCCACGGTTCCAGCGTCGCCTTGACCGCTCCGTAGCTGCCCTGCCCGGAGCGCGCCGTCACGGAACCGAGGTTGACGATCCGCGCGTGATCGGCGAGCCGGGGCAGCAGCGCGTGCGTCACGAGCACGGCGCTGAGCACGTTCGCCTCGAAGTTCGCCGTCCAGGAGGCGTGCAGCGCTTCGAGATCATCGGCGGCGGGCGCGCCGTTGGCCAGGTCGGTGTTGCCGCCCGCGGCGTTGATCAGCACGTCGATCCGGTCGGGCAGCTCGGCGGTGGCGGCCCGGACGGCGGCCGGGTCGGTGGCGTCGACCGGAACGGCGCGGGCTGCCGGGCCGAGTTCGGCGACGGCTCCGGCGAGCTTCTCCGGGCGTCGGCCCAGCAGTGCGACCTGGTCGCCGGCCGCCACCAGCCGGGCCGCCACGGCACGGCCGATTCCGGTGCCGCCGCCGGTGACGACTGCGTTGCGAGCCACGTGCTGTCCCGCCGCCCCGCGATTTTCAGCGCTGGTTGCGCCCGAGGTCGAACTCGCGTTTCGCGGTTTCTCGTAACTGTGCGTCGCGGTCCCCTGAGATGCGGATGGGCAGGACTCCGGTTGACGCGAGGGTGTCATGCTTCCTCCAAGTTCTTTAGGTCTAAAGACGTGGCCGATGCTAGCTCGTCTTTAGGTCTAAAGAAAGTGCGGTTAGACTGCGCCCATGAACGCTGACGCGGTGGACGGCATCGTCGAGCAGTGGGCGCGGGAGCGGCCGGGCATGGCGGTGGACTCCATCGGCGTGATCGCCCGGATCCTGCGCATCGCCAAGCTGATCACCGACGAGCGCCGCCGCGTGCTGGCCGAGCTCGGCATCGACAGCGCCACCCTCGACCTGCTCGCCACGCTCCGCCGCGCCGGCGACCCCTACCGGCTCACACCGGCCGAGATCGCGGAAAAGTGCCTGGTCAGCGGCGGTGCCATCACGCAGCGCGTGGCCCGCGCCGAGGACGCGGGCCTGGTGCGGACCCAGCGGTCGGCCTCCGGCAAGCGGACCGTGGCGGTGGAGCTCACCGCGCACGGCCACCAGGTGATCGAGCACGACATCGAGGTGCTGATCGACCGGGAGCGGCGGCTGATCGCCGGGCTCCCCGCCGATGACCGGCACCAGCTGGAAGGGCTGCTGCGGGAACTGCTGGGGCGGATGAGCAGCGAGTGACCGCCGCACCGCCGCCGAGTAACCCGCACCGGCGGCTCCGGTAGACTTCGGCGGCCGGGGAGCAGAGTGGAAGTGAGAGTCTCGATGGCGCGTGACGCGGACCGCCGTGGTTCTGCGGGCAACTCCGGAATCCTGAGCCGGATCGACCCGTTCTGCTGGATCCCCGTCGTGCCCATGGTGCTGCTGGCGCTGGTCGTCATGTTCGCGATGGGCATCTGGGAGCTGAGCCTGATCCTGCTGGTGGGTGCCGCGGTGATCCTGGGCTTCGACTTCTGGGTGAACAGCCGCCGCAAGCCGGCCGCCCCGCCCCAGCGCCGCCCCCGCCGCGACGACTTCGACGATCTCGACGACCGGCCCCGCCGCGAACCGGCCCGCCGGCCCGCGCGCCAGGCCCCGCCGGAACGTCCCGCGGCAGCGCGCGGTGGCGCGCCCCGGGGAGGCGCTACCCGCGTCGGGAACCCGCCGCGCGGCGGACGACCGCAGCAGCGCCCGGGCGGACGCCCCGGCGCCCGCCGCTGAGCGGCGCTCACTGCCTGGGCACGCGTCCCATCAGGAAGAACTCGTCGTTGGGGCGCAGCGCCATGAGGTGCGCGAGCCGGTTGGACATCGCGAAGAACGCGGTGATCGCCCCGATGTCCCAGATCTCGTCCTCGGACAGACCGGCTTCCCGCGCGGCGGCGAGGTCGTGCTCGCCGAACAGCGCGGAGTCCTGGGTCAGCGACAGGGCCAGGTCGACGATGGCGCGACGCCGCTCGTCCAGCTCGGCTCCGCACGGGTTGGCGGCCACCAGGTCCGCCAGCTGCGGATCCTTCGCCCGCACCCGCAGGATCGCGCCGTGCGCGACGACGCAGTACGTGCAGTGGTTCGCGGCCGAGGTCGCCACCACGACCAGCTCCCGCTCGGCCTTGGTCAGGCCGGAGTCGCGCTCCATCAGCGCGTCGTGGTAGTCGCAGAAGGCCCGCAGCTCGTTCGGCCGGTGCCCCAGCGCCAGGAAGACGTTGGGCACGAATCCGGACTTCTCCGCGATGGCCCCGATGCGCTCCCGCAGATCCTCGGGAAGATCTGCGAGCTGCACCGCGCCGAACCGGCTGATCTCGTCGCTCATGCCCGGCACGGTATTGCCCCGAACGCGCCACGTCGATGCGGTGACCCGGACTACCGGGGGTTCTGGAGGCAGTAGCCGAGGGCCTGGGCCAGCTTCCGGAGGTCCGTGGCTCGTTGACGCCGGGCTTCCTCGCTCCGCGTGAGCCAGCTGGACGATGTCGAGCGACCCTGGTCGCATTCGATCAGCCAGGCGCGCACGTGCTGCCCGAGATCGCTGTCCGGGGTGACGTCGACCCGCTGGCCGCTTTCCACCGCGGCCAGCGCTTCGGGTAGTCCTGGGGTGCTGGTCAGGCCGAGCAGCTCGGTCAGCCGCTTCGTCTCCGCTAAGGCTTCGACGGGACCGTCCACTCCGCGCGGCAGGTGCTTCGGTGCCGCGCTGAACCAGGGATCGAAGTGCGCGCTGGTCAGCGGCCCGGTCAGCTGCTCGTAGGTGGGGGAGACGCCGGTGATGAGGCGGATCGCCCGCAGCGACAGGGAGAACGCGCGGTCCTGGCCGTTCTCGCTTTCCGCCAGGTCGAAGCCGGCCTCGCGCAGCAGCGGGTCGAGGCGGGCCGGCTCCGTGCCGTAGCGCACGTCCGGGAAGGTCGGGTCGAGTCCGGTCACCAGCTCGCCGTCCACCGCGTAGTCGAGGTGCGGGCTGGCGTAATCGTGGCGGAGCAGGGATACGGCTTCGGTTCCCCGCGACAGGATCGGCGTGAGGGACGAGCCCCAGAAGCCGCACGGCTCGAGCACGACGGTCCAGGAGCCCAGCCGCGCGGCCATGGCGAGCTCCGGCGTGCCTTCGGAGCAGTGGCCCAGCGCGTCGTCCGCTGCTGCCGCGCGGACGGCGGTCGTGTCGGCGAAACCGCCCATCAGCCGCAGCACTTCGTCGATGCCGACGTCCTTGACGAAGGTCAGGCAGAAGATCTCGCTGAGGTGGCGGTCCTGGCCGGGATGGCTGTCCGCCCAGGAGAATTCGTCGAGTTCGGCCACGTGGTACCCATCTCCGATCGGCATCGGAGCGCGAGCTTACCGACGCACCGCCGACGGTGGGGGTGGATCGGGAATATCCACAGTGGACGGATGCCCCGGCCGCCGGTGTCAGGCGCTCACCGCGCTCCGGTCCCGTTCGCCTTTCGCTTTGGGCGACTTCAGCCCCAGCTCCTCGGTCGGCACCCGGTAGGTCTCCCGCCCGGTGGCCACCGCGACGGCGTTGAGCGCGCACAGGCCCGCGGTGAACAGCGCGACGTTCATCCAGCCGTCCCGGCCACCGCCGACGGCCTCGGCGATGCTCGGGGCGAACCCGGCGACGGCGAACCCGATCTGGGTGCCCACCGCCATGCCGGACAACCGGACGCGGGCCGGGAACATCTCGCCGTAGAAGGCGGGCCAGATCCCGTTCGTCGCGCTGTAGACGACGCCGAACATGAGGATCCCGGTCAGGAAGATCAGCGCGTGGTCACCGATCGACAGCGACCAGAGGTAGGCGGCCATCAGCACCGCGCAGCCCAGCGAGCCGCCGATGAACACCGGCTTGCGGCCGATCCGGTCGGCGAGCCGCGCCCACAGCGGGATGGTGATCAGAGCCGCGATGTTGGCCAGCACCCCGACCCACAGGATCGGGCTGCGCTCCAGACCGACCGTGTTCACCGCGTAGCTCAGCGCGTAGACGGTGAAGATGGTGCTCACCGCCGCGATGACGGAGGCCATCACGACTCGCAGCACGTCGGCCCAGTGGTCGCGGAACAGCGGTGCCAGCGGGGTCTTGGCGCGCTTGGTCTCGCCCGCGGCGACCTCCTGCTCGAACACCGGGGTCTCGTCGAGCTTGCGGCGGATCACCAGGCCGGCGACCACCACGGCCGCGCTGAGCCAGAACGGCACGCGCCAGCCCCAGGTCAGCAGGTGTTCCTCGGGCAGCGCGGCGACCGGCAGGAAGACCGCGGTCGCCAGGATCTGCCCGGCTTGCGTGCCGCTGAGCGTGAAGCTCGTGTAGTAGGCGCGGCGGTTGGACGGCGCGTGTTCCAGCGACATCGAGTTGGCGCCTGCCTGCTCGCCCGCCGCCGAGAAGCCCTGCAGCAGCCGCAGCGCGACCAGCAGTGCCGGTGCGGCCACGCCGATCTGCTGGTAGGTCGGCAGGCAGCCGACCAGCACGGTCGCCACGCCCATCAGCAGCACGGTCTGCACCAGCACCCGCTTGCGGCCGAAGACGTCGCCGATGTGGCCGAGGACGAACGCGCCGATCGGTCTGGCGAGGTAGCCGACGCCGAACGTGGCCAGCGCGAGCAGCGTGCCGGTGGCGGGGGAGGAGGCGGGGAAGAAGATCTTGTTGAACACCAGCGCGGCGGCGGTGCCGTAGATGAAGAAGTCGTAGTACTCCAGGGCGCTGCCGATCCACGCCGCGGCGGCGGCCTTGCGGGGTTTGCCGCGATGGGCGGCCGGGTGGGAGGTCACTCGAAGCTCCAGTAGTCCGTGCACCGTTGCTCAGCCCGGCGACTTATGAACCAACTAGTTAGTCCCAAAGGCTGAGGTGTGACCGGTCACCTGTCAAGGCCCTGTTCCGGAGCGATTTCGTCCAGATCTCCCGCTGCCGCGCCGACCGCTCAGCGGGCGGTGAGGAAGTCGATCACCAGGTCCCCGAGCATCTTGCGGTAGTGGTCGCGGCGGGCCGGGTCGAGCATGTCGCGCTGGAAGATCGCCTGGAACGTGTAGCGGTTCGCGGTGCGGAAGACGCAGAACGAGCTGATCACCATGTGCACGTCCAGCGCGTCGACGTCGTCGCGGAACAGGCCCGCGGCCCGGCCGCGCTCCAGGATCCGGCCGAGCACGCCCACCGCCGGGTCGGACAACCGGGGCAGCAGGTCGGACTTGGCCAGGTGCTCGGCGCGGTGGATGTTCTCGATGCTGACCAGGCGGAGGAAGTCCGGGTGCGACTCGTGGTGGTCGAAGGTCGCCTCGGCCAGCCGGCGGATCGCCTCGACCGGCTCCACGGCTTCGGCGTCGACCTCGCTCTCGATGCCGCGGATCACCGAGTAGGCGTTCTCCAGCGCGGCGAGGTAGAGCTGCTCCTTGCCGCCGAAGTAGTAGTAGATCATCCGCTTGGTGGTGCTGGTGCGCGCGGCGATCTCGTCGACCCGGGCGCCCGCGTAGCCCTTGTCGGCGAATTCCAGGGTGGCGACCTCGAGGATCTCCGAGCGCGTCCGCTCGGCGTCGCGCTGCCGGATCTCGCTGGTGTCGGACGTCGGTGCTGCCACGGCGCTCCCTCTGCGGATCGGCACTCCAGCCCACTGTAGTGCAGCGACCCTTCCACGATCCGCGCTTCCGCCCTACTATTAACTAGCTAGTTCGTTCATTGATCCGAGGCGGGGATGTGCGCACGCAGGACAGCTACCTCATCGGACTCGTCGGATCGGGCATCGGCCCATCGCTGAGCCCGCCGCTGCACGAGCGGGAGGCCGACGAGCTCGGCATCCGGTACCTCTACCGCAGGTGGGACCTGGACGTGCTGGGCAGACCGGCCGAGTCGATCGGCGACCTGCTGGCCGTCGCCCGCACGGCCGGCTACGACGGCCTCAACATCACGCACCCATGCAAGCAGCTCGTCGTCGAACACCTCGACGAGCTCTCCCCGGACGCGGTCGCGCTCGGCGCGGTCAACACGGTCGTGCTCGCCGGATGTCGCGCGATCGGCCACAACACCGATTGGTCCGGCTTCGCCCGCAGCTTCAGCCGCGGACTCCCGGACGCCGCGGTGGACCGCGTCGTGCTGCTGGGCGCGGGCGGAGCCGGTTCGGCCGTCGCGCACGCGCTGCTGACGTTGGGCACGGGAGTGCTCCGAGTGCTCGACGCCGCCCCGGGCCGTGCGGAGCGGCTGGCGACGTCGCTGCGGGAGCGCTTCGGCGCGGGCCGGGTGGAGGCCGTGCGGCCGGAGTCCGTTGCCGCAGCGCTGGCCTGGGCGGACGGCCTCGTGCACGCCACACCGACGGGAATGGCCGCGCACCCCGGGATGCCGGTGCCTGCGGAGCTGCTGCGCCCTGAGCTGTGGGTGGCCGACGTGGTCTACCGGCCGCTGGAGACCGAGCTGGTCCGCACCGCGCGCGCGAGGGGCTGCCGAGTGCTCGATGGTGGCGGCATGGCCGTCTTCCAAGCCGCCGACGCTTTCCGCCTGTTCACCGGTGTCGAGCCGGACGCCGACCGGATGCTGCGCCACTTCACCGAACTCGCCGGAGGTGTGCATGTCCACAGCTGAGCCCCGCAGGGTGATCGCCACCGTCTGCCTGTCCGGCACCCTGGAGGACAAGCTGGCGGCCGCCGCTGCCGCCGGGTTCGACGGGGTGGAGATCTTCGAGAACGACCTGATCGCCTCCGCGGCCGCGCCCGCCGAGATCCGGCAGCGCTGCGCCGATCTCGGGCTGACCGTCGACCTCTACCAGCCGTTCCGCGATTTCGAATCGGTCCCGCCGGAGCTGCTGCGGGCCAACCTGCGCCGCGCCGAGCGCAAGTTCGACGTGATGGAGCAGCTGGGCGCCGACCTGGTGCTGGTGTGCTCGACGGTGTCCCCGGACGCGGTCGACGACGACGAGCTCGCCGCCGAGCAGCTGCGCCTGCTCGCCGAACGCGCCGCCGCCCGCGGCATGCGGGTCGCCTACGAGGCGCTGGCGTGGGGCAGGTTCGTCAACACCTACGAGCATTCCTGGCGCATCGTGCGCCGCGCGGACCACCCGGCGCTGGGCGTGTGCCTGGACAGCTTCCACGTGCTGTCCCGGGGCGGCGATCCGGCGCTGATCCGCACGATCCCGGGGGAGAAGCTGTTCTTCCTGCAGCTGGCCGACGCGCCGAGGCTGGACATGGACGTGCTGCAGTGGAGCCGGCACCACCGGCTCTTCCCGGGCCAGGGCTCGTTCGACCTGCAGACCTTCATCGGCAACGTGCTCTCCACCGGCTATGCGGGGCCGCTGTCGCTGGAGGTCTTCAACGACGTCTTCCGCCAAGCCGACCCGAAGCCCGCCGCGGTGGACGCGATGCGCTCGCTGCGCCTGCTGGAGGAGCAGCTGGGATTTCCGGTGGCCGAGCCGGCGCCGCGGCTGTCCGGTCACGCGTTCGTGGAGCTGGCCGTGGACCGGGAATCGGGCGCACGGATCGCCGGAACCCTTGCCGCGCTCGGCTTCGAGGCCACCGGTGAGCACGGCAGCAAACCCGTGCGGCTGTGGGAGCAGGGCGGCGCGCGGGTGCTGCTGAACGCGAAGTCGGAAACGCCGGGCTCGGCGGAGATCGGTGCGCTGGCGGTGGAGAGCGCCGATCCGAGCAGCTCCGCGCTGCGAGCCGAAGCGATGCACGCCCCGATCCTGCCGCGCACGCGCGGACCGGAGGAGGCGAACCTGGCGTCCGTGGCGGCGCCGGACGGCACCGAGGTCTTCTTCTGCGGCGCCGGTTCCGGCAGCTGGCTCGCGGACTTCGCCGGGGCCGGTGCCGCTCCGGTGCCGGGGCTGGGCATCACCGGCATCGACCACGTCGCGCTGACCCAGCCCTTCGACCACTTCGACGAGGCCACGCTGTTCTACCGCTCGGTGACCGGGCTGCGACCAGAGCCGATCGCGGAGTACGCGGCACCGTTCGGCATGGTGCGGACGCGAGGAGTCGCCGACCCGACGGGAGCGGTGCGCCTGGCGCTGACCGGCACGCTGGTGCGCCGCGGCGAGTGGGCCCCGGCGGTGCGCGATCCGCAGCACATCGCGTTCGCCTGCGACCACGTGCTCGCCGCGGCGCGCACCTTGCGCGAACGAGGAGCGCCGGTCCTGCGCATCCCGGACAACTACTACGACGACCTCGACGCCCGGTTGGACCTCGGCGAGGAAGTGCTGGCGCAGCTGCGCGCGAACTCGGTGCTCTACGACCGCGACGAGCACGGTGAATACCTGCACGTGTGCACCGAGATGCTGGGCTCCCGCATCTTCTTCGAACTCGTCCAGCGCATCGGGGGCTACGCGGGCTACGGCGTGCCCAACGCTCCGGTCCGCATGGCCGCCCACCGCCGCCAGCGCCTCGCCGCCGGCAGCGGCTGACCAGCAGTGGACGGTCACTGTCCACTGCCGACCGGTCAGCGGATGCGCAGCGCCTTGATCACGCGCAGCGCCGCGGTGAACAGCTTGGCGTGCTGCTGCCCGCTGAGCCCGAAGGCGGGGTCGAAGCCGAGCACGCGCTGGCTGGCCACCGACTGCGCTTCGGTGTACTTCAGCAGCCCGGCAGGACCGTGGCGGCGGCCCAGCCCGGACTCCTTCATGCCGCCCATCGAGGCTCCCTGCGAGGCGTAGGCCGCGGCGTAGCCCTCGTTGAGGTTGACGGTGCCCGCCTTGATCCGGGCCGCCACCCGCCGGGCACGGCGTTCGTCGCGGCTGAACACCGAGGCGTTGAGGCCGTACGGCGTGTCGTTGGCCAGCTCGATCGCCTCGTCCTCGCTGCGGAACGGGTAGACGGAGACGACGGGGCCGAAGGTCTCCTCGCGGCACACCGGGGTGCCCTCGACGACGCCGGTCAGCACGGTCGGTTCGAAGAAGTACGGCCCCAGGTCGGGACGGGCCTTCCCTCCCGCGGCCACCGTCGCCCCCGCTTCGACGGCGGCCTCGACGTGCTCGGTGACGCGGGCGAGCTGGCGCTCGGAGGTCAGCGATCCGACGTCGGCGGTGAACGCGAGGTCGGAGTTCAGCCGCAGGTCGCGGACCTGCCGGGCGAACAGCTCGACGAACTCGTCGTGCACGGCGGCGTCGACGTAGATCCGCTCGATCGACACGCACAGCTGCCCGGCGTTGGCGAAGCAGGCGCGGACCGCGGTCTTCGCCGTCGCGGCCAGGTCGGCGTCGTCGAGCACCAGCATCGGGTTCTTGCCGCCGAGCTCCAGCGAGCACCCGGTCAGCTGCTTCGCGGCTCGCTCGGCGATGGCCTTGCCCGCCGCGGTGGAACCGGTGAAGCCGACGTAGTCGGCCTCGTCGATCAGCGCGTTCCCGATGTCACCGGGTTCGCCGAGCACGACCTGCCACAGCTCCTGCGGCAGCCCGGCCTCGACCAGCAGGGCACGCGGCCACAGGCTGGACAGCGCGGTCTGGCTGTCCGGTTTGTGCACCACGGCGTTGCCCGCCAGCAGCGCGGGAACGACGTCCATGGTCAGTGCCAGCGGGTAGTTCCACGGCGTGATCGTGGTGACGACGCCCTTCGGCAGCGGAGTCTCGATGGTGCGGGTGAACACCGGCAGCGCGCCCGCACGCCGACGGCCGCGCAGCAGCTGTGGCGCTTTGCGCGCGTAGTACAAGGTGGACATCGCGCCGTCGAGGACCTCCTCGAAGGCGTGCAGCCGGGCTTTGCCCGTTTCGTGCTGGATGAGGTCCAGCACCTCGGACTGCCGGGACAGCATCATGTCCACCAGCCGGAGGAACGGCCGCACCCGCTCGCGCACGGGAGTGCTCGCCCATTCCCGCTGCGCCTCGCGAGCTCGTGCGAAGGCGCTGCGCACATCGCTGTCCGTCGATTGCGGGATGGTCGCCAGCGCTGCGCCGGTGAACGGCGCGGTCGTGGTCCTCGGTTCACCCGTGGCGGCGATTCCCGAGGTCAACCGCCGCACAGTGGCCGCATCCAGCGGAGTCGCGGTTGCCTGGGCGGTGGACGAGCTCATCCGGTGTCTCCGTGTTTCGCGCGGGCGGGCACTTTCTACCCGTCGGTAACATGCCGCGCCCATTCTGGCAGCGAACCGCCCGGGACACCAGGGGCCCGCGACGGAGCGATCAGGTGAGGTCCTCGGCGATCGGTCGCGACGGCGGAGTCCAGGCGGGAGTCCAGAGGCGTTCACCAGCGCGGTCGTGCAGGCGGCGGAGGAAGGACAGGACACCGGAGGTGCCCGTGGACCACGGGGCGCTGGAGGTCTCCAGCGAGTTGTCCGGGAACCTCGGGGCGGCGTACTCGCCGCCGCTGCGGGCCAGCATGTGCACGGCGATCTCCTCGGCGCCGCGCCAGAACTCCTCGTCCTCGGTGGCGATGGCCAGGTCGATGAGCGCCTCGCCCATCCCGGCCAGACCGCAGCACTGCGACACCACCCACGCCTGGGCTGCCAGGCCGAGGCAAGCGCGGCCGCCGTCCTTCGCCAGCGCCAGGTAGCGGTCGTCGTCCCAGTGCCGCGCCGCTGCCAGCAGTGCGGAGGAGATGCCGGACATGCCCTGGCACCAGGAAGCGGCCATCGGCCGCGCGGGACGGCCTCGCATGACCTGGATCAGCTCCACCGCCTCATCGGCGAGGGCGGCGAACCGCTTCGCGGCCGCTTCCTCCGCGGCCGGATCACCGGTGCGCTGGTGGTAGGACAGCAGGAAGTGCGCGATCCCGGCGCTGCCGTGGGCGAAACCGGCTTCCAGCGCCACACCGGTCTCCGGCGCGGCGGGCACCGCGTCCTCGGTCTCCCGGGTCCGGCCGGTGAGCAGCCGGCGGGCGCACTCGTCGGCGACCGCCAGGTGCCCGCCCGCCGGTTCCACGGCGTGCAGCACCAGGTGGCCCGCGCCGATCCCGGCCACGCCGTGGATGTAGTCGGCGCGTTCGTCGCCGAGATCGACCGGTTCGGACACCGGCAGCTCCGCACCGGTCCGGCGCGCGGTGGCCAGGAAGATCTCGGTCCCGGTCCGTCCGAAGTACATCGCGGCGGGCAATCGGGTCGGCGGCGTCGCCGCGATCGTCCAGCGGGCCAGTTCGATCCCGGCGTCGATGCCCTCGGGGTGGTGCAGCAGTTCCAGGCCGAGCCCGGCCGATCCACTGTAGACGTTGGTCTTGGGCGGTTCCGAACGACCACCGGTCGGTTGCGATGCCATCTCGCGGGCGGCGGCCACGCACTCGCCGACGGTGTGGCTCAGCACGGACTCCAGCAGGTCGGCGCTCAGCACGGGTGCTTCGGGCCGGCGACCGCGCCGGGCCGGGCGATCGGTGCGCAGGGCCTCGAAGGCCGCGGTGCGCTCGGCCGGGTCCAGGCTGAGCAGTCCGGGGATCAGCGCGCGCACGCCGGTCGCCTCCGGGTACAGGCGATCCAGGCACAGCAGCGTGCGCTCCAGGTTGCGCACCGGGTCGGGGTCGGCGCCGATCGGGTTGATCCCGGTCGCGGCGAAGAACAGCGTCGCGCCCAGCGAGAAGTAGTCGTCGCTCGCTTCGGCCGGGCGATCGGTGTGCTGGTCGGGCACGCTGTAGCCGCGCGTCCACCCGTGCAGCTGGAAGCCGTCGAAGTGGCTGTTGCCGAAGTCGATGAGCGTGCAGCGGCCGTCGTCGTCGAGGACCACGTTCTTCGGGGAGAGATCGCGCACCACCACGCCGCGCTCGTGCACCGCGGCGAGCACGTCGGCCAGCCGGGAGGCCAGGCGCACCAGGTCCCGGTCGGGACTGGTGGGGTCGTCGAAGAACCTGGTCTGCTCGCCGACGTACCGGTTGAGATCGCGCGTCCCGACGTCGGTGGTCACGAGGTACTCGTCCTCGCCGTGCCGGAAGTGGTCGAGCAGCCGCGGCACCCCGTCCACGCCGTCCAGCGCCTGCAGGACGCGACGCTCGTTGCGCAGCTGCATGCGCAGGTCGATGCCGTTGACGTTCTCGCCGACGTGAGCGCGGGCCTCCTTGATCACCACCTGCCGGCCTTCGGGATCGACGGCGCGGTAGACGTTGCCGCGCGGCCCGCGCAGCACTCCGGAGGTCAGCCGGAAGCGGCCGCCGAGCACGGTCGCCCGCTGGGCGGACTCGGCGGGGCGGAACGGGTCGGTGGCCCACGGCGGGCAGCTGAACTCCGGTCCCGCCGCGCCCGGCAGTGCGGTGCCGTCCGGCCCGAGCACCACCAGCTCGAAGTCGCCGTTGTCGTCCACCCGGTACTGCGGCCGGAACGGCGCGTAGCGGTAGTACACCGGGGAATCCGGGCGGATGCGGCGATCGCTGGTGATCCGCGGGCCGGTCATCCCGGCCAGCGCCTCGGCCAGCAGGCCGCCCAGCCGCACCACGTCGTCCTGCGGCGGGTAGACGGTCATCGCCTTGCCGACGGTCGCCGGGTCGACGTCGCCGGAGTTGAGCTCCCGCAGCACTTCGGGGGACCGCGCGACCTTGAAGTCGCAGTCGTGGGCGAGCAGCAGCGGTAGGACTATGTCGACGGTCTGCTCCAACGTGCCCGGTCGGGCGGAGATGTGCAGCTTCCAGCCCTGGTCGGGCACCGCGCCGCCGGGGCTGCGCACGCTCACCCAGGTTTCGTCGACGGCCCACTCCCGGCCGGCGGCTTCCGCGCTCCGGGCCAGCAGGCCGGGCAGATCGGTGGTGGTGCTGCGCATCCTGCTGCTCCCGGTCGAGGTCGGACGCGGTGGGAAGTCCGCTGCGGACTTCCCACCGCTGTGGCGAATACCCGTCAGACGATGGACGGACAGCAGGGCCAGCTGCTGCAGACGGTCCGCTTGCAGGTGTTCACGCACGCCTGGGGTCCGTGCAGGACCTCCTTGAGGTCCACCTCGAAGTCGACCGAAACGTCCTCGATCTCAACGGTTCCCGCGTCACGCGGCTCCAGCAGCAGGGTGTGCATGATCGCTCCTCTCTCGCCCACCGGTCTGGTGGGACGTCCGGGGTTGCCGCGGCGGCAGTGGATTTCGCAGCGCACCAACGATTTCCGGGTTGCGCGCTCCCCACTGCGCGGTCTGCACCCGGTGCAACCCCTTGGCATTGTTGGCACACCGGGTTTCGCAGACCTAGGGCCAAACGGAGGAACAACGCCGGTTTACAGAACTCCCTTGGTTGGATTAACTTCTCGAACGTGATGGCGCGAAGTCGTTGCCCGGCAGGATTTCCGGAAACCGGTCGAATCGGATGAGGTGGCGACGACGCACCGCGGCCGAGCCGGCCGATCTCGTCGTGCCGTACTGGCAGGCGCACGACGAGGAACTGCTGTCCGCGGGCCTGGGAGCCATCGCGCGGCGACTGCCGGCGCTGGTCCGCGACGCGATCCGGGTCGCCTGGCAGGCCAGCCGCGCCGACACCGCGGCCGCGCTGGTCCTCACCGTGCTGGCGGGCCTGTTCACCGCGTTCGGGTTGCTCGCCACCAACGACGTGCTGGAGTCGCTGTTCGCGGCGGGCGCGACCGCGGACCGCGTCCGCGCGGCGATTCCCGCACTGCTGCTGGTGGCCGCGGCCGCCGCGCTGCGGGCGGGCATGCTGGCGGTCGCGGCCTGGGCGCAGGAAAGGCTGAAACCGCAGGTCGAGCGGCTGGCGGAAACCCGGTTGTTCCGGTTGACCACCCGCGTTGAGCTGACCGCGTTCGACGACGAGGAGTTCCACAACTCGATGCAGCGGGCGCGGGACAACGGCGTGCCCGATTCCGCGACGGTCGTGGAGATGACGGTCAACGTGCTCACCGGAGCGATCGGCGTGCTCTCCGCGGCGGTCACGCTGGGCATCCTGCACCCGGCGCTGATGCCGCTGCTACTGGTGACGGCGGTGCCGGACGCCTGGGCGGCACTGCGGTCGGCGCGGATGCGCTACGCGGCATTCCGCCGGGTCTCCACCGCGCGACGGCGCAAGTTCCTGCTCTCCGACCTGATGGCCGAGCGCCCACCCGCGGCGGAGGTCCGGGCGTTCACGCTGCGCCGCTTCCTGCTCGGCGAGTACGACCGCATCGCCGAGTACGAGCAGCGGGTGGAGCTCGACGTGGCCTGGCAGCGGGCGACCACGCGGGTGACCGGCGACCTGCTCGGCGGCGTCGCGCTCGCCGCGGTGTACGGGACGCTCGGGTTGATGCTGGCCTTCGGCTTCCTGCCGCTGGCGGTGGTGGGCACCGCGGTGCTGACCATCCGCGCGAGCCAGTCGTCCCTGACCAGCCTGGTGCAGTCGGTGAACAAGCTCTACGAGGCCGGTCTGTACTTCGGCGACTACCTGGAGTTCTGCGCGATGGCGGAGCGGTTCGTGCCGCCCGAGCGCACCGCCCGGCTCGACCCGTTCCGCCGGATCGCAGCCGAGTCGGTGCACTTCACGTACCCAGGAGCGGACACGCCCGCGCTCGACGGGGTCAGCGTGGCGGTCGAGCGCGGTGAGATCGTGGCGCTGGTCGGCGAGAACGGCTCGGGCAAGACTACGCTGGCCAAGCTGCTGGCAGGCCTGTACGCACCGGATTCCGGCGCGGTCCGGTGGAACGCCGTCGACCTGGCCGAGGTCGACGGCGACACGCTGCGCGAACGCATCTCGGTGATCGCCCAGGACCACACGCGCTGGCCGCTGACCGCGGCGCAGAACATCACGATGGGCCGGCTCCGCGACGACGAGCGCATGGCCGAAGCGGCGCGCGCCGCGGGAGCCGATGCGGTGCTCGCGAGGCTCGACGACGGCTACGAAACCCTGCTGGACCGCAGGTTCCGAGGCGGCCAAGAGCTCTCCGGCGGTCAGTGGCAGCGCATCGCGATCGCCCGCGCCTTCTACCGCGACGCGGACGTGATGATCTTCGACGAACCGACCTCGGCCCTGGACCCCCGCGCGGAACACGCGCTGTTCGAGCGCATCCGGCACCACGCGGCCGGTCGCACGGTGGTGCTGATCTCGCACCGCCTCTTCAGCGTCCGCTACGCCGACCGGATCTACGTCCTGGACCGCGGCCGCGTCGTCGAGCAGGGGACGCACCCGGAACTGCTGCGCACCGGAGGCCGCTACGCCCAGCTCTACGAGCTTCAGGCGGCCGCGTATCGAGAACCGAGTTCGGCGTGCTGAGCTGGTCGGCTCCGGCTGCACTGGCGGTGGCCGGAGTGCTGGCCTTCGCGGCGGTGGGCAAGCTGCGCGACCTCGCCGGGTTCTCCGAGGCAGTCGCCGGTTACCGGCTCCTGGCCGGTGGGTTGGTTCCGGTGGTCGCGCGGGCGGTTGTCGGGGCGGAGCTGGTGGGCGCGGCGTTGTTGGCGGCACCACCGACGCGGGTATGGGGATCAGCGCTCGCGGTGGTGCTGTTCAGCGCGTTCCTGATCGGCATGGGCAGTGTGCTGCGCCGTGGGATGCGGGTGTCCTGTGGCTGCTTGCAGGGCTCGGAAAGGGTTGGTGCGGGTTCGCTGACACGTACTGGGCTGCTGCTGGTCCTCGCGTTGTTCGCCGGATTCGGTGCGGACCTGCCGTTCGAGCCGGTGCAGTTGCTCGGAGCTGCGCTCCTCGCCGGAGTGGTGTTCGGGGCGGCAGCGCTGGTTTCACGCTTGGACGCGCAACCGTCGGCGCCGGTGGTGGGGAGGCGGTTCGAGATCGGTACCGATGTTTCGGACTTCGCCGGTGGTGGTGACCGGGTGCTGTTCGCCTACATCTCGCCGCTCTGCGGTGCTTGTCGGGTGATGCTGCCCGAGTTCCGGGCGGTGGCCGGCCGGGTGCCGGTGGTGTTGGTGAGTTCCGGCGAGTTCGGCGAGGTGCGGGACTACCTCGGTGGGCAGGGGATCGAACTGCCGTTGGTGACCGGGCCGGACGTCTTCGAGGCCAACGGCGTTCCCGGGCCGCCTTACGCCGTGGTGACCGATGGGTCCGGTGCGGTTCTGGCGCACCGTGGGGTTGATCGGCCGGATAAGTTGGCGGCGTTGCTGGGCGAAGCCGGGCTTTGAGGCGGCAGTCAGAGGAGTCCTATTAGGACTAACAGGGATTCACGTTTCAGCTTGCGCGTAGGTCAACGACACGCCGATCTGTCCCCCTTCTGTTTTGATAATTTATGCTGCGAGGCAAGGGTTTTCGTGTTTGATGAGTGTTGTGTTCACCTGGTTGTGGGACGGTTATTCGCTCGAAACCACGTTCGATCCTTGGGAGAATTTGATGCATGACACCGCTGATGACCACCCTGGACGCGACGCCTGCCGCTGGCGCGGGTGTGGTCGTGTCCGCCTTGCCCGCGTGGGATGTGTCCGCGCCGGGTGGGGTGTGGTCGTCTGCGGTTCGGTCTCTTTCCGATGAGGAACTGGTCTCCCGGATCGGGGAGGTGGAACAGCGGATCCGCCAGGCCCGTATGCAGCAGCTGCGGTTGATCGCCGAGGCCGACCGCCGTCGTCTGCACACCGCCTGTGGTGTGCGTTCGACGCAGGTGTGGTTGAAGACCCTGCTCAACATCGACGGCCAGGACGCCACGAACCGGGTCCGTATCGCCACCGCCACCACGCCCTCGTCGAACACCAGCGGGGACAGTGAGAACACCACTGGGGCCGTCGCTGGGCCGGAGGTGTCCCTTCCGGCTACTGGGGAGGCGTTGGGCGAGGGTGTGATCGGGCTGGAGCATGCGCGGGTGATCTCCCGCTGCCTGACCCGGCTGCCCGCGCACGTCCGGCACCAGGCCGGTGAGGTAGAGCGGTTGCTGGTGGACAACGCCCGTCGTCAGTGTCCCCGCGACCTCGCGAAACTCGCCGACCGGGTGCGCTACATGCTCGACGCTGATGGTGCTGTGGCGGACGAGCGGGCGCAGTTCGAATCCCGTGAGTTGCACTATGCGACGGCTCGTGACGGGATGCTGGTGATCAAGGCACGGCTGGACCGGGAGACCGGGGCGAAGTTCGTCACCGCCCTGCAACCGCTGGCCGCACCCCGCCCGGAAACCGACGACATCAAGGACCCGCGCACGGTCGGGCAGCGCAACGCCGACGGCCTGTCCACCCTGCTCGACCTGGTGCTGGACACCGATGGAATGCCGCGCACCGGTGGGCAGAAGCCGCACCTGACCGTCACCATCGACTACACCCAGCTGAAAAACCAACTCCCCACCAACGCCACCGGTGAGATCACCACCGCTGGTGGTGCGGGGATGCTGGAGGGCACCGGCCAGTATGTAAGCCCGCGAACGGTGCGCAGGATCGCCTGCGACTGTGAGGTTCTGCCCATGGTCCTGGGTGGGGACAGTCTGCCTTTGGACGTGGGCGCGTCTCAGCGGACCGCGCCGACCCACATCCGGGCCGCACTCCTGGCCCGCGACGGTGTCTGCGCGTTCCCTGGATGTGATCACCCGGCGGGGACGCCGCAGGCGCATCACATCGTGCACTGGATCGACGGCGGACCCACCAGCCTCGACAACATGGTCATGCTGTGCGCCCACCACCACCGCACCACCCACAACCACCACTGGCACATCGAGCTACAACGTGGCCGCCCGGTCTTCACTCCACCGGCAAGCCTCGACCCGGCACGCACGCCCAGGTCGGGTGGGAAAGCCCAACCCGCCACACACCACCACGCCCTCCGCCACCTGAACACACCACCGGAGAGCCGCCCGCCAACGTCCAGATCCCTGGCGAGCACCTGATCACCTCACCCCGGTCTCGGGTGAGGCGCCCCACCCTGCCCACCGACCAAACAACAGAGCCGAAATTCCGACCCAACTAGGAAAGGGCAGCCACCGATGACGAACCACCCCACGATCGTTGAGCTCAAAACGGCCGACACCACTGCTCACCGCCGTCATCTCGCGACCAACCGCCAGCCCGCAGGGCACAGCCACCCTGCACACGACCCGCCGGTGACAGAGCAACCCACCTCTCAACCAGCAGAGGCCCGGCCACCCTGCTTCCCGGGGGGCGTCCATGATTTCCGGGACCCGTTCCATACCGGGTCATCCCCGTGACATCAAGCCAAACCGGGACTGCGGGCCGGATGCCAAGCCTGCCAACCGCGAAAGGGCGGCCGCCAGGCAGTGCTTGGCATCCGGACCACAGCCCCACGATCCCCCACCAGGGGATTACCCACCGCCAGGACACAACGACATCAGCAGTTCGCACCTTGAAAACTCAACAGCGGAACCAAAGACGCGCCCGAACAAGGACGGCGAAACCGAGCATCCTCAAGCAGCACGAACACAAGTCCGCAACCCGTCGACAAGAGAAGCACGATCGAGATCGCGCCCAATGAAGACGACCTTGCTGCCCCGGGAATCCCGCCCCCAAGGCTCAGCGGGACGGAGCTCGAAGATCCGATGAATCCCCTGGAGCACGAACCGCCGAGAATCCTCCCGAACAGCGAGAACGCCCTTCAAGCGGTACAGGTCGTCGCCGTGCTCATCGGTGAGCCGACCGAGCCACGCCCGCAGCGCGCCCTCGTCGAGATCCCCGTCGACAGCGCTGTCGAGCTCGATCCCGACGGAGCTCACAGCAGGATCGTGGAAGTGCTCCTGCTCGTCGAGCCAAGCAGGATGCACGATCCGGCTGAACGCGCCGACGCCGAGGATGTCGGTGAGATCGACCTTGGAGTAGTTGGACGTGATGATCTCGGCAGTGGCGTTGATCCCGCGAAGCCGTTCGCGGAGCGCGGCGAGCTCGGGTTCGGTGACCAGGTCGATCTTGTTGAGCACGAGCCGATCGGCGAAGGCGATCTGGTCCACGGCCTGGTGGCCGACTCCGGCGCCATCCAGGTGCCGGCCGATGTGCTTGGAGTCGACCAGCGTCACGATCGCGTCCAGCGCGAAGTGCTCGCTGATCTCCTCGTCGATGTAGAAGGTCTGGGCGACCGGGTTCGGGTCGGCCAGACCGGTCGTCTCGATCAGCACCCGGTCGATCTTGTCCTTCCGCTCGATCAGCTTCCGCAGGATGTCGATCAGGTCCGTCCGGGCCGTGCAGCAGATGCAGCAGCCGTTGGACATCTCGAAGAACTCCTCGTCGGAGCGCAGCACAAGCGCGTCATCGATCGGGATCTCGCCGAACTCGTTCTCGATGACCGCGATGCGGTGCCCGTGCTCGGCGGTGAGGATGTGGTTGACCAGCGTCGTCTTCCCAGCGCCGAGGAAGCCGGTCAGCACGGTCACGGGAATCTTGCTCATCGTCGTCCTCCATCGGTGCCCAGCAGGCGGCGGGCGTCGTTGCGTGCGGTTGCCGAGACCACGATCCGGTCGCCGGCGAAGTCGGGGCCGCGCGTCGCGTCGAGCCCCATCCGGGACGTGGTGCCACCGGGATCCGACGAAGGATCCAGCGGCGATCCCGGAAGTCCGTCCACCACGAACAGGTCGCGGTGCGGTTGGAAGTGCGTGGCCAGCGCCCACAGCACTTCGGAGTCGGACGTGACGTCCACGTCGGCGTCCACGGCGACGGCCGTCTTCACGTACGGGTCCCAGCCCAGCAGACCGAGCAGCACCTGGCGGGCTTGTCCCGGACGGGATTCGCGCAACGCCACGTAGCAGTGGAAGTGGGTGCCCGAGGTCGGGTAGTGCACGGCGGTGACGTCGGGGAAGCGGTCCTTGAGCTTCTCCGCCAGCTCCGACTCCCGCGGTACCCGCGCGAGGTTCAGGTGATCCGCGGTGTTCCCGCCCGCGACATCCACCAAGAGCGCGTCCTCGCGCCGCAGGACGGCCTCCACCCGCAGCACGTTGTTGGTGGACCGGTGCGACGAGTACCCCGAGAACTCGCCGAACGGGCCCTCCTCGGCGTGGCGTCGCGGGTCGATGGTGCCCTCCAGCACGTACTCCGCCCACGCCGGCACACCGATCCCGTGCCGCGGAGTGCGCACCACGTCCAGCGGTTCGCCGAACAGCCCCCCGGCCACGGCGCGCTCGTCCACATCCGCCGGGACGCGGGCGGAGGCGGCCAGCATGAACAGCGGGTGCCCGCCGACGACCACCGCCACCGGCATCGGTTCGCCCCGTTCGGCGTACTTCGCCAGCAGGCGCCACAGGTCGCCGCGCGAGTGCAGGCTCGTCGCCAGCTCAGTGGGGGAGTGCACCATCGAACGGTGGTAACTCATGTTCCCGACCTTGGTGTCGGGATCCTCGGCCACCACGATGCCGCTGGTCATGTAGGGCGCCCGGTCGGAGGCGAAGTGCTGGAACATCGGAACGGTCGCCAGGTCCACCTCGGCGTCCTCGACGAGCGGCGAGGAGTCGACGACGCGCGGGGCGATCAGCCGCGAAGCACGTGACTGGTACACCTCGTGCAGTTGCCCGGGCTCGGCGTCGAAGAACCGGGCGATCCGGCGGCGGGAGGCGAAGACGTTGGTCACCACCGGTGCGGCGACACCGCCGACCTCGTTGCACACCAGCATCTCGTCCCGACCGCGTGCGGTCAGCTCGTAGATCAGCCCCGTCACACCCTCGACCGCGGACACCGGCTCTTCCACCACGAGGACGTCCTCGGGGTGCGCGTGCCGGTACTCGGCGAAGAAGGCGTGCGCGTCCTGGCGCGGGGAAGGGTTCACCGGACTGCTCCTAGTTCTCGACGGGGGCCTTGCCAGCGCGGGAAGAGATCGTGGTCGATGCCGAACTGGTCCAGGACCTTGCCGGTGAGGTGGGCCAGCAGGTCGTCGACCGACTCGGGCCGGTGGTAGAAGGCGGGCACCGGGGGCAGCACCACCGCACCGGCTTCGGTCACCGCCGTCATGTTGCGCAGGTGCACCAGGCTCAGCGGTGTTTCGCGGGTGACCAGCACCAGGCGCCGCCGCTCCTTCAGGCACACGTCGGCGGCGCGGGTCAGCAGGTCGTCGCTGTAGCCGTGCGCGATCCCGGCGAGCGTCTTCATCGAGCACGGCACCACGACCATCCCCGCGGTGCGGAACGAGCCGGAGGCGATGCTCCCGGCGATGTCACCGCGCTGGTGGCAGACGTCGGCCAGCGCCGCCACATCGGCGGGCCGGAGACCGGTCTCCAGCTCGATGGTGCGGTGCGCGGCGCGGGACATCACGAGGTGCGTCTCGACCTCGTCGATCCGCTGCAGGGCGGTCAGCAGGTGGATGGCGAGGTGCGGTGCGCTGGCCCCGGTCACACCCACCACGAGTCGATCACGCATCCGGTCGCCTCCGCAGGTGGAACAGGGCGTTGAGGGTCACCGCCAGGACCGTTCCGGTCGCCACGCCGCTGTCCAGGAAGACCTGCGCGACGAAGGGCAGCCGGTGGTAGAAGTCGGGTGCGCCGGTGGGCACCAGCCCGACGCCGAGCGCGACCATCACGACCACGAGATTCCCGGCCCGACTGAAGTCCACTTCGGACAGAAGCTCGATGCCGGAGACGGTCAGCGCGGCGAAGGTGACCACCGCGACCGCACCGATCACCGGCTGCGGGATCGCCGCGACCAGGCGGCCGATCGGCTGCACCACGCCCAGCACCACCAGGATCACGCCGCCGACCGCGACCGGGTAGCGGCTGCGGACCTTGGTCAGCGCGATCAGCCCGATGTTCTGCCCGAAGGTGGTGTAGGCGAAGCCGCTGAAGATCCCGCTGAGCGCGGTCAGCAGCCCGTCCACGCGCAGCAGGCGGCTGATCTCGGTGGGCCCGACCTTCCGGCCCACCACCTGCCCGACTGCCAGCCCCTGGCCGGAAGCCTCCACGGTGAGCACCAGCACGACGATGAGGAACAGCAGGATCGACGGGAGGTCGAACTGCACCATCCCGTAGTGGAACGGTGCGGGCACGTCGAGCACCGGGCCCGAGCCGACCTCGGCCAGATCGCCCATGCCGGCGATCCAGCCGGCGACGGCGCCCACGACGAGTGCGAGCAGCAGCGCGAGCTGACCCAGCAACCCGCGCAGGAACCGGGAGAACACCACGACCAGCAGCAGGGTGAACCCGGCGATCAGCAGGTTGCCCGGTGCGGCGTAGTCGGGGGCGCTCGGATCCTTCCCGGCGATCAGCCGGAGACCCACCGGGATCAGCGTCAGGCCGATCAGGGTGATCACGGTTCCGGTCACCACGGCCGGGAACAGCTTCAGCAGGCTGCCGAACAGCGGTGCCAGCAGGATCCACAGCACCCCGCCGACCAGCAGCGAGCCGTAGACGGTGGGCAGTCCCTTCGACTGGCCGATGAGGATCATCGGCACGATCCCGTTCGACGCCGCGCCCACCACCAGCGGCATCCGGATCCCGAACTTCCACAGCCCCAGCGACTGCAGGATCGTGCCGATGCCGGCCAGTACGAGGTCGATGCAGACCAGGGTGGCGATCTCGTCCTGGCCGAGCCCTAGGGCGGAGCCGACCACCATCGGCACCACGACCGCGCCCGCGTACATCACCAGCACGTGCTGCAGGCCCAGCAGGATCGTGTGACCCCAGGGCGGTCGGTCGTCCACTCCGAGGTCCGATGTGGACGGGGTTTCGCGCACCATCTCGTCCACCTCTCAGGAAGTTCGCCGGTTGAGCACCAGGTTCAGCAGGAAGGCGGCGATGCCACCGGCCGCGATCCCGGAGGACAGCACCGGTTGCAGGACGCCGGGCAGGTTCGCGTAGAACTCCGGGGCGCCCACCGGCAGCAGGCCGAAGCCGAAGGAGATCGCCACGATCAGGATGTTGCGCGGATTCCCCAGGTCCGCCTGGGCCATGATCTTCACGCCGATCGCGCCGACGGTGCCGAACATGACCACGCCGACCCCGCCCAGCACCGGGCCCGGCAGCGAGGCGACCACGGCGCCGAGCTTGGGCAGCAGGCCGATCACGACCAGCAGCGCCCCGGCGGTGGCGACGACGTAGCGGCTGAGCACGCGGGTCATGCTCACCAGGCCGACGTTCTCGCCGAAGGTCACGATGGTGAACGAGTTGAACACCCCGGCGAACGCGGTCCCGACCCCGTCGGCGCGCAGCGCCCGGGCCAGGTCGTCGCGCCCGACGTCGCGCCCGGCGATCTGCCCGATCGCCAGCGTGTCCCCGGTGGACTCCACCATGTTCACCAGTTGGATGATGATCATCGGCAGGATCGCGGCGATGGTGAACTCGGGCAGCCCGAACGCGAACGGGTGCACCGCGCCGAACCAGGACGCCTCGCCCACCGAGGAGAAGTCGGCCAGCCCCAGCGGCAGCGCCAGGAGCGTGCCCAGCACCAGTGCGATCAGGATCGCGAAGCGCGCGACGGCGACCGGGGCGAACGCCTCCAGCAGCACCACCAGCAGGATCGTGCCCAGCGCCATCAGCAGGCGGGTAGGGGAGGCGAAGTCGGCGGCGGTGGGGTCGGTGCCCGCGATGAGCTTCGAAGTCGAGGGCAGCAGGGAGAAGCCGATGATGGCGATGATGGTGCCGGTGACGATGGGCGGGAAGAACCGCATCAGGCGGCTGAACCACGGGGCGACGATCCAGGTGAGCAGCCCGGCGACGATCGTCGCGCCGAACACCGCGGGCAGTCCGCCGTCCTTGCCGACCAGGATGGCGGGGGTGATCCCGGTGAACGTCGAGCCCATCACGATCGGCAGCCGAGCTCCGATGTTGAGCACACCGAGCGCCTGCAACAGCGTCGCGATGCCGCTGACCAGCACGTTCGCCGACACGAGCAGGGCGATCTGCTCGGTGGGCAGTCCGATTCCGAGGCCGATCAGCAGCGGCACGGTGGCCATGCCGGAGTAGGCGACCAGCACGTGCTGCAGGCCGAGCGGCAGCAGCTGGCGCAGCGGTGGGACGGTGTCGACGGCGTCTGGCGGGGCGGTGCTGCGAGGTCTGGGGCGTAAACGCATGGCTCCTCCTCGGGCCTTAGCGCAGCAGGTGGGTCATGCCGGCGCGGTGCAGCAGGAGATCGGCCCGTTCCCGGGCTTCGGCGACGGCGGATGCTTCGTCGACGCGCAGGCAGCGGCCGTCGCGCTGGACGATCTCGCCGTCGACGACGGTGACGACGACGTCCGAGCCGCGCGCGGCGTAAACCAGCGTGCTCACGACGTCGTGGAGCGGTTGCAGGTGCGGTCGGTCGAGGTCGACGACGATCAGGTCGGCGAGCCGGCCGGCTTCCAGCACACCCGCGTCGACTCCGGCGCAGCGCGCGCCGTCGCGGGTGGCCAGGTCGAGCGCGTCTTGCGCGCGCATCGCCGTCGGGTCGAGGGTGACCGACCGCTGGGCGAGGACGGACTGCTTCATGCACTCGAACAGGTCCTGCCGGTGCCCGCAGCTCGGTCCGTCGGTGCCCAGGCCGACCGCGGCCCCGCGTTCGCGCAGCTCGGCCAGTGCCAACGTGCCCGACGCCAGGTAGGCGTTGGAGGTCGGGTTGTGCACGACGCGGGCGCCGGACTCGGCGACCTGCTCGATCTCGGACTCGTCGAGCCAGATCGCGTGCGCGAGGGTGGCCCGCTGGTCGAGCAACCCGGCTTCGGCGAGCCACTGCACCGGTCGCGACCGGTAGGCGTCGAGGTAGCTCTGGGGATCGTTGCGCCCTTCGCAGCAGTGCGCGTGCCAGCTGGTGCCGAGTTCCCGCGCGAGTTCGATGCTGCGGCGCACGAGCTCCTGGTCAACGTAGGTGAGGTTCAGCGGTGCGGGCCAGACCTCGACCCGCGATCCGGGCGGACGGTGCTGCACGGCTTCGCGGGTGATGGCGAGCTCGTCCGCGGTGGAGTACCGGAACAGCGCTTCGGGCTGGCCGCGCTGCGCGGCGATTTCGGTGCGGGGGCCGACGATTCCGCGGGCGATCGCACCGCGCAGCCCGGTTCGTTCGACGACGTCGGCCACCGCGAGAGTGGTTTCCAGGTCGGTCGGTGCGTAGTGGTTGTCCACCACGGTCGTCGTCCCGTGCCGCAGCGCTTCGGCCGCGGCGAGGCGCGCCGCCGCGACGGCATCCGCGCCTCGCACCGCGATGGAGTACGGCCACATGAAGTCGCACAACCACGGGACGATGGACAGTCCTTCGCCCAAACTCCGGGCCAGCGCTTGGTAGAGGTGGTTGTGCCCGTCGACGAGCCCGGGCAGCACGGCCTTCCCGGTGCAGTCGAGCACCGTTCTGCCCTGCCAGTCGGCCATTTCGGCTTGCGGGCCGACGGCGGTGATCCGGTTCCCGGTGACGGCGACCGTTCCCGGGCGGTGGATGGTGCGGTGGTCGTCGACGGTCAGCACCGTCGCGTCGGTGAGCAGCAGGTCGCAGAGCTTCTCGTGCACGGCGGGCATGCACGCCTCACTTCCCTGGGCCGACGGCGGCCCGATCGGTGCGGAGGGATTCGGATCGCCGAACGGAGGCCCACGACGGGGAGGTCACCGGCGAGTGCGATGCGGATAACATGTAAAGCGCGCCGGACCTGTCGTGTCAACCGGTGAACAGCGCTGAACCGGTTCGCCCGGCCTGCTTTTACCTGCTGGAAATGCAGAGATGCACGAAATTACATGCAACTTGTTGACAGCGGCTGCGGACCGGTGTTGCACTCGATCGCGCCGCGGTTCGAGCGCGGCGACCCGAAGGTGCGGTGATTCGCGGCCGGGGTGCGTGCAACCGATTGGAGAGATCCCGTTGATCATCGACACGCATGTGCACCCGACGAACCTGGTGGACGAGGCATGGCGGCACACCGGTGAGCCGTTCACCGGCGAGCGCACCCTCAAGATGATGGACGGTCCGATGTGGATCAACGGCAAGCCGCGCCGGGTCGACATCAGCTGCATCATGCCGCCGCCGGGCAACACCTCCTGGCGGGACGGCAACCGCGGCGGCCGCGAGGGCATCCGGGACTACCAGGCCTACGTGACCTCGCTGGTGCAGCGCTACCCGGACCGGTTCGTCGGCAACTTCATCTACAACCCGCGGTTCGGTCCCGACAACGGTGCCAAGGAGCTGGAGTTCCACGTCAAGGAGCACGGCTACAAGATGCTCAAGCTGCACGCCAACATGCACGCCTACCGGCCGGACCGGGCGCTGGACTGGCTGCGGCCGGTGATGCGGGTGTGCGACGAGCTGGGCGTGATCGTGCTGATCCACACCGGTGACGGGCCGTACTCCATCCCGACCCAGTTCTACCCGATCATCCGCGAGTTCCCCGGCGTCACGTTCATCCTGGGGCACTTCGGGATCCAGACCGGTGGTGTGTACTGCTTCGAGGCGTTCTGGATGATCCAGGACTCGCACAACGTGATCGGCGAGTCCGGCTGGCTGCTGCAGTCGCGGATCGTGGAGTTCGCCAAGGAGATGAAGAAGACCAAGATGGTCTACGGCACCGACTCGCCGCCCAACGAACCGGGCATGTGGGCGCGCGAGCTGGAGGTGCTCTGCCACGAGCCGCCGCAGGGGCTGAACCTGTCCGAGGACGACCTGGAGGGCTACCTCGGCAACAACATGGCGCACCTGCTGGGCCTGCAGCCGACCCCGCCGCCGAAGGACCGGGCGGAGGCGGAGGCGTACCTGCGCGGCGAGATCACGCAGGCCTCGGCGACGAACTCGCACGCCGACGCCTACGCCGGCTACACGCCCGATTCCTGGGCCGAGGAGCTGGACCCGGCGAGCTGATCACCGGCCGAGGCGGCGGCGTTCGGTGGTGCGGGCGGTGGCCTGACCCAGGCGGATGCGCAGCCGGGCGATGTGGCGGCGGGCGGCGGCTTCGGCCATCTCGGGGTCGCCGCTGGCCATCGCGTCCACCACCGCCCGGTGCTCGTCGAGCGCCAGCCGCGGTGCGTCGTCGCTGCGCCATAGCGAGTGGAGGGCGAAGTGGGCGCGTCCGGTGATCGGTTCCAGGGTGGCGAGCAGGTGCGGGTTGTCGGCGAATTCCCGCACCGCGCGGTGGAACCGCATGTCGAGTTCGATGTGCGCGGCGTTGTCGGCGTCGGCGGCCAGCGCCTGCTCGTGCTCGGCGAGGATCGCGCGGAGCTGCGCCAGCCCGTCGGCGTCGAGGTTCTCGGTGGCCAGCCGGGCGGCCAGGCCTTCGAGCAGTTCGCGCACCACGTAGAGCTGGCGGAGGTCCTCGATGTCGACCCTGCTGACCTCGGCGCCGCGGTGCGGCACGTGGGTGGCCAGTCCGTCGTGGATCAGGCGCTGCACCGCCTCGCGCACCGGGCTCCGGCTCACGTCGAGCTGGCGGGCGAGTTCGGGCACGCTCAGCCCGGTGCCGGGCGGCAGGGTGCCGTCCAGGACGGCGCTCTTGAGCGCGGCGTAGGTGCGGTCGGCCAGCAGGCCTTCGCCGGTCAGCGGGGTCAGGCGACGGGGTGCCGGGGACATCGCGGTACCTCACTCCTGGGTGGGGGATTCGGCAGCAATATTACATGTAATCCAGCTGCTAGTAGGGAGCAGGCATGCGCGAAGAGTCCGTCCACCACACGATCAGCACCGAGCGCGCCGGGGCGGTGGGGCGCAGCGCGCCCCGCCCGGACGGCACGCTGAAGGTCACCGGACAGTTCGCCTACTCGTCCGACCTGTGGGTGTCGGGCACGGTGTGGGGCACCACGCTGCGCAGCCCGCACGCCGCCGCGCGCATCCGTTCCGTCGACGTGCGGAAGGCTTTGGCGCTGGACGGGGTGCACGCGGTGCTCACGCACGAAGACGTGCCCGGTGCGAAGACCTACGGGATGAAGGTGGCGGACCAGCCGGTGCTGGCCGTCGACGAGGTCCGCTACCAGGGCGAACCGGTCGCGCTGGTGGCGGCCGACGACCCGCACACCGCCAAGCGCGCGGCGGCGCTGGTCCAGGTCGACTACGAGCTGCTGGAGCCGGTGACCGACGCCGAGCGCGCGCTGGAGGAGACCACCAGGCGGGTGCACCCGGACGGGAACCTGGTCCGCCACGTCAAGATCCGCCACGGCGACGTCGCCGCCGCGCGGGCGCGCGCCGACGTCGTGGTCAGCGGCGAGTACGAGGTGGGCATGCAGGACCAGGCGTTCCTCGGCCCGGAGTCCGGGTTAGCGCTGCCCACCGAGGACGGTGGCGTCGAGCTGCACGTGTCCTCGCAGTGGCTGCACAAGGACCTGGAGCAGATCGCGCCCTGCCTCGGGCTGCCCGCCGAGAAGGTGCGCCTGACGCTGGCCGGGGTCGGTGGCGCGTTCGGCGGTCGCGAAGACCTCTCGGTGCACGTCCACGCGTGCATGCTGGCGCTGCGGCTGGGCAAGCCGGTGAAGATGGTCTACGACCGCGAGGAGTCCTTCTTCGGCCACGTGCACCGCCACCCGGCGAAGATGCGCTTCGAGCACGGCGCGACGCGGGACGGGAAGTTGGTGCACGTCAAGGCGGAACTGGTGATGGACGGCGGCGCCTACACCTCCACCTCGCCGGTGGTCATCGCCAACGCCTGCTACTTCGTCGCCGGCGCCTACGAGGTGCCCAACGCCGAGATCGACGGTTTCGCCGTGTTCAGCAACAACCCGCCGTGCGGCGCGATGCGCGGTTTCGGCGCGGTGCAGTCCACCTACGGCTGCGAGTCCAACATGGACAAACTGGCCCGCGAGCTGGGCATGGATCCGCTGGAACTGCGGATGCGCAACGCGATGACGACCGGGACGGTGCTTCCGACGGGTCAGGCGGTGGACGGTCCGGCTCCGGTGGCCGAGCTGCTGGCGGATCTGCGCGACCGGCCGCTGCCGCCGCCGGGCTCGGAGCTGCTGCCGGGCGGGCTGGCGAACACCTCGCACGGCGAAGGCATCCGTCGCGGCGTCGGCTACGCGATCGGGGTGAAGGCGATCGGCTACTCCGGGGGAGTCGACGACACCTCCACCGCCCGGGTCGTGGTGTCGGCCGCCGGCGGTGAACCGGTGGTGTCGGTGCACACCGCTGCGGCCGAGTGCGGCCAGGGGATCACCACGGTGCAGTGCCAGATCGCCAGCACGGAGCTCGGCCTGTCGCGCGTGGTGGTGCTACCGGCGGACACCGCGATCGGGGACGCGGGCTCGGCTTCCGCATCCCGGTTGACCTGGATGTCCGGCGGTGCGGTGCAGGGCGCGTGCCGACTGGTCGCGCAGGAGCTGCTGCGGCGCGCGGCCGAGCGCACCGGGCGTCCGGCAGCGGTGCTGGCGCTGCGCGACGACCACGTCGTCGACGCCACCGGCACGGCCCTGATCCCGATCGCGGATCTCGTCGGCACCGACGACGTGGAGCGGGTTTTCGAGTTCCACCACCGGCAGACGTCGGCCGTCGATCCGGAGACCGGGCAGGGCGACGCGCACATCGCCTACGCCTTCGCCGCCCACCGCGCGGTGGTCGACGTCGACGTGGACCTGGGACTGGTGAAGGTGGTCGAGCTGGCCACCGCGCAGGACGTCGGCAAGGCGATGAACCCGCTGTCGGTCGCCGGTCAGATCGAGGGCGGCAGCGCGCAGGGCCTCGGCCTGGCCCTGATGGAGGAGATCCTGCTCGACGAGCACGGCCGCATCCGCAACCCCTCGTTCACCGACTACCTGATCCCGACCATCCTGGACGTGCCGAGCATGCCGATCTCGCTGTTCGAGTTCCCGCACCCGGATTCGCCGTACGGTCTCAACGGCGTCGGCGAACCACCGACGTTGTCGTCGACCCCGGCGATCGTCAACGCCCTGCGGGCCGCCACCGGCCTTGAGCTGGCGAGGGTTCCGGTGCGGCCGCAGGACATCGCGCTGGCCTAGCGCAGGCCGCGGCGGGCGAGCTCGGGGTGCACGCCCTCTCCGAACCAGTACGCCTCCTCCAGGTGCGGATAGCCGGAGAGCACGAACTCCTCGATGCCGACCGAGTGGTACTCCTCGATCAGATCCGCGACCTCGCGATGGCTGCCGACGAACGCGGTGCCCGCCCCGCCGCGCAGCAGGCCGACACCGGCCCACAAGCCGGGGTGCACTTCGAGCTCGCGGGCTTCGCCGCGCAGCGCTCCGCCGTGCAGGGCGACCATGTTCCGCTGGCCGGTGGACTCGCTTGCGTTGAGCTTGGCCTGGGAGGCGGCGACCTCGGCCGGGTCCATCTGGTCGAGGAAGCGCTGTGCGGTGGCCCAGGCGTCCTCGCTGGTGTCCCGCGTGATGACGTGCGCGCGCAGCCCGAACCGCAGCGAGCGCCCTTCCTCGGCGGCGAGTTCGCGCAGCAGCTTCACCTTCCGCGCCACGGCGTCCGGTGGCTCACCCCAGGTCAGGTGCACGTCCGCGCGTCGTGCGGCGACGGGCAGCGCGGCTTCCGAGGACCCGCCGAAGTACAGCTGCGGTCGCGGGTCGGGAGCTTCGAAGGCCGTGGCGCCGCGGACCTGGTAGTGCCGGCCGTCGAAGTCGAACGGCTCACCATCGAAGATCCCGCGCAGCACGGCCAGGAATTCGTCGGTGCGCTCGTACCGCTGGTCGTGGTCGAGCCAGTCGCCGTAGCGCTGCTGCTCGGTGGATTCGCCACCGGTGACGATGTTGAGCAGCAGCCGCCCGCCCGACACCCGCTGGTAGGTGGTGGCCAGCTGGGCGGCCAGCGTCGGCGTCAGCGACCCGGGGCGGAAGGCCACCAGGAACTTGATCCGCCGGGTCCGGGCGAGCAGCGCGGCGGTGGTGATCCAGGCGTCCTGGCACCAGCTGCCGGTGGGTGTGAGCATGCCGGTGAACCCGAGGTGCTCGGCGGCCTGCGCGACCTGAGCCAGGTAGTCGATGTCCGGTCGGCGCGGTGTGCCTGCTCCTTCCGGGGTCGCGTGCGGACGGTCCACGATGGACCGGCCGTCGCCGTGGGTGGGCAGGAACCAGTGCGTGGTGACGGTCATGCGGGTCTCCGGTCTGCTCAGGCGGTGGCGAGTTGCGCGGCGAATCGGGTGTCGACGAACTCGGCGAACTCGAACCGCCGCGGAATCTCCTCGGCCGCGACGAACGCGTCGGCCAGCTCCTGCTCGGAGCGGATCACCTCGGCGTTCAGCTCCACGGGCAGGTCGGGGCCGAGTTCGGTGGCCCGCCGGGTCACCTCGACCGGCAGGCCCGTGTCCTCGGCCCACGCCTGCGCGCGCTGCTCGCGGTTGGCGTCGGCGAACCGCTGGGCCCGGGCGAGCCGGACCAGGTAGTCGGCGATGGCGGTGTTGCGTCCCGCATCGGCGAGCGCGGCGGGGCCTGCGACCTGGAAGCTCAGCCCGTTGGCGGTGCCCCGGCCGTCGGCGAGCAGCCGGACGGCCGATTCGAGCTGGATCTGGGAGAAGTAGGGATCCCAGATGGCCCACGCGTCCACCGAGCCCTGCTTGAACGCGCCCATCGCGTCGGAGGGCTGCAGGTACACCAGTTCGACGTCGGCCGGGGTCAATCCGGCTTTTCGCAGCGTCAGCAGGATCTGCCCGTGCGCGGAACTTCCCTTGGCCACGGCGATCTTGCGGCCGCGCAGCTGCGCGACCTGCTGCAGCGGGGAATCCGGCAGCACGACGAGCGCATCGCTGGCGACGTTGCCCTTGGAGGCGGCGACCACCCGGATCTTGGCCTTGGCCGCGGCGGCGAACAGCGGTGGGGTGTTCCCGACACCACCGATGTCCACGGCGTCCGCCGAGATGGCCTCCAGCAGCGGCGGGCCGGACGGGAAGGTGGCCCATTCCACGGTGTAGGGGAAGTCGTCGAGCCCCGCGGAGCGCAACAGCGACCGGGAGTTGCCCTTCTGGTCACCGACGCGCAGCGTCACCGAGGCCAGTTGCTCGGGCGGCGCGGGCGGGGGCACCGGCGCTTGCTGCGGATCGGTCCGCCCGCCGGCGCAGGCGCTGAGGAAGCCGGTGGAGGAAATGGCGAGCACGGTCAGGAAATCACGACGACGCACGGTCGGATGCTCCGGATTCACAGGAGTCGGGCAGGGGAGATCGGCCCCGACCGGCAGCACGCGGCGGGGCGGTTCAGCGCGAGGAGATCAGCGGCAACGACACGCGGAACTGGCCTGCCGCCGCAGATCGACGTGCAAGCGCCAGGTCAACGCGAGGCGTCCGGTCACGTCGCCGATGCTCGCAGCAGGCGCGCGTCGCCGTCAACGCCGCGCCGGACCCTCCCAGAGATCGGGAACGCCCGTCATTCCAACCGGATCTGGCACTTCCGGGAGGCGAACACGAGCACGGCCAGCACCGCCGAGAAGAACATGCCGCCGCCCTCGCCGAGGAACAGGCACAGCACCGCCAGCACCGCCGCCACCAGAACCAGCAGCGTCCGTGGCGACAGCTGCAGCCACAACCGGCGCAGCGAACTGGTTTCGGTCAGCCTCCGAGCCAGCTTGGGATCGTCGCCCATCAGCTGGTTCTCGATCTCCTTCAGGCGGCGACGTTCGTCCTTGGGGAGCATGGCCACCTCCACGGAAGATCCGCCTCCTTGAACAAGTATTGCAACGATCGTGGCAGCTGTGAAGGGCCCATCGGCCCGCGGGCACCTGCGGTCGCGGGAACTCGCGGCGCCTGGACGGCGGTGGCCACCGGAACCGGATCTGCACTGCTCCGTGGAGGTGAAGAACCCCCGAGGGCCATCCGCCTTGGTGAGCAGCTGCCATGGTGCGGACGATCGTGGCCCCCGACCGTACCGGCCCCGACGCAGCGGTGCAGCACTGGCCGAGCCGTCTCGGGGAGCGGCGGCCGTCGATCTCGGCGTGCGACGCGGCTGGCAGGATCGGTGCGTCGGTCCTGGCGCAGGTGGGGAGTGGGAATGGAGATCTGGGTCAACCCGGCGTGCTCGAAGTGCCGGTCGGCCGTGTCGTTGCTGGACGAGGCCGGGGCGGAGTACACGGTCCGCCGCTACCTGGAGGAGCCGCCCACGGCGGCGGAGCTGGGCGAGGTGCTCGACCGGCTCGGGCTGGAGCCCTGGGACGTCGCCCGCACGGCCGAGCCGGTGGCCGAGGAACTCGGGCTGAAGGACTGGCCGAAGGATCCGGCGAACAGGGAGCGGTGGATCGAGGCGATGGTGCAGCACCCGAAGCTCATCCAGCGCCCGATCATCACCGCCGACGACGGGACCGCGGTGGTCGCGCGCACGCCCGAGGCGGTCCGGTCGGTTCTGCCCGGCTGAGCCCTGGACGCGCGAGAACGGGGCGGGTGCGCGATGCACCCGCCCCGTTCTCGCGCGCTGTCAGGCCGCGACCGGCGCGTCGACCCGCAGGGTCAGCTCACCGTCGGCGGCGGACACCCGCAGCCGGGCGCCCTCGGCGAGTTCGCCGTCCAGGATCAGGTCGCTGATCCGGTCGTCGACCTCGCGCTCGATCGCCCGCCGCAGCGGCCGGGCGCCGAACTCGGGCTGGTAGCCGCGCTCGGAGATCCAGGCCACCGCCGCCTGGTCGAACTCGACGTCGATGCCCAGCTCGCCCAGCCGCCGCTCGGTGTGCGCCAGCAGCATCCGGGTGATGGTGTGCAGCTGCTCGCCGTCGAGCCGCTTGAACACCACGATCTCGTTGATGCGGTTGAGGAATTCCGGCCGGAACGCCTCGCGCAGCCGCGGCATGATCCGCTCGTCCAATGCCGGGTCGGCATCGCCCGCGGTGAAGCCGATCTTGCCGCCGGGGCTGGAGATGACCTCCGAGCCCAGGTTGCTGGTCATGATCAGCACCGTGTTGCTGAAGTCCACGGTGCGGCCCTGACCGTCGGTCAGCCTGCCGTCGTCGAGCACCTGCAGCAGCGTGTTGAACACGTCGGGGTGGGCCTTCTCGACCTCGTCGAGCAGCACCACCGAGTACGGGTGGCGCCGCACGGCCTCGGTCAGCTCACCGGCCTCGCCGTGGCCGACGTAGCCGGGCGGGGCACCGACCAGGCGGCTCGCGGTGTGCCGCTCCTGGAACTCGCTCATGTCCAGCCGGACCATCCGCTGCTCGTCGCCGAACAGCGATTCGGCCAGCGCCTTGGCCAGTTCGGTCTTGCCGACGCCGGTCGGCCCGAGGAACAGGAAGCTGCCCACCGGGCGGTTCGGGTCGCCGAGCCCGCTGCGCGACCGCCGCACCGCGCGGGCCAGCGCCCGCACCGCGTCGTCCTGGCCGACCACGCGCTCGTGCAGCTCCTTCTCGAGGTTCTGCAGCCGCTCCTTCTCCGCGGCGGTCAACCGGCTGACCGGAACCCCGGTCGCCCGCGCCACGATCTCGGCGATGTCCTCGGCGGTGACCTCCAGCACGCCGGTGGACTCCGCGTCACCGAGCCCGGAGCGGGCCTGGTTGATCTCGTCGCGCAGCGCCGAAGCGCGCTCGTAGTCCTCCTGGGCGACCGCCTCGTCCTTCAGCTGCTCCAGCCGCTCGATGCGCTCGCGCAGGGCGGACTCGTCCGGTGTCAGCGAGGCCAGCCGCTTGCGCGCCCCGGCCTGGTCGATCAGGTCGATCGCCTTGTCCGGCAGGAACCGGTCGTTGATGTACTGGTCGGACAGCCGGGCCGCGGCCGTCACCGCCTCCTCGGTGTAGCGGACCTGGTGGTGCTCCTCGTAGTTCTCGCGCAGGCCCTGCAGGATCAGCACGGTGTCCGCAACGCTCGGCTCGGGCACCTGCACCGGCTGGAACCGCCGCTCCAGGGCCGGGTCCTTCTCGATGTGCTTGCGGTACTCGTCGAGCGTCGTCGCGCCGATCACGTGCAGCTCACCGCGGGCCAGGCGGGGCTTGAGCATGTTGCCCGCGTCCATGGCGCCCTCGGCACCACCGGCGCCGACCACGGTGTGCAGCTCGTCGACGAAGACGATCAGCTCGTCGCGGTGCTCGGAGATCTCGTCGATGACCTTGGTCATCCGCTCCTCGAAGTCGCCGCGGTAGCGGGTTCCGGCCAGCATGCCGGACAGGTCCAGCTGCACCACCCGCTTGCCGTCGAGCACCCGCGGCACCTGACCGGCGACGATGCGCTGCGCCAGGCCTTCGGCGATCGCGGTCTTGCCGACGCCGGCCTCACCGACCAGCACCGGGTTGTTCTTGGTGCGCCGGGACAGGATCTCCACGGTCTGCTCGATCTCGGTGGTGCGGCCGATCACCGGGTCGAGCTCGCCGGCCCTGGCCCGCGCGGTCAGGTCGCGACCGTACTGGTCGAGCGTCGGCGTGCTGCTGTCCTGGTTCTGCTGCTCCGGCTCGGAGCGCGGCCGCTGGGTCGCGGCGCGCAGCGCCTCGGGGCCCGCACCGGCGGAGCCGAGCAGCCGCCCGGTCTCCGATTCGGGGCTGGCCGACATCGCCAGCAGCACGTGCAGCGGGCTGATGTAGGTGGAGCCGAGCGCGCGGGCGACCCGGTGGGCGTCGGCGAGCACCGTGCGCGCCGCCAGCGTCAGCGCCACCGGCTGGTCACCGGTGGCTTCACCGGCTGCGGGCAGGTGCTCCTCGACCTTCGCCGCGAACGCGTCGGGGTCGACGCCGACCTGCTTCAGCTGCGCGCGGGTGGGCTCCTCGTGCGCGGCCGACCACAGCAGGTGCAGCGCGTCGAGGTCGCTCTGCCCGCGGTCCCGGGCGAAGCGCGCGGCACCGCTGACCAGCTGCTGGGCCTGCTCGGTCAGCAACTGCCCGATGTCGATGCGCCGGGAACCGGACGCGGCGTCGTCGGCCCCGAAGAAGCGCGCGAAGTACTCGTCGAACGGGCCGCCTGCCGGTCCGAAGAACGTCGCCATGCCAAACCTCCTCGCGACGGTGTTGCTGGCTTCCGCCGCCATCTACTTGAGTCTGCTGTTATCAACCAACGTCAGTCCGCCCCGGGTAATTCCCAGCAGCCACACGAGTGGCGCGTGTCACTCCGGCGTGCCGTCGGTGGAGCGGGGTGTTGACTTCGAGCGAGGTCGAAGTAGCAGATTGTGACCAGCAGCTTCGTGGAGAGGACGGACATGACTTCGGTTGAGCGTTCGGCGTTCGACGCCGCGTACGAGGAGGGCACGGCTCCGTGGGTGATCGGCGAGCCGCAGCCTGCCGTCGTCGAGCTGGAACGGGCCGGCGGCATCGGCGGGAAGGTGCTGGACCCGGGCTGCGGCGCCGGTGAGCACACGATCCTGCTGGCCGGGCTGGGCTACGACGTGCTGGGCGTGGACTTCTCCCGCCCGGCCGTCGAGCGGGCGCGGGCCAACGCCGCCGAGCGGAAGGTCGAGGCCCGGTTCGAGGTGGCCGATGCGCTGGCGCTGGAAGGCGGCCCGTACGACACGGTGGTGGACAGCGCGCTGTTCCACGTCTTCGGGCCGGAGGACCGGGCGAAGTACGTGCGCAGCCTGCACGGGGTGTGCCGGCCGGGTGCGACCGTGCACGTGCTCGCCCTGTCGGACACCGAGCCCGGCTTCGGTCCGCGCCTCCCGGCGTCGGTGATCCGCGAAGCGTTCGACGTGCCGGGCTGGCGGCTGGAGGAGATCCAGGAGCGCCGCTACCGGGGTGTCGCGCGCGGCGAGCACGCCGACGGGCTGGGCGTTGCCGACGGGTCATTGGTGGACGTCGCCGCCTGGCTGGCCCGCGCCACCCGGCTCTGACGTCCACAGTGGAGCACTGGGGGTGGTTCCGGCCGGCCGCGGCTGGCATCCTCGGTCCATGACCGAAGATGCTGCGTGCGCGGTGGCGCACGGCGAGGTGCCGGTGGACGGGGGCAGCCGCGCGTTGGTCGCGGTGTTCGCCTCGCCGGTGGCCGAGCACCTGCTGCGGTACGGCCGGGACCTCGGCTTCCGGACGTTGCTGGTCGATCCGGACCCCGAGCGGGCCGCGGACGGCGCGCTGGCCGAGGTGCCGGAGCTCGGGTCCGACGCCGACGTCGTGGTGACCGACCACCACCGCGCGGAGCTCGGCGCAGTGTTGCGGGACGTGCTCAAGCGCGATGTCCGCTGGGTCGGGGTCATGGGCAACCCGCGCCACGCCGGGCCGCACGTCGCGGCGCTGCGGGAACTCGGCGTCCCGGAGTCCGAGATCGCGCGGGTGCACCGCCCGATCGGACTCAACATCGGCTCCCGGACGCCGCCCGAGATCGCCATCGCGACCCTCGCCGGACTGCTGGCCGACCGCAACGGAAAACCGGGCGGCTTCGCCTTCTGACCGCCTCCGCCGATGCTCGCTTTCGCCGGGCTGCCGTGGTTATGCTCCGGGCACCCGGCGCCGGGTCGACCCGGTGTTCGAGCGGTGCGGAGCGGAGGGGTGCGGGGTGGACGGTGATCGGGCGGGCGGGTCGCAGTCCGAAGCGCTGGGTGAGCTGGTCGGCTGGGCCGCGAGAACCGGTTGGGGTGCGGCGCGCGTCGGTTTCGGCCTGATCAAGCAGCTGCCCGGCGGAGTCGAGGCCGAGCGCGGGTTCCGGACGGTGGAGCGGGTGGTGGCCACCGGAGTGCGCCAGTGGCTCGACGACGTGGAGTCCAGCCCCGCGGGGACCGCCGACGACGAGGTGGAACCGGCCGAGGAGACGCCGAAACCGCCCGACCTGCGCGAGCGGATGGCCGAGCTGCTGCACCGCTCGGCCATGACCGGCCGCGAAGAAGCCGCCGAAGACCTCTACTCCGGCATCCTCCGGCTCCTCACCCCGGACGAGGCCCGCATCCTGGCCGGGCTCGGCGACGGCTCGGCGTACCCGGTGCTGCACGTGGCCGAACGCGGCGTGGTGGGCGGAACCGCCCGGTTCCTGCTGCGCAACGGTTCGACGGTGGGGCGCGCGGTGGGCGTCTCGCTGACCGAGGAGGTGCCGCACTACCTGACCCGCCTGCACGCGTTCGGCCTGGTCGAGATGGGTCCGGCGCTGCCGGGCCTGGACGACCAGTACGAGCTGCTGCAGACCGATTCCCGGGTGCGCGAGGCGCTGCGGTCGTCGAAGGCGGCCAAGCCGGTGCGCCGCAGCGTGCGGATATCGGCGCTGGGAGCCAGGTTCTGGCGGCGGTGCGCGGGCCCGGGGGAAGTCGGATGAACGCGATCGTCCAGGACTTCGCCGAGCACTGGCCGATCTACCTGTCGATCCCGGTGGTGGCGGCGCTCATCGGCTACGTCACCAAGGTGATCGCCATCCGGATGATGTTCGGGCCGGTGGAGTTCAAGGGCATCAGGCCGTTCCTGGGCTGGCAGGGCATCGTGCCCAAGCACGCCGCGAAGATGGCCGGGGTCGCCTGCGACACGCTGACCCAGCAGCTGATCAGACCGCAGGAGGTGCTGGACCGGCTGGATCCCGAGCGCATCGTCGCCGAGGTCTCCGAGCCGTTGCGGCAGACCATCGAGGAGATCGTCCGGGAGGTCGCCTCGGCCTACCAGCCGGGGTTGTGGGAGTCGTTGCCGCGCAGCGTGCAGCGGGCGGTGATCAGCCGGGTGCAGGCCGACGCGCCGCGGTTGCTCGCCGAGGTGCTGGCCGAGATCAAGTCCGATGTGGACAACGTCTTCGACCTCAAGGACATGGTGGTCACCAGCCTGGTCCGGGACAAGGAGCTGCTGAACCGGATCTTCCTGGAGGCCGGCGGCAAGGAGTTCCAGTTCATCCGCCGCTCGGGTGCGGTGTTCGGCGCGCTGATCGGCGTGGTGCAGATGTCGGCCTGGGTGGTGTTCAAGGTGCCGCTCATCATGCCGCTGTTCGGCCTGTTCACCGGCTGGTTCACCGACTGGCTCGCGCTCAAGATGATCTTCCACCCGCGGCGGCCGAAGCGCTACCTGGGGCTGTTCGAGTGGCAGGGCCTGTTCCACAAGCGCCGCGACGAGGTCGCCGAGGCCTACTGCGAGCTGATCGCCGCGGAGATCATCACCCCGCGCAACGTCATCGAAGCGGTGTTGCGCGGCCCGATGTCGGACAAGGTGATGGTCCTGGTGCAGCGGCAGGTCGACGACGAGCTCAGCCGCCGGGCGAGCATCGCCAAGCCGCTGCTGGTGCTGGCCATCGGTGGTCGCCGCTACCAGGACCTCAAGCAGCGGATCTCGGAGCTGCTGATGGCCAAGCTGCCGCAGACGATGGGCTACGTGGAGGACTACGCGGCCGACGCGATGGACATCCGCAACACCCTGGTCGGCAAGATGAAGGAGCTCGACGCCGAGGAGTTCGAGGAACTCCTGCGCCCGGCGTTCCGCGAAGAGGAGCGCACCCTCATCGCCACCGGCGCAGCCCTCGGCTTCATCGTGGGTGAGGCTCAGGTCCTCGTCCTGGAACAACTGGCCCCGTGAGGGCGTCGGCCTCGGTCTCGTCCGTGGTCATCGGCTCCGGCCCGCTGCGGAAGCGATGACCGGTCGACCGGAGGTGCTGGTACTCGAAGACGGCCAGCAGCAGGGATGACGCCGCCCCGCAGAGGGTCAACGCGAGCCACAGCGGGTGCGGCACGTCGTTGGTCTCGGGCTTGATGATCTCCTTGGTGGTGATCAGAAGCATGACGGATGTGGTCGCGATCGGTGTGAGCAGCGGGTGGAGCGCACCGATCCAGAAGCCGGTCCGCGCCGCCCAGTAGATCGTGCAGTACCAGAAGCCCAGGTACCAGGGCCCCAGGAAGACCACGAGGAACACGACGAAGAGCACCTCTGCGGCGCCGAGCCGGCCGGAGAGGAACGACGGCAGGGGATTGAACTCGTGAGTGCCGTCGACGAAGAGACGGGAGAGATCGTCGCGGAGGAACCACACGATGGGCAGGTAGAAGGCCGCCAGCGCGAGTACGGCGTACCCCAGGGTTCGCAGCGCGCCGCGCATGAGTCGCACCCGGTGGCCGGAGCGGGTCACGATGAGCATCACGAGAAACGCCGGCGGAAGCAGGAGCAGCGCGTACCCCCCGGTCTTGGTCGCCTTGAGATACGTGTTGAAGGGGATCTCCGACCAGTACCTCGGGTAGGGGAAGGTCGCGAGCGCGATCACGGCCAGGCCGAGAGCCGCTCGCCAGAACGAGAGCCGGTCCAGCATCCGGTCCTTGCGGAGTGCGCCGACCTTGGGCTTGAACAGGGACCTGGCGGCGAACCACGGCAGTACGACGGCGGCGATGCGGCGCAGCACGACCCTGCTGCGCCAACGGGGTGGAGCGGGTGCGGCGGGTGCGTGTTTCGGTTGGACGGTCACCATGTTGTTCTTGCGCACGATGACCATCGGGCGACCGTTGACCACAACCTCTTCGACCGAGTTCTCCGGTGATTCGGCATTGTCGGCGGTTCGGCGCAGTGACTCGGCCGGTTCAGGCATCACCCGTTCCCCATCAGCGGCGCGCGTGTTCTCCCGCGCAGCATAACGGCGATCACCGTGTCACAAGTCACTTTTCGCGGAACTCCGGCGCCAGCGCCTGCCCCGCGATCACTCCTCCGCGGCGAGGGCTTCGAGCACCGCTTGGCCGTACTTGTTGAGCTTCTGCTCGCCGATTCCGCTGATGCCGCCGAGCTCCTCCAGGGTGGTGGGCTGGGCCGCGGCGATCTGCCGCAGCGTCGAGTCGTGGAAGATGATGAACGGCGCCTTGCCCTCCTCGCGCGCGGTGGCCAGCCGCCAGGCGCGCAGCTTCTGGAAGACCGGCTCGGCCTCGGCGGGCATCTCCTGCGCCCCGGCCTTGGCGGTCTTGGCCTTGGGCGCGGACGCGACGCGCTTGGGCTCGGTGCGCAGCAGGACCTGGCGCGGATCTTCCCGGCGCAGCACCTCACCGCTGGATTCGGTGAGCACCAGCGTGCCGTAATCGCCCTCGACGGAGAGCAGGCGCTGGGCGAGCAGCTGCCGGATCACGCTGCGCCACTCGTTGTCGCTGAGATCGGCGCCGACGCCGAACACGCTCAGCGAATCGTGCCGGAACTGCTCGATCTTCGGCGTCTTCTTGCCGCGCAGGATGTCGATGACCTGCCCGGCGCCGAACCGCTGGTTGCGCTCGCGGTCGAGGCGGACCACGGTCGACAGCAGCTTCTGCGCGGCGACCGTGCCGTCCCAGGACTCCGGCGGGCTCAGGCAGGTGTCGCAGTTCTGGCAGGTCACCGGGGTGTCCTGGCCGAAGTAGGCGAGCAGCTGGGTGCGGCGGCAGCTCACCGTCTCGCACAGCGCCAGCATCGAGTCCAGGTGCCGGGACAGCGTGCGGCGGTGGGCCTCGCCGCCGTCGGAGAGGTCGATCAGCTTGCGCTGCTGCACCACGTCCTGCAGGCCGTAGGCCATCCAGGCGGTGGAGGGCAGCCCGTCGCGGCCGGCGCGACCGGTCTCCTGGTAGTAGCCCTCGACGGACTTGGGCAGGTCGAGGTGCGCGACGAAGCGCACGTCGGGCTTGTCGATGCCCATCCCGAAGGCGATGGTCGCCACCATCACCAGGCCTTCCTCGCGCAGGAACCGGGCCTGGTGCCGCGCGCGGACCTCCTTGTCCAGCCCGGCGTGGTAGGGCAGCGCTTCGATGCCGTTGGCGACCAGGAACTCCGCGGTCCGCTCCACCTCGGCGCGGGAGAGCCGGTAGACGATGCCGGCGTCCCCGGCGTGCTCGCTGCGCAGGAACTGCAGCAGCTGCTTGCGCGGGTCGTTCTTCGGCACGATGCGGTACTGGATGTTGGGCCGGTCGAAGTCGGAGACGAAGTGCCGGGCCTCGGTCAGCTCCAGCCGGGTGGCGATCTCCTGGCGGGTCGCCGGGGTGGCGGTGGCGGTCAGCGCGATGCGCGGCACCTCCGGCCAGCGCTCGTGCAGCACCGACAGGTTCAGGTAGTCGGGCCGGAAGTCGTGGCCCCACTGCGCCACGCAGTGCGCCTCGTCGATGGCGAACAGCGAGACCTCGCCGCGGCCGAGCAGCTCCAGCGTCGAGTCCAGGTTCAGCCGCTCCGGCGCGAGGTAGAGCAGGTCGAGCTCGCCGGAGGCGAACGCCTGCTCGGTGCGGCGGCGCTGCTCGTAGGTCTGGGTGGAGTTGAGGAACCCGGCCTTCACGCCGAGCTCGTTGAGCGCGTCCACCTGGTCCTGCATCAGCGCGATCAGCGGCGAGACCACGACCCCGACACCCGGCCGCACCAGCGCCGGGATCTGGTAGCACAGCGACTTGCCGCCACCGGTGGGCATCAGCACCAGGGCGTCCCCGCCGCCGATGACCTGCTCGACGATCTCCTGCTGCGAGCCGCGGAAGGAGTCGTAGCCGAACACCCGCTGGAGAACCTGGTGAGCATCGGTCAAGAGATCGGGGGAAGCCACGGCGCGCATCTTAGAGGTCCTCCTGGGGTCGCCTTGCGTGGCGGTGCGGGCAGCGGAACCTCAGCGCCCGCCTGGACTCCGGGATCCCGGACTCATGAATGCCCGATGCGCGGAGCTCGGGCTGTCCTCGCCAGGCGACCGCTGTGAACCCGCGGCGGTGCAAGCGCCGAGAGCGGGCCAAGCGGCTGCGCAGCTTCGAAGACGAATTCGATCGTACTCAGGAGGTGTGGCTGTTCCCCGTTCCACCGGTGCTGACATGCCCGGGCGTGTCGGGCACCTGCTGTGACGTGCGTCCTGCCGGGGCGGGCTGGCGCGGGGAATAGCTCGTAGGGAAGAATCGTTCCCGGAAGTAGTTGAATCTCGTACTAAAGAGGGCGGGATCTGGCCAGCGAGGGAGCTGACATGCAGTTCGGAATCTTCTCGGTCGGTGACGTCACCGCGGACCCGACCACCGGCCGCACGCCCACCGAGGCCGAGCGGATCAAGGCCATGGTCCGGATCGCGCTGAAGGCCGAAGAGGTGGGGCTGGACGTCTTCGCCACCGGCGAGCACCACAACCCGCCCTTCGTGCCGTCCTCGCCGACCACCATGCTCGGCTACGTGGCGGCCCGCACCGAGCGGCTGATCCTGTCCACCTCGACCACGCTGATCACCACCAACGACCCGGTGAAGATCGCCGAGGACTTCGCCATGCTGCAGCACCTGGCGGGCGGCCGGGTGGACCTGATGATGGGGCGCGGCAACACCGGGCCGGTGTACCCGTGGTTCGGCCAGGACATCCGCCAGGGCATCCCGCTGGCGATCGAGAACTACCACCTGCTGCACCGGTTGTGGCGCGAGGACGTGGTGGACTGGGAGGGCAAGTTCCGCACCCCGCTGCAGGGCTTCACCTCCACGCCGCGTCCGCTGGACGACGTCCCGCCGTTCGTCTGGCACGGCTCCATCCGCAGCCCGGAGATCGCCGAGCAGGCCGCCTACTACGGCGACGGCTTCTTCCACAACAACATCTTCTGGCCCGCGCAGCACACCCAGCGGATGGTCGAGCTGTACCGGCGGCGCTTCGAGCACTACGGGCACGGCTCGGCGGACCAGGCGATCGTCGGCCTCGGCGGTCAGGTGTTCATGCGCAAGAACTCCCAGGACGCGGTGCGCGAGTTCCGGCCGTACTTCGACCACGCGCCGGTCTACGGCGGCGGGCCGTCGCTGGAGGAGTTCACCGAGCAGACGCCGCTGACCGTGGGCAGCCCGCAGGAGGTCATCGACCGGACGCTGGGCTTCCGCGAGTACGTCGGCGACTACCAGCGCCAGCTGTTCCTGATGGACCACGCCGGGCTGCCGCTGAAGACCGTGCTGGAGCAGCTGGACCTGCTCGGCGAGGAGGTCGTCCCGGTGCTGCGCAAGGAATTCGAGTCGCTGCGGCCCAGCCACGTCCCGGAGGCGCCGACGCACGCCTCCCTGCTGGCCGCCAAGAACGAGAAGAAGGCGGAGACGGTGAAATGAGGTTCTAAGGACCTCGTTTTGCGCGGCGGTGCGGGCTGCACAGGTGGACTCGGAAGCGCCTTCGGCGCTTGGCGGCAGTTGCACGGCCACGCGGCCCCGGACGTCGCGGCTGCGGCCGCCGACCAGAATGGAGAGAGTTCAATGACCGAGCGGAAGCTGGTCGTGGTCTCGGCAGGGCTGAGCCAGCCCTCGTCGACCAGGTTGCTGGCCGACCGGCTGGCCGCGGCCACCGAGCGGGAACTGCCGGTGCGCACCAGGGTGGTGGAGCTGCGCGACCACGCCAAGGACGTGGCCAACAACCTGGTCACCGGGTTCCCCGGCACCGAGCTGCGCGAGGTGCTGGACGAGGTGGCGGCGGCCGACGGGCTGATCGCGGTGACACCGATCTTCCAGGCCTCCTACAGCGGCTTGTTCAAGTCGTTCTTCGACGTGCTGGACAACGAGTCGCTGCTGGGCAAGCCGGTGCTGATCGGCGCCACCGGCGGTTCGCCGCGCCACTCGCTGGCGCTGGAGCACGCGATGCGCCCGATGTTCAGCTACCTGCGCGCGGTGGTGGTGCCGACGGCGGTCTACGCGGCGTCGGAGGACTGGGGCAACGGCGGCGACGGCACGGCGCTGGCCGACCGGATCGACCGGGCGGCGGCCGAGTTCGCGGCCCTGATCGCCGCCCGCCCGGCGGCCTCCCGGCCCGATCCCTTCGAGGAAGTCGTCCCGTTCGAACAGCTGATGGCCCAGAACTGACGGCTCGTCGCCCCGGCCGAGCGCTCGGCGAGGCCGGGGCGCGCCGTTGCGAACCGCGGCGGCCTCGTCGATCAGGTCACCACGGCGACCGGCTGCGTGGTCCGGCACGCGATTCGGCCGCAGGACGCGGAGAGGCTGTTTGCGCTGCCAGTCGCGGGGTATGCCTTTCGCGATCGTGGGAGTCGGAAGCGTCCGGGGGGAGAACGCCATGGCCAAGACCGAGCCCGAGCCGCGCCGCGATCCCCGGACCGACCACCTGCTCACGCCCGAGAACTGCATCGTCGCGCTGATCGACTACCAGCCCGAGCAGTACGCCACCATCACCTCGAGCACGCGCGAGGAGATCGATCTGAACGTGGTCGCCCTGTGCAAGCTGGCCACGGCCTACGGCGTGCCGGTCGTGCTCTCCACGGTCGGGGTCGGCATGGGCGTGAACGAGGGCACCGCGCAGCGGATCCGCGACGAGCTGCCGGGCGTCGAGGAGATCGACCGCACCGGTGTCAACGCCTGGGAGGATCCCGACTTCCACGAGGCGATCGAGAGCTCGCGGCGCCGCAAGGTGGTCATAGCCGGGCTCTGGACCGAGGTGTGCCTGGCCTTTCCCACCTTGGACATGCTCGCGGCGGGATACGACGTCCACCCGGTGGCCGACGCGGTCGGCGGGATCAGCCGGGTGGCGCACGAGCGCGCGTTCGACCGGATGATCGCCGCCGGCGCGCGGCCGGTCACCGCGATCTCCTTCGGCGCGGAGCTGATGCGCAACTGGGCGCGCCCCGACTCCGACAACCTCCGGAAGGTCATGCGCTGGTACTTCCCCGAACGCCAGCGCCTCGGCCTGGGCGGCTGAGCCCTGCGAACGATTCCGCTGCCAGGCCCGGCTACGCGGTCGGCTCCGGTGCGAGAACGCTCTTGACGAAGTTGTCGACCAGGGCGGTGTGCTGGACGGGGTGCCAGGCGATGCCGACGTCCCAGGTCGCCTCGGGCTCGTGCAGCGCGGTGAAGGTCACGCCGGGCGCAGCGATGCGGGCCGCGGTGGCGGGGACGAGCGCGGGGCCGACGCCCGCCGCCACGAGGGCGAGCACGGTCTGCAGGTCGTGGGTTTCGTGCAGGGTGCCGGGGCTGATCTGCCGGGCAGCGCAGAGCCGGTCGATCTGCGCCGCCAGGCCCGGACCCTTGATCCGGGCGAGCCGGACCAGTCGCTGCCCGCCGAGCCAGCCGATGACCTCGCGCGGCACCGGGGCGGTGCTGGCGACGACGAGGTGATCGCGGCGCAGCGCGCGTTGGTGCAGATCGTCGCCCACCGGTAGCCGGACGAATCCCGCGTGGAGCCGACCGGTGCGGATCCGGTCGACCTGCACCGCGGAGGGCAGGTCCTCCAGGCCGACCTCGACGTCCGGGAACGACCGCCGGAACGCCGCGACCGCCCGCGGCGCGATGTCGATCGTCGACAGTCCGAAGCCGAGTGCCAGCCTGCCGTGCTCGCCCCGGGACAGGCGGTGCGCGTGGTGCGTGAAGTCGTCGACCGCGGCGACCACCTCCCGGGCCTGCGGCAGCAGCGACTCGCCGAAGTCGGTGAGCGCGGCGCCGTGCCTGCCGCGGGTGAACAGGGCCCCGCCCAGCTCGCGTTCCAGTGCCTGGATCTGCTTGGTCAGCGCCGGCTGGGTGATGGAGAGGCTGCGCGCGGCCGGTCCGAAACCGCGGTTGTCGGCGATCGTGACGAAGGCCCGCAGTCGAGCATGCATTCCATCAGGTTATGCGATGCCGCCGAAGATTCATTGGACGTATGGATGTCGTTCGGTTGGGATGGCCCTATGGCAGACGTCCTGAAGGTGGCGGCGGTGCAGTTCGAGCACCGCGCCGACGACAAGCAGCACAACCTGGGGCGAGTGGCGCACTTCGCGGGCCTGGCCGCGGCGGCCGGGGCTCGGCTCGTGGTGTGTCCGGAGATGTGCGTGATCGGGTACTGGCACCTGCGCCGGCACGACGTGGCGGCGTTGCGCGCGTTGGCCGAGCCGGTGGACGGGCCGTCGGTGAGCGCGGTGCGTTCGCTCGCCCAGCAGCACGGCGTCGGGGTGGGCGTCGGATTCCTGGAGAGCGACGGCGGAAGGTTGTTCAACTCCTACGCCGTGTGCCTGCCCGACGGGAGCGTGCACGTGCACCGCAAGCTGCACGCGTTCGAGCACGAGGCCATCAGCAGCGGCGACGGCTACACGGTCTTCGACACCCCGTGGGGTGTGCGGATGGCGGTGCTGATCTGCTGGGACAACAACCTCGTCGAGAACGTCCGGGCCTGCGCGCTGGCCGGTGCGCAGGTCCTGATCGCGCCGCACCAGACCGGTGGGACCGCCTCCCGCAGCCCGCACGGCATGCGACCGGTTCCCGTGGAGCTCTGGCGGAACCGGCACGCCGATCCCGCGGCGATCGAACGCGAGTTCCGCGGTCCCAACGGGCGTGACTGGCTGATGCGCTGGCTGCCGGCGCGCGCCCACGACAACGGCCTGTTCGTGGTCTTCAGCAACGGAGTCGGCCAGGACGACGACGAGGTCCGCACCGGCAACGCCATGGTGCTCGACCCCTACGGGCGGATCCTCGCCGAGACCTGGGCGGCCGCTGACGAGGTGGTGCTGGCCGATCTCGACCTCGACCTGATCCCGCTGGCCACGGGTCGGCGGTGGCTGGCCGGTCGCCGCCCGGAGCTCTACGGCGTCCTCGTCAGGCGCACCGGCGCTGAACGCGATCCGCGCACCGCCCGGTTCGCCACCGAACCGGTCGACATCTGAGACCGCGGCCGCTCGTTGCGCGCACCAGGGCGTGGACAACGGCGCAGCCGGCGCGAAATCGGCCGTTCCGGCGCTACGGTGACGGCATGGGTGATCGGATTCCGGCGTCCGAGCCGGTCGGGCTGGGTGATGTCGTCGCGGGATTGCGCGCCGACGGCGTGGAACTGGTCGAGCTGTCCTTTGTGGACAACGCGGGGAACGTGCGGGTGAAGGGCGTGCCGCTGGACCGGCTGCCCGCGGCGGCGCGGTACGGGGTCGGGGCCTCGCCCTGCTTCGAGACGTTCACCTTCGACGACGTGATGGTGCGCGGGCGCTACCTGGGCGGCCCGGACGGCGATCTGCGCCTGGTGCCCGACCTGGACCGGTTGGTCCGGCTGGCGGCGATGCCGGGCTGGGCCTGGGCACCCGCCGACAAGTTCACCCAGGACGGGGACCGGTTCGTCGGCTGCCAGCGGGATTTCGCCGCGCGGCAGGTCCGGGCGGCAGCCGATGACGGCCTGACGGCCTTCGCGGCCTTCGAGCACGAATGGGCGTTGGGACGAGCTGACAGCGAGGAGTTCGTCCCGGCTTTCGGCGGCCCCGGCTACGGCCAGATGCGCCTGGAGGCCACCGCCGAGTACGCGCGGGAGCTCGTCGCAGCCCTGCGCGCCCAGGGACTGGAGGTCCAGCAGTTCCACCCCGAGTACGCGCTCGGCCAGGTGGAGCTGTCGGTGGCCGCGGTCGGCCCGGTGACCGCGGCCGACGACGCGGTGCTGGTCCGGCACACCGTGCGCGCCCTGTCGAGACGCCACGGCTGGCGCGCGAGCTTCGCGCCGTGCCTGGTGCCCGGCGGCGCCGGTTCCGGTGGCCACCTGCACCTGTCGGTGCGCGATGCGGACGGGAACCTGTTCGCCGGCGGCAGCGGCCCGCACGGGCTGCGCCCGGCGGGGGAGTCGTTCCTGGCCGGTGTGCTGCGCGAGCTCCCCGCGCTGGTGGCCATCGGTGCGGGCAACCCGGCGAGCTTCCTGCGCCTGGAGCCCTCCCGCTGGGCCGGTGTGTGGCAGGTGTGGGGCCGGGAGGCGCGCGAGGCGGCGTTGCGGCTGATCACCGGTACGACCGGCACGCAGCAGTGGGCGGCCAACGTCGAGGTGAAGTGCTTCGACGGCACCGCGAACCCCTACCTCGCGGTCGGCGCGGTGCTCGCGGCCGGGCTGGCCGGTGCGCGCGAAGGGCTCGCGCTGCCCGCGGAGGTCACCGGCGATCCGGCGGCGCTGGACGAGCGCGACCGGGTGGCGGCCGGAATCCACCGGCTGCCCACGAACGCCGCGGCGGCCGCCGATGCGCTGGCGGGGTCGGCGGTGCTGGCCGAGGCGATGGGCCCGGAGCTGCACGACGCGATGCTCACCGTCCGCCGCGCCGAGGCCGAGCGCTACGCCGACGCCGCCCCGGACGAGATCGTCGCCGCCACCTGCTGGCGCTGGTGAGCGCTCATCCCGCGGTGAGCTCGAACGCCCGGGCCAGGCGCAGCAGCGTCGATTCGGCGTGGTGGGCACCGATGAGCTGCACTCCCACGGGGAGGCCGTCGCCGGTCAGCCCGGCCGGGACGGAGATCGCCGGGAGCCCGGCCACGCTGGCGCCGAAGGTGTAGCGGGAGAAGGTCGGAAACGGGTCGACCGCGCTCCCGTTGTGCTCCATCCGGCCGCTCTGCGCCAGCGGGATCGCCGGTGACGGGGTGGTGGGCGAGAGCAGCACGTCCACATCGGACAGCGCGGTCAGGTATCCGCGGCGGATGGCGGGCACGGTCTCGCCGAGCGCGGTCAGGTACGCGTGGGCGGGGACGGGCGAGGCGTCCGGGCCGACCTGGCTGCCGAGCAGAGCGGCGACGTCGGCGCCGAAGCTGCCCAGCCGTTCCTCGACCGAGCCGAGCCCGCGTTCGCGGAACAGCTCCGCCACCAGCACGACCGACTCCGGGGAGACGATCAGGAACCCGGTCTCGCTGCCGATCTCGGCGTGCTCGACGGTGACCTCCCGCAGCTCGGCACCCGCATCGGCGAACCGCTGGGCGGCTGCCCGGTGCAACCGCTCGACCTCCGGGTGGTTGTCCGCCCAGTAGTCGCCGACCGGGACACCGATGCGGACACCGCGCAGCGCTGCGGGATCGGTGGGCAGTTCGCCCGGCGCCACCGTCTCGCCACCGGTGAGGACGTGCATCATCAGCGCGGCATCGGTGACGTCCCGGGTGATCGGCCCGGCGACGTCGAATCCCGCGGACACCCGCAGAACGCCCTCCAGCGGCAACCGGCCGTGGGTCGGCTTCAGCCCGACCGCGCCGCAGACCGCCGCTGGGATGCGCACGGAGCCGCCGGTGTCGGTGCCCATGGCGGCGGGCACGATGCGGGCGGCGACCGCCGCGCCGGAACCGCCGCTGGAGCCACCTGCGCTGCGCGTCGGGTCGTGCGGGTTGCGCACCGGGCCGAAGTGCGGGTTGTCCGAGGTGATCCCGAAGCTGCACTCGTGCATGTTGGTCTTGCCGAGCACGATCGCACCGGCGTCGGTCAAGCGCTGCACCACCGCGGCGTCGGTGTCCGGGATCCAGTCCCGCAGCACGGCCATGCCACCGGTGGTCCTGATGCCCGAGGTGGTGTAGTTGTCCTTGACGCTGACCGGAACCCCGTGCAGCGGGCCGATGGGACCGCGCTCGGCGAGCCGCCGGTCGAGCTCCCCGGCGCGTTGGGCGGCGTTCTCGGCGACGGTGATGTGGGTGTTCAGGTCGTCGAGCGCCGCCGCCTGCGCGAGGCAGGCCGACACCAGCTCCCGGCTGGACAGCTCACCGCCGCGGACCCGAGCCGCGATCGCGGTGACCCCGCTGCCGATCAGGTCGGCGTGCTCCGAAGCTGCTGACATGCGTCGACTCCCGATCGTCCGGTGTGGATCCGCGTTGGCCGCCGGAGTATCGCCCGCGGCGCGAGCGATCGAAAGACCCACCGGCTAAGGGTTCTACGTATCCGGCGGCGGCTCGGAACGGCGCACGTATGCTCGTGGGTGGCCGGGGAAGGGACGGACGCGATGCCAGAGGTGACCAATCCGCCTGCCCGGAACACGCGTCCGCGCAACCGGCGCGCGCTGATCACCGCGGCCGCCGCGGACCTGTTCTACCGCCAGGGCTACGCGCGGGTGGGCATGAGCGACATCGCCGAGGCCGTCGGCGTCGGCTCCTCGGCCCTGTACCGGCACTTCGCCGGCAAGCAGCAGCTGCTGACCCGGGTGGTGCTCGACGAGCTGCGCCCGTTCAGCGAGATCACCGCCGAGGTCACCGACCTGGACCAGGTGGTGGAGCGGCTCGCCGCGGCCGCGCTGGAGCACCGCCAGCTGGGCGTGCTCTGGCAGCGCGAGGCCCGGCAGCTGCCCGAGGAGCAGCGCGACGCGCTGCGCAAGGAGCTGCGCGAGGTCGCCAGCGGCCTGGCCGAGGTCGCCCGCGCCTTCCGAGCGGAGCTGACCGGGCAGGACGCCCGGTTCCGCGCCTGGTGCACCTTCAGCGTGCTGACCAGCCCGTCCTACCACCAGGTCGACCTGCCGAGGCGGGAGTTCGAACAGCTGCTGCGGGCGATGGTGGTGGTCATCGGCGAGCAGCCCCCGCACCGGTTCGCCGAGCGCCGCGACGACTCCGAGCAGCGCTCGGCGCTGTTCGCCGGCCGCGCCTCCCGGCGCCGGCTGCTGCTGGCCGCCGCGATGCGGCTGTTCTCCGACGCCGGCTACACCAAGGTGACCACCGAGGACGTCGGTGCGGCGGCCGGGATCGCCGGGCCGAGCCTCTACAACTACTTCGCCAGCAAGCAGGAGCTGCTCAGCACGGTGATCACCCGCGGCAACGCGTGGCTGGAGGTCGAGCTCGAACGCACCCTGGCCAGCACCCCGGCCGCCGCCGACGCGCTGCGCGAGCTGCTGCGCTCCTACATCACCTTCGCCTTCGACCACGGGCGCTTCATCGACATCCTGGTCAGCGAGGTCAACCACCTGCCGGACGCCGAGCGGCACCGCGCCCGGCAGACCCAGCACGCCTACGTCGCCGAGTGGGTCGGGCTGCTGTGCGAGGCGCGACCCGAGCTGGACCAGGTGCGCTCCCGGATCCTGGTGCAGGCGGCGCTGACGGTGGCCAACGACATGGCGCGCACCGGCGCGGTCCGCGACGTGGAGGCGCTGCTGGCCGTCGGAGCGGCTCTGATGCTGGCTACCCCGATCGGCTGAGTGCGCTCGACCACAACTTGAGCCTCGACTACCGGCCATTCACTTAACCGGCGAATCCGCAGGTGGTTGCCGATCGGTGTGATCTATTCGCTGGTCACTTCCGCATTGACGCGAGACCGGCCGCCGAACTAATCTCCGCAAGAATCAGTGCTGCGTTCGCCGTGATCGCGGGCGGATACTGAGGTCGGAGCAGGTAACGAGGACGGGTTGGTTGCATGAGCAGCGCGACGGAGCCGGTCGGTCAGCCGCCGGCGGACGTGCCGGACATCCACACGACCGCGGGCAAGCTGGCGGATCTGTACCGGCGCAACGACGAGGCGGTGCACGCCGGCTCGGAGCGCGCGGTGGCCAAGCAGCACGCCAAGGGCAAGTACACCGCCCGCGAGCGGATCGACCTGCTGCTGGACCCGGGCTCGTTCGTGGAGCTCGACGAGCACGCCCGGCACCGCTCCACCAACTTCGGCCTGGACGCCAACCGCCCCTACGGCGACGGCGTGGTGACCGGCTACGGCACCGTCGACGGGCGCAAGGTGTGCGTGTTCTCCCAGGACTTCACCGTCTTCGGCGGTTCGCTGGGCGAGGTCTTCGGCGAGAAGATCGTCAAGGTGATGGACCTGGCGCTCAAGACCGGGTGCCCGCTGATCGGCATCAACGACTCCGGCGGCGCGCGGATCCAGGAGGGCGTCGCGGCGCTGGGCCTCTACGCCGAGATCTTCAAGCGCAACACCCACGCCTCCGGCGTGATCCCGCAGATCTCGCTGATCATGGGCCCGTGCGCGGGCGGCGCGGTGTACTCGCCGGCGATCACCGACTTCACCGTGATGGTCGACCAGACCTCGCACATGTTCATCACCGGCCCGGACGTGATCAAGACCGTCACCGGTGAGGACGTCACCTTCGAGGACCTCGGCGGCGCCCGCACGCACAACTCCCGCTCGGGCAACGCGCACTACCTGGCCGCCGACGAGGACGACGCGATCGGCTACGTCAAGGAACTGCTGTCGTTCCTGCCGAGCAACAACCTCGCCGAAGCGCCGGTCTTCGACGCCGACATCGCCGAGGGCGCGATCGCCGACTCGATCACCGACCTCGACCGCGAGCTGGACACCCTGGTCCCGGACTCGCCGAACCAGCCCTACGACATGCTCCAGGTCATCTCCCGCGTCGTCGACGACGAGGACTTCCTGGAGACCGGCGCGCTGTTCGCGCCGAACATCATCACCGGCTTCGGGCGCATCGAGGGCCGCCCGGTGGGCGTGGTGGCCAACCAGCCCACCCAGTTCGCGGGCACCCTGGACATCGACGCCAGCGAGAAGGCCGCCCGGTTCGTGCGGACCTGCGACGCGTTCAACATCCCGGTGCTGACCTTCGTCGACGTGCCGGGCTTCCTGCCGGGCACCGACCAGGAGTGGAACGGCATCATCCGCCGCGGCGCGAAGCTGCTCTACGCCTACGCCGAGGCGACGGTCCCGCTGGTCACCGTGATCACCCGCAAGGCCTACGGCGGTGCCTACGACGTGATGGGCTCCAAGCACCTGGGCGCGGACATCAACCTGGCCTGGCCGACCGCGCAGATCGCGGTGATGGGCGCGCAGGGCGCGGTCAACATCCTCTACCGCCGCCAGCTGGCGGAGGCCGCGGACGACGGCGAGGACGTCGAAGCGCTGCGGGCGCGGTTGCAGCAGGAGTACGAGGACACCCTGTGCAACCCCTACGTCGCCGCCGAGCGCGGCTACGTCGACTCGGTGATCCCGCCGTCGTTCACCCGCGGCTACGTGGCGCGATCGCTGCGGATGCTGCGCGACAAGCGGGAGAGCCTGCCCGCCAAGAAGCACGGCAACATCCCGCTGTGACGGCTGCCGGAGGAGGAGCGCAATGAGCCACGACGCGGACGCGGTGCCGGAGCGGCCGGTGCTGCGCATCGTGCGCGGTGATCCCGACGAGGTCGAGCTCGCCGCGCTGACCGCCGCGCTGACCGGGCTGGCCGCGGCCAAGGCGGCGTCGGCCGAGCCGCGGCCCGAGCCGATGTCGCGGTGGGGCGATCCCGCCGCGGCGGTCCGCCACCCCGCCGGGCGGCGGCCGCTGCGGCCCGGCCCGCACGCCTGGCGCGCTTCGGCGCTGCCGGGCTGAAGGCCTGTCGGGTGGACTCGTCTTGCGCAGCGGTGCCGGTAGCGGGAACTCAGCGCCCGCCCGGACTGCGGGTGCCCGGCCCAATGCACGGCGGCCGGGCCGTCCTCGCCGGGCGAGCGCTGAGAACCCGCGGCGGTGCAAGCGCCGAGGGCGGGCTGAACGTCTTCGGCGTTTCAAAGACAAAGACAGGCTCTGACGTGTTCAGACAAGGTTTCGCCAGTCGTCCGGCGTCGCGCCGGGAGTTGAGGAGTTGGCCACTGTGGACGTGACGCCGATCAGCAAGGTCCTGATCGCCAACCGCGGTGAGATCGCGGTGCGGGTGATCCGCGCCTGCAAGGACGAGGGCATCGCCTCGGTCGCGGTGTACGCCGAGCCGGACGCGGACGCGCTGTTCGTGCGGCTGGCCGACGAGGCCTTCGCGCTGGGCGGGTCGACGCCCGGCGAGTCGTACCTGAACATCGACAAGATCATCGACGTGGCCAAGCGCGCCGAGGCCGACGCGGTGCACCCCGGCTACGGGTTCCTGTCGGAGAACGCCGACTTCGCCCAGGCGGTGCTGGACGCGGGCCTGATCTGGATCGGCCCGTCGCCGCAGGCGATCCGCGACCTCGGCGACAAGGTCACCGCCCGGCACATCGCCACCCGGGCCGGTGCGCCGCTGGTGCCCGGCACCAAGGACCCGGTGTCCGGCGCCGACGAGGTGGTGGCCTTCGCCGAGGAGCACGGCCTGCCGGTGGCCATCAAGGCCGCCTTCGGCGGTGGCGGCCGCGGGCTGAAGGTCGCCCGGACCATCGAGGAGATCCCCGAGCTCTACGCCTCGGCGGTGCGCGAGGCCGAGACCGCTTTCGGGCGGGGCGAGTGCTTCGTGGAGCGCTACCTGGACCGCCCGCGGCACGTGGAGGCCCAGGTGCTGGCCGACCAGCACGGCAACGTGGTCGTCGTCGGCACCCGCGACTGCTCGCTGCAGCGCCGCCACCAGAAGCTGGTCGAGGAGGCCCCGGCGCCGTTCCTCAGCGACGAGCAGCACCGCACCATCCACGAGGCGGCCCGCGCGATCTGCGCCGAGGCCGGCTACTACGGCGCGGGCACCGTGGAGTTCCTGGTCGGCATGGACGGGACGATCTCGTTCCTGGAGGTCAACACCCGGCTGCAGGTCGAGCACCCGGTGTCGGAGGAGACCACCGGCATCGACCTGGTGCGCGGCCAGTTCCGGATCGCCGAGGGCGCGAAGCTCGAGCACACCGAGGACCCGAAGCCGCGCGGCCACTCCATCGAGTTCCGCATCAACGGCGAGGACGCAGGCCGCGGGTTCCTGCCCGCGCCCGGCACCGTGACCCGCTTCGTCGCGCCGCACGGCCCGGGCGTGCGGGTGGACGCGGGCGTGGAGTCCGGCAGCGTGATCGGCGGGCAGTTCGACTCGCTGCTGGCCAAGGTGATCGTGACCGGCGCGGACCGGCAGCAGGCGCTGGAGCGCTCGCGCCGCGTCCTGGACGAGATGGTGGTGGAGGGCATGGCCACGGTCCTGCCGTTCCACCGCGCGATCGTGCGCGACCCGGCGTTCACCGGCACCGACGGCTTCACCGTGCACACCCGCTGGATCGAGACCGAGTTCGACAACACCATCGAGCCGTTCACCGGTGGCGCCGAGGCCGCGGAGCCGGAGGCGCGCCAGAGCATCACCGTCGAGGTCGGCGGTCGCCGCCTCGAAGTGACGCTGCCCGCGGAGCTGGCGGTCTCCGGTGCGGCCCCGGCGTCGAAGGCCAAGCCGCGCAAGCGCTCCGCGAGCAAGGCCGGAGCGGCGGTCTCCGGTGACGCGGTGACGGCGCCGATGCAGGGCACCATCGTCAAGGTGTCGGTGACCGACGGCCAGCAGGTCGAAGCCGGCGAGCAGATCGCGGTCCTGGAAGCGATGAAGATGGAGAACCCGGTGACGGCCCACAAGGCGGGCACGGTCACGGGCCTGTCGGCCCAACCGGGCGACTCGGTCTCCCAGGGCACCACCCTCTGCGAGATCAAGGACTGACCGCGATTCGGCCCCGCCCGGAGGCTCCGGGCGGGGCCGAACTGCGTCTGCCCGACGAGCTGCGCTCACACGGGTGTGGTGAGACGGGCCGGTGCGGGAGCCCAGGCGAGGGCGAAGGACAGCGCCATCAGCAGCGCGGCGGCCAAGGGGAGGTACGGGATGCCGACGGTGCTGATCACCGCTCCGCCCACCGCCCCGGCGACACCGGTGCCCAGGTAGAGCCCGGAGATGTTCAGCGCGAGCGCGGTCATCCCGGCGCTCGGACCGGCGGCCAGCAGGATGCTTCCCTGCACCGGCGGTGTCAGGCCCCAGGCGAAGACGGCCCAGAAACCGATCACCGCGGCGAGCGGGACGGTGCCGCCCGCGCCGCTGAACCCGAGGAACGCGGCGAGACCCAGCGCGACGGCATGCCCGCCGATCACCACCCGCAGGCTCCGGTGCGGGCCCCAGGAATCGGTGACCCGGCCTGCGAGCAGCGCGCCGACCAGCCCGGCCACGCCGACCACGAAGAGCGGGAACGGCAGCGCGGCGGTGGAGTCCCCGGCCACCTCGCGGGTGTAGGCGGCCAGGTAGGTGTAGAATATCAGCCCGCCGCTGGCGGCCAGGAACGTGACCAGCACGAGCCGCAGCACGCCGGGATCGCGCAGCGGCGCGAGGCGTTCGCGCAGCGGGGCGATCTCCCCGCCGGAGACCTTCGGCGCGGTGGCGAGCACACCGGCCATCACGATGGCGCCGACCGCGGCGATCAGCCAGAACGTGGCCCGCCAGCCCATCGTGCCGCCCAGCCAGGTGCCGAGCGGCACGCCGGTGAACAGCGCTGCGGTCATCCCTGCGGTGACCACCGCCAGGTAACGACCTTGCTGCTGCGGTGGCGCCCCGGCTCCAGCGGTGGCGAAGGCGGCCGAGGCGATCACCGCGGCGGCGACCCTGGCGGCCAGCAGCCACCAGTAGCCGGGTGCGACCGCAGCGGCGGCGTTCGACAGCACGAAGACCCCGAGCCCGCCGACCATGACTGCGCGGCGCGGGAACCGCTCGCACACCACTGCGAGGGTGGGCGCCCCCACCGCGTACACGACGGCGAAGACGGTCACCAGCTGCCCGGCCGCGGCGACGCTCACCCGGAGATCGTCGGCGATGGCCCGCAGCACCCCGGCGATGATGAACTCATCGGTGGCCGTGGCCAGCAGGGCGAGGAAGAGGACGTACAGCCAGCCCGGGAGAGCGGGCTTGCTCGCGGTGACAGCACTCATGGGACCGCACGCTAAGTACTGACACCGGTGTCATGTTCAAGCCGCGGATCCGGATTCGCCTTCGCGCAGCACCTCGCCGAGATCCTCATCCGGCCGTCCGGCGCGCAGCGTCGCGATGCGCTGGACCGGCACGGCCCGGTAGCGGGCGAGCTCGGCGGCCCTCGCCTCAACCGCGGCCAGCCGGCTCTCGTACATCTCCAGCACCTCGTCGGGGCTGTTCCGGCAGGCGAGGAAGTCCGCTGTCTTCATGTCCGGGCAGGGCGCCACCTGCCGGATGTCCTCCATCGTCAGCCCGGCCCTGAGCAGCTCGCGCACGTTGAGCACGCGGTGCACGGCGGGTTCGTCGTAGACGCGCCACCCCTTGCCGGTCCGGTGCGACTCCAGCAGGCCGTGCTGCTCGTAGTAGCGGATCGACCGCCGACTGGCCCCCCGTGCGCTCGGAAAGCTCCCCGATCTGCATACCCGTCCTCCGTGTGCGTTTTGGGGCGCTGCAAAGCACTCACGGTATCTCCCGCAACCGCTCGCGGGGATCGTCGCCCCGCTTCCCGCTCGTGCTGGTGCGATCGCGCAACCACGCGAGTGCGAGTGGGTTCTCTCGTCATGCGGACGCTGCTCGGTCGACGTCGGCCGGAAGGGGCCGCGTAGCGTCGATCACGGGCCGGCGCGGTGCGCAGGCCCCGATTCGGGATCTGGCGGAACACAGCGAGGAGAATGTCGATGCCCAGCTCGCACCTGAACCGGCGGACCCTGCTGCTGGGTACCGCGAGCACCGTCGGACTGGCGGCCGCACTGTCCGGACTCACCTGGGCGCGCGGGTTTTCGCCGCAGCAGGAGCACCCCCCGAACTGGCCGGGCATGAAGCCCTACGGCGCCGCGGACATCCGGAAGGACCTGTGGCCGCGGGCGGACAACTCCCGCGTTCTCGCACTCGAACTCCGCCCCCGCGACGAGGAACTCGGGCGGGTCTGGATCCGGGACACCTACGTCAACTGCTTCGTAGTCGACGGCAAGCCGTGCTACGTCGCCACGGGAACCACCCGCGCGACCGGTCTCGAAAGCGCGTCGCCGTGGAACGACGGCATCTTCGTCTGGGTCGCCGAATCCCTGGACGGGCCGTGGGAGCTGGTGGACACGACCGGTCTCCGGCCCGGTGCGGAGAAGGGCAAGGTGTGGTCACCGGAGTTCGCCGGTGAGAACGAGCCCGGGCGCACCGTCGTCGCCCCGTGGCAGGAGTACTGGCGCGACGAGGAGCACGGCAAGCGGGGCAACGTGTGGGCGCCGGAGGTGCACCACTTCCGCGATACCTGGTACATCGTCGCCTGCATGGGCGATCACTCCCGGAAGGTCGGCTCGTTCATGCTCAAGAGCGAGGGCGGGATCGAAGGCCCGTACCGGGTCGTCGAGGGCAACCTGGACAAGCCGTTCGGCGACCTGGCGCCCCGCGGGCCGGAGTGGATCGACCCGAAGGTCTACTACCACATCGACGGCGGTCTCCACGCCGAAGGCGACAAGGCCTGGCTCGTGCTGCACAACCACCTGTACGCCGAATTCACCGACGACATGGAGGACATCGTCCAGAAGACGAAGCTCCCGAGGTTCGAGCAGGTGGCGTACTCACCCGAGCCGTACCTCGAAGGTGCGAGCGTCATCAAGCACGAGGGCAAGTACTACCTGATGCACGCTGCCTGGAACAAGAAGTCCGAGAACCCCGACGGCGGCGAGCGGCACGCCTACACGCCCGGGGGCGAGCGGTACCAGTACGACGCGATCATCGCGGTGGCGGACAAGTTCGAAGGGCCGTACTCGAAGCGCTGGACCGCGGGCGTCGGGGCCGGTCACAACAACCTCTTCGTGGATGCCGACGGCGAGCTGTGGGCGACGTTCTTCCGGAACCCGGTCGCCGGTTACTGGGCCGACCCGGCGCGGCAGGGCGACGCCGCCGTGGCCGGTGTGGTGCGGATGGAGTGGACCGGCCCCGAGGGCAGTCGGATCTACGTCCGGCGCAGACAGGGGTGAGCTCCGAATGGCCCGGGAAAACGCGGTGACGCCGGGGCGATCGGTCCGGTATCAACTCCCGCATGACGACGGTGACCCGGCTCGCTGACGAGCTGCTCGCGCTGCTGCACCGGGAGGATCCGCTGGCGGCCACGGCGCTGGGCGTTGGCGGGCACGACCACGAGCTGCCCGACCTCAGCGAATCCGGCGAGCGGGCTCGCAAGGCCGATGCCGGGCACATCGCGCGGCGGGCGTCGGGTCTCGGCGGGCTCGGTGAGCAGGAGAGCGTGACGCGGGCCGTCGTGGTGCAGCAGGCGATGGCGTTGGTCGCGCGGGTGGACGCCCGGCTGGTCGAGCACACGGTGGCGTTCCAGCTGACCTCGCCCGCCGGTGCTCTGCTGCACGGGCTTGCGCAGGTGCGGCCGGTCGGGGACGACGCGGAACGCGCTTACCTGGACAGGTTGGCCGCGATCCCGGCCTATCTCGCGGTCGCCGCCGAGCGGCATCGGGCGGGTGCGGCAGCGGGCCGTCTTCCGGTGGCCTACCTGGGGTGCGCGGCCGTGGCGAGCCTCGATCGGTACCTCGCGGGCCCCGACCCGCTCCGCGGACCTGCGTTGAGCGGATCGCGCGTCGCTGAACGCGAACGCCTCCTGGACGGCGTGGTCCGCGAGGCGTTCGCGCGCTATCGCGAGGTGATCGACACCGAGCTGGTGCCGTGCGGAAGACCGGAGGAGCAGCCGGGTTTGTGCTGGTTGCCCGACGGCGGGGCGGTGTACGAGGCGTTGTCGCGCGTGCACACGACCACCGAACGCGGGCCGGAAGACCTGCACCGGACGGGTTTGGAGCTCATCGACGAACTGGCGGCGGAGTACGTCGAGATCGGCTCGCGGGTATTCGGCGCCACGACCGCCGACGAGGTGCGGGAACGGCTCCGCGCGGACCCGGCGCTGCGGTGGGAGAGCCCGGAAGAGGTGCTGAGCACCGCGCGCGGGACCGTCGAGCGCGCGGAGCAGGCGGCGGCGGGCTGGTTCCGGAGAGTTCCGGCCGGACGTTGCGCTGTGCGGCCCGTTCCGGACAACGAGGCGCCCAACGTGTCCGCCTACTACAACCGGCCCGCGCTGGACGGCTCGCGGCCGGGGACCTACTTCGCCAACACCTACCGGGCCGAGGAGCGCGAGAAGGTCACCGCGGAAGCGGTGGCCTTCCACGAGGCCGTGCCGGGACACCACTTCCAGCTGGCGCTCGCGCAGGAGGCCGAGGGGCTGCCGATGCTGCGCAGCCTCGCCGACATCAACGCCTACGTCGAGGGGTGGGCGCTGTACGCCGAGCGGCTGGCCGACGAGATGGGCCTGTACTCCGGTGATCTCGCCCGCCTGGGCATGCTCGCGGAGGATTCCCTGCGCGCTGCCAGGCTGGTGGTCGACACCGGACTGCACGCGCGGGGCTGGACCCGCCGGCAGGCGGTCGACTTCATGCTCTCGCACACCCTGCTGTCCGAAGTGGACGTCCACGTCGAGGTCGACCGCTACGTCGAGTGGCCCGGCCAGGCGCTGTCGTACATGGTGGGGCGCCTGGAGATCCAGCGCCTGCGAGCCGGTGCGGAGCGCGCACTCGGCACCGCCTTCGACCTCGCTGCCTTCCACGACCTCGTGCTCACCGGCGGCCCGCTGCCGATGACGGTGCTCGCCGAGGTCGTCGAGAACTGGGCGCCCTGGTCCACAGCCGTCCCGAACACGAGGTGATGGTCGATGTCTCGCGAAGTTGACGCCGCCCGCAGCTCGCGGAGGCCGGGGCGCATGAGCTCTCGTGGTCCATCCGCCCGGTGCTGGTTCACCTGGTCGCGGGGATCGTCGGCAGGGTGAGCAGCGACGGCTGTTCCGGCGAGGTGTGGATGGTCAGCGGTGACAACGCCGCGGGCAGGTCGCGCACCGTCGGGAGCAGGTGCGGGACGTCGTAGGCCTGCACGGCGATGCGCAGCTTGTGGCCGGTCGGGATCACCGCGCCGGTGGGGAAGACCTCGACGTCGATCGGCGCGATCTGCCCTGGCCGCAACAGGTTCTGCGCGTCCATGGTGAACGGGTGGTGCGGCTGGATCAGCTGGCCGTCGAGGTAGCGGGAGCGGGACTCGTCCAGCGCCCGGTGCGACAGGACCTGCCAACCACCGGTGAGGCGGTCGACCTCGCCGGTCGGGGACACCGACGACACCGACACCGACAGCATCCCGTTGCCGGTCGGCGTCGAGACGTTCAGGTGTGCGTTGATGGGACCGCGCATCCGGAGCGGTTCCGCCACCGGCTCGGTCTCGAAAACCGCGCCGGAGAGGTCGTTCCAGCGGTTGTCTGCGCACAGCTTCCCGAGCCCGGCCGCGTTCGGCAGTCCCGCCGTCCACTGGTTGGCCGAACGCGTGCACAGCCCGGAGACCGGGACCGGAGCGACGATGCTGCGTCCCGGCTCGGCGTCGTCGGCGACGAGCTGACCGGGAGCACCGGGGAGCGAGGTGCCGGAGAGCTGGAAGGTGGTCGCGCGCTGCTCGTCGATCCAGTCCTGCGCCCGGTGCCACTCGCCGGAGCCGATCTCGTGCCAGGTCAGCGGCGGGATGTCCGAATCCAGCGCCGGGTCGGGCACCCCGCGCACGTGGTGGTCGAACCAGCGCAGCTGGAGCTCCTGCAGGGAGCCGTGCCCGGCGTCCTCGACGCCCGCACCGGTGCTGGCCTGCAGGTGGTCCCACGGGCCGAAGATCATCTTGGTGGGCACGCCGCGTTCCCGGAGCCGGTCGAACAGCATCGGGGTGCCGCGCTGGAACAGGTCGTACTCGCCGCCGACGAGGAAGGTCGGCACGTCGATCCGGTCGACGACGTTGATCGGCGAGCGCTCGGCGTAGAACGGCCCGTCGAAGGCCGAATCCAGCCCCAGCGTCGCCGAGAGCAGCAGCGGCGCGGTGAACCCGGTGGCGCCCTGCACCCGCGAGAGGTACATCTGCAGCGCGTTGTCCGGCTCGGCGGGCCCGTAGGCGGGCGGGATCAGCCCGGTTCCGGTGACCAGTCCCAGCCACAGCGGGATGAACCCGACGTCGAGCGCCCCGCCGGAGGCGACCACATCGCGATAGGTGTCGGCGGCCGGGACCTGCGGGAAGACGGCCTTCAACCCGGTGGGCCGGTTGGCGGCGGCGAACAGCTGGCTGATGCCCATGTAGGACGGCCCGTGCATCCCGACCGAACCGCTGCTCCACGGCCGTTCGGCGGAGGCGGCCCACTCGACGACCTCCCCGGCGTCGGTGTTCTCCCGCTCGCTGAACGCCGCCCACGAACCACCGGAACTGCCGGTACCCCGAGCGTCGACGTTGACCTGCACGTACCCGCGCTTGACGAAGTAGCCGGGATCGCCCATCACGCCGGCCCCGGCCCGGTACAGCACAGCCTTGTTGTAGGCGGTGATGGTCACCAGCACGGGAAACCGGCCCTCGACCGGATTGCCGTCGGCATCGGCCGGCCGCTGGACGTCCCCGCGCAGCACGATCCCGTCGGACATCGGGATGGCAACGTCGGTCTCGGTGGCGACCTCGGGGTGCTCCTCGGCGCGAGCGGCCCACCCGCCCTGCGCGGAAGCCGCCGGCACCCCGGCGAAAGCGGTGGCGAGAGCGAGCAGAAATGCCAACCAGCAGCGCCGCATGATGACCTCCCAGCACGATCGGGGAGATCAACGATCAGAACGACCCGGGGTTACGCGGACCGCGGATCCGTCCAGATGTGATCGCGGCGGGTTTCGGTTTTTCGCTTGACTTGTGACCGGTGGTGACGGGACAGTTACCCGCTGGCTTGATCGTGGGGGTGGGCCGGATGGTTGGTGGTTTAGCGGGGCGTTCCGGTGTTGTCGAGGGTTTGATCGGTTCGTGCGTGCGGCGGGATTCCGAGGGTGGGCGGGGTCCGGAGCTGCCCGTTGTCGTGCTGTTCGGGCCGCGGGGGAGCGGGAAGACCGCGGCGCTGGGTGACATCGCCGAGCGGTGCGGGGACCGGGTGCCCCACGCGCACGCCGATCTGGAACGGGTCGTCAAGCCGCCGCGGGCGATCATCACCGAGCTGGCCTTCAGCCTCAGCCGCAAGTTCGAGGGGCAGCCGCGCATCCGGTTTCGCCAGTTGTGGTTGTGCTTGCTGGTCAAGGGCGCGCAGCTGAACCAGGAGAACCGGGAGAAGGCACTGGCGCAGGTGCGCGATTCGCTGGCGGCCGACGCGGAGTTCTCCCCGCGCACGCACAACACCGTCAACGGGGTCGTGGACACCATCGCGCAGGCCGGGGTGCTTCCGTGGTGGTCGCCGCTGGTCGCCAGCACGCTGCTGCGCGGAGGTGAGGCGGTGCGCTGGCGGCGCAGGTTGCGCCGGGCTTCCGGACTCCGCGATGCGACTCCGCAGCGGTCGCCGAACCTGCAGGACGTGCTGGTCGACATCGGGATCGCCGACAGCGGCCTGATGGACGAGGTGTTCTGCGCGGCGTTCCTCGCCGACCTGCGGGAGGCCTACCGCGGGCGGGGTGCCGGGCGGCGCAAGGCGAACTGCGTCGCGCTGCTGGACAACGTCGACTCGGCGGGTGGCGCGCAGCTGCTCGACCTGCTGCTGCACATCCGCCAGCGGCACCGGCAGGACCCCGATCCGCTCGTGGTGGTCGGCACCAGCAGGCAGTGGCAGTCGCGGTGGGGCCGGCAGGACAGCGCGCGGACCCCGGAGCAGGCCGGGCTCGACGACTGGACGCAGCACCGCGAGGCCGACCGCGGCCCGGATTCGTGGTGGTATCCGGTCGAACTGCGCGATCTGACCCCGTCCGAGGTGGTCGAAGCCGGCCGGTTCGGCGGCAGCACCGCGCCGTACGTGCACGCGCTGACCCGCGGTCACCCGTGGGGAATGCGGCAGATAGCCGCCGCGCTCGGCGAGCAGGCACCGGGTCCCGCGATGCGGGCGTTCCTGGAGCACCGCGCCGCAGACGAGGTGCCCTTCGCCGAGCGGGCGCGCGAATACCTGTTGCAGGACTTCGATCCCGTGCAGCGCGAAGTCCTGGTCGGGCTGTCGGCAGCGCCGAACCTGGAACTGGCCACCCGGGCGGAAGTGCGCCTCGGTCGTGCCGACGACGCGGGCGTGCTGCACGAGATCCGCAAGCGGCTGTGGTCGGTGCTCGACGGTGAGAACCGGCTCGCACTGCACCCGTGGCTGCGCCGCCTGCTGCTGCACGAACTCGCCGCACGGCCCGACGACCACGAGGAGCGCTGGGTCGTCCTGCACGACCGGCATCGCCAGCACCACAGGGAGAACGGCAACTCTCCGCTGGCGCTCTACCACGCGCTGGCGCTGGGAGACCTGGCCGCGGTGGTGGGACACCTGCAGCGGCAGTTCGAGCAGATCGCCACCGAGAGCGCCGTGGCGCCGTGGTTGGCGCGGCTGGAGCTGATCACCGCCGCGCCCAACAGGTTGCGCACCGACCGCGAACCCCGCGAGCAGGTCGAGGAACTGGCCCGCGTGGTGGCACCCGCGGAGGCGGACCTGGCGCGGCTGGTGGCGGCGAAGTGGCTGATGTCCGATCCGCTCGGCGACCCCGGTCGAACGTTGCGCGGCATCGCGCGCAGCGAGTTCGAACAGCTGGCGCGGCAGGCCCGCGCGGGTTTCGTGGTGTTTTTCGGCGAGAGCGAGAAGTACGCCTGACCTGGAGGCATACGGTGGCGAACTACGTGCACCAGACGTGGTGGCGGAAGAACCGCGGGAGAACGCTCGTGGCGGCCGCGGTCGTGCTGCTGGTGGTCGCCGGAGCGGTGGCCTGGGTGTGGCAGTCGAGCCGGTGCGCGGCGGGCATCGAGCGGACGGCATCCGGTGAGTGCGTCGGGATGTCCGACGGCTCCTTCGAGTTCGCTCCGGAGCTGGCCGGTGTGCTGGGCAAGATCAAGGCGGAGAACGACCGGGTGCTGGCCGAGTCCAACGGCAACCACGTGAGCATCGCCTACCTGGCTCCGATGACGTTGACCGGCCTGGACACCATCACCTCGGAGTCCACCCGCAACGCATTGCAGGGTGCTTACGTCTCGCAGCTGCGCGCCAACCGGACCGCCGATTGGGACGGTGCCACCCCGATGGTCCGGTTGCTTCCGGCGAACCCGGGCAGCCGGTTCGACCAGTGGCAGCCGGTGGTGGCGCAGATCGAGCAGGCGCGGAGCGGTCCGGACCGGGTGGTCGCGGTGACCGGGCTGGGGCAGAGCCACGAGGGCACCAAGCAGGCGATCGACCGGCTGGCGGCGCTGGGCATGCCGATGGTCGGCGCCACGATCACCGCCGACGTCTTCACCGAGCAGGAGAAGGCCGGTGAGTTCAGCGGCCTGCTGCGGGTCGCGCCGTCGAACACCGAGCAGGTGCAGGCCGTGGTGCGGCGGTTGACGGGCAGCCGGCGGGCGATGCTGGTGCAGGACGAGAACCAGTCCGACCTGCTGGCCAGCAACCTGGCGAAGGCATTCGAGCAGGTCTACCCGGCCAGCACCGGTGGTGAGCTGCTCCGGGCGGAGACCTACAACTCCAAGCTGGACGATGCCACCGGCACCGGGCTGGGCAGCAACGCGAACGCGTTCGCCCCGATGGTCCGCAACATCTGCGTCGCCCAGCCGGACGTGCTGTTCTTCTCCGGGCGCTACCGGGACCTGAAGGGACTGCTGGAGGCGTTGGGCAGGCGGTGGTGCCCGCAACTGGAGATCCGGGTGCTGACCCTGGACAGCGTGGTGGACATCGCGGGCGTGGAGGAGATCCGCGGTGCGCTCTCGCCGAACACCACGCTGGAGTACACCCACCTGTCCAGCCCGGCGGCGTGGCGGGCGGATCCGCAGGCCTTCGACCCGAACGTGGTCGGCTACTTCCGGGAGACCTACTCCCGCGAGTTCCCGGACGACTCCGCGGGCGACGGGATGGCCGCCACCTCGTTCGACGCGGTCGGGGTGGCGGTCACCGCGATCCGGAGGGCAGGGGGCACTGGCCGCGACGTCTCGCTGGTCACGCCGGAGTCGGTCACCTCGCAGTTCCACCGGATGCACGGCGTGGAGGCGGTCGCGGGAGCCAGCGGCTGGCTGTCCTTCGACTGCGTCGGGCACCCGGAGGACAAGGCCGTCTCGGTGTTCACCCTCACGCCCGGGAAGGTGCCTCCGACCTCGGAGATCCTGCCCGAAGTCGTCTCCGCCAGCGGCGACATCCGCACCCCGGATTCCGGTTTCGACGCCTTCCGCCCCACCCAGCGCTGCCGGTGACCGTTCAGCGCGCGGCGGTGACCAGCCATGCCGCGCCGCGCAGCTGAACTCCACCGGGGCCGTGGTACCGGTGCATCGCCTCGGTGAGCGCAGCGCGGGCGGCCGGATCTTCCGCGTTGCGCAGCATCGCTCGGACCGGCGACCACTCGAAGAGGAAACCGGCCGCGTCCGCCGGATCGGTGCCCCAGAACTGCGGCGCGTCGACGGGTTCCACGGTCACGTCGGCGAACCCGGCGCCGGTGAGCACTCGGCGGATGCGGTCCGGATCCGCCAGCGAGGTCGGGCCGGGGGAGTGCGGGTCGGCGGGCTCTGGTGCGCGCAGGTGCTCGGCCATCGCGTCCAGGACCGTTCCCAGGTCGCCGTCGCTCCGCTCGCGCAGGCACACGAACACCAGCCGGCCGCCGGGTCGCAGCGCGCGGCGGACGTTGGCGAACGCGGCGACCGGGTCGGCGAAGAACATCACGCCGAACCTGCTCATCGCCACGTCGAAACCGTGCTCGGTGAACGGGTGCACCTGGGCATCGCCCTGCTCGAAGGACACGTTGCCGATGCCTTCCCGCGATGCTGCTCGCCGAGCCCGGCGCAGCATCGGAGCCGACAAGTCCAGCCCGACGGCCCGGGCCGCGCGTGCTGCGGCCAGCCGGGTCGTCTGCCCGTTGCCGCAGCCGATGTCGAGCACGCGGTCTCGCGCGGCGATGTCCGCGGCGTTGAGCAGCGGGTCGTTGAAGCCGCTGTTCACGGCGTCGTAGCGATCCTGGTGCTCGGCCCAGTGGGTGCCCTCCGCCCCGTTCCAGGCGGCCGATTGCGGTGCGTTCACGGTCATGTTGCCACCCTCTGTCATCGGATCGCGCTGGTCAGCCAGACGGTTCCGCGCACCTGCACGCCCTGCGGCGTTTCGTGCGGCCGGAAGCCGGCGGCCACCTCGTCGCGGAGTCGGTCCACAGTGGACCTGTCGACGTCGCGCAGGTTGAACTGGACGGGTGCCAGCGAGCAGATGAAGTCCGCCGCGTCGGCTGCGTCGGCACCCAGGTTCTCGGTGGCCTGCACCTTCGCCACGGCGATGTCCCGGAAACCGGCGGCACCGAGCACTTCGCGGATGCGTTCCGGTGCGGCCAGCGACATCATGCCGCTCGCCGCCGGTGACGGCCGGGTCGTGAACTCGGCCAGGGCGGCGGTCGCGCGGGCGTAGTCGCCATCCGGATCCGGTGCGGTCGGGCTGATGAACGCAAGTCGGCCGCCGGGGCGCAGCGCGCGGTGGATGTTGGCGAAGGCCGCGACCAGGTCGGCGAAGAACATCACCCCGCCGCGGCTGATGGCCACGTCGAAACCGGCCTCCGGGAACGGGTGGACCTGCGCGTCGGCCAGCACGAACTCGATGTTCGCGATGTCGGTGGCGTCGGCGCGGGCGCGGGCCACCATCGGTGCGGAGATGTCGACGCCCACGGCGCGCGCCGCCCGCTCGGCCGCCAGCCGGGTGGTGCTCCCTGGGCCGCAGCCGACGTCGAGGACCCGATCGTCCGGGCCGATCCCGGCGGCGGCGAAGAGCGGTGCGTTGAAGTCGTCGAGCATTCCGTCGTACCGCTGCGGATTCGACGCCCAGAGCTCGCCTTCCCAGCCGTTCCAGGCCTCGGCCTGCTGGTTGTCGGTCACGGGACTCCTCCCCGAAACTCACTAGAGTCGCTCTCTAGTGTTCGACTCCAGTTATAGACTCCGGTCATGAGTCCGGTCAACAAGCGGGCCGAGAAGGCCAGGCAGACACGTGCGCGGATGCTGCGCGCGGCGGGGGAGCTGTTCGTGGAGCGCGGCTACGGCGCGACGCCGCTGCAGGACATCGCCGACCGGGCCGGAGTGGCGGTGCAGACCATCTACTTCACCTTCCGCAACAAGCGGAACCTGCTGAAGGAGGTCGTGGACACCGCGATCGCGGGTGACGACGAGCCGGTCGCGACGATGGACCGCCCGTGGTTCCGCGACGCGCTGGAGACCGAGACCGCGGAGGCCCACCTCCGCGCCCACGTCGCGGGCACCCGCCGAGTCCTGCAGCGGGTGGCGGAGATCGTCGAGGTGCTGCGCGTGGCGGCGGCAACGGACCCGGAAGTGGTGGACCTGTGGCCGAAGGGCGAGAACCCGCGCTACACGGTCCAGGCGGAGGCGGCGAAGTCCTTGGTCGCGAAACCGGGAGCACGGCCCGGCCTGTCGGCGACCGAAGCAGCCGACATCCTGTTCGCCCTGCTGAGCCCGGAGCTCTACCTCCTGCTGGTGCGGGACCGGGCGTGGACTCCCGAACGCTGGGAGCAGTGGGCCCGCGAAACCCTGCACTCCCAGCTCGTCCTTTGAACGGGCGCAGGGCGCCTTTCGCGGTCGAAAGGTGCCCTGCGCCGTGGATCGTCAGCGGCGGATGAGGCGTTCGAGGGTGTCGAGAGCGATCTCGATGGAGCGCTCGTCGATGTCGAAGAGGGGGTTGTGGTGGGGCGCGGTGTTGCCGCCGCCGACCGTCATGTACGTGGCGATGCCGCCGTTGCGCTGGACTTCGCGGGCGAACAGGCTCGCGTCGTCGCTGCCGCCCATCTGCTTGAAGCCTTCGGTGGTGGTGGCTCCGGGGAGTTCAGCGGCGATCGCGTCGATCGCGTCGACGAGTTCCGCGTCACAGTCCATCGTGGCCGAACCGCCGGTCTCCACGACGTCGACGGCGACCCCGTGCATTTCGCCGGAGCCGCGCAGAGCGGCCTTGATGCGCTCGGTGAGGGATGCGCTTACCTCGGAGTCCGTGGAGCGCGCCTCCAGGGTCATCCGCGCCCAGGAGGGCACGATGTTGACGTTGTCGCCGCCGTGCAGCGTGCCCACGTTGATGCGGGTGTCCGCCGTGGAGTAGCGCGGTAGCGCCATCACGTTGAGCAGTGCGCTCGCGGCTGTGACCAGTGCGTTCGCCCCTTGTTCCGGGGCTCCGGCGGCGTGTGCGGCGGTGCCGGTGAAGGTGGCGCGCATCTTGGTGGTGGCCAGCAGGCCCTGGATGCCGCCGCTGACCTGGCCCACCGGCTCGTCCAGGCCGAGGTGCACCGCGACGAACCGGTCCACCCCTTCGACCGCGCCCGCGGCGAGCATCGACGCGGCGCCGCGCCCGCCTTCTTCAGCCGGTTGGAAGAGGAAGCGCGCCGTTCCCGCGAAGTCGTTGTCGGCGACCAGCCGACCGGCCAGGCCGAGGCCGATCGCGGTGTGCCCGTCGTGCGCGCAGGCGTGCATCGCCCCGTAGTCGCAGCGGAAGCCGTTCGCAGCAGGTGCGTGCTCCGGGCTGTCCGACTCGGCCAGCGGCAGCGCGTCCATGTCGAAGCGAAGGCCCCAGGTGGGGCCGGGGCGGTTGCCGCGGACCTCGGCGATCACGGCGGTGCCGGACTCGATCGCGCGCGCGACGTCCTCGGCGTCCGCACCGGTGCGCACCGCCCGCTCGCCGAACAGCTCGCGCTGCTCGGCGGTGGGGTAGTCGACGACGGTCTCAGCGCGCATCGCCTCCTGCCCGGTCAGCGGCTCCAGACCCAGTTCGCGCAGGCGCGACACGACGATGCTGGAGGTGCGGATCTCCAGGAACGCCGGCTCGGCGTACCGGTGGAAGTCGCGCCGCAACGCCACGAGCTCGTCGAAGTGCATCATCTCTCCTCTGTGGATGGTTACAGCCGGATGCCCGAACCCGGCCCGACGGGCAGGTCGAAGAAGTAGAACACCGCCAGGATCAGCAGCCACATCGCGAAGAACGGCAGCACGAACACGCTCAGCCGCGCCAGCAGCGTGCCCAGCTGCGTCTCGGGCTGGTACTTCCGGTTCACGCTGAGCAGGATGTAGACGTAGGCGTTGAGCGGGCTGACCGCCTGCGTGGTCGAGTCGCCGATGCGGTAGGCGGCCTGGATGAACGCCGGGTCGTAGCCGAGGATGGTGAAGGCCGGGATCATCACCGGGGCCAGCAGCGACCACAGCGCCGAACCGGACGTGATGAACAGGTTCGCCACCGTGGCCAGCAGCACCATCACGATGATCGCCGGGAACCCGGTCAGGTGCGCGGCGCGCAGGCCGTCGGCCGCGCCGATCGCGATCAGCGTGCCCAGGTTCGACCAGGTGAACAGGGCGATGAACTGGGCGGCGACGAAGATGAACACGATGTAGCCCGCCATGTCCTTGACGGTCTCGGTCATCATCCGCGGCACGTCGGCGCGCTTGGAGACGGTGCCCGCGGTCACGCCGTAGGCGAGCCCGGCCAGCAGGAACGCGATGATGATCAGCGGCACGATGCTGTCCAGGAAGGGCGAGGGCACCAGCTCACCTGCCTCGCCGCGCAGGAAGCTGCCCGGCACCAGCCAGGCGCCGAAGGCCACCACCGCGTAGCCGACCAGCACGGCGAACGCCCGCCACACGCCCTTGCGCTGCTGCGCGGTGAGCTCGGCGCTCTGCTCGCCCTCCGGATCGGTCCACGGGCCCAGCCGCGGCTCCAGGACCCGGTCGATCAGGAACCCGCCGACCAGCGGCAGCAGCAGCCCGGCGGTTGCCGCGAAGAAGTAGTTCATCGCGATGTGGGTGTGCACCTCGACGCCGAGCGGGGCGATCTGCACCGCCTTCTCGGTGATGCCCACCAGCAGCCCGTCCAGCGATCCGACCAGGATCCCGCCGCCGTAACCCGTTGCGCCGCAGGCGAAAGCGCCGATGAGGCCGGCGACCGGGTGGCGGCCCGCCGCCTTGAACATCAGCGCGGCCAGCGGCGGGATCACGATCAGCGACGGGTCCGACATGACGTGCGCCTGGCAGGCCACGAACGCCACCGCGTAGGGCAGCAGCCAGCGCGGAGCGCGGCCGAAGACCAACGTGACCGCGGCCGACAGGAAACCGGTCCGCTCGGCGAAGCCGACCACCAGCATCATCGCCAGCACGGTGCCCAGCGGCGGGAAGCCGATGAAGTTGTCCACGAAGTTGGTCAGGAACCAGACCAGGCCCTCGGAGCTCAGCACCGCGCGCACCGGGACCGGCTCGGCCTTGCCGGGAACGTCGACGGTGACGCCGAGGGCGGCCACCGCGGTGGAGATCACCGCCAGCGCGGCGAGCAGGTAGACGAACAGGAAGAACGGTTCGGGCAGCTTGCCGCCGACCCGCTCGATGCCGGCGAAGACCCGGTCCAACCGGGTCTGCCGGGTACGCGCTGTGTCCATGTGTGCTCCGGGCGAAGTCGTGCCTTCCCGCAGCTCGGCAACCGCGGTTGGCGGAAAGCGTGGACAGCGCACCAGCACCACTGCTTGGATTGCCGGAAATCGTCACATGAGGGTTCGTGCATGCAAGATTCGTCCAGCCTCGACGAGCTCGACCTGTCGCTCGTCAACGCGGTGCAGATCGCCCCGCGCGGTTCCTGGCAGCTCATCGGATCGGTGCTGGGAGTGGACCCGAGCACGGTCGCCCGCCGCTGGCAGCGCATCACCGAACAGGGCCTGGTGTGGGTGACCGCCTACGCGCGGCTCACCGCCCCGACGGCGTTCGTGCTGGGTTGCGTGGAGATCGACTGCAGGCCGAGCGAGCGGGACCGGCTCGCGGTGCTGCTGGCCCGGTTGCCGCAGGTCGTCTCGGTCCACCACGTCGGCAGCGGGCGCGACCTGCTGGTGCTCGTCAACGCCCGGGGCCTGCCCGCGCTGTCGCGGTTCGTGCTCGACGAGCTCAGTCACCACCCCGGGGTGCGGCGGACGAGCGTGCACACCGCGACCACGGTGTTCGGCGAGGGCGTGCAGTGGCGGCTCAACGCGCTGTCACCCGCGCAGCGCGCGCAGTTGGCCGCGCACGCGCCTCCGCGCGCGAAGCAGGGCGTGCTGACCGAGGAGGACCGGGACCTGATGGTCGCGCTGAGCACCGACGGGCGGCGGACGGTGGCCGAGCTGGCCGAGCTGACCGGAGCGAGCGTGTCGACCGCGCGGCGGCGGTTGACCAAGCTGGTCGACCGGGGACTGGTGTCCATCCGCTGCGAGGTCGCGCAGAGCCTCACCGGGTGGCCGGTCTCGGCGATCTTCTGGGCCAACGCGCCCGCCGATGAGCTGCCGGAGATCGGGCGGGCGCTGGCCGAGCTCGCGGAGATCCGGTTCTGCGCGGCGGTCACCGGCGAGCACAACCTGATCATGATCGTCTGGCTGCGCTCGCCGGAGGACTGCCAACGCCTGGAGGGACGCCTGGCCGCCCGCCTGCCGTCGCTGTCCCTGGCGGAACGCGCGATCACTCTCCGTCAGCTGAAGCGCCAGACCCGGGTTCTGGACGACCTGGGGCGCAGCACGGAGGTCGTGCCCACCGATCCGTGGGCGGACCTCCGCCTGCCCGCCCCGGACGGTGCCGGGTGAGGGAATGTGAGGCGGAGCGTTCGGCTCACTGGAACGGGCGCTTGAGCCCCTGGATTCGCACGTTGTGCAGCGATCGCCGGTTCTTCTCGTCGTAGTGGTCGTCCGGCGGCCGCCCGGCCTCCGGGATCTCCCCATCGGCCGAGTCATCGGCCGCGTGGAAGGAGTGGGCCTCGGCGGCGAATGCGTACGACTCGTAGGCGGCGGCGCTCTCCTCAGCGCTGTGCATCAGGCCGGATACGAGCACGACGAGGAGCACGCACAGCGCGACCGGAGCGCTGAGTCGTTCCGTTCGCAAGTCCTGCGCTGGTGAAGCGTTGTTGAGCACGGAAGCCTCTCTGGGAGATCTTGTCAATGCGGTGAGGGCAGCGGTGATCCCGTGGTTGACCTGCATCGATTCATGCACGTCGGATGTGAATCAGTATTGATATTTCCTAATCGCGGGTCAACCGATGCCCGTGGAGAGCTCCAACACAGGACTTTGGTCATTTCGGCGATCGGCGCGAACCCGATTAGATAGGTATCGATATCGGGAGCGGTGGGAGTGCGAGCATGAGCGGCAGGCGGATCCGGCGGAGCGCCCTGGCCGAAAACCCGGGCCATCCGGCTCCTTTCGCAACGTCAACCGCTTTCGGCTGTGACGTCGAATGGTGTGCGCATCGTTGATGGCGTTCTTGTTTTCGAGCCGGACGAGGGAATGGATCGTGCGGTTCGAAGTGCAGCACCGTGATCGCCGCAATCGGTGCCGACTCGGTGAACGTTCACCGGGGACGTCTTCGGAAATGATTCTTCCGGATTCTTCCGCGGCCCAACCTGACCGCTCCGACGACGTGTACCGATGCGCAGGCTGGGGCGCCCGGTCCGCATTCCAGCATTCCGGGTTCCGCTGCACGACCAAGCGGAACTGGGCGTTACCGCTCGTCGAGGCGGTAGATGCGGCGGGCGTTGTCGCGCCCGATCATCCGGGCCACGCGGATCGCGTCCGGCACGGACCACTCACCCGCGGCCACCCACTGGGCCAGTGCGGCCTGCGTTCCGCGTCGCCACAGCAGGGCTCCGAGGTGGTGCAGCTCCGGCGGCCCCCATGCGTCGGAGGAGAACAGGACCTTCGCGAACGGTGCGAGCTCCAGGGATTCGGCCACCACCGCTGCCGAGCGCGCGCCGGTGTGGTTCACCGCGAGGCCGACGTCGAAGTACACGTGCGGGAAGACCTGCGCCAGGTACCCGGCATTGCGGTGGTGCGGGTAGCAGTGCAGCAGCAGGAGGTCGGTGCCGTGCGGTTCGACCAGCTTGATGAACCCGGTCAGCAGCGCCGGATCGCAGCGGTGCAGCTCGATGTCGGGATCGCCGTACCCGGCGTGCAGCTGCAGCGGCAGCCCGCGGTCGACGCCCGTCCAGAGAAGGAACCGCAGCAGCACCGGGTCGTCCACCCGGCCGCCGGTGCGCAGCCAGCGTCCCGCCGCGGCGACGACCTCGGACGTCGACGGGCGTTGCGGGTCGAAGTCGAAGCCGAAGCGGTAGGCCACGATGCTCTTGAGCCCTACCGCGTCCACCGTGCGCTCCGCCAGGACCTCCGGGAACCGGGCGGGCAGCTCGCCCGCGCCCACCCCGCTGCGGGCCAGGTCCTCCAGCACGGTTTCCAGGCGCACGACCTCGTCCGCACGTGCACCGGCCGCCGCCGCCATCTCCGCGGGGGAGAGGATCGCGTCGCCCTCGTAGCCGGTCTCCACCAGGAAGTGCTCGACACCGCTGGCCGCCAGCAAGCGCCGCGTGACCTCCTGGACGCCCAGTTCTTCCCGCCGTGCCACGTAATCGGCGGCCTCGGCGTGCGTCGGCAGCCCGAGCACGGGAGCGCACCAGCGGCGCACCGCGAACCCCAGCTGCGAGTCGAACTGCGTCATCCAACCGGGAATCGCCCGGCCCGACTCGGTGAGCATCCCCTCCAGCCCGGCCCGGTCGACGGGACCCCGCAGCGCCCCGTGCACGTGGTGATCCACCAGCGGCAGCCCATCAACGGCCGCCGCCAACTCATCGATAGCCATGACCCCTCCGCTCCGGAACCGCCGCCGAGACCACAGTGTCCACCGCGAGTGCCGGGGTGCGGGGTGCCGGACACGCCGGCGAATCGCTCGGTCCGGGGACGGAACTCCGCGATGTCGAAGGAGATCGTGCGTCCGGTTTCCGTTGAAGCGGCGCCGCGTCAGGCCGGGGCGTAGTGCTTGACCTCGTCGACGGCTTCCGCGCGGAGCCTGGCCTGGAGGACCAGGACGTCGAGGTGGGCGGCCGTTTCGAGGACCGCCAGCATCTGGTTGTACGGGTCCATGTCGTCCAGCGCGTGCTCGCGGCGGGTCCAGGTCAGGCCGCGCGCCACCTCGTAGGCCGTCGACGCGCCGCGCTCCACGACCGCCGCCGTGGCCGCGAGCCGGCGGTCGTGGTGGTCCAGCAGCTCGTCGATGCGCTGGTGCGCGCTGTCGGTGACCGGGCCGTGCGCGGGCAGCAGCCGCATGTCCGGCAGGGCGCGGACCAGCCGCAACGAGGCCATGTAGTCGCGCAGCGGCAGTTCGCTCGGGGCCTGCTCGAAGCCGATGGACGGGGTGATGTGCGGCAGCACGTGGTCCCCGGCGAACAGCAGACCGGTCCCGTCGTCGATGAACACCACGTGGCCGCGGGTGTGGCCGGGCGTGGGCAGCGCGCGAAGCGGGCGGTCGGTCAGGCCGACGTCGGTGGACCCGGTGATCCACTCGTCGGGTTCCTCCCAGCCGGTCGTCCGGGGCTTCTCACCGCGGAGGGCGATCACCGCCTCCAGCACCGGTTTCGCGCCGCACCCGGCGAGCAGCTCGACCTGCTTCTCCAGCGCCACGTGGTCGGGCCGCATCAGGACCTGGAGCGTCGGCCGCTCGCCTTCGCCCAGCAGCACCCGGGACCCGTACTCCCGGCGCAGGGCCACCGCCTGCGTGTAGTGGTCGCGGTGGGCGTGGGTGACCAGGAACCGCCGGATGTCGCCGAGCCCGGCGCCGATCTGGCGCAGCCCGGCGCTGAGCTGCTCGCGGGCCTCGGCCAGCGCCCAGCCGCCGTCGACGAGGGTGAGCGCATCGCCGTCGGCGATCGCGTAGACGTTGACCGCCCGCAGGCCGTCGTTGGGAAGGGGCAGCGGGATCCGGTGCACGCCGGGCGCGACCTCGTGCGCGCCGGGCTGCATCCACTCGTGCCGTGAGTCGCCCATGACCACACCTCCGAGCCCGCCCCCGTTCGGAGGCGTCCAAGTAGACGTACCACAGACATACCGACCGGTCAGTGTGTCCAGCGCCACGTCCGCCGCGCCGACGGTTCGTCAACTTCGCACGAAGTCGGCGCCGGGCGGGCGGTCAGAGGATCGGGTGGACCTCGGGGTGGGCGTTCCACCAGCGGTGGAAGACCGGGTTGTCCGCGACGTGCGCCAGGTACGCGTGCGCCAGGTCCTGGTAGAGCAGGTCGGCCTGCTCCCTGGTCAGGCGGTCCGGGCGCCAGGCCACCACCAGCCGGGCCACCAGCGGATCGCCCTCCAGCGGGCGCACGACGGTGCCCTCCGGCACGGCGAAGGTGGGCTCCACCAGCCGGATCCCGTATCCGCGGGCGACCAGTTCCCGCGCTCCGCCGCTCGGGGCCTCGAACCGGATCCGCGGTTCGAACCCGGCGTCCAGGCAGGCGGCGCGGAACGTCGCGAGCGAACCGTCGTCGGCGCCCGGCGGCCCGATCCACGATTCCTCGCCCAGATCGGCCAGTCGCACCTGGTCGAGCTCCGCGGCCCAGTGGTCGGCGGCGAGCGCGACGAACCACGGGTAGCGCGGGACCAGCACGCGGCTGGTGACCGGGCGCTCCAGCGGAACCTCGAAACCCTCGGCGTTGGCGACCAATCCCGCGTCGTACCGGCCACGCGAGAGCGAATCCGCCAGCACCGCGGCGGAAGACTCGACGTGCAGCATCACCGACTGGCCCAACCCGCCCTCCTGCACCCGGTCCACGATGCTCGGCACGCACGCCAGGTGCGCGCATCCGAGGTGCAGCGGATCGTTCGACGGTGACGGCCGGCCCGCCGCGCCGAAGAGGGAATCGACCTCCGACAGCACGATTCGCGCGCGGTCGACGGTGCGGCGGCCGAAATCCGTCGGCACCACACCGGTTCTGCTCCGCACGAACAGCTCGTCGCCGAGCATCTTCTCGATGGCCTGCAACTGGTTGCTCAGCGCGGGTTGGGTGAGCTCCAGCCTCGCCGCGGCGCGCGTGATGCTGCCGGTCTCCGCGATCGCGCAGATCATCCGCAGCTGCCGGATCTCGATCGTCATAGCGGAACTGTATATCGCAGGTTATGACCGCAGATCACCGCTGGCTGCCAGAATTGCCCGCACGTGCGCACGTTCCACACCGCTCTCCCCGGCTCCGCGCCGGATCTTCCCCTCACCAGGAGGCAGAACGTGCCGATCAGACCACCGAGTGCCGCCGGTTGGCGGAGTGCCTTGCGCCGCGCCACCTTCCTCGGCGTGGCGCTGGCGCTGATGACGCCCGCGATCCCCGCACTGGCGGAAAACCCACCGGAGACAAGGAAGTTCTTCGGAACGACCCAGCAGCGCAGCGCCGACGAGCGCGCCCCGCTGCCCGCCGACAACCCCAGCAAGAACTTCGGAGCGCCGGAGTTCCCGCGCCCCTCGACGCAGGTGGCACCGGCGCGGGAATGCGACCCGTCGCGGTTCACCGGCACCACCGGTGACGCGCTGGTCGGCGAGATCAAGGCCGCACCGACCGACTGCATCAACACCCTGTTCGGTCTTTCCGGAGCGGACGCGCGCGGTGCGTTCCGGGAGGAGCAGATGGTCACCGTCGCCAACGCCTACCGGCAGAACGCGGTGTCCTACCCCGGCGACAACAGCACGAGCACCGCGCAGCTGGTGCTGTTCCTGCGCGCCGGCTACTACGTCCAGTACGGCGATCCGGAGAGCGTCGGCGAGTACGGTCCGGCGCTCAAGGCCGCGATCCAGGGCGCGCTGGACGCCTTCTTCGGCAACGCCAAGTCCGGCACGGTCAGCGACGCCAACGGCGAGGTGCTCGCCGAATCGGTCACGCTGATCGACAGCTCCGCCGAGAACGGGCGCTACCTCGAGGTCGTCGAGCGGTTGCTCACCGCCTACGACTCCTCCTACGACCAGTACTGGTGGATGCTCAACGCGGTCAACAACGTCTACACCGTGCTCTTCCGCGGCCACCAGTTCCCCGACTTCGTCGAGGCCGTGCACGCCGATCCCAGCGTGCTGGAGACGCTGCGCACCTTCGCCTCGGAGCACCTCGACCTGCTCGGCACCGACAACAGCTTCCTGACCGCCAACGCCGGTCGCGAGCTCGCTCGCTTCGTGCAGCACGAGGGGCTGCGCGACCAGGTCCGCCCGATGCTCAAGGACCTGCTGGGCAGGAGCGACCTGACCGGCCCCACGGCGCCGCTGTGGGTGGGCATCGCCGAGATGGCCGACTTCTACGACGGTGCGAACTGCGCCGAGTACGGCATCTGCGACCTGCAGCAGCGGTTGATCGACGCGGTGCTGACCGTCGAGCACACCTGCGGCCCGAGCATCGTCATCCGCGCCCAGCAGCTCAGCGCCGAGGAACTGGCTGCCACCTGCACCAGCCTGACCGGCCAGGACCAGTACTTCCACGAGAAGGTGCAGTCCGGCGGGCAGCCGGTCGCCGACGACCACAACACCAACATCGAGGTGGTCGTCTTCGACTCCAGCGACGACTACCGCACCTACGCGGGCGCGATCTACGGGATCGACACCAACAACGGCGGCATGTACCTCGAAGGCGACCCGGCGCAGCAGGGCAACCAGCCGCGGTTCATCGCCCACGAGGCCGAGTGGGAGCCCGCTTTCGAGATCTGGAACCTCAACCACGAGTACACCCACTACCTCGACGGCCGCTTCAACATGCACGGCGACTTCGCGGCGGCGATGAGCACACCCACGGTGTGGTGGATCGAGGGAGTGGGCGAGTACATCTCCTACGGCTACCGCGGGCAGCCGTACCCGGAGGCGGTGGAGGAGGCGGGCAAGCAGACCTACCGGCTCAGCGAGCTGTGGGACACCACCTACGAGAACGGTGACACCACCCGCGTCTACCGGTGGGGCTACCTGGCCGTCCGCTACATGTTCGAGCGGCACCCGGACGAGCTCAACACGGTGCTCGGCCACTACCGCACGGGCGACTGGGCCGGTGCCCGCGAGTTCCTCACCGGCACCATCGGCACGAGCCACGACGCGGACTGGTCGGCCTGGCTGACCGAGTGCGCCGCGGGAGCGTGCTCGACCCCGTGAGCCCGCGATCGGCCCGGCGAGCCTGCCGGGCCGATCGTGTGCGGTGACGCAGCGCAGCCGCCGATGATCGCTCTGAGTGACGCAAAATCACCCGGTCGCGGCGTGGGGCGGTGAACCCGGCCGTGCCAATCTGTATGCACCCTTCCGGGGCATCAGCCGGACGGGGGGCGGGTACCTCTTTGGGGTCGAAGGGAACGTTGCTAGGAGCTCGTATGTTGAGCAGGCACGAGCGGGACCGGCTCGCCGAGATCGAGTCGGCGCTGATCTCCGGTGATCCTCGGCTGGCGGAGAAGTTCGAGCGGTTCGACGGGCGCCGGGACTGGACCGGAGTGCGCCGGTTCCTGGTGTTCCTGGTGTTCGCGCTCATCATGCTGCTGGCGGTGCTGTGCATGCTGAGCGGACTGGTGCTGAGCGCGATCACGCTGTTCACGGCCGCCGTCGCGGGCGCGGGCGCGCTCTGGTGGCGGAGCAGGCGCGCCGACCCGACCTGATGTCCGAAGTGGATCCAACCGGTCACGGGTGCGGCAGCGCCTGCAGCACCGTGTCGGCCTCGACGTAGGTGCCTTCGGGCAAGGTCTTCAACCGGGCCAGGTGCGCAGCCGGAGCGCCCAGCTCCGCGCACTGCCGGTAGATCTCCTGCTTGGTCGCCGGGAACTGGACGTGGCAGAGCACCTGGAGCAGCTCGCCGCGCTCGGGAACCGATGACATCACCGGCCTCCTCCCCGCCGAAACCCCGCTCAGCGGCGGGTCTTGAGCAGCTCGCGGGCCTCCGCGGCGATGGAGGCGGCGTCGATGCCCGCCTGACCGAGCAGCTCCGCCGGGGTTCCGGAACCGGGCATGATCCGCACCGCCAGCACCCGCACCGGCGGCGCTCCGACACCGGCCAGCGCGCTGAGCACGGTCTCGCCGAGCCCGCCCTCCGGCCAGTGGTCCTCGACGGTCACCAGGCCGCCGGTCTCCTCCGCCGCGCGGCGCAACGTCGCGGCGTCCACCGGCTTGATCGAGTACAGGTCGATCACCCGCGCCTGAATGCCCTCCGGTGCGAGGATCTCCGCGGCGTGCAACGCCTCGTGCAGGGTGATCCCGGCGCCGACCAGCGTGACGTCGTCGCCGTCGCGCACCACCCGCGAGCCGCCGACCGGGAACTCCTCGTCCGGCCCGTAGATCACCGGCGTGGCGCCGCGGCTGGTGCGCAGGTAGTTCACCCCGGACCGGTCGGCCATCGCCGCGGTCAGCTGCACGGTCTGGTTCGCATCGCACGGGTAGAGCACGGTGCTGCCGTGCACCGCGCGCAACGCGGCCAAGTCCTCCAGGGCCATCTGGGACGGCCCGTCCTCGCCGATGGCGACTCCGGCGTGCGAACCCATCAAGCACATGTCGGCCCGGCTCACCGCGGCCATCCGGATGAAGTCGTAGGCGCGGGAGAGGAAGGCGGCGAAGGTCGATGCGAACGGGCGCCACCCCCGCACCTGCATGCCCACCGCCGCGGCCACCATCTGCTGCTCGGCGATGTACATCTCGAAGTAGCGGTCCGGGTGCGCCTCGCGGAACATCTCGGCGAACGTGGAGTTCGACACCTCGCCGTCCAGCGCCACCACGTCGCCGCGGCGGTCGCCGAGCGCGCGCAGCGCCTCGCCGTAGGCCTTGCGGGTCGCGACCTCGGTGCCCGGTTCGAAGGCGGGCAGCCCGCCGCCGCGCACCTCGAAGACGTGCGGCTGCGCCCGCGCGGTGGGCTTGGCCGGGGTCACCCGCAGGTCGCGGATGCCGCCGAGCTCCTCGATCGCCTCGTCCGGGTGCACCAGCGCCTTGCCGTGGAAGCCCGGTTTGTCCTCGACCTCGGCGACGCCCCGGCCCTTCTTGGTCGCCGCCAGCACCGCGACCGGCCGGCCGTCGCCGTCCTCGGCGTCCTTCAGCGCGGTCTCGATCTGCTCCGGGTCGTGGCCGTCGATCTCCAGCACCCGCCACCCGGCGGCCCGCGCGCGAGCGGCGTAGGACTCGAGGTCCCAGCCGTGCATGGTCTGCCCGGTCTGGCCCAGCCGGTTGACGTCGACCAGCGCGATCAGGTTGTCCAGCTGCTCGAACCCAGCGTGCTCCAGCGCCTCCCAGACCGAGCCCTCGGCCAGCTCGCTGTCGCCGCAGAGCACCCACACCCGGTAGGGCAGCCGGTCCAGCCGCTTGCCGGCCAGCGCCAGACCGGCCCCGATGGGCAGCCCCTGGCCGAGCGAGCCGGTGGCCACGTCCACCCAGGGCAGCACCGGGGTCGGGTGGCCCTCCACCCGGCTGCCGAACTCGCGGAAGGTCATCAGCTCGGCGTCGTCGATGGCACCGACCGCCTTCAGGCAGGAGTACAGCAGCGGTGAGGCGTGCCCCTTGGAGAAGATCAGGTGATCGTTGCGCGGATCGCCGGGGTTCTCGAAGTCCAGCCGCAGGTGCCCGTCCAGCAGCGCCGCGAGCAGGTCGGCGGCCGACATGGAGGAGGTCGGATGCCCGGACCCGGCGGCGCTGCTGCACCGCACGGAGTCCACCCGCAGTTGCTGCGCCAGCTCGTAGCGGAAGGTCAGGTGGTCCATGCCCACCAGATGCCCACCAGCGCAGCTCCCGAAACGCCGCCTACCGGAGGTCCGAGTTGCTCAGGCCCGAGAGGAGCCGCTTGACGACCTCGGGATCGATCTCGGCCGTTTCCTCGGCCGCGTGCTCGGCCATCGGGTGGCGCTTGGTGCGGGAGCGGCGGGGGAGCGGAACCGCGTCCGCCGAGACCCCACCCGGTAGCGGCACCTCGCACCACACGAGGCTGCCGCCGCCGCGCAGGGCGGTCGAGCCGCAGCGACCACCGGCGAAGCCGGGCGCCAGCGCCGGCGGGAGGGTGGCCTGCTCGTCCTCTACCTCGGCGACCAGCTTGTCCCCGCTGAGCCGCAGCCGGATGGTGAGGAAGCCCGCGGAGTCCTGGTTGGCGTTGTCCACCGCCGCGGTGACCAGGGCGGTGGTGAGCTGCGTGGTCTCGTCGACCAGGTCGCGCAGGGACCACTCGGCGAGGGTGAAGCGGACGAACATCTCGGCGCAGTTGACCGCGCTGGGCAGTGCGATGAGTCGCAGGTCGTCGACTTGTGCGGTTTGGGTGTTCACCTGGCTGTCGTCCTCCATCCGCGTCCGCTGCGCGCTTGTCACCCGGAAGCCGTATTTTGCCAACTCGTTCGGGCGGCGCGTGCACAGGGGCGGTGGTTTTGCTCGCTGCTCGCCGGGCTGGTTCCGGAATGCCGATTTCTCCGAGGCATGCACCGCGAGCCCCCGGTCCGGGCGCCGCGGTCCGGGCCTCACGTGACTCGGTGCATGTCGACTTCCTCGATGGTCTGCTGTGGACGATATTGTGGCGGATTTCGTTGTGGCGCAGCTCTTTTCGGCACCGCGAGCAGCGACGCCGGGCTGGTCCGCCGACGGCTGCGACAACGGTCCTGAACAGAAACGTACGTGACGGATCCGGTCTGGTACAGACCGGAACGTATCGTTTCCACAACGGGAATATTCCAGCCGGATGAGCGGCCGATGTCCAGCCGCTGAATGGGCGGAGTCCAATAAGCCCAGCTCGGGGTGAATGCGACCACTTCGCATTCACCCCGACGAGGTCACCCGATAGTGTCGAGCCCTTCCTTGAGGGCCTTGCCGAGCAATTCGATCTCGGCCTCGGCGATGGTCAGCGGCGGCGACACGGCCAGCGCCTTGCCCAGCGGGCGCACGATGACGCCGAGGTCGCGGACGGCCTTCTGCACGCGGCCGACGGCGCCGGGGTCGGCGGCCAGCACCTCCGGTGCGAGCTCGACCGCTCCCAGCAGGCCGACCCCGCCGCGGACCTCGCCGACGGCGGGGTGGTCGGCGAGCGGCAGCAGCGCCTGGTGCAGCGGGCGCTCCAGCTCATCGGCCCGCTGCAGCAGCTTCTCCCGCTCCAGGATGTCGAGGTTCGCCAGCGCAGCTGCGGCGACCGTGGGGTGTCCGGAGTAGGTCGCACCGTGCCGGAACACGCGGCCGGGCCGGTCCCAGAAGGGCTCGGCCACCCGCTCGGCCACCACCACACCGCCCAGCGGGAGGTAACCGCTGGTCACGCCCTTGGCGAAGGTGATCATGTCGGGTTTCAGGCCCCACCGCTCGACGCCGAACCAGCTGCCGACCCGGCCGAACCCGCAGATCACCGAGTCGGCCACGAACAGGATGTCGTGCTCGGCGCAGAGCTTGGCCACCGCCTCCAGGTAGCCCGGCTGCGGCGGGTGGAGGCCGCCGGCGCCCATCACCGGCTCGGCGAAGAACGCCGCGACCCGGTCGGCCCCGAGCCGCTCGACGGCCTCGCGGAGGGCCTCCGCGTCGTCGTGCGCCACGCGCGTGGTGGCCGGGACGAGGTCGCCGAACCCGCTCCGGTTGGCCTCGATGCCGCCGATGCTGGTGCCCATGCCGTTGGTGCCGTGGTAGGCGTTGCCGCGGCTGATGATGTGCGTGCGCTGCGGCTGCCCGCGCTGCGCCCAGTACTGCCGGGCCAGCTTGGCCGCCGTGTCGATCGCCTCGCCGCCGCCGGTGGTGAGGAAGATCTTCGCGTTGTCCACCGGCGCGAGCTGGGCGAGCCGGTCGGCCAGCTCCTCGGCGGGCGGGTTGGTGAAGTCGTTGAACACGAAGTAGGACTCCAGCGTGCGCATCTGCGCGGCCGCGGCCTCGACGATCTCGGTGCGGCCGTGCCCCGCGTTGGCGTACCACAGGCTCGCGGTGCCATCGAGGTAGCGGCGTCCGTCCTGGTCGTAGATCCACACGCCCTCGGCTGCGCTGACGCAGAACTGGCTGGACTTGACCTCGAACATGTCCGCGAACGGGTGCCACAGCGCGGTGCTGCGCGGTGCTGTCACTGTTCCGCCTCTCCGCGATTCACTGCTCCGCCTCTCCGCGATTCGCAGTGGTGGTCGCGTGCGTCGTTGATCTTGCGTTCTTGCGGTTTCTTGTGGCCGGGTTGCGTCACGTTCCCCTGGGGTGCGGTTGGGTGGGGCTGGAGTTGGTGCGGGGCGCTCGTGTCCTCCATCGGTGTCGCCCTCCTACTCTTACCGCTGTTCGGTCGCCGTGCCAGTGCCAAAACGCCGAAGTTCGGGTCGCGGATTGGCCAGATCGACACGGTTGATCACGCTCCGTGTTCAGTCCACTGTGGTCTTCCAGCGGGCTGCTCCCGGGTGCTGGGAAGCGTTGACACTCCTCGGCGCGCCGCCGACGATTGGGCCGTGATGTTCCCGGTGCTCACGAGGCGGCGGCACGTCGACTTCCGGCGGGTCTGCGCCCAGGCGTGTCGACCCGGTGTTCCGCGCAGCTGCTGAGCGGAAGACGCGAATCAGTCCACAGTGGATGACTTCGAACCCAGGGAGCACGTGTGTCCAGCGTTCTGGTAATTTCCGGCAGTCCGTCGCGCACTTCGAAGACCGAGCGGATCGGCGAGCACATCGCCCAGCGCCTGTCGGCGGCCGGCCGCGACGTCGACCACCTCCGCGTCCGGACCCTTCCGGCGGACGCCCTGCTCGGTGCCGACACCAGCGCCCCGGCCATCGCCGAGGCCGTCGCGGCGGTCGCCGCGGCCGACGGCGTCGTGCTGGCCACCCCGACCTACAAGGCGAGCTACTCCGGCCTGCTCAAGTCGTTCCTGGACCTGCTGCCGCAGTTCGGCTTCGCGGGCAAGGCGGTGCTGCCGCTGGCCACCGGTGGCACGATCGCCCACGTCCTGGCCATCGACTACGCGCTTCGCCCGGTGGTGCACTCGCTCGGCGCCCGGCACGCGGTGCAGAGCTTCTTCCTGCTCGACAAGCACGTCACGGTGGTCGACGGCGGGATCAGCGTGCACCCGGACAGCGGCGGCCCGCTGGCCGACGTCATCGAGCAGTTCGACAAGGCGCTGGACGGCATCCCGCACACCACCGTGCTCGGCCGCTCTGCGTGAGACCGTCCTGAAGCATTCCGCCTTGCGCGGCAGGAGGTTCCAAGACGAAGCGGGTGCTGGTCCCGGCCGGGACCAGCACCCGCTTCGCTGCTCAGCGAAGTTCCGGCGGGCTGATCCGGGAGGTCTCGATCGCCGAGGGCTCGACGCCCCACTTGCGCAGGATGCGCTGGTAGGTGCCGTCGGCGATCAGCTTGTTCACCGCCGCCTGCAGGGCCGGTGCCAGCGGCGAGCCCTTCGCCAGCGCGAAGCCGACGTCCAGCCGGCGGAAGTCGTTGAGGAAGCGGAGGTTCGACTGCTGCGAGGTGGCGTGGCGCAGGCCGTTGATGGTGCTCATCAGCACGTCGACCTTGCCCTGCCGCAGCGCCGAGTAGGAGGCGCTCTGCTCGGAGAACACCTGCACCTGGTACGGCGGCAGCCCGGCCTCCGCGCAGCGGTGCACCTGGGCGTTGAGGGTCGACTCGAAAGTGGTGCCCGCGCCGGTGCCGACGATCCGCCCGCACAGCTGCGCGATGTCGGTCACCGGCGCGAGGTCGCTGTCCTGGCGGACCGCGAAGCCCTGGCCGTCGTCGATGTAGGTCACGAAGTCGATGGTCTTGCGGCGCTCCTCGGTGACGCCGAAGTTGCCGGTGCCGACCTGGAACTTGCCGCTGCCCAGCGCGGGCAGGATCGCCTCGAACGCGGCCTCCTGCCGTTCGACGCGCACCCCGAGCACGCGGGCCACCGCATCGGTGATGTCGATGTCCAGCCCGACGGCGGTGCGGTTGTCCGGCAGGTGGAACGGCGACGGCGGACTGCCGATGGAGCTGCCGAACCTCAGCACACCGGCCTCCCGCACCTCCGGCGGCAGCAGCGCGGCGACGGCCTCGTCCTTCGCGACGGGTGACACGACGTCGGCGCCGACGTCCAGGCCGGAGTTCTGGTCGGGAGGGGGAGCGCAACCGGCGAGCAGGCCGGCGGCGATGACTGCGGTGACGGCTGTTCTCACGCGCGTGAGCATTCGGTGTGAGCCCTTCCGGGAACGGCGAACGGGTGTGGTGGTGGAGTGGTGGCACCCGTGCGGAGCGAGAGAACCGGCTGAGCGGCCGGCGGCGCGAAGCGGGCAGCGTCAGCCGCGACAAGCGGCCGACCACACCAGGGCGAGGTCGATGTGGTTGCGCTTCACCAAACGCAGTTGCCTGGTCACGCGCCGAGAATCGCCCGGTGCGCGCGGGGTGTCAACGTCGATCATCCTGTGGGACGGCCTTGACGTTCCGGTTCCGGCGGCTAGCGTGGCGGCCGGTGGTGAGTGGCTCCTCCGCGGCGCTTTTCCCGATCGTTCAGCGCGATTCCGGCCGACCCGCTCGTGAACGGCGCTTCCGCTCACGAGCCGCTGGTGTCGGATCGGCGCTGCACGTCCCGAGTGAGATCGCTGCTCCGACAGGAAGTCCTGATGACCAGATCCTCGCATCTCCAGGCGGTTCCGGAGGTCCGGCCCGCCGATTCCGCCGAACCACCGCGGGTGGTGCCCGCCCGGCACCCGGGCCGGTGGGTCGCCGCGCTCGTGGTGCTGGCGGCGCTCGGCGCGGTGCTCCAGTCCATCGCCACCAACCCGAACTTCCAGTGGTCCGTGGTCGGTGCCTACTTCACGCTGCCCGCGGTGCTCAACGGGCTGTGGCTGACGCTGTGGCTGACCGCGGTGACCATGGTGCTCGGCTTCGCGCTGGGCACCGCGCTGGCCGTGATGCGGCTGTCCGGCAATCCCGTGCTCAGCGCCGCGAGCTGGCTCTACACCTGGCTCTTCCGCTCCATCCCGCTGCTGGTGCAGCTGCTGTTCTGGTTCAACATCGGCGCGCTGTACCCGACGGTGAGCATCGGCCCGTGGTTCGCGCTGGACACCGTCGACCTCATCGGCGGCACCGCGACCGCGGTCATCGGCCTGGTGCTGCACGAGGCCGCCTACGCCGGTGAGGTGGTGCGCGCCGGGATCCTGTCCGTCGACGCCGGGCAGACCGAAGCCGCGCAGTCGCTGGGGATGTCCCGGCTGCGGGTGCTGCGGCGGATCGTGCTGCCGCAAGCGATGCGGGCGATCGTGCCGCCCGCGGGCAACATGCTCATCGGAACGCTCAAGGGCACCTCCATCGTCAGCGTCATCGCGGTGCACGACCTGCTGTACTCGGTGCAGCTGATCTACAACCGCACCTACGAGGTGATCCCGCTGCTGCTGGTGGCGACGGTCTGGTACCTGGTGGTGACCTCGATCCTCACCGCGGGCCAGTACTACGTCGAACGCCACTACGCGCGGGGCGCCGAGCGCGAGCTGCCGCCGACACCGCTGCAACGCCTCCGGGCCGCGTTGAAGGGGAACCGCTGATGCTGGAGATCACCGGGCTGCACAAGAGCTTCGGGCAGGCGCAGGTGTTGCGCGGGGTCGACCTCTCGGTGCGCCGGGGCGGGGTGACCTGCGTGATCGGGCCGTCCGGTTCCGGGAAGAGCACGCTGCTGCGCTGCGTCAACCACCTGGAGAAGGTCGACGCCGGGCGGATCGAGGTGGACGGGGAGCTGATCGGCTACCGGGAGGCCGGTGGCAGGCTGCACGAGCTCGGCGATCGGGCGATCGCCCGGCAGCGCGCCCGGATCGGCATGGTCTTCCAGCAGTTCAACCTCTTCGGCCACCTGACGGTGCTGCAGAACCTGGTGGAAGCACCGGTCGGCGTGCTCGGCCTGGCCAAGAAGGACGCGGTGGCGCGGGCTCGGGAGAAGCTGCGCCGCGTGGGCCTGGCCGACCGCGAGAACGCCTATCCCCGCCAGCTCTCCGGCGGCCAGCAGCAGCGGATCGCCATCGCCCGCGCACTGGCGATGGAACCGAAGCTGCTGCTGTTCGACGAACCGACCAGCGCGCTGGACCCGGAGCTGGTGGGAGAGGTGCTGGCGGTGCTGCGGGACCTGGCCGAAGCGGGCCACACGATGGTCGTGGTGACGCACGAGATCGGCTTCGCCCGCGAAGCGGCCGACGAAGTGGTGTTCCTCGACCGGGGCGAGGTGGTGGAATCGGGTCCGCCGAGCCAGGTCCTGGACCGCCCGGCCGAACCGCGAACCAGGGAGTTCCTGCACCGCACGCACTGAACGAGGCTCCGTTTCCGCTGGTAAGGGCCCGTGAGTACTTTGTGGTGCTATACCCCCCCAAACACTCACGGGAGCTGAACAGCGGAAACGGAACCCCTGGCACGATTCCGCGCGGACATCGGAGCTTCGGACGGCGCTCGTGTGAGACTGGTCGGCGTGGGAGCGTTCGATGCGGTTCTGTGCGATCTGGACGGCGTGCTGCGGTGGTGGGATCCGGCGATCATGCGGGAGGCAGAGGGGATCGGCGCATTGCCGCCGGGAACGCTGGCCGGTGCTGCTTTCGCGCCGGAACGGCTGGTTCCTGCGATCACCGGTGTGCAGACCGATGAGCAGTGGCGCGCGGCGGTTGCCTCGGATCTCGCCGAGCACTGCGGTGCGGCCACCGCGCGGGAGGTCGTCGCACACTGGTCGGAGCCGGTCGGCGCGGTCGTCGACGAGGTGGCCGGAATCCTTGCTGATCTGCACGTTCCGGTGGTCCTGGTGTCCAACGCGACGAGCAGGCTGGGCTCCGACCTCGCGGCGTTGGGCGTGCTGGACCTGTTCGAGGCCGTGGTGAACAGCTCCAGCGTCGGAGTCGCCAAACCCGACCCGGGTATCTACCGCTTCGCGGCCCGGCAAGCCGGAGTCGAGCTCGACCGCTGCCTGTTCATCGACGACACGCTGGCCAACGTCGAAGCCGCCCGGGTTCTCGGCATGACCGGTGTGCACTACCGCGATCCGGCCGGGCTCCGGGCCGTCCTCGCCCAGGGGCGGTGATTTCGCGCGAAGCAGCCCTTTCGAGCCCCCGTTTCCGCCGGTGGCGACCCGTGAGTGTTTTGGGGTGCTATAACCCCGCAAAGTACTCATGGTGCCTGAAGAGCGGAAACGGAGCCGACGCGCTCACAGCGGGCTGTCGAGCCAGCGCTGGATGAGCGGGGCCGTGATCGCGACCAGGTTCTCCTTCGGTTCCGCGCTGATCGCCTTCGTGCGGAGCACCAGGCGGGAGGCGCCCAGGCCCATCAGGTGGCTGCACACCAGCTCCGCGCGGAGGAGGGCGTCGGGACCGGGGAGCCGCTCGGCCAGCCGGGTCACCAGCTGGTGTTCGAAGTTCGCGCGGAACTGGGCACCCGCCGGGCGCGAGGAGGTGAACACCGCGCGCACCAGCGGGTCGCCCTGGGTGCGGTCGTGGTAGTCCAGCAGGGTGCGGACGAGGTGCTCGCCGAGGCGGGGGAGCTCGCAGTCCAGCAGGCGCTCGGCGTCCTGCTCGAAGCCCGAGGCCTCGGCGAACAGGTTCTCCTTGCTGCCGAAGTACTTCACCACCAGCGCGGCGCTCACCTCGGCGTCGGCCGCGATGTCGCGCAGCGTCACGTCGGCGTAACCGCAGGAGGAGAAGCGGCGCCGGGCCATCTTCAGGATCGCCTCGCGGGTCGCGCACGCGTCGCGCCGCTGGTCTTCGCCGACCGCCGTGGCGGGTGCCGTGCTGGGCATGCCGTTCAGGCTAGCGCGATCCCCTGCCGGAGGTCGCCACCTGCGCGGTAACGGGCGCGTACCGACGTGCGGCGGGTGTGGCGGCGGCGATCAGCGCGGCCACCAGCGCCGCCGAACCGGCGACCAGGAAGACCCAGGAGTACGCCGTCACCGACGGGTACTCGACGCCGGAGATCTGCACCACCGACCCGGTCGTCAGCGCCACCACGATGGCGCTGCAGCTGGAGGTGCCGATCGAGCGGGCCAGCGTGTTCAGGCTGTTCGCGGCGGCGGTCTCGGCGGGCGGCACGGCCCGCATGATCAGCGTCGGCAGCGCCCCGTAGGCCAGTGCACCGCCGATCGCCACCACCGTCAGGTTCAGCACCACCAGCGGGAGCGGGTCGTGCAGGAAGGAGCCGGCGAGGTTGCCCGCGGTCAGCACCGATCCGCCGATGATCAGCGTGGTGCGCGGTCCGTGCCGCCGGGAGATGCGGGCCGACAGCGGGGAGAACACGCCCATGGCGCCGCCGATCGGCAGCAGCACCAGCCCGGTGACCACCAGCGACATCCCGAAGCCGTAGCCGGTGCCCACCGGTGCCTGCAGGATCTGCGCCCCGACCATGAACCCGGCGAACATCGCCAGCCCGATCAGCACCGACGCGATGTTGGTCAGCAGCACGGCGGGCCGGGCCGAGACCCGCAGGTCCACCAGCGGGGAGGAGGTGCGCAGCTCGTAGCCGCCCCACACCGCGAACAGCGCGGCGGCGGCCAGGAGCAGGCCGAGCACCGCCGGGCTGGTCCAGCCCCAGTCGTTGCCCTTGGAGATGGCCAGCAGCAGGCAGGTCAGCGCCGCCGAGAGCCCCAGCGCGCCGACCAGGTCGAACCGACCGCCGCTGCGCAGCGGGGACTCCGGGACCACCAGCCGCACCAGCGCGAACTCGACCAGGCTGAAGACGGCCGCGCCGGCGAACAGCCAGTGCCAGTTGAAGTGCTCGGCGACCAGCCCCGTCACCGGCAGCCCGACGGCACCGCCGATGCCGAGCGTGGCGCTCATCAGCGCCACCCCGGAGGTGATCCGCTCCTCCGGCAGCTCGTCGCGCATGATGCTGATGCCCAGCGGGACCACGCCGATGGCAGCACCCTGCAGCACCCGCCCGACCAGCACGGCCCCGAAGTCGTTGCTGACCGCGCCGATGGCGCTGCCCATGGCCATGGCGGCCAGCGAGACCAGCAGCATCCGCCGTTTGCCGTACATGTCGCCGAGGCGGCCGAGCACCGGGGCGCACACCGCGCCCGCCACCAGGGTCGCGGTGATCAGCCAGGCGGCGTTGGCCGGAGTGGTGTTGAGGAACCGCGGGAACTCCGGCAGCAGCGGCACGACCAGCGTCTGCATCAGCGAGACCGCGATCCCGCAGGAGGCGAGCACACCGATGACGGCCTTCGACCGCCGCTGGGATGCGACCGTGGCGCTGCTCATCAGGTTGTCCCGCCTCTCCGCGATTCGCAGTGGTGATTGCGTGCAGGGGTGATCTTGCGTTTCTCGTGTCCGGGTCGCGTCACGTTCCCTCGAGGCGCGCTTGAGCAGGGCCGGGGTCAGCGCAGGGGTCGCTCACCCGCGCTCCTCGGGGTGAACTTGCGTTCACCAAGCAAGTAAACCTGTGTTCACCTCGGCTGGCAAGGTCCTTCAGGTGTGATCCCGCCCAGCGAAAGGCGTTTCGCCCGATTACCCGTCCATTGTGGACTATGGTGTGTGGCGCTGGTGCAGTGGCACGTGTCGGGGCGATCCTGCTGTTCCCGGCGGTAGACAGGTCAGGAGTCGGCGATGGAGCATTGCCGCGCCTGACGCGTCTCTTCCGCGGGTTCGCGGCGGGATCGGTCGAGGTGCTGGCGCGGAAAGCGGGTCTGCGACGATCATGTTCGCAAGTCCGCGCTCAACACCGTCCGCGCTGGACCTGTGTCCGTCGCCCGCCCAGCCGTCCGGGAGATCCTGATGAGCACCCTCTACCGCGCTATCTGGTCGGATTCGCACGAGGCGGACCGCGAGGGAGTGGTCGGCCTAGCCCGGAGCTGTGTGTCGTGCTGGGCGTTGAACAGTGACGAAGCATCGGATCTGCCGGACGGCGAGACCGTCGTGCACAACCGCCGGATCACGGTGCGCACGCTGTCTGCGGACGACCACTTCGGCTTCGAGTTCACCGCCGTCGACTCGCCTGAGCAGGGCGCTCAGAGCTCCGCCACCTGGCGGACGGAGATCCGCGTCGTGGCGACCGGGGGCGAGGTGCACACGTGGGTGGAGAACGGGATGGAGACCGACGACATCACGGCGCGGGTCGCGGTGGGCCGACCGCGCGTCGTCGATGCACTGCTCAGCCTCCCCGGACGGCATCGGTTGGGCGGGAGCGGGGTGTTCACCGACGTTGCACCGATCGATGCGAACGCTGTCCACGTGCTTGTGGAGCAGCTGCGCAACCCGGAACGGCAGCTTCCGGTCATCGTCGTGACCGAGGCGCACAACTCCGACCGGTGGCAGCGGTGGGCAGAGCGTGTCGCCACACGTGCTGGCGGTGTTGCCACCGTCGTCACGCTGGACGGCGCGGCTGTCACGGAGTTCAAGAAGCAGCTGGGCGGCCTCGCGGTGTGGGGTGGCGGGATCCGGACCTACATCCCGGCCCCACTGGAATCGGAGCGGGACGGGTGGCGACACCGATACGTACCGGGCAAGCAGCTGTTAGAGGCGGAAGGTCGCGCGATCGATCGCATCGTCTACGGCGTGACGCAGCTGTCCACCCGGCGTCACGTCCCGGGCGTCTTCAGGGTCTTCAAGAGTCAGGACGAAGTGGTGACCGCTGCCGAGCTGGAGCGCATCGAGGATGAGTGGATGCAGAAGCTCGAACTCGAATACGCCGAGCGCAACGAAGTGGAGCAGGAACTCGCCCGGACCGCTGACCACCTCGATCGGCAGCTGGCGAAGGTCGACGGCCTGGAAGCTCGGCTCAGCTGGTTGCGCCGCGAACTCGAGATGCGGGGAAGGGCGGAGCTGTACTGGGCCGCACCGCAGGACTCGACCGAGCCGGTGGACCTGTTGGAGGCCATCACCTGCACGACGGATGCGATCGAGGTCGCCCGAATGCGTCTGTCAGACGATCTGGAGATCCCTGAATCCGCGCCGCGCGAACTCGACGACATCGACACCGCGACGAAAGCATCGGCTTGGGGGCATGCGACGTGGCGCGGATTGCGCGCTCTCGCCGCGTACGCGAAGGCGAGTCGAGCGGGGTTCGAGGGCGACTTCTGGACGTGGTGCCAGCGCGGCGAGCCGTTCGCGTGGCAGGCGTCGACCAAGACGCTAGCGATGAAGGAGTCCTCGACGGTGGAAAAGAACCCGAGACTGCGGAGACAACGCGAGTTCGAGGTCGCGAGGGAAGTCGATCAGAGCGGTCGGATCGTCATGTTCGCTCACTTGAAGATCAGTGAAGGCGGTGGGAACCTCGCGCCGCGCGTGTACTTCCACGACGACACCGGTGGCCGGACGGGAAAGGTGCACATCGGCCTGATCGGACCGCACTACCTGGTTCAGAACACCAAGTCCTGAGTGGCGCCCGACCCGATCCGGGCTCAGGTGAGCATGCGCTCCAGGACCATCCGGCGACTGGAGAGGACGTGCTGCTTGGCGACCTCGGCCGCCCGGTCGGCATCGCCCGCGGTGATCGCGGCCTGGATCGCCTCGTGCTCGCGGCAGACCCGCTCGGGTTCGAGGTTCATCCGGAAGAGCCAGGCGAGCCTGCCGTGCAGCGGCTCCAGCATCGAGGCCAGCAGCTCGTTGCCCGACAGCTCCACGAGCTTGTCGTGGAAGGCGCCGTTGGCGTCGGACATCTCGTCGATCGCACCGGCCTCGTGGGCCTTGCGGCCCCGCTCGGCGAGCTCGGCCAGCAGCACGACGTCGCCGGGCTCGGCGCGCTCGGCGGCCAGGCGGGCGGCGTAGACCTCCAGCGCCTCGCGCACCTCGAACAGCTCCTTGGCCTGCTGGCGGTCCAGCCCTCGGACGAACACCCCGCGCCGACCAGGAGGAACGTCGACGAACCCTTCGCTCTGCAGCATCCGGATCGCCTCGCGCACCGGAACGCGGGAGATGCCCAGCTCGACGGCGAGATCCTGCTCGAAGATCCGGTCACCGGGCAGCAGCCGACCGTCGGCGATGCGGGCCTGCAGCTCCTGCCGCACCCGCTCGCGCAGCGGGGTGCGCGGTTCCGCGACATGTTCTCCGGTGACCGACACGGCTCCTCCTCGTCGCTGGCTGCCGCACCACCCTAGGCCAGGGACCGGGCGGTGCGGCAGCGTTCGCGATCAGAGGCCGCGCTTCATGGCCCGGATGCCCAGGAGCAGGCCGAGCGCCGCGATCGCCACCGCGGCGATGCCACCGGACAGGACCGAGGGGTCCAGGAGCCGGCCGGCGAACAGCGCTCGCTCGGCGTCGGCGATGTGCGAGACCGGGTTGATCCGGGCCGCCACCTGCAGCCACGCCGGGCCGAAGTCCATCGGCAGGAGCACGCCGGAGAGCAGCATCAGCGGGAACAGGACGAGCTGGGTGACCGCGTAGAACAGCTCACCGCCCGGGTGCGCGGCGATGGCCAGCACGTAGGACAGCGAGCCCAGCCCGACGCCGAACACCAGCAGCAGCGCCAGCCCGGCCAGCACGCCCGCCGGGTGCAGCTGGAAGCCGAGCGGCATCGACAGCGCGATGAGCAGCACGGCCTGCACCAGCAGCAGGGCGAAGTCCTTGAGGGTGCGGCCGACGAGCATCGCCGAGCGGTTCAGCGGGGTGACCAGCATCCGCTCCAGCGAGCCGCTGCCGAGCTCGACCAGCAGGTTGTAGCCGGCCATCATCGGCCCGAACAGGCACATCATCACCAGGATGCCGGGCACGAACCACTGCCACGGCGAGGTCGGGAACCCGGAGGTGCCCGCCAGCAGCGGGCCGAACAGGAACAGGAACAGCAGCGGCTGCGCCATGCTGAACACGATCGCCGTCGGCTCCCGCAGGCTCGGCGTGATCTCGCGCCGGAAGACCGTCCCGGTGTCGCGGAAGAAGCGCAGCCCCGCCTCTCCGGGATTTTCAGTGGTGGTCGCGTTCGGTGTCGTTCTTGCTTCTGGCGGTTTCTTGCGGCTGGGTCGCATCTCGGTCCTTCAGGGGCGGTTGAGCGGGAGTCCGGTTGGCATGAGGGATGTCATGCTTCGGTTTCGCGCAGGCTGCGGCCGGTGAGCGCGAGGAACACGTCGTCCAGGGTCGGGCGGGCGGTTTCGGCCGCGACCGCCTTGATCCCGTTGTCCTCCAGGGCGCGCAGGTACTCCGGCAGTGCTGCGTCGGCGCGCGGCACCCGGACCTGGATCGCGCGGTCCTCGACGCTCACCGCGTCGGCGTCGGCCATGCGCTCGGCGATCCCGGCGGCGGCTGCCACGTCCGGTTGCGCCACGGTGATGGTGATGCGGTCCCCGGCCAGATCGGCCTTGAGCCGGCCGGGAGTGCCGTCGGCGATGACCCGGCCGTGGTCGACCACCACCACCCGCTCGGCCATGTTGTCGGCCTCGTCGAGGTAGTGCGTGGTGAACAGCAGGGTGGCCCGGTGCTCCGCGCGCAGCCGCAGCACGTGCTCCCAGATGTTGGCGCGGCTGTGCGGGTCCAGACCGGTGGACGGCTCGTCCAGGAACAGCAGCTCGGGCTCGTTCACCAGGCCCATCGCGATGTCCAGGCGGCGGCGCTGGCCGCCGGAGAGGCTGCCGGGCTTGCGGTCGGCGAGCGCGGTCAGGTCGAGCAGATCCAGCACCTCCTCGGCGCGGCGGCGGGCGTCGCGGCCGGACAGGCCGTAGCTGCGGCCCTGGGTGATCAGCTCGTCGCGGGCCCGGTAGTTCTCGCCGGCGCTGTTCTTCTGCCCCACGTACCCGATGCGCGCGCGGACGGCCGCGGGGTCGGTGCGGATGTCGTGCCCGGCGACGGTGGCGGTGCCGGAGGTGGGCGGCAACAGCGTGGTGAGCATGCGCAGGCTGGTCGACTTCCCGGCGCCGTTGGGGCCGAGGAGGGCGACGAGCTGGCCGGGCTCGATGTCGAGGTCCAGGCCGCGAACGGCCTCGACGGGTTTGCGCTTGACGGTGAACCTGCGGGTCAGACCGCGGGCTCGGATCATCGACTGCTCCTAGTTGATCGATCGCCCGCCGAATGCGGGCATGACGAAGAAACCCCAGGTCAGGGGGCTGTTTTGGGAGTGATTCGATCCTGCCCGGCCGGAGAACCGGAGTCAAACGTGAACAGTGCCTTCGCATTTGCTCCGACCTGCGGAAACGCCGCCGGGCCGGAGTTCGGGCCGATGTCCGGTTTCAGCGGAATCCGCAGTTCAGCGATCACTTCGGCGAACTCCGGAAAAATTTCGCTGTGAACCCTAGGTTTACACGTGGTACTGTAAACCGCAGGTTCACAGAGGGGTGTGAAGATGACGGCGAACGAAGTCGAGCAGTTGGTGCGGCAGATGGCCGGTGCACCGGCCGAGGTGGCCGACCCGGGGCCCAAGGCCAGCGACGTCGGCGACGAGCAGGAGCGGCGGTTGCGCGCGCTGGGCAGGTTCCGGGCCGCGCTGGACGTCGAGGAGAAGGTGGCGGAGGCGGCGCTGCGGCAGACCGCGGAAGCCGCCGAGGAGTCGGTGTGGCTGGGCGCCAGCCTGGCCGACCTGAGCGCGGTCACCGGGCGGACCCGTCAGGCGGCGCGCAAGCGCTGGCCGGAGCTCGGCGGTGTCTACCGGCGCCGCAAGTGGCTCGGTAACCACGTGGAGGACATCACCTACATGGCCGGGCTGCTGGCATCCCGCGCCGACGACCTGGTGCCCTCCTACGGGCACGGCACGTTCATGAAGCTGATCCGCCGGCTGCGCGAGGGAATCCGCCGCTGCGAAACGGACTTCGCGCCGGAGACGCAGGACGTCGAGGACCCCGCCGCCCGCTGGCGGAACCTGGACGACCTGGTCAACGTGATCCTGCGCGGGGCCATCGAAGCGGCGGGCGAGCCCCAGACGCCGGAAGCCGATTTCGCGCTCCACGGGGCCAAGGGCGTCCTCGGCTACTACGACCACGCGGTCGCGGCCGAGGACGCCTGAGAGCACTGTCGGCGAATTTCGTGCAAGCGCCGGCACCCGCGGTTCAGGGGAGCGGCCACCTGAGCAAGGCGACCACCAACAGCCTGCGAGACCTCATGAGAACACGGCGAGGCCGTAGACGAGGAAGACGAGGAGGTGCGCCGCTCCGTGGAGCGGCGTGACCTTCTTGCCCGCGAACGTCGTGATCGACAGCAGCATGGTGATGCCGAGGAGCACCAGGTTGGCCGGGCTCTCCGCGAGCACCACGGTCTGCCCGGTCAGCAGCCCGATGGTCAGCACTGCCGGGATGGTCAGGCCGACCGTCGACACCAGCGCGCCGTGGCAGAGGTTGCTCACCCGCTGGATCTCCCCGGTGTGCGCGGCCCGCACCGCGGTGATCGTCTCCGGCAGGAACACGATCATGGCGATGAGGATGCCCGAGAGCGCCACGGGCGCCCCGGCGCGGCCGAGACCGTCGTCGAGCAGCGCGGCCATGTCGTGCGAGAGCAGCACGATGGGCACCACGGTCAGCACGAGGACGACCGCGCGCAGGACGATCTCGGAACGGTGCTTCGACAGCACCTCGGAGATCGCCGGCCGCTCCTCGTCCGCGCCGGGGGAGGCGGAGACCTCCTGGAAGTCCGCGCGCTGCTCGCCCATCTGCCGGTGCAGGAAGTACGCGTACAGCAGCACGGTCAGTGCGATGACCGGGATCGCCTGCGCCGGCCGGTAGGCACCACCGGTGCCGATGAGGCCGGGCAGGGCGAAGGCGAGCGTCGAGAGCACCACGAGCAGGGACAGGTAGGCCGAGACGCCGGTGCGGTTGGGTTCCAGGTCGTCGTGCCGCGTCCCGCCGACGAGCAGCGCGACGCCGATGACCAGGTTCATGATGATCATCGATACCGCCATCACCGAATCGCGGGCGATGGTGGCGTGCTCGCCGGGGCCGAGCATCACCGCGGAGATCAGGACGACCTCGATCAGCACGATGGACAGCGTCAGCACGAGCGTGCCGTAGGGGTCGCCCAGGCGGTGCGCCAGGTGCTCGGCCTGGGTGACCACGCCGAAGGCGCAGACGACGATCACGGCGATGATGCCCGCGAGCACACCGATCAGCGCGGGGCCCGGCAGGTGCGCGGAGAGGACCGGTTCGGCGAGCAGGACGCCGGCGAAGGCACCCCAGCCCAGCAGCAGCCGGAAGATCACCGCGGGTGTGATGACGGTCCGGTGGGTGGATGCTGTCCGCACGGATGTGGACCTGCAATCTGCGGGGCCGTCCCTGCTCGCGTCCTCGCTCACGGGTCGTCCCGCTCGCGCCTTGCCGTGCCCCCATTTTAGCCGCGGTGCCTCAGACGTCGGCGAGAGCTGTGATGGGATTCTCCACGCAGTCCGCCAGGTGGCGGAGGAACCCGCCCGCCGTGCCGCCGTCGCAGACGCGGTGGTCGAAGGTCAGCGACAGCTGGGTGACCTTGCGCAGCGCCAGCTCGCCCCGGTGGGCCCAGGGCTTGTCGACGATGCGGCCCACGCCGAGGATCGCCGCCTCCGGGTGGTTGATGATCGGCGTCGAGCCGTCCACGCCGAACACGCCGTAGTTGTTGAGCGTGAAGGTGCCGCCGGTGAGGTACTTCGGTTCGAGCTCGCCCGCGCGGGCCCGTTCGGTGCGGTGGGCGATCGCCTCGGCGAGCTGCGCGGTGGTCATCTCGTGCGCGTCGCGGACCACCGGCACCACCAGGCCGCGCGGGGTCTGGGCGGCGAAGCCGAGGCCGATGCGGCTGTGCTGGACGATCTCGTCCCGCTCGGTGTCCACGGAGGAGTTGAGCTCCGGGAACCGGCGCAGCCCGACGACGCAGAACCGCGCGAGCAGCGCCAGCAGCCCGATGCCGCGCGATCTCAGCTCGTCGCGGGCCTCCAGCAGCCGGGTCGCGTCGACGTCCACCCACGTGGTCGCGTCCGGGATCTCGCGGCGGCTGCGGGTGAGCTTGTCGGCCACCGCGCCGCGCAGCCCGCGCAGCGGGATGCGCACCTCGTCCCGCTCCGGCTCCGGCAGCCGGGCGGCCTCCACGTCGCGGCGCAGGATCACCCCGCCCGGGCCTGAACCATCCACACTGGACAGATCGACGCCGTGCTGCTTGGCCAGCCGGCGCACGATCGGCGACAGCACGCGCGGGGCACCCGTCGCGGGCCGTGCCACGGCGTGCTGCGGCCGGACCCGCTGGCGGCGCCTCCGCGCCGCGGTACCGGTCCCGTAACCGACGAGCACGTTGCCCGATCCGGCCCGCTCCTCGGTCCGGTGCTGCTCGTGCGGGGAGGAGTCGCCGCTGATCGTGGTCAGCGGGGCGCCCACCGCGATCACGTCACCGGGCTCGCCGTGCAGCGCCTCGACGACTCCGGCCAGCGGGCACGGCACGTCCACGACCGCCTTCGCGGTCTCCACCTCGACGACCACCTGGTCCGCCGCGACGCGGTCGCCGACCGCGACGTGCCAGCGGACGATCTCCGCCTCGGTGAGCCCCTCGCCCAGGTCCGGCAGGGTGAACTGCCCCGCCTCTTTGCGATTCGCCGTGGTGGTTGCGTTTCGGGTTCGGTCCTGCGTTTCAGGGGTTTCTTGCGGCCGGGTTGCGTCACGGTCCACTGAGGTGCGGTTGAGCGGTGCAGGGCTGTTCACGCTGCTCCCTCCCGTGCGTCGAGCCACTTCACGTCGGGCTGGTCGTCCCACTGGAGCCGGGCCAGGGCATCGAGCACGCGGTCAACGTTGGGCAGGTGGCTGTGCTCCAGCTTGGGGGGCGGGTACGGGACGTCGAAGCCGGAGACGCGCAGCACCGGGGCGGACAGCGAGTGGAAGCAGCGCTCCTGCACGCGGGCCGCGATCTCCGCGGCGACCCCGGCGAATCCCTGCGCTTCCTGCAGCACCACGCACCGGCCGGTCTCGCGGACCGCGGCGGTCACCGTCTCGTCGTCGAAGGGCACCAGGCTGCGCACGTCGACGACCTGCACGTCCCAGCCCTCCTCGGCCGCGGCCGCCGCCGACTCCATCGCCAGCGCGACGCTGGGGCCGTAGGCGATCAGCGTGGCGTCGCGGCCCCGCCTGCGGATCGCGGCGCGGCCGATCGGCTCGGTGGTCACCGGCAGTTCGACGTCCTCTTTGGACCAGTAGAGCTTCTTGGGCTCCAGGAACACCACCGGATCCGGGTCCTCGATCGCCTCGCGCAGCAGCGAATACGCATCGGCCGCGCCGGACGGGGTGACGACCTTCAGGCCGGGGGTGTGCGCGTAGTAGGCCTCGCTGGAATCGCAGTGGTGCTCGACGCCGCCGATGCCGCCCGCGAACGGGATCCGGATCACCATCGGCAGCGCCACCGCGCCGCGGGTTCGGTTGCGCATCTTGGCCACGTGCGAGACGACCTGCTCGAAGGCGGGGAAGGCGAAGGCGTCGAACTGCATCTCCACCACCGGGCGGAACCCGGCCATCGCCATGCCCACGGCGAACCCGGCGATGCCGGACTCGGCCAGCGGGGTGTCGAAGCAGCGGTCCTCGCCGAAGGCGTCCTGCAGGCCGTCGGTGATCCGGAAGACCCCGCCGAGCTTGCCGACGTCCTCGCCGAAGACCACGACCCGCTCGTCCTCGGCGATCGCGTCGCGCAGCGCCGCGTTGAGCGCCTGCGCCATGCTGGTCGGTGCCATCACAACGCCTCCTGTTCGGCTCGGAGCTGGGCGAGCTGCTCGGTCAGCTGCGGGGTCGGCTCGGCGTAGACGTGGCGGAAGAGGTCCGCCGGGTCGGTGCTCGGCTCGGCCTGCATGCGGCTGCGGACCTGCACGGCGAACTCCTCGGCCTCCGCGGCGATCTGCTCGACCGCGGTGTCGTCGAGGTGCCCGCTCTCGCGCAGCTGGCGCTCCAGCCGGTCGATGGGGTCCCGCTGCCGCCACTGCTCGACCTCGTCGGGCGAGCGGTAGCGCCCGGCGTCGTCGGCGTTGGTGTGCGCCTCCATCCGGTAGGTGTGCGCCTCGATCAGGAACGGCCCACCGCCGGACCGCGCGTGGGCCACGGCGGTGTCCAGCACCGACAGCACGGCCGCCGCGTCGTTGCCGTCCACCTGCTCGCTGCGCACGCCGTAGCCGATTCCCTTGTGCGCCAAGGACGGCGCGACGGACTGCTTGGCCAGCGGCACGCTGATCGCATAACCGTTGTTCTGCACCAGGAACACCACCGGTGCGCGGAACACCGCGGCGAAGTTCAGCGCCTCGTGGAAGTCGCCCTCGCTGGTGGCGCCGTCGCCGATCAGCGCCAGCGCGACCGTGTCGCGGCCCTTGCGGGCCTCGCCGTGCGCCAGGCCGACCGCGTGCAAGGTCTGGGTGGCCAGCGGCGTGCACTGCGGTGCGGTGCGGGTGCTCGGCACGTCGTAGCCGCAGTGCCAGTCCCCGCGCAGCAGCGTCAGCACCTCCACCGGATCGATGCCGCGGGTCACCAGCGCCACCGAGTCCCGGTAGGTGGGGAACAGCCAGTCCTGCGCGCCGATGCTCAGCGCGGCGCCGACCTGGCAGGCCTCCTGGCCGCGCGAGGACGGGTACACCGCCAGCCGGCCCTGCTTGGTGAGCGTGGTGGCCTGCGCGTCGAACCGGCGGCCCACGACCATCGCCCGGTAGGCGGCCAGCAGCCGGGACGGCTCCGGCGCCGGGTGGTTCGGATCCGGCAGCTGCACCGGACTGCTCGACGGAAGCCATTCCACGGTCGACACCTCCATTGGACGACTGGCTTGAGATCGTCGGCCAGCGGTGCCATGTGATACAAGTCATCGGCGAGCAATCGGAACGAACGGCTTCAGGAGCACGTGATGATCGACCAGAAGTCCGGCGGGAGCGGCCTCCGGCGCGCCCGGACCGGACGATCGGCTCCGGCGCTGGACGACATCGACGCGCGCATCGTCGACGAGCTGGCCCGCGACGGCCGGATGTCCATCCGCACGCTGGCCGAGCGGGTCAACATCTCCCGCACCAATGCGCACGGGCGGCTGGACCGGCTGCTCGACAGCGGGGTGATCACCGGTTTCCACGCCCGCGTCGAGCCGACCAAGGCCGGGCTGGGCACCGCGGCGCTGATCGGGCTGTCCATCGAGCAGGACACCTGGCGCGAGGTGTCCCGCAGGCTGGCCGCGATCGACTCGGTCGAGCACGTGGCGCTGGTGGCGGGGGAGTTCGACATCGTGGTCCGGGTGCGCACAGAGGACAACGTGTCCCTGCGCAACCTGGTCTTCGACCACATCCAGTCGCTACCGGGCGTGCGCACCTGCCACACCTGGCTGATCTTCGACGAGTTCGAACCGGAGCACACCTGATCCGCGCAACTTCAATGGAAATCAGAGCGTCGATTTCAATGGAATTTGCGGATCGTCGGCGCGTCACCCCCCCCCCGATGCGCCGACGGATGTGGACGAAAACCGCAATTTCAATTGAAATCAGAGGTCCAATTTCAATTGAAATTGCGTTACTTCCGACGCGCCGTCGGCGTGTCGGGTGGTGGGCACGCCGATGGGGTACCAGGTCTTCTGGGAGTGCCGGGTCCTGGGGCCCGTCAGGGGAGGTCGAGGTCCACGACCACCGGGGCGTGGTCGGAGGTGCCCTTGCCCTTGCGGGCGTTGCGGTCGACGTAGGCGTCGGTGACCGCCGCGGTGAAGCGCTCGTTACCGTAGGCCAGGTCGATGCGCATGCCCTGGTTGTTGGGGAAGCGCAGTGCGCGGTAGTCCCAGTAGGTGAAGGGCACGTCGTACTTCAGAGCGCGCGGGAGGACCTCGGCCAGGCCGATCTCGCCGAGCGCGGTGAGGGCCTTGCGCTCCTCCTCGGTGACGTGGGTGCAGCCCGCGAACTCGGCGATGTCCCAGACGTCGGCGTCGGTCGGGGCGATGTTGAAGTCGCCGAGGACGGCGAACGGCAGCTCGGCCAGCTCCTCGGCGGCGGTGGCGCGCAGCGCGTCGAGCCAGCGCAGCTTGTAGGCGTAGTGCGCGTGGGTGATGTCGCGGCCGTTGGGCACGTACACCGACCAGACGCGGACGCCACCGCAGGTGGCGCCGATCGCGCGCGGCTCCACCGCCTCGAACATCGCGCCGTCGGCGAGGAAACCGGGCTCGTCGAGCAGTCCGCGGCGGACGTCCTCGATGCCGACCTTGGACAGCACCGCCACGCCGTTCCACCGACCGGTGCCGTGCGCGGCGACCTCGTAACCCAGCGCGCCGATCTCGTCGTACGGGAAGGCGTCCTCGGCGCACTTGAGTTCCTGGAGGCACAGCACGTCCGGCTCGGCGGTGCCCAGCCAGTCGACCAGCTTCGGCAACCGGGCCCCGACGGAGTTGACGTTCCAGCTCGCGATGCGCACATCAGCACCTTCCCACACGCCCCTGTCAGATCAGCCGGGGGCTTGTGGAGGTCGCCCCGGCGGGCGGTCAGCGGGGCAGCCACTCCGGCCGGGAGGAACCGCGGGGGACCAGGACCGGGCGGTAGTCGCCGGGCGTTTCGCTCATCCGGACCTGGTCGGTGACGCCCTGGTAGCGGCCGAGCGGGGTGTCGGCGGTGAAGGTCTCCGGAGCGAGGTAGGCGTGCTCCTCGCCGGTGCCGGCGATGGAGCGGGCGTAGTCGCGGTCGAAGACGCCCATGCTCAGGATCCACAGCGCCGCGCGGGTCAGCGAGACGTGCACGCGGTAGCTGCCGCCTTCGGTGGCGCGGCGGATGAGCGCCTGGGCGGCACCGACGGCCATCAGCCAGGACACGATGTAGTCGTTGACCACCAGGATCGGCGGCAGCTGCGGGGTTTCTCCGTCGCCTTCGAGGTTCATCATGCCCACCACGCTGCCCGCGGACTGGTCGAAGCCGACCCGCTGGGCCCACGGCCCGGTGCGGCCGTTGAAGGAGGTCGTGACGTGGATGATGCCCGGCCGCGCTGCCGCGGCCTGCTCCGCTGACAGGCCGATCCGCTCCAGGTAGCCGGGACGCCGGTTGGCGAAGAAGACGTCCGCGCCGGCGAGCAACCGCTGGATCAGCTGCCGTCCGCCATCGCGGTGGGGATCCACTGTGGACGAGCGCACGCCGACGTTGGCGGTGACGTAGGTGGTGTCGTGCTCCAGCTCGTCGGGCCGCCACAGGTTGAGCACGTCGGCACCGTGCAGCGCCAGCGCCCGCCCGGCGCCCGCGCCGGCGATCACATGGCCCATGCCCAGCGCCCGGACGCCGTCCAGCGGGGCGGCGCCGGGCCGGAACGGCTCGGGCTCGCTGTCGCCGATCCTGGTGACCTCGATCAGCGGCTGGTGGACCAGCGATTCCTGGTAGTGCGGCTCGGTGAACAGCTCTGCCGGGGTGCGCAGCATCGGCATCACCACGCCCGCCTCGGCCCCGGCGTCCTCCAGGTCGCGGGCCCGCCACCCGGCGATGGCCTCGGCCACCGCGTCGGCGTCGTCGGGCACGCCGAGCAGCTTCTGGGTGGCGACCCTCAGCTTCGGGTACGGGTTGAGCGGCATCACCCAGCGGTCGTCCGCGGTGCGGTAGAAGGCGAAGCCGAGCGCGTTGCCGACGTTGGCCGGGCTGCTCGCCGGATAGCCGTTGAGCAGCTCCCACTTGCGGTCGTAGAACGGGCACAACCGGTGCGGCGTGCGACGCAGGTCGACCGCGATGTCCTGGCCGGAACCGCCGCGCAGCTGCCAGATCTTGGCCATCGCCACCGACTTCGCGGCCAGTGCGATGCCGGCGGCGCCGCCGAGCCGCAGCGTGCTGGGCACCACCGGGTCGGCGCCGCGGAAGGTGATCCGCCCGCCCGCGTCGGTCGGGCTCAGGCCGACTCCGGCGAGCACTTCGGCCAGCTCGGCGAGCGGGTCGAACTCGTCATCGGTCGCGGGCGCGGCCACTGCGCCGGTGATCCGCTCGGTCAGCGGCATGGTGCCTCCAGGGTGCATCGGCGAACCAGGTTCGTTATCGATGCTAACTAGAGGTGGGTCGGGTGACTTGACCGATTCGGGGACGCGGCGTGATCGCGGCGGTCACGAGCGGATGGCGGGCTCTCCTGCGTACTGGTAGCGCCAGACGCCATCGGCGCGGCGGTCGTGCCGGTCGTAGCGCGCGCACGGCGACTCGCCATCTCGCGGGGAGGGGAAGGTGAACTGACCGAGGGGTAAGTCCGCCTCCGGCGCGGGGATGATGAACGACCGGCCGTCCTCCGGGCCGCCGATCAGTTCGGCGTGCACGTGCTGCTGCATTGGTGGTCTCCCTGGCTGGCGACAACGCTTTTCCTCGCCCCATAGGAACAAATGCGCCGCCGATTGGTTCCAGGTTTCACCCGATCGTCTCAACTTGACGTGTCAGCAGGCGGTTTTCGCATCGCGGTCGGTCGCTCTTGGTTAGCGGACGAACACTCCGGGTAGGACCGGGGCATGGCTGAGGACGGACTCGGAACCTACCGGCGCAAGCGCGACCTGCGGCGGTCCGGGGAGCCCAGCGGAGGTGAACCCGGGGACCGGCCGCGCTTCGTGGTGCAGCGGCACGACGCCTCCAGTCTGCACTACGACTTCCGGCTCGAGGTGGACGGCGTGCTCAAGTCCTGGGCGGTGCCGAAGGGCCCGTCGCTCGACCCGCGCGACAAGCGGCTGGCGACGCCGACCGAGGACCACCCGCTGGACTACGCCGACTTCGAGGGCGAGATCCCGGAGGGCTACGGCGCGGGCACGGTGAGCGTCTGGGACACCGGCACCTACCGCAACGACACCGAGCGCGACGGCGAACCGGTGCCGATGGCCGACGCGCTCGCGGCCGGGCACGTCAAGGTGCGGTTGCACGGCACGAAGCTGCACGGCGATTTCGCGCTCACGCGCACCGATTTCCGCGGGAAGGAGCAGTGGCTGCTGGTGAAGGTGGACGACGACGGTGCCGATCGGCGCCGGAACCCGGTGAGCACCCAGCCGGAGTCGGTCCGCTCCGGCCGGACGAACGACGAGCTCCGATGAGCGCGCGGTGGGAGGCCGACGGGCACCGGTTCGACGTGTCCAATCCGGACAAGGTGCTCTACCCCGGCAGCGGCTACCGCAAGCAGGACGTGATGGACTACTACCGGTCCGTGGCCGAGGTGATGATCGCGCACAGCAGGGGAAGACCGCTGACCTTGCGCCGCTTCCCGGACGGGATCGGCGACGGCGGGTTCTTCCAGAAGGAGGCCTCGGACTACTTCCCGGACTGGATCCGGGTGGTGTCGGTGCCGCAGCGCGGTGCGCGCGGTGTGGTGCACCACGTGGTCGTCGACGACGCCGCGACGCTGCTCTACCTGGCCGGGCAGGCCTGCCTGGAGTTCCACCTCGGGCTATCCACAGTGGACGACCTGGAGCGGCCGGTGCTGGTGGTGCTCGACCTGGATCCGCCGGAGGGCACCGGGCTGACCGAGCTGCGCCAGGTGACCCGCCGGATGTGCGAGCGCTTCCGCGACGCCGGGCTGGACCCGCACGTGCAGACCACCGGTGGCCGGGGCTTCCACGTCGCCGCGCCGCTGCGCGCCGAGCGCGAGTTCGACGAGGTCCGGGCCGACCTGCGCGAGCTGGCCGAGGAAGCGGTCCGCGACGAACCGCGGCGCCTGACCACCGAGCAGCGCAAGGACCAGCGGGGCGACCGGATCTTCCTGGACACCAACCGCAACGCCTACGGCCAGACCGCGATCGCGCCCTACTCGCTGCGCGCCCGGCCCGGTGCCCCGGCGGCGACCCCGCTGGACATCGACGAGCTCGGTCGCGCGGAACCGCAGTCCTACGGCCTGGCCAACATGGCGCGCAGGCTGGCGCAGAAGAGCGATCCGTGGGCGGATCTGACCGAACGGAGATGAGCAGGATGACCGAGCAACCCGAAGAACCCGAGACCTTGCAGGGAGCTGAGCGCCTCGACGAGGAGGAGCTCGGCGATGACCCGGTGGAGCGCGGAGTGCAGCCGCCGGACCGGTGGACCCGGGAGACCGAGAGCCGTCCGACGCCGCGGGAGGAGCGCGAGGGCGAGTCCCTCGACGAGCGGCTCAGCGAGGAGGTGCCGGACGAGAACGGGTGAATGCGGGGTCCGGGAGGCGGGTACGCCTGGTTGGCAGCTCTTGAGGGGAGGCGCTTTGGACACCGAGATCACCCTCGTCGTGGATGGCGTCGAGCACAGCCTCGTCGTCGACACCCGCACCACGGTCCTGGACGCGCTGCGCGAGCGGCTCGGCATCACCAGCCCGAAGAAGGGCTGCGACCACGGCCAGTGCGGTGCGTGCACGCTGCTGCTCGGCGATCGCCGGGTCAACAGCTGCCTGATGCTGGCGGTGGCCTACGACGGCGCGAACCTGCGCACCGCCGACGGCTTGGCCGACGCGGACATGCACCCGCTGCAGCGGTCGTTCATCGAGCACGACGCGTTCCAGTGCGGCTACTGCACACCGGGTCAGGTGGTGTCCGCGGTGGGCATGATGCAGGAGATGCGCGAGGGGGAGCCCAGCGCGGTCACCCCCGACGCCGCGGAGCTCAGCGACGAGGTTCGCGAGCGGATGAGCGGCAACCTGTGCCGCTGCGGCGCCTACGCCAACATGATCCCGGCGATCGTGGAGGTCGCGCAGCGATGAGGCCGTTCCGCTACCAGCACGCCCCGGACATCGGCAGCGCGGTGAGCGCGCTCGCCGAGGCGCCCGAGGCGGCGTACCTGGCCGGTGGCACCAACCTGGTCGACCTGATGAAGCTGGAGGTCGAGGTGCCCGACCTGCTGGTCGACGTCCGGCAGCTGACCTCCGACCGGATCGAAGCGCACCCGGACTTCGTGCGGATCGGCGCGGCGGTGACCAACAGCGCGCTGGCCGCCGACCCGGTGATCCGCCGGCGGTTCCCGGTGCTGTCGCAGGCGGTCCTGGCCGGTGCGTCAGGACAGCTGCGCAACCTCGCCACGACCGGCGGGAACTTGTTGCAGCGCACCAGATGTCCCTACTTCCAGGACCTCAACACGCCCTGCAACAAGCGCGAACCGGGCACCGGCTGCTCGGCGCGGGAGGGCTTCCAGCGCGACCACGCCGTCCTCGGCGCTTCCGAAGCCTGCATCGCCACCCACCCGTCGGACATGGCCGTCGCGCTGGCGGCTCTCGACGCCGTGGTCAACACGGAGGGGCCGCGCGGGCCGAGGGCGATCCCGCTGGTGGACCTGCACCGGCTGCCCGGTGACGAACCGGAGCGGGACACGGTGCTGGAGCACGGCGAGCTGATCACCTCGGTCGACGTCCCGCAGCTGGACTTCGCCACCAACTCCCGCTACCGCAAGGCCCGCGACCGCGCGTCCTTCGCCTTCGCGCTGGTGTCGGTGGCCGCGGCGGTCGACACCGCTGACGGCGTCGTGCGCGATGTCCGCCTGGCGCTGGGCGGCGTCGCGCACAAGCCGTGGCGGGCGACCGAGGCCGAAGCGGTGCTGCGCGGTGCCGAAGCGTCGGTGGAGGGGTTCCGCCGGGCCGCCGACGCCGAGCTCGCCGGGGCGAGGCCGCTGCCCGGCAACGAGTTCAAGGTCCCCTTGGCGCGCAACATGATCGTCAGCGTGCTTTCCGAGCTCTCGGGGGTGCCGCGATGACCGCGACGACCAGCATCATCGGCGCTCCCGTGGACCGCATCGACGGCGCGGAGAAGGTCCGGGGCGCGGCGTTGTACGCCGCGGAGCACCCGGTCGACCAGCCGGTGCACGCCTTCCCGCTGCAGGCCGAGATCACGCGCGGCCGGATCACCGGCATCGATCCCGCCGAGGCGATGCGGGAACCGGGCGTGATCGCGGTGCTCACGCACGAGAACGCCCCGGAACTGGCCTCGGCGCAGGACGCCGAGCTGGCCATCCTGCAGTCCCCGGAGATCGCCTTCCACGGCCAGCTGATCGGGGCGGTGCTCGCCGAGAGCGTCGAGGCCGCGCGCCGGGCCGCGCAGCTGGTGCACGTCGGCTACGAGCAGCAGGAGCACGACGTCGACCTGCACCCGGCCCGGCCGGACCTGGTCAAGCCGGAGCTGGTCAACGGCGGGTTCCGGACCGACACCGCCGAAGGCGACGTGGACGCGGCGCTGGCCAGCGCCGCGGTGGTGGTCGACGAGGTCTACACGACGCCGCAGGAGCACAACAACCCGCTGGAACCGCACGCCACGATAGCCAGCTGGACCGACGGCGACCTCACCCTCTACGACTCCACCCAGGGCGTGCACTGGGTCCGGGACAGCATCGCGGCGGTCTTCGGCCTGGACGAGCAGCGCATCCACGTGGTGTGCCCGCACGTCGGCGGCGGCTTCGGCGCCAAGGGCGTACCGCACGCGCACGTGGTGCTGGCCGCGATGGCCGCCCGGCTGGTCGCGCCGCGGCCGGTGAAGCTGGTGCTGACCAGGCAGCAGATGTTCACCATCGTCGGCTACCGCACCGGCACCCTCCAGCGCCTCCGGCTGGGCAGCGACGCGGCGGGCCGGCTGACCGCGATCAGCCACGACGCGGTGTCGCAGACCTCCCGGATCAAGGAGTTCGTGGAGCAGACCGCGGTCCCCACTCGCACCATGTACGCCGCGCCCAACCGCCGCACCACGCACCGGGTCGCCGAGCTGGACGTGCCGGTGCCGTCGTGGATGCGGGCGCCGGGCGAGTGCCCCGGCATGTTCGGCCTGGAGGTGGCGGTGGACGAGATGGCCATCGCCTGCGGCCTGGACCCGGTGGAGTTCCGCATCCGCAACGAGCCGGACACCGACCCGTCGACCGGGCGTCCCTTCTCCAGCCGGAACCTGGTGGCCTGCCTGCGCGAAGGCGCGCAGCGCTTCGGCTGGGCGCAGCGCGATCCCGCACCGCGCTCCGGTCGCGACGGCCACTGGCTGGTGGGAACCGGAGTCGCCTCCTCGACGTACCCGGTGTTCAGCATGCCGGGCACGCGCGCCACCATCCAGGCCCGGCCGGACGGCCGCTACCGGGTGCTGATCGGCGCGGCCGATATCGGCACCGGCGCGTGGACGGCGCTGACCCAGATCGCGGCGGACGCGCTGGGCGTGGAGATGTCCGATGTCCAGCTGAGCATCGGCGACACCGACCTGCCCTACGCCTCCGGTGCCGGCGGTTCGACCGGGATCACTTGCTGGGGCTCGGCGATCGTGGACGCGGCGCGCCGCTTGCGCGCGCAGCTGCCGAGCGGCGAGCCGGTCCCGGACGAGGGCGTCGAGGTCACCGGCGCGCTCCCGGACAACCCGTACGCCGGGCAGATGGCGATGCACAGCTTCGGCGCGCAGTTCGCCGAAGTCCGGGTGCACGCCGACACCGGGGAGGTGCGGGTGCCGCGGATGCTGGGCATCTTCGCGGCCGGCCGGATGGTCAACGCCAAGACGGCGCGGTCGCAGCTGCTGGGCGGGATGACCATGGGCCTGTCCATGGCGCTGCACGAGCACAGCGTGGTGGACCCGCGCTACGGGCACGTGGTCAACCACGACTTCGCCGGTTACCACATCGCGACCAACGCCGACATCGGTGAGATCGAGGTGGACTGGATCGACGAGCACGACCCGTACGTGAACCCGATGGGCACCAAGGGGATCGGCGAACTGGGCATCGTGGGCACCGCGGCGGCGATCGCCAACGCGGCGCACCACGCGACCGGCATCCGCGTCCGCGACCTGCCGATCACGCTGGACCGCTTCCTGAGCTAGGCGCGGAGAACCGCTGCAGCGCGGCGCGCACCAGCACCCGCAGGCAGTAGCGGATCAGGTAGTGCCCGCGGACGAGCAGCCACGGGAGGCCTTTGCCGACCAGCCAGCGCAGGTGGTCGAAACCGCTGGTCCGGATGCCGCCGGAAGCGGCCAGGGAGACCTCGCCGGGCACCGCGACGCCGACGGTCTGGAACTCCTCGGCCAGCGATGCGGCCAGCAGCCGGTGCCCGAGCTCCGACGGGTGCAACCGGTCGACGCTCCACGTCCTCGGGTGGTAGACGCCGGGCAGCCGGTCCAGGTCCACGATCCCCGCCGCGTGCTCTTCGGCGACCTCCTCCAGGATCCGGTTGAGCGCGTCGATCCGCCTGGCCAGCGCCGCGCGCAGCGGCCCGGGCAGCCGGAAGACCCGCCCGTGGTCGTGGTAGCGGATCGTCACGACGATCGTCCCGGCCGCGGTGAGCGCCCGCACGACGTCGGTCAGCAACCGCCGCAGCCGCGGCGGGTCGAAGTCGTAGCGCATCGTGTCGTTCATGCCGACCAGCACCACGGCGGCCTCCGGCGCGGCGCGCAGAGCCGCGGGCAGCTGGGTGCTGTGCACGTCGGCCACGCGCGCTCCGCTGGACGACACGTTCGCCAGCTCAGCCGCGCCGAGCGCTTCGGCCAGCAGCGGCGCGAAGCCCCGCCAGCCGCCTGCCACCGGGTCGCCCATGCCCGCACCGACCGAGTCGCCGAGGACCGCCAGCGCGCGAACTCGTCGCGGACCCGCCCGGTCCGCCGGGATCGCCTCCTGCACGACGATCATGGTGGTCGGCGATCACCCTGCCGCGATGAGGCGGCGGTGACGATCCGGCAACCGGTGGGCGAAGAATCGGCGCGCCTCAGCCGGCCTGGTAGCCCTTGCCCGGCCAGAACGGCCACTCCTCGAAGGACCGGCACCTGCCGTCCGCGGCGAAGCCGATGACCCACAGGTCGCGGTACTCCTGAACCGGCGGATCGCCGTACTGGACCGCCACGCGGACGACCGCGGTGTCACCTTCGAGGGCCACCGGAGCGCTGGTCATCCGGAACTGCTCGTCCGGTCCCGTGCGTTCGTCCTCCCACATCCGCGCGATCGCGGGCAGACCGGTGCGCGGTTCCTCGTACGGCGCCTGCAGGTAGGTGGCGTCGGCGGTGAAGAGCTGCGCGAGGGCGTCGACGCCCGGCGCCCGCCACGCCCGCTCGTAGTCGGCGACCCACGCGAGTGCTCGTTCCCAGTCCATGCCACCGGAGCCTGGCACACCTGCCGAGACCGCGCGTGATCGTCAGTCGGTCCGCTCCGGTGCCGCGACCTCGGCCGGGCGCCGGATGAGCCGGTGGCCGAGCAGACCGAGCCAGGTGAGCAGGGCGACCACCGCCACCACCAGGTACTCGATGAGCGGGATGCGCACGATCTCGCCGAGATCGGCCAGCGAACGGCTGGAGTACACCGCGAAGGCGCTGCCGAGGTAGAGCGCCGCGAGCACCCAGCGGGTGCGGGCGGACAGGCCGAGGCCGTGCATCTGCGTGATGACGAAGACGCCGAGGAAGCCGAACAGGAACATCGGCCACATCCCGTCCGGGCCGGAGTTCATCACCGCGACCAAGGTGCCGTGCACGACCACCAGCAGTTCCAGCGCCAGCGTCCACCAGCGGGAGGTGTGCGTGCGGGTGTAGAAGAGGCTTCCCTGCAGCAGCAGGAGGAACATGTAGGCGAAGCCGATCAGGTGGCCGCTGGTGCTCTCCATCGGGTGGTACCAGAACGTGTACACCGCGGCCCAGCTGAACAGGTAGCCGTGGTACTTCCGGAAGAACCGGCCGACCTCCGCGGAGATCGGTGCCGGGCGGCCGAAGAACATGCCGCGCCGCCGGTTCTCCATGATCAGGACGACGATCAGCAGCACGATCACCGAGCCCTGCGAGCTGAAGATCGAGACGTCCTGGGCCAGCCCGTCGTAGAACAGCTGGCTCTGCACCTCGTGCAGCGCGATGAAGGCGAAGTTGCCGGCCAGTGCGACGACGTTGACCGGGTGCAGCCCGTCCGCGTAGTGCCGGACGCGTCGCTGCGCGTAGTGGATGAGGCCCCAGGAGAACAGCTGGTGGGCGAGGTATCCGAGCCACGCCGTCGCCCTGGTCCAGAACGTGGGTTCGGGGAGTTTCCAGTAGTACCAGGAGGCGCCCTGATCCGGGAGCAGTTCGACGTCGAGCCACCGGCCGCCCAGCCAGACGCCGGCGGTGAGCAGCAGGCACACCGGGATTCCCCAGCCGAGCACGCTGCGCGGATTGTTCAGCACGCTGAACATCGTAATTGATCAGCATGCTGAACAATTGGTCCGGTGCGGCGGAGGAGCTGGGGCGGGGTGGGAGAATGAGCCATGCCCAGCAGGAAGCGCGCAGTGCTGCCGGTCGCCGGCGAGCCGGAGGAGGACGTGGCGTCGTGGCCGACCGGCCGGCTGCTCTCGGTCGCGGCGCGACTCGTCGAGTCCCGGTTCGACGACGTCCTCGCCGGACACGACCTGACCCACGCCGGGCTCATCGTCCTGCACCACCTCCAGGCCCAGCCGCGCACCCAGCGGGAGCTGGCGGTGCTGTGCCGCGTCACCGACCAGACGATGAGCCGCACCACCGAGCGCTTGGAGCGGACCGGCCTGGTCACCCGCGGCGTCGACCCGGACGACCGCAGGCGGACCATCGCGCAGATCACCGACGCGGGACGCCGGACCCTGGCCGAGGCGCGGCGGGAGGAGCGCGAATCCCAGCTGCTGCTGGGCGTGGTCGACGACTACGAGCACTTCCGCGCGCAGCTGCTCAAGATCGTCCGTCACGGCTCCGAGGGCTGAGCGCCCAGAGCCCGGGCCGCGACGGTGCGGAGCGGGAGCCCGAGCGCGGTCGCGGCCGCCACCACGTCGTCGTGCTCGGGTTTGGTGCGCCACGGTCCGTGCTTCAGGCGGATCTCGTGGCCTTCCACGGTGACCGTCGTGGTGCGGCGGGGGAGCGCCACCCGGTCGACCGGGTGACGGCGGATGCCGAGACTGCCGGTCTCGGCGAGCACGAGCTCGGTCAGCTCCGGTTCCCTCTCCGGGCGGCACAGGACGTGCAGCACGTGGGCGGGGCGGGACTTCTTCGCCGTCGCCGGGGTGATCCACGCATCAGCCGCACCGGCCAGCAGCGCGCGGTCGATGACGTGGCCGAGCAGCTCGCCGGTCACATCGTCCACATTGCACTCCAGGGCCACCAGCGGCTCGGCCGCGGCGTTCAGCGGCGCGCCGAGGGTCGCGGAAAGCACGTTGGGCCGCTGGGAGAACCGCCGGTTCCCGGCACCGTACGCGGTGTCCTGCACGATCATCGCCGGAGGTGGGGTGAACCTGGTCCCGGCCGCTCGCAGCAGTGCGGCGCCGGTCGGTGTCACCGCCTCACCGGGCAGATCGGTGCCGACGATCGCCGCGCCGCGCAGCAGCTGCAACGTCGCCGGAGCCGGAGCGGGGAGCACGCCGTGCGCGCAGCGAACGGTGCCGCTGCCGAGCGCCAGCGGTGCGGAATGCACTGCTGTGACGCCCAGAGCGTGCAGTGCGGCGGCCACTCCCACGGTGTCCACGACGGTGTCCAGTCCGCCGATCTCGTGCAGGTGCACTTCGTCGGGGTGCTGGCCGTGCAGCGCGCCTTCCACCTCGGCGATCGCGCGGACAGCCGAGGCGGCCAGTTCCGCGACCGGCTCCGGCCGGGCTCGCCGCACCCGGGCGAGCAGTTCCGAGGCGTGCCGTTCGGTGCTCGTGTCGTCGACCTCGACCACGGCCTTGGTCGCCGCGATCCCGTCGACCTGGACCTGCTCGGCGCGCAACCGCCAGCCCGCGAGCCCCGTCGAGTCGATCGCGGCGCGGACCTCGTCGATCGGCGCGCCCAGCCCGAGCAGCGCGCCCAGCAGCATGTCACCGGATGCGCCGGTGACCGGGTTGAGCCAGAGGATCATCGAAGTCCTGCCGCGGTGTGGGCGAGCCGGTGCGCGGCCATCGCCGCCCCGAACCCGGAGTCGATGTTGACCACCGTCAGCCCGGCCGCGCACGAGGTCAGCATGGCCAGCAGCGCCGTCACGCCCTCCAGCGCCGCGCCGTAGCCGGTCGAGGTGGGCACGGCGATCACCGGGCAGGCCACCAGGCCGCCGACCGCGCTGGCCAGGGCGCCTTCCATGCCGGCCACCACGATCACCGCGTCCGCCCGCGCCAGGTCCTCGCGCGCCGCCAGCAGCCGGTGGATGCCGGCGACTCCGACGTCGCGCACGACGTGGGTGGTCAGGCCGATCGCGGTGCAGACCGCTTCGGCTTCGGCGGCGACGGGCCAGTCCGCGGTGCCCGCGGTCGCGATGCACACCCGGAACGGCCGGGGCTGCGCAGGCCGCCACACCAGCAGGCGCGCGGTCTCGTCGTAGTCGCCGCCGGGCACGCGGACCTGCGCGGCGGTGTCGGCGTCGAGCCGCGTCACCAGCACCGGGCCGGTGCTGCGGGCGAGCAGCTCGGTGACGATCCCGGTGATCTCCGAGGGCTGCTTGCCCGGTGCGTAGACCACCTCGGGCAGGCCCTGCCTGGCCTCCCGGTCGGTGTCGACCCGCGCGTAGCCGAGATCGGCGAAACCGGTCATGACGCGCTCCGGACCGGCAGCAGCGGCAGCAGCGCGTTCATCCGTCCACTTCGGAACCCGCCCAGGTCCACGGCGCAGAACTGGAAACCGGCCTCGCGCACGACCCGGTCCAGCTCGGCGTGCTGGGCGGCGGCGCGCTCGATGTCGGCTTCGGGAACCTCCAGCCGGGCCACCGCGCCCTGACCGTGCGCCCGCACCCGGCACACGCCGAAACCCATTGCGTGCACCGCGGATTCCGCGCGCTCGATGCGCCCGAGGACCTCCGGCGTGACCGGATCGCCGTAGGCGACGCGGGAGGCGAGGCAGGCTGCTGCGGGCTTGTCCGCGGTGCCGAGCCCGAGTTCCCGGCTCGCCCGGCGAACGGCTTCCTTGGTCAGCCCGGCGTCGACCATCGGCGCGATCGCACCGCGCTGCGCGGCCGCCTGCTGCCCGGGGCGGTGATCGCCGAGATCGTCGAGATTGGTGCCCAGCGCGATCCGGGCGCCCATCGCCGCCGCCAGCGGCTCGACGGCGTCGAACAGCGCGGACTTGCAGTGGTAGCAGCGGTTTCCGTCGTTGGCGGCGTACTCCGGCCGCTCCGCCTCGTCGGTGCAGACCTCGACGTGCGCGAAGCCGCGGGTGCGGGCGAACTCCTTGGCCTGCCGCCGTTCCGCGGCGGCCAGGCTGGGGGAGACGGCGGTGACGGCCAGCATCCGGGCACCGAGCACCTCGTGCGCCACGGCCGCCAGCAGGGCCGAGTCGACACCTCCGGAGAACGCCACCACCATGGCGTCCTCCTCGCTGATCCGCTGCCGGAGCCGATCGAGTTCGGGCGCGCTCACGGGCTCACTCCTTCCGCGCTGAGAGCTTGACTTTGTTCTTTTGTCTTTGAAACGCCGGAGGCGTTTGGCGCACCCTCGGCGCTTGCACCGCCGCGGGTTCTCAGCGGTCGCCCGGCGAGGGAAGCTGGGCATACATCAGTCCGGGATCCCGGAGTCCAGGCGGCGCTGAGGTTCGGCCCCCGCACCGCCACGCAAATCGACCGACATGCAGTTTTCAGATGGCGGTCATGCCGCCGTCCATGACGAAAGCGCTGCCGTTGGCGAAACGGGCTCCGGCCAGGAAGACGATGCCCTCGGCGACCTCTTCCGGGGTCCCCATCCGGCCGTCGAGCTGGCGCTTCTCCATGGCCTCGCGCGCGGCACCCGGATCCGGCGCGTCGGCCAGGATCTTGCCGATCCACTCGCTGGCCACCGTTCCCGGGCAGATCGCGTTGGCCCGGATGCCGCGGTCGGCGTAGTCGACGGCGATGGAACGGGTCAGACCGATGACCCCCGCCTTGGACGCGCAGTAGGCGGCCCGGTTGCGCACGCCGACCACTCCGGCCACCGAGGAGACGTTGACGATGCAGCCGCCGCCGGCCGCCACCATCCGGGGCAGCACGATCCGGCAGGTCTCGAACAGCGCGGTGAGGTTGACGCCGAGCACGGCGTCCCAGTCCTCGCGGCTGGTCTCGGTCAGCGTCGCGGCGACCCCGATCCCGGCGATGTTGGCCAGCAGCTCCGGTGCGCCGCCGAAGTGCTGCTCAGCGCGGTCGACGGCGGCCTCGAACGCATCGGCGTCGCGCACGTCCAGCGCGACCGGCAGTGCTTCCGAGCCCGCCGCGGCGACTGCGTCCGCGGCCCGCTCGGTCCCGTCGGCGGCGATGTCGACGGCCACGATCCGGTAGCCCTCGGCGGCGAGCGCGACAGCGGTGGCGTAGCCGATGCCGGATCCCGCCCCCGTGACGATGGCCGTGCGAGCGTCGTGCAACGGACTGCCTCCTGGTGCTCCACAATGGACCGAAGGGTCGGTGCGGGCGGATCATCCGACCACTGCACTCTAGGCGGGGAGTGGACCGCGCTTCAAGGGAGAGATCGGCTGTTGACGGGCGCTGTGCGGGGCGGTAGTGCCGGACTCACCGACGTGTCGCCCGTCCGGGTGGCTCGGCCGGGATCAGGCCGGGCGCGGACCTAGTGTTCGATCCGGGACGGACCGGCGGGCGGGGAGGACCTGGTGGCGGACGACGCGGCGCGGCAGATCGCTTCGGGCTATGCGACCGGAGGAGCTGCCGTCGAACTCGGGGCGGTGGTCGTGGACGGCGCCGCCGAGGCCGGGGCGGCGGTGCGCATCCCGCTGGCCACGATGAACCGGCACGGCCTGGTGGCCGGGGCGACCGGCACCGGCAAGACCAAGACGCTGCAGCTGCTCGCCGAGCAGCTCAGCGAGGCGGGCGTGCCGGTGCTGCTCGCCGACGTCAAGGGCGACCTCTCCGGGCTGGCCGCGGCGGGCGAGGGCGGGGAGAAGGTGGCCGAGCGCGCCGCCCAGGTCGGCGACGACTGGCGGCCCACCGCCTGCCCCGTGCAGTTCTGGTCGCTGGGCACCGGCGGGCGCGGCGTGCCGATCCGCGCGACCATCACCGGCTTCGGGCCGCTGCTGCTGGCCAAGGTGCTCGGCCTGAACCCGACGCAGGAGTCGACGCTGGGCCTGATCTTCCACTGGGCCGACCAGCGCGGCCTGGCGCTGCTGGACCTCAAGGACCTGCGCGCGGTCATCCAGTACTTGACCAGCGACGAGGGCAAGGCGGAGCTGACCGGCATCGGCGGGGTCTCGGCGGCCACCGCCGGGGTGATCCTGCGCGCGCTGTCGAACCTGGAAGCGCGCGGCGGGGCCGATTTCTTCGGCGAACCGGAGCTCGCGGTCGCAGACCTGTTCCGGCAGGTCGACGGCAAGGGCGTGGTGAACGTGCTGGAGCTGGACGACGTGCAGGCCGACCCGGTGCTGTTCTCCACGTTCCTGATGTGGCTGCTGGCCGAGCTCTTCGAGGAGCTGCCCGAAGCAGGCGACCTCGACCGCCCGAAGCTGGTGTTCTTCTTCGACGAGGCGCACCTGCTGTTCTCCGGTGCGTCCAAGGCGTTCCTGGAGCGCATCGAGCAGACGGTGAAGCTGATCCGCTCCAAGGCGGTCGGCGTCTTCTTCTGCACGCAGCTGCCCACCGATCTGCCCAACGCGGTGCTCTCGCAGCTCGGCGCCCGCGTCCAGCACGCGATCCGCGCGTTCACCCCGGACGACCAGAAGGCCTTGAGCCGCACGGTCAAGACGTTCCCGACCACCGGGCACTACCGGCTCGACGAGGCGCTGACCTCGCTGGGCACCGGCGAGGCGATCGTGACGGTGCTCTCCGAGACCGGCGCTCCGACACCGGTGGCCTGGACCAGGTTGCGGGCTCCGCGGTCGCTGATGGGCACGATCGGGGAGGAAGCTGTGCGGTCGAGCGCGGCCTCCTCGCCGTTGTGCGGCAAGTACCAGCAGACCATCGACCGCGAATCCGCCTACGAGCGCCTGGCGAGCAAGGTCGCCGCTGCGCCGACGCCGGAACCGGAGGAAGCCGCGCCGGACAAGCCCGGGATCTTCCAGCAGGCGATGGACAACCCGGCGGTCCGGTCGTTCTTCCGGTCGGCGGCCGGCGCTCTCGGGCGGGAGATCACGAGGGGCTTGTTCGGCAATCGGCGCCGGTGACCGCCACCCGTCGATGGCGGTCACCGGCGCCGATCAGTGATCGCGGTGGGTCATCAGGTGGGCCAGGGCGCTGAGCTGCTCGGCCGGTCGAGCGGCGAGATCGGCGCGGTGCAGGTCGGCCAGCGCCGAGTTGAGCAGGTCGTCGGTCTGGTTCTGGCTCCAGCTGCGCCCGCCCGCCAGGGCGATCAGCTCGGCGGACTGGGCCAGGTCGCTGCCGGACAGCGGCTGGTCGTGGAGGTAGACGGCGGCCAGCCGCTGCCCGGCCGGCGTGCCGGAGGTCAGCGCGGAGACCACCGGCAGGGTCTTCTTGCGGGTGCGCAGGTCGGAGAACACCGGTTTGCCGGTGATCGCCGGGTCGCCCCAGATCCCCAGCAGGTCGTCGACGTGCTGGAACGCCAGCCCGAGCCGTTCGCCGAAGCTGCGCAGCCGCGCGATCTGCTCGGTCTTGCCACCGCCGAACATCGCCCCGAGCGCGCACGCGCAGCCCAGCAGCGCGCCGGTCTTGTCCCGGGCCATCCGCTGGCACTCGGCCAGGTCCACGCTGCGGCGGTCCTCGAAGGACAGATCGGCGACCTGCCCGTTGATCAGGTTCAGCACCGTCGTGCTCAGCGCCCGCACGGCGTCGGCGGCTTCGGGATGTCGGCACGCGCCGAGCACGTCGGAGGCCAGGGACAGCAGCGCATCGCCGGCCAGGATCGCCGGGCCGCTGCCGAACACCGTCCACGCGGTGGGCCGGTGCCGCCGCGTGACGTCACCGTCCATCACGTCGTCGTGCAGCAGCGAGAAGTTGTGCACCAGCTCGACGGCGACGGCGGCCGGGACGGCCTCCGCGGGATCGCCGCCGACGGCGCTGGCGGTGAGCAGCACCATCGCCGGGCGCAGCGCCTTGCCGCGATCGGCGCGCACCGGGTTGCCGTGCTCGTCCCACCAGCCGAAGTGGTACCCGGCGACCTGCTGCATCCGGGTGGGCAACCGGTCGACCGCGGCCCGCAGCGCGGGCTCGACCATGGTGCGACTGCGGGTCAGCGCCTCGTAAGCAGCGCCCGCGCGGCGGGCGTCCTGCTGCATGGTGGTGGTCACTGGTCCGCCTCCGGTCCCGCCTCTCCGCGTCTTTCAGTGGTGGTCGTGTTTGACGTCGTTCTCGCGTTTGGCGGTTTCTTGTGGCTGGGTTGCATCACGGTCCCCTGATGAGGTGCGGTTGGGCAGGACTCCGGTCGACACGAGGGGCGTCAACCGATTTCGTGTTCGAAGTGGTGGCGGGAGCCCGGCGACGGGCCCGTGACGCCGAATTCGGGGGTCGTGAGCGCACAGCACGGCTGCGCGCTCACGACGAGTCGCGACCGACCAGGTCAGCGGTTGATCTCGACGTGTTCGAGGACGCCGAGGGCATCCGGGACCAGCACCGCCGCCGAGAAGTAGGTGCTGACCAGGTAGGAGATCACCGCCTGGTCGTTGATTCCCATGAACCGCGCGGAAACCCCGGGCTGCTGCTCGTCGGGCAGGCCGGTCTGCTGCAGGCCGATCACTCCGCTGTCGTCCTCGCCGACGCGCATGCACAGGATCGAGCTGGTGCCGTTCTCGCTGACCGGGATCTTGTCGCTGGGCAGGATCGGCACGCCTCGCCACGCGTGCACCTGGCGGCCCTGCACCTCGGTGGTCTCCGGGTAGACCCCGCGCCTGGTGCACTCGCGCCCGAAGGCGGCGATGGTGCGCGGGTGGGCCAGGAAGAACTTCGACTTGCGCCGGCGGGCGAGCAGCTCGTCCAGGTCGTCGGGGGTGGGTGGGCCGGTGCGGGTGTGGATGCGCTGGCGGAGGTCGGCGTTGTGGAGCAGGCCGAAGTCGCGGTTGTTGATCAGTTCGTGCTCTTGTCGTTCGCGCAGTGCTTCGATGGTGAGCCGGAGTTGTTGTTCGGTCTGGTTCATGGGCTGGTTGTAGAGGTCTGCGACGCGGCTGTGCACCCGCAGCACCGTCTGCGCCACGCTCAGCTCGTACTCGCGGGGTTCGAGCTCGTAGTCCACGTAGGTCGCGGGCAGCGTCGGTTCGCCGGAATGCCCGGCGGCGAGCGCGATCTCGGCCTCGCCGTGCTTGTTGTGCACCGGCGTCGGCTGCCCCCGGGTCGCCGCGATGTGCGCCCGCAGCTGGTCGAACCGGAGGTTGACGGCCTGCAGCGCGCGGCTGGTCAGCACGAGCGCGGTGCACGGCGTGACCGCCTTGTAGGTGTGCTGCCAGGTGTCGTCCTCGCCGAGCAGCGCGTTCGCGCCGAAGAACTCGCCGTCGGCCAGGACGGTCAGCACCGCTTCGTCGCCGTACTCGGTGGTGCCGACCTTGCTCACCTTGCCGTGGGCGATGAGCACGACCTGCTCGGCGGCCTGACCGGCCCGCGCGATGACCTGGCCGGGCTCGTACTCCTGCTGGATGAACCGGTCGGCGAGCGCGCCCAGCGCGGTGTCGTCGTCGAACCCGCGCAGCAGCGGGAGCTCGCGCAGTTCCTGCGGGATCACGCGCACGTCGGCGCCGGTGTTGGTGAAGGTGATCCGGCCGTCGCCGAGGGCGTAGGTCAGGCGGCGGTTGACCCGGTAGGTGCCGGCGCCGACGTCGACCCACGGCAGCATCCGCACCAGCCAGCGCGATGTGGTGCCCTGCATCTGCGGGACGGACTTGGTCGTCGTCGACAGCTGCCGGGCTGCCGCGGTGCCCAGGCTCAACGGGGACGGTTCGTCGGCTCTGGTCTCGGGTTCGGTCACGATGTCCACTGCTCCTAGCTGATCGGTGCTGCGGGTGGCAGAGCTCCGGAACCGCTCACGCCCGGCCGAGTTCGACGTGCTCCAGCACGCCGACCGCGTCGGGCACCAGCACGGCCGCCGAGTAATAGGCGCTGACCAGGTAGGAGATCACGGCCTGGTCGTTGATCCCCATGAAGCGGACGGAGAGGCCGGGCCGGTACTCGTCGGGGATGCCGGTCTGGTGCAGCCCGACGACGCCCTGGTTCTGCTCACCGGCGCGCACCAGCAGCACGGAGCTGGTGCGGGTGTCGCTGACCTGGATCTTGTTGCAGGGCAGGATCGGCACACCACGCCAGGACGGCACCTGGTGGCCCTGCAGGTCGATGCTGTGCGGGTAGATGCCGCGCTTGCTGCACTCCTGCCCGAAGGCGGCGATGGTGCGCGGGTGGGCCAGGAAGAACCCGGGTTCCTTCCACACCAGCGTCAGCAGCTCGTCGAAGTCGTCGGGGGTGGGTGGGCCGGTGCGGGTGTGGATGCGCTGGCGGAGGTCGGCGTTGTGGAGCAGGCCGAAGTCGCGGTTGTTGATCAGTTCGTGCTCTTGTCGTTCGCGCAGTGCTTCGATGGTGAGCCGGAGTTGTTGTTCGGTCTGGTTCATGGGCTGGTTGTAGAGGTCTGCGACGCGGCTGTGCACCCGCAGCACCGTCTGCGCCACGCTCAGCTCGTACTCGCGGGGTTCGAGCTCGTAGTCCACATAGGTCCCCGACAGCTGCGGTTCGCCCGCGTGGCCCGAGGCGATCTCGATCTCGGCCTCGCCGTGCGGGTTGTGCTTGCGCTTCGGCTGGGCCAGCGTCTGCCGGACGTGCTCGCGCAGCGGTTCCGAGTGGCCGTTCATCTCCTGGAAGGCCTGCTGCCGCAAGGTGAGCACGGTGCAGCGGGTGACCGCCTGGTAGGTGGAGTTCCAGGAGGTCGCGTCGGCGCCGAGCACGTGCGCGCCGAAGAACTCGCCGTCGGCCAGCACGCCGAGCACGGTCTGGTCGCCGTACTCGCCGGTGCCGATCTTGTTGATCTTGCCGTGCGCGATGAGCACGACCTGGTCGGCGGGCTGGCCCGCGGTGGCGATCACCTGGCCCGGCTCGTACTCCTGCTGCACGAACCGGTCGGCCAGCGCGCCGAGGACGTTGTCGTCGTCGAACCCGCGCAGCAGCGGCAGCTCCCGCAGCTCCTGCGGGATCACGCGCACGTCGGCGCCGGTGTTGGTGAAGGTGACCCGCCCGTCGCCCAGGGTGTAGCTCAGCCGGCGGTTGACCCGGTAGGTGCCGCCCGCTGCCTGCACCCAGGGCAGCATCTTGAGCAGCCAGCGCGAGGTGATGCCCTGCATCTGCGGTTCGGACTTGGTCGTGGTCGCCAGGTTACGGGCCGCCGCCGTGCTCAGGCTCAACTGCGGTTCAACGCTGCCGCCGGTGTTGAGCGGTTCGGTCCCAGTCACGCCAATACCACCAATCATCTAGCCCGTCGAAAGTGTCGTCCGAATTGCGCTGAGGAATGGTTTGACCAGAATGCGGAATGGATGGAATGAAATGGCTCGCTCGTTGTCGGGCCACTGCCTTCCGCGCTGCCGACGGCGACATTAGCACTGCTGATCTCGGCCGTACAGTCACCCGAAAGTGCTGCTCATTTCGGTAAAGTTCGAGGTGGCGAGCTGGTTTTGGGTCAGCTGGATCGCGGCTTGCGCAAAACGCTGCGTAATCGTCATTGGCAATGGTGTCCGGCAATTCAGCGGTCTTCCACCTGCTTGCGCTAGGCCATTTCGGTGATCTTGGAATATTCCGGGGGCATACTGCTCTGAATGGGTGATCAACTCCGCTGCGGTAGATTCCACGAATCGGACTATCTGTGCTCCGTCCAATTCGGAGTACTGTTCGGCCGCGGAGGAACTGCGTTCTTCGCGGTGTTTCCTTCAGAATTTCTGAAATCGTGTCGAGCGGGTTGCAATGCCCGCTCTCGTGCATCAGGAGGCGGGCGAGCGTGTGCGCAAGCGCCATCCGGTCTGTGCAGATCGAGTGGGAGGCGATGTCGTCGTGAAGTGGAACCTGCGGTTGGTCGCGGCCCAGCGTGGTATCTGGAAGGCCGCCGAGCTGCAACGACTGCTCGCCGAACACGGTCTGGTGGTCTCGGCCGGGAAGATGTCGGGGCTGTGGTCGAAGACGCCGGCCAGCCTGAAGCTGTCCGATCTGGACATCATCTGCGCCGCGCTGGGCTGCCAGGTCGGCGAGCTGCTGGTGCCCGAACCCGTGCTCTCGCGCGGCGAGGCCGCGCTCCGGAGCGCCGAATGAACATCTACCTGCAGGGCACCGTCTGGGTCCTGAGCGCGTCGGTGGTCGCGGCGCTGGTCGGCTACCTGGTGCGCCGGATCGGGCAGGACGAGGGCAGACCGAGCAACAACGACGCGGCGGGGCAGGTGTTCACCATCGTCAGCGGCTTGCAGGCGGTGGTGCTGGCCTTCGTGCTGGTCACGCTGTTCGACACCGTGACCGATGCCAGGGAAGGGGCCTACCGGGAGGCGCAGAGCCTGGTCTCGGTCGCCTGGGCGGTGGACTCGCTGCCCGAGCCGGCCGGTGACGAGGTCCGCGAGCTCGGCGCCGGGTACCTGCGCACGGTGGTGGACCAGGAGTGGCCGGTCATGCAGCGCGGCGGCGAGGTGGCCGGGCGGGGCTGGGCGCAGCTGGACCGGATCCGCGAGGTGGTGCTGAACGCCCCGGCCGAGGGCGAGTTCGAGGAGGGCCGCAAGACCGAGGCCAGCGCGCAGCTCGGCAAGGTCTACGAGGAGCGGCACGAGCGGCTGACCAGGGCGTTCGATCGCGGCGTGGTGGCGGTGGTGTGGTTCGTGCTGATCCTGGGCAGCGTGGTGTGCGTCCTGCTGCCGAACCTCTTCGGCGGAACCCGGCTGTTCCCGCACATCGTGCTGGTCTCCACGCTGGCCGGTGCGCTGGCGCTGCTGCTGTTCGCGATCTTCCAGCTGCAGAACCCGTTCAGCGGCGGTTCGCGGATCGGTCCGGAGGCCTTCACCTGGGCGCTCGAACGGCTCGGTCGAAGTTGATGCGGTGGTGCGCGGCGGCCATCGCCCTGGTGCTGCTGGCCTCGGCCACCTGGGTGGTGACCGCGGCCGCGTCCTCGGTGTGCTCGGTGCTGCAGGTCCGCGACCGCGGCGGCCTCTCGACCCTGCACCGCGTGGACTTCCCCGGCGCGACCAGCACGAAGCTGGCCGCGCCGGGCTACCGGTTGAACGCACTCGGGTACTCGAAGTCGCAGGGCCTGGTGTACGCGATGGCCTCGCGCGGGCCCTCCGGCCCGTTCCCGGTCGGCGGGCGCGCGGTGGCGATCGCGGCGGACGGGCAGACCCGGGAGCTGGGGCCCGTCCGCGCCGGGCGCGAGGGTTCCCGGTGGCACCCGCTGCGCGCGCCCTCGGCCGGGACGGTGTCCGGAAATCGCTGGTACCTGGTGGAGAAGGGCTACCTGTACGTGGTGGACGTCGAGCCCGGGAGCCGGACCTTCCTGGAAGTGCTGTCGATGACCGGTGTCGAAGGGCTGGGCCGGTTGTCGTCGTTCGACGACTTCGACGTGGATCCGGTCGACGGGGAGCTCTACAGCGTCACCGCCACCAGCACCGGCGCAGTGGCCCTGGTGCGCTTGGACCGCGGCAGCGGGCAGGTGTCGAAAGTGGCCGATGTGCCCGGACTTCCGCCGCTCAGCTACGGATCAGTGGTGATCGGGCCCGACCGCGAGCTCTACGTCACGGCGAACGAGTCGGGCGGGATGTACCGGGTGGGCCGGGACGGTTCGGTGCGCGAGCTGGCCGCCGTCCTCCCGATGGCGAGCTCCGATGCGGCGGGCTGCCTGGCGGGGGAGCGCCCACCGGTTCCGCCGCCTTCGACCGCTCCGCCACCGTCGAGCGCTTCGCCGACCGTCCCGCCATCGACGATCCCGCCTTCGCCCGCACCGCCGACGACCGCGCCAACGACGGCGCCGCCGTCGGATCCGCCGTCGCGGACGCCGGTTCCGGAGCCCAGTCCGACGCCGGAGCCGACGCCGATTTCTCCGCCGTCACCGGGCGATTTCGCCCCGCCTGCGGAGGAGCCCGATGTGGAGGCTTCTGGGCACAGCACCGAGGAGAAGCGGCGGTGGGTGCTGGCCGTGCTGGTGCTGGTGCTCGGCGGCAGCGCCGCGGTGCGGCGGCTGTCGCGATGACCGGGGTGGTCTTGGCAACACAAGTTACCGATGAGTAGCATCCGTGGCATGACCACCGAAACCGCTGCCGCGGATTCCTTCGACGTCGGCGCCTTCCTGACCCAGTCGGTGCCGATGGTGCGCACGCTCAACCTGGAGTACGTCGAGACCACGCCGGAGCGGGCCGTGCTCCGCCTGCCGGACCAGGCGGAATTCCACAACCACGTGGGCGGCCCGCACGCCGGTGCGATGTTCACCCTCGCCGAATCCGCCAGCGGCGCCATCGTGATCGCGGCGTTCGGCGACCAGCTCAGCCGCGCGGTGCCGCTGGCCGTCCGCTCCGAGATCGACTTCAAGAAGCTCGCCATGGGTGCGGTGACCGCCACGGCGGTGCTGGGCCGCCCGATCGCCGACGTGCTGGCCGAGCTGGACGCCGGGGAGCGCCCGGAGTTCCCGGTCCAGGTGAGCATCCAGCGCGCGGACGGTGCGGTCACCGGCGAGATGTCGATCATCTGGACGTTGCGCCCCAACGGCTGACCACCGGCTCCCGCGGCGGTTCCACTGTGGATGGACCGTCGCGGGCGCAGCTGCGATTTCCTCGCAGTTGCAGCGTTGTCGCACGCCTGGTCGCGGGCCTATGGTTCGGATGTCGCCGAATCCGAGGAGTCCGGATGTGGCCGAAGCGGGCGAGAACAGGGCACGGGCACGGGCACGGGTGGGCGCGGTTGAAGCACGCCGTGACGCCGCACAGCCATGACTCCGTCGAATCCGTCGACCGCGCGCTGACGGCCAGCCGGAAGGGCATGCGGGCGCTGTGGATCTCCTTCGGCGTCCTGGCCGTCACTGCGGTCGGGCAAGCCGTACTGGTCGCCTTCACCGGCTCGGTCGCCCTGCTCGGCGACACGCTGCACAACTTCGCCGACGCGCTGACCGCGATCCCGCTCGCCATCGCCTTCCTGCTCGCCCGACGCGCGGCGACGCGCCGCTTCACCTACGGGCTCGGCCGCGCCGAAGACCTGGCCGGGCTGATCATCCTGCTCGTGATCGCCGCATCCGCCGCGATGGCGGCGTGGGAGTCGGTGCAGCGGCTGGTCGCGCCGCAGCGCGTCGAGCACATCGCCTGGGTGGCGGCGGCCGGGCTGCTCGGCTTCGCGGGCAACGAGCTGGTCGCGCGCTACCGCATCCGCATCGGCCGGGAGATCGGCTCGGCCGCGCTGGTGGCCGACGGACTGCACGCGCGGGCCGACGGTTTCACCAGCCTGGCCGTGCTCGGCTCCGCGGCCGGCGCGGTGCTGGGCTGGTGGTGGGCCGATCCCGTCGTCGGGCTGCTGATCACCGGCGCGATCCTCGTGGTGCTGTGGGGTTCGGCGAAGGAAGTCCTCGCGAGGGTGCTCGACGCCGTGGATCCCGGTCTGGTCGTGCGCGCCGAGCAGGAGCTGGCCGGCACTCCGGGCGTGCGGGGCCTCGGTGATCTGCGGCTGCGCTGGGTCGGCCACTCCCTGCGCGCCGAAGTGGAGCTGGAGGTCGATCCGCGGCTCAGCCTCGCCGAGGCCCACCGCATCGCGCACGAGGCCGAGCACCGCCTCTGGCACGCGCTGCCGCGACTGGGCGGCGCGCTGGTCCACGCCCACCCGTCGGGCCCGCAGGAAGCGCACGAGCTCGTCGCGCACCACCGCTGACCGGGCCCGGAGCCAATAGGCAAGCAGCTGCTTGCGTGCAAGTGAATGCTTGCCTATGGTGGATCGGGTGAGCGACGTGTTCAGAGCGCTGGCGGACCCCACTCGGCGGGCGATCCTCGACGAACTGGCCGATCATGACGGCCAGACCCTGTTCGAGATCTGCGGTCGGCTGACCGGCAAGCACGGGCTGGGGTCGTCCCGCCAGGCCATCTCGCAGCACATCGAGGTGCTGGTGGAGGCAGGACTGGTCGAGACCCGGCGGGACGGTCGTTACAAGTTCCACCACCTGAACACCGGTCCGCTGGAACACCTGACCGACCGGTGGCTCGGGCCAGACGCGGAGGAGACCCCTTGAAGATCTACGTGACCAGCGTCTTCGTCGACGATCAGCGCAAGGCGCAGAAGTTCTACACCGAGGTGCTCGGCTTCCAGGTGAAGCGCGACATCCCGCTCGGCGAGGCCAGCTGGCTGACGCTGGTCTCGCCGGAGGCCCCGGAGGGCACCGAGCTGCTCCTCGAGCCCGACGGCCACCCCGCGGTCAAGCCGTACAAGACCGCCCTGGTCAACGACGGCATCCCGGCCACGTCGTTCCAGGTGGACGACGTCCGGGCGGAGTTCGAGCGGCTCTCCGCCCGGGGCGTGCGCTTCACCCAGGAACCGACCGAGATGGGCGACGTGACCACGGCGGTCTTCGACGACACCTGCGGGAACCTGATCCAGATCGTGCAGATGTGACCCCGCGGCGGGCGCCGCGGAGCGGCGGCGCCCGCCTGCGGAAGCGGTCGCGGTGCGTGAGACTTGTGGTCCGCGTTGCGTCGTCCCGGGGCCCGGACCCCGGCCGCAGGGAGGCCTCGATGGTCCACCTCACCCGAGCCCGCACGGCCGCGCTGGGCGGCATCGGACTGGCCGGCGGCGTGCTGGCCCTGATCGCCGGGTGCGTGCCCGGTGGAGAAGAACCCGCGGGCAGCGGAGTCGGAACCCCGCCACCGCCGGCGACCGCACCGGCCGTCACCGGCGGCGCCATCGTCGTGCGGACCCAGCCGGTGCCCGGCCTCGGCGCGGTGCTCACCGGCCCGGACGGCCGCGCGGTCTACCTGTTCGACCAGGACGGCGACGCCGAGCCCACCTGCCTCGACGGCTGCGCGCGCGACTGGCCGCCGCTGACCACGAACGACCCGCCGGTGGCCGGCCCGGAGGTGAACCAGGAACTGCTCACCACGGTCCGGCGCCCGGACGGCGGCAACCAGGTCGTCTACAACGGACACCCGCTGTACTACTACATCGGCGACGACGTCCCCGGCCAGGCCAACGGAAACGGCGTCCGCTCCGGCGGCGGCTACTGGTACGCCCTGTCGCCCGCGGGAAACCGGTTCTAGGCCGCCAACGACGGGGCGTGACCGGGGGAAGGGCGACCTGCGCCGACCCGAGCCGTGCAACGGCGTGCGGCCGGTCGGTGCGGCCCTTGTGTAACGCCGGAGTGCGTTCAGCGATTTGAACCTTGCTCACCACTGGAATCGTGGAAGGAAACGATGTGGGCAAGGCCAAAGCATGGGGCGGTGTGATCGGATTCGTCCTGGTCGTCGGCGCCTGCAACTCGGTGTCGGGTAACAGCGACGACACGACCACCCCGAGCAGCACCCCCGCAGCGCAGGACGCCACTGCGATTGCGATACCGCCGTCGGCCGCACCCATGACGACAGCCCCGGCTGCGCGATTCGAGTGCCGCAGCGTGGACACCGTCTATGACGGGGACCGCACGTGTCACCCGGGTGGAGAGCAGGTGATCGTCACGCGGGCGATCGATGGCGACACCGTGGAGCTGGCCGACGGCCGCCGCATCCGCCTGCTGGGCGTGGACGCCCCTGAAGCCGACACGTGCGCAGGCCCTGGCGCCACCGAGTTCACGCGTTCCAAGGTCCAGGGCCGAGCGGTGATGCTGCACAAGGAACCCGGTGTGGATCTGGATCCGTACGGTCGCACCCTGGCGTACCTGCAGTTCGGGCCGTACTTCGCCACCGACCTCGGCAATGAGCTGGTGCTGGAAGGATGGGCCACGCCGTACGAGGGCGGTCAGGCCAACACCACCTACATGGACAACATCAGGTCCTCGCACGGAATCGCGGAGTACCGGCCGAACGGAATCTACGCGCATCCCTGCGGTAGTCCCAAGGTCTACGGCGACGATGACGGCGACGGAACCCCCGACTACGACGACCACGTGAACGTGGACGCGCCGAACTTGCCGGACGGCTCGCTGACCGGCGGCTACTGCGCCCGCAAGTGGTGGTGCTGAACCGCCACCAGGGCCGGCTGGGCCCGGACCGCGTGCGGCCCCGAGCACCGGTCGCACCGGTGGTGTTCTCCTCGACTCATGCCCTTGCGCGACGAAGGTCACCTGCCGCCAACGCGCTGGCGAGAGGTGTCCTCCGTCGGACTCGGTGCATCAGATGCGTTCGAAGACCGCGGCGAGGCCTTGGCCACCGCCGATGCACATCGTCTCCAGGCCGTAGCGGGCTCCTCGGCGGTGCATCTCGCGGGAGAGCGTCGCCAGGATGCGGGCACCGGTGGCGCCGATCGGGTGGCCCAGGGAGATGCCGGAGCCGTTGACGTTGAGGCGCTCGAAGTCGGCGGGCTTGAACTCCCACTCCCGCGTGCAGGCCAGCACCTGCGCCGCGAACGCCTCGTTGAGCTCGATCAGGTCGACGTCGGCGAGGGTGATCCCGGCGCGCTGCAGCGCTTTCGCGGACGCCGGGACCGGACCGATGCCCATCGTGCGCGGCGGCACGCCCGCCCGCGCCCACGACACCAGCCGGACCAGCGGCCGCAGGCCCAGTTCCGCGGCGCGCTCCGGCGTCGTCACGATGCAGATCGCCGCCGCGTCGTTCTGGCCGCTGGCGTTGCCCGCGGTCACCGTCGCTTCCGGATCCGCCTTGCCCAGCACCGGCTTCAGCGCGGCCAAGGAGTCCACAGTGGTCTCCGGTCGCGGGTGCTCGTCGACCTCGACCACGGTGTCGCCCTTGCGGGAGCGCACCGTCACCGGCACGATCTCGTCGGCGAAGAGCCCGGCGCTCTGGGCGGCAGCGGCGCGCTGCTGCGAGCGGACCGCCAGCTCGTCCTGCTCGGTGCGGGGGATCGAGTACTCGCGGCGCAGGTTCTCGGCGGTCTCCAGCATCCCGCCGGGCACCGGGAAGTTCGCGCCGCCCGCGGTGACCCGGCCGCGGGCCAGCGAGTCGTGCAGCTCCAGGCCGCTGCCGCGGATGCCCCACCGGGCCTCGGTGGTGTAGAAAGGCGCGCTGCTCATGCTCTCCGCGCCGCCGGCCAGCACGACATCGCTGACGCCGGTCTGCACCTGCATCGCGGCGTCGAGGACGGCCTGCAGCCCGGAGCCGCAGCGGCGGTCCAGCTGGGTGCCGCCGACCTCGACGGGCAGCCCGGCGTCCAGCGCCGCCACCCGGCCGATCGCCGGGGCGTCGGAGGTGGGATAGCCCTGGCCGAGGATCACCTCGTCGATCGCCGCGGCGTCCAGCCCGGTGCGCGCCAGCAGCGCCCTGATCACCGTCGAGGCCAGGTCGACCGCCGGTACGGTCTTGAACACCCCGCCGAACCGGCCGATCGGGGTCCGCAGCGGTTCGCAGATCACCGCTTCGCGCATCGCTTGCTCCTTCGATTGCAGCCCGGCGGCCGTTCCGCCGCCGTTTTTCGTTCGTAGCACAGCGCCGTTGCGCTCCGGAACACGCGGCGATTATGTTCGATCGGATATCACTGGCCGGGCAATTCAGTATTGGACGGTCTTGGCGTGCCGTGCGAAGGTGCGTCGAGGGCAACCTTTCGGGAGGTCGACCATGCAGTGGGCGGAGCAGGTCAACGCGGTGCGGGTGATCGGCACCGGGGTGATGGGGCGCGGCATCGCGCAGATCGCCGCGGCGGCCGGCCTGACCGTGGAGCTCGCCGACGCGCGGACCGAGGCGGTGACCACCGCGGTCGCCGAGATCGGCCGGATGTTCGACAAGCTGGCGGGCAAGGGGAGGATGACCGCCGAGCAGGCGGCGGCCGCGCGCGACCGGCTGCGCCCGGTGGACAGCCCGCTGGCGCCCACCGAGTGCGACCTGGTCGTGGAGGCCGTCCGCGAGGACCTGGCCACCAAGCGCGAGCTGTTCGCCGAGCTGGAGAAGATCTGCCCGCCGTCCACCGTGTTCGCCACCAACACCAGCTCGCTGCAGGTCACCTCCATCGCCACCGCGCTGGGCGATCCGAGCAGGCTCGCCGGGCTGCACTTCTTCAACCCGGTGCCGCTGATGCGGCTGGTGGAGGTCATCCCCGGCGCCCGGACCGCGGAGTGGATCCCCGACGCGCTGCTGGCGCTGGTGCGACGCCTGGGCCACACGCCGGTGCGCGCCACCGACACGCCCGGCTTCCTGGTCAACCACGCCGGCCGCGGACTGGTCACCGAAGCGCTGCAGATCCTCTCCGAGGGCGTGGCGAGCACCTCGGACGTCGACCGGATCTGCCGCGACGTGCTCGGCCTGCGGATGGGCCCGTTCGAGCTGATGGACCTGACCGGGCTGGACGTCACCCACCCGGCGATGGAGAGCATCTGGACCGGCTACTACGGCGACCCGAGGCTGCGCCCGTCGCCGATCACCCGCACCCGCCTGGAGGCCGGGCTGCTCGGCCGCAAGACCGGTGAGGGCTTCTACAGCTACGCCGACGGAGTCAAGCAGGAGGCGCCCGAGCCGCAGGCGCCGGAGGCCGTTTCGCGCCCGGTCTGGTCGGACAGCGCGGACCTGCTCGACGCGCTGGCCGCGGCGGGCGTCGAGGTCGAGCGGTCGCCGGAGCCCTCCGACGACGCGGTCGTGCTGGTCACCCCGCACGGCCACAGCGCCGCCACCGCCGCGCGGTCCGCGGGTCTGCCGGTGGCGCGGGTGTGCGGCGTCGACCCGCTGAGCACCGAGGCCCGCTGGACGTTGTCGGTGCACCCGGCCTGCGACGTGGAGTTCGCACGATCGGCCTGGGCCGCGCTGGCCGCGACCGGCCGCGCCGTGACGGTGGTGCGCGACAGCCCGGGCATGGTCGCGCAGCGGATCCTCGCCGCGATCGTCAACACCAGCTGCTTCATCGCCGAGCAGCGCCTGGCCGAGCCCGCCGACATCGACACCGCGGTGCGGATCGCGCTGGGCTACCCGCGCGGTCCCCTGGAGTGGGGGCAGCAGGTCGGGCCGCGCCGGGTGCTGTCGATCCTGCGCGCCCTGCACTCGGCCACCGGCGACCCGCGCTACCGCCCCAGCCGCTGGCTGGTCGAGCGCGCCGAGCTCGGTCTGGAGCTCACCGCAACCGGCACCACGCCGCAGGACCTGCTCACCTGACGAACCGGGCACCCGGAACGGGGGGCCGTGAGTGTTTTGGGGTGCCATAGCGCCCCAAAACACTCACGGGACCTCGCCCGCGGGCAGCAACGCCGAGAACCAAGAGGAACACCGTGGACTTCGAACTGACCGACACCCAGACCGCGTTCAAGGAGATGGCGGCGCAGTTCGTCGACGCCGAGATCGTGCCGCACGTGCGCGAGTGGGACCGCCGCGAGGAGGTCGACCTGGCGATCGTGCGCAAGCTCGGCGAACTCGGCTTCCTCGGCCTGACGCTGCCCGAGGAGCACGGCGGCGTCGAGGCCGACATGATCAGCTACGCGCTGGTGATCGAGGAGCTCGGGCGCGGCGACTCCTCCGTGCGCGGCATCGTGTCGGTGTCGCTGGGACTGGTGGCCAAGTCCATCGCCGGTCACGGCACCGAGGAGCAGAAGCAGCACTGGTTGCCGCAGTTGGCCGGTGGTGAGGCGCTCGGGTGCTTCGCGCTGACCGAACCAGACGCGGGCTCCGACCCGGGTTCGCTGACCACCCGCGCGCGCCGCGACGGCGAGGACTGGGTGATCACCGGGCAGAAGATGTTCATCACCAACGGGACCTGGGCGAAGGTGGCCCTGCTGTTCGCGCGCACCAGCGACGACGGCGGCCGGGGCATCACCGCCTTCCTGGTGCCCACCGATTCGCCCGGCTTCACCGCCAACACCGTGCACGGCAAGCTCGGCCTGCGCGGCCAGGCCACCGCGGAGCTGGTGCTCGACGAGGTGCGGGTGCCGGATTCGGCGCGCCTCGGCGAGGTCGGCAAGGGGCTGGGCATCGCGCTGGGCGCGCTGACCAAGGGCCGGATCTCGGTCGCGGCGGGCGCGGTCGGGGTGGCGCAGGCGGCGCTGAGCGCGGCGACCCGCTATGCGGGCGAGCGGGTGCAGTTCGGCAAGCCGATCGCCTCCCGCCAGCTGGTGCAGGAGCTGCTGGCCGATTCCGCGGTGGAGGTCGAGGCGGCGCGGCTGCTGACGCTGCGCGCGGCGGCGCTGGCCGATCGCGGGGTGTCGCGCCAGGAGCTGACCACCGCGTCGTCGATGGCGAAGCTGCACGCGAGCGAGACCGCGGTCCGCGTCGCCAACAACGCGCTGCAGGTCTTCGGCGGGTACGGCTTCATCGACGAGTACCCGGTCGGCAAGTACCTCCGCGACGCGCGGGTGCTGACCCTCTACGAGGGCACCAGCCAGGTGCAGAAGCTGATCATCGGCAGGTCGCTGACCGGCGTCGACGCCCTGACCTGAGCGCGCGTCAGGAGATGGACCGCAGCGGGCGGCGCAGGCGCTCCAGGGCCTGCGCGGTCGGTTCGTCGGCGGGGTGGAGGACGACGAGCTGCTGGGCGTCGGCGGGGAGTTCGAGGGTCTCCCGCAGCAGCCGGAGCCGGTGCCCGGCCGGGTGGCCGAGGCGCAGCGCTGCGCGTTCCGGCACGACGTGGCGCTTCAGCCGCCGGGTGAAGTCGGGCCCGGCGATGGGGGAGAGCTCGGCGGTGAGCCACTCGGAGTTCTCGACGGAGGGCGCCAGCCACAGGTCGAAGGCCTGCTCGTCGGCGATGTCGTCCCAATCGGCGAAGAACGTCCGGGCGCGGGGATCGGTGAAGACGTACCGCGTGAGGTCGGGCCGGTCGGCCTCGAGCAGCCCGATGCCGCTGGTGATCGCTTCGAATCCGCTGTTGCGGGCCAGGACGTCGCCGAGCCGGTTGGTCACGATGGCGATCCCGGGTTCGAGGAGCTGGACCGTCCGCAGCACCGGCGCTCGCACGTGCCGGGGCGGCGGTGCGGGCCGCAGATCGGCGGAGCACGTGCTGCCGGTCAGCTTCGCGAGGTAGCGCAGGTGGTTCCGCTCCGAGAGCGCCGGACCGAGCGCGTCCGCGAGCGCGTTGACCACCGCGGCCGACGGATTGCGGTCCCGGCCCTGCTCGATGCGGGTCGGGTACTCGACGCTGATCCCGGCCCGCGCGGCGAGGTCTTGGCGGCGCAGACCGGGTGCCCGGCGCTGGCGGCGGGCCGGCAGCCCCAGGGACTCCGGCTGGGTGCTGTCGCGCTTGAACCGGACGAAGTCCCCCAACGGCGTGCCCATGCACGTGAGGATATGGCCGATTCCGCTGATTCCGAAGCGACGGGGGTGGCCCTGCCGGGGCCATCCAGAGCGTGGTCTGGTCGTCGGCGCGGCGGGACGCCACCGTGGTGGGCACGGAGAGCGGTCGCGATCCGCCGGTGATGTCCAGTGTGGACCGACCGGCTCTCCGCGTTGCCGGATGTCCGTCCACGGTGGTGGTTGTCGAGATGAGCGTGTTGGCGGGGACCGAGCGGCCGGGTTCCGGCCGGGTGCTGCTGGTGTGGGGATTGCTGGTGGTGGCCGCGAACCTCCGCCCGGCGCTGACCGGCGTCGGGCCGGTCCTGGATCGCGTGCAGGCCGATCTGGGGTTGGCTCCGGGCGCGGCCGGGTTGGTGAACGCGGTGCCGCTGCTGGCGTTCGCGGTGGTGTCGCCGGTGGTTCCGCGGCTGGCAGCGCGGTTCGGGCCGGAGCGGTTGCTCGGGATCGCTCTCGGGGTGCTGGCGTTGGGGATCGCGGTCCGGTGGTTCCCGGCCGTGGGCCCGCTGTTCGCAGGCACCGTGTTGATCGGGGCCGGGATCGCGGTGGGCAACGTGCTGCTGCCGAGCCTGATCAAGCGTGACCTCCCGACGTCGGTGGGGCTGCTCACCAGCGCGTACGCCACCGTGATGGGCGGTGTCGCCGCAGTGGCCTCCGGGCTCGCGGTGCCGATCGGCGAGGTCGCGCCGGGCGGGTGGGCCACCGCGCTGGGCTGCTGGATCGTGCTCGCCGCGGCAGCGCTGGCGCTGTGGCTCCCGCAGTGCAGAAGCCCGCGTGCTCTGGTGGAGGCGCCCAGGCCCCGGTTGCCGTGGGGATCGGCGCTGGCGTGGGCGGTCACGGCCTTCATGGGCCTGCAGTCGTTGGGCTTCTACGTCGCGGTGACGTGGTTGCCGCAGGTGTTCCAGGACGGCGGGATGAGCGCGGCGGCAGCGGGATGGCTGCTGTTCCTGTTCCAGGCGGTTGCGGTGCTGACCGGTTCGGCGGTGCCCGCGGTGCTGCGCGGAGCACGTGATCAGCGCGCGGTGTCGGTGGCCTGCTCGCTGGTCGTGCTGGTCGGCTACCTGGGGCTGCTGGTCATGCCGGGCTGGGCGGTGCTGTGGAGCTTCCTGCTCGGTCTGGGCGGCGGAGCTTGCCTCGTGCTCGCCTTGGCGTTTCTCGGTCTGCGCGCGCCGGATGCCGCCGGCGCGGGTGCGTTGTCGGCGATGGCCCAGTCGGTCGGCTACCTGCTGGCGGCGGTGGGGCCGGTTCTGTTCGGGCTGCTGCGCAGCACCGGTTCCGGGTGGCAGGCGCCGCTCGCGCTGATGTGCGTCACCGCGGCCGCACAGACCGCCGCCGCGGTGGTGGCCGGCCGGGGGACGGTGCCTCACCCGGACGGACGAGCATCGGCCTGACCAGCGGGGATTCTGCCGCCTCCGGTTGGCAAGTCCCCTGTTGCGGGGTATTGACGGCTTTTCTCCGCGGTCGCTATCGTGGCCCGCAATTGGGAACTTAGTTTCCGATTTCCCGCCGCCAGAATCGCCTTCGACCGAGGAGATGCCGATGAGGTGGCAGAACTGTGTCCGCGCGGCCGCCGTAGCCGCGACCCTGCTCATGACCGGCACCGCGGCCCAGGCCGCCGCGCCGGGGACGACGATCCCGGCTGAGCTGGAACCCGTTGCGCAGAACGGGGTTCTGTCGGTGTGCGGCATGACGCTGTGCAACGAGAGCGGGGCACCGGTGCAGCTGCGCGGGATGAGCACGCACGGCCTGCAGTGGTACAGCCAGTGCGTCAACGACGAGTCGCTGGACGCACTGGCCCAGGACTGGCAGGCCGACGTCCTCCGGATCTCCATGTACATCCAGGAAGGCGGCTACGAGGACGACCCGGCGAAGTTCACCGAGATGGTGAACAACTACGTCGAGGAGGCCACCGAGCGCGGCATGTACGCGATCATCGACTGGCACATGCTCGACCCGGGCGACCCGAACTACAACCTGGAGCGGGCCAAGACGTTCTTCACCGAGGTGGCCCAGCGCCACAAGGACAAGCCGAACGTCCTCTACGAGATCGCCAACGAGCCCAGCGGCGTCGAGTGGTCCGAGATCAAGAGCTACGCCGAGGAGCTGATCCCGGTGATCCGGGAGCAGGACCCGGACTCGGTGGTGCTGGTCGGCACCCGCGCCTGGTCGTCGCTGGGAGTGTCCGAGGGCGCCGACGAGAAGGAGATCGTCGACAACCCGGTCAACGCCGAGAACGTCATGTACACCTTCCACTTCTACGCGGCCTCGCACGGCGAGGAGTACCTGAACACGCTCTCCCGCGCGGCCGAGAAGCTGCCCATGTTCGTCACCGAGTTCGGCACTCAGGAGGCCACCGGTGACGGCGGCGACGACTTCGACATGGCGCAGCGCTACATCGACCTGATGGCCGAGAAGAACATCAGCTGGACCAACTGGAACTTCTCCGACGACTCCCGCTCCGGAGCGGTGTTCAAGGAGGGCACCTGCGACGCCGGCCCGTACCCCGGCACCGACCAGCTCAAGCCGGCCGGCGTGTGGGTGCGCGAACGGGTCGGGTGATCGCGGTGCGGCAGCTGCTGTGCACGGGGGTCGCGATCGCGGCGGCGGTGCTCCTGTCGGGCTCCGCGCTCTCGGCTCCGGCGACGTCGTGGGAAGCCGAAACCTCGCGCGGCACCTCGGTGTTCGAAGGCGTGGAGGAGAAGCCGGGCAGCGTCGAGGTCGTCGACGACCCGCTGGGCGAGCACGGTTCGGTGTACCGGCTGCACACCTCCGGTGAGCAGCAGGGTTCCGAGCGGGTCCGGGTGGAGACGCGCGGGCACCGCACGCCGGACGGCGACCGGCTGCGGTTCACCGAGGGCGACACCTACTACATCGGCTGGCGGTCGATGTGGGACCCGCTGCCCACGGCCGAGGGCGAGTGGGTCGCGCTGTGGCAGCTCAAGGACTACGGGCCCGGTGCGGCGACCCCGCCGCTGTCGCTGCGCGCCCGCGGTGACGTGCTGGACCTGGAGTACGCCGACCCGGACATGAAGACCACCCGGCTGTGGGAGGTTCCCATGCCCCGGGGGAGCTGGAACAGCTTCGTCATCGGCGTGCACGTCTCCAGCGATCCGGGCGAGGGCTGGGTCCGGTTCTGGTACAACGGCGAGGAGCAGCTCCTCAATGGACAGAAGCAGGTGCCGGCGGCCACCTTGCGCGCGGACTTCGTGACCGACAAGTGGGGCGTGTACCGGTCCGATGGTGTCCGCGGCGAGGCGACCGCCTACCTCGCCGACGCGAAGGTGGGCACCGGCTACGCCGATGTCGCGCCTCAGTCGGGCTCGCCCAGCGGGAGGGTGGTGAACGAAGCACCGAGGTAGTCCTGCTCGGTGCCGGGCCGGTTCGGCACCACCTCCGCGGCGTGGTCCTCAGCGTCGTCGCGGGGGTGGTAGCCGATCTGCTCGCCACCGGTGGGCGACAGCAGCCGCCGGGTGTTGCGGGAAACTCCCCACACCACCCGGAAACCGGGGGAGGGGGTGGTCAGGCAGGCCTCGAACAGCCGCCCGGCGTCGTCCGGGGACAGCCAGATCGACAGGTCCCGCTCGTCGTTGGGACGTGGTGTGCAGGCGCCGATGCGCAGGCAGATCACGTCCATGCCGAACCGGGAGTGGTAGAGGCTCCCCAGCGCCTCCATGGCCGCCTTGCTGAAACCGTAGTAGGTGTCCGGGCGGGGCGGTGCTTCGTCGGGGATGCCTTCATCGCCCGCGCCGGCGACGGGCAGGAAGCCGACGGCGTGGTTGCTCGATGCGAGGATCACCCGTGGCACGCCGGCTCTGCGCGCTGCTTCCAGGACGTTCCGGGTTCCGTCCACATTGGTCGAGAGGATTTCCTCCCAGGTGTGTTCCCTGCTGCGCCCGGCGAGGTGGATGACGGCGTCGACGCCTGCGCAGGCCTGCTGGACCGCCTCTGGGTCGGTGATCGCCGCGGTGCGCAGCTCGACGCGTTCGCCGGGTTCGGCGGCGGGCGGCGGCTGGATGTCGAGCAGGCGCAGGACGCGGTCCGGCCGCGCCAGGCGGGTGCGCAGCATCGCGCCGACCAGGCCTGCGGCGCCGGTGACAAGGATTCGTTGCGGCGGCATTGGTTCCTCCGTGGGTTGCACACCGCACACGGTAGACGGGGAGGTGGCCGGGGTGGGGGTTCGCTCCCGCCGCCAGACCTGAGCGAACCCCCGGTCGGTGAACGCGGATTCCGCGTCGCGCCCCGGACCTCGAACATGAAACTATGTCAGTATGTGAATTGTGTCAAGTATATGACTGACATTCGAATATGTGAATTCTGGTGAATGCGCGGCAAAACCGCGGCTGAACAATTCCACAGTGGACTGTTGGCGACCTGCTCCGGACGACGAACCGCCCCCGGAGGAAGGGCTCCTCCGGGGGCGGTCGTGGGGGGCGTCAGCTGTTGGCTTGGCGCAGCGTGCGCATCGCTTCAGCGAGGGCGGCCGAGTCGGCTTCGCCCAGCGGCGCCAGCACGTGCTTGCGCAGCACCTCGGCGGCGGTCTTGCGGGAGCGCTGGGCGATGTCCAGGCCGTGCTCGGTGAGCACCGCGTAGGTGACGCGGCGGTCGGTCTCGCACGGCTCGCGGCGGATCAGGCCGGCCTTGGCCATCCGGTCGGCGACCTTGGTGAAGCCGCCGCTGCTGAGCGCGGCCTCGTGCGCGAGCTTGGTCATCGGCATCCGGTGCTCGGGGGAGCGCACCAGGCGCAGCAGGATGTCGAAGGATGCCGGGGCGAGCTCGAACTCCTCGGCGATCGCGGCGGTCAGCTTGCCCTGGGTGACGTGGTAGCCCTCGATGACCAGGCCCCACCAGGTGATGATCTCGTCGTCGTCGGTGCGCGGGTCCGGGCGGGTGCTGCTCACTGCTGCTCCTCGGTGACGGGTGTTGCTGCAGACAGTCTACTCCTGAAACGTTCGAACGGAAGTCTCTTGCCAGAAAGAATGACGGTTGTTGCCATCTTTCTGGCAAGAGGCCTTGCGCATGTGTGACCTACGCCCCTCTCCTGTGCTTTAGTGGGTGCCAAGCACTTTAGAAGCCCTAAAGTGATCCTCGTCTGGACGCGAGAGGACGGATCATGACCGACGGAGTCGCCGGAACCGCTGCTGAGAACCTCGCGAAGGCCGAGGCGTTGCGCGCCCGCACCGCACTGGCCGGGCGGTGGTACAGCTGGTACCTGGTGGTGCTCGGCCTCGTTTCCGCCGCCGAGATCACCCTCGTCGAGACCGTGTTCGCGGAGGGGTTCGCCCGCTATCTGGTCATCGGCGCGTGGTCGGCGTGCCTGGTGCTCGGTTCGTGGTGGGCTGCGCGGCGCACGGCCTTGCCCATCAAGGCGGGCTCCTGCCTGATAGCGGCGATCGCGGTGTGGTTCGGCGCCTACCTGCTCCTGGTCGGCCCGCTGGTGCGGTGGCAGTTCGGCACCGAGCTGCTGCCGTGGGCGATGGCCGCTCTCGGCCTGTCGGTCCCGTTCTTCATCGCGGCAGCGGTGAGCAGGATGCTCCGATGAACCACCCGCGGCGCGAGCTCGACCCGGTCATCCACTCCCCGGTGCGCTTCTCCGTGGTGGCGGCGCTCAGCGGCGTGGAGCAGGCGGAGTTCCGGTTCATCCGCGACACCGTCGAGGTCAGCGACTCGGCGCTCTCGCAGCACGTGGCGGCACTGGAACAGGTCGGCTACGTCAAGGTCACCAAGGGCAGGGCGGGCCGCCGCGCGAAGACCTGGCTCGCCCTGACCGAAACCGGCAGGAGGGCCTTCACCCACCACCTCGCGGTGCTCAACCGGATCGCGACCGAGCCGCCCCAGCCGCCAGCTGAATCCTGAGCGGGGCGCAGTTGTCCGCCACCCGGGTCAGAGGTGGGCGATGGCGGTGATGATCAGGGAGTTCTCGACCAGCCAGCGGCCGGCGAAGCTCGTCAGCGGCGAGCCGGTGCGGTCCGCTCCCGGCTTGAGCGGCTCAGCGGTGAAGGTGCCGCCGGGGTCCAGGCGCAGGCGGGCGTCCTCGAAGCCCAGCCACTCGCCGGTGATCGGGTACCAGGTCTTGTAGACCGTTTCCTTGCAGCTGAACAGGATCCGGTCCCAGTGGCGTGCCGGGTCCGCCGCGGACAGCTCGGTCAGGTGGGTGCGCTCGTCCGGCAGCGACACCGCGTCGAGCACGCCGTCGGGGAGCGCTTCGTGCGGTTCGGCGTCGATGCCGAGCGACTGCACCTTCTCCTGGTGGGCGACGACCGCGGCCCGGTAGCCCGCGCAGTGCGTGATGCTGCCGACGATCCCGGCCGGCCACTGCGGGGCTCCGCGCTCACCGGGCAGCACCGGCACCGGCGCGATGCCGATGCGGCCCAGCGCCTGGCGCGCGCACCAGCGGGCGGTGGTGAACTCCCGGCGGCGCTTGCCCACCGCGCGCGCGATGACCGCCTCCTCCTCCGGGAACAGGTCCGCCCCGGGCGGATCGGTGACCGTCTCCACGCAGCTGACCTCGGCGGGCAGCAGTCGTTCGATCACGCTCGACCACCCGCCGCCATCGCCCGAACGTCGAGGTCAGCGGCCTCGGGGCGCACGTGCCACATCGGCATTCCCAATCTGTGGAGTTGGTTTACACGCCCGCTGGCACCCGGTTACGGTCAGCGGCATGATCCGGACGGTGTCCCTGACGACACGAGGTTACGTCGACTTCGTGCGCGTGTCCTCAGCCCTCTGTCGCCGGTAGTGATCTCCTCCGCGCGCGATCGCCGCGCGGTCACCTTCTCCCATCCCGCGCGCGCGTGCCGACGTGCGCGTCGCCCGCGCGGCCCACCACCGGCCGCGCCATGCCCTCATGCCCTGCGGAGAGTGCCGATGACCACGTCCACCGAACTCGCACCCAGCCGGGACCCGATCGCCGTCACGACCGTGCAGACCCGCACGGCACGGCGCGAGAGCCGTGTTCCCCGTTGGCTTTTCAAACTCGCCAGCCCGATCGCCCTGGTGGTGCTCTGGCAGGCGCTGAGCAGCTCCGGCGTGCTCAGCGACGACACCCTGGCCTCGCCCGCGACGGTGCTGAGCACCGCGGGCGAGATGTGGGCCGAAGGCCGGTTGCAGGAGGCGATCGCCGCTTCGATGCAGCGGGTCGGCGCTGGCCTGGCGATCGGCGTGCTCGCCGCCGTGGTGCTGGCCACGCTGTCCGGGCTGTTCCGGCGCGGTGAGGACATCATCGACGCGCCGATGCAGATGCTGCGCACGGTGCCGGTGATCGGCCTGATCCCGCTGCTGATCATCTGGTTCGGCATCGGCGAGCAGCCCAAGATCGTGCTGATCGCGCTGGCCGTGACCTTCCCGCTCTACATGAACATCTACGGCGGGATCCGCAACGTCGACGCCGCGCTGGTCGAGGCCGCCAAGACGCTCGGCCTGGGCTGGTTCGCCCAGATCCGGCACGTCATCCTGCCCGCGGCGATGCCCAACGCCCTGGTCGGGCTGCGCTACTCGCTCGGTTCGGCGTGGCTGGCGCTGGTGTTCGGCGAGACCATCAACGCCACCGCGGGCATCGGCTACGAGATGAACATGGCCCGGGAGTTCTTCCAGACCGACGTGATCGTGGTCTGCCTCGTGCTCTACGCACTGCTCGGCCTCGTCGCCGACTTCATCGTCCGACTTCTGGAGAGGATCGTGCTGGCATGGCGACCGGCGTTTCGGGGAGCGTAGTGAAACCGGCCGCGGTGCGCGGCCTGACCAGGAAGTTCGGCGACCGCACGGTGCTCGGCGGACTGGACCTGGAGATCGAGCCCGGCCAGTTCGTGGCGCTGCTGGGGCCCAGCGGGTGCGGCAAGAGCACGCTGCTGCGCATCCTGGCAGACCTCGACCGCGAGGTCAGCGGCGACGTCGAGGTGGCGGTGCGGCGCGCGGTGGCCTTCCAGACGCCGCGGCTGATGCCGTGGAAGCGCGTGTGGCGCAACGTGGTCCTCGGCCTGCCCGGTCGCCCGGACAAGGAGCGGGCCGTCGCGGCGCTGGCGGAGGTCGGCCTGGAACACCGGGTCGAGGTGTGGCCGAAGGTGCTCTCCGGTGGTGAGGCGCAGCGCGCGTCGCTGGCGCGCGCCCTGGTGCGGGAGCCGGATCTGCTGCTGCTCGACGAGCCCTTCTCGGCGCTCGACGCGCTCACCCGGATCAAGGCCCAGCAGCTCGTCGGCGAGCTCTGGCAGCGGCACGGCTGCGCGATCCTGCTGGTCACGCACGACGTCGAGGAGGCGCTCCTGCTGGCCGACCGCGTACTGGTGATGCGCGACGGGTGCATCGGCTTCGACCAGGTGCTGGACCTGGAGCGCCCGCGGGACGTGAGCGATCCGGCGTTCCTGGCGCTTCGCGCGGAACTGCTGTCCTGGCTCGGCGTCGGTGAGGGGAGCGCACGATGACGGTGGAGTTCATCGGGATGATCGGGGCGCAGCACGTCTCGGAGATCCACGCGGCGGCCGGGCCACCGGTCGACCCGGCGTTCCTGCGCGAGTTCGCCCGGGCCCACGAGGACGCCGGGTTCGACCGGGTGCTGATCGGCTACGGGTCGAGCAGCCCGGAGAGCACCCAGCTGGCCGCGCACGCCGCGGCGCACACCGAGCGGCTGGGCTTCCTCATCGCGCACCGCCCCGGTTTCGTGGCGCCGACCCTGGCCGCGCGCACCTTCGCCACCGCCGACCAGCTCACCGGCGGCCGCATCGCGGTGCACATCATCACCGGTGGAGACGACGCCGACCAGCGGCGCGACGGCGACTACCTGTCCAAGGAGCAGCGCTACGCGCGCACCGACGAGTACCTGGAGATCCTGCACCGGGTGTGGACGGCGGAAGGCCCGGTCGGCCACGACGGGGCGCACTACCGCTTCGAGGACTACAACGCCACCGTGAAACCGGTGCAGCAGCCGAGGATTCCGCTCTACTTCGGCGGATCGTCGGAGGCAGCCCACCGGGTGGGCGGCAAGCACGCCGACGTGTTCGCGCTGTGGGGCGAGCCGCTGGCGCAGACCGCCGAGCAGATCGCCGCGGTCCGGGCGGCGGCCGAGGCGGCGGGGCGCACCGAGCCGCCGCGGATCAGCGTGTCGTTCCGGCCGATCCTCGGCGCCACCGAGGAACAGGCGTGGGACCGCGCGCACCGCGTGCTGGACCGGATCAGGGCCGCGCGCGGTGGGCTCGCGTCGTTCACCGGCCCGAAGACCCTCCACCCCGGCCAGCAGGTGGCCAACGTCGGCTCGCAGCGACTGCTGGCGGCAGCGGCGGCGGGGGAGCGGCACGACCGTGCACTGTGGACGCCGACGGCGGCGGCGACGAACGCGGCGGGCAACTCCACCGCGCTGGTGGGCACGCCGGAAACCGTTGCGGCGGCGCTGCTCGACTACGTCGACATCGGCGTCACGACACTGCTGATCCGCGGCTACGACCCGTTCGAGGACGCGGTGGACTACGGGCGCGAGCTGATCCCGCTGGTGCGCCAGGAGCTCTCCCGCCGCGAAGCTGCCTAGCCGGACCGCGCGGCGGACTCCCGCCGAGAATCAGCGATTTCCATTGAAATCAGACGTCCAATTTCCATTGAATTCGCGGTCCCGGGCACGCACCGGGTGACTGCCGCGACTGCGGTACCTGGTCTGCGGGGACTGGAGGCAGGTGTGATGCGAACGATCAGAGCTCTGCTCGCGGTGTTGACCGCCGCGCTGCTGGCGGCGACCGGATGCGCCAAGGAGGACTCAGCCGGCTCGTTGTCCGATGTCACGCTCGTGCTGGGCGATCAGGCGGGCGGCCTGCGGGCCAGGGTGGAGGCCTCGGGAGCCTTCGACGACGCGCCCTACCGCATCAAGTGGGCCAACTTCCAAGGCGCGGCACCGCTCTTCGAGGCCATGCGCTCCGGCGACGTGGACACCGCCACCGCCGCCGACGCGCCCACCGTGCAGGCGATCGCGGGCGGCGTTCCGGCGCGACCGGCGCTGGCGACAGCGGCATCGCCGAGTTCCACGGCGATCATCGTGCCGCCGGGATCGCCGATCCGCACCGTGGCGGACCTGCGCGGCAAGCACCTCGTGGTGTCCACGGCACCGGGCGCCGTCTCGCACTACACCGCGCTGGGCGCGTTGGAGGAGGCCGGGCTCACCCCGCAGGACGTGCAGCTGACGTTCAGCCTGCCCACCGATGCGCAGGCCGGGTTCAGCGCCGGGCACATCGACGCCTGGGCCACCTTCGACCCGTACCTGGCGATCGCCGAGCACGCGGGAGCGCGCGTGCTCCGCGACGGGGAGGGCATCAACGGCCGCAACGGCATCCTGTCCGTGTCGGCCGCTGCGGCCGCGGACCCGCTCAAGCGCGAAGCGCTGGCCGACGCGCTGCGCCGTTTCGAGGCGGCGTGGCGGTGGAGCGACGAGAACCCCGCGGAGTACCAGCGCGTCTACGAGAAGCTGACGTCGCTGGACCCGCCGGTCGCGCGGCAGATCCTCACCCGGACCAAGCAGGAGGTCCGGCCGCTGGGCGACGACGTCGTCGGAGCGCTGCAAGCCGTCGCGGACCGCTACCTGGCGGCGGGCGTGCTCCGCGAGCCGGTCGACGTGGCCGCGGCGTGCGAGCGCGACCTGTACCGGGCGGGGTGAGGTGACGATGAGCAGGTGGTACCCGACCGGGGCGATCCGCGGCACCATCGCGGTGCTTGCGGGCAGGGGCGAGACACCCGCCCTCTACGAGCGGTTCGGCCGCCGCCTCGCCGCCGACGGCTACGCGGTGGTGCTGCCGGATCCCGACAGCGATCCGGCGGACTGGTTCGAGCCGGGAGCGGCGCGGTTCCTGGCAGGCACCGACACCGGCGCCCTGCGCGCCTGGCAGCTCGCACCGCACGCCGAACCGGACGGCTTGATCCTGGTGGGCACGCCGCTGGCCGCGGGGCGGCCGCCCGCCGACCGCGCCGAGGAGATCGGACTGCGCACGTCCTGCCCGGTGCACCGCGAACTGCTGCGGAACGACCCCGGTTTCCGGTGGGGGCAGCTGACCGATGTCGTGCCCGAGCCACCGGAGCACCTGCCCGAGGTGCCGACCCTGCTGCTGCACGGCAACGCCGACGCCATCGCGCCGGTCGCTCCGGTGGCCGCGCTCGCCGCTCTCCTCCCGCAGAGCTCGCTGGCGGTGTTCGAGGAGGGCGTGCACGACGTCCTCAACGACCAGCACCACCGCAGCGCCGCCGCCCGGATCGTCCTGTTCTGCGAGGAGATCGCCAAGGGCGCCGTGCTGCTGCCGGAGGTGCACAAGCCGCGCCGGTCCGCTCCGGTGCAGGTATCGGCCCGGGTGGACTACTCCCTGCGCGCGTTGCGCGAGCTGGCCGGGCGCGCCGGCCCGGTCAAGTGCGCCGTCATCGCGCGCGAGCAGCGGATACCGCTGAACTCGCTGGTCAACCTGATGATCGAGCTGCGTCGAGCGGGCCTGGTCAGCAGCCGGCGCGGCTGCGACGGCGGGTACTGGCTGGCCAGGGGAGCGGAGCAGATCACGATCGGGGAGGTTGTGCGCGCGGTGGGCGGTGGGGTTACCTCGGTGCACAGCGGTTCACCCGATGCCGGCGTGTGGCGCGAACTGGACCGGCGGGTCGCCGACTTCCTCGGCCAGGTGCCGGTGGTCGCGGGCCCGGTGAACGAGGAAGGACGCAGATGACCCAGCACGACGCTTTCCACCCGGACCTGTCCACGCCGGTGCCCGAGGAGCAGCGCGCCGCGCTGCGCACCCGGCTGCACCACGTCCGGGCCGCCGACCTGGACAAGAACACCGCGCAGACCGAGGGCATGCGGCGGCTGGCCGCGATCAGCGGTGACCTGGTCGGTTCGGAGCGGATCTGGATGGGCGAGACCCACGTGGCCCCGTCGACGGCCTCGGACAACCACCACCACGGCGAGTCGGAAACGGCGATCCACGTGGTCAGCGGCAACCCGGAGTTCGTCTTCCACGACGGCACCGAGGAGGTCCGCATCAAGACCGAGCCGGGCGACTACATCTTCGTCCCGCCCTTCGTCCCGCACCGCGAGGAGAACCCGGACCCGGACAACCCGGCGGTGGTGGTGATCGCCCGCAGCACCCAGGAAGCGGTCGTGGTCAACCTCCCCGAGCTCTACCACCTCGACCCGGAGGGCTGAACCGGACCTCAGTACGCGAGTTCGCCGATGCCGCCGTCGACGCGCAGCACGGTGCCGGCGGTGTAGGCGGACTCGTCCGAGGCGAGGTAGACGGCTGCCTTGGCCATCTCGGTGGCGGTCCCGATGCGGTGCAGGGGCACGGTCCGCCGGAACTCCTCGTAGAGCTCTGCTTGGCGCTCGGCGCCGAGCGGCTTGAGCGCGTCGGTCGCGGTCGGCCCCGGGCTCAGCCCGTTGACGCGGATGCCGCGGTCCTTCAACTCGTAGGTCAGCCCGCGGGCGTAGGAGAGCAGGCCCGCCTTGGCGGCGCCGTAGACGGTCGCGTTCTCGTGCCCGACGAAGGCGGAGACCGATCCGACGAGGATCACCGAGGACTGCTGCGAGAAGAGCGGCAGCAGGGCTTTGACCAGGAAGAACGGCGCCTTGAGGTTCGTGGCGACGAGCCTGTCGAACGCCTGCTCGGTCCACGCCTCGATCGGCAGGTGGGTGACGTCGGCGGCGTTGCTCATCACGATGTCGAGCTTCGGCCACTCGTCCTGCAGTCTGGCTGCGAGCGCTGCTTGCCCGGGCACGTCACCGGCGTCGCTGACGACGGGCAGCACCGGCCCGCCCAGTCGGCGCGCGGCCTCGTCCAGCCTTTCCCGCGAGCGACCGGTGATCGCGACGGTCGCTCCCTCGGCGAGGAACTCCCGTGCCGTCGCGAAGCCGATGCCGCTCGTCCCGCCGGTGATCAGCGCGTGCTTTCCCGCTAAACGACTCATGGTTCTGGTTCTCCTCACGGCGCGCCAAGGCGCGTACGGGGTGGCGCGGGGTGTCCTTCGGCTGCACTGCGCCACATCCGCGCCGGGACGACTTCTGTGCAAGCGTTCAAGAAGTGACGTGAGCGAAGCTACCGACTTCTTGAACGCGCTGTCAAGAAGTCGTAGGGTCGCAGGCGTGGCACGGACCGGACGCCCCCGCGAGTTCGACAAGGACGAGGTGCTGGCGCGCGCGCTCGAACTGTTCTGGTCCCGGGGCTACGGGGCGACATCGATCCAGGAGCTGGTCGACGCGCTGGGCGTCGAACGCGGCAGCCTCTACGGGACGTTCGGCGACAAGCGCCGCTTCTACCTCGACGCCGTCCGGCTCTACTGGGACGTCTACGAGCGGCACCTGGTCGCCGCGCTCGACACCACCCCGCTGCTGCCCGCGCTCCGCGAGATCCTGACCCACCCCGCGCGCCTGGACGAGCTGATCTCCGACGTGGGTGTCCCGCAGGGCTGCCTGGTCGGCAACACGACCGCCGAACTCGTGCCGCACGACAGCGAAGCCACCGAAGTCGTCGCCCGCTCGTACCGCCGGTTCACCGACGTCCTCACCGACGCGCTGCGCCGCGGGCAGGCCGCCGGGGAAGTCACCGACAGCGCCCGCCCCGAGGCCCAAGCCCAGCTGCTGCTCTACGTCGTCCAAGGGCTTTCCCTCGTGTCGAGGGCGGGGCTCGACCGGACCGCGGCGCTGGCCGCGATCGACACCGCGGTCGACGCGTTGCGGGCCTGACCGCGAACCGGCCAACCTCTGCGCCCGCGGCGCGCTGGCCCGACGAAGCCCGGTGTTCGCTCGACCGGGTGGCGGCAGGAATGGGTGCGGAGCGAGGGGCGTTGACCGTGGACATGGCGGACAAGGACGTGGAGTTCAGCCCCACGAGCTGGGTGCAGGAGCAGACCAAGAGAATCCTCGAGACCGGGACCACCGAGGGCATCGAGATCCAGGGATCGCCGATCGTGCTGATGACGCTGCGCGGCGCGAAGAGCGGCAAGCTGCGCTACACCCCGGTGATGCGGGTGGAGCACGAGGGCAGGTACGCGGTGGTGGCGTCCAAGGGCGGTGCTCCCGAGCATCCCACCTGGTACTACAACATCAAGGCCCACCCCGAGTTCCAGTTGCAGGACGGGACCGTGACCAAGGACTTCGTCGCACGCGAGGTCGAAGGCGCGGAACGCGCCGAGTGGTGGGAGCGCGCGGTCGCGGCCTACCCGGCCTACGCCGAGTACCAGGAGAAGACCGACCGGCAGATCCCGGTCTTCGTCCTCGAACCCAAGTGAACCCCAGCGGTGGAGGACGCCTTCGAAGCAGAAGGCGTCCTCCACCGCTTTCCACCCCTCGATGGTGCGGCTGCTGCTCTTCCTGCGCCCTGAGCGCGCGCAGCACCTCAGTTGTTCTGACGACGACCTCGTGCCAACGCTGTTCCCTCCGATGATCTCGGAACTGCGCCGAGCATGGCTTCGTCGGCCGATTACGAGACATTTTCGCGGACAAGCGAGAAGGAAGCGTTCTGCGTGTCGGTGATCTCTGGTCGAGCGGGTGTGCAGGCTGGAACATCCCGCGCCACGACCTGCGAGCGCGCGCACCGGTGCTGCGCGGCGCGGTTGGTTCGTTCGTGTGGTGTGCGGAGCTGCTGTCGGGGGAGGCGGCGGTCGTGCGGGTGACTGCGGTGGCGCGGTGCGATACGGCTGGGACATTGAGAATCGTTGCCGGATGGCGATTTTCCGGTCCGTATCGAGGAGTCGATCGCATGTCGATTGTGGAGAAAAGCTCGAATGTCGAGACGCAGCACGGGGATTTCGCCGCGGCTGTGGAGGCGTTGCTGGACAGCCCTGAGCTCGAGGGCGTCTACAACGACACCCGGGAGTGCGCAAGCCTGGTGCTCGGGATAGGGCGTGCTTTTCTGTCCCCGCCTCCGCCGCGGCCGAGGCACTGACAAATGGGGGAGCGCGTGAACAACCCGTCGGTGGCGCTGGCTGAAGCCGTGGCGGAGCTGGCCCGGGTGGTGGTCGGCGGGCTGCAGGACGCAGCCCCCGACTCCGGGGCAGCCCCGTCGGTGCCGGTCGGCGCGAGCGATCCGGTGTGGGTGGCGGCGGGCCGGGTGCTGGGGGCGGACCTGCTCGCCCCGAGCACCCTGCTCGGGCGCCCTCCTTCGGGTTCCGGGGTCGAGCTGCTGGGGGAGGCCGTCCGCGCGTTTCCGCCCGCGGCCGGCTCGGTGTGCAGCGGGTGGACGCACTGGGGTGCGCGGGCCGCGCTGCAGCACGCGATGGGTGATCACCGTCGAGGCGCGGGTGGGGAGCCCGAGGTGAACTGGGTGGCAGCGCGGCCGTGGGCGCAGTTGGCCCACGAGCTCGCGCAGCTGGCGATGCTGGCCGGGTTCCCGGCTTCAGCGCTGACCGCTGCCGTGGCCGACAGGGTGGAGGACGTGGCGCGGGGTTTCGTCCGCGCGGTTCGCCGCCGCGATTGGCCGCAGGCGGCCGGTGTCGGCCGCTGGCTGGCCGCGGTCGCCGGTGTTCCGGACTCGCTCGGGCTCGACGCCGGTGTGGAGTTCGTGGGGCTGATGGGCGCGGGCGACGCGCGGGTGGCGTTGCACGTGCGCGCGGCGCAGATCCTGCGGCGAGGCGTTGCTCGATGAACGGCGCGGACCTGACCGCGATCGCGCAGGCGGCCCTGCGCTGGCTGGATGCGAACCGGGAGCACTTCCGGTTGCCCGCCGACCCCGCCGATCCGCAGCACTCCCGGGACCGCACCCTGCGGCCACTGGCCGAACTGGCTCAGCTGTCCACCGTGATCGCCCGACTCAGCTCACCTGGCTCGCCGGTGCACGTGCGGGCGCGGGCGCTGTTCGACTTCGCCTGGCGCGAGACCGGAGAGGGCGAGGTGCTGGCCGCGCTGGCACGCCGGGAGCCACACGCCACGTATCCGCTGGAGATGTACGCGGCGTTCGCCGATGCGGGTCGACGTCACACCGGGCTGGACGCGCAGTTGCGCCAGATCACGCGGACCCGGGCCTGGCGCTCCGCCGAGCAGCAGCCGTCCCGGACCCTGGCCGTGTTGCACGCCGAACAGGTCCTCGGTCTGCCGCCGCACTGCGACCCGGCGGCGGTTCGAGAGCGGACGTGGCTGGGCGGCGTGGCCGAACCGTGGTCGTTCACCGCTCCCGAGGGCTACGCCGTCACTCACACGGTCTTCCATCTGACCGACTGGTGCACCAGTTCGGCCGGGCTGCCACCGGAGATCGGCGAATACCTGCGCCTGTGGCTTCCGGCGTGGCTGTCCTGCACCGTCGACGCAGGCCAGTGGGATCTGACCGGCGAACTGCTCGCCGTGGCTTCAGCACTGCCTCGCCCGCCGGATTCGGGGGAGTACTGGGCGGCGCTGGCGGCCGCCCAAGCCGCTGACGGAAGCGTCGCCGAGACCAGCGAGCTCGCCGGGGGCCCGCGCAGCTTCCCGCACTGCTACCACGCCACCCTCGTCACCGCGTTCAGCGCCGTGCTGACCGCGCGGCTGAGCGCAGCCGCCGCACCGACTCCCGAGAAGACCTCGATATGACCACTGTGGACAACGATCTCGCCGCGGTGCTGCACCGGGTCGGGGCCGGTGCGCTGAACCGGCTTTCCGAGCACCGCGAGCACTTCCGGATCCGCCTGCACCACGACAGCCCGCCGCACGAGATCAAGCCGCGGTTCAAGCCCGTCGGGGAACTGGCGGTCATCGGCAGTGCGCTGTTGCGCGAAGGCGTGGCCGGCACCCGGCAGGCCGCGCAGGTCACGCGGCTGCTCGACTTCGCCTGGCAGGAGGCGCTAGACGGCGGCGAACTCTTGGCCTGGCTGCAACGTGACGAACCGATGTCCCCGATACCGCTGGAAACCTACGTCGCGTTCCGCGAACTGGGGTATCGCCACCGCGGGATCGAGGCACACGCCCGGCTGATCAACGGCACCGGTAGCTGGCACGCCTTGGAGGCGCTGCCGAACCGGCGGTTGGGGATCATCGGCTCGGCCGCCGCCGTCGGACTGGGGCAGGCCGACGTCGCCGCCGCGACACGGCGGACCTGGCTGGGGCAGCGGCCTGAGCCATGGACGGTCGACTACCACGTGGCCTACGACATCACTCACACGGTTTACCACCTCACCGACTGGGGCGGGAAACTGGACCGATTGCCCACCGACATCGCCGACTACCTCGCGTTGTGGTTGCCAAGCTGGATCGACGAGTGGGCCGCCCGGAAGCACTGGGACCTGCTCGGCGAACTCCTGGTCGTCGACGCCTGCCTACCCCGTCCGGTGCTCGATGCCGCGATCTGGCGGCGCTACGCCGCCGCGCAGTCCCCGCAGGGCGCCATGCCCGTCCAGCGAACGATGCCCACCGGCGACGCCGCCGCCGTTTTCGACCTCGTGCACCACCCGACGCTGGTCGCTGCGCTCGCTTCGGTGATGGCCACCTCGCGCGCCATGGGCGCGCTGGTCGGTCCGGCACCATGACCACACCGCTGACGTGCTGGACCCGCGCGTGCTGACCGCGTCGATCGTGTGGTTGCCGTCGAGGGCGGCCTGCGCTGCGCCACCAGGTGCGTGCCGTGTCTGCTTCGCTGCACAGCCGGTGGTGGCCGAGTTGGATCACGGCAGACTTCTCCGCGCCGCGGGTCAGGCCTACCCGGGTCCAGGAGTTCGAGGTGACGTCGGCGAGTCCGATCCGGCGGTGGTCCGGCGCAGGAAGAGGAGCAGTGCCGCTTGTGCGGTGATCACTCGACGCGGTGGTTCGCCCGAGTGTCAAGTGAGAGGTGATCGCTGCTTCGCGGTGCGGGCCGGGACCGTTGCGGCCAGCAGCTCGTAGGCCTCGTGCTCGGTGTCGAGGACTTCCCGGGTCCGGGGGTTGCGGTGCCGGGGTTCGCCGTCGGCGACCGCGTGGGCGTTGCGGAGCGCGAAGAGCGCGCGCATCAGGCGCGCCCGGGATTCGGCCACAGTGGACTCGTCCGCTTCGCGGAGCTGCCGCTGGGCTTCGCGGCATCCGGTGAGGGCCGCGCTCAGCCGGCGCGCGGACTGCCGGTTGATCAGGATCAGGCTCACCGCCGCGGCGATCAGCGCGCCCAGGACCGTCGTGGCGATGCGCTCGACGATCAGCTCGTCGTGCGCCGCCGGATTGCTCAGCGAGGCCAGGCCGAGGGCCAGCGGCGTGACGAACAGCAGGCCCAGCGCGTAGTTGGCCTGGACGAACAGCTCGGCGATCAGCTGGCAGACCACCACCAGCACCAGGATGGCCAGCGGGCTCGGCTGGAAGCCGAACATCGCGAACGCCAGCACCGCCCCGCCGAGCGTTCCGGTCATGCGCTGCACCGTGCGGTGCCAGGTCGCCGTGGCGTTGGTCGACTGCAGGACCGCGCTGGCCGACACCACCGCCCAGTAGGCGTGGTCGAGCCCCACCGCGAGGGTGATCAGCCCGGCGAGCAGGCACGAGAGCAGCATCCGCCCCGCGTTCGGCAGGAACGGCGAGATCCGCGCCGACCACGGCGCACCGGCGTGCCGGGAGTTCCACGGGAACTGCGGTGCGGTGGCCGGGCGCGGGATGCGGCCGCGGTGGAGCTTGCGGGCGAGTTCTCGCAGGTGCGCCGCTTCGGCGGGGTGGTGGAGCAGGTGCTCGGCGTCGGCCAGGTGGGCGCGGAGCGCGGTGATGGTGCGGCTGTTGCCGCGCAAGGTCGCGAACGCCCGGTGCGCCGCGAGGTGCGCGCGGTGGCGGGTGGCGGGGTTCGGTGAGTCGAGGTGATCGGCGATCGCCACCAGCGCGCGAGCCGTCGCGACGCGGTGCGGGCCGGTCGGGTGCAGCAGGTTGCCGAGCAGGCTCAGCGCCACCGACAGCGCTGCGGAGGCCGCCATGATCCCGATGTGCGGGCCCACGCCCGACCAGTCGTGCGCGGCGTAGGCGGCGGCACCGGCGGCGAAGACGAACATCAGGCCGCCGGGCGGGCCGAAATCCAGCACGTCGGAGGCCAGCTTGCCCACCGTGGCGATCGCGGTGAGCACCAGGACCCCGATGAGCGCGTTGCCGGTGGCGGCGGCGATCATCGTTGCCGTGGCCACGCTCACGACCAGTCCCAGCGCGATGAGCGGGAGCAGGCGTGCGCGGCGGGACCAGGTGTCGACCCGGCAGTACAGCGACGTGAACGCGCCGAACGCGGCGAAGGGCACGAGATCCGGGTGGCCGATCGCCACCAGCACCGCGATCGGGGCGCCGAACGACACTCCGACCCGCAGCGCGGGAGCCACCACACCACCGACCGTCGGCGTGTACCGGAGCGCTTCGCGGACGCGCAGCGCTCGGCGCAGGCGGGTCAGGGCGGATTCGGGCTTCGCGCGGTCGGCAGGAACGTTCACTAGTAAAATATTACCAGATGATTTACTCGTGAAGGAGTGCGCCGGTGGACGACGCAGTCGCACGGATCAGCGCGCAGTGGCGCGCGCAGTGGCCGGATCTCGACATGTCCCCGATCGACGTGATCGGCCGGGTGCGGCGGCTCGCGGCGCTGATCAACCAGCTCGACGCCGCGGCGTTCGCCGAGACCGGTCTGTCGCGGATGGAGTTCGAGGTGCTCAGCGCGCTGCGGCGGGCCGACGGGGGACTGCGGCCCAGCCAGCTCACCAGGGAGACGTTGTCCTCCGGCGCGGCCACCACCAAGCGGCTCGCCCGGCTGGAGGCCGAAGGGCTGATCAACCGCACCGCCTCCCGGCGCGATCGCCGGGAGGTCGACGTGCACCTCACCGAACGCGGCCGGGAGCTGATCGACCGGCTCTTCCCGGATCACCTCGACCGGGAGCGGCAGCTGCTCGAGCCGCTGGAGGCCGGCGAGCGCGAGCAGCTGGGCGCGCTGCTGGCCAAGCTGCTGGGCTCGCTCGACGGGGTCGCCCGGTGACCGCGCGCTGCCGGCGAGGCGTGCGCTGGGGCGACGGTTCGATGCGATAAAGTTCTCCGGTTCTTCAACGAGAACATCCCGCGACCAGGCGAGCGCGGCGTGATCGGCCGATCACGCACCGGTGATCCACGTCGGTCGCCTGATCGAGAGGACTCCAGTTTGGCCACGGTGCGGTTCAAATCCGGCCATCCTGCGCTCGACCTCGGCGAACTCCCGGACCGGCTGCGCGGTTTCGTGGTGCGGCGCTCGCGCGCCATCACGATCGCGTCGGTGCCGCTGCTGGCCCTCTCCTTCGTCCTGCTGCTCGTCATGCGGCGCGCCGGGCTGGACGACGGCTCGGCCATCGACTACCAGGTCTACCGCTGGGCCGTGCACACCTGGCTGGCGGGCGGCGACATCATGAACACCGCGCCGACGGTCAGCATCGGCCGCGTGCTGCCCTGGGTGTACCCGCCGTTCGCGCTGCTGCCGCTGCTGCCGTTCGCGCTGCTGCCTTTCGTCGCCGGGCTGGCCGCGCTCTACCTCGTCGACATGCTCGCCATCGGCGCGGCGCTGTACCTGGTCACGCGGCACATGTGGGCGGCCGTCGGGCGGCGCGGCGCGCTGGCGGTGGCCATGGCCCTGCTGCCCTGGACGCTGTTCCTGGAGCCGGTCTACGCCTCCTTCGGCCTCGGCCAGATCAACATCCTGCTGATGGGCCTGGTCATCGTCGACTGCCTGGCGATCAACCCGCGCTGGCCGCGCGGCATGCTGATCGGCGTCGCCGCGGCGATCAAGCTCACACCCGCCGCCTTCCTGCTGTTCCTGCTGTTCCGCAAGGACTTCCGCGCCGCGGTGGTCGCCGTGCTGACCGGTGCCTTCGGCACGCTGGTCGGTTTCGCGCTGAACTACTCGGCCGCGGTGGAGTACTGGTTCGGCAAGGGGCCGGCGAGCGGGGTGAGCGGTTCGGCCTTCCACACCAACCAGTCGATCATGGGCGGGCTGGCCCGCTTGGAGCTCGCGCCGTCGGTGCAGAACGGGTTGTGGGTGCTGCTCTCGCTGGCTTGCGTGGCCGTGGTGGCCTTCGCGGTCCGGCGCACCGAGCCGGTGCTGGGCGTGGTGGCCACCGGGCTGCTCGCGCTGCTGATCTCGCCGACGTCGTGGTCGGACCACTGGGTGTGGTGCGCCCCGGCGCTGCTGGTGCTGCTCGGCTACTCCGTTCGGTTGCGCAGCCTGGGCTGGCTCGCCGTCGCCGCGCTCACCTCGGTGACCGTGCTGGCGGCCGTGTTCAAATCGTTGCCGTCCGGTCCTCCGTGGACGCCGGTGCAGCACTTCTTCGGCAATCCGTACCTGCTGCTGGGCCTGCTGTTGCTGGCGCTGCTGGGACTTTTCGTCCGGAATCGGACGATTGCGAGTACTCCCGAGGACCCGTCGGTACTCGTGGACGACCGGGTTCGGCCCGAGCCGCGCTGAGCCCGCGACCTCCGGGGGCCGCCGCGAGCCGGCCGCTCCCGGAGGCGGAACCCGTTGGCGATCGGGTGATTCCTGCCCCGAGTGCTGCGAAAACGCCTGTTCTGAACCGAATCCGAGGGTGTTCGGCAGGGCTTCGCCGTCACCGCAAGAAGATCGTGAACAACGCCACTCGATGCGCCCGGCAGTCGCGTATGGACGGTGTCGTGGTGCAGAATTCCCCGAGCTCGCAGGGATTGCGACAGCGCTGTCCCAACACCTGGGAGCCGGGTAACACTCGCTTAATTTGGTGTTACTTGACGGTAGCTATCCGGGCGCTCGATCTGTAGAGTGCCTCAAACTGACCGAGAGTGCAACGGCGCATCCTTTTGTCAGTGCCCCCAAAGGTTCTTGCGGCTCCGCCGTGGGTGAGTCATGCCCAGTTGCGGACCGCGGCCTGACGACGGGAGGTACGATGCCCCTTTCCCACCATGCAAGAAGCGTGGCGCAACGCAGCGCCGCGGCCGGCGGTCTCTACGACCCGGCCAATGAACACGACGCGTGCGGTGTCGCTTTCGTCGCCGACCTGCAGGGTCGGCAGAGCCACGAGCTGGTCGAGAAAGCTCTGACGGCACTGCGCAACCTCGAGCACCGCGGCGCCAAGGGCGCCGACCCCGACACCGGCGACGGAGTCGGCCTGCTCACCCAGATCCCGGACGCGTTCTTCCGCGCCGAGGTGCCCTTCGCGCTGCCCGGACGCGGCGAATACGCCGTGGGCACGGCGTTCCTGCCCACCGATCCCGGCGAAGCGGCGCGGGCGGTGGAGACCATCGAGCGGATCGTGGCCGAGGAGGGCCTGCGGCTGCTCGGCTGGCGCGACCTGCCGGTCGCACCCGATTGCGCCGGCACTTCGGCGCGCGAGACGATGCCGGGCTTCCGCCAGGTCTTCCTCGATCACGAGGCCGGCGGGACGCCGCTGGAGCTGGAGCGGCGCGCGTTCTGCGTCCGCAAGCGGGCCGAGCACGAAGCCGACGTGTACTTCCCGAGCCTGTCGGCGCGCACCATCGTGTACAAGGGGATGCTCACCGAGGCCCAGCTCGGCGCGTTCTACCCGGACCTCGGCGACGAGCGGTTCGCCAGCGCGATCGGCCTGGTGCACAGCCGGTTCTCCACCAACACGTTCCCGTCGTGGCCGCTGGCGCACCCGTACCGCTACATCGCGCACAACGGCGAGATCAACACGGTCAAGGGCAACCGCAACTGGATGCGGACCCGCGAGAGCATGTTGGCCACCGACCTGATCCCCGGTGACCTGCAGCGGCTGTTCCCGATCGCCAGCCCCGGCGCCAGCGACTCGGCGACCTTCGACGAGGTGCTCGAACTGCTGCACCTGGGCGGCCGCTCGCTGCCGCACGCGGTGCTGATGATGATCCCGGAGGCGTGGGAGAACCACGCCGAGATGGACCCGGCCCGCCGCGCGTTCTACGAGTTCCACAACTACCTGATGGAACCCTGGGACGGCCCGGCGCTGGTGGCCTTCACCGACGGCACGCAGATCGGTGCGGTGCTCGACCGCAACGGCCTCCGTCCCGGGCGTTACTGGGTCACCGAGGACGGGCTCGTCGTGCTGGCCAGCGAGGTCGGCGTGCTGGAGGTCGAGCCGGACAAGGTGGTCCGCAAGGGCCGGCTGCAGCCCGGCCGGATGTTCCTGGTCGACACCGAGGCCGGCCGGATCATCGACGACGACGAGATCAAGGGCGAGCTCGCCGCCGAGCACCCGTACCAGGAGTGGCTGGACGCGGGCGTGGTGCGGCTGGCCGATTTGCCCGACCGCGAGCGGGAGCTGCCCTCGCACGACTCGCTGGTGCACCGGCAGCAGGTCTTCGGCTACACGCAGGAAGAGCTCGGCGTGCTGCTCAAGCCGATGGCCACCAGCGGCGCCGAACCGATCGGCTCGATGGGCAACGACGTGCCCTTCGCCGCCTTCTCCGAGCGCCCGCGGCAGCTGTTCGACTACTTCACCCAGTTGTTCGCGCAGGTCACCAACCCGCCGCTGGACGCCATCCGGGAAGAGCTGGTCACCTCGCTGGGCACGCACGTCGGGCCGGAGCACAACCTGCTCGACCACCACCCGGCGGCCTGCCGCAACCTGGCGCTGCCGTTCCCGGTGCTGGACAACGACCAGCTCGCCAAGATCGTGCACCTCAACGACGACGGCGACCGCCCCGGCCTCAAGCCCGCGGTGGTGTCGATGACCTACCACGTCGCGGGTGGCGGTGAAGCGCTGCGCAACCGGCTGGAGGAGATCTGCGAGGAGGTCTCGGCGGCCGTCGCCGACGGCGCGCACGTGCTGGTGCTCTCCGACCGCACGGCCGATGCCGAGCACGCGCCGATCCCGTCGCTGCTGGCGACCGGCGCCGTGCACCACCACCTGGTGCGCGAGAAGAAGCGCACCAGGGTGGGGTTGATCGTCGAAGCCGGCGACGTCCGGGAAGTGCACCATGTCGCTCTTCTCATCGGTTACGGGGCCGCTGCCGTTAACCCGTATGTGGCGATGGCCACCGTGGAAGATCTGGTGGCGACCGGCGTGATCCGCGACGTCGACGCCAAGCAGGCCACCGACAACCTCATCAAGGCGCTGGGCAAGGGCGTCCGCAAGACCATGTCCAAGATGGGCGTGTCCACTGTGGCCTCCTACACCGGCGCGCAGATCTTCGAGGCGATCGGGCTGGGCGAGGAGGTCGTGCAGCAGTGCTTCACCGGCACGACCTCGCGCCTCGGCGGCGTCGGGTTCGACGTGCTGGCGCAGGAAGTCGCCGAGCGGCACCGGCGCGCCTACCCCGACGACGGGGTGCAGGCACCGCACCGGAAGCTGGAGGTCGGCGGCGAGTACCAGTGGCGGCGCGAGGGCGAGCCGCACCTGTTCAACCCGCAGACGGTGTTCAAGCTCCAGCACTCCACCCGCAGCGGTCGCTACGAGGTGTTCAAGGAGTACACCAAGGCGGTCGACGACCAGTCCCGCGAGCTGATGACCCTGCGCGGGCTGTTCAAGTTCCGCGAGGCGCGCAAGCCGGTGCCGATCGAGCAGGTCGAGCCGGTGTCGTCCATCGTCAAGCGGTTCGCCACCGGCGCGATCTCCTACGGGTCGATCTCCAAGGAGATGCACGAGGTCCTGGCCATCGCGATGAACCGGCTGGGCGGCAAGTCCAACACCGGTGAGGGCGGTGAGGACGCCGACCGGTTCACCCCGGACGTCAGCGGCGACTCGCGGCGCTCGGCGATCAAGCAGGTCGCCTCCGGCCGCTTCGGCGTGACCAGCGAGTACCTGGTCAACTCCGATGACATCCAGATCAAGATGGCGCAGGGCGCCAAGCCCGGTGAGGGCGGTCAGCTGCCCGGCCACAAGGTGTACCCGTGGGTGGCCAAGACCCGGCACTCCACGCCGGGCGTCGGGCTGATCTCGCCGCCGCCGCACCACGACATCTACTCGATCGAGGATCTGGCGCAGCTGATCCACGACCTCAAGAACGCCAACCCCCGGGCGCGGATCCACGTCAAGCTGGTGTCCGAAGTTGGCGTCGGCACGGTCGCGGCGGGTGTGTCCAAGGCGCACGCGGACGTGGTGCTGATCTCCGGCCACGACGGCGGCACCGGCGCTTCGCCGCTTTCGTCGATCAAGCACGCCGGCGGTCCCTGGGAGCTCGGGCTGGCCGAGACGCAGCAGACGCTGCTGGCCAACGACCTGCGCGACCGGATCGTGGTGCAGACCGACGGCCAGCTCAAGACCGGTCGCGACGTGGTGATCGCGGCGCTGCTGGGCGCCGAGGAGTACGGCTTCGCCACCGCTCCGCTGGTGGTCTCGGGCTGCATCATGATGCGGGTCTGCCACCTCGACACCTGCCCGGTGGGCGTGGCCACGCAGAACCCGCAGCTGCGCGAGAAGTTCACCGGCAAGGCCGAGTACGTGGTGAACTTCTTCGAGTTCGTCGCCCAGGAGGTGCGGGAGTACCTGGCGCAGCTGGGTTTCCGGAGCCTCGACGAGGCGATCGGGCAGGCCGACCTGCTCGACACCTCCGAGGCGGTGCGGCACTGGAAGACCCGCGGCCTGGACCTCACGCCGATCACGCACGTGCCGGAGCTGCCGCCGGGCACCGCGCGGCACCAGGTCGTCGAGCAGGACCACGGCCTGGAGAAGGCGCTGGACAACACGCTGATCCAGCTCTGCGAGGGCGGCTTGAAGGAAGGCCGGCCGGTCCGGCTGGACATCCCGGTGCGCAACGTCAACCGCACGGTCGGCACCATGCTCGGCTCCGAGCTGACCCGGCGGTGGGGCGGTGAAGGCCTCCCGGACGACACCATCGACGTGACCTTCACCGGCTCGGCCGGGCAGTCCTTCGGCGCCTTCGTGCCGCGCGGCATCACCCTGCGGCTGCTGGGCGATGCCAACGACTACGTCGGCAAGGGCCTGTCCGGCGGGCGGATCGTGGTGCGGCCGGACGCGGCGGCGCCGTTCGCCGCCGAGCACAACATCATCGCGGGCAACGTGCTGCTCTACGGCGCGACCAGCGGTGAGATGTTCGTGCGCGGCATGGTCGGCGAGCGCTTCGCCGTGCGCAACTCCGGTGCCATCGCGGTGGTGGAGGGCGTCGGCGACCACGGTTGCGAGTACATGACCGGTGGCCGCGTGGTGATCCTCGGGCGGACCGGGCGCAACTTCGCGGCCGGCATGTCCGGCGGCACCGCCTACCTGCTCGACCTCGATCCCGCGCGGATCAACCCGGAGATGGTCGACCTGGACCCGCTCGACGACGCCGACCGGGAGTTCCTGCACGACCGCGTCCGGCGGCACTTCGAGCAGACCGAGTCGGCGGTGGCCCGCGAGCTGCTGGCCGACTGGGACACCTCGGTCGAGCGGTTCGGCAAGGTCATGCCGCGCGACTTCAAGCGGGTGCTCGCGGCGCGCAGCGCTGCCGAACGCGACGGCCGCGACGTCAACGAGGCGATCATGGAGGCGGCTCATGGCTGACCCCAAGGGATTCCTGACCACACCGCGGGAAACGCCGCAGCGCCGACCGGTGGACGTGCGCATCAAGGACTGGCGCGAGGTCTACCTGGAGTTCGAGCAGCCCAAGCTGCAGAAGCAGGCCGGCCGCTGCATGGACTGCGGCATCCCGTTCTGCCACCAGGGCTGCCCGCTGGGCAACCTGATCCCGGAGTGGAACGACCTGGTCTGGCGCGACGACTGGGAGGAGGCGGCCGAGCGGCTGCACGCCACCAACAACTTCCCGGAGTTCACCGGGACGTTGTGCCCCGCCCCGTGCGAGGCGGCGTGCGTGGTCGGCATCAACGCCGATCCGGTGAGCATCAAGCAGGTCGAGATCAGCATCATCGACAAGGCCTGGGATTCCGGCCTGGTGCGCCCGCAGCTGCCGCGCGCGGCCACCGGGAAGAAGGTCGCCGTGATCGGTTCCGGCCCGGCCGGGCTGGCCGCCGCCCAGCAGCTGACGCGGGTGGGTCACGGCGTGGTGGTCTACGAGCGGGCCGACCGCGTCGGCGGGCTGCTGCGCTACGGCATCCCCGAGTTCAAGATGGAGAAGCAGCGGCTGGACCGCCGCCTCGGCCAGATGCGCGCCGAGGGCACCGAGTTCCGCACGGGTGTGAACGTCGGCGTGGACGTCACGGTGGAGCAGCTGCGCGCGGACTACGACGCGGTGGTGCTGGCGGGCGGCTCGACGCTGGCCCGCGACCTGCCGGTCCCGGGGCGCGAGCTGGACGGCGTGCACCAGGCGATGGAGTACCTGCCGCTGGCCAACAAGGTGCAGGAGGGCGACCTGCAGCGGTCGCCGATCCACGCCGAGGGCAAGCACGTGGTGGTCATCGGCGGCGGCGACACGGGAGCCGACTGCGTGGGCACCGCGCACCGCCAGGGCGCGGCATCGGTGACGCAGCTGGAGATCATGCCGATGCCGCCGGAGTCCCGCCCGGAGTCCAACCCGTGGCCGACCTACCCGATGATCTACCGGGTCTCCTCGGCCCACGAGGAGGGCGGCGAACGCCTCTACTCGGTGAGCACCCAGGAGATGCTCGGCGACGAGTCGGGCAGGGTCCGCGCCCTGCGCCTGGTGGAGGTCCGCCGCACGGACGCGGGCTTCGAACCGGTCGAGGGCACCGAGCGGGAGATCCCGGCGGACCTGGTGCTGCTGGCGATGGGCTTCGTCGGCCCGGAGCGAGAAGGCCTCATCGCGGACCTGGGCGTCGATCTCGACCCCCGGGGCAACGTCGCCCGCGACGAGACCTTCATGACCACGGTGGACGGAGTCTTCACGGCGGGCGACATGGGGCGGGGCCAGTCCCTGATCGTCTGGGCGATCGCGGAGGGCCGTTCGGCAGCGGCCCACGTCGACGCCTACCTCACCAGCCGGAAGATTCTCCCCGCGCCCATCAACCCGACCGACCGCCCTCTCGTGTGAGCGCGCGACGGGCACCTCCGCGCTCCGGAGGTGCCCGTCACGCTCGGGTTTCGTCTGATCGGAGGGCTGTTCGCCGGACGCGGTTCCTGACGGGCACACCGCCCCGGGATGCTCCGGCGAGACCTCGCTTCCGGGGACGTGTCTCCACGAGGCGGGTTTCGCGTCCCGTGCCCTTGGCAGTGGGCTTTGGCGGCTTTCGTGCCAACGCAGCCAATTTCATGCGAGCTCTACCCGCACGAGACGACCGGCCCCGGCTCGATCCCGCTATCACCGCCGAACGCCAGGCATCGCGTCCGCGGGCAGGTCGACAACGCCGTGTTCGTCGTTGACCGGAGGCCAAAGCGCCGCCGGGCACGCCCCTCAAGGTGTCGGAGACGGCCGGTCAGCCCGTCGGTGAGGTCGTTTCCGGAGCGGAGGTCGCCGGAGGGGGCGGTGCCGAGGTCGGCGGTTCCGAGGTCGGGGGCGGCTCGCTCGACGGTGGCTGCGAGGAGGACGGGGGCTCCGACGACGGTGGTGGTTCCGACGGCGGTGGTGGTGGTGGCGGTGGCGGTGGTGTCGTGCTTCCGGGTGGCGGGGGAGCGGGCGGTCGTCCCGGTGCTGGTGCGGGAGCGGGTGCCGGGCCCACGGGAGGTGGTGCCGCGGCTGGTGGGACACCAGGCGGTGGCGGCGCTTCTGGTGGGAGCGGGCGGGCGAAGGCGACGAGTTCGGCGCTCGGCGGAACCGTCGCGTCGCCTGCGGTCGGCATGACACCTCTCGCGTAGGCGTCCGCCCAGGCCAGGACGTTGCGGACGTAGGCCTGCGAGTGGTTGTAGCGGAACACCGCCGCTGCCAGCTGGGTGCGGTCGCGCAGGTCTCCTCCGCCGCTGCAGAGGTACCGGCCCGCCGCCAGGGCCGCGTCGAAGACGTTGTGCGGGTCGCGGATTCCGTCCGCGTTGCCGTCGGCGGCCTGGCTGCGCCAGGTCGACGGGATGAACTGCATCGGGCCGACCGCGCGATCCCACACCGCATCGCCGTCCAGCGCCGCGCCGTCTGTGTCGCGGATCGCCGCCATCCCCGGGCCGCCGGACAGGCGCGGGCCCAGGATCGGCGCGAGGGTCCGGCCGTCGGCGTCGACCCGGCCGGAGCGCGCGTGGTGCGATTCGATGCGGCCGATCCCGGCCAGCACCGACCAGTGCAGCCCGCATCCCGGCGTGGTGCCTGCCAAGGTGCGGTCGGCGCGCTGGTAGGCCGCCAGTACCGCGCCGGGGATGCCGAGCGGGCCGGGTGGTACCTGGTCGGCGGGTTCGGCGCGCTCGGACAGGTCCTCCCCGTTGCGCACCTCTTCCAGGAACTCGGGGCTGAGCCGCTCCTCGACGGGCAGTTCGCCGTTGATCGCCACGTCGGGCGGCGGCTGCGGCGCAGCGCGTTCGACGCTCTCCACCAGCGCGTCGCCGCCCAGCGCCAGCGCCGGGACCAGCGCCACCAGCAGACCGGTCGTCACAGCGGTGAATCGCTCACCGCGGTTGAAATACCCCAAAATCCGCTCACCTCCACCCGGCTCGGCGCTCGACCTTGCCCCACGACCGGCACCTTGTGAACCACCAGAAGTGGTCGGGCGGGCGAACACCGGGCGGCCGGGAGGTTGTGCCGATCGGGCGAACGCGCATCGGTCGATCAGCGCAGGAATCGCGTTCTTCGTGCTGGTCGCGGCGTTGTGCCAACCGGATGACGATCTTTGCCGAGATCGCCGGACGCGCGTTGAATGCGGTGCCGACGCTGCATTCCCCAGGAGGTGCGTGGTGGACCTGTCCCGGCGAGCGCTCTTCGCGCACGGCGGCCGTGCCGCCGCTGGATTCGGCTCCGCGTGGATGTTGACCAGGCTGGCCGGTGAACCGGTGGCGTTCGCCGAGCCGGGTGCCGCCGGTACCCGGCAGGTGGTGATCCGCGAGGCCACCAACGCCGCCGCCGCGGTTTCGCCCGACGGGCGCGCGGTGGTGTTCGACCTGCTCAACATGCTGTGGGTGGTGCCGATGGCGGGTGGTGAGGCGGTCCGGATCACCGACGTCGTGCAGGAGGCCGGGGAGCCGGACGTGGCACCCGACGGGCGGCGCATCGTGTGCCAGTCCTACCAGGACGGTCAGTTCCAGCTGGCGCTGCTGGGCCTCGACGGCTCCGGGTTCACCTTGCTGACCAGCGGTTCCAGCGATCACCGGGAACCGCGTTTCTCGCCGGACGGCACCCGGATCGCCTTCTCCGGCGAGACCGGCGGCCGGTACGGGATCCGGGTGCTGGAACCGGCCACCGGCCGGATCACCGACTGGACCACCGGTGCCGATCAGGAGGCGCACCCGGTCTGGTTCCCCGACGGCTCGGCGATCGCCTTCACCAGGGGCGTGGACAACGCGCCGCGGGCGATCGACGCGGTGGACGCGGCGGGCAACCGGCGCACCCTCGTCGAAGTCGCCGACGGCCAGCTCGCCGGACCGTCCTTCGCGCCCGACGGGCGGTTCGCCTACGTGCACCTGACCACCGACCGGTCCGTGCTGGTGATCGACGGTCGCGAGGTGTCGGGCCCGGACGAGGACGTGTTCCCGTTCGCGCCGCGCTGGCTGTCGGCCGACGAGGTGCTCTACACCGCCGACGGGAAGATCCGCCGCCGCGATCTGCGCACCGGCCGCGTGCAAGACGTGCCCTTCACCGCGGAGGTCTCGGTGCGGCCCGCGGTGGAGCGGGCGAGCACGCGCGATTTCGACAGCTCCGCGCCGCGGCCGGTCAAGGGCCTGGTGGGGCCTGCGCTCTCCCCGGACGGGCAGCAGGTGGCCTGCCAGGCGCTCGGCGACATCTGGTTGCTGCGGCGCGACGGGGAGCCCGAGCGCGTCGTGGCCGACGGCAACTTCAACGGCGCTCCGGCCTGGTCACCGGACGGCCGGACGTTGGTGTTCACCAGCGACCGGAACGGCCAGCTGGACCTGTGGCTGCACGATCTGACCACCGGTGAGCAGCGGCAGCTGACCGATCTCGACGGGGACGAGCGGGCGCCCGCGTTCAGCCCGGACGGGCGCAGCGTCGCCTTCCTCTCCCACGGCTGGGTGTGCGCGGTGGAGCTGGCGACCGGTGCGGTGCGCAAGATCACCGGGCCGCTCAACGCGCCCGGCAGGCCGTGCTTCAGCGCCGACGGCAGCAAGCTGGGCCTGGCCGGTTTCGTCCCGGTGACCAGGCGCTACCGGGAGGGCGGCAACCAGGTGCTGACGGTGGACGTGGCCACCGGCGCGGCGGAGTACACGCCGGCGCTGCCGGGCCGGTCGCTGGTCAACCGGGTCGACGCGGGGCCGGTGTACTCGCCCGACGGGCGCAGCGCGGCGTTCGTGGTGTCCGGCACCGTCTGGGTGTCCGATGTGGATGATCGAGCGCGGCCGGTCGGCGCGCCGCGGCGGATCAGCGCGGAGACCGCGGACTGCCCGAGCTGGGGCGGTGATTCCCGCACCCTGCTCTACCTGTCCAACGGCCGCCTCCGGATCGCCGACGTGCGCAGCGGCGCGGTGCGGTCGATGCCCACCCGGCTGACCTGGCGGCCGCGGCGGCCGGACGGCGAGGTGGTGATCCGGGCCGGCGCGCTGTGGGACGGCGAGCACCGGGAGCTGCGCCGCGATGTGGAGGTGCTGGTCCGCGGTAACCGGATCGCGGCGGTCGGCCGGGGCCTCGCCGCGCCGGAGGTGATCGACGCCCGGGATCTGACGGTGCTGCCGGGCATGGTGGCCACGCACGAGCACCTGCCGTGGGAGAACAACCGGATCCCGCGGCTGTGGCTGTCCTTCGGCGTCACCTCGGTGCGGTCGCCGGGATCGGGCCACTACGTCGCGGTGGAGGCGAAGGAGGCGCAGGAGTCGGGGAGCAGGCTGGGGCCGCGGGTGTTCGCCGCCGGGGAGTTCGTCGACGGCGGCCGGGTGTACTACGAGAGCAACCGGCCCATCACCGACTCCGACGAGCTGCGCCGCGAGCTGGAGCGGGTCGGCGAACTCGGCCACGACATGGTCAAGACCTACGTCCGCCTGCCGTACTCCCGCCAGCGCGAGGCGATCGAGCTCGCGCACGCCAGCGGCGTGCCGGTGAGCTCGCACTACCTGTACGGGCCCGCCGCGCTGGGCGCGGACGCGGTCGAGCACACCGGCGCCACCAGCCGCTACGGGCACCGGCACAAGGAGAGCCAGACCGGCCGCGCTTACGCCGACGTGATCGAAACCCTGGTCCGCGCGGGCATGTCCTCGACACCCACGTTGGGGCTGGCCCCGCCGGCCACTCCGGCGGTCTACCACTTCGCCGGGTGGGCGCTGGAGGACCCGCGGCTGAAGGCGTTGCTGCCGGCGGAGATGTACGAGGAGTTCCGGGCCGAGGTCGAGGAAGCGGCGGGCCGCTACCCGGAGCCGGAGATGAGGTACAACGCGCGGCAGGTGGCGACGGTGCGCAGGATGGTGGCGGCGGGCGGCAACATCGCCGTCGGCACCGATTCGCCCCTGGTGCCGCACGCGATCTTCTACCACCTGAACCTCGACACCATGGTGCGCAACGGGATCGACAACCACGACGTCCTGCGCGCGGCCACGGCCGGTGGCGCGCGAGTGCTCGGCATGAGCGAGCAGCTGGGCACGGTCACCGCGGGCAAGCTCGCGGACCTCGCCTTCGTGCAGGGCGATCCGCTCACCGACAACCGGGCCGTGGCCCAGGTCCGCCAGGTGATGCTCGACGGAGTGCTGCACACCGTCGACGAGCTGATCGGCGGGCCCGCCGCGAAACCTACGGCGCGACCGGTGCACACCGTCCGGACCTTCCCGGCGCGGCAGGAGCACTGGTGGCACGGCGCGGAGTACACCTCCGGGCACGTCTGCTGCTGATCCACCACCGTTCACGGGGGGTGCCTCCGCTGCGCTCGTGCGCTGTGGGAGCGGCCCCGGGCGGTGCGGCATCCGGTGTCAGCGGGCGATGGGGCGCTTCTTGTGTTTCGTTGCGCGCAATAAGTTGGGAGTCGGCAATTTTCGCCTCCCGCGGTGTCCATAGTGGTGGGCTATCGGTGCGTTCGCGCGTTGCTCTTTGACGGTGTGATCCGGGTCTCGTTCAATTGGCGGGCAGTCGTCGCCCTCCCGGAATTCGCACCTCTTTCCCGCTTTCGCCGAAGGGACCGCGCATGTCCGTCGACAGAGTGCACGAAGCCGCACCCGGTACCGCAGCTGCGGTCCAGCGCCCGGTGATGGCCTGGGTGATCACCGGAATGCTGGTGCTGTTCGTCGTGGTCAACTGGGCCGACAAGACGGTGTTCGGCATCGCCGCGCAACCGTTGAAGGAGGAGCTCGGGCTGACATCGGCGCAGGTCGGGTTCATCGGCAGCGCCTTCTTCTTCCTGTTCAGCATCGCCGGGCTGACCGTCGGCTTCATCGGCAACCGGGTCCGGACCAAGTGGGTGCTGTTCACGCTGGCCGCGCTGTGGTCGCTGACCATGGTCCCGGTGCTCGTCTCGGCCAGCTTCGCCACCCTGCTGATCAGCCGGATCGGCCTCGGCGCGGCGGAAGGGCCGTCGGGCGCGCTGGCCGCCGCCGGGGCCTTCGAGTGGTTCCCGAAGGAGAAGCGCAGCTTCCCGTCGGCGTGGTTGTCCTCCGGCGCGTCGATCGCCAAGATCGCCATCGCCCCGCTGCTGGCGCTGATCGTCGCGGTGTGGGGCTGGCGGGCGTCGTTCGTCGCGCTGGCCGTGGCCGGGGTCGTGTGGGCGCTGGCCTGGGCGCTGATCGGGCGGCAGGGCCCGTACGCGGCGCCGCTGGGGCGCAATGAATCCGCGCCGATCGTGCAGCGGGTGCCGTTCCGGCGGATCGCGCTGTCGCGCACCTTCCTCGGCTGCGTCGTCGGCACGTTCACCATGTACGGGCTGGTGTCGGTGATCCTGACCTGGCTGCCGTCCTACTTCGAGGTCGGGCTGGGCATCGACCGGCTGCAGGCCGGAGTGATGTTCGGCCTGCCGAGCATCTCGGGCATGACCGCGATGCTGGTGGTCTCCTGGTTCAGCGACCGGGCCGTCGCGGCCGGTTCGAGCGCCCGGGTGCAGCGCGGTCTGGTGCCGGCGGGCGGGCTGCTGATCGGCGGTGCGCTGCTCGCGCTGCTGCCGTACCTGGTGTCGCCGGTGCTGGCGATCATCGCGGTGGTGGTCGGCTACGGCATCGGGACGGTGGCACTGCCGCTGGCGACGGCCGCGGTGTCGCAGATCTGCCCGCCCGCCCAGCAGTCCGGAACGCTGGGAGTCTTCCTCGCGTTGCAGTCGTCGTCGGGGCTGTTCGCCCCGGCGCTGACCGGCTGGCTGGTGGACGTCGCGCCGACGCCGAGCGAGGGCTTCGCCCTGGCGTTCCAGGTCTTCGGCCTGGCGGCCGCGGTCGGCGGCATCGCCACCGCCCTGCTGGTCAACCCCGAACGCGACGCCCGACGCGTCCTCGGGGCGTGAGAGGAGCGCTGTGATCGTTGTCGTCGAGGGGCCGAGCGCGGCGGGCAAGACCACCTGGTGCCGTCGGCGCTTTCCCGGTCACGTCGTCGAGGAGTACCAGCCGACCGGGAGCGAGCCGGTCGATCCGGTCGTGCGGGCGAGCTACTGGAGCGAGGTCAACGCCGGGCGGTGGGCCGCAGCTCTCGACCGGGGCAGGAGACGGGCTTCGCGGTGTGCGACAGCGATCCGCTCAAGCCGCACTACAGCTGGTGCCTGGCCGCGATCGGTGAAGGTCCGGCGGCCCGGTTCCGGGCGGAAGCGGTGGCGGTTCGGGCAGCGGTCGCCGAGAAGCGCCTGGGGCTGGCCGATCTGGTCCTGCCGCCGCTGCCGGTGCTGCGGCGGCGGCGAGACGGTGATCCGACCCGCCGGCGCCGCCACTTCGACCTCCACGCGCGGCTGTCGGAGCCCCGCGGGCAGTGGTACCGCGCCTGGGCGGCGGTGAGCCCGGGCAGGCACGTCTGGCACCTGCCTGCCGCGGAGCTCCCGCAGCCGGGGAAGCGACCGGACCGCTACGACCTCGCGATCCTCGACGGTCTGCTCGACGCTGCCACCGCTTCCGTAGGCGCGCATAGGCGCGGCCTATTCGAGCGTTCTGGGTCTGATCTTTGCCCGGGAGCGGGAGCGGTGGTTCATTCGAATCCTGGACCGCCGGTTCCGGACAGGAGATGCAGATGAGGGACGCAGTCATCGTCGAGGCCGTGCGCACCCCGGTCGGCAAGCGCAACGGTGCACTGGCCGGGATCCACCCGGCGGACTTGTCCGCGCGGGTGCTCAACGCGCTCGTCGAGCGCGCCGGGGTCGAACCGGCCGATGTCGACGACGTGGTGTGGGGCTGCGTGAGCCAGGCGGGGGAGCAGGCGGGCAACATCGCGCGGACCTCGGTGCTGGCCGCGGGCTGGCCGGAATCGGTGCCCGCCACCTCGGTGGACCGGCAGTGCGGTTCCAGCCAGCAGGCCGTGCACGCGGCCGCCGCCGGGGTCATCGCGGGCTACTACGACATCGCCGTGGCAGGCGGCGTGGAGTCGATGAGCCGGGTGCCGATGGGCTTCGCCCGTCAGGGCGTGGACAAGGTGCTGCCGGACTCGGTGCTGGACCGCTACGGCGTGCGGGGCTTCAACCAGGGCATCGGCGCGGAGATGGTGGCCGCGAAGTGGGGCTTCTCCCGGCAGCAGCTCGACGAGTACTCGCTGTCCTCGCACGCCAAGGCCGCCGCGGCCATCGACTCCGGCGCGTTCGACGGGCAGCTGGTGGAACTGCCGGAGCTGAGCGCCGACGAAGGCGTGCGGCGCGGCGGCAGCCTGGAGGCGCTGGGCAAGCTCAAGACGGCGTTCAGCGAGGACGGCGTGATCACCGCGGGCAACGCCTCGCAGATCTCCGACGGCAGCGGCGCGCTGCTCATCACCACCAGCGACATCGCCCGCGAACGGGGCCTGCGGCCGATCGCGCGGGTGCACACGGCGGTGCTGGCCGGTGACGACCCGGTGATGATGCTGTCCGCGCCGTGGCCCGCCACGCACAAGGCGCTGCGCAAGGCCGGGCTCGGCATCGGCGACATCGGCGCGTTCGAGGTCAACGAGGCGTTCGCGCCGGTGCCGCTGGCCTGGTTGGCCGAGACCGGCGCGGACCCGGCCCGCCTCAACCCGCTCGGCGGTGCGATCGCCGTCGGGCACCCGCTGGGCGGTTCCGGCGCGGTCCTGATGACCCGCCTGGTGCACCACATGCGGGCCAACGGCATCCGCTACGGCCTCCAGACGATGTGCGAGGGCGGCGGCATGGCCAACGCCACCATCCTCGAACTCCTCTGAGTGCCGGGTACCGCCGCAATTTCAATGGAAATCGCACATCCAATTTCAATGGAAGTTGCGCGCCCGTCGGCGCGTCGGGCGCCCGACATGCCGACGGCGCGTCGGGATCCACGCGATTTCAATGGAAATCAGACGGCTGATTTCAATTGAAATCGCACGTCGGGTGCGGACTTAAGGGTTGCGAGGAGGAACGGATGCGCAGCAGTGCTTACGGGGCCGAGCACCAGGCTTTCCGGGAGGTGGTCCGGGAGTTCCTGGCCAAGGAGGTCGTGCCGCACTTCGCCGACTGGGAGAAGGCCGGGCTGGTGCCGCGGGAGCTGTTCCGCAAGGCCGGCGCGGTCGGGATGCTCGGCCTGCAGGTGCCCGAGGAGTACGGCGGCGGCGGGACGAGCAGCTTCAAGTTCAACGCTGTCATCACCGAGGAGACCGCCCGCGCAGGTGTTTCGCTGGGCGGGGCGAAGGTGCACACCGACGTGGTGGTGCCCTACTTCATCTCGCTGTGCGACGCGGAGCAGAAGCGGCGCTGGCTGCCGGGCCTGGCCAGCGGTGAGCTGATGAGCGCCATCGCCATGACCGAGCCCGGCACCGGGTCGGACCTGGCGGGCATGGCCACCACCGCCACCCGCGACGGCGACCACTACGTGCTCACCGGTGCCAAGACGTTCATCACCGGCGGGCACAACGCCGACCTGGTGATCGTGGTGGCCCGCACCGGGCGCGGTGAGAACCGGCGCGACGGGCTGTCGCTGCTGGTCGTGGAGCGCGGGATGCCCGGGTTCAGCCGGGGCCGCAACCTGGAGAAGCTCGGCCTCAAGGCGCAGGACACCGCGGAGCTGTTCTTCGACGAGGTGCGGGTCCCGGCGGCGAACCTCCTCGGCGAGGAGGGCCGCGCCTTCCAGTACCTGGGCGCGAACCTGCCCCAGGAGCGGCTGGGCATCGCGGTGTCGGGCCAGGCCGCGGCGGAAGCGGCGCTGCGCATGACGCTGGACTACGTGCGCGAGCGCGAGGTCTTCGGCAAACCGGTGGGCAGCTTCCAGAACAGCAAGTTCGAGCTGGCCGGGTGCGCGGTGCAGATCGAGGCGGGGCGGGCGCTGCTGGACCGCGCGCTCGACGAGCACGACGCCGGGGAGCTGTCCGCGGCCGACGCGGCGAAGGTCAAGGTGTACTGCACCGAACTCCAGTCCACAGTGGTCGACCGGTGCCTGCAGCTGCACGGCGGCTACGGCTACATCATGGAGTACCCGATCGCCCGCATGTACGCCGACGCGCGCGTCACCCGCATCTTCGGCGGCACCACCGAGGTGATGAAGACGATCATCGCCAAGGACCTCGGTCTCTGACGCGCTTGTGGAGCGCTCCGCCCGGTGCGGGGCGCTCCCGCGCGCGAGCGGCGGGGCCGGAAATCCGTTCGTTCCGGGAGATTGACTCAGCAATGACGCGAACTTAGAGTCCTCAGCTGTGATCCCGGCCGATCAGGCGGTTCCGGGAAGTGGCCCGCACCAGGACGATCCGCGTCCTGGGCATTCTCGGCAGTGCGATGCGCTCGGAAGCGCGGTGGGATCGGTGCGCCGCGAACCCGGGCGCCGCAGCAGCGTGCAATCCGCGAACGGAGACGTGCAACTGTGAGTCGAATTCCGCGTTGGAGAACGTCATTCGCCCTGGTGGCCGCCGGTTCGGCCGCGATGGCCGGAATCGCCGCACCGGTGCAGGCGGCACCGCCGGAGGGGCCCGGGCAGTGCAAGACCTTCGACGATCCGCAGTGGAGCGGGTGGACCGATCACGCGGAGCTCGGCAAGGCGCTGCGGGACATCGAGAGCACCTCCGCCGGCCGGGTCCGCGTGGAGCAGGTCGGCACCAGCAAGCAGGGCCGGGAGCTGTGGGCCGCGCGCGTCGGCACCGGCGACCGGGTGCTGATGGTGCAGAGCGCGATCCACGGCAACGAGCGGACCGGCACCGAGGCGCTGCTCGGCATCCTCAAGGACCTCGGCACCAGCCGGGACGCGGCGACCGAGCGGCTGCTGTCGTCGATCACCCTGGTGGCGCTGCCGATGGTCAACCCCGACGGCGGCGAGCTGAACCGGCGCATGAACGTCGTCCCGTGGGACCAGGTGGTGGCCGACTACCCGCAGCTCGCCGGGGCGCCGACGGCCTGGTACCACAGCCCGAGCGGCGACGGGATCGACCTGCCGGGCTTCGACCTGAACCGGGACTTCAACCCGGACCTTGACTACGTGCCGCAGCCCGGCGACCTGCCCGGTGCGCAGACCGACGCCGGGTTCTTCCTGTCCCCGGAATCGCGGACCATCCGGGACACCTACCTGGCGCTGCGCGAGGAGTTCGGCGCGGTCGACGCGGTGGTCGACCTGCACCACATGGGGCCGTGCGGGCGCACCACGGGCGGACCGCAGGACGGCAAGCTCATCTCGGTGGCGCTGGACTACCCGCCGCTCGGCGTCAACGACGGTGCGGCGTACAAGGAGCAGTACCCGCTGCTCGACCAGGACAAGTCCCGTCGCTACGCGCTGTCGGTGGCGCGCGGCATCCAGGCCGCTTACGGCTCGCAGTCGCCGTTGGCCGGTGTGGGCCGCTACCTGCACCCGCAGGAGCGCGAGTACGCGGGCCAGGGCCGGTCGGCGTTCGCCCTCAACGGGTCGGCGACCGTGCTGTTCGAAGTCCGTGGCCAGCAGGACGACCTCGGGCAGAAGCAGAAGGGCATGCTCATCCAGTCGGTGCGGACCGGAGTCGAATCGCTGATCGCGGCGATGGCCTCCGGCGAGGTGGACCGCGTGAACGGTGACGAGTTCTTCGCGCTGCCGGACTACGGCTGGGACACCACCGCGACGGACTGATCCCGTGCGGAAGGTCGTGAGCGCGAAGACCTCGCGCTCACGACCCGGCAGAGAACTGTCCGTCCGCGCATGTGCAAGCGGTGTCAGCCGCTTTGAGCACGCACGCTCGGCGACCACCCGCGGGTTCTGACTGCTTCCCGGCGAGGACGGCCCCTCCGGCGTGTATCGGGCCATACATCAGAAGGGGCACCCGCAGTCCGGGGAAGCACTCAGGTTCCGCCAAGCGACCACCCTCGCGAACCGGCCACCGACACGCACTTGGTTAGGCTGCCGGGGTGGAGCTGCACCAGGTCGAGTACTTCCTGGCCGTCGTCGATCACAACGGCATCAACGCCGCGGCGAGCGCGCTGCGGCTGGCGCAGCCCACGGTGTCGCAGGCCATTCGCGGGCTGGAGCGCGAGCTCGGCGTCGAGCTGTTCCACCGGATCGGGCGCGGCATGGTGCTGACCTCGGCCGGGCAGGCGTTCGTCGGCCCGGCCCGGCAGATCCTGCGCGACGTAGTCGCGGCCGAGGGCACGTTGGTCGACGCCGCCGGCCTGCCGCGCGGGCGGCTGGACATCCACGTCGCCGCCGCGCTGGCGGTGCACCCGGTGGCGCAGCTGGTCGGCCGGTTCCGGCAGCGCTACCCGAACGTCTCGCTGCGGCTGGCCGAGCTGCGCGACGAGGAGGCCGGTGCCGCGCTGATCCGCGAGGGGCACTGCGAGATCGTCTTCACCAACCTGCCGGTCTCCGCCGCCGACCTGCGGGTGGAGGAGCTGGGGGAGCACGAGTTCTGGCTGGTGTTCCCGCCGGGCACCGACGTGCCCGCGAAGGATCCGCTGCCGCTGGCCGAACTCCCGGACCTGCCGCTGGTCATCGTGCCCAAGAGCACCGGCCGCACCGCCATCGAGCGGGCGCTGAGCGCGGCCCGCAAGCGCACCCGGCCGTCGGCGGTCGTGCAGCACCGCGAGGCGATGCTGCCGTTCGTGCTGGCCGGTCTCGGCGGCACCGTGCTGACCCGGTCGATGGCCGAGCAGGCCGCCGCGCGCGGCGCGATCGTGCGGGCGGTCGATCCGCCGATCAACCTCGCCTACGGGGTGCTCTACGACCCGGCGGCGCTTTCTCCGGCGGGGCGGGCGCTGCTGCGGATGGCGCGGGGCTGACCCCGGCGACGGACAGGAACGCCTCCGCGGCGGGTGACAGCGGCCCCGGCCGGTGCACGAAACCGACGCTGCGGCGCAGTTCCGGCGTGATGGAGCGCAGGACCGCGCCGTGCAGTTCGCGTTCGGCCAGGGCCCGGGGCAGGAACGTGGCGCCCGCGCCGTGCGCGACCAGGTCCCAGATCGCCTGCCGGTTGGCCGATTCCACCGCGACGGTCAGCGCCGAGGTGTCGAGCACGTCGTCGACCAGGGTGCGGGTGTCGGTGAGCTCCAGCACCAGCGGGATGCCCGCGACCGCCTCCAGCGGCACCGGGTCGGGCAGCTGCTCGGCCATCGCGGGCGGCAGGACCAGCACGATCTCCTGCGTGCCGAGCTCGCGGGTGAGCAGCGAGGAACTGTGCTGGGGCGGCAGTTTCGTCAGGCCGAGCTCGGCGTTGCCGCGCCGCACCTCGTCGACGACGCGCGCCGAGACACCGGGGTCGGAGACGTTGAGCAGCACGCCGGGGTGCCGCCGGTGGAACTCGCCCGCGAGCTCGGGCAGCGGGTGCGCGGCGAGCGTCGCGAGCGCGGCGATGTCGAGCTGCCCGCTCTCCAGCGCGCGGACGTCGTGGGCGGCCTTCCGGGCGCGCTCGACGTCGCGGAGGATCCGGCGCGCTGGAGTCGCGAACGCCTCGCCGTCGGGTGTGAGCACCAGCTGGCGGCCGGTGCGGTGGAACAGCTGCACCCCGAGCTGCCGCTCCAGGCTGCGGATCGCCTGCGACAGGGACGGCTGCGCGATGTAGAGGGCCTGGGCGGCCCTGGTGACGCTGCCGTGGTCGATCACCGCCACGAAGTACTCCACCAGCCGCAGGTCCACCCCGGCAGAGTACGAACGCCCACCGCTGCTCACGAGCCACCCGCTGCGCTGCGGTAGGTGCCGAACGTCCAGAGGTTGCCCTCGGGATCGCGCACCGTCAGCGTGTAGGAGCTCGCCCCGGAGCCGAACCGGGCGTGGTGCGGCGCTTCCAGCACCTCACCGCCGGCGGCGAGCACGCGCTGGTGGACGGCGTCCACCTCATCGCTGCCGAGGTAGATCGCGTTGCTGCCCGCGCGCATCCCGCCGTGCACGCTGTCGACGTGCTTGGTGCCGCCCAGCACCAGCGCCCCGCCACCGGGCCACGCCAGCTCGGCGTGCACGACGTCGCCTTCGTCGTCGGTGGCCACCAGCGCCTCCCGGAAGCCGAGGACGTCGACGAGGAAGCGCACGGCGGCCCGCGTGTCGTCGTAGTGCAGGATCGGCAGCAGCGCGGTCGGCGAGTTCTGGATCATGCGTGCGAGCGTAGGCCCGATCGGGCGGGACTCCGCTCATTGATCGGGGCTATCAGTGCGTGCGCGGTTCGGTCTGAATCATACCGGCCGGTCGGTCTGGACCTGGGCGGCGTGGCGGGCGATACTGGGGCCCGCCCTGGCCCGAGCCCGGAGGAGATGCAGCGTGGGTGACAGCGTCCTGACCGAGATCGCCGACGGCGTCGCCGTCATCACGATCAACCGGCCCGAGGCCCGCAACGCGGTGGACCGCTCCGTCGCCGAGGGGCTGGCCGCCGCCGTCGACGAGCTGGAAGCGCGCTCCGACGTGGTCATCGGCATCCTCACGGGCGCGGGCGGCACCTTCTGCGCGGGCATGGACCTCAAGGCCTTCACCCGCGGCGAACGGCCCTCCATCCCTGGACGCGGCTTCGGCGGGCTCACCGAGAGCCCTCCGTCGAAGCCGCTGCTCGCCGCGGTCGAGGGCTGGGCGCTGGCCGGCGGCTGCGAGCTGGCGCTCAGCTGCGACCTGATCGTGGCCTCCCGGGAGGCGAAGTTCGGCCTGCCCGAGGTCAAGCGCGGCCTGGTCGCCGCCGCGGGCGGCCTGCTCCGGCTGCCCAGGACGTTGCCGTACCAGCTGGCGATGGAGGTCGCGCTCACCGGCGATCCGCTGACCGCCGAGGTCGCCCACGCGCACGGGCTGGTCAACCGGCTCACCGAACCGGGCGAGGCGCTGGCCGGGGCGCGGGAGCTGGCCGCGCGCGTGGCGGTGAACGGCCCGCTGGCCGTCCGCGCCACCAAGCAGATCGTCTCCGGCGCGGTGCGCTGGACCGACGCGGAGGCCTTCGCCGAGCAGGCCGCCATCTCCGCGCCGGTGTTCACCTCCGCCGACGCCCAGGAAGGCGCGCTGGCCTTCGCCGAGAAGCGCAAGCCGGTCTGGCGGGGTGAGTGATCCGGTGGCAGTCGAGGACGACCTGGCGCAGCGCCGCCGGGCCGCGCGGGAGCTCGGTGCCGCGCTGCGCGAACTGACCGGTGCCGCGGTGGCCACGGAGGTCGACGCCGCGACCCTGACCGAGATCGCCGAGCAGGTCCGCGCGCTGGTCCCGCCGCTGGACGCGGCCCGCCGCGAGCGCGGCGAACCGGCCGCCGTCGACGGCGGGCAGCGGGCGCGCCGGATGTACAACCCGGCGTCCGGCCCGGGCAATCCGATCGCTCCGCCGATGGAGGTGGAGATCGTCGACGGCACCGCGATCGGCCGGTGCACGCTCGGCCTGACCTACGAGGGCCCGCCCAGCTACGGGCACGGCGGGATCAGCGCCCTGCTGCTGGACCAGATCCTCGGCCACGCGCACTCCACCCGCGGCAAGCACGGCATGACGGTCAAGCTCGACCTGCGCTACCGGCGGCCGGTGCCGCTGGAGACGCCGCTGCGCGTCGTCGGCCAGGTGGTGCGGGTCGACGGGCGGTGGACCGAATCGGTCGCCACGATCAGCACCGAGGAGGACCCGGAAACCGTCCTGGTGGAGGCCGAGGGCGTCTTCGTGGTGCCCAGCGCCGAGCAGGCCCAGCGGCTGTTCGGGGAGTTGGCGCGCCTGGCGAGGTGATCAGCGGGTGCCGATGGTTCAAGGAGGAGCCGCATGTACCCAGGAATCCACGCTGCTACCCATCCCGACCGCCCGGCGCTGATCATGGCCGGGTCCGGTCGGAGCCTGACCTATCGAGAGCTCGACGAGCGGTCGCTGCGGCTGGCCAACCTGCTGCGCTCCGCCGGGCTGGGCAAGGGCGACGTGATCGCGCTGCTCAGCGACAACTCGCCGCAGGCGTTCGAGATCTACTGGGCCGCACTGCGCTCGGGCATGTACCTGTGCGCGGTCAACAGCCACCTGCAACCCGCTGAAGTCGCCTACATCGTCAACGATTCCGGGGCCAGCGCGCTGCTGGTGTCGGCCGGGCTGGGCGAACTCGCCGAGGCCGTCGCCGGCGAGGTCCCGGCCGCCGGGCTCCGGCTGGCCTTCGGCGGTGACGTGCCGGGCTTCGACGACTACGAGCGGGCGCTGGCCTCGGCGTCGGCGGAGGTGCCCACCGCGCAGCCCTGCGGCGCGGACCTGCTGTACTCCTCGGGAACCACCGGGCGGCCCAAGGGGATCAAGCCGAACCTGCCCGATCGCCAGGTGCACGAACCCGGGAACGTGCTGGTCGACCTGCTGCGCGGCTTCTACGGTTTCGACCAGGACACCGTCTACCTCTCTCCGGCGCCGGTCTACCACGCGGCACCGCTGCGGTACTGCGCCGCGGTGCAGGCGATCGGCGGCACCGTGGTGATGATGGAGCGGTTCGACGCGGAAGGCGCGCTGCGGGCGATCGAGCGCCACGGCGTCACGCACAGCCAGTGGGTTCCGACGATGTTCGTCCGGATGCTCAAGCTGGACGAGGAAGTCCGGCAGCGCTACGACCTGAGCGGCCACCGGATGGCGGTGCACGCCGCCGCGCCCTGCCCGGTGGAGGTCAAGCGGGCGATGATCGAGTGGTGGGGGCCGATCCTGCAGGAGTACTACGCCTCCACCGAGGGCATCGGCATGACGCTGATCGATTCCGCGCAGTGGCTGGAGAGACCGGGCTCGGTCGGCCGCGCGATCCTCGGCGAGGTGCACGTCTGCGACGAGGCGGGCGGCGAACTGCCCAGCGGCGAGATCGGCACCGTCTACTTCGGACGCGACGAGATCCCCTTCGAGTACCTGGGGGACGCGGACAAGACCAGGTCGGCCAAGCACCCGGAGCACCCGAACTGGGCCACCGTGGGCGATCTGGGTTACCTGGACGACGACGGCTTCCTGTTCCTCACCGACCGCAAGGCCTTCATGATCATCTCAGGCGGGGTGAACATCTACCCGCAGGAGGTCGAGGACGTGCTGGTGCTGCACCCGGCCATCCTCGACGTCGCGGTGTTCGGGGTGCCCGACGAGGAGATGGGCGAATCGGTCAAGGCCGTCGTGCAACCGGCGCCCGGCGCGCGACCGGGCCCGGAGCTGGAGCGGGAGATCCTCGACTACGCCAGGCAGCGCGTCGCGCACTACAAGGTGCCGCGCAGCGTGGACTTCGCCGACGAGCTGCCGCGCACTCCCACCGGAAAGCTCGTCAAGGGAAAGCTCAAGGCGCGCTACGCGTCGTCGTAACGGAGAGGATTGCAGTGCAACGACGTTGGGGCATCACGGTGCCGTTCCAGGAGCTGCCGCTGGCCGGGCAGCGCGAGCTGATCGCCGAACTGCCGGATCTGGGCTACACCGACGTGTGGTCGTCGGAGGCCAACGGCACCGACGCGTTCACGCCGCTGGCGCTGGCCGCCGCGTGGGCTCCGCGGCTGCGGCTGGGCACCGCGATCGTGCCGGTCTACACCCGCGGCCCGGCGACCCTGGCGATGAGCGCGGCGTCGCTGGCCGCGGCGGCGCCCGGCCGGTTCGCGCTGGGCATCGGCACCTCCTCCAACGTGATCGTGGAGCGCTGGAACGGCATCCCGTTCGAGGAGCCCTACAAGCGGGTGCGCGACACGCTGCGGTTCCTGCGCAAGGCGCTGAGCGGGGAGAAGGTCACCGAGACCTACGAGACCTTCCAGGTCCGGGGCTTCACCGCGGGCGTGGTCCCCGATCCGGCACCGCCGCTGCTGGTCGCCGCCCTGCGGCCCGGGATGCTGCGGCTGGCCGGCCGGGAAGGTGACGGTGCGATCCTCAACTGGCTCTCGCCCGAGGACGTCCGCACGGTGGTCCCGCACGTGCACCAAGGCGGTGCGGGCAAGGAGGTCGTGGCGCGGATCTTCACCATGCCCGACGTCGACGCCGACACCGCTCGCGGCATCGCGCGGCGGCAGATCGCGGCCTACCTGAACGTGCCGGTGTACCGGGCCTTCCACGAGTGGCTGGGCCGCGAGGAGCTCGGCCCGATGTGGCGGGCGTGGGACGCCGGTGACCGCAAGGCCGCGCTGGCGGCGATCCCGGACAGCGTGGTCGACGAGCTGGTGGTGCACGGCCCGGCCGAGCACTGCCGGGAGCGCATCCAGCAGTACGTCGACAACGGCGTCACCACCCCGGCCATCGCGCTCGTGACGCCGGGCGACCCGGCGGACGCGGTCCGCGCGCTGGGCTTGAAGTAGCACCGGGAAGGAGAGCTCCGATTCCAGCCAAGTGTGCGGCCGGTTCAGCTCAGCGCGGCGGCCTCGGCGGCGTAGTCGGCACCCAGGTGCGCGACGTCGTTGAAGCCGCGGACGATCCAGCGGTCGGCGGTGACCACGATCCGCGAGATGGAGCCGTTGTCGGCGCCGAGGAAGGCCAGCGGGCGGGATCCGGTGGCCAGCGCCATGGCCTGGCCGATGACGCCGCCGTGGGTGAACACCGCGATCCGCTGGTCCGGGTGCGCGAGGGCCAGGCGCTCGATCGCGCCGCGGACCCGGGTGCTCAGCGCCTCGGCGGACTCCGCGCCGGGGATGACGTCCCAGCGCTGCTCGGCGTGCATCCGGTGGACCACCGGATCGTTCGCGGCGACCTTCTGGCGGAACAGGCCGCCCTCCCACTCGCCGAGGTGCACCTCCCGCAGGTCCGGTTCGACCTGCGGGGTCAGGCCGAGCCGGGCGGCCAGCGGCGCCGCGGTCTGGACCGTCCGGCGCAGCGTGGTCACGTAGATCGCGTCCAGGCCGGCCCCGGCCAGCCGCTGCGCGACGCGCTCGGCGTGCTCCCGGCCCTGCGGGGCCAGCTCCGGATCGCCCTGCCCACCGACCAGCGGGAACGGCCGGTCCGGGCGGGCGGGGGCCGATTCGCCGTGCCGGACGAGCAGGACGTCGGCGGCCCCGGCGGGGACGGAGAACCGGGACTGCCGGTACTCGACTTCGGACATGCTGGCTCGCTTCCCTCGGCAACTGGTCCGACTGGACCTTCCCAGCGCGCCAGGCGCTTTTCAAGCCCAGTACGGAGGTGGTGAGCACAGTGGACGGTGACGAGGTGCTGGTGGGCCGGGAAGGCCCGGTGCTGACGGTCGCGATCAACCGGCCGAGGCGCAAGAACGCCCTGGACACCGCGGCCTGGAACGGGCTGCGCGAAGCCGTCGCCGCAGCGGCCGCGGACGACAGCGTGCGCGCCGTGGTGATCACCGGAGAAGGTGGTGACTTCTGCGCGGGTGCGGACCTCAGCGGTGACCGTGGCGCGCAGCACCCGCTGAGCCGGATGCACGGCATCAACGACATCGCACTGGCGCTGCACGAGCTGCCGAAGCCCTCGGTGGCGAAGGTGCGCGGCGTGGCCGTCGGCGCCGGGTGGAACCTGGCGCTGGGGTGCGATCTCGTGGTGTGCACGCCCGACGCGCGGTTCTCCCAGATCTTCGCCAAGCGCGGGCTGTCGCTGGACTTCGGCGGTTCCTGGCTGCTGCCGCGGATCGTCGGCCTGCAGCAGGCCAAGCGGCTGGCGCTGCTCGGCGAGATCATCGGCGCCGCGGAGGCGCGCGAGCTGGGCGCGGTGACCTGGGTGAAGGAGGACGACGAGATCGACGGCTTCGTCGCCGACCTCGCCCGGCGCCTCGCGCAGGGACCGCCGATCGCGCTCGCGCAGAACAAGCAGATGCTGCACGTGGGCGGCCATCAGGGCTTGCGGGAGGCGCTGGAGAACGAGGCCCGAGCGCAGGCCATCAACTTCGCCACCGACGCACCGGCTGCGCGCAAGGCGTTCGTCGACAAGACCGAGCCGGAGTTCACCGGGGAGTGGATGGTGCGATGAGCTACGAGCAGATCACCTGGGAGACCGCCGATGGCATCGCCACGATCACGCTGAACCGGCCGGACGCGCTCAACGCGTTCACGCACGTGATGCGCGACGAGCTGATCGCCGCCTTCGACGCCGCCGACGCCGATGACGAGGTCCGCGCGGTGATCGTCACCGGCGCCGGTCGCGGGTTCTGCGCCGGGGCGGACCTGAGCGCGGGCGCGGACACCTTCAACGCCGGTGCCGGCGGCGAGCGGGCGAAGGCCCGCTGGGCGGCGGGCGAGATCGACGGCGTGCCGCGCGACGGCGGAGGCACGGTGGCGCTGCGCATCGCCGAGTCGCGCAAGCCGGTGATCGCGGCGTTCAACGGGCCCGCGGTCGGCGTGGGCGTGACGATGATGCTGCCCGCCGACATCCGGCTGGCCGCGGAATCGGCGCGGTTCGGCCTGGTCTTCGCCCGCCGCGGCATCGTCCCCGAAGCGGCATCGACGTGGTTCCTGCCCCGCGTGGTCGGCATCTCCCAGGCGATGGAGTGGGTGGCCACCGGCAGGATCTTCGACGCGCGGGAAGCGCTGTCCGGGCGCCTGGTCTCCCACGTGGTCCCGGACGACGACCTGCTGCCCGCCGCGCGCGGGATCGCCCGCGAGATCGCCGACAACACCTCGGGTATCTCGGTGGCGGTGTCCCGCCAGCTGCTCTGGGGCATGCTCAGCGCGGATTCGCCGTGGGAGGCGCACCGCCTGGACTCCAAGGCGATCAACGGGCTGGGTGCTTCGCCGGACGCGGCCGAAGGCGTCGAGGCGTTCCTGGCCAAGCGGCAGGCGAAGTTCCCGATGCGGGTCAGCACCGACTACCCGGACTACATCCCGCCGTGGCCGCCCCGGCCCACCGCGTGAACTGTCCATAGTGGACCGGCAACTCGCAGCTTAGGAGGGGTTGATGGCGGAAGATCAGCGGCAGCGGTTGCTCGCCGAGCTCATCGGTCCGGGCGGTGAATTCGAGATCGGCACCCGGGAGGTCGGCGGCATCCCGATGCGGGTCTACACCGGAGGCCCGGCGACGCTGCGCGACGTGGTGCTGTTCAGCAGCGGCTACGGCGCGCGGGACTTCCTGGTCTACCAGGACTTCCGGTGCAGCTACGCCGAGCACTTCCGGCTGGTGGCCGGGCTCGCGCGCTGCCTGCGGGAGGAGTACGGGCTGACCAGCGGCGACCGGGTGGCCATCGCGATGCGCAACTTCCCGGAGTGGTCGGTGGTCTTCTGGGCGATCCAGGCGGCCGGGCTGATCGCGGTGCCGCTCAACGCCTGGTGGACCGACGCCGAGCTGCGCTACGGGCTGACCGATTCCGGGGCGGCGCTGGTGTTCGCCGACGCCGAGCGGGCCGCCTTGATCGGCCGCGAGATCCCGGTCGTGGCGGTCCGGGGCGGCGCATCGGTGCCCGGTGCTCGCTCCTGGTCCGAGCTGATGGCGTCGCTGCCCGCCGACGCCGAGCTGCCGGACGTGGCCATCGAGCCCGACGACGACGCGACGATCATGTACACCTCCGGCACCACGGGTCGGCCCAAGGGCGCGGTCGGCACGCACCGCAACCACTGCACGAACCTGCTCAACACGGTGATCAACCGGCGGGTGCAGGCCGCGGTGGACAACGGCGGGGTGTTCCCGCCGCTGGGCGATCCGGCCGCGCCGCAGCCCGGTGTCCTGCTGACGTTCCCGCTGTTCCACATCGCCGGGCTCACCACGCTGTGCTTCACCACGCTGGCCGGGGTGAAGCTGGCGACCCTGTACCGCTGGGACCGGGAGGAGGCCGGGCGGCTGATCGTCGAGGAGGGCCTGACCAGCGCGGCCGGGGTGCCGACGGTGATGCGCGACCTCGTCGAGCAGGGCGAGGCGGTGCGGCGGCTGGAGGGCGTGAACATGGGCGGCGCACCCATCCCGCCCGATCTCGTGCACCGGATCGGCGGTCTGGGCACCGGTGTCACACCGGCCAGCGGATACGGGCTGACCGAGACGACCTCGGGAGTGGTGGCCAACGCGGGCGACGACTACCTCGCCCGCGCCGACAGCGTCGGCCGGTGCGTGCCCGGCGCCGACCTGCGCGTCGTGGACCCGGCGACCGGCGACGACCTGCCCGACGGCGAGATCGGCGAGCTGTGGTTCCGCGGGCCCAACATCGTGCGCGGCTACTGGAACAACCCGCAGGCCACCGCGGAATCGTTCGTGGACGGGTGGTTCCGCACCGGCGACCTCGGCTACGTCGTGGACGGCTGGGTGCACGTGGTCGACCGGCTCAAGGACGTGGTGATCCGCGGCGGCGAGAACGTCTACTGCGCGGAGGTCGAGGCGGCGCTCTTCGAGCACCCGGCGGTGGTCGACTGCGCCGTCATCGGCCTGCCGCACCCGAAGCTGGGCGAGGAGGTGGCGGCCGTGGTGAACCTGCGCAGCGAGGTCGACGCCGCCGAGCTGCAGCAGCACGTCGCGGCCCGGCTGGCGGCGTTCAAGGTCCCGGCGCACGTGGTGATCCGGCCAGAACCGCTGCCGCGCACCCAGACCGGCAAGGTGCTCAAACGGCAGCTGCGCGATCACCTCGGTGCGCGGGGGATCTGACGCTCCGCGTCGGTCGGAGAACTCCCGGCGCTCACCGGGAGTTCTCCGACCTGGCCGCTAGCGGGACAGCGGGTGCGCCTTCTCGTCCGCCGGCAACCGGCCCAGCGTGATCGCGACCACCGCGGCCACCAGCGGTACGAGCCCGGCCACGATGAACGTCGCCCGGGTGCCGATCGCCTCGGAGACCGGCCCGGCCACCGCCATCGACAGCGGCAGGAAGGCCAGCGACACGAAGAAGTCGAGGCTGGTGATGCGGCCGAGCAGATGTGGCGGCACCCGCCGCTGCAGCAGCGTGCCCCACAGCACCATCGGGCTGGAGAACATCGCCCCGACGGCGAACGCGGCGGCGGCGACCGTCCAGATGTCGGTGGCCACGGCGACCACCAGCAGCGGCAGGCTCGCCACGCCCCACAACCCGATCATGGTGGTGAGGTAGCGGCGGGGCATCCGCAGCGAGCCCATCAGCAGCGATCCCGCGGCGCCACCGATGCCCCACATCGCCAGCACGAGCGCGTGCTGCTCGGCACCGCCGCCGAGGCGGTCCTTGATGAGGAACGGCAGCACCACCTGCAGCGGGCCCATCGTCACCATCACCATGAGCGAGGCGAACAGCAGCGAAGCGACCAGCCACCGGGTGGCCAGCATGTAGCGGAAGCCCTCCGCGACGTCGCCGAGGACGCTGCGGGCCTGGCGCGTCGCGCCGCGCAGGGGAGTGCGGGGAACGGTCCAGAACACGCACCAGGCCGCGAACGCGGTTCCCGCGGCCACCGCCATCGCCGCTCCGGGTGCGAAGGCGGAGATGACGAGGCTGCCCAGCGCCGGGCCGGCGGCCTGCTGGATGGTCGGCCGGACCATGCCCTCGAAACCGTTGGCCGCCATGAGCTCCTCCTCGGCCAGCAGCGCGGGCAGCCAGGCGGAGTAGGCGGGGAAGTAGAAGGCGACCGCGGTGCCGCCGAGGAAGGCGATCACCACGAGGTGCCAGATCTGCATCCGGTCGGTCAGCGACAGCACGGCGGCGGTGGTGAGCAGGACGGTGTGCGCGCTCTGCACGACAAGCAGGATCGTCTTCTGCGCCACCCGGTCGGCGATCGCGCCGCCGAGCAGCATCGGCAGTAGCGCGCCCAGCGAGGCCGCCGCGGCGACGAACGAGAGCTGACTGGCGCCGCCGCCGAGCCGCACGACCTCCCAGACCTGCCCGACCGTCCACAACCCGGTGGTGAACAGGCTGAAGCACAGTGCGGTGGAGAGCCTGCGGTAGGAGCTGCGGCGGAAGGGCAGGAGAACGCGAGGCATCCGGCGCGGGACAAGGCGTTGGTCGCGCGGCGCGCCGGTGGCCGTCGCGGTGTCGGTGCCGCTCATGCGGACCTGCGGTGGGGCGCGGCGTGCTGTCCTTCGATCATGCCCCGACGCTAGGACTTCCACTATGATGGAGGTCAACGAACGGAGCGGAACTATTCGGCGAACGCTGCCGACTCGCCATCAGGCGGTGGTGCGCTCCCAGAGCTCCGGCTCGTCCGCGCCGAGCGCGATCCGCCCCAGCCGGACCGACCAGTTCCGCTCGGTGCCGCACTCGTCGCGCCACGCCCACAGCTTGCGCGTGACGTGGTGCAGCGGGTGCTCCCGCGTCACGCCCATCGCCCCGTGCAGCTGGTGCGCCGATCTCGCGATGCTGGTCGCGGCCCGCGCTGCGGTGATCTTCGCGGCCGCCGTCGCGACCAGCGCGCGCTCCGGCTCCTGCTCGTGCACGCGCACTGCGCGGGCCACTGCGGTCTCGGTGGCTTCCAGGTGAACGCGCATCTCCGCGAGCGCGTTGGCCACTGCCTTGAGCGCGATGAGCGGACGCCCGAACTGCTCGCGTTGTGCGACGTGCTCGCGGGTGCGCTCGTTGGCGCCGCGCGCCGCACCGAGCAGCGCGGCGGCGTTGAGCAGCGCTGAGCGGGCGAGCACGTCCTCGTGCGGAGGAGCGTCCGGCAGAGGAGTCGTCGTTCCGGTGAGCAGCAGCGCGTCACGGGGCTCACCCGCCAGGTTCTCGCCGGGCTCGACCTCGCCGCGTTCGACGAGATGAGCGGATCCGCGTTCCGGGCACACCAGGACGTGGCTGGCGAAGCGGGCCCATGGCACGGCATCCGGGCTCGTCGCGGCGACGACCAGCGGAGCGGATTCCAGCTCCGCGCCGAGGATCCAGCGCGCGACCGAGGCCTCCGCCAGCGGGACGCTCACCCCGCTCGCCGCTGTCGCGGCCACCAGCTCGGTCAGATCCCGCAGGGTGCCGCCGACGCCGCCGCGCGCCTCGTCCACCCCGACCTGCGGCCAGCCCAGCTCCACCAGCGTCGGCCACAGCGGGTGCAGCGCGCCCGCCGGCGCCTGCGGATCGACACCGGACAGCACGTCCGCGGCGACCTCCGTGATCAGCGAGTTCTCCGTGCTCAACGTCGGACCTCCTGCTTGGCGAGGATGGACAGCAGCACTTCCGAGGAACCGCCCCGGATGCTGAACCCGGGTGCGGCCAGGATCGCCTCGCCCAGCGGGCTCTCCGGTGCGATCACGCCGGAACCGGTTGCCCGGCGCGCGCATTCGAGCACGTCCCGCTCGAAGGCGGTGCCGAGGTACTTCAAGGTGGCCGCGGCCCGCACCGGCGCTTCACCGGCGTCCAGCGAGTCCGCGACCTGCACGCACAACGCGCGAAGCGTGGCCAACCGCGCGACCAGCTCACCGACCTCCGATGCCAGGCCGTCGTCGGCGAGGTCCAGCAGTCCGGCCAGCACCGGGTAGGTCGACAGCACCCGCTCGGGGCCGCCGCGCTCGTAGGAGAGCTGCTCGGTGACCTGCGCCCAGCCGTTGCCGACCGCGCCGATCACCCGGTGCTCCGGGATGAAGACGTCCTCGAACACCACCTCGTTGAAGTGGTGCGAACCGGCCATGTCCACGATCGGCGACACCGACACGCCGGAAGCGGTCATGTCCAGCACGAACTCGGTCAGCCCGGCGTGCTTGACCTCGGACCGCTCGCTGCGCGCCAGCAGGTAGGCGTGCGTGGCGCGGTGCGCGTGGCTGGTCCAGATCTTGCGCCCGTCGATCCGCCAGCCGCCGGGAACGCGAGTCGCCGAGGTGCGCACCGCCGCGAGGTCCGAGCCCGCGTCCGGCTCGCTCATGCCCAGGCAGAACACGAACTCCCCGCTGGCGATGCCCGGCAGGATCTCCCGCTGCAGCCGCTCGGTGCCGTGGCGCAGGATGGACGGCCCGATCTGCCGGTCGCCGATCCAGTGCGCGGCCACCGGCGCGCCCGCGCGCAGGAGCTCTTCGGTGAGCACCAGCCGGGCCCGGTTGGACCGCTCGCCACCGCCGAGCGCCTTCGGCCAGGTCATCCCCAGCCACCCGCGCCCGGCGAGCTCGCGGCTGAAGGCCAGGTCGAAGGATCGCAGCCAGGCGTCCGGCCGCGGCCGGTACCGCCCGGCCTCCTGCCACTCCCGGCACAATCCGCGCACCTCACGACGAAGCTCGCCCAACGAAGAATCCACAACGCGCTCCTCTCCGCACGTCCCGGGCCGGACGGGGAGCGGTCGATTTCGCGCGAAGTCGACGCGCCTGCCCCGGCCGGGTGGTGGTTGACGGTGGTCAGGGCCTGGGTTCGGTGGTCACGAGGAGGTCGGCGGCCACAGCGCCGGTCGCGTGGACCACCAGCGGGTTGATCTCCACCTCGGTCAGAGCGGAGCCGAGTTCGGCTGCGGCCTGCGAGAGTGACGCGATCGCCGCAGCCGCGGCGGCCACGTCGCAGCGCGGGCGGCCGCGGAACCCGTCCAGCAGCGGCCATCCGCGCAACCGCCGCAGCAGCGCGACCGCCTGCCCCGAGTCGAGCGGGCCGAGCGCCGATGCGACGTCGGAGTAGAGCTCGGTCGTGGTGCCGCCCATCCCGACCGTCACCACCGGCGGATAACCGTGCTTGCCGCCCTGCACGCCGACGAGCAGTTCCACGCCCGGCGGAAGCACTTCCTGGACCAGGACGCCATCGATGCGCGCCTGCGGAGCGCCCGCGGTGACCGCGTCGAGCATGTCCTGCGCGGCACGGCCTGCTTGCTCTGCCCGGACGCCGACGAGAACACCGCCGACGTCGCTTTTGTGCGCCAGGTCGGGGGATTGGACCTTCAGCACGACGTGCTCGCCGATCTCCCGCGCAACGGTTTCAACGTCGGCGGGATCGACGATGCGCCCACGCGGTCGGGCGATCTGCAACGCGTCGAGGAGACGTGCGCCGTCGGCCTCGGTGAGCGATGGGCGGTCCAGGAAGCGCGACAGGCCGCGCGGCGCCGCTGGTTCGGCGCGACGGCTTTCTTGCGGCACCAGACGAGCGATCAGCCGCAGCGCAGCGGTGGTGCTGTCCAGCACCGGGATTGCGTTGCGGCGCAGCATCGAACCGGCTTCGGCGATCTCCTCGTGCGAGTACAGCCACGCCACCGCGAACGGTGCCGTGCTGCGGCGCTCGGCGGCCCGCAGGATCGCCTCGGCGACTTCCACCGCCGCCGCACCGCCGATCGTGGTCAGCACCACGAGCACGGCATCCACCTCGCCGGATTCGGCGACCGCCTCGCACACCGCGCCGAACTGGCCCGCGTCGTCGATGACCTGCGCGGTGACGTCCACCGGGTTGGCGGTGCTGCCGAAAGCCGGGATGAGCGGCGCCAGCACGTCCTGCGCCGCGCGGTCCAGCTCCGGCAGCGACAACCCGGCCGCCTCGGCCTGGTCGGCGGCGAGCCCGCCCGCCCCGCCGGAACTGGTGATGACGCCGATGCGGTGCCCGCGCGGCCGGGACTCGCCGGTCAGCGCCACCGCGGTGTCGAGGAGCTCGTCCAGGTCGTCCACCTGGATCGCACCGGATTCGCGGGTCAGCAGGTCGAACGCGGTGCCCGCGCGGACCAGCGCGCCGGTGTGCGAGGCCACCGCGCGCTCCCCGGCGGCTGAACGGCCCGAGCGCAGGACCACGAGTTGCTTGCCCGCCGCCGCGGTCTGCTCGGTCAGCCGCTGCCACCGGGCTCCGTCGGGCAGTTCCTCCAGGTAGCACGCCAGCACCCGGACGCCGGGATCGGCGACCAGCAGTTCGGCGGCGTCGGTGGTGGTGAGGTCGGCCTGGTTGCCGACGCTGATCCAGGCGGTGAGCCCGATCCCGCGATCGCGGGCCTTGCCGAGGAAGCTGCCGCCCAGCGCGCCGCTCTGCCCGACGTAGGCGATGCCCGAATCCGGTTGCCGAACCCCGTCGGCAGCGGCGGTGAACGTGGCCGCCAAGCCGGTGGGGCGGTAGAGCAGTCCCTGGCAGTTCGGGCCGACCACCCGCATCCCGTACCGGCCGGCGACTTCGACGAGCTGCTCCTGCAACGCACGCCCTTCGGCACCGACCTCGGCGAAGCCGGAGGAGAGCACCACGGCGAACGAGGCGCCCGCACGCCCGGCGTCCTCGACCGCGGAAAGCACCCGTGCGGCCGGGACCAGCACGAGCACCAGGTCCACCGGCCCCGGCAGCTCCAGCAGCGACGGGTAGCACGGCAGGCCGTGCACCCGCCGGTGGTTCGGGTTCACCGGGTAGACCGGGCCGTCGAACCCGCTCAGGTAGCGGGTCAGCCGTCCGGCCATCGCCGAGCGCTCGGAAGCGCCGACGACCGCCACCGCTCGCGGGTGCAGCAACCCGTCCACCGCGGTCACCGGCCGTGGAACTTCGGGCTGCGCTTCTCCTTGAACGCGCGCATCGCCTCCGCGGAGTCCTCAGTGGACTGCACGACGGCCATGTGCGAGGAGATCAGGTCGAGCGAGGTCCGCAGGTCGGTGCGCGCCGACTGGTACACGGTCCGCTTGATCGCGCGGATGGCCACCGGTGGGCCGTCGGCGAGGCGGCGCGCGAAGGCGTAGGTGTGCTCCATCAGCTCGTCGTCGGGGTAGCTGCGGCTGGCGATGCCGAGCTCCACGGCGGTGGCGGCATCCACGAAATCACCGGTCCACAGCAGCTCCAGCGCCTTGGCGGTGCCGACGAGCCGCGGCAGGAAGTAGCAACCGCCGTCACCGGGCACCAGGCCGATGCGGACGTAGCCCTCCGACAGCCGCGCGGACTCCCCGACGAACCGGATGTCGCACATCAGCGCCATGTCCATGCCCGCGCCCACCGCGACGCCGTTGACCGCGGCGATGACCGGCTTGTCGAAGTCCTCCAGCGCGAGCGCGACCTGGTGGATGCGTTCGGTCAGCACGGTCTTGTGGTCCAGCACGGACTTCTCGCCCGCGGTGAAGTCGTCGAGGTCGACGCCCGAGCAGAACGCGTCACCGGCCCCGGTGAGCACCAGCACCCGCACCTCGGGATCGAACCGGGCGGACCGGATCGCCGCCGCCCACTGGTCGATCATCTCCATGGTGAACGCGTTCTTGCGCTGCGGGCGGTTGAGCAGGATCGTCCCGATCCCGTCCGCGACCTGGTACTCGAGATCCGCCATGTCCATCCCTCCGGCTCGACGACGCGGCCGAGTCTGGCACGCCCCACCCACCGAGTCCATACAAAATTGAATGCAATGAGTCCGATGTTGCGAGGTGTCCGGCGAAAGCGGGACGAGCCGTCGGGCCCGGCGGATACAGTCCCGGCCGTGATCAATCGTTCAGCCTTCCCGGTCATGAGACCGGTCGCTACCCGGGGACGGTGCGCCCGTGGCCACTGATCTGTTCGGCGTCAGAGCGCTCGATGTCGACCTCGCCCGCCGCGAAGTCCGGTTGCAGGTCCTGACGGTCCACTACGACGTGGAATCCCGGACCTACCTGGCGCCGCCGGAGCGGGACCCGGGGTTCGTGCTGGGACTCCTGTGGGCATCCGGGCGTCGGGAACATCCGATCGGTGCGGCCATCGACGCCGACCGGATTCTCGACCGGAACTGGCTGATCGAGCACGCGCGCTGGTTCGTCGAGCACGTCGAACGCATCGCCGTGGACAACGATCCGCCCTCGGAGTCGGCGTGGGACCGCCTCCAGGACTTCCACTACGAGCGCGTGCACGGCTGGCCGGACGAAGACGCTCTGGTGCAGGCGGAGTTCTCGGTCCGGGTCGCCGACCGGGCCTGGATCGAGCACCTGGAACCGGGTGATGCGTGGAGTTCGGCGATGTACCCGGTGCACGCCGACAGCCCGGCTCCGGAGGAGCTGCCGCACCTGCCGAACGTGCACGACCCGATCGTGCGCTGGCCCTTCTCCGACGACAGCGCGACCGCGGTGGCCTTCTCCGACGACAGCCGCTTCCTGGCCGTGGCCCGCTCCGGTGCCGAACTGGTCGTGTACGACTGCGCCGACTGGACCGAGCACTTCCGCGTGGCGTTCGAGACCGGCTTCAGCTGGCGCATGTCGTGGGTTCCGGGACAGCACGTGGTGGCGTTCACCTCCCAGCGGCACGGCTCCGAACAGGTCGCCTACGACGTCGACGCCGGGGCGCGGATCGATGTCGCCTTGGAAGCGGGAAGGGCGCGTTCGCGCACCGGCCGCTACCGGGTGGACTTCGAGAGCAGGTCACCCCGCCGCGTCTTCCTGGTCGAGGGCGACGGGCGAGAACAGGTCACCGGCGCGGACGGCCTGGTGGTCGAGAGCCTGGCCTTCGCCGCGGACGAATCCCGGCTCTACCTCGGTGAGAAGGGGCCGAACGTGCACGTGATCGACGTGGCGTCCCGCACCGTCGTCGACACCGCCGCTGATGGTCTGAGGGAAGTGCGGGCGCTGGCACCGAGTCCGGACGGGGCCTACCTGGCTTCCGCGGGTTTCCCGCCGAGCGATCCGTGGGAGATCGGCGGCGGTGAGTTGTGCATCCGCCGGCTCGCGGACGGCGCGGTCGTGATCCGGCACCGCCCGGGCGCGCACTTCCGGGACGTGGCGTGGTCGCCCGACGGCCGTTGGCTCGCCCTCGGTCTCTCGCGCGGTCCGAACAACGGGGGTGACGTCCAGGTGATGCCCGTCGGGATGCCCGCGGAGGCGCCGGATTCCCTGACGACGCGCGGTAGCTGACGAATTCGACGGGGCGGCCGCGAATCGCGGCCGCCCCGTTCCGCCGGTGAACGCCTCCTCGATCAGCCCGGCAGGGGGAGCGTGGCGGCGAGGGTGGGGGCCAGGTGCGCCGGGGTGGCGTCGCGGTGCGCGTCCATGATGCGGACCGCTCTTTCGGTCTGGCCGCGGCGCAGGGCGTTGATCAGCTGGCGGTGCTCGCGGACGATCCGGCGGCGCGCCGACTCGTCGTAGAGGTAGACCGTGCGGTAGGCCTCGGTGATCTTCCAGATCCGCTCAATCTCATCGACGATCAGCCGCAGGCCCGAGGCGCGGAAGATGACGAAGTGGAAGTCGTGGTTGAGCTCGATGATCCGCAGCACGTCGACCTCGTCGGCGGCCTTCGCGATCTGCTCGTTGAGCTCGCTCAGCTCGATGATCTGCGCGGTGCTCAGCCGCGGCAGCTCGCGGAGCACGATCGCCTCCAGCGCGCCGCGCATCAGGTACGCCTGCCGCAGTTCCTCCGCTGAAAGCCTGGCCACGGTGTAGCCCACGTTCGGCTGGTGGCGGACCACGCCCTCGGCTTCGAGCGCCTTTAACGCCTCCCGGACCGGCACTCGGCTGACGCCCAGGCGTTCGGCGAGCGCTTCCTGCCGGAGCGGTTGTCCGGGCAGCAGTTCCTGGCTGCGCATCATCTGCCGGATCTGCTCGACGGCGCGACCCACCGAAGTCCCCGCCATGCCTCAACACCCCACGCTCTGTTCGATCGGTGATCGGAATGGTAACGCACCGTGTTTGCGCGAATGCTGAGGACGACGTATTGACAAACCCGCACGTCCGGGCGCACCGTAACCCGCAACGGTGCGCAAATAGCGACAGCGTTGTGAATATAGCAACAGCTCTCCGGAGGTGGACGTGGCGGGTTCAGGCTTTCTGCAGACCGCGGATCGCGCGCTGCAGGTTCTGCTCGCGTTCACCGACGACCGGCCGGAGTGGGGCGTCACCGAGCTCGGGCGCGAACTCGGGCTGGACAAGTCCGTCGTCCAGCGGCTGCTGGCGACCTTGGCCAACCGCGGATTCGTGCTGGCGGACCCGGAATCCCGCCGCTACCGGCTCGGCCCGGCGGTCTCCCAGCTCGCCAGGGTCGCCGAGCGCAGCGGCGCGCTGAGCCTGATCGCCCGCCCGGTGCTGGCGATGCTGGCGCGGGAGACGGGGGAGAGCGCCGTGCTCAACGTCGCGCACGGCGGCTCCTACCGGACCGTCGCGGCCGTGGACGGTCGCGGGCCGATCAGCTACACCGCGGTGGTCGGGCACGTGATGCCCGGTCACGCCGGGTCCTCCGGGCACGCGCTGTTCGCCGGACTGCCCGCGGAGGAGGTCCGCGAGCTGTTCGGCCCCGAGCCGCTCGCGCGCTGCACTCCGAGCACTCCGACCAGCTACGCCGAGCTGGCGCAGCGGTGGCAGCAGGTCCGGGAAACCGGGGTGTCGATATCGGCCGGGGAGTTCGACGCGAACGTCGGCGCCGTCGCGGTGCCGGTGCAGCTCTCCGGTGCGACAGTGGCGTCGATGACGCTGATCGGTCCGGCCGAGCGCGTCACCGGCCGGACCGACGACCTGACCGCTGCGCTGCGCGGCGCGGCCACCGACCTGTCCCGCCGATTGGCGCCCGGCGCCGGGCCGCAAGCCGGCTGATCTCCTCCTCGAAAGGCTGCTCATGACAGTCAGCGAATCCCGGACGGGCGCCGAGCGCGCGCACCCGCGGGCTTTCGAGCCGACCGTTCTGGTGATCACGGTCGTGCTCTCCGTGGTCGGCGCGATCATCGGTCTGCACCTGATCACCACGCTGGGCATCTCGGCCAACACCTCGGTGATCGGCGCGCTGATCGCGATGATCATCGGCCGGATCAACGTGGCCGCCCTGCGCAAGATGCGGTCGGTGCACCGGCAGAACCTCGTGCAGAGCGCGGTGTCCGGCTCGACCTTCGCCGCCGCCAACTCGCTGCTGGCGCCGATCGCGGTGCCCTTCGCCTTCGGCAGGCCCGACCTGGTGTGGCCGGTGTTCGCCGGTGTCGCGATCGGCCTGTTCGCCGATTCCTTCGTGCTGTACCGGCTGTTCAACTCGCGGCTGCTGCCCGCGCAGGCCGCCTGGCCGCCCGGCGTCGCCGCGGCGGACACCATCATCGCCGGTGACAAGGGCGGCAGGCGGGCCATCGTGCTGGCGGGCGGCGCGGTGATCGGGTTCATCGGCTCGCTGTTCAAGCTGCCGGTCTCCGCGGCGGGTGTGGCCTTCATCGGCAACATCTGGGCGCTGGCCATGTTCGGCGTCGGCCTGATGGTCAGCCAGTACAGCCCGGCCTGGTTCAGCATCGACATCGGCGACCTCTACATCCCGCACGGCGTGATGATCGGCGCCGGGCTGGTCGCGCTCGGGCAGGCCGCCTACCTGATGTTCCGCAAGGACAAGAAGAAGGCCGCTGCACCGGAGCGGTCGATCGATCCCAGCCAGCTGCCGCAGGTCGACGAGCGCGCGCTGCGCCGCGGCGTGCTGGAGGGCTACGTGCTCTTCGTGCTCGGCGCCGCCGTGGTCGCGCTGGCCGGCGGGCTGATGTCCGAGCTGTCGGTGCCCGGGCTGATCATGTGGGTGCTGGCCGCCGCGCTGGCCGCGATCATCCACGAGATCATCGTGGGCCTGGCCGCGATGCACTCCGGCTGGTTCCCGGCCTTCGCGGTGACGCTGATCTTCCTGGTGCTGGGCCTGATCCTCGGCGTGCCGCCGGTGGCGCTGGCGCTGTTCGTCGGCTACACCTCGGCCACCGGCCCGGCGTTCGCCGACATGGGGTACGACTTCAAGGCGGGCTGGCTGCTGCGCAAGGAGCACCGTCCCTACGACGCCTACGAGCGCTCCGGCCGGTTCCAGCAGTACCTCGCCTCGCTGGTCGGCTTCGCGGTGGCGACGGTGGCGGTCGCGGTGTCCTGGCAGTCGTTCTTCGGCGACGGCCTGATCCCGCCGGTGGCCGAGGTCTACGCGGCCACCATCAAGGCCGGGCTGACCGACCCGGACATCCTGATGACGCTGCTGCTGTGGGCGATCCCCGGTGCGCTGATCCAGCTGCTCGGCGGCTCCAGCAGGCAGATGGGCGTGCTGCTGGCCACCGGCCTGCTGGTGGGCACCCCGCAAGCGTGCTGGCTGGTCTTCGGCGCGCTGCTGGTCCGCATCGCCTACCGCTGGTGGCGCGGCGAAAGGGCGGACGAGGACCTCAACCTCGTCGGCGCGGGCCTCATCGCCGGCGACGCCCTCTACTCGACCAGCCGCATCTTCGAGTCCAAGTGATCAGGCGTGCAGGCGAGCGCCGGGTCTGGCGTTCTACCGAGGAGCGACATAGCTGTTTGTGGTGGTCAACCGCAACCGCGACGCACGACCGGCACCGAGTTGCGAGGTGACGCATGCGCCGCAGGCGCATAGCCCACCCTCGCAACTCGCACCGCCGCGGGTTCTCAGGCGTCGTCTGGCGAGGACAGCTCGTTCGCCGTGTATTGGGCATACACAAGAACGGGATCCCGCAGACCAGGCGGCGTCTGAGGTTCCGCCACCTGCACCGCCACGCAAAACGAGTTCGTCAAACTAGTAAGAGGAGTAGTTGTGGAAGTTGTCAGCCGTGTCGAATCCCGGCCCGAGTACCTGTCCTGGGAAGCCGCCATCGGCGCTCGCAAGCTCGTCGAGCAGGTCATGCTCGTCAAGCCGGGCGAGCAGGTGGTGCTCACCGGTGACACGTCCTCCGACCGGCGCGTCGTGGAGCTGACCGCGCAGGCCGTGGCCGCGGCCGGTGCCACGCCGACCGTGATCTGGTACGAGACCCGGCCCAGCTCGGCGATGGAGCCGCCGGCGCCGGTCGCCGGTGCGGTCGCCAAGGCCGACGTGTGGATCGAGTTCAGCGTCGCCTACATCATGCACAGCGACGCCTTCCGCGCCGCGATCGCCAACGGCGCCCGGTACACCAACCTGACCGGCATGGACATCCCGATGCTGGTCGACACCGTCGGCAAGCCCGACTTCGAGGGCGTCATGCGGCTCGGTCGCGCGCTGGTCGCGCTGCTGGAGCAGGCCGACGAGGTGCGCATCACCGCGGCCAACGGCACCGACCTGGTCGGCCGCAACCAGGGCCGCCCGATCAACCTGCGCGGCAAGCCCGCCGAGAAGCCCGGCGAGACCGTGATGCTCTCCGGCCAGATCTCCTGGAACCCGGTCGAGGAGACCCAGAACGGCACGCTGGTCTTCGACGGCGCGCTGTGGCCGCCGGCCGAGATCGGCCTGCTGCGCTCCCCGGTGCGCTGCAAGGTGGAGAACGGCGTGGTCACCGAGATCACCGGCGACCGCGACGCCGAGGTGTTCCGGAACTGGATGGAGTCCTTCGACGACCCGAACATGTTCCGGCTGGCGCACTGGTCGCTGGGCTTCAACCCGGGCGTGCTGGTGCCCACCGGCCGCATCGTGGAGGACGAGCGGGTGTTCGGCTGCGTGGAGATCGGCATCGGCACCAAGGGCGCCTGGATCGGCGGCGAGCCGTGGGTTGCCGCGGCGCACACCGACGGCAGCGTCCTCGGCCCGTCGATCTACCTCGACGGCGAAGCGATCGAGCTCGAAGGCCGCTACGTGCACCCGGAACTGGTCCGGATCTGCGAGGAGATCGGCGCGCCGGGTTACTGATCCGCAGGTCCTGCCGCAATTTCCATTGAAATCAGACGTCCGATTTCAATGGAAATTGCGGCTCGGGCCGAACCCGGGTGGTGCGGTGGTGGCCCTGGTCGGTGTTGAATCGTGCCCGTCGCACCCGACCCAGCGTGATAGTCCACTTTGGAGGAAACGAGATGTCGTCCGTCACCTACCGCCGTCCGGGTCTGGTGGCCCGGGACCACGTGTTCCGGGTTCCGCTGCGCCACGACGACCCGGGCTCCGGGGAGATCGAGGTCTTCGGTCGGGAGGTGGTCGCGCCGTCCAAGCAGGACCAGCAGCTGCCGTGGCTGGTCTACTTCCAGGGCGGCCCGGGCGGCAAGGCCGAACGGCCGCTGAGCACCAGCGCGTGGCTGGGTCGCGCGCTGCAGGACTACCGGGTGCTGCTGCTCGACCAGCGCGGTACCGGGCGCAGCACGCCGGCGAACCGCCAGAGCCTCGCCGGGCTGACCCCCGCGCAGCAGGCCGAGCACCTCAGCCTGCTGCGCGCCGACTCGATCGTGCGCGACGCCGAAGCCGTCCGCATGCAGCTGATCGGTGACGAGCCGTGGTCGGTGCTGGGGCAGAGCTTCGGCGGGTTCTGCGCGCTGACCTACCTCTCGCTGGCCCCGCAGGGGCTGCGGCAGGTGCTGATCACCGGCGGCGTTCCGACCCTGACCGGCCACGCCGACGACGTGTACCGCGCCGCCTACGCGCGCACGCTGCGCAAGAACGACGCCTACTTCGCGCGCTACCCGCAGGACGCCGAGATCGTGCGGCGGGTCGTCGAGCACCTCGCCGAGCACGAGGTGATCATGCCGGCGGGGGAGCGGCTGACCCCGGAGCGGTTCCAGACGCTCGGCATCCAGTTCGGCCAGGGCTCGCAGTTCGACGCGCTGCACTACCTGCTGGAGGAGGCGTTCATCGGCGACACCCTCTCCGACACTTTCCGGCGCGGCGTGGACGCGGTGGTCTCCTTCGCCACGCGACCGCTCTACGCGGTGCTGCACGAGGCCATCTACTGCCAGGGCACCGCGTCGGAGTGGTCGGCGCACCGGGTGCGCGCGGAGTTCCCGGAGTTCGACCCGGCCACCACCGGTCGCATCAACCTGACCGGCGAGATGATCTACCCCTGGATGTTCGAGCAGGACCCGTCGCTGGTCCCGCTGCGCGAGGCGGCCGACCTGCTCGCCGCGAAGAGCGACTGGCCGGTGCTCTACGACCTCGACCAGCTGGCCCGCAACGAGGTCCCGGTGGCCGCGGCGGTCTACCACGACGACATGTTCGTCGACCGGGACCACGCGCTGGAATCGGCCCGCCAGGTGCGCGGTGCCCGGGTGTGGGTGACCAACGAGTACGAGCACGACGGCGTCAAGGTCTCACCAGCGGTGCTGGACCGCTTGCTGGCCATGAACCGGGGCGACGCCTGACCTGGGAGGCGCCGCTGCACGGGGCTGGCCGTACGGCTATCGTTCGGTTCTCATGTCCGCATCCGAGCCGAACAGCGCTGGCGGTGTGCCCTGGCAGCGCGTCTTCGACCAGGCGGCCGCCGCGATGGCCATCCTCGACTTGCAGGGCCGCTACCTGCACGTCAACGGCGCGCTGTGCCGGTTGCTCGGATACCGGAGCGAGGAGCTGGAGGGGCGCGACTACCGGGATTTCACCCATCCGGATGACATCGACGATGAAGGTCCGGTCGAGTCCGAGAAGGTGCTGGAGAAGCGCTACATCCGCTCCGACGGAAGCCTGATCTGGGCGTTGGTGGCCCGCTCGTTCATCCGGGACCCCGACGGCACCGCGGTGTACTTCCTGTCCCAGATCCAGGACATCACCCAGCGCCGGGAGGCCGAGCTGCTGTGGCAGCGCAGCTTCGCCAACGCGCCGATCGGGATGGCGCTGCTGGACCTGAAGGGTTCCTGGACGGCGGTCAACGACACGCTCTGCGCGATGCTCGGCTACTCGCGCGCGGAGCTGCTGTCGATGTCCTTCGCCGACGTCACCTACGAGCAGGACGAGGGGCCGGGCACCGCCGCGCTGGAGGACATGGCCTCCGGCCTGATCGACTCGGTGAACCTGGAGAAGCGCTACCGGCACAAGGACGGCCGCCCGATCTGGATGCTGATCCGGGCGACCACGGTGCCCGGGGCCGACGGCACGCCCGCCTACGTCCTCAGCCAGTACGAGGACATCGGTGAACAGCGCATGGTGGACGCCCACCTGGCGCACCTCGCGCTGCACGACCCGCTGACCGGGCTGGCCAACCGGGCCTTGCTCTCCGACCGCCTGGATCACGGGCTCCAGCAGCTCGCGCGCGGGAACGGGGTGCTGGTCGTGGTGCTGGCCGACCTCGACGAGCTCAAGCCGACCAACGACCGCTACGGCCACGCGGTCGGCGACCAGCTGCTGATCGCCGCCGCGCGCGAGATCCAGCTGGCGGTGCGGGCCGGGGACACCGTCGCGCGCCTCGGCGGTGACGAGTTCGTGGTGGTCAGCCTGCTGCCGGACGAGGACGCCGCGGCGGCGCTCCGGGACCGGGTGGAGGCGCACCTGAACACCGAGATCGTGGTGCACGAGGCGACGGTGAGCCTGCAGGCCAGCGTCGGCTACGTGGTGACCTCGGACCCGTCGATCACCGCGGACAGGCTGCTGCACCTGGCCGACCGCGACATGTACGCCAGCAAGCGCCGTCGCCGGGAGGCCAACGGCGGCCGCTGAGCCGGTCGCCGGACGCGATTTCAATTGAAATCAGACGTCCGATTTCAATTGAAATCGCGCGAACCCCGACGCTCCGTCGGCGTGTCGGGGGCCGACACGCCGACGTCTCGCGCAACTTCCATTGAAGTTGAAGGCCTGATTTCCATTGAAATTGCGCGAGTTGCGGGCGGTCAGGTGCCGAGGTCGGCGAGAGCGGACTCGATCGCCCGGTGGAAGGTCGGGTAGGCGAAGATCATCCGGCGGAGGCGGGAGACCGGGACCTCGGCGTGCACGGCGACCGCGAGCGCGCCGATGATCTCGCCACCGGCCGGTGCGGCGACCGTGGCACCCACCAGCACGTCGCGCTCGGAGTCGGCGACCAGCTTGATGATCCCGGCGTTGCCCACCTTGTGGATCCAGCCGCGCGTGGAGTCCTGGATCCGCGTGCTCCCGGTGCGCACCGCGATCCCGGCCTCCCGGGCCTGGGCCTCGGTCAGCCCGACGCTGGCGACCTCCGGATCGGTGAAGGTCACCGCGGGCATCGCCCGGTAGTCGGCGGTTTCGCCGTCCTGGCCGAGGATGTCGGCCGCGGCGATGCGCGCCTGGTACACCGAGGTGTGCGTGAACGCGCCACGACCGGTGACGTCGCCGATCGCCCAGACCCCGTCGGCGGCGCGCATCCGCTCGTCCACCGGGATGGTGCGGGCCTGCTCGTCCAGCCCGACCGCGCCGACCCCGAGCGCGCGCAGGTCGGTGCGGCGGCCGGTGGCCACCAGCAGCCGGTCCGCGATGAGCCGGTCGCCGCCGGAGAGCTGCACCTCGAACTGCCCGTCGTGCTTGACGTGCTCGACGCCGTCGCCGGTGCGCACCTGGATCCCCTCGGCGAGCAGCGCCTCGGTGATCACCTCGGATGCCTCCGGTTCGGAGCTCGGCAGCAGCCGGGGCTGCGCCTCCAGCACCGCGACCGTGCTGCCGAACCGGGCGAAGACCTGCGCGAACTCCAGGCCGACCGGCCCGCCGCCGAGCACCAGCAGCGACTCCGGCACCTCGCGCGACGGCACCGCCTCCCGGTTCGTCCAAAATGGACTACCGGCGAGGCCGTCGACCGGCGGCACCGCCGGTTCGGTGCCGGGGTTGAGCACGATGCCGCGCCGCGCGCGGAACACCTGATCGCCGACGGTCACCTCGCCCGGCGCGCTGATCCGCCCGACACCGCGCACCAGCCGACCACCCGTGCGCTCGAAGCGCCGCGCGGCGATCTCGTCGTCCCAGTCGGTGGTGGCCTCGTCGCGGATGCGGTCGGCGACCGGCGTCCAGTCCGGGTGCACCTCGGTTCGCCCGGCCAGCTCGGGCACCCGGCGCGCTTCGCCCAGCGCGTCGGTGGCCCGCACCATCATCTTGGTCGGCACGCAGGCGAAGTACGGGCACTCACCGCCGACCAGCCTGGATTCCACCGCGACCACGGACAGGCCCGCACTCGCCAGCCGGGCGGCGACGTCCTCGCCGCCCGGTCCCATCCCGATGACCACGACGTCGACCTCGTCGACCACGGCACCCACCTCTGTTCTCGTCCGTCGCACCGTCGGTCCCAGCGCACCACCTCGGTGCCTGCCGCGCACCTCGGCGAGCACCGCGTGCCGCCCGCACCCGACCGGACGCGGACGCTGGTCCCAGCGTGCCGGGTCGCGCTCCGCGGCACGCCCATTTCGCGCAAGATCGCGGCGGCACCGCGGCGAGCGACGCTCCCTAGCGCCAGACGAGCGCTTCCGCCAGGGGCTTGCGGGTCAGTTCGGGTACTTCGCAGTCGTCGGCCGGGTAGCCGACCGGGAACAGGATGTAGGGCCGCTCGCTGGACGGGCGCTCCAGGAGCTGGGTCAGGAAGCCCATCGGGTTCGGCGTGTGCGTCAGGGTCGCCAGGCCCATCGTGTGCAGCGCGGTGATGAACATGCCGCAGGCGATGCCGACGCTCTCGTTGACGTAGTAGTGCTTCTGCTTGCCGGTGCCGGTCACCCGGTACTTCTGCGCGAACGCGACCACGATCCACGGCACCACGTCGAGGAACTCCTTGTTCGCGTCGGTCTCCAAACGCGAGAGCGCCCCGTGCCACTGCGGGATGTCCTCGCGCCCGTAGAACGCGCGTTCCTCGGCCTCGGCGGCCAGCCGGATGCGGTGCTTGAGGTCGGGATCGGCCACCGCGACGAACGTCCACGGCTGCTGGTGCGCGCCGCTGGGCGCGGTGTTCGCGGTCCGCACGGCCAGTTCGATCGCCTCGCGGGGCACCGGGTCGGAGCTGAAGAACCGGACGCTGCGGCGACCGTCCAGGTGCTCGAAAAGCTCCTGCCCGCGCCGCAATCCCTCGGCGGACGGCAGTCGCGGCGGCGTGTAGGGCACGAACGGATGGGCGTGCGGGCGGGGTGCTGGTGCGGTCACTGGTCCTCCCGGGTGGGCGTCGGCTGTGATGTAAGCGGAGGAGCGCGGGGCGCAGGTATCGGCCGTTCCGGCGAACGTTCTCCCACATGGTGGGAAATCTGGGAACCGGTGGAGGGTCACCTTCCCTCGCTATGGGGCAAGTCACATTCGTCGCCGATTGCACACCGCCGTCCGGGCCGGGGAGGGTCGGTAAACGTGGTGCCACCTGCGCACCGATGTGGAACTCCGCCGTACCGGTGGTCGCCCCGGCCTTCGGGAACGGGTGTGCGGATGCGTGCGGAAGGTGATCGGGTGAACCCCGGACGTGATCGGAATAAACACCGGGGATGTATCGTTCGCCACAGGATGGACGTTGCCTGCAGGTGAAGGGGAACGGATCAAGTTGAGCACCGCGAACGGGCACCGGACCAACGGCGCCCAGAAGCTGAACCGGGTGGTCATCCGGTTCGCCGGGGACTCCGGTGACGGCATGCAGCTGACGGGTGACAGGTTCACCTCGGAAGCCGCGGCCTTCGGCAACGACCTGGCCACGCTGCCGAACTTCCCCGCCGAGATCCGCGCACCCGCCGGCACCCTGCCCGGCGTGTCCAGCTTCCAGCTGCACTTCGCCGACTACGACATCCTCACCCCGGGCGACCGGCCCGACGTGCTGGTGGCGATGAACCCGGCGGCGCTCAAGGCGAACCTCGGGGACCTGCCGCACGGCGGCATCCTGATCGTCAACACCGACGAGTTCAGCAAGCGCAACCTGACCAAGGTCGGCTACGACGCCAACCCGCTGGACGGCGAGGAGCTGGAGCGCTACCAGGTCCACCGGGTGGCGATGGGAACGCTGACCCAGGGCGCGCTGGAGGGCAGCGGGCTCGGCAAGAAGGACGCCGAGCGCTGCAAGAACATGTTCGCCCTCGGCCTGCTGTCGTGGATGTACCACCGGCCCACCGAGGGCACCGAGCGGTTCCTGCGCGAGAAGTTCGCCAAGAAGCCGCAGATCGCCGAGGCCAACGTGCTGGCCTTCCGCGCGGGCTGGAACTACGGCGAGACGACCGAGTCCTTCGCGGTGACCTACGAGGTCGCGCCGGCCAAGCTGCCCGCAGGGACCTATCGCCAGATCACCGGCAACACCGCGCTGGCCTACGGCATCGTCGCCGCCGGGCAGTGCAGCGAGCTGCCGGTGTTCCTGGGCACCTACCCGATCACCCCGGCCTCCGACGTGCTGCACGAGCTGGCCAAGCACAAGAACTTCGGCATCACCACCTTCCAGGCCGAGGACGAGATCGCCGGTGTCGGCGCGGCGCTGGGCGCCTCCTTCGGCGGAGCGCTGGGCGTGACGACCACCTCCGGGCCCGGGCTGGCGCTCAAGTCGGAGACCATCGGCCTGGCGGTGGCGCTGGAGCTCCCGCTGCTGGTGTGCGACATCCAGCGCGGCGGCCCTTCCACCGGCCTGCCGACCAAGACCGAGCAGGCCGACCTGCTGCAGGCGCTCTACGGCCGCAACGGCGAGTCGCCGGTGCCGGTGATCGCCCCGTGCTCGCCCGCGGACTGCTTCGACGCGGCCCTGGACGCGGTGCGGATCGCGCTGACCTACCGGACACCGGTGCTGCTGCTGTCCGACGGCGCGATCGCCAACGGTTCGGAACCCTGGTTGATCCCGGAGACCGACCAGTTGCCCGACCTGCGCGTCGAGTTCGCCACCGAGCCCAACGCGCCGGACGGCTCCGGCGAGTTCTGGCCCTACGTGCGCGACCCGGAAACGCTGGCCCGCGAGTGGGCGGTGCCCGGCACGCCGGGCCTGGAGCACCGGGTCGGCGGGCTGGAGAAGGCCGAGGGCAAGGGCAACATCTCCTACGACCCGGACAACCACGACAAGATGGTGCGGCTGCGCCAGGCCAAGATCGACGGCGTGCGCGTCCCGGACCTCACCGTCGACGACCCGTCCGGCCGGGCCCGCGTGCTGGTGCTGGGCTGGGGCTCGTCCTACGGGCCGATCGGCGCGGCGTGCCGCCGGGTCCGCGGTCGGGGCATGGACATCGCGCAGGCCCACCTGCGCCACCTCAACCCGATGCCGGGCAACCTTGGCGACGTGCTGCGCAGCTACGACAAGGTGATCGTCCCGGAGATGAACCTGGGACAGCTGGCGATGCTGCTGCGCGCCCGCTACCTGGTCGACGTGCAGTCCTACACCAAGGTCGCGGGGCTGCCGTTCCAAGCCGAGGAGCTGCAGAACGTGCTCACCGACGTGGTGCAGGGGGTGTCCGCGTGACGACCACCGATCTGGGGATCCCGGGCCTGGGCGGGCTCGCCGGGGTGCCGACGACCGACGAACCGCAGAAGGCCAAGGACTTCAAGTCCGACCAGGAGGTGCGCTGGTGCCCGGGGTGCGGCGACTACGTCGTGCTCAACGCGGTGCAGAGCTTCCTGCCGTCGCTGGGGCTCAAGCGCGAGAACATCGTGTTCATCTCGGGCATCGGGTGCTCGTCCCGGTTCCCGTACTACATGAACACCTACGGGATGCACTCCATCCACGGCCGCGCCCCGGCGATCGCCACCGGCCTGGCGACCAGCAGGCCGGACCTGTCGGTGTGGGTGGTGACCGGTGACGGCGACGCGCTGTCCATCGGCGGCAACCACCTGATCCACGCCCTGCGCCGGAACGTGAACCTGAAGATCCTGCTGTTCAACAACCGGATCTACGGCCTGACCAAGGGCCAGTACTCGCCGACCAGCGAGGTCGGCAAGGTCACCAAGTCGACTCCGGTGGGTTCCCTGGACCACCCGTTCAACCCGGTGTCGCTGGCGCTGGGCGCGGAGGCGTCGTTCGTGGCGCGCGTGATCGACTCGGACCGCGCGAGCGTGACGGAGACCTTGAAGGCGGCGGCGGAGCACCGCGGCAGCGCGCTGGTGGAGATCTACCAGAACTGCCCGATCTTCAACGACGGTGCCTTCGACGTCCTCAAGGACAACGACGAGAAGCAGCGCCGCATCGTCGCCCTCAAGCACGGCGAACCGATCACCTTCGGCCCGGAGGACGAGCAGTACGGCGTGGTCTCCGGTCCGGACGGCTTCCGCGTCGCCAAGTTGTCCGAAGTGGACGAAGCCGAGGTGGTGGTGCACGACGCGCACCGCGACGACCCGTCCTACGCCTTCGCCCTGTCCCGCCTCGGCGGCCAGGACCTCAACCCGGCCGTGACGGGCATCTTCCGCTCGGTCGAACGCCCCGCCTACGACGACCTGGCCCGAGCCCAGGTGGCGGAGGCCCAGCGGTCCCGGCCGGCGGACCTCCGGAAGCTCCTCCACGGCAACGACACCTGGACCATCTGAGCAGGCGAACCGGTCGAAGGGCGCCGCTGACCGAGCACGCCGGTCGGCGGTGCCCTTCGTGCAACGGCTGATCGGGTGGCGCCTAGGCTCGGAACTCGGGTTGTCGAGCGCCGGGCGGCATGCGTCTCGGCGGTGGGGGAGGCAGCGGCGTGCGGTCGGCGGTGTGCTCGGTGTTCGCCGTGCTGCTTGTGATCAGCGGGTGTTCAGCCGGTCCCGGCCCCGTCGGTGAGCCGGAGGTGGGGGGTTCGGCCTTTCCCGCTGGAGCGGCAGTCGATTACCAGCTGGGTGGTGCGTATCCGCCGCCCGACGGTGTTGGACTGGTTGTCCGGGACAGCACGGCGCAACCCGCTGCCGGGATCTTCAACGTCTGCTACGTCAACGGGTTCCAGACGCAACCGGCGGAGCGCGAGGTGTGGCTGCGCGATCGGCGCGACCTGGTGCTGTTCGAGGGCGGTGGCCCGGTCGTCGACGAGGATTGGCCCGACGAGCTGCTCCTCGACACCTCCACGCCCGACAAGCGCCGCCGACTGGCCGAGATCCGGGGCCGGACGATCGAGTCTTGCGCGGCGGCCGGTTTCGACGCGGTGGAGATCGACAACCTGGATTCCTACACGCGCTCGGACGGAGCACTCACCGCCGAGGACAACCTCGCCTTCGCGGCGGACCTGGCGCGGATCGCCCACCACGCGGGCCTGCTCATCGGCCAGAAGAACGCCGCGGACCTGACCGGTCGAGTGGGCTTCGACTTCGCGGTGGCCGAGGAATGCCTCCAGCACGACGAATGCGCCGACTACGCGGCCGCCTACGGAGACCGCGTCATCGACGTCGAGTACACGGACAACCTCGCGGAACCACCGGAGCAGACGTGCGCCCGGCAGGACCGCCCCCGAGCAACGGTGATCCGGGACCGCGATCTCGTCCCGCCCGGCGATGAAGAGCACTTCTACCACCAGTGCTGACCGCTCTCGTGCGCACGGGTGGGGTTACGGGAGGAGGTCCGCCAGGTGGTTCACCTGGGCTGGGTCGGGGGACCAGCAGTAGAGGATCGCTTCGTCCGCGCCCAGGGATTCGAGTCGGGCGAGCTGGCTTCTCAGGGCTGCCGGAGTGGTGACCACAGCGTTGGCGAAGTTCGCGTCGCCGTAGTAGCGGATCATCTCGGCCCGGGCTCCGTCGGCCACCGCGTCCGGGCCGATCGCCGTGTTGAGCTGGCCGATCAGGCGGGGCTCGCCCGGGCGGCCGTGCTCCTGCCAGGAGTTCCGGGCGAGGCCGAACGTCGTTTCCACGTACTCCAGCGGGCCTGCGGCCAGGAACCCGTCGCCCCAGCGGCCGACCCGGTCGATCGCCGCCGGGCGGAAGCCGCCGAAGAGGATCTCCGGGCGGACCGCGGGACCGATCGGCCCGGCGCTGTCGCTGTGCGGTTCGCCGGACCACAGGCGGTGCACCAGGTCCATCTGCTCGTCGAGGATGCGGCCGCGGCGCTTGAGATCCGTACCGGCGGCCGCGTGGTCGTCCTCGCGGCCGCCGACCCCGATGCCGAGCGTGAAGCGGTTCCCGCTCAGCTGGGCCAGGGTCGCCGCTTGCTTGGCCAGCAGCGGGGTTTGGCGCAGCGGGGCGAGCAGGACTTCGGTCTGGAGCCGGATGCGGCGGGTCGCGCCGGCGAGCGTCGCCAGGGTGACCAGGGGCTCCGGGTTGTCGTACACCAGTCGGTCCAGCAGACGAGGGTGCTGAACGGGCCGTCATCGGCGAGTCGCGCCCAGGTCGGCAGGGCGGTGGGTTCGGCGATGGGCAGGCCGAGGCCGATCTTCATGTCTTGCGCCTCCAGAAGGGCAGGGTGAACACCTGTGCCGCCCCCTCGTTTCGCGCAAGCGGGTTCTCGTTCTGCGGCGCACTCCTGGAGAACCTGATCAGAGTGGCCCCACTCTATGGCGGTGCCTCGCGCCGTGGTCAACCGCGTTTGAAGTAGTCGACCAGGCGGGAGTAGCTGTCGTCGCCGTGGCCGTCGTCCAGAGCGCGGTTCACCAGGGCTTGCGAGTACGCCGGGAGCTCGACGTCCAGACCTCGCGCGCGGCTCTCCGCCACCAGGTCGTCGATCGACGGCAGGTGGTGCTTGAGGCCGCCGAACTCGGTCGCGTGCTCGGCGCGGTCCACTTCGCCGCCGAGCATCGGGAGGAACGCCGCCAGCGCGGCCAACGACGGGTCGGCGTGCTCCAGGAACTGCTCGGTCGTGATGCCCTCGCTCGACAGCAGCGCCGCTGCGTGCAGGAATCCGTTGAGCAGTCCCCACATCGTGCCGTGCACGGCCATGCCGTAGAGCCCCGGCACGCCGGGGTCGGTCGAGACGAAGGCGCTCCGGCCGCCCAGCCGCTCCAGCGCCGGGCGGTAGTGGTCGTAAGCGGCTTGAGCGCCGCCGTAGAACACCACCGCATCAGGCGAGCCGATGCCGGGCGCGATGGTCATGATCTGCCCGTGCAGGTACTTCGCGTCCCTGGCCGCGGCGAACTCGGCGACCTCGCGCGCTGCCGCCGACGGGCCGTCCGTCAGGTTGACGACGACGCGCCCGGACAACGCCTCGCCAGCGGCGTCCAGGACGTCTCGCGCCACTTCGTTGCCCTGCACCGAAACGACCACGAGTCGACTGGCGAGCACGGCGTCCCGGACCGTCCCAGCACGTTGCGCGCCCCGGGACACCAGTGCGTCGGCCCGTTCCGCGGTGCGGTTCCACACCGTCGTCGGGTGTCCACCGCCCAGGAACGCTCCGGCGACGGCCGATCCCATCTCGCCCGACCCGATCACCGTCACCGCGGGCTCAACCTCGCTGGTCATCTGCTCGCTCTCCTCGAAATGCCGCCCCGGAGGTCCCGGGGCGATCAGCGAACTCGGAACTCGGCGGCGTCAGGCGGCGGCGAATCCGCGCTGCAGGGCCGATGCGATCTCGACCGCGCGGCGGGCCTGGAACTCGACGGCGACGTTGGTCATGGGAACGGATTTCTTCTCGGGTGGTGGGCTCGGGGTTCGCGATCAGACGAAGAAGCTGTCGTGGCGGAGGACGAATTCCCTGCGCTCCTCCTCGCTGAGGGAGGCCAGTTCCGGGAGGCCCTCGAAGTAGTCCTCGCGAGGTGCGCCCGGGGCGAAGAGCATGAGCATGGAGGCGGGTTCGCCGGATTCGTTGCGGAAGGCGTGCAGTCCGCCCACGGGCACGTACAGGTAGTCGCCGGAGGTCGCGTCGATCCAGCGCTCGCCGTCGAACAGCCGCATGGTGCCGGACAGGATGAAGAACGACTCCGAGATGGCCTTGTGGAAGTGCGTGCTCGGCCCGACGGATTCCGGGCCCATGTCCACCCGGTACAGGCCGTACTCGCCGCCGGTGGAGGCGGTGGTGGACAGGTAGTGGTAGGAGGTGGCCCGGGGGTCGTCGTCGGTGGCGCCTGCGGGCTTGGCGACGAAGTCGGGGCCGGTGGTCGCGGGCCGGAAGTCGGCGTTGATCTCGCCGTGCTCACCGAAGTAGCGGGGTTCGGGGTAGGACACGATCGCTCCTGGATCTCGGGGGTGCGCTCGGTGGTCGAGCAGCTGGTGGGTCGCCGGGTACCGGTCGACCGCCAAGTAGGTGGGCGCTAAGATAATCAACACTTGCGTGAGTGTCAATTAAATGAGCGCTAAGCTATCTGTTCCGGAGGAGGATCCATGGCCGATGCGGTGTCCGCGGTGCTGGCGCAATGGCGCGAGGAACGCCCTGACCTGGACTTCACGCCGATCGGCGTGGTCGGGCGGATCATGCGGCTGTCCCGGCTGTGGGACAAGGAGATCAAGGACTTCCTTGCCGAGCACGACCTCGAACCGGGCGAGTTCGACATCCTGTCCACGCTCCGGCGCTCCGGCGAGCCCTACGCGCTGACCGCCGGGACGTTCCTCAAGGAATCCCTCGTGACCACCGGGGCGATCACGCTGCGCGTCGATCGCATGGAGAAGAAGGGCCTGGTCACCCGGGTGCGCGACGACGTCGACCGGCGCTCGGTCAAGATCAAGCTCACCGAGCGCGGGCTGGAGGTCATCGACCGCGTCCTCCCGCTGCACCTGGCCAACGAGGCCCGGCTGCTGGGCGGGCTCGACCGCGACGGGCGCGAGAACCTCGCCGTCGCACTCGCCGCCGTGCTGGAGTCCCACGGCGACACCACACCGGCCGGCTGAGGCCTGACCTGGGGTTTGCTGGTGGTGGGCGCAAGCAGCGAGCGGGCTCGCCGGGCGATCCGGCCACCTTCTGCTGATTGACCGGACAAGGACGTGGGCTTACGTTCGCTTGGCGATGATCAGCTAGGAGGTCGGCGTGTGCCAGGAGTGTTGTCGGCGTTCCCCGCAGCCCCGGATTTCGCGGGCGCAGTTCCTCAAGCTCGTCGGACTCGCCACCGCCGGGGTGGCGGTCGCGGCGGGGTGTTCCAGCGGTGAACCGGGTTCCGCGCAGCGGGGCGGCCCGGTGCTGATCGACAACGTCCGGGGCTTCACGCTGACCCCCGACGGACCGTTCGAGTTCTCCAGCCTGCTGGTCGGTGCCGACGGGCGCGTCAGCGGGCTCGACGTGGCCAACACCGGAGGAGCCGAGCGCATCGACGGGCGCGGCCGCGTGCTCATCCCGGGTCTGCACGACGCGCACGGGCACTTCGGGCAGCTCGGGGCCAACGTCTCGCAGCTCAACCTCGCCGGGACCAAGTCGCTGGGTGAGGCGATGCAGGCGCTCAAGGCCTTCGCCGCCGCGCACCCGGAGCGGCCGTGGATCCTCGGGCGCGGCTGGAACGACGTGATCTGGGGCTCCGGCAGGCTGCCGTCGGCGGCGGACCTCGACGCCGTGGTGCCGGACCGGCCGGTGTGGCTGGTGCGCGTCGACGGGCACGCCGGAGTGGCCAACACCGCCGCGCTGCGGCAGGTCGGCATCACCCGCGACACCCCGACGCCTCCGGGCGGGGAGATCGTGCGCGGTGCCGATGGTGCGCCCACCGGGGCCTTCGTCGACGCCGCGCAGGACCTCGTCGAAGCGCACCTGCCGAAGCCGACGACCGAAGACCTCAAGCAGAACTTCATCGCCGCGCAGCGCAAGCTCAACGAGGTCGGGCTCACCTCGGTCAGCGATGCGGGCACCAGCGCCGCCGAGCTCGCGGTCCTGCACCAGCTCGCCGCCTCCGGTGAGCTGACGATCCGCACGAACTCGTTCCTGACCTACGACGCCTACAGCGAGCTCGGCGCGCAGGCGCGCGGCGATTCCTTCGCCGAGGACATGCTGCGGGTGCGCACCGTCAAGCTCTACATCGACGGCGCGCTGGGCTCGCACGGCGCCGCCATGCTCGCGCCCTACAGCGACGATCCGGAGAACTCCGGGCTGCCGCAGATGGACGCCGCCGAACTGCGCAACCGCGTCACGCAGGTGATGCGGGACGGCTTCCAGGTCGCCACGCACGCCATCGGCGACGCGGGCAACCGGATGGTGCTAGACGCCTACGAGGCCGCGATGGCCGAGGTCGGCGGCGACATGCGGCACCGCATCGAGCACGCTCAGGTCCTCGCGGTGGAGGACATCCCGCGGCTGCGCAGGCACGGGATCATCGCCTCGATGCAGCCGGTGCACGCCACCGACGACATGAACATGGCGGAGGAGCGCGTCGGGGCCCAGCGCATCGCGGGCGCCTACGCGTGGCGGACCATGCTGGACCAGGGCATCACCATCGCGTCGGGCTCGGACTTCCCGGTGTCCTCGGAGAACCCGTTCGACGGACTGCACGCCGCGATCACCCGGACCGACCGGGAGGGCCGGCCGGTCGGCGGCTGGTACCCGCAGCAGGCGATGAAGCCGGATGAGGCGCTGCGCTCTTTCACCCTCGACGCCGCGTTCGCCGCGCACCAGGAACGGGTGCTGGGCAGCCTGGAACCGGGCAAGCGGGCCGACTTCGTGATCCTCGACCAGGACCCGCTGGACCCGCCGTCCGGCCGGGCGCGCTGGCAGACCAAGACGCTGCAGACCTGGGTCGCCGGGCGCCGCGTCGGCGAGTACGGGGATCTGTAGTCCGTGCCGATGCGGTAGTGCGGGTACTCCGGCGACCGGATCCGGGGTCGCCGATCGCTGCTTAGGCTCGGCAGGCCGGCCGGGTGGTTGCAACCGGTCGGCGACCCGTTGCCGAGGAAAGCGGCGAGCCATGACGCAGACCGTGAGCAAGCTGACCCGGAGCGACACCGGGCGTCCGTTCCCGTACGTGCTGATGTACCACTCGGTCGCCGTCCACCAGCACGACCCGTACCTGGTGACCGTCGATCCGCGCCGTTTCGACCAGCAGCTGCGCTGGCTGCGGGACAACGGGCTGCGCGGGGTGTCGATGGGCGAGCTGATGCGGGCGCGTCGCGCGGGGGAGGCGCGCGGCCTGGTCGGGCTGACCTTCGACGACGGCTACGCCGATTTCGCGCGCAACGTGGTGCCCGCGCTGCAGCGGCACGGGTGCACCGCGACGGTGTTCGTGATCGCCGGGCGGATCGGCGGGGACAACGAGTGGGACCCGGCGGGGCCGCGCAAGCGGCTGATGACCGCCGAGGAGATCCAGGAGGTCGCCGCGGCGGGTGCGGAGGTCGGCTCGCACGGCCTGCTGCACCAGCACATGTCCTATTTGGACGACGACGAGCTGGTCGCCGAATCGGTGGCGAGCCGGGACCTGCTGCGCGAGATCACCGGCCAGGAGGTCGCCGGTTTCTGCTACCCGTACGGCGACGTCGACCGGCGCGTGGTGGACGCCGTGGCGGCGGCGGGCTACGAATACGCCTGCGCCATCTGGCGTTCGGATGTCTCCGGCCCCCATGCGCTGCCGCGCACCTACATCGGTGACCGCGACGGCGCGCTCCGCCTGCGCGCCAAGCACCTCCGCCACCGCCTCACCAGCCGCCGCTGACGACGTGCCTCGGGCCCGGACACGCCGCAATTTCAATGGAAATCAGCCGTGCGATTTCCATTGAAATTGCGTAGGTCCCGACGCGCCCGCGGTGTGTTGGGGATCCGACACGCCGGTGGTGCCCGCAAGTTCCATTGAAATCGGACGTGCGATTTCCATTGAAATTGCGGCGTCTTGGTCGGGCGCAACGGGGAGCGTCCTCAAGTTTCGGTAAGCGCACTCACCTGCGTGTGGGAGACCTCGGCGGCGCTCGGGTGCGAGGGTTTTGCTCAGCGAGCACGGCGAACTGGGGGAGGGACCGTGAGCGGACATTCGCTGTCGTTGGCGATCAACGGCCGGGAGCGGCTGCTGGCCGACCGGCTGATCGCCTTCGAACCGGCCGCGCCGGAACGCACCGAGACGGTGGCGGTCGTCGGGCTGGGCTACGTCGGGTTGCCCACCGCCTGCGCGCTGCACGACGCTTCCACGCAGGTCGTCGGGTTCGACATCAGCCGGCAGCGGCTCCTCGAGATCGAGACCGGCGAGGTGGACCTGCCCGCCGAGGAGCGTCGCGAGCTGGCCGCCGCACTGGCCGGTGGCGGGCTGGCGCTGACCAGCGATCCGGCCGCGCTCGCCGCCGCCGACGCGGTCATCGTCTGCGTGCCGACGCCGGTCGACGCCGCGCGGACGCCGGACCTCGCCGCGCTGCAGGCGGCCTGCCGCACCGTCGTGGCGCACGCCCGGCGCGAGCAGGTGATCATCCTGACCTCGACGACCTACGTCGGCACCACCCGGCAGCTGCTGGTGGAGCCGTTGCGCGAGCTCGGACTGCGGGTCGGTGAAGAGGTGCACGTGGCGTTCAGCCCGGAGCGCATCGATCCCGGCAACTTCGACCACGTGCAGCGGCGGACGCCGCGGGTCGTCGGCGGTGTCACGCAGCGGTGCGCGCGGCGCGCGGCCGAGGTGGTGCGGCGGATGACCGACCAAGTCTACCTGGTCAGCTCCCCGGAGGCCGCCGAGCTGACCAAGCTCTACGAGAACATCTTCCGCGCGGTGAACCTGGCGCTGGCCAACGAGATCGCCGACGCCTGCTCGGTGCTGGGCCTGGACCCGATCGAGGTCACCGTCGCGGCGGGCACCAAGCCCTACGGATTCCTGGGCAGCTTCCCCGGGCCCGGCGTCGGCGGGCACTGCATCCCCTGCGACCCGCACTACCTGCTGTGGCAGCTGGGCCGGCGCGGGCTGTCGGCGCCGTTGATCGAAGAGGCGATGCGCTCGATCGACCGGCGGCCGGGCCGGGTGGTGCAGCGGGTGGTGGAGATGCTCGGCGAGGCGGGCATCGACCACTCCGGGGCGCGGGTGCTGCTGGCCGGGGTCAGCTACAAGGCGGGCGTGCGCGACCTGCGGGAGTCCCCGGCGCTGCCGATCCTGGCCGGGTTGCGGCGGCTGGGCATCGACGTGCACTACCACGATCCGCTGCTGCCCGAGATCGAGCTGCCCAGCGGCGCCCGGATGACCAGCGAGCCCGAGCCGCGCGGCCGGGACTGGGACGTCACGGTCATCCACACCGTGCACCCGGGCGCCGACTACGGCTGGGCGCGGGACTGCCCGCGCGTGCTCGACGCGACCTACCAGTTCGACGCCGTGCCGCACCGGCGCGTGTTGTGAGGTGCCGATGTACGACACGACCACGCCCGCCGTGGTGTTCAAGCTCGATCCGAACGTGCTGCACCACGGCGGCCTCGGGGTGATCCGCAGCCTCGGCCGCGCCGGTGTTCCGGTGTACGCGGTGCACGAGGACTCCCTCGCACCCGCGGCGCACTCGAGGTACGTGCGCGGCCGGTGGCTGTGGAGCCCCGATCCCGGGGACGCCGAGGCGATCCGGTTCGGGCTGATGCAGCTGGCCCAGCGCATCGGGCGCACCGCCGTGCTCATCCCCACCGACGACGCGGCCGCGATCTTCCTGGCCGAGCACGGCGATCCGCTGCGGATGTGGTTCCAGTTCGCCCAGCCGCCGCACGACCTGCCGCGGCTGCTGGCGGGCAAGTACACGATGCACGAGCTGTGCCGCCGGCTGGGCGTGCCGTGCGCGCAGGCGCGGCTGATCCGGAGCTGGGAGGAGGCGCTGGAGTTCGCCGACCGGGTGGGCTACCCGCTGGTGGCCAAGCTGGCCACGCCGTGGCGGCCGACCGGCGGCAAGGTGCGCAGCACCACGATCGTCGAGGATTCCGACGAGCTCGCCGGGATCTACCGGCGCTGCGACGCCGTCGGCGGGCTGATGCTCCAGGAGTTCATCCCCGGCGGACCCGAGCACGACTGGTTCTTCCACGGCTACTGCGACGCCGATTCGGTGTGCCGCCCGGCGTTCACCGGGGTCAAGGAGCGGTCCTACCCGGCGCACGCCGGGCTGACCAGCCTCGGGCGCTGCGCGGACAACGAATCGCTGCTGCGCTCGGCGACCGCGCTGCTGGCGAAGTTGTCCTACACCGGCATCGTCGACCTGGACTTCCGGTGGGACGACCGGGACCGGCAGTACAAGCTGCTCGACTTCAACCCGCGGCTGGGCGCGCAGTTCCGGCTGTTCCGGGACAGCGCGGGGCTGGACGTGGCGCTGGCGTCCTACCTGGACCTCACCGGGCAACCGGTGCCCGCCGGCCGGCCGGAGATCGGTCGCCGGTTCCTGGTGGAGAACTACGACCCGATCGCCGCGCTGCGGTACTGGTCGCGCGGCGAGCTCGGGCTGCGGGCCTGGGCCGGGTCGCTTCGGCGGGTGCACGAGCGGGCCTGGTTCGCCCGCGACGACCTGCTGCCGTTCGCGCTGATGTGCACCTGGATGGCCTGCCGCGCGGTGGTGCGCCCGTGGCGGCGCGGCAAGCCGCACCCGGAACTGGCCGAACCGCAGTACGTCCCGGGCCGCAACTACGACGGCGGGCACCTGGAGAGGAAGGGCTGAGGCCCGTTGTTCGAGGACAGAGGAGCGACCCCGTGCCAACCGCGGTCCTGCTCCAACCGCACATCAGGGGAACGTGACGCAATCCAGCCACAAGAAACCGCCGAACGCGAGATCAGTCCTGGACGCAACCACCACTGTGAATCGCGGAGAGGCGGAGAGGAGGACTGATGAACGATCTCGTGGACGTGGCCGTCGTGGGCGCCGGGCCCTACGGACTGTCGCTGGCCGCGCACCTGCGCCGGTCCGGGGTTTCGCACCGGCAGTTCGGGCTGCCGATGAAGCTGTGGCGCGAGCACATGCCGCGCGGCATGTTCCTCAAGTCGCAGGGCTTCGCCTCGAACCTCTCCGACCCGGACGGTGCGCACACGCTGCGCAACTTCTGCCTGGAGACCGGAAAGCGCTACGCCGACTACGGGATTCCGGTGTCCTTGCAGGACTTCGTGGACTACGGCGAGTGGTTCCAGCAGGGCCGCGGCCTGGAGGTCGAGGAGCAGCTGGTGACCGACGTCGCGCAGCGGCCGGGCTGGTTCGAGCTGACCCTCGACGACGGGCAGCGCGTCGACGCCCGCCAGGTGGTGGTCGCGGTCGGCGTCGAGCACTTCCCGCGGATCCCGGAGGTGCTGGCCGAGCTGCCCGCCGAGCTGTGCACGCACAGCTCGGCGCACGACGACCTCAGCGGGTTCGACGGCCAGGACGTCATCGTGGTCGGCGCCGGGCAGTCGGCGCTGGAGACGGCGGCGCTGCTGCACGAGAACGGCGCGAGGACGCGGTTGGTGGCCCGGCGGCGCCGGCTGAGCTGGAACGGCTACCCGCTGCTGCCGGACCGCTCGCTGTGGCAGCGGATGCGGGAACCGGAAGCCGGCCTGGGCTCGGGGCTGTCCACCTGGTTCTACTCCGAGCACCCGGAGTGGTTCCGGCGCCTGCCCGAGCAGGTGCGCATCGAGCGGGCGCGCACCGCGCTCGGCCCGGCGGGCGGCTGGTGGCTGCGGGAACGGGTGGAGGGCTGCTTCCCGGTGCACGTCGGGCACCGCTTGGACTGGGCGAAGGCCACCGGTGACCAGGTGCGCCTGGGCGTGCGGGTCGGCGGGCAGGTGCGCGAGTTCGCCGCCGACCACGTCATCTGCGCCACCGGTTACCCGCCCGCGCTGAGCAGGCTGCGGATGATCGGCTCCGGGCTCCGTTCCTCGATCTCGCTGGTCGGCGGAACTCCGCGGGTGGACGCCGATTTCGAGTCCTCGGTGCCGGGGCTGTACTTCACCGGCCCGCTGGTGGCGCCCAGCCACGGCCCGGTCATGCGGTTCGTCTACGGGGCCGACTACGCGGCCCGGCGGATCGCCTCGCGGGTCGAGCGGAGCGCGACCCGGCCGCTGGTGACCGGAGGTGCCGGATGAGCTTGACCGACGCCGCCGCGACCCGGCAGCCGCCCGAGGTGCGGCCGCTGGTGCACCGGCGGGTCGGTGGTCGGCTGCTCCCGGCGGCCGACCTGGTCGCGCTGGTGCCGGTCGTGCCGATCACCGGTGCGCACTGGCTGCTCGGCGCGGTGTTCGCACTGCTCGTGCTGCTGGTGCTGGCGGCTCAGGGGCAGCACCGGGCGCGGATCTGCTCGCGGGTTTCCGATCAGGTGCCGCAGCTGGCCGTCGCGTCCGGGATGCCGCTGGCGGTGCTCGCGCCGTGGTCGACCGGGAGCGGACTGCTCGCGCTCGCCGCTGCGGGGTTCGGCGCGCTGGTGCTGGGTCGCGCGAGCTTCTACGCGGCGTTGCGCAGCGGCTACCGGCGCGGGGTGCTGGGCGAGCCGACGCTGGTGGTCGGTTCGGGTGAGCTGGCCGCCCGGATCGTCGAGAGCGCGCAGGCGCACCCGGAGTTCGGGTTGCGGCCACGGTTGGCACGTCCGTCCGAAGTGGACGATCTGGCGGGGTTCACCCGGGTGCTGCTCTGCCCGGACGATGCGGCCGAGGAAGCGCTCACGTCGCTGATCCGGTCGAGCCGTCCGCTGTCCGCCGAGGTGTACGTGGTGCCGAGGTTGCCCGAGATCGGAACGGCCCTGCCGCGCGGCGCGACCGATGAGCTGTGGGGCGTCCCGCTGATCCCGCTGCGCCGCTTCGGCGGCACCGGCGCCAAGCGCGCGTTCGACGTCGTCCTCAGTGGGCTGATGCTGGCCGCGTCCGCGCCGCTGCTGCTGGTGCTGGCCGTGGCGGTGCGGCTGGACAGCCCCGGCCCGGTGTTCTTCCGGCAGCTGCGGGTGACCGGGCCGGGCCGGACCAGCGAGGTGCTCAAGCTGCGGACGGTCCGCGCCGGTGCGGCGCAGGGCTGGGCGGTGGCCGCCGAGGAGTGCACGGCGCTCGGGAAGTGGCTGCGCCGCACGCACCTGGACGAGCTGCCGCAACTGCTCAACGTGCTGCGCGGCGAGATGTCGCTGGTCGGCCCGAGACCGGAACGACCGCACTACGCCCGGAGCTTCGGCCGGGAGATCCCGGGCTACCGCGACCGGCACCGGATGCCCGGCGGGATGACCGGGTGGGCGCAGGTGCACGGCCTGCACGGCGACACCTCCATCCCGGACCGGGCGCGCTTCGACAACCAGTACATCGAGCACTGGTCGCCGTGGTGGGACGCGGTGATCGTGCTCCGCACGGCAGCGGTCGTGCTCCGGGCGGCGCTGGCGGCCGGCCTCCGCTGGGAGCTCGGCGGCCGGAGTCCCCGCCACCGGCGCCCGGCACGACCGCGCCGACAACCCGGCGCCCACCGGGCCCCGGCCCGGGGACGGCGGATGGTCGATTTCGTACGGAATTGACACCGCACTGCGCGACGACAGCGATGGGGGAGACGGATGAAGGTCTTGCACGTGATCACCGGGCTCGGCGTCGGGGGCGCTGAGCTGCAGCTGCGGCAGGTGCTGCAGCACACCAGGCACGACGCCGAGGTGGTGTCGCTGTACAACCCCGGCGACGTGGCCGGGATGATCGCCGGCGACGGCGTGCGCGTGCGCGATCTCGGCATGCGGCGCAACACGCAGATCGGCGCGGTGCTGACCCTGCGCGACGTGATCCGCGAAGGCCGCTACGACGTGGTGCACACCCACCTCTACCGGGCCTGCGTCTACGGGCGGCTCGCGGCGCGGCTGGCCGGGACCGGGGTCGTGGTCTCCACCGAGCACTCGATCGGCGAGACCCACCTGGAGCGGCGGCGGATGACGCTCGGCGTGCGCGCCCTGTACCTGGGCACCGACCTGTGCTCGGACGCCACCATCGCGGTCTCCGACACCGTGGCCGACCGGCTGCACAAGTGGGGGATGCCGGCGCGCAAGATCACCGTGATCCCCAACGGCGTCGACTTCCGCCGGGTCGAGTACGACGACGCCGCTCGCGGCAGCGTGCGCCAGGAGCACGGCATCGACGCGGGCGCCTACGTGGTGGGCGTGCTCGGGCGGCTGGATCCCAACAAGCGCTTCGACCTGGTCATCGAGGCGATGGCGCCGCTGCTGGGGCAGCAGACCAAGCTGCTCATCGTCGGCGACGGGCCGGACCGGGAGCGGCTGGCGGCGGTGGCCCGCGCCCGCGAGGTCGGCGAGCACGTGATCTTCGCCGGGCAGCGGCACGACGTGGCCGCGATGCTCTCCGCGCTGGACCTGTTCGTCGCCTCCTCCGAGCAGGAGACCTTCGGCCTGTCGGTGCTGGAGGCGATGGCCAACGGCGTCCCGGTGCTCTACACCACCTGCCCGGCGCTGGTCGGCATCGACACCGACCGGGCCCGCCAGGTGCCGGGCGATCCGGAGCGGATGCGCGCCGAGATCGCCGCGGAGATCATGTCCGCCCGGCCCCGCGCGGACGAGCCCGCGATCCGCGCCCGCTACGGCATCGAGGCGGTCACCGGCCGCATCGACGACCTCTACGCGCAGCTGTGGCACCGGCGCCGCTCGGGCGTTCCGGCGGGGAGGGCGTGATGCGCGCACTGGTCACCGGCGCAGCCGGTTTCATCGGATCGCACCTGGTCGAGCAGCTGCTCGCCGACGGCCACCAGGTCGTCGGGCTGGACGACCTCAGCACCGGGCAGTCGGCGAACCTGCCGGTCGAGCACCCGGGCCTGCGGCTGGTGCGGGGCTCCATCCTGGACGAGGCGCTGGTCGACGAGGTGATGGCGGGCGCGGACGTGGTGTTCCACCTGGCCGCGGCGGTCGGCGCGTTCGTCATCCAGGAGCGCACCCTGCAGGGCCTGCTCACCAACGTGCACGGCACCGAGAACGTGCTCGACGCCGCGCTGCGGCACGGCACCCGCGCGCTGATCGCCTCCACCAGCGAGGTCTACGGCAAGAACACCAAGGTCGGGCTGGTCGAGGGCGACGACCGGATCATCGGATCGCCGCTGAAGTCCCGCTGGACCTACGCCGAGGCCAAGGCCATCGACGAGAGCCTGACCGCTTCCTACGTGCGGGAACTCGGTCTCAAAGCCGTCATCGTCCGGCTGTTCAACACGGTGGGGCCGCGGCAGAGCGGCCGCTACGGGATGGTCATCCCGCGGCTGGTCGGCCAGGCGCTGCAGGGCAGGCCGCTGACCATCTTCGGCACCGGCAAGCAGATCCGCTGCTTCTGCCACGTCGCCGACGTGGTGCCCGCGCTGATCCAGCTGGTGCGGCTGGACCGCGCGCAGGGCATGGCGGTGAACCTCGGCAGCACCGAGCAGGTGTCCATCGAGGACCTGGCGGCGCGCATCATCGCGATGACCGGCTCGACCAGCGGCACCGTCCACGTGCCCTACGAGGAGGCCTACGGGCCGGGCTACGAGGACATGCAGCGGCGGGTGCCGGACTGCTCGCGGGCGCGGGAGCTGATCGGCTTCCGGCCGCGGCGCAGCCTGGCCGACATCGTCCGCGCGGTGATCGACGAGCAGACCCGGGCCGGCGAACCGGCCACGGCGTGAGCGGAGGGGACATGCGACCGGTCCGCCGGCTCGCCGACGCGGTGCGCGAGCACCGGGATCGGCGCGAGCGGTTCGAAGTGCTGCCCACCGGGCCCGGCGCGGCGCACCGCGTGCGCACCTTCAGCCGGCTCGGCGGCTCGATCTGGCTGCTCGCGCTGATCGCGGTGTCGATCCTGGTGGTGTCCTTCCTGGTGGTGCCCCGCGGCGGCGGCCCGGTGGCGCAGAGCCCGGTGGTGGTCGCCTCGCTGCCGTTCTGGAACCTGGGCAACGGCACCGAGATGGTGGTCAAGCACCGCGAATCGGTCAACGAGGTGTCGCCGTGGATCTACGGGCTGGACACCGACGGCGGGGTGCTGGAGCAGTACCCGCCGGAGCAGACCGCGGAGGTGGGCGGCCGGATCGCGGAGCTGCGCGCCGCCGGGATCCCGATCGTGCCGTCGCTGGCCAACATCACCGATGGCAAGTGGGCCTACGAGCCGGTGGCCGCGGTGCTGCACGATCCGGTGCGACGCCACCGGCACGTCACCGAGATCGTGGAGCTGGTCGAGCGGGAGGACTACGCGGGCATCGACATCGACTACGAGAACCTGCGCGCCGGCGACCGCCAGGTGTTCAGCGACTTCGTCACCGAACTGGGCGCGGCGCTGGACGCGGTGGGCAAGACGCTGTCGGTGGCGGTGTTCGCCAAGGAAACCGACGCCGGCTACGACGAGCGCAACGTGGCCCAGGACTACGCGGCGATCGGCCGGGCCGCCGACCAGGTCCGGCTGATGGGCTACGACTTCCACTGGAACACCTCGCCGCCCGGCTCGGTCGCGCCGATCGACTGGATCCGGTCGGTGCTCGACTACGCCAGGACGCAGGTCCCGCCGGAGCGGATCGTGCTGGGCGTGCCGCTCTACGGCTACGACTGGGTGGCCGGCGGCGAGGGCACCGGCGTGACCTGGCTGAAGGCGTTCCAGCTGGCCACCGAGCACGGCGCGCAGCCGCAGTACGACACCCGGACCCAGTCGCCGTGGTTCCGCTACACCGACGAGCAGGGCCGTGCGCACGAGGTGTGGTTCGAGAACGCGGCCAGCTCCAAGGCGAAGTTCGAGGCGGCGCGCGGCGCGGGCATCGGCGGCGTCTACCTGTGGATGTTCGGCTACGAGGACACCGACACCTGGCACGAGCTCGCGCGCAGCCTGCCGGTGGAGAAGTGACGGCCGGGGGTGGGTGGGATGGTTCCGTGGTGGTTGCTGGCGATCGCGGTGTTCGGCGCCAACTTCGCGCTGTGGGGGATGATCGGCCTGCTGCGGCTGCTCGACGGGTGGCGCACCCGCCGCAGCACCGTGGTCGGCCTGGACCGGTTCGACCGCGCCCTCGGCGTCGACGACGTCGCGGTGCTGATCCCGGCGCACAACGAGGAAGCGGTCATCGCCGACAGCCTCGCGGCGATCACCGCGCTGGTGCCGCCGGAGAACGTGCACGTGGTCTCCGACGGTTCCACCGATCGCACCGTGGAACTGGCCCGAGACTGCGGCGTGCAGGTGATCAGCACCGCGCGCAACGTCGGCAAGGCCGGTGCGCTCAAGGAGGCGATCCGCCGGTTCGACCTGGTCGAGCGCTTCCCGGTGGTGATGCTGCTGGACGCCGACACCCACGTGCAGCCCGGCTACTTCGCCGCCGCCCTGCCGCTCTTCGACGATCCCGAGGTGGTCGCCGTGGCCGGGTGCGTCCGGACGAACTGGCGCGGGCGCGGGCTCGGGCCGGTCGGCAAGCTCGTCGCCCTGCACCGGCAGCGGATCTACACCATGACGCAGTACCTGCTGAAGTTCGGCCAGACCTGGCGGCGCACCAACGCCACCCACATCGTCCCCGGCTTCGCCAGCATGTACCGCACCGAGGTGCTGCCGCGCATCGAGGTGAACCCGCCGGGACTGGTCATCGAGGACTTCAACATGACCTTCGAGGTGTACCAGAAACGGCTCGGCAAGGTCGGTTTCACGCCGTCGGCGGTGGCCGCCACCCAGGATCCCGGTTGTCTCAAGGACTACGTGAAGCAGTGCAAGCGCTGGGCGCTGGGACTGTGGCAGACGGTGCGGTTGCACCCGCCGCGGGCCAACCTGTTCACCGCCATGCTGGCGTTGCTGCTGCTGGAGATGCTGACCAGCAGCCTGCTCCTGGTGGTGCTGCCGATCGTGGTCGTGGTGCTCCTGCTGGCGGAGCTGTTGCCCGCGCTGCCCCAGGTTCCGGTGTTCGGCGAAGCGCACCAGTTCGTCAGCGGATTCGCCACGCCGTCCGCACTGCTCTTCGGCGTGCTGGTACCGGACCTGCTGCTGACCTGCGTCGTCGCGCTGCTGCACCGCCAGCCGCGCTACCTGCTGGTCGGCCTGCTGTTCCTGCCGCTGCGGGTGCTGGACGCCGCGATCGCGCTGTACGCGATTCCCGGTGCCTGGCTGACGAAGTCCTCCGGCCGCTGGCGCAGCCCGGGTCGCCGGACGACCGCCCCGAGCCCACCAGCCCCCACCGGCTGACTTCCGGCCCTGTCGATGGAGGGCGTCGGAGTGCGGCCTCGGGGTCGAGACCCCGAGGCCGCACTGCCATCAGGACGACGCTCGTGCCTCGCCCTGCTCGGCCTCGGTCGGGTGCTTGGGAAGCAGCAGCGTGACCAGGAACGCCAGCACCACGATGCCGATCGCCATCCAGAGCGCCGTGACGTAGCCCGCCGCCGAGGTGGAACCCACCGCGGAGCCCCGCGTGATCGTCTGCCCGAGAATCGTGAAGCTCAGCCCGGCACCGATTCCGAACGACGCTCCGTTGAGCCCGGGCAGCAGGCCCGGCGCGTCCTTGGGCGAGAGCAGGACTCCCAGACCGTTGAGCATCACGTTGGTGAACCCGGCGTAGGTGATGCCGAGCACGAACACCAGGATGCCCAGCGCCCAGGCGTTCTTCAGACCGAACAGCGCCAGCGCCGCGAGGACGAACGCCGAGGAGAGCAGGCCGAGCTGGAGCATCCGGTTGTAGCCGAAGCGCGGGGCCAGGCGGCCGGCGAACGGGCCCACGAGCCAGCCGATGAGCGCGTAGGGCGCCATGAACAGCAGCGACACCGTGGTGGCCGGCATGCCCCACCCGGCGGTGGGGTTCTGCGTGAAGGAGGGCACGAGGAGGTTGACGACGGCCATGATCCCGGTGAGCGTCAGGATGGTCGTCAGCGGCATCGCCCAGATCGCGCGGTTGCCCAGTTGTCCCGCCGGGATGAGCGGGTGGGCGGAGCGGCGCTGGTGCACCACGAAGGCCACGGCGGCGCAGACGGTGATCACGGCGTAGACGGCGGTCCACGCGCTCGGGAACGGGTTGAACGGATCGCCGCCCACCACCCAGCTGAGGCCCACCACGACGACCGAGACGAGGGCGACGCCGATCCAGTCCATCCGCCCGCCCTTCGACGGAGCGGACTCCGGGACCCAGAGCCGGGTCGCGATGATCGCCAGGACCGTCACCACCAGGGTGAAGGCGAAGATGGAGCGGAACCCGAGGTGGTCGGCCATCCAGCCGCCGAGCACGACGTCGACGCCGGCGATGCCACCGTTGATCGCGATGACCAGGCCCAGCTTGGTGCCGTACTCCTTCTCCGTGGCCGCCGCCTCGCGAAGGGTCAGCAGCGCGATCGTGAAGACCGGCCCGCAGGCGCCCTGGATGGCACGTCCCAGGTAGAGCCATTCCACACTGGGGGCGAGCATGGCGATCACCGTTCCGACCGCGAGGACGCCCAGCGAGACGAGGAGGATCCTCCGGCGCCCCACCATGTCGGACAGGCGCGGCATGAACACCTGGAAGATCGCCTTGGACAGGAAGAACAGGGCGGTGGAGAACGCGATCGCGGCCGTCGTGGTGTTGAGGTCGTTCTGCATGTGCTCGACCGCGGGGTTGAGCATGGTGGCGTTCAACTGGAAGGCGACGACCGCGACCACCAGGCCCACCAGCAGAGCGGCCTGGTTGACGGTGATCGGTTTCGACAGCGACGTGTCAGGCAGTGACATCTCGGTTTCCCCTCTCGGGAGCGGAGTGGAGCAGCGGGCCGGGATCGCTCACGGCAAGGTGGACAGGACGTCGACCAAGTGCGGTGCGACCGGGGCGCCGATCTCCAGCGCCACCCGGCAGTGCGCGCCGTCCTGCGGCGGGTAGTTCCGGTACTTGCCGCCCAGCGAGCAGATCGTCTGCCCGCGGCCCGGGCCCCGGGTGTCGTCGACGTCGACGTCGACCAGCGGGGCGAGCGACGGGACCAGCCCACCGGCGCCGATCGCCGCGGCGAGCGGGTCGTGCAGGGCCGAGCAACGGCGTCCGTAGACGTCGACGTGGAAGTCGAAGTAGAAGTCGACGACCTCGGCGAGGAGCCGGGCCGACCTGCTGCCGGAGGACTGCAGGGCCAGGCGGTGCTCCTCCTCCAGCGTGTTGGTCATCGTGACGTCCAGGCCCACCATGGTCATCGGCCACGGCTGCTGGAAGACCAGGCGCGCGGATTCGGGATCCTTGCCGACGTTGGCCTCCGTCACGGGGGAGATGTTGCCCGGGTGCAGGGCAGCACCTCCCATCATCGTCAGCTGCTTGACCATGCCGGGCAGCCCGGGCTCGATCGCGAGGGCCTGCGCGAGGTTCGTCAGGGGACCGACGGTGATGATCTCCAGGTTCCCGGCGTGCTTCCGCGCGAGCTCGACGAGGAGTTCCGGGGCGGTGGCGCTGACGGGCGCGGTGCCCGACACCGGCAGGGTGACCGCGCCGGTGCCGCGCTCCCCGTGGATCCAGGTCGCGGCACCGCGATACTCGCCACGGCTGGGATTGCTCGCACCCATCGCGACCGGCACCTCGGGCGCGCCCATCACGGCGAGCCAGTCGCAGGCGTTGCGCGTCGCCACCTCCGCCGAGCAGTTCCCGTACACGGTCCCGACGCCCACCAGCCGGACCGCCGGGCTGGCCACCAGATATCCCAGGGCGAGGGCGTCGTCGACTCCCGGATCGCAGTCCAGGTAGACCGGGCGGGGGTGGGATGCGTTCATGGTTCTCCCTTTTCGGGCCGGGCCAGGCGCCAGCCGCACTTCGTGTGTTCCGCGAGATGAGGTGTGCACCCCCGAACGGGGTGTGAGTCGCATGTGGACGGTTCTGCCCGGCGTCACCGCGCCGGCGGGCTGTCCTGGGGCGATCCGCAGCGGGTCGAGGATTCGCGCACCAGGAGCTCACCGGCGACGACGATGTCCTCCCGGTGCTGGGCCGTTTCCCCGGATTCGATCGTGCGGAGGAGCTTGGCGACGGCCAGCCGCGCCATGTGCGAGATCGGCTGGGCGCAGGTGGTCAGCCGGGGGACGGTGAAGCGGCCCGAGCTGATGCCGTCGAACCCGCCGACCAGCAGGTCGTCGGGGACGCGGATGCCCGATTCCGCTGCGGCGCGCATGGCTCCGATGGCCATCAGGTCGTTCGCCGCGAAGACGCCGTCGAACGGCTCGCCGCGTCCGAGGAGCTCGTACATCGCGCGATAGCCGGCTTCTTCGGTGAAGTCCCCGGGCACTTCCAGCGCCGGATCGCGCTCGATGCCCGCGTCTTCGAGCGCGAGGCGGTAGCCGGTGCGCCGGGGCTGGCTGGCCAGCACCTCCGCCGGACCCGCGATGTGGGCGATCCTGCGCGCTCCCTGGTCGGCGAGGTGCCGCGTGACCTCGCGAGCGCCCCGCTCGTTGTCGATCTGCACCACCGGGCAGGAGAGATCTGCCGGGGCCCGGTCGAAGCACACGATGGGGATGCTCAGGTCGTTGAGGCGCGAAGCCCGGGATTCGCCGTGCGCGGCGACGAACACGATCCCGTCGACGATGCGCCCGCCCGCGAGCCTGAGCGCCTCGCCCTCGGGATCCGCGTCTCCCGAAACCAGCATGGAGTAGCCGGCTTCCTTGCCCACCTCGGCGGTCTGCGCGATGAGTTCGAAGAAGAAGGAGTTGGTGAAGCCGGACAGGACGAGGCCGATGGTCATGGTCCGCCTGCGCCGCAGGCCCTGGGCGAGCCGGTTGGGCTCGTAGCCCAGCGCCCGGATGGCTTCCCGGACCCGGCGCGCCGTCTCGGGCGCGACGCGGTCAGCGCCGGTGATCACCCGTGAAACCGTCGCCGCCGACACGCCGGCCTCCGCGGCCACTTGGCCGATGTTCGCCCCGCTCGGCGACCTGCGCCCCATCGAGCTCCCTATGAAAACGTTTACATGGTCCGGATGAACCATGTCCGCACTGCATTCGGTGTGCGGTCACCCTAGTCATCAATTCGGGTGATGTACAGAGATTCGGGCGCCGGTGCGCCCCCGACCTGGCCGATCGCGGGCGCGACCAGCACCGGGACCGGGGAGTTCTCGGCGATCGAGTCGGACAGGCGTTCTCGTGCGCTGGGACGAGGACTCCTCGCCGTGGTTCGGCGATGCTGGGGCGGTGAACGTGCTGCGACTGCTCATGGTGGACGATCACGTGATGCTCGCCGAGGCGCTCGGCGCCAAGCTGGCCGAGCGCAGCGAGCTGTGGGTCGTGGGGCATTGCGCCACCAGCGATCCGCGACTGTCCGATGTGGTCCGCCAGGCCAAACCCGATGTGCTGACGCTGGACGTGGAACCGGCGGGCTCCGCGGCCGGGCGCCTGGTGACCCAGGTGCAGCGGATCCGGCCCGGCACGGCGATCGTGGTGCTGACCGGCACCCGCGAGCCTGACCAGGCCGTCGCGGCCGCCCGCGCGGGCGCCGCCGCCTGGGTGCCCAAGGAGCGGAGCCTCGACGAGCTCACCGAGGTGCTGCTGGGTGTGTGCCGCGGGCGCAGCTGGTATCCGCCGGACCTGCTCGGGCCCGTGCTGCGCGAGCTGCGGGAGGACGCCGTGCGCGCCGGGCAGCGCGACGGCCCGCTGGACGTGCTCAGCGACCGGGAGCGGGACGTGCTGACCGGCATGGTCAACGGCAAGCGCGGCGCGCAGATCGCCGCCGAACTGCTGATCTCCGCCGAGACCGTGCGCACGCACACCCGAAGCATCCTGGCCAAGCTCCAGGTGCACAGCCAGCTCGAAGCGGTCAGCGTCGCCCGCGCGGCGGGACTGCGCGCCGACGAACCGGATCCCGCCAGGTGAGCCTGCGGGTCGCCACCGTCATCACCCGGCTGGAGGGCGGCGCCGGAACGATGGCGCTGCGCGGGGCGGAGGCGCTGGACCCGGACGAGTTCCAGGTGACGGTGATCGCCGGTTCCGGCCGCCTGCTGCCCACCGCCGGGGTGCCGACGCTCGTCGAGTCCGCGCTGCGCGCGCCCATCGCCCCGGCCCACGACCTGCGCGCCCTGCAGCGGTTGACCGCGCTGCTGCGGGATTTCGACGTGGTGCACACGCACTGCTCCAAAGCGGGCGCGGTGGGCCGGATCGCGGCTCGGCGGGCCGGCGTCGGCAGGGTGGTGCACACCTTCCACGGCTTCGGGTTCCACCGCTTCCAGCCGGTCTACCGGCGCCGCGCCTACATCGAGGTCGAACGGGGCCTCGGCCGCATCACCGATCTCGGCCTGTGCGTCGGAACGGGCGTCGCCGTGGAGGCGTTGCAGCGCGGCCTGCTGCGGCCGGACCGCATCCGCACGATCGGCGTGGCCGTCGACCACTCCGCACCGCCCCGCACGGCAGCGAGCAGGCAGCACGCTCGCCGGTCGCTCGGCTTGGCTGCGGGTGACGTCGTGGTCGGCGCGGTCGGCAGGCTGACCTACCAGAAGGCACCGGAGCACTTCGTCGCGGCGCTGGCCGCACTGCGCCGCCCGGGCGTGGTGGGCGTGTGGATCGGCGATGGCGAGGAAGCCGCACGAGTCCGGGCGCAGGCCGCGGCAGCGGGTGTCCGCGTGGTGCTCACCGGCGAGCGCGACGACGTGGTGCGCCTGCTGCCCGCATTCGACGTGTTCGCCCTGCCCAGCCGTTACGAGGGCCTGCCGCTGGCGATCGTCGAAGCGATGGTCTGCGGAGTTCCGGTGGTGGCCACCGCCGTCAACGCCGTCGGCGACGTCGTGACGCCCGGCGAGACCGGGCTCCTCGTGCCGCCGCACCGGCCCGACCTGCTGGCCGACGCCGTGGCCCACCTGCTCGACCACCCCGATCGGGCCGCCCGCCTGGCGGCGACCGCGCGCGCCCGGGTGGACGGGCGTCACGAGATCGGGGCGTTGGCAAGCGCCCTCGCCGAGGCGTATCGAGCGGAGTGACGCAACGTAGCGACGGGCGAGGCGGACCACACCGGCCACAGCCTGGAAGGCCGATGTCCTTCCGCACGTGGAGTAGTCGCACTCCCCGTTCTGCAGCAGCTGCAACACCGCGCTTGCAGTAGCCGATGTGCCGGGTAGCACAGACTGCTGGGGGAGAGGAGTCGCTGTGCAGACGATCACGGGAACGGTCCGGGAACTTCCCGGGCCGCGCAGTTCGCGAGGTGGCGCGGAGTTGCGCAGCCTGCTGCACGACCTCGGGCACGGGCTGGCGACGCTGTCCTACCTCGCGGACGGCTTGCGCGCCGAGCCGGGGCTGCCCGGCGACGCGCTGCACCGGCTGCGGCTGATGGAACTGGAACTGGACCGGCTGCAGCAGCTGGTCGACCTGCGCGAACCTCGCGAGGAGGCATTCGCGCTGCGCGAGCTGCTCACCCAGCTCGTCGCGGTCACCGCGCTGCGCGGCCCGGCCGAGGTGGTGCTGGTGGAGGGCCCGGAGCTCACCATCCGCACCGATCAGACGCTGCTGTGGCGGATGGTGTCCAACCTGCTGGACAACGCGGTGCGAGCGGCGGGGCGCGGCGGCCGGGTGGCGGTGGCGGTGCGCGAGGTGCTGGGGGAGGTGCGCGTCGAGATCACCGACGACGGGCCGGGTTTTGGCAACGGGCCGCGCGGCTCGGCCTCGCTCGGGCTGGGCATCGTGCTGGCGCTGGCGCGGCGCTGCGGCGCCGAACTGCGCGTCGACCCGGCAGCCGGCGGCGGGACCTGCGCGCGGCTGGTGTTCCCGGCACACCTGGAGAGGTGAGCGGGATGGCGAACCTGGTGCTCGGCGACGACCACGTGATCTTCATCGACGCCCTGGTGGCGACCCTGCCGCGGCACGGCCACCGCATCGTGGGCACCGCGGACAACGTCGGAGCGGTGGTCGCCGCGGTCCGCGCCCAGCGGCCCGACGTGTGCCTGCTGGACCGGTTCTTCGCCGACGGCGACGGCCTGGACGTGATCGGCGAGCTGCTCAGCGCGGGCGGCCGCACCCGCGTCCTGGTGCTCACCGCCGACGGCGACGTGCAGGGCATGCGCGCCGCGCTGGGCAAGGGCGCGGCCGGTTACGTGAACAAGATGTGCGGGCTTTCGGTGCTGGCCGGGGCGATCCGCGGCGTGCTGGACGGCGAGGTGGTCGTCGAACTGGCGGCTTCCCGCACACCGCGGCTGGCCGGCACGACCGACGCCCGCCGGCTGGCCTCGCACCTGACCGCCCGGGAGCGGCAGTGCCTGCGGATGCTGGTCGACGGCGCGCACACGGCGGCGATGGCCAAGCAACTGGGGGTGGCGCCGACCACCGTGCGCACGCACGTGCAGTCGGTGCTGACCAAGCTCGGTGTGCACTCCCGGCTCGAAGCGGCGTCGTTCGCGATGCGCCACGGGTTGCTCGACGACGAGCGGATGCTCGTCGCGGGCTGAGAGCTGGGGGTCCGCGAGTCCCTCCGGGTCGGCTGCCCGGTGGGACTCGCGGCCGTTCGGGGTGGTGGACACCACTCGACTCAAATTCGCATCTGAGATGCGGAATATATTAGCGTGCGGATGTGCAGCTCACGGCGTTCACCGACCTCGCACTCCGCATCGTGATGCGGCTGGCCGTGCTCGACCAGGACGACCGGTCGACCACCCGCGCGCTCGCCGGGCAACTCCACGTCCGCCCCGCCCACGCCGCGAAGGTCGTGACCGCGCTGCAGAAGCTGGGGCTCGTCGAGACGCAGCGCGGTCGCACGGGCGGCCTCCGCCTGGCCGCGGGCGCGCAGGAGATCTCGGTCGGGTTCGTCGTCCGCGAGCTGGAAGGCGCGGGGGAGGTCGTGGAGTGCGACGGCACCGACCCGTGCCCGCTGCGCGGCGGTTGCCGGCTCAGATCGGCGCTGCGTCGAGCCCAGGAGGCGTTCTTCGCCGCGCTCGACCCGCTGACCATCGCGGACGTCACCGCCGCTCCCACCCGGCGCCTGCTGCTCTCGCTCACCACCGGCCCGCCGGACTGACCGGCGCCGCAACCGAGAAAGCTCCCACCCACGAAGGCGATCGCATGCTCTCCTCCGCATCGACCGACGTCGTCCGCGCCACCCTGCCCGTGATCGGCGCGGCCATCGACGACATCACCCCGGTGTTCTACCGGCGCCTGTTCGCCGCTCACCCCGAGCTGGAGCGCGACCTGTTCAACCGCGGCAACCAGGCCCAGGGCGACCAGCAGCGCGCACTGGCGGCGGCGATCGCGGGCTACGCCACGCTCCTGGTCGCCGAGCACGGGCCGGACCCGCGGTCGGTGCTCGCCCGGATCGCGCACAAGCACGCCTCGCTGGGCATCACCGCGGACCAGTACCCGATCGTCCACGAGCACCTCTTCGCCGCGATCGCCGAAGTTCTCGGCGAGGCGGTCGTGACACCGGAGGTCGCGGCCGCGTGGGACGAGGTCTACTGGCACATGGCGCAGTCGCTGATCGAGATCGAGCGGGACCTCTGCACCGGAGCCGGGCTGGCGCCGGGCGAGGTGTGGCGCACCCTCTCGGTCCGGCGACGGGTGCAGGAAGCGCCCGACACCGTGAGCTTCGTGCTGGAAACTCCCGACGGCGCGGCATTACCGCCCGCCCGGCCCGGCCAGTACGTCTCCGTCGCGGTCGGGCTGCCCGACGGCGCCCGCCAGATCCGGCAGTACAGCGTCACGCACGTGCCCGACGAGAAGTCCGTGGGAATCTCGGTGAAGGCGGTCCCGGCCGTCCGCTCCGGCGACGCGCTCGTCCCCGCGGGCGAGGTCTCGAACTTCTTGCACGACAACGTCTTCGAGGGCGACGAGCTCCAAGTCTCCGCACCGTTCGGCGAACTCGTGCTCACCGACGGCGAAGTTCCGCTGGTCCTGGTCTCCGCCGGAATCGGCATCACCCCGGTCATCTGCTACCTGCACCACCTCCGCCGCACCTCGCCGCACCGGGAAGTGCTCGTGCTGCACGCAGATCGCTCACCGGCCCGCCACGCCCACCGCGCCGAGCTGAAGGCGCTCGTCGCCGAGCTCCCGGCCGCAACCCTGCACCGGTGGTACGAAGACCTCGGCACCCGCCGCGCCGACACCCACCTGCGCCCCGGCCGCATCGACCTGGCCGACGTCGAAGTGCCCGCCGGCGCGGAGGCCTACCTCTGCGGCCCCGTGCCGTTCATGGCTCACGTGCGCCGCCAGCTGATCGACCGGGGCCTGGCCGCCGACCGAATCCACTTCGAGGTCTTCGGCCCCAGCCGCGCACTGGAGAGCGCGTGAGCGGCCCGGTGCCGACCGCGCTCGCCGTTGCGGGAGCGGCGAGCTGGTTGTGGCTGGGCATGGTGCTCGCGATCTCGTTCCTCGAAGCACCGCTGAAGTTCCGGGCGCCCGGCGTCGACCTGCGCACCGGACTCGCCATCGGCCGCCTGGTCTTCCGAGCCCTCAACGCCGCGGAGGTGGTGCCGGCGCTCGTCATCGCGCTGGCCCTGGTCACGGCCCAGCCGGACGGCACGTCCCTCGCAGCCGGTGCCGTGGCGATCGTGCTGCTGGCGCTCCAACTGATCGCCGTGCGCCCACTCCTGTCCCGACGCACGGCGGCGGTCCTGGCAGGCGAGGACGGACCGAGATCGAAAGCACACCTGTGGTACGTGGCACTCGAACTCCTCAAGGCCATCGCACTGCTGGTCCTCGGCATCGCAGCGCTGTTCTGACGAGCAACGCCGTGACCGGCTCGACCGCACCGCAGGCGACCGTGCCGGAACCCGATCACCAGGAACCGCGAAGTCCCGGCTCAGGGCCATGAATCGCGAGGTGTCGCTGTCGTGGTTCGCGCAGCGGCGGAACAGTTCCCGTGCTCGACGCCGTCTCAGGGGAGCGTGACGCAACCCAGCCACGGAAAACCCCGAAAACGCCAGTTCAACGTCCGAACGCGACCACCACTGCGAATCGCGGGGAGGCGGAACAGTAACGTTGGAACCAGACCTAACGGACGTTGGAGGTGGCGTGACCCGCGCACGGAGATTCGGAAGCCTGCTGGCGGCAGCGGCACTGGCGGTTTCGCTCGCCGGGTGCGCGGCGCCACCGCCTCCCGCGGCACCGCCGGTTCCTCCGGCGGAGCCCGCCGTCGAGGCCGAACCGGCGCTGTCCGAGCTGCCCATGCCGGTGATCCGCAAGGAGCAGGTGCACTCCGCGAGCCGCGGCACCGACACCGAGCTCTACCTCGCCTACCCGACCGGGCTGGAGTCCACCGAGAACCTGCCGGTGGTGCTGTACCTGCACGGCCGCGACGGGGTGAACCCGACGCCGATCCCGTACGACACGCTGGCCTCGCTCGAGCGGCTCTACCACGAGGGCAGGATCCCGGCGTTCGGGTTCGTGGTCGTCGACGGCGGCTACAACCCGTACTGGAACGACGGTTCGGCCAACGGCGACCTCGCCACCATGCTGAACGAGGAACTCCCGGTCTGGCTCTCCGAGCGCGGTTTCGGCGACGCGGAGGGCCTGCCCTTCGCCGCGGCGGGCATCTCCACCGGCGGTTTCGGCGCGCTGACCTACGCCGCGGACCGCAACCTGGCGGGCAAGCCCGTCGCCGCCGTGGGCGAGGTCGCCCCGGCGCTGCAGGTGAGCTGGGAAGGCATGCGGGAGAAGGAGGCCTTCGGCACCGAGGACGAGTGGCTCGCGGTCGATCCGCTGCACCGCCTCGACGACCTCGGTGATGTCCCGATCGGCGTGTGGACCGGCGACACCGACCCGTTCCTGGACGGCATCGAGCAGCTGATCGACCGGCACCGCAACACCCCGGTGGTCACCTACCTGCCGGGCGGCCACGAGGGCGCGGTGTTCGAAGCGGTGGGCACGGAGTTCGTGGAGTTCCTCGCCGGTTCCCTCCAGCACAACCAGCCCTGACACCTCCGGTGATCCGCAACTTCAATTGAAATTGGACATCCGATTTCAATTGAAGTTGCGTCCCGTCGGCGTGTCGGGGACCGACGCGCCGACGGGTGGCGGGTGTCCCGGCAATTTCAATGGAAATCAGACGTCTGATTTCCATTGAAATTGCCGTCGTTCCGGTCCGGCGGCGGATCCGCCCGGTGGGTCAGGCCGCTGCACCAGGCCCTGGTGGGTCAGGCCTGGTGGGTCAGGTCTGGTGGGTCAGGTCTGGTGTGCGAGGAGGTGCTGGAGGAGCAGGCGGGTGAAGGTGTCCGGGGCCTCTTCCGGGATCCAGTGCGAGACGTCCTCCAGCATCTCGAACCGGTAGGGCCCGGTGACGTGGTCGGCGGTGGCCAGCGCCGCCGTCGAGCCGACCGCCACGTCCTCGGTGCTCCACGCGAACAGCGTCGGCACCTCGACCGGTCCGATCTCGCGGCTGTTGTAGCGGGCCGCCCGGTACCAGTTCAGCGCCGCGGTGAGCGCACCCGGCTCGGTCAGCCGCTGCACGTAGTCGTCGACGTGGTGCTCCGGGACTCCCGGGTAGTAGATCCGCCGGAGCTTCTTGGCGTTGTCGGCCAGCAGGGCCTTCTCCGCGGTGGAGGAGCGGAACTCCTGGATGTACGCCGAGCGCGTGGCCTGGTCCTCGTCCTCCCGCAGCGCCGCGTTGAACGGGTCGGGGTGCGGGATCGACACCGCCGTCAGCGTGCGGATGCGCTCGGGGTGCGCGGCGGCGGTCGTCCAGGCCACCACGGCGCCCCAGTCGTGGCCGACCAGGTCGAAGCGGTCCCAGCCGAAGTGCTCGGCGATGGCCAGCACGTCGTCGACCAGCTCCGTCATCCGGTAGTCGGACACCTGCTGCGGGCGCACGCCGGGTGAGTAGCCGCGCTGGTCCGGGGCGACGGCGAAGCACTCGGCGCCGCCGAGCACCGCGAGCTGCTCGCTCCACTCCACCGCGGCCTCCGGGAAGCCGTGCAGCAGCAGGACCGGGCGGCCGTCCTGCGGACCGGCGGTCAGGGCGTCGAACTTCCCGGCTGGCGTGGGGATCTGGATGTAGTCGGCCACGGCGGTCACTGTACTGGCCGGGGCAGGGTGAGACGGGGAACACAGGGCCATCTCTTGAGAAGGTGAGGCTTGCCTAATTACTGTTTCGGCGTTTCACCGGTTGCCGCGGGGGTGCGTCGGCGGTGCGACGAATCATCGCCGACGGAGGGGAACCGATGATCCAGCGAAGGATCGCGCGCGCTGCCGGCGCGCTGCTGCCGGCCGGCCTGCTGGCCCTGACCGCCGCCTGCGGTGGTGCGGGGACGACGCCGACCAGCCCGCCCACCGACGCGGGAACGGGTTTCCCGCGCACCATCGACACCGCCAAGGGCCCGGTGACCATCCCGAAGAAGCCGCAGCGGGTGGTCGTCCTGGACACCGCCGAGCTGGACTCGGTGACGCTGCTGGGCATCGTGCCGGTCGGGGCGATCCCGCCGCACCTGGCCACCGGCGAGGGCTTCCCGTCCTACCTGGCCGGCAAGCTGCCCGGAACCACTCCGGTCGGGCCTTCGGCCTCGCCGAAGCTCGAGCTGATCGCCTCGCTCAAGCCGGACCTGATCCTGTCCAACCGGGTCCGCCACGACGCGCTCTACGACCAGCTGTCCCGGCTGGCTCCGACGGTGCTGACCGAGACGACCGGTTTCCCGTGGAAGGAGAACCTGCGCGTGCACGCCGCCGCGCTGGGCGAGGAGGCCGCGGCGGAGGCCGCGCTGCAGCAGTACGAGGCGCGTGCGAAGCGGATCGGCGTGGCCATCACCGCCGCGAACGGCGGTGCGGCGCCGACGGTCTCGGTCACCCGGTTCATGCCCGGCAAGATCCGGCTCTACCAGCGGGCCAGCTTCTCCGGCGTGATCCTGTCCGACGCGGGCCTGAACCGACCGCCGTCGCAGAACGCCGACGAGTTCGACAACGAGATCAGCCCGGAGCTGATCGACCAGGCCGACGCCGACGCCGTCTTCGTCACCACGGCGGTGTCGCCGGAGAAGACCCAGCAGAAGGCGGTCGAGGCGAGCGCGCTGTGGACGCGGATGAGCGCGGTCCGCGACGACCGGGTGTTCCCGGTGCCCGACGAGACCTGGATGTCGGGCATCGGCGTTCAGGCGGCCAACCTGGTGCTGACCGACCTGGCCGGTGCCTTCGGGGTGGACCCGGCCTGAGAACCGGTTCCCGGTCGCGCTGCGGGGCGGTGGCCGCCCCGCAGCCGCCCCGGGATCACCCGGCGATCCGGTATCCCCAGCTGCCGCGGTGGGTTTCGCCGGGTCGCAGCGTGATCAGGCCGTCGCCGGTGACGAACGCGTTGGGTGCGCAGGTCATCGGCTCCACGGTGATGCCCTGCCGGGCCGGGCGGTCCTCGCTCGGGCTGTCGTCGGTGTAGACCTGCAGGTAGTCGTGCGTGCCGTCGACCCAGAGCTCGGCGGTGGGGCCGTCCGGCCGGGCGAAGCGCACCACGGCGTCGCCGTCGGGGCGGCGGCGCAGATCGGTGAAGGCGGTGTCCATCTCGGTGGCGCCGATCGGCCGGGCTGAGCGGAAGTCGTACCGCGTGCCCTCGACGGAGGCCTTGCCGGTCGGGATCAGGTTGTCGTCGACCAGGTAGTGGGTGCTCGCGGGCAGCTCGAAGACGATGTCGTCGATGCGGTCGCCGCCCGCTGCCAGGTAGGTGTGGTTGGCGGTGCCGAACGGTGCGGCGGTGCGCCCGACGTTCTTCGCCGTCAGCGTGCTGCGCACGCCGTCGTCGTCCACCGCGAACTCGATCCGGAACGCCAGCTGGAACGGGTAGCCGTAGGTCGGCGGCAGCCGGTACTCCAGCTCCACCCGGTCGCCCCGGTGCGCCACGGGCTGCCACTCCACGAAGCTCATCAGGCCGTGCAGCGCGGCGTCGCGCTCCGGCTCGTTGACCGGCACCTGCAGTTCCCGGCCCTCGAAGGTGTAGCGGCCGCGGTCGATTCGGTTGGGCCACGGCAGGATCGTCTTACCCCGGTAGCCCTCGCCGACCTCGTCGGCGCCGTGCGTGAGCAGCATCTCCCGCCCGTCGAACCGCCAGGACAGCAGCGTCGCGGACACCCCGGCGACGACCGCGCGCTGCCGGCCGGAGCGGATCTCGTACAACCGGCCGTTCGCGGTCTGCTGATCGCCCGGCGGCCGAGCCGCCGGGGACCCGGCCAGAGCGACGGCGGTGGTCGCTCCGGCGGCGCTGACGAGCGCTGCCCGTCGGGTGAAACGTCGCATCGTGCTTCCTCCGGACTGGATGGTCGGTTTCGGCCGAAACCGACCAGTACCTGGGTGAGTCACGCATGTGCGGACCGGGCGGACCCGGTCGCGTGGTGCCACCGGGTCCACAGTGGTCTGCCGTGGTGCGGTGCGCCAGTCAGGGCGTGCCCGCGTCGATGGCCGCCAGGTTGTTCGCGCGGACCGCGGCCAGGTCCGGCTTGAGGATCCGGCGGTCGTAGGTGAGGAAGCCGTTGACCTCGTTCTCCACGTCGGTGGTCTGGGTGTAGATCGCCGCCGCGAGCCCGTTGGCCTCGATGATGCGCACCAGCTCGTCGGAGACCTCGCCGTAGCGGCGGGTCAGGGCCTCCCGGCTGTCGGTCATCTCGTAGGCGCCCGGCTCACCCGGCCACAGGTGGCCCTCCTCGATCAGCCCGAGCCCGCCGTACTCGCCGTCCACCACGGCGCGGCCGTCGCGCACCTCGGGACGCCCGGGCCCGACGTAGGTGTGGTCGTCGTAGATGTCGCCGGCACCGCTGTCGGGCAGCGAGTAGCAGCAGTTGACGCCGCTGCTGATGTCGATCAGGCGGGTCGGGTCGGAGCGCCGGGTCAGCTCGGCGATCTCGGCCGTCTCGAACTCGCCCCAGCCCTCGTTGAACGGCACCCAGGCCACGATCGAGGTGACGCTGCGCAGCTGGTCGATCATGGCGGTCAGCTCGGCGCGGAAGTTGGCGCGCGCCTGCTCGCCCGGCGGCGGGTTGCTGCCCGGCGGGTCGGCGAGGTCGATCGGCAGCGACGGCATGTCCTGCCACACCAGCAGGCCCAGCCGGTCGGTCCAGTAGTACCAGCGGGCCGGTTCGACCTTGACGTGCTTGCGGACCATGTTGAAGCCCAGCCGCTTGGTGGCCTCCAGGTCGTAGCGCAGCGCCTCGTCGGTCGGCGCGGTGTAGATGCCGTCCGGCCAGTAGCCCTGGTCCAGCGGTCCGTGCTGGAACAGGATCTCGCCGTTGAGCGCCAACCGCGGCCTGCCCTGCTCGTCGGGCCGCAGCTCGACGGTGCGCAGCCCGGCGTAGCTGCCCACCTCGTCGCCGGAGGCCAGCCGCACCCTGATGTCGTAGAGGTACGGGTCGTCGGGCGTCCACAGGTGCGGCTCGGCCACCGGCAGCCGCAGCGGGGTGCCCGCCTGGCCGGTGGCGCGGGAGACCTCCCGGCCGTCGCGGTCGACGACGACGGCCTCCACCTGGTGCCCGCCGCGGGCCGAGGTGTGCGCGGTGAGGTCGAAGCCGGTCAGGTCCGGCGTGATGTCGAGCTTGGCCACGTGCTCCTTCGGCACCGGCTCCAGCCACACCGTCTGCCAGATGCCCGAGGCGCCGGTGTAGAGGATCCCGCCGGGTTGGTTGCGCTGCTTGCCCACCGGGTACGGGTCGGCGTCGTTGCGGTCCGACACGGCCACCTCGACCTCCTGCTCGTCACCGGGGACGAGCGCGTCGGTGATGTCCGCGCTGAACGAGGTGTAGCCGCCCTCGTGCACGGCCACCGGGCGGCCGTTGACCGACACCTCTGCCTTCTGGTCCACCGCGCCGAAGTGCAGCAGCACGCGCTGCCCGGACCAGTCGGGCGGCAGCTGGAACGTGCGCCGGTACAGCATGTGGTCGTCGTGGCGCTGGACGCCCGAGAGCCCCGATTCCGGCGGGTAGGGCACCAGGATCTGCTCGCCGGTCTGCTCCGGCGGTGTGCTGCCGCCGCCGTAGGCCCACAGGCCGTTGAGGTTGAGCCAGCGCTCCCGGGTCAGCTGCGGGCGCGGGTACTCGGGCAGCGCGTTGTCCGGGCCGACCTCCTCGGTCCACGGCGTGGTCAGCGGTGGCGGCTTCGGCCGCCAGGGTTCAGCGGCGGCCACGGGAAGCCCGGAAGAAGCCGCGAACAGCGCGGTGAGCAGCAGGGCGCGCAGCAACAAGGTCGCCTCCAGATTCAGGGGACCCCGGGTGGGGGACCCGAGTCGCGCCCGCGCGGTCGACCGGTGCGCGCTCCGGCGGCGCGGTGGGGCGGGGACCGCTGCCCGGATCGCCGCTCGAGCCCATGCCGGAACCTCTCCTCACCGCCGGGGGCGAACTGCCGATCTTGATCGAACACGGAACACCATCAATCGACAACAATGACCATGAACGCACGGACAGTCAACGCGGCCGAAAGGGGGCCCGCAAATCGGAGCAGCGACGTGGATCCGCCGGGCGCAGCGGGGTTACGTTGTTGGCCCGCTTCAGCTTTCCGGCGATGCTGCCGAGTCCAGGAGGGTGTGGACGTGACCGCTACCGAGATGTTCCTGACCGCGAGGGATTTCCTGCTGCGGCACCGGACGGACTACGACACCGCGCGGCGGGAGTTCCAGTGGCCGCGCCCCGCGGAGTTCAACTGGGCGCTGGACTGGTTCGACACCATCGGCACGCGGCGCGACGGCACCGCGCTGTGGATCGTCGAGGCCGACGGATCGGAGCGCAAGGTGTCGTTCCGGGCCATGACCCGGCGGTCGAACCAGGTGGCGAACTGGCTGCGCGGGCTCGGCGTGGCCCGCGGCGACCGGCTGGTGCTCATGCTGGGCAACCAGGTGGAGCTGTGGGAGACGATCCTGGCCGCGATGAAGCTCGGCGCGGTGATCATCCCGGCCACTCCGCTGCTGGGACCGGCCGACCTGCGCGACCGCATCGACCGCGGCCGCGCCAAGCACGTGGTCACCACCGCGGCCGATGCGCCGAAGTTCGCCGACGTGCCGGGCGACTACACCCGGATCGCGGTCGGCGGCGCGGTTCCGGGGTGGACGTCCTATGCGGACAGCGCCGAGGCCGCCGAGGAGTTCGCGCCGGACGGGCCCACCCGGGCCGACGACCCGATGCTGCTGTACTTCACCTCCGGCACCACCGCGCTGCCCAAGCTGGTGGCCCACACCCACACCTCCTACCCGGTCGGGCACCTGTCCACGATGTACTGGATCGGCCTGGAACCGGGCGACGTGCACCTCAACATCTCCTCGCCGGGCTGGGCGAAGCACGCCTGGAGCAACGTCTTCGCGCCGTGGAACGCCGAAGCGACGGTGTTCATCTACAACTACGAGCGCTTCGACGCAGCCGCGCTGCTGGCGCAGATGCAGCGGTGCGGGATCACCAGCTTCTGCGCCCCGCCGACGGTGTGGCGGATGCTGATCCAGGCCGACCTGACCACTCTGGACACCCCGCCGTCCAAAGTGGTCGGTGCGGGCGAGCCGCTGAACCCGGAGATCATCGAGCAGGTGCGCCGCGCCTGGCGGGTGACCATCCGCGACGGCTTCGGGCAGACCGAGACCAGCGTGCAGGTGGCCAACACGCCCGGGCAGGAGGTGCGGCCGGGCTCGATGGGACGGCCGCTGCCCGGGTTCGACGTCGAGCTGCTCGACCCGGTCACCGGTGAGCCGGCCGAGGAGGGCGAGATCTGCCTGGCGCTGCAGCCGCGGCCGGTGGGCCTGATGACCGGTTACGCCGATGACACCGAGCGCACCGCCGAGGTGATGCGCGGCGGTCACTACCACACCGGTGACGTCGGCTCCCGCGACGCCGACGGCTACATCACCTACGTGGGCCGCACCGATGACGTGTTCAAGGCCTCCGACTACCGGATCTCGCCGTTCGAGCTGGAGAGCGTGCTGCTGGAGCACGAGGCGGTCGCGGAGGCCGCGGTGGTGCCCGCGCCGGACGCCATCCGGCTGGCGGTGCCGAAGGCCTACGTGGTGCTCGCCGGGCAGCACGAGCCGAGCCGGGAGACCGCGCTGTCCATCCTGAAGTTCGCCCGCGAGCAGCTGGCGCCCTACAAGCGGGTGCGGCGGCTGGAGTTCTACGAGCTGCCCAAGACGATCTCGGGCAAGATCCGCCGGGTGGAGCTGCGCCACCGGGAGGACGAGCTGGCCGGCACCGACGGGCGGTCCGGGGAGTTCCGCGAGGAGGACTTCCCCGAGCTGAAGGGGTGACGTCGAGTGGCGCGCACCCCCGGTGCGTGCCACTCTTCGATGCGGCCCTCCGGTGGGTTCCGGTGGGCCGGGCGGGGGAGCGGACTGGGGGTGGTGCGGCGGGCGTGCGCCCGCTTGGCGGAAAGCGGTCGCGCCGCGCGGACGGACATCGTAACATCCTGGGTCCGCGTCGCGATGGAATCCTTGAAGAGGGAAGCGGTCAACCGCCGTGTCGCCTCATTTTCGAATTCTTAATCGACACGCGGGTTGCGAAGTATTCAGTTGCCGTGGTAAGCGGATAGGCGCGGATTGTACACAACTTCGTGACGATCTGCACGTGCCCAATCGTTACCCTCCGCGCAAATGGGCTGAATCGGCGCTGGTGGCAGCGCATTCATTCACCCAGGGTGACTTTTCGAATCACGCTATCATCGCATTCCGGTGATTAGCGTCACACGTTCGTACGCTTGCTTTGAGATCTCCTTCGCCTAGGTTAGTTAACCGACGCAGGAATTCCGCGTCAGCGCCGATCGGCAAAGATGCCGATCGAGTGCGATCGGCGTTGCGATTGCGGCCTTGAGCGTTTCTCGGCTGCCCGCGCCGGTCTGAGGTGTTGCCTTTTTCGCAGTGGCGACCCAGCACGGCCACGGACGAGCTCGGGTGTGGATTTTCGCGTGCTCGAGTTGTGTCCGGTGGTGCATGACCAACGTGAGTGGTGGGAGTGAAGCATGGCCAAGAGCGTGGACGACCTGGACTCCAGCGCAGGCACCGGAACTCCGGATACCGCCGATCTGGTGGCGCGCGAGGAGCAGGTGTTCGGCGAGAATCCGTTGGATGTGCGGGAGTCGGACCACTACACCCACGAGTACGTCGGCAGCTTCGTGGAGAAGTGGGACGAGCTCATCGACTGGAAGAAGCGCTACGAGAGCGAAGGCTCGTTCTTCATCGACCAGCTCAAGGCCCGCGGTGTTCGCTCGGTGCTCGACGTGGCCACCGGCACGGGTTTCCACTCGGTGCGGCTGCTGGAGGAGGGTTTCGACGCGGTCAGCGCCGACGGCAGCCCGCAGATGCTGGCCAAGGCCTTCAGCAACGGGCTGACCTACGGCGGCCACATCCTGCGCGTGGTGCACGCGGATTGGCGCTGGCTGAATCGTGACGTCCACGGTGAGTACGACGCGATCATCTGTCTGGGAAATTCGTTCACGCACCTGTTCTCCGAACGGGATCGGCGCAAAGCGCTCGCCGAGTTCTACGCGATGCTCAAGCACGACGGCGTGCTGATCATCGACCAGCGGAATTACGACTCCATTCTGGACGACGGATTTTCCTCGAAGCACACCTACTACTACGCCGGTGAGGACGTTTCCGCGGAACCGGATTACATCGACGAGGGTCTGGCCCGCTTCAAGTACACGTTCCCGGACAAATCTGAATTCTTCCTGAACATGTACCCGCTGCGGAAGAACTACGTCCGCAGGCTCATGCGCGAGGTCGGCTTCCAGCGGATCGACACCTACGGCGACTTCCAGGAGACCTACCACGACGCCGAACCGGACTTCTTCATCCACGTCGCGGAGAAGAAGTACCGGCCGGACGAGGAGCTCTCCGACGTCTACTCCACCGCGGTGCACACCGCCCGCGACTACTACAACTCGGCGGACGCCGACAACTTCTACTACCACGTGTGGGGCGGCAACGACATCCACGTCGGCATCTACGAGACGCCGGACGAGGACATCGACGCCGCGTCCCGCCGGACCGTGGAGCGGATGGCGGCCAAGGTCGAGATCACCCCGGACACCCGCATCCTCGACATCGGCTCCGGCTACGGCGGCGCGGCCCGGCACCTGGCCGCCACCTACGGCTGCAAGGTGTCCTGCCTGAACCTCAGCGAGGTGGAGAACGCCCGCAACGCGGAGTTCAACCGGGCCGCGGGCCTCGACGAGCTGATCGAGGTCAAGGACGGTTCTTTCGAGGACATCCCGTTCCAGGACAACGCCTTCGACATCGTCTGGTCGCAGGACGCGATCCTGCACAGCGGTGACCGCGAGCGGGTGCTGGAGGAGGTGACCCGCGTGCTCAAGCCCGGCGGTTCGTTCCTCTTCACCGACCCGATGGCCGCCGACGGCGCCCGGCTCAAGGACCTCGGCCCGATCCTGGACCGGCTCAGCCTGGACACCATGGGCTCGCCGGCCTTCTACCGCCGCGAGCTGGCCCGGCTCGGGCTGCAGACCTTCGACTTCGAGGACTTGACCCGCTTTCTGCCTATCCACTACGGGCGTGTGCTAGAGGTTCTGGAGAGCAAGGAGTCAGAGCTCTCCGACAAGATCAGTGACGAGTACCGGACCAGGATGAAGGCCGGTCTGAAGAACTGGGTCTCCGGTGGCGAAGCGGGCAACCTGGCCTGGGGCATCATCCACGCCCGGGCCTGAGACCCCCCGGTGCCGTAAATGGTCACCGCCGTACGCAAGGATCAATGCCGCAGCAGTGTGAGGTGAGGAGCAGTCGTGAGTGAGATCAACCGCAGGTTGTTCACCAGTGAATCGGTGACCGAGGGACACCCGGACAAGATCTGCGATGCGATCAGCGACGCCGTGTTGGACGCGTTGTTGGCCCAGGACCCCAGGTCGCGCGTGGCGGTCGAGACCCTGGTGACCACCGGACAGGTGCACGTCGCCGGTGAGGTGACCACCACTGCCTACGCCGACATCCCGACCATCGTCCGGGAGAAGATCCTGGAGATCGGCTACGACTCCTCCGCGAAGGGCTTCGACGGCGCGTCCTGCGGCGTCAACGTCGCGATCGGCTCGCAGTCGCCCGACATCGCGCAGGGCGTGGACACCGCGCACGAGGCGCGCGTCGAAGGTGCCGACGACGAGATCGACAAGCAGGGCGCCGGCGACCAGGGCCTGATGTTCGGCTACGCCTGCACCGACACCGACGAGCTCATGCCCCTGCCGATCGCGCTGGCGCACCGCCTGTCGCGGCGGCTGACCAAGGTCCGCAAGGACGGCGTGCTGCCGTACCTGCGCCCGGACGGCAAGACGCAGGTGACCATCGAGTACGCCGGTGACCAGGCCGTTCGGCTGGACACGGTGGTGCTCTCGACGCAGCACGCGGCGGACATCGACCTGGACTCGATGCTCGCGGTGGACATCAAGGACCAGGTGGTCGGGCCGGAGATCGGGCAGCTCGACATCGACACCTCCGACACGCGCCTGCTGGTCAACCCGACCGGCCGGTTCGTGGTCGGTGGTCCGATGGGCGACGCGGGCCTGACCGGCCGCAAGATCATCGTCGACACCTACGGCGGCATGGCCCGCCACGGCGGTGGCGCGTTCTCCGGCAAGGACCCGTCGAAGGTCGACCGCTCGGCGGCCTACGCGACGCGGTGGGTGGCCAAGAACGCCATCGCCGCCGGTCTGGCCAGCCGGATCGAGGTGCAGGTGGCGTACGCGATCGGCAAGGCGGCCCCGGTGGGCCTGTTCGTGGAGACCTTCGGCACCGAGAACGTCGACCCGGCCCGCATCCAGTCGGCGATCAACGAGGTCTTCGACCTGCGCCCGGCGGCGATCATCCGCGACCTGGACCTGCTGCGGCCGATCTACGCGCCGACCGCGGCGTACGGCCACTTCGGCCGCCCGGACCTCGACCTCCCCTGGGAGCGCACGGACCGGGCCGACGCGCTGAAGGCCGCGGCCAACATCTGATCTCCTCGTTCGGCGAAGGGCACCTCCGGCTCGGAGGTGCCCTTCGTGCGCTCCGGGCCGGAGGGCGTCGGTGCGGAGAAGCCGACCGGCAGTGGGCGGTTCGCGATTTCAATTGAAATCAGACGTCTGATTTCAATTGAAATCGCGCGATTACGCTGGGGGCGTGGGGTCGCTCGCGGACAGGTTCGTTCCGTACGGTCCGTCGCACTGGGCGCTCATGGCGTTGATCGTCGTCGGCGCCGTGGCCTTCGTCGCGGTCGGGCGGTGGCAGCGCGATCCGCGGACGTCGGAGCTGTTCGCGCGAACTCTCGCCGTGGTGATCCTGCTGTTCAACGTGCCGCTGCTGGTCTACCGGCAGCTGCCCGCGCAGTGGGACGTCGGCGAGTCGCTGCCGCTGCACCTGTGCGACCTCGCCTGGATGGTCGCCGCGCTCGCGCTGTGGACGCGGCAGCCGCCGGCCTGCGCGCTGGTCTACTACTGGGGCCTGACGCTGACCCCGCAGGCGCTGGTCACCCCGGCGTTCGACGCCCCGGACTTCCCGCACGTCGACTTCATCGAGTTCTGGGGGCAGCACCTGCTGGTCATCTGGACGGCGGCGTACCTGACCTGGGGCGTCGGGATCCGGCCGAGCTGGCGCGGTTACCGGTTCGCCGCGGCGGTGACGCTCGGCTGGGGCGCGGCGGTGCTGGCGTTCAACTCCTGGGCGGGCACCAACTACGGCTTCGTCAGCAGGAAGCCGGACAACCCGTCGCTGCTCGACCTGATGGGCGGCTGGCCCTGGTACCTGGGCGTGGCGGCGGCCGTCGGGCTGGCCGGCTGGGCGCTGCTGACCTGGCCGTGGGCCCGGCGGAGCGCTAGTCCGATCCCGAGCTGAAGCCCTGCTGGCGCCAGGCTTCGTAGACGGCGACCGCGGCCGAGTTGGCGAGGTTCATCGAGCGGATCCCGGGCAGCATCGGGATGCGGACCCGGAGCGTCACATCGGCGAGGACCTCGTCGGGCAGACCGGTGGACTCCGGGCCGAACAGCAGCACGTCGCCCGGCCGGTAGGCGACCGTCTCGTAGGAGCGCTCGGCCTTCGAGGTGAAGGCGATGACCCGCTGCGGCCGCAGCTCCTGCCACGCCGCGTCGAGGTCCGGGTGGACGTGCAGGGCGGCCCGGTCGTGGTAGTCGAGCCCGGCCCGGCGCAGCTTCGCGTCCTCCACGGAGAACCCGAGGGGTTCGATCAGGTGCAGGGCGCAGCCGGAGCCGGCCGCCATGCGGATCGCGTTGCCCGCGTTGCCGGGGATCTCCGGGTGGTAGAACACGACGTGAAACACCTGAAATCGTTTCACACCGGGGTCGCCGGTGGCATCCCGGGTGCTGAAAACCGTTGGTGCGGCAAGATCAACCGCTGTTATCCTGGCCGCGCCGGTCGAGAGGCGCTGCAACGGGCGTCGGCCCGCCACGCTCGATCGGCGCGAGCGTCGGAAAGGGTGCCTCATGTGATCGGAGGTGTCCTGTGCCGACCGGAATTCCGCGGACCGCAGCGAAGATCGCGACTCTGGTGAGCTACCCGGTGAAGGGCTGCGCCGGGATGCCCGCCCGGAGCTTCCCGCTGACCGAGGCCGGCCTGGCGCACGACCGGACCTTCATGGTCGTCGACGACGACGGTGCGTTCCGGACGCAGCGCCGGTGGCCCCGGCTCGCGCGGATCCAGCCGGTGATCAGCGGTGACCGGCTGGAGCTGAGCGCGCCCGGTGCCGGTTCGATCGGAGTGGACGTCGACGTGACCGGTCCGCGCCGGGACGTGCGTCTCTTCAACACCGGATACCGCGGGATCGACCAGGGCGATGCCGTCGCGGAGTGGCTCTCCGAGCTGCTCGGAGCCCGCAGCAGGTTGGTGCGGGTGCCGCCGGAGCACGACCGCGTCACCGACGGCGAGATCCCCGGAACATCCGGATATGCCGACAGCTCCGCGGTGCACGTCCTGTCGCGGTCCTCATTGGACCGGCTCGACGAGCGCGCGCCCCGCCCGGTGCCGGTGGACCGCTTCCGCCCCAACATCGTGATCGAGGGCTGGAGCGAGCCGCACACCGAGGACCGCGCCGGGCGCATCACGATCGGCGACGCGGTGCTGGGCTTCACCAAGCTCGCGATCCGCTGCGCGGTCACCACGGTCGACCAGGAGGCCGGGCTCCGCGACGGCCCGGAGCCCCTGCGCACGCTCGCCGGCTACCGCCGGATTCCGGACCAGGGCATCGCTTTCGGCGCGAAGTTCGCCGTCCTGCGCACCGGAACGCTCGCCGTCGGCGACCCGATCACGGTCGATACCTGGCGCTGAGGACGACACCCCGGGACAGGTCGATTCGTACGAAATCGGCCCTCGGCGGCCCGCGCGGAGCGGGGTCAGACCAGTCCGCCGGTGGCGCGGATGTTCTGGCCCGTCACCCAGTGCGCGTCGGGGCCGACGAGGAAGGCCACCACGTCGGCGATGTCCGCCGGCTTCCCGAGCCTGCCGAGGGGCGTCATGTGCTCGGTCGCGGCGATGGCCTCCGGGCCGATCGCGCCGCGCAGCAGGTCGGTGTCGGTGGGGCCGGGGGAGACCGCGTTGACGGTGATCCCGCGCGGACCGAGCTCCTTGGCCGCGACCTGCGTGAGCTGTTCGACGGCGGCCTTGCTCGCGGCGTAAGCGGATTCGCCCGGGCCGGCCCACGCGGTGCTCATCGAGGAGATGTTCACGATCCGCCCGCCGCTGCGCATCCGCCGCGCCGCGTGCTGCATCGCCAGGAAGATTCCCTTCGCGTTGACCGCCATGATCCGGTCGTACTCGGCCTCGGAGATGTCCAGGAACGGCGTGGTGCCCGGGATTCCGGCGTTGTTGACCAGGATGTCCAGCTCGCCCAGGTGTTCCTCGGCGGCGGCGAAGAGCCTTGCCACCTGGTCGGTTTCGCCCACGTCGACGAGTTCTGCCCGCGCTCCGGTGTCGGCGCTGAGCGCCTCGGCGGCGGCTTCGTCGCGGACGTGGCCGAACAGCACCTTCGCGCCTTCGGCGGTCAAGCGCTGCACGATCGCCCGCCCGATGCCGCGGGAGCCACCGGTGACGACTGCTGTTCTTCCGTGAAGTGCCATGCCGCGATCGTCCCGCCAGTTGTGGCCGTTTCCTGGCCGGAATTCGCGGCTGTGTCAGCCCCGGCGGGTCGACTCGCGGACGACCAGGCGCGGATCGGGATTGCTGATCACCTGCGGGACCTCGGTGCCCTTCAGGTTCGCCAGCAGGAGTTCGACCGCGCTCGCCGCCGCTTGGGCGAGGTTCAGGTCCACCGCGGTCAGGGTCGGGGTGCTGGTGCGGGCGCGCACACCGTCGTAGCGGGTGGCCACCCGCACGTCGTCGGGGATGCGCAGGCCGCGCTCGGCCACCGCGCGCACCGCGCCGAGCGCGAAGGCGTCCACCGCCGCGCAGATCGCGTCGACGTCGGGGTGCTTCTCCAGCAGCTCCGCGCAGGCTTCCCGACCGGTCTCCTCACCGCCGGACTCGTCGGCTTCCACGACCAGCGGCGGCATGTCGTGCTCCCGGGCGAACCGCGCGTAGACCTCCGCCAGGTCCACGTACCAGCTGCGGTGCCCGCTGCCCATCAGCAGCGCGATGCGGCGGGCGCCCTGCTCGCGCAGGTGCTCCAGCAGCAGGCGCCCGACCCGCGGCGCGCGCAGGTCGACGTGCGGCAGGTCCATGCCCTGCTGCGGGCCGATCGTCACGATCGGCACTCCGCGGGACTGCAGGCGCTTGGTCGTCGGGTCGTCCTGGTCCGGCTCGATCACGATCGCGCCGTCGATGTCCAGCGCGTCCAGCGGCGGATCGGTGTCCAGCGGCGGCACGACGACCAGCGCGAAGCCGCTGAGCATCGCGGTCTCGGCCGCCGCTGCGGCGACCTCCATGAAGAAGCCGAGCTTGGACGGCCCGCCCGCCACCGCTACCGGCATCGACGACACCAGGCCGATGGTCCGCGACTGGCCGCTGCGCAGTCGCTGCGCGCGCAGGCTCGGGCGGTAGCCGAGTTCGGCGGCGGCCTGGACCACCCGCTCGCGCGTGCGCGGGTCGACCTTGCCGATCCCGTTGAGCGCGTGCGACACGGTCGTGCGCGACACCCCGGCCGCCCGCGCGACGTCGGCGATCGTCGGCCGGATCGGTCCCACAGTTCCGCCTCTCCGAGATTCACAGTGGTGGTTGCGCTTCGGGGTCGATCTTACGTTTTGGGGTTTTCTTGCGGCTGGGTTGCGTCACGTCCCCTGATGTGCGGTTGAGCGGGACTGTGGTTGGCATCGCGTTTGCTCCGCGCTCGGCCATGTCATAGCACCCCAACGCGCCCACGGGCTACCACCTGCGGGAAATGCGCCCGCCTAGGGGGTGTCGCGGCGGAGGAGGTCTTCCTCGGTCTCGCGGCGGACCCAGAGCTCGGCCGCTCCGTCGTCCAGGGCCAGCACCGGAGGTCGGGGGACCAGGTTGTAGGTCGAGGCCATCGAGTGGTGGTAGGCACCGGTGCACGGGACCGCCAGGAGGTCTCCGGCGCGGATGTCGGACGGCAGGTGAGCGTCGGGGATCAGCACGTCACCGGCCTCGCAGTGGCGTCCGACCACGTGCATCGAGCGCTTCTGCGCACTGCTGAACCGGCCCACCAGGCGCGCGGTGTAGCGCGCGCCGTACAACTCCGCGCGCGGGTTGTCGCTGAAGCCGCCGTCCACTGCCACGAACGTCCGGGTGCTGCTGTGCTTCACGGTCACCACCCGGTACAGCGTCAGCCCGGCCCGGGCCGCGATCGCCCGGCCCGGCTCCAGCGTCAGGCGCGGAGGCAGGAGGCCGTGCTTGCGGCACTCGTCGCTCAGCACGCGCGGGATGCGGGCGGCGAAGGAGCGCAGGTCGAACGCGGCATCGCCGGGGCAGTAGGCCACCGCGTGCCCGCCACCCAGGTTGAGCTGCGGCAGCGCGACACCGTGGCGCACCGCGATCTCGGCGAGGAAGGCCACCAGCCGCCGCACCGCCTCCTCGTAGGCGGAGATGTCGGTGATCTGCGAGCCGAGGTGGCAGTGCAGGCCCACCAGCCGCAGCTCGGGGCGGGCGAGCACCCGCGCCACGGCCACCGCGGCCTGCCCGCCGGCCAGCGACGTGCCGAACTTCTGGTCCTCGGTCCCGGTGGCCACCGCCCGGTGGGTCCGGCCGTCGACGCCGGGCGTGACCCGGATCAGGACGTCCTGCGCTCCGCTCAGCCGGTCGATCTCCGCGAGCGAGTCGACCACGACCCGGCCCACCCCGGCGCGCGCCGCCGCGCGCAGCTCCGCATCGGTCTTCGCGTTGCCGTGCAACAAGATCCGCTCGGCGGGGAAGCCGGCGGACAGCGCGGTGGCGAGCTCCCCGCCCGAGCAGACGTCCAGCGACAGGCCTTCCTCGGCGATCAGCCGGGCCATCCGCCTGCACAGGAACGCCTTGCCCGCGTAGGCGATCTCCGCGTCCAGCGCGCGGTATGCGCGGCATCGGGCGCGCAGCGTCGGCAGGTCCAGCACGTAGCCGGGCGTGCCGAAGCGGTCGGCGAGCTCGGTCAGCGAGACGCCGCTCACCACCAGATCGCCGGAAGGCATCGCCACCGCCGCGTCGGGCCAGATCTCGGCGGGCAGCTTCTCCGGCAGGCTCCGGCGGTAGGTGGGCAGCAATTCGGCCAGGGTCACAGTTCCGCCTCTCCGCGATCCACTGTTCCGCCTCTCCGCGATTCACAGTCGTGGTCGCGTTCGGGGTTGATCTCGAGTTTTCGGGGTTTCTTGTGGCTGGTTCGCGTCACGGTCCCCTGAGATGCGGTTGAGCAGGACTGGGGTTGGTATCTGGTTGCTCGTGGCTGGGTTGGAGTCGGTTCGGTCATGCTTCCTCCTCGCCGGTGCTCTCAGGAGTACGCCGGTCCGGGTGGGCGGTGGGGCTTCCGAGCGCCGTCCTGATGGTGGTTGTGCGTGTCCTGACGTGCTGTTGATGGGCGGTCCTGGGCTTCTGGTAGAGAAGAGGCATGGCAGGTGCACAACCCCGGAAGCGGAAGGGGGCGACGGAAGAGCGGACCGCGGCGGCGCACCGACCGGTGGCCCGCGTGCTGGTCGACGTCCCGCTGCCGGTGCACCTGGACCGCCCGTTCGACTACCTCGTCCCCGACCGGCTCGACGCCGACGCGGTGCCCGGCTGCCGGGTGCGGGTGCGCTTCCGGGGCAAGCTGGTCGACGGCTACCTGCTGGAGCGCAACGAGACCACCGACTTCCAGGGCACCCTGTCCTGGGTCGAGCGGGTGCCGTCGGCCGAGCCGGTGCTGACCCCGGAGCTGCTGGAGATGGCCCGCGCGGTGGCCACCCGCTACGGCGGCATGCTCGCCGACGTGGTGCGCCTGGCCATTCCGCCGCGGCACGCGGGAGCGGAGAAGAAGGCCCCGCGCGAGCCCGGCCCGCCCCCGGCCCGCCCCGGCACCGACGGCTGGGCCCGCTACCAGCACGGCCAGTCCTTTTTGGACGCCCTGCACGCCGGCCGCTCGGCGCGGGCGGTCTGGCAGGCGCTGCCCGGCGAGGACTGGCCGGCCCGCCTGGCCGAAGCCGCCGCGACCGCCGCATCAGCCGGGCGCGGAGCGCTGATCGTCGTCCCGGACCACCGCGACCTGCAACGCGTGCACGACGCCTGCGCCGGTCTGGTCGGCGACGAGGTCGTCGCGCTGGCCGCCGAACTCGCGCCCGCCGAGCGCTACCGGCGCTGGCTGTCGGTCCTGCGCGGTGCGTCGCGAGTGGTGGTCGGGACGCGTGCGGCGATGTTCGCCCCGGTGCACGACCTGGGCTTCGCGGCGGTGTGGGACGACGGCGACGACCTGCACAGCTATCCCCAGGTGCCCTACCCGCACACCCGCGACGTGCTCACCCAGCGCGCGCACGTGGCAGGAGCCGCGCTGATCGTCGGCGGGTTCGCCCGCACCGCCGAAGCCGCACTGCTCGCCGAGTCGGGCTGGGCGCACGAACTTGTCGCGCACCGCACGGAGGTGCGAGCGGCGGCGCCGCGAGTGACCGCCATCGGCGAGGACGACACCCAGCTGGCCCGCGACCCGGCGGCGCGCGCAGCGCGGTTGCCGTCGGTGGGCTTCGAAGCGGCGCGAGCCGCGCTGGGCGCGGGAGCGCCGGTGCTGGTGCAGGTGCCGCGGCGCGGCTACGTGCCGGCGCTCGCGTGCGGCGACTGCCGCGAGCGGGCGCGGTGCCGGCGCTGCGCCGGGCCGCTGGCGCTGCCGGGAGGCAGCGAAGGCGGCGCGCCGAAGCCGGCGGCGTGCAGCTGGTGCGGAGCCGCGGAAGCGGCGTTCAAGTGCGGCAACTGCGGGTCGCGGCGGCTCCGGGCGATCGCCGTCGGCGCCGGCCGCACGGCTGAGGAGCTGGGGCGGGCCTTCAGCAACGTGACGGTGCGGACCTCCGGGGCCGGGGAGGTGCTGGCGACGGTTCCGGCCAAGCCCGCGCTGATCGTGTGCACGCCGGGAGCCGAGCCGGTGGCCGAGGGCGGCTACGGCGCGGCGCTGCTGCTGGACGGGCGGACGCTGTTGGCCCGGCCCGAGCTGCGCGCGGCCGAGACGACGCTGCGGTTGTGGTTCGACGCGGCTGCCTTGGTGCGCCCGGCCCGGGAAGGTGGGCGGGTGGTCGTCATGGCCGAGTCCTCGTTGCAGCCGGTGCAGGCGCTGGTGCGGTGGGATCCGGCCTGGTTCGCCTCGCTGGAGCTGGCCGAGCGAGCCGAGCTCGGCTTCCCCCCGGCGCGCCGGGTCGCGGCCGTCGACGGGACTCCGGAGGCCATCGAGGCGCTGCTGGACTCCGCGGACCTGCCGGATTCGGCGGAGATCCTCGGCCCGGTGCCGCTCGGCGAGGTCGACGAGGACGGCAACTCCGAGCGGGAACGCCTGATCGTGCGCGTCGACCGCGCCGAAGGCCGCGCTCTGGCGAGTTCGCTGCACGCGGCCCAAGCGATCCGCGCGGCCCGCAAGGCGGCCGAGCTCCAAGTCCGCCTCGACCCGCTGGAAATGCTCTGACGGAGCCGGAGCGGCTCGCCGGTCACGACGCGGGCAAGAGCTGCCTGCGCTTCCGCGGGGTCGACTCGATCGACTTCGACCTCGTCCGCGACCTGCGGAAGGCGACGGCCGCGACCTGCGGCAGCACCTGCTGAACCGGCGGCGTGCCCCGGAGACGAGGCACGCCGCCGCGGACATCAGACCCCGAAGGCCGCCGGGTACCGGATGGTGCCGGTGAGCGCGGGGCGCTGCGGGTCGAGGGTGAGTGCCATCATCGCCTCGTCGGGCACCTCGAACGGCGCGCGGATGCCCAGCCGCGACGCGGGGACGAACCCGAACCGCGGGTAGTAGTCGGCGTGCCCGAGGACCACGACGGTGTTCTCACCCAGGGCGCGCGCCGCTTCGAGCGCCGCCCGGATCGCCGCCGAACCGGCGCCTTTGCGCTGGTAGGCGGGCAGCACCGCGCACGGGGCGAGGGCCAGGGCGGGTGCACCGCCGATGTGGCAGCGGGTGAGCAGGGCGTGCCCGACGATGCTGCCGTCCTCGGCCTCGGTGACGAAGGAGAGCCCGTCGATCCACGCGTCCTGGTCGGCGCGCAGCGCCTCGACGAGGTCGGCTTCCTCGGCGGTGGGGAAGGCGGCGAGGTTGACCTCGCGGATCGCCCGCAGATCGGCGGCGGTCTCCGGTCGGGTGGTCCAGCTCATGCGGTGCTTTCCGTTCTCGTGCTCGGGACGCAGGACGTATCCGGCGTACTGGTACTCGGTGCCGTGCTCGCGGCGCAGCGCGATCTCCGCGCGCCCCGCCGCGACCGCTTCGCGCATGCCCGGCCGGTCCAGATCGGCCTCGGCGATGCGCGCTTCGAGCGGGTTGTAGTACTCGTCCCACCAGTCGCTGTCGGGCAGCGGCCAGTGGTGGGTGGTGCGGTAACCGGCCGCGCGGGCCGCCTCGACGTTCGCGGCGTGATCGCGGAGCTGGTACGCCGCGTCCCAGAAGGACCGCGCCGGTGCTGACGGGGTGCGCGCCCATTCGATCTCGGTGACGACGATGGCGCCACCGGGAGCGAGGAGCCGGCGCCAGAGCCGCAGCGCCGTGTCGAACCCGATGTTGTAGACCGAGCCCTCCGCCCAGATCAGGTCGAAGGTGTTGTCGGGGAAGGGGAGTTCGGCCATGGACAGCGGGAGCGCGGTGATCCGGTCGGACAGCCCGCGGTCAGCCGCCGCCTGCTCGAGTTCGGCCAGGAAGGGCTGGTGGAGATCCACGGCGGTCACGTGACCGCCGGTCTCCTCGGCCAGCACCAGGGCGGAGCGGCCCGGTCCGCACCCGGCGTCCAGGACGCGGGGACGGGCGGGCAGCGGCCCGGCCTGCCGCAGCAGGTGCCGGGTGGTGGCGTCGGAGCCGGCGCTCTGCCGCGGCAGGCCGCGGTGCAGGGCGAAGAACGCTTCAAGGATGTGGGACAACTTGGAGACCCTTGTTCGAGGGGCCCCGGAATGCGCTCAGCACGACTCGCCGCGCGAAGCGGGGAGGGAGAAGGAGATCAGACCGGGACCCGGGATGTGAGGATGATCCGGGCACTGCGCGTGGCAGCGGCCTCCGCGGCAATCATCAACTCACCTCCCAGTTCGCGAGCGGTCTTCCGACACGGTAGCAGACCGGGGCCGCGCGGCGGAAAACCGGTTGCCCGGGTGCTGCGGGGAGTGCTGGAATCCCGCGGGTGGACGCCTTTCTGACGACCGAGCGGCTGGTGCTGCGCGAGTTCCGGGCCGACGACGTCGATCTGGTCCTCGAGCTCAACGGGGATCCCGACGTGATGCGGTACATCTTCGCGGGGCCACCGCTGACGCGGAGCGAGGTCGTCGAGAAGATGCTGCCCGGCTACCTCTCGTGCTACCAGAAGTTCGGCGGACTGGGCAGGTGGGCCGTGCTGGAGCGGGCCACCGACCGGTTCGTCGGGCTGTTCATCCTGCAGCCCGCGGAGGGCAGGCCGTCGGACGAGGCCGAGCTCGGCTACCGGTTCCACCGGTCCGCCTGGGGCAAGGGATACGCGACCGAGGGCGCGATCGCCTTGCTGGACAAGGGCTTCGCCGACTTCGGGCTGCGGCGGATCTTCGCGCAGGCGATGGTCGTCAACCCCGGCTCGCGGCGGGTGATGGAGAAGGCCGGGATGCGGTACGTGCGGACGTTCTTCCAGGCGGACTGGCCGGGCGATCCGATCGAGGGCGAGGAGCACGGCGACGTCGAGTACGAGCTGACCCGCGACGAGTGGCTGGCTCAGAAGCGGTAGACGCGTTCGGCGACCGCGGCCGCGGGTTGGGCGGCGTTGTCCGCCGGCGCCGAGATCCGGTTCGGATCGCCGTCGGAGGTGTAGCGGCGGGCGGGATCGGCCGCCAGCCGGTCGAGCCAGGCGGTGGAGCCGAACCGGGCGTCCGCGCCGGTCGCCGCCTGAGAGCGGATGCGCGGCACGTTGGCCGGGTCGAAGTCCGCGGACCACGGTGAGGGCGCCGGGTTGGAGCCGACCAGCAGGACGCTGTCGTGCCGGTAGGTCGTCCCGTCGGCCGAACCGGCGGCGGCCAGCCGCTCGTCGTCCGGGCGCGCGCCCAGCGGCAGCGCGATCGAGCGCACCTCCGCGCCCGGCACCGCATCGGTGATGATCCGCTGCATGCCGGCGATCTGCTGCTGCACCTCGTCACCGCTGAGCCGGCCCAGGTTCGGGTGGTCGAGGGTGTGGTTGCCGATCTCGAAACCGTGCTCGTGGAGCCAGCCGAGGCTGCGCCTGCCGCTGGGTTCCTCGAACGGCGGGTTGAACACGTAGAAGGTCGCGGTCGGGCGGAATCCCGGGTGCTGGGCGGCCACGTCGAGCAGGATGCGGACCGCCGTGCCCGGCGCCGGCCCACCCGAACCGTCCACTGTGAACTGGGTGGCGGATCCGTCGTCGAAGGTCAGCACCACCGGGTGCGCGCCCGCCGGGAGGTCGAGCCGCCCGGTGGCGTACTCGGTGGCGGTCACCGGGACGTAGCCCTCGGCCGCCAGCCGTTCCAGCTCCGCGCGGAAGTCCTCCGGAGTGCGGTCGTAAGCGCTGGTCGGCGTGGTGGTGATCCGGTGGTACATGAGCACCGGGACGTCGCCCAGCTCGTTGGCGCCCACCGATTCCGGCGAAGGTGGCGGCGGTGGCGGCGGCGGAACCTCGGCGACCTGGCGCGGTGGCGGTGGTGGCGGCGCGCTGCAACCGGCCAGGGCGGCGAGCGCCGTCACCGCGGCGACGGCGCATCCGGCTCGCACTGCTGGCAGCATCGACCCAACGGTAGGTCCCGGTTTCGCGGCTTGGGGATACTCCAACTGGTTAATTGATCTGCCGCGTCCCGGCTGGGATGGTGGGCCGCACGCATTCCGCTTGGAAGAGCACGAGTTTCGTGCTGCCGCGCGAGTTCGCCTAGTCGGGGAGGCGAAAGCGATGACGGATGCTGCCCGCGTGCGGGTGCTGGCCGGGTTGCCCGGGTTCGTCGTGGTCGGAGTGAGCGCCGCGCTGGTGCTGCTGCTCGGCGTCCTGCCGCTCCGAAGTCTGTCCACTGAGGACGTCGAGATCGCCGGGCTGCCGGATCGTCCCATCACGTCCGCGGACGTGGGGTCGATTCAGATCCGCTCCGGTGCCGAGGACGGCGTGCGGGTCCTGCTGGACGGCCGCGATGTTCCGGTGCACCGCGAAGCGGGTGCGCACCGGCTGCTCCCGGTCGAACTGGCCGACGGGCCGCACGAACTGCGCGTCGTGGTGCCCTCCTGGATCGGTTCGACCACCGCGAGCCGGACGTTCGCAGTGGACGACTCGCCACCGGATCTGCAGGTCGGGGAGTCGCTGCGCGCGGAAGCGCCGGACGCGGCGGTGACCGTGGCGGGAACCGCCCGCGGTGCGGCCGAAGTCCTGGTCGCGGGCAATCCCGTGGCGTCGGATCCGCAGGGCGGGTTCCGCGCGGTCGTCGAGCGGCCGGAGCGGCAGGTGCCGGTCGTCGCCACCGACGTCGCGGGCAACCGCACCGAGCGCTCCGTGACCGTCCACACCAGACATCCCGGGATGCGCGCGGTGCACCTGACCGGGCTGGCCTGGACCAGCGGCGCGCTGCGCGAACCGGTGCTGGAGCTGGCGCGGCGCGGCCAGATCGACACCGTCGAGCTGGATCTCAAGGACGAGAGCGGAGAAGTCGTCTACGACTCCGCGGTGCCCCTGGCGCACGAGATCGGCGCGGTCAAGGGCTACTACAACGCGCGTCAGGTGCTCGACCAGCTGCACGCGATGGGCGTTCGCGTGGTCGGCAGGCTGGTGGCCTTCAAGGACCCGGTGCTGGGCGAGGCGTCCTGGCGCGGCGGGCACCCGGAGCGGGTCGTGCAGACCGCCGACGGCCGGCCGTGGAGCGGTGGTTACGGCGGCTACGCGTTCACCAACTTCACCGATCCCACCGTGGTGCGCTACAACGTCGACATCGCCGCGGAAGCCGCCGAGCTGGGCTTCGACGACGTCCTCTACGACTACGTGCGCCGACCGGACGGCGACCTCGGCCGGATGCGCATCCCCGGCCTGACCACCACCCCGGAGGCGGCGATCGCCGACTTCCTGCGGCGGACGCAGCCCGAGGTGCGCTCGCGCGGCGCGCTGCTCGGCGCCTCGGTCTTCGGCATCGCGGTGGACCGCCCGACCGAGATCGCCCAGGACATCCGCCAGATGGCGCAGCACGTCGACTACATCTCGCCGATGGTCTACCCGTCGCACTGGGCGCCGGGCGAGTTCGGCGTGGCCGATCCCAACGCGCAGCCGTACGACATCGTGGTGCGCTCGCTGGCGGAGTTCCGCGCGGCGGTCGAGGGCACCGACGTGCAGATCATCCCGTGGCTGCAGGACTTCAGCCTCGGCGTGCGCTACGGCCCGGCGGAGGTGGCGGCGCAGATCGACGCCGCCCGCGCCAACGGCATGGGCTCGTTCCTGCTCTGGGCGCCGAACTGCCGGTACCACGGCGAAGCCCTGGTGCCGCCGCGCTGAGTGAACGATCCGCTTTCGGTGAGGTGAACGGTCCGTTGGCCCTACCGGTGCGCGGCAGAACGGTGTTGTCCTCCGGGCGTCGACTGTGCAGAGTTGGCGGGGTTGTCGATGTTGGAGGTGTGGAGATGCCCGCGAGGCCCGTCCGGCTCACCCTCGCAGTGCTCGTGACCGGTTCCGTGATCGCGCCGATGGCCCAGGCGGCTCCCGGCGGTCCGCCCGAACCGCCCAAGGACGCCGAGGCGGTCGGTTCCGGCGGCGCTGTGTCCAGCGTCGACCCGTACGCGACGCAGATCGGTATCGACGTGCTGCGCAACGGCGGGAGCGCCGCGGACGCCGCCGTCGCCGTCGCGGCCGCGCTGGGCGTCACCGAGCCGTACTCGGCCGGGTTCGGCGGTGGCGGGTACTTCGTGCACTACGACGCCAAGACCGGGAAGGTCGAGACCATCGACGGCCGGGAGACCGCGCCCGCCAGCGCCGACGAGGACCTGTTCCTGGAGGACGGCAAGCCGATCCCGTTCGACCAGGCGGTCACCAGCGGCCTCGGCGTCGGCGTGCCCGGTACCCCGATGACCTGGCAGCACGCGCTGGACAAGTGGGGCCGCAAGGACCTCGCCGAGGTGCTGCGCCCGGCCGAGCAGCTGGCCCGCGAAGGCTTCGTGGTCGACGAGACCTTCCGCGAGCAGACCGCCGACAACGAGGAGCGCTTCCGCGCGTTCCCGGCCACCCGCGACCTGTTCCTGCCCGGCGGGGAGCTGCCGGAGGTCGGCAGCAAGCTCCGCAACCCCGACCTCGCCGACACCTACCGGGAAGTGGCCAAGCGCGGCGTGGACGCGCTCTACGACGGTGAGATCGGCGCGGACGTGGTCAAGACGGTCAACGAACCGCCGGTGGACCCGGCCGCGGGCCGCGAGGTCCGCCCCGGCGCGATGACCACCGACGACCTGCGCGGCTACCGCACCATCGACCAGGACCCGACGCACCTGACCTACCGCGGGCTGGACGTCTACGGCATGGCGCCGGGCAGCTCCGGCGGCACGACCGTCGGCGAGGCGCTCAACATCCTGGAGGGCACCGACCTCACCGCGGCCGACAAGACCCAGTACCTGCACCGGTACCTGGAAGCCAGCAAGATCGGCTTCGCGGACCGCAACCGCTGGGTCGGCGACCCGGAGTACAGCGAGGTGCCCACCGAAGCGCTGCTGGAGCAGGACTTCGCCGACTCCCGCGCCTGCCTGATCAGCGACGACGCGGTGCTGCCCACTCCGGTGGCCGCCGCCGACCCGAAGCAGCCGCAGGACTGCGCGGCACGCACCACCGACGGCGCCGAGCCGTACGAGGGGCCGAACACCACGCACCTGACGGTCGCCGACGCCGAGGGCAACGTGGTCGCCTACACGCTGACCATCGAGCAGACCGGCGGCAGCGGCATCGTGGTGCCGGGGCGCGGATTCCTGCTCAACAACGAGCTGACCGACTTCAGCTTCACCCCGGTCACGCCGGGCGAACCGGACCCGAACCTGCCGGGCCCGGGCAAGCGGCCGCGCAGCTCGATGAGCCCGACGATCGTGCTGCAGGACGGCCAGCCGCTGCTCGCGGTCGGCAGCCCCGGCGGCGCGACGATCATCACGACCGTGCTGCAGAGCCTCACCGGGCGCCTGGACCGCGGCATGTCGCTGGTCGACGCCATCGCCGAGCCCCGCGCGTCCCAGCGCAACAGCGCGCAGACCGACGCGGAACCGGCGTTCCTCGCCCAGCCGGAAGCGGAGAAGCTGAAGGCCATCGGACACGAGTTCAAGAAGACGGCGGAGATCGGCGCGGCGACCGGGGTGGAACGCCTCCCGGACGGCCGCTGGGTCGCGGCGGCCGAGCGCGAGCGCCGCGGCGGCGGCGCGGCAGCGGTGGTGACCCCGGCCCGCTGACCCGAGGCCAGGACGGCACCTCTCTCGGTAGCGCGTGATGTTTCGGCAGGTGACGGCCCGTGAGTGCTTTGGGGTGCTATAGCGCCCCAAACCACTCACGGGTCCTGAACAGCGGAAACCGTCACGCCGATCGGCCCCGGGCAGGTCAGGTGGTGCGGGTGGCGCGCCAGGTGGCGTGCTCGCGGGCGATCGTGGCCTCCGCGTCGGTCACCGCCGCCGACCACTGCTGCTCGTCCAGGTCGCCGTCCAGCAGGTCCCGGACCTCGCCCAGCTCGGCGGTGGCCCGGCGGTAGGCCGCGGCCTTCGCCGAGTGCCGGCGGGTGGCGCCCCACGCCGCGATCGCCGCCACCGCCGTCGCGGCCACCACCGCGGCGACGGCGCCCGCCCTGTTCAGGCCGGTGGCGCCGAAGGCCTCGCCGAGCGCGCCGACCACGCCCAGCACCTCGATGACCACCGTCGCCGTCCGGTAGAACCGCGCTTGCCGCAGGTGGTGCTGCGCCCGGGTCTCGTACCAGTCCTGCTGGTCGAGCACCCGGCCGATCAGATAGGCCTCCTTGCGCTCGGCCAGCGGCGCGCCGCGCAGCGCTCGCATCCGCTCGGTGATCGTCTCGGCGGTGTGCTGCGTCAGCGGGACGTCGGGGAGCTCCTGCTGCACCGCGCGCAGGCGCGTGGCGAACCGCTCGTCGGCTTGCGCGCTGCCTGCCGGGAACGGCGCGGCGCACACGGCGTAGCGCCAGGCCAGCGTCTTGGCCGAGGTGGCGAGGGCGCGGCTTTCCGCCCAGAGCCGGTCCGGCCGGGTGCTGACCAGGGCCAGCTCCACCGCCACCGCTCCGATGAGCGTCAGCGCGGCACCCACCGCGAACAGGTCGATCCCGGTGTCGCCGAGGCGCAGCGTCAGGGTGGCGAGCACACCTGCCGCCACGATCAGCATCAACCGGGATCGCGCCGCTCTGAGGTAGGCGTGCCGCTGGCGGGCTGCGGCGGCGTCGGCCGCCTGGAACAGGCCCGGGTAGTCGGCGGTGGTCAGTGCTTGCATCTGCTCGGTGCTCGACATGGCCACTCCGTCGCTCGGGGCTCCCCAGTGAATCGCGTCCACCGGGTGATCCGAATCGGCCAAATCGGCACAACTGCCGCCACGCGGGGGTGGCCGCTCCGGTTGAAATCGGTCCGCGGCCGCAGCCGCGACGATCAACGCGCTCAGGTCGTGGAAGGCGGCGCAGGCGCACAGCCCGCACCGCCGTGGGGTCTCAGCGCTCGCCTGGCGAGGACGGCCCTGATGCCGCGTATTGGTCACACATGAGTCGAGGCACCCGGAGTCCAGGTGGGCGCGGAGGTTCCGCTACCGGCACCGCCACGCGGAACGAGCCTGGAAAGCCATCTAAACTCGGCGGGTCGCCAAGCACCACTGCCGATCTCCCAGGGGGCCCGTGTGACCGTCCAGCCGATCAGACTCTTCGGCGACCCAGTGCTGCGCACCAGGGCCGACGAGGTGGTCGACTTCGACAAGGAGCTGCGCACCCTCGTGCAGGACCTGTGGGACACCATGGAGGAGCAGGGCGGGGCCGGGCTGGCCGCGCCTCAGCTGGGTGTCGGGCTGCGGGTGTTCACCTACCACTGCGACGGCTTCGCCGGGCACATGATCAACCCGACCTGGACCGCGATCGGCGGCGACGAGCAGTTCGGCCCGGAGGGGTGCCTGTCCATCCCCGACCTGTTCTGGGAGTGCGTGCGCGCCAAGCACGTGGTGGCGCGCGGCTGGAACATGCACGGCGAGCAGATCGAGGTCGAGGGCACCGACCTGCTGGCGCGCTGCATCCAGCACGAGACCGACCACCTGGACGGGGTGCTGTTCGTCGACCGGCTCGACGAGCAGACACGCAAGGCGGCGCTGCGCGAGATCCGCAGCGCGGAGTGGTTCGGCGGCGAGGTCCCGGTGATCAAGGAAAGCCCGCACCCGCTGTTCGGAGGCCGCTGATGCGCCTGGTCTTCGCAGGTACCCCCGCGCCCGCCGTCCCGGCGCTGCGCGCGCTGCTGGAATCGGACCGGCACGAGGTCGTCGCCGTGGTCACCCGACCGGACGCGCCCGCCGGGCGCGGTCGCAAGCTGGTGCGCTCGCCCGTCGGCGCGCTGGCCGACGAGCACGGCATCGAGGTGCTCACGCCCGCGCGCGCGTCGGAACCGGAGTTCCTGGCCCGGCTGCGCGAGCTCGCCCCGGACTGCTGCCCGGTGGTCGCCTACGGCGCGCTGCTGCGGGAGGAGGCGCTGGCCATCCCCGAGTTCGGGTGGATCAACCTGCACTTCTCGCTGCTGCCGGCGTGGCGCGGTGCCGCGCCGGTGCAGGCCGCGATCCGGCACGGCGACGAGATCACCGGGGCCAGCACCTTCCGCATCGTGCGCGAGCTGGACGCCGGCCCGGTCTTCGGCGTGGTCACCGAGCAGGTCCGCCCGGCCGACACCGCCGGTGAGCTGCTGGACCGGCTGGCGATCTCCGGTGCCGGGCTGCTGGCGGCGACCCTCGACGGCATCGAGGACGGCACGCTGCGCGCCGAGGAGCAGCCCGCCGACGGGCTCAGCTACGCGCCGAAGGTCACCGTCGAGGACGCCAAGGTGGACTTCACCGCGCCCGCGACCGCCGTGGACCGGCTCATCCGGTCGGTCACGCCCGACCCGGGCGCGTGGGCGCTGCTGGGCGACGGGCGGTTCAAGCTCGGTCCGGTGTCCATCGTGGACGATGAACTGCCGCCGGGGGAGATCCGGGTGGAGAAGCGCCGGGTGCTGGTCGGCACCGGCACCTCGGCCGTCGCGCTGGGCGAGGTGCAGGCGCCGGGCAAGAAGCGGATGGCCGCCACCGACTGGGCCCGCGGAACACGCATCGAGCAAGGAGAACGGCTCAAGTGAACGAACGCCGTCGGCCGTCCCGGCCGGGCAAGGCCCGCCCACCGCGACGCAAGTCCAGTCCGCCGCGACCGGTGGACGCCGACCCGGTGCGCCTGGTCGCGGTCGAGACGCTGCGCGCCGTCCGGGAACGCGACGCCTACGCCAACCTGGCGCTGCCGCCGCTGCTCAAGCAGCGCCGGATCAGCGGCCGGGACGCCGCGCTGGCCACCGAGCTGACCTACGGCGCGTGCCGGGCGCAGGGCCTGCTGGACGCCGTCATCGACGACTGCAGCAACCGCCCGCTGTCCGAGATGGACCCGAAGCTGCTCGACGCGCTGCGCATCGGCGTCTACCAGCTGCTGCGCACCCGGATCCCGGCGCACGCCGCCGTTGCCTCCACTGTGGACATCGTGCGGTTCGAATCCGGTTCGAAGCTGGCCGGTTTCGCCAACGCGGTGCTGCGCAGCGCCACCGAGCTCGACGAGCAGGGCTGGATCGAGAAGCTCGCCCCGGCGCGCTCCGAGGACCCGATCGGCCACCTCGCGATGCGCCACGCGCACCCGCGCTGGATCGCGCAGGCCTTCGCCGACGCGGTCGGCCTCGACGAGCTGGACGCCGCGCTGGCCGCCGACGACGCCCGCCCGGCGGTGCACCTGACCGCGCGTCCCGGCGAGATCAGCGCCGACGAGCTCGCCGCGATCACCGGCGGCGACCCGGCGCCGTACTCGCCCTACGGCGTGCGGCTGGAGGCCGGCGCGGGCGACCCGGGCGACCTGGAGCCCGTGCGCGAGGGCTTCGCGTCGGTGCAGGACGAGGGCAGCCAGCTGGTCGCGCTCGCGCTGACCCGGCCGGAGCTGACCGGCCCCGACCTGCGCTGGCTGGACCTGTGCGCGGGTCCCGGCGGCAAGGCCAACCTGCTCGGCGCGCTGATCACCATGGACGGCGGCACGCTCGACGCGGTCGAGCAGGCCCCGCACCGCGCGGAGCTGATCCGGCAGGCGACCGAGGGCCTGTCGGTGAACGTGCACGTCGGCGACGGCCGCGACCCGGGTCTGGAACCCGGCTACGACCGCGTGCTGGTCGACGCGCCGTGCACCGGCCTCGGCGCGCTGCGGCGGCGCCCGGAGGCGCGCTGGCGGCGTCAGCCCTCCGACGTCGGCGACCTGACGAAGCTGCAGCGGGAACTGCTGCTCTCGGCCATCGGCCTGACCCGTCCCGGCGGCGTGGTGGCCTACGTGGTGTGCTCGCCGCACCTGCCGGAGACCGAGGGAGTGGTCTCCGACGCGATCCGCCGCACCGGTGTGACCCAGCTCGACGCCCGCCCGTACTTCCCGGACGTGCCGGACCTCGGCGACGGTCCGTCGGTCCAGCTGTGGCCGCACCGCCACGGCACCGACGCGATGTTCTGCGCCCTCCTCCAGATCCCGGCCTGACCTGGACATTCCGCAATTTCAATGGAAATTGGACGTCTGATTTCAATTGAAATTGCGGAGAACCCGACGCACCTCGGCGTGTCGGGGTCCCGACACGCCGACGGTGGGTGCAACTTCAATTGAAATCTGGTGTCTGATTTCAATTGAAGTTGCGCGGGTTGGTGTGCGTCGGTCTTGGTGTTGGGGGCTTGTCGTGGTGGGGTGGGTGCGGTGACCGTTGTTCGGTCGGCGCGCGTCGAGAGGTGGGTGGTGCGGAGTGTCTGAAGTGGACTACCGGCGGTGGTTGGCCGTGGCGGTGGCCGAGGCGGAGACCGGACTCGCCGAAGGCGGGATTCCCATCGGCGCCGCGCTGATCGGTCGCGACGGCGAGGTGCTCGGCAAGGGGCACAACCGGCGCGTGCAGGACGACGACCCGTCGGTGCACGGGGAGACCGCGGCCTTCCGCAACGCGGGGCGGCAGCGCTCCTACGCCGGGACCACGATGGTGACCACGCTGTCGCCGTGCTGGTACTGCAGCGGGCTGGTGCGCCAGTTCGGCATCAGCCGCGTCGTGATCGGCGAGGCCCGCAACTTCCACGGCGGCCACGACTGGCTGGCCGAGCACGGCGTGGAGGTCGTGGTCCTCGACGACCCGGGCTGCACCCGGATGATGGCCGACTTCATCGCCGCACACCCCGAGCTCTGGTACGAGGACATCGGCCAGGACTGACCGCCCCGCAACCGTCGCCTCCGAAGGCTTGCCGGCAACGCCCGCCCCGCTGGCCCGGCTCGGCGTCGGTGCGGTGCCGGGAGGGCGATCTCGCGCGAAATCCCGCAGGCGGGCGGGGTGCCGATTTCGCGTGACATCGCCCGACACCCGAAGCAGGGGCGAAGGCCGTATCAGCCGCGCGCGGTGGTGCGGTTGCGGACGGCGTAGGTGATCAGGCCGAGCACCAGCCACACCGCCGCCACCGCCAGGGCCAGTCCGCTGGCCGTGACCAGCACGACCACCGAGATCAGGCCGCCGATCACCGGGATCACCACCGTCGAGGCGCTGCGCTCCCGGCCCGGCACCGCGAAGTAGCCGATCACCGAGGCGTGCAGCAGCACGAACGCGGTCAGCGCGCCGACCGTCACCATCGACGACAGGACCTCGAGGCCGTCCTCGGCCGACGCCGCCCACACCGACACGAGCAGCGTCACCACGGCGGCCAGCAGCGTCGCGTTGCGCGGGACGTGCGTGCGGCGGTCGATGCGGGCGAGACCGGCGGGCAGCTGCCCGTCGCGGGCCATGCCGAACAGCAGCCTGCTCACCGCGGCTTGCGCGATCATCGCGGAGAACGCCGGGGCGATCGCCTTCACCGCCGTCACGGCCACCGCCAGCCAGCCGCCCAGCGCGGCCCGCAGCATGTCGTAGAACGCGGAGTCCTGCGCGTTCGGGTCCTGCGCCAGCCGCTGCGGCGTCAGCGGGCTGAGCAGGGACGCCAGGTAGGTCTGCACGAAGAACAGCACGCCGCTCAGCGCCAGGCAGAACAGCAGCGCCCGGCCGACCTGGCGCGAGGAGCCGGTGTTCTCCTCGGCGAAGGACGCGATGGCGTCGAAGCCCAGGAACGACAGCACCGCCACCGACACCGCGCCCAGCACCGCCAGCGGCGCGAACGCTTCGAAGCCGGTCAACGGCGACAACCACGGCCGCGCCGGGCCCTCACCGGCCAGCACCACCAGCGCGGCGACCACGAACACCACGAGCAGCACGATCTCCACCACCAGCACCACCGTGCCGACGATCGCCGCGACCTTGACGCCGGTCAGGTTCAGCGCGGTCACCACCACGATCGCCGCGCCGGTCGCCAGCCACACCGGGATCTGCGGCAGCAGCGAGTTGGTCGCGATGCCGACGAACAGCGAGGCCACGCTCGGAATGAACAGGTAGTCGAGCATGATCATCCACCCGGCCGCGAAGCCCGGCGCTCTCCCCAGCCCGGCCGAGGCGTAGGCGAACACCGACCCCGCCTTGGGCACTGCGGCCGACATCCGCGCGTAGGACCACGCGGTGAAGCTCATGGCGATCGTCGCCACGACGTACACCAGCGCCACGGCGCCCCCGCTGCGCGCGTCCAGCACGCCGAAGACGCCGACGGGAGCGAGCGGGCCGATGAACAGCAGCCCGGAGACGATCAGGTCGCGCAGCGTCAGCCGGCGCTGCAGACCTCCCGAAGTTGTGGTCATGGCCTCGATCCCAGTTCGGAACAACGCGGTCTGGCGGGGTGTTCCACGATGCGGCGAGCCGCACCGCGGTGGTGGTGCTCGACCGGCTGCCTGGCTACAGGCCGCCGTCGGGCCCCGCTACATGTAGTGCCACGTGAGCCCGGCCCGCAATCGATCCCAGAGGTTGACCACGCACGCCTCGCAGCCGAGGCTGGACCGGCAACCCCAACGAGCGTCAGGTGGTACGAATGTCTTCCACTCCGGTCGAAGTGACCCGGACCGGTCAGCACACCTTCCGCGCGACCAACCCGCGCGGAGCCCAGGTCGCGATCGGGCGGGAGGACGCCCCCGAGGCTTTCACGCCCGGTGAGCTGCTGCTCGCCGCGATCGCCGCCTGCTCGGCGGTGACCAGCGAGAACCTGCTGGTCCGGCGGCTGGGCGAGGATGCCGAGCTGACCGTGCACGCGGACCGCACCAAGGTGCCGGAGGACAAGCACAAGTTCGCCCGGGTCCAGGTCGGCTTCGACGTCGACCTCAGCGCGATCGAGGACGACGACCGCGCCAAGCTGCTCGAAGCCGTCGAGCGCGCGATCACCAAGTACTGCACCGTCAGCCGCTCGGTGGAGGAAGGCACCCCGATCGACCTCACCCTGCCCCGCTGACCTCCGCCGCCACCCTCCGCGGTGTCCTTTTCGCACGAAATCGCCACCGCACAGGGTGAACTTCGCCTACGTGCGGAAGCGGTCTCCGGGGCGGGTTCGGGCCACAAGTGCGCAACCGAGGCCGCCGGTGGTGCCCTTCCCGTCGTAAGGTGCTCGTCGCGCGCCGCAGCGGTGCGCGACGAGTGGGAGGCGTAGTGGCACAGGAGACCGCACCGGAGCAGCAGTCCGGGTTACGCCGGGATCTGTCCGGCCGCCAGGTCGGCATGATCGCCATCGGCGGTGCTATCGGCACCGGGTTGTTCCTCGGCTCCGGCCTGGCGATCTCCATCGCCGGACCGGCCGTGATCATCGCCTACGCGGTGGCCGCGTTCGCCGCGCTGGCGCTGGCCTTCGCGCTGGCCGAGATGATCGTGGTGCACCCGGAGGCCGGTGGGTTCGGCGCGGTCGTGCAGCGCTACCTCGGCGGGCTGCCGGGCTTCGTGTCGCGGTGGATCTACTGGGCCGCCCAGGTGGTCAACATCGGCAGCGAGGTCATCGCGGCCGGGCTCTACGTGCAGTTCTGGTACCCGCAGCTGCCGCTGTGGATGCCGGTGGTGGCGTTCTCGCTGGTGATGCTGGCGGTCAACTTCGCCGCGGTGCGGTTCTTCGGCGAGTTCGAGTACTGGTTCGCCATGATCAAGGTCGTCACGATCGTGGTGTTCATCGGGCTGGGCGTCTTCTACATCTTCTTCGGCCTGCCCGGCCAGGAGCCCGCCGGTGTCGGGGCACTGACCGAGCACGACGGGTTCCTGCCCAACGGCATCGGCGCGGTGTGGCTGGCGCTGACCGTCGTCACCTTCTCCTACCTGGGCACCGAGGCGGTGTCGATCACCGCCGCCGAGTCCCGCAACCCCGGCCGGGACGTCCCGCGCGCCGCGCGCGGCATGGTGCTGCGGCTGGCGCTGTTCTACGTGCTCGGGATGCTCGTGGTGGTCTCGATCCTGCCGTGGAACGAGGTGTCGTCCTCCGGCGAGGTCACCGAGAGCCCGTTCGTGCGGCTGTTCAGCATGGTGGGCATCCCGGCGGCGGCCGGGATCATGAACTTCGTGGTGCTCACCGCGGCGCTGTCGGCGATGAACACCAACCTCTACATCACCGCGCGGATGACCCACTCGCTGGCGATGGACGGCTACGCGCCGAGGTGGTTCGCCAAGGTCAGCGGCAACGGCGTGCCGCGCCGGGCGCTGGTGCTCTCGGCGGCCGGGCTGGCGCTGGCCGCGGCGCTGGCGGTGTTCGCCGAGGACTCGGCGTTCCCGATGCTGCTGGGCCTGGCGCTGTTCGGGGCGCTGGTGACCTGGTTGATGATCTTCGCCAGCCAGCTGGTGTTCCGGCGCCGCCGCGCGGCGGAGGGCCTGCCGCCGTCCCCGGTCCGGCTGCCGGGCGCGCCGGTGACGACCGTGCTGGCGATGCTCTTCGTCGCGGCGGTCCTGCTGACCACGCCGTTCACCGAGCAGTTCAACACCGCGTGGAAGGCGGGCGTCCCGTTCGTCGTCATCCTCTGCGTGGCGTACTACGTCATCCACCGCCGCCGCGCGGCCGAACCCGACTCCGAGGTCGAGAGCGCGAAGTAGCCGGTTCCGGGGGCGCGCGACCACCGGGACCACCGCTCACCCGTTCGGGTGGTGAGGGTGATCTGAGCTGGGGAATGCGCGGGATTTACACTCCCGCATGTGTCGAACCAGCCGATGATCGCGCCCTCCATCCTGTCCGCAGATTTCGCCCGCCTCGCCGATGAGATCGCCGCCGTGAACGGCGAGCCCGGCAAGCGGGCCGACTGGCTGCACGTGGACGTGATGGACGCGCACTTCGTGCCCAACCTGACCCTGGGCCTGCCGGTGGTCGAGTCGATCCTGAAGGCGACCGACATCCCGGTCGACTGCCACCTGATGATCGAGGACCCGGACCGCTGGGCCGTCGGCTACGCCGAGGCAGGCGCCTACAACGTCACGGTTCACGTGGAAGCCGCCAAGGACCCGATCGCCATCGCCAAGGACCTGCGCGCCGCGGGCGCCAAGGCAGGCCTGTCGATCAAGCCGGGCACTCCGCTGGACCCGTACCTGGACGTGCTCAAGCACTACGACACGCTGCTGGTGATGTCGGTGGAGCCGGGCTTCGGCGGCCAGAAGTTCATGGCCGACGTGCTGGACAAGGCCCGCAAGGCCCGCGAGCTGGTCGACACCGGCCACCTCAAGCTGGTGGTGGAGATCGACGGCGGGATCAACGCCGACACCATCGAGCAGGCGGCCGAGGCGGGCGTGGACTGCTTCGTGGCGGGCTCGGCGGTCTACAACGCCGACGACCCGGCCAAGGCCGTGGAAGCGCTGCGCGCGAAGGCGACCCCGAACTTCGCCCACGCCCGGCGGTGATCGTGCCCTCGTGAGTGCTTTGCGGTGCTATAGCCCCACAAAGCACTCACGGGAGCGGGGAGCGGGAGGACGACGATGGTCGCTCGTGGCGAAGAGCAGGCGATGCGTGCCGCGGTCGCGGCCAGCGAGCAGGTCCGGGGCACCACGAGCCCGAACCCGCCCGTCGGCTGCGTGATCCTCGGTACCGGCGGTGAGGTCGTCGGGGTCGGCTCGACCCGGCCACCGGGCGGCCCGCACGCGGAGGTCGTCGCGCTGCGCGCGGCGGGGGAGCGGGCGCGGGGCGGCACCGCTGTGGTGACGCTGGAGCCTTGCTCGCACACCGGGCGCACGCCACCGTGCACCGATGCGCTGATCGCAGCCGGTGTCGCGCGCGTCGTGCACGCCGCTTCCGATCCCAACCCGCTGGCCAGCGGTGGTGCGGAGCGGTTGCGCGCAGCGGGCGTGGAGGTCGTGAGCGGGCTGCTGGCCGACGAGGTGGCGGCCGGGCCGCTGCGCGCGTGGCTGCACTTCGCCCGCACCGGCCGCCCGCACGTGACCTGGAAGTACGCCGCCACGCTGGACGGGCGTTCGGCGGCGGCGGACGGCACCAGCAAGTGGATCAGCTCCGCCGAATCCCGCGCCGACGTGCACCGGCTCCGCGCCCGGGCGGACGCGATCATCGCGGGAACCGGCACGGTCCGCGCCGACGACCCGCACCTGACCGCCCGCGCTGCCGACGGGACGCTGCTGGAGCGGCAGCCGCTGCGGGTCGTCATCGGCGACAGCGAGATCCCCGCGTCGGCGAAGGTGCTCGACGACGCGGCCGAAACGGTGCAGCTGCCCGGCGGCGATCCCCGCGCGGCGCTGGCGGCGCTGGCCGAGCGCGGCATCGTCGACGTGCTGCTGGAAGGCGGGCCGCGGCTGGCCGGTGCGTTCGTGCAGGCGGGCTGCGTGGACCGGGTGCTGGCCTACGTGGCTCCGGCGCTGCTCGGCGCCGGTCCGGCCGCGCTCGGCGAAGCCGGAGTGGGAAGCATCTCGCAGGCATGGCGGTTGCAGATCGAAGAGACGACTATGAGTGGCCCGGACGTCCGCATCAGCGCGGTCCCGCAGGAGAGCTGAGGACCACGACGACGCCGGAGGCAAGGAGGCAGCAGTGTTCACCGGGATCGTCGAGGAACTCGGCACCATCGAGGCGGTCGAGCCTCTGGACGATGGCAGCAGGCTCACCGTCCGCGGACCCGTGGTGACCGAGGACGCCAAGCACGGCGACTCGATCGCCGTCAACGGCGTGTGCCTGACGGTGGTCACCGTCGGCGACGGGCAGTTCACGGTCGACGTGGTGGCCGAGACGCTGCGCCGCTCCTCGCTCAAGGGCATCGCCGTCGGCGACCGGGTCAACCTGGAGCGCGCGATGGCGCTCGGCGACCGGCTCGGCGGGCACATCGTGCAGGGCCACGTCGACGGCACCGCGGTGCTGCGCGGCACCGGCGCCGACGGGCTCACCAGCTTCGAACTGCCGAAGCGGCTGTCGCACTACCTGGTGGAGAAGGGCTCGATCACCGTCGACGGCGTGTCGCTGACGGTGGTCGAAGCGGGCGAATCGACGTTCAGCGTGGCGCTCATCCCGACGACCAAGGAGCTGACCACGCTCGGCCACCGCGCACCGGGTGACGAAGTGAACATCGAGGTGGATGTGCTGGCCAAGCACCTCGAACGGCTCGCGGCGGCGCAGCTGGACCACCGGGCCCATGGTGCGCAGGCCCGTTCGGGGGACAATGGCGGCGTCAGGGAGGCGCAGTGATGAACCCCGAGGTTGGCGGCACCGTGAGCACGAACAAGTTCGACAGCATCGAGCGCGCGTTGGCCGACATCGCCGCCGGGCGTCCGGTGGTGGTGGTCGACGACGAGGACCGCGAGAACGAAGGCGATCTGATCTTCGCCGCGGAGAAGGCGACGCCCGAGCTGGTGGCGTTCATGGTCCGCTACACGTCCGGCTACATCTGCGTCGGCATGCCCGGCGAGGACTGCGACCGCCTCGACCTGCCCCCGATGTACTACTGGAACCAGGACCGCAAGGGCACCGCCTACACGGTCACCGTGGACGCCGCCGAAGGCGTGAGCACCGGCATCTCGGCCTCCGACCGCGCCAAGACGCTGCAGGTGCTGGCCGGTGCCGAGTCCACGGCCAAGGACCTCACCCGGCCCGGCCACGTCGTCCCGCTGCGCGCCCGCGACGGCGGCGTGCTGCGCCGGCCCGGCCACACCGAAGCCGCGGTCGACCTCTCCCGCCTGGCGGGCCTGCGCCCGGCGGGCGCGCTGTGCGAGATCGTGAGCCAGAAGTCCGAGGGCGACATGGCCCGTCGCGACGAGCTGGAGGTCTTCGCCGAGGAGCACGACCTCGCGCTGATCACCATCGCCGACCTGATCGCCTACCGGCGCCGCTTCGAGAAGCAGGTCGTCCGGGTCGCCGAGGCGCGCATCCCCACCGCGCACGGCACCTTCCGCACCTTCGGCTACGACAGCACCATCGACGGCATCGAGCACCTGGCCCTGGTCTACGGCGAGATCGGCGACGGCGAGGACATCCTGGTGCGGGTGCACTCCGAGTGCCTGACCGGCGACGTGCTCGGCTCGCTGCGCTGCGACTGCGGACCGCAGCTGGACGCGGCGATGGCCAAGGTCGCCGAAGCGGGCCGCGGCGTGGTGCTCTACATGCGCGGGCACGAGGGCCGGGGCATCGGCCTGATCCACAAGCTGCAGGCCTACCAGCTGCAGGACGACGGCGCCGACACGGTGGACGCCAACGTCGAGCTGGGCATGCCGGTGGACAGCAGGGACTACGGGCAGGGCGCGCAGATCCTCTGCGACCTCGGCGTCAAGTCGATGCGGCTGCTCACCAACAACCCGGCCAAGCGCGTCGGGCTGGAGGGCTACGGGCTGCGGATCGTGGACCGGGTGCCGCTGCCGATCCGCCCCAACCCGGAGAACATCCGCTACCTGCGGACCAAGCGCGACCGCATGGGGCACGTGCTGGACAATCTCGACGACGGCGAGGATTCCTCGATCAACGGCGAGACTGGAGTGACGGCATGAGTGGCGAGGGGAGGCCGCGCGTCAGCGTGCCGAAAGCCGGCGAGCTGCGGCTGGGCATCGCGGCGATCCGCTGGCACGAGCGGTACGTGGAGCAGATGCTCGCCCGCGCGCTGGCGGCGGCTGCGGAGGCCGGCATCGCCGAGCCCACGGTGGTGCGGGTGCCCGGTTCCATCGAGCTGCCGGTGGTCTGCCAGCAGCTGGCGCACCAGCACGACGCGGTGGTCGCGCTCGGCGTGGTCGTGCGCGGCGGCACCCCGCACTTCGAGTACGTCTGCGATTCGGTCACCCAGGGCCTGACCCGGGTGGCGCTGGACGAGTCCACGGCGGTCGGCAACGGCGTGCTGACCTGCGACACGGTGGAGCAGGTCGAGGCGCGGGCCGGGTTCGACGACTCGGTGGAGGACAAGGGTTTCGAGGCCACCGCGGCGGCGCTGGAGACCGCGCTGGTGCTGCGGGAGCTGCGGGGCTGGAACGGCGAGCGGGGGTTCCTGTGAGCGTGGAGGTGCGACCGCGGAAGATCCGCCGGGTGGCGATCCCGATCGCGGTGGTGCTGGTCCTCGTGTTCGCGCTGGTCGGCACCCTGCTGACGAACAGCCCGACCGGCGTGATCTTCTCGGTTTCCGACCAGATCGCGATGGGCTTCCTGGGCGTGCTGCTGGCGGCCGGGGTGATGCTGCTGACGCGGCCGCGGCTGCGCGCCGACTCCGACGGGCTCGAGGTCCGCAACATCATCGGCACCCACCGCTACTCGTGGCCGGTGGTGCAGTCGGTGTCCTTCCCGGACGGTTCGGCGTGGGCCCGGCTGGAGCTGCCGGAGGACGAGTACGTGCCGATCATGGCGATCCAGGCGGCCGACGGCGAGCAGGCCATCAAGGCGATGCGCGACCTGCGCGAACTGCGCCGCCAGTCCCAGGACGCCTGAGAAGGCTGCTTGCGTGGCGGTGCGGGTGGCGGTACCTCAGCCCTGCCCGGACCCCGATGCACGGCACTCGGGCTGTCCTCGCCAGGCGAACGCTGAGACGAAGATCAGAAGATGGGCTCCGAGGCGGAGCGCTGAGCGCGCGAGGCCCGCGACCGAGGTGGTCGCGGGCCTCGTCGCTGTTCAGCGGGCGGCCACGAGGTCGCAGACGAAGACCAGGGTCTCGCCGGGGGCGATGACCCCGCCCGCACCGCGGTCGCCGTAGGCCATCTGCGGCGGGATGACGAGCTGGCGGCGGCCGCCGACCCGCATGCCCTGCAGGCCCTGGTCCCAGCCCTCGATGACCTGGCCCTTGCCGAGCGTGATCTGCAGCGGCTCGCCGCGGTCCCAGCTGGCGTCGAACTGCTTGCCGGTGCTGTGCGAGACGCCCACGTAGTGGACGGCGACCACGGTGCCCGCGGTGGCCTCCTTGCCCTCGCCGACGGTGATGTCCTTGACCACCAGCTCGGTCGGCGGCTCGCCGGTCGGCTTGGCGATCTTCGGCTTCTCGGTGTTCACGAGCGTTCTCCTCGATCTCGCTTCCAGTGCTGCCGCGAATTCTCCCGGACGATCCGATGTGGAGCGCATCCGCCCGCCCCGGCGACGGCGGTGGTCAGCTGCGGGCGGACCAGGCTCGGGCCAGGGCCGGTACGGCTTGGTCGAGGAGTTCCGGTGGCAGCGCGAAGCTGAGCCGCAGGCGGTCGCGGTCGCGGCGGTCGGCGGAGAACATCGAGCCCGGCGCGACCGCGACGCCGTGCTCGCGGGCCAGTTCGGCGAAGGCATCGGTGTCGGTGCCCGGCAGCCGCACCCACAGCGACAGGCCACCGGCCGGGCGGTTCCAGGTCCACTGCGGGAGTTCCCGGCGCAGGGCGGCGGACAGGTGGTCGCGGCGGCGGGTCAGCTCGTCGCGCCAGGCCGCGAAGTCGTTGTGCCGCAGCAGTTCCGCCGCGAGTCGCTGGCTGACCGTGCTGGTCGCCAGGTCGCTGGTCTGCTTCAGCTCGGTGAGCTGGGCGCGCAGCGGTTCGGGGGCCACGAGCCAGCCCACCCGCAGGCCGCCCCACAGCGCCTTCGACAGCGAGTGGACCTCGACGGTGCCGTGCGGGTGGGTGTCGGCGAACCGGCCGGGCGGCGCGCCCTCGTGCACGACCTCGGCCAGCGTGTGGTCGACGACCACCGGCAGCTCGGCCTCGCGCGCGATCTCGGCCAGTTCCTGCACGCGCCCGGCCCCGGCGACCGCGCCGGTGGGGTTGCGGACGGCCTGGACGTAGGCGAAGGCGGGCCGATGCCTGCTCAGCGCCTCGCTGAGCGCCTCGGGAACCATGCCCTGCTCATCGGTGGGAACCGCGATCGCCCGCGCTCCGCACCCGGTGATGGCGGCCAGCGCTCCGGGGTAGGTGGGTTCCTCGACCAGCACCGCTTCGCCGGGCCGGGCCAGGCAGCGGGTGCTCAGGTCGATGCCCTGCTGCCCGCCGCCGGTGATCAGCACGTCGCCGAGGAGTTCCAGCAGGCCGGGCTCGCCGAGCCGGTCGTAGCCGTGCCTGCTGGGGGTGTGCAGGAGGTCGGCCGGATCGAGCTTGGGCAGGTGCAGGTGCGCGGGGTCGGGGACGACCGATGTGGACAGATCGGCGAACACCGCGCCGGGGCTGAGCAGGCGGTCCATCGCCGACGCCGCGCCGGAGTCGGTGAGGTACGTGCCGCTCCCGTGCCTGCGCTCGCAGATCCCGTCCTCGAAGAGCGCGTTGAACGCGGCGGCCACCGCGCCGCGGCTGCACTCCAGCACGCGGGCCAGGTCGCGCTCGGAGGGCAGGCGGGTGCCGGGGCTGAGCGCGCCGGTGCGGGCGAGGTCGGTGAGCGCGGTGGCGAGCCGGCGGCTCAGCGGTCCGTGCCCGTGGCGGAGTCGGTCGCGGATCAACGCGGCGAACTGGTCCACATCGGCGGTTGGCATGGGGCCATTCTGCCGCAAGGAGGACCACGGTCTAGTGGAGGAGTGAGCCAATTGCTAACGTGTCACTTGACCGCGAAGTGGCCTGTTCCACATCGCGAGACAAGCCACTTTTGCGGGAGGGTTGCGATGGCGCTGACCGAGGCGGACCACATCTGGATGGACGGCGAGCTGGTTCCGTGGCAGGACGCCCGGATCCACGTGCTCAGCCACGGATTGCACTACGGCACCGGGGTTTTCGAGGGCGTCCGCGCGTACTCCACATCGGACGGACCGGCGCTGTTCCGACTCGACGAGCACCTGGACCGGCTGTTCCGCAGCGCCAGGATGCTGCGCATGGCGCTGCCGCGCGACAAGGCGGAACTGCGCGCGGCGACGCTGGAACTGGTGCGCGCCAACGGCCACCGCTCCTGCTACGTCCGCCACCTCGCCCACCTCGGCTACGGCGCGATGGGCGTCGACCCCACCGGGGCCGAGGTGCGGATGTCGATCAGCAGCTGGGAGTGGGGCGCCTACCTCGGCGACGACGCCGCGCAGGGCATCCGGCTGATGACGAGCTCCTGGCGCCGCAACGATCCGACCGTGGTGCCCACCGCCGCCAAGGCCACCGGCCCCTACCTCAACTCCGCGCTGGCCAAGCTCGAAGCGCGCGAGGCCGGGTTCGACGAAGCGGTCCTGCTGAGCACCGACGGCTACGTGAGCGAGTGCTCCGGCGAGAACATCTTCATCCGGCGCGGCGACGTGCTCTTCACCCCGCCGTCCAGCGCCGGTGCGCTGGAGGGCATCACGCAGGACACGGTCGCGACGCTGGCCGCGGACCTGGGGATCACCGTGCGGCGCGAGAGCCTCCTGCGCTCGGACCTCTACGCCGCCGACGAGATGTTCCTGTGCGGCACCGCGGCCGAGGTGACACCGGTGCGTTCGGTCGACAACCGGGAGATCGGCGCGCCCGGCCCTATGACCGCCGAGATCCGCGACGCGTTCAGCGCAGCGGTCAGCGGCGCGGACGAGCGCTACCGCCACTGGTTGACCTTCGTCGACCGCTGATAGCCTCCGCCGCATGGGCTCCGCGCAGTGATCATCCCGTCCCGCGGCGCGACCTCGCCGGTCGCGCTGATCGATCCTGCCCATGAGGAGCCGTTTTGCCGGAAGAAGCCGATTTCGAGACCCACGTCGCCGACCGCCTCGCCGCGCTGCCCGGAGTGCGCGCGGTGAGCCTCGGCGGATCGCGCGCCCAGGGCACGCACCGCACCGACAGCGACTGGGATTTCGCGATCTACTACCGCGGCCGGTTCGAGCCGCAGCACCTGCGCGACGTCGGCTGGCCCGGCGAGGTGTCCGAACTCGGCGCCTGGGGCGGCGGCGTGTTCAACGGCGGCGCCTGGCTGCGGATCGACGACCGCCCGGTGGACGTCCACTACCGCGATCTCGACGTCGTCGAGCACGTGCTCGGCGAAGCGCGGGCCGGGCGATTCGAGTGGCAGCCGTTGATGTTCCACCTGGCGGGCATCCCGAGCTACCTGGTGCTGGCCGAGCTGGCGATCAACCGGGTGCTGCACGGCGAACTGCCGCGCCCGGAGTTCCCGCGGCCGCTGCGCGAAGCCGCACCGGAGGTCTGGTGGCAGCAGGCCTCGCTCACCCTCGCCTACGCGCGCGCCAACCACGCGCCGCACGGGCGGCTCGCCGAAACCGCCGGCGCGATCGCGCAGGCGGCCTGCCAATCGGCCCACGCGGTCCTGGCGGCGAGAGGGGAGTGGGTGACCAACGAGAAGCGCCTGCTCGCCCGGGCGGGACTGCGCGAGGCGGACCAGCTGATCGCCGGTCTGACCCCGGATTCCCTGGTCGCAGCGGTGGATCGGGCCCAGGCCTACCTCGAAGCCGCGGTGACCGCAGCCCGCTGATGGTCGTGAGTGCGTAGCAGTGTTCGAAACACTGCTACGCACTCACGACCCCGCGTCAGCGGGGGCGGACGGCCGGGGCGGAGAGGGCGACCAGGAGGGCCAGGGCGGCTGGGACCGCGAGGCCGATGCTCAGGTCGGTCCAGCTGGAGATCAGGCCGATCACCACCGGGCCGGCCAGCAGACCGCCGTAGCCGAGGGTGCTGACCTGGGCCAGGTCCCGGCCGCTGCGGCTCGGGTCGCGGCTGCCCGCCGCGCTGAACACCTGCGGGATGATGCACGAGAGCCCGATGCCGAACAGCGCGAACCCGATGATCGCCGCCACCGGGTGGTGCAGCAGCAACGCCGTGCCCAGGCCGGTACCGGCGATCGCGCCGCAGCAGCGGACCAGCACCACCGGGCCGAGCCGCGCGACCAGGAAGTCGCCCAGGAACCGGAAGACGGCCATCATCGCGGAGAACACCGCGTAGCCGATCGCCGCGACCGCCGGGCCGGTCTCCAGCACGTCGTGCAGGTACAGCGGCGACCAGTCGGCCATCGAGCCCTCACCGACCGAGCAGAAGAACGCCAGCACGCCGAGGAACAGGATGCCCGGCGAGATCCCGCGCTGCCGCGGCGCGGAACCGCTCCGCACCTGCGCTTCCGGCGGGAGCAGTTCGCGGCCGGCCACCAGCAGCACCGCGGCGAGCGCTGCCCCGACGAGGGCGAAGTGCGCGCCGGCGCCGATCGAGGCGTGGGCGGCCAGGGCGCCGACCCCGGCGCCCAGCAGGCCGCCGACGCTGAACATCGCGTGGAACGTGCTCACGATCGGCCGCCCGTAGCCGCGCTGCACCTGCATCGCGTGGGTGTTCATGGCCACGTCGACGGTCCCGTGCCCGGCGCCGAACAGCAGCAGGCCCACCAGCAGCACCGGCAGGCTGCCCGCGTAGCCCGGCACCAGCAGGCTCGCCGCCATCGCCAGCCCGGCAGGCCTCAGCACCCGGGCGCTGCCGTACCGGTCGGCGAGGTGCCCGACGGCCTGCATCGCCAGCACCGAACCGGCCGCGACCGCGAACAGTGCCAGCGTCACCTGCCCCTCGTCCAGACCCAGGTCCTGCTTGATCGCCGGGATCCGCCCGGTCCAGGTGCCCAGCGCCGCACCGGTGCTCACGAAGTAGGCCGTGACGGCCCAGCGCGCCCGCTGCGGGACCGCGACGCTCGTCTCAGACAACGCGCACCTCCACCCCGGCCGCCGCGAGCTCGGCGCGGGCCTCCTCCGGCGCGGAGGTGTCGGTGACGACCACGTCGAGATCGGTGACCGGGCAGACCAGCCCCAGTCCGGTGCGGGCGAACTTCGCCCCGTGGCACACCGCGACGACGCGCTGGGCGGCGTTGACCGCGGCCTGCTTCACCGGCACTTCCTCCAGGTCGTGGGCGGTGAGGCCGTGCTTGGCGGACAGCCCGCACACGGCGAGGATCGTGGTGTCCACCCGCAGCGCGCGGAGCGAGGCCTCCGCTAGATGGCCGGTGAACGACAGCTCGCCCGGCTTGGTGCGTCCGCCCGGCAGCAGCAGGTCCACCTGCGGCACGTTGCTCAGCGCGTTCGCCGAGTGCAGGTCGAGCGGGATGGCGGTGAGGCGCCGGTGCGCGAGCCGCTTGGCGACCTCCAGCGTCGTGGTGCCCGAGTCGAGGATCACCGATTCGCAGTCGGTGATCAGCTCGTCCACCGCCGCGGCCAGCCGCTGCTTGACGGCCACTTCGTCGCGCTCGCGCAGCGGGAACGGCGCGGAATGGCCGCGCAGGAAGCTCACCGCACCGCCGCGCACCCGGCGCAGCACGCCCTGCTCGGCGAGTTGGTCGAGGTCGCGGCGGATGGTCATCTCCGAGCAGCCGGTCGCCTCGGCCAGCTCGGCAACCGTGACGCGCTCGGCCAGGCGCAGCCGTTCGACGATCGTCGATGTGCGTTCCGAACTCTCCACACCTTCGATCGAACATGAACGGTGTGCGAAGCACAAGGCATCGAACAGACCATGTGATCGAGGCCGCTGGGGTGGGGAGCGGCGAATGGGGGACAATGGAGGCCGACGCTGCGACGCGCAGGTCGTCGACGCGGGGTAGGAGGAGATCGTGAGCGTGGCCCAGGAGCGCAACCTACGGTTGGTGCGAGACGTTCCGGCCGAACCCGGCGTTCGGCTCGGCGACATCAGACTGCGCAACCGCCTGGTGACCTCGTCCAGCCTGCTGGGCTACGGCGTGGCCAACGCCAAGGTGATGGCCTACGGCATGAGCCCGATCTCGAACTTCGTGCGGCTGGAGCGCTTCGGCGCGGTCACCACCCGCACCGTCACCGTCGAGCCCCGCGAAGGGCACTTCACCACCAAGGACGACTGGGCGCTCAACGAGCTGCCCGCGCTGCTCAAGCGCTACGGCCAGGCGCTGCGGCAGGTCGACGGCGGCTGGCTCAACGCGTTCGGCTGGTGCAACGTCGGCATCGACGCCTACCTGCGCGACTACTACCCGCGCACCCGCGAGCAGAACACCATCATCTCCGTCGGCGGGTTCTCCGCCGAGGAGTTCGTCACCCTGGTGGACAAGGTCAACGCCGCGGTGCCCGCCGGTGAGATCGCCGCGGTCGAGTTCAACGTCTCCTGCCACAACGTCAACTTCGACTTCGACCAGATCATCGAGTCGGTGCTGGCCGAGGCGGTGCCGCGCAGCAACCACCCGGTGATCCTGAAGCTGTCACCGGACTACGGCTACGTCGCCCACGCGCGGCTGGCGGCCAAGCACGGGGTCTCCGCGCTGACCGCGATCAACACCGTCAAGGGCCTGCGGCTGGACCCGAACACCGGGCGGCCGCTGCTGAAGAACGGCTTCGGCGGCCTTTCCGGCCGCGCCATCAAGCCGATCGGCCTGCGGGTGGTCAAGGAGCTGCGCGACGCGGACGTGACCCTGCCGATCATCGCCACCGGCGGCATCCGCAGCTTCGACGACTGCCGCGAGTACTTCTGGGCGGGCGCGGACGCGGTGAGCCTCGGCAGCGCCAGCTGGTTCGCCAGCTACCCGGGCTACGCCCTCTCGCCGCTCTACGGAGCCCGCATCCGGAACCTCCTGCGCCGCATCGAGAACTACGAACCGCCGGCCCGCTGACCGCAGGTCGCAGGGCGCCCCGGTCGCCTCGGCCGGGGCGCCCTCGCGTGACCGGGGTGGTTCGGCCGCCGTTCGGAGGGGCGGGGTCGGTTCGCGTCCGCCCCGCGCACCAGTGCGCCGCGCTCCTGTCGGCTGAGCGCGGAGCGTGATGCTGCGGGGGTGAACTCATGGCCGGACTGGGGCATCTCGGTGACCACCCGGCCGATTACCCGTGCGAACGGGTGATCGCGTGCGGAAGCGGTCGCCCGCCTGGCGCGAGCCCGTCCACCCGATGGACCGGAGATGATTCCGCTGGCCGGGCAGCGGAACCGAGCCTGTGGCGCGGGCCCTGATTAGGTCGATCGGCTTGCCCTTCCCGGGAAAGCACCGCCCTGTCGATCTCCGTGGTAGAAGGGATCGAGGAGACGCACATCACCTCTGGGGAGGCGGTTTTGGGCGGTTACGGAGATTTCGGCAGCAGTTTGCGCGACCTGCCCCGGTTGCGGAGCAGCAGGCGCGGCCGGGTGTCCAGCTGGGACCAGACCGGCGGCAACACCGACAACTTCCGCATCGAGCCGGGGCAGACCCGGGAGCTGGCCGACATCCAGGGCCCCGGCGTGATCACCCACATCTGGTGCACCGTGGCGCTCGACCACGTCGGCAAGCCCGCCGAGCTGGAGGGGGACTACCTGCGCAGGCTCGTCCTCAAGATCACCTGGGACGACCAGTCGCAGCCGGCCGTGCTGGTGCCGCTGGGCGACTTCTTCGGCATGGGCCACGGGCTCAGCGCCAACTTCGTGTCCGCGCCGCTGCAGATGAGCCCGCAGGACGGCAAGGGCTTCAACTGCTGGTTCGCCATGCCCTTCGCCGGGCGCGCCCGGTTCGAGCTGATCAGCGAGATGAGCGTCAAGCCGGTGACGTTCTACTTCTACATCGACTACGAGACCTACGCCGAGGCCGATCCGGAACTGGGCTACTTCCACGCGCAGTGGCGGCGGCAGAACCCCACCGACGGCGTCGAGCAGGGCGACCAGACCAACGAGGAATTCCTCTTCGGCGGCACCAACATCGGCGGCGAGGGCAACTACGTGATCCTGGAGGCCGAGGGCCGCGGGCACTACGTCGGCACCGTGCTCAACGTGCACAACCTCCGCCACACCAGCGAGTGGAACTGGTACGGCGAGGGCGATGACATGTTCTTCATCGACGGCGAGGCGTGGCCGCCGCGCCTGCACGGCACCGGCACCGAGGACTACTTCAACACCGCGTGGTGCCCCACCCAGCAGTACCAGGCGCCCTACCACGGCCTGACCATGCCGGGCGGCCGGAACTGGAGCGGCCAGGTCTCCTACTACCGGTTCCACGTGGAGGACCCGGTGGTGTTCGACGAGTCGATCCGGGTGACCATCGAGCACGGCCACGCCAACAAGCGCTCCGACGACGTCTCCTCGACCGCCTACTGGTACCAGACCCTCCCGGCGCTCCCGGTCACCCTCGCCCCGGTCCAAGACCGCATCCCCCGCCCCCTGTGACCCAGCGGTGAAGGGCGCCTTCTGGCACGCACTCGCCCGGAGGCGCCCTTCACCGGGAGAAAACGATCAGACGGCGGTGCGGAGAGGACCGCCGTTGTAGGCGACCGCGTCCGCGAAGGCCGCTGCGAGGTCGACCTCGGTGTCGTCGGCGTCGGCGTAGGCGCGGTGCAGGTTCAAGACGATGCGCTCGGGGTCCGGCCAGCTCGCGAACTCGCCGAGATCGCAGCGCCGGGCCGCTTCCAGCGGGGTGAGGCCGTCGGTGCGGGCCTGGCGGGCGGTGTCCAGGACGAAGCGGTAGTAGCGGGCCTGGTCCTCCAGCACGCGCGGGAACGAGGTGCCGGGCAGCACCGGCCCGTGGCCCGGGACCACCGTTCTCGCGCGGAAACCCGCCAGCCAGTCCAGCGATTTCAGCGCGCCTTCCACCGATCCCATGAACACCAGCGGGGTCACGCCGTGGAAGATCAGGTCGCCGGTGAACAGCACCTCCGCGTCCGGCACCCACGCCACCACGTCGCCGGAGGTGTGCGCGGGATGCCCCGGGTGGTGCAGTTCGATCCGGCGTCCGCCGACGTGCAGCACCAGCGAATCCTCCAGCAGCACCGAGGGAGCGCGGTGCTCGGTGATGCCCCACTCCGGTGTCGGCGCCCACACCGGCGGCGGGTCCCGCAGAATCGTGTCGGCGAGGATGCCGTCCCGCGTCGACGGGTGTCCGATGAGGACGGTCGAGTCCGGCAGCAGCGCGTTGCCGTGCGTGTGGTCGCCGTGCAGGTGGGTGTTCACCGCGAACCGGATCGGCACGTCCCCGCCCGCCGCGCGCACGGCGTCCAGGAAGCGCTGCGTGCGCCGCGCGGTCGCGCAGGTGTCCACCAGCACCGCGCCGTCGTCGCCGAACACCGCCCCGGCGTTGTTGATCCACCAGCTGCCGTCGGGCTGGACCCACGCGTGCACTCCGGGGGCGACCTCGGACAGGGCCCCGCGATCGGGATGGGCGTTGTCGGTGTTCACGGCTGACCTCCCGCCTGCTCGTGGGGAAGCGCGCGGCCTCCCCGGGCCGATCATGGTCGTGGAAGACCAGTGTGCCCCGCCGTGCGCGCCGGTGGTGCCTCCCGCACCGAGATCCAGGCAGTCGGACCACGCACGTAGGGTGGTGGGGTGGCCGATCCGTCCACCTACCGACCCGCTCCCGGCACGATCCCGGACGCCCCCGGCGTTTACCGGTTCCACGACGCCGGTGGCCGGGTGATCTACGTCGGCAAGGCGAAGAGCCTGCGCAGCAGGCTGTCGTCGTACTTCGCCGACCTGGCCGGGCTGCACCCGCGCACCCGCCAGATGGTCACCACCGCCACCGGGGTGCAGTGGACCGTCGTCGGCACCGAGGTCGAGGCGCTGCAGCTGGAGTACTCCTGGATCAAGGAGTACGACCCGAAGTTCAACGTCCGCTACCGCGACGACAAGTCCTACCCGGTGCTCGCCGTGACGCTGCACGAGGAGTACCCGCGGCTGCACGTCTACCGCGGCCCGCGCCGCAGGGGCGTGCGGTACTTCGGCCCGTACGCGCACGCGTGGGCCATCCGCGAGACCCTCGACCTGCTGCTGCGGGTGTTCCCGGCGCGGACCTGCTCCGGCGGGGTGTTCAAGCGGCACTCCCAGATCGGCAGGCCGTGCCTGCTCGGCTACATCGGCAAGTGCTCGGCGCCGTGCGTCGGCCGGGTCGACGCCGAGGAGCACCGCACCATCGTCGAGGACTTCTGCGACTTCCTGGCCGGGCACACCGACCAGCTGATGCGCAAGCTCGACAAGGAGATGCAGACCGCCTCCGCCGAGCTGGAGTTCGAGCGAGCCGCCCGGCTGCGCGACGACCTGGAGGCGCTGCGGCGCGCGATGGAGAAGCAGGCGGTGGTGCTCGGCGACGGCACCGACGCCGACGTCGTCGCATTCGCCGAGGACGAGCTGGCCGCCGCCGTGCAGGTCTTCCACATCCGCGGCGGTCGGGTGCGGGGTCAGCGGGGCTGGGTGATCGACAAGGTCGAGGAGATGGACACCGAGGCGCTCACCTCGCAGTTCCTCACCCAGTTCTACGGCGAGCAGGCGTCGCTGGCCGACCAGGCCGACGCCGGTGGCACGCCGGTCCCGCGCGAGGTGCTGGTGCCGCAGCTGCCCGGCGACGCCGAGACGATCGCCGGCTGGCTCAGCGAGCTGCGCGGCAGCCGGGTGAGCCTGCGGGTGCCGCAGCGCGGCGACAAGCGGGCGCTGATGGAGACCGTCGAGCGCAACGCCAAGGAGGCCTTCCAGCAGTACAAGCTGCGCCGCGCCGGTGACCTGACCGCGCGCTCGGCGGCGCTGCAGGAGCTGCAGGAGGCGCTGGCGCTGGACACCGCGCCGCTGCGCATCGAGTGCATCGACGTCAGCCACGTGCAGGGCAGCGACGTGGTCGCCTCGCTGGTGGTCTTCGAGGACGGCGTGCCGCGCAAGTCCGAGTACCGCCGCTTCGAGGTCCGCGAGGGCGCCGAGGGCGGCGACGTGGGCTCCATCGACGAGGTGGTGCGCCGCCGCTTCCACCGCTACCTCAGCGAGACCGGCAAGTCCGCCGAGGCCGAACCGTCGGCCGTCGACCCGGACACCGGCCGCCCGAAGAAGTTCGCCTACCCGCCGAACCTGCTGGTCATCGACGGCGGCGGCCCGCAGGCCAACGCCGCGGCCGACGCGCTCACCGAGATGGGCATCACCGACGTCGCGGTGATCGGCCTGGCCAAGCGCCTGGAGGAGGTGTGGCTGCCCGCCGATCCCGACCCGGTGATCCTGGCGCGCACCAGCGAAGCGCTCTACCTGCTGCAACGGGTCCGCGACGAGGCGCACCGCTTCGCCATCGCCTACCACCGCAAGAAGCGCGGCAAGCGCATGACAAGCTCCACATTGGACGCGATTCCGGGACTGGGCGAGACCCGCCGCACGGCGCTGCTCAAGCACTTCGGTTCGGTGCGCAAGCTGCGCCAGGCCGGGGTGGAGGAGATCGCCGCGGTTCCCGGGATCGGCCGCCGCACCGCCGAGACCGTGCACTCGGCGCTGGCGGCGGACGGGGGAGCCGGGCAGGGCCCGGTGACGGAGAACGCTGAAGGGGAGAGCAGTGACTGAGGAGTCGGGCATCGAGGTCGCCGTCGTCAGCGGCCTGTCCGGAGCGGGCCGCAGCACCGCGGCCAAGTGCCTGGAGGACCTGGGCTGGTTCGTGGTGGACAACCTGCCGCCCGAGCTGATCGCGACCATGGTGGAGCTGGGGGCGCGCTCCAGCGGCGCGATCACCCGCGTCGCGGTCGTGATGGACGTGCGCAGCCGTGCGTTCACCGAGGACCTGGGCGCGGTGATCAAGGACCTGGACGCCCGCGGCTACAAGCCGAAGGTGCTGTTCCTGGAGGCCACCGACGAGGTGCTGATCCGCCGCTTCGAGGGGGTGCGGCGCAGCCACCCGCTGCAGGGGGAGGGGCGGCTGGCCGACGGCATCGCCGCCGAGCGCTCGCTGCTGTCCCGGCTGCGCTCCGAGGCCGACCTGGTGCTGGACACCTCGAACCTGTCGGTGCACCAGCTGCGGTCCAAGATCGAGGACGCCTTCGGCACCGAGGCCAGCACCCGCACCCGCGTCACGGTGCTGTCCTTCGGCTACAAGTACGGCCTGCCGATGGACGCCGACCTGGTGATGGACTGCCGGTTCCTGCCGAACCCGTTCTGGATCCCCGAGCTGCGCGAGTTCAACGGCCTCGACGACGAGGTCCGCAACTACGTGCTCGGCCAGGAGGGCGCCGAGGAGTTCCTGCAGAGCTACCAGCAGCTGCTGCGGCTGGTCGGCGCCGGCTACCACCGGGAGGGCAAGCGGTACCTGACGCTGGCGCTGGGCTGCACCGGCGGCAAGCACCGCAGCGTCGCGCTCACCGAGGAGCTGGCCCGCCGCCTGGCCGAGGACGACGGGATGATGGTCAAGACGGTGCACCGGGACCTGGGGCGCGAGTGAGCGAGGAGCTGCGCGCGGTCGCCCTCGGCGGCGGGCACGGCCTGCAGGCCACGTTGTCGGCGCTGCGCCGGATCACCTCCGACGTGACGGCCGTGGTGACGGTGGCCGACGACGGCGGTTCGTCCGGCAGGCTGCGCCGCGAGCTCGGTCTGCTGCCGCCCGGTGACCTGCGCAAGGCGCTGGCCGCGCTGTCCGACAGCGATCCCGACGGAGAGCTCTGGTCGACGGTGTTCGAGCACCGCTTCGGCGGCAGCGGCGCGCTGGCCGGGCACGCGGTGGGCAACCTCGTGCTGGCCGGGCTGCTGGAGGTGCTCGGTGATCCGGTGCGGGTGCTCGACCAGGCCTGCCGGCTGCTCGGCGTGCGGGGCCGGGTGCTGCCGATGTCCACCGAGCCGCTGGACATGTCCGCCGACGTCGTCGGGTTGGACTCCGATCCGGACGCGGTGCGGACCATCCGCGGCCAGGTCGCCATCGCCAGTACGCCCGGTCGGGTGAAACAGGTGAGTTTGCAGGCGGCCGGTGGGGCCCGCCCGGCAGCCTGTCCGGAAGCGGTCGAGGCGGTGCTCTCGGCCGATTTGGTGCTGCTCGGGCCGGGTTCGTGGTTCACCAGCGTGCTGCCGCACCTGCTGGTCCCGGAGTTGCACGAAGCGCTGGTGCGCACCACCGCGCGCCGGTTCGTGGTGCTAAACCTGGTTCCGCAGCCCGGTGAGACGGCGGGCTTCTCGCCCGAACAGCACCTGGACGTACTCTCGCAGCACGCGCCGCGGTTGCGGGTCGACGCCGTGCTGGCCGACGCGAACTCGGTCCCCACCCCGGACCGGCTCCGCGCCGCGGCTGCCGAACTGGGTGCGCGGACCCTGCTGGACGAGATCGCGGCACCCGCCGTGCCGGGACGGCACGATCCGCAGGCGCTCGCGAAGAGCCTGCGGGCCGCACTGGAGAGGAGGACGGACCGGTGGCGATGACCGCGGCGGTCAAGGACGAGTTGAGCCGGTTGTCGGTGACCAAGACGTGCTGCCGACGAGCTGAGGTTTCCTCGTTGCTGCGCTTCGCCGGCGGGCTGCACATCGTCGCCGGCCGGGTGGTGGTCGAGGCCGAGCTGGACAGCGGCTCCACGGCGCGCAGGCTCCGCAAGGAGATCCACGAGCTGTTCGGGCACCAGTCCGACGTGCACGTCATCACCTCCGGCGGGCTGCGCAAGGGCACCCGCTACGTGGTGCGCGTGGTGCGCGACGGAGAGGGCCTGGCCCGGCAGACCGGGCTGCTGGACCCGCGCGGCCGACCGGTGCGCGGGCTGCCCGCGCACGTGGTCTCGGGCGGGGCCTGCGATTCCGAAGCGGCCTGGCGCGGCGCGTTCCTGGCGCACGGCTCGCTGACCGAGCCCGGGCGATCCTCGTCGATGGAGGTCACCTGCCCCGGCCCGGAAGCGGCGCTGGCGCTGGTCGGCGCGGCCCGGCGGATCGGTGTGGCGGCGAAGTCCCGCGAGGTGCGCGGCGCGGACCGGGTGGTGGTCCGCGACGGCGACGCCATCGGCGCGCTGCTGACCCGGCTCGGCGCGCACTCCAGCGTGCTGGCCTGGGAGGAGCGGCGGATGCGCCGCGAGGTGCGGGCCACCGCCAACCGGCTGGCCAACTTCGACGACGCGAACCTGCGCCGCTCGGCGCGCGCGGCCGTGGCGGCGGCGGCCCGGGTGGAGCGGGCGCTGGAGCTGCTGGGCCCGACGGCACCGGACCACCTGCTGGTCGCGGGCCGGCTGCGGCTGGCGCACCGGCAGGCCTCGCTGGAGGAGCTCGGGCAGCTGGCCGACCCGCCGATGACCAAGGACGCGGTGGCCGGCCGGATCCGCCGCCTGCTGGCGATGGCCGACAAGCGCGCTCGCGAACTGGGCGTTCCGGACACCGAATCCGCCGTAACCGTGGAGATGCTCGAAGCCGACGCGTGAGCAGCGGGCTTCGGGCCGGTCGATCAGCGCGGGTCGCGGTGTGAAGGCTTCCGGCGGAACTGGGAACGGGTGCGGGGATATCCACAGTTTCGTCGGGAGCCGTGCTCCGGCTTGAACCGGTGCAGAGATTCCGATCACGGGCGCACGACCCGCAGGCGTCCCGTTCTGGTGCCTTTGACCAGCTGTGATGCGGGTGTTCCGGGCACCGCGGGGGTCCGGTGGTGATCACCGCCGATCCGGTGGGTGAGGCGCCTCGCCCGCCCGCGTGCGACGGCCCCGATGGCAGATAGGGTGAAGTCGAGACCATCCACCTCACCCGCCGCGCCGTCGGCCGGGTCAGTCACGAGGAGAGATCGGCGTGACCGTTCGCGTAGGCATCAACGGCTTCGGTCGGATCGGGCGGAACTTCTGGCGGGCTGCCACCGCCAGCGATCACGACATCGAGATCGTGGCCGCCAACGACCTGGGCGATGTCGCGACCATGGCCCACCTGCTGAAGTACGACAGCATCCTCGGTCGCCTCGACCAGGAGGTCAAGGTCACCGGTGAGGGCATCGAGGTGGGCGGCAAGCTCATCAAGATCCTCGCCGAGCGCGACCCGGGCAAGCTGCCGTGGGGCGACCTGGGCGTCGACGTCGTCGTGGAGTCCACCGGCTTCTTCACCAAGGCCGAGGACGCCCGCAAGCACGTGGACGAGGGCGGCGCGAAGAAGGTCATCATCTCCGCCCCGGCCAAGGGCGAGGACCTGACCGTGGTGCTGGGCGTCAACGACGACAAGTACGACGGCTCGCAGACGATCATCTCCAACGCCTCCTGCACCACCAACTGCCTGGCCCCGATGGTCAAGGTCCTCGACGACACCTTCGGCATCGAGCAGGGCCTGATGACCACCATCCACGCCTACACGCAGGACCAGAACCTGCAGGACGGCCCGCACAGCGACCTGCGCCGCGCCCGCGCCGCCGCGATCAACGTGGTGCCGACCGGCACCGGTGCGGCCAAGGCCATCGGCCTGGTGCTGCCGGAGCTCAACGGCAAGCTGGACGGCTACGCGCTGCGCGTCCCGGTGCCGACCGGTTCGACCACCGACCTGACCGCCACCGTCCGCAAGGAGGCCTCGGTCGAGGCCGTCAACGAGGCGTTCAAGGCCGCTGCCGCCGAGGGCAAGCTCAAGGGCATCCTCAAGTACAACGAGGACCCGATCGTCTCCAGCGACATCGTCACCGACCCGCACTCGACGATCTTCGACGCGCCGCTGACCAAGGTCATCGGCAACCAGGTCAAGATCGTCGGCTGGTACGACAACGAGTGGGGCTACTCCAACCGCCTCGCGGACCTGGTCGGCCTGGTCGGCAAGAAGCTTTCCTGATAGTCAGGGCTCGTTCTGCGCAGCGGTGCGGGCGGCGGAACCTCAGAAGCTTCCTCGGCTGCGGGACCCCGGACTTGAGCGCGAACCAGTGCGCGGCGTCTGGGCCGTCCTCGCGAGAAAGCTCCTGTGAACCCGCGGCGGTGCCGGTTGCGCAGGTGGGCCGAGCGGCTCCGCCGCTCGCGAGGAACGGTTTCTGAAGGCCCGCACGAGCCGCAAGGCGATCTCGGCTCGTGCGGGCCTTGCTCATCACTGTGTAGGAGCAGAGCGTGAAGAACCTCGACGATCTGCTGTCCGAGGGCGTTCGGGGTCGGCGTGTTCTGGTGCGCGCCGACCTCAACGTGCCGCTGGACGGCGAGAAGATCACCGACGACGGCCGGGTGCGCGCCTCCCTGCCGACCATCCGGAAGCTGACCGAGGCCGGTGCCCAGGTGGTGCTCACCGCGCACCTCGGGCGGCCGAAGGGCGAGCCGGACCCGCAGTTCTCCCTGGCCCCGGTGGCCCGCCGGCTCGGCGAGCTGCTCGGCACCGACGTCCCGCTGGCCGGTGACCTGGTCGGCGACTCGGCGAAGTCCGTGGTCGCGGGCCTGACCGACGGTTCGGTGGCGCTGCTGGAGAACGTGCGCTTCGACGCCCGCGAGACCAGCAAGGACGACGCCGAGCGCGGTGCGCTGGCCGACGAGCTGGCCGCGCTGGTCGGCCCGGACGCGGCCTTCGTCTCCGACGGCTTCGGCGTAGTGCACCGCAAGCAGGCGTCGGTCTACGACGTCGCCGAGCGGCTGCCCGCCTACGCCGGTGGCCTGGTGCTCGCCGAGGTCGAGGTGCTGCGCACCCTGACCGGCGACCCGAAGCGCCCCTACGCCGTGGTGCTGGGCGGCTCGAAGGTCTCCGACAAGCTCGGCGTCATCAAGGCGCTGCTGCCCAAGGTCGACAAGCTGCTCATCGGCGGCGGCATGGCCTACACGTTCCTGGCCGCGCAGGGCCACGGCGTGGGCACCTCGCTGCTGCAGGCCGACCAGATCGAGTCCACGAAGCAGCTGCTGGCCGAGCACGGCGACAAGCTGGTGCTGCCGGTCGACGTGGTGGTCGCCGACCGCTTCGCCGCCGACGCCGAGCACCGGGTGGTGGCCGCCGACGAGATCCCGGACGGCTGGATGGGCCTGGACATCGGCCCGCGCAGCGTCGAGCTGTTCGCGGGCATCCTCCGCGATTCCGCCACGGTGTTCTGGAACGGCCCGGCGGGCGTGTTCGAGTTCCCGGCGTTCGCCGAGGGCACCCGCGGTGTCGCGCAGGCGATCGTCGACTCCGACGCCTTCAGCGTCGTCGGCGGTGGTGACTCGGCCGCCGCGGTGCGCACGCTGGGGCTGCCGGAGGACGGCTTCTCGCACATCTCCACCGGTGGCGGGGCCTCGTTGGAGTACCTGGAAGGCAAGGACCTGCCCGGTGTGGCCGTCCTGGAAGGTGAGCGCTGAACATGGCCAGGACGCCGCTGATCGCGGGCAACTGGAAGATGAACCTGAACCACCTGGAGGCCATCGCCCTGGTGCAGAAGGTCGCCTTCGCGCTGCCGGAGAAGTACTTCGCGAAGGTCGAGGTGGCGGTGCTGCCGCCGTTCACCGACATCCGCAGCGTGCAGACCCTCGTCGACGGGGACAAGCTGCTGCTCAAGTACGGCGCGCAGGACATCTCCGCGCACGAGTCGGGCGCCTACACCGGTGAGGTGTCCGGCCCGATGCTGGCCAAGCTGGGCTGCACCTACGTGGTGGTCGGCCACTCGGAGCGCCGCGAGTACCACGGCGAGACCGACGAGCTGGTCAACAAGAAGGTCCGTGCTGCGCTGAAGAACGGCCTGTCGCCGATCCTGTGCGTCGGCGAGCAGCTGGAGGTGCGGGAGGCGGGCGGTCACGTCGAGCACTGCACGACGCAGCTGATCAACGCGCTCAAGGGCCTCAAGACCGAGCAGGTGCGCGAGGTCGTGGTGGCCTACGAGCCGGTGTGGGCGATCGGCACCGGCAAGGTGGCCACCGCCGCCGACGCGCAGGAGGTGTGCGCGGCGATCCGCGCGGCCCTGGCCGAGAAGTACGGCAAGGAGATCGCCGACGAGGTGCGGGTGCTCTACGGCGGCTCGGTGAAGTCGAGCAACATCGGCGACCTGGTCGGCCAGAGCGACGTGGACGGCGCGCTGGTCGGCGGCGCGAGCCTCAACGGCGACGAGTTCGCCAAGCTCTCCGCGATGGCGGCGGGCGGCCCGCTGCCGTGATCCTTCCGGGTGAAGGGCGCCTCCGGGCGGGCCTGCCGTTCGGTGGCGCCCCTCACCGCTTTCCGCACACCCCTGGGATGATCCGGGTGGAGCAGTGTGGGAGCGTGCGGGTGGCAATCGGTGGACAGTGGTCAACTCGCTGTCGGCGGCCCGGTACGCTTGGTCGCGAACCGCTGTGCGAACGAGGACGTGATGACTCTTTTCCTGCAGATCATGTTGATCGTGACGAGTGTGCTGCTGGTGCTGCTGGTGCTGCTGCACCGGGCCAAGGGCGGTGGCCTCTCCTCGCTGTTCGGCGGCGGTATGCAGTCCAACCTGGCCGGTTCCAGCGTGGCGGAGAAGAACCTCGACCGGATGACGTTGTTCGTCATGGCGCTGTGGGTCATCTCCATCGTCGGGGTCGGCCTGTTGATCAAGATCGGTTGATCGGTCGGCACGCCAGCCGGTCGACGACCCAGGGCCGCTTGGTGGGTGAGGATGGATGACTGGTGGTAACGCCATTCGCGGCACGCGGGTGGGCTCCGGTCCCGCGGTGGGCGAATCGGAGCGGGGGGAAGCCGCTCCGCGCAAACGCGTCGACTACTGGTGCAGCAACGGGCACCACAGCCGGCCGTCGTTCGCCATGGACGCCGAGGTGCCGGAGGAGTGGGACTGCCCGCGCTGCGGACTGCCGGCGGGCCTGGACCAGGAGAACCCGCCTTCGGCGCGGCGCAACGAACCGTACAAGAGCCACCTCGCGTACGTGAAGGAGCGCCGCAGCGACGCCGACGGGATGGCCATCCTGGAGGAAGCGCTGGCGAAGCTCCGCGAGCGCAAGGGGCGCTGAAGTCAGGAGAACCGGGCCGGGTGAGTGATCACCCGGCCCGGTTCTTTTGCGTGGAAGTTCCCAGGCGCGTTCTGCGCGGCGTCGCCGACCGGGTCGAAGGAGCTCAGCGGGCGCCGTCGGTTTCGGGGACGGCGGCGAGCATGTGGCGCAGGACGCGCAGCGTCGTCTCGATGTCGGCTTCGGTCAGGTCACCGCCGACGCGGCCCATGGTTTCGTGCTCGCGCCGCTGCAGGGCGTTGATCGCCGCTCGGCCCGCGTCGGTGAGGTCCACCAGCGATGAGCGCCGGTGCGCGGGGTTCGGCTTCAGCACCACGAAGTCCTGCTCCAGCGCGTCGTTGACCATGCGCTGCACGAACTGCCTGCTCAGCTCCAGGGTTCGCGCGATCTGCGGGACGGTCTCGGCGGTGCCTGCCAGCTCGAGCCTTTCCAGCACCGCGCGGACGCCGATGGACAGGCCGTTGCGGGGGCTGTCGTGCTCGACCAGGCGCGCGACCCGGCGGTAGAGCGGGCCGAGGACGGCGTAGACCTCGGCCAGTCGCGGTCCCAGTTCGTCCGGCGGGAGCGGAGAGTTGCCAACCATGGTGTCATTATGACACCTTGGTTGCCATGAACACCATCGACATCACGAAGATCCCCGTCCCCGGCGGTGAGCTGCACGTCGAGGTGGTGGGCTCGGGCCCACCGGTCGTCATGCTGCACGCCGGTTTCTTCGGCGCCGGGATGTGGGACGAGCAGCTCGACCTGGCCGCGGACCACCGGCTGATCCGCTACGACGCGCGGTCGCACGGGCGCTCCAGCACCCTGATGGCCGACATGCACCCGCACGAGGACCTGCTGGCGGTGCTGGACCACTTCGAGCTCGAAAGCGCCTCCCTGGTGGGCAATTCCATGGGCGGGCTCACCGCGTTCATGTTCGCCCTGCAGCATCCGGAGCGGGTGGACCGGATGGTGCTGTTCGGGCCGGGCGTGCCGCCGGTGGAGTTCCACGACCCGTTCGTGCTGGACCGCTACCGGGAGCAGGAGGCGGCGAAGGAGGCGATGGACGCCGACGGGTTCGTCGAATCCCTCATGCGCCTCGCGGTGGACGGCCCGCACCGCGAGCCCGACCAGGTCGACCCGGAGATCCGGCGGCGCTGCTGGGAGATGGCGATGACCACGATCACCGCCCACCACACCGCGACCGGTCGCCAGCTGGAGGTGGACGTGCGCAGCCGGCTGGAGGAGATCGCCACGCCGACCGTGCTGGTGGTCGGTGAGCTGGAGTCCACCGACCTGCACCGGATGGCCGGTGAGGCGGCGCGCCGGATGCCGAACGCGGAACTGGTCGAGTTCGCCGACTGCGGGCACATGACGAACATGGAGCGGCCGCAGCGCGCCAACGACCTCATCCGGCGGCACCTGGCGGGTTGAGCCGCGAAAGTCCGCGGGACGTGTCGATCTCGGGGTCGCCCGCTCGATGCATCGGTGAGCGGCCGGGCGGACCGGCCGCCACCGACAGGGAGGGCCCCGAGATGAGATTCCTGATGGCGGTCATGGCCGGAGCCGGTGCGCCGGGACCGGCGGACGTCGAAGCGATGGGGGACTACAACGAGACGCTGGTCCGGGCGGGCGTGCTGCTGGCCGGTGAAGGCCTGCACCCCAGTTCCGAGGGGTTCCGGACCGAGCTCGCCCCGGGTGGCGGGCGAACCGTGGTGCGCGGGCCGTTTCCCGGCACCGAGGAGGTGATCGCCGGGTTCTGGGTGCTCCAGGTGCGCTCCCGCGAGGAGATGGTCGAGTGGGCCAAGCGCTGCCCGGCACCGGTCACCGTGCTGCAGGTGCTGGCGGTCGAGGACTTCCCCGGCGCGGCGCGGGAGGACTGGCCGACTGCGCAGATCCGCGAGTTCACCGGTTGAAACCGCCTCGCTGCTGGTAGAAAACGGGCACCGACCGCACCAGAGCGGCGGACGATCAGGAAGCGACTGCGATGCGATACATGATGATCGTGAAGTCCACCCCCGAGACCGAGAACGGCGCGATGCCGAGCCCGGAGGAGCTCAAGGCGATGGGGGACTACAACGAGGAGCTGGTCAAGTCCGGCGTGCTGCTGGCCGGTGAGGGCCTGCACCCCAGTTCGGAGGGCTTCCGCACCGAGATCGCCACCGGCGGTGGCCGATCCGTGGTGGACGGGCCGTTCACCGAGGCCAAGGAGCTGATCGCCGGGTTCTGGCTGCTCCAGGTCCGCTCCCGCGAGGAGGCCGTGGAGTGGGCCAAGCGGTGCCCGGAGCCGGTCGAGGTGCGGCGCGTGTTCGAGGCCGAGGACTTCGAGATGTCCGAGGAGGAGGCCGAGCGCGAGGCCAACCTGCGCGCGCAGGTCCGCGAAGCGGGCGGAATCGCCTGACCAGGTGTGCTGAGATGGCGTGGTGACGGTTTCCGAAACCCACCGCGCCATCGAAGCGGTCTGGCGGATCGAGGCGGCCCGCCTCATCGCCGGGCTGGCGCGGCTCGTGCAGGACGTCGGCCAGGCCGAGGAACTGGCGCAGGACGCGCTGCTCATCGCGCTGGAGAAGTGGCCGGAGACCGGGGTTCCGCCCAATCCCGGCGCCTGGCTGATGTCCACCGCCAAGCACCGGGCGATCGACCAGCTGCGCCGCAAGGAGCGGCTGGCGCGCAAGCAGCAGGAGATCGGCCGGGACCTGGAACAGCGGCAGCACACCGAGATCGAGGTGGACACCGGCCCGGACTTCGGCGACGACCTGCTGCGCCTGGTGTTCACCGCCTGCCACCCGGTGCTGTCCACCGAGGCGCGGGTGGCGCTGGCCCTGCGCGTGCTGTGCGGGCTGACCACCAAGGAGATCGCCCGCGCCTTCCTGGTGCCCGAGCCGACCATCGCGCAGCGCATCGTGCGGGCCAAGAAGACGTTGGCGCGCAAGCAGATCCCGTTCGAAGCACCGAGCGGGGACGAGCTCGCCGCGCGGTTGCCCGCGGTGCTGGAAGTCGTCTACCTCATCTTCAACGAGGGCTACACGGCCACCTCCGGCGCGGACTGGCTGCGCACCGAGCTGTGCGACGACGCGCTGCGGCTCGGGCGGATCCTGGCCGGTCTGGTGCCCGGCGAACCCGAGGTGCACGGCCTGGTCGCGCTGCTGGAGATCCAGGCGTCCCGCACCGCCGCGCGCACCGGCCCCAGCGGTGAGCCCGTGCTGCTGCTGGAGCAGGACCGCACGCGCTGGGACCAGCTGCTGATCCGCCGCGGCCTCGCCGCGCTGCAGCGGGCGGAGGAGATCGACGCGCCGCCCGGCCCATACCGGCTGCAAGCGGCGATCGCGGCCTGCCACGCGCGGGCGCGCACCGCGGCGGAGACCGACTGGCCGCGGATCGCCCGGATCTACGAGCAGCTCTCGGAGGTCACGCCGTCGCCGGTGGTGGAGCTCAACCGCGCGGTGGCGGTGTCGATGGCCTTCGGCCCCGAGCACGGCCTGCACCTCGTCGACCAGCTGGTGGCCGAGGGTTCGCTGGACGGCTACCACCTGCTGCCCAGCGTCCGGGGCGACCTCCTGGTCAAGCTGGACCGGCCGGCCGAAGCCCGCGCCGAGTTCGAGCGCGCCGCCGACCTGACCGCGAACACCCGCGAGCGCGAACTGCTCCTGAAACGAGCCGAGAACTGCGGCTGATCGCCGGGTGTGGTGTTGATCGCGGTACCGCGCGGACAACGGCTACCCGTGGGTACGCTCGCGACCCACGTCAAGCCCGTTGGGAGGACGCATGACACCCCTTGTGTCAACCGGAGTCCTGCTCAACCGCACCTCATCAGGGGGACCGTGATGCAACCCGGCCACCAGAAACCGCCAAACGCGGGCGCGACCCCGGACGCGACCACCGCTGAAAATCGCGGCGAGGCGGAACCGAGTCTGGCGACTGCTGATCTCGCGGATCGGGAAGGCCCGGAGGTGCGCAGCTGCGACGTGCAGTTCCGCGACTTCGGCGGGCGCCCTGCCTTCGAGGGGCGGATCCGCACGGTCAAGTGCTTCCAGGACAACGCCCTGCTCAAGGAGGTCCTGTCCGCGCCGGGCGAGGGGCAGGTGCTGGTGATCGACGGCCGGGGTTCGCTGCACACCGCGCTGATGGGCGACCTGATCGCCGAGCTGGGCCGGTCCAACGGCTGGAGCGGCGCGATCATCAACGGCGCGGTGCGCGATTCGGCGGTGCTGGCCGGGATGGAGTTCGGCGTCAAGGCGCTGGGCACCAACCCGCGCAAGAGCACCAAGACCGGTGAGGGCGCGGTGGACGAGGTCGTCGAGCTCGGCGGTGTCCGGTTCGTCCCCGGCGAGTACGTCGTGGCCGATCAGGACGGTGTCGTGGTGATCGACGCGCCGTAGCGCCCGGCCCAGTACTGTCCCACCCGTGAACGTCCTCCAGGGCAGCGGTCGGCGCCTCGCCGCGGTGCGCAGGCAGCCCGCGGTGTCCGTCGTGCTGGGTTTCGCCGGGCTGATCGCCGTCGGCACGCTGCTGCTGTCGATGCCCTTCGCCACCGAGTCCGGCGAACCGACCGGGCTGATCGTCGCGCTGTTCACCGCGACGTCGGCGGCGTGCGTGACCGGCCTGATCGTGGTGGACACGCCGACGTACTGGTCCACCGCGGGGGAAGTGATCATCCTCGTCCTGATCCAGCTGGGCGGGCTGGGCATCATGACGCTCGCCTCGCTGCTGAGTCTGCTGGTGTTCCGCCGGTTCGGCCTGCGCATGCGGCTCACCGCGCAAGCCGAGACCAAGACGCTCGGGCTCGGCGACGTCCGGCGGGTGGTGGGCCGCATCCTGCTGCTCAGCCTGCTGTTCGAGCTGGTGGTGGCGGTGGCGTTGACCGCGCGGCTGGTGACCGGCTACGGGCTCGGGTTCGGCCGCGCGGTCTACGAAGGGGTGTTCCACGCGGTCTCGGCGTTCAACAACGCGGGCTTCGCGCTGCGCACCGACAACCTGATGGGCTTCGTCACCGACGCCTGGTTCTGCCTGCCGATCGCCCTCGCGGTGATCGCGGGCGGGCTCGGGTTCCCGGTGTGGCTGGAGCTGTTCAGCAGGTTGCGCCAGCCGCGCCGCTGGACGCTGCACACCAAGATCACGGTGTGGGTCACGGTGGTGCTGCTGATCGGCGGCTCGGTGGTGGTCACCGCCGCCGAGTGGACCAATCCCGGCACGCTGGGCCCGCTGTCCTGGCCGGGCAAGCTGCTGGCCGGATTCTTCGCCGCGACCATGACCAGGACAGCCGGTTTCAACAACCTCGACATCGCCGAGATGCACTCGGGCACGCTGCTGGTGCACGACGTCCTGATGTTCATCGGCGGTGGCAGCGCGGGCACCGCAGGCGGCATCAAGATCACCACGTTCGCGCTGCTGGCGTTCGTGATCCTGGCCGAGATCCGCGGCGAACCGACCGTGCACGTGATGGGGCGGCGGCTGCCGGAAGGCGTGCAGCGGCAGGCCCTGACCATCGTGCTGATCGCCGTCGGCGTCGTCGTGCTGAGCGTGCTGCTGCTCCAGGCGATCACGCCCTTCGGCCTGGACGCGGTGCTCTTCGAGGTGGTCTCGGCGTTCGCCACGGTCGGCCTGTCCACCGGGATCACCGCCCAGATCCCCGCGCTCGGGCAGATACTGCTGGTGGTACTGATGTTCATCGGCCGGCTCGGCCCGATCACGCTGGCCTCGGCGCTGGCGCTGCGGGAGCGGGGCCGCCGCTACGAACTGCCGGAGGAGCGACCCATCGTTGGCTAGGAACGACGCAGCGAATCAGATCGTGGTGATCGGCCTCGGCCGGTTCGGCAGCTCGCTGGCCGGCGAGCTGGTGCGGCGCGGCGCGGAGGTGCTGGCCATCGACGCGCGGCCCACCGTCGTGCAGCGGCACGCCGACGAGCTGACCCACACCGCGGTCGCCGACACCACCGACCCGGAGAGCCTGCGCCAGCTCGGCGTGCACCAGTTCACCAGGGCGGTGGTGGCCATCGGCACCGAGCTGGAGGCCAGCATCCTGACCACCTCGCTGCTGGTGGACTTCGGCATCCCGAACATCTGGGCCAAGGCGACCAGCCACCAGCACGGCCGCATCCTGGAGCGGGTGGGCGCGCACCACGTCGTGCTGCCGGAGCACGAGATGGGCAAGAACACGGCGCACCTGGTGATGGGCCGGATGCTGGACTACATCGAGCTGGAGGACGAGCACTACGCGCTGGCCAAGACCCGCGCACCGGCCGAAGCGTTCGGCCGCCCGCTCGGCGACACGCGGGTGCGCTCGAAGTACGGCGTGACCGTCGTGGCGATCAAGCGGCCGGGGCAGGCCTTCACCTACGCGACCGCCGAGACGGTGGTGCACGACGGCGACATCCTGGTCGTCGCCGGCAGCAGCGACCAGGTGGAGCGCTTCGCGGAGCTGACCTGAGCCGCCGCCTCACGGAATCCCGAGGCGGTCCAGCGCCGCGGCGAAGTGCTCGGCGAACAGCGGCGGGTTCTCCGCCATCGGGAAGTGCCCGAGATCCGGCATCGGCCAGAAGACGGCTCCGGGGATCTTGCGCGCCGTCGCCGCCGACATCGCCGGGGTGCACGAGTAGTCGTACTCGCCGGTCATCATGATCACCGGGCACCGGGAGGTGTCGATCTCGCCGACCCGCTCGCGGCCGTCCCAGTCACCGCTGTAGAAGTCGATGTCGCCGGCGAAGGTCCCGAACCCGCCCTGGGAGTAGCCCCACCACACCTCGCGGCGGCAGCGCTCCGGGCTCTGCGGGGCCATGAGCCCGTAGACCCACTCCGGGACGAAGGTGGACTCGTTGACCGCGGGGTGCTTCGCCCACGGCACCTTCCGGCCGGGAACCCGGTCGCTGGCCTCGCACGCGATCACGCCGCCGAGGGCGTGCGGTGCGCGGTGCGCCAGCTCCAGGCAGATCTCACCGCCCATCGAGGAACCGCTGACGACGGGCGAGACCAGCCCCAACGCGTCGATCACGGCGAGGACGGCCGTGGCGTACTGGTCGGTGGTCAAGCTGTAGCCGCCGGGCACGACTCCGGGCAGCAGACCGGAACGACCGTGGCCGGGCAGGTCGAACGCGACGAGGCGGCAGCGCGATGCCAGCGCGGGATCGGCCATCAGCTCGTGGTACTGGCGGGCATCGGCGCCCGCGGTGTGCAGGAGCAGGACATCCGGCCCCGCGCCCGCCTCCTCGTAGAAGATCTCCACCGGCTCGCCGCGGACGCTGATGCGCACGTAGCCGGGGCGCAGGTGCGCCTTCCCCCGGGCCGGGTGCGCGGCCGGGGCGGTCAGGGGTCCGGAGATCGCCTCCCGCCCCAGCTCCAGCACCCGGCGGACGATGTGCGCGTGCTGCGCCATGGCCAGTTCGCTGCCCTCGACCCGGGCGCCGGGAACGCGCATCAGCATGCCGAAGAAGTTCTGGTGGGCCGGCGGCGGCACGGGCTGGAAGAACTCGCTCCAGTCGGCGTCCGCCGCGACCAGGACGAAGTCCGGGTCGTCGGCGGGTTCGGCGAGTTCTCCGCCGTGGAAGCCGAAAAGTGCCGTCCGGTCGTCGGCGCGAATGCCGAAGGTAACCGTGGCCGCGGCGGCGAGACCGGACAACTCCCGGTCGTCGCGGCAGGTTTCGACCCATCGCGCGAGATCGGTGTCGAGCCATGCGGTGGTCAACTCAGCGCTCCTTCCCGGGTTCGGTCGAATGCGCGCGTCCGGGTCGCGTGGCGAAGTGGACCGAGGCGAAGGTCAGGACGCTGACGGTGATCAGGTACGGCGGCAGGGCGGTCGCGGAACCACCACCGGTGGCCAGCAGCGCGGTCAGGACGAGCGGTGCGAAGCCGCCGCCGAAGATCGCACCGAGCTGGTAGCCCAGGGAAGCCGCGCTGTACCGGACTTCGGGCGCGAACAGCTCCGCGAACAGGGTTGCCATCGGTCCGTACATCAGCGGGTGGATCAGCGAGAGGCCCACGACGCAGGTGAGGCCGAGGACCCACGTGGAGGTCGCGGACTCGTTGATGAGGAAGAACGGGTAGGCGAACGCGGCGAACAGCGCCGCACCGGTGAGGAAGACCTTGCGCCGGCCGATGCGGTCGGACAGGGTCGCCGCCAGCGGGATGGTGACCACTTCCAGCACCGCGGCGATCGCGACGACGACCAGCACGGCCGACCGCTCCAGCCCCAGCGAGGAAGTGCCGTAGGTGAGGACGAACGTCGCGACGAGGTAGAAGTTGACGAACGGTGCCAGGCAGCAACCGACGGCGAGCAGGATGTTGAGCGGGTGGTTCCGGACGGCGTCGACGATCGGCAGCCTGGTGCGCGCACCCGCCTCCTTCACCTCCTGGAACTCGGGCGACTCGATGACGTTGAGCCGGATGAACATGCCCACGACGACCAGGGCCGCGCTGAGCAGGAACGGCACCCGCCACCCCCAGCTCAGGAAGGCGTCGTCGGGGAGCATCGAGAAGCCGCCGAACGCGGCGGTGGCGAGGACCAGCCCGGCGGGGGAGCCGGCCTGGGTCCAGCTGCCCGCCAGCCCGCGCTTGTGCGCCGGGGAGTGCTCGACGGACATCAGGACCGCACCGCCCCATTCGCCGCCCACGGCGAATCCCTGGACCAGCCGGCACAGCACGAGCAGGATCGGGGCCAGCACGCCGATCTGGGCGTAGGTCGGCAGCAGGCCGATCGCGACGGTGGACGCACCCATCCCCACGAGGCTGTAGATGAGCATGGACTTGCGGCCGACCCGGTCGCCGAAGTGTCCGAAGAGGACACCACCGATCGGCCGGGCGATGAAACCCGCGGCGAACGCGCCGAAAGCGGCGATCGTGCCCGCGAGGGAGGAGAACTGCGGGAAGAACAGCCGGTTGAAGACCAGGGCCGATGCGGTCCCGTAGAGGAAGAAGTCGTACCACTCCACCGTGGTGCCGATGAAGCTCGCGGCGATGACCTTCCGCGCCATCGAACTGGAACTGGACTGTCGTGCTCGGATCGTGTGCGGCATCGAACCTCTCCGCGTGAGACGGTGTGCGATCGGATTCGGGAGTTCGCGGGGCTCAGCCCAGGCCGAGCACCACCAGCAGGAGCCACGGGACCAGCGATCCGGTGACGACCATCGCGCCCGCGTAGAACACGAGCTGGCGGAAGTAGACCTGCTTGTCGCGGTTGCGGACGTTGGCCATCAGCATCGCGCCGCTGGGCGAGGTGGGGCTGACGTCCACGACGCTGGCCGCCACGCCGAAACCGGCCACCGCGCCGGGGATGTGCGGGAAGTCGGCGGCCTGCAGCGGCGGGATCAGGATGGGGAACGTCGCGCCGAGCGTCGCGGTGGTGGAGGCGAACGCCGAGACGACGCCGCCGACCAGGAATGCCAGGAGCGTCGTCAGCACCGGGTCGCCCAGGCTGCCGATCGCGTTGGAGGCGTAGTCGATCGCGCCGACCTCCTTGGCGACCCCGACGAAGACGAACAGCCCCGAGGTCAGCAGGATGACGCTCCACGAGATGCCCCGGACCGCGCCGTCGGCCCGCTTCGGGAAGAACAGGGTCAGCAGCGCGCCGAGGCCGAAGGCGGTGATCCCGACGTCGAGGCCGAGCCCCAGCGCCAGCACCACCAGCGCGGCGATGGCCAGCAGCGTCACCTTCTGCTCGCCGGTGACATCGCTCCTGGTCACCTCCGCGCCGACGCCGTCGACGGCCGGTTCCGCGCCGTGGCCGTGCCGGATCAGGCGCAGACCGCCGAAGGCGAAGTACACCGCGGTCATCAGCAGCAGGTACATCGCCAGGAAGAGGGTGAACACCGACCAGATGGACACGTCGGTCAGCCCTGATTCCGACAGCACCCGCTGCGTGACCGCGCCGTAGGAGTTCAGCGGCGACATCGCCGTCGCGTTGACGCCGTGCAGCACGATCAGGCCCATCAGCAGCGGGCTGACCCGGTACTGCGCCGCGAAGGTCATCGCCAGCGGTGCCAGCAGCGCCAGCGCTGCGGAGGGGAAGACCCCGAAGGCGACCAGCAGTGCGGCGATCGCGCCGAACACCACCGGGATCAGCGCCACCTTGCCCGCGACCAGCCGCACCCCGGTCCGGATGATGAGCTCGACGGTGCCGTTCTCGCGGGCGATCGCGAACAGGTGCGTGACCCCGGCGATCAGCACGAAGATGTCGGCCGGGAACGACTCCAGCAGCTGGTCCGCGGACAGCCCGCCGACGGTGGCGACCACCAGCGCGGCGACGAAGCCCAGCGCGCCGATGTTGACGTTGAAGCTGATCGCCAGGGCGAACATCAGGACCAGGCAGACCACGCTGGTCGCGATCGCAGCGGACATCGTTGTTCCTCTCTGCGGGGGATGACAGCGGCCACTGCGGAGACAGCGGAGCGCGACTGTATGCAGCAGGATACGTTTGCGTCCTTCCGCGTCAAGACCCTTTTCGTCGCGCAGGCTTTCACGTCGAGGGAGTGCTATCTCCTGCTTGACAGGCGGAGCTGCGGTGTGCGTATTCTGCTGTATACAACGGCGTGCCGATGTGAGCCGAGAGTGCCCCGATGCGCCGCGAAGCCGACGACCGACACGGAGTGCGCCTCATGACCAACCCCGATTTCCGGATGCTCGTCGGTGGGCAGCGGGTGCGGGCGTCCACCGGGCAGGAGCTGCCCGCGATCAACCCCTTCACGGGTGCCGAGTTCGCCGCCGTCCCGGACGCCGGCCCGCAGGACGTCGACGCGGCGGTCGCGGCCGCTCGGGCCGCCTTCGACGGCGGCTGGTCGACGACCCCCGGCGTCCGCCGCGCCGAACTGATGCACCGGTTGGCCGCGCTGGTCGAGGAGCACGCCGACGAGCTGGGGCGCCTGGAGTCCGCCGACAACGGCAAGCTGCTCCGCGAAACCACCGGCCAGGCCCGTTTCGCGGCTCGCAACTACCGGTTCTTCGCCGGGTACGCCGACAAGCTCTGCGGGCGCACCATCCCGCTGGACAACCCCGACACCCTGGACTACACGGTGGCCGAGCCGATCGGCGTCGCCGCGCTGATCACCGCGTGGAACTCGCCGATGCAGCTGCTGGCCAACAAGCTCGCCCCGGCGCTGGCGGCCGGGTGCTGCGCGGTGGTCAAGCCGTCCGAGCACGCCTCGGCGACCACGCTGCGGATGGCGGATCTCGTGGAGCAGGCCGGATTTCCGCCGGGCGTGATCAACATCGTGACCGGCGGCCCGCAGGCCGGGATCGCGCTGACCGAGCACGCCGGCCTGGACCGGATCAGCTTCACCGGCAGCGTCCCGACCGGCAGCGCCATCGCCGCTGCCGCCGCGAAGAACCTGGTTCCGGTCACCCTGGAACTGGGCGGCAAGTCGCCGAACATCGTCTTCGCCGACGCCGACCTGGACCGGGCGGTCACCGGCGCGGTCGCCGGGATCTTCGCGGCGGGCGGGCAGACCTGCATCGCGGGAAGCCGGCTGCTGGTGCACGAATCGGTCTACGAACAGGTGGTGCAGGCGGTCGCGGCGCGCGCCGCGGAGATCCGCCTGGGCGATCCGGTGGACCCGCGGACGCAGATGGGACCGGTCGCCAACGAGCCGCAGCGCGATCGCATCCAGCGCGCCATCGCCGCCGGTGTCGAGTCCGGGGCCCGCGTGCTGGCCGGTGCCGGGCCGGTCGACGACCCGGCGCTGGGGGAGGGCCTGTTCGTGCGGCCGACGGTGTTCGCCGACGTGGCCAACACCTCGGCGCTGGCCCGCGAGGAGATCTTCGGCCCGGTGCTCAGCGCGATCCCGTTCGCCGACGACGACGAGGCCGTCGCGATCGCCAACGACAGCGACTTCGGCCTGGCCTCGGGCATCTGGACCAACGACCTGACCCGCGCCCACCGCGTCGCCAAGCGGCTTCGGGCGGGCACGGTGTGGGTGAACACCTACCGGGCCAGCGCCGCGCAGGCGCCGTTCGGCGGCACCCGGAAGTCCGGTTACGGCCGCGAACGCGGTGAGGAAGCACTGCACGAGTACCTGAGCACGAAGAACGTGATGGTCGACCTCACCGGCCGGACCCCGGATCCGTTCTCGATCCGCCTCTGAGTTCTTCTCCGACGAACTCGTTTTGCGCGGCGGTGCGAGCGCCGAGGGTGGGCTGAGCGGCTACGCCGCTTCAAAAGCAGGTTCGGCGAAGGGGCATGACTGATGCCGAGTCCGGAATTGGAAGGAGAACGCCGGTGAGTGACACCGTTTCGCTGTGCGGCCTGGGGAACATGGGCGGCGCTGTCGCCGGTCGCCTCGCCGCGCGCGGACCGCTTCGCGTGTTCGACCTCGACCCGGAGCGGGTCGCGCGGGCCGTCGAGCACCCGCAGGTCACCGCAGCCGGGTCGGTGGCCGACCTCGCGGAGTCCGACGTCGTGGTGCTCTCGCTGCCCGCGCCGAAGATCTCGCTGCAGGTGATCGCCGAGCTCGCGCCGCGGATGCGCGCGGGCGGCGTGATCCTGGAGACCAGCACGGTCAACCCCGCCGATGTGCTCGAGGAGCAGCGGATCTGCGCGGCGCACGGCATCGGTGTCGTGGACGCGGCGATCCTCTCGGGCGTGTCCCAGATGGCGGGCGGCACCGCGACGCTGCTGGTCGGCGGTGATGAGTCCGATGTGGACAAGGTGGCCGGGGTGATGGGCGCGATCAGCGCGACCACCACCAGGTTCGGGCCGGTGGGCAGCGGCATGGCCGCGAAGGTGATCAACAACGCGGTGGCGCACGCCGTGATGGTGGTGCTGGCCGAGGCCGGGGCGCTGGCCGCGGCCACCGGGGTGTCCGGTTCGGCGCTGGCCGCGCTGCTGTCCGGGCCGGAAGCCGGGCTGACGCGGCCGCTGACGCACCGGTTCGCGGAGCGGATCCTGCGCGGTGACTACGAGGGCGGCATGCCCACCGAAGCCGCCCGCAAGGATTCCACCCTGGCGCTGGCCATGGCCCAGGACACCGGTGTGCCGCTGTTCGGCATCCAAGGCGCGCACACCGTCTACGAGCTCGGCGTCGCCGAAGGCCTCGGCCGGCTCGACTACGCCTCGATCGCCACGCTCTGGGAGCGCTGGACCGGGCGCCCCATGACCGAAACCTCCGACGACGAGGGAGACGAAGCATGACCGACGAGTTCGACGTGGTGGTGGTCGGCGGCGGCAACGCCGGGTTCTCCGCCGCGCATTCGGCCGTGGAGCAGGGCGCGAGGGTGCTGCTGCTGGAGAAGGCGCCCGAAGCCGCGGCCGGGGGCAACTCGTTCTACACCGCGGGCGCGTTCCGGTTCGCCATCGACAGCATCGACGAGGTCGCCGATCTGCTCGAACCCGACGAGCGGCACGCCGACGCCGTGGTGCCCGCCTACCCGGCGAGCGCGTTCGAGGCCGACATGGAGCGGGTCACCGGCGGCAGGTGCGACCCGGTGCTGACCGAGGTGCTGGTCTCCCGCTCCGCCGACGCGGTGCGCTGGCTGGCGACCAAGGGCATCAGGTGGCGGCTGATGTACGAGCGGCAGTCCTACCTCTCCGACGGCAAGTGGGTGTTCTCCGGCGGCCTGTTCGTCGGCACCGTCGGCGGCGGCAAGGGGCTCATCGCCCAGCACACCCGGGCCGCGCTCGAAGCCGGTGTGGAGATCCGCTACGGCGCGGAGGTCACCGCGCTGCACCTGGCCGAGCGCGGCGTCACCTACCGCGACTCCGATGGCGCCGAGCACCGCGTCACCGCCGGTGCCGTGGTGCTCTCGGCCGGTGGGTTCGAGTCCGACCCGCGGCGCCGCGCCGAGCACCTCGGCGAGGGCTGGGACCGCGCGCTGGTCCGCGGCACTCCCACCAACACCGGCGAGGTGCTCGAACTCGCGCTGGCCGCCGGCGCCGCTCCGCACGGCGACTGGGGTTCCTGCCACAGCGTCGCCTGGGACGCCGACGGCAGCCCGACCGGCGGCAACCGGGAGCTGACCAACCAGCTGACCCGGCAGAGCTATCCGATCGGCATCGTGGTCAACGTCGACGGCGACCGGTTCGTCGACGAAGGAGCGGACTTCCGCAACTACACCTACGCCAAGTACGGCCGGGAGATCCTGCGCCAGCCGCAGGGCCGCGCGTTCCAGCTCTTCGACGCCAAGACCCGCCCGCTGCTGCGGAAGGAGGAGTACGACTCGCGGCCGATCGCCGGAGCGCAGGCCGACTCGCTCGCCGAGCTCGCCGCGCGGCTGGGCATCGACGCCGCGGGCCTGCAGCGCACCGTCGACGAGTTCAACGGGTCCATAGTGGACCGCCCGTTCGACCCGGCGGTCAAGGACGGCCGGGCCGCGCGGGTCGATCCGCCGAAGTCCAACTGGGCGCAGGCCCTGGACACCGCCCCGTACTACGGCTACGCCGTCGGCTGCGGCATCACCTTCACCTTCGGCGGCCTGCACGTCGACGAGTCCGCTCGGGTCCTGGACACCGGCGGCCGCCCGATCGAGGGGTTCTACGCCGCAGGGGAGATGGTCGGCGGGTTGTTCTCCGGCAACTACCCGGGCGGCAGCGGCCTGACCTCCGGGGCGGTGTTCGGGCGGCTGGCCGGTGCCGGTGCGGGGAGGTCGGCGCGCCGTGGCTGAGGAATTCCAGGTGTACGCCATCAGGTTCGCGCACCGGGACGCGTCGGTGCGCGGTGAGCACTTCTACGGCCACGACCCGTGCGCCCTGGACGACTGGCCGATCTCCTACTACGTGTGGCTGGCGGTCTCGGGCTCCCGCGCCGTGCTCGTCGACGCCGGTTTCACCCCGGAAACGGCCGCCGAGCGCGGGAACCGCGACTACTTGCGATCCCCGATGGACACCATCCGCGCGCTGGGCGTGGACCCGGACGACATCGGGCACCTGGTGATCAGCCACCTGCACTACGACCACTCCGGGCACGTGGCGGACTTCCCGCGGGCGGAAGTGGTGCTGCAGGAGTCGGAGCTGGCGTTCTGGACGTCCCGGCACGCCGCCCGCGGGCAGCTGGCGCACTTCGTGGAACCGGCTGACGTCGGATACCTCGTGGAGCAGAACTTCACCGGCCGGGTGCGCCTGGTAGACGGGGTGCACGAGGTGGTGCCGGGAGTGACCGCGCACCGGGTCGGCGGGCACACCCCGGGCCTGCAGGTGGTGCGGGTCCGCACCGCGGTCGGCAACGTGGTGCTGGCCGCCGACGCGTCGCACTTCTACGAGAACGTGGAGCAGCGCAAGCCCTACGGGGTGGTGACCCACCTGCCTGCGATGTACGACGCCTTCGACGTCCTGCACGCGCTGTCGGACCGCCCGGAACTGATCGTGCCCGGCCACGATCCCCAGGTGCTGCAACGGTTCCCGGCGGTGCCGGGCCTGGAGGGGCTGGCCGTGCGGATCGCCTGAGAGCGCAATGCATACCGAGGTATGCTGTGGCTCGTCGAGTGCTCCGCCCACGAGCGGACCTGCAGAAGGAGGGGGCGGCGCTGTCCGAGGTGTACGACCGGCTGCGCGGCGAGATCGTCGACGGCACGTTCGAGGCCGGGGCCCAACTGGTCGAGCTGGCCCTGGCGGAGAAGTACGGCACCAGCCGCACGCCGGTCCGCGAGGCGCTGCGCCGCCTGGAGCAGGACGGTCTGGTCGAACGCGCTGAGCGCGGCATGCGGGTGCGCACCCGCAGCCCCGAGGAGATCCTGGAGATCTACGAGGTCCGGATCTCCCTGGAGGCCACCGCGGCCGCGGCCGCCGCCCAGCGGCGCAGCGACTTCGACCTGATCCGCATCCGGCGCGCCCAGACGGCGATGGACAACACCGCCACCGATGATCCGCCCGCGATGGCGGCGGCCAACCGCGCGGTGCACGAGGCGATCTGGGTGGCCAGCCACAACGGCACCATCGTGGACCTGCTGACCCGCCTGAACAACCACCTCACCCGGTACCCGGCGACCACGCTGAAGGTCCCGGGCCGCTGGTCCGAGGCGCTGGCCGAGCACCACGCCCTCATCGACGCGATCGAGCAGCGCGACGCGGACCGGGCGCACGACCTGGCGCGGGACCACATGACCAAGGCCCGCGAGCTGCGGCTGCAGATCTACCGGGACGAGCCCGCCGACTGATCAGCCGCCGTAGTGCTCCTCGACCACCCGGGCGATGGCCTCGGCGGCGTTGCTGGTCAGGGACTTCGCGCTGAAGTAGATGTCGCCCTTCACGCCGGGGTGCTCGGCGTTGAGCGCCAGGTGCTTCGACAGCTCGCCCGGGTCGGTCCAGCCCTCCTGGCCGACCCGGTAGGCGGCCTGCCCGATGTGGAGGTCGACGTCGGTGCCGGTGACCGTCTTCGACCACCACGGAACGAGTTTCGCGTAGTCGGCGGCGGCGTGGCCGATCGGCCAGTAGATCTGCGGGGCGATGTAGTCGACCCAGCCCTCCTCGACCCACTTGCGGGTGTCGGCGTAGATCGCCGAGTACGACTCCAGCCCGTTGGTGTCCGAGCCGTCCGGGTCGCTGGAGGCGTTGCGCCAGATGCCGAACGGGCTGACGCCGAACTGCGCGTCCGGCCTGGCCTCGTGCACCCGCTTGTCCAGTTCGGACACCAGCCGGTTCACGTTGTCGCGCCGCCAGTCGGCGATGTCGGTGAAGTCCCCGCCGTGCTCGGCGAAGGTGTCCTCGTCCGGGATCGGCTCGCCCTCGACGGGGTAGGGGTAGAAGTAGTCGTCCAGGTGCACGCCGTCCACGTCGTAGTTGCGCACCGCGTGCATGATCGCCTCGGTGACGAACTCGCGCGCCTCGGGCACGCCCGGGTCGAAGTACAGCTTGCCGCCGTATGCGAAGGTCCAGTCCGGGTGCTGCCGCGCCGGGTGCTCGGGCACCAGCGCCTGCGGATCGGCCTGCATGCTGACCCGGTACGGGTTGAACCAGGCGTGGAACGCCAGTCCGCGCTGGTGCGCCTCGTCGACGGCGAACTTCAGCGGGTCGTAACCGGGATCCTTGCCCTGCTCGCCGGTCAGCCAGTGCGACCACGGCTCGTGCGGCGACGGCCAGAACGCGTCCGCCGTCGGCCTGACCTGCACGAACACCGCGTTGAGCTTGTTGTCCACGGCCTGGTCGAGCAGCTTCCGGTACTCGGCCTGCTGCTGCTCGGCGGTCAGGCCCGGTTTGCTCGGCCAGTCGATGTTGGCCACCGAGGCGATCCACACCCCGCGCATCGCCGTGCTCGGCGCCTTGGCCGCGGCCCCGGCGGTGCTGAACAGGCCCAGCAGGACCGCCACCATCCCCAGCGCCAGGACCAGCACGTCGGCCCGGATCCGGCGCAACCCCTGTGCTCGGGTCAATTCAGCTCGCCTCCGCCGCTCGTCGTCGATGCGCGGCACAGGTTACGTTCCGGGACCCGCCCCTCGCGGCGATGGCGAGGAATTACCACCCAAGAGACTGTTCCGGGCTCGTTCTGCGCGGCGGTGCGGGTGGCGCAACCTCAGCGGTTCCCTGGCTGCGGGATCCCGTTCTCATGTACGTCCGAGGTGGTCCAGACGCCTCCGGCGTTTCAAGGAGAAAGAACGAGGAACGGTCCGAGCAGTTGCTATCGGGCCGCCGCCAGCTGCCGGGTCAGGTGGCGCACCGCGCGCTCGCTGTAGTCGGAGGGGATCGTCTCGCTCAGCTGCTGGGCCCGGTCGGCCAGCGCCGAGGCGCCGTCGACGTCCTGCGCGCGCAGGTGCGCGTGCGCGAGCCAGGTCGTGTAGAGCGCGGTCTCGCGGACGCGGCGGTGATCGCAGCTGCGGATCGCCGAGGTCAAGCGCTGCCGCGCCTGCCGGGTGCGGCCCAGCGCGGTGTCGACCCGGCCGACGATGATGTCCATCTCCTCCGGCGTCAGCCAGTAGACCCAGGCCGGATCGGGGTCGCCGTCGCGGCGGCGCGCGTACTCGTCCTGAGCGCGCTGGATCGCGGAGGCGGCCTGACCGGGCTCGCCCGCCGCCACGTGCGCCCAGGAAGCTCGCGCGTGCAGCAGCGCGCGCACGGTCGGCGTCGTGGCGTTGCGGCCGAGGCCGTCGATGCGGGCCTGCGCCGACTTGGCCACCAGCACCGCATCGCGCGCCCTGCCGTACTCGGTCAGGTGCCCGGCCAGCGCCGACACCACCTGCGCGGCCAGCACCGGGTCGTCGGCGGCGTGCGCGGCCTGGATCCCGCTGAGGTAGTAGTGCTCGGCGGTCGTGATGTGCCCGGCATCGGCCGTCGACCAGCCCGCCAGCTGGCACAGCTCGGCGATGGCCCGCAGCAGCCCGCGGCCGATCTCCTCGGGATAGCTGGCGGTGCGCAGCAGCGTCGCGGTGCGGGCGACCTCACCGCGGATCGTGCTGTGCAGGTCGCCGCCCGCCACCACGTCGTCGGCGTGGTGCAGGTACCGCAACCGCGCCTGGATGCGGCCGAGCGCGCCGGAGCCGATGCGCCGCCCGGACTCGCTCGTCCACGCCACCGCGGGCGGCGGCGGGGTGATCAGCCACTGGTGGGCCACGCGCACCGCGCGGTCGCCGGTCAGCCCGGGCGCGGGGGAGTTCTCCGCCAGGCGCGAGGCGAGCCCGTCGCGCTCCGCCGAGGTCCAGACGTCCTTGATCAGCTCCACCGGGTCGACGGCGGGGATCTCGCGGGCGGCAGCGGGGTGCGGCAGCAGCCCGGCGAGCTGGTCCAGCGAGAGCCCCAGCTCGCGGGCCAGCGCCTCCCGCATCCGCGGGGTGGGCGTGGAAGCGCCGCGCTCCCACCGCGCCACGGTGGAGACGTCCACCTCCAGCCGGTGCGCGAGCGTTTCCTGCGTGTGGCCGCGGCTGCGGCGCTTCTGTGCGAGGTCGGACTGGCGTGCCACCCCGGCGACGTTACGCGCGGAACCCGCCCGCCTCCAGCTCGTCCCGCCAGATGCCGGGTTGACGCCCGGTTCGTGCTCTGGTTCCCGCGCCGACGGCGCGGTGGACTCGGATCGTCCACCGAGGAAGGGAAGCAGCCGATGCCCCTGCTGCGCGATCCGGCGCTGGCCGACGACGGCGCCCGCAAGATCGAGTTCGCCCACCGCCGGATGCCGGTGCTGGCCGGCCTGACCGCGCGCTGGACGGCGGAGAAACCGCTTCGCGGCGCGCGCATCGCCGCCTGCCTGCACGTCACCACCGAAACGGCGAACCTGTGCCGCGCGCTGGTCGCGGGCGGCGCCGAAGTGGCGCTGTGCGCGTCGAACCCGCTGTCCACGAAGGACGACGTCGCCGCCGCGATCCAGCGGGATCTCGGAGCCGAGGTCTTCGCGGTCCGCGGCTGCGACCGCGAAACCTACTACCAGCAGGTCAAAGGCGCCCTCGACATAGAGCCCACGCTTATCGTCGACGACGGTGCCGACCTGACCGCCACCGTGCACGAGCAGCGCCCGGAACTGCTGCCCGCGATCATCGGCGGCACCGAGATCACCTCCACCGGCGTGATCCGGATGCGCAACATGGCCGCCGACGCGGCACTGCGCTACCCGGTCCTGCCCACCAACGACGCGCTGACCAAGCACCTGTTCGACAACCGCTACGGAACCGGCCAGAACACCATCGACGGAATCCTGCGCGCCACCAACATCCTGCTGGCCGGGGCGACCGTCGTGGTGGCCGGCTACGGCTGGTGCGGGCGCGGAGTGGCGGCGCGGGCGCGCGGCATGGGAGCCGACGTCGTGGTCACCGAGGTGGACCCGGTGCGGGCGCTGGAGGCCAAGCTCGACGGCCTGCGGGTGCTGCCGATGCACCGCGCCGCCGCCGAAGCCGACGTCGTCATCACCACCACCGGCAACCGGGACGTGGTCACCGTCGAGCACATGCGCCTGATGAAGGACGGCGCCCTCATCGGCAACTCCGGGCACTTCGACCTGGAGATCGCGGTCGACGACCTGACCAGCACCGCGACCAGCCGCCGCTACCTGCGCGACAACTGCGTGGAGTACACGCTGCCCGAAGGGCACCGGATCCTGCTGCTGGCCGAAGGCCGCCTGCTGGGCCAGGCCGCGGCGGAAGCCCACCCGGCCGAGGTGATGGACATGACCTTCGCGACCCAGGCGCTGGCGGTCCGCTACCTGGTGGAGCGCGCGGGCGAGCTGGAACCGGCGGTGCACCCGATCCCGAAGGAGATCGAGAACGAGGTGGCGGTGGCGAAGCTGGCGGCCTACGACATCACCATCGACGAGCTCACGCCCCGCCAGCACGAGTACCTCACCTCCTGGCAGTTCGGCACCTGAGCGCCCCGGCGGCCGATCGGGTGCTGTTCGGCGGAACACCACCCGGTCGGCCGGAAGCCGCCGCTAGCGTGGGCCTCCGGCTCGGAACGGGGAGGCCAGATGCGCAGGAGTGCAACGGCGGCGTTGGCGGCGGTCGCGCTGCTGGCACTGGCGGGCAGCGCCGCCGCGGAGCCGCCCGGCGAGTGGGTGCCCGCGCCGTCGGAGCCCTCCACCGCCCCGGCGGGCACCAGGTGCGCGTTCGACGTGCGCGTCGAACAGCTGGTGGACGAGGTGGTCAAGCGGGTGGTGGAGACCTACCCGGACGGATTGGTGAAGCGCGAGGAGTACAAGGGACCGCTCATCGACCGGGTCACCAACCTGGCCACCGGTGAGTCCGTCGAGGCCAACGCCAGCGGCCACGCCTCCCTGACCCACCGGCCCGACGGCGTGGTCACCTGGGACTGGAGCGGCCCGGTCCTGATGGGCTTCGGCCCCGGCCAGAGCAACCACGACGCGGGCCTGTACCTGCTCACCGGCCGCTACGAGGTCGACATCTCCGACGACCACCGCCTGGTCCGCCGAGCCGACGGCGAGGAGCGCGACCTCTGCGCAGAACTCTCCTGATCCCAGGTGCTGACGTCCCGCACATGGGTTTCGCAGTCGTCCACACCCGAGTCCGGATTCCGGCCTGAAGGCCGCGGCTTCCGCGCGTCCTCCCCGATTCCGTTCCCGGTGCCCTCAGACGGCACCGCACATCTGACGCTTCGGCGTCCGACCGGGAGTACGACAACCCATGAACACCACTTTCGTCCTGGTCCACGGCGCGTCCAGCAACGCCCAGAGCTGGGTGCCGCTGCAGCAGGAACTCGCCCTGCTGGGGCACCGCTCGCTGGCCCTCGACCTGCCGGGGCACGGTGCGGCGCGGCAACCCGCCGCCTACTACCGGAACCCGCAGGACCTCGCCGAACTTGCCGAGGCCCCGTCGCCGATGGCCGGGATCGACCTGGCCGACAACGTCGAGCACGTCGTCGATGCGGTGCGCCGGGTCGCCGAGCACGGCCCGGTGGTCCTCGTCGGCGCGAGCATGGGCGGCGTGACGATCAGCGCCGTGGGCAACGAGATTCCCGAACTGCTGAACCGCATCGTCTACCTGTCCGCCTGGTGCGGCGCGACCACCCGGACCATGGCCGAGTTCAGCACGTCGCCCGAGCACGCCACGAACCTGCTCGACGACGCGGCACCGTCGGCGGTGATCGGCGACCCGGAGGCACTGGGCGCTGCCCGGATCAACTGGCGCGGCGCGTCCGGAGCGCTGTTCGCCGAGCTGAAAGCGGCCATGATGGCGGACGGAACCGACGAGGAGTTCCGAGCCCTGCTCAACACCCTCGACCCGGACGAGACGATGGCCCCGGCCACGGCCGACTCCCAGCTCCGAGCCGAGACCTGGGGCCGGGTCCCGCACTCCTACGTCCGCTTCACCGAAGACCGGTCCATCCCGATCGCGATGCAGGACCGGATGATCGCCGAAGCGGACGAGCTGACCCCGGACAACCCGTTCGACGTCCACTCGATCGACGGCAGCCACGTCTGCTTCTTCAACCGGGCCCGAGAAGTGGCAGCCACCCTGGCCCGCCTGGCCTAATCGCCTGATCCCGGCGGTGACCTCGCGGCGGAGAACGCCTTCCCCGGACAGCCGGGCGAAGGCGTTCTCCTCATCAGGGCGAGCTGTCGATTCCTGCCCCGCAACGACTTCCGCCTGCGCTAGGCTTGTCCGCGCTCTCCACTCGCGGAGGTCCCATGCGCTGGCGTTCTCGGTCGCGGAACGGGTTTTCCGCCACTGGCCGCAGCACGATCAACAAGACCACCGGCCCCGCAGAAACCGTCGTGCAAGCGCAGGTCATCCACGGCGATGTCGTCATCGCTTCGCGCGATCGCACCTCCCGCCTCGACCGAGCCGCAGAACGGCTGGCGGAAGCCGTGGAAGCCCAGTGGCGAGCCGAGTCCCAGGCGCGATCGCTGCACCGGCCGCACCCGCTGCGCCTGCGCTGGTCCAGCACCGACCGCGATGTCGCCGCGACCGCTGACCTGCGCGTCGAAGGCGACCTCGGCGACGTCGTCGAGAAGTTCCGCGCGCTGCCGGTGCCGCAGCTGGTGGTCCTGGGCGAGCCGGGAGCCGGGAAGACCGTGCTGGCCTTGCTGTTCGCCCTGGGAATGCTGGGCAGCCGCGAGTCCGGAGAACCGGTGCCGGTCCTGCTTCCAGCGGCGTCCTGGAACCCGTCCGAGGAGTTCCTGGACGACTGGATGGTGCGGCAGCTGAGCCGGGACTACCCAGCACTGACGAACCGTCGCGCCTACGGGCGCAAAGCGGTGCCGCGGTTGGTGGAACAGCGGCGGATCATCCCGGTGCTGGACGGCCTGGACGAGTTGCCGCCCGATGCCCACGTCAGAGCGATCGAAGGCATCGACCGAGCAGCCGCGGCGGGCCGGCCGCTGGTCGTGACCTGTCGCAGCGACGAGTTCCAGCACGCGGTGGAGGCGGGAGGCACGACGTTGGCCACAGCGGCGGTCGTGGAACTCCGACAGGTCGACGCCGAAGACGCGATCGCGTTCCTGTCCGCGGGACTGCCGCGCACGACGTCCAAGTGGCGGCCGGTTTTCGCGCAGCTGCGGGAAGAACCGGAAGGCCCGCTGGCGACGGCCTTCGCCACGCCGCTGATGGTGAGCCTCGCCCGAACCATCTACACCCACCCGGAACCGGACCCCGCCGAGTTGCTCGACCGGGACCGCTTCGCCACCGCCACGACGATCGAGCACCACCTGCTCGACGCGTACCTGCCCGCCGTCTACACCGACCAGCCGACCGAACCATCCACATCGGACACCCCTCGGGCGGCCCGCTCCTATCCAGCCGAGCAGGCGAGCCGATGGCTGGAGTTCCTGGCCCACCGGCTCGCTGACCTGAACACTCGGGATGTCGCCTGGTGGCACCTGAACCGCACGAACGCGGTGGTGCCCGTCGCCTGGGCTGCACTGCTCGGTGTGCTGATCTTCTCCGGGCGAACCGAGGTGGCGACCGGAGTTCTCCTGGGTGTATCGATCGATTGCTTCATCGAGCAGGTGTCGAGCTTCAAGCGCGGACGGCGTGCTGCTCGATCGCTGCTCACCGGCCTGGCGGTTCTCGCGTGCGCAGTGCTGTTCTCCGTGACGAACGTCGGAGAGTCGGGGAACCTCCTCATCGACGGGCTCGCTTTCGCGGTCTTGCTCGCGTGGTCGATCCCGAACGGGAGAGGTCCACGTCGTGTTGCGGTGCGCGTTCGGCTTCTCCGGCCGTTCGTCCTGCGAGTCGTGGGCATGAGCTTCCTGGTGGGGCTGGCGGTCGGGACCGGCGCGATCGGCGTAGCGGTGGACGATCCCGTGACCGAGTTCGACGTCCTCGGATTCGCCGTGGTCGTCGGCTTCCTGTGGCTGGCCGTGGCGGGCCCCGGAACGTGGTCGCCCGTGTTGTCGCAGGGCGTCCGGGTGCCGCGCCCGATCGACGTGCTGCGCTGGGATCGCACATCGACGTTCGTGCGTTTGCTGCTGCCGGTCGCCTTCTTGCAGGCGCTGGTGGTCTTCAGCATCGTCGTCCTGGGCAGACACGCGGATTCGCACGAGGTCGCGAGTTCCTGGAACTTCGGCATCGGGCTCGGCCTCGGGGCGGCGGCCAAGAGCGCGTGGGTGTCGTCCTGGCCGCCGCGGCTGTGGTGGGCGCTGCGGGGCAGGTTGCCGTGGCGGCTGATGGCGTTCCTCGACGACGGCCATCGGCGCGGCGTGTTGCGCCAGGTCGGCGCTGTCTACCAGTTCCGCCACGCCCACCTCCAGGACCGCCTCGTGGTCGAGCGCCCGTCGGGATGATGAGCGGCGGGTCAGGCCGAAGACCGCCCGATCAGCCTCTCGCTCAGCTGCCACAGGCGCTGGGCGGACCGGGGATCGATGGAGTGCGGTGCGACGTCGGCCGGGACCTCCTCGGCGGTGAGGTCGACGGGGTTCGGGTCGGCGTCCAGCGGTGAGATGTCGCAGTTGTTGAGGTAGACGCCTCCGACACCGTCGAGCAGCGGGCTGGTGGCCGCGAACACGATGGTCGCGGCGCCCTGCTCCGGCGTCTTCTTCCCGCGTTCGGGATCGATGACCGGTTCCCCGGATTCGTCGATGAGACCCATGGCCCGCCGAGCCTCCTCGCCCGCCGACTTGTTGAAGTCCGTGGCGGGCACGATGCCCGGGTGCGGTGCGTACGCGCGGATTCCGTCAGCGCTCCAGCGGCGATCGAGCTCGACCGCGAACAGCACGTTGGCGGTCTTCGACTGGGCGTAGGCGAGGTCCGGGGAGTGCCGGCCGGTGGTGAAGTGCGGGTCGTCCCACAGGACGTCGGACATTCGCTGGGCGCCCGACGTGGTGTTGACGACCCGGGAGCCGCCGGCTGCGCGCAGCGCCGGGTGCAGGCCCAACGTCAGCTGGAAGTGGCCGAGGTGGTTGGCCGCGAACTGCGCCTCGTAGCCGCGCTCGTCACGCACGATCCCGCCCGGGCCCGAGAAGCCCGCGTTGTTGATGAGGATGTGGAGCGGTCGGCCGGAATCCAGGTAGCGGGCGACGAAGGCGTCGATCGACGCCGGCACCAGCAAGTCCAGCCGACGGACCTCGACGTTCTCGATTCCGGCGACGGCCTTCGCCGCGCGGTCGGTGTTGCGGGAACCGACGACGACCGAGGCACCGGCCCCGGCCAGCGCGCGTGCGGCTACCAGGCCGAGCCCGGAACGGCCGCCGGTGATGATCGCGTTCTTGCCGGTGAGATCGATGCCTGCCATGACGTCGTCGACCGTCGACGCAGGGCTGAAGCCGGATCCCATGGGGTGTTGACCGTGCGTGCTGGTTGCTGTCATGCCGCCAGCCTGCACCGCACCGAGCGGATTCTGAATCGTTGTCAGTCCGGATTTTCTTCGCGATAGTACGGAGGTGGACAGGGATCTGCTCTCCGAGGTGTTCGACCTCATCGAAGTCCGCGGAGTGCTCTCCGGCGGGTTCGCCGCGCGCGGCCGGTGGGTTTCGCGCGGGGAGCTCCGGACCGCGCTGAAGTTCTTCGCGCTGGTGAGCGGTCACGCGCGGCTGACAACGGACGGGATCGACTCGCCGATCGAGCTCGAGCCGGGCGACGTCGCCGTGTTGAGCAACCGGTCGTGGCTGGAGATCGAGGGAGGCGACGGTGCCGGCCCGCGCCGCGAGATCAAGCCGGAGGACAACGATTCCTCGACTGATCTGGTCGGTGTCGACCTCGGCACCGACGATGTCGTCGTGGGCGGCCGGGTCGACCTCGATCCGGCCGGTCAGGCGCTGCTGCAGGTGCTCCCGCCGGTTGCGCACATCCGGGGTTCGGCCGCCGAGGCGGCCACCTTGCGCGGCACCGTCCGCAGGGTGTTCGACGAGGTGAGCGGCGGCCGGATCGGCGCGGAGTTCGCGATCCGGCAGCACGCACAGCTCTTGGTGCTGGAGATGATTCGCGCCTACAGCGACCAGACCGAGCTGCCTCCGGGCTGGCTCCGAGTGCTGACCGACGAGCGATTGCGACCGGCGATCGGGCTCATGCACGCCGAGCCCGGAAAGCCCTGGAACCTGGACGAACTGTCCCGCGCCGCGGCGATGTCCCGCACCTCGTTCGCGGAACGCTTCCGCGCTCTGGCGGGTGTCCCGCCCCTGACCTACCTGGGCCGCTGGCGGATGCTGCTCGCGCAGCGGGCACTGCGCGACAGCGACGTCCGGGTCGGAGCACTCGCCGCGAAGCTGGGTTACACCTCCGAGAGCGCGTTCAGCACCGCGTTCAAACGTCAGGTCGGCCTGTCTCCGCTGCGGTACCGGCAGCGCCTGCCCGAGCGCGCGGTCATCGGTCGTGCGGTGGAGCAGGCCTGAAGTGCGGTGAGCGGCGTCCCTGCCTCCAGGGCGCCGCTCACCGCAGGGTCAGCCCCCGGTGGGGAGCTCGGACGCTGCTGCTGCGTCCAGGAGCCAGAGGGTCTTGTTCCGGCCTCGGGCTCCTGCTGCTGGGATGTCCACCGGCTGCGCGCCGGCCAGGGCCGCCGCCACCGGTTCGGCTTTGGCCGCTCCGGTCGTCATCAGCCAGACCTCCGACGCCGCCCGGATAGCCGGGAGCGTCAGGGAGATCCGGGTCGGCGGTGGCTTCGGGCAGTCGTGGACGCCCACCACCGTTCGCTCCACCTCCTTGACGTACGGCGTGTCCGGGAACAGGGACGCCGTGTGGCCCTCTTCGCCGACTCCCAGCAGGAGGACGTCGAAGCGGGGCACCGCGATGTCGGTGGCCGGGGACGCTTTGGTCGCCAGGACCTCCGCGTAGTGCGCTGCGGCCGCCTCCGCGTCCGCGCCGAACCTGCCGTCCGACGGGGCCATCGGGTGCACCCGCTCCGGGTCCACCGGGACGTGGTCCAGCAGCGCTTCGCGCGCCTGGGTCTCGTTGCGCTCCGGGTCGCCGTCCGGCAGGAACCGCTCGTCGCCCCAGTAGACGTCCACGTTCGACCAGTCCACCGCGTCGCGGGCGGGGGAGCGGCGGACCTGCTCCAGCACGCCGATGCCGGTGCGGCCGCCGGTGAGCACCACCGAGGCCACGCCGTGCTCGGCCTGGGCGTCCACCAGCGCGGTGATCAGCCGCGCCGCCGCCGCGGCGGCCAGCAGCTCGCCCGAGGCGTGCACCACCACGCGGGTCACGACTCGTCCTCCGGCTGCTCCGGCTCGTCGCGGACGATCTTGTCCAGGCCGCCCAGGGTGGCCTCGTAGATCTCGTCCGGGTCCAGGCGGCGCAGTTCCTCGACGAGGCAGTCGCGGACCTCGCGGCGCTGCAACGACACCCGGCGGTCCGGCTGGCCCGGCTGGGTCAGCGTGCCCACCTTGCCATCCGGGCGGACGATCTCCACGTTGCCCGACGGGCGCTCCAGCACCGCCGAGACGATGCCCGGCCCGCGCGGGTGATCCACCCGGCGCACCGGCACCTCCAGGTAGCTGGCCAGCCAGCCGGCCAGCAGATCGGTCGACGGCGAATCCGCCGCCCCGGTCACCGTGGCGGCCGTGACCGGCTCGTGCGGCGGCAGGTCCATCGCCGCCGCCAGCATCGCGCGCCACGAGGTGAGCCGGGTCCAGGCCAGGTCCGTGTCGCCGTCGGCGTAGGACTGCACGCGCTTCTGCAGAGCCGCGATCGGATCCGCCTCGTTGGCCGCGTCGGTGATCCTGCGGTGCGACAGCGCGCCGATCGGGTCCTTCGACGGGACCTCCGGGGCGTTGGTGGGCCACCACGCGACCACCGGGGCGTCCGGCAGCAGCAGCGGGACGACCGAACCCGCGCCCTCGTCGGCCAGCGGCCCGTACAGCCGCAGCACGATCACCTCGGACGCGCCCGCGTCACCGCCGATGCGGATCTGGGCGTCCAGCCGGGGCGCGGCCTGCCGCGCTCCGCTGGCCACCACGATCACCCGGCACGGGTGCTCGCGGCTGGCGTCGTTGGCGGCCTGGATGGCCTTCTCCACCTCGGTGCCGTCGCCGGTGACGACCACCAGCGTCAGCACCCGGCCCAGCGCGACCGCGCCGCCGGTCTCGCGCAGCTCCACCAGCTTCTTGTTGACCTGCGAGGTCGTGGTGGACGGCAGGTCGATGATCACGGTCGCCTCCAGACGCGTCCGGTGCGGGCCAGCATGGCCTCCGCCGACGGCGGGCCCCAGGTGCCCGCCTTGTAGGGCTGCGGCTTGCCGCGCGCGGCCCAGTGGTCCAGCACCGGGTCGAGGATCTTCCAGGACAGTTCGACTTCTTCGTTGACCGGGAACAGCGACGGCTCGCCCAGCAGCACGTCCAGGATCAGCCGCTCGTAGGCCTCCGGCGAGGACTCGGTGAAGGCGTGCCCGTAACCGAAGTCCATGGTCACGTCGCGCACCTCCATCGAGGTGCCCGGCACCTTCGCGCCGAAGCGCATCGTCACGCCCTCGTCCGGCTGCACCCGGATCACCAGGGCGTTCTGCCCCAGCTCCTCGGTCATCGTGCTGTCGAACGGCAGGTGCGGCGCGCGCTTGAACACCACCGCGATCTCGGTGACCCGGCGGCCCAGCCGCTTGCCGGTGCGCAGGTAGAACGGCACCCCGGCCCAGCGGCGGCTCTCCACCTCGAGGGTGATCGCCGCGTAGGTCTCGGTGATCGAGTCGGCGGCGAACCCGCCCTCCTCGTGCAGCCCCGGCACCAGCGAACCGCCCTGCCAGCCACCGGTGTACTGGCCGCGCGCGGTGGTCTCGTCGAACGGGCCGACCGGCTTGGTCGCCGAGAGCACCTTCACCTTCTCCGCGCGCAGGTCCTGCGGCGCGAAGGAGACCGGCTCCTCCATCGCCGTCAGCGCCATCAGCTGCAGCAGGTGGTTCTGGATCACGTCCCGGGCGGCGCCGATGCCGTCGTAGTAGCCCGCGCGACCGCCCAGCCCGATGTCCTCGGCCATGGTGATCTGCACGTGGTCGACGTAGTGCGCGTTCCAGATCGGCTCGAACAGCTGGTTGGCGAAGCGCAGCGCCAGCAGGTTCTGCACCGTCTCCTTGCCGAGGTAGTGGTCGATGCGGAACACCGAGTCCTCGGGGAACACCTCGTTGACGATGTGGTTGAGGTGCTTCGCGCTCTCCAGGTCGTGGCCGAACGGCTTCTCGATGACCACCCGGCGCCAGCTGTCGTCGGACTGGTCGGTCAGCCCGGAGCGGGACAGCTGCTTGAGCACCGTCGGGAACGCCGACGGCGGCACCGACAGGTAGAAGGCGTGGTTGCCGCCCGTGCCGCGCTCGGCGTCGAGCTGCTTGACGGTCTCGGCGAGCCGGTCGAAGGCCTCGTCGTCGTCGAAGGAACCCGGCACGAACCGGATGCCCTCCGCCAAGCGGTCCCAGACGCTCTGGTGGAACGGGGTTCGCGCGTGCTCCTTGACCGCCTCGTAGACGACCTGGCCGAAGTCCTGGTCGGCCCAGTCGCGGCGGGCGAACCCGGTCAGCGCGAAGCCCGGCGGCAGCAGGCCCCGGTTGGCCAGGTCGTAGATCGCGGGCATCAGCTTCTTGCGGGACAGGTCACCGGTCACGCCGAAGATCGTCAGACCGCACGGACCTGCGATCCGGGGCAGCCGCTTGTCACGCGGATCCCGCAGCGGGTTCTGCCAATGCTGCTCTGGCGGGGTCACCGCGCACCTCCTTGCGTCAGGTCCTGCACGGCCTTGACGAGCTCGACCAGCCCGGCCGCGCGGTCGGTGAGGTGCAGCCGCAGCACCGGCCGGGCGTGGTCGGCGAGCACCTGACCGTCGCCGAGCGCCTGAGCGCGCTGCAGACCGGACAGCGTGTACGGCCGCTCCGGCACCTGCAGGTCCTGCTCGGCGGCACCGGTGATCTGCAGGAACACGCCGTTCTGGTGGCCGCCCTTGTGGTACTGGCCGGTGGAGTGCAGGAACCGCGGTCCCCAGCCGAAGGTGGTCTGCAGCCCGCTGCGGCGCGCCAGCTCCGGGCGCAGCACCTCGGCCGAGGCGTCGTCGAGGCGGTCCAGGTAGGCCTGCACCGCCAGGTAGCCGTTCTTCGGTGCGGCGGCCAGGAACGCGCGCAGCGCCTCGGCCACCGTGCCCACGCCGGGGGAGAGCCACTCGCCGGAGGCGTGCACCTCGATGGAACCGTCCACCAGCACCGGCGTCGCAGCCGGGCCACCGGACGGACCGTCCAGCAGCGCCCGCGCGGCCTTCTTGGCGGCCTCCACGTCGGGCTGGTCGAACGGGTTGATGCCCAGCAGCCGGCCGGCCAGCGCGGTCGCGAACTCCCACAGCAGGAACTGGCCGCCCAGCGGACCGGCGGTGCTGATCTTCGCGCCCCTGACGGCCGGGCCGACCGCCACGGTGGTGGCGTCCTCGCCCGCGTCGGCGAAACCGGGCGCGTCGGTGCTCTCCACGACGACCGGCAGCAGGCCGGTGCCGTTCTTGCCGGTGGACTCGGCGATCAGCTGCTCCACCCAGTCGCCGAAGCCCTTGATGCCGGAGCCGGTGTCGGCGAAGACGACCTTCTCCGCGCCGTCGGCGTGCGCCGCGCCGAGCGCGGCGGCCAGCTGCACGGCCGGGTTGCTCGCGTCGTCGCTGCTCAGCAGCTGGAACGCCGCGGCCGCGTCGTCCAGCAGTGCGGAGACGTCGGCTCCGGCCAGACCCGCGGGCACCAGGCCGAAGGCGGTCAGCGCCGAGTAGCGGCCGCCCACGTGCGGGTCGGCGGTGAAGACCTTGCGGTAGCCGGCCTCGCGGGCGGCCGTCTCCATCGGGGAACCGGGATCGGTGACCACGATGATCCGGGTCACAGGATCGATTCCGTTTTGCGAGAAGGCCTGCTCGAAGATCCTGCGGTGCGAGTCGGTCTCGACCGTGGTGCCGGACTTGGAGGAGACCACCAGCACGGTGCGGTCCAGGTCGCCGGCCAGCGCGTCGGCGACCTGACCGGGATCGGTGGTGTCCAGCACGACCAGCGGCACACCGGCGGTCGCGGTGATCACCTCCGGGGCCAGCGACGAGCCACCCATGCCGGCCAGCACCACGCGGTCCAGGCCCTCGGCGTGCAGTTCGGCGCGCAGCGCGTCGATCTCGGCCAGCAGCGGGCGGGATGTCTCGTGCAGCGTCGTCCAGGACAGCCGGATGGATGCCTCGGGCTCGGCGTCCGGGCCCCACAGCGCGGGGTCCTGGGCGGCGAGCTTGCCGGCAACCGCATCGGCGGCCAACCGCTCGACCAGCGGTCGAGCCTCGGCCGCTAGCGCCACATCGGGAATGTCGACGGAAATTTCGGTTGCCATGTACTTCCTTAACAGCGCTCGAACTTGTTGGGTCGAACCCCAGTTCGATCTGGCCTTCCGGGATTCGATCTTGGAAGCCAACTTCGTGCGACCACAGTGTCGCCCATCCGGGCAGGCGCGGCCCGGAGACGCGGCGGCGGGGCCGGTTCGGAAAAACCGGCCCCGCCACAACGCTTACTTGGCCTGCTCGAGCTGCTGGGCGACCGTGTCCAGCAGTTCGCTCCAGGACTTCTCGAACTTCTCGACGCCCTCGCGCTCCAGCACCGCGAACACGTCGTCGAGGTCGATGCCCGCGTCCGACAGGTCGTCGAAGACCTGCTGCGAGGCGGCAGCGGTGCCGCTGACCGTGTCGCCGCGCACGTCGGCGTGGTCGGCGGTGGCCTTCAGGGTCGCCTCCGGCATGGTGTTCACCGTGTTCGGCGCGACCAGCTCGTCGACGTAGCGGGTGTCGGAGTAGGCCGGGTCCTTCACGCCGGTGGAGGCCCACAGCGGACGCTGTGCCTTGGCGCCGTCGGCGGCCAGCGCCTTCCAGCGCTCGGTGCCGAAGACCTCCTCGTAGGCCGCGTAGGCCAGGCGGGCGTTGGCGATCGCGGCCTTGCCGCGCAGCGCCTCACCACCGGAGATCTTGTCCAGCCGCTTGTCGATCTCGGTGTCCACGCGGGAGACGAAGAACGACGCGACCGAGGCGATCTGGGCGAGGTCGTGGCCGTTGGCCTTCGCCTGCTCCAGACCGGCCAGGAAGGCGTCCATCACGTCGCGGTAGCGCTGCACCGAGAAGATCAGCGTGACGTTGACGCTGATGCCCTCGGCCAGCACGCGGGTGATCGCGGGCAGGCCCTCCACGGTGGCCGGGATCTTGACCATCAGGTTCGGCCGGTCCACGGCCTTCCACAGGTCGACGGCCTCGGCCACGGTGCGGTCGGTGTCGTGCGCCAGCCGCGGGTCGACCTCCAGCGAGACGCGGCCGTCGACGCCACCGGACTGCTCGTAGACGTTGCGGAAGATGTCCGCGGCGTCGCGCACGTCAGCGGTGGTCAGCTCGCGGACGGTGTCGTCCACGCTCGCGCCGCGGGCGGCCAGCTCGCGGACCTTCTCGTTGTAGTCGGCCGCGTTGGACAGCGCGTTGGCGAAGATCGTCGGGTTGCTGGTGACGCCGACGACCGCCTGGTCGGTGATCAGCTCGGCGAGGTTGCCCGAGGTGATCCGCTGGCGGGACAGGTCGTCCAGCCAGATCGAAACCCCGGCCTCGCTGAGCGCCTTGAGGTTCTGGTTGGTGGTCACAGGGTTTCCTCCGCTCACGCCTGCTGGGCGTTGCTCAGGCTGCGCCGGGCCGCCGCGACAACGGCGTCGACGGTGATGCCGAACTCGTTGTACAGGGTCTTGTAGTCCGCCGAGGCGCCGAAGTGCTCGATGGACACCGACTCACCGGCGTCCTTGACGAACCGGTACCACGGCATCGCGATGCCGGCCTCGACCGAGACGCGGGCCTTGACCGACTTCGGCAGCACCTGCTCGCGGTAGGCCTCGTCCTGCGCGTCGAACCACTCCACGCACGGCATCGAGACGACACGGGTGGCAACGCCGTCGGCCTCCAGGATCTTCCTGGCCTCGACGGCCAGCTGCACCTCGGAGCCCGTGGCGATGAGCACGACCTGCGGCTCGCCGTCGGCGGCGTCGGCCAGCACGTAGCCGCCCTTGGCGACGCCCTCGGCGGTCACGCCCTCCAGCGTCGGCACGCCCTGGCGGGTCAGCGCCAGACCGGCCGGACCGCTCGGGTCCTCCAGGATCTTCTTCCACGCCGCCGCGGTCTCGTTGGCGTCGGCCGGGCGGACGATCGAGAAGCCCGGGATCGCGCGCAGCGAGGCCACGTGCTCGATCGGCTGGTGCGTCGGGCCGTCCTCGCCGAGGCCGATGGAGTCGTGCGTCCACACGAAGATGGACGGGACCTTCATCAGCGCGGCGAGCCGCACCGCGGGACGCATGTAGTCGCTGAACACCAGGAAGGTGCCGCCGTAGGGGCGGGTGCCGCCGTGCAGCGCGATGCCGTTGAGGATCGCGCCCATCGCGTGCTCGCGGATGCCGAAGTGCAGCGTGCGGCCGTAGGGGTCGGCCGTCCAGGTGCTGGTGGAGATCGACGCCGGGCCGAACGAGTCGACGCCCTTCATCGTGGTGTTGTTGCTCTCCGCCAGGTCGGCCGAACCGCCCCAGAGCTCGGGCAGCACGTCGGCCAGCGCGTTGAGCACCTCACCGGAGGCCTTGCGGGTGGCGATGGACTTGCCGTCGGCCTCCCAGGTCGGCAGCTTCTCCTGCCAGCCGGCCGGCAGCTCGCGGGTGGCCAGCCGGTCCAGCAGCGCCTTGCGCTCCGGGTTGGCCGCCGCCCACTTGTCGAAGGCGACCTGCCACTCGGCGTGCGCAGCCTTGCCGCGGGCCGCGACCTCGCGGGCGTGCGCCAGCACCTCGGCGTCGACCTGGAAGGACTGCTCCGGGTCCAGGCCCAGCGCCTTCTTGACCCCGGCGACCTCGTCGGCACCGAGCGCGGCGCCGTGCGCCTTGCCGGTGTTCATCTTGGTCGGGGCCGGGTAGCCGATCACCGTGCGCAGCACGATCAGGGTCGGGCGGGAGGTCTCGGCCTTGGCGGTCTCGATGGCCTCCAGCAGGCCCTTGACGTCCTCGCCGCCGTGCACGGTGAGGACCTGCCAGCCGTAGGACTCGTAGCGCTTCGCGGTGTCCTCGGACAGCGCGATGCGGGTGTCGTCCTCGATGGAGATCTCGTTCGCGTCGTAGATCACCGTGAGGTTGCCCAGCTGCTGGGTACCGGCCAGCGACGACGCCTCGGAGGTGACGCCCTCTTCGATGTCGCCGTCGGAGGCGATCACGTAGATGTGGTGGTCGAACGGGCTCTCACCGGCGGCGGTCTCCGGGTCGAACAGGCCGCGCTCGCGGCGGGCGGCGAAGGCCATGCCGACCGCGGTGGACAGGCCCTGCCCCAGCGGGCCGGTGGTGGTCTCCACCCCGGCGGTGTGCCCGTACTCCGGGTGGCCCGGGGTCTTCGAACCCCACTTGCGCAGCTGCTTGAGGTCCTCCAGCTCCAGGCCGTAGCCGGACAGGAACAGCTGCACGTACAGCGTCAGGCTCGAGTGGCCCGCGGACAGCACGAAGCGGTCGCGGCCGATCCACTCCGGGTCGTTCGGGTCGTGCCGCATCACGCGCTGGAACAGCGCGTAGGCCGCCGGGGCCAGGCTCATCGCGGTGCCGGGGTGGCCGCTGCCGCAGTTCTCCACCGCATCGGCGGCCAGCACGCGAGCGGTGTCCACCGCGCGCTGGTCCAGCTCGCTCCAGTCTTCGGGCAGTCGCTTGGTGGTCAAGCGGGCAAGGTCGTCGGTGACGGACACGGACGCAGCTCCAAGTTTTTCCTTCGGCGGTATCCCGTTGACGGGTGAATGCGGTCGCTGGACCGATTCGAACCGCGGTTATCCCTCGTCCGACGGGCAGCCTAGTCGTGTCCGATCGGCCACGCGCCGACCCGTCTCAATTGCCGTCCCGCCGCCTGCGGGAGCGGCGGTGCGATGGCGCCGACCCTGCGCCAAGGGGTCGAATTCGCGCTGCACGGCGACCGGATCTCCGGCTGATCGCCGAACGCCACCAGAATACCGGCAACGCTGCGTGACCAGGGTCACCGGCGGGTTCCCGGCCACCCGCGCGAGTCGGGTTTCAGTAGCGCGCCTACTATTCACTGGCGGTTGATCCCCGCGTCCTGCGCGGGTCGGCCCAGTCGTCCGAGATGCCCAAGGAGTGCCATGTCGTCGGTGAGCGCAGCGTCGTGACCACCACCGCCGACACCTCCCGCGAGCGCCACGCCCGCCGCCCCGCCGAGCTGCTGAAGGCCTACGTCGGGCTGATCAAGCCCCGGGTCATCGAACTGCTGCTGGTCACCACCATCCCGGCGATGCTGCTGGCCGAGCGCGGCATCCCGTCGCCGTGGCTGGTGATCGCCACGCTGATCGGCGGCACCATGGCCGCGGGCAGCGCGAACGCGCTGAACTGCGTGGCCGACGCCGACATCGACCAGGTGATGAAGCGCACCAGGGCGCGCCCGCTGGTGCGGCACACCGTGTCCACCCGGCACGCGCTGGTCTTCGGCATCGTGCTGGGCGCGGGTTCCTTCGCCTGGTTGTGGGCGACGGCGAACCTGCTGGCCGCGTCGATGGCGGTCGGCACGATCCTGTTCTACGTCTTCGTCTACACCCTGGTGCTCAAGCGCCGGACCGCGCAGAACATCGTCTGGGGCGGCGCGGCCGGCTGCATGCCGGTGGTGATCGGCTGGGCCGGGGTGACCGGGCGGGTCGACTGGCCCGCGCTGGTGATGTTCGGCGTGATCTTCTTCTGGACGCCGCCGCACACCTGGTCGCTGGCGATGAAGTACAAGGACGACTACGAGCGCGCCGGCGTCCCGATGCTGCCGGTGGTCGCCGAGCCGACCTACGTCTCCCGCCAGATCGTGGCCTACACCTGGCTGATGGTGATCTGGACGCTGCTGCTGGTCCCGGCGACCGGCTGGCTCTACGCAGCCTTCGCGGTGCTGGCCGGCGTGTGGTTCCTGCTGCTGGCGCACCGGCTGCACGCGGCCACCAAGCGCGGCGAGAAGACCAAGCCGATGAAGCTGTTCCACATGTCGAACACGTACCTGATGATCGTGTTCGTGGCGCTGGCGATCGACTCGGCACTGGGCCTCCCGGTCATCGGCTGGCCGTTCTGACCCCAACTGCCTGACGCACTCGTTTTGCGTGGCGGTGCGGGTGGCGGAACCTCAGACGCCGCCTGAACTGCGGGATCCCGCTTTTATGTATGGCCCAATACACGGCAAGCGGGCTGTCCTCGCCAGGCGACGTCTGAGAACCCGCGGCGGTGCAAGCTGCGAGGGTGGGCCAAGCGGCTGCGCCGCTTCAAAGACCTGGAGCCGGGAATGGACTGTGCTGCCCCGGTCGCGCGGACCGGGGCAGGCACGGCGATCACGGCAGGAGCAGGAGTTTTGCTGTGGTGCGGCGGCCCTCCAGGTCCTCGTGGGCGCGGCGGGCGTCCTCCAGCGGGTAGGTGCCGCCGATGCGGATGTCGAGCACTCCGGTGGAGATCCACTCGAACAGCTCGCCGGCCCGCCAGTCCAGCTCGTCGCGGGTGAGGATGTGGTGCGCCAGGCTGGGGCGGGTCAGGAACACCGAACCCGCCGAGTTCAGCCGCTGCGGGTCCACCGGCGGCACCGGGCCGCTCGCCGCGCCGAACAGCGCCAGCAGGCCGCGCGGGCGGAGGCTGGCCAGGCTGGCGTCGAAGGTGGTCTTGCCGACGCCGTCGTAGACCACGTCCACGCCGCGCCCGTCGGTGAGGTCGGAGACCGTGGCGGCCACGTCCTCCTCGGTGTAGCGGATGACCTCGTCGGCCCCGGCCTCCCGCGCCAGCTTCTCCTTCTCGGCGGTGGACACGGTGCCGATGACGTTGCCGCCGAGGTGCTTGACCAGCTGCGTCAGCAGCAGGCCCATGCCGCCGGCCGCGGCGTGCACCAGCGCGGTCTCCCCGGTGCGCACCGGGTGCGTGGAGGTGACCAGGTAGTGCGCGGTGAGGCCCTGCAGCAGCGCCGCGGCGGCGGTGCGGATGTCCACGCCCGCCGGAACCTTGACCGCCTTGTCGGCGGGCACCAGGGCCCGCTCGGCGTAGCTGCCCGGCGCCATCGCCCAGGCGACCCGGTCGCCGACCGCGAACCCGGTCACGCCGTCGCCCACCGCGACGACCTCGCCCGCGCCCTCGGAACCGGGGGTGAAGGGCACCTGCATCGCGTAGACGCCGCTGCGCTGGTAGGTGTCGATGAAGTTCACCCCGCTCGCGGCGACCTCGACCAGCAGTTGGCCGGGCTGCGGTTCCGGCGCGTCGATCTCGGTGAGCTGCAGGACCTCGGGCCCACCGTTGGCCGCTACCCGGATGGCTCGCATGCTGACTCCTTCGCTGTCGTCCTAGTCACCTGCAACCTGCCCGCGCCGTCGGATCTTCCCGGCGGGCTGATTTAGGATTCGGTCATGACGGCTACCGAAGAAACCACCGCACCCGCGCCCAAGGCGATCGCGACGGCCAAGGCGTTCGTCGCCGCGCACGGCAAGTCCGCCCGCGCGGTCGTGGAGAACCTCGGCCAGGCCGGTGCCCGCGTCGTGCTGGTCGGCGACGACGGCCGCTTCGGCGATGTCATGGTGCCCGATGTCGCCACCGGCAATGCGCTGGTCGAGGCCGTCGAGGGGCTGTCCGCCCACGAGTGGGACGGCGAGACCGTCGGCGCGATGAAGATCGGCGCCGGGCACCGCCGGACCATGGGCGCGCGCACCAGCTGATCCCGTTTCGCTCCGCGACACGCCGGTCGGCGGCTGGTCGAAGTCTTCGCTGTGGTTTACCTTTTCAGCGAGTACTGAACTCGATCACCTGGAGTCGTCGTGCCCGACTACGTGCAGCGCACCGACCGACCGGCCATGTCGGAGTGGATCGAGCAGATGGCGGCGCACTTCGAAGCAAGCGAGGGCATGCCGCTGATCGCCGGGCGCGTCCTGGCGTTCCTGCTCGTCTGCGACCCGCCGGAGCGCACCGCCGCCGAGCTGTCCCTGGCGCTGGCCGCCAGCACCGGCTCGATCAGCACCAACGTGCGGCTGCTGATGCGGCTCGGCGTGGTCTCCAAGACGACCCGGCAGGGCCGCGAAGCGGCGCTGTACCGGGTGGAGGAGGACCGCTGGCCGGAGCTGGTGCGGCACCGGATGCAGCGCGTCACCGGGCTGGAGGAGCTGACCGCGGCCGGGCTGCGCATGTTCAGCGGCCAGGGCGAACGCGCCCGGCGCCTGCGCACGGTGCACGAGTTCTACCAGTGGCTGGCCGGTGAGATGCCGGAGCTGTGGCGCCGCTGGGAGCGCGAGGGCAAGCCCAAGCTCCGCTTCTGACGCCGGCGGCCTCCCGGTCGAGCTCAGACCGTCGCGGGCTCGGCGTCCTTCGCGGTGGTGGCCGGCTCGGGCAGCGGGCCGCGGTGGCGGGACTCGCCCCACAGCAGCGCGGTGATGATGATCACCAACGTGGCCGCCGCCATGTGCAGGACGACCATCGCCTCCGGCACGCCGAGGTAGTACTGGACCGACCCGATCGCGCCCTGGATCAGCACCATCGCGCAGGCCGAGCCGTAGGTCTTCAGCAGCGCCCTGGTGGGGCGGGCGCTGCGCAGCCACACGCCGAACACCGCGAGGATCAGCACGTAGGCCATCACCAGCAGGCCGTGCACCTGCACCAGGGTCTGCACCGGCAGGTCCAGGCGCGGGGTGTCCGGGTCACCGGCGTGCGGGCCCGCCGCGGTCACCAGGGTGCCCGCGATCAGCACCGCCGCGGTCACCGCGGTCAGCGCCACCAGCAGCCTGCGCATCGGCGTCGGCACCACGCCGACCGGCTCGCGGTCGCCCTCCTTGGTGGCCTTGTAGAGGATCGTGGCCAGCCAGATCAGCACCGCCGATGCCATGAAGTGCACCGACACGCTCCACCAGGCCAGGTTCACCAGCACCGTGACGCCGCCGATGATCGCCTGCGCGATCACGCCCAGCGGCATGATCAGCGCCAGCCGGATCAGCCGCTTGCGCCGCGGCCTGCACCGCAGCGCGGCCAGGAAGCAGGCCAGCGCGACGAAGCCGATCACACCGGTCAGCAGCCGGTTGCCGAACTCGATCACCTGGTGCAGCGTCGCCACCTCGGGGTGCTCGATGGGCACCATGCTGCCGGGGAAGCACTGCGGCCAGGTCGGGCAGCCGAGCCCGGAACCCGTCACGCGAACCGTCACACCGGTCACCGAGATCAGCGCCTGCATCACCAGCACCGCCAGCGCCAGGTTGCGCACGACGCGCGGGGACGGGCGGGAGATCCAAGTAGGAAGCGGCACGGTCCGATGGTAGCCGCGGCCCGGAATCACCCGTCCGCAGGCCTGATTCAGTCGCGGCCGAAGAGATCGCGGGGGATCGCACCCGCCTTCAGCAGCGCTCGGGTCAGCTCACGGCCGTTGTCCATCAGCGCTGCCACCTTCTCCTCGCCCAGCGCGCGCCACGGGGCCATCGACATCGCGTCGGTCCCGGCCTCGATCTCCTCGCGCAGCGCGGTGCCCGCCTGGCTGATCCCGCCGTCCTCTCCGACCAGGCCGCGCTCGCGCAGCTCCTGCTCGGCCTCGGCCCACTGCGACTCGCTCCACCCGCGCAGCTCCCGCGCCGCCGAAGGCTTGAAGCCCTCGCCGGTCGAGCTGTGCAGCACCAGGGCCTGCAGGCCGCTGAGCTCGGCGCGCTGCAGCGCCGCGATGTGCGCGTCGCCGCGGAACTCGCGCAGCAGGGTCACCGCGTGCCAGAGCTGCAAGTGCGGCTCATCCGGCCAGTCCAGGTCGGCGTGCGCGGCGAAGAGCGGCTTGCCGTCCGGGGCGCACGCCCGGCTGGCCTCGCGCGCCAGCTCCGCTGCCTCGGCGACCGCCGCGGAGTCGACGGCATCCCCGAGCATCCGGCGCAGGGCCGCGTCGGCCGCGCGGAAGCGGGTCTCGACCACGGTGCTCGGAGCCGCGATCGACCAGGCGCGGGGGATTGCCTCGGCGACCGACACGGGGTTGAAGTTGTAGAAGGTCGCCGCCACCACACCGGGCCCGACCGGGCCCATCACGGCCGCGCGGCCCGCGAAGTACGACATCCGGCCCCGCTCCAGACCGAGCCCGGCGTAACCGTCCGCGGCCTCCGGCGCGAAGTAGATCATCGAGTGGATGACTTCCAGGGCGTTCTTGGCCTGGCGGGCGATCTCCGTCATGGCCACACCCTGCCACCGGCTCAGGTCAGGCGAAATGTGCGCACGGCCACACCGCCGCACACCGCGCCCCAGGCGAGCAGCACGAGGATCGGCTGCACCCCCGGCAGCGAACCGTCGACCAGCACCGCGTCCAGCGCCGCGGAAAGCGCGCCAGACGGCAGGAACCCGGCCAGCACGCTCAGCGGCCCGGGCAGATCGGCGGCGGGCAGCGCCAGGCCACCGGCCAGCAGCAGCACGAACCAGATCGCGTTGGCCAGCGCCAGCACGATCTCGGCGCGCAACGCACCACCGACCAGCACCCCGGCCGCGCCGAAGGCGAGCGTGCCCAGCACCAGCAGCGGGACGGCGGGCAGCAGCCCGGAGAGCTCCGGCGACCATCCCAGCAGCACCGCGGCCACTCCCAGCACGACGGCCTGCAACGCCACCACCAGCAGCGTCGCCAGCACGCGGCCGGAGATGAGCGTCCAGCGCGGCAGCGCCGTCGCCGACAGGCGCTTCAGCACCCCGTAGCGGCGGTCGAAGCCCAGCGCGATGGCCTGCCCGGTGAACGCCGTGGACATCACCGCCAGCGCCAGGATGCGCGGCATCACCGAGTTCACCCGGGGCTCCGGCAGATCGCCGATGTTCAGGGTGCTCAGGCCGATCAGCAGCGCCAGCGGGATGATCAGCGTGAGCAGCGCCTGCTCGCCGTGCCGGATGATCAGCAGCGCCTCGACCCGGGTCTGCGCCAGCAGCATCCGGAGCGGGCGGCCCCGGCCCGGTGCCGGGGAGAAGGTCCCGGCCGGGAACTGGGCGCCGAGCGGCGGTGCGGCGTTGGCCTCGGCGTTCACGATCGCAGCTCCCGTCCGGTCAGTTCCAGGAAGACGTCCTCCAGGCTGCGGCGGGCCACCCGCAGCTCGTTCGCCAGCACGCCGTGCTGCGCGCACCAGGCGGTCACCGTGGACACCACCTGCGGGTCGACGTGCCCGCGCACCACGTAGTCGCCCGGCCGCAGCTCGCTGGCCTGGCAGTCCTCCGGCAGCGCGGCCAGCAGCAGGTTCAGGTCCAGCCCGGTCTGGGAGCGGAACCGCAGCTCCTGCTTGCCGTCCTCGGGCTCGGTCAGCTCCGCGGCGGTGCCGTCGGCGACCGCGCGGCCGTGGTCCACGATCACCACGCGGTCGGCCAGCGCCTCGGCCTCGTCCATCAGGTGGGTCGTGAGCAGCACGCTGACCCCGTCGCGGCGCAGCGCGCCGACCAGGTCCCAGACCAGCCGCCGCGCCTGCGGGTCCAGGCCGGCGGTGGGTTCGTCGAGGAACACCAGCTCCGGCCGTCCGACCAGCGCGCACGCCAGCGAGAGCCGCTGCTGCTGACCGCCGGAGAGCCGCTTGTAGGGGGTGCGGCGGGCGTTGTCCAGCCCGAGCACCTCCAGCAGCCAGGCCGGATCCAGCGGATCGGCGGCGCAGGCGGCGACCAGGTCCAGCATCTCGTCGGCCCGCACCCCGGGATAGGCGCCGCCGCCCTGCGGCATCACGCCGATCCGCGGCCGCAACGCCTCGGACTGGGTGCGCGGGTCCAGGCCGAGCACCCGGACCTCACCGGCGTCGGGACGCTGGAAGCCCTCGCAGATCTCCACCGTCGTCGTCTTGCCCGCGCCGTTCGGCCCGAGCAGCGCCAGCACGCTGCCGCGCGGCATGCACAGGTCGAGGCCTGCGACGGCGACGGTGTCACCGAAGCGCTTCTTCAGCCCGCGCAGCTGGACGGCCGGACCATCGGCGTTGCTCACGAAATCCAAGCCTATTGCGTGACCGGCCGAACACCGCCGCGGGTCGGCAGCAGCCGCGGCACCTTGCCGCGCACCAGCCACAGCGTGATCGCGAAGGCGATCGCCGCGGCGATCACGGCCAGCGGGATCTGGTAGGCGCGCAGCGGGAATCCGGCCCCGGTCGGCGGCACGAACAGCGACACCGCGGCGCAGATCACCGCGGCAGTGACCCGGAACCGGCTGTTGTTCGTCGCCAGCGCCAGCGGCGCCACCGACCACAGCAGGTACCAGGGCCACAGCACCGGCACGGCCAGCGCCAGCGTCAGGTAGGTGATGCCCAGCCCGGCCAGCGGCTCGATGCGGCCGCGGAAGGACAGCCACAGCATCTGCAGGCACACCACGGCGACCACCAGGTAGCCGACGATCTTGGTGATCACCAGCATCGCGTCGGTCTGGTTGCCCAGCCCGAGCAGCGTGCTCAGCCCGCCACCGGTCATGCCGAACGCGGTCAGCGGCGCCATGAACGTCTTGACCCGGTTGGGCACGTCGAAGGTGTCGATCCAGCCCAGCCCCCAGCCGCTGGCCACCGTGATCACCGTCATGGTGGCCAGGAACACCGCCGTCAGCAGTGCCGCCACCTGCACCAGGTCGCGGAACCGGCCGCCCTTGCGCAGCGCCAGGTAGATGCCGAAGAAGCCGAGCGCGATCCAGCCCGGCGGCTTGATCGCCCCGGCCACGCTCAGCAGCACGCCGGCGGCGATGGTGCCCGGCACCGTCTGGTAGCGCAGCCCCAGCTCGATCGCGGCCAGCATGATGCCGACCATCAGCGCCTCGTTGTGCATGCCGCTGACCACGTGGAACAGCACGATCGGGTTCGCCGCGCCGAGCCACAGCGCGGCGGACGGGTGCACGCCGCAGCGCCGCGCCAGCCGCGGGATCGCCCAGATCGCCAGGGCCAGGCCGCACAGCATCACCGCGCGCCACACCAGCACCCCGAACACCACGTTGTCGCCCACGATGCGGGAGATGACCTGGCCGAACATCAGGAACAGCGGGCCGTACGGGGACGGGGTGTCGCGCCAGATGTTGGGCACGTTCGCGGTGAACGGGTGATCCACGCCGAGCGCGGCGGCCGAGCCCAGCACGTACGGGTTGAAGCCGCGCGCGGCCACCTCGCTCTGCGCCAGGTAGCTGTACATGTCGGTGCTGAACAGCGGCGGCGCCAGGGCCAGCGGCAGCGCCCACATCGCCAGCGTGCGGGCCAGCTGGGTGACCGACAGCATGCGGCCGCGTCCCGGCCAGCACAGCCTGCCCAGCCACAGCCAGGCCACCACGATCATCAGGATGCCCAGCCAGCAGCAGGCCATCGCCACCGTCGGCACCCGGACCGGCAGGCCGATCAGCCGCGCCCCGGACAGCGGGTTGTCCACCGGGGCCGCTCCGGCGCCGATCGAGCCGATGGCGAGCACCAGCGAGCCGGTGGTGCCGAAACGGCGGACCACGTCGAGCTGTCGGCGCTCGCCGCGGTCCAGAGGCTCCGCCGCCTCTTCGGTCGCTGGTCGTCTGCTCGTCGATTCGCCTGCCGCCACGACGACGAAGCGTAATCGCGTGAGTCAGCTCACGGGCGCGCCCCGCATCCTGGTGTACTGAGCTGAAATAGGTAACATTCGTGTTGTGAAAAAAGTCGGGACGTCAACCGCCGCGGCGGCCGAGCCGGGCCAAGCCGCCCAGCACGGTGCGCATGGCGATGGGCGCACCCGGCACACAGTTGCGCGGTTGCTGCTGGAACGGGGACCGATCACCGCTGCGGCGGTGGCCGAAGAACTCGGGTTGAGCCCCACCGCGGTGCGCCGGCACCTCGACGTGCTGGTCGCCGAAGGCGAGGCCTACACCCGGGAAGCCTCCCCGCGGAGTCGTCGCGGTCGTGGCCGGCCGGCCAAGCTCTTCCTGCTCACCGAGGTGGGACGGGCGCGGTTCGGGCACGCCTACGACGACTTGGCGGTGGCGGCGCTGCGGTTCATCGCCGAACACGCCGGTGAGCAGGCGGTGCGCGAGTTCGCCGAGCGACGGATGGCCGCCCTGGTGGCCAACCACCGCGAGGCGCTGGCCGCCGCCGGCGACCCGGCCGAACGCGCGGAGGCCCTCGCCGACGCGCTCACCAGGGAGGGCTACGCTGCCTCGACGCGAAGCGTCGGAAGCGGCGAGCAGCTCTGCCAGCACCACTGCCCGGTGGCGCACGTCGCTGCGGACTTCCCGCAGCTGTGCGAGGCCGAGACAGCGGCTTTCGCCGAAGTACTCGGCACCCACGTGCAGCGGCTGGCCACCATCGCGAACGGCGATTCGGTGTGCACCACGCACGTGCCGACCACGCGGTTCGCGGATCCCGACCCGAACACCGCCCCGATTCCTGATGGAGGGGAGTCCGTATGACTGCCGCTGCGGAGCAGCGCACACCCACCACGGCTGACCAGCAGTTGAGCCAGGACGAGATCCTGGCCAGCGTCGGCAGCTACGAGTACGGCTGGGCCGACCCGGACGTTGCGGGTGCCAGCGCCCGCCGTGGCCTCAACGAGAACGTCGTGCGCGACATCTCGGCGAAGAAGGACGAGCCCGAGTGGATGCTCGAGGACCGGCTCAAGGCGCTGCGGCTGTTCGACCGCAAGCCGATGCCCAACTGGGGCGCCGACCTCTCCGGCATCGACTTCGACAACATCAAGTACTTCGTCCGCTCCACCGAGCAGCAGGCCCAGACCTGGGAGGACCTGCCCGAGGACATCAAGAACACCTACGACAAGCTGGGCATCCCGGAGGCCGAGAAGCAGCGCCTCGTCGCGGGTGTGGCCGCCCAGTACGAGTCGGAGGTCGTCTACCACAAGATCCGCGAGGACCTCGAGGAGCAGGGTGTCGTCTTCCTGGACACCGACACCGCTCTGAAGGAACACCCGGAGCTGTTCAAGGAGTACTTCGGCTCGGTCATCCCGGCCGGTGACAACAAGTTCTCCGCGCTGAACACCGCGGTGTGGTCGGGCGGTTCGTTCATCTACGTGCCGCCGGGCGTGCACGTGGACATCCCGCTGCAGGCCTACTTCCGGATCAACACCGAGAACATGGGCCAGTTCGAGCGGACCCTGATCATCGTCGACGAGGGTGCCTACGTGCACTACGTCGAGGGCTGCACCGCCCCGATCTACTCCAGCGACTCGCTGCACTCGGCGGTCGTGGAGATCATCGTCAAGAAGGGCGGCCGCTGCCGCTACACGACGATCCAGAACTGGTCGACCAACGTCTACAACCTGGTCACCAAGCGCGCCAAGGCCGAAGAGGGCGCGACCATGGAGTGGGTCGACGGCAACCTCGGCTCCAAGGTCACCATGAAGTACCCGTCGGTGTTCCTGATGGGCGAGCACGCCAAGGGCGAAGTGCTCTCGGTGGCGTTCGCCGGTGAGGGCCAGCACCAGGACACGGGCGCGAAGATGGAGCACCTGGCGCCGCGCACCTCCTCGACGATCGTCTCCAAGTCGATCGCCCGCGGTGGTGGCCGCGCCTCCTACCGGGGCCTCGTGAAGGTCGCCAAGCGCGCCCACCAGTCCTCGTCGAACGTCAAGTGCGACGCGCTGCTGGTCGACACCATCAGCCGCTCCGACACCTACCCGTACGTGGACGTCCGCGTCGACGACGTGTCGATGGGTCACGAGGCGACGGTGTCCAAGGTCAGCGATGACCAGCTGTTCTACCTGATGCAGCGCGGTCTGACCGAGGACGAGGCGATGGCGGTGATCGTGCGCGGCTTCGTCGAGCCGATCGCCCGCGAGCTGCCGATGGAATACGCACTGGAACTGAACCGACTGATCGAGCTGCAGATGGAAGGGGCCGTCGGCTGAGATGACGAGCACCACCAAGACCGACGCCCAGCACGGCCTCGGCGAGCACTCGCACGGCGGCGGCACCGTGATCCCGCAGTCGTCCCGAGGCTCGCGCTTCACCTCCTACGACGTCGAGGCCTTCGAGGTCCCCGGCGGTCGCGAGGAGGACTGGCGGTTCACGCCGATGAAGCGGCTCAAGGGCCTCCACGACGGCACCGCGACCGCCACCGGCAACATCAAGGTGGAGGTCGCCGGCGAGGGCGCGACCGTGGAGACCGTGGGCCGCGACGACGCGCGGATCGGCAACGGCGGCACCCCCGCCGACCGGATCGCCGCGCAGGCCTGGAGCTCGTTCACCGAGGCCACCATCGTCACCATCGGCAAGGACACCAAGCCGGAAGGCCCGATCACCATCACGGTGCACGGTCCCGGGGAGGGCCAGGTCGCGTTCGGGCACCTGCAGGTGCGCGCCGAGCAGTTCGCCGAAGCCGTGGTCGTCGTCGACTACCGCGGTTCCGGCACGCTGGGTGACAACATCGAGTTCGTCGTCGCCGACGGTGCGCAGCTGCGCGTCGTGTCGGTGCACGACTGGGCCGACGACGCCACCCAGGTCAGCTCCGAGCACGCCGCGCTGGGTCGCGACTCGGTGTTCCGGCACCTGGCCGTCACCCTCGGCGGTGACCTGGTGCGGGTCAACACCACCGTGAGCTACGGCGACAAGGGCGGCGACGCCGAGCTTCTCGGCCTGTACTTCGCCGACGCCGGCCAGCACCTGGAGCACCGGATGCTGGTCGACCACGCGGTGCCCAACTGCCGCAGCAACGTGCTCTACAAGGGCGCGCTGCAGGGCGATTCGGCGCACTCGGTGTGGATCGGCGACGTGCTGATCCGCGCCGAGGCCGAGGGCACCGACACCTACGAGCTCAACCGCAACCTGGTGCTGACCGAGGGTGCGCGGGCCGACTCGGTGCCGAACCTGGAGATCGAGACCGGCGAGATCGAGGGTGCCGGCCACGCCAGTGCCACCGGCCGCTTCGACGACGAGCAGCTGTTCTACCTGATGGCCCGGGGCATCCCGCAGGACCAGGCCCGGCGCCTGGTGGTCCGCGGGTTCTTCGGCGAGCTGCTGCAGAAGATCACCGTGCCGGAGGTCCGGGAGCGGCTGGAAGCCGCCATCGAGGCCGAACTCGCCGTCGTCGGCGCCTGACCCGCAAGCCTGAAACAGGAGAACGAAGAAGAATGGCCACCCTGGAGATCAAGGACCTGCACGGCTCGGTCCTCACCGAGGAAGGCGCCAAGCCGATCCTCAACGGCGTCAACCTGACCGTCCGCTCGGGCGAGACCCACGCGATCATGGGCCCGAACGGTTCCGGCAAGTCGACGCTGGCCTACGCCATCGCCGGCCACCCGAAGTACCAGATCGACTCCGGCACGGTGCTGCTGGACGGCGAGGACGTGCTGGAGATGAGCGTCGACGAGCGGGCCCGCGCCGGTCTGTTCCTCGCCATGCAGTACCCGGTCGAGGTGCCGGGCGTGTCGATGTCGAACTTCCTGCGCACCGCTGCGACCGCGGTCCGCGGCGAGGCCCCGCAGATCCGCAAGTGGGTCAAGGAAGTCAAGCAGGCCATGTCGGACCTGGACATCGACCCGTCGTTCGCCGAGCGCAGCGTGAACGAGGGCTTCTCCGGTGGTGAGAAGAAGCGCCACGAGATCCTGCAGCTGGACCTGCTGGACCCGAAGTTCGCGATCCTGGACGAGACCGACTCCGGCCTGGACGTCGACGCGCTGCGGGTGGTTTCCGAGGGCGTCAACCGCTACCACGCCAAGGGCGGCAAGGGCGTCCTGCTGATCACGCACTACACCCGGATCCTGAAGCACATCACGCCGGACTACGTGCACGTCTTCGCCGACGGCAAGGTCGTGGAGTCCGGTGGCGCCGAGCTGGCCGACGAGCTGGAGGCCAACGGTTACGTGCGCTTCACCGGCAAGAAGGAGGCGGCAGCCCAGTCATGACCGTTCAGCCTCCTCGCACCGAGGGTGCGAGCACGCCGTTGGACGTGGCGGCGATCCGCGCGGACTTCCCGATCCTGGGACGCACCATCCGCGACGGGCGACGCCTGGTGTACCTCGATTCCGGGGCGACCTCGCAACGGCCGCGCCAGGTGCTCGACGCGGAGCGCTCCTTCCTGGAGCACTCCAACGCGGCTGTGCACCGCGGCGCGCACCAGCTCGCCGAGGAGGCCACGGACGCTTACGAGAGCGCCCGGGAACGGATCGCCCAGTTCGTGGGAGTCGACGTCGACGAGGTGGTGTTCGCCAAGAACGCCACCGAGGGCGTCAACCTGGTCGCCTACGCGATGAGCAACGCCGCGACGGCCGGGGCGGAAGCCGAGCGCTTCCGCCTCGGCCCGGGCGACGAGGTCGTGGTGACCGAGATGGAGCACCACGCGAACCTGGTGCCGTGGCAGCAGGTGTGCGAGCGCACCGGTGCGACGCTGCGCTGGTTCGGCGTCACCGACGAGGGTCGGCTCGACCTGTCCGATGTGGCCAGCGTGATCACCGAGCGGACCAAGGTGGTGGCCTTCACCCACCAGTCCAACGTGCTGGGCACGGTGAACCCGACGGAGCAGATCGTCGAGCGGGCTCACCAGGTCGGTGCGCTGGTGGTGCTCGACGCCTGCCAGTCGGTGCCGCACAAGCCGGTGGACTTCAAGGCGCTCGGCGTGGACTTCGCGGTGTTCTCCGGGCACAAGATGCTCGGGCCGTCGGGCATCGGGGTGCTCTACGGCCGGCGTGAACTGCTGGCGGCGATGCCGCCGTTCATCACCGGCGGTTCGATGATCGAACTGGTGCACATGGAGCGCTCCACGTTCGCCGCGCCGCCGCAGCGGTTCGAGGCCGGTGTGCCGATGACCTCCCAGGCCATCGGCCTGGGTGCGGCGGTGGACTATTTGAACGCGCTCGGCATGGATCGCGTCGAGGCCCACGAGCGCCAGCTGACCGAGCTGGCGCTGCGCGAGCTGTCGGCTGTCGAGGGCGTGCGCATCATCGGCCCCACCAGCACTGAGAACCGCGGTGGCACGGTGTCGTTCACCGTCGACGGGGTGCACCCGCACGATGCCGGTCAGGTGCTGGACGACCAGGGCGTGGAGGTCCGCGTCGGGCACCACTGCGCTTGGCCGCTGCACCGCAGGTTGGGAATTCCGGCGACCGTGCGGGCGTCCTTCTACTTGTACAACGAACTGGACGAGGTCAAGGCGTTGGTGGAAGCGGTGCGCGAGGCGCAGCGCTTCTTCGGGGTGGCTTGACCCGGACCCTGCCGGGGATTCTTCATGCAGCTGGAGCAGATGTACCAGGAGATCATCCTGGACCACTACCGCAACCCGCACCGCCACGGGCTGCGGGACCCCTTCGACGCCGAGTCGTTCCAGGTGAACCCCACCTGCGGCGACGAGGTCACCCTTCGGGTGCGGTTGACCGGCACCGACGAGGACGCGATCGTGGAGGACGTGTCCTACGCGGGGCAGGGCTGTTCGATCAGCCAGGCCGCCGTGTCGGTGCTGACCGACCTGGTGGTCGGCAAGCCGCTGAAGGAGGCGATGGTCACCGAAGCGGCGTTCAGCGAGCTGATGCACGGCCGCGGCAAGGTGGAACCTGACGAGGACGTGCTGGAAGACGGCATCGCGTTCGCAGGCGTGGCGAAGTACCCGATGCGCGTGAAGTGCGCGCTGCTGGGTTGGATGGCTTTCAAGGACGCGGTGTCCCGCGTAGTTGTCGAGGAGGCTTCATGAGCGAGCAAGCCCCGGTGCAGCAGGAAACCGACGTGGAGCGGACCGCCGAGGCACTGCCGGAGCAGGCCGCGCCTTCCGCGGAGATCGCCGCGCTGGAGGACGTCGAGGAGGCGATGCGCGACGTCGTGGACCCCGAGCTGGGGATCAACGTCGTCGATCTCGGCCTGGTGTACGACATCCGGGTCGAGCAGGACAACACCGCCACCGTCGACATGACGTTGACCTCGGCGGCCTGCCCGCTGACCGATGTCATCGAGGACCAGGCGCGGGCTGCGCTGACCGGTGGCCCCGGTGGTGGTCTGGTGAAGGACTTCCGCATCAACTGGGTGTGGATGCCGCCGTGGGGGCCGGAGAAGATCACTGAGGAAGGCCGCGAGCAGTTGCGTGCTCTCGGGTTCACCGTGTGATCTTTCGGTCTCTCGGTCTTTGATCAGGGGTGCTGGGCTTGTTGCTCGGTGCCCCTTTTCTTTTCCGCTGTGCAGTTGTCAAGGTGCCGTGGTGCTTCGTCCCCGTCGGGCGCCCGCCGGAGCGGTGTCATGACTCGATCATCTCAACTGTCGAACTCGATTTCGATCGAATAAAGGTCGCACGATCAGGTGATCAACGCTCGGCAGGCTTCGTGCTGAAGGTGAAAGTTCTTCCTGTGCGGTGGTTTCCGCAGGCCTGGCCAAGAAGTTCGGCCGAAAACACCTGCAGCGCAAAAGAGTCGACCGAAGCCGCCGCGCCGCCCCGATGCCAACGGCACATCGCAACAACCGACAACGATTCCGGATAAGACGCGCCCCCGAACAAACCCGGCCCCAAGCGAAAGCGAAGGCGACCCCGCACCGGGCCATCCCCGTGGCATAAGGCCCCCGCCATCCCAAATCACCGGGATGGCCGAAGGGCGGCAGAACCCCGAAGTCCCAGCCGCAGTCCCGACAGGCGACGGCTGCCGCCCTTGCACACCGACGGAACCCCTTGCTAGCCTCCGCACGAGCCCCGGATGGGCCTACGCATGGAGGTAGCGGCTTCTAAAGCCACCATCGAGTTGCGACACGATTCGACGTGTCTCGCACCTGGTTTCGTCGAACTGCGATCAGCGGTCCAACGTGCCTGCCTCTGCGTCCCTGGCCAGCGGGGCTCTTCCGCGTGTCCGCACCTCGATGCCGAACCCTCCGATCGATCGAGATCCGGAAGGACCGCATTGACAGAGCGAGAACCCGAGAACTTCGACGTCCACGCCTTCAACCGCCAGGTGATAGCGGAGTTCCGCGAGAACGGCGGAAAGCTCACCGGCTGGATGGAGGGCTGGTCGGTGTGCGTGCTGACGACGACCGGTGCGCGCACCGGAGCACGCCGGGAGACCCCGCTGGGCTACTTCGAGATCGACGGTCAACCGCTGGTCGTGGCCTCGGTGATGGGCGGCCCGAAGAACCCGGCCTGGTACCACAACATCCGCAAGAACCCGCAGGTCACGGTGGAGACGGGCACCGAGACCTACGACGCGGTGGCGACCATCGAGACCGGCGAGCGCCGCGATGAGCTCTTCGCCGCGGTGGCAGCGCGCGACGAGGGAATGCGCGACTACCAGCGGAAGACGACGAGAGTGCTCCCGGTGGTGACCCTCCACCGGATCGAGCGGGAACAGCGAACCGTCCAGGACTCGGCAGGGGAGGAGCGGGTCCGCGGCCTCGGCGATTTCCTGGTGGAAGCCCACGATCGGCTGCGCGCGGAGCTCGCGGAACTCCGCCGCCAAGTGGACGAGATCGTCGAAGATGGTGCGAGCTCCTCGGAACTCGAACGTGCCAAGCCGGACCTGGCCCAACAGCTGCGCACGCACTGCACCGAGTTCTGCGCCGCGCTGAAGCAGCACCACGCGGGCGAGGACCGAGGTGCCTTCCCGATGCTCGCGCAGCAGTTCCCGGAACTCGCCCCAGTGCTGGAGAAACTGGGCGAGGAGCACGAAGTCGTAGCGCGGCTGCAGGAAGAGATCCGCCGGCTCGTTGACGAGCACGAACCCGGCAAGAGCGACCCGGCCCGCCTGAAGGGCCGCCTCGAAACCATGACCAGCGAACTCGAAGCCCACTTCAGGTACGAAGAACGAACGATCGTCGCAGCCCTCAACACCCTGGGCCCGGCCCCGGACATCCCGTGACCCCGCGGCGGCGGTGCCCGTCCGGCACCGCCGCCGCGCGGATCACCCCGCTGCGCAGGGGGAGATCGGGGTCGTGTTCGGGCCGGTTCCCCAGGCGGTGGGGGTGTCGGACAGGCGGTGGTCGATGGTGCCGCTCGTGCGGACTCCTTCCAGGTCGATCCAGACCTCGTGCTTCGGGGTGTTCGCCACGCGGACTTCGTCCACGTACTGGAGCTTCGCTCCTCGCGCGTTCGGGGCCGTGATCGTCAGCGGCGTTCCGCCGGGGATCTCGACCACTGCCTTGGGGAACCTCGGGGCGTTCAGGACGAACTGTCCGGTTCCCGGGGTCGTGGGGTACAGGCCGAGGGCGCTGAAGACGTACCAGGCCGACATCGTGCCCAGGTCGTCGTTCCCGGTGACCCCGTCGGGGGCGTTGGTGAACAGCGTTTGCTGGGCCCGGACCACTGCCGACGTCTTCGACGGGCGGCCGATCAGCGAGTACATCCACGGGGCGTGCAGATCGGGTTCGTTGTTCGGGTTGTAGCGGTACTGGCCGTAGTAGTCGTACGGGTCGATCACCCACTCCTCGCGGGCCGTTCGGGCCGGGTCCTGGACCAGCGCGTCGTGGGCGAAGAACGTGTCCAGGCGCTTCTCGGCCTGGTCGGGACCGCCGACCGCGTCGATGAGGCCGGGCACGTCCTGCTGGGTCAGCCACTGGTACTGCCAGGCCGTTCCTTCGTGGAAGCCCTTGTCGGAGATGGGTTCGTAGGGTTCGAACCAGGTTCCGTCGGCGTTCTTCGGGCGCGGGAAGCCGGTGAAGCCGCGTTCCGGGTCGTGCACCGAGGGATCCCAGACGTGGCGCCAGTTCCGCCCGCGTTCGGCCAGCTGCGCGGCGTCGCCGGCGCGGCCCAGGGAGCCGGCCAGCAGGGACAGCGAGCAGTCGGCCAGCGCGTACTCCATGGTCGCCGAGCCGCCGTGCGCCGGGTCGACGTCCTGGCCCTTCTTCGGGAAGTCCGGGTCGTACTGCACGAATCCCCGCGACAGGTAGGAGTCGTTGCCCGCGCGGCCCTCGAACTGGGAGTCGGCCGGCGGGATCTCGTTGGCGTTGCGCCGCAACGCTTCGTAGGCCTGCTGCTCGCGGCCGTCCAGCGCGCCGAAGCGCCACAGGTCCACCAGGAACGGCGTTACCGGGTCCCCGGTCATGGTGTTCGTCTCGAAGTTCGCGTAGGCCCAGCGCGGCAGCCAGCCGCCCTGCTCGTCGATCGCCAGCACGCTGCGCGCGATGTCCCTGGCCCGGTCCGGGACCAGCAGCGCCAGCAGCTGGTTCTGCGTCCGGTAGGTGTCCCACAGCGAGAAGAACTGGTAGTACGTCCAGTCGTCGGCGCGGTGCACCGCGTCGTCGAACCCGCGGTAGCGCCCGTCGGCGTCGGTGGCCGTCGACGGTTGCAGCAGCACGTGGTACAGCGAGGTGTAGAAGACCGCTGCGTCGTCGGGAGTTCCGCCGGTCACCTCGATCCGGTCGAGCTCGCGGCGCCAGCGGTCCTGGGTCCGCTCGCGGACCTGGTCGAAGTCGTCGCCCTCGGCCTCCAGGTTCGCGTCCGCGCCCGCCGCGTCCACATAGGATATCGAGGTGGTCGCGGTGACCTGCTCGGCGCCGAAGGTCAGCCACGCGCCGCGCAGGCCTTCGCCACCGGAGACCGAGCGGCGGTCGAATCGGCCGCCGTCGGGCTGCCAGGTGCCGAAGGACTCGACGGGCTGGTCGAAGCGGGTGGTGAACCACAGCGTGTAGTCCTGCCCGCCGCAGAAGCCCTTGCTGCGCACCCAGCCCCGGACGGTCCGCTCGTCCACCACCTCCAGGCCGCTGGCCTTGACCGGGTTGCGCTCGTTGGCCTGCCCGACGTTGAGGAACACGTGCGCGGGGCCCTCGTCGAAGGTGTAGCGCTCGACGCCGACGCGCGTGTCGGCGGTGGCCTCCACGTCGATGCCGCCGTAGTCGGTCAGGCGGGTGCGGTAGTAGCCGGCGTCGCCGACCTCGCCGTCGTGGGTGTAGGCGGCCGCGTACTGCTCCTGGTCGAACGTGGACGGCACGTCGATGTCGAAGTCGTGCCCCTCACCGGCGCCGATGCTGCCGGTCGTGGGCAGGGTCGAGATCAGGCCGCCCTGCTCCCAGCAGCCCGCGCCGGAGAGGAAGAAGTGGCCGAAGCCCTTGATCCGGGTGTCGTCGTAGCGCCATCCCGCGTAATGCGTGCCGATCGGGCTGACCTGGGTCATGCCGAACGGCGCGGAGGCGCCGGGGAAGGTGTTGCCCTCGTCCTTGGTGCCGATGAAGGTGTTCACCGCGCGAACCGGGTCGGTGGGTTGCGCGACGGCGGGTAGCTGGGTGGCGGTGAGCGCGGTCAGCAGCAGCGCTGCGGTGGTGGCGAGCCGACGGCGATGTCCTGGCACGTGTCCTCCCACGGCTTTGACAACGTTGTCAAACCTCGTTCGAACACCAGCCTAGGGCGAGCGCGGTGGGCCGCGGCAATCGTCCGCGTGAGTGATCCTGCCCGGCGGAGGCTCAGGAACCGGGCGGTTGCTGCGCCCCGCGCAGCACTTCGATGCGGTCCGAGCCGGGGCGGGACATCACCCAGCTCGATCCGGTCAGCGACTTGGCGTGCTTCTTCAGCGGCGCCAGCCGGCTGGACGCGTCGTCGTAGCCGGCGACGGTGCTCGGCGTGCACACCAGCGTCGCCAGCGACAGGGTCACCGCCACACCGCCCGCCGTGCGCTCCGGATCGAGCACCAGCTCGGCCAGCGAAACCAGGTCGTCGAGGTCCGCCACCAGCAGGAAGTCGTCCCCGCCGACGTGCCCGACCTGCACCGAGCTCAGCGCGGTGGCCGCGTCGGTCAGGCTCCGGCCGATGGCGCGGATCAGATCGTCGCCCGCGGAGAAGCCCGCCGTGTCGTTGACCGTCTTGAACCCGTCGATGTCCAGCCAGCTCACCGCGAAGACCTCGCCCGCGGCGATGCGGCGGGTGACGTCGCGGGCGATCGCGTCGCTGCCCGGCAGCCGGGTCAGCGGGTTCAGCGCCGCCGCCTCCTCCACCTTCAGCTCCGCCATGCCGCGGATCAGGTCGCCGGCGCGCACCGCGCCCAGGCACCGGCCCGACTCGTCGACCACGATCGCGTCGTCGTACATCCGGTACTGGTCGGAGCGGGTGACCATGCTCAGCGCCTCCATCGCGGTGGTCGCGGTGGTCACCACCCGGGGTTCGTCGGCCAGCCGCGATGCGGGCCGCTTGGCGTGCAGCGCGTGGCCGTACGGGCCGGTCACCGCGAGCAGGAACCGGTTGCGCTCGATGGTCCACTGCGGGCGGTTGCTCTCGTCGACCAGCACCACACCGCTGATCTCCGGGTGGTCGGCCAGCACGCCGCGCACCTTGTCCGCGGTGACGTCGGTGGGCAGGATCGTGGCCGGGGACAGGAACTCCGTCACCCGCGGCCCGCTGGCCAGCGAGCTGATCGGCGGACCGTGCGGGTCGGTCACCTCGGCCGCCACACCGGGCACGCTGCTGGCCGTCGGCGGCCGTCGCGCCGCGGGGGCCAGCAGGTTGCCCTGCACCAGGCGGATCCCGTTGCGGCGCAAGGTGGTCAGCTGGCGCTCGTTCTCCACGCCCTCGGCGACCAGCTGGCTGTCGGTGGCCTCGCACAGGTGCCGCACCGACTCGACCAGCGCGACCCGCGCCGGGCTCTCCGGCAGCTGCTGGACCACCTCGCGGTCCAGCTTGACCACGGCCGGGCCGATGTCGGCGATCAGCGCCATCGGCACATCGCCCTCGCCGACGCCGTCCAGCGCGATCTGGAACCCGTCGGCGCGCAGCTTGTCCACCCCGACCAGCAGGTCGTCGGTGTTCAGCCGGGCGAACGGCGGGCCGATCTCCAGCGTCACCTCCTGCTCGCGGCGGCCGATCTCGCGCAGCCGCTCGCGCACCAGGTCCAGCCGCTGCAGATCGTGGGTGACCGTGCCGCCGAAGATGTTGAGGTGCAGCGGCAGCAGGGATTCGTACTCGGCGGCAGCCGTCAGCGCCGCGTTGGCCAGTTCCACGTCCAGCTCGGTCAGCCGCCGTTGCCGGGCGGCCTCCCGGAACAGCTCCTGGACGTTCGTCCCAACCGGCCGGGCCAGCGCCTCGATCGCCACGATGGCCCCGGTCTTGATGTTGATCAACGGCTGGAACGCGAAGCGCACCTCGTCAACCAGCGCTAGCACGGAGTCGATGTTGCCCGCACTCATGCTGCTCCATCGACGGTGTTCACGACCTGTTCACCGACATCTCAGTTCCTCCTCCTCGGGGTGGAGGACCGCCTCTCCCTGCAGACAAACTTAGCGCGCTTGACCAGCGGCTAACACGGGTTGTCGGCGCTGGGTGGCGGTTGACACAACGATTAGCAGCGCATCGGACACGTTACGTGCCCAGCTGGCTGTGTATGCCCGCTTTCACCGGCAGTAATCGGGCTCGCTCTGCGTGGCGGAACACGAGCTGCGGTGCGAGGGCGGCACCGCGGCACCACAGCCGTCAGGTGCCGCCGAGACCGTGGCGGGCCTGCGGGTGGCCGACGGTCAGACCGCCCAGCGCCAGCCGCCTGCGGATGCGCCAGGGCGCGCTCGCGAACAGCGCGGACATCGCCGCCGCCGTGCCCGCCGGGTCCTCCTCGGCGGCCAGGAACGCGGCGCGGTGCCGGGCGTCGAGCCGGAAGAACAGCTCGAAGAACTCCGGCACCTGTTCGGGCGGCAGCGACAGCAGCGCCTGCAGCGCCCGGTGCCGCAGCACGTGCCCGGACACCGCGCGCGGCGGCCACAGGATCGACCACGCGGCGCGGGCCGCGACCGCCGGCCCGGACGGCAGGGCCGCGCTGATCGCCGCGGCCAGCCACGGTGCGCGCTGCAACGACGCGGCGACGCTGAACCCGCTCGCCGGGTGCACCAAACCGCCGGCCGCGCCGAACGGGATCACCCGGCCCGGCCGGGGGAGCGGATCGTCCACCGGGAACCGCACGCGCTCCTCGGCGAGCCGCTCCGACTCGGCCACGCCCGCTTCGGCGAGCCGTCCCGCCAACCGCCTGCGCAGCAGCGCCAGCGGGAGCGCCGGACGGCGGGCCAGCGAGGTCTCCTCCAGCAGGACCCGGTCCGGGCCGACGTGCACCGCGTAGAGGAACGTCGGCCAGCCGCCGCGGGTCTGCGGAGCCGGCCGCCAGTCCATGAAGACCCCCTCGCCGGGACCGCAGAACGGCTCGGCCGCGGCGGCGCTGACCACCCAGCCGACCGCGCTCTGCTGTGCGGAGGTGTGCGCCGGGCGGCCCCCGGAGAGCGCCCGCGCCGCGCCGGTCGCGTCGACCACGACGGCGGCGGCGATCCGCCTGCCGTCCTTGAGCAGCACGGTCGACCCGGTGGGCCCGTGCTCGGCCGCCTGCGCGCGGCCGGTGACCTCCGCGACGTCGTGACGCCAGAGGTGCTTCCACAGCGCGGTGTTGTCCAGGACGGCGTACGGCCGATGCCATTCGTGCTGGTCCGTGCCGTGCAGGACCATCCGGTCCACGACCGATGCCAGCGCGGGGCCGGGGATCGCGGCGGGCAGCTCATCGCGCCAGGCGCCGTAGGTGTGCGGCCAGACGCGGCGCGGCGCCGGGTCGACCAGCACGACCTCCAGACCGGTGTCGCTGCAGGCCGCCGCCGCGGCCCGTCCTGCGGGACCGCCGCCGACCACCACGACATCTGCCACGGGGAAATCAGATCACGCCGGGCCGGGAACGCGCCGCCAGGGCTGCCGACCGGGACCGCCGCGCAGGATGAGCGCGGAATCAATCGTCTAACGTGTGGCCATGTACGACGCGCAGCTTCGGACCGGTCGGCGCAGTGGTCGCTCGGGAACGCGCCGGGCACCCGGTGATCTCGCCGCCAGCCCGTTCCGGGCGGACCGGGACCGGGTGTCCAGCTCGGCGTTCTTCGCCCGGCTGGGCGGGGTGACCCAGGTCGTCAGCCCCAGCGGTTCCGGACTGCTGCTGCACAACCGGTTGACGCACAGCCTGAAGGTCGCCCAGGTCGCGCGGGCCATCGCCGAACGGCTGCTGTCCGATCCCACCGATCTGAGCAAGCTCGACCGGCTGGGCGGCTGCGACCTGGACGTGGTGGAAGCGGCCGGGCTCGGCCACGACCTCGGCCACCCGCCGTTCGGGCACCTCGGCGAGGGCGTGCTGGACCGGCTCGCCCGGCAGCGGTTCGCGCTGCCCGACGGCTTCGAGGGCAACGCCCAGAGCTACCGCGTGGTGACCCGCATCGACGTGCGCGGCACCGACGGCGACGGCCTGGACCTGACCGCCGCCGTGCGCGCGGCGCTGCTGAAGTACCCGTGGACGCGGTTGACCGAGCCGCAGCCGCACCCGCGTCATCTGCCGGTGCCGCCGCGCGGCGCTTCCGAACCGGAGGACGGACCGGGCACCGGATCGGTGAAGTTCTCCTGCTACAGCACCGAGCTGGAGGACATGGTCGACGCGCGCTCGCCGTTCCGCGGGCGGCTGGCGGACTGGCAGCAGACCGTCGAGGCGTCGATCATGGACACCGCCGACGACATCGCCTACGCGATCCACGACCTGGAGGACTTCCACCGCGTCGGGATCCTGCAGCACACCAGCGTCTCGCACGAGCTGACCGAGTGGCTGGGGCACGCGGTGGAGTTCGCCGGGCGCTCCGATGACGAGCTGGCCGGTGCCGGGATGCGCCCCGGCTGCTCGCTGGAGCGGTTGCGCCGCCGCCTGCACGCCAAGGACGGCTGGATCGCCGACGACGAGGCGTTCGTCAGCGCCGTCAAGAAGGTCGTCGCGAACCTGGTCACCAAGCTGCTGGAAGTGCCCTTCGACCGCTCGCAGCAGGCCGAGCAGGCCGTCGCGGCGTTCTCCGGGGAGTGGACGCAGCGGCTGGTGGAGGGCATCCAGGTCGTCGAGGAGCCGCCGACGCGCTCCGGGCACGTCGCGCTGGCCGTCGAGCAGTGGCACGAGGTGCAGGTGCTGAAGTTCGTGCACCGCCGGTTCGTGCTGCAGCGGCCGGACCTCGCGCTGCACCAGCGCGGCCAGGACCGGCTGGTGAGCAAGCTGGTGGAAGCGCTGGACAACTGGCTGATCGACCGCAGCGAGGCCGCCCGGTTGCCGCACCGGCTGCGCGACCTCTTCGACCGGGCCCGCGCCGAGTTCGCGCAGCTGCGCAGCGAGGCCCCGGAACTGCTGGTGCGGCCGGGTGAGCCCGCGGTGATCGACACCGAGCACCTGGAGCGGATGTCGCGCGGCCGGGCGGTGATCGACTTCGTCGCCTCGCTCACCGACAACCAGGCTGCCGCGCTGCTGGAAGCCCTCTCCGGGCGCACCACGCAGCTGTGGAACGACACCTTCGTGCTGTGAGCGTCCACGACCGGGTGTGACCGACGAGATGTGATCCGCGATCAATTCGGTGGACAGCGGCGGCTACACTGGTTCCGTGGTCACCAAGCGTTTCGTGGTTCGCGCTGCCCGCGCCACCCCCTCGCTGATCCGCCCGCTCATCGATTAGCTGACGGGCCCGCTCAGCCTCCGCGCCCACCCCGGCTCCGCCCGGTGGGCGTGCTCGTGGAATCGCTCGACCACTACTTCCGGAGTTCCCCTTGATCTCTGCCACCGGCCTGGAGCTGCGCGCCGGTTCCCGCATCCTGCTCTCCGACGCCATGCTGCGCGTCCAGCCCGGCGACCGGATCGGCCTGGTCGGCCGCAACGGCGCGGGCAAGACGACCACCCTGCGAGTGCTGGCGGGGGAGGGCGAGCCCTACGCGGGCGAGGTGATCCGCCGCGGTGAGCTCGGCTACCTGCCGCAGGACCCGCGCGAAGGCGACCTCACCGTCTCGGCCAAGGACCGGGTGCTGTCCGCGCGCGGCCTGGACCAGCTGCTGCGCGACATGGAGAAGGCGCAGACGGCGATGGCCGAGCTGGCCGACGAGCGCCAGCGCGACAAGGCGATCGCCCGCTACGGCCGGCTGGAGGAGCGCTTCGCCGCGCGCGGCGGGTACGCCGCCGAGAGCGAGGCCGGGCGGATCTGCAGCAACCTCGGTCTGCCCGACCGGGTGCTGGAACAGCCGCTGAGCACCCTGTCCGGCGGTCAGCGCCGCCGCGTCGAACTGGCCCGCATCCTGTTCGCCGCGTCGGAGGCCGGTCCGGGCGGTCGCTCGGCGACCACGCTGCTGCTCGACGAGCCGACCAACCACCTCGACGCCGACTCGATCAACTGGCTGCGCGACTTCCTCAAGGCCCACGACGGCGGGCTGGTGGTGATCAGCCACGACATCGACCTGCTGGCCGCGGTGGTCAACAAGGTGTGGTTCCTGGACGCGATCCGCGGCGAGGCCGACGTCTACAACATGGACTGGGCCCGCTACCAGGACGCCCGCGCGGCCGACGAGAAGCGCCGCCGCCGCGAGCGCGCCAACGCGGAGAAGAAGGCCTCCACGCTGATGGCGCAGGCCAACAAGATGCGCGCCAAGGCCACCAAGGCGGTCGCCGCGCAGAACATGGCCCGCCGCGCGGAGAAGCTGCTGTCCGAGGCCGAGACCGAGCAGGCCCAGGAGAAGGTCGCCAAGATCCGCTTCCCGGAGCCCGCCCCGTGCGGCCGGACCCCGCTGACCGCCGACGGGCTGTCGAAGTCCTACGGCTCGCTGGAGATCTTCAGCGGCGTCGACCTCGCCGTGGACCGCGGCTCGCGGGTCGTCGTGCTCGGCCTCAACGGTGCGGGCAAGACCACCCTGCTGCGGCTGCTGGGTGGTGTGGAGAAGTCCGATTCGGGTGGTGTCGTCCCAGGTCACGGCCTGCGCATCGGCTACTTCGCGCAGGAGCACGAGACGCTGGACCACGACGCCACGGTCTGGGAGAACATCCGCAGCGCCGCCCCGGACGCCCCTGAGCAGCAGCTGCGCACCCTGCTGGGCGCGTTCCTGTTCCAGGGCGAGCAGCTGCAGCAGCCCGCGGGCACCCTCTCCGGCGGTGAGAAGACGCGGTTGGCGCTGGCAGGGCTGGTCTCCAGCGCGGCCAACGTGCTGCTGCTGGACGAGCCGACGAACAACCTCGACCCGGCCAGCCGCGAGCAGGTGCTCGACGCGCTGCGCAGCTTCACCGGCGCTGTCGTGCTGGTCACGCACGACCCGGGTGCGGTGCAGGCGCTGGAACCGGAACGGGTCATCCTGCTGCCCGACGGCACCGAGGACCACTGGTCGGACGATTACCTCGACCTCGTCCAGCTGGCATAGCAACCGCCGTCCACCCGTAGTCGACTACTACGGATGGATTAGTGCATTCCGGTGATCGCCGGGTGGCCTTCTCGGCCGTTGGCCGATCTTTTTTCCATGATCGCCTGGCGTTCCCGCCTTTCCTGTTCGATCATTGCGCTGACAGGGGTCGCGAGGCCCGACCTGCTCAGAGGGAAGGCGGGGACACCGTGGCTGAGCTGAAGAAAGGTGCGCGCATCACAGGTAGTGCGCGGGACAAGCTTGCCAGTGACCTGAGGAAGAAGTACGAGAAGGGGGCTAGCATCCGCGCTCTCGCGGAGGCGACCGGCCGGTCGTACGGATTCGTGCACCGCGTGCTGAGCGAATCGGGTGTGCAGCTGCGCGGTCGCGGGGGCGCCACGCGTTCCAAGAAGAAGTGAGCCCGGCGACCACTGGTCGCCTCGGAGCCCGGTCGCCTCGCGCTCGAGCGGGGTGCTGACGGGCTCTCGTCGAGGAGGTCCGCTTGGCGGAGTCGATGGTGGACGCCGGCCTGCTGGATCGTGGCGGTGTGGGGCTCACGATCCGCGGTCGGCGGGCCACGATCACGTTGAACCGCCCGGACAAGCTCAATGCGCAGACACCGCACACCTGGCAGGCGCTGCGGGAGATCGGTCGATGCCTGGGCGCGGAAGTCCGGGTCGTGGTGCTGCGCGGCGCCGGCCGGGCGTTCTCGGCCGGACTGGACCGGCGGCTGTTCACCGCCGCCGAAGTCGACGGGGCGCCGGGACTGGCCGGACTGGCCCGGCGCCCCACCGAACAGGCCGATGCCGAGATAGCCGGCTATCAGCAGGGGTTCAGCTGGTTGCGCGAACCCGACAGGGTCACCATCGCGGCGGTGCGGGGGCACGCGATCGGTGCCGGATTCCAGCTGGCGTTGGCGTGCGATCTCAGAGTGGTCGCCGCCGACGCCAGCTTCCGCATGGCCGAAACCGGCCTGGGGCTCGTCCCCGATCTGGGCGGCACGCTGCCGCTGGTCCGGACCGTCGGATACGCCCGCGCGGTGGAGATCTGCCTGACCGGGCGCGAGATCCTCGCCGTCGAGGCGCTGCGGTTGGGGCTGGTCAACGCGGTGGTGGAGCCGGAACGGCTCGACGTGGCGGTCGACGAGCTGGCCGAAGCCGTCGCGCGGCCGCCGCTCGGCGCGGTCCGCGAAACGCTGGCGCTGCTGGCGCAGGCCGACGAAGCGGTCGACCCGGAGCAGCAGCTGGCCGCCGAACGGGCCGCGCAGCTGCGCAGGATCGCCGAACTGGCCGCGCAGCTCGAGTCCGAGTGACGGCGATTCCGCGCGAAATCGTCGTTCCGCAGGCGCGCGATGCGCCGCTTTCGCGCGAAATCGCCGTCCGGGTGCCGAGGTTCGGCCCGGCGACCGCCGGTCCGGAAGGGCTCAGAGCAGGCCGGGGACTCGCTCGCCGTAGTGGGCGAGGTTCGCCGCGTTCGCCTCGTCGCCGCCGACGGTGTTCGAGCTGCGCCAGACCGGGAGCTCGACGCCCGCGGCCGCGGCCAGGTCGAACAGCTCGACCAGCAGCATGTTCCACAGGAACGCGTTGGACAGGGAGGACAGCGGGGCCGTCACGGGTGCGTCGGCCGGGTAGCTGGCGTCGCCGCCCGGCACGAGGGTGTCCAGCACGATCTCGGCTTCTTCGGCCAGCGTGGTCCCGGCGCGCTTGGGCGCTTCGGCGCTGGCCGCCGGTGAGGTGATGGCGATGACCGACGAGCCCGCCGCGCGGGCGGTGCGGGCCAGTTCCACCGGATAGGGGTTCACCCCGGAGTTGGAGAACACCACCAGCGCGTCCGCGCCGCCCCGGAACCCGGCCGCGGTGAGGATCTCCTCGGCCAGCCCGGAGCGCCGCTCGGTGCGGGTGCTGGGCACCGCGCCGTGCAGCGGCAGCAGGTCGGGGTGGTAGAGGGGCCGGACCGCGGCCAGCCCGCCCGCCCGGTAGAAGGACTCCATCACGCCGGCCAGCGAGTGGCCCGCCCCGGCGGTGCACACCAGGCCGTCCGCGCGGATCGCGGTGAGCAGGCGTTCGGCGGCGGTGCGCAGGTTCTCGGCGTTGTGCGCGCCGATCTTCCGCAGGTGTTCCAGCGTGTGCTCGGCGTGGCCGGGCGCGGTTTCCGACATTCGGTGGCTCCTGTGGGCGAGCGGAAGGGACGTAAGGTCTATACCAATTTGATGACATGGCGGTCAAGGACCGCCTCCACCACTGGTGTGGTGGACGGGTACGCTGTTGATCAGCAGCCGAGACCGAGGGGATGCATGCCGCAACGAGGCAACCGCAGAGAACTGCTCGCCGACGCCGCCATCGAGGTGCTGGCGCGGGAGGGCGGTCGTGGGCTCACCCATCGCGCGATCGATCGTGAGGCCGAGGTTCCCGAAGGCACCACGAAGAACTACTTCCCGACGCGCAGCGCGCTGTACCTGGCCGTCGCGCGCTACCTCGCCGCCCGGCACACCGAAGCGCTGGAAGCGCTGTGCAGCGAGATTCCCGCCGACGTCAGCTCCGAGGACATCACCGCGCTGTACGCGGCGATGCTGCGCCGGATGGCGACCAGCGCGCGGTCGCAGTTCCTGGCGTTGTTCGAGCTGCACCTCGAAGCGGTCCGCAATCCGGAAGTCCGCACCGCGCTGAGCGCGATCACCGAGGCCAACGTCGACACCGCCGTGCACCTGCACAGCGCGGTGGGCAGGCGGATCAGCCGCCGCGGCGCAGGCTTGCTGGACGCGGGAATGCTCGGCGTGGCGCTGTCGATGCTCAGCCTGCCCGAGGACCTGGTCTCCGAGCTCGGCCTGGACGACGCGGACGGGCTGGCGCGGGCGTTATTGGCGCTCGGTTCGCCGCACGGCGGGCCTGCGCTCGGAGTGCTGCGCGACGCCGCCGGCTGAGCCGGTGGCGCTTCGGGGCCGTGCACTGACGCACGGTAGCCTGCTGGGGGACGAGATCTGGGCAGGGGCGTCCTGGGGGTCGCCCACGATCGAAGTGGATGCAGGGAACGCATGTCGAATCCAGCACAAGTCGAGCCCGGCCCGCTAGAACCGCCTGCGGTGGTGTTCGCCCGCCTCGCGGATGTCCCGGTGGACGCTCTGGACAAGCTGATCGAGGCCACCCACGAGGTCTACGACGACCTCAACAAGGTGCTCGGCCACCCGTACTGGGGCGATCTGGTCTACCACCAGGGCGCGGCGATGAAGGCGTTGAAGGAAGCGCGGATCTGCTTGGAGGGGCTGCGCTCCGAGGCCGTCGGTGCGCGCAACACCGAGCTGGGCGTCACCGTCACGACCGCGGTCGTCGGCGGCGAGCGCTTCTACGCGCAGACCGAGGACGACAGGGCCGAACTGGTGGACAAGGTGCTGCGCCCGCCGCAGCCGGGAGCCGCCCACCTCTACGTCTGGGACCGGCCGCACCGGGATCCCGAGGCGCCCGGGCCCTACCTCCAGGTCCGCATCGTCACCGATCCGGAGGAGGAGGTCGGCGTCCTGAACTTCACCGAGGAGTCCGAGGACGGCGAGATGACGTCCTGGCACACCCTCAACCCGGAGCCCTCGCCGGAGGCCCCGGCCCTGCCCTTCGACGCGGGCAGCACGCTGAAGTTCCCGCGCAACGCGGTGCTGCCGTTCCGGGAACTCCGCGCAGCGCTGGACGAATTCACCCGAACCGGGCAGCGGCCGGAGGCGGTCCAGTGGCAGACCGCCCGCTGGGGCGATCTCTGAGAGCCCTCGGCCGGTGCCGGCGCGACCCGGTCAGCCGTAGATCCCCTGGACGGCCCGGGCGGCGATGGTGGTGACGATCTTGAACGCCTTCATCGCCTCGGTCATGTCCGGTGCGTCGAAGCCGACCCGCCGCACGTCCACCTGCTCCACGGTCGGGATCACCGCCGCGGCGGCGGCCAGGTGCGCGGCGTCGAACTCGACCTCGATGCGGTGCGGTCGCACGTCGCCGGCGGTGCGCCCGGCCAGGCGCAGGCTTTCCGCCGCCGCCGAGCGGATGTCGGCCGCGGTGCGGGCCGGTGGGCGGCAGATCGCGGCGTAGCGGCTGACGCACTCCTTGACCACGACGGTGTGCGCCGAGGGCGCGTAGTCGGCGGCTTCCGCGCAGGCCCGGTCGTCCCCGGTGACCAGCAGGACGGGCACTCCGTGCTCGTCGGCGAGCGCCGCGTTCAGCCCGCCCTCGCCCGCCGGGCGGCCGTCCAGCCAGACTCCGGTGATGGAGTTCTCCAGGTAGGTGTGCGACAGCACGCCCTCCTCGCCCGCCCGCGCGTGGTAGCCGAGGAACACCACACCGTCCACATCGGACTCGATGCCCTGCATCATGGACAGCGGCTTGTGCCTGCCGGTCAGCAGCACCGCCCGCTCGTCGAGGTCCTCCAGCAGCAGGTTCCGCTGCGAGGAGTGCGCCTCGTTGACCAGCACGCCGGTGGCCCCGGCGGTGAACAGGCCTTCGACGCAGGCGTTGACCTCGCCGGTGAACAACCGGCGGAAGCGCTGCCACTGCTCGGTTCCGGGCACCACGTCATCGGTCCAGGTGACACCGGTGACGCCTTCCATGTCAGCTGAGAGCAAGATCCGCACGCCCGCCAATCTATTAGAGAATCCTCGACTCGTCCTGCGTGGCGGTGCGGGTGGCGGAACCTCGGCGTCCGCCCGGACTCCGGGACGGACGACCGATGCACGGCGCTCGGGCTGTCCTCGCCAGGCGAACGCTGAGAACCCGCGGCGGTGCCGGTTGCGAGGGTGGGTTGTGCGTTTGCGGCGCAGGCGACGCCTTCTGTTCTCCGGTGCGCGAGGCGTCGCGGTCGCGGCCCGAAAGCGGCGTTCGTCGGAGCGGCCTGTCCAGGCTTTCGGGCGGTGGCGCGCCGATGGTGTAACGGTTCGGTTCCACTGCGTGACGTCAGGTGGCGACAACTCTTGGTTAACCATTGACGAACAGCGCCACGAGGTGGTTCCTTTCTCTCACTCGCCGTGGATGAGGGGGTCACAAGTGGGCAGACGATTCGTCGCGCTCTTGGCCGTGTTGCTCGCCGGATTGATGGTGCCGCTGCCCGCGGCTGCGCAGGAGGACGGCGCGCGGCCGCAGGGTGCCACGCTGCGCATCGGGTTGCAGCAGCAGATCGACTCGCTCAACCCGTTCCTGGGTTACACGCTCGCCTCCACCGACATCTTCCGGTCCATCTACCCGACGCTGACCACCTACCGCGCCGCGGACTTCGAGGTGGAACCGGAGCTGGCCGAGAGGTGGGAGACCTCGCCGGACAAGCTCACCTGGACCTTCCACATCCGGCCCGGCGTGAAGTGGTCCGACGGGCAGCCGGTGACCGCTCGCGACGCGGCCTACACCTTCAACCGGATGATGACCGATCCGGCGGCCAGCACCGCCAACGGCAACTTCGTGGAGAACTTCGACACCGTCACCGCACCGGATGACGGCACGCTGGTCATCCGCACCAAGACGCCGCAGGCCACGATGCTGGCCATCGACGCGCCGATCGTGCCCGAGCACGTGTGGTCGAAGGTCACCGACGTCGCGAGCTTCACCAACGACCAGATGCCGGTGGTGGGCAGCGGGCCGTTCGTGCTCACCGGCTACCGCCCGGAGCAGGACGTCACGCTGACCGCCAACCCGGACTTCTGGCGCGGCCCGGCGAAGGTCGCGCAGGTGCAGTTCATCCAGTTCAAGAACAGCGACGCCGCGGTGCAGGCGCTGCGCAAGGGCGACGTCGACGTGGTGCAGAAGCTCACCCCGGCGCAGTTCGACGCGCTGGCCGGCGAGTCCGACATCCAGCAGGTCAAGGGCCAGGGCCGGCGCTTCTTCGAGATGATCCTCAACCCGGGCGCCGCCAACAGCGAGAACGAGCCGATCGGCACCGGGCACCCGGCGCTGAAGGACGTGCGGGTGCGGCAGGCCATCGATCACGCCATCGACCGGCAGGCGCTGGTCGACCGGGTGATGGGCGGCTACGCGCAGGTCGGTGGCGGCTACCTGCCGCCGATCTTCAGCGACTACCACTGGAACCCGCCGCAGCCGCGGGCCTTCGACCTGGCCGAGGCCAACCGGCTGCTCGACGCGGCCGGCTACCCGCGCGGCGCGGACGGCATCCGGCACACCCCGCAGGGTGAACCGCTGAACTTCGACTTCGTGCTGCACGGCAACCGCTCGGAGGACATCCAGGTCGGCGAGTTCGTCAAGCGGTGGCTGTCGGAGCTGGGCATCGGCGTGGAGCTGCAGCCGGTGTCGGACAACCAGCTCAACGACCGCACCACCGAAGGCGACTTCGACATGGTGATCAGCGGCTGGTCGGCCAACCCCGACCCGGACTACGTGCTGCGGCTGCAGACCTGCGGCGCGCGGCCCAGCCCGAGCGGCGGCGGCAACACCGACTCGTTCCTGTGCGACCAGCAGTACGACGACCTCTACAACCGGCAGCTCGGCGAGTTCGACAAGGCCGCGCGGGTCGACCTGGTCAACCAGGCGCAGGCGCGGTTCTACGACCAGGCGGCCGGGCTGATCCTCTTCTACCAGAACTCGCTGGAGGCCTACCGCACCGACCGCTACGCCGGGTTCACCCTGCAGCCCGCGCAGGACGGCGTCATCGTTGCGCAGCAGGGCTATTGGGGCTACTACGGCGCGGAACCCACCGAGGCGGCGGTCAACGGCACCTCGGGCACCGACTACAGCACCGTGGCGTGGGTGCTCGGCGGAGTCGTGGTGCTGGTCGGCGTCGTGGTGGCGCTGGTGTTCGTCCGCCGCCGGGCGACCGCCGACACCAGGGAGTGAACCGTGTCCGATCTGCTTGCCACCGTCCCGGACCAGGCGCCGTCCAGCGCCGGCCGCCGCCGGTTCGCCCGCTTCCTGGGCGGCAAGGTCGGCGGCGGCCTGGTCAGCCTGTTCCTGGTGGCGGTGCTGGGGTTCTTCCTCTTCCGGGTGATACCGGGCGATCCGGTGCGCACCATGACGCGCGGGGCACCGGTCACCGAGCAGCAGATCCAGGTGCTGCGCGAGCGGTTCGGGCTGGATCAGCCGCTGTGGAAGCAGTTCCTGGACTTCCTCGGCAATCTGCTGCGCGGTGACCTCGGCACCTCCTACACCTACAGCCGCCCGGTCGGGGAGCTGATCCTCGAGCGGATCGGGCCGACGGTGCTGCTGGTGGGCACCGCCACGGCGCTCGCGGTGGTGCTCGGGCTGTGGATGGGCTCGCGGGCGGCGTGGCGGCACGGTGGCGCGTTCGACAAGACATCGACCTCGGTGGCGCTGACGCTGTGGTCGGTGCCGACGTTCTGGCTCGGCCTGATCGTGCTGATGGCCTTCGGCGTCGGGGTCGGCCCGATCCCCGGGTTGTTCCCGGTCGGCGGGATGTCCTCGCCGGACACCCCGGCCGAGTTCCTGCCGCAGCTGCTCGACGTGGCGCACCACCTGGTGCTGCCCGCGCTGACCATGGTCGCGGTGATCTACGCCGAGTACCTGATGGTGATGCGGTCCTCGCTGCTGGAGGAGATGGGCGAGGACTACCTGACCACCGCCCGCGCCAAGGGGCTGCGCGAAGACCTGGTGCGCCGCCGCCACGCGGTGCCCAACGCGCTGCTGCCGACCGTCACGCTGATCTTCCTGCGGATGGGGCTGGTGGTCGGCGGGGCGATCACGGTGGAGACGGTGTTCTCCTGGCCCGGGCTCGGGCTGCTGACCTTCGAGGCGCTGCGGGTGCCGGATCTGCCGCTGCTGCAAGGGATCTTCATCGTGCTGGCGGGGAGTGTGGTGGTGATGAACGTGCTGGCCGAGCTGCTCTACCGAGTGCTGGACCCGAGGGTGCGGGAATCGTGACGGCCACCGCCGGCCAGATCGTCCGGGCGCGCCGCCGGGCGCGGTTGGCCGAGGCGTGGCGCGTGTTCCGCGCCGACCGGGGCGGGCTGGTCGGGCTCGTGGTGCTGGTCGTCGTCGGGCTGCTGGCGCTGCTCGCGCCGCTGCTCACCGACGCCGGTGGCCTGGACGTCACGCGCGCGACCGGCGAGCCGCTGCAGGCGCCCAGCGGCGAGTACTGGCTCGGGACCGATGAATCCGGTCGTTCGGTGCTGCTGCTGACCTGGTGGGGCACGCGGGTGTCGCTGGTGGTCGGGCTGGCCGCGGCGTTGCTGTCGGTGCTGATCGGTGCGCTGGTCGGCGTGCTCGCGGCGCACTTCGGCGGCTGGACCTCGCGAATCCTGCTGCGGTTCACCGACTTCTTCCTGGTGCTGCCCGCGCTCGTGCTGGCCATCGCGCTGTCCACGGTGCTCGAACGCGGGCTGTGGACGATCGTGCTGGCGATCGGTGTGACGTCCTGGCCGCCGACGGCGCGCATGGTGCGGGCGCAGACGCTGACCGTCGAAACCCGCCCGTACATCGAGCGGGCCCGCGCGCTGGGCGCCGGGCACGGGCACATCATCGGCAAGCACGTGCTGCCCGCCGTGGTGCCGCTGGTGTTCGCCAACACCACGCTGGCGGTGGCCAGCGCGATCATCGCCGAGTCCACGCTGTCGTTCCTGGGCCTCGGCGACCCGAGCCTGGTGTCGTGGGGCTCGATGCTGAAGTCGGCGATGGACACCGGTGCGGTGACCGGTGGCGCCTGGTGGTACCTGCTGCCGCCGGGTCTGGGGATCGTGGTGGTGGTGCTCGCCTTCACCCTGTGCGGGCGGGCGTTGGAGACGGTGTTCAACCCGAGGCTGCGGGGGCGGCGGTGAGTCCGATTCTGCAACTGCGCGACGTGTCGGTGACCTACCGGGGCGCGGAGGAACCCGCGGTGCGGGGCGTGAACCTGAGCCTCGGCGAAGGCGAAACCCTCGGGATCGCAGGCGAATCCGGCTGCGGGAAGACGACCGTGGCGATGTCGGTGCTGCGGTTGCTGCCGAGCTCGGCGCGCATCGAGGGGCAGGTCCTGCTGGACGGCGAGGACGTGCGCGAGATGACCTTCGGGCGGCTGCGCGCGGTGCGCTGGGCGAGCGCGTCGGTGGTGTTCCAGGGCGCGATGCACGCGCTGAACCCGGTGCGCACGATCGGCGAGCAGATCGCCGAGCCGATCAAGCTGCACGGCAGCGGCGGCGAGGACCTGCCCGCGCGGGTCGCGGAGCTGCTGGCGCAGGTGGAGCTTCCCGCCGACCGGGCGAACGCCTACCCGCACGAGCTCTCCGGTGGGCAGAAGCAGCGCGTCATGATCGCGATGGCGCTGGCGTGCGAGCCGCGGCTGGTGATCGCCGACGAACCCACCACGGCGCTGGACGTCGTGGTGCAGGCACAGATCCTGGAGCTGATGCGCCGGCTGGTGGCCGAGCGCGGCATCGCGCTGGTGATGATCAGCCACGACCTGTCCGTGCTCTCGGCCAGCTGCGCGCAGCTGGCGGTGATGTACCAGGGACGAGTGGTGGAGCACGGTCCGGCCCAGCAGGTGATGACCCGGCCGCAGCACGAGCACAGCAAGGCGCTGGCCGACGCGTTCCCCACGGTGGGCGATCCGCAGTTCCGGCTCACCGAGAGCGCGTCCCGGGGCGCCGCGCTGCTGGCCGCCGAGGACGTCGCCGTCGACTTCACCGGCCGCTCCGGGCAGGTCGTGCACGCGGTGCGCGGAGTCGACCTGGCGGTGGAGGAGAAGGAGATCGTCGCCCTGGTCGGGCAGTCCGGATCGGGCAAGACGACGCTCGCGCGAACCCTGCTGGGCCTGCAGAAACCGACCAGGGGAGCGGTCCGCTACGACGGGGTGCCGCTGCCGACCGGCACTGCGGGCCTGCGCGACTACCGCAGGCAGGTGCAGCTGGTGCTGCAGGACCCGACGGGAGCGCTCAACCCGCGGCACACGGTGTACGAGGCGGTGGCGGAGGGACTGCGGATCCACGGCATCACCGACGACGAGCGCGGCCGGGTGACCGCGGCGCTGGAAGCGGCGGAGCTGCGGCCCGCGGAGAAGTTCTTCGGCCGCCTGCCGCAGGAGCTCTCGGGCGGACAGCGGCAGCGCGTGGTGATCGCGGGCGCGCTGGTGCTGGAGCCGAAGGTGCTGGTCGCCGACGAGCCGGTGGCGTCGCTGGACGCGACCGTGCGCGGCGAGATCCTGTCGCTGCTGCTGCGCCTGCGCGTGGAGCGCGACCTGTCGACGCTGGTGATCACCCACGACCTGGGCCTGGCGTGGAACATCGCGGACCGCGTGGCGGTGATGTACCGGGGCGAGCTGGTGGAGGTCGGCCCGGTGGAGCAGGTCCTCCTGGACCCCCAGCACGACTACACCAAGACACTCCTGGCCGCAGTCCCCACCGTCGAACGCCGCGTGGCGTAGGACCGGCGAGAGGCAAGGTTTCCGCTGGTCAGAGGCCGTGAGTGCATTGGGGTGCTATAGCACCCCGAACCGCTCACGTGTCTTGACCAGGGACGGAACACGCGGCTGCTCATTCCAGGCTGTCCACCACCGCGGGACGGCCCGGGCGGTCGACTCGGACGACGCAGTCCGCCAGGTGGTGCGGGGAGACCTCTTCGGCGTAGCGGTGGAAGGCCGGGAGGGTCCAGCTGTCCTCGGCGGGGGTTCGGCGGTTCAGGGCCGCTTCGGGGAGCCAGAGGTGGACGGTGAAGTCGAACGGCAGGCCCGCGCCGAGCAGGAGCGGTCCGTCCACCACGGCCACCGCCCGGTCCGGGAGCTGGACGCGGGGCAGGCGGGGCGAGCGGTCCGCCGCGGCGTCCCAGAGCGCGGGCAGGACCCGGCCGCTCCCGCTGTCGGACAGCGGGTCCAGCACCTCGCGGGTCAGGCCGCGCAGGTCGAACCAGTTCGCGTAGTACGAATCCGGGTCGTGGTGGCCGTGTTCCAGGCGCAGGGACGCCGGGCGCAGGTAGTCGGCCATGCGGATGCGGATCACCTCGCGGCCGCGGGTGCGCAGCGGTTCCACCAGGGAGTCGGCGAAGTCGCCGGTGTCGGCGGCCGGGGCGCCGTCCACCGCGATCCGCGCCCAGCGGCGGGGCAGTGCTTCGATGCGGTCGACCAGCTCCGCCGCCAGCAGTTCGGGCGTGACGGGTCGGACTCGCATGGGGCACCTCTCGCTCGCTGACGAGGTTATGAACTACCTCCCGGGCGCCAGGAATTCCCGCAGCTGCGCCAGCACCTGCTCGGGGCGCTCCTCGGCCAGGAAGTGCCCGCAGTCGGCGATCTCGGCGCAGGTCGGGTTCTCCGCGTAGTCGCGCCAGATCTCGCGCATCGGCAGCTTCGCGGGCAGGCCCGCCGATCCCCACAGCGCCAGCACCGGCATGGTCAGCTTGCGGCCGGCGTCGGCGTCGGCGTCGTCGTGCTCGCTGTCGAGCGGGAACGACGCGCGGTAGTCGTCGAAACCGGCGCGCAGCGCTCCCGGCGCGGAGAACGCGCGCACGTACTCCTCGATCGCCGAGGTCTCCAGGCCGTGCCGGTTCACCGTCCAGCGCTCGAAGAAGTACCCGAGGTAGCCCGCGACGTCGTTGCCCACCAGGCGTTCCGGCAGGTCCGGCTGCAGGTGGAAGAACCAGTGCCAGTAGGCGGTGCCCGCCTCGGTGTTCATCAGCCGCCACATCTCGCGGGTCGGCACGATGTCCAGCAGCGCCAGCCGGTCGACCTGGTCCGGGCGGTCCAGGCCCCAGCGGTGCGCCACCCGCGCGCCGCGGTCGTGGCCGACCACGCTGACCGAGTCGAAGCCCAGCGACGCCACCAGCTCGGCCATGTCGGTGGCCATCGTGCGCTTGTCGTAGCCGTCGCGTGGCTTGTCGGTGCGGCCGTAGCCGCGCAGGTCCGGCGCGATCACCGTGTGCGTGCGGGCCAGCTCCGGGATCAGCTTGCGCCAGCAGTGGCTGGTCTGCGGCCAGCCGTGCAGCAGGACCAGCCCGGGTCCGCTGCCCGCTGTCGTGTAGTGCACGCGCAGGCCGTTGACCAGGGCGACTTCGTCGGACGGCATCGATCGACTCCGTTTCTAACTGTCTAAGGGGGTTAGAGATTAGGATGGTAGATCGACGGCAGGGGGAGGGCAAGGATGGGCGACTGGGTCCACGACGGCGGCCGGCTCTGCCTCGACCTGGTCAACACGCTGCGCGACCGCTACCGCGGCGGCCGGGAGCTGCTGGTGACGCCGGACGCGCTGGCCGAGTGGCTCCGCGAGGTGGGGCTGCGGTCGGAGAGCTCGCCGTCGGAAGCGCACGTGGCGGACGCGCGAGAACTCCGCGAAGCGATCGACCGGGCTGTGGACGCCCGTGCGCGGGGTTCGGCGATCGCGGAATCCGATGTGGAGCTGGTCAACGCGGCGGCACGCGGCGAGAACCGTGCCGCGGTGCAGCTGCGCCTCGGTGCGGGCGGAGTCGTCGAGGCGTTCCGCCCGGAGCCGCAGGACCCGGTTCGGGCGGCTCTGGCGGAAGTCGCCGTCGATGCGATCGAACTGCTGGCCGCCGACCCGTTCCCGCGAGTGGCGGTCTGCGCCTTCCACCGCTGCGGACTCCGCTTCCTGGACACCTCACCGGCCCGTAACCGGCAGTGGTGCTCGATGGCCAGATGCGGCAACAGGGCCAAAGCCCGCCAGCACTACGCCCGCCGCAAAGGCGGTTCCTGATCCCGATCCTCGGCCGGACTGCGCGCCGGCGCGCTCGGGCGAGTGCGATTTCAATGGAAATCAGACGTCCGATTTCCATTGAAATCGCGTCAATCCCGACACGCGGTCGGCGAGTCGGGATCCCGACACGCCGAGGAGGGCGTCGACTTCCATTGAAGTCGGACACCTGATTTCCATTGAAATCGCGTGGTGGCTCCGTTCAGAGCAGAGCGGGTTTCAGGATCGACAGCCGTTGGGCGTCGGTGTCGAGTTCGGCGGCGACACCGAGCGGGACGGTGCGCTGCGCGGCGCAGTGGCCGAAGCCGAGTTCCCACAGGATCGGCACGCCCAAGCCGCCCAGCCGGTCCGACATCACCGCGCGGACCTCCTCCAGCGGCCCGCACTCGGTCCACGAACCGAGCGCGATGCCCGCGGCGCGGTCGAACCAGCCCGCGCGCAGCAGCTGGGTGAGGAACCGGTCCAGCTGGTAGGGGGATTCGGTGATGTCCTCCAGCAGCGCGATGCCGCGCTCCGGCGGCGTCGGTGCGTCGGGGGCGCCGAGCGACGCCGCGACGATGCTGAGGTTGCCGCCGTAGGTGGTGCCTCGGGCGCGCCCGCGCACCAGGGCGTCCGCGGTGGAGCGGGTCAGGATGGTGACCGACTCGGGCTGGAAGAGGGTGCGGCGCAAGTGCTCCCGCGCGGCGGCGTCCTCCGCGAACGCTTTCGTGGCGACCATCGGGCCGAACACCGTGACGAGGCCGAGCTGCGTGGCGACGGCGTCGTGCAGGGCGGTGATGTCGCTCGAGCCGGTGAACACCTTCGGGTCCGCCGCGGCCATCTCCGCCCAGTCGAGGTGGTCCAGGACCCGCATGCTGCCGTAGCCGCCGCGCGCGCAGAGCACCGCGGCCACATCCGGATCGCACCAGGCCTCCTGCAGGTCGGCGGCCCGGTCGGCGTCGGTGCCCGCCAGGTAGCCCAGTCCCGGATGGCGGTCGCGGACGTGCTTGCCGACGCGCACCTGCAGGCCCCAGGCGCGCAGGTGGGCGAGCCCGGCGTCGAGCAGCTCCTCCGGCACCGGCCCGGCCGGGGCCACCACCGCCACCGTGTCACCGCTGCGCAACCTCGGCGGACGACGTAGTTCGCGCATGCTCATCGGCGTGCTCCATCCCGCGATCTTGACCACCGCCGGTGAGCGTATCGGCCCGGCCCCCGGCGCGCTCCAGTTCGCCATTGGCGAACATCGGCGAAACCGGTGGTGGGCGGGCGGGATCTGCGGGTAGACCGGCACCTGGTGCGGCGGTGACCAACAAAACGGGGGCCAGCCGCGCACCCGGGGCGCTCGGTGGCCTAGTGTCGGAGGGGTCATGGCTCGTGTCATCCACGTCTTCCGTCAACCTGACCGATTCGTCGCCGGAACGGTCGGGGAACCCGGTGAGCGCACTTTCTACCTGCAGGCGTCCGAGGACGTCCGCACGGTGAGCGTGCAGCTCGAGAAGCAGCAGGTGTCGGTGCTGGCCGAACGCATCGGCGCGCTGCTGGAGGAAGTGCAGCGGCGCTTCCACGCCGACCTGCCCAACCAGACGCCCGAGGCGCTCGTCGACACCGAACCGCTGCAGGTCCCGGTCGACGAGGAGTTCCGGGTCGGGACCATGGGGCTGGGCTGGGACGCCGAGACCGAGGCGGTGGTGGTCGAACTGCTGGCCGTCACCGACGAGGAACTCGACGAATCGGTGGTGCTCGACGACACCGAGGAGGGACCGGACGCACTCCGGGTGTTCCTCAGCCCCGCGCACGCGCGGGCGTTCGCCGAGCGCGCCGAACGCGTCATCAACGCCGGCCGCAAGCCCTGCCCGCTGTGCGCCGAACCGCTCGACCCCAACGGCCACATCTGCCCGCGCCAGAACGGCTACCGCCGTTCGGAAGAGGTCTGAGGCACGTGCGCGCGGGCGATCCCGCGGTGCACGAGCTGCTCCTGAACGGACGCTTGGACGTCCAGGGGCGGTTGGTGGAGGCGTCGAACGCCACGCTGTTCTGCGGGATCGAGATCGACGGCCTGTCCGCTGAGTGCGTTTACAAGCCGGTGCGCGGGGAACGCCCGCTGTGGGACTTCCCCGACGGCACGCTGGCCGGCCGCGAGGTCGGCTCCGCCCTCATCGCCGAAGCGACCGGCTGGGAACTGATCCCGCCGACGGTCTTGCGCGACGGGCCGTTCGGGCCGGGCATGGTGCAGCTGTGGGTGGATGTCGAGGAGGACTCCGGGCTGGTCGGCATCGTCGCCCCGGACGAGGTGCCGGACGGCTGGCTGCCGGTGCTGCGCGCCCAGGACCACCACGGTGATCCGGTCGTGCTGGCGCACGCCGACCACGAGCAGCTGCGCCGGCTGGCGGTGCTGGACATCGTGATCAACAACGCCGACCGCAAGGGCGGCCACATCCTGCACGCCCCGGACGGCCGCGTGCTGGGCGTGGACCACGGAGTCAGCCTGAACACCGACGACAAGCTGCGCACCGTGCTGTGGGGCTGGATCGGCGAGCCGCTGCCGGCCGACGCCGTCGACAAGCTGGGCGAGCTGCGGGCCCTGATGGAGGGCGAGCTGGCGGCCCGGCTGGCCGAGCACATCACGCCGAAGGAGGTCCAGGCGATCAGCAACCGCATCGACCGCCTCCTGGGCACCGGCGTCTTCCCGGCGCCCTCCGGGGACTGGCCGGCGATCCCCTGGCCCGCGTTCTGACTGAGCCGTTCCAGGCTCGTTCCGCGCGGAGGTGCGGCCTGCGACGCCTCACCAGCCGCCGACGAACGCGGTGACCGGGCGAGGTTCTGCCGGGACTGTGATCCTCGAGGATTGCGGGTGCGGTGGGCGGTGCGCGCAGGGCAGTCTTGGGTGGTGTCGATCCAGCACCAGCCGCCTCGTCTCCAGCCCTCCTACGCCGATCGCCTGCACGCTCCGCTGCCCAGCTTCCGGGACGTGATGCGGCTGATGTGGACCGGCGAGTTCCGCGGGCGGGTGGAGGACGCCGACCGGATCCCGGTGCTGCGCAGCGGGCTGGCCCCGGTCGCCGCGCAGGACACCGCGCTGAGCTGGGTCGGGCATTCCACGTACGTGCTGCGGATGGGCGGGGCCACGGTGCTCACCGACCCGGTGTGGTCCTCGCGGATCCCCGGCGTGCCGCGGCGCTTGACCCCGCCGGGCGTGGCCTTCAGCGAGCTGCCGCCCATCGACGCGGTGGTGATCAGCCACAACCACTACGACCACCTGGACGCTCCGACGATCCAGCGGCTGCCGCGGTCGACGCCGGTGCTGGTGCCCGTCGGGCTGGGCCGCTGGTTCCGGCGGCGCGGCTTCACCGAGGTCGTCGAGCTCGACTGGTGGCAGTCGGCGGAGGTGGCCGGGCTGACCTTCGACTTCGCCCCGGCCCGGCACTGGAGCCGCCGCGGCCCGCGCGACACCTGCCGGAGCCTGTGGGGCAGCTGGATGATCACCGGGCCGCGGCACCGGGTCTACCACGCCGGCGACAGCGGCTACGGCCCGCACTTCGCCGAGATCGGGCAGCGGTACCCGGACATCGACGTGGCGATGGTGCCGATCGGTGCCTACGACCCGCGCTGGTTCATGAGGCCGGTGCACATGGACCCGGAGGAGGCCGTCCAGGCGGTCGCGGACCTGGGCGCGGCGCACGCGGCGACGATGCACTGGGGCACCTTCGTGCTGACCCGAGAACCGGTGGTGGAGCCGCTGGTCCGGGTCCGCAAGGCCTGGCGCGAAGCGGGCCACGACCCGGACCGGCTCTGGGACCTCGCCGTCGGCGAATCCCGCGTCCTCCCGGCCTGACCACACCACACCACTCCACACCGCTCCGCGGGAGGTCATCCGCAATTTCAATGGAAATCGCACGTGCAATTTCAATGGAAATTGGACCCCTGATTTCCATTGAAATTGCGCGGAATCCGACGCGCCGTCGGCGTGTCGGACCCCGACACGCCGTCGGTGTGCAAATTCCATTGAAATCAGACGTCTGATTTCCATTGAAATTGCGTGTCGTCCGGACGTGCCGTCCGGATGTGCCGTCCGGAGGTGCCGTTGGTGTGTCCGGCGTGGTGGGGGCTCAGTCGGCCAGGGTTCGGTCGGCTAGGGCTCGGTCGACTGGGGGTCAGTCGATGAGGGCTTGGTGGACGAGTTGGTGGAGCTGGGAGCGGATGGGGTGGGTGCTGGAGGGCATCAGCTGGGTCAGGAAGAGGACCGTCAGGTCTTCCGCCGGGTCGACCCAGAACGCCGTGCTGGCCACGCCGCCCCAGGCGTACTCGCCCGCCGAGCTGATCACCTTGCCCGCCGCCGGGTCCTGCACCACCGAGAAGCCCAGGCCGAAGCCCTTGCCCGCGTTGCGGGCCTCGGAGAACGAGTTGAGCGCCATCGATTCCAGGTCGGCCCCGCCCGGCAGGTGGTTGCGGGTCATGTAGTCGACGGTGCGGCTGCCCAGCAGCCGGGCGCCGTCCAGCTCGCCCCGGCGCAGCAGCATCTGGGTGAAGCGGTGGTAGTCGTGCGCCGAGGAGAACAGCCCGCCGCCGCCGGAGAGCGCCTTGGGCAGCTCGAAGGCGGCCGCGTGCGCCTCGTCGTGCTGGGGGTGGCGGCGCGCGAGGCCCTGCGGGTCGGCGATGTAGAGGGTGGCCAGCCGGTCGGCGTCCTCGCGGGCGACCGCGAAGCCGGTGTCGGACATGCCCAGCGGCTCGAAGATGCGGGTGCGGAAGAACTCGTCGAGCGTCTGCCCGGAGATCACCTCGACGATCCGGCCGAGCACGTCGGTGGCCACCGAGTAGTTCCAGGCCGTTCCGGGGTCGAACAGCAGCGGCAGCGAGGCCCAGGCGTCGCAGCAGCCCGCCAGGTCCAGCCGGGAGCCGAGGCCGTTGCCGAAGCCGGCGCGGCGGTAGAGCTCGTCCACCGGGTGCACGTGGTGGAAGTCGTAGGTGAGCCCGGAGGTGTGGGTGAGCAGGTGCCAGATCCGCATCTCCTCGCCCGCCGGGCGGGTCTGCGGCGCGCTGGCGCTGCCGCTGGTGTAGACGCGCATGTCGGCGAAGGACGGGATGAAGTCGCTGACCGGGTCGGTGAGCTCGAGGGCGCCCTCCTCGTGCAGCATCATGATCGCGGTGGAGGTGATCGGCTTGGTCATCGAGAAGATCCGGAACAGGGTGTCCGGGCGCACCGGCGCGCTGCTCTCGACGTCGCGCATGCCGTGGGTGGCCAGGTGCGCGATCTTGCCGCGGCGGGTGACCAGGACCAGCCAGCCGGGCAGCTTCCCGGTGTCGACGTACTGGGCGAAGTGCCGGTCGATGCGCCGCAACCGGGCTGCGTCGAAGCCGACTTCACCGGGGTCCACCTCGATCTCCACTGATGTCCCTCCTCGCGCCACCGGATACGTGGTGTTTCTACACGTCGCGAGCGGCGGCCAGCCGCCCGGGATGCGAAAACCTTTCTGCTATTTCGGCGTTCGTCGGCCTCGCCGGGTAGCGTCGGCAGGGTGACGAACCCGACCCCACCTCCCGGTCTGCCCCGCACCGCGGGGGAGCTGCGGGCCAGCGGCCACGCTCCGCGCAGTGTGAAGGCCGAGTTGCGCGCGAACCTGCTGACCGCCCTGCGCTCCGGCCGGGCGCTGTGGCCCGGCATCGTCGGCTTCGACCGGACCGTGCTGCCGCAGCTGGAGCGCGCCCTGATCGCCGGGCACGACGTGGTGCTGCTCGGCGAGCGAGGGCAGGGCAAGACGCGGCTGCTGCGCAGCCTCACCGAGCTGCTCGACGAGTGGACGCCGGTCATCGACGGCTCCGAGCTCGGCGAGCACCCGCTGCGACCGATCACCCCGGCTTCCCGGCGGCGGGCCGCCGAGCTCGGCGACGAGCTGCCGGTGGCCTGGCGGCACCGCGGCGAGCGCTACGCGGAGAAGCTGGCCACCCCGGACACCTCGGTCGGCGACCTGGTCGGCGACGTCGACCCGGTCAAGGTCGCCGAGGGCCGGTCGCTGGGCGACCCGGAGACCATCCACTTCGGACTCGTGCCCCGCGCGCACCGCGGCATCGTGACCGTCAACGAGCTGCCGGACCTGGCCGAGCGCATCCAGGTCGCGCTGCTGAACGTGATGGAGGAGCGCGACATCCAGATCCGCGGCTACAACCTGCGGCTCCCGCTGGACGTGCTGCTGGTCGCCACCGCCAACCCCGAGGACTACACCAACCGCGGCCGGATCATCACGCCGCTGAAGGACCGCTTCGGCGCCGAGATCCGCACGCACTACCCGCAGGACGTCGACGACGAGGTGGCGCTGGTGCGCCAGGAGGCGGACCTGCCCGCCGAGGTCGGCGACCACCTGCTGGAGGTGCTGGCCCGGTTCGTCGGCCACCTTCGCGAGTCGACCGCCGTGGACCAGCGCTCCGGCGTGTCGGCCCGGTTCGCCATCGCCGCCGCCGAGACCGTCTCGGCCGCCGCGCTGCACCGCGCCGCCGTGACCGGCGAGCACCCGGCGGTGGCCCGGCCGGTCGACCTGGCCACGGTGCCCGCGGTGCTCCGCGGCAAGATCGAGTTCGAGGCGGGCGAGGAGGGCCGCGAGGAAGAGCTGCTGGGCTACCTGCTGCGCCGTTCGGTGGCCGACACCGCGCGCGGCCTGTTCGCCGGGCTCGACCTGCAGTCGCTGGCCCAAGCCGTGGCCGACGGCCACCCGGTGGCCACCGGGGAGCGGGTGTCCGGGCACGACGTGCTGACCGCGCTGCCGGAGCTGCCGGTGCTGCACCAGGTCGCCGAGCGGCTGGAGGTGCGGGCGGGTGATCCGCCCGGACGAATCGCCAGCGCCGTGGAGCTCGCGCTGGAATCGCTGTTCCTGGCCAAGCGGCTCGGCAAGGACGCCGAGGACGACAGGTCGGTGTACAGCTGATGTCCCCGCGGTTCCGGTACGACGCGTGGCACGGCGGGCCCGATCCGCTGGAACCGCCGGTGGACCTGCGCGCCGCGCTCGACCAGCTCGGCCGCGACGTGATGGAGGGCGCTTCACCGCGCGCGGCGCTGGAGGAGCTGCTGCGCACCGGCACCCGCGACGTCTCCGGGCTCGACGACCTGACCCGGCGGCTGTGGCAGCGGCGCAGCGAGCTGCAGCGGCGCCACCGGCTGGACGGCACGATCGCCGAGGTGCGGCGGTTGCTGGATCGCGCGCTGCAGCAGGAGCGGCTCGCGCTCGCGGCCGACACCGGAGAGGACGCGCGGTTCCGCGAGCTGCAGCTGGACGCGCTGCCGCCGGACGTGGCCGGGCAGGTCGCGGAGCTGGCCAACTACGACTGGCGCTCAGCGGAGGCGCGGGAAGCCTTCGAGGAGATCCAGCAGCTGCTGGGCTCGGAGGTCCTCGAGCAGCGCTTCCAGGGCATGAAGCAGGCGATGCAGCAGGTCACGCCCGAAGACGTCGAGCGGGTGCGGGAGATGCTCGACGACCTCTCGGCGCTGCTGGCCGCGCACGCCCGCGGCGATGCGGACGTGCCCCAGCAGTTCGAGCGGTTCATGGCCAGGCACGGGGAGTTCTTCCCGGAGAACCCGCGCGACGTCGACGAGCTGATCGACGCGCTGGCGGCGCGTTCGGCCGCGGCCCAGCGGCTGATGAACTCGATGAACGACCAGCAGCGCGACGAGCTGATGGCCTTGTCGCAGCAGGCCTTCGGCGATCCGCGCATCGCGCAGGCGTTGCAGAGCTTGGACCGGCAGCTGCAGCAGCTGCGGCCGGGCGAGGACTGGACGGGCCGGGCGCGATTCCGCGGAGATCAGCCGATGGGGCTGGCGGAGGCGACGGCCGCGATGGCCGAGCTCGGCGAGATGGACCGGCTGGCCGAGCAGCTCGGGCAGGCCTATCCCGGCGCGAGCCTGGCCGACATCGACCTGGAGGCGCTGGAGCGGCAGCTCGGCCCGCAGGCGGTCGTCGACGCGCAGCGGTTGTCGCAGATCGAACGGCAGCTGCGCCAGCAGGGCTTGCTGCAGCGCGCGCCCGACGGCAGCCTGCGGCTGAGCCCGCGCGCGATGCGGCGGCTCGGCGAAACCGCGCTGCGCTCGGTGATCTCGCAGCTGCGATCGCAGCGCGGTGAGCGCGACACCGACCGCGCGGGGGCGGCGGGCGAGCTGACCGGGACGACGCGGCCGTGGAACTACGGCGACTCGGAGCCCTGGGACGCCTCCCGGACGGTGCGCAACGCGGTGCTGCGCCGCGCGGCCGAGGGCGCGGACTCGCCGCTGCTGGACATCGCGGATCTGGAGGTCGCCGAGACCGAGCAGCGCTCGCGGGCGGCCGTCGTGCTGTGCGTGGACACGTCGTGGTCGATGGTGCAGGACGGCCGCTGGGTGCCGATGAAGCGCACCGCGCTGGCGCTGCACCACCTGGTGGCCACCCGGTTCCGCTCCGACGCGCTGCAGCTGGTCACCTTCGGCCGCTACGCGTCCACTGTGGAGGTCGGTGAGCTCGCGGCGCTGGAGGGCGTCTGGGAGCAGGGCACGAACCTGCACCACGCGCTGCTGCTGGCCGGACGGCACCTGCGCCGCCACCCGGACGCCGAACCGGTGGTGCTGGTGGTCACCGACGGCGAGCCGACGGCCCACCTGGAACCCGACGGCGAGGCCGTCTTCCAGTACCCGCCGGACCCGCGCACCCTGGTCGCCACGCTGTCCGAAGTGGACGCACTGGCTCGCCTGGGCACGACGCTGAGCGTGTTCATGCTGGGCGAGGACCCGAGGCTGGCGGCGTTCGTGGACCTGCTCGCCCGCCGCGGCGGCGGCCGGGTCGTGGCACCATCGGCCGACGGCCTCGGTGCGGCGGTCGTCGGCGACTACCTCCGCACCAAGCGCCGCCGCTGAACCGGCTCAGCCGATCACTCGGCCGGGATCTTGGCCGTGGCCTCGTCCTCCGGGGCGGGCTCCTGCGGAGCGCGGCGGGCGCGCTTGTGGGGGAGGGCCTTGTTGTGGACTCCGGAGAGCAGCTCGTGGAAGCCAAAGCGGTCCGGGTTGCGGTAGAGGGCCACGCAGAACACCAGGAGCAGCGCGCCGCACACCAACGCGGTCAGGAAGCCGAAGATCAGCAGCGGCTCGAACCCGCCGAGCGCGTAGATCAGCTCCAACGGCTCGTCGAGCAGGGTGCGGGCGGCGCCGAACAGCAGCTCGCCCGGCAGGCTCAGCAGGACCGTCACCCCGAGCATCATCACGCCCGCGATCGGGACCATCGGGAGCGCCAGCACCACGGCTCGGACCAGCAGTCGCCACGGCGCGGGCCGCGCGTTCTCGTCGGGGCCGACGAGCTTGAGCAGCAGCAGCCTCTTGCCCGGTGTGCCGCCCAGGGTCCACGGGATCAGGACGAAGTACACCAGCACCGTCAGCAGCAGACCGCTGAGGAAGCCGACGTCGACGAACAGCGCGGCCACCAGCGTGCAGAACAGCATCGCGAACGGCAGCAGGCACATGTCGACGATGAACGCCACCAGGCGCCGTCCCAGCGGAACCGGGCGGCGGGCCAGCACGCCGTCGTCGATGGAGTCCAATGTGGGCAGCCATCGGGTCAGCGGCCCGGCCAGCCACCAGCCCAGCATCGCGCCGGAGGTGTTGGTGATGATGTCGTCGACGTCGGCCAGCCGGTACGGGCAGGCGTAGAGGCCCCACACGCCGGTGTACTGGGTGAGCTCGAAGAACAGCGACACGCCGAGGCCGATCGCGGCGGTGGTGAGGAAACCGCGCTTGAAGTGGTAGCGCAGGTACATGCCCAGTGGCACCAGCAGCGCCACGTTCAGCGTCGCCTGCCACACGGCCGGGTTGTGCAGCACGAGAGCGCCGAAGCTGACCTCACCGCCGGCTTCCTTCCAGATGTCGCCGAAGGTGTTGCCGGGTGTCAGCGCGGGCTGCGCCATCTTCGGGTACTTCGCGCACACGTCCACCACCCGGGAGGGCAGCGGGATCAGCGTCATGAAGAACGCCGTCAGCGCGTAGAACAGGAAGCTGTAGAACGACAACGTGCGCCAGCTCGTCATGACGCCGTGCCTGCGGTAGGTGACCACCGCGGCGGGCAGGAACAGGACGATGGCGAGCAACGGGAAGATGAGCGCCGCTGTCTTGATGGGCAGCAGGTGAACGCTTGACACGGGTGGCAACTATACGGTCGCCCGCCCGGGTGCCCGTCGGCAATCCCTCCTGCCGAGGAGGATCCCGGCGTGGAGCGTGCGCCGCGTTGCGGCTCCGGACCTGCGCGTTCACCGGCGCGCCGGACGCCCGGGGGCAGGGACTTCCGCGATTTCAATGGAAATCACGTCGTCGAATTCAATGGAAGTTGCGCACCCGTCGGTGTGTCGTTCTCCCGACACGCCGACGGCTCCGCGATTTCAATGGAAATTCGACGTCTGATTTCCATTGAAATTGCCTCCCCTAAGAGGGGCTTGGCAGGGGTTCCGGGGTCGTCAGGGCGTCGATGTCGGTGGGGAAGTGGTCCGCGCCCTCGGCGACGGCGATAGCGAATTCGCCTTCGGTGAGCCGTTTTCGGGCTTCGGCGGTGATCCGGTTGAGGTCGCCGCGCTCGGCTTCGGGCAGCGGCGTGCCCGCTGAGGCTCGCGCCGCTTCGGCCGCGCCGAGCAGGCGGGCCGCTCGTTCCGGGGCGGTCGCGGCCTCGGCGCCCGCCAGGCCTTCGAGGGTCAGGGCGATCGAGCGGGGATCGCCGATCCTGCGGGCGATGCGATAGGCCGACAGGTGGTGCTCGCGCGCCGCGTCGAGGTCTCCGCGCAGTTCGGCGAGGAAGCCGAGTTCGGCCAGGATCAGCGTGTTGCCCGGCTCGAACTCCACTCGCCGGTGCCATTCCAGCACCCGGTAGAGGTGCCGCTCGGCCTCGTCGAAGCGGCCTTCGCGGCGCGCGCCCAGCGCCAGCCCCGTTTCGGCGTACATCTCGGCCGGGGTGAAGCCGCGCTCGGCCGCCAGCCGCATCGCGCGCCCGTGCAGCTCGCGCGCCCGCGGGTAGTCGTGCCTGAGCAGCGCCACCCGGCCGAGCCAGGAGGTCTGGTAGGCCACTTCGGCCCACAGGCCGATGCTCTCCGCACCGCGCAGGGCTTCGGTGTGGTGGCGCTCGGCACTGGTGTAGTCGCCGGTGACCCCGGCGAGCATGCCCAGCGCGTAAGACGCCTGCGCCAACCCCCAGCGATCACCGGTGGTGCGGAAGAGCTCGGCGCTGCGCTCGGCCGCGGCCAGTGCCGCGGCGAGATCACCGCGGGTCATCAGGTGCGTCGAGTGATCGCTCAGCGCCGCGGCCAGGCCCCAGCGGTCCTGCAGCGCGGTGAACTCCTCGACCACCTCGTTGACGGTCGCCTCCGCCGCACCCAGGTCGGCGACCGTGTACTGGGCGTGGGCGAGGAACCAGCGGGCGCGGGCGCGCTTGGCGCGATCGGTGATGCCCCGCCACGCATCCAGGTCCTCCACTTGCTCACCCGTAAGCAACGCGATCGCCGCGTACCACGCGGCCGCCTCGCTTCCGCCTTTCCGCGATTCACAGTGGTGGTCGCGTTCGGGACCGATCCCGCGTTCGGCGGTTTCTCGTGGCTGGGCTGCGTCACGGCCCCCTGAGATGCCGTTGAGCAGCACTGGACGTTTCTCCGCCCGATCATCCGCTCCGGAGGTGGCCAGTGCGGCCGCGAGCGACTGCCGGGCCTCGGTGAGCCTGCCACGCAGGAACCAGTACCAGGTCAGCGCCGTGACCAGCCGCAACGCCACTTCGGGCGAGGCGTCGTCGAGCACCGCGCGCAGGTTGGCTGCTTCGGCGTCCAGCAGTTCGAGCCACCGCCGCTGCTCCGGGCCGCGCAGCTGGGCCTCGGCGCGCTCGGCGAAATCGGCGTAGTGCTCGTTGCGCCGCTGCCGCACCGTGTCGTGCTCGCCTGCTTCGCGCAGCTGCTCCAAGCAGTAGGCGGCGACGGTGTCCAACAGCCGGTAGCGGTGCTCGCCGGTCCGGCTCTCCGCGACGACCACCAGCGATCGGTCCACCAGGCGCGACAGCAGGTCCAGCACCTCGGTCGGTCGGACGCCGTCGCCGGAGCACACCACCTCGGCCGTGGCCAGGGTGCAGCCGTCGCGGTGAATCGCCAAGCGGCGCAACACGATCCGCTCCGCGGTCGGCAGCAGCTGCCAGCTCCAGTCGATCACCGCGTGCAGGGTCCGCTGCCGCTCCGGCGCATCGCGGTGGCCGGAGTTCAGCAGCGCGAACCGATCGTCCAACCTGGACTCCAGCGTTCGCGCGCCGAGGGCCCGGATGCGGGTGGCGGCCAGCTCCAGCGCCAGCGGGATGCCGTCGAGCCGCCGGCAGATCGCCGCCACCGAGGCGGAGTTCTCGGCGGTGATGTCGAAGCCCGGCGAGGTGGCGGCGGCGCGGGCGGCGAACAGCCGGACCGCGGCCGAGGCGCGGACCTCGCCGAGCTCGGCGCCGCTGTCGGGAACGGCGAGCGGCGGTACCGGCAGCAGGGTTTCGCCCGCGATGCCCAGCGCTTCCCGGCTGGTGGCGAGGATCCGCAGCCCCGGCAGCAGCCGCAGCAGCCGCGCGACCATCGACGCGGCGGACCCGATCACGTGCTCGCAGTTGTCGAGCACCAGCAGGATCTCCTTGGCGCGCAAGGCCTCCACGATCGGGTCGGCCGAGGACATCGCCGCTTCCTGCACCTCCAGCGAGGCGAGCACGGCGTGCTCCAGCGAGCAGGTGACGTCCTCACCGGGCTCGATCCCGGCCAGCTCCACCAGCCGCACGCCGTCCCGGAACACCGCCCCGCGAGCCGATTCGATCGCCAGGCGCGTCTTGCCCACACCGCCCGGCCCGGTCAGCGTGACCAGCCGCGACGAACCCAGCAGCGCCAGCACCTCCGCGCTCTCGCCGTCCCGCCCGACCAGGTCGGTCACCGGCACCGGCAGGTTGTGCGGGACGGCGGCCGGGGCGGCCAGCGAGACGTCCTGGGTCAGGATCGCCTGCTGGAGCTCGACCAGCTCCGGGCTCGGGTCGATGCCCAGCTCGTCGGCCAGCCGCTCGCGCAGCTCGGCCAGCCCGGCCAGCGCCTCGCTCTGCCGCCCAGCGCGGTACAGGGCCCGCACGTGCAGCGCCCGCAGCCGCTCGCGCAGCGGGTTCGCGGCCACGAGTTCGCCGAGCTCACCGGCGAGAGCGGCGTGCTCGCCCAGCTCGAGCCGGGCGGCGGCGGACTCCTCCAGCGCGTCCAGGTGCTCCTCGGCCAACCGCTGGCGGGCGGCCTGGACGAACGGCTCGTCGGCGAAGTCGGCGAACGCCGGGCCCCGCCACAGCGCCAGCGCATCGTCCAGCAGCGCCCGGCGCGCGCTCGGCGCCGCCGTCGCCCGGGCCTGCGCGACCAGGCGGCGGAACCGGTGCGCGTCGACGGCCTCCGGGTCGGTCACCAGCGCGTACCCGGCGGAGCGGTAGGTCACCAGCTCGCGGCCGATGGCCCTGCGCAGCTGGGAGACCTTGGTCTGCAGCGTGTTGGCCGGGTTGCCGGGCGGTTCGGCGCCCCACAGGTGGTCGACCAGGCGATCGGCCGACACCGGGCCGTCGTGCGCGAGCAGCGCCACGAGCAGGGCGCGGACCTTCGCCTCGGGAACCACCACGGGTTCGCCATCGGCGGTCCACACCCCCAGCGGGCCGAGCACTCCGAAACGCACGGTCCAAGCCTAGTGCGCGCGCCCGACACCCCCAGCCGGTCGTGCGCGGACCGTGCGCGGCCCCCAGCAGGCTGGTCACCAGCGGAAGGAGAACCGATGAACCAGAAGGCCGTGAGCGTCCTCGGACTCGGCGACATGGGTACCGCGCTGGCGGACGCACTGCTCGCGGCGGGCCACCGGGTGACGGTCTGGAACCGCACGGCGGCCAGGGCCGAGCCGTTGGTGGCCAGGGGCGCGTCCCGTGCGGAGACCGCCGCCGATGCGATCGTGGCCAGCCAGTTGGTGGTCATCTGCTTGCTCGACTACGACTCGGTCGGTCAGGTGCTGGTCCCGCACACCGATGTGCTGGCCGGGCGCACGCTGGTCAACCTGACCAACGGCACACCGAGTCAGGCCCGCGAGATGGCGGCGTGGGCCACCGAGCACGGCGCCGACTACCTGGACGGCGGCATCATGGCCGTCCCGCCGATGATCGCCACGCCCGAGGCGTTCGTGCTCTACAGCGGCCCGAGCGGAACCTTCGAGACCTGGCGGCCGGTGCTGGACGCCTTCGGCGAGAGCCACCACCTCGGTGCGGACCCGGGACTCGCCGCGCTGCACGACATCGCCCTGCTCAACAGCATGTACGGGATGTTCGGCGGCGTCCTGCACGCCTACGCGCTGGTCCGCTCGGCGGGCGGGTCCGCGGCGGAGTTCGCGCCGATGGCCCGCCGGTACGTCGAGACCATGGGCGCCTACGCGGAGGCGATGGCCGCGCGGATCGACGCAGGCGACTACGCCGACGACGTGACCTCGAACCTCGCCATGCAGACCACCGCGTACGCCAACTTCCTCACCGCAGCGGAGGAATCGGGGATCAGCACCGAGCTGATCACCCCGATCTACTCGCTGCTGCAGCGCCGGGTCGCAGACGGCCACGGCCACGAGGACACCGCGAGCCTCGTCGAACTGCTCGCAACGCCGCGAGCGGGTTGATCGACGGCATTCGCGAAACCCGCGCGGTCACCGGGGAACTCCGGTCGGTCGAGTCCACCGTTCTGGCAGCTGGAGTCCGCTGCGGACTCCAGCGTTCGGGCGCAGCGGTGCGCGGTGGAGCTCGAACCCGGCCGGGAAGGCGAGGGGACCGGTGGAAGTTCACCCCGCCGGTCTCCTCCGCCATCAGCGACGAGAGGAATTCCAATGAACGACAAGACGGTGAGCGTCGTCGGTCTCGGCGACATGGGAACGGCGCTGGCGGACGCACTGCTCGCGGCGGGCCACCGGGTGACGGTCTGGAACCGCACGGCGGCCAGGGCCGAGCCGTTGGTGGCCAGGGGCGCGTCCCGAGCGGAGACCGCCGCCGATGCGATCGTGGCCAGCCAGTTGGTGGTCATCTGCCTGCTCGACTACGACTCGGTGAGTCAGGTGCTGGTCCCGCACACCGATGTGCTGGCCGGGCGCACGCTGGTCAACCTGACCAACGGCACTCCCGGTCAAGCCCGCGAAATGGCCGCCTGGGCGGCCGATCACGGTGCCGACTACCTCGACGGCGGCATCATGGCCGTCCCGCCGATGATCGCCACGCCCGAGGCGTTCGTGCTCTACAGCGGCCCGAGCGGAACCTTCGAGACCTGGCAGCCGGTGCTGGACGCCTTCGGCGAGAGCCGCTACCTCGGCGATGACGCGGGCGCTGCGGCGCTGCAGGACCTCGCGCTGCTCGCCGGCATGTACGGGGTGATCGCGGGCTCGCTGCACGCGCTCGCCCTGGTGCGCTCGACCGGTGGTTCGACGCGGGAGTTCGCGCCACTGCTGAGCAAGTGGTTGCAGGGCGTGGTCACCTGGCCCCTCGCAGCGGCCGAGCAGATCGACGCCGGTGACTACGGCGAGGACGTCGTCTCCAACCTCGGCATGCAGACCGCCGGGTTCGCCAACCACTTCATCGCGGCGGAGGAGCAGGGCATCAGCGCCGAACTCCTGCTGCCGGTGTACCAGCTGATGCAGCGCCGGGTCGCCGACGGCCGCGGCCACGAAGACATCGTCGGCGTCATCGAACTGCTCAAGCGCTGAGAAGCATTGGAGAACGACGTGAAACAACCTGTCACCCTCATCGGCCTGGGTCCGATGGGGCAGGCCATGGTCAAGGTCCTGCTGGACGCCGGGCACCCGGTCACGGTGTGGAACCGGACCGCGAGCCGGGCCGACGACGTGGTCGCGCGCGGTGCCGTCCGCGCCGCCACCCCGGCGGAGGCGGTGGCGGCCGGCGAGCTGGTGCTGCTGAGCCTGACCGACTACGCGGCGATGTACGAGATCCTCGGCCCGGTACCGGATCTGACCGGCAAGGTGATCGTCAACCTCAGCTCGGACACCCCGGACGTCTCCCGCGAGGCGGCGCGCTGGATCGAGCAGCGCGGCGGCCAGTTCCTCACCGGCGGCGTGCTGGCCTCCGCCGAGCTCGTCGGCGCGGAACCGGCCAAGGTGTTCTACAGCGGCCCGGCGGAGCTCCTGGCAGCCCACGAGCAGACGCTGCGGCTGATCGGCGAGCCGCACCACGTGGGCGCCGATCACGGGCTGGCCCAGCTGTACTACCTGGCGCACATCGACCTGTTCCTGGTCAGCCTGGCGGCGTACCTGCACGCCACCGCGCTGGTCGGCTCGGCAGGGGTGTCCGCCCAGGAGTTCCTGCCCTGGGCGGTGGACAACCTCACCACCAATCCGCTGGTGCTCCCGGCGGCCGCGGCGCAGATCGACCGCGGCGAGCACCCCGGAGACCTGGGCACCGCCCGGATGATGGCCGCCAGCGCCGAGCACCTCCTGGAAGCCAGCCGCGCGGTGGGCATCGACGCCGCGCTGCCGAAGGCGATCAAGGCGCACTACGACCGCGCGATCGCCGCCGGCCGGGGCGGCGAGAGCTGGACCGCACTCATCGACGTCATCCGCGACCCGCGGTGACATCCGAACGAAAACCCGTGGAGAACGACATGAAGCAGCCCGTCACCCTGATCGGACTCGGACCGATGGGCAAGGCGATGGTGCACGCCCTGCTGGACGCCGGGCACCCGGTCACGGTGTGGAACCGGACCGCGAGCCGGGCCGACGACGTGGTCGCGCGCGGTGCCGTCCGCGCAGCCGCTCCGGCCGAGGCGGTCCGGGCCGCCGACCTGGTCGTCCTCAGCTTGACGGACTACGCGGCGATGTACGACGTCCTGGGCCGGGTCGAGGATCTGACCGGCAAGGTCGTGGTCAACCTCAGCTCGGACAGCCCGGAGGTGACCCGCGAAGCGGCGAAGTGGGCCGAGCAGCGCGGTGCCCGGTTCCTGACCGGCGGCGTCATGGTGCCCGCGCCGATGATCGGCACCGAGGCGTCCTACGTCTACTACAGCGGGTCGAAGGACCTCTTCGACGCGCACGAGAAGACGCTGGGAGTCATCGGGAAACCGCACCACATGGGCACCGATCCCGGTCTGGCACAGCTGTTCTACCAGGCCAACCTGGACGTCTTCCTGACCGCGCTGTCGGCCTTCCTGCACGGTTCGGCGCTGCTCGGCTCGGCCGGGGTTCCCGCGAAGGACTTCGCGCCGTGGGCGGCGCAGGTGCTCCAGCTCGTGATCCAGTTCCTGCCGCGATCCGCTGAGCAGGTCGACGCCGACGAGCACCCGGGCGACCTGAGCACGGTCACGATGATGGGTGCGACCGCCGACCACGTCCTGGCGGCCAGCGAGGAAGCGGGCATCGACCTGGAGCTGCCCCGCGCGATCAAGTCGCACTACGACCGGACCATCGCAGCGGGCAAGGGCGGGGACAACTGGACCCGCCTGATCGACGGCATCCGCAACCCGGGCTAGGCCCCGGAGGCCGTGAGCGCTTCGGGGCGCCGCAGCACCCCGAAGCGCTCACGGCCGTTCTCACCCGGTCACCGGCCGGAGAAGGTGTTGATCACCTCCGGGTGGGCGTCGGCCCACTTCGCGGCCGCCTGCTGCTCGTGGCCCTTCTGGGCGCTGTTGATCTCGTTCTCCAGGGAGGCGAGCTGGTCGTCGGTCAGCCGGAACTTCTTGATCATCTCCGTGACCTCGGGGAAGTCCTGGGCGAAGCCGGCGCGGCCGACGGCGTGCAGCTGCTCGGCCTGGCCCATCGCGCCCTTCGGGTCCTGCAGGTCCTTGAGCGGGTAGCGGGCGTAGGCCCAGTGCGGGTGCCAGAGGGTCACCACGATCGGCTTCTGCTCCTTGGTGGCCTTGTCCAGCGAAGCGAGCATCGCCGTGGTCGAGGAGGTCTGCAGGGCGTACTCGCCACCGAGGCCGTAGGCCGGGATCGCGCTGTCCTTGGTGGTGCGGCTCAGCCCGGCGCCCGGGTCGATGCCGGTGATCACGCCGCCGAACTCCGCGCCTCGGCCCTTGAGGTCCTCGATCGAGTTGATGCCGGTCAGGTACCGGGGCACCGCGATGTTCAGCGTGCCCTGGTCGTACCAGACGCCGAGGTCCTCCAGCCGCGGGCCGTACTGCTTCCAGTAGTCGGCGTGGGTCTGCGGCAGCCAGGCGTCCAGGAACAGGTCCGGGTTGCCCTGGGCGAGCCCGGCGTAGATCGGGCCGACCTCCAGCTCGGTGGCGTTGACGGTGTAGCCCTTGCGCTCCAGGAGCTCCTTGTAGAGGTAGGTGACCGCGATGTCCTCGTCCCAGGCGATGTAGCCGATGTTGATCGTCTTCGACTCCTGCCCGGTCGGCGCCTCGCGGCCGCCGCACCCGGCGGCGACCAGGACCAGCGCGGCCAGTGCGGCGAGCAGTGCGGCGAATCTCCGCGATCTCCTGCTGGACAACATTGCTACCTGCCTTTCCGCGGCGGCTGGCGGACCGGGCTCAGCCGGCCCTGGCCGCTTTGCGCTCCGCCCGCGCGACCGGCGAGCGGTCCGAGAGCACGGCGGTGATCCGGTCCAGGTAGACCGCCAGGATCACCACCGCCAGTCCGGCCTCGAAGCCCTGGGCGAGCTGGACCCTGGTGACCGCCTCGTAGATGTTCGAGCCGAGGCCGGGCGCGCCGACCATGCCCGCGATGACCACCATCGACAGCGCCAGCATGATCACCTGGTTGACCCCGGCCATGATCGACGGCATGGCCAGCGGCAGCTGGATGCCGGTGAGGATCTTGCGGGGCGGTGCGCCGAAGGCCTCGCCCGCCTCGACCACCTCGGTGTCCACCTGCCGGATGCCCAGCTCGGTGAGCCGCACACCAGGTGGCAGCGCGAAGATCACGGTGGCCACCACGCCCGGCACCTCGCCGATGTTGAAGAACACGATCACCGGGACGAGGTAGACGAAGGCGGGCATGGTCTGCATCAGGTCCAGCACCGGTCGCAGCACCGCGCTGACCTTGCTGCTGCGCGCCATCAGCACGCCCAGCGGGATGCCGATGGCGATGGCGATGGCGGTGGCCACCAGCACCAGCGACAGGGTCTGCATCGCCGCCTCGAACTCCTGCACGCTCGCGACCAGCCCGAACCCGATCAGGCTGAACAGGCCGAACCGCCAGCTGCGCAGCCACCACCCGAGCCCGGCGAACACCAGCACCATGACCGACGGCGGCAGGGCGGTCAGCACCTGGGACAACCCGCCGACCGCCGAGCGCAGCACCAGGTCGATGAAGTCGAAGACCGGGCCGATGTTGTCGTTGAGCCAGTCCACCACCGCTTCGAACCAGCTGCCGACCGGAACCCGCGGCAGCTCGTACTGGGTGAGCACGTCACGCATCGGAAACCTCCTCGGCGCCGTCGGGCTCGCGGCTCAGCGCCTCGAAGATCGCGGCCGGTGTCACCGCGCCGAGCAGGCGCTGCCCGTCGACCACCGGCACCGGGTCCGGGCGGGCGCCGAGCCGCAGGAACAGCTCCCTCAGCGGCGTGCCCGCGGCCACGGGTTCGGCGTCAGCGGGCGCGGTGACCTGCGGATCCGCCAGTGCTGCGGCGGTGAGCACGCGGCTGCGGTCGACGTCGTGGACGAACTCGGCGACGTAGGAGTCGGCCGGTTCGCGCAGGATCTCCTGGGCGGTGCCGATCTGCACGATCCGCCCGGCGCGCATCATCGCGATCCGGTCGCCCAGCCGCATCGCCTCGTTGAGGTCGTGGGTGATGAAGATGATCGTCTTGCCCAGCTGGGCGTTGAGGTCGAGCAGCTGGTCCTGCATCTCGCGCTTGATCAGCGGATCCAGCGCGCTGAACGCCTCGTCCATCAGCAGGACGTCGGTCTGCGCCGCCAGAGCGCGCGCCAGCCCGACGCGCTGGCGCATCCCGCCGGAGAGCTGCTGCGGGTAGCGGTCGCCCCAGCCCTCCAGGCCGACCAGGTTCAGCGCCTCGGTGGCCTTCTCGACGAGCTCGTCCTCGCCCGCGCCGCGGATCCGCAGCCCGTAACCGGCGTTGTCCAGCACGGTCCGGTGCGGGAAGAGCGCGAAGTGCTGGAAGACCATGCTCATCTTCTCCTGGCGCATCGCGCGCAGCGCCTTGGACGACATCGCGGTGACGTCCTCGCCGTCGACGAGCACCCGGCCGGCGGTCGGCGTGAGCAGGCCGTTGAGCATCCGGATCAGGGTCGACTTGCCGGAGCCGGACAGGCCCATGACGACGAACGTCTCGCCCTCCGCCACCTCGAACGACGCGTCCACCACCGCCGCGGTGCCACCGGCCGCCTTGATCTCGTCCGGGTCGGCCCCGCGCTCGATGCGGCGGACCAGCTCCGCCGGCTGCGGCCCGAAGATCTTGTGGAGCCGCTCCACGCTTACCGAAGTCACCGATGGCCTCCACCGCTCGGCCGGGCAGCGTCCGGATCACGACGCCCGGATTCCCATTCCGCTCCTTTCGCCGATCTCGCTCCGGAAATGCCGAGTTCAGCAGATCGGGCGAAGATCTGCGTTTCGCGGAGAAGAGGTTGTCTCACGCCTCTGACCAGGCGAGATGTGATTGCTGTGCGTTCGGATATCCCTTTTTCAGGGCTAATGATCCCACTTCAGTGGCGTTATGGCCGAGTGGTTTCGGCAAAGGATCTCGTCTTGCCGGAACAGGCGATTCCGGTGTTCTCGCGGGAGCGTCCGCGCCAGCTCGGCGGCGTTCGGGCCGGACCCGCCTCCCACGATGTGATACTGGCTATCCCCCGGATGGCGGCGTCCACCCGAGGGGGACGTTTAAGGTCGAGTGCATGCAACCCTGGTCATCGGTTCCCGTGCCTCGAGTGCCGGGCACGCCACGTCCGCTGCGCCTCTTCGACACCTCGGCAGGTGCGGTCAAGCCCACCGAGCCCGGTGCGGTCGCGCGGATGTACGTGTGCGGCATCACGCCGTACGACGCCACCCACCTCGGTCACGCCGCCACCTACCTGGCGTTCGACCTGGTCCACCGGGTGTGGCTGGACAACGGTCACCAGGTGCACTACGTGCAGAACGTCACCGACATCGACGACCCGCTGCTGGAGCGCGCCGAGCGCGACCGCGAGGACTGGGTGGTGCTCGCGATGCGCGAGACCGCGCTGTTCCGCGAGGACATGGAGGCGCTGCGGGTGGTGCCGCCCGCGGACTTCGTCGGCGCGGTCGAGTCCATCCCGGAGATCGTCGAGGCGGTCGGCAAGCTGCTGGCCTCCGGCGCGGCCTACCGGCTCGACGACGAGCACCCGGACATCTACTTCCGCCACCGGGCCAGCGGCCACTTCGGCTACGAGTCGAACTACGACGACGAGACCATGCGCACCTTCTTCGCCGAGCGCGGCGGCGATCCGGACCGGGCGGGCAAGGAGCACCCGCTGGACGCGCTGCTGTGGCGGGCCGCCCGCGATGGCGAGCCGTCGTGGGAGTCCGAGCTGGGGCCGGGCCGACCGGGCTGGCACCTGGAGTGCTCGGTCATCGCGCTGAACCGGCTGGGCCTGGGCTTCGACGTGCAGGGCGGCGGTTCGGACCTGATCTTCCCGCACCACGAGTTCAGCGCCGCGCACGCCGAGTCGCTGACCGGCGAGTTCCCGTTCGCCAAGCACTACGTGCACGCCGGGATGATCGGGCTGGACGGCGAGAAGATGTCCAAGTCCAAGGGCAACCTGGTGTTCGTCTCCCGCCTGCGCGGCGACCGGGTGGACCCGATGGCCATCCGGCTGGCGCTGCTGGACGGCCACTACCGCACCGACCGCTCGTGGACGGCCGACGCGCTGACCGCGGGCGCGGCGCGGCTGGCTCGCTGGCGTCAGGCCGTCGCCCTGGAGTCGGGCCCGGCGGCGGAGGCCGCGGTCGCCGAACTGCGCGACCGGCTCTCCGACGACCTCGACACCCAGCAGGCGCTGCGCGCGATCGACGCGTGGGTGGAGGAGGCGCTGACGAGCGGCGGCTCGGATGCCGAAGCGCCGCAGCTGATCCGCACGGCCGTCGACGCCCTGCTCGGCGTCGAGCTCTGAGAGGCTGTCCGGCGAACTCGTTCCGCGCGGCGGTGCGGGTGGCGGAATCGAATCCGGTGGAGGGGCGCCGGTCCCGGACGGGACCGACGCCCCTCCACCGCGCTCGCGGCATCGGTGCGCGGGAGAGGACGGGCGGGGAATGCGGAAGGTCCTGATCGTCGGAGCGGGGCAGGCCGGGTTGCAGCTGGCGCTCGGTCTGCAGGCCGAGCAGTATGAGGTGACCTTGGTCTCCGGGCGCACGCCCGAGCAGATCCGCGGTGGCCGGGTGATGTCCACCCAGGCCATGTTCGGCACCGCGCTGGCCGGTGAGCGGGCCCGTGGGCTGAACTTCTGGGACGCCGAAGCGCCGCCGATCACCGGTCTGCGCAAGGTCGTCGAGAAGGCGGGGGAGGGGCGGGTGCTGGACTGGCGGGGCCGGTTCTCCCGGCCCGCGCAGTCGGTGGACCAGCGGGTGAAGATGGCCCGCTGGCTGGAGCTGTTCGCCGAGCGCGGCGGTGCCGTCGAGTACCGCGACATCACCGCCTCCGAGCTGGACGCGATGGCTCAGCGCCACGACCTGGCGGTGGTGGCGACGGGCGCGGGCGAGCTGGGCCGCATCTTCGAGCGCGACGAGCAGCACTCGCCGTTCACCGCGCCGCAGCGGGCGCTGGCGGTCGCTTACGTGCGCGGAGCCGCTCCGTCGCCGGACGAGCCCGACACCGGCCTGCTCCGGGCGAGTTCGATGCCCGGCGTCGGCGACATCTACGTCATCCCCGGCTGCACCTTCGGCGGGGCGTGCGACGTCCTGCTGTACGAGGGGATTCCGGGCGGCCCGATGGACTGCTGGTCGGATCGCCCCGGCGCGGACGAGCAGTGGGCGCGGATGCTGGAGCTGATGCGCGAGCACCTGCCGTGGGAGCACGCGCGGTTCGCCGGTGCCGAGCTGACCGACGAGCGCGCCACCCTCACCGGTGGCGTGACCCCGGTGGTGCGCAAGCCGGTCGCCGAACTCCCGTCGGGCGCGGTGGTGCTGGGCATGGGCGATGCGGTGGTGGCCAACGACCCGATCACCGGGCAGGGCGCCAACGTCGCCAGCCGGTGCGCCGAGTCCTATGCGGACAGCATCGTGGCGCGCGGTGAGCAGGCGTTCGACCGCGCCTGGATGCAGCAGAGCTTCGACCGGTTCTGGGAGCACGCGCGGCACGTGGTGACGTGGACGAACACCTCGCTGCGGCCCGCTCAGCCGCACGTGCAGCGGATCGTGGCCGCGGCGGCGCGGCACCCGGAGATCCGCGACCGCTTCGCCGACGGCTTCGACGACCCGGCGGACTTCCAGACCTGGTTGCTCGATCCGGAAGGCGCCGAGGAGTACCTCCGCGGCTTCGGCTGAGCAGATCAGCAGAAGCCATCCCGAACCGCGAAAATCCAGCTCAGCGGCCGGTCATCCGGCGCTCGGCGGCCGGTGGTTGAGCCGGGTGGCCTGTACTATTTCACCCGATTGGGTTAGGAAGGGATGCGTTGATCACCCGGACGTAGGAGGCTCACGTGTCCCGATTCCGACATCGATGCGCTGCGCTCGGCCTCGCGGCGGCGGTCGTGGTGCTCGCCGCGCCCGTTGCGGTGGCGACGCCCGTCGCACCGCCGGTCCAGCAGACCCGCCCGATGCCGGACAAGAGCATCGCCTTCTACGTCGGCAAGAACCGCACCGAGAGCGGCGCGACGCTGCTCGGCGGGTTCGGCCACGAGCCGTCCAGCCACTGGCTGGAGATCGTGCCGCGCCAGCAGCACGAACCGGGCTCGACCATCACCGTCGGCGCCACCGAGGAAGCGGACCTGCCCGGTCGGCTCACGCAGATCCCGCAGGTGCCGGAGACCGCGAAGTACATCACCTCCAACTACTCGGAGTTCGCCGGTTTCCCCGCGCCGCTGACCAACGGCGGCCTCAACGAGTTCCAGGTGGCGGCGCGCGACGTCTGGTCGGACTCGCGCCCCGAGCTCGTCGAGATGACGCCGCCCGGCCAGACCGGGCCCCACTACAGCGACCTCTCGCGCATCGCGATGGAGCGGGCGCACAGCGCGCGCGAGGCGGTCGAGATCCTCGGCGAGCTGATCGACGAGCACGGGTACACCACCTACGGCGGCAACTCGCACCTGTTCGCCGACGCCGACGAGGGCTGGGTGTTCATCGAGTTCGCCGGCGGCAAGGGGCTGTGGGCCGCCGAGCGGCTCGGACCGGACGACGTGCGGGTGTCCTACCCCGGCTACATCGGCGACTTCCCGCTGGACTACCAGGACAACCCGGACTACGCGGGCTCGCCGAACCTGATCGACTTCGCCGTCGAGCAGGGCTGGTGGGACCCGGCGAGCGGCAAGCCCTTCAACCTCCAGCAGGTCTACGGCACGCCGTTCCCCGGCCACCCCGGCAAGTCGTCGCCGGACGACGAGGCGCCGTGGCGGCACCCGCCGACGCTGGAGGAGGAGCTGCGGCAGCTGGGCCGGGTGTCGCTGGTGGACATGCAGCGCATGGTCCGCGACCCGCGCTGGTCCGACGACCGCTCCGGCTACGGGCAGGTCGCCGAGCTGAAGCCCGACCTGCCGCACCCCGACCTTGCCACCCTGTGGGTGGCGAACACGGCCGCCGTCACCGCGCCCTACATCCCCTTCCACATCGGCGCCGAGACCGTCCCGCCGGAGTACAGCCAGCACCGCTACCTGACCTCCGGCGCGGCGGCGAACTACCTGAGCCCGGAGTACGCGGCCCAGGAGGCGACGCGCTCGGCGACGTACCTGTCGAAACGGCTCATGTACTACACCTGCGACCGGCCCGAGGTGTTCCTCACCGACGTCACGCAGGCGCTGGAGGGCTTCGAAGCCCGGATCATGGCCGAGATCGGCGATACCGAGAGGCAGGCGGCAGAGGCCTACGCGGCCGGTGACGCGCAGCGGGCGCGGGCACTGCTGACCGACTGGAGCAACGGCTGGGCCATGGAAGGCGTCGACCTCACCGAATATCTGGTGGAGGACGTCGAAGCCCGCACCAAGGAGCAGTTCGGCATCCGCCGCCCGGCGGTGGAGCCGCCGCCCGGGGTGACGGCGAAGGCCGAGAGCCTGGACATGTCCCTGCCGGAGGGCTCGATCTCGGCCCGCGACCGAGTGCACTGCGACCTCGGCAACGGCTGGGCGGAAGGCTCCACAGTGGACCGCAAGGGGCAGCTCGGCGACCCGGACGCGGTCCCCGACTACCGCGCCGCAGCCCGAACCGACCACTCCGCCCCCTGGCTCCCGATCGCCGTCGCGGCCGCGACGGGCCTGGTGATCGGAGCCGGTGCGGTCCTCCTCACCCGCCGCCGCGCCGGGTGATCCCCGCTCCGTGAAGAACGCCTTCGCCTGCCGCTCGGAAGCGGTTGCGGGGAACGGGTTTCCAAGGCGAGGGGCGCCTTTTGCCCAGCACGTGGGCAAAAGGCGCCCTCGCGCCTCATCGGACCGCGTGGGCGTCGTGGGCCTTGGCGAACTCGTTGTCGTGGTAGACGTCCCAGTTGATCGACCAGGCCATCAGGCCGCGCAGCTTCGGGTAGGTGCCGTGCGGCTCGTAGGGGCCGCAGCCGGTGCCCGCGCGCAGGCAGTCGAGCGCCTTGTGGACCTCCGGGACCGGGGTGAAGCCGTTGCCCGCCGGGTTGGCCGCGGGCAGGCCGATCGCGACCTGCTCGGGCGCCAGCGGGGCGAAGGTGTTGTCCGGGTTGCCCGCCAGCGGGAAACCGGTCAGCAGCATGTCGATCATCGCCACGTGGAAGTCCGCGTTGCCCATCGTGTGGTACTGGCCGTCCAGGCCCATGACCGGGCCGGAGTTGTAGTTCTGCACGTGCAGCAGGTCCAGGTCGGCGCGCAGCGCGTCGATCACCGGCAGGTACGCGCCCGCGCGCGGGTCGGCACCGGTGCCGCCGCCGTAGTGCTGGTAGCCGACCTGCACGAAGAAGGTCTCCGGCGCCATGGTCAGCACGAAGTCGGGGCCGTAGCGGTCGTTGAGGGTGCGCAGCGCGCTGATCAGGTTGACCACCACCGGGGTGGTCGGGTTCTTCAGGTCGGTGTCGCCGGGCGCGAGCTCCAGCGAGTGGCCCTCGAAGTCGATGTCGATGCCGTCCAGGCCCCAGCGGTCGATGATCGCCGCCGCCGACGAGACGAACGCATCGCGCGCGGCGGCGGTCTCCAGCCGCACCTGGCCGTTGGCGCCGCCGACCGACAGCAGCACCTTCTTGCCCTCGGCCTGCTTGGCTTGGATCCCGGCGAGGAACTCCTCGTCGCTCTCCACGTTCGGGCACTCGGCGGCCTGGCAGCGGGTGAACTCCAGCTGGCCGGAGGTGGGCGAGGTCGGTTCGGCGAAGGCGAGGTCGATGACGTCCCACTCGGCGGGCACGTCGGCCATGCGCACGTAGCCGGAGCCGTTGGCGAAGCTGGCGTGCAGGTAGCCGACCAGGGCGTGGTCGGGGATGGCGGCGGGTTCGGGGGCGGCGGAGGCAGGCGCGGCGGCGAGGGCGAGCCCCGCCAGCGCGGCGAGCGCGGTGCGGATCCGTGACATGGCTGCTCCGATCCGGATGGGGTGAGCCGGAGCACACAAAAATGGACTAGACCACTTCGCCGAGTCAAGGTCCAGTCCATTTGTCGCCAACCCGAAGCCACCCGCCCCACCACGGCGGGCACCGGTCCGGATGCAATTTCAATGGAAATCAGACGTTCGATTTCCATTGAAATTGCGCCAGTCACCCCGCACCCGGGCGTGTCGGGCGGCTGGTGCGGGGGACTGCGGGTGCGGCGGGGTCAGCCCGGGCCGGGGCCGAGCGGGCCCTTGCCACCCGGACCGCGGCGGCGGAGGTAGCGCTCGAACTCCGCCGCGATCGCGTCACCGCTGGTCTCGGTCAGCTTGACCTCGGCGTCGCCGCGCTCCTCCAGGGCTCGGACGTAGTTGCGGACGTCCTCGTCCTCCTCGGCCATCTCGCTGACCGTCTGCTCCCACTCCTCGGCCTGCTCGGGCAGGTTGCCCAGCGGCACCTCCACGTCGAGGGCTTCCTCGACCCGGTGCAGCAGCGCCAGCGTCGCCTTCGGCGACGGCGGCTGCGAGACGTAGTGCGGCACCGCCGCCCAGAACGAGATCGCCGGGATGCCGGCCTGCACGCAGGCGTCCTGGAAGATTCCGACGATGCCCGTCGGGCCCTCGTAGCGGGAGCGCTCCAGGCCGTAGCGGGCCGCCGAGTCGGCGTCGTAGGCCGCGCCGCTGACCGGCACCGGCCGGGTGTGCGGGGCGTCGGCGAGCAGCGCGCCCAGCGTCACCACGGTGTGCGCGCCGATCCGCTCGATCTGCTCGACGAGCTCGGTGCAGAAGGCCCGCCACCGCATGTTCGGCTCGATGCCGTGCACCAGCACCACGTCGTGCGCGCAGCCCGGCGGGCGGCAGACCGACAACCGCGTCGTCGGCCAGGTGACCTGGCGGGTGATGCCGTCGACCAGCTTGACCGTGGGACGGGTGACCTGGAAGTCGTAGTACGGGTCCGGGTCGATCTCGCTCAGCGGTTCGGCGTCCCAGATGAGCTGCAGGTGCTCGATCGCGGAACTGGCGGCATCGCCCGCATCGTTCCACCCCTCGAAACCGCAGATCACAATAGGGTTCTCCAGCTGCGGAAAGTCCTGCTTCTCGCTCACGCGAGCCCCCCTCCGAAGCTGCGGTTCGATCGCGGCGGTCGTGTAGACCCAGCGTTCCACCCCTCGAAACCGGCGATGACGATCGGGTCGGTCAACTCGGGGAGTTCGGCGCGCGGATGTTCGGTGGTGTGTGCGTCGCGATCGGTCACCGACCCAGCCTACGACGCCGCGCCGACGCCAGCGCCGGACATACCGGGGCCGGCGGCAACGCTCCTGGATCGTGATCGGCAGCCGGTTTGACGCCCGGACCTGCGGGCCAGACCCTTGACCTCAGCGCCCGCCAGGACCACGGGTGTCCCGGTCGTCCGCCGCGCGCGAGCGGGGTGTTCTCGCCGGGCGAACACCGGTTTGCGGAGCGGATGCCCAGTGGACCACGACAGGCCGTCACCGAACGGGGAGAACGGGATCTCCCCGCGCTCGCGGTTGCGGCTGTCCATCGGCAGGCGGCCGCGCGATCTCGCGCAGCTCGGCCTGGTCGGCGGCCTGCTGGCGCTGAGCGTGCTGCTCGTGCTGGTGCCGGTGAACCCGGTGGAGCTGGCGATCCACGACCAGCTGGGACGGATCCCGGCGGTGTCCGATCCGCTGTGGGTGGTGCTGAGCTGGCTGGGCACGTGGGCGGGCATCGCCGGGGTGACCGCGGTGGCGGCCTACGCCGGCTGGATCCGGGTGGCGCTGCTGTCCGCGGCCGCGGGCGCGGCGACCTGGGCGTTGGCGCTGTTCATGCACGAGGTGCTCGGGTTGCACCAGGTGTCCTCGGCCGGGCTGTTCCCGTTCCCGGCCGAGGAGGTGGCCGTCGTGGCGGTGCTGGGCGTGGTCGTCGCGCCCTACCTCGGCGGGTACGCCCGTTCCGCCGGGTGGGTGCTGACGGCGCTCGTCGGCGTCGCCGTGGTGCACCTGGGCGGGCACCTGCCGCTGGCGGCGGTGGGCGGGGCGCTGCTGGGCTGGGGCGTCGGGACGCTGTTCCACGTGGTGTGGGGCGCTCCGGGACGGCGGGTCTCCGACCTGATCGTCCGGGACGAGCTGGAGCAGGCCGGGCTCGCGCCGCGCTCGATCGTCGCGCTGCGGCACCGGTTCCTGGAACCGCGCGAGTTCGCCGTGCGCACCGAGGACGGGGCGACGCTGCGGGTCAAGGTGGTGCGGCGGATGAGCCGTCGCGCCGGGGCCTGGTACAAGATCAAGCGGCTGCTCGCGCTGCTGGACGTCCAGGACGAACCGCGGCTCTCGACACCGCACCACGAGGTCGAGCACGAGGCGTACGTCACGCTGCTGGCCGAGCGCGCCGGGGTGCGCACTCCGCCGGTGGTGCTGGCCTGCGACGTCGAGCACGCACCCGCGCTGCTGGTGGTGCGGCAGGTGCCGGGGCGGCGCCTCTCGGAGCTGAGCGCGGCCGAGGTCGACGACGAGCTGCTGGCGGAGATCTGGGCGCAGCTCGGCGCGCTGGCCCGCGCGCGCATCGCCCACCACGACCTGCGGGCGAAGAACGTCCTGGTCGACGAGCAGAAGCGGCCGTGGCTGCTCAGCTTCACCTTCAGCCACGCCGGAGCCGGTGCGGCGCGCTGCGCGCGGGACCTCGCCGAGGCGCTGGTGTCGATCGCGTCGGTGGTGGGCGCGGAGCGCGCGGTGCGCTCGGCGATCAGCGCGCTGCCCACCGAGCAGCTGGAAGGAGCGCTGCGCAACCTGCTGCCGATGGCGCTGCCTAGGCGCATCCGCGCGCAGGCGCCGCACGGGCGCTTCCTGATGTCCGAGGTGCGCGAGGCGCTGGCCGACGGGCTCAGGCTGCCGATCCCGGGCTTCCGCTCGCCGGTCCGCCCGGTCACCGTGATCGGGCTGCTGCTCATCGGCGCCGCCGTCTACCTGCTGCTGCCGGAGTTGTCGAGCATGGACGAGGTGCTCCTGGCGGCCCGCCACGCCGACTGGGGCTGGCTGGCGGTGGCGGTGCTGACCGGCTTCCTCGCCATCCTGCTGTCGTCGATCTCGATGCAGGGCTCCAGCCGGGTGCCGCTGCCGTTCTGGCGCACTCTCGCGGTGCAGGTGGCCGCCGCGTTCACCGGCCGCACCACGCCGGGCGGCGCCGGGTTCTTCGGGATCAACGTGGTGTACATGGAGCGGCTCGGCCTGCGCCGGCCGCTCGCGGTCGGGGTGACGCTGCTGAACCAGGCGGGCACCGGCGCGGTGGCGTTCGCGGTGGCCGTGATCGGGGTGTTCGCGATCGGCCTGTCCGGCACCTTCACCCGGCTGTCGTTCCCGGCGGGCTGGCCGGTGCTGGCGGGCACGGTCGCGGTGCTGGTGGCCGCCGCCGCGGTGCTGGCCTCGCCGCTCGGGCGGCGGCGGATCGTGGCGCCCGCGCTCGAAGTCGGCCGGGAGCTGCTGGACACATTGCGGCACCCGGTCCGGGCGCTGCAGCTGTTCGGCGGCGGGCTGGGCTACCTGGTGGTGTCGGGACTGGGCCTGGCCGCCTGCCTGGCCGCGCTGCACCTGGAGTTCTCCTGGGTGGCGGTGACGGTCGTGTTCATCATCGGCAACACCCTCGGCCACCTCGTGCCCTCGCCCGGCGGCCTGGGCGCGGTGGAGGCCGTGCTGCTCGCGGGACTGAGCGCGATGGGGATCCCGGCGACGGCGGCGGTGACCGCGGTGCTGCTGTCCCGCCTGCTGACCTACTGGCTGCCGGTGCTGCCCGGCATCGCGGTGTTCCGCTTCCTCCAGCACGAGGGCGTCATCTGACCTCGCGAAACCGACCCGGCCGGGAGACGAGGGATTGCCCACTTTCAGTGGGGCGGGTGGGGGTCGCGGTGTTGTACTGGGTGGCGACCCAGCTTTATCGAACCAGCCTGGAGGAGATCTCCGCGTGACCCGCGACGCCGGTCCGAACTCGCCCGCCGCCGTCCTGTTCGACATGGACGGCACGCTCGTCGACTCCGAGAAGCTGTGGACGATCGCGCTGGACGACTACGCCGCGCATCGCGGGGGCGCGCTCACCGACGCCACCAGGGAAGCCATGGTCGGCTCGAACATGACGCGCAGCATGCGGATGCTGCTGACCGACGTCGGGGTCGCCGCCACCGAGGCCGAAATCGCCGCGGCCGCGAGCTGGGTGGCCGAGCGGATGGCGGAGCTGTTCGCCGGCGGCCTGCCGTGGCGGCCGGGCGCGCAGGAGGCGCTGCGCCGGGCGCGAGCGCTGGGCGTGCCGGTCGCGCTGGTGACCTCCACGATCCGCTCGCTCACCGAGATGGCGCTGGAGACCCTGGGCCGCGACTCCTTCGACCTCACCGTCTGCGGTGACGAGGTCGACGGGCGCAACAAGCCCGACCCCGAGCCGTACCTGAAGGCCGCGCGGCTGCTGGGCGTGGACCCGGCCGCCTGCGTCGCCATCGAGGACTCGCCGACCGGCGTGGCCAGCGCGGAGGCCGCCGGCTGCCTGGTGATCGCCATCCCGTGCGAGGTGCCGCTGGCACCCGGCCCGCACCGGGTGCTGCGCGATTCCCTGGGCGACGTCGACTTCGAGGCGCTCGGCGAGCTGTTCACCCGAGCCGCGTGATGATCGACGTCCCGATCGTGCTGGCCGGCTTCGGCCCGGTCGGCCGGGAGTACGCCGGGCTCGTCGCCTCCCACCGCGCGCAGTGGCGCGATCAGCACGGCGTCGACCTGCGCGTGGTCGCCGTTCGCGGCCGCAGCACCCAGGTGGAGGTCGACGGCGTCGTGCCGCCCCGCGAGCAGTGGGCACCGCTCGAACCGCTCGCGTACCTGCTGGCCCGCACCGGACCGCGGGTGTTCGCGCAGGCCGTTCCTTCCGACGGCGGCGACCAGCCCGGGCAGGACGCGCTGCAGGCGCTCGGTCAGGGCGCGCACGTCGTCACCGCCACCAAGTCGCACCTGCTCACGCACTGGAGCCGGCTCGACGAAGTCGCCCGGCGCGCGGGGCGCTCGGTGCGGATCTCCGGTGCCACCGGCGCCGCGATGCCCGCCGGTGACCTGGCGCGATCGGTGCTGCGCGGATTCGACGTGGAGGCCGTGCACGGCTGCCTCACCGGCACCGCGACCTTCGTGCTCGACCAGCTCGCCGCGGGTTATCCGCTGGAGGCCGCCGTCGCCGAGGCTCAGCGGCGCGGCATCGCCGAAGCCGATCCGACCGCCGACCTCTCCGGCGCGGACGCCGCGACCAAGATGCGCCTGATCACCGGCCTGCTGTGGGGCTGGGACGTGGCGGAGGTGCGGGTCGAGGCGGAACCGATCGGCGGACCGCGCGAGGTCGAGCGCGGCCACCGGCTCCGCCAGGTCGCCTCCGCCCGTCGCGACGAGCCCGGCCTGGTCCGCGTGGCCGTCCGCGCCGAACCCGTCGGCGGGCCGCTGGGCGCGCTGGTCGGTCCGGAGAAGGCGGTGCGCTACGACTGCGGCGACGCCGGATCGGTCACTGTTTCGGGTGGTCGTTCGAGCCCGCGGGGCGCTGCTCGCGCGATGATCAAGGACACCATCGGCGCAGCGCTGGAGGCCACCGCGGGCCTGCGGTGAGCAGCCGTACCAGAGTCTGGACACCGGCGGTCCGCCGTTCGGCCCGCCGACCTTAGATGCAAGGATCGTGCACTGTGAAGACCTTCGACGAGTTGTTCGCCGAACTGCAGGAACGCGCCAGCACCCGACCGGAGGGCTCGTCGACGGTGGCCGCGCTCGACGCCGGGGTGCACGCGCAGGGCAAGAAGGTGCTCGAAGAGGCCGGCGAGGTGTGGCTGGCCGCCGAGCACGAGTCCGACGAGCAGCTGGCCGAGGAGATCTCGCAGCTGCTGTACCGCCTCCAGGTGATCATGCTGGGGCGCGGACTGTCCCTCGAGGACGTCTACCGATACCTCTGACCACGGCGTTCAAACCGACGCCTGTCGAACGAAACCAAGAAGGAGATCGCTGCCATGCTGCGTGTGGCTGTGCCCAACAAGGGCACGCTGGCCGGGCCCGCATCCGAGATGCTCGCGGAAGCCGGGTACCGGCAGCGCCATGAGCAGCGGGACCTGACGGTGCTCGACGCCACCAACGACGTCGAGTTCTTCTTCCTGCGCCCCAAGGACATCGCCATCTACGTCGGATCCGGCGAGCTGGACCTGGGGCTCACCGGCCGCGACCTGGCGCTGGACTCCGGCGCGGCGGTCGACGAGCGGCTGGCGCTGGGCTTCGGCGGATCCACCTTCCGCTACGCCGCGCCCGCCGGCCCGCACGAGTGGACCCCGGCGGACCTGCAGGACAAGCGGATCGCCACCTCCTACCCGAAGCTCGTCACCGACGACCTGGCCCGGCACGGCGTGACGGCCGAGGTCATCCGGCTCGACGGTGCGGTGGAGATCTCCATCCAGCTCGGCGTCGCCGACGCGATCGCCGACGTGGTCGGCTCCGGCCGCACGCTGCGCCAGCACGGGCTGGCCGCCTTCGGCGACCCGATCTGCAAGTCCGAGGCGGTGGTGATCGAGCGCCGCGGTTCGGCGGTGGACCCGGTCAAGGACCAGCTGATCGCGCGGTTGCAGGGCGTGGTGTTCGCCCAGCAGTACGTGATGCTGGACTACAACTGCCCGCGCGAGCTGCTCGACGAGGCCACCGCGATGACGCCCGGCCTGGGCTCGCCGACGATGGCGCCGCTGGCCGACGAGAGCTGGGTGGCGGTCCGAGCCATGGTCTCCCGCAAGGAAGCTCCGGCGATCATGGACCGCCTGGTGGCGGTCGGCGCGAAGGCGATCCTGTCCTCCGACATCCGCGCCTGCCGCCTCTGACAACGGTGTTCCAGGCTCGTCTGCGTGGCGGTGCGAGTCGCGCGCAGGGGGCTGGAACGCCTTCGGCGTTTCACAGGACAACGGTGAGGTGTCCGGGTGCAGGCGGAAGTCCGCACCCGGACACCTTGCCGTTTTGTCCGGAATATCCCTTAACTCCACCGGATCGTAATCCGCTTCGGGGCCGGGTGCGGACCGGTGCGCGCGCCGGGCGCGGATAATGACCTTCGCGAACGATCTTGAACGGACGACGGTGGGGGTGAGCGAATGGCCGTCGTGGTACCGGGGAAGACCCCGCCGCGGTGGGAGCTCTACGAGGGGATGCCCTGCTGGATAGAGCTCATCACCACGGACCTGGAGCGGGCCCGCGAGTTCTACGCCGGCCTGTTCGGCTGGGAGTACCGGACGCACAGCGATCCGGTCTCCGGCGAGCACGTGATCGCGCTGCGGGAGGGGTTCCCGGTGGCGAGCCTGCGGGCCGCCTCCGGTGACCACTCCACGTGGCGGCTCTACCTGGCCAGCGCGGACTGCGCGGCGACCACCGCGCACGCGCAGGAACTCGGCGCGACGCTGACGGTGCCGCACAACCACGTCCCGGGCGTGGGCACCAAGGCGGTGCTGGTCGGGCCGGCCGACGCCGAGTTCGGGCTGCTGCAGCCGGAGGAGTCCTGGCAGTTCGACGTCGGGCTGCCGGGCACCCTGATGTGGGCCGAGCTGGTCACCATCAAGGCGCAGACCGCGGACAACTTCTTCCACGACCTCTTCGGCTACGACGCGGAGAAGTTCGGCACCGAGAACCGCTCGGACTACTCGGTCTGGTACCTCGGCGACGAGTCGGTGCTGGCGCGGGTGAGCATGATCCGCGAGCACATCACGGCGAGCACGCACCCGCACTGGCTGCTCTACCTCGGCGTGGACGAGAGCGTCGGCACCGATGAGCTGGTCCGCACCGCGATCGCGCTGGGCGGCCGGGTCCGCGTGGACCCCTACGACTCCAGCATCGGCCGGGTCGCGGTCCTGCGGGACCCGACGGGAGCCCGCTTCGCGGTGATCGACCAGACCCAGGCCGGGGAGTACGGCACCGCGGCCAACTACGACCCGTACGAGGACTGACCTGGTGCACGAGGACGGGCTCCCGGAGCCAGGCGGGCGCTGAGGTCCCGCTACCCGCACCGCTGGACGAGGTGAGCCGGGAAAACCGGAACGACGTTCAGTCGGTGCGGTCGAGGACCGATTCCTCGCCGGGGTCGGGCTCCGGCCAGCCCGGGTAGGGCGGCGGCGTGCCGCCGAAGGCCGGGCACAGCGGCTTGTGGTCGCAGTAGTCGCACAGCCTGCTCGGGTTCGGGCGGAAGTCGCCGGTCTTGCCCGCGCGCAGGATCGCCTGCCAGATCGCTTCCAGCGTCCGCTCGAAGCGGCGCAGCTCCGTCTCGTCCGGCGCGTAGGCCAGGCGCTGCTTGCTGGCCAGGTACATCAGCAGCAGCTGGCGCGGGATCTCACCGCGGGTCCGCCACAGCACCAGGGCGTAGAACTTCATCTGGAACATCGCCTTGGCCTCGCCGATCTCGCGCGGCGCGGCGCCGGTCTTGTAGTCGACCAGCCGGATCTCGCCGGTCGGCGCGACGTCGACGCGGTCGATGAACCCGCGCAGCAGCACCCCGGAGTCCAGCTCGGTCTCCACCCGCAGCTCGCAGGCCTCCGGCTCCAGCCGCCGCGGGTCCTCCATCTCGAAGTAGGACTCCAGCAGCGCGGTCGCCGACTCCAGCCAGCGCGCCAGCTCGGGATCGTCGGGCCCGTCGAACAGCTCGGCCAGCTCGGGCTGCTGCTCCTGCAGCTCCGCCCAAGCGGGAGCGAGCAGCGCGCGGGCCCGCTCCGGGTCGCGCTGCTCGATCGGCAGGCCGAACAGCCGTTCCAGCACCGAGTGCACCACGGTGCCGCGCACCTGCGCCCTGGTCGGCGTCTCCGGCAGCCGGTCCACCGCGCGGAACCGGTAGAGCAGCGGGCACTGCTTGAAGTCGCCGGCGCGCGACGGCGACAGCGCCGGACGTCTCGTCCCGCGGTCGTGGAGCGCGCCGCTTGCTGCTGTTCCCACCGGTTCGGCCATGGCCAGGAACCCTAATCGAGCCGTCCGACACGCGATCAGGCCCCGGGCGGCTCACCACTGCCGCAGAGCCTGTGGTGAGCGCTCCCCCGGACTGCGGGCGCCCCTCCTGGTGTTGAACCGCACGGCGGAGGAAGCCGTCCTCGCCAGGAACCACTCAGAACCCGCCGGTGGTCGCTTTGCCGGCGTGGCCCAAGCGGCTGACGCCGCTCATCAGGCGGCTACGCCGACAGTGTCTTCACGGAGCGGGTACTACCCTGCGCGCATGCCACCGACCGCATCCCCGCCTGCCCGGCCCAAGCTCAACGACGGTGGGTTGCTGCTGTGCCGGGTCGCCGGGGTGCCGGTGCTGCTCTCCCCGTCGTGGTGGCTGGGCGCGGCGCTGATCGTGCTGCTCTACACGCCGCTGGTGGGCCGGATCCTGCCCGGTGCCGGCGTCTGGGAGAGCGCGGTGCTCGCCGCGGTGTTCACGGTGTTCCTCGCGATCTCGGTGCTGCTGCACGAGCTGGGGCACTGCATCGTCGCGCTGCGGCTCGGCCTGCCGGTGCGCCGGGTCCGGTTGTTCCTGCTCGGCGGCCTGACCGAGATCTCCCGCACACCGCCCAAGCCGACCCAGGAGGGGCTGATCGCGGCCGCCGGCCCGGCGGTGTCGCTGGTGCTCGCGGTGGTGACGGGCATCGGCTGGTTCGTCATGGTGCCGGGCGGGGCGATCTGGCTGCTGGTGGTGCAGACCTGCGTGGCGAACCTCGCGGTCGCGGTGTTCAACCTGCTGCCCGGCCTGCCGCTCGACGGTGGCCGGATGCTGCGCGCGCTGACCTGGCGGATCACCGGCAGGCGCCGCACCGGCACCACCGCCGGCGTGATCGGCGCGGGTGCGGTGGCGGCGGCGCTGATCGTCTGGGCGCTGCTCGGGCTGCTCGAGAACGCCCAGGACCAGTGGCTGCGGCTGGGCGTGTGCGTGCTGATGGCGTGGTTCGTGGTGGCGGGCGCCAACGCCGAGCGCGCCGCCGAGCGGCGCCGGAGCTGGCCTGCCGGGCTGACGCTGCAGGAGCTGGTGCGCCCCGTCCTGCAGCTCCCGGCGGAGAGCCCGGTGGGCGATGCGCTGCTGGCCGCTGCGGGCCGGGGAGTGGTGCTGGTGCGCGCCGACGGCATCGCGGTGGGCCTGCTGGACCAGACCGCGGCCGAGCGGCTGGCCACCCACGCCCCGACCGAGCCCGCCGAACGAGCGGCGGAACCGGTCGACCCGGACACCATCCTGCTCGACAGCGAGCCGCCGGAGGCGGTCCTGGAGCGCGTCCGCACGGTGCTGGCCTGGCAGTTCCTGGTGATCGACGAGGAAGGCCGCCCCAGCGGCGTCCTGCGCCGCGAGGATCTCCGCGCCGCCCTGCGCTCCCGGCGCGATTGAGCCCCCTCGAACAGCTCCGTCGTGCCTGGTCACGTCCCGTGAGCGTTTTGCGGGGCTATAGCACTCCAAAACACTCACGGCAGTTGACCAGCGGAAACCGGAGGCCGGACGCCGATCCCGGGGCTCGTCGGGGCCTCTGCGACGATGGTGCGCTGTACCAGCGTCGAGAAGGTAGGCCGCAGTTGAGCAGCACCGTCAGCGGTGAGTTCCAGCCCGGAGACCGGGTCCAGTTGACCGACCCCAAGGGGCGGAAGTACACGGTCGTGCTGGAGCCGGGAGGGGAGTACCACACGCACCGCGGCGCGCTGGCGCACGACGATCTGATCGGTGAGCCCGAGGGCTCGGTGGTGACCTCGGCGGGCGGCACGTCGTTCCTGGCCATGCGCCCGCTGCTGGCCGACTACGTGCTGTCCATGCCGCGCGGCGCGCAGGTCATCTACCCCAAGGACGCCGCGCAGATCCTGATGTGGGGCGACATCCGCCCGGGCGCGCGGGTGCTGGAGGCCGGTGCGGGTTCGGGCGCGCTGAGCTGCTCGCTGCTGCGCGCGGTGGGGCCCGAGGGCAGCGTGACCTCCTACGAGGTCCGCGAGGACCACGCCGAGCACGCCGAGCGCAACGTGAAGCGCTTCTTCGGCGAGATCCCGGACAACTGGTCGCTGACCCTGGGTGACCTCAAGGACTACGACGGCGACCCGGTCGACCGCGTGGTGCTGGACATGCTGGCGCCGTGGGAGGTCCTGGACAAGGTCCACGACAAGCTGATCCCCGGCGGGGTGCTGGTGGTGTACGTGGCGACCACGACCCAGCTCTCCCGCATCACCGAGGCGATCCGCGAACAGCAGAACTGGACCGAACCGCAGGCCTGGGAGACCCTCCTGCGCCCCTGGCACGTGGTCGGCATGGCGGTCCGCCCGGAGCACCGCATGGTGGCCCACACGGCCTTCCTGCTCGTCACCCGCCGGCTGGCGGACGGCGTGACCCCGCCCCGCGTCCAGCGCCGCCCCAGCAAGGGCTGAAACGCGCGACGGCCCGCCCCGGTGCCACCGGGGCGGGCCGTCGCTCAGGCCGCGAATCCACCGTCGCGGTGCGATCACTGGTCGAGCTGGCAGACCTTCCAGGTCCCGTCCTCGACCTTGAGCCCCATGGTCTGGTCCACGGGGTGGCTCTTGCCGTCGGCCACGTAGGTCCCGGTCAGCTTCGCGGTGGCCGTGTCGTCGCGCTCCGTGACCTGGCCGAGCTCGACCTTGAACTTCCACTGCTCGAGCTGGTCGAGGGCCTGGTTGAGCTCCGCCTTGTTGGACTCGCACAGCAGTCCGCGGACGCTCTTGAAGTCGTGGTTGTTGACCTTGGTCACCAGCTCCTGGGCCACCGGCTTGGGGTCGCCGGGCCCGCTGCTGAGCCAGAAGTACACACCGACGGCGGCGCCCGCGAGGACGACCAGCGCCCCGACGATGCCGAGGATCAGCGGCAGCTTCGACTTCTTCTGCTGAGGTGGTTCCACATCGGCGAAACCGTTGGGCTCCTGGAGCCAGGAGCCGGGGCCGAACTCGCTGCCCCACTGCGGGGGCATGGGCGCCTGCTGCGGCTGGTCCGGCCCTTGCTGACCCCAGCCGGTGTGCTGGTTGCCGTAGAAGGCGGGCTGCTGCTGCGGGGTTTCCGGTGTTCCCGGTGGCGGGAATCCGTTGCCCGTGGGTTGCTGCTGGCCCCACCCGCCCGGTCCGGGTTGCTGCGGCGGATAGGTCATGGACTCCTCCCCGGAGGTGTGCGTCGTGCTCGTCACCGTCTGCGCGGCGGCCGTAAGTAGATCAGAGGGCGCGGCGGGTCGTGCACGGAGTGGACCATTCCGCACCGAATTGTCACGGCGGGTTCGTCCGCTCTTGGTGGACGCCGGGGGCAGTTGTTCCAAATGATGGGAGAAGTTCCGATTGGTGACGAGCGGGCCCGGGGGCAACGCCACCCGGTTGCCGGAACGTTAACCCGGATGCCGGTGCGCGGGCGCGATCCGCGTGGCGCAACGGAAAACCCGCGCTGCCCAGCGACGGCGGGCACCGCGCGACCCGCCGCGCAACGTATCGATCGGACCATGATCGTCGACGCACCGTGTCCGGCCGCCTCCCGGGTCCGGCCGACCCGCGGGGAACAACCTGGCCGACTTCATGGGTATTCGCGGATTTTTGTGGCACGCTGGGCGATCCGGCGGACATTCACGACGCCGCCGTCGTCGGTGATCGCCGGTACCGTGGTGGTACGAGCACGGGAGGAGGGTGCCGACATGCAGCACGACCGTCCCGGCAGCCGGCCAGAGGAGGGCGGCGAGCAGTACAGCGGTGGCAATGCAGAGCTCCGCAGCCAGATCCGTCTCTTGGAGGACGAGGTTGCTCTGCTGCGCCGCAGGCTCAACGAGTCGCCCCAACAGGCCCGGTTGCTGGAAAAGCGGCTGGCCGAGGCATCCGAGAGAGTGAGTCAGCTCACCGAACGGAACGCCAAGCTCACCGAGACCCTGAAGGAAGCGCGGGGCCAGTTGATGGCGCTGCGCGAGGAAGTCGACCGGCTCGCCCAGCCACCCAGCGGCTACGGGGTGTTCCTGAACCGCTTCGAGGACGGCACGGTCGACGTGTTCACGTCTGGTCGCAAGATGCGGGTGGCGGTGTCGCCCAACGTCGAGACGGAGGAACTGAGACTGGGCCAGTCAGTGCGCCTCAACGAGGCCCTGACCGTGGTGGAGGCTGGCGCGTTCGAGCAAACCGGTGAGGTGTGCACCTTCCGGGAGCTCCTGTCCAGCGGCGCCGGGGAGAGCTCCCGCGCGCTGGTGCTGGGTCACACCGACGAGGAACGCGTCGTGTGGGTGACCGAACAGCTGGTGACCGCCGGGCTCAAGGCGGGCGATTCGGTGCTGGTCGACAGCAAAGCCGGGTACGCCTTCGACGTGGTGCCCAAGGCGGAGGTCGAGGACCTCGTGCTGGAGGAGGTGCCCGACGTCGGCTACCAGGACATCGGTGGCCTGTCCGGGCAGATCGAGCAGATCCGCGACGCCGTGGAGCTGCCGTTCCTGCACTCCGACCTGTACATCGAGTACCAGCTCCGGCCGCCGAAGGGTGTCCTGCTCTACGGCCCGCCGGGCTGCGGCAAGACGCTCATCGCCAAGGCGGTGGCCAACTCGCTGGCCAAGCAGGTGGCGGCCGCGCGCGGCGACGACGATGGTCAGGCCAAGTCCTACTTCCTGAACATCAAGGGCCCCGAGCTGCTGAACAAGTTCGTCGGCGAGACCGAGCGGCACATCCGGCTGATCTTCCAGCGGGCGCGGGAGAAGGCCTCCGAGGGCACGCCGGTGATCGTGTTCTTCGACGAGATGGACTCGATCTTCCGGACCCGCGGCAGCGGGGTGTCCTCCGACGTGGAGACCACCATCGTCCCGCAGCTGCTCAGCGAGATCGACGGTGTCGAGGGCCTGGAGAACGTCATCGTCATCGGCGCCTCCAACCGCGAGGACATGATCGACCCGGCGATCCTGCGACCGGGCAGGCTCGACGTGAAGATCAAGATCGAGCGGCCGGACGCCGAGTCGGCCAAGGACATCTTCTCCAAGTACCTGACCAGCACGCTGCCGATCCACGAGGAGGACCTCAAGGAGTTCGGCGGCGACAAGACGGCGTGCGTGGACGCGATGATCCAGACCACGGTCGAGCGGATGTACGCCGAGACCGAGGAGAACCGGTTCCTGGAGGTCACCTACGCCAACGGGGACAAGGAAGTCCTGTACTTCAAGGACTTCAACTCCGGCGCGATGATCCAGAACATCGTGGACCGGGCGAAGAAGGCGGCGATCAAGTCGGTGCTGGAGACCAAGCAGCCGGGTCTGCGGGTGCAGCACCTCCAGGACGCCATCATCGACGAGTTCGCCGAGAACGAGGACCTGCCCAACACCACCAACCCGGACGACTGGGCCCGCATCTCCGGCAAGAAGGGCGAGCGGATCGTCTACATCCGCACCCTGGTCAGCGGGAAGAACCAGGAATCCGGCAGAGCGATAGACACCGCTACGAACACGGGCCAGTACCTGTGATGAAGGTGCCGCGGGGCTGGTCTGCGCCGCGGTGAATCGCACACGACCGCACGTTCCCGGCTCGTGCTTCGGGGCCGCCACCTCCTCCGGGTGGCGGCCCCGAGCTGTGCCGGAGCCCGGCAGCGGTTACGTTTCCAGGCATGATCCCGCAGACACCGGTGGAGCGGCTCGGGCTCGGACTGGCCGCCCTGGGCCGCCCGGCATACATCAACGTCGGCCGCTCCGACGTGCTGCCCGCGCAGCGCAGCGCGCAGGCCATGCGGGAGCGCACCCGCGCGGTGCTGGACGCCGCCTACGCCAGCGGCATCCGGTGGGTCGACACCGCGCGTTCCTACGGCAGCGCCGAGCAGTTCCTCGCCGAGTGGCTGCGCGAACGCGGTCACGGCGACGTGGCGGTGTCCAGCAAGTGGGGCTACGCCTACGTCGCGCAGTGGCGGATCGAGACCGAGGTGCACGAGGTCAAGGAGCACTCGCTGGAGCGGTTGCGCACGCAGTGGGCGGAAACGCGCACGCTGCTGGGCGATCGGGTCGACCTCTACCAGGTGCACTCGCTGACCGCGAGCAGCCCGCTGTTCGAGGACATGGCGCTGCAGCACGAACTCGCCCGCATCCGCGACGCCGGCGTGCGCCTGGGCTTCTCCACCAGCGGTGCCGCGCAGGGCGAGACCATCGAACGCGCCTGGGAGATCGAGGTCGGCGGGCGGCAGCTGTTCTCGGCGGTGCAGTCCACCTGGAACTCGCTGGAGCCGTCGGCGGGGCGGGCGCTGGCCGAGGTGCACACCGGCGGCTGGCGGGTGCTGGTCAAGGAGACCCTGGCCAACGGGCGCCTCGCCGTCGACGTGCCCCGGGAGCTGGCCGAGGTGGCCGACCGCCACGGCGTGGCGCCGGACGCGGTGGCCATCGCGCACGTGCTGCACCAGCCGTGGGCGGACGTGGTGCTGCTCGGCCCGGCCAGCGTCGAGCAGCTGGCGGCGAACCTGGCGTCCTGCCGGGTGGAGCTGACCGACCGCGACGTGCACGCCCTGCAGACCCTGGCCCGCGACGCGGCGACCTACTGGGGCGAACGAGCCGCCCTTCCGTGGCGCTGAGCGGAACTCCTCACATCCGGGCGAACCACTCCAGGGCGAACTTCCGGCCGTCCGGGACGAACGGCCACCGCGGGTCGTCCAGGCGTTCGCGGAGTTCCGGCAGCGGCATCCACCAGCCCGCGGCGACCTCTTCGGGCTGGTGGGTGATCGGGCCGTCCCAGCGGACCTCGTAGAGGAAGCCGTGGTACCGCACGGTGCCCTGGTCGAAGGTGGAGCGGAACAGGAACCGCAGCGGCGCGCCGCGCACGCCCAGCTCCTCGGCGAGCTCGCGCTCGGCGGTGGTGTCCGGGTCCTCGCCCGCCGCGACGACACCGCCCGCCGCGCAGTCGTGGAGGCCGGGGTAGACGTCCTTGGTGTCGGTCCGGCGGTGCACGTAGATGCTCTCGCCGTCGGGGGAGCGGACCAGCACCGCCGCCGACGCGTGCCACAGGCCTTCCGCGCGCATCCGCTGCCGGGTCGCACTGCCCACGACACGCCCGGCCGCGTCGTACACGGCCACCAGTTCTTCGCCAGGCTTCATGCCCCGATCGTCGCAGCCGTCCAGCGGGGCACACCCGACGCACCGGCACCGGCGGTGTTTACCACGATCCGACATCCTGTGGCGCGCAGCACTCCGCACGGTCGGTGATACCCCGTACGCTGCGAGGTATGCGGCGGATCATGGGAACCGAGGTGGAGTACGGCATCGTCGTGCCGGGCGATTCCAGCGCAAACCCGGTGCTGACCTCCACGCACATCGTGCTCGCTTACGCGGCTGCGGCCGACATCCCGCGGGCCAGGCGCGCGCGCTGGGACTACGAGGTCGAATCGCCCCTGCGGGACGCCCGCGGCTTCGACCTCAGCGCGGCGGCGCAGCAGCCCAGCAACTCCGACGGCGACGACCTCGGCGCGGCCAACGTCATCCTCACCAACGGCGCGCGGCTCTACGTCGACCACGCGCACCCGGAGTACTCCGCCCCGGAGGTGACCAATCCGCGCGATGCGGTCATCTGGGACAAGGCGGGCGAACGGGTGATGGAGGAGGCGGCGATCCGGGCGGCCAGCGTGCCCGGCACCGCGCCCATCCAGCTCTACAAGAACAACGTCGACGGCAAGGGCGCCAGCTACGGCACCCACGAGAACTACCTGATGTCGCGCAGCACCCCGTTCACCGCGGTGATCGGCGGGCTCACCCCGTTCTTCGCCTCCCGCCAGGTGATCTGCGGTTCGGGCCGGGTCGGTGTCGGGCAGGCGGGGGAGAAGGCCGGGTTCCAGCTCTCCCAGCGCTCCGACTACATCGAGGTCGAGGTCGGCCTGGAGACGACCCTCAAGCGCGGCATCATCAACACCCGCGACGAACCGCACGCCGACGCCGACAAGTACCGGCGGCTGCACGTGATCATCGGCGACGCCAACCTGGCGGAGACCTCCACCTACCTCAAGCTCGGCACCGCGGCACTGGTGCTGGACATGATCGAGTCCGGTCACCGCTTCGACGACCTCAAGCTGGTCGACCCGGTGCAGGCCGTGCACCTGATCAGCCACGACCCGACGCTGAAGCAGACCGTGGAGCTCGCCGACGGCCGCCGGTTCACCGGCCTGGACCTGCAGCGCGCCTACCACGAGCGGGCGGCGGCCTTCCTCGACGAGCACGGCGGCGAGCGGGCCGCGCGCGAGGTGCTGGACACCTGGGGCGAGGTGCTGGACCTGCTCAGCACCGATCCGATGAGCTGCGCCGACCGGCTGGACTGGCCGGCCAAGCTGCGGCTGCTGGAGAGCTACCGCAGCCGCGACAGCCTGGGCTGGGCCTCGCCGCGGCTGCACATGATCGACCTGCAGTACTCCGACGTGCGGCTGGACAAGGGCCTCTACAACCGGCTGGTCGCGCGCGGCTCGATGAAGCGCCTGGTCAGCGAGGAGGAGGTCCGCGACGCGGTGCTCACACCGCCGGAGGACACCCGCGCCTACTTCCGCGGCCGGTGCCTGGAGCGCTACCCGTCGGAGGTGGCGGCGGCGTCCTGGGACTCGGTCATCTTCGACCTCGGCCGGGAATCGCTGGTGCGCATCCCGACGTTGGAACCGCTGCGCGGCACGAAGGCCCACGTCGGCGCGCTCCTGGAGGCCGCGGCCAGCGCCGAGGAACTGGTCGATTCCCTGACCAAGGGGTGACGGAACAGTGGTTCGGTCGTTTTGCGCGGCGGTGCGGGTGGCGGAGCCTCAGCGGCTTCCTCGGCCACGGGATCCCGGATTCGAGCGTGAACCAGTACGCGGCGTCCGGGCCGTCCGCGCGAGAGAGCTTCGGAGAACCCGCGGCGCGCCGCTTGCCTGACCTGGGTCGACCAAGCCGCGTGTCGTACGGAGGATCCCCGGCCTGCGGTGACGGACAGCCACGTCAGGCGGGTCCGGAAGATCGCAATGACCCCCGGCTGGCTGTGGGCCAACGGGTGTTCGGATGGGTAGTGTTCACAGCAGGACGTCCCCGGTGCAGGGGAGGTCCGGAGGTCGACCACCGGGAGGCGAGATGTCCCAGGAAAAGGTTCAGCGGCACGGCGGCGGCGACGGCGAGGAAGAGCAGGGGCCCGAGGCAGCCGGCCAGGAACGCCGCGAGAAGCTCGGCGAGGACGTGGACGCCATCCTGGATGAGATCGACGACGTCCTGGAGGAGAACGCCGAGGACTTCGTCCGCGCCTACGTCCAGAAGGGCGGGCAGTAAGCAGGACCGGTTTCCGGGCCGCCGCGCGCGGCCCGGTGCCGTCCGCTGCGCGCCGGATCTTGACTAGAGTGCGTACCAGTCGCAGGTCCTTCGATCGGGAGACGATGTCGCTGATGGAATCGAGCTCGACCCAGTTCCCGGGTCAGGCACTGCCCGCCGCCTACCTCACCCCGGGGTCGTCGTCGTTCACCGACTTCCTCCGGTCCACTTCGCCCGAACTGCTGCCCGGCGGCCGGAAGCCGGCGGAGGGCGCGGTGGAAGCCCCGCACGGCACCACGATCGTCGCGGTGACCTTCCGCGGCGGCGTGCTGCTGGCCGGTGACCGCCGGGCCACCATGGGCAACCTGATCGCCCAGCGGGACATGGAGAAGCTGTTCGTCACCGACGCGTACTCGGCGGTCGGCATCGCCGGTACCGCGGGCGTGGCGCAGGAACTGGTCAAGCTGTACGCGGTCGAGCTGGAGCACTACGAGAAGCTGGAAGGCATCTCGCTGTCGCTGGACGGCAAGGCGAACCGGCTGGCGAACATGCTGCGCGGCAACCTCCAGGCCGCCATGCAGGGCCTCGCCGTGGTGCCGCTGTTCGCCGGTTACGACACCGATGCCGAGGATCCCGACCGCGCCGGGCGGATCGTGTCCTACGACGTGGTCGGCGGCCGCTACGACGAGGCGGCCGGTTTCCACGCGGTCGGTTCGGGTTCGCTGTTCGCGAAGTCCGCGCTGAAGAAGCGCTTCGACCCGGACGCCGATCTGGACACCGCGGTGCGCACCGCGGTCGAGGCGCTCTACGACGCGGCCGACGACGACTCGGCCACCGGTGGCCCGGACCTGTCGCGGCGCATCTTCCCGTCGGTCGTCACCATCACGGCCGCCGACGGTGCCGTGCGGCTGCCCGAGGAGCGCACCTCCGAGGTCGCCACCGCGGTCGTCAACGGCCGGTTGGAGAACCCCGGCGGCTGACACCCGCCCCGATCCGACTCGCGAGCAGATTCGAACCAGGAGTGCACAGCCGTGACGATGCCGTTCTACACCTCCCCCGAGCAGTTGATGCGGGAGCGTTCCGAGCTGGCCCGCAAGGGCATTGCGCGGGGGCGCAGCGTGGTGGTGCTCAAGTACGCCGGTGGGGTGCTGTTCGTCGCCGAGAACCCGTCGCCGACGCTGCACAAGGTCTCCGAGATCTACGACCGCATCGGCTTCGCGGCGGTGGGCCGCTACAGCGAGTTCGAGGCGCTGCGGGTGGCCGGGGTGCGCATCGCCGACGTGCGCGGGTACTCCTACGACCGGCGTGACGTCACCGGCCGCTCGCTGGCCAACACCTACGCCCAGCACCTGGGTGCCATCTTCACCGAGCAGATCAAGCCGTTCGAGGTCGAGATCTGCGTGGCGGAGGCCGGTTTCACCGCCGACACCGACCAGCTGTACCGGCTGACCTACGACGGGTCCATCGTGGACGAACCGCAGTTCGTGGTGATGGGCGGTCAGGCCGACGCGATCACCAGCGCGCTCAAGGAGTCCTTCAGCGACGGGCTGGAACTGGCCGACGCCGCGAAGGTGGCGATCGAGGCGCTGTCCTCCGGCGGGGACGGCAACCGGGAGCTGAGCGCCGACAAGCTGGAGGTCGCGGTGCTCGACCGCGCCCGGCCGAACCGGACCTTCCGCCGGATCCAGGGTGCGGCGCTGAAGGCGCTGATCCCGGAGCGGGCGTCGACTTCGGACGAGTCCGAGAGCTCCGAGGACACCTCCGCGGGCAAGTAGCGGTGGTGGCGATTTCGCGCGAAATCGCCATTCCGCGTGCAGGACTGACGGCGATTTCGCGCGAAATCGCCCGGCGAGCTCCAGAGTGCGGGATGCCGGTCGGCTGACCGGTGTCCCGCACTCGTGCGTCGAGCACCGGATTCCCCGAACGGCTGCCCGCCAAGCGTTGACCGGCCGCATGGCCGCCGCGGGTCACAACATGCTGTGGTCGGAGGCCGCTTCGGACACCGCCGGTGGCGAGGTGGCCGGGCTGCGGCGGGGCCCGGTGCGGGCCGGTCGGCGGCCCGCGCGGCACGCCCGATGACGCGGTGCAACCGTTTTCGTCGGCAGGACGCGCCACAGGTGCCCGAACGGCGGACCGCCGCGAAGCGGTATTAGCGCCTAGTGTGGAGTCATGCAGCGGCGGATCTTCGGCATCGAAACCGAGTTCGGGGTCACCTGCACCTTCCACGGGCAGCGTCGACTGTCCCCGGACGAGGTGGCCAGATACCTGTTCCGACGGGTCGTGTCGTGGGGGCGGTCGTCCAACGTCTTCCTCCGCAACGGGGCCAGGCTCTACCTGGACGTGGGCTCCCACCCGGAGTACGCCACGGCCGAGTGCGACGACCTCGTCCAGCTCGTCACGCACGACAAGTCCGGTGAGCGGATCCTGGAGGACCTGCTCATCGACGCCGAGCGGCGGCTGGCCGACGAGGGCATCGGCGGTGACATCTTCCTGTTCAAGAACAACACCGACTCCGCGGGCAACTCCTACGGCTGCCACGAGAACTACCTGGTCGGGCGCTCCGGCGAGTTCTCCCGGATCGCCGACGTGCTGCTGCCGTTCCTGGTGACCCGCCAGCTCATCTGCGGCGCGGGCAAGGTGCTGCAGACGCCGCGCGGCGCGGTGTACTGCCTGTCGCAGCGCGCCGAGCACATCTGGGAGGGCGTCTCCAGCGCGACGACCCGCTCGCGGCCGATCATCAACACCCGCGACGAGCCGCACGCCGACGCCGAGCGCTACCGCCGGCTGCACGTCATCGTCGGCGACTCCAACATGTCCGAGGTGACCACGCTGCTCAAGGTCGGCTCGGCGAACCTGGTGCTGGAGATGGTCGAGCAGGGCGTGCAGTTCCGGGACTTCAGCCTGGACAACCCGATCCGCGCGATCCGCGAGATCAGCCACGACCTGACCGGGCGGCGCACGGTCCGGCTGGCGGGCGGCCGGGAGGCCTCGGCGCTGGACATCCAGCGGGAGTACTACGGCCGGGCCGTCGACCACGTGGCGCGGCGCGGTTCGGACCCGATGACCGAGCGGATCCTGGAGCTGTGGGGCCGGGCGCTGGACGCCATCGAGCAGCAGGACTTCTCGCTGATCGACCGGGAGATCGACTGGGCGATCAAGCACCGGCTGCTGGAGCGCTACCGCGGCAAGCACGGCCTGGAGCTGTCCAGCCCGCGGATCGCCCAGCTGGACCTGGCCTACCACGACATCCGGCGCGGCCGCGGGCTGTTCGACATGCTGCAGCGCAAGGACCTGGTGGACCGGGCCACCGAGGACGGCGAGATCGAGGCGGCCAAGGACACCCCGCCGCAGAGCACCCGGGCCAAGCTGCGCGGTGACTTCATCGCCGCCGCGCAGGCCGCGGGCCGGGACTTCACGGTCGACTGGGTGCACCTCAAGCTCAACGACCAGGCCCAGCGCACGGTCCTGTGCAAGGACCCCTTCCGCGCGGTCGACGACCGCGTCGAGCGCCTCATCAACTCGCTCTGACCCCGCGGTGGAGGGCACTTCCGGGCGATCGGGGGCGCCCTCCACCGCGGAAGGTCACCGCTGTTGCCCGGTGGGGCGGATGATGAGTTCGTTGACGTCGACCGTCGGCGGTTGCTGGAGGGCGTAGAGGGCCGCGTTGGCGATGTCCTCGGCGTTGAGCTTGGGGACGTCCTGGGTGTCCTCGGTCATCTCGGTCTCGACCATGCCCGGCTGGATGAGCGTCACGCGGACTCCGGTGCCCACGCATTCCGCGCGGATGTTCTGGGCCATGCCGGTGACCGCCCACTTCGTCGCCGAGTAGAGGTTCCCCGGGCGGATGCCGCGGCCCGCGTTGGAGCCGGTCAGCAGCAGGTGGCCCTCGGTGCGGGCGAGGGCGGGCAGTGCGGCGCGGGCGGTGATCGCGGCGCCGTAGACGTTGGTGAGGACCATGTCGCGCCACTGCTCGGGTTCGGCGCCGCCGTTGCCGAGGAACGAGGTGTGCAGGCTGGTGCCCGCGTTGGCGAACACCGCGTCCAGGCGCCCGAAGCGGTCCTCGGCGTGCTGGACGGCCTCGGTGAGGTTGGCGTAGTCGGTGACGTCGCAGGGCAGCGCCAGCGCGGTTTCCGGGCCGAGCTCGTCGACCAGTGCGGACAGGGCGTCGGCGGAGCGGGCGGTGAGGACCAGGCGGTAGCCGGCCGCGGCGGCGGCTCGCGCGGTCGCGGCACCGATTCCGCGGGATGCCCCGGTGATCATCAAGACGCGTTCGGACATGCGTCCAGGGTAGGCGCGAAGTGATCACCGCGAACTTCTTCGCGCCCGGCCGGGTGCGGACCGTCGTGAAACTTCTTCGCGTTCATCGTGACTTCAGTGCAGACCGAAATCTTTGCCTCTTTGGCCCCTCCCGCCCCACTGGGAACAACGCGCCCCGACCCAAACACATGATCGAATCCGGGCGGGCTAGAGTTCTGCGGTGGCCACTGTGCGTGCTGAACGCTTGGTGAACCTGGTGCTGTGTCTGCTGTCGACCCGCCAGTACCTCACCGCGGATCGGATCCGGGCGATCGTGCCGGGCTACTCCGGCGCGCCCACTGACGAGGCCTTCTTCCGAACCTTCGAACGGGACAAGGCGGAACTGCGGGATCTCGGCATCCCGCTGGAGACCGGCCGGAACTCGGCCTTCGACGCCACCGACGGTTACCGGATCGCGCGGCGCGACTACGAGCTGGGCGACATCGACCTGGAGCCCGACGAGGCCGCCGCCGTGGCGCTGGCCGTGCGGCTGTGGGACGCCCCGGAGCTCACCGCGGCGGCCCGCGGCGCGCTGCTGAAGCTGCGCGCGGCAGGCGTGGACGTCGACGAGCACGCTTCGGCGGCCGTCGAGCCCAAGGTGCGCACCACCGAGCCCGCGTTCGCGCCGCTGCTGGCGGCGGTGCAGAGCGGCCGGGTGGTGGAGTTCGACTACCGGCGCCCGAGCAGTCCCGAGGTGCACCGGCGGACCGTCGAGCCGTGGGGCGTGGTGTCCTGGCGCGGTCGTTGGTACGTCGTCGGGCACGACCGCGACCGGCAGGCGCCGCGGTGCTTCCGGTTGTCCCGCATCCAGGACAAGGTGAAGGCGACCGGACGGGCCGGGCAGGTCCAGCGCCCACCGGACATCGACCTGCTGAGCTTCGTCGCGGGCGAGCACCGCCACGCCCAGCCCAGCACGCTCGCCCGCGTGTGGGTCGCGGACGGGCGGGCGCAGGGCGCGCGGCGCCGGGCGAAGGTCGTGGACCGGATGCAGCTCGGCGACGACTGGGGCGACGTGGTCGAGCTCGACCTGCACTACCCCGAATCGGCGGCGGGCTGGCTCGCCGGGTACGGGGCGGACGTGCTGGTGCTGGAGCCGGACACGCTGCGCAAGACGATCCACGAGATCCACCTGGACGTGGTGGACCAGGGCGAGCCGGGGAAGGGGACGCGGTGACGAGCGCGACCGAGCGGCTGCCGCGCCTGCTGGCGCTGGTGCCGTACCTGCTGAGCCGTCCGGGCATCCCGGTCGCCGACGCCGCGGACGACTTCGGCGTCACCGAGCAGCAGCTGCGCAAGGACCTGGAGCTGCTGTGGATGTGCGGGCTGCCCGGCTACGGTCCCGGTGACCTGATCGACCTCTCCTTCGAGAGCGACACCATCACCGTCACCTACGACGCGGGCATGCGGCGACCGCTGCGGCTGACCGCCTCGGAGGCCACCGCGCTGCTGGTCGCCCTGCGGGCGCTGGCCGAGACGCCGGGCATCACCGACACCGACGCGGTCCAGCGGACCCTGGCGAAGGTGGAGAACGCCGTCGGGCAGGCCCGCCCGGCCGGCGTGGTCGTCGGGCTGGAGGGGCGCGGTGGCGCGGTGCAGCCCGGCGTGCGGGCAGCGGTGCAGGAGGCCACGACGCTGCGCCGGGCGCTGTGGATCCGCTACTACACGCCCTCGCGCGACGAGATCAGCGAGCGGACCGTCGACCCGATGCGGCTGCTGCTCATCGACGGGCGCAGCTACCTGGAGGCCTGGTGCCGCAGCGCGCAGGGCGTGCGGATGTTCCGGCTGGACCGGATCGACGAGGTCGCGGTGCTGGGCGAAGCGGCGCAGCCGCCCTCGGAGGCCGAGCCCACCGACGTGTCGGAGGGGCTGTTCCGGCCCGCGCCCGACCAGTCGGTGGCCGAGCTGGAGCTGGAGCCGGACGCGCGCTGGGTCGCCGAGTACTACCAGGTGGACGAGCTCGTCGAGCTGCCGCACGGGCGGGCCCGGGTGCGGATGCGCTACTCCGACCGGAGCTGGATGAGCAGGCTGCTGCTCGGCCTGGGCGGGCAGGCCCGGGTGCTCAGCCCCGACGACCTGGCCTGTGACGTGCGTCAACGCGCGGAAGACGCGTTGGCACGGGCACGTCACCTTCCGTCCATCTAGGCCCGATACGGTGACCGGGTGCCGTACGTGTGGAGTCTTGTGCTGCTGGGAGCGGGTCTGGTCCTGCTCGTGCTGCTGCTGGTCCGGGTCCTCCGGGAGGTTTCCCGGTTCAAGTCCGTCCAGCGGCAGGTCGCCCACGACCTCGCGGACCGCAGCGGCCTGGTGAAGGCGCGAGCGGCCGGGCTCAAGGTGGCGTTCGCCGAACGTCGCCGCGGGTGACGCTCAACGGCCCTATTTGTCCAGCCCTGCCGCGCGTACGATGTCGCCCAGCAGGGACATCACGAAAGGTTGTGTTCGGATGGGTTTGCCAGGTGGCTGGGAGCTGATCCTCATCGTCTTGGTTCTGGTGCTGCTGTTCGGCGCCACCAAGCTCCCGCAGATGGCCCGCTCGCTCGGCCAGTCCGCGCGCGTGTTCAAGGCAGAAGCCCGCGGCATGAAGGCCGACGAGGAAGCCGCGAAGAAGGCCGAGGAGGAGAAGCCGAAGCCGGAGCTGACCGCCGGTGAGACCAGTGCGCCTCCGGTGACGTCGCCGTCCCCGGCTGACGAGAAGCAGCGCAACGACACCAAGAACTGAGTGAGGACGGGACAACACGGTGGGTAATCCACTGCGTCGCCTGAACCCGTTCCGCAAGGATCGCCGCCGGTGGGGCCGCAGGCACAACCCGGACGGCACCATGACGCTCGTGGATCACCTCTACGAGCTGCGGTACCGGTTGGGCGTGGCCATCGCGGCGGTGATCATCGGCGCGATCTTCGGGATCTGGTGGTTCTCCAACTCGGCCTTCGGGTTGCCCACGCTCAGCGACTTCCTGCTGGAGCCGTACTGCCAGCTGCCCGAGACGCAGCGGTTGTCCCCCAACGGGCACTGCCAGCTGCTGCAGACCGAGCCGTTCGAGATCTTCATGCTGACCCTCAAGGTCGGCGTGGCGGTCGGTGCGGTGCTGTTCAGCCCGGTGTGGCTGTACCAGCTGTGGGCGTTCATCACGCCCGGTCTGTACGCCAAGGAGCGCAAGTTCGCCCGGCTGTTCGTCAGCTGCGCGACGGTGCTGTTCCTGGCCGGTGCGGTGCTGGCCTACTACATCCTGCCGGTGGCGCTGGCGTTCATGTCCGGGTTCGGCGGGGACGCTTTCTTCACCGCGCTCACCGGCGGCAAGTACATCAGCTTCATGCTGCTGCTGCTGGTGATCTTCGGTGTCAGCTTCGAGCTGCCGCTGATCCTGGTGATGCTCAACCTCGCCGGGATCGTCAGCTACGAGAAGCTCAAGAGCTGGTGGCGGGGCATCGTGTTCGCGCTGTTCGTGTTCGCCGCGATCGCGACACCGGGCCAGGACCCGTTCTCGATGCTCGCGCTGGCCGCGGCGCTGTCCGTGCTGTTCATCATCGCGATGGGCATCTGCCGGGCCAACGACAAGCGCAAGGCCAAGAAGCTCGCGGCCCAGGGGCTCGACTCGGTCGGGCTGGACGAGGCCTCCGAGATCGACTTCCGGGGTTCCGAACTCGACCTGCGGGCGTCGCAGGCGCCTCGGCGGGACCACGACGACGTCACGTGATGTGCCGTGAGCGGCGCTGGTGCGGGTCGCCGGTGCCGCTCACGAGTTGGACACGGCCACTGGTCAAGGCGGTGCCGCGTGGGTGAGGATCTTGCCTCGTGCGCTGTGTCCTGTTGATCAACCCTGCGGCCGGTGGCCGGCTCTCGGCGAAGGTGGTCGGCGAGATCGTCGGTCATCTCCGCGCTGTCTGCGACGTCCGGACGGTGATCGCCACCGATGCCGGTGGTGCCGCCGAAGCCGCGAAGCGCGCGGTGTCCGACGGCGCCGACGTGCTCGCCGTGGTCGGCGGTGACGGCATCGCGCACCTGGCGGTGCAGGCGTGCGCGGAATCCGGCACCGCCCTCGCCCTGATCCCGGCCGGTACCGGCAACGACCTCGCGCGCGGGCTCGGCGTGCCGCTCGACGCCGTCGCCGCGGCCCGCGCCGCGGCCCGGGCGCTGCAGGCGGGGGACGAGCGGAGCATCGACCTCGGCAAGGCCGCGGGTGCGGGCTGGTTCGCGACCGTGCTCTGCGCCGGTTTCGACTCGCGGGTCAACGCGCGGGCGAACCGGATGCGCTGGCCGCGCGGGCAGCGGCGCTACGACCTGGCGGTGGTCCGGGAGCTGCTGGGCCTGCACGCGATGCCGCTGCGGGTGGAGACCGAGTCCGGTGTCATCGAGCAGGCCGCGACGCTGGTCGCGGTGGGCAACTCCGCCTGCTACGGCGGTGGCATCCCGGTCTGTCCCGGCGCCGACCCCGCGGACGGGTTGCTCGACGTGACGGTGGTCGGCGCGGTGTCGCGGCGCGACTTCGTCGGGATCCTGCCGACGCTGCGCTCCGGCGGGCACGTGGAGCACCCGGCGGTGACCACGCTGCGAGCCCGGCGGATCCGGCTGGGCGGCGACAACGGCTGGTTGGCCTACGCCGACGGCGAGCCCCAGGCCCGGTTGCCGCTGACCATCCGCTGCGCGCCGGGCGCGCTGAAGGTCGTGGGCTGACGTTCCGCCCGCACAGGGGCCGTGAGCGTTTTGAGGTGCTATGGCACCACGAACCCCTCACGGGCTCCCACCTGCGGAAATGGTCGGATTGTGACGAGGTGCGCACCGCCGGTGCGGGCTCGGTCGAGACGGTCGTCGGTGTGATGTGAAAACCTTGGGAGGTGGCTGCTAGCCGTTCCAACCCCACCGAGCTGTCCCCGGCCGAGTCCTTCGCCAAGCACACCCGCCGCGGTGTGCACCCGAAGCTGACCGATTTCGCCGGGCAGCTGTCCTTCGAGCTCGACCCCTTCCAGCGGACCTCGTGCCAGGCGCTGGAGGCCGGTCGCGGCGTGCTGGTGTGCGCGCCGACCGGCGCGGGCAAGACCGTGGTCGGCGAGTTCGCCGTGCACCTGGCGCTGCAGGAGGGCCGCAAGTGCTTCTACACCACGCCGATCAAGGCGCTGTCGAACCAGAAGTACGCCGACCTGTGCGAGCGGCACGGTAGCGACGCGGTCGGGTTGCTGACCGGCGACACCTCGATCAACGGCGACGCCCAGGTGGTCGTGATGACCACCGAGGTGCTGCGCAACATGCTCTACGCCGGCTCCAGCAGCCTGGCGCAGCTCGGCTACGTGGTGATGGACGAGGTGCACTACCTCGCCGACCGGTTCCGGGGCGCGGTGTGGGAGGAGGTGATCCTGCACCTGCCGGACCACGTGCAGGTCGCGAGCCTGTCCGCGACGGTGAGCAACGCCGAGGAGTTCGGCGAGTGGCTGCAGGAGGTGCGCGGCGACACCACCGTGGTCGTCGACGAGCACCGGCCGGTGCCGCTGTGGCAGCACATGCTGGTCGGGCCGCGGATGTTCGACCTGTTCGGCGGCGAGAGCGCCGACCGCGAGCTGCAGATGAACCCGAGCCTGCTGCGCCACACCCAGCAGCTGGCCCGCGTGCACCTGCCCTACGGCGGCCGCCGCAGCGGCCCCAACAACGGCAAGCGCAAGGGCCCGCGGCCGCCGCGGTTCTTCCCGCCGTCGCGGGTGGAGGTGCTGACCGGTCTGGACGCCGCCGGGCTGCTGCCCGCGATCGTGTTCATCTTCAGCCGCAACGGCTGCGATCAGGCCGTCTCCCAGTGCGTGCGCGCCGGGCTGCGGCTGACCAGCGAGTCCGAGGTGGCCGAGATCCGCGAGGTGATCGACGAGCACACCGCGAACCTGCCGGAGAGCGACCTGTCGGTCCTGGGCTTCTGGGAGTGGCGGGAGGCGCTGGAGCGCGGGCTGGCCGCGCACCACGCCGGGCTGCTGCCCGCGTTCAAGGAGACCGTCGAGGAGCTGTTCGTGCGTGGCCTGGTCAAGGCCGTGTTCGCCACCGAGACGCTCGCGCTGGGCATCAACATGCCCGCCCGCACCGTGGTGCTGGAAAGGCTGGTGAAGTTCAACGGCGAGTCGCACGTGGATCTCAGCCCGGGCGAGTACACGCAGCTCACCGGCCGGGCGGGGCGGCGCGGCATCGACGTCGAGGGCCACGCGGTGGTCGTCTGGCAGCCCGGCGTCGACCCGAAGCAGGTGGCCGGCCTGGCCTCCACCCGCACCTACCCGCTGCGCTCCTCGTTCCGGCCCGGCTACAACATGGCCGTCAACCTGGTGCAGCGCGTCGGCCAGGACGCCGCGCGGGACCTGCTGGAGCAGTCCTTCGCGCAGTTCCAGGCCGACCGCTCGGTGGTGGGCCTGTCGCGGCGGGTGGAGCGCAACAGCGAGGCGCTGAGCGGCTACTCCGAGGCGATGCACTGCCACCTGGGCGACTTCGACGAGTACTTCCAGCTGCGCCGCCGGATCTCGGAGCGGGAGAAGCTGCTGGCCCGGCAGAACCGGCAGTCGCGGCGCGCGGAGGCGGCGAAGTCGCTGGAGAAGCTGCGCAAGGGCGATGTGATCTCGGTGCCCGCGGGACGCCGCTCGGGGCTGGCGGTGGTCATCGACCCGGGGCTGGAGCCGATGGGCGAGCCGCGGCCGCTGGTGGTCACCGAGGACCGGTGGTCGGGGCGGTTGTCGGTCGCCGACTTCACCTCCCCGGTGGAGCCGCTGGGCAAGCTCAAGCTGCCCAAGCACGTCGACACCCGCTCCCCGAAGTCCCGCCGCGACCTGGCCTCGTCGCTGCGCAACACCGGGCTGGAGTCCTCCGGCGGGCGCGGCAGGCGGCGCTCGGACGCCACCGACGACGCGGAGCTGGCGACGCTGCGGCGCGCGCTGAAGGCGCACCCGTGCCACGGCTGCGACGAGCGGGAGAGCCACGCGCGCTGGGCGGAGCGCTACGAGCGGCTGCGCAGCGAGAACGAGAACCTGCGTCGCAAGGTCGCGGCCACCACGCACTCGCTGGCCCGCGCCTTCGACCGGATCGTCGCGCTGCTGACCGAGCGCGGCTACCTGCCCGCCGAGCCGGGCGAGGACGAAAAGGTCACGCGGCACGGGCGGCGGCTGTCCCGGCTCTACAGCGAGTCCGACCTGCTGGCGGCGGAGTGCCTGCGCGTCGGCACCTGGACCGGGCTCGGCCCGCCGGAGCTGGCCGCGGTGGTCTCCTCGCTGGTGTACGAGTCGCGGCGGGAGGGCCTGGCACCGCAGGTGCCTGCCGGGCCGGTCACCGATGCGCTGGAGGCGACCTGGCAGCTCTGGGCGGAGCTGGAGGACGACGAGCGCAGGCACAAGCTGAACCGCACCCGCGAGCCCGATGCGGGTTTCGCCTGGCCGGTGTTCCGCTGGGCGCGCGGTGAGTCGCTGGAGAAGGTGCTCACCGCGGCGGAGTCCAGCGGGCACGAGCTGTCGGCGGGCGATTTCGTGCGGTGGTGCCGCCAGGTGATCGACCTGCTGGACCAGATCCGCGAGGTGGTCGGGGTGTCCGATCCGGTGGGCGCGGCGGCGGCGAAGGCGGTCACCGCGATCCGCCGCGGCGTGGTCGCGGCGGGGGCGGTCTGAGACGCCTCTCCGCGTTTTGCGCTCGGGAGTGGTCTTTCTTGCCGCTGGGTTGCGCCACGGTCCCCTGGGTGCCCAGGACTCCGGTTGGCACAGGAGCGTCCTGCATCGGGAGGGGCACCCGCAGTCCGGGGAAGCACTCGGGTCGCGCTGGATGACCACCTTCGCCGACCGGCCGCCAACAGGATCCCGGCCTCCCGTTTCCGGGATCTTGTCCGGCCTTCGGCGCATCGGTTGAGTTCGGGGTGGGCGACGACCGCCCGGCCGATTCGGACGGCCGGGCGGTTGTGGTTGGATTTCTTCGCGATGCCGTGTGCAACATCGTCCGGAGGTGCAGATGTCGTCCCCCTACGGCCCGCCGCCAGGGGGTTATCCCCACTGGGGGCAGCAGCCCCCGAACACCGGGATGCCGCCGGGCGGGCCGGGTTACCCGCAGCAGGCCGGGTTCGCGCCGCAGCCACCGCCGCAGCAGCCCCGGTACGGCTACGGCCAGCCGTACCAGCAGCCGCAGCCGTACCAGCAGCCGTACCAGCGGCCCGCGGGGCAGTTCCCGCCTCATCAGGGCGGTTTCGGCCCGCCGCCGCGGAAGAAGCGCTCGGTGCTGCCGTGGGTGCTCAGCGGCGTCGGCGTGCTCCTGGTCGCCGTGGTGCTGGTGCTGGGGCTGATCGTGCCGGGGTGGTTCGTGCGCTCGGTGTTCGACGCGAGCAGCGTGGAGAAGGGCGTCGAGCAGACGCTGAAGGGCTCCTACGGGCTGGCCGGGGTCGGTTCGGTGAGCTGCCCGGGAGGGCAGGCGGTGCAGACCGGAAACCGGTTCGACTGCACGGTGCGGATCGGCGCGGAGGACAAGACCGTCACCGTCACGGTGAAGACGAACAAGGGCGTTTACGAGGTCGGCCACCCACGGTGAGGTTCACCGGGCGGAGGCGGAAAATCGGTCGCTTCCGGCGGCGGTGACCGGGAGAATCGCGGTGTGATCGACGTACGCGCACTGGCCGAGTCCGAGTTCCGATCGGCGCACGACCTGTTCCGGCGGGCCCTGCTGCTCGCACCGTCCAAGGACGACGCGTGGGAGAACGCGCGCGGTCGCCACGAGCTCGGGCGGGTGCTGGGCGCGTTCGACGACGGCGTGCTGGTCGGCACGGCCATCGCCACGACCAACGAGCTCGCGGTGCCCGGTGGGCGGGTGGCCGCGGGTGCGGTGACCGGTGTCGGCGTCCGCGCCGACCGGACCCGGCGCGGAGTGCTCCGCGGGCTGATGCGCGCGCAGCTCGACGACGTGGCGCAGCGCGGCGAGCCGGTGGCGATGCTGCACGCCTCGGAGGCCACCATCTACGAGCGGTTCGGCTACGGCGTGGCCTCCCGCCACCGGAAGGTGGAGTTGGAGCGCGCTCGGGTGGCGTTCCGCGACGACGCGCCGCGGGGCGGCCAGGTGCGGGTGCTGGACTGGGACGCCGCGGGCTCGCTGCTTCCGGGGATCTACCGGCGGTTCGGTGTCGGCCGGCCGGGGTGGATCGGCCGGGACGAGGCGTGGTGGACGGGCATCCGGCAGTACCTCGGCGAGGGCTGCCTGGTCGCGGTGCACTCCGGCGAGGACGGTGCGGACGACGGGTTCGCCGTGTACGAGCCGAAGTCCGGCGCCGGCGGGACCACTGTGGACGTCCACGACCTCAAGGGCGCCGATGCCGCCGCGGTGGCGGAGCTGTGGCGGTTCCTGCTGGGCATCGATCTGGTCGCGCGCGTGGTGGGGCACGTCCGGCCGCTGGACGAGCCGCTGGAGTGGTGGCTGACCGACCGCCGCCGGTGCGAGGTGACCGAGATCGCCGACGACCTGTGGGTGCGCCTGGTGGACGTGCTCGCGGCGTTGCGGGCGCGGACCTACGGCCCGGCGGAGCCGGTGGTGGTCGAGGTGCGGGACGCCTTCCTGCCGGACAACGAAGGCGGCTACCGCATCGGGCCGGACGGCGTCGAGCGTTCGACGGCCGAGCCGCAGCTGAGCCTGGACGTCTCGACGCTGGCCGCGCTGTACCTGGGTGACCAGCTGCCGTCGACGCTGGTGGCGGCCGGGCGCGTCGAGGTGCGCGACCCGGCGGCGCTCGCGGCGGCCGACAGGTTGTTCGCCACCCTCGAAACCCCTTGGTGCGGAACAGGTTTCTGACGCAGCGCAGCCCGCTGCCCGGCCGCGCATGCTCGGTGGCAGTGGACTGCCCAGTCGCCCTGCGAAGTCCGCAATGCTGACGTTCCGGTCCTGTGGCGTGGGGTCGTGAGTGCGCAACGGTGTTCCGGCACTGCTTCGCGCTCACGACCCCGTTCTGGTGCTCAGGGGGAGTTCGGGCTTGAAAATAAGTAGACCGACTGTCATATTTTTTCTGTGAAGAAGGGCGCGCGAACGCGGCAGCAGATGCTCGAGACCGCGATGGAGCTGTTCAACCAGCAGGGTTACCACGGCACCGGGGTCAACCAGGTGCTCGCCGAGTCCTCCGCGCCGCGGGGCTCGCTGTACTTCCACTTCCCCGGCGGCAAGCAGCAGCTCGCCGCCGAGGCGGTCGCCGCCTCCGGGCGGCAGGTCGGCGAGCTGCTGGCGCTGCTGGCCGACGTGGCGGAGCCGGGTGAGGCCGTCGCGGCGATCGTGGCGCACTTCGAGCGGTCGCTGGTCGAATCGGACTTCCGCCGCGGCTGCCCGGTGGCCACGGTCGCCCTGGAGGCCTCCGCGGAGAGCTCCGAGGTGCGGTCCGCGTGCGGCGATGCCTACGGGCTGTGGCAGGAGCGGCTGACCGAGCGGTTCGGCGGCTGGGGGATCCCGGCGCAGCGGGCCGCGGAACTCGCCGTCGTCGCGTTGTCGCTGCTGGAAGGCGGGTTGCTGCTGGCCAAGGTGCGGCGCGACGTCGCGCCGCTGCGAACGGCAGGAGCACAACTGACCGCACTGCTGGAAGCGGCGCGGGCGGAGGGGAACTGATGCGGATCCACCACCTCAACTGCGGCACCATGCGGCCCTTCGGCGGACGGCTGGTCAACGACGCGGGCAGCAGGTTCGGCGCTGCGCGCATGATCTGCCACTGCCTGCTCGTCGAGACCGAGCGGGGGCTGGTGCTCATCGACAGCGGCATGGGCATCCCGGACGTCACCACGCACGCGAGGCTCATGAAGCAGCGGCTCCGGCTGGCCCGTCCGGTGCTCGACGCCGGCGAGACGGCGGTGGCCCAGCTGGAGCGCCTGGGCCACCGGGCGGAGGACGTGCGGCACATCGTGCTGACGCACCTGGACCTCGACCACGCGGGCGGGCTGCCGGACTTCCCGCACGCCGAGGTGCACGTCCACGACGTCGAGCACCGGACGATGCTGCGCGATGTCGAGCAGGACCGCTACCTGCGCCACCAGTTCCAGCACGGTCCGAAGTGGAGGGTTCACGGGAGCACCGGCGGCGAACGCTGGTTCGGCTTCGAAGCGGTGCGCGACCTGCCGGGCCTGCCGCCGGAGATCCTGCTCGTGCCGCTGCCCGGCCACACCCGCGGCCACACCGGTGTCGCGGTGCGGAAACCGGACGGGAAGTGGCTGCTGCACGCCGGTGACGCGTTCTTCCACCACGGTGAGATGGCCGAGCACCCGCACTGCAGCCCGATGCTGCGCTACTTCCAGAACAAGGTGCAGGTCGACGGCCCGCTGCGGCGGCACAACCAGGACCGGCTGCGCGACCTGGTCACCGCGCACCGCGATCAGGTCGAGGTGTTCAGCGCCCACGACCCGGTGGGCCTGGAACGCGCGCGATCCCGCGAAGTTCCGGACGCCTGAACTCCCGCGAGATCGCGCCGCGGTGCTAGCCCGCCGCGGCAGCGCGCATCGAGCCCTCCTCGATGTAGCGCTGGTGCCAGGACAGCGCCTCTCCCAGCAGGTGCGGGGTGTGCAGGCCGAAGGACGATCGCAGCGCCCGGTCGTAGTAGTCCTGGAGCGCCGGGCGGAAGTCGGGGTGGGCGCAGTTGGCGATGATCCGCTCGGCCCGCTTCCTGGGCGACAGGCCGCGCAGGTCGGCCAGGCCCTGTTCGGTCACGATGACGTCGACGTCGTGCTCGGTGTGGTCGACGTGCGAGACCATCGGCACGATCGCCGACACCGCACCGCCCTTGGCGACCGACGGCGTGACGAAGATCGACACGTGGGCGTTGCGCGCGAAGTCGCCCGAGCCGCCGATGCCGTTCTGGATCCGGCTGCCCATCAGGTGCGTCGAGTTGATGTTGCCGTAGATGTCGGCCTCCACGATGCCGTTCATCGCCAGGCACCCGAGCCGGCGCACCACCTCGGGGTGGTTGCTGATCTCCTGCGGGCGCAGCAGGATCCTGTCCCGGTACGCCGCGGCGTCGCGGTTGAAGCGGTCGATCGCCGCCGGGCTGAGCGAGAACGCCGTCGCGGAGGCCGTCCGCAGCTTCCCCGATTCGATCAGCGCCAGCATGCCGTCCTGGATCACCTCGGTGTAGGCGGTCATCCCGTCGAACGGCCCGGCACCGAGCCCGGCCAGGACGGCGTTGGCCACGTTGCCCACCCCGGACTGCAGCGGGAGCAGCTCGCGGGGCAGCCGACCGGAGCGCACCTCCGATTCCAGCAGATCCAGCACGTGCCCGGCGATCCGCTCGGACGTCTCGTCCGGAGGCGTGAAAACCGTGTTGCGGTCGGGTGATTCGGTTTCCACGACGGCGATCACCTTGTCCGCCGGGCATTCCAGGTACGGCGTGCCGATCCGGTCGGCCGGGCGGGTGATCGGGATCGGCTTGCGCCGGGGCGGCAGCGCGGTGCCGTAGTAGATGTCGTGCATGCCCTCCAGGTGCTCGCTCTGCCACGAGTTGACCTCGAGGATCACCCGGTCCGCCTGTTCGAGCCAGGTCTTGTTGTTGCCCACCGAGGACGACGGGACCAGACGGCCGTCCTCGGTGATGCCGCTGACCTCCACCACCGCGACGTCGAGCTTGCCGAAGGCGCCCTGCCACACGCGCTGCGCGACGTGCGAGAGGTGGATGTCGGTGTAGTCCATCAGGCCGCTGTTGATCTTCGCGCGGGTGACCGGGTCGGACTGGTACGGCAGGCGCAGGTCGATGCCCTCCACGTCGGCGAGCGCCCCGTCCAGCTCCGGCGCGGTGGAGGCGCCGGTCCACAGGCCGAACTTCATCGGCAGTCCGCGCGCGTGCGCCTCGGCGACCCGTTTGGCCAGCGCGCCCGGCACCTCCTTGGGGTATCCGGCCCCGGTGAATCCGCTCATGCCCACGTTGGCGCCCGGCTCGATCAGATCGACGGCTTCCGGGGCCTCGACGACTTTCGCCGCGAACCGCTGGTTCCGAATCCTGCCGGTCATCTCCACCCCTCCATTGGGACAGCAGCGGCCCAGTCCGGAACGATCGAAAATGATCAGCGGGCCGTGTGTGACGTGGATCGTAGGCGCGAAACGGAGCCGAAATGGTTGTGATGCGCGACACGAAGGCTGGTGGACGTGCTGATCGGATCGTTCGGGAGGACGTCGATACCGCACGGTGAACTGGGAAAACGCGATTCCGCGCGAGATGCGGGGCGACCGCGCCGAGGAATTCCGGCCGATCGTGGCTCGTTCGCGCGGCGACTCGAGCGGTCGCTGGGCGAACTTCTCCGGCGCAATTGCCGACGGCTTCGAATCGAGGAGGGGCGTTCAATTCCACAACGGCGCGCAGCGGCGCCGGGCCGCAACGCGGAATTCCGGTCCAGGCGCCGCGCTACCTCTGATGGCCCGCCGGCTGTTTCAGCCGCAGGTCGGCCTCGATCCGGGACGCGGTGGTCACCAGCAGCGGCACGATCTCCCGCCGCACCGCCCCCTCCGGTGCGCGGTGCGCGTCCAGCGAGACGTTGACCGCGGCGATCACCTTGCCGTCCGAGTCGCGGACCGGCGCCGCGACGCCCCGCAGGCCTTCCTCCAGCTCGCTGTCGGAGATCGCGAAGCCCTGCTCGCGGATCGCGGCGAGGTCGGCGAGCAGTCGTTCGCGGGTGGTGACGGTGTGCGGGGTGAGCTGCTTCAGGTCCGCGGACCGCAGCCGCGCCTCCAGCAGCTCCGGTGACATGCCCGCCAGCAGCACCTTGCCCATCGAGGTGGCGTGCGCCGGGAAGCGGGTGCCGACCGGGATCGTGACGGACAGCAGCTTCGGGCTCGGGACCTGCGCCACGTAGCGGATCTCGTCGCCGTCCAGCACGGCGAGCGCGGTCATCTCCCGCAGTTCCCCGGTGAGCCGCCGCAGGTGCGGTTCGGCTATCTGCGGCAGCGACCGGCTCGACAGGTACGCGTGGCCGAACTCCAGCACCTGCGGCGTCAGCGCGAAGCGCCGCTCGTCGTGCCGCACGTAGCCGAGGTGGACCAGCGACAGCAGGATCCGCCGGGCTCCGGCCCGGTCGAGGCCGCTGGCCTGGGCGACCTCGGTGAGCGTCATCTCCGGATGCTCCGGCGAGAACGCCCGCAGCACGGCCAGCGTCCGCTCGACCGAGCGCAGCACCTGCTCCTCGGGCATCTCGCCTCCTGCGGCGGACTCAGAGCTCCAGTGCGGTGATGAGCCGGTCGATGCTGGCGCCGAGCCCCCAGGTGCTCTGCAGCTCGCGCAGCCGGTCGACGTCCACTTCGGACTTCGGCATCGCGTCGGGGCGGTCGATGACCACCGGCGCGTCGTGCGCCACGCGGACCACCGACGGCGCCGCGGCGAGGTAGTCCGAGGCTTCGGCGAGCTTGCCGCGGACCCGGGGCGTCAGCCCGGGAGCGCCGCTGTCGGCCGCCGCCAGCAGGGCTTCGAGGGAGCCGAACTGGGTGATCAGCTTCGCGGCGGTCTTCTCGCCGATGCCCGCCACGCCGGGCAGGCCGTCCGACGGGTCGCCGCGCAGAACGGCCATGTCGGCGTAGTCGTCGCCCGCCCGCTCCGGGGAGAGCGCGTACTTCTCGGCGAGCTCGGCGGTCCCGTAGTTCTGCGCCTTGGCCAGCCCGGCGCCGATGTAGATCACCCGCACCGGGGTGGGATCGGTGCGCACCAGCTGGAACAGGTCGCGGTCGCCGGTGACGACCTCCACCGGGTCCCGGTCCTCGCGCCAGGCCAGCGCGCCGATGACGTCGTCGGCCTCGTAGCCCTCGGCCTCCGCGGTGGCCACGCCCGCCGCGTCGAGCACGTCGAGGATCACCGGGACCTGCGGGGAGAGCGCGTCCGGGACCTCTTCGGCGTCCGGGTCCTCCTCGGCCACGCGGTGCGCCTTGTAGGACGGCAGCGCGTCGACCCGGAACTGCGGGCGCCAGTCGTTGTCCAGGCAGGCGACCAGCCGGGCGGGGCGTCGATCGGTGATCAGCTTGGCGAGCATGTCGCAGAAGCCGCGCACGGAGTTCACCGGCGTCCCGTCCGGCGCGGTCAGCGAGTCCGGCAGGGCGTAGAACGAGCGGAACCACAACCCGGCCGAGTCGACGAGCATCAGAGGACCAGTCACCGCCACAGCTTGTCACGACCCGGCGACATCCGGCTCGGGGGCCGTGAGCGCGGAACCGGCTCTCGCGCTCACGGCCCGGTGTCACCGGCGGAGGTGGGCGAGGACCGCCGGGAGCAGGGCGTCGAGCGCCGCGCCCGTCAGCGCGTGCCCCATGCCCGGGATCTCGACCAGCGCCGCGCCGGGGATCGACTCGGCGAGGTGGCGTCCGTGCGGTGGCGGGCTGATCGGGTCCAGCGGCGCCTGGACCAGGAGCGTCGGAGCGGTGATGCGGGCCAGATCTGCCCCGCGCGTGGCGATCCCCTCGGTCACGTACCCGTGCGCGATGCTCTGGTGCAGGGTGCCGGCGTGGTCGATCACCCGTTCCTCCCGGCGCCGGAACTCGGCCGGGTCGAATGCGTCACCTGCCATGATGCGCCAGCCCGCGACGCGCCGGTCGAGCTCGGCCGACCGGTCGGCCGCGGGCTCGGCGTGCAGTTCCAGCGCTTCGAACACGCGCGATTCCGGCAGCGGCAGGCCGTCCAGGGACGGTTCACCGGCCAGCGCCCGCGCCGCGTTGTCCGCGAAGTCGATCCCCAGCGCGTGGGTGCAGATCAGCGTCTGGCTCAGCATCCGGTGCGGGTGGTCGACCGCGAGCAGTTGCGCCAGGCCCGCGCCCATCGAGAAGGCGACGACGTGCGCCGCGCCAACGTCCCATGCGTCCAGCACCGCGATGGCGTCCGCGGTGAGGTCGTCGAAGGTGTAGGGGTTCGCGGCGAAGTCCCGGTGGGTCGAGCGCCCGGTGTCCCGGTGGTCGTAGCGGATCACGCGGAACCCGCCGCCGACCAGCGCCGCCACCACCTCGTCGGGCCAGAACAGCGCGGACTGGCAGTCGCCCGAGATCAGCAGGACCGGCGGGTCGCCGGGATCGCCGTGGTCCTCGCTCCACAGCCGCGCGGTCCCGGACGCGACCATCCGTTCGGTCATCCTCGGCCCCCCGTTCAGCGGAAGTCGGCCGCGTGGTCGGCCGCCCACTGCGCGAAGGTGCGCGCCGGGCGGCCGGTGACCTGCTCGACGGTCGGCAGCACGGGTTCCGGCTGGTCGACGGCTTCGGCCCAGTAGCCGAGGAGCATGTCGACGATGTCCTCGGGCAGGTTCCGCAGCAGCTCGGCCCGTCCCTGCTCCGGGGTCAGCTCCTCGAAGGAGGTCTCCCGGCCGAGCGCCTCGCCGATGGTGCGCACCTGCTCGGCCAGGGTGATCGACGCGGGCCCGCTGAGCGTGTACTTCGCCCCGGTGTGGCCGTCTTCGAGCAGCGCGGTGGCGGCCACCGCGGCGATGTCGGCTTCGTGGACGGGTGCCTGCGCCGCCGACGCGTAGGGAGAGCGCACCGCGGATCCCGAGCGGATGGCGTCGGCCCAGAGCAGCGAGTTCGACGCGAAGGAACCGGGCCGGATGGCGGTGCACGCGATTCCGGAATCCTCCACGGCGCGTTCCACCGCGAGGTGCCACGCGTGGCTGTGGGAATTGTGCTCGCGCTTGTACTCGATTCCGGCCGACGCCGAGGACAGCACGACGATCCGGCGCACGCCGGCCTTCTTCGCCAATTCCGCGAATGCCGTCGCGTCGTCGTGCGGGAACAGGTACGCGCGCTCGATCCCGGCCAGCGCGGGTTCGAGCGTTTCGGGCCGGTCGAGGTCGCCGGCGACGACTTCGACGTCCGCGGGGAAGTCGGCTGTGCCGGGATTCCGCGTCACAGCGCGCACTTGCGCGCCCGCGTCGCGCAGCCGCGCCACGACGTGCCTGCCGACGCTCCCGGTCGCACCGGTCACCAAGAAGGTCATGAACCGCTCCTGCATCTCGCCTGGTGGACAAATACAGATCGGCCGCCGGCAGAACTGCGCTCGCGGCGGCCGCAAAGGTACACCAAGAATTGCGAGAAGGGGAAATTTGACAAATTTCCGGAATGCTGTTCTGGGTTTGTCGATTAATGGCCGGAGAGGGTATTCGTCTTCCTGTCAAGCGGTTCGCGAAATTCGGGTTGTGGCGTGGTCAGTGGGTGCGATGGGTTTTGTCCTTGGCATGCCACCGACACCGCCGAGCCCCGCCTCCGTCAGCCTCGCCGCACACCGTGGTGATCCCCGCACGCGGTGCGCCGCGGGCAGATCCACCGTGCCTCGTTTGCTCCTGGAGCAGCGGGTTCGACCCGCCGGGTTCAGCGCCCAATGCGCCCGCACTGCGGTCGAGCGCGGCGCGTGGGTGAGGTGAGCGGTGTCGTCGCTGCTCGTGATCCTGTTGCCGTCAGTGGCCGTGCTGCTCGCGACGGGCTTTCCCGGGCTGTGCCTGTGGCGCCGTCGCCGGTCGTCCGACCGCGGCGAGGCTTTCACCGGCGAGACCGAGCAGGCTGCGCGCCGGGACTGGATGCTCTTCGTTGTCGCTTTGGTGCGCCCGGCTGAGACGGTCCTGGCATTCGGCGAGCAACTGCACCGCGTCGAGCGGCAGGATCAGGACCGCGGTTGATCAGTTCTGCGCCGGGTCAGCCACCGGTCGGGGTGCCGGTGCCCCGGGCACGAGGAGGAACTGGCGGGCGTCCATGCGCTGGATGAAGCCGCGGCTGATGAGCACCGCACCCGCGCTGAAGTCGACGAACCGCTTGGCGTCGGCCTCCGGAAGGTCCTGCAGATCCAGCAGGACCGGGGTTCCGGCCGCCAGGTGGTCGCCGAGCTCACGGGCATCGCGGTAGGTCTCCGGGGCGACTCGGACGAGCCGGTCCACCGGGACCGCAGCGGCACCTTCGCCCGGGCGGAGGGACTCGGCTTGTTCGGCCGCCTGCTCGAAGGTCGCGCTGATCCCGCCGGTGCCGGCCTCGATGCCGGTCAGCTTCGCGGCCAGCCCGGAGATCTGGGAACGCCCGGCGATGACGAGCACGAGCAGCGCCACCGGCCAGATCAGCGTGTTGAGGTAGTCCAGCACCAAGCGAGCGATCTCCACGAGCAGATCGTATGCGGTGGCCACCGCCCGACCTCCCGCATTGCGGAGAATCGCTGGCCGCCCAGGACGAGGGGCGCTTCGCCAGGGCCATCACCGCCGATCGCCAGGCGCCGTACCCGCGGACACGTCACGAGAGCCACGATTGTCGAGATTCGGTGAGCGGCGGTGGGTGAGGGCCACCGCCGCTCGCGAGCGTCAGTCCTGCCCGGCGGCGCGGCGGGCTCCGGCGGGGTCCGTTGCGGCCAGAGCGCTTTGCGCTGCCTGCTGCCAGTCCGCCAGCGTGCGCTCGGCCAGCGCGGCACCGACCGCGGGCAGGGCTGCGGGATTCATGGACAGGCTGGTGACGCCCAGGCCGGTCAGGACTCCGGCCAGTCGGGGATCGGCCGCTGCTTCGCCGCAGACTCCGACCGGTTTGCCCCGCTCCAGGCCTGCTCGGGCCAGGTGCGCGATCAGGCGCAGCAGCGCTGGTTGCCACGGGTCGTTGAGCGCGGCGAGCGCGCCGAGCATGCGATCGGCCGCGAAGGTGTACTGCGCGAGGTCGTTGGTGCCGACGCTGACGAAGTCGACGGCGTCGAGCAGCGCGTCCGCCGTCAACGCCGCCGCCGGGGTCTCCACCATGACTCCGACGCGCTCGATGCCCGCGGCGCGGGCGCGTTCGGCGAACCACGCGGCCTCCGCGGCGGTCGCGATCATCGGTGCCATGACCGACACCTCCGCGCCGGTCTCGGCTGCGGCAGCGGCGATCGCGGTGAGCTGGCGGTCGAGCAGGTCGGGCCGGTCGAAGGCGACCCGGAGCCCGCGGACGCCCAGCGCCGGGTTGGGTTCCTCGCCGATCGCCAGGAACGGCAGCGGTTTGTCGGCGCCGGCGTCGAGCGTGCGCACCACGACCGGCTTGCCCGCGAAGGGTTCCAGCACGGCGGCGTAGGCGCTGCGCTGCGCCTCGACGTCCGGTTCGGTCGCGGCGTCCAGGAAGCAGAACTCCGTGCGGAACAGGCCCGATCCCTCCGCGTCGGCGGCGATGCCGGCTCGCGCGTCGGCGGCCGAGCCGATGTTGGCCAGCAGCTTGACCCGATGTCCGTCCGAAGTGGTCCCGACGCCGTTCCACCGCGCCCGGCTGCGAGTCGCCGCCTGCGGTTCCACGGCCTGCTCGAACAGCTCGACGGTACCCGCCGCGCCGTCGACCCGGGCGCCTGCGCACTCCACCGCCAGCGCGCCGCGCGCGGCCACCACCGCCGGAATTCCCAGCGACCGCGCCAGGATCGCGGTGTGGCTGGTGGGGCCGCCCTCCTCGGTCACCAGCGCCAGCACCAGCCGCGGATCCAGGTCGGCGGTGTCGGCCGGGGCCAGATCGCGCGCGATCAGCACGCTCGGGCCGGACAGCTCCGGGACACCGGGCGGTTCGGTGCCGGTCAGCTCGGCGATCAGGCGATCCCGCACGTCGAGCACGTCGCGCGCCCGCTCGGCCAGGTAGCCGCCGGTCGCGGCCAGCAGTTCGGCGAACTCGCCCGCGGCCTCGAAGACCGCGCGCGGCGCGGGCAGGCCCCGCTCGGTGACCGCTTGCTCGGCCTTGCCGAGCAGCGACGGGTCGGTGGCCATCGTCGCGGTCATCTCCAGCACTTCCCGCGCTGCGCCGTCGGCCGCGGCGGCGCGCGCGAGCAGGCGTTGCGCCACGGCTTCCGCTGCGGGGCGGATGCGTGCGGCATCGGCCGCCGGGTCGGCCGGTGCCGGACCGGGCATCGGATCGGGCAACCGGTCATGAACCCGCACGACCGGGCCGGCCGCCCGACCAGGGCTGACGCCGACGCCGTGGTGCGTCTTCGCGGGCAGGGTGCTGGTGGTCATGCGCGCTCCTCGTCGTGGCCGAACGTTTCCCCGGCGTTCCCAGAGGCTTGACAATATGGCAACACAGGGCACAATCAGGCAACACCAAACATTAACCGGAGGACAACGGGCATGTACGGGGCGGAGCGCCAACAGCTGCTCGCGCAGCGGGCACGTCGCGACGGGCGCATCGACGTCACCGCCGCGGCGGCCGAGTTCGAGGTGGCACCCGAGACCATCCGCCGCGACCTCGCCGCGCTCGAGCGGCAGGGCCTGGTCCGGCGCGTCTACGGCGGTGCCATCCCGGTCGAGCGGCTGGACTTCGAACCCGGCGTCTCGCTGCGCGACCAGACCAACGCCGCGGAGAAGGAGCGCATCGCGCGCGCCGCGCTGGACCTGGTGCCCAGCCGGGGCACGGTGCTGCTGGACGCGGGCACCACGACCTCCAGGCTGGCCGGGCTGCTGCCCGCCGACCGCGAGTTGACGGTGGTGACCAACTCGCTGACGGTGGCCACCCAGCTGGCCACCCGCAACAACTACAACGTGCACATCCTTGGCGGCCGGATCCGCGGCACCACGCTGGCGACGGTGGAATCCTGGGCGCTGGACGTGCTGCGCGGGCTCACCGTGGACATCGGTTTCTTCGGCACCAACGGGTTCTCCGCGATGCGCGGCTGCACCACCCCTGATCCGGCCGAGTCCGCGGTCAAGGCGGCGATGGTGGCGGCCAGCCGCAAGCGCGTCGTGCTGGCCGATCACAGCAAGTACGGCGACGACCAGTTCAGCCGGTTCGCCGAGCTCGCCGAGATCGACGTGCTGGTCACCGACGACGGCCTCGACGAGGCGGCGCTCGACGAGCTCGAACAGGTCGAAGCGGAAGTGGTGCTGGCGTGATCGTGACCGTGACCCCCAACCCCAGCCTGGACCGCACCGTGCAGGTGGACCGCCTGGCGCGCGGCGCGGTGCACCGCACCGTCCGCACCCGGCTGGATCCCGGGGGCAAGGGCGTCAACGTCTCCCGCGCGCTGGCCGCGGCCGAGGTGCCGACGCTGGCCGTGCTGCCCTCCGGCGGCGCCGACGGCGCGCGCCTGGCCGAGCTGCTCGCGCCGGAATCGGTGCCGGTGGTGGAGGTGCCCGTGCAGGCACCGACGCGCAGCAACATCGCGGTGGTCGAAGCCGACGGCACCACGAGCAAGTTCAACGAACCCGGTCCGGAGCTCGCCGCCGCCGAGGTCGCGGCGCTGGAGCGGACCGCCGCCGACCTCGCCGGACGGGCCGAGTGGCTGGTGACCTGCGGAAGTCTGCCCGCCGGGTGCCCGGAGGACCTGCACGCCCGCATCACGGCCGCGGCCCGCCGCGCCGGGGCGAAGGTCGCCGTGGACAGCTCCGGGCAGCCGCTGGCGCTGGCCTGCGAGGCGGGGCCGGACCTGGTCAAACCGAACCTCGCCGAACTCGCGGAGCTGGCCGGGAGCCCGCTGCGCGACCTCGGCGACGTGCTGGACGTCGCGGGCCGGCTGCGCGCCGGTGGCGTGGGTGCCGTGCTGGTGAGCCTCGGGCAGCTCGGCGCGGTGCTGGTCGCGGAGTCCGGCACCTGGCACGCCACCAGCGAGGTGACGGCGGTGCTCAGCACCGTCGGTGCAGGTGACGCGACGCTCGCCGGCTTCCTGCGGGCGGGCGGCAGCGGCCCCGACGCCTTGCGCGTCGCGGTGGCCTACGGCGGGGCGGCGGTCGGCCTGGCCGGCAGCCGGATGCCCGCACCGGACGACGTCCACCCGCAGCGGGTGCGGGTGGACGCAGTGGACGAATCAGTGAGCCTCAGCGGAGTGGCGGCATGACTACCGAACTGATCACCCCCGAACTCGTCGACCTGGACCTGGCCGGCACCGACCGGCGGGCCGTGGTGCGCAGCCTCGCCGAGCGGCTGGCCGCCGCCGGGCGGGTCACCGACGTCGAGCGGTTCCTGGCCGACATCGAGGCTCGCGAGCAGCAGATGCCGACCGGGCTGGAAGGCGGCATCGGCATCCCGCACTGCCGCTCCGCGGCGGTGACCGCGCCGACGCTGGCCTTCGGCCGCAGCGCGACCGGGGTCGACTTCGGCGCCGAGGACGGCCCGGCCGACCTCATCTTCCTGATCGCCGCGCCGGAAGGCGGCGGCGCCGACCACATGACGGTGCTCGCCGCGCTGGCCCGCCGGCTGGTGCGCGCGGAGTTCAAGCAGAATCTGCGCGACGCCACCGACGCCGCGCAGCTGGCCGAGTACGTGCGCGGGGAGGTCTCGCCGTGAAGTACGTCGCCGTCACCGCGTGCCCGACGGGCATCGCGCACACCTACATGGCGGCCGAGGCCCTGGAACAGGCGGCCAAGGACGCCGGGCACGAAATGCTGGTGGAGACCCAGGGTTCGGCGGGTTCCACACCACTGTCCACTGCGGACATCGAAGCGGCCGACGCGGTGATCCTGGCCGCCGACGTGGGCGTGCGCGACCGGGACCGCTTCGCGGGCAAGCCGGTGGTGGAGGCGCCGGTCAAGCAGGCGATCAACGACGCCGCCGGCCTCCTGCTGCGCGCCGCCGACGCCGCCGCGCAGCAACCGGCCGCGACGCCGGAACCCGCCGCGGCGGAACCGGAACTGGCCAGCAAGGTCGTCGCCGGGACCGGTTTCGGCACCCGGCTGCGGCAGTGGTTGATGACCGGTGTCAGCTACATGATCCCGTTCGTGGCCGCGGGCGGTCTGCTGATCGCGCTGAGCTTCGCGCTCGGCGGCTACCAGATCACCGAGGCGCCGCCGGTCACCGAGCACTTCGACGCGGCGAGCCTGGTCAGCTGGGCGGCGCTGTTCAACCAGGTCGGTTCCACCGCCTTCGAGTTCCTGGTGCCGGTGCTGGCCGGGTTCATCGCCTTCGCCATCGCCGACCGGCCCGCGATCGCCCCCGGCTTCGTCGGCGGCGCGGTGGCGGTGACCGTCGGCGCGGGCTTCCTCGGCGGGCTGATCGCCGGTCTGCTGGCCGGTGCGGTGCTCGTCGCGCTCAAGAAGATCAGGGTGCCGCGCGGCATCGCCGGGATCATGCCGGTGGTGGTGCTGCCGCTGCTGGGCACGCTGATCGTCGGATTGCTGATGTTCGTGGTCATCGGCAAGCCGATCGCGCTGGTCATGACCGCGCTGACCGGGTGGCTGACCGGGCTGTCCGGGGCCAACGCGGCGCTGCTGGGCGCGCTGCTCGGCGCGATGATCGCCTTCGACATGGGCGGGCCGATCAACAAGGTCGCCTACACCTTCGCCGTCGGCGGACTGAGCATCGCCACCACCGCGTCGCTGGAGATCATGGCCGCGGTGATGGCCGCCGGGATGGTGCCGCCGCTGGCCCTGGCGCTGGCATCGGCGGTGCGCGGCAAGCTGTTCACCCCGGCCGAGCGCGCCAGCGGGCGCACCGCCTGGCTGCTGGGCGCGTCGTTCATCACCGAGGGCGCGATCCCGTTCGCCGCGGGCGATCCGCTGCGGGTGATCCCGTCCATCGTGGTCGGATCGGCCACCACCGGGGCGCTGTCGATGGCCTTCGGCGCGACCCTCCGGGCGCCGCACGGCGGCATCTTCGTGCTGCCGCTGGTCGGCAACGCGCTGCCGTACCTGGGCGCGATCGCGGCCGGGGTCGTGGTCGCCGCGCTCGCCGTCCTGTTCGCCAAGCAGATCGGTCGCACCGAAACCGCCGCACCGGAGAAGACCGCGGTCGCGGCCTGACCTTTTCGAGAGGAATGACGAGATGCAACGACGAGTCCGCATCGCCGCTTCGGTCGGCCTGCACGCCCGCCCGGCCGCGCTGCTCGCCCAGGCCGCCGCCGCGCAAGCCCAGCCGGTCACCGTCGCCAAGGTCGTCGACGGCGAGGCCGGTGCGCCGGTCGACGCGGCCAGCGTCCTGGGCCTGATGTCGCTGGGCGCCCGGCACGGCGAGGAGGTCGAGCTCTCCGGCCCCGACGAGGCGGCCCTGGACGAACTCGCCGCCCTCCTGGAACAAGACCTGGACAAAGCCCCCGCCTGATCCAGCCGGTTCTCGCCCACGTTCTCCAGCCGTCCCGCCTCGCCGCGGGACGGCTGGCGGCTGCTTCCTGGCAGCCCACGACGGTCCACGCAACGGAGCAGAGGAGCGCCAGTGAACACACCCGACGACCGCCACCACCCGTTGGTCCTGCCGCGCCGCCGTTTCCTCGCCGCGTCCAGCGCGGTGCTCGGCCTAGGCGCCCTGCACGCCCTCACCGGTCCCGCCGCTTCGGCGGCGGAGACGCCGCAATGGCGTCCGAGCGTTCGATTCGCCCCCTCCCGCAACTGGATCAACGACCCCAACGGCTTGGTGCACTTCGACGGCGAGTACCACCTCTTCTTCCAGCACAACCCCTACGGCGATCAGTGGGGCAACATGTCCTGGGGCCACGCGGTGAGCACCGACCTGGTGCGCTGGCAGGAGCTCCCGGTGGCCCTGGAACCCGACGAACTCGGTGCGATCTACTCCGGCAGCGCTGTGGTCGACCACCACGACACGAGCGGCTTCTTCGGCGGGCAGCCGGGTTTGGTGGCGATCTACACCAGCGCGGGCGACACCCAGCAGCAGAGCATCGCCTTCAGCGGTGACCGCGGGCGCACCTGGACCAAGTACTCGGGCAACCCGGTGATCCCGAACCCCGGCGAAGAGGACTTCCGCGACCCCAAGGTGTTCTGGCACGCACCGACCGGTCGCTGGGTGCTGCTGCTGGCCGTCGGCGACCGCATCCACATCTGCGGTTCGCCGAACCTGCGCGACTGGGAACTGCTCAGCGAGTTCGGCGTCGAGCACGGTGCGCACGGCGGGGTGTGGGAGTGCCCGGACCTGTTCGAGCTCCCGGTGGACGGTGATCCCGAGCGCACCAGGTGGGTGCTGATCGTGAGCATCAACCCGGGCGGGCCCGCCGGGGGATCGGCGACGCAGTACTTCCTCGGCGACTTCGACGGCACCACCTTCACCAGCGACGGCGCACCGGAGGAGGTCCGCTGGGTTGACCGGGGCGCGGACTTCTACGCGCCCCAGTCGTTCTCGGACGTGCCGGACGGCCGCCGCCTGTGGCTGGGCTGGATGAGCAACTGGGACTACGCGGAGGCGGTCCCCACCGACCCGTGGCGGGGTTCGATGACCACGCCGCGCCAGCTCGGTCTCACCGACACCGGCGACGGGGTGCGGCTGGTGCAGGAACCGGTCGACGAGCTCACCTCGGCGCGGTCGAACCGACGCGCCTGGAACGGGGTGATCGGCGGCGGGCGGAGCCCGGAGTTCTCCGGGACCGCGCTGGACGTCGTCGCGGTCTTCCGGCCGAGTGCGGCCGCGGCGTTCGGCGTCGAGGTCTTCGCCGGCGACGGCCATCGCACCCGGGTCGGCTACGACGTCGCCGAGCAGGAGCTGTTCGTCGACCGCACCGAGTCCGGCTCCGCGCACGTCGGTTCGGCCTTCCCCGCCCGGCACGCCACGCCGCTGGCGATGCCCGGGGACGCCCTGCCGCTGCGCATCATCGCGGACCGCTCCGGAGTGGAGGTCTTCGCCGCCGGTGGCCGGGCGGTGCTGACCGACCTGGTGTTCCCGGACCCGGGCAGCGACCGGGTGCGCCTGTTCGCGGACGGCGGTGCCGCCAAAGCCGAGCTGGAGGTCTTCGACCTGACCCCGTGAGACGCGGTCCCCGCTGAGCGCTACCTGCCGGAGCAGGGGGTCGTGAGTGCCGAGCACTTCTGGGCGCACACGACCCCTCGTCGCATTCGGAGGTCGAGCCTCCGGGTCGATCGCCAAGAACCCTTTGCAAAGGCTTCTTGGCGATCGTGTCGTGCTCGCGTGGACCGGAAGTTGGACGCGAAGAGCCTGCGCGGGTTGGCGCATCCGCTGCGGGTGCAGCTGTTGGGCATGCTGCGCAGCGACGGGCCCGCGACGGCGACGCAGCTGGCCGCGCGGGTGGGGGAGAGCAGCGGGACGACGAGCTGGCACCTCCGGCAGCTCGCCGAGCACGGGTTCGTCGAGGAGGACACCGGGCGGGGCAACCGGCGCGAACGCTGGTGGCGCGCGGTGCACGAGCACACCGCGGTCTCCACCGGCGAATTCGGCCCGGACGAACAGGGGCCGCTGGCCGCGTACCTGTACGAGGTCGCCAGCGCGCACTACCGCCAGAGCACGGCGTTCCTGGCCGAACGGCAGCGGTGGTCGCCGGAGTGGACCGGGGCGGCATCCCTGTCGGACACCTTCCTCTGGCTCCGGCCGGAGGAACTCGGCGAGCTGACCCGGCGACTGCACGAGCTGCTCGACGAGTACCGGCGTCCTGCCGAGGACGGTGACGAGCAGGTCGCCGTGCAGTTCCAGGCCTTCCCGCGCTCGCAGCCGTGAACGGCCGCGCGCCGGTCGTCCTGCTGTGGACATCGACCGGCGTGTCGGCGTTCGCCACGGCGGTCGCGCTGCTGGTCGTCCCGTGGTTCGTGCTGGCGCTGATGGGCAGCGCGATGCTGGTGGGCGCCGTCGCCGCCGTCGAGATGGCCGGGCTGGTGGCGTTGGCCGCGGTGGGGGGTCCACTGGTGGACCGGCTCGGCGCCCGCCGCAGCGCCATCGGATCGGACCTCGCGGCCGCCGTGGTGCTCGTCGCGATTCCGCTGCTGCACAACGCCTTCGGCCTCGTGATGTGGCAGCTGTTCGCGCTCGCCGCGCTGCTCGGCGCCAGCCGGGCACCGGGACAGACAGCGCGGCGGGCGGTGGCTCCCGATCTGTTCGAACGGGCCGGGATGCCCGTGGAACGCGGCTCCGGAGGGCTCGACGCGGCCAACCGCTGCGCGCAGATGCTGGGCGCTCCGCTCGGCGGCGCGGCGCTGGCCGCGGTCTCCGAAACCACCGTCTTGCTCGCAGTGGGAATGCTCTTCGCGCTGGCTGCGGGGTTGACCGCGCTCGGCGTTCCCCGCGGCCGCGCCGGGCGCTCGAACGGCGGCTACCTGGCCGACCTCCGCGCCGGTGCCCGCGCCTTGCTCGGCGATCGCCTGCTGGTGATGATCGTGCTGGTCCTGCTCGTGATGAACACCCTCGACATGGCCGCGATCGGGGTCCTCCACCCGATCTACGCCGCCGAGGTGCTGCGCAGCCCCGTCGCGCTCGGTGCCATGAGCGGCGTCCTGGCCGCCGCCGCGCTGCTGGGCAACCTCGGCTACAGCTGGCTCGGGCCGCGGTTGCCCAGGCGGTTCGTGCTGGTCACCGCCATCGCCGGGGCCCCGCGATATGCCGTCATGGCCCTGGAACCCGGACTGCCCGTGCTGCTGATCGTCATCGCTGTCGCGGGGCTGGCTTCGGGTGCGATCAACCCGACGCTGTCGGTGCTCTCCTACGAGCGGGTCGATCCTGCGATGCGTGGCCGGGTGCTCGGGCTGTCCGGTGCGGTTGCGTTCGGTGGCGCTCCGCTGGGTGCGCTCGTCGACGGCGTTGGGTGGGGGCCGCGCTGTGGGCCGCCGGGGCGGGCTACGCGCTGGTCACGCTGGCGGTGGTGGCGCTGCCGGGGTGGCGGGGGCTGGACCGCCCGCACGTCGGGGCTTCACCTCGGGATTAGGCTGGGGAGCTATGGCGACCGACTCGTTCAAGCAGGATCCTTCCGTGCTCGCCGCCCGTCTGACCCGGGCGGCCGAAACCGCAGCCGCGGCTGACCTCGACGCGCTGCTGATCTCGCCCGGTTCCGACCTGCGCTACCTCCTGGGCGCCGGCGGTGAGTCGCACGAGCGGCTGACCTGCCTGGTGCTGCCCGCCGACGGCCGGCCCGCGCTGGTGCTGCCGAAGCTCGAGGAGCTCGGCTTCGCCGACATCCCGCTGGCCGAGCTCGGCATCGACGTCGTCACCTGGGTCGACGGCCAGGACCCGCACGCCATGGTGGCCGACCTGGCCGGCCGCGGCGGGAAGCCGAAGCGACTGGCCGTCGCCGACGCGATGGCCGCGCTGCACGTCCTGCCGCTGCGCGCCGCGCTGCCCGACGCCGAGCAGGTGCTCGCCGGTCGCGTGCTGCGGGAGCTGCGGATGCGCAAGGACGCCGCCGAGATCGAGGCGCTGCGCAAGGCCGGGGCGGCCATCGACCGGGTGCACAACCGGATGGCCGAGTTCCTCAAGGCGGGCCGCACCGAGGCCGAGGTCGGCGCCGACCTCACCGCCGCGATCCTCGAAGAGGGCCACACCGAGGCGGCGTTCGTCATCGTCGGCTCCGGGCCCAACGGCGCCAGCCCGCACCACGACGTGTCGGACCGGGTGATCGAGCGCGGCGACGTCGTCGTGATCGACATCGGCGGCCCGATCGCGGAGGGCTACAACTCCGACTGCACCCGCACCTACTCGATCGGCGAACCGGCGCAGGCCGACGTCCGCGAGACCTACGCCGTGCTGGAAGCCGCGCAGCGCGCCTCGGTGCAGGCGGTGCGCCCCGGCGCGACGGCCGAGTCCATCGACGCCGCCGCCCGCGAGCCGATCGCCGCCGCCGGGTTCGGCGAGTACTTCGTGCACCGCACCGGTCACGGCATCGGGCTCGACGTGCACGAGGAGCCCTACATCGTCGGGGGCAACGCGATCGAGCTGGAGGCGGGCATGGCCTTCAGCATCGAGCCGGGCATCTACCAGCCCGGCCGCTGGGGTGCGCGGATCGAGGACATCGTCATCGTCACCGAGGACGGCGTGGAGAGCGTGAACAACCAACCGCACGAGCTGGTGGTGCTGCCGGCGTGAGCGAGCGAGCCGCAACTCCGGCCGTGCTGGAGGCCACCGACCGCGCCATCCTGCGCGAGCTGGCCCGCGACGGCCGGTGCAGCTTCACCGATCTGGCCGAGCGCGTCGGGCTGAGCGTTTCGGCGGTGCACCAGCGGGTCCGGCGGCTGGAGCAGCGCGGTGCCCTGCAGGGCTACACGGCCAAAGTGGACGGTGACCAGATCGGGTTGCCGCTGACCGCGTTCATCTCGCTGACTCCGATCGACCCGGCGGCCCCGGACGACTACCCGCAGCGCCTGGAGCACCTGCCGCAGATCGAGTCGTGCTACTCGGTGGCGGGCGACGAGTCCTACATCCTCCAGGTGCGAGTGGCTTCCCCGCTGGGCCTGGAGGAACTCCTCCGCCAGATCCGCGAAGCGGCGAAGGTCTCCACCCGAACGACGGTGGTCCTGTCCACGCCCTTCGAGAACCGCCCCCCGGCGATCTGACGCCGCGCGCTGACCCGCCGCCTGGCCGAGAACCGGTTCGCCGGGAAACGGCCAGTCGGCGCGTCAACCCTCCAACGGATCCGCGGGACAACGCGTCCGGCGGATCAGTAGGTTTCGCGCCTCCGGCGCGTCCGGTGGGTCAGTGGATCCGCGTGTCCGGCGCGGATCCGTGCGGGGGGCGCAATTTCAATTGAAATCACGCCTCCAATTTCAATGGAAGTTGCGCACCACCCGACACGCACCGGCGTGTCGGGGTCCGACACGCCGAAACCTCGTGCAATTTCAATGGAAATCGGACGTCTGATTTCCATTGAAATTGCGAAAACCCTGGCGGGGCGGGGTGTTAGGGGTGCGAGGGGAGGGCCGATGCTGTGTTGGTGGCCAGGTGGAGGTTGCCGCGGTCGTCCGGGAGGCAGGACGCCGTTTCTTCGGTGGTGGCGAGGAATTCGCTCAGGCAGCGGCCCAGCTGGCGGTGGCCCGCGGCGTTGGCGTGGTAGGACTCCTGCATCGCGTGCGCCGCGCGGGATTCGTCCTGGAGGCTCGCCCAGTCCACCGACAGGCGGGTGAACCACTCGCCCTCGCCCGTCTTGGGGTCGCCGGTGCAGGCCTCGCGGCCCGAGCCTGCCCGGGAGTGGTCCAGGAACCGGGCGCCGACCTGCTGGGCGACCTCGTGCAACCCGTTCGCCAGCTGCGGCACGCCGGTGTCCCGGATCCACTGCAGGTCGCTGGTCAGGAACGGGCAACCGGACAGGTTCTGCAGCTCGGGGCGGACGTCGGGGCCGACCGGGGAGGCGTAGGACTGCACCACCAGCGAGTAGCTGCTCGGGGTGTACCCGGCGCTGTCCATGGCGGCGCGGATGTCCTCCAGCGCGCTGCGGACCTTCGGCTGCATCCGCTCGATCCGCCGCGGCCAGTCGCTGCGCAGCTGCCCGGCGCAGCCCTCCTCGGCGCGGCGCACCCAGGCCTCCACGCACTGGTTGACCGTGTCGGTGAAGCCCACGTCGTTCGCGCCGACCTGCACCACGACGTCGGTGATGCGGTAGCGCTTGGCGAGCTCGGCCAGCTGCGCCGACTGCGAGCCCTCCGCGTGGCCCGGGTCCGGGTCGGCGCCGACGACCTCCGCGCGGGCACCGGAGCAGGCCAGGTTGATGCGGGTCACATCGGGCGGCAGCTGGAGCTGGTGGATCGGTGCGGCGGCCGAGCGGTGGCACCAGTTCCCGCGCTCGCCGTTGGTCCCCACCGCGTAGTCGCCGCCGCCTTCGCCGGACAGCGTGCTGTCGCCCATGGTGACCACCGCGGCCGGTAACTGCTTGGGCTGCAGCGGCAGCCCCGGCAGGTACTGGTCGCTGATCAGCAGCGCGAGCGCCAGCACACCGCTGACGGCCACGAAGAGGAGTGTTTTCGTTCTGTGCGCCCGCATCGGAACGAATTCTATGGGGCCCGCGGGAGAGGACCTCCATCACCTCTGCCCGGTGCGGGAGCATTTGTCGGGTCTGGTTCGTTGTACCCGGTGACTGCAGTCGACAGGAGGGCCCCGCCGTGCCGATCTTCGTTGTGCTCCTGCTCTCCGTGGTGGCCGAGATCGCCGTGCTGGTCGCGCTCGGCCAGGCGATCGGGGTACTGGCCACGCTCGGGCTGCTGGTGGCCGGGGCGGTGCTGGGCGCCTGGCTGCTGCGCCGCGAGGGACGCCGCACGATGGTGGAGTTCCGGGAGGCCGCGCGGTTGCGCCGTTCGCCGGACCGGGAGATCTCCGACGGCGTGCTCATCGCCGCCGCGGGGCTGCTGATCATCCTGCCCGGGCTGCTCAGCGACGTCGCGGGCCTGCTGCTGCTGTTCCCGCCGATCCGCGCCGTGCTGCGCAAGCGGATGCTGCGCGCCGCCGAGCGGCGGTCGAAGGAGATGCAGGACCAGGTGTGGCTGCACACCCAGCGGGTGCGCCGGGAGCGCGGTGCCGCCGCGCCGGGCAGCGATGTGATCGACGGCGAGGTGGTCTCGGTCACCGAGGACGACGAGCGCGTTCCCGGCGACGGGCCGCGATTGCTGCCGCCGCAGCGGTCTGCGCAGGCAGAACGCTCGGACGAGCAGCCGCGCGGCTGATCTGGTCGACGGTCCGTCGGGGTCCGCGCGGTGGCGGGTAAGCTCGCCCGAACCAGCCCATCCGCCGGCGCCGCGCGCCGGTCACCATCGCAGCGGAAACCCGAGACGGGGAAGCACGAAGGACATGTCCGAGACCACGTTGCTGCTCGGCGGACGAATCCACTCGCCCGTCGACGCCGCCGCCACGGCGATGGCCGTGACCGATGGCACCATCTCCTGGCTCGGTTCCGACGAGGTCGGCCGCGCGCTGCACCCCGATGCCGAAGTCGTGGACCTGGAAGGCGCGTTCGTCGCACCGGCGTTCGTGGACGCGCACGTGCACGCGACGTCCACCGGCCTGCTGCTCAACGGGCTGGACCTGACCGGCTGCGCCTCGCTGACGGAGTTCCTGCACGCGCTGCGCGACCACGTGGCCGAGTACCCGGGCGCGCTGGTGTGGGGCCACGGCTGGGACGAGACCTGGTGGCCGGAGCGCCGCCCGCCCACGCGCGAGGAGATCGACCGCGCCGCCGCCGGTGCGCCGGTGTACCTCTCCCGCATAGACGTGCACTCCGCGCTGGTGTCCACCGCGCTGGTGGACCGCACACCGCTGGCCCGCAGCGCCGAGGGCTGGAGCGATTCCGGCCCGCTGACCCGCGTGGCGCACCACCACGTGCGCCGCGCCGCGCGCGATTGCCTCGGTTCCGGGCAGCGCAAGGAAGCCCAGCTGGCGTTCCTGCGGCACGCCGCGTCGCAGGGCGTGGCCTGCGTGCACGAGTGCGCCGGGCCGGACATCTCCGGTGCCGACGACCTGGTCGACCTGCTCGCGCTCTCGGCGCAGGGCGGCGTTCCCGAGGTCATCGGCTACTGGGGCGAGCTCGGCGCGGTGGAGCGCGCCGCGGAGCTCGGTGCGCGCGGCCTTGCCGGTGACCTCTTCGTCGACGGTGCGGTCGGTTCCCGCACCGCCGCGCTGCGCGAGCCCTACACCGACGACCCGACCACCTCCGGGGTGCTCTACCTCGACGCGAACGCGGTGGCCGAGCACCTGGTGGCCTGCACCCGGGCCGGTGTGCAGGCCGGCTTCCACGTGATCGGCGATGCCGGCGTGGCCGAGGTCTGCGCGGGCTTCCGCAAGGCGGCGCAGGTGGTCGGCGTCCCGGCGCTGGCGAGCCTGCGCCACCGGCTGGAGCACCTGGAGATGGTGGACGAGCAGCAGGCCGCCGAGCTGGGCCGCTACGGCGTGGTGGCGTCGGTGCAGCCGGCGTTCGACGCGGCGTGGGGCGGCTCCGGCGCGATGTACGCGCGCCGCCTCGGCGTCCCGCGCGGCACCCGGCTCAACCCGTTCTCGAAGCTGGCCGCCAACGGCGCGCTGCTCGCGCTCGGCTCGGACGCCCCGGTGACGCCGGTGGACCCGTGGCGCGCGGTGCAGGCCGCAGTGCACCACCGCACCAGCGGTTTCGGCATCTCGCCGCGCGCGGCGTTCACGGCTCACACGCGCGGCGGCTGGCGCGCGGCGGGCATCGACGACGGCGTGACCGGCACCCTCGTGCCCGGTGCGCCCGCGACCTACGCGGTGTGGGACGCCGGTGAACTCGTCGTGGCGGCAACGGATTCGCGGGTGCAGCGCTGGTCCACCGATCCGCGTTCCGGCGTCCCCCCGCTGCCGGACCTCTCGCCGCAGGCGCCGATGCCGCGCTGCCTGCGCACCGTCCTGCGCGGGGAGACGATCTACACCCGCTCCCCGGAGGACGACGAGCTCGTCTGACCGCCGCCGACGGCGCGCGGCCCGCGCTGCTGGGCGGATGACTTCGGAGGCAGGTTGTGATGGACCGGGAACTTCCCGATCTGCCGGTGCGGGCGGTGCTCGACGACGTCACCGGAGCGCTGGCCGAGCGCGGGACCGCGGTCCTGGTGGCACCACCCGGCACTGGGAAGACCACGCTGGTCCCGCTCGCGCTGGCCGAGCAGGGCTTGCGGGTCGTGGTCGCCGAACCGCGCCGGCTTGCGGCGCGTGCCGCGGCGGAGCGCATGGCGGGACTGCTCGGCGAGGACGTGGGGCAGCGCGTCGGCTACTCGGTGCGCGGTGAGCGCCGCCGGAGCGGGCGCACCGTGGTCGAGGTGGTGACCTCGGGCCTGCTGGTGCGGCGGTTGCAGGGCGATCCCGAGCTGCCCGGCGTCGACGTGGTGATGCTCGACGAGTGCCACGAACGCCACCTGGACGCCGATCTGCTGCTGGCGCTGCTGCTCGACGCGCGCGCCGGGCTGCGCCCGGACCTCCGGTTGCTGGCGACGTCGGCGACGGTCGCCGCCGGTCGCGTCGCCGAGCTGCTCGGCGACGCCCCGGTCATCGAAGCGCACGTTCGCACGCACCCGGTGCGCACCGCGCACGTGCCGCCCAACCGCGGTGAGCGGATCGAGGCCTGCGTCGCGCGGGCGGTGCGCACGGCGTTCGCGGAGCAGGACGGCGACGTGCTGGCCTTCCTGCCCGGTGCGGCCGAGATCCGCCGGGTGGCGGGGAACCTGGCCGGGTCCGATGTGGACGTTCTGCCGCTGCACGGGAGATTGCCGCGGTCGGAGCAGGATTCCGCGCTGCGGGTGGGGAAGCGGCGCCGGGTGGTGCTGGCGACGGCGGTCGCCGAGTCGAGCCTGACGGTGCCGGGAGTGCGGGCGGTGGTCGACTCCGGCCTGGCGCGGGTGTCGCGCGTGGACAACAGACGGGGGCTGTCCGGCCTGGCCACGGTGCGGGTTTCGGCGGCGGTCGCCGACCAGCGCGCCGGTCGCGCCGGGCGGCAGGGGCCGGGCGTGGTCTACCGCTGCTGGCCGGAGCACGAGCACAGCACCCTCCCGGCTTATCCGGAGCCGGAGGTCCGCACCGCCGAGCTGACCCGGCTGGCGCTGGAACTGGCGTGCTGGGGCACGCCGGACGGTTCGGCGCTGGAGTGGTGGGACGAGCCGCCGACCGGTGCGCTCGCCGCCGGCCGTGAGGTCCTGCGCGGGCTCGGCGCCCTGGACGCCTCCGGCGCGGTGACCGACCGTGGCCGCCGGATGGCCGAGCTCGGCCTGCACCCGCGGCTGGCCCGCGCGCTGCTCGACGGGTCCGAGCGGGCAGGCACCGACATCGCGGCGGAAGTGGTCGCGCTGCTCGACAACGACGCGTTGACCAACGACGTCGACGTGACCACGGCCCTGACCGGACTGCGGCGCGGCGGGCCGGGCAGCGACCGGTGGCGCAAGGAGGTGCGCAGGCTCCGCTCGATGGTGCCCGCGCATCGCGGGAACGGTGATGCCGCGCTGGTCGTCGCGCTCGCGCAACCGGAGCGCCTGGCCCGCCGTCGCGACGCCGAGTCGAACGTGTACTTGATGGCCTCCGGGACTGCCGTGCAGCTGCCGACCGGTTCGAGCGTGCGCGGATCGGAGTGGCTGGCCATCGCGGTCGCCGACCGGACGCCCGGCAGCGCCCACGGCACCGTCCGCCTGGCCGCCCCGGCGGACGAGCAGCTGGCGCGCGCGGCCGCACCCGCGCTGGTCAGCACCACCGACGAGATCGGCTGGGTGGACGGCGACGTGCGCGCGTTCCGCGTCGAGCGGATCGGCGCGATCGCGTTGAACCGGCGGAAGATCAGCGATCCCGATCCGGCCGAGCTCCGCCGCGCGCTGCTGGACGGCTTGCGGGAGGAAGGCCTGGAACTGCTGAACTGGAGCGACGACGCCCGACGGCTCCGGCAGCGCCTGGGCTTCCTGCACGACGCGCTCGGCGATCCCTGGCCCGCCACCGACGACGAATCCCTGCTGGCCTCGGTGGACGACTGGCTGGGGCCGGAGCTCGGCAGCGCCCGCCGCCGCGCGGACCTGCGGATCCCGGCGGCAACCGCCCTGCGCCGCCTGATCCCCTGGTCGGTGGCCGGGCGCTTGGACGAGCTGGCCCCGGACCGCATCGAGGTGCCCTCCGGTTCCCGGATCAAGGTCGACTACACCGACCGGCCGACGCTCCCGGTGAAGCTGCAGGAGGTCTTCGGCTGGACCGAAGCGCCGCGCATCGCCGACGGCCGGATCCCGCTGGTCCTGCACCTGCTGTCCCCGGCGGGGCGCCCGGCGGCGGTCACCTCGGACCTGAAGTCCTTCTGGGCCAACGGTTACCACCAGGTCCGCGCTGAACTCCGCGGCCGCTACCCGAAGCACCCGTGGCCCGAGGATCCCACCGCAGCCACCCCCACCCGCCGCACCAAGCGCTGAAAGCGCGTCAGCGGGGGATGGTGGTGTGCTTGTACTCGTTGAGGTCGGGATAGCCGGTCAGCAGGCCGAGGACCTTCTCGACCGCGGTGATCGACGGTTGGGGGTCCGCGCCTGCCGGGGCTCGGGTCATCAGGCGGACGAAGACGGCCTGGTCGTCGGCGATGAAGGTCGGCACGCCCCAGACGTCGTGGGAGGACACGAAGCGCTCGTGCTCCGCGCGGACCTGCTCCAGCGCCGCTCCGCTGTCGATGAGCTCGAACACCGCGTCGGCGGGAACGCCGTGGTCGGTGAGGACGCGGGCCACCACCGAGCGGTCCTCCAGGTGCAGGCCCTCGTCGTGGCGGGCCGCGAACAGCGCTCGGTGCACCGCCGGGAACTGCTGCGGGTACTCGTCGCGGACCACGACACCCGCCTGCAGCGCGACGATCCCGCTGTCCTGACCGGGTTCGTCCCACACGCTCGGGCCGTCTTCGACGTGCGCCTGGCCGAGCGAGAACGGCAGGTAGCGGACCTGCCAGTCAGCGCCTCCGGCCAGACCGGTGAGCAGGTGCTCGTGCGCGTTGCGGGCGAACGGGCACCGGTAGTCCCAGGTGACTGCGAACGTGGACGTCATGGTTTCTCAACACCTCCGGTCGGGCTCGTTGTTCCGCGGCGGCGGAACTCGTAGCCGGTGAGCACCACCGCCAGGGTCACCAGGCTCAGCCAGAACTGCGAGCGCGTTCCCGGCAGGACCGCCATCGCCGCGATCACCACGAGCATCAGGGCGATGGTCAGGTAGCTCAGCCACGGGAACAGCCACATCTTCAGCGGCAGCTGCGCCGGATCGGTCCGGTTGCGCAGGCGGACCTGGGAGATCGCGATGATCAGGTACACGAACAGCGCCACCGCGCCGTAGGAGTTGACCAGGAAGGCGAAGACCAGGTCGGGGGAGACGTAGGCGGCGATCACCGACAGGTAGCCGACGACGGTGCCGGCCAGCAGCGCGCGGCGCGGCACACCGCTGCGGCTGAGCTTGGTGAGCCCGCTCGGCGCGTCGCCTCGCCGGGTCAGCGCGAAGAGCATCCGCGAGGAGGTGTAGAGCGCGGAGTTCAGGCAGGAGAGCACGGCGGTCAGCACGATCGCGTTCATGATCGTGCTCGCGCCCGGGACGTGCAGCGCCCGCAGCACCGCCGCGTACGGGCTGACCTCGATCTCCGGGGAGTTCCACGGCACCACCGCGACCACGACCAGCACCGAGAGCACGTAGAAGGCGACCACTCGCAGGATGATCGAGCGCATCGCGTTGGCGACCGCGCGGCGCGGTTCGGCCGATTCCGCCGCGGCGATGGTGACGATCTCCGCCCCGGTGTAGAACGCGACGCACGGCACCACCGCGACCAGCACGGCACCGATGCCGTGCGGGGCGAACCCGCCGTGCGCGGTGAGGTCGCCGAGGCCGCCCGGAGCGCTCGGCCACAGGCCTGCGACGGCCAGCGCGCCGAGGAACAGGAAGACCACGATCGCGGCGACCTTGATGGAGGAGAACCAGTACTCGAACTCGCCGTAGGAGCGCGCCGACACCAGGTTGGTCAGCGTCAGCGAGGTCAGCAGCACCAGGCTGATCAGCCACAGCGGCACCTCCGGCAACCACAGCTGCACCAGCTTGCCCCCGGCCACCGCCTCGACGGCCACCACGATGACGAAGAAGTACCAGTACATCCAGCCCACTGCGAAACCCGCGCGCTCGCCCAGCGCCTCGCGGGCGTAGGCGTAGAAGGAGCCGAGGGCGGGGCGGGCCACCGTCATCTCGGCCAGCATCCGCATGATCAGCACGGTCAGCACGCCCGCGATGAGGAACGAGATCACCGCCGCCGGGCCGGTCGAGCCGATGACCACGCCGCTGCCGACGAACAGCCCGGCGCCGATCACCCCGCCGAGGGCGATCAGGCTCATGTGCCTGCGTTTCAAGCCCTGGGCGAGACCTGCGGTGTCGACTTCGGGCGCGTGCGGAGAAGGCATGGTGGATCCTCGAGGTGCGGGAGCGGGTGGCGCGGAGGCGTCACGCGCGACACGCGGCGCTGGTGATGCGGCACGTGTCGACGTGCAGCCGTGCCACCAGGAGCACTGATCTCGGGACCACGGCGCGGAATGCTACGCGGACGACGGCCCGCGGCGAGCCCGTCCCACATGCCGGACGGTCACCCCGGAGGACGTCGCGCCCAGGTTGTCCGGTTCCGCGTGGGAACGCGAATGCCGTTGCACCCCAAGGAAAACAGCGGGGTGTGGAAACGCGCATTGAACCAACACCGGAAGGGCGGCAGAGCAATGCCTTTCGTCCCCGGTAGCCGGAACGCAGCTGCGGGGCGCGATCTTTCGCAGGGGCCGCGGTGGAGCCGCGCTATGCCAGGTCGGTGCGAACCCGGATGCATCTCGCTCCGTTTCCGCTGTTCAGGACCCGTGAGTGTTTCGGGGTGCTATAGCACCCCAAAGCGCTCACGGGCGACCACCTGCGGAAACGGGGCTGCCGACGGCGATCGGCGCGCGGTCGGCGCCGCGCCGCCCGGTGGGGCGCCGACCGCGCACGAAATCGACCGGGGGCGGGTGGTCAGTCGTAGCCGCGGATGACGTGGTCTTCGTCGTGCACTTCTGCGGGCGGTTGCGGGGTTTTCGCTTCCGGGCTCGGCTGGGCGGTGTCGTGCGGGGTGGTCGGCGCGGTCGGGCGTTGCGCGGTCTGGAGCGGCACGGGTCTCCTTCGGGCCGGACACGTTCGTTGCGGAGAACGGTACGGCGGGTGGCCGTGCGGCGAGTTTGTGCTGAACGACGAAGTTCGGTGCGCGACTTGTGGGGGCGGACAAGCGGAACGCTGCGGTCTCGCGGGCGCGAGCGTCCGATCGGGGCCCTCCTGTCAGAACTTCTCCGGCTATCGAACATTCACTTACAGCTAGTTTCAGCAGGTGGAGGCGGTCTGAGTCGCCCATATACCGGCTATTTCAAAGTCACTTGGTTGTTGACGTGGGGAGCTGTTCGCGGTTACGGTGCGGATCTGGCGAGGCCGGTCGGCCTCGCGCCGGACCGTTGTTCCGAAGAGGTGGTGGGAGATGGCAGCGCGATCGCAGACCGACGCGGTGGGACCGTCCACGGCAGAGCCGTCGCTGACCTGCGCGATGGCGGCCACCTTCCTGGACGAGATCTACCGGAACCTCGACGAGACCTACGCCTCGCTCGGGCTCGCCCGCTGGAACCAGCCACCGGCGCAAGCCCTCTGGGAGGCCCGCAACCTGCCGCCCGCGGAGACCACCGCCGCCTGAAGCCCCGGACGCGGCCGCGAAGCACGCGCCGACTCGTCCGTTCGCCGGTGTGGCAGGTCCGTGCGGGTGATTAAGTTCGGCGCATGAAGTTGCGCTGGTTCGCTGGAATCTTCGCGGTCGTGCTGGCCGCCACCCCCGTCGCAGTCGCGCAGGCCGAGTCGCCGCGCCCACCGCACCGCACGACGTGCGAGTTCATCCCGACGCCGGAGAACCCGGCGGCCCGCGAGGTCGACCCGCCCGGGGAGAAGGCGAAGGCCAAGGGCACGGTGCGGGCCGAGATCGAGACCAACCGCGGTGACGTCCTGGTCGAGCTGGACCGCGCGAACGCGCCGTGCGCGGTGCACAACCTCGTGCACCTGGCGCGCAGCGACTTCTACGACCGGTCCCGCTGCTGGCGGCTGACCGATTCCGAGCGGCTCGGCGTGCTGCAGTGCGGTGACATCTGGTCGGTGGAGAAGGGCGGTCCCGGCTACCGGTTCGCCGACGAGGTGACCGGTGCCGAGACCTACCCGCGCGGCACCATCGCGATGGGCAACCAGGGCCCGGACACCAACGGCAGCCAGTTCTTCATCGTCCACTCGCACGCCAACATCAAGCCCGCCTACACGGTGCTGGGCCGCGTCCTGCGCGGCATGGACGTCCTGGACGAGATCGTCGCGGGCGGCATCGTCCCGGGCGAGAACGGCGACCCGGGCGACGGCGAACCGGCTCTCCCGGTGGAGATCGAGAACATCAAGATCCGCGGCTGACGCCCGCAGCTGGCGCAGCACGCGTTCACGGCGTGCTGCGCCAGGCGGTGAGGTGCGCGTGGATGCCGCGCAGGGCTTCGTGGGACTCGCGGTACGCCTCGAACAGCGGGTTCAGGCGGTCGGCGTCGGCAGCGGGCGTGAACACGCGGTCCACCGCGACCGTTGCCGCCGCCGCTGTGGCGATGTCCGGGTAGGTGCCGGTGCCCACGGCTCCCAGCAGGGCCGCACCGAGGACGGCGCTGTCGTGCACGCGCAGTCGCTCCACCGGGCGCTGCAGCACGTCGGCGTGGATCTGCGTCCACAGGTCGCTGCGCGCGCCGCCGCCGGAGAATGCCAAGGACGGCAACGGGAATCCGCACGCGCGCTCCACCGGCCCCAGCACGTGCCGCGCCGACATCGCCACGCCCTGCAGGACCGCCCGGGACAGATCTGCCCGCGTGGTCGCCGAATCGAGGCCGAAGAAGCTCCCGCGCACCTCGGAATCCCACAGCGGTGCGCGCTCGCCCATCAGGTGCGGGGTGAAGATCACGCCCGGCCGACCCGCTTCCGCCGAGGCCAGCACCTCCTCGACGTCGAGCCCGGAAACGCCGCACCACCAGCGAAGTGCGTCACCGGCCGCCTGCGTCGGCCCGGCGTGCACGAAGAGCCCGTCCTTCGGCGGGAAGCTCACGACTTCCGGCACCGGCACCGACTCGGCGGACGCACCCGCCACCACCAGCGACGTTCCGCACGACACCATGCCGCGCCCCGGCTCGGTGGTGCGAGTGCCGAACACCGCGCTGTAGGCGTCCATCGTGCCCACGACGACCTCGGCGCCGAGCTCGGTCGCGGGCCCCAGCACCAGTTCGGGAGCGGCGATCTCGGGCAGCTTGCCCAGCAGACCGTCGACCAGCTCGACCGCTTCGCGGAGGTAGCCGGTCGGGCCTGCGACGCGGACGGCGGAGAGCTGGTCGGTGGCGATCCGCCCGGTGAGCTTGGCGATGACGAAGTCCTTGGGGCTCAGCACCCACCGCGTCCGCGCCCACAGCTCGGGTTCGGTGCGGGCGAACCACTCCGCGCGGGAGCCGACGAAGGAGGCGTCCAGCACGATCGGGCCGCCCCAGATGCGCTTCTTGTCCGCCGCGGTCAGCCGGTCGTCGAGTTCCCGGGCAACTCCGGCGCAGCGCTGGTCCTGCCAGATGATCGCCGGGGCCAGCGGGCGCAGCTGGTCGTCGGTGAAGACGTGGGTGTTGACCTGGCTGACCACGCCGATCGAGCGGACCGCGTTCGCCTCCAGCCCGGCGAGGACGGCCCGGATGCCCGCCGCGCAGCCCCGCCACCAGTCCATCGGGTCCTGCTCGGCCCAGCCCGGCTGCGGGCGGTGGATCGGGTACGCCTCGGTGTGCGCGGCGACGAGGGTGCCGTCCAGTTCGAAGGCGGCCACCTTCACGGCGGTGGTGCCCACATCGATGCCCAACATCATCGCTGGTCGTGCCATGCACAAACATCTACCACGCCCGCTGAGCGATCTTCCGGCGCCGGACGTCGGTGGTCGTGCACCGGGAGGGGCGCCCGCAGTCCGGGCGACCTCCGAGGTTCCGCCACCGGCACCGCCGCGCAGGACGAGTGTGGAATCACTTTCATCTAGGATCGTTCGAAAAAGGCATGCCCGGAGATGGGGGCGGCATGGTCGAGGAATCCGGGACCCGCAACGAGCAGAGCGGTACCGTCAACGGCCCGGTGGCGCAGGTCGGCGCGGTCCACGGAGGCATCCACTTCAACACGCAGGCAGGGGAGCGGTTGGCGCCGGGGCAACTGCCGCCGGACATCGCTACTTTCGCCGGGCAGGCCGACGAACTCGCGGCGCTGCACGCCATGGTGGGCGATTCCGCTCGGGTGGCGGTGATCTCGGGAGCGCCCGGCGTCGGCAAGACGGCCTTGGCCGTGCACTGGGCGAACCAGGCCGCCCAGGACTTCCCGGACGGGCAGCTGTACGTGAACCTGCGCGGTTCGGATGCCGGGGACTGGCCGGTGAGCCCGACCGAGGTGCTGCGGAGCTTCCTGGAGGCGATGGGCGAAACGCGGATTCCGGCCGACGTGGCCGGGCGGTACCGCACCCTGCTGGCGAAGAAGCGGGTGCTGGTGGTGCTCGACGACGCCCGCGATCTGGCGCAGGTCCGCCCGCTGCTGCCCGGAGGCACCACCGCGTTCGTCGTGGTGACCAGCCGGAACCAGTTGACCGGCCTGATCGCCGACGGCGCTCGGTCGCTCCCGCTGGACGCGCTCGGCGCAGCGGAGTCCCGCGAACTGCTCGCACGCGCTCTCGGCGAGGAGCAGCTGGCCGGCGAACCGCGAGCGGTGGACGAGGTGATCGCGCTGTGCGCGGGATCGCCGCAGGCGTTGAGCACCGTTGCCGCGCACGCCGCCGGCACACCGATCGCCGTGCTGGCGCGGGAACTCGGTGAAGTCCTCGCCCCGCCGGGTGTCGGGAGCTGGTCGGAGCGGATGGCGTCGGTGCTCGACTGGTCCGCGCGGCGGTCGGCGACGCCACCGGCCTGGAAGGACCGCGTCGCCGGGCTGGGCTGGTTGGGCAACCGGAACGCCCTGTACGCGGCGGCCGTCGCTGCCTCGGTCACCACCGTGATCACCTACACCGACGTGATCGCCGCGTCGAGCTTCTTCGGGCTCGGCTACCTGCTGATCAGGTTCGCCCTGCTGCTGGTGGGTCTGGTGTGGTTGGAGCGCGACGGCGCTCGCGGGGCGACCGGTGCGGGCCTGGTCGTCGGAACCGCGGTCTTCTTCGCGGTGGATTCGCTTACCTCGCTGCACGGGGCAGCGACGGTCTGGGCGTGGTTGTACTTCTTCGCGGTCATCGCCTTCACCGCTGCGCTGGCATCGCGCCTGGCCCCGCTGCGCCGGGTGTTCCGCCGGAGGCGGCTCGTGCGGCCCAGCGGTCGGCCGCTGGCCTACGTGGTGCTGGGTGCGGTGGCGGTGCAGTTCGTGCTGCTGTTCGCCGGACTTCCGCTGGAGTACGGCAGCACGACCGTCATCGCCGGACTGGGCGCGCTGGGAGCACTCCTACCGGTGGTGTCCATCGGCGGCCTGTGCGCTGCGGTGGCGCTGACCGAGGTGAGCGACCGGGAGGAGCGGAGCCTCGCCGGAGCGGTCGTCGTGGCCTACCACGGCCCCGAAGTCCTGCTCATCCTGAGTTCTCTGCTGCTCGGCACCCAGTTCACCTACCTAGGTGGTGGTTACTGGGCGACTGGCGTGGAATTCGCGGCCTGGACGGTGTTCGCAGTGGCTCAAGCGGTTCTGGCCGCGGCTTCGGCGGGTGCGACGCTGGCACTGCTGCGCCGATGAGCCTCGTGCGCGAGCTGTGTGCGCGCTGTGTGCGCGGGTCGGCAGCCTGCGCGGCATGGAGATCGTGAACGAACACCAGGCAGAGGCGTGGAACGGCTACGAGGGGCAGCACTGGGCGGACAACAGGGACCGCTACGACCGGATGCTCGACGACAGCACCGGGCTCCTGTTCGAGGTGGCCGCGATCGAGCGCGCGCACCGGGTGCTCGACATCGGTTGCGGCACCGGCAGGACGACCCGGACTGCCGCGCACCGGGCGGCCCACGTGCTGGGCGTGGACCTGTCCGCGCCGATGCTGGAGCGCGCGCGGGCCGCGGCGGCCGGTGAGGGGCTGGCGAACGTGACGTTCGAGCAGGGCGATGCGCAGGTGCACGCCTTGCCGACCGCGCACTTCGACGTGGCCATCAGCCGGGGCGGGATCATGTACTTCGCCGATCCGGTAGCCGCTTTCGGCAACATCGGCGGCGCGCTCAAGCCAGGCGGCCGCCTGGTCTTCGGCTGCGGGCGTGACGGCGAGAACGTGCTGGACGTGGTCTGGGCGGCGATGGGTGCGCACGTTCCGCTGCCGGATCCCGCCGAGGACACCGCGCCGGGGCCGGTGAACTTCACCGACGGCGACCGGATCCGGGAGGTGCTGGTGGCGGCCGGGTTCCACGACGTGGTGCTGCGGGAGGCCGCCTCGGACTTCGTGCTCGGCAGCGATGCCGACGACGCGGTGGACTTCGTCTTCGGCATGGGCCCGGTCCGCTTCTGGTTGCGCGACGCCGACGGCGGCGCGGTCGGCAAGGCGCGAGAGGCGGTCGCGGCCGCGCTGCGACCGCTGGAAGGGCCGCGCGGTGTCCGGGGCAGCGTGCCGGGCTGGGTGGTCTCGGCGGTCTGGCGGCCCTGAGCGGCGGATCGGGAGCCCGAAGGTTGCCGTCCCCTTACCGCGTATGCGGGCAATGGTGTGCTGGGGTGCGGGAAGAAGACGACCAGCCGCCCGCACTCCGGCACCTGCCCGGACGGAAGCAAGCGCCGCCAGCACAACTGTCCACGTACCGCACCGGGTGTGGGAAAATGTCCGCCGACATGGCGAGATGGACAACGCGCTTCGCGCCTTCACCGTCGTGCGGCTCTCGGATCCCGCCGAGGCCATCACCGCCGCCCGCCCCTAGGTTGCCGACCGTCCTGCCGAAGCCGGTCGGGAGATCAACGAGCGCGAAGGCCGCCAGCAGGCCGCGAACCAGCAACGCGCAGCGAGCGGCGAAAGGATCGTTCTCCGAGGCACCACGTCGCAGGCGAGGGGTCGTGATCCCGACGGCTGCCTCCTTCCCAGCTCAGACGGTCCCGTTTGGCCGATCCCTAATCGGGGGAGCCTGGGACGGAACCGAGGGAAGGGGGTAGGCATGTCTCTCGCCCAAGCACCAGGAGGAATCGTCCAGACTCTGCTCAGCGGTTTGCAGACTCTCATCCAATTCATCCCGGTTCTGATCGGCGCGCTGGTGATCCTGCTGATCGGCTACATCGTCGGGAAGCTGTTGCAGAAGGGAGTCGCGAAGCTGCTGCAAAAGTCCGGGGTCGACCGGAGGATGCAGGACACGCAGGTCGGCGGCTGGCTCGAGCGGGGCGGCAGCGGGCTGACGGTCTCCCGGCTGACCGGTCGGGTGGTGTTCTGGCTGGTCTTCATCTTCTCCCTGGTGACCGCGATCGGGGCGCTGGGGATTGCATCCGTGACGACGTTCATGAACCAGGTCCTCGCCTACCTGCCGAACGTGATCGCCGCTATCGCCATCGTCGTGGTCGCCGGTCTCCTGGCGGGCGCGGTCGGCGGACTCGCGCGCCGCACCATGGGGCAGACCCCAACCGGCAGAGTGGTCGCCGCGGCAGGCCCGGCCCTGGTCATGGGCATCGCCGTGTTCATGGTGCTCACGCAACTCGGCATCGCGCCGGAGATCGTGATGATCACCTACACGGCCATGCTCGGTGCGCTCGCTCTCGGGCTCGCGCTGGCCTTCGGCCTCGGTGGCCGGGAGATCGCCGCGGAGATGCTCCGCACCGGCTACCGAAAGGCGCAGCGGGATCAGCAGGTCGAAGCCGAACGGGAACGCACGGCGGCCCCGTCCGGCGACACGGGCTGGAGCACCACACCCGCCGGCACCCAAGCCGACACACCCAGACCAGCGTCAACAACCGACATTTGATCGCTAGATCCCCGGTCGGTCAACGGCCGGGGATTCCGAGAAGACGGGCTCTTGGCTCGGCGCGAGCCCGGCCGGCGACTGGTCGGACCAGGGCGCGCCGAGGCATGGTCACCACGTGCGCCGCTCCGGCGAGCAAAGATGCCGGACAGCAGCAGGGCAGCGCCTTCGTCATGACGCCCCGAATCGCGCACGGCAGTTGATGTTCGCTTCGACGAGAGTGAGTGCCTCGGCCCTGCCGAGCGCGCGGCCCCGGGCGTAGGCGGATTCGTCGCTCAGCGCTGCGCGCAGGGATCGCGTGTCGGGATCGGTGGGGTCCGGAGCACCGCGGAGGGCCTCAGCGGCGCCGAGGACTTCTGCGGCGCTTGCGCCCTCGTGGTGGCGCAGGCGGGCTACCGCGACGGCGACCGTCGCCACCAGCGGCATGTCCAGCGTCGCTGAAGCCGTCGTGAAGGCTTCGGCGAGCTGAGCGCGCGCCGTCAGCAGGTCGCCTGTTGACACCGACAGGTTGCCGAGCGCGCAGTCGAGCATGCGCGGAGCGGTTCGTGCTTCGGGATGCCGATCGACCGGTAGAAGTCCGCCGCTGCCGCGAAGTCCCCGTCGTGGCGCGCCAGATCGCCGAGCGCCAGCCGGGCGTGCACCGCGGCGGTCGGGTGGGTTCCGAGCAGCTCGTGCAGTCGTGCTCGCGCCTCGGCCACCGCTCCCTTCCGGTGCAGGACCTGGGCCAGCCAAACTCCTTCCAGCACAGCGGGTTGTGCGGGATCGAGCTCGCGTCGCAACCGGATCGACTCCACCAGCGCGGCCTCGGCGCGGTCTAGATCGCCGAGCGCCAGTTCCGCGTAGCCGAGCGAGGACAGCGCGGTGGAGCGGGCCCAGAGCTCACCGCAGCGGCGGAACGCCTCCGCCGCGCTCACCAGTGCCGGGCGCATCGCGTCCAGCCCGCCGTTGTTGGCGTGGTGGAAGGCGCGGAGCAGGTGCGCCATCGCCTGCGTCCACTCGTCCTGGTGCGACAGCGGTGCCGCGGCTTCCGCGCGGTCGGTGGCCAGTGCCAGCGCAGCGTCCAGCAGTGCACCGACCGGGTGCTGCGGTGCGCGCTGGAGTGCAGTCGGGTCGAAACGGGCGCGGTCGGCGTTGCCGGCGAGCACGGCGTTGAGCAGGTACCAGACCGCCCCGGACGCGGTGCCGACCGCGAAGCGCAGCCGCTCAGCGGCTTCGGCGTGCATGCCACGGCAGGTCCACAGCGGACCCAGTTGGGCGGCCAGCCGGATCGCCAGGTCCCGGTCTTCGTCGAGCGCGAACCGCAGCGCGTCCAGCAGGTTGGTGTGCTCCGCGCCGATCCGCCGCAGCCAGGCGGGTTGCCGCTCGTCGCGGCTCGACGCCTCCTGCGACTCGGCGAATTCGCAAAGGTAGCGGGCGTGCGCGGTCCGGGCGGCGGGCGATTCGCCGGACGCCGAGAGTCGTTCGAGGCAGTACTCGCGGATCGTCTCCAGCATCCGGTAGCGCTCGCCGACCCGCTGCACCAAGGATTTCTCGACCAGCGCGGTCAGCGGTTCGACACCGCACACCGCTTCGGCGGCCTCCAGCGTGAAGCCGCCGCTGAACACCGCGAGCCACTGCGCGCAGCGAGCTTCTTCGGCGGTGAGCAGCTCCCAGCTCGCGTCCACCACCGCGCGCAACGTGCGGTGGCGGGGGAGAGCGGTGCGGCTGCCGCCGGTCAGCAGCCGGAAGCGGTCGTCCAGCCGCGCGGCGAGCTGCTCGACCGTCAGCGTGCGCAGCCGGGCAGCGGCCAGCTCGATGGCCAGCGGCAGCCCGTCCAGCCTGCGGCAGATCTCGGCCACGGCCGCCGAATTCTCCGCGGTGACCGCGAAGTCCCAGCGCGCAGCCCTGGCCCGGTCGGCGAACAGCCGCACCGACGGGCAGTCCACGTCGGCCGGGGCGTCGGCGGCGGGCAGGTCGAGCGGCTGGACTGCGAACAGCACCTCGCCGTCGATGCCGAGCGCTTCGCGGCTGGTGGTCAGCACCCGCAGGCGCGGGCAGCGGCCGAGCAGCTCGGCGGCGCAGGCGGCGACCGCCTCCACCAGGTGCTCGCAGTTGTCGAGCACCAGCAGCGCCTCGGTCGCGGTGAGCCCTTCGACGATCCGGTCCATCGCGGGCCGGGTTCCGCGCAGGCCGAGCGCCTCGACGATCGCAAGCGGAACCGCGGCCGGGTCGGTGACCGGTGCGAGTTCCACAAGCCAGGCATCGGTTTCGGCCGCCTCGGCGATCGCGGACGCCAGCCGGGTCTTGCCCGAACCGCCCGCGCCGACCAGCGTCACGAGCCGCGCCCCGGCCAGCTGCTCACGGATCTGCGCGCATTCCCGCTCCCGCCCGACGAAGCTGGTCACCGCGGCCCGGAGATTGCTGCTGCGGCGCTTCGCCGGTTCGCCGCGCAGCACCGTCAAGTGCGCCGCCGCCAGTTCGGGGCCGGGCTCGGTGCCGAGTTCCTCGATCACGTTCCGGCGAACGGAATCGAAGTGGCGCAACGCGGCAGCGCTCCGGCCGTCGGCGTGCAGCGCGCGCATCAGCAGCGCACTGGCCCGCTCGCGCAGCGGGTGTTGCGCGGCCAGCTCCGCCAGTTCTGCGGCGAGCGCGGCGGGATCCCGGTTGAGCTGGAGCTCGGCGGCCGCCCGGTCCTCGGTCGCCGACAACCGCAGCTCGGTCAGGCGAACCGCGGCAGCGACGGCGTACGGCGCGTCTCCTGCGTCGGTCAGCGCTTCGCCCCGCCACAGACCCAGCGCGTCCCGCAACAGTTCAGCGGCCACCGACGGCTCATCCCGGCCGAGCGCGCGGCGGCCTTCCGCCGCCAGCCGCTCGAAGCGCAGCACGTCCACGCCGTCCGGCTCGATGTCCAGCCAGTACCCGGAATCCGCCGACCGCAGCACGGATTTGTCCGGCAGTGCCCGCCGCAGCCGGGTCATGAGCGAGTGCAGCGCGTGCTGCGGATCGTCCAGCTCCTGCTCGGGCCACAGCGCCTCCACCAGCGCGGGCACCGGAACCTGCCGCCCGGCCTCCAGCGCGAGCCTGCTCACGACGGCGCGCAACCGCTTCCCGCCGATCCGGACGGCGACCCCGCCCGAGACGACCTCCAGCGGCCCGAGCAACCCCACGCGCAGCCGAGCCGGGGTGTCCGCCATCTAGCCCTCCGCCGAGAAGAGACCGGTGCGGCCAACCTACCTCGGCTCCGTTTTCGCAGTTCAGCTCCCGTGAGTGTTTTGCGGGGCCATGGCACCCCAAAGCACTCACGGGCCACCACCTGCGGAAACGGTGACGGGGAAGGCGATTTCGCGCGGAGTCCCGAGCTGTCGGACTCAGACGCGGCCGGCGAGGTGTTCGGAGACTTCGTGCGCCGCGGCCTTGGTCGCTTCGGCGATCTCGGTGATCTTGTCCGCCAGGCGGCTGCTCGGGCCCGCCACGGCGATCGCCGCGGCCACCTTGCCCTTCTCGAAGATCGGCGCTCCGACACCGCTGCGGTCCGGGAGGGTTTCGCCGCGGTTGATCGCCACTCCCGCCTCGGCGACCTCTTCGAGCTGGCGGCGGATCTGCTCGCGCTGGTCCGGGTCGGACAGGTGCCCGGCCAGGTAGCCCTCGCGGAACCGCTCGGTGCCGAAGGCGAGGATGCACTTGCCGGAACTGGTCGGGTGCAGCGGGCGGCGGGTGCGCAGCGGGGCGGAGTAGCGGATCGGCTCGGTGGACTCGATGGCGTCGGTGTAGACGACCGAGTCGCCGACCAGGGTGGCCAGCATGACGGTTTCGTCGAACTGGCGGTGCAGCCGCTCCATCGCCGGGCGGGCGGCTTCGGCGACGGTGGGCGGCGCGGCGGCCAGCAGCGAGTTGATCGCCGGCCCGATCCGGTACGCGCCGCCCTCCTCTCGCAGGTAGCCGGTCACGACGAGGCCCTTGACCAGGCCGTGCACCGACGAGCGCGGGGCGTCCAGCGCGGCGGCCAGCTCGGCCAGCCGCACTCCGGACCGGTGCGCCGCCGCCAGTTCGAGGATCGTGGTGACCCGCGAGACCGTGCGGTGCGCCTTGGCTGCTCCAGCAGGTGGCACTGCGCTCCCCATCGTCGATGCACACGGTTTTCGCCGACGAACCTACCGCCGCCGCCGCGCCCGAATCCGGTCAGGTCCGCTCGGCGACCTGCTGCTCGGCACGGGATTCCAGCCGCCTCGCCTGGTCGAAGAGCGCACCCACCCCGATGAACGCGGCCCCGGCGACGAACATCAGCGACACGGCCCAGGTGCCGTGACCGGGAGTTGCGGTGACCAGGGCGAGCGCGGCCAGCGGAGCCAGCCCGCCGGAGAACGCACCGCCGACCTCGCGGCCGGTGCCCAGCCCGGACGCCCGGGTGCGGGTCGGGAACTGCTGGGAGAGGAACGCGCCCTGCGCGCTGAGCATGGCTGGCACCACGATGCCGGTGGCCAGCACCAGCGCGGCCCAGATCAGCACGCGCTGCCCCGAGTCCAGCATCCAGAAGAACGGGAAGGCCAGCGCGGCGGTGGCCACCGCGCCCACCATCACCACGGTCTTGGCACCCACCCGGTCGCAGAGCCGGCCGGCGATCGGCACCGTGATGATGGCGCAGGCGCTGGCCAGCGTGATGCCGAACGAGCCGACGTTGGCGGGCACGTCGCGGAACTCGGTGAGGTAGGACAGCGAGAAGGTCTTGAACACGTAGCTGACGCCGTTGTAGCCGACGGTGATCGCCAGCACCACGGCCAGCCCGCGCCAGTCCGAGCGGATCAGCGACCGCAGCGGCTGGGACTTCTTGCGGGCGCTGGCCTCGCGCGCCTCGCGCTCGAACTCCGGCGTCTCCGGCATCTGCCTGCGCACCCAGAAACCCAGCGCCACCAGGGCGAAACTGGCCACGAACGGGATGCGCCAGCCCCAGCTGTAGAGGAACTCCTCGTCGAAGCTGGTGAGCACGGTGACGGTGAGGGAGGAGGCGAACAGTCCGATGTTGACGCCCAGCGCAGGTAGCGAACCGAGGCGTCCGCGGGACTTGGCGTCGGCGTGCTCGTAGGCGACCGCGATCGCGCTGCCGAGCTCGGCGCCGGCGCCCAGGCCCTGCAGCAGGCGCAGGACGACCAGCAGCAGCGGCGCGAGCAGGCCCACCGATTCGTAGGTCGGCAGCAGGCCGATCAGCCCGGAGGAGATGCCCATCAGCAGGAAGGTCACCGACAGGACCATCTTCCGGCCGAACTTGTCGCCGAGCACCCCGAAGACGATGCCGCCGAAGGGCCGGGCGAGGAAGCCGACGGCGAAGGTCGCCATCGCTCCCAGGGTGGCGGTGGTGGGGTCGCCGGACGGGAAGAACAGGCGGCCGAAGACCAGCGCGGCCATCGACGCGTAGAGGTAGAAGTCGAACCACTCCAGGGCCGAGCCGATCACCACGGCGGGCCCGACCGCCTTGCGTGAAGCCGGATCTGGGGGTGCCGGGGCAGCGCTGCCAAGCGTCATCGCTCAAGTCCTCTTCGCCGGTGATCGTCGCGCGGCTGCGCGGGGAACCCGCTCGCAGCGGGAAGGAAAGCGTTCATATATGGGAACGCGGTGTCGTAAGTGTGAATCTAGGAAGTGAACGGCGTCACTGTCAAGGCTTGACGGCGGCTTGACAGGGCGGGCCCGCGGGGATCAAGGTGTTCATATATCTGAGCCTTAGTTCGTAAATACGAACGCTGTGCCTTCGGGAGGACCACGCCATGCACTTCGAGCTGACCGCGGACCAGACGGCCCTGCGGGCCGGTGCGCGCGAGCTGGCCCGCAGCTTCTCCGACGAGTACTGGGCCGAGTGCGACGCGGCGGGTCGCTTCCCGTGGGAGTTCTACAACGCCTTCGCCGAAGGCGGCTGGCTGGGCATCGCCATCCCGGAGCAGTACGGCGGCGGCGGGCTCGGCATCCTGGAAGCGGCGCTGCTGCTGGAAGAGGTCGCGGCCTCGGGCGCCGGGATGAACGGCTGCAGCACCATGCACCTGACCATCTTCGGCCTCAACACCATCGTCAAGCACGGCAGCGAGCAGCTCCGGCAGGAAGTGCTGCCCGCCGCCGCGGACGGGTCGCTGCACGTGTGCTTCGGCGTCACCGAACCCGACGCGGGCACCGACACCACCCGGATCTCGACCTTCGCCCAGCGCGTCGACGGCGGCTACCTGGTCAACGGCCGCAAGGTGTGGATCACCAAGGCGGGCGACTCGCAGAAGATGGTGCTCATCGCCCGCACCACCCGGCGCGAGGAGGTCGAGCGCCCCACCGACGGGATGTCGCTGTTCCTGATCGACATCGACCCCGAGCACGTGCAGCTGAGCCCGATCCCGAAGCTGGGCCGCAACGCGGTCTCCTCCTACGAGGTGGTCATCGACGACCTGTTCGTGCCGGAGAGCGCCCGGGTCGGCGAGGAGGGCAAGGGATTCCGGTACCTGCTCGACGGGCTCAACCCGGAGCGGATCCTGCTGGCCCACGAAGCGCTCGGCATCGGCCGCGCCGCGCTGGACCGCGCGGTGCGCTATGCCAAGGAGCGCGTCGTCTTCGACCGGCCGATCGGTCAGAACCAGGGCATCGCGTTCCCGCTGGCGGAGGCGGTCACCCGGCTCGACGCCGCCGAGCTGATGGCCCGCAACGCGGCCTGGCGCTACGACCAGGGCCTGCCGTGCGGGCGCGAGGCGAACATGGCCAAGTGGCTGTGCGCCGACGCCGGGTTCACCACCGCCGACCAGGCGATCCAGACCCACGGCGGCATGGGCTACGCCCGCGAGTACCACGTGGAGCGCTACTTCCGGGAGTCCCGCATCCTCCGCCTGGCCCCGGTGAGCCAGGAGATGGTGATGAACTACGTGGCCACCCACGTCCTCGGCCTCCCCAAGTCGTACTGACCAGAACCCCGCACTGTGCGATCCCGTCGCAATTTCAATGGAAATCAGACGTGCGATTTCAATTGAAGTTGCGGATCGTCGGCGTGTCGCCCCACGACATGCCGACGGTTGTGGATGACTCCCCGCGATTTCAATGGAAATCGGACACCTGATTTCCATTGAAATCGCGGAACCGCGCCAGCGGGGAGTCCGCTGAACGTCAACCGGTAGTGGAAGTTCCGAGCGAACAGGACGGTTCATGAACGCATCCGAACCCACCGGCAGCCTGCGGGGCATCCGCGTCCTCGACCTGTCGCGGATCCTGGCAGGCCCGCTGTGCTCGCAGATGCTCGCCGACCACGGCGCCGAGGTGATCAAGGTCGAACCGCCGGCGGGCGACGACACCCGCAGCTGGGGCCCGCCGTTCGTCACCGGGACCATGAGCGCCTACCACACCGGGATCAACCGCAACAAGTCCAACATCTGCCTGGACCTGACCACCGCGGACGGCCAGCGGCTGCTGGGCGAGCTGCTGGCCGACGCGGACGTCGTGGTGGAGAACTTCAAGGCGGGCACGCTGGCGAAGTGGGGCTATCCCGACGAGGTCATCGCCGCGCGCTTCCCCCGGCTGGTGCACTGCCGGATCACCGGGTTCGGCACCGACGGGCCGATGGGTTCCACGCCCGGCTACGACGCGATCCTGCAGGCGTACGGCGGATTGCTGAGCATCAACGGCGAGAAGTCCGGGCCACCGCTGCGGGTCGGCGTGCCCATCGTGGACATGGTGACCGGCATCTACGCCTTCTCCGGAGTGCTGCTGGCCCTGCACGACCGGCACACCTCCGGCCGCGGGCAGCTGGTGGACTGCACCCTGCTGGACACCGCGGTCTCGCTGCTGCACCCGCACTCCGCCGCATGGCTGGCCTCGGGGGTGCTCCCGCAGCGCACCGGCTCGGCGCACCCGTCGATCGCCCCGTACGACACCTTCGACGCGGCGGACGGGCCGATCTTCATCAGCGGCGGCAACGACCGCCAGTTCCGCGCCATGGCCGAGGTCCTCGGCCTGCCCGAGCTCACCGAGGACCCCCGCTTCGCCACCAACGCCGACCGCGTCGAGCACGTGGGCGTGCTGCGCGACCTGCTGGCCGCACCGATCAGCGCCCGGACCAGGCAAGACCTCGCCCAGGCGCTGCTGCGGCGCGGTGTGCCCGCGACCCCGGTGCACGACGTCGGCGAGGCGTTGACCGATCCGCAGGTGCTGCACCGGGAGATGGTGGTGGAGAAGGACGGCTACCGGGGCACCGGGATCCCGGTCAAGCTCGGCCGGACTCCCGGCAACGTCCGCACCGCGCCGCGCGAGCAGGGCGCCGACACCAGGCGGATCCTGGCTTCCCTGGGCTACCCCGAGGACGAGATCACGGCGCTCATCGAAGCCGACATCGCCCGCACCACCTAGCGGATCCGGCCCGCGCGATCCCGGATGTGCGCGGTCGCGCTCCGCAGCCGGTCCTCGTCGGCGATCGTGGTGTTGCCCTCGTAGGTGACGCCGTCGGGGACCGAGTCGCTGCCGAGCGGGTCGGCGTCCCAGAAGTTGTTGCGGTAGCGGACGTTCTCCAGCGGCGGGCTGACGTGGAGGACCGCGGTGCTGTCGGCCCGGACGACCACGTTGCCCTCCACCGTCACCCAGGAAGCGCCGTAGTCGGTGTAGAGGCCGAAGTTGTACGGGGTCAGGGTGTCCTCGATGACGTTGCCACCGACCGTCGCGCCGCTGTCGTGGGAATCGCCCTGCGGGCCGGACACGTAGATACCGCCGCCGTCGGCCAGCGCGCCCATGGTCTTCGTGACGAGGTTGCGCTCGATGCGGGTTCCGGCGCCCGCGCCCGCGACGATCCCGCAGTGCGGCACGTCGGTGACGTGGTTGTGGGCGACGGTGCAGCCGGTCGTGCCCGCGAGCGAGATCCCCGGTGAGCCCGAGTGCTCCAGGCCGATCCGCCGAACCAGGTTGTCCTCGACGAGAACCTGCCGGCTCCCGCTGATCGAGATGCCGGCGCCGCCGAGGGCGTCGAAGTCGCACCCGCGCACGGTGATGTCCGAGCCGCCCGAGGTGCTCAGGCCGGTGGCGCCGAGGCGGGTGAAGCGGCATCCCTCGAACCGGATCCCGGTCGCGTCGTCGAGCACCACGCCTGCGGGGACCGTCTTCGTGTGCGACGGCACGGTGACCCACGACCTGCCCTCCACCACGACCACCTCCTCGACGCCGCCGCCGTCGTAGAAGTCGTTGCCGTGGTAGTGCAGGAATCCCCGGTCGCCACCGGGCCGCAGCCACGTGGCGTCCGCGAACACCAGCCCGCGGAAGGAGATCTCGCGGGCGCCCTTCGCGTGCAGCAGCGCTTCCAGGACGGGCGCTACGACGCGGGTGCGCTGCGGGTCCTCATCCGGTCGCGGGCGGTAGTGCAGGACGTGCTGTCCCGGCCGGGATCGGTCCAGGACGAACGTTCCGGGCTCGGTGAGGAAGGCGAGATCGTTCTCGACCCGGGTCGGCAGGCCGGGGCCGTCCATCACCTCCCCGTCCCACGCGGAGCGGTAGAGCTCGAGCGCCCAGCCGAAGGCGGGCTGCCGCATGCTGATCGCGGTGGAGTCGCCGTCGGGCGCCACTGCCGCGACGCCGCACCGCGCCTCCGTCCAGGGGTAGACGCCGCGGTAGACGAACTCGACCCCGGGCTGCCAGGCCAACGGCTCGCGGCTGTCGGTGACGTACCCGAAGGGCGTTCTGCGCGCCTCGCCGGGAATTCCGTCGATGCCCGCGCGCTCCGCCCGCCGGCCGTCGGCGTGGAGCTGGCGGGTGTCCAGGTCGCCGACCTCCGCGCGCCAGACGCCGTCGTGCACCTGCCAACCGGAGATCTCCCGGCCGCCGCTGACGACGGCCGTCTCCTGATCGGCGGTGCCGTAACCGCGCGCCTGGAAGGTGATCCGGCGGTCCGCCGGGTCGAGGGCGAGGGGTTCGGCCAGGACGTGGGTGCCGGCCCCGAGGTGGACGATGACCTCGCCGGTCGCCTCGCGGGCGGCGAGGCGGGCCCGGTCGATCGTGGCGAAGGGCTCATCCGGAGTGCCCGGGGCGGAGTCGTCGCCGGTGGGGGAGACGTGTAGTTCGAGCACGATTCTGCGATCTCCTTGTTTATGCCATAAACTCGTCCGGAGAGTAAAGCACGTTCCCGGTGCGGAACCGGCGGGGGTTGCCGGGGCCGCATCCGGCGGGGCGGGATCCTGGAAGGGGGAGGTGGCCGATGGCGCAGGGCGGAGTGGCCGATCCCGATCGCGGGATCGAGCTGTTGTGGCGGGACGGCGGGTCGCGGACCGGGCTGAGCCTGGAGCGGATCGTGGGCGCGGCGGTCGAGGTGGCCGATGCCGACGGGCTGGCCGGGCTGTCGATGCGCAAGGTGGCCGAGCGGCTGGGCTTCACCAGCATGTCGCTGTACCGGCACGTGCCCGGGCGGGATCAGCTCGTGGAGCTGATGCGCGATGCGGTGCTGGCGGAGCTGGGCTCCCCGCCTGCCGGGGGCGGGTGGCGCCCGCGCCTGGAGGCCTGCGCGCGCGAGAGCTGGGAGCTGTGCAAACGGCATCCGTGGTTGGCCGGGACGAGCGGCAGCCGCAGCTTGCCGGGGCCGAACGCGGTGGCGCACTACGAGCGCCTGCTCGGCATCCTCGCCGGTACCGGCCTCGCCCCGGCCGAGGTGGTCGCTGCGGTGGACCTGGTCGACCGCTTCGTCAACGCCGAGGCGGTGGCGCTGGCGGAGGTCGCTCGGGCCGAGCGCAGCAGCGGGATGACCCACGAGGAGTGGTGGGGCGCCCGGGGATCGCTGTTCGACCGCCTCGACCGCTTCCCGGTGATCACCGCGCTGTGGGAGGCGGGCGGGTACGACGAGCCGCTGGACTCGTTCGAGTTCGGACTGGCCAGGGTGCTCGACGGCATCGAGCTGCTCATCCGCAGTCGTGATGAAAAGCGTGATGAAACCTGTCGGGTGTGTGGTGAGCCGGTCGAGCAGCCGTCCGCGGGACGTCCGCGCGCGTACTGCTCGCGGGCCTGCCAGCAGCGGGCCTACCGGCAGCGCAAGTCCGGCTGACACCGGCGCGCGGATGACAATTGTCAGCCGCGTCAGGTGGGCTTGCTTCACTACTGGGCAGATCTCCGGCCGAGCACCATCGACGGGCATGGGATCTGTGCTCGAAGTGCGCGGGGTGCGGCACCGCTACGGTGCGACGCGCGCGTTGGACGATGTCGACCTCACCGTCGGAGCGGGGGAGTGCGTGGCCCTGCTCGGACCGAACGGGGCGGGCAAGACGACACTCGTGCAGCTGGTGGTCGGATTGCTGCACGCGCAGGAGGGAACCGTCCGGATCGACGGCGGCGATCCGCGGAAGGCCGCGGTGCGCAGGCGGTTGGGCGTGGTGCAGCAGTCGGTCGGTTTCCCGAGCACGCTGAAGGTCGGCGAGCTGGTCACGGGTGCCGCGGTGCGCGGCTTCTTCCCGCGCTCCGCGGCCGGTCCGGTGCTGGCCGAGCTCGGCCTGACCGATCTGGTGCGGCGGCGCGCGACCAAGCTGTCCGGCGGGCAGCAGCAGCGGTTGCAGCTGGCGATGGCGCTGGTGACCGAACCGGCGCTGCTGGTGCTAGACGAGCCCACCAACGGCCTCGACGTCGCCGCCCGGCGGCGGTTGTGGCAGGTGCTGACCGAACGCCGCGCCCGCGGCGCCGGGGTGCTGGTGACCACGCACCTGATCGAGGAAGCGGCCGCGGTCGCCGACCGGGTGGTGGTGCTGGATCGCGGCCGGGTGCTGGCCGCCGACAGCCCGGCGGCGCTGACCTCCCGGCTGCCCGACCGCACCGTGATCGCGCGGACCGCGCTCGGCCGGGACGAGCTGCGTCGGCTGCCCGGCGCGGTGTCGGTCGTCGCCGACGGCGACCTGGTCCGGCTGCGCACCCGGGAACCGGAAGAACTGCTGCGCGCGTTGCTCGCCGCCGATCCGGCCCTGTCCGATCTGCGGGTCGAAGGGGCCAAGCTGGAAGAGGCCATGCTCGGCCTGACCGAGGAGGTCGCCGCGTGAACACCAGGATCCTCGCCGCCGAGATCGCCGACGAGCTGCGCGGCATCATCCGCGAACCGGCCGCGCTGCTGTTCTCCGTCGTGATGCCGGTGGCGTTCTTCGCGCTGTTCGCCTCCCTCTTCGGCGGCGAACGGGGCGGCGCGGTGCCGACGGGCACGATCATGCTGGCCACCTTCGGCACCTTCGGCGTGCTGTCGGTGGTGCTGACCAATCCCGGCATCGGCGTCGCATCGGACCGCGAACGCGGCTGGCTGCGCGCCAAGCGCGTCTCACCCGTGCCGCTCGGCGTGACGCTGACCGCCAAGGTGGTGGCCGCGCTGCCCTACGCGGTCGGCGTGCTGGCGGCGATGACCGTGACGTCCGCGCTGCTGGGCACGTTGCAGATCTCGCCGGGCGCGCTGATCCGGCTCTGGGCCGCGCTGGTGCTCGGTGCGCTGCCGTTCGCGCTGTTCGGGCTGGCGATCGGCTTCCAGGTGGGGGCCAACGCCACCACCGCGATCCTCAACGCGCTGCTGTTCCCGATGGCGATCGCCTCCGGGCTGTGGATGCCGCTGTCCGCGCTGCCCGACTTCTTCGGCCAGATCGCTCCGTTCCTGCCGACCTACCACCTCGCGCAACTCGCGCTGGCGCAGCTGGACGGCAGCGCCGCACTCGGGCACGCACTGGTGCTGCTCGGCGCGACCGCGGTGACCGGGACGCTGGCCGCGGTGTCGTATCGTCGTGCCCGATCATGAGGATTTCCGGACTGATGTCCCACTGGGGACACCTGATCTACCTGGTGAACCTGCTGTGGTTGCCGGTGTTCTCGGAGACCTCGACCTGGGTGGACTGGGCGCTGGCCGCCGCCGTGGTCGTCGTCTTCGTCCCGATGTACGCGGTCGCCCAGTGGCGGCCGGCGCGGACGCGGTGGGCGGCGACCGTGCCGACGGTGCTGCTCGGTGCGATCGCGACGCCGTTCAACTCCGGCGCGGCGACGCTGTTCGTCTACGCCGCCGCGTTCGCCGGGCTGACCGAGCCGCGGCGCACCGCACTGCGCTGGTTCGTCGGGATGACGGCTCTGATCAGCGTGTTCTCGGTGATCTCGGTGGTGCCGATGCCCTGGCGGCTGCTCGGTCACCTGCCGTCGCTGGTGCTGCTGTGGCTGATCGGCACGCTCCAGATCGAGTGGGCGGAGAAGGAGCGCGCGCAGAACGACCTGCGCCTGCGCAACGCGCGCGTCGAGCACCTGGCCACCCTGGCCGAACGCGAGCGCATCGCCCGCGACCTGCACGATCTGCTGGGGCAGACGCTGACGGCCATCACCATGCGCGCCCAGCTGGTGAACGGGCTCGTCGGCGTCGACGACGAGCGGGCGCGCGGGGAGGCGGGCGAGATCGAGCGCGCCGCCCGCGCCGCACTCGCCGAGATCCGCGCGACGGTGAGCGGCTGGCGGCGGGCCACGCTCGACGCCGAGCTGGCGGCGGCGCGCAACGCGCTGTCCAGCTCGGGCGTCCAGCTGACCGTGCGATGGGACGTCGAGGAGGCCATCGTGGACTCGACCGAGCACGAGCTGGCCCTCGCGCTGCGCGAGGCCACCACGAACGTCGCGAGGCACTCCTCGGCGCGCACCTGCCACATCAGCCTGGAGGTCGTGCAGGAGGAACTGCGGCTGGTGGTGGCCGATGACGGAGTGGGCGGGAAGGCTCCGGACGGCAACGGGTTGAGCGGCATGCGCGAGCGGATCAGCGCGCTGGGCGGTGCGGTCCGGCGCACCGGCACGGCGGGGACGACCGTGACCATCGCGGTGCCGGTAGAGGTGGCGGCGTAGTGGGCGAGCAGATCAGGGTCGTGCTGGCCGAGGACCAGACGATGGTGCTCAGCGCCTTCGCCGCGCTGCTGGACCTGCAACCGGACGTCGCGGTGGTGGCCACGGCGGGCGACGGCGCCGAAGCGCTCGCGGCGGTCGAGCAGCACCGCCCGGACGTCCTGCTGACCGACATCGAGATGCCGGAGCGCAGCGGCATCGACGTCGCGGCGGAGCTGCGGCGGCGCGGTGTTCCGGTGCGGGTGCTGATCGTCACCACCTTCGCCCGCAGCGGATACCTGCGCCGCGCGATGGAGATCGGGGTGTCCGGCTACGTCCTGAAGGACTCGCCGATCGACGAGCTGGTCACCGCCCTGCGGCAGGTGCACGCCGGCGAGCGGGTGGTGGCGCCGGAACTGGCGGTGGCGGCCTGGGACCGGCCCGACCCGCTGACCGCGCGCGAGCGGGAGATCCTGCGCGAGGTGACGACCGGCGCGGGCAACGCCGAGATCGCCGCGCGATTGCACCTCGCGGAGGGAACGGTCCGCAACTACCTGTCCACGGCGATGGCGAAGCTGGCGGCGCGCAACCGCATCGAAGCGGCCAACACCGCCCGCGATCACGGCTGGCTCTGATCCGCGCCGGTTCCGGGAACTGCGAACGCCGGGTGTGAGAAGCGCGGAATTCCATTGAAACCGTGAATCGAGCGGTGCTGAAATCGGTTGCACGGTTGGGATCTTCGTAGTCTGATGGGGCTCATGCGCAGGACTGGCGCGCTCGCGCTGATCACCGCTCTCACCGCTGGGATGTTCATGACAGGGCAGGACGTGCGCGGGGCCGAGGCCGCTTCGGCACTCGACCTCGACACCGTGACGATTCCGCAGCTCCAGGAGCGGATGGCCGAAGGATCGCTGACGTCGAGCGAGCTGACCGCCGCGTACCTGCACCGGATCCGCACCATCGATCCCCGGATCAACTCGGTGCTGCACACGAACCCGAAGGCCTTGGCGCAGGCTGCGGCAAGCGACGTCCGGCACCGGACCGGTCGGGTGCTCGGTCCGCTGGACGGCATCCCGGTGCTGCTCAAGGACAACGTCAACACCCGGGACATGCCGACGACCGCCGGTTCCCTGGCGCTGGCCGGAGCACCACCGGACACCGACGCGGAGCTGGTGACCCGGCTGCGGGACGGCGGTGCGGTGATCCTCGGCAAGACCAACCTCTCCGAGTGGGCCAACTTCCGCGCTGAGGCACCGACTTCCGGCTGGTCCGCGGTCGGCGGGCAGACCCGCAACCCGTACGTGCTGGACCGCAACCCGTGCGGTTCCTCGGCCGGTTCCGGCGCCGCGCTGGCCGCGTCGCTGGCGCAGGTGGCGATCGGCACCGAGACCGACGGTTCGATCGTGTGCCCGGCCGGGATCAACGGCGTGGTCGGGCACAAACCGAGCCTCGGGCTGGTCAGCGGCGCCGGCGTGGTGCCGATCTCGGCGGAGCAGGACACCGCGGGCCCGATGGCGCGCAACGTCGTCGACGCCGCACTGGCGCTGGCCGTGCTGCAGGGATCGGAACCGGTGGTCCCGCGGACCGACGACCTGGCGGGCAAGCGCATCGGGCTCTGGCGGCTGCCGGAGCTCGGCCCGGAGGTCGACGCGCTGATGACCGGCGCCGCCGAGAAGTTCCGCGCGGCGGGCGCCGAGGTCGTCGAAGTGGTCCTGCCGTACCAGGACCGGCTCGGCGAGCTGGAATTCCCGGCGCTGCTCAGCGAGTTCCACCGGGACATCGACGCCTACCTGGCCACCCGCGAAGGTCCGCGCGACCTCGCCGAGCTCATCGAGTTCAACCGGCGGACACCGGAGGAGCAGACCTGCTTCGCCGGGCAGGAGCTCTTCGAGCAGGCCCTCACCGCGCCGCCGACCACGGACCCGGACTACCGGGCGATGCGCGCGGAGCTGACCGACCTGGCCAAGCGCTCGATCGACGAGACCATGGCCGAGCACCGCCTGGACGCGATCGCCTCGCCGACCAACCCGCCCGCCTGGACCACCGACTGCGCCCGCGGTGACGACGACGTGATGCCGTCCTCGACCCCGGCCGCGGTGGCGGGCTACCCGTCGATCTCGGTGCCCGCCGGATTCGTCGGCGAGCTGCCGGTCGGCCTGCTCCTGATAGCCGGTCACCGGCAGGATCCGGCCCTGCTGTCGCTGGCGGCGTCGGTCGAGCAGGAGCTGGACGCCTGGCGGGCGCCGAAGTTCCTGCCCGCGCTGGGCGGGTGAGGCCTTGCGGACCCGTCGGAAGATCGCGACTTCGGGTGAATCGGCGCAGCCGGCACCGATGTGATCACCGAGCGGAGTTCGGCATCGTTGAAGGACGAGACGATTCAGCGAGAGAACGCGTCCGACAGCGCTGACGACCTTTCGCGCAGCCGCCCGAAAACCGCCCAGCGACGAGTAGTGTCGGTGCATGTCAAGCGGCGACCCGGTCCTGCTCAACCGCACCGCAGGGGAACGTGACGCAACCCGGCCACGAGAAACCCCGACGACGCGAGGCGGAGCGCTGAACGCAACCGTTGCGCATCGCGGAGAGGCGGAACTGAGAGGCGGCACCGCATGAGCGTCGACGGGGATCGCACCGACCGGTGGCGCGCCTACTGGAACCGGTCCGCGCTCGCCTACGACGAGCAGATGAACCGCTTCGAACGACTGATGGCGCCCGGCAGTCGCCGGTGGGTGTGCTCGCGAGCCGAGGGCGAGGTGCTGGAGGTCGCCATCGGCACCGGGCTCAACCTCCCGGTCTACGGCCGTGATGTCCGGCTGACCGGCATCGAGTGGAGCCCGCGGATGCTGGACCTCGCGCGCCAGCGCGCGCAGGACCTGGACGTGCCGGTCGACCTGCGCGAAGGAGACGCCCGGGACCTGCCGTTCCCGGACGCCGCCTTCGACAGCGTGGTGTGCACCTTCGGCCTGTGCGCGATCCCCGACGAGCAGCAGGCGATCGCCGAGATGGCGCGCGTGCTGCGGCCCGGCGGGAAGCTCCTGCTGCTCGACCACGTGGCCGGCTCGGCGTGGCCGGTGCGGCTCGTCCAGCGGGTGGCCGAGCTGGTCACGATCCCGCTCGGCGGCGAGCACTTCCTGCGCCGCCCGCTGCCGCTGGTCCGAGCGGCGGGCCTGGAAGTGGAGGAATCCGACCGCTTCAAGCTGGGCATCATCGAACGCCTGGCGGCCCGCAAAACGGTACCGGCCCTCCGCGACTCGCGGTAGCGGTTGCGTTCTCTCGCTCGCGTTTTCGGGGTTCCTTGTGGCCGGTTCGCGCCACGTTCCGCTGGGGAGCGGTTGTGCAGGGCTCGGGTTGTGCCTTGGCGCTGAGGTCACCGGTTTCTACTGGCGCGACAGAGGATTCAGCGTGAGCACGGCGCAAGCGGTGTGCGGCAGCGCCCGCTCGGTTCTGCGCCGGGCGGGCGCTGCCGCTGTGCGCTCAGAAGTCGCGGAGGTTGCTGATCAGGGTGGCGAGGGTGGCGATCTGGCCGGGGGACTCGCTCGGGATCACGTGCTCGTCGCGGGAGTGCGGGCCTGCGCCCACCGCACCGAGGCCGTCGAGGACCGGCTTGTCCAGGGCGGACACGAAGTTCGCGTCGCTCACGCCGCCCACCGAGGTGCCTTCCAGGGCTCGGCCGTGCTCCTCCGCGGCTGCCTTGGCGTGCTCGAAGAGCTTCTCCGAGAGCGGGTTCGGGTTCATCGGCGGGCGGTTCCAGCCACCGGTGAGCTCCACCCGGATGCGCTCGTCGGCCACCGCCAGCTCGCGGAAGCCCGCGTCGATCCGCGGCATCTCGGCCGGGTCCTGGATGCGGATGTCGATCTCGCAGGTCGCCCGGCCGGCCACCACGTTGCGGCCGGTGCCGCCGTTGAGCAGACCGACGTTGATCGTGGTGCCGCGCTCCGGCGCGGCGAGCGAGGTGATCGCCGGGATGAGCTCGGCGATGGCGTGGATGGCGCTGGCACCAGCGGTCGGGTCGAGACCGGCGTGCGACTCGACGCCGTGCACCGCCAGGTCGAACAGGCCCAGGCCCTTGCGGCGGATCTTGGCCATGCCCTCCCGGCTCGGCTCCAGCACGAGCGTCGCGGTCGCCTCGGTGCACGCCTGCTCGATGTGCGGGCGCGAGGAGATGCTGCCGATCTCCTCGTCGCCGTTGAGCAGGAACCGCACCGACGGGTGCGGGATGTCCAGTTCGCGCAGCAGGCGCAGCGCCCACACGCCGTGCACGATGCCGAGCTTCATGTCCAGGGCGCCGGGCGCGGTGATGCGGTCGCCGTCGACGGTGAACGGCCACTCCGCGAGCGTGCCCACCGGCCACACCGTGTCGTAGTGGCACAGCAGCAGCACCGTGCCACCGGTCGTGCCGGGGTAGGTGACGTCGAGGACGTCGCCGCGCGGGCCGCCGTCGTGGCGCTGCCGGGCGACCGGCGTGCCGAGACGTTCGGTGAGCCACTGCTCGATGTCGGCCAGCCCGGCGTCCAGAGCCCGCTTGTCGTTGCTGGGGGTTTCGTGCTCCACCAGCCTGCGCAGGTCCGCGAGCACCTCGGGGAGCTCCTGCTCGGCCCGCGCCACCAGCTTCGTCGTCACAACTCCACCTTCCACATCTGTCGAATCCATCCGCCGCCACAGCGGCCCGGAGCCTCCGACTCCGGCCCTCCCGCCCCGCCGGGCGGGAGCGGCTCCGTGCGAGATCCCCAGGGCGGCTCCGGTCTTGCTGGTGGGCCCGTGAGCGCTTTGGGGTGTTGTAGCGCCCCAAAGCACTCACGGGGACTGACCAGCGGGAACGGCGCCGTGCGGTTGCTCAGCGCACCGGGACGCCGGGGCCGAGGGGGATGCCGAGGGCCCACCAGGCCATGAAGAGCAGGGTCCAGCTGACCAGCACCGCGAAGGAGATCGGGATCGTCAGCGACATCAGGGTGCCGATGCCCGCTTCCTTGCGGTAGCGCTGCAGCAGCCCGAGCGCCATCGCGAAGTACGGGCTCATCGGTGTGATCAGGTTGGTCGCCGAGTCCGCGATCCGGTACACCGCCTGCGTCGTCTCCGGTGAGACGTCCAGCAGCATCAGCATCGGCACCACGATCGGCGCCATCAGCGCCCACTGCGCGGAGCCGCTGGTGATCACCAGGTTGATGCAGGTGACCAGCACGATCAGGCCGAGGAACAGCACCAGCGGGTGCACGTTCGCCGACTTCAGCAGCGCCGCGGCGTGGATGGCGAGGACCTCGCCCATGTGGGTCCACTTGAAGAAGGCCAGGAACTGCGAGGCGGCGAAGAACAGCACCACCACCGGCGCGAGGTCGACGACGCCCTTGGCCATCGCGCCGGGGATCTGGCGGGCCGTCGGGATGCTGCCGGTGGTGCGGCCGTACACCGCGCCGGTCAGCAGGAAGATCACGCCGAGCAGGTAGGCGACACCGGTGACGATCGGCGAGTTGAGGATGCCGCCGTCCTCACCGCGGAACGGCGAGGCGGGCGGGGCCAGCGCGACCACCAGCAGCACCACGGCGGCCAGCAGGGTGAGCCCGGCGTTGCGCAGGCCGCGGCGCTCGACGGCGCTCAGCTGCATCTCGCCCAGCTGCTCGTCGATCCCGTCGCCGTCGGCGGTCATGCCCGCCGCGCGCTTGGTCAGCACGAACTCGGTGACCAGCGTGATCACCACGGCCAGGAAGAGCGCCGAGCCGATCGAGAAGAAGTAGTTGGCCAGCGGGGTGACCGTGTAGGCCGGGTCGATGAAGTGCGCCGCCGAGGTGGTCAGCCCGGCCAGCAGCGCGTCGGTCGGCGTGAGCAGCAGCGAGGCGTTGTACCCGGCCGAGATCGAGCCGAACGCGACGACCAGGCCCAGGATCGGGCTGCGGCCGACGGCCTTGAACACCAGCGCGCCCAGCGGGATCAGCACCACGTAGGCGGCGTCGGAGGCGACGCTGCCGGTGATGCCCGCCAGCGCGACGACGAACGTCAGGTACTTCGCCGGGACGCGGGTGACGCTGCCGCGCAGCATCGCGTTGAGCAGGCCGCTCTGCTCGGCGACCGAGACGCCCAGCATCACCACGATGATCAGCGCCAGCGGCGGGAACTTCGCGAAGTTCTCCACCGCGTCGCCGATGATGGTGGACAGCCCCTCGGCCGTCAGCAGGCTCTTGACGCGGATCGTCTCGCCGTCCACCGGCGACACCGCGGAGGCGCCCAGGGCGTTGAGCACCGCGCTGAGCGCGATGACCAGGACGGCCATCATGGCGAACAGCCAGAACGGGTGGGGCAGCTTGTTCCCGACGCGTTCGACGCCGCGCAGGAAGCCCAGCAGCAGCGACATCGACCGGGTGGGCCGCGCGTTCTCCGTGTTGGTCAACCGAGCTCCTCGAAATCCGACCGGCCGATGGCGAGCATTCAAATCGGACATGGCGTGATCTGTCAATAGCGGGGAGCGCTGTGGCGTATCTATTCGATATACGTGCCGAGCGTGGGGGTAGTATCACTGCCCGTGGACGGTGACCTCGTGCTGGACGACCTCGACCTGGACCTGGTGTCGGCGTTGCAGGAGGCGCCGCGCGCGCCGATCAACGCGCTGGCCGATGCGGTGGGCAGTTCGCCGAGCACGGTGGGTCGGCGGTTGCAGCGGCTGCACGCCGGGCGACTGCTGCGGGTGATCGGCCAGCTGGACTGGACGCTGATCTCCGACACCCATCCGCGGCACGTCTGGATCACCACCGCGCCCGGCCGGTTGCAGGACGTCGCGCGGAAGCTCGCCGAGCTCCCCGAGGCCCAGTACGTCGCGATGACCACCGGCCGCGCCGACGTGTACTGCACAGTCCGGCCGCTGGGCCGCGAGGCGGTGAAGGACCTGCTGACGCAGCGCATCCCGTCGGTGCCGGGCGTGGTCTCCACCCAGTCCGACCTGGTGCTCAAACCGTTCGGGCGGGCGGAGGCCTGGCGCGTCGACCGCCTGGCGGAGGCCCAGCGCGCGGTGCTGGCTCCGCACCGCGTCGATCCGCAGGAAGTCGTTGAGCCGCACGCGCTTTCCGAGCAGGAGCGGGAGGCGACCCGGCTGCTGCACGCCGACGCCAGGCTGACCTCGAGCGACCTGTCCCGGGCGCTGGGCGTCAGCCAGTCCACCGCGCACCGGCTGATCGCCGGGCTGCTGGAGCGGCAGGTCGTGCGCCCGAGGGTGGAGATCGAGCCCGCGCTGCTGGGCTTCCCGCTGGAGGTCGCGCTGTCGTTGTCCACCGAGCCCGGCTCGACGGAGGCGGTGGGACGAGCGTTGGGGCGGCATCCCTCCGCCCGCTACGTGTCGATGGTCGCGGGCAACGCGACGGTGATCCACCAGGGCGTGTTCCGCGGCGAGGAGCACCTCGCCGACTTCCTGTCCGCGGACCTGGCCGCGCTGCCCGGAATCCGCTCGGTGGAGGTCTCGGTCGTGCTCGACGTGCTGCGCCGCTACTGGATCACGCGCACCGGACCCCGCCTCGGCCAGGCGGACCTCCCGCTGCGGTTCTTGCAGCCCCGCCGCGCGTGAAATCGAGGGCTACTCGGTGAACTGGCTCAGCCCCGTCTGGTAGGCGATCGCGACCAGTTGCGCGCGATCGCGGGCCCCGAGCTTGCCCATCGTGCGGCTGACGTGCGTTCGGGCGGTGGCCGGGCTGAGGAACAGCGCGGCTCCGATCTCGTCGTTGCTCATCCCGCGCGCCACCAGGGCGAGCACTTCGCGCTCGCGGGCGGTGAGCACGGCGAGCCGGTCCTCACCGGACTTGGCGGCCCGGCGCTGTGCGGTGAACTGGTCGATGAGGCGGCGGGTGATGCGGGGTGCCAGCAGCGCGTCACCCGCGGCGATCACCCGGATCGCGTGCAGGAGCTCGGCGGGGCCGGCGTCCTTGAGCAGGAATCCGCTCGCACCCGCCTGCAGGGCCTCGAAGACGTTCTCGTCGGTGTCGTAGGTGGTCAGGACGAGGATCTTGACCCGCTCCAGCCCGTCGGTCCCGGCGATCCGCCCGGTGGCCCGGATGCCGTCCAGCTGCGGCATCCGGATGTCCATGAGCACGACGTCCGGACGCATGCTGCGGGCCAGCTCGACGGCTTCCACGCCGTTGGTGGCCTCGCCGACGACGGTGATGTCGTCCTCCAGGTCGAGCAGGACCTTGAAACCGGACCGCACCAGCCGTTCGTCGTCGGCGAGCAGGACCCTGATCGGCGGCGCGGAGTTCACAAGCGCGATCCGACCGGGGTGAGCGGCAGGCGCGCGGTGACCTCGAACCCGCCGGTGGGCAGCGATTTCGCGTCCAGCTGTCCGCCGAGCAGTTGGACGCGCTCGCGCATCCCGACGATGCCGCGCCCCTTCGCCGATCCGCCGCCGGGCTGCGCCGGGACCTTCGCCGTGTCGCGGCTTCCCTCGTCGGCCACCCGGATCCGCAGCGCGTCGATTCCCGGGGCGAGCACCACCGTCACCCGCGTCGGGCCGACGTGCCGGATCACGTTGGTGATCGATTCCTGCACGATGCGGTAGGCGACGCTGCCCACCGCGCTCGGCAGCGGCGTCGGCGGAGCGGACTGCTCGACCGAGATGTCGAGCCCGGCGTCGCGGGCCTTGTCGGTCAGCTCCTGGATCTGGTCGAGGCCGGGTGAGGGTTCGCGCCCGTCGCCGTCGCGCAGAACGCCGAGGATGGCGCGCATCTCGCGCAGCGCCCGGGAACTGGTGTGCTCGATGGTGCGCAGGGCGTCGCGGGCCTGTTCCGGTCGCTTGTCGAGCACGTGCGCGGTGACTCCGGACTGCACGTTGATGATGGCGATGGCGTGGGCGACGGTGTCGTGCACCTCGCGCGCGATCCGCAGCCGTTCGGCGTCGACGCGGGCCCTGGCCTCCTCCTCGCGGGAACGCTCGGCCAGCTCGGCCCGCAGCTGCGCGTCGGCGGCGATGACCCGGCGGGACCGGACGGATTCGCCGATCGCGGTGCTGATCACCGACATCCCGATCCGGAAGAACACCCAGCCCACGGCGGCCTGCGGCTCGATGTCCGCCGCGGCGATCAGCCAGCCCGCGGAGAGCACCGCGATGCCGATGCCCGCGATCTGCAGCGACCGCCGCCCGTTGCCGTAGGCGGCGAGGGTGTACAGGGCGACGAACATGCCCAGGCAGGACAGCCGGTCCGGGAAGCCGAGGCCGAAGTAGACCAGGCTGATCCCGCCGGTGACCGCGAACACCAGCACCGGCCACCGGCGGCGGACCACGACCACCAGCCCGCTGACGACCAGCAGCGCGTAGCCCAGGTTCCCGAAGTCGGTGATCGGCCTGGCGACCGGCTCGAAGGCGCTGTAGTCCGCGATGTTCTGGACCTGGATGAGCGTGACGAACAGCGCCAGCAGCACGTCCGGGACCCAGGCGGGTCGGCGGGAGAACCAGGCGGACAGCCGTCGTGACGTTCCCCGCAGTTGCATGCCGTGATCGTACGACACCGGCGAGTGCCGACGCGGCCGTTCGGGAGCGCAGTCGACTACGACGACCGACGTATTCCGCCGCGCTCTGCTCGCGCGCGGCGACGTAGCCGGTGTCAGCCGTCGCCGGACGCGGCGGGTGACCGGTCGGCGACACGATCAGCGGCATGAGAAAAGTCTTCGCCGTCCTGGCGGCTCTGCTGCTGCTCGCCGTGATCGTGCAGTTCTACCTGGCGGCCAGCGGCGCTTTCGACGCCGCGCCGATAGAGGAGTCCTTCGAACCTCACCGCCTGCTCGGGAACGTGGTGCTCGGCTACTCGGTCGTGCTCACCGTCTTCGCCGCCGTCGCCAGGGTGCCCGGCCGGCTCATCGGGATGACGGGCCTGGTCGCCGGACTGGTGCTCGTCCAGTCGTTGATCCGGGAGGTCGCCAACGCGCTCGGCGACGCTTCCAGCGCCGGGCACTTGGTCTTCGGCCTGCACGCGATCAACGGGCTGGTAATCGTGTCGCTGATCGCGACGATCGCGCGGCGGGCGCGGCAGATCGCCTGGCAACCGGCCGAAACCGCCCTCACCACGTCATGACGACCGTCGGCTGGATCATCGTGGATCACGCCATCGCCGTGCTCGGTGCCATCGCCTGGTTCGGGGCCGGTGTCACCGCGGCGCGGCGGCGGGCCCGGCCTGCCCTGGCGCTGCTCGGCGTGGCACTGCTGGTGACGTTGACCAGGGCGGTTTCGGTGGCGGCGCTGGCCGCGCGGGGCTGGTGGTTCGTCGAGGAGAAGGTGCTGCTCGGGTTGCCGCTGCTCGCGGTCGCCGCACTGGCGGCCGCGGTGATCGCCGGGCCTGGGCTGCTCGCGCGGGCCAGGAGCGGCGGGCAGCCCGAAAGCTCCGGTGCGGCCGGTGTCGTCGCGCTGCTCACCGCCGGCTACGCCGCTTCGGCGAGCTTCGTGGTGACCTTCTTGGCCGGGCCGCCGACCTGGGGCACGGCGCTGATCGCTATCGCGGTCGTGCTCGCGGGTGCGCTGCTGACCATGCGGGTGCTGGCTCCGAGCCCGGAGCCGCGGAGCGGAGCGGCCGTGTCGCGCCGCCGCTTCTTCGGGCTGACCGGCGGGCTGGTCGTTCTCGGTGCTGCCGGTGCCGGATTCGGCTTCTCGGCCAGGCCCCGTGCGGTGGCCGACACCGGGGGCGGCCCCGGGCCGGTTTCGCCCGCGACCACCTCGGTCACCGACCTCCGGGGTCCTGCGGCGCCCGCGCCGGGCGGCGTCCGGCGCGAGCACGTGCTGACCGCGCGAAAAGCCGCCGTGCGATTGGAAACCGGGCGGGACTTCGACGCCTGGACCTTCGACGGCGCGGTTCCCGGACCGGCGATCACGGCCACCGAGGGCGACCTGATCGAGGTCAAGCTGATCAACCAGGACATCGACGGCGGGGTGACCCTGCACTGGCACGGCTACGACGTGCCGTGCGGTGAGGACGGTGCGGAGGGCGTCACGCAGGAACCGGTGGCCCCCGGTGGTGAATTCCGCTACCGGTTCCGCGCCGATCAGGTGGGAACGTACTGGTACCACACGCATTTCGCCTCCCACATCGGTGTCCGCCGGGGTCTCTACGGAACTCTCGTGGTGCGGCCGCGCGTGGATCCCGACCCGGCAGGGCTGGACCTGACGCTGCCCGTGCACACCTTCGACGGTGCCGTCACGATCGCCGGTGGTGCCGAACACCGCGCTCCGGTCGGCAGCACGGTGCGCCTGCGGCTGGTCAACACCGACTCGGACCCGCACCGGTTCGCCCTGGCCGGCACCGCGTTCCGGCTGGTCGCCGTCGACGGCCGCGATCTCGAACGGCCCGGCGAGGTCAGCCGGCAGGTGCTGCGCCTGCCCGCGGCCGGTCGCTACGACGTGGTGTTCACCATGCCGAGCGAACCGGTGGTGCTGGTGGTCGACGAGCACGCCGCCACCGTGCGGTTGCAGCCCCAGAACGGCAGTTCTGCACCGGAACCGTCTACACAGGACGCCTCGTCGTGGCCTGAACTGGACCTGCTCGGCTACGGTGCTCCGCTTCCCGTCGCGCTGCGCACCGCCCCCGTCGACCGCCGCTTCACCCTGGTGCTCGACCGGGGTGTGGCGATGGTCGACGGATCACCGGCGTACGCGCACACCGTCAACGGGCGCGGGCATCCGTCGATCCCCGATCAGCTCGTCTCCGAAGGCGACGTCGTCCGGATGACCGTGGTCAACCGGAGCCTGGAAACCCACCCGTGGCACCTGCACGGCCACCCGGTGCTGGTGCTGTCCCGGGACGGCCAGCCCGCCTCGGGCAGTCCGCTGTGGGTGGACACCTTCGACGTCCGCCCCGGCGAGGTGTGGGAGGTCGTCTTCCGGGCGTCGAACCCGGGGATCTGGATGAACCACTGCCACAACCTGCCGCACGCCCACGAGGGGATGATGCTGCAGCTGCGCTACGACGGCATCACCACTCCCTTCGGCGGCATGCACATGGCCGGTGCCGGGCACCACGGCTGACCGACGCGCAGGCGTGCCGCTGCCCGAGGACTCCGGGCAGCGGCTCGTGCTCAGCTGGCGCGTGGTGCCGGGCTCGGCTTCCGGCGGAAGGGGACGATGCGCCACCACGTCGCGCAGCGCCAGACCCACTCCATCGGCCCGTACTGGAAGCGGGCCAGCCACCAGCGGCTCCACAGGACCTGGACCAGGATGATCCCGGCGGCCATCGCCAGCAGCAGCTCCCACTCCGTGGATTCGCGCATCCCGAGCAGGTGTCCGAACGGGATGATCAGCAGCGTGGCGGTGACGTAGTTGGTGAGCGCCATCTTGCCGAGCGGTTCGAGGACCGGCGACAGCACGCGCGACGCCGGAGTCCGCAGCAGCAGGAGGAAGCCCGCGGAGTAGGCGATCGCCATGAAGAGACCGGCCGCGGCGGACTCGCCGTTGAAGCCCGCGTTCAGCGGATTCTGCTCCTGCAGCACCAGGAATCCGGCTCCGGCGAGGGCGGACACCGCGAACACGGCGGCGAGCTGGCCGCCGAGGCGGGGCAGCTTCGCGGGCAGGCCGGCCTGGGCCAGCGCGAAACCGGTCAGCAGCAGGCACGGGATCAGCAGCATGCCGCCGCTGGTGAGGGACAGCGTGGCGGCGGTCATGGCCACGGCGATGGGCAGGTTGGCCCACCACGGCAGGAAGCTCATCGGCAGCAGCACCACCAGCCCGAAGATCGCGTAGGGCAGCAGCGCTTCGCCGGGTTGCAGGAAGTGGTGCAGGACGCCGAAACCGGCGAGCACCAGCAGCCGCCGCAGGAGCACGACGCGCGGCCGCGCCGTGCGCTGGCTCGCGTTGCCCAGGAAGATGCCGAACCCGACGCCGAACAGCAGCGAGAAGATCGGGAAGAACCGCTGCTGGACGAACATGTCCAGCGCGTGCGGGATCGGTAGCTTCTGGAAGTCGACGATGCCCTGCAGGTACAGGATCTGCGCGATGTTGACGAAGAGGATTCCGCACAGCGCAAGACCGCGCAGCGCGTCGAGCTCACCGATGCGCCGACCGCCGGAGGCGGCGGGCAGGCGTACGGTGGGTGCGTCGAGCGGTGGCGCGGCACGTCCGGGGGAGTTGGGGATCGCGGGATTCACAGCGACAAGTCTGCGGTGCCCGGGTGATCGCGCAACACGACTCATCGGCTCGTCGGCATCGGTCGATCGGCCGACGTTCGATGCCGCGATCTCGGCCGATCGGCCGAGCTGAACCCGGTGGTCAGGTGTCCGGCTAGCCCCACTGCGCGGTGATCCGCGGGGTGGCCGGGCCGGGCGGTTCGCCGCCGGCTTCGGTGAACGCGGCCAGCGCGCCGACGAGGCCGCGCCGCGCCGCGGCGGGCATCCGCTTGACGATCCGCGCGATCTCCGACCGGCGCCGCGCCGTGACCTCGGCCACCACGTCGGCGCCGTTGGGCGTCAGCGCCACCACGTTCTCCCGGCGCGACGCCGGATTCGGCCGCCGGTCGACGAGTTCGGTGCCGATCAGGCGGTCGATCATGCGGGTCACCGTGGACGGGTTGACCCCCAGCGCCTCGGCCAGCGCGGCCAGCTTGAGCGGGCCCGCGCTGGAGAGCACCACCAGCAACCGGAACTGCGGCAGGGTCAGCGAGTTCTCGACGGCGGCGATCGAGCGAGCCGATGCGGCCACCAGCAGTCGGGAAGCGGTCAGCACCGCGTCGGTGACCGCGTCCACGTCCGCGTCGGGCGGGTTGCCGCCGGTCTCAGCTCGGGCCATGTGCTTGTTCTACCTCATCGGAATCCTCCGGCACGACGCGCCGCGATCACGCCCGGGTGTAAGTTGCCGGGGGCGGCTTTCCGGCCGGGTGCCGGGGAATCCACGCCGGCGGTGCGATGTGGACTCGTCAGGGCACCGAATATTGCACTTGGCAACAGTTGCTCGGGGCAAGGTAGAGTTGCGGGTCGCCGTGCGGATCATCGACGCGGCGCCGGGCCGCTGATCCGGTCGGGGAAACCGGCGGCGGTCGCTCACCGACCAAGCTTGATGGGGGTTTTACCAGTGGGACGGCTTCGGGCCACGATCACCGGGCTCTTCGCGCGGTTATACCTCGCGCGCGCCCGCCGGAAGGGGCTGAGCTCCGTCCTCCCGGCGGCCGCGCTCATGCCGCTGCAGCGGACCGGGCTCGACCCCGTCCCGGCGCTCGGCGAGGTCCGCGCGCAGGAGCCGATCAGCCGCCTCCCGCTGCCGGTCGCCACCAACGTCTGGCTGGTCACCGGTTACGACGAGGCCAAGGCGGTGCTCGGCGACGCGAAGCGGTTCAGCAACGACTTCACCAACCTCGTCGGCTACGCCGGCGTCACCGAGGCGGACAACCCGGGTGGTCTCGGGTTCACCGACCCGCCGGTGCACACCAGGTTGCGCCGCCTGCTGACGCCGGAGTTCACCATGCGGCGGCTGGCGCGGCTGACCCCGGAGATCCAGGCGATCGTGGAGCAGCGGCTCGACGCGATGGCCGCCGCCGACCAGCCGGTGGACCTGGTCACCGAGTTCGCGGTGCCGATCCCGTCGCTGGTGATCAGCGAGCTGCTCGGGGTGCCCTACGGCGACCGCGAGGAGTTCCAGCAGCTCAGCGTCGCTCGCTTCGACGTCTTCGACGGGGTGGGCGCGTCGCTGGGCGCGATGTCGCAGTCGCTGGAGTACCTGCACGGCGTCGTGCGCAAGCAGCGCGAGGAGCCGGGCGAGGGACTGCTCGGCGCGCTGATCCGCGATCACGGCGACGAGGTCACCGACCGAGAGCTGGCCGAACTCGCCGACGGTGTGCTCACCGGTGGTTTCGAGACCACCGCGAGCATGCTGGCGCTCGGTGCGCTGGTGCTGCTCCAGGACCGGGAGCTGCTGGAGCGGGTCCGCGACGACGACGAGGTGGTGCCCGGGCTCGTCGAGGAGCTGCTGCGCTACCTCACCGTCGTGCAGGTGGCTTTCCCGCGCTTCGCCCGCGAGGACGTGGAGATCGCCGGCACCGAGATCTCGCAGGGCGACGTCGTGCTGTGCTCGTTGAGCGGCGCGGACCGCGACGTCGCGCTCGGCCCGGACATGGAGCGGTTCGACGCGACCCGGAACCCCACCTCCCACCTGGCCTTCGGGCACGGGCTGCACCGCTGCATCGGTGCCGAGCTGGCCCGCATGGAGCTGCGCGCGGCCTACCCGGCGCTGGTGCGCCGCTTCCCGGACATCCGGCTGGCGGTGCCCGCCTCGGAGCTGGAGTTCCGCAAGGCTTCCATCGTCTACGGCCTGGACTCGCTGCCCGTGCACGTCAAGTAGCCGCTGAGAGCACTGTCGGCGGAGCCGTCCGCGCATTTGCAAGCGGCGTCTGCCGCTTTGAGCGCGCACGCAAGGTGACCACCGGCGGGCTCTGAGTGTTTTCCGGCGGGGCGGCCCCTCCGCCGCGTATTCGGTCATGCACCAGGAGGGGCACCCGCAGTCCGGGGTTCCGCCAAGCGACCAGCCCGGCAGATCGACCGCAAACACGCTTTTCACAGGTGCAGGACGGACTGGCCGAGCGCTGCGGCGGCGAGGAAGGACGAGGTGTAGGTCAGCAGTGCGACCAGCACGATCTTCCAGCTGAGCTGCCGCAGCGCTTGCACGTCGCGGCCCAGGGTGAGCCCGATGAGCGCCAGTCCCGGCAGGCCGATCAGCATCACCTCCAGGTTCGGCAGCAGGTCGGTCAGCCAGGCGCCGGTCGGCAGGAAGCCCGCTGACAGCAAGGTGCCGATGCCCAGGACGAACACGCTGGAGGGGATCGCGGGCAGCAGCTTGCCCAGCGCGATCGCGACCCGGACGATCACCAGCAGCACGGCGATGCCGATCGCGTCCTCGACCGCCAGCGACCAGGTGCCCAGCGCGTTGACCAGCAGCCCGGCCACGCCGACGATGACGTAGCTCAGCAGTCGCGACCAGGGCGTCATCCGGACCTTCGGGTCCTCCGCGACCGCCAGCACCTCCTGCTCCGCTGGTGCGGAGGTCCGCTGGGCGCGGTGGCGCCGGCCCTCGTCGTCGCGGCCGAAGAACCGGCTCCAGAAGGCGTAGAGGCGGCGGCACAGAGGCAGCGCCAGGAACACCCCGGAGTAGAAGCCGACAATGTTGGTGACCAGGTTGGACAGTGCGGCCAGCGCGGCGATCTCGGCCGCTTGCTCCGGGTAGAGCAGCGACAGCGCGCCGACGCCGCCGAGCATCATCGACCCCGAGCCCAGGCCGAGGCCCAGCGCGAGCGCGAGCGGGCTGAGGATGCCGAGGCTGCCGGTGAACCCGGCGAGCAGCGAGACGTAGAGCGCGCCGAAGACGGTGCCGATCAGCCAGACCGAGAAGACACCGCGGTACTCGGGGGAGCGGACGCCGAAGCGCTCGATGGCGAAGGCCAGGTAGGACTCGCGGTCGATGGACCAGGTGGCGCCGATCGAGGCCCGCCCGATGCCCAGCGCCACCGCGACCGGCAGCGCGATGACGACCGTGCCGAAGATGTGCCCGACCTCCTGCAGCACGATCGCCGGGCCGAGGTTCTGGAACTTCGCCAGGGTGGGGCCGATCTCGGTGCCGAGCTTGGCCAGGAAGAGCAGGATGCTGATCTCCAGCAGCACGCCTGCCACCGACCGGGTGGCGCCGGAGACCGGACGCCAGCGCTGGACGCCGACGATCGCGCCGATCAGCACCGCCCACACGATCGGGAACAGCGCGATGGCGGCCGGGCCGATGTCGAACTTGTGCTCGCCGATCAGCACCGCGATGGCGGAGACCGCGGTGGACAGCACGGTCGCGGTCACCCAGTGCGCGCGGGTGATCTGGCCGGGCGCGGCGGTTCCGGCGCCTGGTTCCATGGCAGTCTCCGAAGTGGTCGACCGGTTCGGTATACCGGCGGGAGCCTAGCTGTTGGCTGCCGAAACGGTGTTCGCTACCGCAAATACCTGTGTCAACTGTTGTTAATCAAGGTGTTTCGCGAAGTTCGGCGGAGTCGCTTGCTGGAACCCGTGCTGAGGGCGGGTTTCTGGTATGCCAAATGTTAGGGTTCGCCGCAGGTTCTGCCGGAGGAGGTCTTCCCGATGCGCACTCGATGGCGCGCCAGTCACGTCCTCGCCCACCGGGCCGGGCACCACGCGCTGCTGCGCGGCGGCGAGGTCGTCTGGGAGGACGACGTCATCGTCCACGTCGGACACCGCTACGACGGCCCCGTCGACACCGAGGTGGACCTCGGCGATTCGCTGGTCCTGCCGGGGCTGATCGACCTCGACGCGCTCACCGACATCGACCACCTGGTGCTCGACTCGTGGGCCACCCCGGAGCGGGCCGACGGGCTGCAGTGGTCGCTGGACTACTTCCGGAACCGGCGCCGGGACGTGTTCACCCCGCAGGAGCGGGCCACCGTCCGCGAGTACGCGCTGGTGCAGCTGGCACTGCACGGCATCACCACCTACATGCCGATCGCCTCGGAGATCCACAGCTCGTGGGCCGAGCCGTTCGACGAGCTGGTCGCGATGGCGGAGACCTCCCGCCGGATCGGTCTGCGCGGCTACCTCGGGCCCGCGTACCGCTCGGGCGTCAACGTCGCGCTGCCGGGAGGCGGCCGGGACGTGGCCTTCGACGAGGAGCAGGGCCGCGCCGGCCTGCGCGACGCGATCCGGTTCCTGGACCACGCCGCCGAGCTGTCCGATCCGCTGGTCACCGGCGTTCTCCTGCCGTGCCGCATCGAAACGCTCACCGAGCAGCTCATGCGCGACACCGCGGAGATCGCCCGGCAGCGCGACGCGATCGTGCGCCTGCACAGCCTGCAAGGCCTGCTGGAGCGAGAGCTCGTGCAGCGGCAGCACGGCGCGACGCCGCTGGAGGTGCTCGACCGCACCGGCCTGCTCGGCACCCGCTTGCTCATCCCGCACGGCCTGGTCCTCGACCGGCACCCCCAGGTGCACGGCGAGGACCGCGGCGATCTGGCGACCCTGGCGGAAGCCGGGGTGTCGATCGTGCACTGCCCGCAGACGTCCTTGCGCTACGGGGCGGTCCTGCGCTCCTTCGGGGACTACCGGCGCGCCGGGATCAACCTGTGCCTGGGCACTGATTCCTTCCCGCCGGACCTGATCCGCGGCATGGACCTCGGCGTGCACATCGCCAAGGTCCTGGACGGGCGGATGGACGCCGCCCCGGCCGAGCACTACGTCGACGCCGCGACCCTCGGTGGTGCCCGCGCGCTCGGCCGCACCGATCTGGGCCGCCTGGAACCGGGTGCGCAGGCCGATCTGGTGGCGTTCCGCATCGACGACATCCGCGACGGCGTCCTCGACGACCCGGTGCGGACCTTCCTGCTCAGCGGAACCGCCCGGCAGGCAACGCATTCGGTGGTCGCGGGTCGGCCGGTGCTCGTCGACTCCCGCATCCCCGGTGTCGACCTCGACGACCTCCGCGAGCGCGCGCAGCTGCTCTTCGAGCGCATGCGCGAGGCCTACTCCGAGCGCGACGTGCTGCGCCGCCCGGCCGCGGAGCTGTTCCCGCCCACCTACCCGGACTTCGACGAGACGCGCTCGTGAGCGACCACGACGGAGGAGCAATGCTGATCACCAACGTCCGCCCGTGGGGCGGCCCGCTCGCCGAGATCGCCGTCGAGGACGGCCGGATCACCGCCATCACCGAGCTCAAGTCCGAAGTGGACATCGCCGGTGCGGTCGACGGGCGCGGGCGGCTCGCGCTGCCCGCCTTCTCCGACGTGCACTGCCACCTCGACTCGACCCGCATCGGCCTGCCGTTCCGCCCGCACACCGGCAGTCCCGGCATCTGGCCGATGGTGATGAACGACCGCGAGAACTGGCGCGACGCCGAGTGGACGGTGGCCGAACGCGCGACCCACACGCTCGGCCGGATGATCGCGCAGGGCACGACCCGAGTGCGCAGCTACGCGCAGATCGACGCCGACTGCGGGCTGGAGCGCTTCGAAGGCGTGCTGGCCGCGAAGGAGACGCACCGCGACCGGTGCGAGGTGGAGGTCATCGCGTTCCCGCAGGCAGGCCTGCTGCGCGAGCCGGGCGTCCCGGAGCTCATCGACGAGGCGCTGGCTTCCGGGGCCGCGGTGGTCGGCGGGATCGACCCCTGCACGCTGGACCGCGACCCGGTGCGCCACCTGGACGTCCTGTTCGGGCTGGCGGACAAGCACCAGGTGCCCGTCGACGTCCACCTGCACGAGCCGGGCGAGCTCGGGGTGTTCTCCGTCGACCTCATCCTGGAGCGCACGCGCGCACTGGGCATGACCGGCCAGGTCACCATCTCGCACGCCTACGCCCTCGGCAGCGTCTCGGAGAGCACCACTCGCCGGCTGGTGGAGGAGTTCGCCGAGCTCGACGTCTCGATGGCCACGGTCGCGCCCGCGCAGAACGGCTCGCTGCCGCTCACCGAGCTGACCGCGGCCGGTGTCCGCGTCGGACTGGGCCAGGACGGCCAGCGCGACTACTGGTCGCCCTATGGGAACGCCGACATGCTCGACCGCACCTGGCAGCTGGCCTTCACCAACCGCTTCCGCGAGGACGAGCTGATCGAGCACTGCCTGGCCGTGGCCTCCCGCGGCGGCGCGTCGATCCTCGACCGCGACCTGCCCCGGCTGGCCTCGGTGTCCGACCGCCCCGGCCTGGCGGTCGGCGACCAGGCCGACATCCTGCTGGTGGACGGCGACACCCCGACGGCGGCGGTGATGGACCGAGGCCGCGACCGGACGGTCCTGCACAACGGCCGAGTGGTGGCCGAAGGCTGCGAGCTGCTGGACAAGTAGGGCTGCGGCCCCCACGCTGCGGCCCCTCCCACGCTACGGCCCCCTCCCGCCCTGCGACCCCCTCCCACGCTGCGGTCCGGCGGCCCCGACGCGGTCTGCGCAATTTCAATTGAAATCAGCGCGTTGATTTCAATTGAAATTGCGGTGGGGTACCGCGGTGGCCGGTGCGGAGATTCCATTCCTGCAAGGCGGTGGGGGAGCGCGGCGGCGAGGATGGGGAGATGGTCAGCAGAATCATCCCCTACCTCGTCGGCGACGCCTCCGCCGCCAAGAGCTTCTACGTCGACGTGCTCGGGCTCGAAGTGGCGATGGAAGACCCGGTGGTCTGCCTGCGGTCGCCGGACGACCCCGCGGCGCAGCTCATCATCTCGCCGCCGGGCATGGAGAATCCCGAGCCGCGCTTCGGGATCGACGTCGGCGAACCGGACGCCGTCGACGCGGCGCACGCCGAGTGCATGCGCCGCGGGCTGCACATCGTCTACCCGCTGACGAACGAGCCCTGGGGCGTCCGGCGCTTCTTCGTCGAGGACCCCACCGGCGTGGTGATCAACGTCCTCGCGCACCTGTCCTGACCCGGCCAAAGGCTCCGCTTCTCCTGCTCAGGGCCCGTGAGTGGTTTGTGGTGTCATAGCGCCCCAAACCACTCACGGGCCTCCACCTGCGGAAAGGGTGTTCTCGCGCGGAATCGCCGCGTCGGGTCCTGGCTCGGAGCTGGTGTTCCGGGGGTTCCGATGCACGGATGCATCCGATACGCTCGTGCATCCATCGATCCGGGAGGGCGTCGGTGAGCGTGCAGCGGCGGGTGACCAAGCGGCGGGGGCAGACCCGGCAGCGACTGCTCGACGCCGCGCTGGTCGTGTTCGCCGCCGAGGGTTTCGGGCGGTCGACGATCGAGCAGATCTGCGACCGCGCCGGGTACACGCGCGGTGCGTTCTACTCCAACTTCGCCTCGCTGGAGGAGCTGTTCCTCGCGATGTGGGAGCAGCACTCGCACCGGATGCTCGCCGAGGTCGAGGCGGCGCTCGACGCGGCGCGGACCGCCGGTGTCGACGACGTCCGCACGGCCGTCGAGCGGCTGCTCGAAGCGGTGCCGGTGGACGACGACTGGTACCGGGTGACCGCCGAGTTCAGCGCGCACGCGTTGCGCAATCCCGCGCTGCGCCGGGTCGTGGTGGCCCGGGAGGAGGCGATCGCGGCGGCGATCGTGCCCGGCATCGAGGCGCTGCTGAACCGGATCGGGCGGCGGGTCCCGGATCCGGTGGCGCTCGGGCAGGCACTGGTCGCGGTGCACGACGGGACCGCCGTGCAGTGCCTGATGGAACCCGGCGGCCCGGCGGTGCGGCGCCGGGTCGATCTGTTCGAGCAGGTCGTGCTGGCCTACAGCGTGGAGAGCAGGGGATGAACGTGGACACCGAACCTGACGTCATCGTGGTCGGCGCCGGGCTGGCCGGGCTGGTGGCGACCTACGAGCTGGTCCAGGCGGGGCGCCGGGTGGTCGTCGTCGAGCAGGAGAACCGCGCCAACCTGGGCGGTCAGGCGTTCTGGTCGCTCGGCGGGCTCTTCCTGGTCGACAGCCCGGAGCAGCGGCGGCTCGGCGTGCGCGACTCCTACGAGCTGGCGCTGCAGGACTGGCTGGGCTCGGCCGGTTTCGACCGCGACGACGAGGACAGCTGGGCCCGCCGGTGGGCCCGCGCGTACGTGCGGTTCGCCGCCACCGAGAAGCGCCAGTACCTGCGCGATCTCGGGCTGCGGCTGACGCCGCTGGTCGGCTGGGCCGAGCGCGGCGGCGGAGTCGCGGGCGGGCACGGAAACTCGGTGCCCCGCTTCCACATCACCTGGGGCACCGGGCCCGAGGTGGTCCGGGTGTTCGCCGAACCGGTGCTGGCCGCCGAGCGGCGCGGGCTGGTCCGGTTCGCCTTCCGCCACCAGGTCGACGAGCTGATCGTGCAGGACGGCGCGGTGGTCGGAGTGCGCGGCACCGTCCTGGAACCGAGCGAAGCCGACCGCGGGGTGGCGTCCTCGCGCGCGGCGGCGGGCGATTTCGAGCTGCGGGCCAGGGCCGTCGTCGTCACCTCCGGCGGGATCGGGCACAACCACGAGCTGATCCGGGCGAACTGGCCGGTGGACCGGCTGGGGCCGTGCCCGGAGACGATGATCTCCGGAGTTCCCGCGCACGTGGACGGGCGGATGATCGGGATCACCGAGGCCGCGGGCGGGCGCATCGTGAACCGGGACCGGATGTGGCACTACACCGAGGGAATCCACAACTGGGACCCGATCTGGCCGGACCACGCGATCCGCATCCTGGCCGGGCCGTCCTCTTTGTGGTTCGACGCCACCGGCAAGCGGCTGCCCGCGCCCTGCTTCCCCGGCTTCGACACCAACCGGACGATGAAGGAGATCCTGGCCACCGGGTACGACTACTCGTGGCTGGTGCTCACGCAGTCCATCCTGGCCAAGGAGTTCAGCCTCTCCGGTTCCGAGCAGAACCCGGAGATCACCGGCAAGGACCTCAAGCTCACCATCAGCTCCCGGCTGGCGAAGCAGGCGCCGGGCCCGGTGGACGCGTTCAAGAACAAGGGCGTGGACTTCGTCGTGGCCGACGACCTGCGCGAGCTGGTGGCGGGCATGAACCGGATCGCCCGCGGCCCGCAGCTCGACCACGACGAGATCGAGCGGCAGATCGCGGCCCGGGACGGCGAGGTCGCGCACAAGCACACCAAGGACTTCCAGCTGATGGCGGTGGCCAACGCTCGCCGCTACCTGGCCGACAAGGTGTCGCGGGTGGCCAAGCCGCACCGCATCCTCGATCCGGCGCACGGCCCGCTGATCGCGGTGCGGCTCAACGTCCTGACCCGCAAGACCCTGGGCGGTGTGCAGACGAACCTCGACTCGCAGGTGATCGGCCCGGACGGCGCACCGCTGCCCGGCCTGTACGCGGCGGGTGAGGTGGCCGGGTTCGGCGGCGGTGGCGTGCACGGCTACAACGCGCTGGAGGGAACCTTCCTCGGCGGCTGCATCTTCTCCGGCCGCGCGGCCGGCCGAGCCCTGGCCCGGAGCCTCTGACCATCAGCGCTCGGGGCGCATCCGCAACGCCGCGACCAGTGCGAGCACGACGATCACCGCCATGGTCAGGAAGACCTGGGAGAAGGCGGTTTCGGCGCCGGTGTGCTGCTGCCGCGCGGCGAGCAGCACGCCGAACAGCGCCGGGCCGGTGCCTGCGCCGAGGAACTGGGCTCCCTGCAGGATTCCGATGCCGACGCCGACCTGCTCGGGCGGCAGCGCACCGGCCGCGGCGTTGATGATCGGCGTGAGCACCAGGATGAAACCGACGCTGAGACCGAGGATTCCGGCTGCGGTCGGCACCACCGAGTGGGCCGCGGCGAGGAACCCGGCCGACAGCGCCATGATCACCAGGCCTGACCCGACCAGCAGGCGGGTGCCGATGCGGTCGGTGATCCGGCCGATCAGCGGGGAGAGCGCGGCGACGGCGATCCCGGCCGGGATCATGACCAGGGCGCCGGTTCCCGGGGCCAGGCCGTTGACGTCGACCAGCAGCAGCGGCACGAAGACCAGGCCGCCGAGGTTGACGGCCATGGCCAGGAACGTGACGAGCACGGCGATCCGGTAGACGCGGTTGGTGAACAGCGAGGGCGGCACGAAGGGCTGCGCGGCGCGAACGGTGCGCCACCCGAACAGCGCGATCGCGACTGCTGACGCCAGGAAGCTGCCCCAGGCCGGGGAAGCGGTGAGCCCGGAGACCTGCGCCTGCGTCGCGCCGAAGAGCAGGAATCCGGCCCCGGTGCCCAGGAGAACGCCGCCGAGCAGGTCGAACCTGCTCCCGCCCGCCGGGGCGGCACCGGGCAGCGCGCGCCACGCCGCCGGGAGCAGCACGAGCACGATCCCGGCCATGAACCAGAACAGCGTGCGCCAGCCGAGGAACTGGCCGATCCCACCGCCCAGCGCAGGCCCGGCCGCGGTGCCGACGCCAGCGGCCGCGCTGACGACGCCGATCGCCGTGCCGCGCCGGTCCGCGGGCAGCAGCCTGGTGATGGCGATGACCGAGAGCACCGGTATCGCGGCCGCGCCGATGCCCATCGCGATCCGCCCGAGCACGAGGACGGGTAGATCCGGTGCCAGCGCGCACACCAGGCTCCCGGCGGCGTAGGCCAGCAGCGCGAAGCCGAACAGCTGCCGCAGGCCCACCCGGTCGGAAACGCGGCCGTAGACGGGGATTCCGACCGCGAACACCAGCAGGAACCCGGTCACCACCCAGGCGAGTTCGGCCTCCGCGGCGCCGAACTCCGCGCCGATCGACGGGAGCATCAGGTTGACCATGTCGCTGGCGATGACCGTGGTGAGGACCGCGGGCATGAGGACCGCCAGCAGGCCCACCCCCGATCCGGTCCGTTCGATCGCGGCTGTCATCGAGTGCTCCTCCTGCTGGATTTACTGCCACCGAATTGGTTGCAGTTCGGGTGTGAAAATGGCGGCGGGAGTCCTCCGCCGCCCGGCTACCGGTTCAGCTGTGCTTCGCGCTCGATCGCCAGCACCTTCGTGACCAGGTCCGCGATGGTCGTGCGGCCGAGTCGCTCGGCCATGGCGTCTTCGGCGTCCTGGAACTCCGATTCGAGCAGGGCCTGCATGTTCCGCCCGACCTCGCACGCGTTGCTGGGCGGGTGCGGGTGCCGCGACAGGAGCGGCCCGGTCTCGACGGCGAGGTAGGCGTCGTGGAGCGTGATCGCGCGCGGCGCGCGGGTCAGGGTCCAGCCACCGCCGCGTCCTTCGGTGGATCGCACCAGGTCGGCGTCCCGCAGGCTGCCGAGGACGCGCCGCACCAGGACCGGGTTGCTCGCCAGGCTGTCGGCGATCTCCGCGGAGGTCAGCGACTTGTCGCTCCAGCGCGCCAGCATGGTGAGCGCGTGGATCGCGACCGCGCTCCTGCTGCTGAGGCTCACCGCGCTCCCTCCGTCCCGCTCGAACTGCAACGAACCTAGTTGCGGTTGGGTGCGGCGTCAAGCGGTGCACCCGGAGCGAGCGCGTTCGATGCCGCGGTCCGTGCCCAGTCCCGGGCGTTCGCCGGGTGGCCCGCAGCCGGGTCAGCGCGATGAGCCACGCCAGTTCGGCGAACAGCAGGCCGGACGTCGTGGTGCAGGGAGCACCCGGCGGCAAGCCGGTGAGGTGGTGGCGGATCGCGGTACCGGCGGAGAACAGGAACAGCGCGCCGCGCACGCGCGGGCGAGGCCGCGCTCGCCGACCGCAGGAGCACCAGGCCGTTCACCTCGGACCCGGTGCCTTTCGGCCGCCGCTGTGCACTGTGCGGGGTCTCACAGTGCACAGTGGATCGTGGAAGGCCGGGTAGCATCCGGCGCGCTGGGAGAACGCGGACGGGGGTCCAGGTGGCGCAGCGGCATCGCTCGGAGCGCGTGGCCGAGCAGGGGCGGCGGTTCGGCCACCTGCTCGACGAGCACGCCCAGGTCCTGCACCTGCTCGACGACGCGGCCGCACTGCGCGGCCTGGCGCGGCGGGTCCGCGAGGAGACCGGTGCGCACATCGGCCTGGCCGGCCCGGTCGAGGCCGAGCAGGTGCTGGTGCTGCGGCAGTGGAACGGCACCTGGGCGACCGGCCTGCACGACCTGCACGTCGAGATGGGCTTGGGCCTGGGCGGGCTGGCCGCGGCCGAGCGCCGCCCGGTCTGGGTGGCCGACTACTGCTCCTCCGAGCTGATCACGCACGACTTCGACGCGCCCATCTCGGCGGACGGGATCAAGACCATGCTCGCGGTGCCGATGGTGCGGGCGGGCCGGGTGCAGGGCGTGGTCTACGCGGCGATGCGCGAGGTGTCCTACTTCGGCGGCAGGCAGCTCGACGCGGCGGTCAACCTCGCCGACAGCGGCGGCCTGGCGCTGCAGACCGCGTCCGCCGCGCGCCGCCAGCGGGAGCAGGCCGCCGCGGCCGAGCGCCGCCGGATCGCCGCGGAGCTGCACGATTCGGTCGGAGCGCGCCTGTTCCGCATCGGCGCCGAGCTGCGCGACCTGCGCACGCACGCCCAGCCCGACAGCGCCGAACTGCTGGACCGGCTGGCCTCGCTGGAGGACCAGCTGGCGGAAACCGCCTCGGCGTTCCGCGATTCGGTGCACGCCCTCGATCACGACGAACCGGCAGGCGGCCTGGCCGCGACCCTGTCCCGCGACTGCGCGGCCTTCCAGCGCCGGACCGGGATCTCCGCGCAGTCGGTGGAGATCGGGCAGCTCCCGGCCTGCGACCGGCACCGCACCCGGGCGCTGCTCGCGGCGACCCGCGAAGCGCTGCTCAACGTGGAGAAGCACGCCGGAGCGCGGTCGGTGCTGATCAGCGCGATCGCCCTGGACGACGGGATCGCGATCTCGGTGGCCGACGACGGCAACGGCTGGTCCGAGCCCGCGGGCGGTGGCATCGGCCTGCGCACCACCGCCGACCGGCTGGCCGAGCTCGGCGGCACGCTGTCGGTGGTGGCCAACGAGGACGGCGGGCTGACGGCGCGGATCTGGATACCGCTGCCGTGACCGAGATCCGACTCGTGGTCGTCGACGACCACCCGGTGGTCGTCGACGGGGTGCGGCTGCTGCTCCGCGACGACCCGGCCATCCGCGTCGTCGGCGGCGCGACCGACGCGGCCTCGGCGGTCCGGCTGGCCGCCCGGACCAGCCCGCACGTGATCCTGCTGGATCTGCGGCTCCCGGACGCGGTGGCCAGCGAGATGGTCGCCCCGCTGCGCCAGGCGGCCCCGGGCGCGCGCATCGTGGTCTTCACCGCCTACCGCGACCACGCGGCGCTGCGCACCACCCTCGACGCGGGGGTCGACGGCTGCATCCTCAAGGACGCGAGCGCGACGGACCTGGTCTCGGCGGTGCGGCAGGCGGCCAGCGGCATCCAGATCTTCGACCCGCGGGTGGACGACCGAGCGGCGCCGAGGATGCGCTCCCGCCTGCACGAAACCGGGCTCACCCAGCGCGAGTACGACGTGCTCCGGCACGCGGCGGCGGGCCGCACGAACCCGGAGATCGCCGAGCAGCTGGGCCTGACCCGCCACACGGTCACCGGCTACCTCCGCAACGCGATGCGAAAGCTCAACGCCCGCAACAGGATCGAACTCATCACCAGAGCGGCCAAGTCCGGCCTGCTGTGACAGTCCCGCCTCTCCGCGTTTTTCAGTGGTGGTTGCGTTCGGAGTCGTTCTCGCGTTTCGCGGTTTCTTGTGGCTGGGTTGCGTCACGGTCCCCTGGGGTGCGGTTGAGCAGGGCTCTGGTTGGTACAAGGGGTTAGGGCTGCGCATGACCGGCTCCGCAACCGGGTAGTTGACGGGGAGGTACGAGCGCGGGAGGCGGTTCGATGCGAACGGTGGAGGTGCTGCCCCACCCGGTCAAGGAGGAGTCGGGCTGGATCCCGCTGGCCGACGGCACCCGGCTGGCCGCCCGGATCTGGCGGCCGGTGGACTCCGACAACGAACCGGTCCCGGCCGTCCTCGAGTTCATCCCGTACCGGCAGCGCGACCTGACCGCGCGCCGGGACTCCGTCAACCACCCCTACCTGGCCGGGCACGGCTACGCCTGCGCGCGGGTGGACCTGCGCGGCAGCGGCGACTCCGCGGGCCTGCTCACCGACGAGTACCTGGAGCAGGAGCTGCAGGACGCCGCGGAGATCCTCGGGTGGCTCGCCGAACAGCCGTGGTGCAGCGGGCGCACCGGGATGATGGGCATCTCCTGGGGCGGGTTCAACGCGCTGCAGGTCGCCGCCCGCCGCCCGCCGAGCCTGGCCGCGATCGCGGTGCTGAGCTGCAGCGATGACCGATACGCCGACGACGTGCACTACATGGGCGGCTGCCTGCTCAGCGACAACCTGTCCTGGGCGTCGACGATGTTCGCCTACACCTCCTGCCCGCCGGACCCGGCGACCTTCGGGGAGGGCTGGCGGCGCCAGTGGTTCGAACGGCTGACCGCCTGCGAGCCGTGGCTGGTGGAATGGCTGCGCCACCAGCACCGGGACGACTACTGGCGGCACGGTTCGGTGTGCGAGGACTACAGCAGCGTCGGCTGCCCGGTGCTGGCGGTCAGCGGTTGGGCCGACGGGTACTCCAACGCCGTCTTCCGGTTGATGCAGCACCTCGACGTGCCGCGGCGCGGTCTCATCGGCCCCTGGTCGCACAAGTACCCGCACCTCGGCCAGCCCGGCCCGGCCATCGGTTTCCTGCAGGAGCTGGTCCGCTGGTGGGACCACTGGCTCAAGGACGCCGACAACGGCGCGATGGACGGACCGATGCTGCGCGTGTGGATGCAGGAGAGCATGCCGCCGTCCACCGCCTACGACGAGCGCCCGGGGCGTTGGGTGGGCGAGCCGTCCTGGCCCTCCCCGCACGTGGACCGGGTGAGCTTCCCGCTGGGCCAGAACCTCATCGCCCGGCCCGGCGAGGAACCGTCGTCGCGCCCGCTGTCGGTGGAGTCGCCGCTGTCGGTGGGGCAGTTCGCCGGGAAGTGGTGCTCCTACAACGCCCCGCCGGACCTGCCCTACGACCAGCGCGAGGAGGACGGCGGATCGCTGGTCTTCGACACCGCCCCGCTGACCGAGCGCTGCGAGATCCTCGGCGGGCCGGTGGCCGAGCTCGACCTCGAGGTGGACCGGCCGACGGCGATGGTGGCGGTGCGGCTCTCCGACGTCGCGCCCGAGGGCCGGGCCACCCGCGTCACCTACGGGCTGCTCAACCTCACCCACCGCGACGGGCACGGTGAACCCAGCCCGCTGCAGCCCGGCCGGCGCTACCGGGTTCGGGTGCAGCTCAACGGTGTCGCTCAAGCGTTCCCGCCCGGGCACCAGATCCGGATGTCGCTGTCCACCTCCTACTGGCCGCTGGCCTGGCCGCCGCCGGAACCCGTCCGCATGACGGTGCACCCGGAGAACAGCGCGCTGCAGCTGCCGATCCGCCCCGTCGACGAGCCCGACGAGGTGTCGACCCCGGCGTTCGCCGAACCCGAGGGCGCACCCGTGTCGGCGACCACCCAGCTGCGGCCCGGCGAGCAGTGCTGGAACGTCTCCCGCGACCTCGTGGGCTACGACTCGGCGCTGGAGGTGATCAAGGACCTCGGCGTGGTCCGCTTCGACGACATCGACCTGGCGGTGACCCGCCGCGCCTACGAGCGCTACAGCTGGACCGCGGACCAGCTCGATTCGGTGCGCGGTGAGATCGAGTGGACGATGGCGTTCGAACGCGGCGACTGGTCGGTGCGCACCACCACGCGCACCGTGCTGACCTCCGATCGCACCGAGTTCCACCTGCACGCCGAACTGGACGCCTACGAGGGCGATCAGCGCGTGTTCTCCCGCAACTGGCAGCAGACCATCCCCCGTGACCTGGTGTGAGCGGTGTTCCTCCATGACCAACGTGTTCGTCGTGGGACTCGACCCGGGCAACCTCGCGCTGCTGCGCGGTTCGTTCCCGCGGAACTACTCCTTCCACCCCTTGTTCGGCAAGTCGGAGATCATGCCCGCTGCGGCGGACTTCCCCGTGCTGCTGGAGGAGGCGCACCGCCGGCTCGACGAGTTCGGCGGTCCGATCGACGCGATCGTCAGCTACTGGGACTTCCCGGGCACTTCCCTGGTGCCCGCCCTGTGCCCCGACTACGGCGTGCCGGGGCCCCGGCTGGAGCCGGTGATCAAGTGCGAGCACAAGTACTGGAGCCGCATCGAGCAGCGCAAGGCCGCCGATGCGCACCCGAAGTTCGGGCTGGTCGACCTGGCGGGCGAGCCCGGCCTCCCGCCCGGGCTGAGCTTCCCGGTGTGGCTCAAGCCGGTGAAGTCCTACAGCTCGGTGCTGGCGTTCCACGTGGCCGAACCCGCTGAGCTGGCCCGGGCGATGGCCGAGATCCGGCAGGGCATCGACGTGGTCGGAAAATCCTTCGACGCGGTGCTCAGCGGTCTCGAAGTCCCGCCCGAGATCGCGGTGGCCGGCGGCCGGGCCTGCCTGGCGGAGGAGGAGATCAGGGGCGTCCAGGCCACCGCCGAGGGCTACTGCTACCACGGGGAGCCGCACGTCTACGGCGTGATCGATTCGCTGCACTACCCGGGAACGTCGAGCTTCCTGCGGTACCAGTACCCCTCCCGGCTGCCCGCCCCGGTCCAGCGGCGGATCGCCGACGTCAGCACGCGGGTGATCCGCCAGATCGGCCTGGACTCGACGGCGTTCAACATCGAGTTCTTCTGGGGCCGGGACGACGACGAGCTCAACGTCCTGGAGATCAACCCGCGGATCTCCCAGTCCCACGCGCAGCTGTTCAAGCTGGTCGACGGCCTTCCGAACCACCACTGCATGGTCCGGTTGGCGCTGGGCGAGGAACCGGAGATGCCGCGCCGCCGGGGAACGCACGCCGTGGCGGCCAAGTGGTTCCTGCGCGCCTTCGCCGACGGGGTGGTGCGCAGCTGCCCGACCGAGCAGGACATCGCGCGGGTCCGCCGCGAGATGCCGGAGGCGACCGTCGACGTGGTGGCGCGCGAAGGGATGCGGCTGTCCGAACTGGCCGTGCAGGACAGCTACAGCTACGAGCTGGCCACCTGCTGCCTGGGCGCCCGAGACGAAGCGGAGCTGATCGACAAGTTCCACCGCTGCACCGAACTGCTGCCCTTCACCTTCGACGACCGCGAGGGAGCTCCAGCCCCCCTCATCTGAGGGGGCCGACTGTGCGAGCTGCGTCTCACCCACCCTTCGGTGGTCGTGCACGAATCGGAGTTCCAGCAGGTCAGGAGTCTGCGGTGGGGTGCGCGCGCCGGTTGTCCGCCGAACCCGGCGGAGAGGCTGGGGACATGAACAAGACCTCGAACCTGGCGCTCATCATCGTCGTCGGCGTGATCGCCGTCGGCCTGCTCGTCCTCGCGGTGACCATGCAGTGAGCCTCGCGGTCAGCTGGTGCGGAGCAGCGTCCAGGACGGTTCGCCGCGGGTGATGTCGTCGAGCTGCTTGCGGGCCTGGAACACGCCGCAGTGGTAGGAGCGGTCGGTGGAGATCCGCAGCGCCCGCTCGGAGAACCGCCGGGCCTGCGCGGGGTCGCCACCGGCCAGCGAGTTCTGCCCCAGCCTGCAGAGGGATTCGACCACCTCCGTCCACAGTGCCAGGTCTTCGGCGCTGCGCAGCCCTTCGCGGTGCATGCGGGCGGCCTGGGAGCGGTCGCCGTCCGACTCGGCCAGCTCCGCCAGCGAGCGCGCCGCGCGCAGCTGTCCCCAGCGGTCGCCCAGCTCGCCGAAAACCTCCGCAGCGCGCTCGACGTCGGTGCGGCGCTCCACCAGTACCGCGGCTTCGGTCCAGCGGTCCCGGTGCGCGCGAGCGTCGGCCAGGCTCTGCTCCAGCATCCGCACGCCCAGCTCGTGCTCGACGTCGTCCAGCAGGCCTGCGCCGATGAACCACCGCAGCCGCGCGAGCAGCACGGGATCGGTGATGGCCGCCAGATCCGGCACCGGCACCGCGTTCGGCGTGCTCCGCAGTTCGACTCCGGTCAGCCAGCCGCTCGCCGCGGCCCGCAGCGCCGGTGCTCCGCCGTCGGTGGCCAGCGCTGCTTGCAGCGAGCGGCGGGCCTCGCCGTGGCGGCCGCGCAGGTACCAGTACCACGTCATCGCGTTCACCAGGCGCAATGCGGATTCGGCGTGCCCGCCCCGGATCGCCAGATCCAGGGCGCGGCGGAGGTTGACGGTCTCGGCATCGAGCCGGGTCAGGTGGTGCTGCTGCTCCGGGCCGCGCAGCTCGCGGTCCGCGAGTTCGGCGAGCTCGACGTGGTGGCGCACGAACCGGTCGCGCACGGCGTCGAGCTCACCGGCTTCGGCGAGGCGCTCGGCGCTGTAGGCCGCGACCGACTCCAGCAGGCGGAACCGGTCGCCGTCGCGGACCACCAGCGAGCGATCCACCAGGCGGGCCAGCAGTTCCAGCACGCGCGGTGCGGGAATGCCCTGGTCCGAGGAGACCGATTGCGCCGCGCGCAGGGTGCAGCCGTCGGCGTGCACCGCCAGCCGCCGCAGCACGGTCCGCTCGTCGGGGCCGAGCAGCTCCCAGCTCCAGTCGATCATCGCGCGCAGCGTCTGCTGCCGGGACGGCCGTCCGCGACCGGCGCCGGAGGGCAGGCTGAACCGGTCGTCGAGGCTGTCGGCGAGCTGCTCCGGTTCGAACATCCGCAGCCGCGGCGCGACCAGCTCCAGCGCCAGCGGAATGCCGTCCAGGCGCCGGCAGATCGCCGACACGGCCCGCACGTTGCCCACGTCGAGGGCGAAACCGGGAACAGCGGCGGTCGCGCGCTGCACGAACAGCTCCACGGCGCTGCAGCTCTCGGCTGCCAGGACTTCTCCCGCGGCCGCGTCGTCGGGCAGCTCCAGCGGCGGCACCGGGCGGACGACCTCGCCGGGGACGTCGAGCGGTTCGCGGCTGGTCAGCAGCAAGCGAGCGCCGGGCACACCGGTCAGCAGGCGTTCGGCCAGCGTCGCGACCTGCTCCAGCACGTGCTCGCAGTTGTCCAGCACCAGCAGCAGGTCCTTGCCCGCCGCCGCGTCGACGAGGCAGTCCACCAGTTCCGCGGCCTGCGGGGTCGAGGAGCTCTCGCACAGCCCCAGCGTCGTCATGACCCGGTCGGCGATGTCGGCGGCGGAGGCGGCGCGGTCCAGCCCGGCGAGCTCGACCAGCCACACGCCGTCCGGGAACCGCATCCCGTCGGCGGCGGCCAGCGCGAGCCGGGTCTTGCCGACACCGCCCGCACCGGTCAGCGTCACCAGCCGCGCGCCCTGCTCCACCAGCGGTGCGCGGATCCCGGCGATCTCCGCGACGCGCCCGATGATCGGCGTCAGCGGCGTGGGCAGGTTGCTGCGCTCGCGCGCGGCCACCGGTGGGGCCAGGTGCGGTTCGTGGCGGAGCATCGCCTCGTGCAGGGCGGCCAGCTCCGGCCCCGGCGCCACGCCCAGCTCCTCGCCGAGCTCGCGGCGCAGCTCGTGGAAGCTGTTCAGCGCCTCGGTCTGCCGCCCGGACCGGTACAGCGCGCGCATCTGCGCCATCCGCAGCCGCTCGCGCAGCGGATGGCTGCCCACCAGGTCGCCGAGCTCGGCCGCGACCGCGGTGTGCTGCCCCAGCTCCAGCCGCGCCTCGGCGCGATCCTCGACAGCGGTCAGCCGCAGCTCTCCTAGCCGGGCGATCTCGGCGCGCGCGAACGGCGAGTCGGCGAAATCGGCGTACGCGGGGCCGCGCCACAGCCCCAGCGCGTCATCGAGCAGATCGGCCCTGACCCGCGGTGAACCGGCTGCGCGCGCACGGTCGACCAGTTCCTCGAACCGGTGCGCGTCGACCTCGTCGACCAGCAGCCGGTAACCGGCGGGCTGGTGGACCACCTGGTCGCGGCCCAGCGCCCGGCGCAGCTGCGAGACCTTGCTCTGCAGGGTGTTCAGCGGGGTGGCCGGGGGAGCGTCGGCCCACAGGTCGGTGACCAGCCGGTCGGCCGAAACGGGGCCGCCGCCGTGAGCCAGCAGGATCGCCAGCAGCGCGCGCACCTTCGCCTCGGGAACCCGCACCACCCGGCCGTCGCTGTCCCACGCCGTCAGCGGTCCGAGAACCCCGTATCGCATGCCCGGAGGATATCGCCGGCGAACCGTCAGCCGACCGCACGCGCGGCGCGACAGCGTGGTCGGTGACCACTCGACGACAGCGAATTGGAGTCCCATGCACACCCCCGTCGCGCACCGCGCCGGTCCGCGGGAATGGACCGGGCTCGCGATCCTCGCGCTGCCCACGGCGCTGCTCGGCCTCGACGTCAGCGTGCTGTACCTGGCGCTGCCCGCCCTGTCGGCGGACCTGCAGCCGACCGCCTCCCAAGCGCTGTGGATCATGGACGCCTACGGGTTCCTGATCGCCGGGCTGCTGATCACCATGGGCACGCTGGGCGACCGGATCGGCAGGCGCAAGCTGCTGATGATCGGTGCCGCCTGCTTCGGAGCCGTATCGGTGGTGGCCGCGTTCGCCACCAGCGCCGAGCTGCTCATCGCCGCGCGGGCCGCCCTGGGCATCGCCGGGGCGACCCTGATGCCCTCGACGTTGTCGCTGATCAGCACCATGTTCACCGATGCGCGGCAACGCGCGGTCGCGATCGGTGTCTGGGCCACCATGTTCGCGCTGGGGATGGCGGCCGGTCCGCTGGTGGGCGGCGTGCTGCTGGACCACTTCTGGTGGGGCTCGGCGTTCCTGGTGGCAGTGCCGCCGGTCGGCGTCCTGCTGCTGACCGCACCGATGGTTCTCCCGGAGTACCGCGCGCCGGGCGGCGGTCGGCTGGACCTGCGCAGCGTGGTGCTGTCGCTGGCCGCGATCCTGCCGCTGATCTACGCGGTGAAGCACACTGCCGAGGCGGGCCTCGACCCGGGTGCGGTGGTGTCGTTGCTCCTCGGAGCGGTGTTCGCGGTGGTGTTCGTGCGTCGGCAGCGCGAGCTGGCCGATCCGCTGCTGGACATGTCGCTGTTCCGCAGCCGCACGTTCAGCGCCGCGCTGGGCGTGCTGCTGTTCGGGCTGGTGGGCGTCGGTGGCGTGATGTTCCTGGTCACCCAGTACCTCCAGCTGGTCGAAGGGCTCTCCCCGTTCGCGGCCGGGCTGTGGATGGGGCCGCCCGCGCTGATGATGTTCCTGGCCGCGCTGGCCGCCCCGCTGATCGCGCGGTGGGTGCGGCCCGGGGTGATCGTCGCCGCGACGCTCGCGCTGTCCGCCGCTGGCTACGTCCTGCTGTCCCTCGTGGACCCGGGCGACACCAGGCTGGTCGTGGCCGGTTTCGGCCTGGTGTACCTGGGATTGGGCGCGATCGCGGCACTGGGCACCGACCTGGTCGTCGGCGCCGCCCCGCCGGAGAAGTCGGGTTCGGCCGCGGCGCTGTCGGAGACCGTGCAGGAACTGGGCCTGGCGGTCGGCGTCGCGGTGCTCGGCAGCCTGACCTCGGTGATCTACCGGAGTCAGCTGCCCGACCTGCCGCCCGGGCTGGCCGTGGTCGAGGACGGCCTGGCCGGAGCGGAGGCGGTGCTGCCGGGCGATCTGCTGCGCCAGGCGCGGGAAGCGTTCACCGCGGGGCTGAACGCGACGGCCCTGGTCACCGGTATCGGAGTGCTGGCGCTGGCGGTCGTGTCGGCGACCGTGCTCCGGCACATCGGAACGATCGGCGACGACGGCTACGACGAACGCTGACCGTTGGCCCGATCCTTGCGCACAATGGCCATCGGGCCACTGGTTGCCGACCGGCCTGCTCCGCACGATGGAAGGCGACGGACGTGAACGCGGCTAGGAGGTCGTCATGTGGACGTTGTTGCTGGTGGAGGCCGTGATCGCATTCGGGCTGGCCACGTGGGCGGCCGCTTGGGCGCAGCGCACGCGGGCGGGAGGGCGTGGGTGCTCGGCGGTGCCGAACGCTCACGACGAACGTTTGCGGGCTCGGTAGGCGGCAGCCTTGACGCGGTTCCCGCACTCCTCCATGCCGCACCAGGTGCGGCGGGCTCCGCGGGAGCGGTCGAGGTAGATCCGGGTGCAGTCGTCGCGGCCGCACTCCTTGAGCTGGGCGTCGGCGTCGGCGAGCACGGCGATGGCGCTGCGCGCGATCTGGGTGAGCGCGGCGGTCAGATCCCCCGATGTGCGCAGGCCGGAGTCGCTGAGCTCGATCGTGGGCACCGGCCCGGCGGCCGCGTCGTTGACGACTTCGAGGCTCTCCGGGTCGAAGGGCCGGCCGAGGACGCGATCGAGCGCGAGCCGGTAGACCGCTTCCCGCAGGCGCAGTGCGGCCTCGAACGTCGTGGCGTCGGCGGAGACGTGATCGGGCAGCCCGTCGCACTCGGCCACCCAGCGCTCCAGGTCTGCGGTGCCGGTCAGGGCGTCGACGGGCCGGCTCCGGCGCGAGCCCACGGTGCCTGCCAGGTCCAGGGCGGGGTTGCCGCTGACGAACGCGAAATCCACGTCACCATCTTGACCGGTGACGCGCTGCGGTGGCAACCTCGTCACCGGTCTAACTGGTGACGTGAGGAGGACGGCATGGCCGAGGTCGGGGATGTCGAGGTCGTCGTGTTCGACGTGCTGGGGACGATGGTCGACGAAACCAGCGGTCTCCGAACGGCGATCCGCGAAGCGGCCCCCGGCGGCGACGTCGACCAGCTGATCGCGCTCTGGCAGCGGTACGTCGAGCGCGAACAGCAGCGCATCGCACGAGGTGACCGCGCGTACGCCGACTCCGAGGTCATCGACGGGGAAGCAGCGCGACGAGTCGCCGAGCGCGCCGGGGTCGCCGATCCGGCGGCGATCGAGCGGCTCGCGGCGGCGGGGCAACGCCTGCCCGCCTGGGGCGACTCCGCCGCCGGTCTCGAACGGCTCGCCCGGCACTTCCCGGTGCTCGGTCTCTCCAACGCCAGTCGCACCGCTCTGCTGCGGCTCAACGCGCACGCCGGATTGCGCTGGCACCAAGCCCTGTCCGCCGAAGCGGCCTCGGCCTACAAGCCGGCGCCGGAGGTCTACCGGCTCGCCATCGACAGCGCCGGTTGCCCGCCGGAGCGCGTCCTCATGGTGGCCGCGCACGCATGGGATCTCCGCGGCGCTCAGGCGATGGGGATGCGCACGGCCCACGTCCACCGGCCGGTGGGTGATCCGCCGACGAGCACCGACGTCTTCGACTGGCAGTTCAACGGGTTGCCCGAACTGGTGGACGAGCTGACGGCCGGGTAGTCCTGCGTGGACAGAACAGGCGCCGAGCCCCTATGTCAGGATCGTGGGAGGGGTGCGTGTGGATGGGGAATTCAAGGTGGCCCTGTCGTCGTGCGGTGGTAACGGGGTGGGTTTTGCGTGGAAAGCGCGGGTGGGGTGGGGGCGCCCTTGGGTTCAAGGCGGTGGGTGGTCGCCTGATGCGTGTGGCGATTTCAATTGAAATCGACACTCTTCTCGGTGGGGGCACCCGTATCGCGGAAAGTCGATTTCAAGTGAAATCGCAGAGGTCACCACTCCGCGACAGGGTGCTGGATCCGCTGTCCGGGGACGTGGGAGTCACCGGAGGTTCTTCGAACGCGTGACAAGGCCGATTTCAATTGAAATCGCTGCACCACCCGACGCGCCGCTTTGAACCCCGGCCTGACCCGTCCCCGACCGGACGTCACCTCGCGAACTCATCCGGTATCACCGCCGATCCACGGGTAGTGCGGCGACCGCCAGGTTCCTCCTGTCCGGTCGGAGACCCGAGTGATCAGCGCAAGGTCTGGATCCCGCCAGTTCTCGCGGCCGCGGCCTGCCAGTGTGGGAGCGTGCGCACGAAGTCACCGCTGATCGACACCGCGGAACTGGGGTGGCTCGGCGAGTTCGCCGAGCCTGCTCCGCACACCACCGCTGAGCTCGCGGCGGTCATCGACCTGCTGCCGTCGCGGTCGATCGCCGTCACCGTCGGTCACAGCCGCGACGACGCCTCCCGGACGGCGACGGCGGCGTTCTCCGCCGCTTGGCGAGCTCGCGGCGGAACCGTTCTGACCACAGTGGACTGGCCGGAGGTGGCTGCGTCCTGGCTGCGCGCGGCGAACCGGATGACAGCCGGTGCCCCGGACGCGTGGGTGGTGGCGGCCGCGCCGCTCGGCTTCGCGCAACTGGCCCGGAGGCTGCGGCACAGCACGGCGTGGGAACCGTCCCGCACGGTCGCCTTCGCGTCCCTGCGGGATTCCAGGTTGCCCGCGCTCGCAGCCGATCTCGGCGGTCTGCGCGGCGCAACGGCCGACGGCGACACCTGGGAGGTGCGCGGTCGCTGGGTCCGCACGATCGCGACCGGGCGGAGCTGAGTCGGTGCGGTCGTCGCACCACAGTGGACGGTGGAAATTCGGGTGCGCCACCGGGCGGGCTGTGGTGGAATCCGTCAGGTGAGTTCACCGCGCCCCGCCGATGGAACCGACCTGCTCGACCGCATGGAGCGGAACCTGGCCGAGCACGCCTGCCACCTGCACCGCGCCCTGCCGGGCGCGACGGTCACGCGGACCGACGACCTGCTGGTGGCCGACAGCGGCCTGGACGACGACACGTTCAACATCGTCGCGACGGCCCGCTTCACCCCGGACACCGCCGCCGTCCGCATCGACGAGACCGCCCGGGTGCTCGCCGCGACCGGCCGCCGCTTCTCCTGGTGGGTAGGCCCGGCCTCGGCACCGGCGGATCTGGGCGCCCGCTTGTCAGCGGCGGGCCTGCCCGAATCGGAGCGCGAAACGGCGATGTGGGCCGAGCTCGACGACGGTCTGCCCGAGCCCGCGGTCGCCGGGCTGGAGATCCGCACGGCGACCACGCCCGAAGAGCTGGCCGACTACGCCCAGGTGCTCGCGGCGAACTGGGACCCGCCGGCCGAAACCGTCCGCGACTTCTTCGCGCGGACCGCCGACCGCGCGCTCGCCGCCGACTGCCCGTCCCGCTACCTGGTCGGCTACGCGGACGGGCAGCCGGTCAGCTCGGCCGAGGTGTTCCTGCACGCGGGAGTCGCGGGCATCTACAACATCTGCACGCTGACCACCCACCGCCGCCGCGGCTACGGCGGAGCCATGACGCTGGCGGTGCTGCACGCCGCTCGCGCCCGCGACCACCGCACCGCGGTCCTGCAGGCATCGGCCGACGGAGAGCCGGTGTACCGCCGCCTCGGCTTCCAGGCCTGCGGCGAGTTCGTCGAGCACTCCGTCAACTGAGCCGCGGCAGATCGGCGACGCGCCACAGGGCGAGGGCCTTGTCCGCGTAGTGGCCGTCGCCCTCCCGGCAGCCCTCGGTGATCACCTCCAGCGGTTCGGGGAAGGCGAACGGGGCGAGCTGGAGGTTCAGCGGGCGCCAGTCGCCGGTCTGGATGTCCACGTTGACCGCCAGTTCCGGGAACGTGGTGGTCAGCAGGTACCGCACGCCGCTGTCGCGGATGTTGCGCAGCGCCGCCCGGATCCGCTCGAAGTCGAGGTGCACCAGGCAGTCCCGGCACAGGACCAGGTCCGCGGCGGGGAGCCGGTCCCGGGTGAGGTCGAGCACCTCGAAGCGCCGGTCGTCGGCGGCGTAGCGCAGGCGGTTGTGCTCGACGAGCTCGGGCACGATGTCGGCGCCGAAGTAGCTCGCCACGCCCAGATCGGTCGTCGACAACCAGCCGAAGTCACCGCACGGCACGTCCGCGACCGACCGCACGCCCCACCTGCGCAGCAGCGCGGGGATCTCGGTGCGGATGTGCGCGGTGGCGGCGCTCTCCGAACCCGCCCCGGACACCGATTCCGCGCTGCCCCAGAGGTTCCGCTCGAAGATGTAGCGGAACACCCCGCTGGTGTCCTGCTGCGCCAGCTGTTCCCGGTGCGCGCGGAACGTGGCGTTCGTGTCGAGTTCCGGCCGTCCCCACGACGTTCCCGCTGAACCCATAGCGTCGTCCTCCTGCTCGCCCGAACGGACCCGGACGACGTTGTCCGCGTCGGAGCCCTCCGGGCCCCGACACCGAAGTGCACCAGCTCCGAGGCCACCACGCCATCACGCATCAGGAGTACCCCGAAGCGCCCGGCTGCTCGGGGGATTGCGCCACCGGAACGCAGGCGGTCGCCGCGAAATCGGGCGGGGTGCGGCCGACGTCAGTCGGGGAGCAGTTCGCTGACGTGGTAGTGGGCCGCGACCAGTTCGGACGCGCATTCTTCCGGTCGTTCGGCCGCCGCGTGGTCGAGCGCTCTGCGGAGTGCGGCCAGTGCCTCGGGCGCTGAGTCGGTGAGCAGGGCTGCCGCGCGGTCGGTGGCCCTGGTGAGGTCGACGAGGAGCGCTTGGACCTCGATGCTGTCCGGTCTGACGATGAGAGCGGGGATCGTGCTGCGGAGTTCGGCGCGCAGGCTGCGCAGGACGTCATCGGCGGTCACGGCATCCCTCCTCGAGCGCATCTACCCGTGCGACGTTCCGGCGGTCGGTCCGTGACGCGCTCAGCCCGCGTTCTCCGGGCGGTAGACGCGCAGCGCCTCGTCCCGGGAGGCGAAGCTGAAGGTGCGTCCCGGCGGGATGACCTCGCCGTCGCAGGCCAGCGCCACCGGCTCGCCGAGCACTTCGACGCGCACCGACTCCCGCTCCAGCTGGACGTAGGTGCGGCTGTTGAACAGCGCGCCGGTCAGCGCCGCGAAGGCGAAGCGGGTGCGGGACAGCGGGAGGTCGGCCCGGACGTAGCGGATGTCGAGGACGCCGTCGTCCAGGCGCGGGCGCCAGGTGGGGGCGAAACCCTTCGGCTGGTAGCCGTTGGCGCCCGCGAACAGCAGCCAGATCTTGCGGTGGGCGCCGTCGATGCGGACCTCGATCGGTTCGGCCTCGGCGAGGATGCGCAGCAGCGCGGCGGCCGCGGCGGGCCACTTGCCCCAGAGCGGCTCCCACTTCTCCCGCAGCCGGACCATGTCGGGATAGCCGCCGAGGCTGGCGGTGTTGACGAACCACTGGACGGGCCGGTCGTCGACGCCGACCGCGCCCAGGTCGACCTGCACGGCGGATCCGGCGGCCAGGGCGCGGTCCGCGTCCTGCGCGCTGGTCACGCCCAGGTCGCGGGCGAAGTGGTTCAGCGTGCCCGCGGGGATCACGGCCAGCGGCAGCCCCCGGACGGCGGCTGCGGAGGCGGCGGCGGCCACGGTGCCGTCGCCGCCCGCCACGGCCAGCGCGCGAACGGAGTCACCGGCCTCGTCGAGTTCGCGGTGCAGCTGTTCGACGATGTCGGCGCCGGGATCCGGGTGCAGGACCTTCGCCGCCGGCCACAGGTCGGTGAGCACGGCGGACGGGTCCCGGTCGCCGGACGAGGTGTTGACCAGCAGCGCGAGGCCGTTGCCGTCGGTCAGCGCGGCGACGTGCTCGCTCGGCCGCGCCAGCCCGGGTGCGGCCGGGCGCACCGGCCACCACCTGCGGGTGGCCAGCCCGATGGTGCAGCCGATCGCGGCCCCGAACGCCACGTCGGTGGGCCAGTGCACGCCGACGTGCACGCGCGAGTAGGCGACCGCTGCCGCGATCGGCACCACGGCCGCACCGAGCAGCGGCGACTCCATGCAGGCCGCGGTGGCGAACGCCGCTGCGGAGGCGGCGTGCCCGGACGGGAACGACGAGGAAACCGGCCGATGCACCAGCCGCCGGTGCATCGGCAGCAGGTCGCTGGCCGGTCGGCGCCTCGGCAGCAACTGCTTGGCCAGCAGGTTCGTCACGGCGCTGGTGGCCGAGATGGCCGCCACTCCGCGCAACGCCGCCCGGCGCGTCGGCCCTTTGCGCACGGCGAGCGCACCGGCCAGCGCGAACCACAACTTGCTGTGGTTCGCCATCCGGCTGAGCTGGCGCAGCCCGGGGTCGACGACGCTCTTGGGCAGCCCGGCGCACCGGTGCACGAGATGCCGATCAGCGGAGGAGACGTGCCTGCGAGCCGTGCCGAGAGCCTTGAGCATGCCCACATGCTATGACCGGCGCCGACGCTCCAACCCGGTCGAGGTTCACCGCCGCTGCGGCGATCGTGAACCCGCCCGCCGCGGTGCGTTGGTGGTCATGCCGGGCGTCGGTCAGCATGGGGCCAGCCCGACTTCGAGGGGGCGAGGTCAGTTGCGGATCAACGTCGATCTCAACCGGTGCCAGGCCTACGCGCAGTGCGCCTTCCTGGCACCGGACGTGTTCCGGTTGCACGGTGACGAGGCACTGCTCTACCAGCCGAACGTCGACGAGGCGCGGCGCGACGACGTGCTGCGGGCCGCGGCCGCCTGCCCGGTCCAGGCGATCCTCGTGGACCGCGTCGAGGTTCCGAGGGACGAGCGGTGATGATGCGGGACGGTCGCATCGTGATCGTCGGCGCGTCGCTCGCGGGGCTGCGCGCCGCCGAGCACCTGCGCGATGCGGGTTTCGCCGGCTCGCTCACGCTGGTCGGGGACGAGCCGCACGAGCCCTACGACCGGCCACCGCTGTCCAAGCAGGTCCTGCTGGGGCAGGTGCTGCCGGAGCACACCGCGCTGCCCCGCACGCGCGAGATCGACGCGGAGTGGCGGCTCGGCATCGCCGCCGCCGGGCTGGACCGCGACCGCAGGCGGGTGCAGCTGGCCGACGGTTCCGAGATCGAGTACGACCGGCTGCTGATCGCCACCGGCGTGCGCTCGCGGCCGTGGCCCAACGAGTCCGAAGCCGCCCTGGACGGGGTGTGCGTGCTGCGCACCCGCGACGACACCGCGCGTCTCGGCCGCCTGCTGGCGCGGCGCCCGAGCCGGGTGCTGATCATCGGCGCCGGGTTCACCGGTTCGGAGATCGCCTCGGCGTGCCGGGAGCGGGGATTCGCCGTCACCGTCGCCGAGCGCGGCGCAGCTCCGCTGGTGGGCGCGCTCGGCGGCGTCGTCGGCGACGTCGCGGCGCAGCTGCAGCGGGAGCACGGCGTCGACCTGCGCTGCGGTGTCATGGTGACCTCGCTGGAGGGCGATGCCGGTGGGCGGCTCAGGCGCGCCCACCTCTCCGACGGTTCCGCGCTGGACGCCGACATCGCCGTGGTGGCGCTCGGTGCGGTGCGCAACACCAGGTGGCTGGAGGGATCGGGCCTGGCGGCAGGACCGCGCGGCGTCGCCTGCGATGCCGGGTGCCGGGCCTTCGACGTCCACGGCATCGTCACCGACGACGTGTTCGCCGCGGGCGACGTGGCCCGGACGCCGCACCCGCTGTTCGGCTACCAGTTCCTCTCGCTGGAGCACTGGGGCAACGCCGTGGCGCAGGCCGAGATCGCCGCGCACAACATGATCAGCGCCGATTCCCGGCGGCGGCCGCACCTGTGGACGCCGTCGTTCTGGTCGGCGCAGTTCGGCGTGAACATCAAGTCCGTCGGTGCGCCGACGATGGGCGAGGAGATCGTGGTGACCCAGGGCTCGCTCGCCGACCACAGCTTCGCCGCCGCCTACGGCTACCAGGGCCGGGTGATCGCCGCGGTCGGCTTCGACCACGGGAAGTGGATGGGCGGCTACCGGCGGCTGATCGAGCAGGCCGCGCCGTTCCCGCCCGAACTGCCCGGCAGGCGCGGCGAGCGCCCGGTCCCGGCCCGGTTCCCGGATCCGGCGCTGCCCAGCCACGGGCCGACCGTCACCCTGACCGGCCACTCGCCCAGCGAGAAGCGGGTCGTGTTCACCCCGGCCCGAGCCTGAGCGACGGGAGACCTCGGATGTCCTCGACCAGCCCGGTGCAGCGGATCGCCGACCAGGCCGCGCGCCCCGATCCCTACCCGGTCTACGCCGAGCTCCGCCGGAGCCCGGTGATCCGCGACGAGAGCGGCGTGCACCTGGTCACCACCTACTGGGAGATCCACGACCTGCTCCAGGACTCGCGGATCAGCTCCGACGCGCGCAACCTGGCGCCCGGCGCCAACCCGCTGCTGGGCGAGGAGGACGAGGCGACGCTGCCGCCCAGCTTCATCCGCCTGGACCCGCCCGAGCACGACCGCCTGCGCCGCCTGGCGATGCGGCCGTTCGGCCCGCCGCACAGCCCGCGCCGCATCCACGACATGCACGGCGAGCTCACCGCGATCGTCACCGACCTGCTCGACGGGCTCGCGGGTCGGGAGCGGTTCGACGTCGTCGACGACTTCGCCTACCCGCTGCCGGTGGCGGTGATCTGCCGGCTCCTGGGCGTGCCTGCGGAGGACGAACCGCGCTTCCGCGTGATGGTCGACGGCGTGGTCGCCGGGCTGAACCCGGCCCAGCCGGTGGAGGAGCGGCGCGCCGCGCAGCACAGCCGCTTCCAGCTCGGGCAGTACCTGGCCGAGCTGATCGAGGAGCACCGCCGCCACCCCGGCGAGGACATGCTCTCCGCGTGGGTCACCGATGAGGGCCCGGAGGGGCGGATGTCGTTGGTGGAGATGGTCACCAACGCGGTCCTGCTGCTGATCGCCGGGCACGAGACCACCGTCAACCTGATCGCCAACGGCATGCTCACGCTGCTGCGCCACCCGGACCAGCTGCGGCGCCTGCGCGAGAACCCGTCGACGGCGCCCCGGCTGGTGGAGGAGCTGCTGCGCTACGAACCGCCGGTGCAGTTCCTCCCGCAGCGGACCACGCTGACCGATCTGGACGTCGCGGGCACCGTGATCCCGAAGGGCGCGCCGGTGTGGCTGCTGCTGGCCTCGGGCAACCGCGACCCGCGGCGCTTCACCGATGCGGACATCTTCGACCCGGCCCGCGAGGACAACCAGCACCTCGGCTTCGGCTTCGGCATCCACGCCTGCTTCGGCGCACCGCTGGCCCGACTGGAAACCCAGGTCGCGCTGACCGAACTCGTCGGCAGGCTGGCCGACCCGCAGCTGCCGGAGGACCCGCCGCCGTACCGGCCTAGCCCGGTGCTCCGCGGCCCCCGCCACCTGGAGATCACCGGGCGGCTCGTCGCGTAGCGGTGTCCACAGAGGACATCGCCGGCGACGCCCGGCCCGGCGCTTCCGGTAGGCTGGGTTCGTGCCGTTGATCGAGGTCGTCCACGCGCCCGATGTGCCGGAAGAAACCCTTCACCGGCTCGGTGATGCGCTGCCGCACCTGGTTTCGCTCGCGGTCGAGTGCCCCGAAGAGCCCTACGACCACGACCTCGAGCCCGGCGATGTGGAACTGCGCTTCCGGCAGCTCGGCCCCTACGACCGCAGCGGCCTGGCCTTCGTGGTCGAGGTCCGCTCGAAGTGGTTCGAGAGCCGCGCCGTCAACCGCCAGGAGCGCGTGGATCACCTGCACGAGGCGATCGAGAAGGCGACCGGCGTGAGCGATTTCGGCGTCTACCTCTCGCTCCCGGTAGCCGCCTGGTCCCAAGGCGACTGAGGGACGCACCGCTCGGGGTGGAACGTGACGGTTTTCCGCGGCTCGGCGCTCGGTGGTGATGGCGAGGCCGGGTGCGGGCGACGCAGGGCCGCGGCGCAGTAGGTTCAGGTGCTGAGGAGCCAGTCGGGGTCTTCGGCGGTTTCGATGATGCCGGTGAACTTCCGCAGGGTCGCGTGGTCGTTCGCCGAGTTCATGAGGCGTTCCAGCAGTTGCGGTGGGGGATTGAGCAGCGTGTTGGCGATCGCCGTGGAGTCGCGGCCGCCGCCCGGTGCGGTCCACCACGCGTCGTGCGTTCGCTGCATCCACTCCGCGTCGAAAGCTCCGGTGTGCTCGGTGATGGCCGCTGCGTGCATGGCGGCGGCGGTCACCGCGGAGTTCGCCCCTGATGCGGTCAGCGGATCGTTGGTCACGACCGCATCGCCCAGGCCGAGCACCGCGCGTCCGGACGGCAGCACGGCGACGGGGTGGCGCACGACGGGAGTGATCGCGCCGGACAGCGCGGCGCGGTCGTCGGTCAGCGTCGTGCCCGCGAGCGCCTCGTGCTCGCGCGGGACGTCGCGCAACAGCTCGCGGATCCGCTTCCACAGCTCGCCGGCCTGCGGGCGGTCGCGCCAGACGTCCCACGGCCCGCCCGGCAGCGCTTCGACGACCACGGCGTGGCAGGGGCCGGTGAACGTCAGCGCGGGCACGACGAGCAGCTCACCCGCGCCGGGCACGATGGACCAGCGGACCGTGTCGATGTCGTCGGCGCCATCCGGAACCCGCAGGTAGACCGCGGCGATCTGGCGCTGCGGCTCGGTGTGCTGCGACAGCTCGTCGTTTCGCCGGAAGAGCCCGCCGCCGCGGCCGGTGGTCACCAGCACCAAGTCGTGTTCGGCGGCGAGGGCATCGAGCGCGCTCCGGTCGACGGTCCGGTGGTGCACGGTCGCGCCGTCGGCGGCGCCGAGCGCCTCCATCCAGGTGGCCAGCTTCATGCGGTGGTCCACCGACTGAGCCGGGGAGTCGAGCAGGGCGTCAGACCAGTCCAGCACGCACTGCTCTTCCAGCCAGATGGATAATCGACCGTTCGCGATCACCGGCGCGGTGTCGTCCCAGAACGCCAGTCCGGCGCCGCGTTCGGGGCGCAATCGGGGGCCGAACACGCACTGCGTGGAGATGATCGGGCCGTTGCGGAGATCGTCCGGTCGCTGCCCGGACAGCAACGTCACCCGATGCCCGTCGCGTTGCAGCAGATGTCCGGTCAGCAGACCGGCGACTCCACCGCCGACGATCGCAACGCTCCTGGTCATGGTGCCTCCTCATCGGGTGACCGCGCTCAGGCGGTGGTCGATGCGTCCCGGTCGCTCTCGGCGAATTCGGCATTGCTCCTCCCGCGTTCCGGGCCGATCACGGACGGATATCGGGATGCCGGGACGACTTCCGGGAGATGGTGGCAAGAAAGCGGCGCAATCGTAAGCCGATTCGCTTCTGCGGAGACCGGTAAAATTACCATGAAACGAATCCGATGAATTCCTCCTGTTCGGGGAGTCGGCCGCGCGAGAAATGGTTGAAATAGTGACTAGCCCGGCTGTGCCGACCGCACCGTTCGGTTGACCGACCGGATCGGTCGGGTAGGGTCGGGGCATGGCACGAGCGTTGCGGCAGCACGTGGACGAGGAGATCCTCGACCGCGCGGCTGCGCTGTTCGCCCAGCACGGCTTCGAGCAGACGTCGTTGAAAGCGCTGGCGGACGCTGTCGGGCTGTCGAAAGCGGGCCTGCTGCACCACTACCCGAGCAAGGAAGCGCTGCACGCGGCTGCGCTGGAGTTCTCCGCGGTGCGGAGCAGGCAGGTGCTCGACCGGGTCGCGGCGCTACCGCTGGGCCCGGCTCGGGACCGGCGCGTGCTGGAGCTGCTGACCGACACCGCGCTGGACCGCCCGGGCCTGGTGGCGCTGCTGTTCCGCCCGGTCACCACACCGGAGGCGCACAGCGCTGAGCACGACGCGCTGCTGTCCGAGCTGTTCGCGATCGACCCGTCCGACGAGGAGCGGCTGATCCGGGTCACGGGCGCGCTGAGCGCGTTGGCGGTGCTGAGCCTGGCCGCCAACTACCGCGGCGAGAAGACCTCGTGGCGGCCGCGCATCGTCGACACCTGCTTCGACGCCCTCGGCCACGCGGGCTCAGCAGGCTGATGCTCGGTCGGGCTGGCGATTTCGCGCGGGATCGCCACCCGCCCCTCGGGGAGACCGCTGACCTCGCGCGAAATCGCCCCCGCAGTCGAGGAGATGACATGGCAGCCGAAACCGAGCCGCTGACCGCGAACAGCCCGGTCGGGGAGTGGCTCGCGCATCCCGAAGGCGCGCCGCTGCTGCGGGAGCTGCTGGCGCAGGCCGGTTTCGACGAGCAGGTCCTGACACCGGTGCGGCAGCTGCCGCTGCAGCAACTGGCCGACCTGAGCCGCGGCTCGCTGCCGCAGGAAGTCGTCGACGACCTGGTCCGGAACGCCAACGGCGGCACGGCGCCCGAGGCGTTCGAGGAGGCCGCCGGGTGGCGGGAGCGGATCACGCCGGGGCGCTTCGACGGGCGGACCGTGATCGTCACCGGCGCCGCTTCCGGGATCGGCCGGGCCACCGCCTCCCGGATCGCGCGGGAGGGCGGCCGGGTGGTGGCGGTGGACATCTCCGCGCAGCGGCTGGCGGAGCTCGCCGCGCAGCTGCCCGGCTCCGACGTGGTCACCGTCGTCGCCGACCTGACCGACGCCGGCCACCTGCAGCGGATCCTCGACGCAGCCGGGCCGCGCATCGACGGGCTGGCCAACGTGGCGGGCATCAGCGACGACTTCTCGCCGATCCACGAGGTGTCCGACGAGGTCTGGCAGCGCGTCTTCGCGATCAACGTCGACGGCCTGTTCCGGCTGACCCGCGCGGTCGTCCCGGTGATGCTGGCGGCCAGCCGCGGCTCGATCGTCAACGTCGCGTCCGAGGCGGCGCTGCGCGGATCCGCGGCGGGCGTCGCCTACACCGCTTCCAAGCACGCCGTCGTCGGGATCACGCGCAGCACCGCGTTCATGTACGGGCCGCAGGGAATCCGGGTCAACGCGGTGGCGCCCGGCGGCGTGGCCACCGGGATCACCAGCGCGGGCAGCACCTCGGAGTTCGGCGGTGGCCGCATCCGCGACTTCCTCGCGCTGATCCCGCCGATCGCCACCGCCGAGCACCTCGCGGCCTCCATCACCTTCCTGCTCAGCGACGACGGCGTGAACGTCTCCGGTGCGGTCCTGCCGTCCGACGGAGCCTGGTCCGTCCAGTGAGGATCGCCCGCCGCGACCCGTTTCCGCTGGTGGTGTGCCGTGAGTGTTTTGCGGTGCTATGGCCCCGCAAAACACTCACGGGACCTGGTGCCACAGCACGTGGTCACGACCAGGCGACGGGGAGTTCCTTGAGGCCGTAGATGGCCTGGTGGGTGGCGAAGGCGACGTCCTCGTCCGGCACGGCCAGGCGCAGGTCCGGGAACTTGCGCAGCAGGGCGGGGAAGGCGATGCGCATCTCCATGCGGGCCAGCGGTGCTCCGAGGCAGTGGTGGATGCCGTGGCCGAAGCCGAGGTGCGGGACGGCCGGGCGGGTGATGTCCAGGCGGTCCGGGTCGTCGGTCAGCTCCGGGTCCCGGTTGGCCGCCGGGAGGTTGAACACCACCAGGTCGCCGCGGCGGATGGTGCTGCCCTCGAACTCGACGTCGCGGGTCGCCATCCGCGGCGAGCCGGCGTTGACCACGCTGAGCCAGCGCAGCAGCTCCTCCACGGCCCTGGCCGCGCTCTCCGGGTCGTCGCGGACCAGCGCCAGCTGCTCCGGGTGGCGCAGCAGCGCCAGCGTGCCCAGGCCGAGCATGTTCGAGGTCGTCTCGTGGCCCGCCACCAGCAGCAGGTTGCCGATGCCGACCAGCTCGGCGTTGCTGAGCCGGTCGTCGTGGTCGCGGATCAGCATGCCGATGAGGTCCTCGCCGGGATCGCGGCGGGCGCGCGCGACGAGTTCGTCCATGTAGGCCAGCGACTGCGCGGCGAGCTCGGCCTTCTCGGCCTCGGGCAGCGTGGTGTCGAGCTGGCGGCTGGTGCGCTCCTGGAACTCTGCCTGGTCGCCGGTGGGCACGCCGAGCAGCTCGCAGATGACCAGCGACGGGATCGGCAGCGCGAACTCGGCGACCAGGTCGGCCGGTGCGCCGCCGCGCGCCATCGCGGCCAGGTGCTCGTCGACGATCTCGACGATGCGCGGTTCGAGGCGGCGCATGCGCCGCACGGTGAACTCCGGGGTGAGCATCCGGCGCAGCCTGGTGTGGTCCGGCGGGTCCAGGGAGAGCAGGTTCCCGCTGCGGTCGCCGGAGAGCTGGCGCGGATCCAGCACCAGCCCGTCGAGGTCGTCGGGCCCCCAGCCGTTGCGGAAGGCGTCCGCGTCGCCGAGCATCCGCCGCACGTCGGCGTGCCGGGTCAGCAGCCACGCCGACGGCCCGAACGGCGTCGGCACCTGGACGATCCCGGGCCGTTCGCGCAGCGCCGCCACGTCGGGCGCCGGGCCGAACCCGGTGCGGAGGCGGCCGTTTCGCTCAGCGGAGGTGGACTGGTTCATGCGGGCTCCTCTTCGGACGACTGCCGGTGGGCGGGCAGGAAAGCGGCGATCACCAGGGCGAACAGGGCGGTGACCGCGCCGATGACCAGCACCAGGCGGAACCCGGCGAGGGACGGGACCGCCACGCCGCCCAGGTCGATCGTCAGGTGCGCGAGCACGACGCCGGCGACCGAGCTGGACAGCGAGGTGCCGATGGAGCGCATCAGCGTGTTGAGGCTGTTGGCCGCCGCCGTCTCGGACACGGGCACCGCGGCCATGACGAGCGCGGGCAGCGCGCCGTAGGCGAGCCCGATACCGGCGCCGATGACGCTGGAGGCGATCACGAGCTGCCAGATGCTCGACATCATCACCAGGCACAGGCCGTAGCCGGCGGCGACGACGAACGCGCCGGTCATCAGCGTGACCTTCGGGCCCCTGCGCCGCGAGATCCGGGCCGACACCGGCGCCATCGCCATCATGATCAGCCCGTTCGGCGCCATCACCAGCCCGGCGGCCAGTATCGACTGCCCGAGCCCGTACCCGGTGGCCTCTGGAAGCTGCAGCAGCTGCGGGATGACCAGCGACGTCGCGAACATCGCGAACCCGAACACCACGGAGGCGGTGTTGGTGAGCAGCACTTGGCGGCGCGCGGTGGTGCGCAGGTCGACCAGCGGTTGCGGCGCGCGCAGCTCCCACCAGCCCCACACCGCCAGCACCACCAGCCCGGTGCCGAGCAGCCCGAGGGTCCAGCCGCTGCTCCAGCCCCAGTCGGCGCCCTTGGAGATCACCAGCAGCAGGCACAGCAGCGCGATCGACAGCCCCACCGCACCGGGCAGGTCGAACCTCCCACCGGTGCGCACGCGCGATTCGGGCACCAGCGCGGTCACGAGCACGGCTCCGACGGCGCCGAGAGCCGCGGCCACCCAGAACAGCGCGTGCCAGTCGAGGTTCTCGGCGATGAGCGCGGCCGCGGGCAGCCCGAGCGCCCCGCCGACGCCGAGGGATCCGCTCATCAGCGCGGTCGCGCCACCGAGCTGCTCCGGCGGCAGCTCGTCGCGCATGATGCTGATGCCCAGCGGGATCACGCCGGCGGACAGGCCCTGCAGCACCCGTCCGGCCACCACCGGGCCGAGCCCGTTCGACAGCGCGCAGACGAGCGAGCCGAGCACCAGCATCCCGAGGCTGAACAGCAGCATCCGCCGCTTGCCGTACATGTCGCCGAGGCGGCCGACGGTGGGCGTGGCGACGGCCGCGGCCAGCAGCGTCGCGGTGATCGCCCAAGCCGCGTCCGCCGCGCTCGCGTGCAGCAGCTCGGGGAGCTGGGGGACCAGCGGGATGATCAGCGTCTGGGTGAGCGCGACGACGATTCCGCTCAGCGCCAGCGCCGGGACGACGGTGCTCGACCGCGCCTGCGGGGGCGGGGCCGCGACGGGCGTGGAGGCACGGGTCATGGGTGGGAGGGCTCCCATCGTCTGCGCGACCGGGTCCGGCGGTTTCCACGAGGGCCGATCGGCGCGCTCGCCGCCCACCCCTTTTTAAGTCAGCTGCTTGATTGACGATAGCAGCGGCCACCGCGCCCGCCCGGGGTGCCCGCCGGAGGCGGGCGAACTGCAGGTCACACTGGAGGCGCCGCGCTGCGCGCCGGGGACGACGGTGCCGCGCCGGTGGAGGGGCTCGTCGTCGACGGGCCGCGAGGTTCGGATGCGGTGGTGAACATGATGGTGCGAACGACGGGATCGGCGCGGTCCGCGGCGACGCGGGAGCTGATCCTCGCGGCCGCGGAGCGGCTCTTCGCCGAGCACGGCGTGGCCGCGGTGTCCAACCGCCAGGTCAGCGAGGCGGCCGGGCAGGGCAACAACACCGCGGTCGGCTACCACTTCGGTTCCAAGTCCGACCTGATCCGCGCGATCGTGCGCAAGCACAGCAGGCCGATCGAGCAGCTGCGCGGCGAGATGGTCGCCGCGGTGGGCGATTCCTCGGACGTGCGCGACTGGGTGTCCTGCCTGGTCCGCCCGTCCACCCGCTACCTCGCCGAGCTCGGCTCACCGACCTGGTTCGGCCGCTTCGGCGCGCAGGTGATGACCGACCCCGCCTACCGCGAGATCATGGTGGCGGAGTCGCTCGGCTCGGCAGCGGTGCTGCGGGCGACCGACGGGCTCAACAGCTGCCTGCCCGATCTGCCGCTGGAGGTGCGGCTGGAGCGCCGGGACATGGTGCGCCAGCTGATGGTGCACATGATCGCCGAGCGGGAGCGCGCGCTGGCCGACGGCGAGCCGACGCCGCGGGCGTCGTGGGAGGACGCGGCGAACGGCCTGATCGACGGCATCGTCGGCCTGTGGACGGCACCCGTTTCCAGCCGCTGACGCGCCGGAGCTGGCATTGTGGGTTCATCCGGTTCCGGTGCGCGCCGGTGCCGCCGAGTTGAGCGAGGTGTCGTGAACGACCTGCGAGAGGTCCTGGTGGTCGGCGCGTGCGCCGCTGGTCTGTCCACAGTGGAGGCGCTGCGGCGGAGGGGCTACGACGGCGCGGTGACCGTGCTCGGAGCCGAGCAGCACCTGCCCTACGACCGGCCGCCGCTGTCGAAGAAGGTGCTCTCCGGCGAGTGGCGGCCCGACCGGACCAACCTGCGCCAGGAATCGGCGCTGACGGCGCTGAACGCGGAGTTCGTCCTCGCCGACGCCGCCGTCGGCCTGGATCCGGCGACGCGCACGGTGCGGACCGCCTCCGGCCGCGCGCTGACCGCGGACGCCGTCGTCATCGCCACCGGCGCGGACCCCCGGGTCCTGCCGGGGCAGGACGGCCTGGACGGCGTCCATGTCCTGCGCACTCTGGAGGATTCCCTGGCGCTGCGGGAAAGCCTGCTCGCGGCGTCCCGGCTGGTCGTCGTCGGCGAAGGCGTGCTGGGCGCCGAGATCGCCGCCACGGCCCGCACCATGGGGCTGGCCGTGACGATGGTCGGCCCGCAGCCGATGCCGATGCACGCCCAGCTCGGTCCGCTGGTCGCGAAGCGCCTCGCCGCGCTGCACGCGGAGCGCGGCGTCGAACTCCGGCTGGGAGCCGGTGTGGACGGCTTCACCTCCGAAGGCGGCCGGGTCACCGGCGTGCACCTCAGCGGTGGCGAGGTGCTGCCCGCCGACGTGGTGGTGGTCGCGATCGGTGCGGTGCCGCAGACGGCCTGGCTGGCCGGGAGCGGGCTGGAGCTCGACAACGGCGTGGTCTGCGACTCGCACTGCCGCGCGGCACCGGGAGTGTTCGCGGTGGGCGACGTCGCGCGCTGGTGGCACGACCGGCTGAACGCGCTGGTACGCCTGGAGAACCGCACGAACGCGACGGAGCAAGCCGCCGCGGTGGCGGCGAACGTCCTCGGCGAGAACCTGCCGTACGCGCCGGTCCCGTACTTCTGGAGCGACCAGTACGACGCCAAGATCCACGTCCACGGCCTCGTCCCACCGGGCGCGGAACCGACCGTCGTGGACGGATCGCTCGAAGAGGGCCGCTTCGTGGCGAAGTACGACCGCGACGGCCGCACGACCGGCGTGGTGGGCTGGAACATGGCCAAACAAGCCCGGATCCGCCGCCAGGAGCTCATCTGACCCGAACGCGGACCCGGGGCGCGGTCACCGGGTGGCGAGGTGTCAGGAGATGTCCGCCCCATGGGCTTCTCCGCCGGAACAAACGGGGAAGCCGTTCTCGTCGTCCTCGATGACCTCGCCACCCAGGAGGACGCATTCCTCTCGTGAGACCACATCGACCGCGTGGGCGGCCATCGCGGCGGGGCCCAGCAGCACCAAACCGGCGAGCAGACCCGGCATGATCACTCGGCGCATGGAGAATCCCTTCATCCGCCCCGGACCGGGGCGCTTCGCTGGCAGGGACATACCAGCACCGAGGTGGCGCTCGTGCTCACCGCATCGCCGGATCGGCTGTCATCCGCCAACCGCGCCGGTCACGGGTGGCGGCCCGTGTAGGCGGCGAGGCGGGTGTAGACGTCGGCGTCGTCGGGAACCGGTACGACCGGGCCGAACGTGCCCTTGTCGCTGCGCTGTTCCGGTGGTGCGAACGCGGGCAGCACTTCGAGCGCGCGGGCGGCCAGGTCGGGGTCGAGGTCGGCGATCAGGCCGGTGGCGCGGGCGAGGTCCCAGGAGTGGATCGTGAACTCGTGGGTGTAGGCGTCGAGGGCGGTCCGGCCGGGCAGCGCGGCCCACCGCAGGTCGACCGTGCGGTCGAGCACCTCGTCGTCGGCCCACACCCGCTCGACCTCGTCGCGGGCCCGGGCGAACGCGTCGGACCAGCCGTCGTCGTCGATGCCGACGATCACACCCGGGACCTCGCTGAAGTCGGCTCCGGCGCCGGCGAGGGCGAGTCTGCGCAGCACGGAGACCACGTGCCCGAGCAGCGCGCGGACGTCGTACTCGGTGCAGGGCGTGCGGTTGCTCAGCTCGTCGGGACGCACTGCTGCGACCTGCTGCCCGATCTGGTCCAGCGACCGGGTGAAGAACGGACGTGGGTCCGGTTGCGTCGTCATGCCCGGGAAGCTACGCGCGCACCCCGACAACGCCACTAGCCCGGCGTGCGGCCCCAGGCCTTGTTCACCGCTTCGACGATGTGCTGGTAGCCCGTGCAGCGGCACAGGTTCCCGGCCAGGAGTTCCCGGATCGCGGCGTCGTCCGGGTGGTCTTCGGGGTTCGCCGCCGCGAGGGTCGTGATGAAGCCCGGCGTGCAGAAACCGCACTGGAGGCCGTGGCAGTCCTTGAAGGCCTGCTGCATCGGGCTGAGACCGTCCTCCGGGGTGAGGCCTTCGACCGTGGTGACCTCGGTGCCGTCCGCCTGCACCGCCAGCGTGATGCAGGAGCGCGCCGGGTCGCCGTCGATCAGCACCGTGCAGGCGCCGCAGACGCCGTGCTCGCAGCCCGCGTGGGTGCCGGTGCGGCCGAGGTCGTCGCGCAGGAAGTCGACCAGCAGGCGGCGCACCGGCACCGTTCGCCGGACCTCGCGGCCGTTCACGGTGAGCGTGATCTCCCGGTTCGCGGAAGGGTTCTCAGGCATTCGACACCTGCTTCAGGGCTCGCTGCACGGCCGCGCGCAGCGCAGCGCGCCGGGTCGCGGGATCGGCGTGGAAGTCGTCGGTCGGAGTGGCGGAGCCGGTCGCTTCGGCGGCGGAGTCGATCGTCCCGTCGTCCAGCGCGACCCCGTTCAGCACCGCTTCCGCATCGGTGAGGCGCTGGACCGTGCCGCCGATGCCCAGGCCGACCAGCCGCGCGTCGGCGACCCGGCCGTCCTCGAAGCGCACCACCGCGGCCGCGCCCGCGAGGGCGAAATCGCCCGAACGCCCGCTTATCTCGGCGAATCCGCTGCGCGCGCCGTCGATCGGCAAGCGCACCTCGGTGAGGATCTCCTCCTCCGACAGCGAAGTCTGGTACGGCGCCACGAACAGCTCGGCCGCCGGGATGGTGCGGCGACCGCTGCTGCCGGTCACCACCACCTCGGCGTCCAGCGCCAGGGCCGCCGCGCACAGCTCCGCCGCCGGGTCGGCGTGGGCCAGGGAACCGCCGATCGTGCCGCGGGAGCGGATCTGGTGGTGCCCGACGTGGCGCAGCGCCCGGCCGAGCAGGGGACAGGTCTCGCGGACCAGCTGAGCGGTCTCGGCGGTGCGCTGGCGCACGCCAGCGCCGATGACCAGGACGTCGTCCTCGCGGCGCAGCGCGGACAGCTCCGGCAGGCGGCCGATGTCGACCAGGACGCTGGGCCGGGCGAGCCGGAAGTTCATCATCGGCAGCAGGCTCTGCCCGCCCGCCAGGGCCTTCGCGTCCTCGTCGGCGGCGAGCAGCCGCACCGCTTCGGCGAGGCTGTCCGGGCGGACGTAGTCGAACGGCGGCGGCTTCACGACCGGGCCTCCTCGATCAGCCTGCGCACCACCGGCGGCGTCAGCGGCGTGGCGTCGACGCCGGTCACGCCCAGCGGTTCCAGCGCGTGCTCCACGGCGCGCGCGATCGCGGCGGGCGGGCCGATGATGCCCGCCTCACCGGCTCCCTTGATGCCGAACGGGATCTCCGGCGCCGGGCTGCAGAGCTCTTCGGTGGTGATGTCGGGGATCTCGCACGACGTGGGCAGCACGTAGTCGGTGAAGGTGGTGGCCAGCGGTTGCCCGTCCTCGTAGGGCAGCTGCTCGTGGAGCACGCCGCCGATGCCCTGCGCGACACCGCCGTGGATCTGCCCGGCCACGGTCATCGGGTTGATCACGCGCCCGCAGTCGTGCACCGCCGCGTACCGCCGGACCCGCACCACGCCGGTGCCGGGATCGACCTCGACGACCGCGGCGTGCGTGGAGTTGGTGTAGTTGGCCGAGGCGTTCATCTTCCCGTCCGGGCGCGGCGCGTGCTCGATGCCCGGCGGCTCGTAGCTGGCCCGCGCGTCGAGTCCCGGCGCGGTTCCCGGCGGCAGCTCGAACGTGCGGGTCAGCGCCACCCGCGCGATCTGCGCCCACGGCACCGCGCTGCCCGGGCTGCCGCGCACCTGGAACCCGCCATCGGCCAGCTCCAGGTCCTCCGGCGCGGCCTCCAGCAGGTGCGCGGCGATCCGGATTCCCTTGCGCCGCAACACCTCGGCGGCTTCCGCGACGGCCCCGCCGGCCACGAGCACGCTGCGGCTGGCGAAGCTGCCCAGGCCGAACGGGGCGGTGTCGGTGTCGCCCATCACCACCCGCACCTGGTCGATCGGGATGGCCAGCGCCTCGGCGGCCAGCGTCGCCACCGCGGTGTGCGCGCCCTGGCCCATCGCCGAGATGCCCACCGCGACGGTGACCCCGCCGTCGGCGTCGAAGCGCACGTCCGCCGAGTCCTGGCCGCTGCGGCTGGCGGTGACGGGGAAGGCGCTGGCGGCCACCCCTTCGATGTAGGTGGCGTATCCGACGCCCAGGTGCGCGCCGGGTCCGGCGCGCTCGCGCTCCTCGGCGAGCATCTGCTCACCCAGCTCGACCGCGCGCTCGAAAGCCTCGCGGTGGCTGCCGGAATCCAGCCGCGCGCCCGCGGCGGTCTCGTAGGGCAGGTCGTCCGGATCGATGATCATCCGGCGGCGCAGGTCGAGCGGATCGATGCCCAGCTCGCGGCCGATCTTGTCCACCAGCCGCTCGATCGCGAAGGTGCCCTCGGGCATGCCGTAGCCGCGGTAGCCGTTCGTCGGGGTCTTGTTGGTGACCACGCCTTCGACGGCCACGCACAGGTGCGGGATCCGGTACGGCCCGCACAGCGAGCTGACGGCCACCACGGCCGGGCCGTAACCGCCCGGGAACGTCTCCCCGGAGCCCAGATCGGCGCGGACCCGCCCGCGCAGCGCCGCGATGGTGCCGTCGTCGCGGACCGCCGCCGACAGCTCGATGCTCATGTCCCGCGCGTGGCTGGAGGCGAGCAGGTGCTCGTGGCGGTCCTCGACCCAGCGGACCGGGCGGCGCAACCGCATCGCCAGCCACGGCACCAAGTACTCCTCGGGGTAGATCACGTTCTTCTGGCCGAAGCCGCCGCCGACGTCCGGCGTGATCACCCGGACGTCGCGCTCGGCCAGCCCGAGCACGTCGGCCAGCATCGTGCGCACCAGGTGGGCGGCCTGGGTGGAGGTCCACACCGTCAGCCGGTCGTCGCGGTACTCGGCCACGACACCGCGCGGTTCCAGCGGGGCGGCCGCGTAGCGGTGCGTCGTGTAGGTGCCGCTGATCGTGCGGAAGCGGTCGAACGCGGCGTCGACGGCCGGGTTCTCCGGGGTGATCGACAGCAGCCGGTTGTCGCCCCACTCCGGGTAGAGCAGCGGCGCGTCGTCGGCCAGCGCCGCTTCGGCGGTGTCGACGACGGGCAGCGGCCGGAGGTCGACCTCGACGAGCTCGGCGGCGTCCTCGGCCAGGTAGCGGTCATCGGCGACCACCACCGCCAGCGGGCACCCGACGTAGCGGACCCGGTCGCGCGCCAGCGGGAAGTGCTGGACCGGACGCACCCACGGGACGAGGTCCGGCACCGGGCCGACGGGCAGGTCCGGGCCGCCGTACGCGGCGTGCGCGCCCGCCTCCAGCGCCGCGGAGACGTCGACGCGGTCGATCTCGGCGTGCGGCAGCTCGCTGCGGACGAACGCGGCCTCGACCATGCCCGGCAGCACCACGTCGGCGACGTAGCGGGCGCGGCCGGTCAGCAGGCGGTCGTCCTCGATCCGCGGTATCCGGGCGCCGAGCAGCGTGGGGCGAGTGCTCTGCATCGGTCGCACCATCCGGCCTCCCGGTCACCGCATCCCGCCTGCTGCCGTGCAGCAGAGGCGATCCTCCGGAAGCCTGCGGCAACCCCGCGCCACGCGCAATCCACCGGAAGGGCACTACCGCTCGCCCGGGACGGCAACTGGCCACCGTCGGGCGATCGAAGCGCTCGCCGCGATCTGTGCCGACCCCACGCTCAACCGCGCCCAACGGGAACGCGACGCAACCCAGCCGCGGAAACCGCGCAGCGCGAGATCAGTGCAGAACGCGACCACCACTGTGAATCGCGGAGAGGCGGAACCGTCAGAGCCAGTTGCGGCGCTTGAAGATCGTGTAGAGGGTCACGCAGACCGCGGCCATCAGGATCACCGCGAACGGGTAGCCGAGGTCCCAGTGCAGTTCCGGCATCAGGTCGAAGTTCATGCCGTAGACCGTGCCGATCAGGGTCGGGGCGAACAGGATCGCCGCCCACGCCGAGATCTTCTTGACCTCCTCGTTCTGGGCGAGGCTGGCCTCGGTCATCTTCTGCATCTCGGCGTTCTGCGCCTGGGTGACCATGGTGGCGTTGACGGTGAGGATCTTGTCCAGGAGCTGCCGGAAGCCGTCCACGCGCTCGCCCACCGTGGTGGCGTGGTCGGCCACGTCGCGCAGGTAGCGCTGCAGCTCCTCGTCGATGCCGTACTTGTCGAAACCCGCCTCCAGGTTGCGGAGGATGGTCAGCAGCGGCTGCGTCGCCCGCTGGAACTCGATGACCTCGCGGGTCAGCTCGTAGATGCGCCGCGACACGTGCGGTTCGGCTTCGAAGACCTCGGTCTCGATCTCGTCGATGTCGTTCTGCAGCCCGGCGATCACCGGGGCGTAGCCGTCCACCACGTTGTCCAGCACCGCGTAGAGCACCGCTTCGGGCCCGCGGCGCAGCAGGTCGGGATCCTCCTCCATGCGCCGCCGGACCGCCGACATGTCGGGGGACTGGCCGTGCCGGACGGTGAGCACGAAGTTCGGGCCGATGAACAGGTGCAGCTCGCCGAAGCTGACCTCTTCGGCCTCGTCGACGTAGGTCGCGGCGCGCAGCACCACGAACAGCGTGTCGCCGTAGCGCTCGATCTTCGGCCGCTGATGGGCGACGATCGCGTCCTCGACGGCGAGCTTGTGCAGGTCGAACTCGTCGGCGGCGGCCAGCAGCTCCTCCTCGGCCGGCCGGTACAGCCCGATCCAGGCCATCGTGCCGGGCTCGCGGCGCAGGTGGCGGTAGGTCTCGGCGAGGCTCGCCGGAGTGGCGACGCGCACGCCGTCGCGGTAGATCGCGGTGTCGATCAGCGGCCGGTCGGCCAGCGGGCGCTCGTCCTCGGAACGCGGATCCATCGAGTGCTCGGGCGCTGGGGGCGCGGCCTGCCGGGGCTTGCGCAGCGACCGGGGACGCCATTCGGGCACGAGAACCTCCTGGGTGTCGGGGCAGACCGGCCGAAGACCTCGCTGTCCACGCTCGGTGAGCCTACCCAGCCGTGGGCCCGGGCCGCTCTCCCGGCGCGGTGCCCAGGATGAAGAAGTCCGTGCTCACCGGGTGGGAGTGCACGGGCAGGAGGTGGTCGTAGCGGGTGCCGCTGCGGAACCCGCTCGCGGCCAGCAGGACGCGGGTGCGCTGCGCCGTCAGCCCCGCCCAGTGCGGTGTCGCGCGGCCGATCCGGGCGTAGTCGCGCGCCAGCCGCCACAGGAAGCCGTGGTCGGCGCCGGGCCGCAGCGAGTGCAGCGCGCGGCGCAGGTCGTGGCGCCAGGAGTGCCAGCGGCCGTCGGCGAGCAGCAGGGCGCCGCCCGGCTCCAGGACCTGCCGCCACGCCCGCAGCGCGGCGACGGGTTCGGGCAGCGTCCACAGCACGTACCGCGCGGTCACCAGGTCGAACCTGGTGTCCAGCGCGGCGACGTCGTGCGCGCCGCAGGCCTCCAGCCGCACGTCCACCCCGCGGGCGTGGGCGGCCGCGCGGGCGCAGTCGAGCATCGCGGTGGCGGGATCGATCGCCGTGACCTGGTGGCCGAGCTCGGCGAGCAGCGTGGACAGGAACCCGGTCCCGGTGCCGACGTCGAGCACGCGCAGCGGCCGGTCGCCGCACAGCTCGGCGAGGATCCGCCGGTAGGCCGCGCGCCACTCGTCGCGCTTGTGCTGCGGGTACTGCTGGTAGAAGCGGTCGTAGGCGGGTGCCCGCTCGTGCCGGCTGTCGCGGACGGCGGCCAGCGCGCGCTGGTTCATCGGGATTCCTCCGTGCTTCCGTGCGTCGAGTCCGCACTGTCCACCAGGGAGCGTGCCACCGCTGTTCGCGGGCGGGCGAGGAGTTCGGCGGTGGGGGAGTGCTCGGTGCAGCGTCCCGCGTCGAGCACCTGGATCTCGTCGGCGATCGCGGCGACGGCGGCCAGGTCGTGGCTGATCAGCACCAGCCCGGCGGAGGTGGTGCGGGTGAGCAGGTCGAGCAGCTCGGCGCGGTTGATCGGGTCCTGGCCGGTGGTGATCTCATCGCAGATGAGCACCGAGGGCCGGGCCAGCAGGGCGCGGGCCAGCGCCGCGCGTTGCAGCTGGCCGCCGGAGAGGGCCGCTGGTCGGCGGGCTGCCTGCTCCCGGTCGAGGCCGACCGATTCGAGCGCGCGTTCGGCTTCGGCTCGGGACTGCGCCGTCCGGGCCAGTTGGGCGAGGACCGGGCGGAACTCGTCGAAGGACGCCCGCGCGTCCTGGTGGACGTACTGCACCTTCGTCCGTTGCCGCCGGTCGCGGTGCCGGATGTCGGCGGCCAGCGCGACGCCGTCGAGCAGCACCTCACCGGCGGTCGGGCGGGTCAGCCCGGCCAGGCAGCGGGCGAGGGTCGTCTTGCCCGAGCCGGATCGGCCGACGATGGCGACGCAGCGGCCCGGCGGAACCGCGAGATCGACGCCGTCCAGCAAGCGATCGCCGTTCCTGGCGATCTTCGTGAGGCCGCTGGCCCGCAGTCCGCCCTCCGTCGCGTCGGTGCGGGGAGCCGAGCGCACGCGAGGTGCGGCGGCGAGGAGAGCGCGGGTGTGGTCGTGGGCCGGGGCCGTGAGCACGTGCCGGCCGCGTTCGGCGATACGGCCGTCGTGCAGCACCACGACGGAATCCGCGGTGCGGCGGGCAAGTCCCAGGTCGTGGGTGAGCAGCAGGATCGCGGTGCCACGGCTGGAGATCTGGTTGAGCGCCTCGACGGCTTCGGACTTGGTGATCGCGTCGAGTCCGGTCGCCGGTTCGTCGAGGACGAGCACGTCCGGGCGGTTGAGCACGGCCTGCGCCAGCACCGCGCGCTGCTGCTGGCCACCGGAGAGCTGGTGCGGGTAGCGGCCGAGCAACCCGGCGTCGAAGCTGGCCGCTTGCAGTGCTTCGGGAATCGCCCGGTCGTCGCGGGCCAGCTCGGCCAGCACCCGGCCGATCTTGCGGAGCGGGTTGAGCGCGGCGCCGGGGTGCTGCGGGAGGTAGCCGATGACCGCCGCGCGGGCCGCCCGGCGCTGAGCCGCGGGAAGCCCGAGCAGATCGGTTCCGCCCAGGGCGACGGTCCCGCCGAGGCGCACTCCGCTGCGGCTCTCGCCCTGCAGCGCCAGGCCCAGCGTCGTCTTGCCGCTGCCGGATGCGCCGATCACCGCGGTGATCTCGCCCGGCCGCAGCTCCACGTCGACATCGGCCAGCAGCGCCCGCGCCCCGGCGGAGGCGTGCAGGCCCTGCGCGCTGAGGACGGGTGCGCTCACCGGCTCCCACCTCCGGAGATGCGGCGGTTCCGCCCGAAACCGCCTTCCCGCGCGCCGTTTCGCCAGGTGGTGACCCGTGAGTGTTTTGTGGTGCTATGGCCCCTCAAAGCGCTCACGGGAGCTGAACAGGGGAAACAGAGCCCATCGTGGTCGCGGCGGGCATCGTCGGAGGTGGGCATTCAGGCCTCGTTCCCGCGCGCGAGCGCGTGGTCCAGGAGCAGGTTGACGCCGGTGCACAGCGAGACGAGCAGGCACGCCGGGACCAGGACCGCCGGCGGTTGCAGGAAGAGCGCCTCCTTGTTGCGCTCCACCAGCACCGCCCAGTCGCTGGCCGACGGGGCGAGCCCGAGACCCAGGAAGTTCGCCGACGCCAGCAGGTACAGCACCAGGCTCAGCCGCGTCCCGGCATCGACCAGGACCGGACCCAGCACGCACCGCCCGACGTAGCCGAGGTGGATCCGCCACCACGGCTCGCCCTGCATCGTCATGGCCTCCACCGCCGCGCGGCAGCCGGGCGCCAGCGCGGCGCTGCGGACGATGCGCACCACGGCCGGGAGCTGGAGCAGCGCGATGACCAGCGCCAGCGCGACAGCTCCGCGCCACCCGGCGGCGGCCAGCACCATGAGCACCAGCAGGCCGGGCAGCGCGAGCAGGAAGTCCAGCGCCCGCAGCAGGATTCCACCTGCCCGGCGTTCGGCCAGCAGCAGCGCGAGCGGAACTCCGATCGAATAGGACATCAGCAGCGCGGCGCCGGTCAGCCCGACGATCGACGCGCCGCCGCTGAGCGCGAGCGCCAGGACATCGCGCCCGAGCACATCGGTGCCCAGCGGAAAGGCCGCGTCAGGCGGCTGCATCGGGCGGGCTCGGGACCGCACCGGACCGGCCAGCAGCGGCCCGGCCAGCGCGATCAGCGCGGGAACGCCGAGCAGCACCGTGCCGACGACGACGGTCACCGAGGGGCGTCTCACGCGACCACCTCCCGCTGCGGGACGAGCCGGTGCGACACCACGTCGGCGACCAGGTTCAACGCGATCGTGGTGGTCGCGAACACCAGCGCGTAGCCCTGCACGGCGGGCAGATCGCGCGCCAGCACCGCGCCGGTGAAACCGGAACCCATGCCGGGCAGCGCGAAGACGGCCTCCACCACCACGACACCGCCGAGCAGGCCGTCCACCGCCCGGGCCAGCTGCTGCACGGCCGGAGCCAGCCCGTTGGGCAGCACGTGCCGGAACAGCACGGTGCGCTCGGGCAGCCCGTGCAGCCGGACGTGCAGGGCGTACTCGGCGCCGTCGGCCTCGGCCACGCCGATGCGGACCTGGCGGGCGAGGGCGCACAACTGCTTGCACACCAGCACGCCGACCGGCAGGACGAGCGCCGCCGGCTGGGCCAGCAGCTCCCAACCGGATGCTCCGGCGGCGGTGGCCGGGAGCCAGCCGAGCTGGAGCGAGAACAGCGCGACGAGCAGCAGCGCGAGGGCGAACTCGGGCACCGAGTCGAGCGCGACGATCACGCCGTTGAGCGCTCGGTCCAGCCGCGATCCCCGGCGCATCCCGGTCGTCACGCCGACCGCCACCGCCAGCGGGACGACCACCGCGAGCGCGAACAGCGCCAGCACCGCGGTGGTGGCGAACCCGCGGGAGATCTCGTCGGTGACCGGCGCCCCGGTCAGCAGCGACGTGCCCAGATCGCCCTGCACCGCCCCGCCCAGCCAGTCCAGGAACCGCTCCCGCACCGGCCGGTCCAGCTGCAGCTGCGCGCGCAGCACGGCGATCTGCTCGTCGGTCGCGTGCTCGCCCAGGACGACGACCGCGGTGTCGCCGGGCAGCAGCGAGGTGAGCGCGAAGACGGTGACCGCCACCGCGGCGAGTTGCAGCGCGGCGACCGCCGACCGCCGCAGCACCAGTGCTGCCATCAGCCCAGCGACGCCCGTTCGAAGCGGGCCCAGTCCAGCGAGTTCGGCGGGGCCGCCCGCACACCCGACACCGAGGCCGACACCGCCACGTTCCAGTCGCTGAATCCCCACACGAGCAGTCCGCTCTCGTCCCGTGCCAGGCGCTGGGCATCGCCGAGCAGCCGCGACCGCTCCACTTCGTCCACTGCGGACATGGCTCGGCGGAACAGCGAGTCGAACGCGGGCGAGCGGTACCCGGTGTAGTTGCCGGTGCCCGCACCGCTGCGGATCCGCTCGGACAGGAACGTCGGCAGCGGCAGCGGCGCGGTCCGGGTGAGCGCGGCGACGCCGCTGGTGCGGATGTCGCTGAAGTAGGTCTCCGGCGGGCCGACCCGCGGCGAGACCCGCAACCCGATCTCGGTCAGCTGCTGGGCGATCAGCGCCGAAGCCGACTCGAAGCAGGGATCGACGGTGCTGGTGAGCAGCTCGACCGCGAGACCCTCCGCGCCGGCCTCCCGCACCAGCGACCGGGCGCGATCGGCGTCGCGCTCGCGCTGGGGCAGATCCGGCGGGTAGTGCCGCAGGCCCTTGCCGAACAGGTCGTTGCCCAGCCTGCCGTGCCCGCTGAGCGCGACGTCGACCAGCGCCCGCCGGTCCACACCGGACAGCGCGGCCCGCACCAGGCGCGGGTCGTCGAACGGAGCCCGGTCGACCTTGAGCGCCACGGCCTGCATGGTTCCGTGCGGCGCGGCGAGCAGCCGCGCCCGGCCGTCACCCTGCACCAGTTGCGCGGAGTTCGCGCTGATGTCGTGGATGTAGTGCACCTGGCCGGAGAGCAGGGCCGCGACGCGGGCGCTCTCGTCGTTGATGGGCACGAACTCCAGCTCGGGCAGCTCCGCGGCGCCGTCCCAGTAGCCGTCGAACCGGGTGAACACGGCGGGGCGGCCGGGCTGGAAGGAGCCGAACCGGAACGGGCCGGAACCGATCGGCGCGGTGAAGTCGCTGGTCCCGGCCGGGACGATCTCGGCGGCCGGGGCGCCCCACGCCGACGGGAACTCGAAGTTCGGGGTGTGCAGCACGAGTTCGAGCTCGGAGGCCGACCGGGCCCGGCTGGCCGCGAAGTCGACGTCGAGGAACTGCTTGCGCGCGGGCGAGGAGGTGGCCGGATCGGCGATGCGGCGGTAGCTGTGCAGGACGTCATCGGCGGTGACCGGGCGGCCGTCGTGGAAGCGGGCCTCGCGGAGCCGGATCGACCACCGCGTCCCGGTGGCGTCGGACTCCCACGACTCGGCCAGCCGGGGCACGACGCTCATGTCGTCGGCGTAGCCGACCAGCGTGTCGAACAGCGCCTTCGCCCGCGCCTGGTCGACGAACAGCGAGCTGGTGTGCGGATCGAGCGATTCCTTCGCGCCGCCGGTCGGGAACGCCACGCGCAGCCGCCCGTCCGGCCCGCCCGCGCCGCCACCGCAGGCGGCGAGCGAGGCGACCGCGAGCGATCCCAGCGCTGCTCCGAACAACGCCCGTCGGTTGATCATCGAGTTCCCTTCCCGCGGCCCCGGCACGTCGGCCCGCCGCCGTCCGCGACGGGTTCTCGGGCGCGCGCACGTCATCCCCCGCAGCGCCGAGGGCTGCAGGAGTCTTGGGCGGGGGAGAGCTACGGAATCGTCGAGGAGTCCGGTCGGCGCGCGCGGGCAGCCGCTGCTACGGCGAAGGGCGGTGGTGGCCGGTGCGATCTCGGGCAGCGCGTCGCCGCATGTCCGCGTACCTCCTCCGGGGCTCCGCGACCCCGTGCGAATCGGCACGACGGCGTCAGTCTCCTGACTCGTGGATCGGCGCTGACCGCCCGCCTTCCCGCCGCGGCAGCGGCAGTGGCCCAGGTGGCGGCAGCTCCCCACTCACAGTGGCGGGACCGTGCCGGATTCGCACCGGCTTCCTGCGCACCGTCGCATGAACTCCAGCGGCGACGTTGGCACCGGCCGGGGCGGGTGTCAAGGGCGGTGGCCCGAGATCACGCCCGGAGCCGGGCCAGTGCTCCGGGCGGCGGTGTTGACCTCTACCATTCGGGGGTGGCCGCCTACGACTTCGACGCCTTCGAGCACCTGGACGCCTCGGCCCTGCCGCAGCGCCAGCAGCAGATCCTGGCCACGATCCAGGACTGGGTGAACCGGCACGGGTACTCGCCGAGCACCCGCCAGATCGGCGAAGCGGTCGGCCTGCGCTCGTCCTCTTCGGTCTCCAAGCACCTGAACGCGTTGGAGGACAAGGGATTCCTGCGCCGCAGCGCCACGGTGTCCCGCCCGATCGACGTCCGCGCCTTCCTCCGGCCCGCGGCGGCGCGCGACGAGACCTCGGTGCCGGTGCCCGTGGTCGGCGACATCGCGGCGGGCGCCCCGATCACCGCGGACGAGCACCTCGACGACGTGATGAGCCTGCCCCGCGAGCTGACCGGCCGGGGCAACGTGTTCGGCCTGCGGGTGCGCGGCGACTCGATGGTCGACGCGGCGATCTGCGACGGCGACATCGTGGTGGTCCGCCAGCAGCAGGAGGCGCACTCGGGTCAGATCGTGGCGGCGATGATCGACGACGAGGCGACGGTGAAGGTCTACCGCCGCCGCAACGGCCACGTCCACCTCGAACCCCGCAACCCGGCCTACGAGGTCATCGACGGTGACAACGCGGTCATCCTGGGCATCGTCGTCTCCGTCCTCCGCAGCGTCTGACCCGCGGTCGGCTACGCCCGGTCGAGCGCCGGGCGCTTGGGATCGAAGGTCCAGCCCGGGTGCAGGTGCTGCATCGCCGCCGCGTCGTCGCGGGATCCGAGGCCCTGGCTCAGGTAGAGCTCGTGGGCTTCGGCGACGCGGTCCATGTCGAGGTCGACGCCCAGACCGGGGCCGGCGGGAACGTCGATGCCGCCTTCGGAGATGCGCAGCGGGTCGCGGGTGAGGCGCTGGCCGTCCTGCCAGATCCAGTGCGTGTCGATCGCGGTGATCTCGCCGGGCGCCGCCGCCGCGACGTGGGTGAACATCGCCAGGGACACGTCGAAGTGGTTGTTGGAGTGCGAACCCCAGGTCAGACCCCACTCGTGGCAGAGCTGCGCCACCCGCACCGAGCCGCTCATGGTCCAGAAGTGCGGGTCGGCCAGCGGGATGTCCACCGCGGCGGCGCGGACGGCGTGGTGCAGCTGCCGCCAGTCGGTGGCGATCATGTTGGTGGCCGTGGGCAAGCCCGTCGCGCGGCGGAACTCCGCCATCGTCTCGCGGCCCGAGTAGCCGCCTTCGGCGCCGCACGGGTCCTCGGCGTAGGCCAGGACGTCGCGCAGTGCGCGGCCGATGCCGATCGCTTCGGCCAGCGACCACGCGCCGTTGGGGTCGAGGGTGATCCGCGCTTCGGGGAACCGCTGCGCCAGTGCGGTGACCACTTCGGCTTCGGCCGGGCCCGGCAGCACGCCGCCCTTGAGCTTGAAGTCGCGGAACCCGTAGCGCCGTTGCGCCGCCTCCGCCATGCGCACGACGGCCTGCGGTGTCAGGGCTTCCTCGTGGCGCAGGCGCAACCAGTCGTCGTCGGGCTCGTCCACCGGATCCGGGTAGGGGAGATCGGTCCTGCTCCGGTCACCGACGAAGAACAGGTAGCCCAGCACCGGCACCCGGTCGCGCTGCTGCCCGTCGCCGAGCAGTTCGGCCACCGGCACCTCCAGGTGCTTGCCGAGCAGGTCGAGCATCGCAGACTCGATCGCGGTGACGGCGTGGACGGTGACGCGCAGGTCGAAGGTCTGCGCACCGCGACCGCCTGCGTCGCGGTCGGCGAACCGGCCGCGCACCTCGTTGAGCACCGAGCGCACGCGGGCGACCGGTCGCCCGACGACCAGGTCCGCCGCGTCTTCGAGCGTCCGGCGGATCGGCTCGCCGCCGGGCACCTCACCCACCCCGGTCCGGCCCTCGGAGTCGGTGAGGACCACCAGGTTGCGGGTGAAGTGCGGGGCGTGCGCCCCGCTGAGGTTGAGCAGCATGCTGTCGTGCCCGGCGACCGGGACCACCCGCATCGCGGTGACCACGGGCTGCTTCTGAGTCATGCGTTCCTCCGCGCAGGATCGGGAATCGGGACCGCCCCGGGACAGCTGCCGTCCGCGATCGCGCCCGGCAGCAGCGACGCGGGGACGTCCTGGTAGGCCACGGGGCGCAGGAACCGTTCGATCGCGAGCGTGCCGACGGACGTCGTGCGGGAGTCCGAAGTGGCCGGGAACGGTCCACCGTGGACCATCGCGTGCCCGACCTCGACCCCGGTCGGCCAGCCGTTGAACAGGATCCGCCCGGCCGTCAGCTCCAGCACGGGCAGCAGCTCCGCGGCTTCGGCGTGATCGGCTTCGGCGGCGTGCACCGTGGCGGTCAACTGGCCCTCCAGCCCCTCGGCCACCGCCCGGACCTGGTCCGCGTCGCGGCAGCGGACCACCAGCGAGCACGCGCCGAAGACCTCCTGCTGCAGCTCGGTGTCCGAGGCGAAGCTGTCGGCATCGGTGGCCAGCAGGGCCGCCCGGCAGGTGTTCGGCAGGTCGCTCTCCGCGCCCCTGGCCAGCACCTCCACGGCCGCGTGCGCCGAGAGCCGGGCCACACCGTCGGCGTAGGCGCGGGCGATGGCCGGGGTGAGCATGGTGCTCGGCCGGTTGTCGGCGACCGCCGCGACCGCCGATTCCAGGAAGGTCCGCAGATCGGGTCCGTCGACCGCGATGACCAGGCCAGGATTGGTGCAGAACTGCCCGGCGCCCAGCGCGAGCGAGGTGACGAACCCGTCGGCGATCTCCGCCGCCCGCTCGGCCAGCGCGCCGGGCAGCAGGAACACCGGGTTGGTGCTGCTCATCTCGGCGTACACCGGGATCGGCTGCGGGCGCGCCTGCGCGGCGGCCGCGATCGCCAGCCCGCCGGAGCGCGAACCGGTGAAGCCGACGGCCTGGATGCGCGGGTCGGTGACCAGGCGGATGCCCAGCTCGGGACCGGAACCGAACAGCAGCGAGAAGGTGCCGGGCGGCAGCCCGAGGTCGGCGACCGCGCCGGTCACCGCCCGCGCCACCAGCTCCGAGGTGCCGGGATGGGCGTCGTGGGCCTTGACCACGACCGGGCAGCCGGCGGCGAGCGCGGCCGCGGTGTCCCCGCCCGCGACGGAGAAGGCCAGCGGGAAGTTGCTCGCGCCGAACACCGCGACCGGGCCGAGCGGGATCTGCCGCCGGCGGATGTCGCTGCGCGGCAAGGGCTTCCGGTCGGGCTGTGCCGGGTCGATGCGCGCGCGGGACCAGCTGCCCGCCCGCACGACCTCGGCGAACAGCCGCAGCTGACCGGTGGTGCGAGCGCGCTCTCCGGTCAGGCGGGCGACGGGGAGGCCGGTTTCGCGGTGCGCGCGTTCGATCAGCGCGTCCCCGAGCGATTCGATCCGGTCGGCGATCCGCTCCAGGAACTCCGCGCGCTTCGCATCGGGCAGCGCGCGGTAGTCGGCGAACGCCGCGCGAGCGGCGGTGCAGGCGCGATCGACCTCGTCGGCACCGCCGTGCCCGAAAGCGGGTTCCAGTTCGGCGCCGGTGCTCGGGTCGACCGCCCGGATCTTCTCACCGGTCCCGAAGACATCGGCCCCGGCGATCAGCATCTGTCCGGTGGGTCGCGTCATGATCAGTCCTCCGGCACGCGCTCGACCAGGTCGGCCAGCGCGGCGAGTTCGGCGTCGTCCAGATCGACCAGCGGCGGCCGCACCGGCCCGGCCGGGCGCCCGATGACCCGCATGCCCGCCTTCACGATGCTCACCGCGTATCCGGCGCGCCGGTTGCGGATGTCGCAGTACGGCAGCACGAACTCGTTCAGGTACCGGTACACCGCGGTGCGGTCCCGTTCGGCGACCGCGCGGTAGAAGCGCAGCGCGAACTCGGGCACGAAGTTGAACATCGCCGACGAGTAGGTGGTCACGCCCAGCTCCAGCAGCGGCAGCGCGAAGGTCTCCGCGGTCGGCAGTCCGCCGACGTAGGTGAGCCGGTCGCCGAGCCGGGAGTACAGGCGGGTCATCTTCTCCACGTTGCCCACGCCGTCCTTGAACCCGACCAGGTTCGGGCAGTCCTCGGCCAGCTCCGCGACGGTGGTGTCCTCGAAGACCGCGTTGGCCCGGCTGTAGAGGACCACGCCGAGCTCGGTGGCGGCGCAGACGGCCCGGACGTGCGCGGCGAGCCCCGCCTGGTCGGCTTCGGTGAGGTAGGGCGGGAGCAGCAGCAGCCCGGCGGCTCCGGCGCGCTCGGCGGCGCGGGCCATCTCCACCGCCGTCGCGGTGCCGTACCCGGCGGGCGCGATCACCGGCAGGCCCGCCGGTGCTTCCGCGACGGCGGCGGTGACCACCTGCTCCACCTCGGCCGGGGTGAGCGAGAAGAACTCGCCGGTGCCGCCGGCCGCGAACAGCCCGGCCGCGCCGAAACCGCTCAACCAACCGATGTTCTCGCGGTAGGCGGCCTCGTCGAAGCCGAGGTCGGGCCGGAAGTGGGTCACCGGGAAGGACAGCAATCCGCTGGCGAGCTGCCGGGCCATGCCGGTGGGCGAGTACGCGGACATCAAAGATCTCCTCCGTGGGCGGTTCCTGGCGACGTCGTTGCCGTCCGCGCGGCCCGGCGGCTGGGCGGTGCGTCCGCTGACGAGCAGGAGCGACTTCTTCGGGACGATGCGGGACCGGCCTGCGATCGACAGTAAGGTGGCGCATCAATGCCGGTCCAACTCAAACAATGCATCTACTGATACCGGGACAGCATCGATGTTCACGCTCAACCAACTCACCGGTTTCGTCGCAGTGGCCGAGGAGCAGCACTTCGGCCGCGCCGCGCAGCGGCTGCGCATGACGCAGCCCCCGCTGACGCGGCAGATCCAGCAGCTGGAGAAGGAGCTCAAGGTCCAGCTGTTCGACCGCACCAGCCGCACCGTGCGGCTGACCCCGGCGGGCCGCGCGTTCCTGCAGGACGCGCGACGCCTGCTGCACGAGGCGGAGAACGCCGCGCTCTCGGTGCGGCGCGTGACGCTGGGCCGAGCGGGCATCGTCCGCATCGGCTTCACCGCCACCTCGGCCTACGGCGTGCTCGGCGGCCTGCTGGCCACCGTTCGCGAACACCTGCCGCACGTGGACGTGGTGCTGCACGAGCTGGTGACCCGCGACCAGGCCGAACGGCTGTCGGGCGGTTCCCTGGACCTCGGGCTGGCCCGCCCGCCTGCCGCGCGCCCCGAGCTGGCGTCGCGGCTGTTCCGCTCGGAGCCGCTGCTGGCCGCGCTGCCGGAGGGGCATCCGCTCGCCGGGAGCTCCGAACCGCTGGAACTGGGCGAGTTCCACGGCGCCGACGTGGTGATGTACTCGCCGACCGAAGCGCGGTACTTCCACGAGCTGCTCGTCACGGCCTTCGGCCGGGCCGGGGTGCAGCCGACGTACGTGCAGCACGTCAGCCAGATCCACACCGCCCTGGCGCTGGTCCAGGTCGGGCTCGGCAGCGCGCTGGTGCCCGCGACCGCGGCACGGCTGCGCTTCGAGGGCGTGCGCTTCCGCCCGCTGCGGCTGCCCGAACCGGATCCGGTGGAACTGCACCTGGTCTGGCGCCGCGCGAACGACAACCCGGCCCTGCACGCGCTGCTCGACCTGCTCTGACCCGCGGGCACTCAGCGGCTCCTCGCCCGGACGAGCCGCTGCACCAGCGGGAGCAGGGCGACCGCGGCCAGGAGCACCAGCAGGGTGCCGGAGATCGGCCTGGTGAAGAAGCCCGCCGGGTCGCCCCCGAACAGCAGCAGCGACCGCCGCAGCGAGGTCTCCAGCAGCGAACCGAGGACGAAAGCCAGCACCAGCGGGCCGGGTTCGAAGCCGTACTTCTTCATCAGGTAGCCGAGCACGCCGAACACGATCACCAGCGCGATGTCGAAGGCGCTGTTGCGGACCGTGTAGACGCCCAGCAGCGTGATCAGCACCGTGATGGGCGCGAGCACCGACGGCCGCACCCGCAGGATCTTCACGAACAGCCCGACCAGCGGGACGCTCATGATCAGCAGCAGCACGTTGCCGAGGTACATGGAGTTCACCACGCCCCAGAACAGCTCCGGGTCCTCGTCGACCAGCTGCGGTCCCGGCGTCACGCCCTGGACCAGCAGCGCGCCGAAGATCATCGCCATCGTGGCGTTCGCCGGGATGCCGAGCGTGAGCAGCGGGATGAACGACGACGTCGCCGCGGCGTTGTTCGCCGTCTCCGGTGCGGCCACGCCCTCGACGGCACCGCGACCGAACCGCTCCGGGCTCTTCGACCGGCGCTTCTCCACCGCGTAGGCCGCGAGCGAGGAGAGCGTCGCGCCACCGCCGGGCAGCACGCCGAGCACGAACCCGAGCACCGAGCCCCGGCCGATCGCCCCGGCCGACTGCCGGAGGTCTCCGCGCGACGGCCAGGCGTTGGCGACCCGAGCGGCGGTCGTCGCGCCCCGCTGCCGCTGTTCGAGGTTGTGGAGGATCTCGCCCAACCCGAACAGGCCCATCGCGATCGGCACGAAGTCGAGCCCGTCCGACAGCGGCAGCAGGTCGAAGGTGAACCGCTCGGCGCCGGTGAAGGAATCCCGGCCGACCGTGGCCAGCAGCAGGCCCGCGCACGCGGCGACGAGAGCCTTCACCCGGCCGCCGTTGCTGACGGTGGTGACCAGCAGGATGCCGAGCAGGGCGAGGGCGGTGTACTCGGGCGGGCCGAAGTCGAGCGCGAACCCGGCGATCAGCGGCGCGAGCACCGACAGCGCCACGATCGAGGCGGTGCCGCCGACGAACGAGCCGATCGCCGCGATGCCCAGCGCTGTCCCGGCCCGGCCCTGGCGGGCCAGCGCGTGGCCGTCGAAGACCGTCACCACCGACGACGCCTCGCCGGGCAGCCGCAGCAGCACCGAGGTGATGGTGCCGCCGTACTGCGCGCCGTAGAAGATGCCTGCCAGCATGATGATCGCCGTGACCGGCTCGACGTTGAAGGTCAGCGGCAGCAGGATCGCGATCGTGGCGGCCGGGCCGAGCCCGGGCAGCACGCCGACCAGCATCCCGATCACCACGCCGAGCAGGCAGTGGAGCAGGTTGGCGGGTTCGAGAACGACGCCGAACCCCTCGATCACCGGGGCCAGATCCATCGCCGCTCCTAACGACAGTGTTGGGGTGCGAAGCGACCCGGTGAATGCACCGGAACGGGAGGCCTTTTCCGGCGCAGCGTTGCCGGTTCCGGCCGCTTGCGGGCAGATTCGTGCCTAGAACAGGTGGGGGACGGGCACCTTCAGCAGGCCGACGAACACCACGTAGAACGCCACCACGATCCCGAGGCCGCCGAACACCGACGTCGACCACGACTCCCGGCCGAGGAACCGCAGCCACGCGAACGCCAGCAGTGCGGCCGGGATCTCGAACCCGATCACCGTGATCGCAGCGGCGAAACCGGCCATGGCGGCGACACCGGCCAGGACCGCCCAGCTCGCCGACGACATCCGCTCCGCGTCGTCCGTCCGCCGCACCAGCAGGCCGAGCACGACGCCGAGCACCGCGATCGCCGCGCTGACCAGGAACGGCCAGGTCCCCGCCGCCGGTTCCGCGGCGCTGCCCAGCCCCAACGACCAGGACCCGACCGCGCCGCAGATCCCGACGCCGACCACGACGAGCGCGACGACCGCGTTCGCGGCCATCCCGGCCGGACGCCCGGGCTCCGGCCCGGCGTCGCTCACTTCGGCCCGCCGAGGTCGATCCCGTGCTGCCGGGTCATGGCGCGGTAGCTCTCCAGCGAGCTGGTCCACTCCTGAACCACCTGCGCGCCGTCGACCTCGTGCGGCGTGAGCAGGTTGTCCTCGTTGAACTTCCGGTAGCGCTCGGTGGCGAAGGTGGCCTGGAACGCCTTGCGCAGCCGCTCCACCCGCTCCGGCGGGGTGTCCTTCGGCGCGACGATCGCGCGGAACTGCGAAACCCGCACGTCGTAGCCCTGTTCCACGGCAGTCGGAGTTTCCGGCAGGTACCGGCTGCGCTGCGCGGCGAAGGTGGCGAGCGGGGTCAGCCGACCGGCCTCGATCTGGCCGATCGCCTCGCCGAGCTGGACGGCGGCGACGTCGACCTGGCTGCCGAGGACCGCGGTCATCGCCGGTGATCCGCCGTCGAAGGGCACCGCGGTGCCTGCGATCCCGGCCTGCTCGAACAGCAGCTCCTGGGCCAGCTGGCTGCCGGTGCCGACGCCGGTCGTGGCGAACTTGAGGTCGCGGCCGGCCCGGGCCAGGTCGGGCACCGAGCGCAGGCCGGAAGCGGTGTTGGCGACGAGGACGTAGTCGTCCTGCGAAACCCCGGTGATCACCTCGTAGTCGTTGATGTCCACGGCTTCCTCCGGCGCGACAGCCAGCGGCGTGATGGAGGTCAGCGACGCGTTGAGCACCAGGACGTGCTGGCCGTCGGGCTGCTCGCCGGCGAGTTCGTTCGCGGCCAGCGCCCCGTTGGCGCCGGGAGTGTTGACCACCGGCATCGCGACGCCGAGGTCGTCGGCGGCACCGTCGGCCAGGGCGCGACCGATGAGATCGGTGCTCCCGCCGGGAGCCTGGCCGACCAGCATCGTCACCGGGCCGCTGGGGAACTCCGCGCCGCCGCTGGAGAGGTTTCCCCCGCACGCGGCGAGCGGCAGGGAGAGCACCGCGGCGAGCGCGGGTGGCAGAACTCTTCGGCGTGCAGGCGATTTCGACGTCATTCGGGGCTCCTTCGGTCCGAGGCGGCCCACCGTTCCGCTGTGAGCGCGGTCACGATGTCGAACGCTCGGCAGCCTAAGTTCGCGTCCGATGCGTGTCCAAGGTCGATTGGGTATCGAGTGATACCGTCCGCGCATCGCCACCGGAAACCCGCGCGTCACCCGGGGTGGCGCCCATTTCGCGAGGAATCGACCGTCACCCGGGTGAACGTCGATTTCGGCGCGAGATCGACGCATCGGCGGCGCAGGGCGTGCTCTCGATGCGGGCAGGGTATTGATCGATGTTCATTCGGTGTTGGACCGGAATCGCCGCGCCGACTTAACGTCCTGGTCACCGCGGACCGCTCCGCAGCGACCGGGAGGACACCGATGTCTGACACCGCAACAGCTTCCACCGTCGGGCGGGCAGGTGCGCCGACCAGCCGCCGCCGCATCCCGACCCGATACTTGGTCCTGTCGCTGATCTTCATCATCACGGCCCTCAACTACGCCGACCGCAGCAGCCTGTCGATCACCGGAACCAGCCTGCAGGCCGATCTCGGCTTCGACAGCGTGCAGCTCGGCTACATCTTCTCCGCGTTCAGCTGGGCCTACGTGGTGGGGCAGCTGCCCGGCGGAATCCTGCTCGACCGCTTCGGCGCCCGCCGCGTCTACGCCCTGAGCCTCGCGCTGTGGACGGCGGTCACCGCCGCGATCAGCCTGGTCGGGCTGATCACCACACCGGTGCTGGTGTCGGTGGCGATCATCTTCGCGCTCCGGCTGCTGCTGGGCGTCTTCGAATCGCCCGCGTTCCCGGCGAACGCGCGGGTGGCCACGGCCTGGTTCCCGACGGCCGAGCGTGGTCGCGCCACCGCGGTGTTCAACTCCGCCCAGTACTTCGCCACCGCCCTGTTCGCCCCGCTGATGGGCTGGATCACCCACGAGTTCGGCTGGCGGTGGGTGTTCGTCCTGCTGGGCGTGCTCGGCCTGGCGCTGGCCGTGATCTGGCTGCGCTGGATGGATTCGCCGCGCAACCACCCGCGCGTCACCGCGGAGGAGCTCGAGGCGATCAGCGCAGGCGGCGGGCTGGTCGACCTGGACGCCCCGAAGACCGCCGAGGCCCACCAGCGCACCCGGCTCGACCGGCGGACGATCGCCCAGATCTTCTCCGCCCGTCCGCTGTGGGGCCTCTACCTCTCGCAGTACGCGGTGAACGCGCTGACCTACTTCTTCATCACGTGGTTCCCGGTGTACCTGGTCGAGGGCCGCGGATTGTCCCTGCTGGAAGTCGGTTTCGTCGCGGCGCTGCCCGCGCTGTGCGGGTTCGCCGGTGGTCTGGCGGGCGGTTTCGCCTCCGACGCCCTGCTGCGCCGCGGTCACTCGCTGACCTTCGCCCGCAAGCTGCCGTCGGTCATCGGCATGACGCTGGCGACCAGCATCGCGCTGTGCAGCACCACCGACAGCAGCGCGCTGATCGTGGCGATCATGACGCTGGCCTTCTTCGGCAAGGGAATCGGCTCGCTGGGCTGGGCGATCACCACGGATCTCGCGCCGCCGCAGGCGACCAGCTTCGTCGGCTCGACGATGAACGCGTTCGGCAACATCGCGGGCATCGTGACGCCGATCGTCATCGGCTACACCGTGCAGGCCACCGGTTCCTTCGACGTGGCGCTGTGGTTCGTCGCCGCGCACGGGGCGCTGGCGCTGGTCGGGCTGGCCGTGATGGGCACGATCAAGCGCATCCGGCTGGACGAACCGCGATGAAGTCCACAACAGACGAACGGAAGAGGGAGCTCATGACCGCAACGCTGGACCGGATCACCCGCGTGGAGATCTCGTCGGTGACGCTGCCGCTGCCCACCGCGATCAGCGACGCCAAGGTGCTCACCGGGCGGCAGAAGCCGATGACCGAGGTGGCGGTGCTCTTCGCCGAGATCACCACGGCGAGCGGTCTGGAGGGCATCGGGTTCAGCTACTCCAAGCGCGCGGGCGGCCCCGGGCAGTACGCCCACGCGCGGGAGATCGCCCCGGTGCTCATCGGCGAAGATCCCAGCGACATCGCCAAGATCTGGGACAAGCTCGTCTGGGCCGGAGCCTCCGTCGGCCGCAGCGGGTTGTCGGTGCAGGCGATCGCCGCCTTCGACGTCGCGCTGTGGGACCTCAAGGCCAAGCGCGCGGGCCTGCCGCTGGCGAAACTCCTCGGCGCGCACCGCGATTCGGTGCGCTGCTACAACACCTCCGGCGGTTTCCTGCACGCGCCGATCGGGGAGGTGGTGGAGCGGGCGGCGGAGTCGGTGGCCGGTGGCATCGGCGGCATCAAGATCAAGGTCGGCCACCCGGACAACGCCGTCGACCTGGCCCGGGTGAGCGCGGTCCGGGAGGAGATCGGCGACGGTGCGGCGCTGATGGTCGACGCCAACCAGCAGTGGGACCGCCCCACCGCGCGGCGCATGTGCCGAGCCCTGGAACCGCTGAACCTGGTGTGGATCGAAGAGCCCCTGGACGCCTACGACTTCGAGGGCCACGCCGCGCTCGCGTCGAACTTCGACACCCCGATCGCGACGGGTGAGATGCTGACCAGCGCGGCCGAGCACCGCGAGCTGATCCGGGCGGGCGGGGCCGACGTCGTCCAGCCCGACGCCCCGCGGGTCGGCGGCATCACCCAGTTCCTGAAGGTGATGTCCCTGGCCGACGACCGGAACCTCCAGCTGGCCCCGCACTTCGCGATGGAGATCCACATCCACCTCGCGGCGGCCTACGCCCGGGAACCGTGGGTGGAGCACTTCGAATGGCTCGACCCGCTGTTCGGCGAGCACCTCCGCATCGAGAGCGGCCGGATGCACCTGTCACCGCGCCCGGGTCTCGGTGTGACGATCAGCGACCAGGCCCGCGCCTGGACGGTCGCCCGGCACGAAGTCCGCGCCTGACCCGGCGGCTACGGTGTCCGGCATGGACAGCGTGGACGGGATCCGGGACAGGTTGCGGGAGTTCGCGGCGGCGCGGGACTGGGAGCAGTACCACACGCCCAAGAACCTCGCGATGGCCCTGAGTGGGGAGGCCGGCGAGCTGGTCGCCGAGCTGCAGTGGCTCGACGGTGCCCCGGGGCCGGTGGAGGGGCCGCTCAAGGAGCGGTTGGCCGACGAAGCGGCGGACGTCCTGCTCTACCTGATCCGGCTGGCCGACGTCGCCGGCATCGACCTCGTCAAAGCCGCCAACGCCAAGATCGACCGCAACGAGACGCGGTTCCCCCCGGCCACCTGAGCCCGGTGGCCGGGGTAGCAGCACACCCGTTTCAGCGGCTCGCGTCCGTCGGGGCGAGGGTTTCCGCCGACGCCTGCCGCGGCACGCCGGAAGGCTGAGGTTCCGGCGCGGTCGCTCGTTCCGCGGACGTCCGGTCGGCGAGGACCTGGCGGGCTCTGGTGATGTCGAGGGCTCCGTCCCACTTGGCGATCGCCAGGGTCGCCACCGCGTTGCCGTAGAAGTTGACCAGCGCCCGGCACTCGGACATGAACTTGTCGATGCCGAAGATCAGCATGATGCCCGCCGCGGGGACGGTGCCGATGGTCGACAGCGTGGCGGTCAGGGCGATGAAGCCGCCGCCCGCCACGCCGGCCGCGCCCTTCGAGGTGAGCAGCATGACCGCGAGCAGGCCGAGCTGCTGGCCGACGCTCAGCGGGGTGTTGGTGGCCTGGGCGATGTAGACGGCGGCCAGGGAGAGGTAGATCGCCGCACCGTCGAGGTTGAAGCTGTAGCCCGTGGGGACCACCAGGCCCACCGTGGTGCGGTCGGCGCCCATGAAGGTCATCTTCCGCATCAGGCCGGGCAGCGCCGGTTCGGCGGTGGAGGTGCCGAGGACCAGGAAGAACTCGTCCTTGAGGTAGCGGAACAGCTGGAAGATGTTGAGCCGGACGTAGAGCGCTAGGAAGCCGCCCAGGACGACCACCACGAACAGGATCGAGGTGGCGTAGAACAGCGCGATCAGCGAACCGAGGCTGGTCAGGGTGGACAGCCCGAACGCCCCGACCGCGTAGGCCATCGCGCCGAAGGCGCCGAGCGGGGCGGCTTTCATCACGAAGCTCAGCACCTTGAACACGACCTCGGTCAGGCGCCTGACGCCCGCGGCGATCGGCTCGCCGATCGGGCCGACAGCCTTGATCGCGATGCCGAAGAGCACGGCCAGGAAGATGATCTGCAGGATGTCGCCTTCGGCGAAGGCGCCGAAGAAGCTCTCCGGGACCAGATGGGTGAAGAACTCCCACCAGTGCTGGGTTTCGCCGGACTCGATGTACTGCTGCGCGCTCCCGCTGGCCTGGATCTTCGCCGGGTCGGCGTTGACGTCTTCGCCGAGCCTGACGAGGTTGATCGCGACGAGTCCGATCACCAGCGCGACGATGGTGCCGACCTGGAAGTAGGTCAGCGCTTTGAGACCGGTGAGCCCGACCTTCTTCAGGTCGGCGACGCCGGCGATCCCGCCGATGATGGTGAGGAAGACGATCGGGCCGATGAGCATCTTCATCGCGGCGATGAAGGTCGTCCCGATCGGTTGCATCGCCTCGCCGAGACCGGGCCACCGCCAGCCGAGCAGGACGCCGATGGCGATCGCGACCAGGACCTGGACGTAGAGCTGCCGGTACCAGGGTTTCGCACCGGATCTCCCGGGCGGCAGCGGTTTCTGTGCGGTCTGCGTCATTGCATTCTCCTGCACGTGGTTCGAGCGGGCGTTCTCAGCGGCGGGTGGTGTCACCCGGAGATCGGTGCGGTGACGAGGAATTCGGCGGCGATCCGCTCGCCGATCCGTTCCAGCAGCGGTTCGGGTTCGCGCAGGCAGCGGCCGACGTCGGCTTCGACCTCGGTGAGCGCGAAGGCCGCGGTGAAGCCCGCCGCGGCGAGCTCCGCAGGGGCGAGCTGGTTGCGCCCGGCGACCGCGACGACGGGTGCTCCGGCTGCGCGGGCGGCCGCGGCGACTCCGGCGGGTGCCTTGCCGCGCAGGGTCTGGCGGTCCAGCGATCCTTCTCCGGTGATCACCAGGTCCGCGCCCGCGAGTTGCCCGGCGAACCCGGTCAGTTCGAGGACGAGCTCGATCCCGGAGCGCAGCTGCCCGCCGAGGGCCAGCAGCGCGAATCCGGCTCCGCCCGCCGCACCGGCGCCGGGGTGGTCCGAAACCGCCGTGCCGGTGGCGCTTTCCAGCAGCCCGGCCCAGCGGCCGAGAGCGGATTCGAGTTCGGCGATCGCGCTCGCGTCGGCACCCTTCTGCGGCCCGTAAACCGCGGCGGCGCCGTTCGACCCGAGCAGGGGATTGTCGACGTCGCAGGCCGCGACCAGCCGGGCGGCGTCCGGCCCGGTGAGACGCGGGTGCAGACCGCTGAGGTCGACTGCGCGGACTTCGGTGAGCGGCGCGGCCCGGTTCGCCCGGTCGAGCAGCCGGCCGCCGAGCGCCGCCACGAGGCCCGTTCCGCCATCGGTGGTCGCGCTGCCGCCGAGTCCTACGACGACGGTGCGGTGGCCCGCGTCGAGGGCGGCGGCGATCACGCGTCCGGTGCCGTGCGAAGACGCTGCCAGCGCGGTGACGGGTGCGGGCTCCGGGACCCGGCTCAGGCCGGAAGCGTCGGCGAGCTCCACGATCGCGACGCCGTCGCGGTGGACGTAGCCGGACTCGACCGGACGCCCGAGCGGATCCGCGGCCTCGACCGGGCAGCGGGTGAACCCCGCTGCCTCGAACGCATCCAGGGTGCCTTCACCGCCATCGGCCACGGGTTGTTCGCGAACCGCGGGGCGGGAGTGGTGGCGCCGCAGCCCGCGGGAGAGCGCGGCGGTCGCGCGTGTCGCGTCGATGGAGCCCTTGAACGAGTCGAGAGCCACGACCACCCTGTGCATGCATCCTCCTCGCCGGAGCGAACGTGGGCACCACAGTGACCGCGGACGCATCGCGCCGTCCAAGAGAAAGTTGCTACGAGACTGATAGGTTCCGCTGATCAATGGGCTCCGACCTGCTCAGATGCGGGTTCCGTCCGAGGTGGAGGAGAGTGCGCCCGTGGATGTGCGCCAACTCGAGTACTTCCTGGCGATCGTCGATCACGGCGGTTTCGGCAAGGCGGCGCAAGCGCTGCACGTCGCCCAGCCCTCGCTGTCCCAGGCCATCGCCGGCCTGGAGCGCGAGCTCGGGGTGCAGCTGTTCCACCGGATCGGCAGGGGCGCCGTGCTCAGTAACGCGGGCACCGAGCTGATCGGCCCGGCCCGGCAGGTCATCCGCGACCTGCGCACGGCCCGGTCGACGATGGACTGGGTCAAGGGAGCTCGCCGCGGCCAGGTCGAACTGGTGACGATGCCCTCGCCGGGCATCGAGCCCCTCGGCACGCTGACCCGCCTGTTCGCCCAGCAGCACCCGGGCGTCACGGTCGGCGCCGATGCCGCCTTCACGCCCGAGGAAGTGGTGCGGAAGGTCGAGCAGGGCGCGAGCGAGCTCGGGCTGGTCGGAACGCCCGGCCCGCTGCAGGCCCCGGGCTTGGACGTGCTGCCCCTGGAAGCCCAGGACTTCGTCCTGGTCGGGGCACCGGACGCGGACTTCCCGAGCGGCGACCCCGTCCTGCGCTCGGCGCTGACCGGTGCGCGCCTGATCGTCTCGCCGCCCGGCAGCCTCATGCGGCAGATCGTCGACGAGGTGCTGGCCGCCGGTGCGGACCTGCAGATCGTCGCCGAGGTGGCGCACCGCACGTCCATCCTCCCGCTGGTGATGCACGGCGTCGGCCTGGCGGTGCTGCCCTCCGCGTGGGCTCCGCTGGCCCGTCGCGCGGGCGCCCGAGTCGCCCGCATCGACCCTCCGGCGCAACTGCACGTCGCCCTGCTCAGCCGGTCGGCCCCGCTGACCCCCGCGGCGCGCGCCTTCCTCGCCGTGGCCCGCTCCTACCGGCCCGCGGACCACCTGGCGGCGGAACGTGACCAGCCGGGATAAGCAGAACCTATGAATGGCATCGCGAATGCGTGTTGGACGCCCCGAGCCCCGCCGGGCTTCACTCGGGGCACCAGCACCGAGACCAGGGGAGTCGTTCGATGTCAGCTCAGCCCACGACCAGCACCTTCAAGATCGCGGCGGTCCCGGCCGACGGGGTGGGGACCGAGGTCGTCGCAGCCGGGCGCGCGGTGCTCGACGCGCTGGCCGCGGGATCGGGCGGTGCGTTCGCCTTCGACTGGACCGAATTCCCGTGGGGCTGCGGATATTACGAGCGCACCGGCCGCATGATGGACGAGGACGGGCTGGAGCGGCTGCGGGAGTTCGACGCCATCTACTTCGGTGCCGTCGGCTGGCCGTCGGTGCCCGACCACACCAGCCTCTGGGGGCTGCGGCTGAAGATCTGCCAGAACTTCGACCAGTGGGCCAACATCCGGCCGGTGCACTTCCACCCCGGCATCACCTCGCCGCTGCGCAAGGCCGACCACATCCCGCTGGACTGGGTGGTGGTCCGCGAGAACAGCGAAGGCGAGTACGCGGGCCTCGGTGGCCGCAACCTCTCCGGTCGCGGCCCGGGCAACGAGGTCGCGCTGCAGACCGCGCTGTTCACCGAGCGCGGCTGCGAGCGGATCATCCGGTTCGCCTTCGACCTGGCCCGCACCCGGACCCGGAAGAAGGTCTCGTCGGTCACCAAGAGCAACGCCCAGCAGTACGGCATGGTCCTGTGGGACGAGACGTTCGCCCGCGTCGCCGCCGACTACCCGGACGTCGAGACCGAGAGCGTGCTGGTCGACGCGATGTCGGCGAAGTTCGTGCTCAAGCCGGAGGACCTCTCGGTCGTGGTGGCCTCCAACCTCAACGCCGACATCCTGTCCGACCTCGGTTCGGCGCTAGCGGGCAGCCTCGGCCTGGCCGCCAGCGCGAACCTGAACCCGGAGCGCCGGTTCCCGTCGATGTTCGAACCCGTCCACGGCTCCGCGCCGGACATCGCGGGTCAGGGCCTGGCCAACCCGATCGGTGCGATCGGCAGCGCGGCGCTCATGCTCGACCACTTCGGACTGGTCGACGAAGCCGCTCGCGTGCACAAGGCCATCGAAGCCACCACGGCCGCCGGTGTCCTGACCCCGGACGTCGGCGGTACCGCCACGACCGACGAGGTCGTCGCCTCGATCATCGACCACCTCTGAGGAAGTCGTGAGTGCGCAGCAGCGCTCGAACGCTGTTGCGCACTCACGACTCACTTGCGCTGCCCGCGCTGCTCGCGGAGGCGCGCTGCTTCCGCCTTCTGCTCGGCCTTGTCCTTGATCCGAGCGGCTTCCCGCTTGACCTCGGCCTGGGTGGCGCGCTCCTGCTGGAGCCACTCCGGGTCCTGCTCCTTGAGCTCGTTGATCTGCTCGGTGGTGAGCGGGTCGGTGATGCCCGCGCGGGTCAGGCCGCCGATGGAGATGCGCAGCCTCGCCGCCACGACCTGGCGGGGGTGCGGGCCGTTGCGGCGCAGCTCGCGGAGCCACTCGGGCGGATCTGTCTGCAGCGCGTTGAGCTCGTCGCGCGAGACGACACCCTCCTGGAACTCCGCGGGGGTGGCTCCGAGGTACACGTTCAGCTTCTTCGCCGCGGTCGCGGGCTTCATCGTCTGGGAGGTCGGGCGCGACTTCATGCCCTCCAGGGTATCGACCGCATGCGCACCACCTGCGCAGACGCCCGGTAACCTGGGCCGCGTGACTGGATCGGCCGAGCAGCCCTCGTTCACGCTCGCCTACGTGGCGGGTGTGACGCCCGGCAAGTGGGCGCGCAAGTGGGCGGAGCGGGTGCCCGACGTGCCGCTGGAACTGCTCCAGGTGCCCGCGGCCGACGCCACCGCCGCGGTGCGGAACGGTGACGCCGACATGGTGCTGCTGCGGTTCCCGGCCGACCGCGAGGGACTGCACGCGATCCCGCTCTACACCGAGACGACCGTGGTGGTGGTCCCGAAGGACCACGTGGTGGCCGCGGTCGACGAGGTCTCCGGCGAGGACCTCGCCGACGACGTCGTCCTGCACCCGCTCGACGACACCCTCGACTGGGAGCGCCCGCCGGGCCGGCCGGCGATCGAGCGCCCGGCCACCACCGGGGACGCCATCGAGCTGGTGGCGGCCGGGGTGGGACTGCTCGTGGTCCCGCAGTCGCTGGCCCGCCTGCACCACCGCAAGGACCTCACCTACCGCCCGCTCACCGACGCCCCGCAGTCGCGCGTCGCGCTGTCCTGGCCGGAGGAGGAGACCACCGACCTGATGGAGCAGTTCATCGGGATCGTGCGCGGCCGGACGGTCAACAGCACCCGCGGCCGCCCGCCGACACCTCCGCAGGAGAAGCGCAAGCGCCCGGCCGAGGCCAAGAAACCGGCCGCCCGCCCGCGCGCGGGCAACCCGCGGGGCGGCAAGCGCGGGAAGCCGCGCCGCCGCTCGTAGCCGTCAGCGGTCGAAGCTGGCGAAGTAGGCGGCGGCCATGTCCTCGCCGCCGTGCCCCAGCTCGGCGGCGCGGTGGAAGCGCTGCGCCGCGGCCTCGGCGACGTCGAGCCGCACACCGTGCTCCCGGCCGGCCTGCACGATCAGCTCGGCGTCCTTCGCGGCGGTGGTCACGGCGAAGCTCGGCGGGCTCAGCCGGTCCTCGAGGATCGCCCGGCCCTTCGCGTGCAGGTAGCCCATGTCCAGCGCGCCGCCGCTGATGACGTCGAAGAAGCCCTGCGGGTCCACGTCCAGGCCCTTGGCCAGCGCGAGCGCCTCACCAGCGGCGTTGGTGACGGCCAGCACCCAGCTGTTGGCCACGAGCTTGAGCTTCGTGGAGCTCGCCGCGGCACCGTCCTCGCCGGTCCACACCGTGCGGGAGCCGATGGCTTCGAACACCGGCGTCACCGCATGCCTGCTCTGGCTCGGCCCGGCGGCGAGCACGACGAGCGTGCCCTCCTCCGCGGGCTGGCGGGTGCCGAGGACCGGAGCGTCGAAGAAGACGAGCTGCTGCTCGCGGGCCAGCGCGGCCAGTTCGCCGATGGCCCCGATCCCGACGGTGGTCGACTGCACCCACGCGGTGCCGGGACCGGCCCCGGCTTCCCGCATGACGTCGAGCACCGCCGCACCGTCGTGCAGCATCGTGACGACGACGTCGGCGCCTTCGACGGCCTCGGCCGGGGTGCCCGCGACGTGCACGCCGTCGGCGGCCAGCGGTTCGGCCTTCGCCCGCGTGCGGTTCCAGGTGCGCACGGTGTGACCGGCGCGAGCGAGATTGCGGGCCATCGCGGTGCCCATGATCCCCGTGCCGAGCACGCTCGTGATCATGATGTCCTCCTCGTTTTCGCAGTCTCCTGCCGCCGGGCGAGCAGCAGGTCAGGGTCGGGCCTCGACGCGGGCGAGGCCGTCGAGCGTCGCGGCGATGATCTGGCGCTGGGCCTCGGCCCGGCTGGTGGTGGGCTGCCCGTCGCCGGATTGCGGGCCGTAGTCGCCGAAGTGCGCGTGGATGGCGCCGGGGACGGCGACGAACTCGGTGTCCGCCGGCAGCGGCGCCTGCCGGACCGCGTCGGGATCGGACAACCCGTCGCGGGTGCCGTAGATCGAGGTGACGTCGAGGTCGCGGACCTCGACGTCGGGGTAGGACGCCCACAGCAGCAGGCCCCGCACCCGGTCGGGGTGGCTGTTGGCCAGCCGGGCCGCGGCGGGGCCGCCGAGCGAATGCCCGCCTGCCACCCAGCGCTGTGCGCGGCCGAAGGCCTGCTCGCCCTGGCCGGATTGCAGGATCGCCATGCCCAGCGGTGGTTTGAGCACGACCACCGGGTACCCGGCCTCGGCCACCTGGCGCAGCAGCGGCAGGTAGGCGCGGGAATCGACGCGGGCTCCCGGGTGGAACACCAGCCCGGTGCCGCGGTGCCGTCCGCTGGGGATCAGCTCGATCTCGGTGGCGCGGTCCACGACGGTGACCGCCGCGTCGCTGCGCATCTCCTGCTGCGCGGCGGGCGTGGCGGCCAGCGGACGGGCGTAGATCAGGACCGCGCACGCGATGGCTGCGGTCAGCACGGCCAGAGAAGGCGTGATCCAGCGGCGGAGCGGTGCGGAGGGCATGGTCCGGGAGGTTTTCGTCCGGTGGTGCGTAGGGTCTGCGGCGTGGTGACGCGTCGTTGGTTCCGGGCCGGGTTGTCGGCGATCGTCCTGGCCGTGGTGGCCGCGATCGGCGTCGGCGCGTGGGAGCCGGTCGCCGCGATGCACCCGGCTTACGCGACGGTCCTGGTCGTGACCGGCGCGGTGGCGCTGATCGGCGTGGTCACCGGTCTGCGGCAGCGGTGATCCCATGCTACGCCACTGATCGTCACCCCAGCCCGGGCAGCACGAGCACCAGCCACAGCGCGGCCGGGACGACGGCGACGATGACCGCGCCGTAGAGCATGAGCTGCCGGAAGAACGCGTCGCGGTCGACTCCCTTGGCGTTGGCGAGCACGATCGCGCCGTTGGTGGAGAACGGGCTGACGTCGACCACGGTGGCGGCGATCGCCAGCGCGGTGATCATGCCGATCGCGCCGATGCTGCCGGTCTGCAGGAACGGAACGGCCAGCGGGATGAGCGCGCCCATGAGGCCCACCGACGAGGCGAAGGCCGAGACGATCGCGCCGATGTAGCAGAGCAGGAGCGCGGCGAGCAGCGGGACGCCGATGCCCGCCACGGAGTTGCCCACGTAGTCGATCGTGCCCATCTCCCGCAGCACGCCGACGTAGGTGAGCACGCCGCAGATCAGCAGCACGGTCGGCCACGCGACCTCGCTGGGCGCCTGCTTGCACATCTCGGGGGAGAGCACGCTCAGGACGACGGAGATGGTCATCGCCACGAGCCCCACGTCCAGGCCGAACCCGAGCGTGGTGACCACCAGGACGACCAGGCCGGTCAGCGTGAGCACCCGGTCGCGGTCGAGGCGGAGCTCCTCGGCGGGTTCCGCACCGGCGTCGCCGGTTCCCGCGCCGACGGTGACCAGCTGCTCGTCCGCGGCGCGCAGCCGCAATCCGCCGAAGACCACGAACACGACGGCGGCGATCGCCGCGTTGACCACGAGGCTGCCCAGGAACAGCACGACCGGATCACCCGGCAGCCCGCTGCGCTCCACCACGCCGTTGACGATGCTGCCGTAGATGCTGATCGGGGAGAAGCTGCCCGCCTGCGTGCCGTGCACCACCATCGCGCCCATGAGCAGCGGGTTGATCCGGTACTGCGCCGCGAGGTTCAGCGCGATCGGCGCGACGATGGCGGCCGCCGCCGGGCTGACGGCCCCGATGGCGGTCAGCACCGCGCCGATGCCGAACATCACCCACGGGATCAGCGCGATCCGCCCGCCGACCAGCCGCACGGCCTGCCGCACCAGCCAGTCCGTGGTGCCGTTGGCCCGCGCGATGGCGAACAGGAACGTGACGCCGACCAGGACGACGAACAGGTCACCGGGGAACCCGGCGAAGATGTCGTCCTCGGACATCCCGCCGACCAGGGTGCCGACCAGGAACGCCGCGGCGAAGGCCAGCAGGCCCATGCTGACCGACAGCGTCGTGGTGATGACGAACGCGGCGACCAGCACCAGGATCGAGATCAACTCGGGCGGCACCATTGCCTCCTTGCCGAGCGGGGCGCCGGCACCTCGGGATGTGGTGCGTGGCACAGTGGCTGATTGGCCAGGCCACTTTCAGCGATCAGATCCCTGAAGTCAAGACCCGAATGGCCAACTGGCTCAGCCAGTGCTGCGCGGGAGCCGAAGTGTCCCGATCCGCGGGGATGTCGGACGCCACCGGTATGACTGGGCATGACCGTGAGCGCGCACGGCTTGACGAGAGGAATGTCGGAACATGCCCCCGCACATCCCTGATTCGCACCTCACCTCCCGGCAGGCGGTGAACCGCGTGCGCCTGCTCCTGGAAGGTGCCGGGCACATCGTCGAAGAGGTCTCCGGGACCAGTGATTTCGGTGAGGACCTGCGGGTGACGTTCGGAGCGAAGAGCAGGAGGACTCCGTACACGGTCGCGATCCAGGTCAAGGGCGGTCGTTCCCACCGGCGGAAGTACGGGTACTGCGTCCGCGTCGGCAAGCACGGCGACAACTGGGCGGAAACCAACATTCCGGTCGCCTGCGTCGTGCACGACCCCGACGTGGACGGGCTCTTCTGGACGAACGCCAGCCGTGAGCTCCGCCATGCGAAGCTCACGATGACCAGCCTGGCCTCGCTGCGCATTCCTGGCGATGCGCATCTCAACGAGGAGACCCTGCCCGGGTTCGTCGGCGAGATGCGCGGCTACATCGACGGATCGAGGGGCATCGACCGTGCTGTTGAAGAGCTCTGCGGAGTACGCGTCGGGCCGAGGGACTACGTCGCCTACGCGCCGAACATCCACGGAGAGCAGATGGTCTTCATCCAGCGGTGGGAAGCGGAACGCTCACTGCTTCTCCACGTCGATCTCGATTGGCAGCCGATCGAGATCACCAAGGAGGACTTGCTCATGCCCGGAACGGACGAGCACAGACGGCGCATACCTCACGAGATGCTCCGCAACACGCCGTTGATCGGAGACATCATTCTGGACATGAACGAAGCGATCTGGATCATGTCGTGCTTCATGAACAGCGAGTGGCACAGCCCTCGGCGGGACTCCTGACCGGAATCGGCGGTCGAGCCACGCTCCCGTGGTCCGGCTCGGACCTGGCCGAACCGCAGGGCTTGTAGCGCAGGGCCTCCGGGCAGGCGGCTCACCGCTCGCCGCGGGCGGCCGACAGGTGCGCCTTCGCCGCTTGCTCCAGGTGCACGAGGTCGCAGGACACGGTGGCGTAGGTGTAGCCCTGTGCGAGGCGGTGCGCGGCGACTTCGCCGCTGGGGGTGTGGATGCCCGCCGCGATGCCGGCGTTGGCGGCGGCCTCGGCGATCTTCGCCAGCGCCGCTTCGAAGGCGTCGTCCACGGCGGGGTCGGACGCGGTCGCGCCGCCCACGGCCAGCCGCAGGTCGGCCGGGCCGACGTAGATGCCGTCGAGGCCCGGCGTCGCGCAGATCCCGGCGACGTTCGCCAAGCCCTCCGGGGTCTCGATCATCGCCAGGACCAGCACCGATTCGTTCGCCTCGGCGGGATCGGGTCCCACCCGCAGCTCGCTGCGCATCGGGCCGTAGGAGCGGCGGCCTTCCGGCGGGTAGCGCGTGGCGCGCACCGCCGCCGCGGCGTCCTCGGCGGTGTCGACCAGCGGCACGATGATGCCGGTCGCGCCCGCGTCGAGCACCCGGCCGATGGCGAACGGATCGTTCTGCTCGACGCGCACCACGGCGGCCGACGTCGCGCCCGCGTCGATGGCGAGCATCGCGTTGCGGATGCCGGTGGAACCGAGCATGCCGTGCTGGGCGTCGACCACCACGTAGTCGTAGCCGAGGCGGGCCAGGCGCTCGGTGGCGATCGGGTCGTCGAGCACGACCCAGTAGCCGACGGCCTGCCTGCGGCCGCGGACGTGGCGGGCGAACTCGAGTGCGTTCACGGACTGTCCTCCTGGTCCCCGGGCCGCGCCCGGGCTCGCGCGCCGGTACCTGGTGGTTCGGAACGCTGGCATAGTTGCGCGCAATGCGCAATATGGATAGCGTGAATTGCGCAGAATGAGCTGCGAGGAGGCGTGCATGGGAGCGCCGGGTTCCGGCGGGATGTTCCGCAGGTTCCTGACGTGCCGGTGCCGTGGGGGAGCCGCCGAGTCGGGGATCTTCACGATCATGAGTGCGCGTTTCGCGCAAAAACGGGAAAACCGATTCGACCCGTTCGCGGCCAGCCGACGCGACCTCCAGGAGGCACAGTGAGTCCCTCGCCCGTCATAGCCGTCACCATGGGAGACGGGGCAGGTGTCGGCCCCGAAGTCGTGGTCGGCGCGCTCGCCGACGCCGCCGTGCACGAGCTGTGCCGCCCGCTGGTCGTCGGCGACGCCCGCCGCCTGCGGGAAGCGGCCCGGCTGCGCGGTGCGGCGGTCGACGTCGTCGCGGTCGGCTCCGCGGCCGAGGCGCGCTTCGGGCCCGGCCGCATCGATGTGCTCGATCTCGGCCTGCTGCCGGAGGACCTGCCGTGGGGCGAGCTGAGCGCGGTCGCCGGTGAAGCGGCCTACCAGTACGTGCGCGTCGCCGCGGAACTCGCGGTCGCCGGTGAGGTGCAGGCGATCTGCACCGCCCCGCTCAACAAGGAGGCGCTGCACGCCGCGGGGCACCTCTTCCCGGGGCACACCGAGCTGCTCGCCGCGCTGACCGGCACCGAGGAGGTGTCGATGATGCTGTCCACGCCGAAGATCAAGGTCATCCACGTGACCACGCACATCGGGCTGATCGACGCCATCGCCCGGATCGAGCCCGGCCTGGTGGCGCGCACCGTTCGCCGCGGCTACGAGGCGATCCGCGCCTCGGGCGTCGACGCGCCGGTCGTCGGCGTCTGCGGGATCAACCCGCACGCCGGGGAGAACGGGTTGTTCGGCGCGGGCGAGGAGGAGGAGAAGATCGTGCCCGCGCTGGAGCAGCTGCGCGCCGAGGGCATCGACGCGCGCGGCCCGCTGCCCGCCGACACCGCGTTCTTCCTCGCCGGCCGCGGTGACTACGACCTGATCGTCGCGATGTACCACGACCAGGGGCACGCGCCGGTCAAGGTGCTGGGCATCGAGGCGGGCGTCAACATCACCGTGGGCCTGCCGGTGATCCGCACGTCGGTGGACCACGGCACGGCCTTCGACATCGCCGGAACCGGCGCGGCCGACGTCGGTAGCATGATCGAGGCGCTGCGCCAGGCCGCGGACCTGGCGCCGGTTTCCGTCAGCTGAAAGGGACGTCGAGTGCCCCGCGATTCCAAGCTCCGCCGGGAGGCCATCGTCCAGCTGGCCACCACCACCGGGCTGACCGGTGTGGACGAGTTGTCCGCCCACTTCGGCGTCACCGCGTCGACCATCCGGCGCGACCTCGCCCAGCTGGAGCGGGCGGGCGCGCTGGCCCGCACCTACGGCGGTGCGATGGCGATCGTCGCGCACCCCGAGGCGAGCCTGCGCCAGCGCGTCGGCGAGGAGTTCGAGGCGAAGCGGGCCATCGCCCGCTGGGCGGCCCGGCAGCTCAGCGCGGGTGAAACGGTGCTGCTCGACGCGGGTTCGACCACCGGCGCGCTGGCCCACGAACTGCGCGGCGGACCGGCGCTGACCGTGGTGACCACCGGCATGACGGCCCTGCAGGAGCTCTCCGCCTCCGAGGAGGTCACCGTGGAGTGCCTCGGCGGTGTCCTGCGCCCGAAGAGCCAGGGCTTCATCGGCCCGCTGGCCGAAGCGGCGCTGGAGCGCCGCACCTTCGACCGGGTCTTCCTCGGCGCCGACGGCGTCACGGCCGAGGACGGCATCTGCGAGGCCGACATCCGCCAGACGCGCCTCAAGGAGCTGATGGCGCGCCGCGGCGACCACGTGTACGTCCTGGTCCACGCGGCCAAGATCGGTCGCCGGCCGTTCCACGCCTGGGCCCCGCTCCCTCCGAAGTGGACATTGGTCACGGATGAGACAGCGGACGAATCGGACCTGAAGCCCTTCCGCGCCAAGGACATCCGGGTCGTCCTCGCCGACGAGCACGGCAACGACGTGTCGCAAGGAACAACACCGAAAAACAGGTGAGAACCGACGCGCGGTGGGCCATACTCGAGCAGGCGTTGATCGGGTGTGGCTGGAAGGACGACGATGACCACCATGAGCCGGGCTTACCTGCAAGCGGCGCAGGCGGCGGTGGAACTGCTCCGGGACCCCGCGGTCGCCGCGGTGTGGGACCGGCCCAGCGCGCTGCCGGAGTTCAGCGTCCGCGGGCTGGCCGGGCACCTGGGCTCCCAGGTCCTGGGCGTCTCTCGGGTGCTGGCCAAGGAGCCGGTCACCGAGCGGCCGTTCTCGCTCACCGAGTTCTACGCCGCCGCCGAGGCGTTCCACACCGGCACCGATTCCGACGTCAACGTCCGGATCCGCGACATGGGCGAGGAGTTCGCCGCCCGCGGTGCCGAGGCGCTGGCCGCCGAGGTCGCCTCGGCGGTCGAGGGGCAACGCACCGCGCTGCCCGCTGAGGCCAGCGACCGGGTGGTGTCCTTCGGCGGTCGGCCGGTGCGGCTGGCGGACTTCCTGCTGACGCGCATGATGGAGATCGCGGTGCACTCCGACGATCTCGCCCACAGCGCGGGAATCGAGACGCCGGAAGTCCCGGAGGAAGTCCTCGAACCGGTGCTCGCGCTGCTCGCCAAGCTCGCCGTCGTGCGCCACGGGCAGACCGCGGTGCTGCGCGCGCTGAGCCGCGCCGAACGCGCGCCGAGCACCATCGCGGCGGTCTGATCGAGGCCTGGTCGGCTCGAACGCGCACGTCATCGGCCGTTGTCGACTTCGGACGTACGGCTCCGCCGCGGGCGTACGTCCGAAGTCGTGGTCGGTGAGCGTCGCTGCGCGGACGATTTCGGCGACTCCGCTCCGTAGCGTTCCGGGAGTCAGGAAGTTCAGCTGTCCGGGACTCTTCCCCGGACCTCTCCCGGAGTTCGGATGGACAACAGCAGAGCCGGATTCATCGTCTCGACGGTCTACCTCTGGATCGCGGTGGTCGCCTTCGGCGGGATCCTCGCCGAGACGATCATCATCTATCCCAACGTGTTCCACGACGTCCCGGCATCGCTGGGCACGTCGGTGGAGTTCATGGTGGCGGCCGGGCCCGCCGATTTCTTCCCGCCGCTGGGCGCGCTGACCGTGGTCGCCGCGTTCACCGCGCTGGCCGTGCTGCGGCCCGCGCGGAAGTGGGTGGCGGCCGGCCTGGTTTCGCTGCTGCTCGGCGAGTTCCTGTTCTCCGCGCTGTTCTTCTGGCCGCGCAACGACGTGATGTTCGAGGAGGGCGCAGCGGTGCACTCCGCGGAGGTCCTCCGGCAGACGGCGTGGGAGTTCGAGACCGGCCACTGGGTGCGGCTGGCGATGAGCCTGCTCACCGCGGTGCTCGCCTTCGCGGCCTTCGTCCGCTACCAGGAACACCGCCGCGGAGCGCTGCGGTGAACGGGACGAAGCTGTCCGCGCTCGGCATCATCGGACTGGCGGCGCTCGGCGTTCCGCGCGTGATCGCGCACGACCTGCGCCTGGTGGGCCCGGTGGTCAACGCCCTGCTGGTTTTCGTGCCGATCGCCGTGTGGTTGCTGTACGTGCTGTGGCGGCGGGTGCCGAACCCGTTCCGCACCCTGCTCGGCATCGGTTTCGCCTACGGGCTCATGCTCGCCGTGGCGCACCAGCTGCTGTGGGAGCACGCCTACGCCGGGAATCCGCCGAGCCTGGGCGGTAATCTCGCCGGAATCCTGCCCGGAACCGCCGAAGTCGTGCTGATGCGCGGTTTCGCGTTCGTCAGCAGCGTCGCGACCGGCACGGCGGTGGGCGCGGCCCTGGGAGCAGTCGGCTGGGGGCTCGCGCGCCTGATCCCCGGTCACTCGCCGGAGAAGAGGTGATCGCATGACGGCGGCTGGGGAGCGGTCCGCACGGGTGGTCGATCTGCTGCTCGGCACTGCTGTGCTCGTGGTCGTCGGCACCGCCGTCGCCGCCAACGTCGGTACCGGCACCGAGCAGCCGAGCCCGGCCGCCTACGCGTTCGCGATCGTGCTCGCGGCGGTCGTGCTCGTCCGCCGCCGGTGGCCGGTCGCGACGCTGGTCGTCACGGCGGTGATCCTGATCGTCTACTACATGAGCGGTTACCCGCCGATCGGGCTGGCCGTGCCGCTGGCCGCCGCGCTGTACTCCGCCGCCGAGCAGGGGAAGCTCCGCGCCGCGGCGGCGATCGGCGGATCGCTGCTGGTGCTCTCCACGCTGGTGCGCATCCGGCAGGGCGACGACCTGGCTTACCTGCTCGGCTTCGAGTTCGCGACGACGGCGTGCCTGATGGCCGCCGTCGTCGCGCTCGGCGACAGCGTTCGCTCCCGGCGCGGCTGGCGGGCCGAACTGGCCGAGCAGGCCCGCATCGCCGAGCTGGAGCGCGAGCGGGAAGCGGGGCGCCGGGTCGAGCAGGAACGCCTGCGCATCGCACGGGATCTGCACGATCTGCTCGCCCACACCATCTCGGTGATCTCGCTGCACACCGACGTGGCGCGGGAGGCGGTCCGCGACGATCCGACCACCGCCGAGAAGTCGCTGGTCGCCGTCCGGACCGCGTGCAGCGGTGTGGTGCGCGAACTCCGCGCGACGTTGCAGGCGTTGCGCCGGGAACCGGCCGACATCCAGCCCGCCGGGCTGGCGCAGTTGCGCTCGTTGACCGACGCGGCGGCCGAAACCGGGCTGGCCGTGGACGTCGTGATCACCGGTGAGCCCCGGACGCTCCCGGTGGTCGTCGACACCACGGCCTACCGGGTGATCCAGGAAGCGCTGAGCAACGTCCTGCGCCACGCCGACGCCTCCTCGGTGACCGTGGGATTGGCGCACGGCGCCGACGTGCTCGAAGTCCGCGTCGAGGACGACGGCCGCGGTGCCACGCCGGAATCGCTCGCGAGCGGAGCTGCCGGATGGGGCATCATCGGGATGCGCGAGCGGCTCGCGCTGCTCGGCGGCCGACTGGACGCAGCACCGCGCTCCCCGCGCGGAACAGCGGTCGTGGCCACGATTCCGCTGGAGGAAACCGGATGATCCGCGTGGTGCTCGTCGACGACAAGTACCTCGTCCGCGAAGGACTCCGGGGGCTGCTGGAGCGCGCCGAGGACATCACCGTGGTCGGCGAGGCCGCCGACGGCGACTCCGGACTCGCCGTCGTGCGCCGCGAGCGACCGGACGTGGTCCTGATGGACATCCGGATGCCCGGCGGCGACGGGTTGGCCGCCACCCGCCGGATCCTCGCCGACCCGGCCCTGCCGGAGGTCCAGGTCGTCCTGCTGACCACCTTCGACACCGATGAGCACGTGTTCGACGCGATCCGCGCCGGGGCGGCCGGTTTCCTGCTCAAGGACACCGGCCCCGACGACCTGCGCAACGCGGTCCGCGTCGTCGCACGCGGCGATGCGCTGCTCTCACCGTCCGTCACGCGGCGCGTGATGCGGGCAGCGGCGCTGGGCGAACCCGCCCGCCGCGGCGAGCTGATCGAGGGGCTGACCGACCGGGAGCGGGAGATCCTCGCCAAGGTCGGCGCCGGGCTGGCCAACGCCGAGATCGCCGAGCAGCTGTTCATCAGCCCGGCGACGGCGCGAACCCACGTCAGCCGGCTGCTCGCCAAGCTCGGTGCCCGCGACCGCTCGCAACTCGTCGTGCTCGCCTACGAAACCGGCCTGGTCACCCCGGGCGGCGAGCCCCGATGACGCCGAAACCGTCGGTTGCCGGACACCGCGTTGGATAGGATCTGGCGCATGACGTCCGAAGTGCCCGAGTCCGTCCGCAGGGAAATGCGCGCCTCCAACGCCGACCGCGATGCGGTGGTGCAGCGCCTCCAGGAAGCCGCGGGCGAAGGGCGCATCGACCTCACCGAGCTGACCGAGCGGGTTGACCTGGCGCTGGCGGCCAAGACCTACGCGGACCTGGAACCGCTCACCGCCGACCTGCCGTCCGGGCGCACCGCGGATCCGGGCAAACCGCTGTTCCTCAAGGGAGGCCTGCACGGCGCGTCGCGGACCGGCCGCTGGCAGGTGCCCGCGCAGATCACCGCGCACGGCGGGATGGGCGGCGTGAAGCTCGACTTCACCCAGGCCGATTGCCGGCTGCCGCTGGTCGAGCTCGAAGCGCACGGCCAGATGGCCGGGGTCACCATCATCATCCCCGAGGCCTGGTCGGCGGAGACCGACGAGGTGGACCCGGGCCTGGGCGGCCTCAAGGACAAGACCACGCCCGACCGCCACCCCGGAGCGCCCCTGATCCGCCTCACCGGCTCGGGCGGAGCGGCAGGAGTGGTGATCCGCCACCCCAACGGCTGGGAACGCCGAAAGCTCCGCCGCGGCCGCTGACCGTCCACAGCGGACGGAGGTGGTCACCGCATCGTCGACCACTCGAGGTCGGCGGCGTGCAGGTCGTGCGGGCGGCGGGCGGCGAGGGACGCGAAGAGGAACTGCACGAGGCTGAAGAACAGCAGCGCCGTCAGCGCCCAGTCCGTGGTCGTCGCGACGTCGGTGAGGGCGCCCATCAGCGCCGGGCCGAGTGCCGCGAGCAGGTAGCCGTAGCCCTGGGTCATCGCCGACAGCCGCGTCGTCTCGCCGCTGCCGGTGGTGTGCGCCGGGATCGCCGCCATGGCCGGGGCCAGCGCCGACATGCCCACGCCCAGCAGGCCGGCCCACAGCACCGGCTCGGAGTTCGGGGCGACGAGGAGCCCGAGCAGCCCGATCCCGCCGCTCCCGGTGGTCAGGACCATCCAGGTGCCGATGTACCGGGCGTTGCGGTAGCAGGAAGCGGTGATGATCGCCGAGGAGACGATGCTGACCACCAGCGTGCCCGCGCTGAGCGCGGCGGCGTGACCCGGGCCGATGCCGGTGGTCCGGAGCAGGACCGGCTGCCAGGACAGCAGGGACAGGGCTTGCAGGGACTGCAGGCCCATGAACATCGTCAGGTACCAGGCCCGGGCGCTGCGCAGCAGGGAGCGGCGGCCGCGGGAGATCGTCGGGGCCGGGGTGCGGGCCGCGGAGGACTGGGAGAGCGGCGACCACAGCAGGAGCGCGGCCACCACCGGCAGGATCCAGAAGCCCAGCCCGGTGCGCCAGCCGCCGATCTCGGTCAGCCACGGCGTGGTCGCGGTCGCGGTGGCGGCTCCGGCGCCGATCACGCTGGCCGACAAGGTGGTGAGCGCCGCGGCGTGCGGGCCGCCGACCTGCTGGCAGACCGCGGGCAGCAGGACCTGCAGACCGCCGATCGCGCAGCAGGCCAGGACGGTGCCCGCGAGCAGCAGCCACTGGCCGTGGGCGATGCGGACCGCCTGGCCGGCCATCAGGACGCCGAGGAACACCACCGCGCTGGTCATCGTGCCCATGCGGCGGCGGAGGAACGGCACGAGGAACGTCGTCGCGGCGATGCAGAGGCAGGGCAGCGCGGTGAGCACTGCGACCGCCGCAGTGCCCAGCCCCAGCGCGGCGCGGAGCTCGGGCAGCGCCGCGCCGACCGCCGTCACCGCCGTCCGGGCGTTGAACGCGGCCACCACGATCGCCGCGATCGCCAGCACCCGCCATCGCAGCGGCGGTGCCTGGGTCGGCACCACGCGGCTGATCGGCAGCGTCTGCTCGGTGGCGGTCGCGACAGAGGTGGACATGCGCTTTTCCCATGCCTGGCTGGCGGATTTCGGCGTCGGCGCGAGATGTTCGCTGCGCCGGATGCGACGGCGGGACCGATGGGTCCCGGTACGGGATGATCATAGGGGTGCCCGCCCGGCGGCGATCTCCGGCCCGACGATCCACTGTGGATGTGCTGTGCTACCGGATTCCGCGGTGCCGCACGCGCATCCGGGCCGGGCGTCCACCCCGTGCTGGCGATCGGGGCGCCGGACAAGTTAGCCTTGCCTAACGGAGTGGTGGATCCCCGGCGAGTTGAGGAGTCCGATGACGACTTACCTGACCGTGACCAGCGCGGAACTGGTGACGCCCTGCCTGCGGCGGGTGTGGTTCCGCAGCGACGACCTGTCGGCGTTCGCCGGCAGCGACCACACCGACAGGTACGTCAAGCTGATCTTCCCGAAGCCGGGCGCGACCTACCCGGACCCGATCGACGTCCGGGCGCTCCGCGGCGTGCTGCCCGACGAGCAGCTGCCGGACGTGCGCACCTTCACCGCGCTGTTCCCGGACGTGGCCGACGGCACGATGGCGATCGACTTCGTGCTGCACGGCGACGAAGGCGTCGCGGGTCGCTGGGCGGCGAAGGCCGCACCGGGCGACCGGCTGATGGTCAACGGCCCCGGCGGCGCCTACCGGCCCGACCGGGCGGCCGACTGGCACCTGCTGGTGGGCGACGAGACCGCGCTCCCGGCGATCACGGCGGCGCTGGCCGACCTGGAGCCGGACGCCGTGGTCCGGGCCATCGTGCTGGTCGATTCCGCGGCGCACGAGCCGAAGCTGGACATCCCGGCGCGCGGCGAGCTGACCTTCCTGCACCGCGACGAGGTCGGCGCTGACGGCGTCCTCGAAGCCGCGGTGCGCGAGCTGGACTGGCTGCCGGGCCGAGTGCACGCGTTCGTGCACGGCGAAGCGCACGAGGTGATGCGCCGGATCCGCCCGTACCTGTTCCGCGAGCGCGGCCTGGCCCGAGACCAGGTGTCGATCTCGGGCTACTGGCGCCGCGGCCGCACCGAAGAGGGCTTCCGCGAGTGGAAGGCGGAACTCGCCCGTGCCGAGGGCCGCTGATCGACGCGGCGGCGGGAAGCGCCAGTTCCCGCCGCCGACGCACACCATGCCCGCGGAAGAGCTGAGTCAGCAGCCGAATGCTGTCTGGTTGCTGCATGCGTTCACAGTCAACATGCAATATGCTGGATGCTAAGGTCTCCCGTAACTTGACGGGAGGTGTGCATGTCCGACAACACACTCGTTGCGGCGGCTGAGATTGCTCGGTTGGCGGGCGTCGGACGGGCTGCGGTGAGTAACTGGCGTCGGCGGTACCCGGACTTCCCGGAGCCGGTGGTTGGGTCGGGAGCCAATCCAGTTTTCCGGTTGAGTGACGTAAAGCAGTGGTTGTATGAGCAGGGGAAGTTGGTGCGCACCAGCACTCCTGGGCATTTGTGGCGGGTGCTGGAAGCGGGTTCGCGTGGTGACGAACTCGTAAGTTTAGTTGCAGACATTGCTCTCCATTTGCGGTCGCCAGATTCTGTGAAACTGCCGGAATGGGTTCTGGAATCGCTTTCTGCCGTTGCGGATGTGCAGTCGCCGGATGAATTGATTGAGTCGCTGGTGGCGTACTTGTTTCAGCGTCAGCAGCGGCAGCACTTGGTGACGCCAAGCGGTCTTGCGGAATTGATTCTGGCGCTTGCTGGCGGTCTTAATGGAACCGTACTTGATCCGGCGTGTGGTCCGGGAAACTTGTTGAATGCGGCAATCGGGTCCGGAGCTGGGGAGGTGGTAGGGCAGGAGGTCGACCCTGCCCTCGCGAGACTTGCGGCTGCGCGTTTAGGCGAACGCGATGCGGTGCGCATCGCGCAAGGTGATTCTCTCCTGGCTGATGGATTTGTTGGACTGGAAGCTGACGTTGTCGTATGCGATCCGCCGTTTGGCGTACGCCACTGGGGGCATGAAGAGCTCGGAGTCGACCGACGCTGGGTATATGGATTCCCGTCGAAGGGCGACCCTGAGCTGGCCTGGGTGCAGCACTGCCTCGCGCACGCCAAGCCTGGCGGAAGTGTGATCATTGCGATGCCGGCGAGTGTGGCCTCACGTCGGTCTGGCCGATCGGTTCGGCAGGCAATGCTTCGTGGTGGAGTGGTGCGCGGGGTCATTGAATTGCCGGCGGGTGTGCTGATGTCTACCGGAATTCCCATTCAGCTGTGGGTCCTGCGTAAGCCGGATTCTCCAGGTGTTGGTCCGATTCTGCTAATGGATGTAAGCCAGTACCGTCCGAAACGTCGTGGGCAGGTGGATTGGGTTTCGATTCGTGGCGATGTGCTGGAGGTGTGGCGTCAGTTCGAGGAGGACGGTGCTATTGAAGAGATTCCTGGTCGGCAGCGAACAGTGGAAGCCATCGAGCTGCTTGATGAGGATGTCGATCTTACACCAGCGCGACACCTGCCGACGCCGCCGAAAGTGATCGATCTGGCGGCTTTGCGGGAAACACGGGAGGAAATCCGCCGACTCCTTGCTGATCTTGAGGTGCGGTTGCCCAGGGCTGAGGAGGCGGAGCCGCAGGTTCGTTCAGTCCGGACAATCCAAGAACTAGCCCGAGCGGGGGCGCTGGAAGTGCGTCAGCAGCTACGTCCAGTGGACGGAGACGACGCGGCAGGAGGGCCGCTTGTGCTCTCCGGGCGGGACGTAGCGCTGGGCAAAGAACCCAGCATGCGGCTGGCTCCTGGCCAGAGCGGCTTTGTCGAGCTTCGGGCAAAGGATCTTGTGGTCCCGTTGATCAACGCCGACGATGGGCTGGTCAAGATCAGGGTGATGGATGCTGCGGGCTATGTACTCGGCGCGAACGCGCAGCTCATCCGGGTTGATGACAAGCAGTTGGATGTCTGGTTCCTGGCGGGGCAGCTTCGTTCTCGCAATGGGGGCCGAACCGGCAGTGTGACGGCCTCTGGTGTTCACCGTGTTGATGTGCGTCGGGTTGAGGTTCCCATGCTTGATTTAGAGGAGCAGCGGCGCCTTGGCGTGGCGTTTCGGAACCTGACTGAACTCGAAGACGGGCTTAGCCGCGCTGTGGATCTTGGTGTCGGTCTCGTGCAGGATCTGATCGATGGCCTGGCGGACGGCATTGTCAGTCCGGTGAACTGACTGAAACGTTCCTGGGGTCACCCGCGACATCCCTGGTGTGAGTCCGTGAACGGCTCGTCGGATGGTGCTGGGCTTCCCGTATGGATGGTCTTCTTGGGTGACACCGGGTCAAACCACTGGTGTGCTGGCTTTTGTGCGACTAGGCAGCGAGGTGGCCTTTGGTAGCGACCTGTGATCTTCCTTCAACTTGAAGGGCCTGTTGACACTGTCAACGGGCCCTTCTCTATGTACCTCGTGTGGTCTCGTGTACGCTGCCGGTGACGGTGGTGGCGTTGTTTTCGAGTACGGCGTGGGAGGATGCGTTGTCCGCAGAGCCGGAGATCGTCGCTGGCCGGTTCCGGCTGCTCGGACCCCTTGGCAAGGGCAACATGGGCGAAGTTCACCGTGCCGAGGATCTCGAGGATGCCAACCGTGTGGTGGCGGTGAAGCGTGTCCTGCGCCCCCGGGTCGGCAATGCGATCGATGCGGACACGAAGGCGGTCGATCGCTTCCGCCGAGAAGTGCGGATCATGCGCGGTCTTGCCAACCCGAACGTTCCTCACTTGATCGACGGTGGTGTGGACGATTCCGGACTGGCCTATCTGGCGATGGAATACCTCGACGGCCGCACGCTTCGCGACCTGATCTCCGACCAGGCGCAGTCGCCGGTTTCCTGGGTTGCGGCGATCGGGGCCCAGATCGCCGAAGGGCTGGCCGCGGTGCACGCGAAGAACGTGGTGCACCGTGATCTGAAGCCATCGAACGTGATGGTGGTGCGTGGCGGCTGTGTGAAGGTGCTCGACTTCGGTATGGGCCGGATCGTGGGCGACACCGACGGCACCCAGATCACGAGCACTGGCGTCACCGTCGGCACCGCTCGCTACATGGCCCCGGAACAGTTCGGTGAGTCAACGGTGGGGCCGGCGGCCGATCTGTATGCCCTCGGGTGCGTGCTGTTCGAGTTGCTCACTGGTGGCCCGCCGTTCTACAGCGAGAACGCGCACGTCTTGGGAGAGAAGCATCGCTCTGAACCACCGTCGTCGCCCATGCTTTTGCGCCGGGATACACCAACGGATCTGGCGCGATTGATCGCAAGATTATTGGCGAAGGAACCGGCCGATCGGCCCGCTGACGCTCTCACCGTGCGCGATGAACTCACGCCGTTGATCTCGGCGGGAGAGATGGTACCCGGTTGGGAGGAGTTCAACCCGGTTATCCGGTTCGAGACTCCGCAGGAGACCGAACCAATGGAGGAGCCTGCGAGCGACGCCGCGCCTGCGGTGGCAGGTATGGACGTCTTCGGTGTGCACCGGACGCTACTCCGGGACTATCGGGCGTTCACCGAAGGCGGCACGGTCATTCGCGACGAACGAATCAAGGAGTTCGTCGAACGGGACTTGGACACCAAATCGCAGTGGCCGGACCCCTGGCTGTCGCTGAATCCGTTCTTCGCCTCTAGCGGCACGGTTCTCGAGCTGGTCAACGAAGGCGTGCTGCATCCCGAATGTGCTCGGATCTTCCAAGCGGGAAAAACCGATGGTGGGACGGTATGCGACGGGCGGTCGCTGGTGTTTCACCAGCACCAGCGTGAGGCGATCGACGTTGCCGCATCCGGTGAGTCCTATGTGCTCACCACGGGCACGGGATCCGGGAAATCGTTGTCCTACATCGCCCCGATCGTCAACTCGGTGCTCAAATCCCGCGAACAGGAAGGAAAAGACGCGCCGAAGCGGGTGCGGGCGATCATCGTCTATCCGATGAACGCGCTGGCCAACAGCCAGCTCAACGAACTCAAGAAGTACCTGGTCGACGGTTACGGCGAGGGACGCGAGCCGGTCACCTTCGCCCGCTACACCGGACAGGAGGGAGACGAACGGCGCCGGGAAATTCAGAAGAACCCGCCGGACATCCTGCTGACGAACTACGTGATGCTGGAGCTGATGCTCACCCGGCCCGATGATCGGCGTTCGCTGATCCGGATGGCCAGTGGGCTGGAGTTTCTCGTCTTCGACGAGCTGCATACCTACCGTGGTCGGCAGGGCGCGGACGTGGCGCTGCTCATCCGGCGGGTTCGGGAGGCGTGCGCGGCGCGGAATCTGCAGTGTGTCGGGACCTCGGCGACGATGTCCAGCGAGGGTACGGTCGCCGACCGCCGGGAGGTCGTGGCCGAGGTCGCTTCCCAGCTGTTTGGCACTACGGTGCGTCCGGAGAACGTCATCGGTGAAACCCTGGTGCGTGCGACCGATGAAGATCCAGAGGTGGTCCCGGCCGAACGGCTTCGGGCCGGTGAACCTCCGCGTTCTTACGACGAGCTGAAAGCCGATCCGCTCGCGCGGTGGATCGAGACCTACTTCGGGCTTGCGACGGAGCCGGACACCGGACGGCTGGTTCGGCAGCGCCCGGCGAAGATCGAGGACGCGGCGGCCGAACTCGCACGAGACAGCGGTGTGCCGGAGAAGGATTGCGCCGCGGCGATCCGGCGCACCCTGGAGGCCGGTTCACAGGCTCGGCATCCGGTCACCGACCGTCCGTTGTTCGCCTTCCGGCTGCATCAGTTCCTGTCCAAAGGTGACACCGTATACACCACTCTGGAGGACAAGAAAGATCGGCAACTCACCCGGATCTACCAGCGAGAACAGCCGGGATCTGGCGGGAAGATCCTGTTGCCGTTGGCGTTCTGCCGGGAGTGCGGGCAGGAGTACATGACGGTCTGGCGCCGAGAGCGTGGCGGTCACATCGTCTACGAGCCCCGGCGGGACACCGCCGCGACGGCAGGCCGGGCTGAGGATGGCTACCTCTATGTCGACGCGGATCGCCCCTGGCCCCGGACAGCCGAGGAAGCCGTCGTCGATCGCCGGCTGCCGGAGTCGTGGCTGGAGGACAGCAACGGTCAAGACGTGGTGCGGGACAGCTACCGCAAGCGGGTGCCGGTGTCGGTGACCGTCGATCCGCACGGCCATGAGGGATCCGGTGAACTGCAAGCCGCGTTCATCCCGGCACCGTTCATGTTCTGCATGCACTGCGGCGTAAGTTACGAGAAGACCAGGGGCAAGGACTTCGCGAAGCTAGCGACTCTGGACCAGGAGGGGCGATCGTCGGCGACATCGCTGGTGTCGTCGTCGATTGTGCGTTCGCTGCAGCAGGTTCCGGTCGAAGGTCTGAGCAAGAAGGCGCGGAAGCTGCTCACCTTCGTCGACAACCGGCAGGACGCATCGCTGCAGGCCGGGCATTTCAACGACTTCGTGCAGATCACTCAGCTGCGGGCCGCGCTGTACCGAGCGGCGCTGGATGCGGGTGCCGACGGACTTCAGCACGAAGATCTGGCGACTCGGGTCACCGAGGCACTCCAGCTCGAACCCACCGACTACGCGCGTAGCGCCGACCTGCCGCCGTCAGCGGCCCGGAACGCGGCCCGGACGCTTCGCGATGTCGTGGCATACCGGCTGTATCTCGACCTGCAACGCGGCTGGCGGGTCACCATGCCGAACCTGGAACAGACCGGCCTGCTGGAGATCCACTACGAGGATCTGGGCTGGCTCGCCGCGAACGAGGAACGATGGGCGAAGGCACAGCATGAGCTGCGTGCCGCCGAACCGGGACAGCGCGCCGAGATCATGAAGGCGCTGCTGGATGAGATGCGCCGTGAGCTGGCCATCGATGTTCAGTACTTCCGGGACGATTTCGACACCCTCCGGCGTGCGAGCGAGGAACGCCTGGTCGATCCCTGGGTGCTTTCCACCAGAGATCGCCCGAAGCCGAGCACGGCGTTTCCGCATGGGGCAAAACCGGGCATGGACCGGTCGCATCTCTTCTTGTCCGGCCGGGGGAAGTTCGGCAAGTACCTGAAGCGAGTGCACTTTCCCGGTCTGTCCGTTGACGATCGACAACACATCATTGCTGACCTGCTTAAGGTCTTGGCCGAAGCGGGGATCCTGCGGAAGGTCGATGAGTCCCCCCAGTGGGCAAGGCGGTTCCGCAGGGCCGCACAACCGACGATGACCGGCTACCGAATCGCTTCGAGTGCGTTGATCTGGCGGGCCGGCAACGGGATTCGCGGCGTGCACGACCCGCTTACTCGCACTTACGCCAGCGGAGATGGTCCGAGGGTTAACACGTTCTTCCGCGATCTGTATCGCCAGACAGCCGAGCAGTTGTCCACCCTGACCGCCAGGGAACACACCGCACAGGTTGATCCGCTGGAGCGCGAGCGCCGTGAGGAGCAGTTCCGCAACGGTGATCTCAAACTGCTCTACTGCTCACCGACGATGGAGCTTGGTGTTGATATCTCCGAGCTCAACGCGGTGATGATGCGCAATGTGCCACCGACCCCGGCCAACTACGCGCAGCGCAGCGGCCGGGCTGGCCGGTCCGGGCAACCAGCCCTGGTGACCACCTACTGCGCCACTGGTAACAGCCATGACCAGTACTACTTCCGTCATTCCGAGCGCATGGTGGCGGGTACGGTCACACCACCCCGGCTGGACCTGGCCAATGAGGATCTCGTGCGTTCGCACGTCCAAGCGATCTGGCTGGCCGAATCCGGCCTCAAGCTGGGCCGGTCGATTCTTGAGGTCATCGACATCGGCTCTGATGAGGACGCTGCACATCCCGATTCCGAGCTGCCATTGCATGACCATGTTGCCGAGGCTGTCCGAAACCCCGACGCGCAGGCCCGTGCGGTGACGGCCGCGCGTGAGGTGTTCGGGGGTCTGGCTGCCGACTTCGGGGATACGACTTGGTGGCATGACACGTGGATTGACGAAACTGTCCGGAAGGCGCCGCACGAGTTCGACCTCGCATTCAAGCGCTGGCGTGATTTGCTCCGGGCCGCGTTGGTGGATCAGGCCGAGCAGAACCGGCGGGTGCTTGACCACACCCTGACCGACCAGGACCACCATGCCGCGCGGCGGCGCCGGGCAGAAGCCGAGACTCAGCTGGCGCTGCTGAAGAATCAGAGCGTGGAGAGCAGATCGCTGCTGTCGGATTTCAACCCGTACCGCTACTTGGCGAGCGAGGGTTTCCTGCCTGGATACTCGTTCCCGCGGCTGCCGCTGGCCGCCTACATTCCGACTTCGGGACGTCGCTACGACGATGGTGACTACCTGCAGCGCCCGCGGTTCCTGGCCATCCGGGAATTCGGTCCCGGTGCGCTGATCTATCACGAAGGTGCGCGCTACCAGGTCACGAGGATTCAGCTGCCGCCGGATTCCTCCGGTGATGTGGTGACCACCAGGGCCAAGCGGTGCACAGCCTGCGGGTACCACCACGAGTCGCGGGAGCGGGCTGACCGGTGCCAGATGTGCGACGAACCGTTGCGTGAGGAGACCACTGGCTTGCTTCAGCTGCACACCGTGTACACGAAGCTCCGGGCGCGCATCTCCTCGGACGAGGAGGAGCGCCGGCGAGCTGGTTTCCGGCTGGTGACCTCGTATCGGTTCCACGATCACGGCGCGCGTCCTGGCCGGCGCGATGCCCGGGTAGTCGACGCGGATGGGCAGATTGCCACCGTCAGCTACGGGGACTCGGCGACGGTGCGGATCACCAATGTCGGCCGCTTGCGCGCAGCCGAGAACGAGCCGCCAGGGTACTGGCTCGATCCCACCAGCGGTGAGTGGATGACCGAGGCCGCGGCGGCCGAGGCCGCCGGTGATTCCAGCGAGATGCCGGTGGTCGGCGCTGACGGGCAGGAGAAGCGACGCAAGATCCGGGTCATCCCGTATGTCGAGGACCGCCGCAACATCCTGGTCGTCAAGCTCGACCGGCCGCTGCCTGAACCGGTTGCGCTGTCGCTGATGTATGCGCTTGAACGCGGCATCGAGGCGGCCTTCGAACTAGAGGACTCCGAGCTCACGAGCGAATTGCTGCCGCCGGACGAGGGCGACCGCGACCGAATGCTGTTCACCGAGGCGGCCGAGGGCGGGGCTGGTGTGCTGCGCCGTCTCCAGTCCGATCCGCTGGCACTGGTGAAAGCGGTCGAGACCGCGCTGGAGATTTGCCACTTCGATCTCGAAGGTAACGATCTCGGCGGACCGCATCCGGACCGCCCCTGCGCCCGTGGCTGCTACGAATGCCTGTTGACCTACGGCAACCAGCCCAACCACGGTGCGATCGACCGCCGTTCGATCGCGGAATTGCTGGTGCGGTTGGCGAAGGCAAGAGTGCAGGACACGGGCCGAGGTGAGTCCCGCACTGAGCAGATGGAGAGGTTGTCCGGACAGTCGGACACCGGGCTTGAGCGCCGATTCGTCGTATGGCTGAAGGAGAATGGCTACCGTCTGCCGGACGAAACACAAACGTTCATTCCATCAGCCCTGGCACGTCCCGACTACGTGTACCGGCTCCCCGGGGGGAACGTCGCGGTGTTCGTCGACGGGCCGGTGCATGACCATGCCGCTGTTGCCCAGCGAGATGCTGAGGCGGAAGACCGGCTGCTCGACGACGGATGGGACGTCGTGCGATTCCCGCATGACGCGGACTGGGCGAAGATCGCGCGAAGCGCAGAACACTGCTTTGGCCCCGGTGTGGGCGTCTGAGACGAGAAGACGAGGACTGATGACTAGCTTCACCGTGGGTTCCCTGGTCTCCGCGCGTGGCCGTGATTGGGTCGTGCTGCCGGAGAGCGCCGAGGACATGCTCGTGCTGCGTCCGCTGGGCGGCTCTGATGATGAACTTGCAGCGGTGTTCCCGTCCCTCGAAGAGGTGCGGCACGCCGAGTTCGCGCGTCCGTCCGCTGACGATCTGGGTGATGCACTGGCAGCGGGTTTGCTCCGGTCCTCGCTCCGGATCGGATTCCGCTCGGGTGCCGGCCCGTTCCGGTCGCTTGCGGGAATCGCTGTGGAGCCGCGTGCTTACCAGTTGGTTCCGCTGATGATGGCGTTGCGGCAGCGGGTTGTTCGGATGCTGATCTCCGATGATGTCGGTATCGGTAAGACGGTCGAGGCCGGCCTGATCGGCAGTGAGCTGCTGGCGCAGGGCAGCGCACAGCGTTTGGCGGTTCTGTGCTCGCCGGCGTTGGCCGAGCAGTGGCAGGAGGAACTGCGCACCAAGTTCGGCATCGACGCGGAACTCGTGCTGGCCTCGACGGTGTCGAAGCTGGAACGGCAGCTCGACCTGGGACAGTCTCTGTTCGACCGGCACCCGTACGTGGTGGTGTCGACGGACTTCATCAAGTCGACGCGGCATCGAGATGACTTCGTCAAACACTGCCCAGACATGGTGATCGTGGACGAGGCACACTCGTGTGTGGCTACCGACGAAACTGCTTCCGCGCAGAGTCAGTTGCGACACGAGCTGCTCGAGCGCGTAGCCGCTGACCCGGAACGGCACCTGCTCCTGGTTACCGCGACTCCACACAGCGGCAAGGAAAGCGCGTTCCGGGCTCTGCTCGGAATGGTCAAGCCAGAACTGGCAGATGTCGACCTGGATTCCGAATCCGGACGGCGCCTGTTGGCAGCGCACTTCGTGCAACGCAAGCGTGCCGATGTCCGGCAGTTTCTGAGCACGAAGGACGGACTGGCCGACGACAGCCTCCGTGAGGACACCGCCTTTCCTGGCGACCGGTTCTTCAAGGACGAGACATACAAGCTGTCACCGGCATACCGTGCTTTGCTGGACGACGCTGTGGCGTATGCGAGTGAGCGGGTCACGGCAGCCGGGGAGCAAGGTCGGCGCGAGGCCCGGATCGCGTGGTGGTCGGCGATCGCGCTGCTGCGTTCCCTGGTGTCGTCGCCGCGGGCCGCGGAGCAAACACTGCGTACTCGCGCCGCGGCAGCGCAGGCCAGCTCGGCTGACGAAGCAGACCGGTTGGGCGCGCCGTTGACCAGTGACTCGTCCGACAGCGATGCGCTTGAGGGCTTTGATGTTGCGCCAGGCGCGGAGACGGATCAGGCCGGTTCGCGCCTGGCAGAACTGGCGAAGCGTGCCAAGACCCTGGAAGGGCCGACCGAGGACCGGAAGCTGGCTGCGCTGGTTAAGCACCTCAAGGCTTTGCTTGCGGAGGGCTACCACCCGATCGTCTTCTGCCGGTACATCCCCACCGCCGAGTACGTCGCTGAGCACCTGGAGGGTAAACTCGGCAAGCGGACCGTGGTCCGATCCGTGACTGGTCGGCTGTCACCTCAGCAGCGGGTGAAGCGGATCGAGGATCTCGCCGCCGAGGCGGGCGAGGATACGGCGGCCAGGCGAGTGTTGGTCGCCACCGACTGCCTGTCCGAGGGCGTGAACCTGCAGCACTACTTCGACGCGGTCGTGCACTACGACTTGGCCTGGAACCCGACCCGCCACGACCAGCGGGAAGGCCGCGTAGACAGGTACGGGCAGAAGCGCGACATCGTCCGTGTCGTCACGCTCTACGGCAGTGACAACGGCATCGATGGCAAGGTCCTTGAGGTTCTGATCAAGAAGCACCGGCAGATTCAGAAGGATCTCGGCATTTCGGTGTCGGTCCCGGACAGCACCTCGGCCGCGGTCACCGATGCGATCGTCGAATGGCTGCTGATGCGTAAGACTCAGCCCGAACAGGCCAGTCTGTTCGAAGCGGACACGTTCAAGACCAAGGCCGATGAGCTGGAAGCCGACTGGAAGTCGGCCGCGGATCGGGAAAAGACTTCGCGGTCGAAGTTCGCCCAGCGGTCCATCCACCCGGAGGAGATCGCGCGTGAGGTTGCCGCGGTGCGCGACACACTCGGCCGGGCCACCGAGGTCCGCGGCTTCACCCGGCACGCATTGAACTCGTTGAACGCCGTCCTACGCGAGGACGGGGAGGGTGGTTTCACCGCAGATCTCAGCGGCACGCCGTCGGGTCTGCGGGACGCTCTGGCTCCGATTCTCGGTGGCGAGGCGATCGAACCAGACAGCCAGGTGGCGTTCCGGAGCACCGCTGCGGTCGCGCGCGGCGAGGTGGCCTTGGTGCGTACCGACCCGGCAGTGGGGGCACTGGCCGGGTATGTCCTCAACGCTGCGCTGGACGAGTCGGCCCCAGGCCCTCGGCCAGCCCGGCGCTGCGGGGTCATTCGCACTCGTGGGGTGGAAACGCGCACAACGTTGCTTTTGGTGCGTTACCGGTTCCATCTCGCACTGCCGTCGCGGGCCACCGAGCGGCAGGTGGTCGCCGAGGACGCCCGGCTGCTGGCTTTCCAGGGCTCGCCGGCCACCGCAACATGGTTGAAGCCGGAGGATGCGGTGGCGCTGCTGGAGCTGTCCGCTGACGAGAACACCGATCCGGGGTTCGCTGAGCGAACGATGAAGCGCGTGCTGGACGGGCTCGATGCCACCACGCCGTACCTGGAGCAGTACGGCGACGAGCTGGCGGCCGAGTTGCTCGCCTCGCACCGCCGGGTCCGCAAGGAGTCCGGTGAGATCGTCCGCGGTGTGACGGTCACCGCCCAGAAGCCCGCCGACATCCTCGGCGCCTACGTGTACCTGCCGGTGTCGGGAGGCGCCGCCTGATGTCCGCTGTCATTCGTAACCAGGTGTTCTCCGCCGTGCACACCATCGGTGGGCTGCTGCCGGCCGACATGCTCGTGCGCATCTCCGAAGGCAAGGACGTTAGCGGCAGCAAACCGTCCGACTACCGGGTGATCGGCGCGCGGTCGGTCAGCGACGAGGCAGAACGGCATTGGGACTACCTCAAGTCCGTTTGGGCCGAGCTGCGGACGAAGCTGCCGGTCGCGCCGGAGTCGGCGGTCGCGCCGGACCACACGGGCCTTGCGGTCACCCAGTGGCTGCTGCCGCTGTTCGCCGAGCTCGGCTTCGGCGAGCTCACGACGGTAGGCACGTCGGGCATCGCGTCGGACGACGGGTCCAAGACTTTCCCGATCAGTCACCGCTGGAATCACGTGCCCATCCACTTCGCGGCGTGGGACCACGGGCTGGACAAGCGGCCGGGCGGCGCGGGGACAACCCCGCCGCAGTCCTTGGTGCAGGAGTGCCTCAACCGCACGGAGTCTCAGCTTTGGGCCGTGGTAACCAACGGCCGCCAGCTGCGGCTGCTGCGTGACTCCAGTGCCTTGGCTACCGCCTCGTACGTCGAGTTCGACCTGGAAGCGATCTTCGACGGCGAGCTGTTCAGCGAATTCCTGCTGCTGTACCGGCTTCTGCACGTCTCGCGTTTCGCAATTGCTGAAGAAGCCTCGCCGGCGACGTGCTGGCTGGAGACCTGGCGCACCGACGCGATCACGTCCGGAACACGCGCGCTGGACCAGCTGCGGGACGGTGTCCGGAACGCGATCACCACGCTGGGCACGGGGTTCCTCCAGCACCCGGACAATGCTCAGCTGCGCTCGAACGTCGACGTCACCGCCCTGCACCAGGCGCTGTTGAGACTGGTGTACCGGCTGCTGTTCGTGTTCGTCGCCGAGGACCGGGATGTGCTGCATCCGCCCGCGCCAACGGACGCTGAGGAGAAGAAGCGGCACGAGCTGGCACGTCGCAGGTATGAGGAGTACTTCTCGTCCGCCCGCCTGCGGCGCATCGCGCGCCGTCGCCGGGGTACCGCGCACGGCGACTTGTATCGGAGCCTGCGGCTCGTGCTGGATGCGCTTGGCGACGAGGCTGGTCGGCCTGAGCTGGGCCTGCCGGGCATCGGCGGGATCTTCGACGAGACCGAAGCCGATGCCGTGTTGCACGGCTTGTCGCTGACCAACGAAGCGCTGCTCGCAGCGGTCCGCCACCTCGCGCAGGTCCGCGACGTCGCATCGCGTCGCATTCGGGCGGTGGACTACCAGCACTTGGGCGCCGAAGAGCTGGGCTCGGTGTATGAGTCGCTGCTGGAGTACGTTCCCAAGCACAGCCCGGCAGAGCGGAAGTTCGAGCTGGTCGAACTGGCTGGCAATGAACGCAAGACCACGGGCTCGTACTACACGCCGTCGTCGCTGATCGAAACGCTGCTGGACACCACGTTGGATCCGGTGATCGACGATGCGATGAAGCGCGGCGAGCAGGCGGCCTCCGCAGCTGGTGAGGCGGACCCGACTGAAGCGATCACACGCGAACTGCTGTCGCTGACCGTATGCGATCCGGCCTGCGGCTCCGGGCACTTCCTCGTCGCAGCGGCACGACGTATCGCCAAGCGCGTCGCAGCAGTGCGGGAGCACAACCCCGAGCCGACGCTCGGTGCGGTGCGGCACGCGCTGCACGAGGTGATCGCCCGCTGCATCTACGGTGTGGACCTGAACCCCATGGCCGTGGAACTGGCCAAGGTGTCGCTGTGGCTGGAGGCGTTGGAACCGGGCAAGCCGCTGAGCTTCCTCGACGCACACGTGAAGTGCGGTAACGCCCTCATCGGAGCTACACCTGCGCTGTTGCGCGGAGGCATTCCGGACGAGGCGTTCAAGCCGATCGAAGGCGACGACAAGAAGTTCGCCAAGGCACTGGAGAAACAGAACAAGAAGGAACGCGAAGGCCAGTTCAGCCTGTTCGACACGGACACGGCGGCGAAGATCTCGAACACCGTGTTCGCCAGCAGCCTGCGCCGGATCACCACAGCCCCGGCGGACAATCTGACCGACGTGCGCCGCCAGGAATCGGCTTACGATGACTTCACCGAGTCGCCGGAGTACAAGCGTGCACTGCAGGTGGCCGACGCGTGGTGTGCTGCGTTCCTCTGGCGCAAATCCCCAGACGCTCCGCGCGCGGTCACTGCTGACATCTTCCGCGACCTCCAAGAGCCCGAGGTCGCAGCGGCATCGCAGGCAACTCACGACGAGATCGCCCGACTGCGTGACCAGTACCGGTTCTTCCACTGGCATCTGGAGTTCCCAGACGTGTTCACGGTGTCGGACAGCGGCTCGGGAGTGGACGAAGTGAGCGGCTGGTCAGGTGGGTTCTCCTGTGTCCTTGGCAATCCGCCGTGGGAGCGCATCAAACTTCAGGAACAAGAGTTCTTCGCCCAGCGAGACGAGGTAATCGCGACCGCGCGGAACGCTGCTGCACGCAAGAAACTAATCGCCGAGCTTAAGGGCGACCCTGACCGTAAAGATCTGTACGTCGAGTTCGAAGTGGCGAAGCGGAAGGCGGAAGGCGAGAGTCACTTCCTGCGGATAGGTGGCCGCTACCCGTTGACCGGACGTGGCGACATCAACACGTATGCGGTCTTCGCCGAAACAGACCGGACGCTAGTCGGGCCGCACGGTCGGATGGGTGTGATCGTGCCAACCGGCATCGCCACCGATGCCACGACGCAGCATTTCTTCCGCGATCTGGTGGTAAGTCGATCCCTGGTGGCCGTTCTGGGTTTTTATGATCGGAAGAAGATCTTCACGGGCGCCGATGTTCACGGTTTCTGTTTGTTTGCGGTCGCTGGGCGAAGTCAGGAGGTTAGTGCTGCTGAATTTTCGTTCTTTGTTCAGTCCATTGAGGATCTGGGGGTCCCTGGAGTTCGCTACAGGTTGACACCGGACGAGATCATGCTCCTCAATCCCAACACGGGCACGTGTCCAGTGTTCCGCTCCCGGCGTGACGCTGAGATTACCCTCGGCATCTACCGCCGGGTGCCAGTCCTCGTCAAGGAACCTGATGAACAGGGGGAGGGTGGCAGCAATCCGTGGGGTGTGTCGTTCATGACGATGTTCCACATGTCCAACGACTCGCACCTATTCCACACACGTGAGGCTTTGGAAGCAGACAGCTGGACCCTGGTCGGCAACGTCTTCACAAAGGGCGACGACCGTATGTTGCCGCTCTACGAATCGAAGATGCTGCATTACTACGACCACCGCTGGGGCACCTACGACAAAGCCGGCGACATTCGCGATCTTGATCTTGATGGCAAGCGGGATGTCAACGCGGTCGCCATCCCGCGCTATTGGGTATCTGAAGACAATGTGCCGACCGATCGCTTCGACAAAAAGGGCGATCGAATCTACGAACCTGGTGTTGAGGCCCGTCTAGCCGGGAAGCGATGGGACCGTGATTGGCTTCTTGGGTGGCGTGACATCTGTCGTGCGACAGATGAGCGCACTGCCATTACTGGGGTGTTTCCGCGTTGTGGTGTTGGGAATAATCTTCCGGTGTCGACTATTGATGCTGACTGTCGTGACGCCGGCGGCCTACTGGTTGGTTGCTTGGCCTCATTTGTACTCGACTTTGTGGCTCGGCTCAAGGTTGGCGGAGTTCACCTCAATTTCTTTATTTCGCGGCAGCTTCCAGTTCTCCCGCCGAATGTGGTGTATCCTCACGCAAAATTTATTAATGATCGCGTTCGAGAACTAGCCTACACGTCGCGTGACATGGAGCCATTCGCTAGAGATCTCGGTGACATCGGCGCTCCGTTCAGGTGGGACGACGAACGTCGCACGATGATCCGGGCAGAGCTGGATGCGTTGTTCTTCCACCTCTACGGAATCTCCCGTGACGACGCTGACTACATCCTCGACACGTTCCCTGTTGTCAAGCGGAGGGATGAGGCCAAGTACGGCACCTACCGGACCAAGGAGCTGATCCTTGGCGAGTATGACCGGATGGCTGCGGCTGGGGTCAGCCTTGACACTCCGCTTGTCGATGGGCAGAACTACACTTCCACGCTCACGCCGCCTCCCGGCCACGGTCCCCGGCACCCTGCTCGCGAGGAGGTCTGATGCCCGCCGAGTATCCCGAGTTCCAGCTTCGGATGCCGAAGAACGGGCCAGTCGCGCGTGGTGAGCTGTTGCCGGAGAAGGGTACGAACGGGAGCCAGCAGTTCCGAATTCTCGTTGGGGCTCCGGCGCGTTCGGGCGTCGTGCCGTCCTTCCCCGTGCGCAAGCAGTCGACGAACCGGTTGCGGGAGCAGTTCATCGATGATGGCCTGCTTGTCGAGTCCTCCAGGTATCCCGGGTATCTGGAGGCAGCTGAGGAGATCACCTGCAACTCGCCGTCGGCAGCTGCTTCGGTGCTGCTTGGGCGCTCGACCAACGGGTATGTCGAATGGAAGTCTGCGGACGGTCGTCCGCTGGCCGATTTCCTGGAATCCACCTGGTGGGGCCCGAACCGGGCCTGGTTGATCCGCGGTTCCAACGTCACCGGGCTGGACCTCGTTCAGCATTTGTGGTTGCCCGAAGGTGTAGCGAGCCTGCCTGCTGGGCACTTGCGCGATGACGTTCAACAGGGCATCAGCAAGGAGAACCTGCGCGCAGCGGTGGAAAAGGACTACGAGGGCATACTCACCTACAGTCAGCAGGTTCGCCTTGTTGACTCGCTGCACTTCTTCCTGTCCAAGATGAAGCCGGGCGATACGGTCTGCACGATCTCCAACGGCGATCTGTACGTCGGCGAGATCACTGGTGAGGTGCAGCGGGTCCAGTCGGAAGGCAACCGCTCCAACCTGCGTCGGGCAGTTGAGTGGTCGGACGCGGCTTACCCGTACCACGAGCTCCCTGAAGAGCTCCAGCAGAAGCTGTCCCTCCAGTACGACGTCGTCGATCTGACGTCCGTTGAAGGGTTGGTCGCTGGGCTCGGCCGGAGCAGTGAAGAACTGGAAACGGAAAGCGAGGAAGCGCCAGGGGAGTCAAGCGCGGAGATCGCCGCACTGGCTCGTCGTGAGCTCGAACTTCCCAAGCCCACCGACGAGCTCGCCGATGAGCTGCTGGTGCATGACACCGCCTGGTTGCAGGAGGTCCGCGATCTGCTGTGGGATGACCGGCAGATCGTGTTCTACGGACCGCCCGGTACCGGCAAGACCTACCTGGCCATGAAGACCGCCGAGTTCCTCGGTGGTGGGCCGGAACAAGTCAAGCTCGTGCAGTTCCACCCGTCGTACTCCTATGAGGACTTCTTCGAAGGCTTCCGGCCGCAGGAAGACAAGGAGACTCGCGAGGTCGCCTTCCGGATCACCGATGGCCCAATGCGCGAGATCACCGACCTCGCCACCCGAGAGGGCAACCGGCACATCCCGCACTTCCTCGTCATCGACGAGATCAACCGGGCCAACCTGGCGAAGGTCTTCGGCGAGTTGTACTTCCTGCTGGAGTACCGCAACAAGTCGGTCCGGCTGACCTACTCCGGTGACGACTTCGCGCTACCGCCCAACCTGTTCATCATCGGGACCATGAACACCGCGGACCGTTCTATCGCGCTAGTGGACGCTGCGATGCGTCGGCGCTTCTCATTTGTCGAGCTGTCCCCGCGCATCGAGCCGACGTGCGGACTGCTGCGCCGGTGGCTGAAGCAGGAAGGGCATGCTTCCGAGCCGGCCGAGCTGCTGGATGCGCTCAACGCCCGCATCGGTGACCCTGACTTCCAGGTGGGGCCTTCATACCTGATGAAGAAAGGTGTCTACCGAGAAGGCGGTCTCGAACGAACTTGGCGCACGAAGATCCTGCCACTGTTGGAGGAGCACCACTACGGCGAGGGGTTGAACGTCGAACAGCGCTACGGCCTGCCAGCGTTGCGTAAGTCCTTTGCTCCTGATGGCGCATGACCGATATCGAGCTGGTCGAGAACGTGCCGCTCTCGTTACCGCTCGGCGATTCTGCCGGGCGTGCCCTCGCTGGCTCGGGAGTGGTTGAGGCGACGCCTGATCTGGGCTCAGCTGGATGGTGGAGAGTCCGGGCGAAGAATGTCGTCGGTGTTGCAGCAGTCCGTGTCGCAGGCGGCGAGACGATCACCGTTCGGGTCTCGCCGAAGGTTCCGATCAACCGCTTGATGTTCCTCCTTGGCTACAGCCGCAGCTTCAACGGATGGCGCGACGACCAGGTTCAGGTCGACGACGAACCTGACCTGCTCCCGGTATTCGCCCGCGTTTTCGCGCTCCACGCCGAACAGGCGCTTCAGCAAGGCTTGCTCAAGGGATACCGTGAAGTTGAGGAGACCGCCCAGGTCATGCGTGGCCGTATCCGGTTCTCGGAGCAGGTCCGCCGGCATCACGGCCTGCTCGTGCCGCTGGAGATCACGCACGACGAGTACACCACCGACGTTGCCGAAAACCGCCTGATCCGCAGCGCATGCGAGGTTTTGCTACGACTCCCGGATGGGATTCCTGGCGATGTGCGCACGAGGCTGGCCCGACTGAAGCTCCGGCTCGCCGACGTCACTCCGGTTCCCCATGGGCATCCGTTGCCGGCTTGGCGCCCCAACCGCCTCAACGTGCGCTACCACGATGCGCTGCGTGTCGCCGAGCTTGTGCTCCGCGGTGAGTCTGTCGAGCACCGACCAGGTGAGGTCACGGTGCACGGCTTTCTGTTCAACCTCGCGAAGGTCTTCGAGGACTTCATCACCGTCGCGCTTCGCGATGCGCTTGGCCAGTCCGGCGGGTATTCGGTCCTGCAGGCAAGTCACCATCTGGACGACCGGAACGCGATCCGGATGGTTCCCGACTTCGTCCACTACGAGGCCGACGGCACTCCGCTGGCGGTCGTTGACGCCAAGTACAAGGCCCAGCGGCCCGACGGGTTTCCTGACGCGGATCTTTACCAGATGCTCGCGTACTGCACGGCGCTGAACCTGCCGGAGGGTCACCTCGTCTACGCCAAGGGCAATGCTCCGCACGGGGCCCACCGAGTTCGTTATGCGGGTACCGTCCTGCATCAGCATGCCGTTGACCTCGATCAGCCGTCGGCCGGAGTGCTGGCCGATATTCGGACCGTGGCCCAACGACTCGTCAGCAGCTGAAAGGGTGCAGTATGCCGCAACTCGCCTTCGCCCAGAGCTTCCTCGAAAGCTACGCGGGACTGGAGAAGAAGGTGCGAACGCAGGTGGAAAAGGCCATCGAGAAGTTCCGGCAACTCTCGATCGCCGACCTCTACGCGGACAAGGGCCTGCATCTGGAGTCGGTCAACAACGCGCGTGACCCGCGGTTGAGGTCCATCCGGATCGACAACTTCTGGCGTGGTGTGGTGCTCGCGCCGGATGATGGTAGCGACGTTTTCCTGCTGGTCAGGGTCGTCCCGCACGACGATGCATATACCTGGGCGGCTAAGCAGGTGTACACGATCAACACGGCCACCCACGCGGTGGAAGTGCGTGACATCCAAGCGATCGAGCAGCTTACGCCTCCGCTTGAGGAAAATGCCGCAAGCGCGCCGACCCTGCTCTTCGAGAAGCATTCCGATACGGTGCTCCGCGGGCTTGGGATCGATGATCAGGTCCTGCGTGCCGCACGTGCGATCACCGAGAAGGCGCAGCTGGAGGCCTTCGGGAACTTCTTGCCCGAGGACCAGTTCGAGGTCCTGCAATTCCTCGCTGAGGGATTCTCCCCGGAGGATGTCTACCACGACCTGGTCACGATGCGGCGGCCAGTCGTGCCTGAACCGGGCAGCGGCACCCTCGCTACCGCCATTTCCAACTCCAGCAGCCGGATCACCTTGGTGACCGGTGCCGACGAACTCGCCGACATTCTGGACAAGCCGTTCGCAGCATGGCGGGTGTTCCTGCACCGTTCGCAGCGTCGGGTCGCGTATCGCGCGTCATACAACGGCCCTGCCCAGGTCACTGGAGGTCCAGGGACGGGGAAGACAGTGGTCGCCCTGCACCGGGTGAAACACCTGCTGTCCCGGTCACCAGACGCGCGAGTGCTGCTCACGACTTACACGAACGCCCTCGCCGGGATGTTGCGTGAGAATCTGGCGTTGTTGCTCGACGACGATGCCCAGCTCAGCCGGGTTGATGTCACCACGGTGGATGCTTTCGCCAACCGGGTCCTGCGGGAGCACACGGGGAGAACGCCGAATCCGATCGGTGATCTCGACGAGCGGCAGCTCTGGCGCAAGGTCCAGCGGCGGCTGGGGCTGCCGTGGACTGAACAGTTCCTGGAGCAGGAGTTCAGGCACGTCGTGCTCGCTCAGGGAATTGAGACAGAAGCACAGTACATCGCCACCGTACGTCGTGGACGTGGCACCGCACTGCGCACTTTCCAGCGCAAGCAGCTGTGGGAAGCGATTGAGGCCTTCCGGGCAGAGCTTCGTGATTTGGGAAAGACCACGTACCTGCTGATTTGTGCGCAGGCCGCAGACCTGCTCGCGGCGAACACTGGTCATCCGTACGCGCACGTAGTTGTCGATGAAGCGCAGGATCTGCATCCCACACAGTGGCGCGTCGTGCGTGCTGCCGTGGAAGAGGGCCCGGATGACCTGTTCATCACGGGTGATCCGCACCAGCGCATCTATGATTCGCGGGTTTCGTTGCGGACGCTCGGAATTTCTGTGACGGGCCGGAGCAGTCGGCTGCGGATCAACTACCGGAGTACTGCGGAGATCCTCACCTGGGCCACCGGCGTTCTGCGCGATACTCGTGTTGACGATCTCGGGGGCGATGGTGCGGATACGCTCGTCGGATACCGGTCCCTGCTCAGCGGTAAGCACCCGCAGTTGCAGGGATACGACAGCGAGCACGCCGAGGTCACGGCACTGGTTGAACGTGTTCGGGAGTGGCTGCAAAGCGGTGTGCTGCCTGCCGAGATCGCGGTGTGCGCGCGGTTCAACCTCATGCTGGACAAGGTCTTCGATCGTTTGAAGAGCGTCGGGATTCCAGCGGTTCGCGTGAAGGATCGCCCGGGAGACGGTGTTGACGGTGTGCGTCTGGCAACGATGCACGCGATGAAAGGCCTTGAATTCCGCTGCGTCGCCGTTGTGGGCGCGACGGCTGGTGCTGTTCCGTTCGCGAAGGAGGTTACGCCGCTGGAGGTTGACGGGCAGCAGCACGCTAGTGACATGCTCAAGCAGCGGTGTCTGTTGTTCGTGGCTTGCACCCGGGCGCGCGAGCGGCTTGTGGTGTCGTGGAGTGGTAGTGGTGGGGCGAGTCCGTTCTTGCCCGAGGTCGTTCGGTGAGCTCGACGTTCGGCTGGCTGGATGTGGACGACGAGCAGCGGCGTCGGATGTTGCAGGTCGTCGAGCTGTTCAAGGAGAGCGGGACGCTCGACGAGCTGGGCATCGGTTCGGTTCGGGATGCGATCGCTGATCTGCTCTTTCCCGGGACATCGACGCTGCACACCAGGTTGCGCTATTTGCTGCTCGTGCCGTGGGCGATGACCGAGGTCGTGGATTCGGGGCGGCACGGGGATGCTGTGGCGCGGATGCGCCGGCTTGAGATCAAGACGATCGGCGCGTTGCTGACCGGGTCCAGTAGCCGGGACGGCATCATCGGCAGGGATTCCAAAGCGCGGTTGAAGCGGATGCCCAGTGAACTGTACTGGGGCGCGCTGCGCACCTACGGGATCGTTTCCGTCGATATGAGCGCACAGAACTGGTTCCGGCAGGCGCGACGGGTGACGTCGGACGTCGAGGACAGCACGGGGCGCACCAGGGGAATGATCTTCGGCTTGCATCCGGACCTGCCCGGACCTCCGCAGGACTGGTTGACGTCGTGTTCCACCGAGCTCCGGCTTGCCGAGGCTGACTTCCTGCGCGACCGGTTGCAGTCGGCCGTGGGCACTTCGCTGCTGGGCTGGCTCGCGGCGGCTGACCAGCACTGGGACACATCGGGCGGGATGATCTGGGAACATCCGGCATTGGCGAGTTTTCCGTCCGGGATACGCGATGTCGTGGACAACGCCCGCAGGCTGAGCGTTTCCTTCCACGGCGCGATGCTCCTCTACAACCTGATGCTGGCTGAGAAACTGAGCGATGAGGACGAGGCCTCGCTGGTGGACGACTACCGCGAGCTGCTCGATGAATGGGAACAAGAGTTGTCCGGCGCACGCGTTCTGGATGGTTGGGACCACCGCGTCCTCTGGGAAATAGCGGAAACCAGCGGGCGCCGGGTGAAGCCAGGGCTGCGGCAGTTCTTCGGCAGCTGGATCCGCATCCTTGAGTCCGGCGGACCGCTCGCGGGCAGTGCGGCGGCTCGCGAGCTCGTTCGGGCCCGCGAACGGACGCTCAAGGGCAGTCGTTCCCGATTCGACAACCGAGCCGCGCTGAACGCCTGGTCCGGGGAGAGCGGGCTCGGACGGCTGAGCTTTCGCTGGCCAGTGGCCAGCAGGTGGCTCGACGACCTCAACGCCGCGGGAGGACGGTGAATGCTCGCCCCCGACTCCCGTCACCTGCTGGGTGACGCACTCCGACCCCCGCCCGGGCACGTGGTCGACGTCGCCGTCGGAACCACCTACAGCCTCGACCTCACCTCGCTGTTGACGGCGCCGCTGTCGTTTGCGCTGCACGACACGACGAACGCGGCGGATGGGTTGACCGACCCGGTGACGTTGCTGCACGCTTTGCGCCGGCACGCGGAACACACGACGGTCTTCTTCCAGGCGGGGGAATTGGCGGTTCCCTCGGCTTACCGGTCGGTGTTCGCCCACCTCGAAGACGTGGCGCACGGAGTCACTGCTCCTGCTGCCGGGTACCTGTTCCACCCGAAGCTCTGGGCGCTGCGGTTCCGGGCCGCCGACGGGCAGGCGCGGCACCGGGTGGTGTGTCTGAGCCGGAACCTCACCGCGGACCGGAGCTGGGACACGGTGGTCAAGCTCGACCAGGCGGACCAGGACGGGCACGCCTCGATCGGCGCCGAACCGCTCCGGCAGTTCCTGCGCGGACTTCCCGGGTGCGCGGCCCGGCCCCTGCCGATGGCTCGGCGAGGCCAGGTTCACGACCTCGTGACCAGCCTCGACGGTGTTGCCTTCGAGGTGCCTATCCCGTTTCGCTCGGGCGATCTGCTTCCCCTGGGACTGGGTGCCGAGCCCGAGCCGCCGGACCGCCACGTCGACCGCGCCGTGGTCATATCGCCGTTCCTGGACAGCCGGTTCGTCGCGTGGATGCGGCAGCGCGCCGGGCAATGCACCTGGGTGTCTCGTGCCGAGACCTTCGAACGACTCGGTTCGAAGGCGTTCGCCGACGACGATCTATACGTTTTGCAGCCCCAAGCCGAGGACGATGACGTCCAGGGTGAATCGTCGCTGTCCGGGCTGCACGCCAAGGTCCTGGTTCTCGACAAAGGCGGCTCAGCGAAGGTGATCACGGGTTCGGCGAACGCGACCTGGGCGGCGTGGAACGGCAACGCCGAGTTCGACGTCGTGCTCAACGGACCGAGCGCGTCCTGCGGGGCGGCGGCTCTGTTCGGCGAAGGCCGTGGGCAGGGCGGCCTGCGCACCATTCTGTTGCCGTACGAGATCGACTCCATCAACCCGGCGAAACCGGCAGCTGAAGTGCTGGAAGAGGAAGTCGAGGACTGGCTGCGCGCCCTGGCCGTGGCACCTCTCGATCTCCACGTCGAGCCCGACGGTGAAGAATTTTACCTCCGCTTGCACCTGCCAGCCGTTGCGCAGCTCGGCACGGTGCGAATCGCACCAGCGCCCCTCCCGTTCGAGGTGCATGCGAAAAGCTGGGCCGGTGAACTGGCGTGGCATAGGCTGACGCTGCAGGACATCTCGCCATACCTCGCGGTCGAGGTCGTCCTGGAGCGCAACGGGCTTAAGGTGACCCGGCGACGTCTCCTGGTCGCCGACCTGCACGGCGATGTGCCCGACCGGCAGCGGAAACTGCTGGCGAACTTCCTGCGCAGCAAGAAGGACGTGCTGCGGCTGCTGGTGCTGTTGCTCGGCGACGAGGCCGCGGCTGAACTCTTCGCGGCGGAGCTGACCGATCGGGACAGCGGTGCGCTGCGAAACCGCGCTGGTGAGGAGCGGACCCCGCTGTTCGAGCGGCTGGTGCGCGCGCTCGCACGGGACCACGCGGCTTTGCGGCGGGTGGACCGATTGCTCGCGGACATGGCCTCGGATCCGGGTCTCCTGGACCTGCTGCCGGACGGATTCGGCGAGCTCTGGCAACCAGTTCGGCAGGTATGGCGGGAGCAGGACCGATGAACGAACTGCCGGAGGCCGAAGCGGTGCTGCGCGACCTCAAGGACTTCCAGCGGGCCACCGTCGATTACGCCCACCAGCAGCTGTGGGCACCCACCGGATCCCGGCGGTTCCTGGTGGCCGACGAGGTCGGACTGGGCAAGACGCACGTCGCACGCGGTGTCATCGCCCGGACGATCGAGCACCTGCGCGCGTGCGGGGACGACCGGATCGATATCGTCTACATCTGCTCGAACACGCAGATCGCGGAGCAGAACCTGCGCAGGCTCAACATCCTCGGCGGGCACCATGTCCAGCACGCCGACCGGCTCACCATGCTGCCGACGGTTCTGCACGAGCTCGACACCACGCCGGTCAACTTCATCTCGTTCACCCCGGGCACGTCGTTCAACCTGGACCGCAGCGGCGGCCGGAAAGAGGAACGGGTTCTGCTCTACCGGTTGCTAGAACTGTGCCTGGGGCGTGAGGAGATCAACCCGCGCAAGACATACTGGACACGGTTCTTCGCGGGGACGGTGGAAACAGCGAACTTCCGGGAGTTGCTGAAGAAGCGTGCTCGGAAGGCGGTCCCGGACCAGTTCGTCGAGCGGTTCGCATCAGCGTTGCGGGAGGCGCGCACCGAAGATGCGGTCCCACTTGTCACGGCCGTCCAGGAATGTGCCGCGCGGTTCCACAACCTGCGCGGCAAGCCTGATCAGTCCCTGTCGTCGCAGCGGTACCGGTTGATCGGCTCGCTCCGCGCGCTCGTGGCCCGCATCGCGGTCACGATGCTTCGCCCGGACCTGGTAATTCTGGATGAGTTCCAGCGCTTCAAGGATCTGCTCACCGACGACAGCCCAGCTGCCGATCTCGCCAGGGAGCTGATGGGCGATTCCGGGACGCGCGTCTTGCTGCTCAGCGCGACGCCCTACAAGATGTACACGCTGCCGGATGAACCCGGCGGCGAGGACCACCACGAGGACTTCGTCGCGACCTACGGCGTTCTCGCCGGGGAAGCGAAAGCCGACGAATTGCGCGATTTGCTCCGGCTGCAGCGCGGTGCCTTGCAGGGGGTGCGCGACGAGGTCGAGGGCAAGCGCGCTACCGCCGAGATCGAGTCGCGCTTGCGGGAGGTGATGTGCCGGACGGAGCGCACGGTGGCGGGTGCCCTGGACGGCGGCATGCTCGTGGAGCGGACCTTCGGCGAGCTGCGGGTCGACGCGCAGGATCTTCGCGACTGGCTCGGCATCGCCGAGGTCGCGGCGGCCCTCGACGCGCCGGATCATTTCGAGTACTGGCGCTCGGCGCCGTACCTGCTGAACCTCATGGACAAGCACTACCGGCTCAAGCAGGAACTGGTCACCCGAGACAACACCCGCGACCCGGAACTGGCCAGCGCGCTGCGGAAGGCCAGCGGACTGCTGCACCACGACGACATCCGGCGCTACGTCGCGATCGATCCGGGCAATGCGAAGATGCGTGCGCTGCTCGACGATGTGGTCGGCAAGGGTGCCTTCCAGCTGCCTTGGATCGCACCGAGCCTGCCGTACTGGACGTTGCAAGGCCCCTACGCGGACCCCGGACTGGCCGCCTTCACCAAACGGCTCGTGTTCAGCTCGTGGTCGGTGGTGCCGAAAGCCATCAGCGTCGTGCTCAGCTACGAGGCCGAACGCCGGCTCGTCGGTGAAAGCGAACGTGACTACGACCACCGGGGGCAGACGCAACTGCTGACGTTCGCCTTCGACGTCAACAACCGGCCGACCGGCATGCCGCTGTTCGGCCTGATGTATCCGAGCCCGACGCTGGCGCAGATCGGTGATCCAGTGCGAGCGGCGGCAGCGACCGGCACCCCATTGCCGTTGGAACGGTCGTGGCTGCTGGAACGCGTAACGGCCGAGATCCAGGCACGGCTCGATCGGCTCCCGCGCGGTGACGGCGCTGTTGTCGACCAGCGGTGGTACTGGGCCGCACCGCTGGTGCTGGATGCCGAAGCAACCGATCAAGCGGAATTCCTACAGACGCTCGCATCGGGCTCCGAGAACCCGGAGGACTGGTCGGAGAGCATGGCCAGACACCTGCGGTACGCCAGGGAACTCGATCCGGCCGGTCTCGGCCCGATGCCGCGCGATCTCGCGTCCGTGCTGGCATCCCTGGCGTTGGCCGGGCCGGGCACCGCCGCGCTGCGGGCGTTGGCGCGGACATTGGACGAGCTGGACGTCGAGGACCTCGATGTGCGGCGTTTCGCATGGTGGTGCAGCGAGGGGTTCCGCTCGCTGTTCAACAAGCCGGAAGTCGTCGACATGGTGCGCAGGCAGCGCACTGGACAGCCCTACTGGCGGAATGTGCTCAGGATGTGCCTCGACGGTTGCCTCAGCGCGGTCCTGGACGAGTACGTGCACATGCTCGTCGAGTCGAAAGGGCTGCGGAACGTCGATGCGCACGACGGGGCCTACTGGATCGGCTGGGAGATCTACTACGCGCTCACTACACACATCGTGCGGAGTTCGGTCGACACCATCAGAGCGGGGCGTCGTGACCAGGTCACGCTCGATCGGAACACCATGCGAGGGCATTTCGCCCAGCCGTTCGGCAGGCAGGACGGGAATAGCGGCTCGGATTGGGAGACCCGTCTGCGCACCGCGTTCAACTCGCCGTTCTGGCCGTTCGTGCTCGCCTCGACATCGGTGGGACAGGAAGGGCTCGACTTCCACACCTACAGTCACGCCGTGGTGCACTGGAATCTGCCGGGCAATCCCGTCGATCTGGAGCAGCGCGAAGGCCGGGTGCACCGGTTCAAGGGTCATGCGGTCCGCAAGAACGTCGCCGCCGCCTACGGCCAGCGGCTGACCCTGGCCAGCAGGGACCCCTGGCAGGAGCTGTTCGACATGGCGCGCGAAGAGCGCGACGCCGCGGCCGATGACCTCGTGCCCTACTGGGTTTTCCCGGGTGAGGCGGCCATCGAACGGTACGTGCCCGCTATGCCGTTGAGTCGCGAGGTCGACAAGAAGCGTCGCCTGCTGCGGACTCTTGGTGCTTACCGCCTCGTTCTCGGACAACCTCGGCAGGAAGATCTGCTGGCCTACTTTGGCGGTGAGGCAGACCACTCTTGGACCCGCATCGACCTTCGGCCGTCGATCCTGGACTAGTTCACCCCCTCGTGCGGTTGGCCGCGGCCCGCTGGTGGCCGTCGATGACCACCCGGGCTGCTGCGGTGGACTTCCGGACGACTTGGTCCGGCGTGTAGCCGTGGCGGGTGAAGACCCCGTCGAGCCAGAACATGCCGTAGCCGTGGGCTTGGGTGAACAGCTGCTCCATCAGTTCGAGGGCTCCCTGCGGGCTTTCCGAGACCGCTAGGCACAGCGTCAGGAACTGGTCCGTCATCTGCCGGGTCTGCTCGTGCAGGTCGGCGTGCTTGGGGCCTTGCAGGCCCTCCGCGTAGATGACGTCCATGCCCGCTCGGCGTTCGAGGAGGTAGCCGGTGTACGCGCCAGCTGCTGCGGCGAGCGCGTCCGCTGGGTCGTCGTGCCCCTCGACTGCGCTGCGCACCCGCTCCGAGAGCTGGCACGCGACGGTCGCCGCCGCGGCGGCCAGGAGGCTCTCGCGCTCCGGGAAGTGGCGGTAGGGCGCTCCCGGGCTGACCTTGGCCCGCCGCGCCACCTCCGCCACCGAGAAGCCGGCCGGGCCGCGTTCGGCGATCAGGTCGAGGGTGACCCGCACGAGCTCAGCGCGGAGGTCGCCGTGGTGGTACTTGCCGCCCATGGCGTGGGTCACACCTCCCGGCCGGAATATGTAAGAGCCCTCTCACGTCTCCAATGTAAGAGGTCTCTTACGAAGTTGTTCCACGGAGGATTCATGAGCACGATCACGCACGCTATCGCCGCACCGGCTCCGGGGGCACCCCTGGCACCGACGACGATCGAGCGACGTGACCTCCGGCCCGACGATGTGCTGATCGACATCGCCTACGCCGGCATCTGCCACAGCGACATCCACCAGGCCAAGGAGGACTGGGGCACCGCGATCTTCCCGATGGTCCCCGGGCACGAGATCGCCGGCGTCGTCGCCGCGGTCGGTTCGGCCGTGACGAAGTACCAGGTCGGCGACCGCGTCGGCGTCGGCTGCATGGTCGACTCGTGCGGCGAGTGCGAGTACTGCCTGGCCGGTTCCGAGCAGTTCTGCGTCAAGGGCAACGTCCAGACCTACAACGCCGTCGGCTTCGACGGCGAGAACACCTACGGCGGCTACAGCCGCCAGGTGGTGGTGAAGGACGCCTTCGTGTGCGCCATCCCGGAGGGCATCGGGCTGGACGTCGCCGCGCCGCTGCTGTGCGCGGGCATCACCACCTACTCGCCGCTGCGGCAGTGGGGTGCGGGCCCGGGCAAGAAGGTCGCCGTGGTCGGCCTCGGCGGGCTGGGGCACATGGCGGTCAAGATCGCCGCCGCGATGGGCGCCGAGGTGACGGTGCTCAGTCAGAGCCTGAAGAAGCAGGAGGACGGCCTCAAGCTCGGCGCGAAGGACTACTACGCGACCGGCGACGAGTCGACGTTCGAGTTGCTGAAGGGCCGCTTCGACCTGATCCTCAACACGGTCTCGGCGAAGTTGCCGATCGACGCCTACCTCGGCCTGCTGCGGGTGGGCGGCGCGATGGTCAACGTCGGCGCGCCCGGTGAGCCGTTGTCCTACAACGCGTTCTCGCTGCTGGGCGGCAACAAGGTGCTGGCCGGATCGATGATCGGCGGCATCGCCGAGACGCAGGAGATGCTGGACTTCTGCGCGGAGCACGGGATCGGCGCGGAGATCGAGCTCATCTCCGCCGACCAGGTCAACGAGGCCTACGAGCGGGTGGAGAACAGCGACGTCCGCTACCGCTTCGTGATCGACACCGCCACCATCGGCGCGTGATGACTCCGGCGGCGGTGCGTCCATCCCCCGAGCGCACCGCCGCCGGTCCCCATCGGCTCGTACGATGCCGTGGCAGTGACGATTCGCGCAGGTGGTGGGGATGAGCGGTGCCGGGCAGCGGGGTATTTCGGTCGGTGCCGTGCTGGCGCTGCTCGACCTGGCCGCGAAGGGCGTGCCCGACGAGCACGATGCCGTGGCGGAGCTGCTGGCCGCCGAGCGGCTCGACCCGGCGGCGGTGACGCAGGTCGGGCAGCGGGTGCGCGAGCTGCAGGGCGCTGTCGCGCGGTTGCACCGGCGCGGACGGGAGCTGTCCGCGCTGTTCTCCTGCGCGCGGGAGCTCGCCGCGCTGCACGACGTGGAGGAGCTGGTGGCCGGGCTGGTCCGGCGCGCCCACGACCTCGCGGGCACCGATGTCACCTACCTGTCGGAGTTCGACGAGGAGACCAGCGAACTGCGGGTGCGGTCCACCGCGGGCACCGTCGCGTCGGCCTTCCAGCGGCTGCGGGTGCCGCCGCACACCGGGCTCGCGGGCAAGGTCGTCGAATCCCGCGCTCCACAGTGGACTTCGCACTACGCGCACCTGCGGGACGTGCCGCACGCCGACAGCATCGACGTCGCGGTGCGCGCCGAAGGGCTGGTCTCCATCCTCGGCGTGCCGCTGATCGCCGGTGATCACGTGCTGGGCGTGCTGTTCGCCGCCAACCGCAGCGAGCACGCCTTCTCCCCGGAGGAGGTCGCGCTGCTGTCGGCCTTCGCGGACAACGTCGCGGTCGTGCTGCAGACGACGAGGCTGCTCTCGCAGGCGCGGGATGCCGCGGAGGAGACGCAACGCGCTTACGCCGAGCTGGCCCAGCACGTCGAGGCCATGGAACGGGCCGGGCAGGTGCACGAGGAGCTGACCGCGGCCGTGCTGCGCGGTGGCGGCGCGGCCGATGTCGCCCGGACGCTGAGCGATGCCCTGGAGCGCCCCGTGGTCATCGTCGACGAGAACAACGCGGTGCTGGCCTCGTCGGACGGCGCGGCGGCGACGGTGATCGATTCCGCTCCGGTGCGGGCAGCTCTCGCCGACAGCCGGCGATCGGGGCGCTGCACGCTGCTCGAACCGCGGCAGGACGACTTCCGCGCGGCGGTCGCCGTGCTGGCCGGGGACATGGTGCTCGGCGGGCTGCTCATCGGTGACGGCGCGGTGGAACTCGGTGCCGTCGAGCAGCGCACCATCGAGCGCGCCGCGCAGATCACCGCGCTGCTCACCTTGAAGCAGGATGCCGTCCGCTACGCGGAGGACCGGGTTCGCGGCGAGCTGCTCAACGACGTGCTCAGCCCCGACGTGCGCAGGCATTCCGACCTCGCGGCCAGGCTCCGCGCGCGCCGGGTGCGCCCGCAGGACCTCCGCACCGTCGTGGTCGCCGTGGTCGCTCCGGAACACCGCCGGGCGGCGCTGCGCGCTGCGCACGTGCTGGCCTCGGCATCGGGTCTGTTCGGCGAGGTCGAGGGCGTCGTCACGCTGGTCCTGCCGGAGGCCGATCCGCGGGAGGCCGCGGCGCTCGTGCGGGACCGGGTGCGCGCGGGAACGGGCGTGGACGAAGTCCTGGCGGTGGCCGCGCGCCCCGCCGATGTCCTCGGTGAGCTCTCCGCCCGCTTCGCCGCGGTGCGCGACTGCAGCCGGGTCCTCGCCGCGCTGGGCGTCGAATCCGCTGCCGTCGACGCCGACGAGTACGCGCCCTACACCTCGATGTTCGCCGGCGAACCGGCCGGCGCGCAGCAGTTCATCGACCGCCTGATCGGCCCGGTCCTGCGCTGGGACGCCGACCGCGGCACCGAGCTGCTGAGCACCCTGCGCCAGTTCGTCGACTGCAACGCGAGCCCGGTGCGCACGGCCAGGAGCATGGACGTGCACACCAACACCGTGCTGCAGCGGATCGACCGGGTCACGAGCCTGCTCGGCGACTCGTGGCGCGACCCGGAGCCGTTCTTCCGGCTCTCGGTGGCGGTGCGGCTGGAAGGGCTGCGGCGCCGGTTCCAGCCTGATCGGTAGCGCTGCGTGCGCGCACCCTCGCCGACGGCGACCGGGATGTGCGATCGTCCCATTCCCGGGTGGCCCGGATGGAGCGTTGCTCCATGTTCTGGCGGCGGAGCGCTGCCTACAGTTCCTCGGCATACGGGTAACGGCGACGCGGCCGTGAGGTCGGCCGCCGCTCGCAACGCACAGGAGGAACGGTGTCGACCAGTCGACTTGCAGGCTTCAAGGACCGCTCCATCGCTCAGCGGCGGGCCTTGGTCGCCGCCCACGCGGGTGTGGACGAGGACGCGCTGGCCGTGTTCGACCCCCGCGCCGGGCTGGGGCTGGAGCAGGCCGACCACATGATCGAGAACGTGGTGGGCGTGCTGGGCATCCCGCTGGGCGTGGCCACCAACTTCACCGTCAACGGGCGCGACGTGCTGGTACCGATGGCCACCGAGGAACCGTCGGTGGTCGCGGCGGCCAGCAACGCCGCCCGGATCGCCCGCGTGCACGGCGGTTTCACCACCTCGTCCACCGACCCGATCATGCAGGCCCAGGTGCAGATCGTCGACGTCGCCGACCCGGAGGCGGCCCGGCTGCGGCTGCTGGAGGCGCGGCACGAGCTGATCGCGCTGGCCAACGAGCAGGACCCGCGGCTGGTCGAGTTCGGCGGTGGCGTGCGCGACTTGGTGGTGCGGCTGGTGGAGGCCCGCGAGCAGCGCTACGTCGTCGCGCACCTGGTGGTGGACGTGCGCGATGCGATGGGTGCGAACGCGGTCAACACGATGGCCGAGGCTATCGCCGACCGCGCCGGTCGGATCGCGGGCGGCAGGACGCTGCTGCGGATCCTGACCAACAAGGCCGATCTGCGGCTGTCCCGGGCGCGCGCGGTCTTCGACGCCGAGTCGGTGGGCGGCGCCGAGGTGGTCGCCGACATCGTGCACGCCGCCGCGCTGGCCGACGCCGATCCGTACCGGGCGGCGACGCACAACAAGGGCATCATGAACGGCATCACCGCGGTGGTGCTCGCCACCGGCAACGACACGCGCGCGGTGGAAGCCGGGGCGCACTCGCACGCGGTCAACGATCAGGGCCGCTACACCTCGCTGTCCCGGTTCGAGCAGGACGCCGACGGCAACCTGGTCGGCACCCTCGAACTCCCGATGGCCGTGGGCCTGGTCGGCGGCGCCACCAAGGTGCACCCGGTGGCGCAGCGGGCGGTGCAGGTCCTCGGCGTGTCGACGGCCGCCGAGCTGGGCGAGATCATCACCGCGGTCGGGCTGGCGCAGAACTTCGCCGCGGTGCGGGCGCTGGCGACCGAGGGCATCCAGCGCGGCCACATGTCGCTGCACGCGCGCAACGTCGCGGTCGCCGCCGGTGCGACGGAGGCGGAGCTGGCCGCGGTCGTCGCGCGGCTGGTCGCCGACAAGGCGGTCCGCGCCGACCACGCGGAGAAGGTGCTGTCCGAACTGCGCGCGGAGGCCGGGCGATGACCGAACCGGATTCGCAGCAGTACGTGCGGGTGTGGGGCGACGCGGTCGACCCGAAGCACCTGTGGCTGTCGGTTCTGCTCGGCGCCGCAACGGGTTTGGGCGCGCTCCTGCTGGCCGGGGCGGCGCTGCGGAACACCGCGGTCAGCGCCGAGCTGCAGGACGGGTACGCACTGCTGGCGGGCCTGCTCGGCTGCCTGATCGCGGCGGTGGTGTGCGCGAAGTTGTTCCCGCCCAAGCGGATCGTGCACGAGCACGCGCTCTCGCCGGACGAGCACCAGGCCGCGATCCAGGAGATCCTGGCCGACAACGGCCGGGCGTCGACCGGTGAGCTCTCGCCGCACGCGGCGCGGGAACTGCGCTCGGTCGGTCTCCACGACGCGTTCGCCCAGGCGCAGCAGCGGGATCCGGAGGTCAAGCCGTGATCCTCAACGACATCCTGATCGCGCTGAGCATGGGCCTGATCGGCGCGGTGGTGTTCTCCGCGATCGGGATGGTCTCCGGCACCGACGAGACCGCGACGCTGGCACCGCTGACGCTGCTGGTGGTGATGCTCGGCGTCCCACCGGTCGGGGTGTTCACGTTCTTCATCGCCGCCGCGGTGTCCAAGCACATGACCCACGCCATCCCGACCACGCTGCTGGGCATTCCCGGCGACACCACCGCGGTGCCGCTGCTGCCGGAGGCGAACATGCTCCGGCGGCTGGGAATCCCGCACATCGCGCTGCGCAAGGCGATCTCCGGGGCGATCCTCTCCGCGTTCATCGCGGTGCCGGTCGCCGTCGGCCTGGCCGCGGTGCTCGCCCCGCTGGGCACCCACATCACCGCCGCCGCGCCGTACGTCTTCGTCATCGCCGCGGTGCTGATCGGGTACTTCTCCCCGGGCCGCTGGACCAGCATCGTCTGCATCGTGCCGTTCGTGCTGCTGGTGACGGCGGTCAACGCGCTGTCGAAGAACGCGATCGGGGAGACGCTGAGCATCAGCTTCTTCCTCGGCATCGCCGTCGGGCCGCTGATCGCCGACCTGCTCCAGCTCGGCTCCCGCACCGGCCGCGCCGCCATGCCGCGCAGCGGGCGCAAGGTGTTCTGGCTGGCGCCGGAGGTCAAGGACTGGAGCGGCTACCTGCCCAACCCGGCGAAGGTGCTCAGCCCGCGGCAGATCGCGCTGACCTCGGCCGCCGCCGGGGTGAGCTCGACGACCTTCGTGTTCAGCCCGGTCGCCACGACGGTGCTGGCCGGTGAACTCGTCGGCTCCCGGATCAAGCACGTCTACGAGCGGCTGACCTCGGTGATGGCGGTCAAGAACGGCACCACGGAGTCGACCTACCTCGCCGAGACGCTGATCCCGCTGGTGGCGTTCGGGCTGCCGCTGAGCCCGGTCGCGGCCGGCCCGGCGGCACCGCTGTTCAACGCGCCGCCGGTGTACGGCGTGGACGAGGCGACCGGTCAGGTGAACAACCTGCACACCATGATGTCGACCTGGCAGTTCCTGGTCTTCGGGCTGGTCGGCGTGGCGCTGGCCGCGATCGTCGCCTACCCGCTGAGCATGAACTTCGCCCGGTCGGCGAGCCTGTGGGTGATGCGCAAGGTCAGCCACGAAGCGCTGATCGGCGCGTTCGCGGGCCTGATCGTGGTGATCTCCTGGTACGAGGGCGGCGCGTTCGGCGTGGCGGCCACGCTGCTGATCGCGGCGTTCGCGGGCGTGACGAACCGCCTGTTCGGGATGAACGCGGGAGTCCAGTTCATGGCCTACTACGTGGCGATCCTGTTCGTCCCCAAGGTGATCGGCCTGGCCTGAAGTTCCACATGCGACGATCACACCCCGGCTTCCCGGGGTGTGATCGTCCGTTTCGGACAACTGTCGCAAGGTCTGGCCGGGCTGGTGGACGGTCAGCCCGTTCCTTCGACAGGACTCGCCTGCAGTGATCGGCGATTGGGCTGGACAGCCGTGCCAAGGAACTGGGCGGTTGTGAAGATTAACTCTGCCGGGCGTCCTGCCTTGCTGGGCCCTCGCCAACCTTTCTGCGCAGAGATCTATACCTGCTACTCCTGACGACATCTGCTCCACAGGCCATTCCGGCTCAGCCGGTTGTGGGACTGGAGTCGCTGCGAAGGTACTGCGCCGCAGTCACCCTTGATCGGATGTGGAAATAGCAGATTCACGGCGCCGTCCCCGTGCTCGGACCAGCAGATTTGAAGAATCTGCCCGACGACAGTTGATCGAAGCTTGCTTTGGGCAGGACTTGATTGGGGCGGCTGCTCCTAGTGATACCCCCGGGGCAGAATGGAGTGCCACTGATCGAAGCCACAATTTTGGGGCTATTTCGGGGAGAAGTGACGTACTACTCTGGCAGTGGGAGGCGAGTAGGCAGTCCCTGGCTAGGAGCTACCGCCGTCCTCCAATGGAGGGAGGCCCGCAGTGACCAGTGGGTCTGGCGCTGAAGAAGAATTCGAACGGTTGTTCCATTTGATGGAGGAATTCAAGGCTGCGGAGAGGCGCAGGCAAGAGCTGCTGGCAGAAGCGATTCAGGTGATCCGCTCTTTGATCGATTGGTTCGTGGTTCCACGAGTGATCGAATCCGAGAGTTCTGGAGAGAGGCGACCCGCGGAGGAGGCCTCTGCAGAGCGAGGCGCGGCGGAGGAGAGCTCCGTGGAGGAGAGAGCTGCAGAGGACAGAGCTTCGGAGGTCAGAGCTGTAGAGGAGGGGGCCGAAGGAGAGGATGATATTCGCGATCTCCGAGGCGGGGAGAAGCGGATGATCGGAGTTCTCGTCGGCCATCGGCGGCTGACTCGGAGTCAGCTGGCCACTTTGAGCGTGCTCTCGCCAAACAGCGGCACCTTTTCCACTTATCTGTCCAGATTGCGCAGTCGTAAGTTGATCACCATCGATGGCGACGGCTTCGTTGCTCTTACGGAGCGGGGACGTCGCAGCGCAGGGGTTCGTTCGGTCAAGCCCTTGACGAAGGAGAAGATTCGTAATCAATGGCTCTCTGTGTTTCGAGGTGGCGCAAGGAGAATGCTTGAAGTTTTACTTGAGGCTGGCTCGGTGGGATTGAGTCGCGATGAGCTCGCTCGGAAAGCGGGCCTCAAGCCCACTAGCGGCACGTATTCCACGTACCTCGCGAAACTTCGAGACAACGGTCTGATTGAGGTGGTGGACGGCCGGATCCGTGTTACTGAGATCTTTGGGCTTGACGCGTGAAAAGTTACCCGGAGCAGCTGATCAAGACCGAGGTGAGCGATCTCGATGGCCCTGTCAGCTCATCCAGTGCTCGCCGGGAAGATCAATCTTCGTCGGCGCTGGAATGGTTCCGATATCCGTGCAGCTGCTTGAAAGCGCCGTTGCTGCTGTCACCTTGCCGTGCACGATGACAGCAGCAGCTGCGATCTGATGTGCCATTCCGCCGCGCCACCGCGCCGCGGCTGCTGCTCACGGTGCGGCTTCCTCGCGGTCTTCCTCGGTGTGGTGCCCGGCTGCGGCCAGGCCGATGGTGGCGACCGCGGCGAAGGCGTCGATGGCGGCGTGCCTGCGGCGCGGTACCCACACCACGGAAGTCCGCCAGGACAGCGGGGAATCCTCCAGCGGCCGCCAGACCAGGCCCTTGCGCGGCTCGCCCGGTGGCGGTTCGTTGAAGTGCACCCCGCGTCCGGCCAGGACGAGGCCGTGCACGAAGTGCGGGTTGCGCGCGTGCCGGATCGCTCCCGGGCGGAAGCCCTCCGCGCGGCAGATCGACAGGACGTGGTCGTAGAGCATCGGCGCCATCGCCCGCGGGAAGATCACCAGCGGCTGCCCGTTGAGGTCGCGCAGCCGCACCTGCTCCGACCCGGCCAGCGGATGCTCGACCGGCAGCAGCACGCCGAGCGCGCGGCGCGCGATCGGGCCGGAATCCAGGCCCGAGATGTCGCAGGGATGCCGGACCACCGCGGCGTCCAGGACGCCTTCCCGCAGCGCCGCCAGCTGCTCGTCGGTGGTGAGCTCGTGCAGGTCGACCAGCACGTCGGGGGCCCGTTCGGCGAACTCGTCCAGCAGCGTGCGCAGGGTGACGGGCATCGTGTCCGGCGGGATGCCGACGTGCACGACGCCGTTCTCGCCGGGACGCAGCCTGCGCATCGCCTCCTGCGCCGACTCGGCGCTCTCCAGCACGCGGCGCGAGTGCTCCAGCAGCAGCGCACCGGCTTCGGTGAGCGCGACCTGGCGGCGGTTGCGGTCGAACAGCTGCACCCCGAGCTCCCGCTCCAGGTCGCGGATGCGCTGCGACAGCGGCGGCTGCGCCATGTGCAGCCGGGCGGCCGCGCGGCCGAAGTGCAGCTCCTCGGCCAGCACGGTGAAGTAGCGCAGGTGGCGGAGTTCCATACCGCTTTGATATCACCGCGGGAGCGGAATGGTGTTGGACGCGGTCCCGCCCCGCTTGCTTGCATTCCATGCACCGGTTCCGGAACGCCCGGCCGGTTTCGCCGGATCATCACGCTCATTCACCGAATCTGGATCGCTTTCGCGATCTCTCGGAGGTATTCGCATGAACGTTTCAGCTGCCACCGCTTCGAGCACGGAGACCGTCCTGCTGCGGCGGGAGGCGATTCCGGGCGGCACCGTCGGCGTGGTCACCCTCAACCGCCCGGCCAAGCTGAACGCCTGGACGCACGACATGCGCACCCGGCTGGTGGAGGTCTTCGCCGAGCTCGGCGCGGACGAGGACTGCCGGGCGGTGGTGATCACCGGCGCCGGCCGGGCCTTCTGCGCAGGTCAGGACCTCGCCGAGACGGCCGCGATCGATCAGTCCGACCACGCCGCGGCGGAGGCCTGGATCGACGGCTTCGACGTGCTGTACCGGGCGGTGCGCGACATCGACAAGCCCACCATCGCCGCGATCAACGGCGTCGCCGCCGGTTCCGGCTTCCAGTTCGCACTGCTGACCGATCTCCGGGTGGGGCACGCCGGAGTGCGCATGGGCCAGCCCGAAGTGCGTTCCGGGATTCCGAGCATCACCGGGATCTGGGCGATGTGGGACATCCTCGGCAAGGCCAAGACGATCGAGTTCACGCTCACCGCGGAACTGGTGGACGGGGTGGAGGCCCAGCGGCTCGGGCTGCTGACCCAGCTCGTCGACGAGGACGCCGTGCTCGACGGTGCGATCGCGCTCGCCGCGAAGCTCGCCGAACTCCCGCCCGGCGCGGTGGAGCTGACCAAGGCGCGGCTGCGCGAGATCGACGACGCGGCGCTCACCGATGCCGTGGAAGCGGCGAAGAAGGTGCACGCCGCCGCCTACGCCAGCGGTGAACCGCAGCGCGAGATGGACCGCTTCCTGAGCAAGCGCCGCTGACCGCCACGAACAGGAGTGCACCGATCCGCATGAGCACCATCGAATCCGAACGCCCGGTCGTGCCGCCCGGTGACCTCGCCGCGGGCGAGCGCGTCTACCGGGAGCTGGTCGCCGGCCAGCGCTGGCACGTGCCCGAGCGCTACAACATGGCCGCCGACGTCGCCGACCACCACCCGGGCGACCGGACCGCGCTGATCTTCGAGGACCACACCGGCTGGCACCAGCGGGTGAGCTGGGCGGAGGTCCGCGACCGGTCCCTGCGGGTGGCCGCGCACCTGCACGCGCTGGGAGTCCGCAAGGGCGACCGGGTGGCGGTGCTGCTGCCGCAGCGGCCGGACACCCCGGCGACCTACCTGGGCGTGCTGCGCACCGGGGCCGTCCTGGTGACCATGTCGCTGCTGTGGGCCGACGAGCCGATCGCCTACCGGCTCGCCGACTCCGGCAGCACCGTCCTGATCACCGAGCACGCGGAGCTCGACCGCGCCCGGCCGCTCGCCGAGGAGGCCGGAGCCCGACTGGTGAGCGTGGACGACCCGGAGATCGCGCAGCACCCCGCGGAGTTCGCCACCGCCGACACCGCGGCCGACGACCCGGCGCTGATCTTCTACACCTCCGGCACGACCGGCGAGGCGAAGGGCATCGTCCACGCGCACCGGACTCTGCTGGGGCACAACGAGTTCCAGTACTGCCACGACCTGCGGTCCGGTGACGTCTTCTACGGCGCGGGCGACTGGGCGTGGTCGATGGCCAAGCTCATGGGGCCGCTGCGGGCGGGCGCGACGCACCTGGTCTACCGGCCCGCGGCCGGGTTCGACCCGGAAGGCCTGCTGGCCGCCATGGCGCGCAACCGGGTCACCACGGCGCTGGTGAACCCGACCTTCGTGCGCAAGATGCGCGCCGACGTCCCCGATGCGGGAACCCGCTACCCGCAGTCGCTGCGCGTGGTGTGCTGCGCCAACGAGCCGCTGACGCCCGATCTGATCGAGTGGTTCGACGAGCAGTTCGGCGTGACCCTGCTGGACTACTACGGCTCCACCGAGTCCTACCCGCTGGTCGGCAACTTCCCGGGCGTTCCGGTCAAACCGGGCTCGATGGGGCGCCCGCTGCCCGGCTGGGACGTGGTGCTGCTGGACGAGCGGGAACGGCCGGTCGAACCGGGACAACCGGGCGAGATCTGCCTGCGCGCGGGCAGCAACCCGCAGTTCCCGCTGGGCTACTGGGGGCGTCCCGAAGCGTCGGCGAAGGACTTCGGCGGCGAGTGGTACCACACCAAGGACCAGGCGGTCGTGGACTCCGACGGCTACTACTGGTTCCTCGGGCGCACCGACGACGTCATCAAGACCTCCGGCTACCGGGTGGGCCCGTACGAGGTCGAGGCGGTGCTGCGCGAGCACCCGGCGGTCGCCGACGCCGGTGTGGTGGGCGTGCCGGATCCGGTGCGGGGCCAGCTGGTCAAGGCCTGGATCGAGCTGGCCGACGGCTACTCGCCGAGTCCGGAGCTGGGCGAGCAGATCATGTCGTTCGCGAAGGCCAACCACTCCCGGTTCGCCTGCCCGCGGCTGGTCGAGTTCGCCGCGCGGTTGCCGCGATCGGCCACCGGGAAGATCCAGCGCGCCGAGCTCCGGCGGCGGGACCTGAGCTGAGCGAGCGGTGGTGGGGCACCCGGTTCGCGGTGCCCCACCGCGGTGGCCGCACCCCGGGTGGCGGCCCCACGACCCCATCGGTTTCCCTGCTACGACAGATGCCGGGCGCAGTACCGGACACAATGGACAGGAGTTCGGATATGCCACCGGACCAGCTCGCCACCGCCGCCCCGACGAACCAGGACGCCTCCAGGACGCGGCGACGGGTCACCATCGCCACGGCCATCGGCAACTTCGTCGAGTGGTTCGACTCCGGCGCCTACGCCGTCATGTCGGCCACCATCGCGATGCTGTTCTTCCCGCGCTTCGACCCGGCCGCCGCGCTGCTCGCCACCTGGGCGATCTTCGGCGCCGGTTTCGTCGCCCGGCCGCTCGGGGCCCTGTTCTTCGGCCGCTACGGCGACCGGATCGGGCGCAACCGCGCGCTGGCGCTGAGCGTGCTGTGCATGAGCGCCTCGACGCTGCTCATCGGGCTGCTGCCGACGTACTCCGCCATCGGGCTGGCGGCGCCGCTGCTGCTGCTGGTGATGCGCATGGTGCAGGGCTTCTCCACCGGCGGTGAGTACACCGGTGCCTCCTCGTTCATCATGGAGTACGCGCCGGACGGCAGGCGGGCGCGCTACGCCAGCGTCGTGCCGATGACCGTCGGCGTGGCTGCGGTGGCCGGTTCGGCGGTGGGCGTGGTGCTCACCGGCTTGCTGTCCGAGGACGCGCTGCAGTCCTGGGGCTGGCGCATTCCGTTCCTGATCGCCGGGCCGCTCGGCGCGATCGGCCTCTACCTGCGGTCCCGGCTCGCGGACACCCCGGTGTTCCGCTCGCTCGAGAACGCCGAGAACAAGACCCGGACGCCGCTGCGGGACGCGCTCAAGGTGTCGCGCAAGCAGATCTTCGCGCTGTTCGCCTACAGCATCACCAACGCGGTGGGCTACTACTTCATGAGCAGCTACATGATCTCCTACATGTCCGCCTCGCTCGGCTACAGCAAGACCGAGGCGCTGCTCACCAACCTCATCTCGATGCTGGCCTACACGGCGGCGTGCCCGCTGATGGCGATGGCCAGCGATCGCTTCGGCAGGCGCCCGATGCTGCTGGCCGCCTGCGGCGGGTTCGCGGTGCTCACCATGCCCTCGTTCCTGCTCATGGAGATCAGCCTGGCCGGTGCGGTGGTGGGCAGCTCGGTGCTGGCCGTGCTGGTGGCGACGATCGGCACCAGCAACGTCCCGGCGATGGTCGAGATGTTCCCGGCGCACCTGCGCGCCAGCGGATCGGCGATGGGCTACACCGCCGCCTACGTCCTGTTCGGCGGCACCGCGCCGCTCGTCGCGACCTGGCTGGTGGGAACCTCCGGCAATTCGAGCGCTCCGGCGTTCTACCTGATGGGAGTCGCGGTCGTCAGCCTGCTCGCGGTGATCTTCCTGGTCGCCGAGACGAAGTCGCTGTCGCTGTCCCGCACGACCATCCGCTGAGCTGCGGCGGGCGCTGCCGGGACTTCCGGCAGCGCCCGCTTCGCGGTCGGAGCGGAGTCCGTCAGCGCGGTCGGGGCCCGCTGCGCTCCATTGGAGACGTTGAGGGCCAGGGCAGCGCGGACGTCCGCTTCTCCGGTTCCGTCGCAAGAGCCTTGATCTGCCAGCCCCGGCTTGCCGCCTCAGTACACTGACCTCGCGATGACCGAGATCGAGATCACCGCTGACCTGGTCCGAGAACTGCTGCAGGAGCAGCATCCAGACCTCGCGGGGCTGACCATCCGCGAGGTGGCGGGCGGCTGGGGCAACCGGATGTGGCGCCTCGGCGACGAGCTGGCCGTGCGCATGCAGCGCATGGACCCGACCCCGGAACTCCAGCTCAAGGAACGGCGGTGGCTGCCCGTGCTGGCCCCGCGCCTGCCGCTCCCGGTGCCGAACCCGGTGCGGTTCGGCAAGCCGTCCGAGCGGTTCCCGAAGCACTGGACCGTGATGACGTGGGTTCCCGGTGAGCCGCTGGACCACGGCACGATCAGCCGCGCTTCCCACGCGGCCGACGCGCTGGCGGGCTTCCTCCGGGCGCTGCACGCGGAGGCGCCCGCCGACGCACCGATCGCCGCGGATCGCGGAGCCCATCCCAGGGACTGCACGGACGGTTTCGAGGGCTTCCTCCAGGCCGTTGCTCCCGACGACATCGCTGCCGACGTCCGCACCGTCTGGGACGACGCCGTTGCCGCCCGCGCGTGGGCGGGCCCGCCGGTGTGGGTGCACGGCGACCTCCATCCGGCGAACGTCGTCGTCTCGGGCGGAACGCTCTCCGGCGTCGTCGACTTCGGTGACATGTTCGCCGGCGATCCGGCCTGGGACCTCGCTGCCGCGTGGGTGCTGCTGCCCGCGGGCGCGGCCTCGCGGTTCTTCGACACGTACGCGCGAGCGGACGAGGCTGCGATCAGGCGTGCCCGCGGGCTGGCCGCCATGAAGAGTCTCTTCCTGATGCTCATGGGGCAGAACGGGGACCGCGGCCTCCCCGGTGGTAAGTCGCACTGGGGGCCTGCGGGCCGGGCGGCACTTGAGCGCGTTCTGAAGGGCGTTTGACAAACACCGCTTCGCGTGCAGCAGCACATCTTCGCGCATGGCCGCTCGTCCTGTCGGGCGGTGGTCGTTCACCTCGGCACGACGTGCTCGAGACTCCACTGCGTCAGCGGTTCCAGCGCTCTCGTGAGCGCCACTCCTGCTTCGGTGAGGGAGTACTCGACGTGCAGTCGGGTGCCGTCGAAGGCCTTCCGCGCGACCACTCCGTCGGCTTCCAGCTCGCGCAACTGCTCGATGAGCACCTTCTCGCGGATTCCCGGGACCAGGCGGCGAAGTTCGCCGAAGCGGCGCGGCTGTTCCAGCAACTCCCACAGGAGGAGGATCTTCCACTTCCCGCTAAGGATGTCCACCGCGGCGTTCAGGCTGCAGAAATGCGGCCTCGCGCGCACGCTCATGCTTCGCACCGCCCAATCGCCTCGTGCCCGAACAACCCGAAGCAAGGGTAGCCCCGCGCGATCAGGTGTTGTCCTTGATCGCCTGGAGCGGGTTCACGAAGTTCGCCGCCACGCCCTGGGCCTTCGCGGTGTCGATGATGTTGGTCAGCGCGACGCGCTCGACCAGCCTGCGCCCCTCGGACACCTCCGCTCCGGAGTCGACCTCCTCGGCGAGCATCGGCAGCACCGCCACCATCGAGTTCAGCCACGGCACCAGCAGTTCGTCGGTGAACTCGGTGGCCGCGACCTTCTCGGTGCCGACCATCGCGATCGCGTTGTAGGCACCGGCGAACATGCCGTACATCGCGCCGAGCAGCGCGAGGTCGTGCAGCGAGGCCAGGGCTGCGTCGGTGCCCAGGAACTTGCTGGTGCCGAGCAGATCCAGCGCCTTCGAGTGGGTGTCGAACGCCTGCTGCGAACCGCTGTAGAGGATGACCGAGTCCGGGGTGCCGATGGTCGGCGGGATGGCCATGATGCCGCCGTCGACGTATTCGGCGCCCAGCTCGGCGGCCCATTGCGCGGAAGCGCGGGCTTCCTGCGCCGTGCCGTTGGTGAGGTTCACCAGCACTCGGCCGGGCAGCTCGTCGGCCGCCGGGCCCAGGAGGGCGTGCACGGCCGCGTAGTCCAGCACGCAGACGACGATCAGCGGTGCGGCCGCCACTGCTTCGGCTACCGTCTCCGCCCGCACCGCACCCTTGGCCACCAGCGGATCCGCCTTGGCCGCAGTGCGGTTCCACACCGTCGTCGGGTGACCGGCGTCCAGGAACGCAGTGGCGAGGGCCTGGCCCATGGCGCCGAGGCCGATAACCGTCACCGGGGTGGGTCCGGTGTTGACCATTTGCTTCATCCTCCTGTGGTGCGCCGACCCGGCAGTGGCACGGCGCTTCGGTGCGGAGATCACGATGCATCCGCCAGCCGCGCCCAGCATTGTGCTGTTACCCCGCTGGCGCAAGTACTTACATCCAGGTAATCACCTTGCAGGTACAGGACATTCGGCCACGCCGAGTCAATGTCCGCTGTGGACTGTGCGGGAGTCGGTGCCACGTGTCGTCCCGACCCCGCTGGAGCGCTGACCGCCGCACGTCGGGGTGCCGTTGACGCCGGTGCTACTGTTTGGTCAGCCGCCTTGGGCAGTTGCCCAATTGGAGGTGTTCGCGATGGGGCCGAAGTCGGCTGATCGTGGCCGTGAGGTGCGGCAACGGCTGCTGGAAGCCGCGGCGGAGCTGATCGCCGAGCGCGGCTGGGGTGCGGTCAGCACCCGGATGGTGGCCGAGCGCGCCGACGTGGGCGCGGGGTTGGTGCACTACCACTTCGCATCGGTGCAGGTGCTGCTGTCGGCAGCGGCCGTCGGCGTGATGCGCGATGTGGGCGCGTCGCTCGAACCGCTGCTGGAACGGGCGGACACGCCCGCCGAGGCGCTGCAACTCCTGCTGACCTCGCTGGACCGCTACACCGGTGACGACGCCGTCTCGGTGCTGTTCGCCGAGACCTACCTCGCGGCCACGCGCGATCCGGCGCTGCGCGGCCAGGTCGCCGAGGTGCTTGCGGAGTTCAGCGCGCGGCTGGGCGGCTGGCTCGCCGAGCGCGGGGTTGCGGAGGCGGGCACGACCGCGGCGGTGGTGGGTTCGGCGATCGACGGCCTGATGATGCAGCGCGCGCTGCACCCGGGCCTCACGGCCGATGCCGTGCTCCCGGTCCTTGCCCGGCTGGTCGAAACTCCGGGCGGTGCCGGGTGAACGGCGCGGAACCGCCCGGGAAGCACGAGACCGCAGGAGGAGAGCGCGCATGGCGGTGACCGACCGGAAACCTCGTGGATTGCTGCGGGTACTGCTGCGCGCGCCGATCTACCTCTACCGCGCAGGGCTCGGCTTCCTGGCCGGGCACCGGTTCGTCTACCTCGCCCACCGCGGGCGGCGCACCGGAGCGCGGCGGGAGGTGGTCGTCGAAGTGGTGCGCTACGACCCGGACATCCCCGAAGTGGTCGTGGTGGCGGCGTGGGGCAGGAATCCCGACTGGTACCGCAACATCCAGGCCGCACCGGCCATCGAAGTCCGCCTGAGCCGCCACCGGTGGCCGCGACCGGAGCACCGGTACCTCGATGCCGCTGAGGTGCGGCGAGTGCTGCTGGCCTACAGCCGGGCTCACCCGAGCGCGTGGAAGCGCTTGGCGCCGCTGCTGGGCTTCCCGGCGGATCCGGCCGACACCCGCTGGCCGGAGGTCGCGGCCGGAACGCGCGCGATCGCCTTCCGCCCGCGCAGCTGATCAACCGCGGAGGAAGTACAGGACGGTCATCGTCACCGCTGTGGTGAGCACGATTCCGCGCACCACGCGGGCGGGCAGCCACCGGGCCAGACGAGCACCGGCGAACCCACCACCGATCGCGCCGAGAAGCACGGCGAGGACCGGCGCCGGGTAGCTCCGGACATCGGAAGCGACGAGGAAGAGCACCGCGGCCGTGCCGTACATCGCGGCCAGCTGCACGATCCGGGTGGGATTGCCCCTGGCCGGGTCGAGCCCGAGCCCGACGCTCCAGAACGCCAGCGTGAGGATCCCGACCGCACCGCCGAAGTAGCCGCCGTACGCGGCCAGCACGAACTGTCCGATCAGGACGCTCCTGGCGCTCAGGTCGACCGGGCGCCCGATCGCGGTCGAGAGCAGTCGCGAGATGCTGCGCCCGAACGCCAGGACCACGGTCGCGAACGCGAGCAGCCAGGGCACCGCGACGCGGAACGACTCCGAGGGCAGCGCCAGCAGCAGCCCGGCACCGAGCGCGCTGCCGAACAGGCTGGTCACGGTCAGCGCGGCCCGCGACGTGGTGCCGACCTGGACCACGTCCTTGCGGTAGGCCCACGCGCTGGCGAGCGCGCCGGGCAGCAGCGCCACGGTCGACGCCGCGTTCGCGGTGACCGCGGGCAGTCCGGCGGCGACCAGCGCGGGCAGCGTCACGAAGGTGCCGCCGCCGCCGACGGCGTTCAACGCTCCCGCCGCGACACCGACCGCCAACAGAGCGGTGAACTCCAGCATGCGGCAAGCATCGAATCCGGCCACCTCGACGCACAACGTGACCAGAACCGCAGAGCGGCGCGGAAGCGGCTGCGCTCCGGCCGGTTCGCCTCTCGCCGAACCGGTTCGGGACGGCCGCGACCTGCCGACACGTCGTGACCTCCGGTCGGTGCCGGCTGTCGACCGATCGATTCCGGAGATGGGACTCAGCGAAAACGGGTGTTGGCCCGAGGGGGATCGCCCGGCCAACACTGATGTCATGGTGAGTTGTGGCCCGGTGAACGCGCCTTGGCCCGGCCTGCTGCGCGCGCTGGCCCTGCGGCTGCTGGTCGTCGGGCTCGTCCTGTCGGTCACCGGCGCGACGCTGCTGGGGCTGATCGCGCTGCTGTCCGGAGCCGGGCTCCTGCTCGCCGCCGGGATCAGCCCACGAGGTGCTGGAGCAGGGCCCGAGCAGCCGGGTTGACCGGTTCCGGCTGCCTGCCCGCCAGGTAGATCGACCTGGACAGGCCCGGCTGCTCGATCCGGGCGTGCGGGAGCCCGGTGCGCTCGGCGAGCTGCGCGGGCACGATGCTCACCCCGAGCCCGGCCGCCACCAGCTCGATCAGCAGCGGCATGTTGGTGGCCTCGCACACCGGGTCCCTGCGGATCCCGGCGTCGGCGAACCGCCGGGCCACCAACTCCTGCAGCCCGCTGCCGCTGAACTCCACGAACGCCTCGCCGTCCAGCTCGGCCAGCCGGACCCGCCGCCGCCCGGACAACCGGTGCTCGGGATGGCAGAGCAGCACGAGCTCCTGCCGCCACTCGGCGAAGCCGACCAGCCCGTCGACGAGCGGCCCGTCGAAGGCGACGTAGGCGAGGTCGAGCTCGCCGCTGTCCACCGAGGACATCAGATCGGGGACGAGGCCCTGCCGCACGCGGATGCGCACGCCGGGGTAGCGCCGCTGGAAAGCACCGAGCGCACCGGGCAGATCGACGTCGGTGAGCGCCTGGATGGTGCCGATGGCCACGTGCCCGCGCGACAACCCCGCGACCGCGGAGACCTCACCGCGCGCGGCGATGACGTCGGCGGCGATCCGGTGCGCCATCGGGACCAGCGCCCGCCCGGCCTCGGTCAGCAGCACCCGCCGCGTGGTGCGCTCGAACAGCTGCGCGCCCAACTCGGCTTCGAGCTTGCGGATCGACGAGCTCAGCGCCGACTGGACGACGTGCACTTCCCGGGCGGCGCCGGTGAAGCTCCCATGACGCGCCACGGCCAGAAAGTGCTCCAGCTGCCGCAATTCCACCCGGAAGACGATACCTGCGATCTTCTCCCAGGAGCCCGACCGCCTCGCACACCGCGGGCGGGCCGGTGCGAACGCGCGAGGCGGCCGGGCCGGGGTTGCGAACGGGGCGCTGACAGGTCCCGGTGTGGGACGCCTTTCAGGTCCGGGGAGGCACCTGCTTCTGCGTCCGAGTACCAGGATCCGTCCAGAGGGTGGTTCGGCTGAGTTCCAGTTGCCGTCCGCCGGAAGTCCACTCGTGTGGCGGTTGGGAGCGGCGATGACTGAGTGGCGCAGGGGTTTTCACGTCCTGGCGAATCATCCGCCCGCCATTGACAGCGGCGCCCGACGGCAGTGCCATCGAGTGCAGGTCGGGGCGAGCTGCCCCTTGGCTCCTCCCGCACCTGCTCGACTTCGCAGGAGGGAGCTCGCAGGTGAAGGCAGCCACCGTGGTGCCAGGTAGACCGGAGTCGTCGGCGGTCTCCGAGCTGCCCGATCCCCTCCCGCAGCCCGGTGAACTGCTCGTGCGGGGGCTGCTGGCGGGGTTCTGCCGCATCGATCGCGATGTCGCCGAACGAGGGCTCGGTGCGTTGCCGCCGGGGCAGGACCGCATGGTGCTCTTCCACGAATCCGTCGGCCAGGTGATCCACGCTCCGGCCATCAGCGGATTCCACGAAGGTGACCACGTGGTCGGTGTCGTCCGGCGTCCGGACCCGCAGCCGTGCGAGGCCTGCGCTGCCGGGCAGTGGGACTTCTGCCTCAACGGCCGGTACACCGAGTGCGGCATCCGGGGACTGGACGGCTTCGGTGCTCAGCTGTGGACCATCGAGCCGCGGTTCGCGATCAGATGTCGTCCCGGGCTCGGCGACCTGGCGGTGCTGACCGAGCCCGCGTCGGTGGTGGCCAAGGCCTGGGAGCAGGTCGACATGATCGGTCGACGCGCCTACTTCGCCCCTCATCGCGCGCTGGTGACCCGGGCCGGGCCGATCGGCCTGCTCGCCGCGCTGCTGGGCATCCAGCGCGGCTTGGAGGTGCACGTGCTCGACCAGGTCGTCGAGGGGCCCAGACCCGATCTGGTCCGCGCACTCGGCGCCACCTACCACACCTCGCTGGACGAACTGCGCTGCGAGCCGGAAGTCGTGATCGAGACGACCGGATCCGGCAGGCTGGTGTTCGAGGTCCTGCAGCACACCGCGCGCAACGCGATCACGGCGTTGACCGGTCTCGCGGGCCACCACCGCACCGTCCCGTTCCCCGCCGAGATGGCGATCGACACCGAGTTGATGCTGGACAACGACGTCATCGTGAGCAGCGTCAACGCCAACCTCCGCCACTACGACCAGGCTGTGCGCGCGCTGGCCGCCGCCGATCGCAGCTGGCTGGAATCACTGATCAGCCGCCGGATCCCACTGCGCAACTGGACCGACGTCTTCGACACGGGGCCCGACGACGTGAAGGTCGTCGTGGAGCTCCAGTCCTGACCGGATGAACCCGCGCGCTTCAGGGCGAACACGAGCGCCGGCGTTGTTCCGGGGCTGGTTGTCCGGGCGTGTTCGCCCAGCAGCGCTCACGGGCCGTTGCGATCAGTCGGACCAGCCGGCGATCGCGGCATGTCCCTGGGGGATGGCGAGGTCGAGGAGGCCTGGAAAGCACGCGTCGAGATCGTCGCGGCGGAGCCGGTTCAGTCGCCGGGTGCCCTCGTCGCGCTGGTAGATCACCCCTGCTTCGCGCAGGACCTTGAAGTGGCCGCTCTGCGTGGACTTGCTGACCGGCAGCGCGAAGGTCGTGCAGGCCAGTTCGCCCTCGGGCCCGACATCGGCCAGGCGCGCGACGATGGCCAACCGGACCGGATCGCTCAGCGCGTTCAGCACGGCCGTGAACTCCAGCTGGGCGCGAGTGGGGTGCACGAGCTCGGTCGCGGTGCGGCTTGCCATGTCGCCACCCTATCAAACATGTTCGCAATTCCCGAACATGTGTTATGTTCGCCAAATCCGAACATAGAAGGGTGCGGACGATGCGAATCGATAGCCGGAGCCGTCCTGACCCGGGGAGTCCGTCGGCCGGTGGACCCGGGTCATCGGGGGAGCGGGCGGGGACGTGGCGGTTCTGGGGCGCGGCGTACGCGCTGCTGGTCCTGTTGACCGGTACGAACCTGCCGACGCCGCTGTACCGGGACTACGAGCAGCGCTTCGGGTTCTCGCCGCTGGTGGTCACGCTGATCTTCGCCGCGTACGTGGCGGTGCTGATCCCGTCCTTGCTGTTGGCGGGCCCGCTGTCCGACGCGATCGGTCGGCGTCGAGTGCTGCTGCCCGCCGTGGTGGCGGCGGCGCTGGGAGCGCTGGGTTTCGCGCTCGCGTCGGACACCGGGTGGTTGTTCGCGGCCCGGGTTCTGCAGGGCCTGGCCGTCGGCCTCGCGGCGGGGCCGTTGACCGCGGCGCTGACCGAACTCGAACCCAGCGGCGACCACCGCAAGGCGGCACTGGTGTCCACTGTGGTGTCCGTGGGGGGCTTGGGGATCGGCCCGGTGCTGGCAGGTCTGCTCGCCCAGTACGCCCCTGCGCCCCGCGTGCTGCCGTTCGTCGTGGAGATCGTGCTGCTGCTCCTCGCCGCGGTCGCGGTCTGCGCGCTGCCCGATGCGCGAGCTGTGGCCCGGCGGCGACCGCGCCGACCCGAGATCCCGGCCGCGATGCGATCCGCGTTCGCGACCAGCGGCACGGCCAACTTCCTCGCGTTCGCCGTGATCGGGCTGTTCCTCGCTCTTGTCCCCACCTACGTCGCTGCCCTAGCGAAAAGCACGAACCTGCTGCTCGGCGGCGGGGCAGTAGCGTTGATGCTGGCCTGCTCGGCATTCGTCCAGCTCGTCGGCCACGGCAAGTCGCCGCACGACCTGCAGCGCGCTGGCCTGCCGGTGCTGGCCGTCGGTCTGGGTCTGCTCGCCCTCGCGGGCAGCCTGTCATCGCTGGTCCTGCTGCTGATCGCGACCGCGCTCGCCGGCGTCGGCCAGGGCTTGGTGTTCCTCGGCGGTCTCACCGCGATCAACCAGGCCGCACCGGCCGACCGCCGCACCGAGGTCCTGTCCAGCTTCTACGTGATCGTCTACAGCGGCGTCGGCCTGCCCGTCATCGGCGTCGGTTTCCTCGCCACCGGCATAGGTCTGGTCCCCGCTGTGCGGGACTTCGCCGTGGCCGTCGCCGTGCTGTGCCTGATCGTGCTGTTCGCACTGCGCCGCACTTCCACCACGCCGACCGACTGACAGCGTTCCAGCAGATCCTCGTGGACACCGCAGAAATAGACGCCGCGTCATCCCGACCCTCGTGAGCGCTTGTGGTGGCCAGGGCGACCATTGGCACTCACGAGAGGCAGGGTGCTGCGACTTGCTCGTTGTGGCCTCGGCGGAGGACAGCGAGGTTGCCGGCTGCGTTGTGGGCGATGTGATCGCGATCGGCGACGTGGCCCCGGACGCCGCTGGGGCCGATGAAGTGGACGGGTGTTCGGTGGGCGTGCCTGCTCATCATCGTGGTGACCCAGGCGCAGGCTTCCTCCGGTGTGCACAGAACCCGGTCGGGGATCCGAACCAGCCGGAGGGATCGCGGCGGTGGGTTCCGCATCGTGTTGTTGGTGAAGGCGATGTGGGTGCGCCAGTGAACACCTCTGCAGTGTCCTTGCTCCGATTCGACCACGGTGAAACTCCTTGGCGGGCAAGCGTTCTCGACGGTTTTGGTCGGCCTGCCGGTGCGTTACGGGGGTCGCACCGGCAGGCCGCCCCTGCACCGCCGCTGTCCTGGGAGGGCGTTCAGCGGCAGCGAGGTCGAGGGATGCTTTCGGTGGCTTTGGCGAGGCAATCGGGACATCGCGGGCGCGTGGTCGTCGGGTGGCCGAGCTCTGCCCACATCACCGGTGCGCCACACGCGCCGAGCGGATGTCCGCGTTCGATGACCAGGTGGGTTTCCAGATCCCGGAGCGTGATCCCGGGAAGCCAGCGCGGATATGCCTCATCCGCGCCAACTCGAAGGCTCACCCTTGACCCTCCTTCCAGAGGCGTGGGGTGGGGTCGGCCCCCGCGCGGTGGGAACCGACCCCGTGCTCCCGCCTCGCGCCGCACAGGGGGAGGAGGCACGCGTCGCGTTCAGCGGGAGATGCGCATGGCTTCCTGATTACCTGCCACCGGAGATGTGGCCCCGGGCCGTGCAACACGTCCCGCAGGAGGGCCGTGACAAGGAAGAACAGCCGTTGCGACATGCCCTTATCGTCGTCCGAAACTCACCCGCGATGAAGCGGTTGCAGTTCATGCGCATAGCACGTGCATAGCGTGCATAGCTCATGCAGTGAGGTGGACCAGGCTCGTGAGTGCGTCATCCAAGGAAGAGGGAACGCCGTTACGACGCGCGGTTTCTGCAGCTTCGCGGATCCGCCGGCCAGCTCGGGCTGACGAGACCTGTCCGGCAAGACCGTGCAGCTGCACCGCTGCGTTCTCCGCTTCCCGCCAGTCGGAGACTTCGACCAATGCGTTGGTGAGATTTGCTCCGCTGACGAACCGAGCCCACCGATACCGTTCTGCGGTGGACTCCACCACCGTGGCGTAGCAGTCCACCGCACGAGCGGGATGTCCGAAAGCTCGCCACATCCCACCTTCGTGGACCTTGAGTTCAAGATCGGTGACCCACCAGCACCATTCGGGATCTGTGCGGTGCACGCCGTTGGACAGGTCCGACTGAGCACGCCTCATCACCGCGAATGCGCGGTCATCGCCCAGATCGGCGGCTGCACGTGCTCGACGTAGGCTGGTCATCACACGCAGCCGCGGAGAAAGCTTGAACGTTTCCATTAGTTGAACTGTGCGAAGAGCCTCGCGCGGTTGTTTCGCCTCCTGGGCCTGCAAGGCGATGTTCCCCAGGATGAACAGCTCCATGCTGCGGTCCCCGGCCGAGCGGGCCAGGTGCAGAGCCTCAAGATTCAGGGTTCTGGCAGCGTCGAAGTGCATCGAATCGAACGCGAGCCAGGCGGCCACCTCACCGAGCTCAGCAGTGATTGCGGCGAGATCGCGCTCGATCGCTGGCTCGTACCTACCAGCCGCGAGCTGGGCTGATGTCGAACGGAACAAGCGAGCGGCCATCGGCGCGAGTTCCGCTCCGCCGTGCTGCCCATCCAGTCCGACGAGTTGAGAAATGCTCCGTCGCAGTTCAGCTAGATGACCGCTCGTGACAGGCTGCGCGGATTCGAACGTCATCGGAACGTGGGAAATGATGGGCGGTGAAACAAGTTTCGCTAGCCGACCGGAAGCGTTCAGCGCGTCGTCTAGCCGTTCCGCAGTGGCGATGCCAGGCTTCGTGCGGTCATTCTCCCACCTCGACAAGGTGGATTGATCCACATGGATGCGACGGGCCAGCTGTGGTTGCGAGAGACCCGACTCTAGGCGAAGTTTCCTCAGAGTCCGCCCGAAAGTGGACATGCAGCACCCTCCTGCCGTCAGCGTCCCCCGCCCGCCGGGCCTCGGCTGGGTCGAGCTGTTGGCCGGGCTCTTCCCGAATCGTAGGTGGTCACACCGAATGGGTGATACGCCCGGATGAGCCATTCAGGGGTGGTGAGGATCGGCGCCGGTTCAGCGGAAGCCAGGGGTGTCGAGGGTTCGGGTGAGGGCGTGGGCCTCGTGGAGGAGGAGAGCGCCCAGTTCCGGTTGGCGGTCCGGGCGGAAGCGGGTCTCGATGCCCGTCAGGGTCAGGGCCCACGCCGGCTGGCCGTCCCGGTCGAACACCGCCGCCGCCATGCCCCAGCTGCCCTCCACCACCAGGCCGGGGTTGACGGCGTAGCCGTGCTGGCGGGTGCGGGCGATGCGGGCGCGGATCGCCTCGGGGGAGTGCGCCCGGCCCCAGCGGGCGGTCAGGTCGGTGTGCTCCAGGTAGGCGTCGACCTCCGCGTCGTCGAGGAACGAGAGGATCACCAGGCCCGCGGAGACCACGCCGAGCGGGAACCGGGCGCCTTCGTAGAGCACGAACGAGCGGATCGGGAAGTCGCCGTCCTCGCGCAGCAGGCACACCGTCTCGGCACCTCGCAGCGCCGAGAAGAACGCGCTCTCGCCGGTCTTGGCGGCCAGCCGGTGCACGCTCGCGCGGGCGTGGTGCGTCACGTCGTAGCGGTGGCCCGCCGTCTGCCCCAGCAGGTACAGCTCCGGGCCGAGGAACCAGCGGCCGGTGCGCCGGTCGCGGTCGACGAAGCCCTCCTCGGCGAGGGAGCTGAGCAGGCGGTGCACGGTCGGCCGGGGCAGATCGGTCGCCCTGGCCAGGTCGACGGTGGCGGCACCGGTCTCGTTGGCCGCCGACAGCGCCCGGAGCACGGCACCGACCCGGCCGACCAGGTGCGCGTTCGGGCTGCTGCTCATGTTGCCAGCCTAGCGTCCACTCAGTGAACGCATCGTGCTGAGCCTGGTCGCCGGTCGAACGATTCAGCGGTGATCGTTCCGGGTTTCTTGCGGTGAACGGGGGTACGATTCTTTACTGCTGCTGTTCGTCCAGCGGACCGATGGAGAGGTGATCAGGTGTCCAAGCTGCGCTCGAGTGCGGCCGAGGCGCTGGCCGGGGTGCTCGAAGACGGGATGACGATCGCCGTCGGCGGGTTCGGCCTGTGCGGCAACCCGAACGATCTCATCGAGGTCGTCCGGGACAGCGGGGTCACCGGGCTGACGGTGGTCTCCAACAACATGGGCGTGGACGGCAAGGGGCTCGGGCTGCTGCTGGAGAACCAGCAGGTCGCCAAGGTGATCGCCTCCTACGTGGGGGAGAACAAGCTGTTCGCCGAGCAGTACCTGGACGGGACGCTGACCGTGGAGTTCGCGCCGCAGGGAACGCTGTCGGAGCGGATGCGCGCCGGTGGCGCGGGAATCGCCGCGTTCTACACCCGCGCCGGCGTCGGGACCCCGGTCGCCGAGGGCAAGCCGCACGCGGAGTTCGACGGGCACACCTACGTGCAGGAGCGGGCGATCGTGGCGGATGTGGCGCTCGTGCACGCCCACACCGCGGACCCGGCGGGCAACCTCGTCTACCGGTCGAGCGCGCGGAACTTCAACCCGGTCGTGGCGACCTGCGGGAAGGTGACGGTGGTCGAGGCCGAGCACCTCAGCGAGGAGTACCTGGACCCGGAGGTGGTGGTGACCCCGGGGATCTACGTCCACCGGCTGGTCCAGGCCGTCCCGCGCGTCAAGGCCATCGAGAAGCGCACCGTGCGGCCCCGCGTTCCCGCGGCCGACTAGTCCTCACTCCGCACATCCTCCCTGGGAGCAACCATGACCTGGACTCGTGAAGAGATGGCGGCCATCGCCGCCGCCGAACTCCGCGACGGCGACTACGTCAACCTCGGCATCGGCATCCCCACGCTGGTCGCCAACCACATCCCGGACGGGGTGCGGGTGACGCTGCAGAGCGAGAACGGAATCCTGGGCCTCGGCCCGTTCCCCTACGAGGGGGAGGAGGATCCCGACCTCATCAACGCGGGCAAGCAGACGGTCACGATCAACCCCGGCGCCAGCTACTTCGACTCGGCGGCCTCCTTCGCGATGATGCGCGGCGGGCACATCGACATCGCCATCCTGGGTGCGCTGCAGGTCGCCGAGAACGGTGACCTGGCGAACTGGACGATCCCCGGTGCGCTGGTCAAGGGCATGGGCGGCGCGATGGACCTGGTCGTCGGCGCCCGCCGGATCGTGGTGCTCACCGACCACGTCGCCAAGGACGGCTCGCCGAAGATCGTCGAGAAGTGCACGCTGCCGCTGACCGGCGCGGGCGTGGTCAACCGGATCGTCACGGACCTGGCGGTCCTCGACGTGACCCCGGAGGGCCTCCGGCTGGCCGAGCTCGCCCCCGGCGTCACCGAGGAGGAGGTCCGGGAGAAGACCGGTGCCCCGATCCAGCAATCCGTAGCGGTGAGCTGAACTCGCGCCGCGGTCGCCGCACCCTGCCGTCCTCTGTGGAAGGACAGGTGCGGCGGCCGTCGCTTTTCCCGGCCGGGTCCGGAATTCGCCCGTGCGGGTAAGGTCGGTTCCGAAGTCGGCCTTGGGTGACGAGGAGTTGGTGTGCGGGCTTACGGTTTCTCCGAAGCGGGCGGTCCGGAGCGGGAGCGCTTCTTCGACCTGCCGGTGCCCGAGCCCGGCCCGGGCGAGCTGCTGGTGCGGGTGCGGGCAGCGGGCGTGAACCCGGGGGACTGGCGGCTCCGCGAGGGCACCTATGGCGTCGCCGGGCCCGCGGTCCTCGGGCGCGAGGTGGCCGGAACGGTCATCTCGATCGGATCCGGCGTGGCCGGGTTCTCCGTCGGTGACGAGGTGTTCGGCGGTTGTCCGGGCATGATCGGCGGCTGGGCGGAGCAGGCGGTGGTCACCGCGTCCTTCACCGCGCACCGCCCCGCCGGGCTGGCGCCGGAGGCGGCCGCGGTGCTGCCGGTCGCGGCGGGGACCGCGCACGACGCGCTGAACGACCTCGGCCTGCCTCCCGGGGCGACCCTGCTGGTCAACGGCGCCGGTGGCGGAGTGGGGATTCCGGTCGTGCAGCTCGCGCGCGCCCGGGGGATCTCGGTGGTGGGAGTGGCGAGCCCGGCCAAGCACGAGCTCCTCGCCGGGTTCGGCGCGACTCCGGTGGCCTACGGCGACGGTGTCCTGGAACGGGTGCGCGCCGCGGCACCGGACGGCGTCGACGGCGTCTTCGACCTGGTCGGCGGGGCGGCGCTGCGCACCGTCGCCGAGCTGGTCGAGGACCGGTCGAAGCTGCTGTCGGTGGCCGACAAGCCGCTGGTCGCCGAGCTCGGTGGCCGGACGGTCGTGCGGGACCGCAGCACCGCCGTTCTCGACGAGCTGGCGCGACTGGTCCTCGCGGGCGAGCTGGACCCGCTGGTCAAGCAGGTGCGGCCGCTCGACGAAGCCGGTGCGGCGCTCGCCGAGGTCGAGCACGGGCACGCGGTGGGCAAGATCGTCCTCGTTCCGTGAAAGACCTGACGCCGCCGGTCGGGATCTGATCTCATGCGGATATGACTGAGGTTCCGTTCTTCCACGATGTCGAGCCGGTCCGGCGAGTCCGCGACGAAGTGATGGACGTCCACTACCCCGACGATTCGCACGCCGGGCCCCGTCCGGCGGTGATCTTCGTGCACGGCGGGCCGGTGCCGGAGGACATGGAGCCCCGTCCGCGCGACTGGGAGGGATTCATCCGCTACGGCGCCCTGGTGGCGGCGTCCGGGCTGGTCGGGATCACCTTCAACCACCGCCTGCACTCCGACGAGCTCTACCCGGAGGCCTCCGACGACGTGGCCGCGGTGGTCGAGCGGGTGCGGGAGCTGGAGGCGGTCGACAGCGACCGCATCGCGCTGTGGTTCTTCTCCGGCGGCGGCCCGATCGGCGCCGCGTGGCTGCGGGCCGCGCCGTCCTGGCTCCGCGCGGTCGGGTTCACCTACCCGGTGCTCGCCCCGCCGCCGGACTGGCCGGGGGACAAGCCGCGCTTCAACACCGTCGAGGCGGTCTCCGAGCACCCCGAGCTGCCGAAGTTGCTGGTGCGGGTCGGCAAGGACTTCGAGTTCTTCGTGCCCAGCCAGGACGCGTTCGTGCAGGAGGCCCGCAACGCCGGTGCCGATCTGGAGGTCATCGAGATCCCGCACGCCGAGCACGGCTTCGAGGACCACGGCGCCGATCCCGAAGCCCGCGAGGCCGTCGACCGCGCGGTGAGCTGGTTCGTGAAGAAGCTGGCCGGATGATCACCGCTCGGTAGTGCTGTCCGGTGAGTCCACCGGGGAGCGGTGCGCCCGCAGCGAGCCCGGGTGCGCCTTGGCGGTCGGGTCGCGGCGGGTCTTGATCAGGCTCGCCACGGTCACGACCGCCAGCACCGCGATGATCACGGCGAGGCTGATCGAGGTCGGGATCTCCGGGACGCGCTCGTCGATGTCCACGTGCGCCCAGTGCAGGATCAGCTTGACGCCGATGAACACCAGGATCAGCGCCAGCCCGGTCGAGAGGTAGACCAGGCGCTCCAGCAGGCCCTTGACGAGGAAGAACAGCGCGCGCAGGCCGAGCAGGGCGAAGGCGTTGGCGGTGAAGACGATGTAGGCCTCGGAGGTCACGCCGAACACCGCCGGGATCGAGTCCAGCGCGAACAGCAGGTCCACGCTGCCGATCGCGATCAGCACGATGAACATCGGGGTGACCATCCGCCGCCCGTCGACGCGGGTGGTCAGCTTGCCGCCGACGTAGTCGTTGGACACCGGCAGGAACCTGCGGGCGGCGTTGACCACGGCGTTGTTCTCGACGTCGGGGTCCTCGTCGCGGTGCCGGAACAGCTGCACCGCGGTGTAGATCAGCAGCAGCCCGAAGACCAGGAACATCACGGAGAACAGCGACAGCAGCGTCGCGCCGACCGCGATGAAGATCGCGCGCATGATCAGCGCGAGCACGATGCCGAAGGTCAGCACCTTGTGCTGGTGCTCCTCCGGCACCGCGAAGGTGGTCATGATGATCACGAAGACGAACAGGTTGTCGACCGAGAGGCTCTTCTCGACGATGTAGCCGGCGAAGTACTCGGTGCCGAACTGCCCGCCGTACTGCATCGAGAACCAGATGCCGAACAGGACCGCCACCAGCACGTAGCCCACCGACCACGCGGTCGCCTCGCCGAAGCCCACCCGGTGCGGGCGCAGCCACGCCATGACCAGGTCGACGGCCAGCAGCGCGATGATCAGTGCGACGGTGAGCACCCAGGTCAGCGCGGTGATTTCGAGCACGGCCCCTCCGCTGGCGTTCGGGTGTCGTCGATCTGTCGGCGATCAGCGTAAGCACGGACCTCGCGCCCCGCTCGTCGACCGCACGATGGCCGCAGGCTACCTGATCATCGGCGATTTGTCCGGTTGGTCGTGATCAGTCCTTTGTGGACGTGTGCTGGCCCGGAGCTCGCGGTCAGGGCGGGACCGGTGTCAGATCGTGGCGAAGACCGCGGCGAGCTGGCCCAGTCCCGCGATCAGCGCGATGCGCTGCCAGCGGCCGGTGAGCGGGTCGTCGCGCTCCCAGGCGGTGGCGAACCTGCTCGCCGCGAAAACCACGACGACCAGTCCGATCGCCGACACGACGCGCACCGGCACGGCGAGATCGCTCAGCGCCGCGATCAGCGCCACCACCGGCATCCCGCCGAACACCACGGCACCGGCCCGCTCGTGCCGGGCATGGTTCTTGGAGTGCGCCTGCGGAGCGGCGTCCGGCGTGCCGGGCGGGTAGCCGCGCATCGGATCCATCCGCCAGACGCCCGACGCGACGAGAGCGATGCCGAGCACCGCGATCCCCAGCGCCAGCATGGGCGCGGCATTCCAGGCCCCGAATGCTCCGGCGGTGATGCAGAGCCCGCTGAGCAGGAAGTTCGCCGTCTGCAGCCAACCGCGCGGGCCGAGGGCCAGCGCGCTCACCGGGTGCCGCCGCGGCCGGTAGCCCGGTCGCGTCCAGCCGTCGATGCCGAACACCACCAGGAAACCGACGCACGCCGCGGCACCCAGCGCGGTCAGCGGTCCCACCGGAACAGCAGCGCGGAGGCCGTGGTGCCGAGAACCGCGGTCACCGCGAGGCTCACCAGGCTCGCCGTCGCGACCGCCTGCCCGGCCCACGCCGCGGCAAGGGCCTGCACGCTCGCGCCGAAGGGCAGCACCTGGCCGATCTGCGCCGCGGTGTCACCGAGCCCGCCCGTGCCGCCGAACAGGCCCCCGAGCGCCCCGAGCGCGAAGAACAGGACGAGACCGATCGCGACGGAGGAGTTCGGCGTCGGCGCGACCGAGGCGACCACCATGCCCAGCGCGTACATCGCCGCGACGGACAGCGCGAGCACACCGATCGCGACGCCCAGGTCGCGCGGTGGCTGCGCGCCGAAGGCCAGCACGGCGATGCCGAGGGCCGCAGCGGTGCCGAGCAGCACCTGGGCGAGGCTGACGACGACCTGCGCGATGAGCACCATCAGCGGTGACGCCGGGGTGACGGCGAGCCTGCGCAGGACGCCGGTCTTGCGGTAGGTCGCCAGGAAGCTCGGCATGTTGATGAGGCCGAGCATCGCGATGACGATGGTGAGCACGAGCGGCAGCACGAACGCTTCGAGCGCGGTGAGCCCGGCCCCGACCTCCTCACCGCCGGCACCGGCGGCGTTCATGACCAGGATCAGGATCGGCATGCCGAGCGGCACGATCAGCCCGGCGGTGTCCCGGACGACCATCTTCAGCTCGCTGCGGATCAGCAGCGCCCAGGCCCGCGCCCCGATCCGGTGCGCCGTCACGCGCAGTCCCGCCTCTCCGCGATTTTCAGCGGTGGTTGCGTTCGGGATGTATCTCGCGTTCTGCGATTTCTTGTGGCCGGGTTGCATCACGGTCCCCTGATGTGCGGTTGGGCAGGACTTCGGTTGACACGAGGGCGTCATGTGACTTCCTCCTCGACTTCGACGTAGCGGCCGGTCAGCGCCACGAACGCCTCTTCGAGGCTGCTCGTCCCCGACTCCGCGACGAGCTCTGCCGGGGTGCCGAGCGCGATCAGCCGTCCGGCTTCCAGCAGCGCGACCCGGTCGCAGAGCTCCTCCACCTCGTCCATCGCGTGGCTGACCAGGAGCACCGCTTCCTCGCGCAGCGAGGCGATGGAGGCCCAGATGCGCCGCCGGGCGCGCGGATCCAGCCCGGTGGTGAGCTCGTCGAGCACGACGACCTTCGGCCGCCCGGCCAGGGCCAGGGCGATGGACAGCCGCTGCTGCTGCCCGCCGGAGAGGCGGTCGAAGCGGGTGCCGCGCTTGGCGGTGAGCTCGACCATCTCCAGGAGCTCGCTCGCCGGGCGGGGATCCGGGTAGAAGCCGCGGTACAGCTCGACGAGCTCGGCGACGGTGAGCGAGTCGTGCAGCCGGGCCTCCTGGAGCTGGACGCCGAGCAGGTGCCGGACGGCGCGGCGGTCGCGCTGCGGATCCAGCCCCAGCACTCGGACCCGCCCGCCGTCGGGAGCGCGCAGACCGGCGATCAGCTCCACCGTGGTCGTCTTGCCCGCGCCGTTGGTGCCGAGGATGCCGAACACCTCGCCGGGCGCGACGGAGAACGAGATGTCCTGGACGGCGACGTTGTCGCGGTAGCGCTTGTGCAGGTGCTCGACGAGCACCGCCGGGTTGCCTGTCATGCCGCTGACGCTAGGAACGGCGGGCGGGTGCGCACATGTGCCGCTGGTCAGTGATCAGGACCATGACTTTCGGCACCTGCCCGCGGCCGGCGGCCGACCGTAGGCTGGCGCGATGCGAGGTCTCGGTGCGGAAGGCTGGTCCGGAATCGCCATGCTGCTGGTGTCGGCGGGCGTGGGCCTCCCGGTGCTCGCCGGCGCGGTGGACCCGGAGCTGCCCCGTCCGATGTGGACAGCGGCGTTCGCGGCGATCTTCGTCGCCGTGTGGTTCCTGCTGAGCTCCGAGCGCCGCAACGTCCGGCTGGCCTGCTTCGCCTCGGCCACCGCGCTGGGCTGGCTGACGGTGCTGACCGCGCCGGGCGCCGGGCTGATGCCGGTGCTGCTGGTGGTGATCGTGGCGCTCGGCCCGGAAGTCCTCGGCGTGCGGGCCAACTTCGCGGTGGTGCTGCTGAACACCGCGGTGATCATCGCGAGCATGGTGATGCGGGAGCTCGGCGCCGCGGATCTGTGGATCGCCGGTGGGTTCTACCTGCTGATCCAGGTCTCCGCCGTGCTCAGCGTGCTGGCCATCGGCCGGGAGAAGCGGATGCGCCGGGAGCTGACCGAGGCGCACGTCGACCTCCAGGCCGCGACGGTGCTGCTCGGCGAGTCGGCGCGATCGACCGAGCGGCTGCGGATCGCCCGGGAACTGCACGACCTGGTCGGCCACCAGCTCACCGTGCTGACGCTGGAGCTGGAAGCGGCCCGCCACCGCGACGGCGAGGCCGGGCGCGAACACGTGGAGCGCGCGAACTCCGTGGCCCGCGCGCTGCTAGCGGACGTGCGCGCGACGGTAGGCGAGATTCGCGCGGCCCCTGCAGGTTCGCTCGCCGACGCGCTCGCGGAGATCGGCCGCGCGGTGCCGGGGCTGGACGTGGCGGTGGACGTGGCCGCCGATGTGGAAGTGGACGAGGAGCAGACGACGGTGCTGGTGCGCGCGGTCCAGGAGATCGTCACGAACGCGCTGCGGCACGCCGGTGCGAAGGAGTTGTGGGTGCTGGTCGAACGCGACGGGACGAAGGTGCGGCTCACCGCGGGTGACGACGGGCGCGGCGCATCGCCGGTGGTCCCCGGCAACGGCCTGCGCGGCCTGGTCGAGCGCTTCGCGAACGCAGGCGGCGAGGCCGAGTTCGACGGCAGCAACGGCTTCCGGGTGGCGGCATGGGTGCCGGCCCGATGACGAGGGTGGTGGTGGTCGACGACCAGACTCTGGTCCGCCAGGGCATCGTGACGCTCCTGGAACTGGCCGGCGTGGAGGTAGTGGGCCAGGCCGACGACGGCGCGGCGGCACTCGACGTCATCGAGCAGCAGGAACCCGACGTGGTGCTGCTCGATCTGCGGATGCCGCGCCACGACGGGATCTGGACCCTGGAACGCCTGCGGGAGCGGGCCTGCCCGGTCCCGGCGCTGATCCTCACGACGTTCGACGACGACACCCTGGTCCTGGACGCCCTGCGCGCCGGAGCCCGCGGTTACCTGCTCAAGGACGTGACCGTCGAGCAGCTGGCACGGGCGGTGCGAACGCTGGCCGACGGCGGAACCCTGATCGCCCCGTCCATCACCGACCGGCTGCTGCGCGCGATCCAGGACGGTCCGGCTCCGGTCGGCGCGGAATCGCCGGTGGCGGTCCAGGAGCTCACCGGCCGGGAGCTGGAGGTCCTGCGCCTGATGGCCGAGGGCTACAGCAACCGCGAGATCGCGGCGGCCCTGACCCTGGCGGACGGAACGGTGAAGAACCACGTCTCCACGATCCTGCTGAAACTAGCGGCCAGAGACCGCACCAACGCGGTCCTCAGAGCCCTCCGCGACGGCCTGCTCAGCTAGACGCACGCGGCCCGCGATTTCGCGTGAGATCGGCGTTCCCCGGGGTGCCGTCAGGTGCTGAGTGTCATTCGGGGCTGCGCGGTTCCAGGATGTCGTGGACCTTTTCTCCGATGTGGATGTCGTTCTCGCGACTGATCCACTGGCGGCGGAGGACGCCGAGGGCCGTGGACATGTTCAGGCCGTTGATGCCCGGGAGAGCGCCGACGTCCTCGGTGATGAAGCGGGAGAGGTCTGTTTCGTCCCGGAAGACGCCGTGGTGGGTGATCGCTGCCGGTCCGGCCGTCATCACGGTGAAGCGGCCGGAGGGATGGGCGCTCAGGGACTTCAGGACCGCTGGGATGTGCTGAGGTTGGACGTCGAGGGTCAGCAGGGCTGTGATCGGGTAGCCCAGGACCGCCGGTTCGATCTCCACGCGGGGGCGGGCCGCGCCCTTCTCCAGGACCGACTGGATCAGGCGGTACGCCGTCGAGCGGCTCACATCCAGTTCGCGGGCCGCTTGCGCGGCGGTGAGGCGGCCGTCCTCCCGGAGAAGTCGCAGGACCGCGAACTCGGCTTCGCCGAGCGGATCCATGGTTTCCGGGGGCGCGCCGGGATCGGCGTCCGCGTGCTCGCGGAGCGCTGCCTCCTGTTCTCCGGTCAGCCGGTCCAGGTGCCACGACACGGCTTGTCGGGACGTGTTCAGCACCAGGTGAGCCTGGATGGAGGCGATGCCCGGCGTCGCAGGGAGGGCGCGGGTCAGCAGGTGGCGCAGATCGGTTCCCGGCAGCGGGTAGATGGTGCAGTAGACGTCCGCGTCGCCGCTGGTGATCAAGATCGACTGGGCCTCCGGCACCTGCTGGATCGCCGCCGCGACCTCTGGTGTCGTGCCGGGTTCGCACTTGATCCACACCACGTAGGGGTTGCCGGTGAGCAACAGCGACCAGTGCACCGTGGAGATGAAGCGCAGCAGGCGCTGGTCCTGCAGGCGCTGGATCCGCCGGCCGACGGTGGTGGCAGAGCTGCCCAGGACCTCGGCCACGGCGTTCAGCGGTGCTCGGGGCGCGAGCTGCAACGCGGCGACGAGGTCGAGGTCCGCGTCATCCAGTTGTTGCACAGCGTCACCTCGATGTGAACTATTCAGCCGATCTTTTCGCTGTCATTGACACATTACTCCACAAGTGTGTTTGATGCTGGATCAAATCACCGACCGGTGAAGAGGGGAGGCAGTCTTGGGCACGGTGGCGAAGCAACGACGTTCGGTGACGTCGGTGGTGATGCGCGCGCTCGACGTGGTCGATCGGGTGGGCAACAAGCTGCCGCACCCGTTCTGGCTCTTCGTGATCCTGAGCGTGCTGGTGGTGCTGGCGAGCTGGCTGCTGTCGGCGCTCGGGGTCTCCGCCGTCTCGCCGGTGGACGGCGAGGAAGTCGAGGTCAAGAACCTGATCTCGGGGCCCGGCGTGCAGATGATGCTCGGCGACCTGATCGACAACTTCGTCAACTTCCCGCCGCTCGGGATGATCGTGGTCGTCATGCTGGGCGTCGCGATCGCCGACAAGTCCGGGCTTCTGGCGGCGATGATGCGGGCTGCGCTGGCCAGGGTGCCCGCCGGGCTGGTCACCTTCGCCGTCGCGCTGACCTCGATGTTCGCCCACATCGCCTCGGACGCGGCGTTCGTGGTGATGATCCCGCTGGCCATGATCGCCTTCCGCGCCGTGGGGCGCAGTCCGATCATCGGCGCCGTCGTGGCCTACGTGGCGGTCGGGGGTGCCAGCAGCATCAGTCCGGTGATCGAGGCTTCCGACGCCGTGTTCGCCGGGCTGTCCACCTCCGCCGCGCAGACCATCGACCCGGGCTACGTGGTCACCCCGGTCGCCAACTACTACTTCTCGCTGACCTCCTCGCTGCTGCTGTCGGTCTCGATCACCGTCGTGACCGAACTCGTCGTCGCCCGCCGGGTGGCCGCGATGAACGCCGCCGAGCCGGAGCTGACCGACGTCGACGAGCTGCCGGACATGTCCCTGTCCGCGGCCGAGCGCAAGGGCGTGCGGCGTGCGTTGATCGCCGCGGCGCTGTACCTCGCCGCCGTGGTCCTCGCGGTGCTGCCCGGCGGGTCACCGCTCCGGGGTGGGGGCGGGTCCATCGTGGACTCGGTGCTGATGGACAACGTCGCGGTGGTCATGATGCTGTTCTTCATGATCATCGGCACCGTCTACGGCGTGACGGTGCGGACCATCACCTCGCCCAAGGACTTCCCGGAGCTGATGGGGCAGGGGCTGCGCGAGCTGGTCCCGGTGCTGGTGCTGTTCTTCGCGGTCTCGCAGTTCCTCGCCTACTTCAAGTGGACCAACATCGGCCAGGTCATCGCCATCGGCGGGGCAGGTCTGCTGGACTCGATGGATGCGCCGGTGGTGGTGATCTTCCTGGGCGCGGTGTTGCTGATCAGCGTGCTGAACCTGCTGCTCACCAGCGGTTCGGCCATGTGGGCGCTGGTCGCCCCGGTGCTGGTTCCGATGCTGATGCTGCTGCACATCCAGCCGGAGACGACGCAGGCCCTGTTCCGCATCGCCGACGCGCCCACCAACAGCCTCACCCCGATGAGTCCCTACTTCGTGATCGCGCTCGGTTTCATCCGCCGTTACCGTCCATCCGCCGGGATCGGCACGCTCATGTCGCTGGTGCTCCCGCTGGCCCTGGTGAACCTGACCGTCTGGGTGCTGATGTTCCTGGCCTGGTACGCGCTCGGACTCCCGCTCGGCCCCGGCGTCCCCATCCGATGACGTTTCCCCACCTCGTCCTGCGCGGCGGTGCAGGTTGCTCAGGTGGGCCCGAAAGCGCCGTGCGGCGCTTGGCGACAACTGTCGTGGTCGAGGCGGATCAAGCCTCGCGGCTGGGATGGCCAGCCAGGATGAAGTAGGTCGATGAACCCGCGCAGGAAGGTGCTCGATTTGTCCGCGAAGCCGTTGTCCACCTGGTGCCGAGATCGGCTGGAGGAGCTGCTCGGCGACGTCTCGATGCTGGTGCACCGGGAGACGCCCAGCACCGACAAGGCGTTGCTGGACAGCGCTGCCGACTCCATCCTCGCGTGGCTGCGCGACCGGCTCGGCGAGCCGGCGGAGCTGGTTCGCCACGAGCACGCTGAGCACGGCGATTTGCTGGAGGTGACCTACGCGGGCGCCACCGCCGACCCGGTGCTCCTGGTCGGGCACTACGACACGGTGTGGCCGGCGGGCACGGTGGATCGCTGGCCGTTCGCCGTGCGGGAGGACGGGACAGCGACCGGTCCGGGCATCTACGACATGAAAACCGGCCTGGTGACCGGGGTTTGGGCGCTGCTGGCGCTGCGCGAGGCCGGATTGCCGTGCCCGGCGGTCCGGTTCATGTTCAACGGGGACGAGGAACTCGGCAGCCCGGTGTCCCGGCCGCACATCGAGCGCGCCGCACCGGCCTGCCTGGCCACGCTCGTGCTGGAACCGGGCGTGGGGTGGGACGTCAAGGCGGAGCGCAAGGGCGTCGGGATCTTCACCATCACCACCTCCGGGGTGGAGGCCCATTCCGGAAACGACCCGGCCGGGGGTGCCAGCGCGATCCACGCGCTCGCCGACATCATCCACCGGATCACCCGGGAGGCCGACCTCGACCGCGGGACGTCGATCAACGTCGGCACGATCGGCGGCGGCACCGCCCGCAACGTCATCGCGGGCGAGGCCACCTGCCTCATCGACGTCCGGGTCGGCGAACAGGCCGAGGCGGACCGGATCGACGCCGTCTTCGCTGACCTGACCGCCGCCGATCCGCGCGTCCAGGTGCGGGTCGAGGGCAGGTGGAGCCGACCGCCGATGAGGCTCACGCCGGTGAGCCGGAAGCTGTTCGAGCTGGCCGACGACGTCGCGGCCTCCGTGCGCGCACCGCTGGAACCGATCAGCGTCGGCGGGGGCAGCGACGCGAACTTCGTGTCCGCCCTGGGGCTTCCGGTGCTCGACGGCCTCGGTGCCAGCGGTGAAGGGGCGCACGCGCTTCACGAGCACGTGGTCGTCGACCGCATTCCCGACCGGGTCGCCCTCGTCGCCGGGATCCTGACCCGGCTCGCCGAAGAGCGGCCCGAGTAGTCGTCCGGTGCCGGACTCCGTTGAGCAGTGGGAGTCGGCCGATCGCGCAAGGTGACCGGGTCGGTCCACTGTGTACTCGCGAGGTCGAAGGTTCACGTCCGGGACACCCGTTGGTCCTGCGGTGATCACGCGGGCGATGGGTGCGGCGCTCAGGATCTGATCGACGTTTCGGACAAAGCAGACGAGGAGTTCGCATGTTGCGCCGGACCGTGGTTGCCGCGGCAGCCGCACTGGTGGCCTCGATCGGCCTGGCACCCGCAGTGGTCGCCGCGCCCGTCGCCACCGCCGCCAAGACCGACGTGGCCACCATCGCCCACCGCGGGGCATCCGCGTACGCGCCGGAGAACACCCTCGCCGCGGTGCGGCTCGGGGTCCGGATGCGCGCGGACCTGGTCGAGATCGACGTCCAGCAGACCAAGGACGGCGAACTGGTCGTCGTCCACGACAACACGCTGGCGCGCACCACCGACGCCGAGCAGAAGTTCCCGGACCGCGGGCCGTGGCGGATCTCCGACTTCACCCTCGCCGAGATCCGCACCCTGGACGCCGGTTCGTGGAAGGCCCCGGAGTTCGCCGGTGAGCGCGTCCCGACGCTGGCCGAGGTGCTCGACGTGCTGCAGCGCGGACCGTCGGGGCTGCTGCTGGAGGCGAAGTCGCCGGAGCTGTACCCGGGGATCACCGAACGCATCGCCGACGAGCTCCGGGCGCGGCCGTCGTGGGTCCGTCCCGACCCGAAGGCGCGCAACCTGGTGGTGCAGAGCTTCAACTGGGACTTCATCCGCGACTTCCACGGCCTGCTGCCGGGCGTGCAGGTGGGCGTGCTGGGCGCGCCGTCCGAGGCCGAGCTCGCCGAGGTGGCCACCTACTCGAACCAGGTCAACCCGAACCACGCGCAGGCCACGCCGGAGTACATCGCCGCGGTCCACGCGCACGGGATGAGCATCAACCCGTACACGGTCAACGAGGCGCCGCTGATGCGGGCGCTGATCGACCGCGGGGTGGACGGGATCATCAGCGACCGCCCCGACGTCCTGCGCGAGCAGATCCACGCCGCCCGACGAGTCGGCTGATCTCGAACACCGCAGAGCGGGCCGCTCCTTCCGGAAGCGGCCCGCTCAGTCGTTGCGGCGGGTGCGGCGCGATCCGATGAGCGCGAGAACCGATGTCAAGCGGTTCTCGCGGTCACGGCCTCTGGCCGACGTCGGCCACGAGCCCGGAGCTGAGCACGGCGTCGGCGTCGGTGCGGCCGTCGTGGACCACGCCCAGCACGCCGAGGACCTGGAACGTGCTCCGGTCGAACATCAGGACCGTGCGGTCGCCCGCGTTGTTGACCGTGCGGGCCACGCCGATCCCGTTGCGGCCGACCGCGTCGGTGACGTCGTCGACGAACTCCACGTCCGGGATCGTCGCCGCGACGCGGTAGAGCGCGGCCTTCAGCTCGGGCGGCGCGGCGCCCGAGACCAGACCGCTGATCATCTGGAACACCAGCTGGTCGACCGTGTACAGCTGCGCGGCGCCCGGTCCGGAGCGGTCGAAGTGCGCCTGCACCTGCGCGTAGATCTCGGCGCGGAGCGCGGTCGGATCCGTCGGCAGCGTGGTCAGGTACTGGTAGGTCGGGTTGTACAGCGAAGGCGGCCCCAGGTCGAGGGTGGTGGGCTTGATCTCGTCGACCACACCGTTGCGGTCGGTTCGCACCAGGGCTTCCGTGCCGTCCACCTTCTGCCAGGTCTCGGTGCGGATGACGTGCCTGCCGGCGTCTTCGAGCACGATGACCGTGCTCAGGTAGGTCCAGTCGCCTCGCCCGGCAGGAGTGCTGGCCACCGCATTGGCCGCGTTGGCCAGCACCACACCTGGTGAGGAGAACGCCGGGGCGACGGGCGCGGGCGGCGGGGCCGTCGGCGTGCCCGGGACGGGCAGGACGACCACAGCCGTGACGACGCCGATCAACGCGAGCGCGGCGACGCCGACCGCGAGCCGGGGAACCGGCCAGCGCCGCCTCCGGACGCCGGCGCCGTTCAGCAGCGCGGTCCGGTGCCCGGCGAGGACGGCGGGATCGGGCTCGGGCGTATCGGGGCGCAACCGGGAGAGCAGGTCGAGCTCGTCCATGTCAGTGGTCCTCCTCGGGGAGCGCCTCGCGCAGCTTCCGGCGGGCGCGGTGCATGCGGGAGCGGACGGTGCCGATCGGAATGCCGAGAGCCAGCGCGACCTCGTCGTAGGAGAGGCCTTCCCAGGCGATGAGCAGCACGATGTCGCGCTCGGCCGCGGAGAGTCCCGCGAGCGCCTTCCGCAGCGGTCGGGTCGCCGCGGTGACCCGGTTCGACACCAGCTCGTCGTGGCCCTCCTGGACGGTGTCGGGTGCGGCTCTGGCCAGCGCCCGGTGCTGCCGCACCTCGGTCCGGCGGTGCCGCCGGAGCAGGTTCGTCGCGATGCCGTACAGCCACGGGAGCGCGCTGCGCTGGGTGAGGTCGAACCGCCGCCGCTGGTCGAACGCGACCAGCATGGTCTGGCCGGTGAGGTCGTCGGCGAGTTCGCCGCCGACGCGGCGCGCCAGGAACCGGTGCACGGTCACCGCGTGCCGGTCGAAGATGACGGCGAACGCGTCGACGTCGGACCAGGACCGCTCGACGATCGAGGCGTCGTCGAGCTCTTCGGCGTCCACGCCGGAACGCGCGGGCATGGTCATGTGGAACCTCGCATCGGGCCTCCGTCTCGGAAGGTGCTCTCACCTTCCATTGCCCGGTGCCCGGGATCGAGTTCCCAACGACCCGTCGCCGCGACTTCCCCGAAATTCCAACCTCGTGGTGCGCGGCCGAACTTCAGCACCCGAGTCCTGACCTGATCGGTCCCGGACTCGGGTGCGCCGACCTCATCGGCCGAGCGGGGTCACCCCTGGTCCCGGACGGAGGGCCACGTGGTGAGCAGGCGGGTGATGGCCTCGGTGGCTTCGCGGGTGGCCGCGACCGAGCAGGTCTCGTCGCTGACGTGGGCCTGGTCGGGGTCGCCCGGGCCGTAGACGATCACCGCGGGGGAGCCGAGCGCCGGGGCCAGGACCGAGGCGTCGGTGAAGTAGGTGGCGTACTCCGGTCGCTGGTCGGGGTTGTCCTGGTGCAGCACCGCCACGATCGCCCGGGCGAGCGGGTCCTCGGCGCTGGTCGCCACGCCCGGCAGGTCCAGGTCGGCGGTGATCTCGGTGCCGGGCAGCGCCAGTCCGGCGATCGCGGCGCGCGCGTCGTCGGCGGTGAACTCCGGCGTGGTGCGGATGTCGAGCACCAGCTCGGCGCGGTCGGGCACCAGGTTCGGCTGCACGCCGGAGTGGAACGAGCCGACGTTGACCGTGGCCGGGCCGTGCGTCGGGCTGACCGGCCAGCCCTCGTTGCGGTGGATGCGCACCGCCGTTTCGGCGAGCGCGGCCAGCGCGTTCTCGCCGAGTTCGGGCCGCGATCCGTGCGCGCTGCGGCCGTGCGCGGTCAGCCGCAGCCACAGAACTCCCTTGTGCCCCAGCACGATCCGGTTCGCCGTGGGTTCGGCCACCAGCAGCGCGGGGCTCGGGGTGAGCTCGGGCAGCAGGGACGCGCCTTCGCAGCCGGTCTCCTCGCCGAAGGTGAACACCAGCTGCGCGGAGAGATCCTCGGGAGCGGTGCGGGTGGCCCGCACCGCGGCCGCGACGATCGCCGCCACGCCGGCCTTCATGTCGCTGCTGCCCCGGCCGCGCAGCCGGTCGCCGTCGATCTCGCCGCTGTGCGGGTCGAACGACCACGTGGCCGGGTCGGCGGGAACGGTGTCGAGGTGCCCGGTGAGGGTGATCGGCGCGCCGGTGCCGAAGCGGGCGACGAGGTTCGCGCGGCCGGGTCGCGGCTCGTCGACGGTGACCGCGAAGCCCGCGTCGGTGAGCAGCGGCGCGAGCAGTTCGGCGGCGGCCTTCTCGCCGGCCGCGCGGGTGTCGAGGCGGATCAGTCGCTGGGCGAGCTCGATGGGATCGGGCACGGGTCCTCCGGATCAGTGCTGGGGCGGGACCGCGGAACCGCGGATGACCAGTTGCAGCGGGAGATTCCGCCGCACGGTGCCGCCGCCGGGATCGGTGATGCGGGCGTGGACGAGCTCCAGCGCGCCGCGGGCGAGTTCGGCGACGGGCTGCTGCAGGGTGGTCAGCTTCGGGCGCAGCCATTCGCCGACCCGGATGCCGTCGCAGCCCACCACCGAGAGGTCCTCGGGAATGCTCAGGCCGTGCAGTTCGGCGGCGCCGAGGACGCCGACCGCAGCGATGTCGCTGCCGACGAACACCGCGGTGGGCGGCTGCGCGGCCCCGGTCAGGTAGGGGAAGGTGCTCGCGCCGAACTGCTCGGTGTAGGGGCCGTGCAGGATCAGTCCCTCGTCGACGTCCAGCCTGGCGTGCTCCATCGCGTCGCGGTAACCGCGCAGCCGGTCGCGGGTGGTGGACAGCTCCCGCGGCCCGGCGATGTGCGCGATGCGCCGGTGGCCGAGCTGCGCCAGGTAGGCGGTGGCCTGGTAGGCACCGCCGTAGTTGTCCACGCCGATGGTGTCCACGCCGGTGGTGTTGGCGATCTCCTCGTCCAGGACGACCACCGGCAGCCCGTCGGCGATGGCCTGGAGCAGCCGCGGGTTCTCGCGGTGCATCCCGACGTAGATCATCCCGTCGATGTCCTCGGTGCCCGCGACGAAGTCGCTGACCTTGGCCTCGCGCTGCGCCTGCCTGCCGGTGACGCCGATGACGAGCGAGGCGCCGCTGACGGCGGCCGCGGTGGCGATCTCCTCGGCCAGCGCGGCGAAGAACGGGTTGGCCAGTTCCGGGACGATCAGCGCGATGACCGGCGCGTGCTCGCGCGCGCCGTCCGCGGTGGCCGCCGGGCGCACCTCGTAGTGCAGCTCCCGGACGGCGGCGTCGATCCGCGCGGCGGTCTCGGGCTGCACCTTCAGCTGGCCGCGCAGGTACCGCGACGCCGTCGAGGTCGACACTTGCGCACGTTGCGCAACGCGCGTCAACGTCATCCGCGCCCCTTCCGTCGAGTGCTCTGGGCGCAGTGTATCGGCAAGTCGGCGCAGGTGGGCTCTTGACGGCGGGTTCGGCGCGGATTAGTTTGCGCAAAACGGAGCGCAAAGTTTGCGCAACATCATTCCAACCGGGGAGGCGGAATTGAGCCGCGTGCTGCTGGCCGGCGAGTCCTGGGTGGCCAGGACCACCGACGTCAAGGGCTTCGACGCCATCGACCGAGCCCAGCTCGAAATCGGCGCCGAGGCGTTGCTCGCCGCGTTGCGCGGAGCGGGCCACGACGTCGTCCACCTGCCGTCGCACCTCGTGGCGACGGACTTCCCCGCGTCGCTCGACGAGCTCGGCGAGTACGACGTGGTGATCCTGTCGGACATCGGCGCGAACTCGCTGCTGCTGCACCCGCAGGTGTTCAACCAGGGGCGCCGGTTCCCGAACCGGCTCAAGCTGCTGGCCGAGTGGGTGCGCGGTGGCGGCGGGCTGGCGATGGCCGGCGGCTACCTCAGTTTCCAGGGCTTCCAGGGCAAGGCGAACTTCCACGACACGCCGATCGAGGAGGTGCTGCCGGTGGAGATCCTGCCCTACGACGACCGCGTGGAGAGCCCCGAAGGCGTCTTCGGCGAGCTCACCGGCACCGAGCACCCGGTCACCGCGGGCCTGGACCAGCAGTGGCCGGTCCTGCTCGGCTACCAGAAGCTGACCGCCAAGCCCGACGCGACCGTGCTCGCCACCGTCGACTCGCGCCCGTTGCTGGCGGTGCGCAGCGAGGGAGCGGGCCGCACCCTCGCCTTCGCCTCGGACATCTCGCCGCACTGGGCGCCGGCCGAGTTCCTGGAGTGGGACGGGTACCGTCGGCTGTTCGACCAGGCGGTCACCTGGTTGGCCGGCGACCGGTAGTCCACCCGGGCCCTGCCGGCAGCGTGCGGCAGGACTCATCCAGAGCAATCCGCAGCAACCCCACCGGTGCAGCGAGGACGACAAAGGAGTCGCACCGCCATGACCAACACGCCCGCCCCCGAGCTGAGCCCGCCGGCCGCGTCCGGCCGGGCGGCCCGGAGCGCCACCACGACCGTCCTGGTGCTGCTGACGGTGCTGGCAGGCATGCTCAGCCCGATGCAGTCCGCGGTCAACGGCGCGCTCGGCGCGACCGTCGGCGACGGCAACAGCGCCGCCGTGATCTCCTTCGGCAGCGGCCTGGTGCTGATGCTGGTGATCGTGTTCGCGCGGCCCGCCACGCGCAAGCAGGCGCTGAGCATCCCGCGGCTGATCCGCAGCAAGCGCATCGGCTGGTGGAACTACCTGGCCGGGCTGTGCGGCGGCGCGGTGGTGCTCTCCGAGGGCGTCTCGGTGGGCGTGCTCGGCGTCGCGGTCTTCCAGATCACGCTGATCGCGGGCCTGGTCATCTCCGGGGTGATCTGCGACCGCATCGGCGTGACCGCCACGGTCAAGCAGCCGATCTCGGTCACCCGCGGTCTCGGCGCGCTGCTGGCCGTCGCGGCCACCGCGGTCACCATCTCGCCGAACTTCCACGTGCCGCACGCCATCGCGCTGGCCGTCCTGCCGTTCGCGGCGGGCCTGCTGGCCGGGTGGCAGCCGGCGGGCAACGCCGCCGTGGCGCGGGAGACCGGTTCGATGCTGGTCTCGATCACCTTCAACTTCCTGGTCGGGTTCGTGGTGCTGCTCGCCGGGCTGCTGGTCCGGTTGGCGCTGGGCACCGGGCAGTTCTCGCTGCCGCCGACGTGGTGGATGTACACCGGCGGTGTGCTGGGCCTGCTGTCCATCGGCTTCATGGCGCTGCTGGTGCGCGGGCTCGGGCTGCTGCTGCTCGGGCTGGGCTCGGTGGCCGGTCAGCTGGTCGGCTCGCTGCTGCTGGACCTGGTGGTGCCCTCGGTCGGGCACCCGATCCACCTGGCCACCGTGATCGGCACGGTGCTCGCGCTGATCGCCGCCGGGATCGGGATGATCCCCTCGCGCAGCGCGGACGCAGCGGGAGCCGCGCGATGACCGGTGTCGTGCAGACCGTCACCGGCCCGGTGCCCGCGGCCGAGCTGGGCCTGGTCCTGCCGCACGAGCACCTCTTCAACGACCTGTCCGGGGTGCGCGACGAACCCAGCTACGGGTTCAGCGAGTTCCTCGTGGACCGCGCGGTGGACGCCGGGGCCGCGTGGGCGCTGCGGCACGACCCGTACTGCTGCGCGGACAACCTGGCCGCCAAGCCGGTGGCCGATGTGATGGGCGAGATCGCGGCCTTCCAGGCGGTGGGCGGCCGGACCATCGTCGACGCCACCTCCAGCGCCGCGATCGGCCGGGACCCCGACAAGCTGGTCGAGGTGGCCCTGCGCACCGGCCTGAACATCGTGATGGGTTGCGGCGCCTACCTGGAGAAGTTCGAGGGCGAGCGCATCGCGGCCCGGGCGGTCGAGGCGCAGGCGGCGAGCATCGGGGAGGAGCTGGCCGGCGGTGTCGGCGAGCACCGCGCCCGGCCGGGGATCATCGGTGAGATCGGGGTGTCGCCGGACTTCACGCCGGCGGAGCGGGCTTCGCTGCGCGCTGCGGCGCTGGCCCAGCTCGACCACCCGGGCGTCCCGCTGATGATCCACCTGCCCGGCTGGCAGCGCCGCGGCGGCGAGGTGCTGGACGTGGTGCTCGGCGAGATCGGCGTGGCCCCGGATCGCGTCGTGCTCTCGCACATGGACCCGTCGGCGGCGGACACCGCGTACCAGCTCGGGCTGGCCGAGCGCGGGGTGTGGCTGGAGTTCGACATGATCGGCATGGACATCACCTTCCCGAAGGAAGGCGCTTCGCCGTCGACCGCGACGACCGCGGCAGGCGTGGCCGAGCTCGTCGCGGCCGGTCACGGCGACCAGGTGCTGCTCAGCCACGACGTCTTCCTGAAGCAGATGTGGACGCGCCACGGCGGCAACGGTTTCGCCTACGTCCCGACGATCTTCGCCGAACAGCTGCGCGAGCTCGGCATCGGCGACGACCAAGTCGAAGCTATGACCGGCAGCAACCCGGCCCGCATGCTCTGCGGTTGAGAGGTCGTGAGTGCGTAGCGGCGTTCGGACACTGCTACGCACTCACGACCGGCTACGCCGCTGTGGCGAGTCCGATCACCGACGAGATGCCCACGCCCGCTGCGATGGCCAGCACGGCCCAGGCGAACGCGCGGCGGACGGTGTTCGCCGGGAGCCTCCCGGCGAACCGGGCGGCACCGATCGAGACCAGCATCGCGGTGCCCGCGAAGGCCACCAGCACGCCGAGGTCGAGCTGCGCCACCGCGCCCGAGTGCGCGATCAGCCCGCTGATGGAGTTGATCGTGATCACCACCATCGAGTTCGCGATGGCCTGCTGCGCGGTCAGCCCGAGCAGCAGGGTCAGCGCGGGCACGATGACGAATCCGCCGCCGACGCCGAAGAGCCCGGTCAGCACACCGACCCCGGCCCCGGCGGCGGCCGTCTTCGGCATCAGGTTGCCCTCCGGGGTGCCGGCGCGGTCGTTGCCGCGGAACATGCGCGAGGCGACGACGACCATCAGCGCCGCGAAGCCCAGCATCAACCAGTCCTGCGGCAACGACCGGCCGAGCGCCGCGCCGCCGATCGTGCCGGGTATCCCGGCGATCCCGAAGATCAGCGCCACCGGCCACTGCACGAGCCGCAACCGGCTGCGGGAGCACAGGCCGCCGATGGCCGACGCGGCCACCACGACCAGCGCGGTGGGAACAGCGGTGCTCAACGGCTGACCGACGCCGTACACCAGCGCCGGAACGGCCAGGATGGAACCACCTGCGCCGAGCAGACCGGTGGAAAGGCCGATGACGACGCCGAAGACGATGGCGGGCAGCATCACGTCAGCGCCGCGAGCAGCGACGGCACGTCCTGTTCCGGCGTCCGGTTGTACGGCAGCAGCGAGAGCACCCGGGCCATCCCGCAGGTGTTGCTCAACGCGGAGTAGGTGAGCCCGGCGCCGATGAATCCGGCCAGCCACTTCAGCTTCGGCGCGGCCACGCTGCCCACGACCCCGGCGAGCACGAGGGAGCCCGCGGCCAGCCGGACCTGCCGCTCCATCGCCCACTTCCCGCGCCCGCGCGAGACCGGAGCGCCCTGCTGCTCCCAGGCGCCGATGCCGCCCTCGAGGACGGTGAGCTTCGGGAGCCCGGCAGCGGCGAGCAGGCCGCGGGCTTCCTCGGCGCGGACGCCTGAGCCGCACACGAGCACCACCGGGTCGGAGTGGTCGGCGGTCAGCTCGGTGTGGTGCGCGCGCAGCACGTCGAGCGGAACGTTGCGGGAGCCCGGGATGTGCGCCGCGGCGAACTCACCGGGCGTGCGCACGTCGATCAGCCGGGTCCGCGGCGCCGAGCGCACCAGCTCCCGGGCATCGGCGACATCCACTGTGGACTCTAACGTGCCGGTCATGCTTCTCCTTCGAATGCGGTTCTTGCCGTGCGTGGTTCAGTGCGTCAGGGTGACGCCGGAGGATCGGGCGGAGGCGAAGGCGTCGTCGATGACGACGGCGGTGCGGCCGGCGGACTCCAGCAGCGAGGCCGCCGCCGTGGCGCGGTAGCCGCTCCCGCAGTGCACCCACACCGAACCGGCCGGGACCTCGTCGATCCGCTGGGCCAGCTCGTAGAGCGGGATGTGCACGGCGCCGTCGACGTGCGAGTCGCGCCATTCGTTGTTCGTCCGCACGTCGAGCACGACGTCCGCGCTCGGGAGCCCGCCGGGCTCGCCGTCCAGCGCGTCGGCCAGCTCGGCGAACGTGGCCGTCGGGGTGCTCACCAGCTGCGCGGGATCGGCGGCCAGCTGCGCGGGCTGCCCGGCCGCGGCCGCGGCGGGCTGGTCGATGCCGATGCGCACCAGCTCGCGCTGCGCGTCGGCGATCTGCTCACCGGACTCGCCGACCAGCGTGATCGGCGAACCCCACTCGATCATCCAGCCCAGCCAGGTCGCCATCGGCCCGTCCAGGCCGAGGCTGACCGTGCCCGCCAGGTGGGATTCGACGTAGGCCTTGCGGGAGCGCAGGTCCACCACCCACTCGCCGCGCCGCAGGCGCTCGGCCAGTTCGCCGGGAGCCGCCTCGGCCGGCGCGCGGAGGTCCAGCGGTGCCGGGCCGGTGATGTTGCGGGCGCCCATGTGCGCGTAGTACGCGGGGTAGGCGTCGAGCCCGGCCAGCGTGGTCTCGACGAAGTCCTGCTCGGCCAGCGACAGGGCGGGGTTCGCCGCGCGCTGCTCGCCGATGGTCGACGAGTCGCCGCTGGCCTGCGTCGCCGAGCAGAAGCTGCCGAACCCGTGCGTCGGCCAGATCTGCGCCCCGGCGGGCAGCAGGTCGGCCAGCTTGCGCGCCGACCGGTGCTGGTGGCGGGCGAGCTCCACGCTGTGCTGCTCGCCGAGCAGGTCCGTGCGGCCGGTCGTCCCGTAGAGCAGCGAACCGCCGGTGAACACGCCGACCGGTTCCCCGGCGTCCTCCAGCACGTACGAGAGGTGGTGGAAGGTGTGGCCCGGCGTGGCCACGACGCGCACCCGGAGGCGGTCGGTGACCTCCAGCAGGTCTCCGTCGCGCAGCGGGCGGTGCGCGAACGGCGCTTCGTCGGCCGCGGCGATGCCGTACTCGGCCCCGGTCAGCCGGGCCAGTTCCAGGCCGCCGGAGACGTAGTCGTTGTGCACGTGGGTTTCGAGCACCAGCGCGATCCGCGCACCTGCGCGCCCGGCGGCGGCGAGGACGCGGTCCACGTCGCGCTGCGGGTCGATCACCACGGCGCGGTGGCCGTCGGTGGCGAGGTAGCTGCGGTCGCCCAGCGAGGAGGTCTCCACGACCTCGACCTGGAGTCCGCTGAGCTGGGGCAGTGCTGTCACGGCGATTCACCTCCGATACCCCGGGGGGTATGCGATGGATGCATGGGTGGTGTGCTCGGGTCGGGCGGGGTCATGCGAGGGCGAGGAAGAGGCGTTCGAGCTCCTGCTCGGTCATCGGCGGCTCCTCGCCGTCCTCCCGGGCCTGCTGGCAGTACCGCATGCCGCTGGCCACGATCTTGAAGCCGGCGCGGTCGAGAGCGCGGGAAACGGCGGCCAGCTGGGTGAGCACGGCGGCGCAGTCGTCGCCCTCTTCGATCGACTCGATGACGCTCGCCAGCTGCCCCTGCGCGCGCCGCAGGCGCGTCAGCGCATCGCCGAGCAGTTCGGGTTTCATCTGCATGTCCCCGACGGTACCCCCGGGGGTATGGGAACGCACGGTGCTGTGGCTCAACGCACTCGGCGCCCGCACGGCGGCCAGGAGGCCCGCCGAGGTGCGAACCGGCGGGCCTCGCCGCTTCAGCGATCTTCGGTGGAGAGCACCAGCTTGCCGCGCGTGTGCCCGAGCTGGTTCAGGCGCCAGGCCTCCGCCGCTTCGGCGAGCGGGAGCACCTGGTCCACGTGCACGGTCAGGCGGCCGCTGTCGGCCAGTCCGGCGAGCACCGCGAGGCCCGCCGAGTCGGGGCGGACCCAGACGTAGTGGCCGCCCTTCGCCGCGGCCTCCGGATTGGCGATGGAGGCGAGGCGCTCCGGCTTCTCGATCAGCTGCAGCGATGTGTCGACCGCGTCGGCCCCGAAGAAGTCGAGTGCCGCGTCGACGCCGTCCGGTGCAAGCCCGGCCACGCGGTCGGCGAGCCCGGGGCCGTAGGTCACCGGTTCCGCGCCCAGCTGTCGCACGAATTCGTGGTTGCGCTCGCTCGCGGTGCCGATCACGCGGGCGCCGCGCGCCACGGCGATCTGGACGCCGAGCGAACCGACCCCGCCCGCCGCCGCGTGGATCAGCGCGGTGTCACCTGCGCCGATGCCGACCCGGTCGATGGCCTGGAGCGCGGTCAGCCCGGCGAGGGGAACGCCCGCGGCCTGGTCCCAGGAGAGCGCTACGGGCTTGCGGGCCAGCATGCGCACGTGCGCGGAGACCAGTTCCGCGTAACCGCCGTGCTGGGCGGTGTCCTTGCGGATGTAGCCGTACACCTCGTCGCCGGGCGCGTACTCCTCGACGTCGAAGCCCACCCGTTCGACGATCCCGGCCACGTCCCAGCCGGGGATCAGCGGGAAGTGCGTCTCCATGAGGCCGTCGAGGCCGCCCGCGGCCAGCTTCCAGTCCACCGGGTTGACGCCGGCGGCCTTCACCCGGATCAGCACCTCGCCGGGGGCGACCTTCGGCTCCGGGAGGTCGGTCAGCCGGAGGGCCTCGGGCCCGCCGTACTCGTCGAGGACGATCGCCTTCACGCCGCAACCCCCGTTCGTGCCGAGGGCTGCGGACTCGCAGCTGTGCGCCGAGCAGTGGTCATCGGGTCTACCTCCGCCGTGCTGTGAGACTGTTTGCGCGCGATATTACTTGCGTGTGCACTTATGCTGCATGCGCGTGTTGAAGGCGTGCAAGAAGAGCTGCTCCGGTCCGGGCTCGATTGTCCGCGCCGTGCGGGCTCGGCGCCGGGTCACGGCCGGGGGCAGGCGCTCTGCGGTCGTCCGCCGGCGAGGAGCGTTTCGGTGAATCGCTGGGCAGCGGGCTGGGAGGCGGCGAGGACTCGGCGGTGGTCCGCGCCGTCGAAGACCTGGTAGCCGATCGCGGGGGAGCGCGCGCACAGCGCTTCGACCAGGCTCGCGGTGCCCGGTTCGCTCACGAGCGCATCCGCACTGCCCTGCAGCACCAGCGTCGGGACGCGCAGTGCCAGGCCTTCCGGCTCCTGCGACTTCAGGTACGCGGTCAGCCCACCCAGGTCGGCGCCATCCCGGAAGACCCGGTCGGCGTCGATCGTCGCGGCGGCTTCGCGGACACCGTCCTGGCAGGTCCGGCGCGCTGCGTCCAGCACCGGCCGGGCCTGCTCGTCGAGCAGGTCCTCCGGCACGATCCCGGGATCCACGGCGGCGGCACCGATGAGCAGCGTGGGCAGGAACGGCAGCGCCGCCCGGACGCTCCGCTCGTCCGTCTGCTGCTGGAAGTACGCGGTGGTCCGGCTGCTCTGGAAACCGCCCGGCGCGATGGCCACCGCGCCGCGCAGCGACAGGTCGTGCTGGTCGGCCGCCGCGGTGTGGAGGGCGGCGTGCCCGCCTTGGCTGTGGCCCATCGCGAACCAGGCCGAGCCGATGCCGGGGGAGACCTGGCGCGCGGCGCGGACGATGTCGGCCACCGCGTTCGCCGCGCTCCGGCCGTTGAGGTACGGGTGCTCGCCGGGCGTGCCGAGGCCCTCGTAGTCGGTCTGCACCACCGCGTAGCCCGCGGCGACCCACCGGTCCAGGGTCTGGTCGGCGAGCCCGACGTAGCCGTGCGCCGGGCCGCCCGGGCGGTCGGCGGAAGGCGCGCAGACATCGGCGGTGCCGGTGGTGCCGTGCGCCCAGCTGATCACCGGCCAGCCCTGCTGCGGCGGTGGCGACGCGGGCACCGAAACGGTCCCGGAGACGGTGACCGGTTCGCCGCGAGCGCCTTCGGAGGTGTAGGTGATCAGCCACTCGCTCTGCGCGCTGGGCAGTCGTTCGTGCTCCAGCGGAGCCGAGCTCGTCAACGTGCCGCGCGCGGGCTCCGGAGAGGTGCCCGCGGAGCAACCAGCCACGAGCAGCGCGGTCAGCAAGGTGGTCAGGGCCAGCCGGTTCACGGGCGTTTCCTCCTGTGCGGGCAGATGGCGTTCCGGAGAGACAACCTCCTCGGAAACCGCCGGCGGGTGCGCAGATCCCACTCAGCGGTACGGATGTGCTGCGCCGGTGCCGAGCTCGGCTAGGCAGGAGGACGGTGCAGCCGGAGGTGAGCTGCGAACCGTGTGAGGAGAGCGCATGACACGCCGCATCGCAGTGACCGGCTCGGCATCGGGCATCGGCAAGGCGCTGGTGGAGCTGCTGCGAGCCCAGGGCGACACCGTCATCGGCGTCGACCGGGAGACCGCCGACATCCGGGCCGATCTCTCCACTGAGGACGGACGGGCTCGGGCGGTGGCCGAGCTCGGCGCCGGGCCGCTGGACGGAGTGGTCGCGTGCGCCGGTGTCTCGGCGCCCGAACCGATCAGCGTGAGCGTCAACCACTTCGGCGTCGTCCGGCTGCTGGAAGGCCTTCGCCCGGTGCTCGCCGCCGCGCCGAACCCGCGGGCGGCGGTGGTCGGTTCCATCGCGGGCACCCAGCCGGTGGATCAGGCGGTGGTGGACGCCTGCCTGCGCGATGACGAGCCGGCCGCTCTGGAACTCGCCCGCGCGGCGGTCGCGAACGGCGCCGGGCACCGGCTCTACCCGTCGTCGAAGTCGGCTCTCGCGCAGTGGCTGCGCCGAGCGGCGGTCACCGAGGAGTGGGCCGGTGCGGGCATCCCGCTCAACGCGGTGGCGCCGGGCGTGGTGCTCAGCCCGATGGTCGCACCGCTCATCGCGGACGAGGCGATGAAGGAGGTCATGGACCGAGCGGTGCCGATGCCGCTGAACGGCTACGCCCGGCCCGCCGTCATCGCCACCGCGCTGAACTGGCTGATCAGCCCCGGGAACACGCACATGACCGGTCAGGTGATCTACGTGGACGGTGGTGCGGACGCGACCTTGCGCGGGCCGGGCGTCTTCTAGCGGTGTGAGCGGGCTGCGCGACCGCAGCCCGCTCGCGGTCATCGCCGTTGGTGGAGCGGGCCGACCAGCAGTGCGCTGGTCAGAGCGATCGCGCCGCACGCGGCGGTGGCGAGGAAGGCGAGCACGAAGCCGGTTTCCGTGTAGTGGGCGCCGGGCAGCAGGAGCAGCACGATCAGCACCTGCGAGCCGATGGAGCTGCCGAAACTGCCCACCAGGTTCAGCATTCCGCCGCTGATGCCCTGGACGTCCGCCGGAACCGCGTGCACGAGCACGTTCGGCAGCGCCGCCGACGCCGAGCCGATGCCGATCCCGAACACCAGCTGGGCCAGCAGGACCGTCGTCGCGGTGTCGTGCACGAACGCGATCAGGGTCGCCCCGGTGACGAGGGCCGAAGCACCGAACACCATGCCCGCGCGGGGCCCGAAGCGACGCGAGATCAGGCCGCTGACCGGGCCCGCCACCATCGCCGACACGCCCGATGCGGCGAGGAACCCGGCCACCTCCAGCGCGGTCGCGCCGAACCCGAAACCGCCCTCCGGGGCGGACATGACGAACATCGGGACCAGCATCGAGTTCCCGACCAGCGCGAACTGGACGCACGCGTTGGCCAGCAGCGGCAGTCCGACCCGCCGTTGCGCGAGGAGTTCGATGCGCACCAGCGGATCGGCGGCGCGCCGTTCGTAGTGGAACCATCCCGCGATGAGGAGCGCGCCCGCACCGATCCCGCCCAGCACCGGCACCGAGAGCCAGCCCGCGCTCTTGATCGTGCCGACGCCGAAGAGGAAGGCCAGCGCGCCGAACCCGAGCAGTGAAGCGCCGATCCAGTCCACGCCGGCCCTGGCCCGCAGGCCGCTCTCCGGGACGAAGCGCCACACCAGCAGGCCCACCACGATCGCGTAGCCGAACTGGAACCAGAAGATGCCGCGGAAGGTGAACGGCTCGACGAGCAGCCCGCTGATGACCGGACCGATGATCGCGCTGGCGCCCATGCCGGTGCCGATGAAGCCCAGCGCGATCGGGATCAGCCGCTTCGGGAGCACGTCCCGGACCAGCCCGTAGGCCAGCGACAGCACGGCAAGCCCGAAACCCTGCAGCGCGCGACCGGCGATCAGCAGCGGCAGCACCGGGGCCGTCGCGCACAGCGCGGTGCCGACGGCGAACACCGCGGAGCACACCAGCGCGACCGCCTTCTTGCCGCAGACGTCGCCCAGCTTCCCGCACACCGCGAAGGCGATGGCGCCGACCAGGGTCACGGCGGTGACGATCCAGGAGATGTCGGGCGAGCGGTAGGCGGCGGCGATCTCCGACAGCGCCGGGGTGACCATCGTGTAGGTGAGGCCGGTGATCTCCACCAGCAGGACGAGGAGTGCGACGATCGCGCAGTTCTGCGCGGTGGAGCGGTCCTGGCGCACGGACTCGCCGTCGGCGTCCGATCCGGTGGCGGCCGTTCTTCGCGGTGGAGGTGCCTGTTCCATCGTGACTCCTCGTCGAGTCGGGTGGCGGGAACGTCGAAAACGGCCCAGCAGCGGGAAAAGCGGCTGGTCGTGGTGCCCGGGAGGGCGGTGCACCGGACGCTAGCCACCCGGCTGAGGAGAGTTCGGCGCGGTCCCGCTCACCGAGAGCGGTCAGCGCTCGGCCGGGCCGAAAACGCCGAAGTCGCCGAGGAAGATGCGCATGTCGAAGACGCGGGAGGACAGTCGCCAGCCCTCGGGCGTTCGCACCCAGCGGTCGTCGTACTCGCCCATGCACTCGAAGAACTTCCCGGCCATCGCGCCCGCTCCGGAGTGGTGGACGCGGGCGTAGGTGAGGGAGCGCGCGGTGTCGCCGTCGACCGTGATGCGGTGGTTGCCGAGGAGGTGCTGGGTCGGGCCGCAGGCGCCGAGGTGGTCGCTGATCTGGCGGACGATCGCCTCCGCTCCGTCCTTGCGGTAGCCGTGGGCGTTCGGGAGGAAGGCGGCTCGGACCGATTCCCAGTCGCGGGCGTCGATCGCGGCGGCCAGCTCGGCCAGTCGTTCGGCGATGTCGTCCCGGTCGCTCATCGGTCCTCCTCGTCGATGTCGAGCGCCGCGAGCAGGCGGGGCGCCTCCTCGCGGCCGTCGAGGACCCGGCTCGTTCGCCGGGTCACCCGCCAGCCCTGCGGGCCTCTGCGCAGCTGCCAGCGGTTGGCGGTGGCGCGGCGCACGACGAACTCGCCGTCGCGGTGCACGATCATCAGCGAGTGGCCGACCGCGACCGCGTCGTCGTCTTCGACCGTCACGTGCGCCGGGCCGAGGAAGTGCGCGCAGCCACCGCGGATCCAGCTCTGGTGCCGCGGCCCGGCGACCATCGCGGTGATCTCGTCGCGGCCGTTCATCGCCAGCTCGTCGACGTCGTAGGCGCCGTCGGGTTCCCAGCGGTCGGCCACGGCGTCGGCGCTGCCGCTGTCGACCAGCGGGCCGTAGCTCGCGATGAGCCGGGCGATCTCCTGCTGGTCCTCCATCCTCCGCACGCGGGCCGCCAGTTCGGCGAGTTCGGTGGGCTGTTCGGCCATCGGTGCCTCCGCTCAGTCGATGTCGGCCGCTGCTGCCAGGGCTTCGAGCTGCTCGCAGTAGTGCTCGGCCGATCGCGCCCGCAGCTGCGCGCCGACCAGCGTCGCGCCCGCATCGCGCGCCCGAGTCAGCGCTGCCTCGGTCGCAGCACGGTCACCGGACGGATCGAGCACCTCGCCGGCGGGGAGCACGACTTCGAAGCCTGCGGGCAGCTCCACCTTCGCCAGCATCTCCCGCAGTCGTGCGCTGGTGAGCCCGAACGGCACCCAGCCGTCGCCGTGCGTCGTCGCGCGCCGCAGCGAGCGCAGGGTCCGGCCGCCGATCCACAGCGGTACGCGGTCCTGCACGGCGTGCGGCTCCACGACGAAGCCCGCGTAGTCGTAGTGCTCGCCGTGGTACGCCGGCTCCCGGTGCGACAGGCTCGCGCGCAGTGCGGCGAGCGCATCATCGGCGCGGGCGCCCCGGTCGGCGAATTCCGCGCCGAGCAACCGGAATTCCTCTTCGAGGCTGCCGACGCCGAGGCCCAGCACCAGGCGGCCGCCCGACACGCGGTCGAGGGTGCCGTAGCGCTTGGCGATCTCCAGCGGGTGGTGGTAGCCGAGCACGAGGACCTGCGTGACGAGCCGGATCCGGCTGGTGCGCGCGGCCAGGTACCCGAAGGTGGCCAGCGGGTCCCAGTACGTCGCGCCTCGTTGCGCGGCGACCTCCCGGGGCACGGCCACGTGCTCGCTGCAGGTCAGGTGGTGGAACCCCAGGCGGTCGGCGGTCTCGGCGATCCGCCCGAGGTCGTCGATCCCCGCGGTGCGCTCCCACTCCGAATGGGCCCCGGGCACCCGGGTCACCACCGGGCTGACGATGCCGATCCTCATCCGCGCACCTCTCCTCGCCGGAACCGGCAACCAGGTGTAGCCCAGCGGACCTCCAGGCCTCCAGGCCCGTCCCGGTCATCGGGAGCGGCGAAACTCCGGTGCGAGGGTTCCGCCTCGGGCGTGGCGCTGCTACCGTCGGGAAGACGGGTGGAATTCATTTCAGTTTTGCCCTTCGTCAACCGGGCTGAGGGGAGCACCATGACCGTCCCTGCCGTTCCCGCCTCCCCGCGTCGCGAGCTGCCGCCCTCCATGGTGGAGCGGATGACCCTGATCCTCGACTCCTTCGAGCGGTGCTCGGTCCGGCTCACCCTGGAGGACGTTGCGCGCAGAACGCATCTGCCGAGGTCGACGGCCCACCGGATCCTCGATCAGCTGGTCCGGCTGGACTGGCTCCGGCACACCGCGGCGGGCTACTCGCTCGGCCGCCGGGCGCTGCGCCTCGGCGGTCGGGCCAACGCGCACGGCGAGCTCCGCAACGCCGCCGCACCGCTGCTGCACGACCTCCAGATGCGGACTGGAATGGTCGTTCACCTCGCGGTGCTCGACGGGGTCGAGATCCGCTACCTGGACAAGGTGGGCGGGCGGTTCGCGGCATCGGTGCCCTCGCGGGTCGGCGGCCGGGCTCCGGCGCATTCGACCGCGCTGGGCAAGGCGATGCTGGCGTGGCTGGAACCGGAAGCGGTGGACGAGCTGCTCGGCGAGCACATCGGTCGGCTGACCGACCGCACCATCGCCGACCTCGACACGCTGCACCAGGAGCTCGACCGCATCCGGCGGCGTCGCGGGCTGGCCTTCGAGCGCGGCGAGTGCGTCCGCTCGCTGGCCTGCGCGGCGGTCGCGGTCCGCGGCCCGGAGGGGCCGGTGGGCAGCATCTCCCTGGTGGGCCGCGTCCAGACGCCGCTGGAGAAGGTGGCGCCGCTGGTCGTCGACGCCGCGCGGCAGGTCTCCGACGAGCTCCACCCGCCGGTGCCCAGAACCCGCTCGTGGCGGCAGATGCACGTCGTCGCACCGGAGCGGACCTGGTCCAGCGCGACGCTGGACCGGATGATGGCAGCGGGCTCCGGCGACTGGTTCTGAGAGCGCTGCCGGCGGGCCGCCCGCGCCTTTAGAAGCGGCGGCAACCGCTTTGAGCGCGTACGCAGAACCACCCGCGGGTTCTGAGTGCTTTCCTGGCGAGGACGGGCCCTCCGCCCTGCATTCGTGCACACATCAGGAGGGGCACCCGCAGTCCGGGGAAGCACTCAGGTTCCGCTGGGCGACCGGCCAAGCAACTTGACCACCAACGAGCTCTCAGGCCCAGTCCCAGGCGTCGGGCAGTACCAGCTCCGGCTCGATCCCGAAGCCACCGCGGAAGAACACCATCGGCCGGTCCTGCGTCGGCGTCTCGAGTTCGAGCACCTCGCCGATCACCACGTCGTGGTCCCCGGCGGCGTGCACCTCGTGCACTCGCGCGTGCACCCGGGCGAGCACGCCCGGCAGCACCGGACTGCCCCACCGGGACAGCTGCCAGGACAAGCCCGCGAACTTCGCTCCGCGGCTGGAGCCGAACCGGTCGCACAGGTCGCTCTGCTGCTCGGCGAGCACGTTCACGCAGAAGCCCCCGGCCTTGCGGATCCGCGGCCAGGCCCGGCCCCGGTGATCGGCGCAGAACAGCACCAGCGGCGGGTCGAGCGAGACCGAGGCGAAGGACTGGCAGGCGAAGCCGACCGGTTCGCCGTCGTCGCACCCGGTGACCACCGTGACGCCGCTGGCGAAGGAACCCATCGCGCGGCGCATCTCCAGCGGTGTGGGCAGGTGGGGAGTCACGAGATCGACGGTAGGCGCGCTGCCGAGGGCACCGGCCCGGCATCCCGTTGAGCGGGAGGTCCTTTCCGGCCGCGCTCCGCGATCCCGCTGATCGGGAGTTCGCGCCCCGGATCCCGCGCGATCGCGCCTAACGTGCACCGGCGAAACCCCGAAAGTCCTTGGGAGCTGGGCGCGAGATGACCGAACTGAGCTACGAGTCCACGCTGCGCGAGCTGCGGACGGACCGAGGTGTGCTGCGCTACCACGAAGCCGGTGCCGGGCCGCCGCTGCTGATGCTGCACGGTTCCGGGCCCGGCGTGACCGGGTGGCGGAACTTCCGCGGCAACCTGCCGGTCTTCGCCGAGCGCTTCCGCTGCCTGGTGCTGGAGTTCCCCGGCTTCGGCGTCAGCGATCCGGTGGACGAGCACCCGATGGTCGCCGCGCCCGCCGCGGTCCGCCGCTTCCTGGACGGCCTGGGCGTCGAGCGGGCCGACGTGATCGGCAACTCGATGGGCGGCATCGTGGGGGCCCGGTTCGCGATCAGCGACCCGGACCGGGTGCGCAGGCTGGTCACCATCGGCGGGATCGGGCGGTCGCTGTTCAGCCCGTCGCCGGGCGAGGGCATCAACCTGCTGATCGAGTTCACCGAGGATCCCACCCGCGAACGGCTCGTGGCCTGGCTGAACTCCATGGTGCACGACCGGTCGCTGGTGACCGAGGAGCTGATCGAGGAGCGCTGGGCGCACGCCACCGAGCCGAGCACCCTGGCCAGCGCGCGGAAGATGTACAGCCGCAAGGCCATCGAGGCCGCTGCGGCCTCCGCCGAGCCGCCGTACTGGGCCATGCTGCACCGGATCCGGGCCCGGACGCTGATCACCTGGGGCCGCGACGACCGGGTCAGCCCGGTCGACATGGCGCTGCTGCCGATGCGCACCATCCCCGGCGCCGAGCTGCACGTCTTCCCCGACTGCGGGCACTGGGCGATGATCGAGCAGAAGGAGGCCTGGGAGAGCGCGGTGCTGGCGTTCCTGACCCGGGAGGAGCGGTCGTGACCCGGGGCGACGAGTACGCGGGTCACGGCGCCGCCACCGGGTTCGGCCACACCGCGGCCGTGCACGCCGCCGGCGAGCTCTGAACCGGTGGGAGGCACCATGTGGCAGCTGCGCGTGGTCGAGGTGGTCCGGGAGACCGCGGACGCGCACACCCTGGTCCTGGAGCGGCCCGGCGTGGACTTCGACTACCGCCCCGGTCAGTTCCTGACCATCCGGATCCCGGGCGGGGCCGCGCGCTGCTACTCGCTGTGCAGCTCGCCGGTCTGCGACGACGAGCTGAAGGTGACCGTCAAGCGCACCAAGGACGGTTACGGCTCGAACTGGCTCTGCGACAACGTCGTCGCGGGCGACGTGCTCGACGTGCTGAGCCCGGCGGGCACCTTCACGCCCGCGTCGCTGGACACCGATCTGCTGCTGGTCGCGGCGGGCAGCGGGATCACGCCGGTGCTCTCGATCGTCAAGTCGGCGCTGCGCGCCGGCCACGGCCGGATCGCCCTGCTCTACGCCAACCGCGACGAGCACTCGGTGATCTTCCGCGATCAGCTGGCGGCGCTCGCGCGCGACGACGACCGGCTCACCGTCGTGCACTGGCTGGAATCCGTGCAGGGAACACCGACCTCCGCCGCGCTGCGCGCGCTGCTGCGGCCCTACGCCGATCGCGAGGCATTCGTCTGCGGGCCAGCGGCTTTCATGGAGTTGGCAGTGGAGTCCTTGAAGGCGCTCGGGGCATCCCGGGTGCACGTGGAGCGCTTCACATCGCTGACCGGTGATCCGTTCGCGGAGCCCGAAGCTCCGGCCGCGACCGGGCCGGTGAGCGAGGTCGAGGTGACGCTCGACGGGCAGACGCGCACCGTGACGTGGCCGCGGGACAGCAAACTGCTCGACGCGCTGCTCGCGGCCGGGCTGGACGCGCCGTACTCCTGCCGCGAAGGAGCGTGCAGCGCCTGCGCTTGCGTGCTGCTCGACGGCGAGGTCGAGCTGGAGCACAACGAAGTGCTCGACGAGCACGACCGCGCCGATGGCCTCATCCTCGGCTGCCAGGCGCTTCCGCTCACCGACCGGCTGAAGGTGACCTACGATCCCTGATCCCGGTGAACGGCCGAAACCCGCGGCGCAGCACGCTCGTGCCGCGGGTTTTCGCTTGCCGGGGAAGGGAAGTCCCGGTGAGCGGGAAGGACACCGCACTCGCGCCACCGCAGCTGGCACCGTTCGAGCGTGCTCGGCGGGACGACCCGACAGGCCCGGCCGGGTTCGCGCACCAGAGCAGTCGACGTCGTACCGGACGCGGAGTTCCGCGCCGACTTCACCGGCCTCTGGCCGGTCACGGCCCGCTTCGCGTGAGCCGGGAACCGGAAAGGACGAACAGTGACCAAGGCGACCGCAGCCGTCGTGGGTTCCGGCAACATCGGCACCGACCTGATGTGCAAGCTGCTGCGCTCCGAGACCATCGAGCCGCGCTGGATGATCGGCGTCGATCCCGCCAGCCCCGGCCTGCAGCGCGCCCGGCAGAACGGCCTGATCAGCTCGGCCGAGGGCGTCGACTGGCTGTTCGCGCAGGACGAGCAGCCGGACCTGGTCTTCGAGGCGACCTCGGCCCACGTGCACCGGGAGAACGCGCCCAGGTACGCCGAGCGGGGCATCCAGGCGATCGACCTGACCCCGGCGGCGCTGGGGCCCGCGGTGGTGCCCGCGGTGAACCTCGGCGCGCACCTCGACGCACCGAACGTCAACCTGATCACCTGCGGCGGGCAGGCCACCATCCCGATCGTGCGAGCGGTCTCGCGGGTGGTCGAGGTCGCCTACGCCGAGATCGTCGCCAGCGTGGCCTCGCCGTCGGCAGGCCCCGGCACGCGGGCGAACATCGACGAGTTCACCATCACCACGGCCCGCGGCATCGAGGACATCGGCGGCGCCGACCGGGGCAAGGCGATCATCATCCTGAACCCGGCCGAACCGCCGATGCTGATGCGCGACACCGTGTTCTGCGCGATCCCGGCCGACGCCGACCGCGACGCGATCGCCGAATCCGTCCACCAGGTCGTCGCCGACGTCGCGAGCTACGTGCCCGGCTACCGGCTGCGCGCCGATCCGCAGTTCGACGATCCGTCCACTGTGAACGGCGGCATGGCGCGGGTCGCGGTGTTCCTCGAAGTCGAGGGCGCCGGCGACTTCCTGCCGCCGTACTCCGGGAACCTCGACATCATGACCGCCGCGGCGACCCGCGTCGGCGAAGGCTTCGCCCAGCGGATCCTCGCGCAGGAGGGACGGCGATGACGCACCGGATCAGGATCACCGATTCCTCGCTCCGCGACGGATCGCACGCCAAGCAGCACCAGTTCACCACCGAGCAGGTCCGCGACGTCGTGGCGGCTCTCGACGGCGCCGGAGTCCCGGTCATCGAGGTCACCCACGGCGACGGCCTCGGCGGCTCGTCGTTCAACTACGGCTTCAGCCGCACTCCCGAGCAGGAGCTCATCAAGACCGCGGTGGAGGCCGCGCAACGGGCGAAGATCGCCTTCCTCATGCTGCCCGGCGTCGGCGTCAAGGACGACATCCGGGCGGCGGCGGACGGCGGAGCCGCGATCTGCCGGATCGCCACGCACTGCACCGAGGCCGACGTCTCCGTCCAGCACTTCGGGCTGGCCCGGGAGCTGGGCCTGGAGACGGTGGGCTTCCTGATGATGGCCCACAGCCGGCCGCCGGAGGCGCTCGCCGGGCAGGCCCGGATCATGGCCGACGCGGGCTGCCAGTGCGTCTACGTCGTGGACTCCGCGGGCGCGCTGGTGCTGGAGGACACCAGCGACCGGATCGCCGCGCTGGTGACCGAACTCGGCGACGACGCGCAGGTCGGCTTCCACGGCCACGAGAACCTGGGCCTGGGCGTGGCGAACTCGGTGCTCGCGGTGCGCGCCGGAGCCACCCAGATCGACGGCTCCACCAGGCGCTTCGGCGCCGGTGCCGGGAACACGCCGGTGGAGGCGTTCGTCGCCGTCGCCGAGAAGCTCGGCATCGCCACCGGCGTGGACACCATGAAGATCATCGACGCCGCCGAGGACGTGGTCCGGCCGGTGATGGACGGCGAGTGCCTGCTCGACCGCCTCTCGCTGACCATGGGATACGCCGGCGTCTACTCCAGCTTCCTCAAGCACGCCGACCGGGCCGCGGCGAAGTACGGCGTCTCCGGCGCCGAGATCCTCGTCGAAGCGGGCAGGCGCAACCTGATCGGCGGCCAGGAGGACCAGCTGATCGAACTCGCCGTGGACCTCGCCGGTCGCGGTGCCGACACCGAATCGAGGGCCAGCTGATGCCGCACCCCGTCCTGACGGCCGTCGAGGAGCGCGCCGAGGAGATCACCGCCGCTGCCGAGTCCAACGAGCGCCTCGGCAGGCTCGACGACCAGGCCGCCAAGGTGCTGCGCGAGACCGGCGTCATCAAGATGCTGCAGCCCGCCCGCTACGGCGGCGCCGAAGCGCACCCGGCCGAATTCGCCGAAGCGGTGATGAAGGTGGCCGGCCGCGACGGCTCGACCGGCTGGGTCGCCGGGATCGTGGGCGTGCACCCGTGGGAGATGGCGATGGCCGACGAGCGGGTGCAGGAGGAGATCTGGGGCCGCGACAACGACACCTGGATCGCCTCGCCGTACGCGCCGATGGGCGTGCTCACGCCGGTCGACGGCGGCTACCGCTTCACCGGGCACTGGCAGTTCTCCTCCGGCACCGACCACTGCGACTGGATCTTCCTCGGCGCCTTCCTGGGCGACGAGTCGGGCGAGGTGGCCAAGCCGCCGGTGTCCTACCACGTGATCCTGCCGCGGTCGGACTACCGGATCGTCGAGGACTCCTGGGACGTGGTGGGCTTGCGCGGAACCGGCAGCAAGGACATCCTCGTCGAGGACGCCTTCGTCCCGGCGCACCGGGTGATCCCGTTCAGCAAGATGCTCGACGGCTCAGCACCCGAGGAAGCCGGGCTGACGAACCCGACCTACCACGTCCCGTTCACCACGGCATTCCCGCTGGGCATCACCGCGGCGGTGATCGGCATCTGCGAGGGCGCGCTCGCGCACCACCTGGCTTACCAGCGCAAACGCGTGCAGATCACCGGTACCAAGGTCAAGGACGACCCGTACGTGCTCTACGCGATCAGCGAGGCGGCGGCCGAGATCCACGCCTCCCGCGTCGCGCTGCTGGACAACGTCTCCCGCATCTACGACGAGGTGGCGGCGGGCGCCGAGATCTCCTTCGCCGAGCGCGCGGTCAGCCGCCGCACCCAGGTCTCGGCGGCCTGGCGGGCGGTGCGGGCGATGGACGAGATCGTGGCCCGCTCCGGCGGCAACGGCCTGCGGATGGACAACCCGATCCAGCGCTTCTGGCGCGATGGCCACATGGGCATGGTGCACGCGATCCACGTCCCGGGCGCGGTCTTCCACGTCTCCGCCCTGACCGAACTGGGCGTCGAACCGCCCAACGGCCCGCTGCGCTCGATGATCTGACCTTCCTTGCCTGGTCAGAGACCGTGAGCGTTTTGGGGCGCTATAGCACCCCGAACCACTCACGGCGTCTGACCTGCACAGCTGTACCCGCCGCACAGAGATTGGACGAACGCGATGCCCCAGATCCGCGGTCTCGGATACCTGACCGTGCAGACCCAGGACGTCGACCGCTGGCGCGAGCTCACGGTGGAGGCGCTGGGGCTGCAGGAGACCACGGGCCCGCATCCCGACGGCCTCTACCTGCGCATGGACGAGCGGGCGGCGCGGCTGGTGGTGCTGCCCGGCGACGCCGACCGGGTGGTCGCCGTCGGCTGGGAGGTGCGCGACCAGTTCGGGCTGGCCGCCGTGCGCGGCGCGGTGGAAGCCGCCGGGATCGCGGTCGAGACGTTGTCGCAGGCCGAGTGCGATGAGCGCCGGGTAGAGGCCGCGATCTCCTTCGCCGACCCGACCGGCACGCCGGTGGAGGTGTTCTTCGGCCCCGTGCTCGACCACAGCCCGCTGCTCACCAAGCACGCCCACCGGTTCGTCACCGGTGACCAGGGGATGGGCCACGTGGTGCTGCCCAGCACCTGCCCGCAGGAGACCGTCGAGTTCTACACCGAGGTGCTCGGTTTCCTGCCGCGCGGTGCCATCCGGCTGGGCGGCGCCGCGGACGGCCCGCCGCGCCGGGTGCGGTTCATGGGCGTCAACCAGCGCCACCACAGCCTCGCGGTCTGCCCCGCGCCGCACGGCGAACCGCCGGGCCTGGTGCACCTGATGATCGAGGTCGAGGAGATCGACACCGTGGGCCGCGCCCTCGACGAGGTCAACCGCCGCGGCTTCTCGCTGTCCTCGACGCTGGGCAGGCACACCAACGACAAGGCGATCTCCTTCTACGTCCGCGCTCCCGGCGGCTGGGACGTCGAGTACGGCTGCGACGGCCTGCTCGTCGACGAGACGTACTACACGGCGGAGGAGATCACCGCGGACAGCTACTGGGGCCACGACTGGTCCGGTTCCGAACCGCTCGCGGCGTTCACCGCGGAGCGCTGACCCGGCAACTCGCGCGCCGGAGGCCTGGAACGGGCCTCCGGCGCTCTCATCGTCGGACCTGACCGCTACGGTCCTCGGTCGTGACCGACCCTTCTTCGACTTCCCGGGCGGCAGCGGACGCCTACAGCGCCGTCGCCGCCCTTTACGCCGAGCTGCCCCGTGACGACCTCGAAAGGCTGCCCCTGGACCGAGCCGTGCTCGCCGCGTTCGCCGAGCACGTGCGGGCCGGCTCGCCCGGCACCGTCGCCGAGCTCGGCTGCGGGCCGGGCCCGGTGACCGCGCACCTGCGCGACCTGGGCCTGGACGTCTTCGGCATCGACCTGTCCTCGGCGCTGATCGACATCGCTCGCGAGACCTACCCCGACCTGCGGTTCGAGGTCGGCTCGATGGACTCCCTGGACCTGGCCGACGACGAGCTGCGCGGCATCGTGTCCTGGTTCTCGATCATCCACGCGCTGCCGGAGGAGGTACCCGGCTTCTTCGCCGAGTTCAGCCGGGTGCTGGCACCGGGCGGCCACCTGCTGCTCGGGTTCTTCGAAGCCGGGGACGGCCCCGTCGAGCCGTTCGACCACAAGGTGGCCACGGCTTACCAGTGGCCGGTCGACGAGCTGGCGCGCCTGGGTCGCGAAGCCGGGTTCGTCGAGGTCGGCCGGGTGCTGCGCGAGGCCGTCGAAGGAGAGCGCGACATCCGCCGGGGAAACCTGTTGATGCGCCTGAGCGACTAGTCCACTAAGGACGAGCAGTGCCGGTGCGGGCGAAATCGGCAGCCCGCACCGGCGTTCAGGCCTTCGGCAGCAGGCGCTTGGACGCCTCGTGCGCCCCGAGCGCGAGCGCGGCCCGGTCGGGGCCGCTGCGCTTCGCCGCGGCGTCGGCGTTGCCGCCGGCCACCAGCACCGGCCCGCGCGCAAGGTGCGCCAGGCCTTCCCGGGCCACGTCGTCGGGCTCGGCGACGTTCAGCCCGGGGATGTCGAAGTTGAGCCCGGCGCGCTCCATCGCCGGAGTCCGGGTCACGCCGAGGACGAGCTCCAGCACGTCGACGCCGTGCTCCCGCAGCTCCAGCCACAGGCCTTCGGCGAAGACCCGCGAGAACGCCTTCACCGCCGAGTAGACGCTGATCCGCGCCTGCCCCAGATAACCGGCCATCGAGCCGACCAGCAGCACCCCGCCGCGGCCCCGCTGCTTCAGCAGCGCGCCGAAGTGGTGGGTGAGCGCGAGCTGCGCGGTGATGTTCAGGTCGATCACCTCGCGCACCCGGTCGAGATCGCCAGTGACGAACTCGTGCCCGTAGCTGTTGGCGCCCGCGTTGAAGATCAGCAGTCCCACGTCGAGGTCGTCGGTGACCGACCGGATGGTCCGCAGCGCCTCCGGGGCGAGCAGGTCGAGCTCCAGGGTGCGCACCTCGACGCCCTTGTCCCGCACCCGTGCGGCCGTGTCGGCCAGCGGCCCGGGCTTGCGGGCGATCAACACCAGGTTGATCCCGGCATCGGCGAGCTGGTCGGCGAACGCGGCGCCCACGCCTTCGGAACCACCGGCGATCACCGCCCACGGGCCGTAGGAGTCCAGCACGTCAGTCCTCCACCTGGATCGGGATCTCGCCTCGGGTCGCCGCTGCGCGCACGGAATCGCGCAATGCGGTGCAGCCGTTGAAGAACTCGCCGTTCGGGCCGGACCCGGGCCGCGCGGCGCGACGCTCGGCGCAGGCGCGCAGCGAGTCGGCGTGCCACTGGATGCTGGTCTGCTCCCAGCTGCTCTTGCGAACCTCGACCTGACCACCGCAGGCGTCGCACCGCACGGGCCGCATGGGGGAGTCGGCCAACCGGCCGTCCGCGCGGACCGCCATCAGGCGCTCCCGTCCGCGGCGGCCAGGTTCGCCTCGACCTCGCGGCGCCAGGCCTCGTTGGGCCGGGTGGTGTCGATCTCGTACTCGAAGCGGTCCACCATCTCCGGCGTCACGTCGGCCACGTCCACGTAGAACTGCTCGTACCAGCGGCGCAGCTGGTAGACCGGGCCGTCCTCCTCGCACAGCAGCGGGTTGTCGATGCGGGTCTTGTTCCGCCAGATCTGCACGTCCTGCTCGAAGCCGATCTTGATGAACTCGCCGATCCTGCGCGCCGTCTCGTCGGCGTCCGGCAGCCGGTCGGAGCGCTTGACGATGATGCCGTACTGCAGCACGAAGGAGTTCGCGGTGACCGGGTAGTGGCAGTTGATCAGCACCGATTCGACGTCGCCGTCGCTGTAGTGGTACGTCAGGTCGTCGATCATGAATGACGGCCCGTGGTAGGCGGCCACCGAGGTGTTGCCGAGCATCTTGGGCGCGCCGCTGCCGGTCTCCTGCGGGCGCGCGTCCTCCCGCCCGACGCCGTTCTGCACCTGGGTGGCGGTGTGGCCCTCGAAGATGTTCTTGAAGTACGTGGGGAACGAGTAGTGCACGTAGAAGAAGTGCGCCATGTCCACCACGTTGTCCACGATCTCGCGGCAGTGCGCGTTGTCGATGGTGATGGAGTACCACTGCCAGTCGGTCCAGCCGTCGTCGGTGGCGCCGGCGATGCGCGGGATCGTCACCTCCGGCGGCGGCGGATTGCCCTCCGGGTCGTTCCACACGAAGAACATGCCGTCCTGCTCCAGCGTCGGCCACGCCGCGGTCCGCGCGCGCAGCGGAACCCGGCGCGCGTACGGGATGTTCTTGCACCGGCCGTCGCCGCCCCAGCGCCAGTCGTGGAACGGGCAGGCGATCTCGTCGCCCTTGACCTCGCCCTGCGACAGGTCGCCGCCCATGTGCCTGCAGTAGGCGTCGAGCACGTTGAGCTCACCACGGGAATCGGCCCAGACGACGAGCTTCTGCCCGAACGCGTGCACCGTGTGCGGCTTGCCGTCCTTGAAGCCGTCGGCGAGCCCGAGGCAGTGCCAGCCGCGGGCGAACCTGGTGGGTGCCTCGTCCACCTCGATCTGCCGGACCTCCTCCACAGCGGTCATGCCCTGCCCCGCCTCTCCGCGTTTTTCAGTGGTGGTTGCGTTCGGGAGTGATCTTGCGTTTGGGGGGCTTCTTGTGGCCGGGTCGCGCCACGGTCCCCTGAGATGCGGTTGAGCAGGGCTGGGGTTGGCACAGGGGGTGTCATGCTCGTCGTCCCTTCCGGTGGGCAGCAGGTCCGGCCGTGAAGTTAGGTGCCTGCGGCGGCCGGAATGGCCGGTGATCCCACTCACCGGTACCTCCCGGCGGCCCGGTGCCCCGCCCGATCGCAGGATGGCGCAGTGCCAGCCCTTCCCCAACCGGAGTCCTGCTCGACCGCACCTCAGAGGACCGTGATGCGACCCAGCCACAAGAAACCGGGAAACGCGAGATCGATCTCGGGCGGAACCACCGCTGAAAATCGCGGAGAGGCGGACTGCGTGCTGGAACGGATCCGCGACGTGCTGCCGGCGATCGCGGAGCGAGCCCGGGACGCGGAGGAGTCCCGGCGACTGCCGGTGGAGACGGTGGCCGACCTGGTCTCCGCCGGTGCGTTCCGGATGCTGCAACCGGAGCGGTTCGGTGGCCTGGAAGGAGATCCGGCGCAGTTCTACGAGGTCGTCCGCGAGGTGTCGGCGGTGTGCGGCTCCACCGGCTGGGTCCTCTCGGTGCTCGGCGTGCACCCGTGGCACGTCGGCCTGTTCCCGGGCGAAGCGCAGGAGGAGGTCTGGGCGGACGGCCCGGACGCGCTGATCTGCTCCTCGTACGCACCCATCGGGCGGCTCCGCGCGGTTGGCGGCGGATGCGTGCTCAACGGCCGGTGGAGCTTCGCGTCCGGCTGCGATCACGCTAGCTGGGCGCTGCTCGGCGGGCTGGTCGTCGGCGACGGCGGGCGACCGCTCGACTTCCTCAGCGTCCTGGTGCCCCGCGAGGACTTCCAGATCCTGGACGTGTGGGATCCCGTCGGCTTGCGCGGCACCGGGAGCAACGATGTCGTCGTGGACGAGGCCTTCGTGCCCGATCATCGGATCGTCCGCAACTACGACATCGCGCAGCTGCGCGGCCCCGGCCGGGCGGTGAACCGCGGGCCGTTGTACGCGATGCCGTTCGGCGCGGTGTTCACCACGGCGGTCGCGGCTCCGGTCGTCGGCGTCGTGGCGGGCAGCTACGCCGCCTACGTCTCGGTCATGCGCGACCGGGTGCGGCTCAGTCTCGGCGGTGGCCGCTTCGTGGAGGACCAGGGCGCGCAGGTGGCGGTGGCGCGCGCTGCATCGGAGATCGACGCGGCGGTCCTGCAGCTGGACCGCAACATCACCGAGCTCTACGACCACGCGGTGCGCGGCGCGGAGATCCCGGTGGAGCTGCGGCTGCGCACCCGCCGGGACCAGGTGCGCGCCACCGAGCGCGCGGTGGGGGCGATCGACCTGCTCTTCCAGAGCGCGGGCGGGAATTCGCTGCGCCGGGGCAACCCGGTCGAACGGGCCTGGCGCGACGCGCACGCGGGCAGCATGCACGTGGCCAACGACGCGCAGCGCGCGCTCGCGCTGTACGGCAAGGGTGAGTTCGACCTGCCGGTCGAGGACACGCTGGTCTGAGCTCAGGTGCGGCGCCTCGCGGTTCGATCGAGTGCTCGACCACACAAGCGCACGCGGGCGGCGCGACCCGTCCCGGTGAGCGGTACGTTGGCGGGGACGGCGACCAGGCGCCCCGCACAATCAGGGGCGCAACCGGATCGACCGAGGGGGAACAGGGTGCCCAGAATCGCCGAGGCCAGGCCGCCTGCGGAGCCCAGCTCGCAGGAGCAGAAGGCGCGTCAGCGCCGGATCCTGCGCGCCGCCGCGAGCCTCGCCACCGAGCGAGGGCTCGACCGCGTGCAGATGCAGGACGTGGCGAAGGAAGCGGGCGTCGCGATCGCCACGCTGTACCGCTACTTCCCCTCGAAGACGCACCTGTTCACCGCCGTCATGGCCGAGCAGGTGGAGCAGCTGGACGGCCTGGCGCGCCCGCCGCGGCCCGGCCAGGACCCGGTCGAGGCGGTGTGCGAGCTGCTGCTGCGCTCCAGCCGGAAGCTGCTGAGCCGCCCGCTGCTGGCCAGCGCGATGATGCAGTCCAACGTCCAGGCCAACGCCGCGACGGTCAGCGAAGCGATCCGCATCGACAAGCTGATGCAGGACGCGGTGCTGCGGATGCTGGGCATCGACAGCCCGACGGCCCGGGACATCCGCCTGGTGAGCCTGGTGATCGAGTGCTGGTACGGGATGCTGAGCTCGGCGCTCAACGGCAGGCTGTCCATGGCCGACGTGGAGGAGGAGATCCGCCTGGCCTGCGGTCTCCTCCTCGCCGCCCGCTCCAACGCCTAGCCGGTCACCTGCGGGACGCGATGTTCTGGATTCCCGTGGTGTCCAGCTCCGCGACGCTGTAGGCCGCGTAGGTCCGGTGCGGTTCGCGACCGGAGAAGTACGGCGTGAGTTCCTCGTCGAGCTCGTCGACGCTGAAGGTCCCCGACGCCGCGGTGAACTTCCGCTCCACCGTGGGCGGGGCCAGCAGCGCGACCATGTCGCCGTAGACCACGAAGACCTGCCCGTTGATCTCCTCCGCCGCCGGTGACGCCAGGTAGGCCGCGAACGTGCCGACCCGCTCCGGGGCCAGGATGTCCAGTTCACCGCCGCTGGGGTCGGCGCTGAAGACGTGGGCCGTCATGTCGGTGCGCGCCCGCGGGCAGATCGCGTTGGTGCGCACGCCGTACCGGGACAGCCCTTGCGCGGTGGAGAGGGTCAGCGCGGTGATGCCCGCCTTGGCCGCCGAGTAGTTCGGCTGCCCGGCGGCGCCGAACAGGAACGCCTCGGACGTGGTGTTGACGATGCGGCCGTAGACCGGGCCGCCCGCGGCCTTGCTGGCGTTGCGCCAGTGCACCGCCGCCGCGCGCGAGACCGACGCGTGCCCCTTGAGGTGCACGCGGATGACGTCGTCCCAGTCCCGCTCGGTGAGGTTGAACAGCATCGTGTCCCGCAGGACGCCCGCGTTGTTCACCACCACGTCCAGGCTGCCGAAGGCGTCCACCGCGGCTTCCACCAGCCGGTCGCCGGTGGACCACTCGCCGACGTCGCCGGTCACCGCCACCGCGTCGCCGCCCGCGGCCTTGATCTCGGCCACGACGCCGTCCGCTGCCGGGCCCATGTCGTTGACGACCACGTTGGCGCCGTGCGCGGCCAGCGCGAGCGCTTCCGCGCGCCCGAGTCCGGCACCGGCACCGGTCACGACCGCGGTGCGGCCCTCCAGCGTGCTGCCACCCATCGAGTTCTCCTTCGTCCGACGATCGACTGCCGCACGAAGCTAGTATTCGTTCTCTTTTTCGATCCTGCGCTGTCCCGCTGAGTGGGCCTGTCGCAGCAAAACACCGGGAAGAGCCGGTTGGATGCGATGGATAACGAATTCTAGTAGTGCGAGGTGTCGCCGCCTCGTGCCCGAAGGAGGGGAGCAGATGCCCGAAGCCGTCATCGTCGAGGCCGGTCGCACACCGGTCGGGAAGCGCTCCGGCGCGCTGTCCGGGCTGCACCCGGCCGAGCTGCTCGGACACGCCCAGCGAGGTGTGCTCGCGCGAGCCGGACTCGATCCGGCGCAGGTCGACCAGGTCGTCGGCGGCTGCGTGACCCAGGTCGGCGAGCAGTCCAACAACGTCACGCGCAACGCCTGGCTGCACGCGGGGCTGCCCCACGGCACCGCGTGCACCACCATCGACTGCGCCTGCGGCTCGTCGCAGCAGGCGGTGCACCTGGTGGCCGGGCTGATCGCCGGCGGCGCCATCGACATCGGGATCGGCTGCGGCGTGGAGTCGATGAGCCGCGTCTTCCTCGGCGCGGCGCTGACCCCGGACACCGGGATGCCGGTGCCGGACTCGTGGACGATCGACATGCCCGACCAGTTCACCGCCGCCGAACGCATCGCGCGGCACCGCGGCATCACGCGGGCCGACGCCGACGCGCTCGGCCTGGCCTCCCAGCGGAAGGCGGCGGCCGCCTGGGCGGAGGGGCGCTTCGACGGCCAGATCATCCCCGTCGGACAAGTGACCCGCGACCAGGGCCTGCGCGAGACCACGGCCGAGGCGCTGGCCGGGCTCGACCCGGTCATGCCCGACGGCATCCACACCGCGGGCAACTCCTCGCAGATCAGCGACGGGGCGGCGGCCGTGCTGCTGATGAGCCGCGAGCGGGCCGAAGCCGAGGGACTGCGGCCGAGGGCCCGGATCATCGCCTCCGGGATGGTGGGCGCAGACCCGTACTACCACCTCGACGGCCCCGTGCTCGCGACCGAGCACGTGCTGGCGAAGTCGGGCATGAAGCTCGGCGACATCGACCTGGTGGAGATCAACGAGGCGTTCGCCTCCGTGGTGCTGTCGTGGGCGCAGGTGCACGAGGCCGACATGGAGAAGGTCAACGTCAACGGCGGGGCGATCGCGCTCGGCCACGCAGTCGGATCCACGGGCGCCCGGCTGATCACCCAGGCCGTCCACGAACTGGAGCGCAGCGACCGCTCCACCGCGCTGATCACCATGTGCGCCGGCGGCGCGCACGCCACCGCAACCATCGTCGAACGGATCTGAGATGGCACGGGAAACCTTGGGGTTGAGCGAAGAGCACCGGCACCTGCGGGATTCGGTGCGGGCCTTCGCCGGACGGCACATCACCGAGACCGAGGTGCGCACCGCGGTCGATGCGAAGACCGAGCAGCTGCCGCCGTTCTGGGCGCAGCTGGCCGAGCAGGGCCTGTTCGGGCTGCACCTGCCGGAATCGGTCGGCGGCGCGGGCTTCGGACTGCTCGAACTCGCGGTCGTCCTGGAGGAACTCGGCCGCAACATGGCGCCGGGACCGTTCCTGCCGACCGTGCTCGCCAGCGCGGTGCTGCTGGAAGCCGGGCACCACGAGCACCTGCCGGTGCTGGCGGACGGCTCGGCGACCGGCGCGGTCGGGCTCGGCGACGGCTTCACCGCCGAGCGCGCCGAGGACGGCGGCCTGCTCGTGTCCGGCTCCGCTGCGCCGGTGCTCGGCGCACACCTCGCGGACGTGCTCGTCCTCCGCGTCGGCGCGGATTCCTGGGTGGTGCTGCCGGGCTCGGCGGCCGAGGTGAGCGAGGTGCCCAGCCACGACCTCACGCGGCGGCTCGCCACCGTGACGCTGACCGGAGTGCACGTGCCCGCTGCGGACGTCCTCGACATCCCGACCGACCGGCCCGGCGACCTGGCGGCGATCCTGTTCGCTGCCGAGGCGTGCGGCATCGCCGACTGGTGCACCACGACAGCTGCGGAATACGCGCGGGTTCGCGAGCAGTTCGGCCGACCGATCGGGCAGTTCCAGGGCGTCAAGCACCGCTGCGCGCGGATGCTGGCCCGCACCGAGGCTGCCCGCGCGTGTGCCTGGGACGCGGCACGCGCGCACGACGCCCAGGATGCAGCGGAAGAAGTGGCCCTGGCGGCCACGGTCGCGGGAGCCACCTGCGTCGAGGCCGGGTTCAGCACCGCGAAGGACTGCATCCAGGTCCTCGGCGGCATCGGGTTCACCTGGGAGCACGACGCCGGACTCCACCTGCGCCGGGCGCAAACCTCGCGCCTGCTGCTGGGTTCCACCGCGCACTGGCACCAGCGGATCGCGCGGCTGGCGCTCGGCGGTGCTCGCCGCGAGGTGACGGTGGACCTGCCGCCGGAGGCGGCCGAGATCCGGGCCGCGGTCCGCGCCGAGCTCGCCGAAGCCGTCGCGCTGCCGGAGGAAGAGCGGATCGCCTACCTCGCCGAGCACGGCTACACCGCACCGCACCTGCCGAAGCCGTGGGGCCGGGGCGCCGACGCGGTCGAACAGCTCACCATCGCCGAGGAGATGCGGGCCGCGCAGCTCAGGGCGCACGACATGGTGATCGGGAACTGGGTGGTGCCGACGCTGATCCGGCACGGCGACGAGGCGCAGCAGCAGCGGTTCCTGCCCGCGAGCCTGCGCGGGGACATCACCTGGTGCCAGCTGTTCTCCGAACCCGGCGCGGGATCCGACCTGGCCGGGCTGGCCACCAGGGCCGAGAAGGTCGACGGCGGCTGGAAGGTCAACGGCCAGAAGGTGTGGACCTCGGTGGCCACCGAGGCGCACTACGGAATCCTCCTGGCCCGCACCGACCCGGACGCGCCCAAGCACAAGGGACTGTCCTACTTCCTGCTGGACATGGACAGCCCGGGCATCACCATCCGGCCGCTGCGCGAGCTCACCGGCGAGGCCCTGTTCAACGAGGTGTTCCTGGACGACGTCTTCGTGCCCGACGACATGCTGGTCGCCCAGCCCGGCGACGGCTGGAAGCTCGCCCGCACCACCCTGGCCAACGAACGCGTCGCCCTGTCCCAGGACTCCTCGCTGGGCGCAGGCGGCGAAGCCCTCCTGGAACTGGCGGCGGCACGAGCGGACGACCACCGCCTCGCGGTGCTGGGCCAGATCCTCGCCGACGCCCAGGCGGGCGCGCTGCTCGGCCTGCGCCAGACGATCCGCTCGCTGAGCGGGCAACAGCCCGGCGCGGAGTCCTCCATCGCCAAGTTCCTCGGCGTGGAGCACGTCCAGCAGGTGTGGGAAACGGCGATGGAGTGGCAGGGCCCGGCGGCACTGCACGCCGACCACCACCGCCCGGATACCGGCGTTCCCACCGCGACCTGGAAGTTCCTCAACACCCGGTGCCTGTCGATAGCCGGCGGCACCACCGAGGTCCAGCTCAACATCATCGGCGAACGGCTCCTCGGCCTGCCCAGGGACCCCGAACCCCACCCCAAACCCTGACCCCGCCCCACCGGCCGTCACCCGGCGCCCGGTCGATTTCGCGCGAGATCGACGTTCACCCGGGTGACGGTCGATTTCGCGCGAGGTCGGTACCACGCGCGGAACCCGACGACACAGGAGAGAACCCGAAGATGGCGATCGACCCCGCCGCGGCGCTGGCGGCCCCACCCACGACGCGCGAGATCTCGTGGACGCAGCGCGACGTGCTGCTGTACCACCTCTCGCTCGGCGCGGGAGCCCGCGCCGACGTCGACCCGGAACTGCCCTACACCTACGAGGCGAACCTCCAGGTGCTGCCCACCTTCGCGCTGGTGGCCGGACAGGGGATCTCGGCGGGTGACCGCGGCGCACCGGGCCTGGCGCTGCCCGGCATCGACGTCGACCTCCGCAAGATCCTGCACGCGGGCCAAGCCCTCGAAGTGCACCGCCCGCTCCCGGCATCCGGCGCGGCAACGGTCAGCAACCGCGTGACCGACGTGCGGGACAAGGGAAAAGCAGCGCTGATCGTCCTCGAATCGACGGCGGCGGACGACACCGGTGCGGCGCTGTGGACGACGACCATGCAGATCTGGGCGCGCGGAGAAGGCGGCTTCGGCGGCGACCCCGGCCCGGAAATCTCCACCGCACTGCCGGAACGCGAGCCGGACGCGGTGCTCAACTCGCCGACCGCACCGGATCAGGCGCTCCTCTACCGCCTCAACGGCGACATGAACCCGCTGCACGCCGACCCCGGATTCGCCCGAGCAGCGGGCTTCGACCGGCCCATCCTGCACGGCCTGGCGACCTACGGACTGGTCGCGAAGGCGATCGTGGACGGACTGCTCGGCGGCGACGCCACCCGCCTGCGCGCGATGTCCGCGCGATTCGCCGGAACACTGCTGCCCGGCGAAACCATCCGCACCGAGGTGTGGCGCGAGAGCGACCGACTCGCGCTCCGCTCGACGTGCCCGGAGCGCGACGGCGCGCCGGTTCTGACCCGCGCGACCGCGGAGGTGACGGCATGACCGCGCCCCAGGAGCTGACTGCTGATCCGCACCAGGACGGTGTCGACGCGGCGGTCGCGGCAGCCCGCCGGGTCATCGAGTCGCTGCTGCGAGCCGGCGGCGGTTCGACGGCGGAGATGGGGCGGATCGCCGACCAGCTCAACTCCGTGGCAGACCACCTCGACGAGCACGCACCGGCGATGAACCAGCGGATGGTGGACATGTGGGCGGGGGAGGGCACCACCCGCCACGACCCCGTGACCGGCCCGGAGAACGCGATCGCGCCCCCGCTGCACCTGACCGGCCGGCCCGACGGCTCGGTGCGCGGAGTCCTGACGCTCGGCCTGCCGTACCAGGGCCCGCCCGGCCACGTGCACGGCGGGATCTCGGCGCTGATCCTCGATCACACCCTCGGGGTGGCCAACCACTGGGCCGGGATCTCGGGCATGACGGCGGAGCTGACGCTGCGCTACCACCGGCCGACGCCGTTGTTCGAGCCGCTGACCGTCACGGGGGCGCAGACCGGTGTGGACGGGCGGAAGATCCGTACGAGCGGTGCCGTCACGGCCGGTGGCGAGGTTTGCGTGTCGGCTGAGGGGTTGTTCATCGCCAAGCACCTGCCTCGTCCGCGTTGATGTCGGTTGGGTTCGATGTCCTAATAGGACAACAAGGGATTCACGTTACCGTGTGAGCAAATGACAACGACACGCCGAGCTGTCCCCCGTCTGTTTTGAGAATTTATGCTGCGAGGCAAGGGCTTTCGCGTTTGATGGGTGTTGTGATCACCTGATTGTGGGACGGTTATTCGCTCGAAACCACGTTCGATCCTTGGGAGAATTTGATGCATGACACCGCTGATGGCTTCCCAGGACGCGACGCCCGCCGCTGGCGCGGGTGTGGTCGTGTCCGCCTTGCCCGCGTGGGACGTGCCCGCGCCGGGTGGGGTGTGGCCGTCTGCGGTTCGGTCCCTTTCCGATGAGGAACTGGCCTCCCGGATCGGGGAGGTGGAACAGCGGATCCGCCAGGCCCGCATGCAGCAGCTCCGGCTGATCGCCGAGGCCGACCGCCGCCGACTGCACACCGCCTGTGGTGCACGCTCGACGCAGGTGTGGTTGCAGACCCTGCTCAACATCGACGGCCAGGACGCCACGACCCGAGTCCGTATCGCCACCGCCACCACTCCGGCCGCGCCCACCGACGCCGCTGATGGTGTGGCTGGGCCGGAGGTGTCCCTTCCGGCGACTGGGGAGGCGTTGGGTGAGGGTGTGATCGGGCTGGAGCATGCGCGGGTGATCTCCCGCTGTGTGTCCCGTCTGCCCGCGCACGTCCGGCACCAGGCCGGTGAGGTGGAACGATTGCTGGTGGACAACGCCTGCCGTCAGTGCCCCCGTGATCTGGAGAAGTTGGCCGACCGGGTGCGCTACACGCTCGACGCTGACGGTGCTGTGGCGGACGAG
>NZ_FNVB01000016.1 GCF_900108315.1 Saccharopolyspora kobensis | reverse complement strand
CTGCGCGGTGAGGTCAAGGACGTCCTGCTGCTCGACGTCACCCCGCTGTCCCTGGGCATCGAGACCAAGGGCGGCATCATGACCAAGCTGATCGAGCGCAACACCACGATCCCGACCAAGCGCTCCGAGACCTTCACCACCGCCGACGACAACCAGCCCTCGGTGATGATCCAGGTGTTCCAGGGCGAGCGCGAGATCGCCGCGCACAACAAGAAGCTCGGCATGTTCGAGCTCACCGGCCTCCCGCCGGCGCCGCGCGGCATGCCGCAGATCGAGGTCACCTTCGACATCGACGCCAACGGCATCGTGCACGTCTCCGCCAAGGACCTCGGCACCGGCCGCCACCAGTCCATCAAGATCAGCGGTGGGTCGGCGCTGCCGAAGGACGACATCGAGCGGATGGTCAAGGACGCCGAGACCCACGCCGAGGAGGACCGCAAGCGCCGCGAGGAGGCCGAGACCCGCAACCAGGCCGAGACCCTCGTCTACCAGACCGAGAAGATCCTCACCGACAACACGGACAAGATCCCGGCCGACACGCGCAACCAGGTGCAGGACGCGATCAAGGACGTCAACGAGGCGCTCAAGGGCGAAGACGTGGAACGCATCCGATCGGCGGTCGATCACCTGGCGACCGCCTCGCAGGCCATCGGCCAAGCGATGTACGGGCGACAGGCGCCGCAGGAACCCGAACCGGAGCAACCAGGACCGCCGGAGGACGACGTAGTCGACGCCGAGGTCGTCGACGAGGACGACAAGAAGAAGGATTGACCAGCGGATTCGCGCCGGGGCACAATTTCCGGAATATGCCCCCGGGAATTCGCGAGAATACGTCGCGTCCGCCCGAACGGGGTAGGTCCGCGTGGTACCCGGCCGTTCCCGGGAATTGACATGGTCCGCTGTGGACGGTGGCTGGTCTGTTCCGGTGACTTGAGCACCAGGTTTCTGGATTGATGCCGTGTTCTGGCTAGTCTCGAAGGTCCTCGAAAGTTCCGTGCGTGCGGCATTGCGAGGTCTGGGGTGGAGTGCGACTTCTGGGAATTCGGCGCGATCGTGCGGCACGAGAAGGCACGTCGCGAGAACGGGGGAGCGGGCGCACGGCGCAGGTTCGACATCCCCGCGTTCGTCACCTCCCGCGACAGCGGGCTGGACCAGCCGGGGAATCCGGTGGAGGTGCTGGAAACCGCGGAGAAGAGCGTCCGCGCCAAGAAATGGATCACCGGCGGCCGCTTGAGCGATGAGTGGTACGAGATCGTGACGGCGTTGGCGCAGGGCCACTCCCTGACGTACCTGTACCTGACGGAACCGGATCAGCCGGAAACCCGCGCCATGGCGACGGTGAGCAACCTGGCGTTCCGCATCGTCCTCCGCGGTGACAGGGTCTGGATCGACGAAGTGGCCACGAGCGCGGCAGAGCGCTCGGTGGTGGAATGCCTCCCGGACGTCAACCCGGCAAACGGCCGAAGCGTCCTGCTGCCAACGGAACTCCTCGCGGCAGCAGCCCTGGAGGCGGAGAACCACAAGGCGGACCAAGGTGACTGGATCGCCTACGAACTGGGGCGGGCTGGCGTCGACCCTGCCGACGCCACGGAGGTGGGACGGCTGTCGAAGCTGGCAGACCGCGTGATCGGTCAGTTCAACGTGGCGACCAGGGATGCCGCGGGACGAAACCAGGTATCGCCCTTGGCGGTTGTCGTTCACCACGGGCCCGATGGCAGAGTGGCGCAGGTCAGGCAACCGCCGAATGGGGATAGCTCCTTGGTCGGGCCTGCTTCCGATGGGCTAATCATCGATGCTCTGCGGAATTTTCGAGAGCAGCTTACCAGGAGTGAAGCTGTTCGTTAACAGTTAAATGTGAATGTGATGCCACGTCTGCTGGTCGAACTGCGTGCGGGTAAGTCCATCGGTGGATGTTATCGGAAATTTGCATTACGGCGACCTGGATTGTGGAAACATCGGGCGCCGACGCGATAGCCGGTCTGCGGGGAGGCGACGTGAACGACCCGACACCGCCGCAACGAACTGCTGCTGTGAGCGTTCCGGACGCGCAGCCGACCTTCTTCCATCCCGCAACCGGTGCTGCGTTGATCCAAGCGGGAACATCGTTCGGGAACCACACCTTTCACATCAGGCCCGACGAACTGCCGAGAGTCCTAGCCGGGCTGGACAAAGTTCGTGACGCGTATGTCGTCGCGCAAGACCGGGCAACGATGCTCGCACAGGTCGTGCCGCCGTTCGCTGATGAAGTGACGATGAACGCGGTCGCCCGGATTCGCGAACGGGCGCGAGGCGGCGAAGGAAGTCTCTACGACACCGCACGGGGCCTGATGGATTGGGTGGACGAGTTCAAGAAGGCCGTCCAGAAAGCGATCGTTGATCATCAGCGGATCGACGAAGAGAACAAGCCGGGGTGATCCGTGCACACCGCCCGCACTGCTCACGTGACAGCAACCGGTCTGCTGTTCCTGTCGTTGGCCGGATGCGGTAGTGCCACATCCGGCCAGCCCGTGCCGTCAACGGCGGGGCAGACGACTACAGTGGACGATCCTTTCAAGGTCGACAACCCGAGGAACCTCGCCGCGATCAGTGATCCGTGTCAGCTCCTGTCGCCAGAACAGCTCCAGCAGCTAGGGGCGACTTCCCCGGTTCCGGACCGATCGCCCTGGGGGCAGGGAACCTGTCGCTGGAACAACGAACAGCTGTCCCTGAACCTCGCTCCGGATACCGTGCAGAGACAGGGGCTGAAGTACACGGCCAAGATCTTCGGTGATGAGCAGGGGAATCCGACTGCCGAGATCGATGGCTATCCCGCGGTGCACGCCGGGGTCAGCGATCTCGCCTGCACCACGGCGGTGGGTGTGTCGGAGACTGAGATGTTCAACGTCCAGTTCACGGCGGGGAGCGAGGGGCGCAACAATCCCGAGTTCTCCGATCCGTGCGCTGTCTCCGACCGGGTAGCCGGCATGGTGCTGGCGAATCTCCCCGCTGGCTGAGGACTTTTCGAGCTCAACGGAGGTGGAGCGTGATGGGGGCGTTCGACTGGTTGTTCGGAAAGCAGGAGATCCCTGGCCGCGCGCAGGCGGCGTTCGATCACCCGAAGGTCTACGGAGAGGTGGGCCAAGGGCCGGGTGTTCACGCGTTGTCGACAGCGGCGGCGATGTGGGCCACCGATGTCAGCAAGGCGTTCAACGATGCTGATTTAGCGCTGGATCGGGTGCTGAAGGATTCAGAAGTCCTGATGGAGGGTCCTGCCGCTGATCAAGCTCGGGAGGCGGTCCGGCCGCTGTCGCAGGCGACGCAGGAAGCGGAGGACGTGGCCGTGCGGGCGTCAGCTCTGGTGGAGCAGCAGGCGCAGGGATCGGCCGACTTCAAGAACGTTTTCCTGAAGCCGCACCAGGTGCCGCCGGACAACATCGGTTGGGGTGACTACGTCAACCCCTATGCGTTCGCGCTGAAGTCCGGAGTCCGTGCGGGGCACGAGGAAATCCGGGACCAGATCGAAGCGCAGGCGCGGCAGCAGTACGAGGACTACACGCGCAGCACGAACGAGCGGGTGAACGCGATCCCCCAGTTCTCACCGCCGCCGAAGTTCACGGCCGATGTCGAACCCGCGAAGACCGATCCGGTGCACAAGGTCGAGCCGCTCAGCAGCCACACCAGCACCACGGGCACCAGGGACGAGTCGGAGCGGCCCGTGGCGTCTCCGGTGGCTGATCCCGGACCTCCGTCCGCACCGGCTGTGCCGCACGAGCCGACAGCTTCGGACGCGGCTCCGGTGGCGCCCGCTGAGTCCGGCTCGGCGTGGGTGGCACCCACTGCGAGCGGGAGCCCCGTGACAGGTGGAAGCGTTCCCGCCCCCGGCGGCGGAGGCGGGGTCACCGGCGGGGTGGTCGTGCCGCCGGGCGGGAGCGGCGGTCGCCCGGCTCAGCCCGGAAGCGGGCACGGCGGGACCGGGCGGGGCGTTCCCGGCGGAGGCACCGGACGGGGCGGCGACACGGGGAAGGGGCTTCCTGGTGGTGGCCGGTCCGGGAGCGGCAGTGGTCCGACGGCTCCGGGCTCCACGGGCTCCGGCACTTCGGCCGCGCGTGGCTCGTCTGGTGGGGGCGGTGTGGCCGGTGGGCCGCCTGCGGCTGGTGGTAACCGGCAGAAGGAGGACGACAAGGAGCACGACCGCAAGTTCGTCAAGGGTGACCGGGACGCGTGGAGCGATCTCGAGCTGCCCAAGGTCGCTCCGGCGGTGTTCGGGGACTGGGAGGCCGAGGCGCTGAAGGGCAAGCCGCCGCGGCCTCCTGAGCAGATGTAGTCCGCCCCGGGCAGCGTGCCGGTGCCCGTATGATCAGCCGTCGGTTAGCCTTCTGGCCGTGCTCTTCTTCGTGATCGCCGCTGTGCTGTTCGGCATCTTCCTGATCGGCTTCATCCGCGACCGGCGTCGGGTGCGCAACGGCGTCTACCTCTTCTTCTGCCTGATGTTCGTGATCGCCGGGCTGCTGTTCGAGCTCGCGATGATCAACCAGGTCGCCGCCGCGCTGATCCTCGCGGGGCTGGTGATCCTGGTGCCGGTGACGGTGCTGGTGCTCGCCGGGTTCCTGATCGCCAACGGGATCACGATGCTGCGCCGGGAGGGCAGGCGGGTGGCGAACCTGCTGTCGCTGGCCGCCGGGCTCGGGATCATCGGGTTGATCGTGCTGAGCTTCCTGGCCAACTACTTCCAGGTGAAGCCGGCCATGGCGTTCGTGAACGCCGTGAACAGCGTGCTGTTCTACGTGTCGTTCCTGTTCGTGTGCTTCCTGCTGTACTCCTTCGTCTACGGCAAGTTCCCGCACAAGACCGATGTCGACTTCATCGTGGTGCTCGGTTCCGGGCTGTTCGGCTCCAAGGTGCCGCCGCTGCTGGCCAGCAGGCTCGACCGCGGCCGCGCGGTGTTCGACGCCGAGCGCGCGCGGGGCAGGCAGCCGCTGCTGGTCACCTCCGGCGGGCAGGGGCCGGGCGAGGACCTGCCCGAGGCGCGCGCCATGGCCGACTACCTGATCGAGCGCGGCGTGCCCGCCGAGCAGATCCTGGTCGAGGACCAGTCGCGCACCACCGACCAGAACCTCCGGTTCAGCAAGGCGATCATGGAACAGTCCAAGCCGGACTTCCGCTGCCTGGTGGTCACCAACAACTTCCACGTGATGCGCGCCGCGCGCATCACCCGCGCGGAGAAGGTCAACGGCCAGGTGATCGGTTCGCCCACCGCCCGGTACTACTGGCCGAGCGCGACGATCCGCGAGTTCGTCGCGGTCTTCCTCTCGCACAAGGTGATCAACGGCGGCATCTGCGTGCTGCTGTTCCTCGGCGGCCTGACCCCGGCGTCGTCCTGACCCGCGGGGGCGCGGGTTCGCGCCCTCCCGGTTAGGATCGCCGCGTCCGTGCGCAGGGTCCTGCGCTGTTTCGCCGTGCGTGAAGGGGAGTTGTGAGCACGCGGTTGATTCCGGCTGTGGTGGCGATCGTACTGGGGGCGCTGCTGGCGATCGCCCTGTTCGTGCCGTACGTCGCGAGGCAGTACCGCAGACGTGGCGAACTCGGCATCGGCAACGCCGCGCTGGCCCTCGGCGGGCTCGTCTACAGCCTCGGGCTGATCGCCTACGTGCTGCTCCCGATGCCCGCCATGCGCCCGGACTTCTGCGCGGTCTACGGCACCAGCGGTCCACAGTGGATCCCATTCAACTTCCTCACCGACATGGAGAAGGAAGCGATCGGCACCGGCATCGCCGCCACCCTGCGCAATCCGGCGCTGACGCAGGTGCTGCTGAACGTGGCGCTGTTCCTGCCGCTGGGCATGTTCGTCCGGTACATGTTCCAGCGCAGCGTGGTCGCCACCACGGCCATCGGCCTGGGCGCGTCGCTGCTGATCGAGCTGACGCAGGTCACCGGGATCTGGTTCCTCTACCCGTGCGCGTACCGGCTGTTCGACGTCGACGACCTGATGGCCAACGGGCTCGGTGCGCTGCTCGGTGCGCTTGCGGCGCCGCTGCTGCGCGCGGTGCCGGGCCAGCGCATCGACTCCGATCCGGGCCAGCCGCGGCCGGTGACCAGGTCGAGGCGGTTGCTGGCGATGGTGTGCGATCTGATGGCCTTCCAGTTCACCGGTGCCGTCGTCGTCGCAGGCGCCAACGCGGTACTGCTGGCCGTGCACGGTGAGCTGCTCAGCGGCGTCACCCCGCCTGCCCAGCTGCCCGGGTACGCCGAGGTCAACGCGGTGTCGCCCTGGCTGCCTTGGTTCCTGCTGGCGGTCGTCGTCCCGCTGGCGGGCAAGGCGCCCAGCCTCGGCCAGCGGATCGTGCGGTTGCAGGCCACCAGGCCCGACGGGCGACCGGCGGGAGCGGCGATGCGCCTGCTCCGCAGCCTGTTCGGCGTCGGTGGCTACGTGCTCCTCAGCCAGCTGAGCAGCACCGCGCCCGGACTGGAACTGCTGGGCACGCTCGCGTCCCTCTACGGCCTGGCCTCGCTCATCGCGCTGTTCACCACGGACGGGCACCGCGGGCTGTCCTACGTGTTCACCGGGCTGCGGCTGACCGACTCGCGCGCCGCCGACCGCGTGGAAGCCCTCAGCTGAGCTCGCGCGGTTGCGCGGGCAGCGTGGCCGAGACCTCGAAGCCGCCGTCGGGCAGCCGGCCGGAGCTGATCTCGCCACCGGCCAGCTGCACCCGCTCGGCCAGGCCGATCAGGCCCTGACCGCCGCTGGGCAGGCTGCGCTGGAAGCCCGCCGCCGGACGGCCGTTGCGGACGGAGAGGGCGAGCTGCTTCGGCCGGTAGTCCAGCGCGACGGTGGCCCGCGCGCCGCCCGCGTGCTTGTGGACGTTGGTCAGCGCCTCCTGCACGACCCGGTACGCGGCGCGCTCCACCTGGTCGGCGAGGTCGCGGCGGTCACCGGTGAGGACCAGCTCCACGTCGAGCCCGGCGTCGCGGGAGGCCGACACGAGCGATTCGAGGTCCTTGAGCTTCGGCTGCGGCGGCTCCGGCGTCTCGTCGCCGGGATTGGCGCGCAGCACGCCGATCATCTGCCGCAGCTCGTCCAGCGCGCCGCGCCCCACCTGCTGGATCGTCGCCGCCGCGCTGGCGGCCTTCTCCGGGTCGGCCTTGGCCACCATCTCCAGCGCACCGGCGTGCACCACGACCAGGCTCACCTGGTGCGCAACGGAATCGTGCATCTCGCGGGCGATGCGGGCGCGCTCCTCGCTGCGCGTGCGCTCGGCGATCAGGGAGCGTTCGCGCTCGGCGCGCTCGGCCCGCTCCACCCAGTGCACCAGCCGGGTGCGGCGGCCGGCCATGTAGCGGCCGACGACGACCGGGAAGAAGAGGAAGAGCGACCAGACCACGAGGTTGCTGAGCAGGGCTTCGAAGTTCCCGTGGAATCCCTTGACCAGCCAGGCGAGAGGTTCCTCCAGGACGCACAGCACCGCGACGCCCCAGATCTGCCAGTTCTTCTTGCCGTAGGCGCCCAGCGCGTACAGCGCGGGCAGCTGCGCCAGCGACGACATCGGCTCGATGAGGCGCAGCACCGTGGTGATGAGGACCACCGCGATCGGGAACCGGCGCATGCCCAGCAGGGCCAGCGCCCCGATCAGCGCCAAGGCCAGCAGCGGCAGCGCCGCGCCGAAGTCCGGGCGGTTCTGCAGGACGCTCATGGCGGAGATCGCGAAGGTGATCGCGCTGATGGCGGCCAGCACCACCCACCGCGGCACGCCCGCGAGCCAGGACGGTCGCGAACCGACGAACGGTGCTTCGTCCGGTTCGACTGCGCTCGGCGAGGTCGCGTTCAGCTTCTCGGTAGCCACGCCGCGAGCCTATGGCAACGGCCGCCGCGCCGGATGAACCCCGGGTTGTACTCCTGGGGTATGACGCGATCGCGCCGCACGCGATCTTCGTGCGCCTGGCGGATGATCGGCGAATGCGCCTGGAGTGCGACGCCCGCGCAGCGCACGTGGGCATAGCGTTCGCCGCATGGTTTTCACGAACGAAAGTCCGCCGGTGGCAAGGACTCCGGCGCCCGTCCGCGCCCGCCTCGTCGGCGTCGACATCGCCAGGGGGCTGGCGGTGCTCGGGATGTTCGTCGCGCACGCCGGCCCGGCCATGCTCGACCCGACCGCCGGTGGTGCGGCGGAATTCCTGGCGGACCTCGGCAACGGGCACGCCTCGGTGCTGTTCGCCGTGCTGGCCGGGGTGTCGCTGGCGCTGCTGACCGGTGGCAGCCGGGTGCACGAGGGCTCGGTGCTGCGCCGGGACCGGGTGCGCATCGCGGTGCGCGCGGTGATCCTCTTCGTGCTCGGCATGGTGCTGACCCAGCTGGGCGCGCAGATGATGGTGATCCTCTCGTTCTACGCGCTCTACTTCCTGCTGGCGCTGCCGTTCCTGCGCGTGCGGCCCGCGGTGCTGGCCGTGCTCGCCGCCGTGTGGGCGATCGCCGGGCCGATCGCGTCCTTCTTCATCCGCAGCGCCAGGACCGGTGTGGAGACCGCGGGCGGTGCGCTGTCGTTCACCGACCTGACGTCGTGGGACACGGCCGTCGCGGGCTTCATGCGGCTGCTGCTCGACGGCGCCTACCCGGTGCTGACCTGGATGCCGTTCGTGTTCGCCGGGCTGGCCGTCGGGCGGCTGGACCTGCGGTCGACCGCGGTGCGGCTGCGGCTGCTGACCAGCGGTGTCGTGCTGGCCGTGATCGGCGCCGGCGGATCCTGGCTGGCGCTCAACGTCTTCGGCGGCCTCCGGGCCCTGGAGCCGGTCCTGGCCAACCTGGCGCCGCTGGCCGCCGAGATCGGCAAGGAACCGGTCGAACTGCTCCAGATGACGGGCTTCGGCACCGTGCCGACCACCAACCCGGCGTTCCTGCTGCTCAACGCACCGCACACCGGGACGCCGTTCGAGATCGTCGCCTCGACCGGTGCCGCTCTCGCGGTCCTGGCGCTCTGCCTGTTCGCGGGTGACCGCCTGCGCACGCTGCTGGCCCCGCTGTCGGCGGTCGGAGCGCTCGCCCTGACCGTGTACACGGCGCAGGGCCTGCTGCTGGAGCCGGTGCTGATCGGGCTGAGCTGGCAGCCGTGGCTGCCGCTGCTCGCCCTCACGCTGGGTTCGCTGGTGTTCTGCGCGCTGTGGCGGCCGCTGCTGGGCCGCGGGCCGCTGGAGCGGGTCCTGCACTGGACCTCCACCAGGACCGCCGACCTCGTCGTGCGGTGAATCCCGGTGGGCGCCGGCTTCCGCGCGAAGCCGGCGCCCAGCCGCCGGTCCGGCAGTGATTGGATCGCTCCGTGGATCTGCTTCGCCATCTCCGGTTCTTCGTGGCGGTCGCCGAGGAAGGGCACTTCGGGCACGCCGCCGACCGCCTCGGCATGACCCAGCCGCCGGTCTCCCAGGGCGTGCAGCGGCTGGAGGCCAGGCTCGGCGTCACCCTGCTCACCAGGGGCTCGCGCGGTGTGCAGCTGACCACGGCCGGGGCCGAGCTGCTGCCCCGGGCGCGGGCGCTGCTCGACGGCGCGGAGCAGTTCGAGGAGGAGGCCCGGCGGCAGCGGGAGAACCGCGGCGCGGTGCGCATCGGCGTCATCCCGGCGCTGACCGACCGGCACGTCGCCGCCTGCACGGCCGCGGTGCGCGCCGCGGCACCGGACCCGGCGGCCCGCACCGTGATCACCACGACCGCACCGACCACCGACCTCGTCGAAGCGGTCGCGGCCGGCCGCCTCGACTGCGCGGCGGTGCACCACCCCGCGCTGATCGGCGCGCTGACGCCCGGCCCGGTCCTGAAGATCCGGCGCTGGCTGCTGATCCCGTCCGACCGCAAGCCCTCGATCCGCGGCCTGCGCGGCCTGGCTTGCGCGACCGCCCCGCGCAACCACGGCACCGCCGCGTTCGACCTGCTCGTGGACACCCTGCGGGCCAAGGGGCTGGATCCGGACTTCCTGCCCGCACCCGGTGATCGCGAGGCCATCACCGCCGTCGCAGCCGGGCGGGCGTTCGCGCTGACCACCGACCCGGAGCTGGACGGCCCGGGCGTGGTCCGGGCGCCGGCCGGCGACGACCTGGCGCTGCGGGTCCGGCTGGTCTGGCAGGAATCCGCGGCCGAGGACGTGCGCACCGCGTTCGAGGCGTCCCTGCGAGGCGACCGGTGAGCCCGGTCGAGCGGCGCATCCGCGAGGTGCTCGCCGACGCCGGTGCCGAGGGCTGGGTGCACGCGACGCAGTTCGGCGGCGGGCGGGAGATCTGCCTCGGCGCCGACGAGCTGGTGGTCACGGCCTCGGTCTACAAGCTGCCGCTGCTGGTCGCGATGTGCCGGGCCTTCGACGCAGGACGCCTCGACCCGCGCGCGACGGTGCGCATCGACCCGACCTCCTGCACGCCGGGCCCGAGCGGCTTCTCGACCTTCCTCGACCCGGTGACGGTGTCCTGGCGCGATCTGGCCGCCTCGATGATCGCGGTGTCGGACAACTCGGCCGCGGACGTCATCCTCGGCGCCGTCGGCCTGGACGCGGTCGCCGACGTGCTCGCCGACCTGGGCCTCACCCGGACCCGCGTGGTCGGCGGCACCGCGGATCAGCACGCCTCGCTGGTGCGCGACCTGGGCACCACCACGGCGGCGGAAGCGTTCGCGCTGCTGGGTGACAACGACGCCGCGCGCACCGTCAGCGCTTACGACCCGGCCTACGCGAGCGCCACCACACCGCGCGAGATGACGCGGCTGCTGGAGCTGATCTGGACCGACGCCGTGGCCTCGCCGCAGCAGTGCGCGTTCATCCGGCGGCTGCTGGGCAACCAGATCTGGTTGCACCGGGTGCGCTCCGGCTTCCCGTTCCAGGGCGTGCGGGTGGCGGGCAAGACCGGCACCGTCGGTGCTGTGCGCAACGAGGTGTCGGTGGTGGAGTTCGAGGGCGAGGAACCGGTCGCGGTGGCGGTGTTCACGCTCGCCGCGCGAGCCGATTCCGCGCTGCCGCGGGTGGACACGGCGATCGGGGAGTGCGCCTGGGTCGCGGTCAACGACCTGCGCTCCGGGCGGCTGTGAGGGAAATTTTTTCCGCCGGAACCGGGCGGTCGCGACCGGGCGCGCGCTGCGGCCATATCGAACCGCTATCGCCGTGCCGTCGGCAGTGGATTGGCGCGATCGCGCGGGTGCTGCTTGATTGGTCCCGACCGGACTTCCGGTCTTCGGACTGAACGGAGAAGTACTTGCGGCACAACGAAATTCGACTCGGGCGACGCGCTGTTCTGGGGGCGCTGCTGGCCGTTCCGGCACTGGTGGCGTGCGGCACCGTCGAGGGAGCTCCGCCGCCCGCTCCCGCCCCGCCCGGCCCCGATCTGGCCGAGCTGGAGCGCCGCTACGACGCCCGCCTGGGCCTGTACGCGGTCAACGTCCGCACCGGCCGGACGCTGGTGAACCGCCCCGACGAGCGGTTCGCGCTGTGCTCCACCTTCAAGACCTACGCCGTCGCGGCTCTGCTGCGCGATCACGGCCTGAGCAGCGGCTACTTCGACAAGGTCATCCGCTACACCGAGGAAGAGCTGGTGAGCAACTCGCCGGAGACCGAGAAGCACGTGGACACCGGCATGACGGTCCGCGCGCTGTGCGAGGCGACCATGACGGTCAGCGACAACACCGCGGCCAACCTGCTGCTGCGCGAACGCGGCGGCCCGCAGTCGATCGCGCCGTTCGCCCGCTCGATCGGCGATCCGACCACCCGGCTGGACCGGTGGGAGGCCGAACTGGGCACGGCGATTCCCGGCGACGAGCGCGACACCTCGACCCCGGCCGGGCTCGCCGCGGGCTACCGGTCGCTGGTGCTCGGCGACGCGCTCGCGGCACCGGAGCGCGACCAGCTGACCAAGTGGCTGCTCGCCAACACCACCGGCGACGAGTGCATTCGCGCCGGGGTGCCGCCGACCTGGCGCACCGGGGAGAAGACCGGCGCGGGCGACTACGGCACGCGCAACGACGTCGGCGTCACCTGGACCGAGGACGGCACCCCGATCGTCATCGCGATCCTGACCACCAGGCCGAGACCGGACGACGAGTACCGCAACGAGCTGCTCGCCGACACCGCTCGCGCGGTCGCGGCGCACTTGCGCTGACGACCCGGGAAGCCGGTGACGTCCGGCCGACCACTCGCTGCCGCGAGCACCCGCTGCGGGAACCGCGGTCGCACGTCGGGTCGTGCCCGACGAGCGACCGCGGTCTCACGCCGCGAGCTCTGGAGCCCGCACCGCCGTCCGAGCAGCGGAACCGGGCCCCGCTGCACTGGCGACCTGGACTCAGGACTCGAAGAAGTCGACCACCTCGCCGAACACGCCGGTGTCGGTGAGGAAACCGAGATGCGTCTGGCAGGCGACCAAGTTGTTGTCGGCACCGTCCACGACCGTGCTCCGATAGGGGAGGATCACGCCGTCGCACGGCGAGTACCAGGTCGCATAAGCGGTGTCCCCGGGCGTTTCGTCACCGGAGTTGAGCTGCTGCTCGAAAGCGGAACCGGGCACCATCTCCCGGCACGATGCGTTGACCAGGCACGCGTTCGCGGCCGTGGTGCCGTGGTTGGCGCCCGCCAGCGACGCCCAGTGCGCCACTTCGGCGTGACCACCGAGCTCCTTCAGGTACCAGCGGCTGACGAGCCCGCCCATCGAGTGGTTGACGATGTCGACCTGCTCCGCCCCGGTCTCGGCCAGCACCCGGTCGACGAACGCGGCCAGCTCGGCGGCGCTGCGCTCGTTGGACTGGGACCAGTCGTACTCGAACGCGTGCAGGTCCGACCGCTCGTAACCGTTGGTGCGGAAGTACGCCTCGGCAGCCGTCCAGTTGGACGCGCTGCCGGTGTAACCGTGGACGAAGACGACGGGGTGCGAACCCGCCGCGCTGGCAGGGGAAGCCGGCGCAAAGGCGGCGAACGCCGTGCACGCCAGGAGAACACCGATCAGCCGACGCATGCGGCCCTCCTCGTTGAGTGAGAACGGATGGCGGAGAGCTTCGCGCCCCCGGCGCGTTCCTGGCATCGGCGAAATCACCAGTCCGCGCGCACCGGATGACCGTGGTTACGACGTTGGGCGTGTTTCCCGGCGGCGATCCCACCCGCACACTGACCGCATGTCGGACAGCGCAGTCGACCCCGTGCTGCGGGGCAGGGAACGGGAATCGGCCGTCCTGCGCGGCTTGTTGGCGCAACGCGGTGGTGCGCTCGTGATCACCGGCGCCGCAGGTGCAGGCAAGTCCGCGTTGCTGGACCACGTCCGCCGCATCGCCACCGGGTTCCGGACGGCGCACGTCGGCGGTGTTCGGCCTGAACGCGAGATCCCGTTGGCAGCCCTGGATCGCTTGCTGCGCAGCGCGGGCCACCGGCTCGCCGCGGACGAGCGGGCTGAGGAAGCGCTGTTCGCCCGCACGCAGGGCGGGCCGTTGCTCTGCTGCGTGGACGACGTGTCCGAATTGGACTCCGACTCGTTGCGGGTGCTGGCCTTCGCCGGGCGGCGGGCTGACTCGGAAGAGGTCCTGCTGGTGTTCGCCGCCGATCCGGTGACCGCCGACGGGCAGTTGATCGGCATACCCCAGCTGCGGATCGCCGAACTCGACGCCGAAACGGGCCGCCAACTGCTCGCCGACCGGTTCGGTCCCGCGCTGGCCCCGGTGGTGGTGGACGAGATCTTGCGGCGCGCGGGCGGGAACCCGCGCGCCCTCGTCGAGGCCGCGACCGCGCTTTCCGCCGAGCAGCGCGCAGGACTGGAACCCGTTCCGCAGCTGCTGCCGCACAACAGCCGTTTGCGCGCGAGATTGCGCTGCGCCGCGCACGACCTGCCGGAGCCCGCCAGCACCGTGATCGCGCGAGCCGCAGCAGCCGAGCACGACCTGGCGGCGGCCGGGTTCCCCGCGGACGGGCTGGCCGAGGCGGAACGCTCCGGCCTGGTCGTGGTGGTGGGCGACCGCGTGCGGATGCCCAACGAGTTCGCGAAGTCCTGCCTGCGCGCGGACCTCTCGCCGGAACTGCTGCGCGAAGCGCACCGCCATCTCGCCCGGACGACCACCGACCCGGTGCAGATCGCCTGGCACGAGCACGAGGCGGGCGATCGCGACATCGGCGACCTGCCCGCGCACCTCGCTCGAGCGGCGCGATCGGCACGTCGCGCCGGCCACCACGCCGCCGCGGCGGACGTCGCGGCGAAAGCAGCCGAGCTGGCGGCGGATCCGCAACAGCGGGCCCAGCACCTGTTGGCGGCGGGCCGGGACGCGCAGCTGTCCGGCCAGCCTCGGCGCGCGCTGGCCCTGATCGACCGGGCACGCTCGCTGCCGGCCTCGGCCCAGTGGCGCGGGGTGGCCGATTTCGTGTTCGGCGAGGTGGCGCTGCGCGACGGCATGCCCGACGCGGCGCACCACGACCTGCTCCGCGCCGCGGACCGGCTGATCAGCACCGATCGGCCCCTGGCGGTGACCGCGCTGGCACTGGCTGCGGAGGCGAACTGCGTTTCCGGTGACCACGAGCGCCTCTTCGCCGTCGCAGCGCGGGCCGAGCAGCTGCGGAGCCCGGACGACGGCCCGGCTGAAGCACTGATCTTCGAGCACGTGCGCGGAATGGCCGCGACGTTCCGGGGCCGGCACGCGGTGGCAGTCCCGGCGCTGCGACGGGTGCTGGCGCTGGTCGACCAGCAGGAGGCCGTGATCAGCCGAATCCTGGCCAGCCAAGCCGCTTTCGCCCTCGGCGACCCGGTGCGCGCGCACGACTCGGCGCACCGCGCCGTGGCTGCCGCCAAGGATTGCGGTGAGACGGCCCATCTGCCGTGGGCGCTGGTGTACCTGGTGCTCTCCGCGCTGCTGCTCGACCGGTACGACGACGCCGAGAACGGCGCGCTCGAAGGGCTGCGGGTGGCCCGCGCCACCGATCAGCGCAACATCGCCATCGACCACCTCTCCTTGTTGGCGCTGGCAGCAGCGCTGCGCGGCGACCACGAGACGGCGTGCGGCCGCCTGGACGCAGCGTTCGGCGACGGCGTCGCCAGCCGTGGGCTGGGGCGGCCGGGGGCGTTCGGCATGTGGGCTCTGGGGTGCGCGGAACTGGCTTCGGGCCGGTCGGCCGACGCGGTGCGCAGGCTGTGCTCGGCCGCACCGGGCTCGGGCCGGATCAACCCGGTCGTGCGCGTCCTGGCCGCGCCGCACCTGGTGGAATCCGCAGTCGACTGCGGGGAGGGAGCCCGGGTGCGCCGCACCTTGGAGGCCTTCGACGACTGGGCCGGCACGACCGGCAGCCGGACCAGGCTGGCGCTGTCACACCGCTGCCACGCGCTGATCGCGGAAACCGGGGCGGACGCGGACGAACGCTTCCGCACCGCGATCGAGCTGCACCGCAGCAGTGGTGCAGCGGTGGAACTAGCCCGGACTGAGCTGCTCTACGCCAAGCGGCTGCGCCGCAGGCGCAAACCCCGGCAGGCCCGCGAACTGCTCAGCGAGGCATATGCGATCTTCGAGCAGTTCGGCGCGAACAGCTGGGCGGAGCAGGCCGGTGCGGAGCTGCGCGCGGCCGGGGTCAGCACGCCCCGGCGCCCACCCGCCCCCGGCGAGGGCCTGACGCCGCAGCAGGCGGAGATCTGCCGGCTGGTCGCGGAAGGCGCGACGAACCGGGAGATCGCGGAACGCCTCTACATCAGCCACCGCACCGTCGATCACCACCTGCGCAACATCTTCACCAAGCTCGGTGTCCGCTCCCGGGTCCAGCTGGCCAAGCTCGTGAGCTGACGCGCATCGCTCGAACGGTTGATTTCGCGGTGCCGCTTCCGGTTCCCCGCAACCGATCCCCGGATCGATGCGCGCGAGCGCCGTCGGCGACGACAGTGGGGTGCGCAGACGGTGACCGCGTGGAAGGAAGCGCATCGGCGATGAAGAAGGTCTACTGGGCGGCGTTGAGCTACATGGTCCTCGGGCTGGCGGCCGGGTTGTACTACCGCGAGCTGACCAAGGCCCAGGAGTTCACCGGCGACACCCAGCTGGCGGTGGCGCACACCCACCTGCTCGCGCTGGGCATGCTGTTCTTCCTGGTGGTGCTGGCGCTGGACAAGGCCTTCGGGCTCGCGGGCGACCGGTTGTTCACGCTGTTCTTCTGGTTCTACAACAGCGGGCTGGCGCTGACCGCGGCGATGATGCTGGTGCACGGCACCATGACGGTGTTCGGCGCGGAGAGCTCGGCGGCGATCTCGGGCATCGCCGGACTCGGCCACATCCTGATCACCGTCGGCCTCGTCCACCTCTTCCTCGCACTGCGCAAGGCCCTGCCCGCCGGGAAGGAAGCCCGCTAGTCCCGCTTGGCGCGGCTGGGTGCGACGCGCGGTGGCTCGTTCGGCTGCTTCGGGTAGACCGGCGGCCACGGCGCGTCCTGCAGACCGGCGGCCATGTCCCGGGCCGACTGCTCCAGCAGCGGTTCGATCGACTGCGGCCGCCGGCCGGCCCACGGGTCGCCGAGCTCGGCCAGCCGGCCCGGGACCGTGGCGATGGTCAGCGAATCCGGTTCGACGGTGCCGAGCTCGTCCCAGGAGATCGGCGTGGACACCTGCGCGCCCACTCGCGGGCGCACGCACCAGGCGCCGAAGACGGTCTTGTGCGGGGCGTTCTGGTTGTAGTCGACGAACACCCGGGAACCCCGCTCCTCCTTCCACCACTTGGCGGTGATCAGGTCGGGGTGGCGGCGTTCCAGCTCGCGGGCCAGCGCCACGGCGGCCGCCCGCACCTCGTAGCCGTCCCACCGCGCCTCCAGCGCGGAGTAGATGTGCAGGCCGCGCGAACCGGAGGTCTTCACCTGCGCCTCGATGCCGAGTTCGGCCAGCAGCTGCCGGGTCAGCTGCGCGGCCTCGACCACCTGCGCGAACGTGACGCCCGGCGAGGGATCGAGATCGATGCGCAGCTCGTCGGTGACCGCGGGTTCGCCCGCGTGGTAGGGCCAGACGTGGAAGCCCAGGCAGCCGAGGTTCACCGCCCAGGCGATGTGCGCCAGATCGGCGGCCACCAGCGCATCGCTGGTGGTCCCGTTGGGCGTGGACACCACGGTGGTCTGCAGCCACTCGGGAGCCGACTTGGGCACCCGCTTCTGGAAGAACGACTTGCCGCCCGCCCCGTCCGGATACCGCTCCAGCAGCAGCGGGCGACCCTGCAACGTGCTCAGCAGCGGCTCGGCAACGGCCTGGTAGTACCGGATCAGATCGAGCTTGGTCTCGCCGCGCTCGCTGAAGAACACCTTGTCCGGGTGCGAGACCGACACCTCGGTCTCCCCGAACTCCAGCACCACCGATTCAGCCACCCGGACAGCCTATGACCCGCCACCCCCGACCGCAGCCGCTTCCGCACTGCGAGCCAGTGGCCCGGCCGTTGTACTAGGCCGGATGTTCGCGGATTGATGGGGGAACCGGTGACCGAGCTGCCCTTCGCCGATCGCAGTGACTTCGAGGACGCCGATCGCGGTTTCATCGCCGCGCTCGAACCCGGCGTCGTCGCCGACGAGAGCGGGCGCGTGGTGTGGGACGACGACGCCTACGCCTTCCTGCGCGGCGACTGCCCGCCGACGGTGCACCCGAGCCTGTGGCGGCAGTCCCAGCTGTGCGCCGAGCAGGGCCTCTACGAGGTGGTGCCGGGCATCTACCAGGTCCGCGGCCTGGACCTGTCCAACATGACCCTGGTGGAGGGCGAGCGGGGCGTCATCGTGATCGACCCGCTGATCTCGGTGGAGACGGCCGCCGCGGGACTGGCGCTGTACCGGGCGCACCGCGGCGACCGGCCGGTCACGGCGGTGATCTACACGCACTCCCACGTCGACCACTTCGGCGGTGTCGAGGGCGTGGTGTCCGGCGAGGTCCCGATCCTGGCGCCGGTGGGCTTCATGGAGCACGCGGTGGCGGAGAACGTCTACGCCGGAACCGCCATGACCCGCCGCGGCAACTACATGTACGGCGCGCTGCTGGAGAAGGGCCCGCGCGGCCAGATCGGCACGGGACTGGGCCAGGGCATCTCGGTGGGCAGGGTCTCGCTGCTCCCGCCCACGCTCGACATCACGCGCACCGGGCAGCGCGAGGTCGTCGACGGCGTGCCGATCCGGTTCCAGCTCACCCCGGGCACCGAAGCGCCCGCGGAGATGAACTTCCACTTCCCCGACCACCGCGCGCTGTGCATGGCCGAGAACGCCACGCACACCATGCACAACGTCCTCACGCTGCGCGGAGCCGAGGTCCGCGACGCCCGGAACTGGGCGCGCTACCTCACCGAGGCCATCGCCGAGTTCGGCGACGACACCGACGTCGCCTTCGCCTCCCACCACTGGCCGACGTGGGGTCGCGACCGCGTCGTGAAGCACCTGACCGAACAACGCGACCTCTACGCCTACCTGCACGACCAGACGCTGCGCCGGATCAACCTCGGCTGGACCGGCACCGAGATCGCCGAGCGGTTCGAGCTGCCCCCGGCGCTGGAAGCGGCCTGGCACGCCCGCGGCTACTACGGATCGGTGAGCCACAACGTCAAAGCGATCTACCAGCGCTACATGGGCTGGTACGACGGCAACCCGTCCTCGCTGTGGGAGCACCCGCCGGAGGAGGCGGCGAAGCGCTACGTCGACTGCATCGGAGGCGTGGACCGCGTGGTGGCGAAGGCCGCGGAGTACGCGGCGGCCGGCGACCTGCGCTTCGCCGCCCAGCTGCTCAAGCACGCGGTGTTCGCCGAACCCGACCACACCGCGGCCGGCGACCTGCTCGCCGACGTCTACCAGCGGCTCGGCTTCGGCGCCGAGAACGCCACCTGGCGGAACTCCTACCTGACCGGTGCGCAGGAGCTCCGCCGGGGGATCACCCCGATGGAGATCAGCATCTCGGGAGCGATCCTGGCGGCCCTGACGGTCGAACAGCTCCTTGACTCGGTGGCGATCCGCGTCGACGGACCCCGCGCGGCGGCCGCGAACCTGGCGATCGACTGGCACGTGACCGACACCGACGACCACGTCCGCACGACGCTCTCCAACGGCGCCCTCGTCCAGGAGCCGATCCGCGACTCGCGACCACCGGACCTGACCCTCACCCTGACCAAGCAGCAGCTCCTCGCCCTGCTCGCCGGAGACGACCCGGAAGGCATCGACCACCGGGGAGACCGCGCGGCCCTGACCACCCTCCAGGACCTCCTCGACGACCCGGACCCGAACTTCCCGATCGTCCGGCCGTGATCAGGAGTCTCATGTGGACGGGCGGGCCTGGGCGCGTTCGGTTCGGGCTTGGTGGTAGAGGACTTTCAGGGCGGCGGTGATCGGGAGGGCGATCAGCGCGCCCAGGACTCCGGCCAGCGAGCCGCCGAGGAGGATCGCCACGAAGGCCGCCAGCGGGCTCAGCTCGACGGTGCGGGCGAAGACCCTCGGCGCGATCAGGTAGTTCTCGAACGCCTGGTAGCAGATGAAGAAGAGCAGTGTGATCACCGCCAGGGACAGGCTCTGCGACAGCGCCACCAGGATCCCGGCCACCGACGCCAGCGTCGCGCCGATCTGCGGGACGGCGTCGAGCGCGGCGACCACGAGCGCCAGGAGCGCGGGGTAGGGGATGCCCGCGATCAGGAAGAACACGAACGACACCGCGCCCGCGCACAGCGACACCAGCGCCTGGCCGGTGACGTAGCCGCCGACCCGGCTCATGGCGGCGAGGACGGCTTCCGGTCGGCCGGGGTGGTGCGAGGCCGCGCGCGTCATCGCGGCCTGGAGCCGGGGCATCGCGAGCGAGAAGTAGACCAGCAGGGCACCGGCCGTGCAGGCCGCGAAGATGCCTCCGAGCAAGCTGCCGATGACGGCGAAGCCGGCGCCCAGCGCGCTCGCCAGGAACGCGGCGCCCTTCTCGACGGCTGCGCGCACCTCGTCGTGGACGGCGGGATCGTCGAGCGTGGCGCGCAGCCGGTGGTCGCCCAGGTGCACGCCCAGCCGGGACAGCACGTCGGGGAGCTGCGCCGCGAAGTGGCCGAGCTGGCCGATCGCGGGCACCACCGCGAACAGCACCACCGCCCCGACCAGCAGCACGACGGCGAGGATGACCGCGGTTATCGCCATGCCGCGCCGCCAGCGGTGCCGCTGCAACCACGCCACCACCGGTTCCACGCCGAGCGCCAGGAAGAACCCGACGAAGATCAGCACGAGCATGCTGCGAGCCGTGTAGGCCAGCACAGCCAGCGCCGCTACCGCGAGGTAGACACAGGCGATCTGGGCGTGCCGCAGCAGGGACGGGCTCGCGGGCGGCTGCCCGCTGGGACCTGGACCGGCCATGGCGCACGAGCCTCCTGCCGACGACGTCCCAACAGGATCCGGCAGCGCCCGGGAGCCCGCTCGTGGATCAGATCGCGGTCTCGTGCACGTGCTGCCAGCGCAGCCCGTCGGGCGTGCGGCGCAGTACCGCGGTGGTGCGGCGGGCCGTGCTGGTGCCGTCGTGGCGGTGGACTTCGCGGAAGCGGACGACGGTGAACTCGGGGCTCTCCGCGATGATCGCGATCTCGTCCACCTCGATCACCAGGCCCGGCGCGGAGTTGCGCGCGCCCGCGAGCGCGGTGAAGAGCTCCTCGGCGGTCAGCACCGCGCCCTCGGTGGTGATCAGCGCGAAGTCCGCGGCGTGCGAGTCGCGGAACTCGGTGAGGACCGCGGGGTCGCAGTCCGCACCGAGCCAGCGCGCCAGCACCCGGTGCAGGCGCTGGACTTCTGCGGGGACGTCGCTCACCAGCCGCGCTCGCGCCACTCGGCGAGGTGGGGGCGCTGCTCGCCGAGCGTCGAGTCGTCGCCGTGGCCCGGGTAGAACCAGGTGTCGTCGGGGAGCTCGGCGAACAGGCGGTTCTCCACGTCGTCGATCAGCGACCGGAAGTTCTCCGGCGAGGTCGTCTTGCCCACCCCGCCCGGGAACAGCGAGTCACCGGTGAACAGGTGCGGGTGGCCCGCCGGGTCGCGGTAGAGCAGCGCGATCGAGCCCGGCGTGTGGCCGCGCAGGTGGATCACCGACAGCTCCGAGTCGCCCACCGCGATGGTGTCGCCGTGCTCGACCAGGCGGTCCGGCGGCACCGGCAGCGGCTCGGCGTCGGCCGGGTGCGCCAGCGTGAAGCACCCGGTCTGACCCGCCACCGAGCCCAGCGCCTGCCAGTGGTCGGCGTGCTGGTGGGTGGTGACGATGGTGCGCAGCCGGGGGCGCTGGTCGTCGTGGCCGAGCAGGTCGGCCAGCTTCTCGGACTCGTTGGCGGCGTCGATCAGCAGCGCGTCACCGGTGTTGCGGCACACCAGCAGGTACGCGTTGTTGTCCATCGGGCCGACCGAGATCTTCGTGATGGTCAGCGCGGCCAGCTCCCGGCGAGCCGGGTTGCCACCAAGCTCGACGTGTCCCGTGTACTCAGCTTCGATCTCCACGCCGCCGAGCTTAGAGACTGCGGCCCGGTCACCTCGCGCGGCGGTGCGCGTGTCGACCCGGTCAGGGCGCGGTGTTCTTCTCCGGGACCACCAGGCCGTAGATCACCAGCACGGACAGCGCGATCACCAGCAGCGACCACAGCGGGAACGCGGCCAGGAACGCCAGGTGCCCGATCGCGCACAGCGCGGCCAGCACGACACCGGTGGTGCGGGCCCACGTCTGCTCGTACATGCACCCCACGCCGGTGGCCACCTGCAGGACGCCCAGCACCAGCAGGATCGTGCCCCACGTCGCGAAGTTGAAGACCAGCAGCTGGCCCTCGCCGACGATGAAGTAATCGGTGCGGAACAGCGAGGTGAGCCCCTCGATGATGTTGAAGATGCCGACCAGCAGGATCAGCGAACCGGCGAAGGTCAGCCAGCCGGACATCGCGGCCGTCTCGGGTGCGGACGTCATCGCCCACTGCTTCTGCTGCTGCTCCGGAGCCTGCTTCTGCTCCTCGGCGTGCCTCGCCTCGGCCCCCTGCTGTCCGGAGCCGGGTCCGGTCTGCGGACTGGACATCGTGAGCGCCCCCCTCTGCGAACTCGACGACTTCCGCTGCCAATGTCGCGCGATCGGGCGAACGGCGCAGCTCGGACGTGCTGCCGCCCGGCTTGCTCCTGCATGGCGGAAGCGGCGTTCCGCGCTCAGCGGAGTCCGGGTTCCGCGGGGTGCGGGCCGGGCTGCTCGTCGCGGACCAGCCGCAGCGCGATCAGCGGGAAGATCAGCACGCTGAGCATGCCCGCACCGACCATGGCCGAAGCCGTGCTCGTCGGCAGCAGGCCCGCCTCGGTGCCGATGGTGGTGATCACCACGACCAGCGGCAGCGCCGCCGAGGCCAGCAGCGCCAGCGTCCAGCGCGGCCGCACCGGCAGATCGCGGTGGTGCAGCGCCAGCACCGGCAGTCCGCGGATCACCAGGAACAGCACCAGGAACACCGGCAGCAGGACGATCGCGCTCGGCGTGGCCAGCAGCGCGTCCAGGTCGTAGCGCATGCCGCTGACCACGAAGAAGAACGGGATGAGCAGCCCGAAGCCGATCGCCTCGATCTTGCTCTCCACCACCGCGCCCTCCTCGGGATCGCCGGCGTCGAGGAACAGGCGCACCACCAGCCCCGCCACGAACGCACCCAGCAAAAGGTCCAGGCCCAGGGTTCCGGCGAGCCACAGCATGAACACCACGACGACCATGCACAGCCGCACCGCGAACTGGGCGCTGGTGCCCAGCGTGGTGCGCACCAGCCTGCTGATCCGCCCCGGCCTGCGGTTGGCCGCCACCCGCAGCAGCCGCGCCGCCACCACGCCGAAGGCCAGCAGGAACAGCACGGTGCGCGCCGGGTCCTGGTCGTTGAACAGCAGCGCCACCGCGATGATCGGCCCGAACTCGCCCGCCGCGCCCACGGCGAGCACCCGGGCGCCCAGCGGAGTGGGCAGCAGCCCGGCGTCGCGGACCATCGGCAGCGTGGTCCCGAGCGCGGTGGTGGTCAGCGCCAGGCCGATGATCAGCGAGGCGAACGCCCAGCCGTGCACCAGCGCGCCGAAACCCAGGCCGAGCACCAGCGAGATGAGCCAGCCCGCCGAAGCCAGCCGGATCGGCTTGCCGCGCACCTCGTCGATCTTGAGCTCGTAGCCGGCCAGGAACATCAGCATCGCCAGGCCGAAGTCGGCGACGAAGCCCATCACGTCGTCCACGCCCGCCCAGCCGAGCACCTGCGGGCCGATGAGGATGCCCAGCAGGATCTCCAGCACGACCGAGGGGATCGCGATCCACCGCTTGACGTGGTCGGTGATCAGCGGCGCGATCGCGGTGGCGGCCACGATGACGGCGAAGCTCACCAGCGTGGTCTGCGGCATCGGTCCTCCACCGGGTCAACCACCGAGGTCGCCGGGGAACCTAAGCCGCCCTTCGCCCGACCGCTGATCAACGTCACCCGGACGGGTGGATCGGGCCCCTCTCGCCGCAGCCCGGCTGCGGACGACTCCCGCGATTTCAATGGAAATCGGACGTTCGATTTCCATTGAAATCGCGTGGGAACGAGGTCAGAGCCAGTCGGGGAGGTCGGGGGCCTTGCCCTGCAGGTCCGAGGCGTCGGTGCGGCCGAGGAGCCAGCCGAGCATCGGGCCGGGTTCGCCGCTGACGCGGCTCGGCGGGGCCGTGGTGCCGCGGAGCTCCCAGGTGCGGCGGTGGTCGCCGAAGTCGACCTCCACCGCCAGGGCCGGCACGTCCGGGCGGCCGCCGAACTGCTGCGCGACGTCCTCCAGCAGCTGCTCGGCTTCGCGCGCCGGGATGTCGGCGAAGTCCACGTCGTGGTCCAGGTCGACCAGGTGCACCCACACCTCCAGCAGGCGCAGCCGCAGCATGTGGTGGGCGGGCATCGGATCACCGACGGCGTCGGCGATCTCGGCGGTCCACGCGCTCTCCGGCAGCTCCCGGGCGGCGTGCGCGAAGCGGTCGCAGGACGCGGTCAGGTCCTCGTACAGGAGCCGGTAGCTGTGCTGGGCGCCTTCGGCGATGGCCTCGTCCCGGTCGTCGCCGCTGGCGTACATCGCGTGCTCGATCCCGGTGCGCGCCCAGATCAGCAGGTTGCCGAACCCGTCGGCGTTGCGGGCCAGGTGGGTGATCACGTGCGCGCGGCTCCAGCCGGGCAGCAGGCTGGGCTGTCGCACGGAAACCTCGTCCAAGCCGCCGACGGTGCTCAGCAGCCGCTCGGTGGCGCGCTCCACCGCGGCCAGCTGGTCGGTTACTTCGCGCGCGAGCTGCGCGCCGGTGCCGAGGACGGTGTCAGCCATGGGTCCACCTCTCGGAGGGGAGGGGTGCGCGGAGCGCGATGGGAAGTATCGAGCCTAATTGCGCAGGCCACAGGGGCAACAGTGCCCAATCCGGGCGAATTTGCGTATCGTCGGGAGTGTCGTCGGCCAACCGCTTCGGATGTCACACGATCGGGTGTAGATCCGGGTTGCGCCGGATGTGGGGCGCAGGCGATCCGGGACTGTCGGTGGCCCCGAATAGCATGGGCGACGCGACGTCGCGACCTGACGAAGACCGGGTTCTCGCGCCCGGTCCGCAGCGGCGCGCGTCGACCTCAACGCAAGTACTTTCGAAGGGATCACTGTGGCTGACCGCCTCGTCGTCCGCGGCGCCCGTGAGCACAACCTGCGCGGGATCGACCTCGATCTGCCCCGGGACAGCCTTATCGTGTTCACCGGGCTGTCCGGCTCCGGCAAGTCGAGCCTGGCCTTCGACACCATCTTCGCCGAGGGGCAGCGCCGCTACGTGGAGTCGCTGTCCGCCTACGCCCGGCAGTTCCTCGGCCAGATGGACAAGCCCGACGTGGACTTCATCGAAGGCCTGTCCCCGGCGGTGTCGATCGACCAGAAGTCCACCAGCCGCAACCCGCGGTCCACCGTGGGCACCATCACCGAGGTCTACGACTACCTGCGCCTGCTGTACGCGCGGGCCGGCAAACCGCACTGCCCGACCTGCGGGGAGGCGATCAGCAAGCAGACCCCGCAGCAGATCGTCGACCAGGTGCTGGAGATGCCCGACCGGGCCAAGTTCCAGGTGCTGGCGCCGGTGGTGCGCGGCCGCAAGGGCGAGTACGTCGACCTGTTCGAGCAGCTGCAGTCGCAGGGCTACGCCCGCGCCCGCATCGACGGCGTGGTGCACCCGCTGGACGCGCCGCCGAAGCTGAAGAAGCAGGAGAAGCACGACATCGCGGTGGTCGTGGACCGGCTCACCGTGAAGGCGGGCGCCAAGCAGCGGCTGACCGACTCGGTGGAGACCGCGCTGCGGCTGGCCGACGGGCTGGTGCTGATCGAGTTCATCGACCTCGACGAGGACGACCCGGGCCGGGAGCGCAAGTTCTCCGAGAACCTGGCCTGCCCGAACGGCCACCCGCTGGGCGTCGACGAGCTGGAGCCGCGCTCCTTCTCCTTCAACTCGCCCTACGGCGCGTGCCCGGAGTGCGCGGGGCTGGGCATCCGCAAGGAGGTCGACCCGGAGCTGGTGGTGCCCGACGAGGACCTGTCGCTGGCCGACGGTGCGATCGCCCCGTGGGCGGGCGGGCACACCGCCGAGTACTTCACCCGGCTGCTGACCTCGCTGTCGGAGTCCATCGGGTTCCGGATGGACACCCCGTGGCGGCAGCTGTCCACCAAGGTCAAGAAGGCCGTGCTGCACGGCAGCAACGACCAGGTGCACGTCCGCTACAAGAACCGCTACGGGCGCACCCGTTCCTACTACGCCAACTACGAGGGCGTCATCCCGTTCCTGGAGCGGCGGCTGGAGCAGACCGAGTCCGACTTCGCCCGCGAGAAGTACGAGGGCTACATGCGGGACGTGCCGTGCCCGGCCTGCGACGGCACCCGCCTCAAGCCCGAGATCCTGGCCGTGACCATGGCGGGCGCGGACGCGGGTGAGCTGTCCATCGCCGAGGTCAGCGCGCTGAGCGTGCAGGAGTGCTCGGACTTCCTCAACGGCCTGGTGCTCGGGCCGCGCGAGCAGATGATCGCCGGTGCGGTGCTCAAGGAGGTGCAGGCGCGGCTGGGCTTCCTGCTCGACGTGGGCCTGGACTACCTGTCGCTGGACCGCGCGGCCGGCACGCTCTCCGGCGGTGAGGCGCAGCGCATCCGGCTGGCGACCCAGATCGGTTCGGGCCTGGTGGGCGTGCTCTACGTGCTCGACGAGCCGTCGATCGGCCTGCACCAGCGCGACAACCACCGGCTGCTGGAGACGCTGAGCCGGCTGCGCGACCTGGGCAACACGCTGATCGTCGTGGAGCACGACGAGGACACCGTGCGCAGCGCGGACTGGGTGGTCGACATCGGCCCCGGCGCGGGCGAGCACGGTGGTCAGGTGGTGCACAGCGGCACCTACAAGAAGCTGCTGGAGAACAAGAACTCGCTGACCGGCGCCTACCTGGCCCGGCGCAAGCAGATCCCGGTGCCGGAGCTGCGCCGCGTCCCCGACCGCAAGCGCCAGCTGACCGTGGTCGGCGCGCGCGAGCACAACCTGCGCAAGATCGACGTGTCGTTCCCGCTGGGCTGCCTGACCGCGGTCACCGGCGTGTCCGGGTCGGGCAAGTCCACGCTGGTCAACGACATCCTCGCCTCGGTGCTGGCGAACAAGCTCAACGGCGCCCGCCAGGTGCCGGGGCGGCACACCCGGGTCAAGGGCCTGGAGCACGTGGACAAGCTGGTCCAGGTCGACCAGTCGCCGATCGGCCGCACCCCGCGGTCGAACCCGGCCACCTACACCGGTGTGTTCGACCACATCCGCAAGCTGTTCGCGGCGACCACCGAGGCGAAGGTGCGCGGCTACCAGCCGGGCCGCTTCTCCTTCAACATCAAGGGCGGCCGCTGCGAGTCCTGCGCGGGCGACGGCACCTTGAAGATCGAGATGAACTTCCTGCCCGACGTCTACGTCCCGTGCGAGGTGTGCAAGGGCGCCCGGTACAACCGGGAGACCCTGGAGGTGCACTACAAGGGCAAGACGATCGCCGAGGTCCTGGACATGCCGATCGAGGAGGCCGCGGCGTTCTTCGAGCCGATCACGGCCATCCACCGGCACCTCAAGACGCTGGTGGACGTCGGGCTGGGCTACGTGCGGCTGGGGCAGCCGGCGCCGACGCTGTCCGGTGGTGAGGCGCAGCGCGTGAAGCTGGCCAGCGAGCTGCAGAAGCGCTCCACCGGCAAGACGGTCTACATCCTCGACGAGCCGACCACCGGCCTGCACTTCGAGGACATCCGCAAGCTGATCGGCGTGGTCAACGGCCTGGTGGACAAGGGCAACACGGTGATCGTGATCGAGCACAACCTGGACGTGATCAAGACCGCGGACTGGGTGCTGGACATGGGGCCGGAAGGCGGCAGCGGCGGTGGCACGCTGGTGGCCGAGGGCACTCCGGAGGACCTGGCGGCCATCGACGAAAGTCACACCGGCCGATTCCTCGCGCCGGTGCTGGCAGAAGGCTGATCTGCGAAAACGGGGCCCTGCGCCGCTCGGCGCGGGCCCCGTTTTGTAACCTTTCCGCCACGGCACAGGGCGCTGCGCCCCACCATCGGACAGACTGTGCCGACCGAAACGAGCGGTGATCTTTGGCGGGCGGGAACGCCGATGCTCCGCACCACCCCTGCGGAAAGGTTCTACGTGGAAGCGCTCAACGACGCGATCGTCGCGCTGAACGACACGTTCTGGCTCTACCTGATCATCCCAGTGCTGGCCGTGCTCAGCCTGTACTTCACGTTCCGCTCCGGTGCGGTGCAGATCCGGATGATCCCGGAGATGGTCCGCGCGATGGTCGGCAAGGCCGAGACCGCGGAGGACGGCAAGAAGGCGATCTCGTCGTTCCAGGCGTTCGCGATCTCCGCGGCGGCCCGGATCGGCACCGGCAACATCGCCGGCGTGGCCACCGCGATCGCTCTTGGCGGGCCCGGCGCGGTGTTCTGGATGTGGATCATGGGTCTGGTCGTCGGTGCGGCCAGCTTCGTGGAGTCCACCCTGGCCCAGCTGTACAAGGTCCGCGACAAGTCCGGTTTCCGCGGCGGTCCGGCCTACTACATGCTGCACGGTCTGCGCGCCAAGTGGATGGGCGTGCTCTTCGCGGTGGTCATCACGGTGACCTTCGGCTTCGTGTTCAACGCGGTGCAGAGCAACACCATCGTCGGCGCGATCATGACCTCGGTGGAGGCCACCGGCGTGACCGGGGCGGGCTGGCTGGAGCCGGTGCTGGGCCTGGCCCTGGTGGCGGTGACCGCGGCGGTCATCTTCGGCGGGGTGCGCCGCATCGCGCACGTCGCGCAGCTGCTGGTGCCGTTCATGGCGGGCCTGTACATGATCCTGGGCCTGGTCATCGTGGTGCTCAACATCGACGCGCTGCCGACCGTGTTCGGCCAGATCTTCGCCAACGCCTTCGGTTTCGAGGAGATGGCGGCCGGCGGTGTGGGCGCGGCGATCGTGCAGGGCGTGCGACGCGGCATGTTCTCCAACGAGGCCGGTCTCGGCTCGGCCCCGAACGCCGGTGCCACCGCCTCGGTGAGCCACCCGGTCAAGCAGGGCCTGGTGCAGACCCTCGGCGTCTACGTCGACACCCTGCTGGTGTGCTCGACCACGGCGTTCATCGTGCTGCTGTCCAACCCGACCTACGGCGAGAACCGCGGCCCGACGATGACCCAGGAAGCGCTGCAGTTCAACCTGGGCAACTGGTCGCTGCACCTGCTGACGCTGATCATCCTGCTGGTCGCGTTCACCTCGGTGCTGGGCAACTACTTCTACGGCGAGTCCAACGTCGGCTTCCTGACCCAGAACCGCGCGGTGATGACCGGCTACCGCTGGGTCGTGCTGGTGGTGACGTTCCTGGGCGCGATCGGTTCCTCGGACCTGGTGTGGAACCTGGCCGACACCACGATGGGCCTGATGGCGCTGGTGAACCTGGCGGCGATCGCCCCGCTGAGCGCGATCGCGTTCAAGCTCCTCAAGGACTACAACGAGCAGCGCAAGCAGGGCCTGGACCCGGTCTTCACCCGGGACCGCCTGCCGGAGCTGACCGGCGTGGAGTGCTGGGAGCCCAAGGCGACCGAGCCGGAGAAGACCTCGGCCGGCTGATCTCGCACCGAGCCGCGGGCGGGTGCTCCTCGGGAGCGCCCGCCCGCGGTTTCGTTTCCGCACCGGTGAATCGGTGCCGGAACCCGGATCGGCTGGGCGAAGGTGTGAACTGGCCGGATTCGGCGAGTTGCTCTCGTGCACCGCGGGGGAGCGAGCTGCTCCGATGAAGGTGGTATCGACGAGTCCTGGTCGTCCCGCCGCGCGAGTCTCATCCTGAGAGCGTGGAACGGAACGAACTCGCGGACTTCCTCCGGCGCCGACGTGCGCTGCTCCAACCGGAGAACGTCGGTGTTCCGGCCGGGGGACGGCGTCGGACACCGGGACTTCGGCGCTTCGAGGTCGCCCAGCTCGCAGGCATGTCGCCGGACTACTACGCCAGGCTCGAGCAGGGACGCGGACCGCAACCGTCGGTCACGATGCTCACCGCGTTGGCCCGCGCGCTGCGGTTGACGATCGACGAACGCGACCACCTCTTCCGCCTCGCCGGTCACCACGCTCCACCTCGCATCGGTGGTGACGAGCACGTCAGCCGCGGCCTCCTCCGGCTGCTGGACGGGTTGCCGGGCCTGCCCGCCCTGATCGCCTCCGACCTGAACGTCGTGCTCGCCCAGAACCCGATGGCGGATGCGCTGTTGGGGGAGCAGGCCCATTTCCACGGCCTCGCGCGCAGCTGCACCTACCGGTGGTTCACCGATCCGGAGCTGCGCGGGCGCCATCCCGCCGAGGACCACGAGCACGAGAGCCGCGCACAGGTGGACGACCTGCGTGCGACCCTCGCCGTCCGCCCGGCTGATCCCATGGCGCGCAAGCTGGTCGGGGCGTTGCGCGCGGAGTTCGCCGAGCTCTGGGGCCGGCACGACGTCGCGATCCGCCGCAGCGACCGCAAGCGCATCCTGCACCCCGCGGTCGGACTCATCGAGCTGGACTTCGACGTCCTGGCGACGGCCCGGCAGGACCAACGCCTGGTCGTCTACTCACCCGCGCCGGGCAGCGCCGCGGTCTCGCAGCTGGAGCTGCTGGCCGTGCTCGGTCAGGAACGCTTCGCCCTGTCGCGGACCGACCCGCGCAGCGAAGCGCGGACGGACCGGAACCTCCCGGACTAGCCCGGCACCACCGGCACGCAGCCCGGCGCGGGCCGCCGGGCATCCCGTAGTGCCCGGATCCTCTCCCATCCCGCACGACCGAAAGGAAGACGTGCCTACCCAGCCCGACCGCGCTGCCGCCACTCACCTGGGGGACGTGCGCGTCCTCGCTCACTTCGACCGGGCCGCGGGCCAGGCCGCCGAGAGCATCGCCCTGGAGCCCGGCGGCGGCGCGGTCATCGGCATGATCCCCGCCCGCCAGGTGGTGCGGGTCGCGCGGGACGGGGCCGTCCAGGTCCTCGTCACCATGCCGTTGCCTCCGGGCGGCGGTGGCACCACCCCGGTCGTCGGGGACCCCGTGGTGACCGGGGTCGCCCGGTCGGACAGCGGCGCCGTGCACTTCCTCTACTCCGCCGGGCAGGGCGGGCTGACCGGGATCTGGCAGATCCGTCGCTCCGGTGAGCCCCGGCTGGTCGTGCCACTGCCCGCCGACACCATGCCGAACGCACTGGTCATCGACGGCGAGCGGGATCGCTTCCTGGTCACCGACTCCACCGGCGGGCGCATCTGGCAGGCCCCGCTGCGCGGTGGCGAGGCCTCCGTGTGGTCGGCGGATCCGAGCCTGGCGCCCGGTGGCTTCTTCGGCGCCAACGGCCTGAAGGTCCACGACGGCGCCGTGTGGGCGAGCAACTCCGACCACGGCACCATCGTCCGCTTCCCAGTGACCGAGGGCGGCGGTGCTGGCCGCGCCGAGGTCCGGGCCAGAGGGCTGGAGGGCATCGACGACTTCGACTTCACCGGCTGGGGCACCGAGATCCTCGCCGCGATCAACCAGACCAGCAAGCTCGTGCGGGTGGGCTCGGACGGCGCCCAGGAAACCCTGCTGGACGCCGAGGACGGCATGCAGGGGACCACCGCCGTCGTGGTTCGAGGCAATCGGGCCTACGTGACCAACGGGGCCAACCTGGTCGGGAACGACTCGTGCCTGCTGATCGCGGAGCTGCAGCGGCGCTGAGGCGACCCGCGGACGGGCCACGCCGAGCGGTGGTCCGCTCCCGGACCACCTGCCGGAGCGGGTGGCGCATGCCGCGGATTCCGGCTGTTCTCCGGGTTTCGCCTGCGAGCGTTGAATAGGGTGTGCGAGTGCGGGCGAAGATGATCGCGGAGCGCGAAGTCCCATCCGGGTCTGAGGTGAGCCGGTTGCCCGGTGGCGGCTGGTGCGTGCGAACACCGGCTTCGGAACTGGTGGTGCTCGACACCGGAACGCTCGGGGTGCGCGCCGGTTTCGAACTGCCCCGGGGCGGCCCGTCCGCCGTGCACCCGGATCTCCAGCAGGTCGCCGTTTGCGGTGCGGACCGCATCTCGCTGGTCGGTTCCGCGGGAGAGATCCGGTGGGAGGTGGCGCACCCGAGCTGGACGCCGCCGGGTTCCGGTTCTTGCGCGTTCAGCGCTGACGGCGACCGACTCTGGGCCGTGGTACCCGCGGACACCGACGACGGGGACGAGTGGTGGGTGCTGGATGCGGCGACCGGGGGAGTTCTGGCCCGCGTGCCGTTGGGTTGCGGGTCCGTCGGTTCCGCCTCCGTCCGGCACCCGGGCGGAGAGCACATCGCAGTGGACCTCAACGGGGAGTACGGCGGTTGGATCGGCTGGGGCCGCTGGCGCGACGGGGGTGCCGACGTGGTCGTTCACGAGTCGCCGCACGGAGTTCTCGCCGATGTCCACCCGCGTGGCGACCGCTGCCTGACCACGCCGATCGAGGCCGACGAACTCACCGTCCGGAATATCGACGACTGGTCGGCGGAAGCTGTGCGAGCGGGTGATGAGGTCTTTCCCGGCGGCGAGGGGTTCGACCTGCCCGGCGGCTACCTCGATGGAGACCGGGTCATGGCGAAGGAATTCGCCGGCCGGACCGGGCTGTTCACCGCCGACACCCTGGAACTGGTGAGCTTCGTGACCTATCCGCGCGGGGCGATCGAGGAGTTGCCGCTCCCGGACGGACGCGGTTCGTGGACCACGTTCGACGCGGACACCGGACGTCTCCAGCTCTGGCGGCGGGGTGAGTGAAGGATCGCGGCCGTGCCCGATTCGTTATCGGCGGTCACTAGGTTCGGTGGCATGGCGCAGAACGAGTTCTCGGTGTCCAGCAGCACGGTCGTGAACGCTCCGGCCGAGGTGGTGTTCGCGGTGCTGGCCGATCCGCGGAAGCATTCGGTCATCGACGGTTCCGGCACCGTGCAGGGGGAGATCAGCGGGCCGGAGCGGTTGGTGCTCGGGTCGAAGTTCGGCATGCGGATGCGCCGGGGCATCGGCTACCGGATCACCAACACCGTGGTGGAGTACGAGGAGAACCGGCTGATCGCCTGGCGGCACATGCTGCCCGCCCGCTGGCGCTACGAGCTGGAGCCGCAGGGCGATTCCGCGACCAGGGTCACCGAGACCTTCGACTACGCGGCGATGCTGCCGAAGCTGGTCGCCCGCACCGGACTGCCCGGGCAGAACCTCCGCTCGATCGAAGCCACCCTGCAGCGCCTCAAGGCCCACGTCGAGGAGAAGCAGGGCTGAGCCCGGGAATCCAGCGGACTACGGCGGGCACTGCCCGATCTGCTCCCTGGGATCCCCGCAGTACATCAGGACCTGGGCGTTGCTCTTGCGCGCCGGGTCGCCTGGTGCGGTGCCGACCACGCGCATCACCGAGATCGCCTTGCGGTTCGGGACCTGCTGGAGCTGCCCGGTCGGGGAGCGGTAGTCGAGGCGACCGCTGATCGCGCCGATGCCGCCCGGGTTCTGGCTGAGCTGAACGATGCCGTACCAGACGGCCTGGCCGTTGAGCTGCGTTCCGCTCGGCTCCTGGCCTTCGAGGGTCTTCTTCACCGCTTGCCGGACCAGGCCCACCGCGTCGTAGGCGAGCATTCCGCGCCCCACCACGCCCTCGGCGCCGCCCTGCACCCGGTGACCGGTGAAATCGATGTAGTCCAGCGCGAATCCGGCCGGCAGGTCGTTGTCGAACAGGTACTTCGTCGTGTCGTCACCGGCCATGATGCGCGGCATGCTGCCGGGGGCCGTGCACGTTTCCTGCACCGTGGTGCGGAAGTCGCCGAACTTGTCCGCCCGTCCGGCGAAGAACACCAGCGAATCGGGCGAGCAGTGCAGGTTCTCGGCGGAGACGGTGTCCGACCGCTTCGCCTCGATCCCCGGCTGGTTCTCGATGACCTGGGCCAGGTTCTCGCTGTAGAGGTCCTTGTCCGGCGAGTAGACGGTGACCTGGTCGACTCCCTGGTTGCGGATGTGCTGGGCGACGATCTCGGCCTGCCAGCTGTTCGTCGGCCCCACCTGGTAGTAGAGCCTGCTCAGGTGCGGGAGCTCGTCGGCGGAGGGCACCGTCGCGACCATGCTCAGCCCGTTGCCGCCGAGCGTTCTGATCGCCCTCTTGGTCCCCTCCCAGCTGCCGCCGAGCCCGACGACCGACACGACCGGCGGGTTGTCGGCCAGCGCCCGTTCGTCGCCGGGGTTCTCCGGCACCGATTGCGCGGCGTACTCCACGATGTGCGCGGCCACCTCGTCGGCGTGCCCCATCCGGGCGCCGCCGTTGGCGATCACGATCCGGATCGCGGCCTGGTTGTTGCGCCGGGAGTACTCCTGCGCCTTCGCCAGCCCCTCCAGCTCTGCCGCGACGCCGTCCAGCGTCGTGGAGTCGGCGTCCACCCCGGTGAGGGTGCTGAAGTAGATGATCGTGATGTGCGGCAGGCCGGTCTTCTTCGCCGCCTCCTCGTTCTGCGCGTTGATCGATTCCTGGGCCTTGTCGAGCCGGTCGCGCAGGTTGTCGTCCCGGACACCGCTGGAGAAGCGGTAGTCGGCGTCGGCGATCCCGACGCACTCGGCGTCGGCCATCCACAGGTCGGTGTTGGTCCACGGCCAGACGCTGCGCCCGCAGTGGTGCTGGTACTGCTGGTAGTACGCGGCACCACCACCGAGGAGCAGCAGCACGCCCAGCGCGATGGGGACGTGGCGCAGCAGTTTCGAGCGCTTCAGCGGCAGGCTCGTCTGCCCCAGCGAAACACCGGGATCGTCGTCGGTGGCGGGTGGCTCGTCCGTCACCCGGAGAGTCACGTACCAGGCGGTGTTGGAGCGCTTGCGGCGTGCTTCCTGCAGCGTTTCGTGCCAGGTCTCCAGCGTGACCGGGGCGCTCGGCGTGTCGCTGTCGTCGAGCGGTTCCGAGCCGCTGCCGATCACCAGCAGCGGGTCCGGGACACCGGTTTCGTTGCGGACGTCGTTGATCAGCCGGACCAGCATCTTGCCGACGCTGTCGTCGCGCAGGTTTCGCAGCAGCAGCACCGGGTAGCAGTCCTTGGGCACCCACTTCCAGCGCAACCGCCTGCTGTAGGAATCGGCGAGGTCGGCGAGGAAGGCGTGCACGAGCAGTTTGCGGACCTGTTCGGCGTTCTCCCAGCGCGACGGCGTGGTGATCAGGCGCTGGGCGAAGCTGGGGAAGTCGGCCGATTCACCGGGCGAGAGGTAGCGCTGCCGCATGAACCAGCGGGCGACGCGCCCCTTGCGCACCCACCAGCCGTAGTAGACGGGGAAGAAGACCAGCGACAGCAGGTACAGGTACCAGGGCAGGTTCTGCGCGGCCAGCTCCCAGCCCTGGGTCTCCAGCTGCTCCTCCTGCTGGGTGCGCGACGGCCGTCTGCTGCTGAGGTACTCGCGCAGCAGGTGCCGGGTGTCCGAGTGCGGTGCGCGGGAGAGGTTCGTCGGCTGCATGTTCTTCTTGAGCAGCCAGCTCAGCAGGGCGTAGCGGCGGAAGCGCAGCTTGCCGATCCGCGGCCACGAATCGGCATCGCGCAGCCCGAGCGCCGCGCGGTCCAGCAGCTTGCGGATCTGCACGGACTTGCCGCGCTGGGTCTCGGCCGGGGTGCCGCCGACGTCGAGCACGACGTGCGGCACCACCGAACCGAGGTGACCGGAGAGCTGGTCGACCAGCCTGCCCGGGTCGTTCTCGCGCAGCAGGTGGACCACCGGCTGGTCCGGGATCTTCTCCAGCCGGCTCCGCCGGACCCACCGCCGCCCCAGGCGATTGGGCAGCTGCGCGACCGGAATCCCTTGGCCCGTGGTCGCTTCCGTCAATGAACACCCCCAGTGTCACGTGATCACCAACGACCGTACCGCCGCGGTGTGACGGGGGGCACTGGTTTCGGGGGATCGTGCCCTCAGCGGGGCCTGCCGGGTACGCCGGGGCGGGTCTGCCAGGGGTGGGGGCCGCCGAGCGGGCGGTACTCGACGCCGTAGGCGTCCAGGCGGGGCAGGTGGTGGTCGACCAGCCTGCGCTGGAAGTCGGCGAGGTCGGTCTCCTGGCTCCAGGCCACCTCGGCGAAGGCCGACAGGCGGGGGAACGCCGCGTAGTCCACGCGGCGCGGGGTGTCCAGGTGCTCGGTCCACACCTGCGCCTGGACGCCGAGGACGTCCGGTCGCGGCTGGTAGCCGTAGACCTTCTCCAGCGTGGTCAGGAAGCCCACCGGGATCGGTTCGTCGGGGTGGTCGGACTGGCGGTGGTCGAAGTAGAAGTGGCTCTCCGGGCACAGCACGACGTCGTGGCCGCGTTCGGCGGCGCGCACCGCTGCCTCCTCGTCCCGCCACGCCGCGATGATGGTGCCCGCGGGCAGCGGGTCCACCGCCTCCAGCAGCTCGTCCCAGCCCGAGGCGCGGCGGCCTCGCGCGTGCACGTGCTCGATGAGATCGCGCAGGAACACGCCGTGCTCCGGGGTGATGCCGGGGACCTCGTCGCCGCCGATGCAGATCACCGGCGACGGGAACACCTCCATCAGGTGGTCCAGCACGGCGCGGTAGAAGTCCGTGGTCGCCGGGTCGGTGTTGAGCAGGTCGGTGCTGATGCCCCAGGACTGCCAGACCTCGGGGCGCACGCCGTTGCCCAGCTCCGGGTAGGCGGCGATGGCGGCGGTGCTGTGGCCGGGCACGTCGATCTCCGGCACCACGGTGATGTGGTGGCGGGCCGCGTGGGCGACGATCTCGCGCAGGTCGTCGGAGGTGTAGAAGCCGCCGTGCGGGCGGGAGTCGAACTCCGGTTCCGGGCCGCGCCCGACCATCGACCGGTGCCGCCAGGCGCCGACCCGGGTGAGCTCCGGGTAGCGCGGCACCTCGAACCGCCAGCCCTGGTCGTCGGTGAGGTGCAGGTGCAGCACGTTGAGCTTGTGCACCGCCAGCAGCTCGATGAAGCGCAGCACCTCCCGCTTGGGCAGGAAGTGGCGGGCGACGTCGAGGTGGCAGCCGCGCCAGGAGAAGCGCGGCCGGTCCTCGACCTCCCCGCACGGCAGCACGAACCGCCGGTAGTGGATCAGCGCCGACCGGTACGCCGACGGGTCCAGCAGCTGCCGCAGCGTCTGCGCCGCGTGGTGCGCGCCCGCGGTGTCGTGCGCGACGACCTCGACGCCGTCCGGCCGGACCTGCACGCGGTAGCCGCCCGGCACCGATTCGCTCGCGTCGACGCGGAATTCGATCGTCGGCCGCGCGTCGTCGGCCAGCTGCAGCCCGGTCGCCGCCCCGACGTGGCGGCGGAACCAGTCGGCGGTGGTGGGTTCCCCGCCGACCGTGGTGTTGTGGTCCAGCTCCAGCACTCCGGCCGCGGGCCGGACCAGCACCGGGCGCGGCAGCAGCGAGTCCCAAGTCATGCTGTTCCGCCTCTCCGCGATTCACAGCGGTGGTTGCGTGTGGGGTTGTTTCGGGGTTTCTTGTGGCTGGTTTGCGTCACGGTCCCCCGGGGTGCGGTTGTGCAGGGGGTCGGCACCGGGCCGCTCATCCCTTCACCGCCCCGGCCAGGCCGGAGACCAGCTTGCGCTGCACCAGCACGAAGAAGATGAGCACCGGAATCGTCATCAGCGTCGAACCCGCCATGATGGCACCCCAATCGTTGCCCTCGGGTTTGAAGAACACCAGGATCGCCATCGGCAGCGTCTGGTTCTCCGTCGCCGAGATGATGAACGTCTTGGCGAACAGGAAGTCGTTCCAGGCGTGGATGAACGACAGCACGCTGGTGGCCACCAGGCCCGGTGCCACCAGCGGGAAGAGCACCTGCCAGACGAACCGGGCGCGGCTGGCGCCGTCGAGCGTGGCGGCCTCTTCCAGCTCGTCGGGAACCGCGGCCACGAACCCGCGCAGCATCCAGATCGCCAGCGGCAGGCTGAACGCCAGGTGCACCAGCACCAGCGAGCCCAGGTGGTTGAGGCCGAACGCCGGGGCCACGCCGCCGACCTCGCGCATCAGGAAGAACAGCGGGATGGTCAGCGCCTCCACCGGGACCATCTGCGCCACCAGGATCATCAGCAGCAGGACGGTGCGGCCCCGGAACCGGAAGCGGGTCAGCGCCACCGCCGCCAGGAACGACATCAGCAGCGACAGCAGCACCACCGCGGCCGCCACCAGCAGGCTGTTCGCGAAGTAGCCGCCGAGACCGTCCACTGTGAACACGCGGCGGAACCCGTCCAGGGTCGGCGCCCACGTCCACGGACGCGGGTCCGACGACAGCAGCTCGCCCTCCGGCTTGAACGCCGAGAGCACCATCCAGTACAGCGGGAACGCCACCACGGCGGCGATCAGCACCGCCACGCCGTCGGCGATCCGGCGCGGCAAGCGCTTGCGCGATCCACTCATACGACCGCCCCGTCCTTCCGCTGCGCCCGCAGGTAGGCCAGCGTGATCAGCATGAGCAGCACGGTCATCACCACGCCGATCGCCGAGCCCATCCCGTAGTTCGAGCCGGCGAAGGCCTCCTGGTAGGCGTAGACGTTGAGCACCATGTTCTGCCCGGCGACCCCGCCGCCGTTGGTCATCACGTAGATCTGGGTGAAGATCTTGAAGTCCCAGATGATCGACTGGATGGTGGCGATCACCAGCACCGGCTTGAGCATCGGCAGCAGCACGCTGCGCGCGGTCCGCCAAGCCGACGCGCCGTCCAGCGACGCGGCCTCCACCACCTCGCCGGGAATGCCGCTGAGCCCGGCGTAGGTGGTGACCAGCACGAACGGGAACGAGCACCAGATCACCTCGGCGGCCACCAGGCCGAAGGCGATGAACTTGTCGTAGGTCCAGGAGAACCCGGCCGCGCCGTCGATGCCGATACCGGTGAGCACCTCGTTGACCAGGCCGAAGTCCTGGTCGAACAGGAACAGCCAGACCGTCGAGCCGGCCATCGCCGGGGTGGCCCAGGCGCCGATCGCGGCCAGGAACAGCAGCAGCCGCGGCACCCGGCTGATCCTGGTGGCCAGCACCGCCAGCCCGATGCCGACCGCCAGGCTGCCCACCACGCACACCGCGGCGAACAGGCAGGTCTGCACCAGGATCGTCCAGAACTTCGGATCGCCCAGCAGCTCCAGGTAGTTGCCCGCGCCGAGGAATTCCAGCGCGGCGCCGCCGGAGGCCTGCGCCTGTCCGTACTCGTAGAGCGAGATCTGCACCAGCTGGTAGAGCGGGTAGCCCATCATCACGACGAGCAGCAGCCCGGCCGGTGCCAGGTAGAGCAGTGCGGCCATCAGCGTCCTTCGAAGACGTCGTTCATCTGGGCCGCCGCGGCATCGGTCGCCTGCTCGACGCTCTGGCCGTTGACCACCTGCTGGACCATCGTGGGCAGCACGCCCTGCGCGTCGATCTTCGACCAGCCCTCCGCGGTGGGCACGAACCGGGTGCCGGCCTGCAGGGACTGCACGAACGGGGCCACCGCGGGGTCGCCCGCCGCGAGTTCCTGCTGCACGTCGGAGAACGTCGGCAGGTTGCCCATCGCGATGTACATCTTGCGCTGGTACTCCTTGCCCGCCAGCAGCTGCACGAACTCCTTGGCCAGCGTGGCGCGCTTGGAGGACTTGAGCACGCCGAGCATGTTCCCGCCGGCGAAGGGCGGGGCGATCGATCCGGCCGTCGGGCCGGGCAGCGGGACCACGGCGTACTTGCCCGCGGCGGCACCGGCTTCCACCGCGGCGCGGTTGAAGTCGCCGCCGATGGTCATCGCCGCCTTGCCGGAGGCGAAGGCCTGCACGGCCTGGCTGCCGGTCATGTCCGCGCACTGCTCGCGCGGGCACGCGCCACCGCTGATCAGCGAGGCGTAGGTGGCCACGCCCTCGCGCGCGGCGCGTTCGTTCACAGTGGACACCCACTTGTCGCCCTCGCGGCGGGCCAGGTCGCCACCGGCCGCCCAGATGAACGGCATCAGCGCGTAGTGGTACTTGCCGCCGACGGAGATGCCGTAGAGGTCGGGGCGGGCCTCGCGGATGCGCTGCGCGGTGTCCACCAGCTCGGCGGTGGTGCGCGGCGGCTGCAGCCCGAGCTCGGCGAAGACGTCGGTGCGGTAGTACAGCGCCCGGATGCCGGTGTACCACGGCACGCCGTAGACCCTGTCGTCGACCTTCGCGGTGTCCAGCACCGATTCGTTGAGGTCGGCGCCCTCCGGCCACTCGTCGATCTGCTCGGTCAGGTCGAGCAGGCCGCCGGCGGCGACGTAGCCCGCCACGTCGGTGTTGCCGTACTCGGCGACGTCCGGCGCGCTGGCCGGGTCGTTGAACGCGCCGGTGAACCGCTGCGAGCGGGTGTCCACGGGGATGTACTGCACGTCGACCTCGACGCCCTGGTGCTCCGCCTCGAAGCGGGCCACCGCTTCGTCCACAGTGGTCTGCTTGGGTTCGCGGCTCGCCTCGTCGAACAGCCAGACCCGCAGGGTTCCGGTGCGTTCGTCCTCGGCCGGTGCGTTCTGCTGCACCTGCGGTGGTCCGCAGGCGGCGAGCAACGCGCCGATGGCGGTGATGGTGATGGCTTTCCAGGCGCGCATGAGCAGTCTCCGTTGCACTGTCTGCAATTCCCGTTTTGCGCTGAGCAATCGGATGCTATGGATCACAACCTCGGTTGGCAAGGTCTGAACCAATGTTCGGTTCGGCCTCCGCGCGGTTCCAGCGACGCGGGAGCGCCGCCGAACCGCTGGTCGTTCCGGGTGAACGGCGGCAAAAGTGGTGAATTACCAGATATTTCCGGCCCGGCGATCTTTGCGAGGATGAACGTCCGCCGCCGATCCGCGATTCGTCCGAACCCAGGGAGCGCGCATGATCGCCGGGGTGCTCACCACCCTCCTCGCGGCAACGCTCGTGCAACCACTGCCACCCGGCCCGGAGCCGGTCGCGGCGTGGACGGCACCGCTGCACACCGAGGGCCGCCACATCGTCGACGCCGACGGGGCCCGCTTCAAGCTGAAATCGGGGAACTGGCACGGCGCCAGCGGGACCTACGACGGCAGCGGCGACGTCGACGACCCGGCCAACCACCACGCGGGCGAGAACAGCAGCGGCATCCCGCTGGGCCTGGACCGCGCGCCGGTGGAGGAGATCCTCGACAGCTTCGCCGAACTCGGCCTCAACAGCATCCGGCTTCCCTTCGCCAACGACATGATCCGCGACGAGGCGGTGGTGCCGGACCGGGCGGTGGCCGCCAACCCGCAGCTGCGCGGCAAGAGCCGGCTGCAGATCTACGACGCAGCGGTCGCCGCGCTCACCGAGCGCGGTTTCGCGGTCATCCTGAACAACCACACCAACACCACCCGCTGGTGCTGCGGGATCGACGGCAACGAGCGCTGGAACAGCAGCCAGAGCGACCAGGAGTGGGAGGAGGACTGGCTGTTCATGGCCGGCCGCTACCGGGACAACCCGCGCGTGGTCGGCGCCGACCTCTACAACGAGGTCCGCCGCGACGTCTTCGACGACCCGAACTGGGGGCTCGGCGACGAGCACGACTGGTTCGCCGCATCGCAGCGCGCCGGGAACCGGATCCTCACCGAGGCCAACCCGAACCTGCTGATCATCATCGAGGGCATCAACTGGGTCGGCCTCCCGGTCGACGGCTTCCCGCACGGCCGGCCGACGCTGGAACCGGTGCGAACCCTCTCGCACACCCTGGCCGAGCCCGGGAAGCTGGTGTACTCCGCGCACTTCTACGGCTACACCGGCCCGAACCACTCCGGCGCGACGGGAGTGGGGGAGACCAGCGACCCGCGCTACCAGGACCTGAGCCCCGACGAGCTGCGAGAAGTGCTGCAGCGGCAGGCGTTCTTCGTCACCGAGGACGGCAAGCCCTACACCGCGCCGCTGTGGATCAGCGAGTTCGGCGTCGGCGGCCGCGAGGAGCAGGACCCGAAGGCGCGGGCCTGGTTCGAGAACTTCGTGGACTTCCTGGTCGACAACGACACCGACTTCGCCTACTGGCCGCTGGTCGGCTGGCACGAGAACCGCACCGGCAACGGCTGGGCCCTGGCCCACTGGGACAGCGCGGGCAACCGGATGTTCCTCGACGACGGCGACGACTGGCGCGCCGCCGCCTGGCACCGCCTCATCGGCGGATCAGCCCGCGACCTCCAGATCGGCGGGTAGCAGCTGCTCGGTGAGCAGCCGGCGCACCCGCGCATCGCGATCCGGTGCGGCCAGCCACCGGTCGAGCAGCCGCCAGCCGTGGAAGTAGCCGAGCACGTACGTGGACATGCCACCGGCGCGGAGCGTGCCCAGGACCGCGCCGGTCTCGGCCTCGGGGATCAGCGCCCACCTGGTGAGGTAGGCGCTGATCTCGGCGTCCGGCCGGCCTTCGTCGGCGAGGAGCGCGGCATTGCCCCACGCGCCGAACAGCATGTTCTGCGCGCGGTGGATCGCCGCGAAATCGCTGCCGTCCGGATCGATCCCGCGTTCGGCGAGGAGCGCGGCATTGCCCCACGCGCCGAACAGCATGTTCTGCGCGCGGTGGATCGCCGCGAAATCGCTGCCGTCCGGATCGATCCCGCGTTCGGCGAGGACGTTCTCGTGGAGCCAGGACTGGGCCTGGCCGCTCGGGAAGGCGATGTCCTGGGCGTGCAGCCCGAGCCCCTCGCTGATCACGAACGCCGGTGAGATCATGAACCGGACGCGCTGGTCCTGATAGCCGAGTTCGCCGGCCAGTCGGAGGTCCTTGAGCATCGACTCGGCGATGTGCCCGGGGTGGCCCTCGTGCGCGACGACGTACAGCAGATCGGCCAGGTTGAACGGCAGGTCGGTGTTGAGGTGGATCGTCGAGCGCAGCTCGCCCTCGTAGGCCCCGGCGGCCCGGAAGTGCACGCCGGAGACCAGCTCGCACTTCGTCACCTCACCGGCGGGCAGCGGAACGATCGTGCTGGTGCGCCGCCGGGTTTCGGCGATGGCGCGGTCCACGAGGGCTGGTAGCCGGTCCACCTGGTCCGGCGGCAGCGAGTGGGCCTCCCGCCAGGACTGGAGCCGCTCCGGCAAGGTCGCGGTGCCCTTCGGCAGCGCGCGGTCGAGCACCTCGTGCGCCTCCTCGAACACCTCCGTCGGCAGCACTTCCGCTGCCACGCCCAAGCATTCGTCCGCGTAGGCGGCCAGCGGCAGCCGCTCGCCGTTCAGCCGCCGGGCGACCGCACGCACCGCCCGCACCTGGGCGGCGAGGTAGCGGGCGCGCTCGGGCGGGAACGGCAAGCTGTCGAGCAGCGCCTCGGCGTCCTCGGCCAGCCGCCCGGCTGCTGCCGGTTCCTCGCCGTCCACCCGGGCCCGCCACTCCGGTGGCCCGCTGTAGATGACCACGGTGCCCGTCGCGCTCCCCGCGACCAGCTTGTCGATGCGCAGCGCCAGCAGCGCGTACCGGTGCACCCATTCGTCCGGCGTCATCGAGCGTCCTCCTCGTGATCCTCGGTCGGTTGCGGCCGAAGCTAGCTGTACGGTTTTCCGTACGCTGTAAGGGAGGAGGGCTCATGGGCGAGGAACGGCCGCCGGCGATCTGGTTCGCCGAGCAGCGCCCCCGCAAACCCCGCCTGTCGAAGGAGCGCATCGCTCGTGCCGCGGTCGCGGTGCTGGATGCTGAAGGGGCATCGGGCCTGTCCATGCGGCGCCTCGCCGCGCGGCTGGACGTCAGCGCGATGTCGCTCTACGAGTACGTGAGCAGCAAGGAAGACGTGCTCGACCTCGCCGTGGACGAGGCGTTCGCCGGTGTCGAGCTCGACGGGATCGACGACGTCCCCTGGCGAGAGGCGCTCGCTCAGCAGCTCCATCGCGGCCGGGAGGTCATGAAGCGCCATCCGTGGTTGCCGGCCCTGATGTCCACCCGCCCGCTGCTCGGGCCGAACTCGCTCGCGCTGGCCGAGCGGTTCTACGCGGTGTTGGCCTCGGTCGGGTTGGCGGGAGCCCGGCTCACCGCGGTCATCGGTGCGCTGACCTACTACGTGCAGGGTTACGTGGCGATGGAGAACTTCTGGACCGGGGTGCACCGGGACCCGGCCCGCGAGGCCGAACTCCGCGCCCAAGCCCAGCAGTACCTCGGACAGCGGCGAGAAGACTACCCAGTCCTGGCAGAGCAGGCCGACCTCGTCGGCACCGACGACTTCGACGAGTCGTTCGAGCTCGGCCTGACCACTGTTCTCGACGGGATCGAGGCGCAGCTCCGGGGCTCGGGCGATTCCTCCTGATCGGCGGAGAGCGATCGAGGAGAAGGGCGCCTCCTGGCGAATTGCTCGCCAGGAGGCGCCCTTCTCCGCCGCGGATCAGCCGTGGAAGGTCAGTGCGGCCACCGACGGGCATTCGTAGACGTCCTGGGTGGGGGTCAGGGCGCCGGTGTTCGCGTCGCGGGCCAGGCGGGTGATGGCGCCGGAGCGCTGGTTGGCCACGAACAGCGAGGTCTGCTCCGGGTCGAGGGCGAAGTGACGGGGCCAGTCGCCGCCGACCGGCGTGGTGCCGCGGAACTCCAGGCCCGCCGCGGTGATCGCGAAGGTGGCGATGTTGTTGTCGCCGCGGTTGGAGGCGTAGGCGAACTTGGCGTCGCGGGTGACGGCGATCTCCGCGGGGAAGTTCTCGCCGCCGGCGTCGGGTTCGCGGGTGCCGATGACCTGGCCCGCGGTGAACCGCCCGGCGTCGAGGTCCCAGTCCAGCACGGTGATCTCGGACTTCAGCTCCGCCAGCAGGTAGGCGCGGTCGTAGTTGAACGCCAGGTGGCGCGGTCCGGTCCCGGCGGGCAGCTCCAGGTGCTGGTGCTGGGTGAGCTTGCCGGTGGCGGTGTCGAAGGCGTAGACGAACACCGCGTCGGCGCCGAGGTCGACCGCCACCACCCACTGCTTGCTCGGGTCGACGAGGACCTGGTGGGCGTGCGGCTGGGAACCGGGGTGCTGGATCAGGTCGGTCTGGTCGCCGATGCTGCCGTCGGCGTTGCGGCGGTGCACCGCGACCTTCCCGTCGGTGTAGTGGGCGGTGAAGATGTACTCGCCGCCGGGGTGCACGGACAGGTGCGTCGGGCCCGCGCCGCCGCTGGGCTTGCTGCCCAGTACCACCGGGTGGTGCTGGGAGATGTCCACGGCGGTGATGGTGCCGTTCGGCACGAGCTCGTTGGTGACGTAGAGGTACTGGTGGTCCGGTGACCAGGCGAAGAACGACGCGTCGGGCACCCCGTCGACCACCGCGGACTGCACGAGCTTGCCCGCGTCGTCGCGGATGGCCACCTCCAGGCCGCGACCGGCCGGGCTGGCCGAGGTGTAGCTGCCGATCAGCGTCATCAGCCCGGCGGCCGCGTGGTGCATCGCCGGCTCGGTCTGGGGCGCCGCACCCGACGAAGTGGTCGCGCACGCGGTGCTGGTGGTGGCGACCACCCCGGCCGCGCCGGCGAGGCCGATCGCGCCGGCGGCGGTGAGGAACCGGCGACGCGGCATTGCGTTGTCCCGCACGATGTTCTCCCTGCTCGGTGGATGATCGCGGGTCAGTCTGCCGCATTCGCCGCCATTGGACTAGACCACAATGCCTTAAAGCTTCCTCAACCCGTGATCACGCCCGCGAAGTTCCCAACTTTCCCCGAGAACGGGAGAGTTCACCGCCCGAGCCGCGCCTCCCGCGCTGGTGGTGGTCGATTTCGCGCGAGATCGACCACCACCCGGGTGCACGTCGACTTCGCGCGGAGTCGACGCGCGGAGCGTGTCAGGGCAGCGGTGCGGCACGCTTCGCGGGTTTGGCCGGGGGTGCTACGCCGACGCCCGGGCTGCCGCCGCAGGGGCCGGACATGCTCCAGTCGGGGTCGACGTCACCGCACGCACCTTGCGACTTCTGCGCCTGCACCATCTCGGCGACGTCGGCGAGCAGCCGCTTGGCGTCGTAGACCACGCCGTTGCGGATGGTCCACTGCACGCCGCCGGTCCGGGTGATGTCGCCGGTTTCGGGATCCAGGCGCGGAGTTCCGGTGCCGTAGAGGGTTTTCAGGTCCTCCAGCGGGTTGTGCCCGGTGATCGCCAGGTCGGCGATGAAACCCTCCTTGACCGCGCCGTACTCGGGCGCCCGCCCGGTGGGTTCGGCGATGGTGCGCGCGGTCGCCGAGCTCATCGCCTCGATCGCCTCCAGCGCCGACAGGCCCGCCTCGCGCAGCATCTCCAGCTCGTTGATGTTGGCGAATCCGTAGAGGTTGTAGATGAAGCCCGGGTCGGTGCCGCCCGCGATGCGCCCGCCCATCTCCTTGTAGTCGTGGACGAGTTGGAGGTACTGCACGTAGAAGCGCTTCCAGCTCGCCTCGTCCTCGCTGTTCCAGTCGTAGTAGAACGATCCGTGCGCCTCCGGGCTCGGTTCCCAGAAGTTCCACAGCGACGGCAGCACGAAGCGCGGGTGCCACTCCAGCCCGCGCGCCCGCAGCAGGTCGCGGCCGGCGAGGTAGACGCCGAAGGTGGGGCCGAAAGTCACGCCGCTGTCCAGCTGCCGCGACAGGTACGAGCGCCACTGCGGGGAACCGGGCGGGAAGGTGTAGTCGATGACCTCGGCGACCGCGCGCCACCGCGAGGCCTCGTTGGAGTAGTCGTAGTCCGGCGGCTTCGGGTGCTCGCGGCCCTCCTTGAGCAGGGCTTCGAAGTGGCCGTAGAAGTGCGTGATGGTGCCCAGCCCGAGCTGCGCGGTCTCCAGCGCGTTGAGCTGCGGGTAGATCGGCGGCGAGTGGTGCATCGTGGTGCCGAGCCCGGCCTGCTGGGCGGCCCGGATCGCGGCCTCGATCTCGGGACGGCCGTATGGGCCCTCGCCGAAGAACTTGATGCCGTCCACACCGTTGCGGGCCGCCCACGCCACCCACCGGCGGGCCTTGCCCGGCGAGTCGATCGGCCCTTCTTCCCAGCCGCTGCCCGGCGTTTGGTAGTTGACGATGCGCGGTGCCACGATCTCGTTGCGCTCGCTGCGCTCCTTGTCCGAGACCGCGTCGGGGTTCTTGGCCAGCGAGACGCCTCGGACGGTGGTGACGCCGTGGCCCAGCCACAGCTTGTAGGCGTAGGTCCGCGGCGTGCCGCCGGTGCCGGTGTGGGAGTGCTCGTCGACCAGGCCCGGCATCATCCACATGCCGGTCGCGTCGATCTCGTGCTCGGCGTCGTGCGGCGGTCGGCCGGCGGGCAGCGCCCGGGACGGCTGACCTGCGGGGATGATCTGGTCGATGCGGTTGCCGCGGACCACCACGTCGACCGGGCCGCGCACCTCGCCGTCCGCGCCGACGATCAGGTTGACGCCGCGGATCACCAGCTTCCGGAACGGGCCCTGCCCCTCACCCGGCCCGCGCGGTGGGGTCGGCGCGTTCGCGGGCAGCACGGTGCCGGCGTTGGCCAGCCCCGGTGCGAACCCCACCAAACCAGCGGCGGCACCGGCCGCCTGGAGCAACGACCGTCTGCTCAGGTCCATTCGGGCACTCCTCGCCTCGGCGTCGGATCCCGGCGAACACTACGGGCGAATCCGACGCCATAGCAAGGTTTTCCGGACTAGGGGAGCAAGGCGGAGAGCAGCGCCGCCATGCCGAAGCCGACCAGCGAGAGGATCGTCTCCAGCACCGTCCAGGACTTGAGCATGTCCTTGACCGGGATGCCGAAGTAGCGGCTGATGATCCAGAACCCGCCGTCGTTGACGTGCGAGGCGATGATCGAGCCCGACGCGATGGAGACCGCGATCAGCGCGAGCTGGGCCTGCGAGTGGTCCCCGGCGTGCAGCAGCGGTGCGACGATGCCGCCGGTGGTCACGATCGCCACCGTCGCCGAGCCCTGCGCGATGCGCAGCCCGGAGCTGATCACGTACGCCGACACCAGCAGCGGCAGCCCGGTGGACTGCAGCGATCCGGCCAGCGCCTCGCCGACGCCGGTCTCGGCCAGCACCTTGCCGAAGAAGCCGCCCGCGCCGACCACCAGCAGGATCATGCCCAGCGGGCGCAGCGAGTTGCCGGTCAGCTCGGAGATCTCCTTGCCGGTCATCCCGCGCCGGGTGCCCAGCAGCCAGAACGCCAGCAGCACCGCGATGGTCAGCGCCACCGTCGGGTTGCCGAGCAAGGTCAGCACCGCCAGCGGCGTGCCGCCCGCGGGCAGCGTGATGCTGCCGAAGGTGGCGCCGAGGATCAGCACCATCGGCAGCCCGATGATGAGCGCGACGGTGGCCAGCTTCGGCTCCGGGCGGCCCTCGGTCTCGTTCTTGCGCGCCAGTTCCTCGGCGGCGGCCAGCATGTCCTCCGGCACCGGCAGCTCGATGCGCTTGCCGATCCACATCGGGAAGAGCAGGCCGCTGACCACGAACGCCGGAATCCCGCAGGCCAGGCCCATCAGGATGATCCAGCCGAGGTCGACGCCGAGCAGGCTCGCGGCGACCACCGGGCCGGGGTGCGGGGGCAGGAACGCGTGCGTCATGGACAGCCCGGCCACCAGCGGCAGGCAGTACAGCAGGATCGACTTGCCGCCCTGCCGCGCCACCACGTACACCAGCGGCGCCAGCACGAAGATGCCGATGTCGAAGAACACCGGGATGCCGAAGACCAGCCCGGACAGGCCCATCGCCAGCGGCGCGCGCTTCTCGCCGAAGGCGCCGAGCAGCTTTCGGGTCAGCAGCTGGGCACCGCCGGAGGCCTCCAGCATCGAGCCGAGGATGGTGCCGAGACCGACGATGGCGGTGATGTGCCCGAGGATCCCGGCGAAGCCGTTCTCCAGCAGCGATTCGCTGCTCTTCTGCGCGGTGCCGACGATGTCCTCGACGGACAGCCCGGCGGCCAGCGCGATCAGCAGGCCGGAGACGATCAGCGCGATGAACGGTTCCACCCGGAACCGGATGATCATGAGCAGCAGCACGGCGATGCCGACCGCGCACAGCACGAGCAGGCCGGCGGTCTCGTGCTGGAGCCAGTGCAGAAAATCGTCCACGACGGGACTCCTAGTGGGAGGAGAAGAACCTCGGCTGGAGGGGAGCCGTCAGCGCGCCTTGCGCAGGGCGCCGCCGGGCAGTGCGTCGGTGCGGTGACCGTCCTCGATCACCGGCACCCCGTTGACCAGCACGTGCGGGATTCCCGCGGCCTGCTGGCGGGGCTCGTCGAAGGTGGCGGTGTCCACGACGGTGTCGGGGTCGAAGAGCACCAGGTCGGCGGCGAACCCGGGGCGGATCCGGCCGCGGTCGGTCAGCCCGAGCCGGTCGGCGGCGCGGGAGGTCATGTGCTGCACGCACTCCTCCAGCCCGAGCACGCCGAGCTCGCGCACGTAGTGACCGAGGTAGCGGGGGAAGGTGCCCCACGCGCGCGGGTGCGGGCGCGCGCCGACGAGCAGGCCGTCACTGCCGGCGGTGTGCACCGGGTGGCGCATGATCGCGCGCACGTTGTCCTCGTGCCCGACGTGCATCAGGCAGGAGCTGCCGAGCTCCTCGGACACCAGCACGTCGAAGTAGTGCTCCGCGGGCGGTTTTCCGGCCGCGCGGGCGGACTCGGCGACGCTGAAGCCGACGAGGTGGCTGTTGCTCGCTCGCCGGACACCGTTGATCTCGATGGTGTCCCACTCGACGGGCACCCCGTGGCAGCCGTCGGAGCCCTCCTCCTCCAGCACGACGCGGATCCGCTCGCGCTGCTCCGGGTCGCGCAGCCGCGCCAGGGTGGCCTCGACGCCGCCCGCCATCGCCCAGCTGGGCAGCAGCGCGTGCAGCGAGGTGCTGCCCGGCAGGTACGGGTAGGTGTCCAGCGTGATGTCGCAGCCCTCGTCGAGCGCGCTGTCCAGCATGGACAGCAGCTCGGCGGCCCTGCCGCGGTTGACGCTGAAGTTCATCGTGGCGTGCGCCAGGTGCAGCGGGCAGCCGGAGCGCTTGCTGACCTCGATCATCTCCGCGTAGGCGTCCAGCGCGCCCGCGCCGTAGCTGCGGTGGTGCGGGCTGTAGTAGCCGCCGCGCTGCGCGACCACCTCGCACAGCGCGGCGAGCTCGGCGGTGTCGGCGTACATGCCGGGCGTGTAGGTCAGGCCAGAGGACATGCCGAACGCGCCCTCGTCCAGCGACCGGGCCAGGACGTCGCGCATCCGGTCCACCTCGTCCGCTGTCGCCGGGCGGTCGTCGTAGCCCACGCACAGCAGCCGGAGGGTGCCCTGCGGCACCAGGTACGCCGCGTTGGCGGCGATCCCGGTGTCGAGGCGGTCGAGGTATTCGGCGACGCTGCGCCAGTTCCAGTCGAAGCCGGGCGGGTCGTCGTTCCACCCGGCGATCTGGGTGCGCAGCGTCGCCAGCGTGGCGTCGTCGACCGGGGCGTAGGACAGCCCGTCCTGGCCGATGACCTCCAGCGTCACGCCCTGCGACACCTTCGCGGTGTGGTCCGGCTCGGCGAGCAGCTGCAGGTCGGAATGCGCGTGCATGTCGATGAAACCGGGGGAGAGCACCAGCCCGTCGGCGTCGATCGCGCGCTTGCCGCGCAACCGGCCGGGTTCGGCGATCTCGGTGATCAGGCCTCGATCGACGCCGACGTCGGCGCGATAGGCCGGGCCGCCGTCGCCGTCGACGACCCGCGCCCCGCGGACCACTATGTCCATCGTGGAGCCCTCCAGCGGTTCTGGTGTCGTGGTTCTAGAAGAACGTGCGGATCAGGTCGATCACCACGCCGTCGTCGACCACCGGGATCAGCGACCACTTGTCGAAGACCGTGCACGGGTGCGAGAGCCCGAAGCCGATCCAGTCGCCCACCTGCGGGTCCGCGCCGGTGAGCTCCAGGAAGGTGTGCTGGTCGGCCAGCGCCCGGACCCGGGCGGAACCGTCCGGCAGCTCGCGCACCACGCCGTCGGCGCCGCGGATCACCTGCGGTTCCGGCAGGTCCTGGTCGAAGGAGGCGTCGCGGCGGCCCATGGTCAGCAGCGCCAGGCCGGGTTCCGGGCGGGACATGACCTGCGCCCACGCCCGCATCGCGGGCCGGAACGGCCGCTCCTGCCCGGCCAGCCGGTGCTCCCGGCCGAACGGCGAGCGGAGCCGGTAGAAGCCGTCGTCGTGCAGCAGGTAACCGCCGCTGCGGATCACCGGGATCACGGGCAGCCCGGGCGGCCACGGCTTGATCAGCGCCTCGGCGACCTGGTCGAAGTAGGAGCTGCCGCCCGCGGTGACGATCACCTCGTCCAGCCCGGCGAAGTGCCCGGCCTCGGCCAGCTCGGCGACCAGCTCGCGCACCCGCTCCAGGTATCCGTCCACGGCGGACAGCGAGCCGTCGCTGATGTCGTGCGCGACCTCGCCCTCGTATCCGGCCACGCCGACCAGTCGCAGCATCGGGTTGGCCAGCACGGCATCGGCGATCTCGCGGGCCTCGGCCTTCGTGCGCGCACCCGTGCGCCCGTCGGGATTGCCCAGCTCGACCAGCACGTCGACCGGTCGGGAAGCGCCGTGCGAGGCCAGCGCCTCGGCCATCAGGTGCACGCCGCGCAGCGAGTCGGCGTAGCAGCAGAACCGGAACTGCGGGTCGCGGTCGAGCTCGTCGGCCAGCCAGGCCAGGCCGCTGGGGTCGACCAGCTCGTTGGCGAACAGGATCCGCTCGACGCCGAACGCGCGGTAGACGCGCAGCTGGCTGATGCTGGCCGCGGTGATGCCCCACGAGCCGTGCGCGAGCTGCTGGCCGAACAGCTGCGGTGCCATCGTGGTCTTGCCGTGCGGGGCGAGCTGCACGCCGTGCTCGGCGCACCAGTCGGCCATGGTCCGCAGGTTGTGCTCCAGGGCGCTGCGGTCGAGCGTCAGCAGCGGTCCGACGAAGCCGCCGTCGAAGACCGTCGGGCGGGTGGCCAGGAACTCGCCGACAGTGGTGCCGAAGGCGTCCGAGGGCATGCCCTTGAAGCGCCAGTCGATGCGCTCGTCGTGCAGGGCGCGGACCGCCTCGATGTTGATACCCCGTGCTGACACCAAGGTCTCCTATTGCGTAGAATGCAACGCTGATTGCGCAAAATGATGGTTAGGTGTGTACCATCACGCCGCGCAACGCGTCAACGGAGGGAGCGGCCGGTGAGTCAGAGCTTGGAGCGAGGTCTGGCCGTGCTGACCTCGCTGGCCGCCGGACCGCAGACCCTCGACCAGCTCGCCCAGCGCCTCGGCGTGCACAAGTCCACCGCGATGCGCCTGCTGCGCAGCCTGGAGGCCGGGCGCTTCGTCCGCCGCGAGGACGTGCACCACTACCGCCTCGGCAGCGCGCTGTTCGACCTCGCGCACCAGGCGCTGGAAGACCTCGACGTCCGCGACGTCGCCCGCGCGCACCTGCTGGAGCTCAACGGCATCAGCGGCCACACCGTGCACCTGGCGACGCTGGAGGACGACCACGTCATCTACATCGACAAGGTCGACAGCAAGCACCCGGTGCGGATGTACTCCCGCATCGGCCGCCGCGCCCCGGTGCACTGCACCGCGGTCGGCAAGGCGCTGGTCGCGGACTGGCCACCTGCGCAGCGCGGGCAGTTCGCCGAACAGCTGGCCTACCCGAAGCTGACCGCGAACACGATCGACTCCGCGGCGCGCTTCCTGGCCGAGCTGGACCGGGTGCGCGACCAGGGCTACGCGGTCGACCGCAGCGAGCACGAGGACTTCATCCACTGCGTCGCCGCGCCGATCCGCAACCACCGCGGCGAGACCATCGCGGCCGTCTCGCTGTCGGTGCCGAAAGTACTGCTGGACTTCGACGGCCTGCTCGGGCTCGTCGACGACGTGCTGCGCGCAGCGGGCGGGGTCTCCGCCGAGCTGGGTTGGCAGCCAACGGACAAGAGGAAGGAAACCTGATGGCCAGGACCGTCGTCAGCACCGACAAAGCCCCCAAGCCGCCGGCGAGCATTCCGCTCTCGCAGGGCGTCCGCAAGGGCAACATCTTGCAGGTCTCCGGGCAGACCGCGGTCGACCCGGCGACCGGCAAGCTGGTCGAGGGCGGTGTCCCGGAGCAGACCGAGCAGTGCCTGCGCAACGTGATCGCGATCCTGGAGGCCGAGGGCGGCTCCATCGAGGACGTGCTGATGCTGCGCGTGTACCTGACGGACGTCTCCCAGTTCGCGGAGATGAACGAGACCTACGCCCGCGTGGTCGGCGAGCCCTTCCCGGCCCGCACCACCGTCTACGTCGGACTGCCCGCCGGTCTCCTCGTCGAGATCGACGCGCTCGCCGTCCTCGACTGAGCGGATTGAGGTGAAGGGCACTTCCCGCCGGATCGCCCGGCAGGAGGTGCCCTTCGCTCTTCACTCGAACGAGTGATCATCGTCGCCGCTGGTCGCGGCGGCGGCGCGTTCTGCCGGCCGGTGCCCGATATGCCCGTACCCGGCCCCGCGCGAATCGATCTCGGCTTCTACTGTGGACACATGTCGCTGCGATCGTTGTTGTCCCTGAACGTCTTGATACCGGTGCTGGCGATGATCGCGCTGGCCATCGCCTGGCCCATGAAGGACGGCCTGGGCACCGGCATGGTGATCGTCGTCGCCGTGCTGCTGGCCGGTGCGGTGCTGACCGCGGTGCACCACGCCGAGGTCGTCGCGCACAAGGTGGGCGAGCCCTACGGCTCGCTGGTGCTCGCGGTGGCCGTCACCGTGATCGAGGTCGCGCTGATCGTCAGCATGATGATCTCCGGTGGTGATGGGGCCGCGTCGCTGGCGCGGGACACCATCTTCGCCGCGATCATGATCACCACCAACGGCATCGCCGGACTGTCCCTGCTGGTGGGGGCGCTGCGCTACGGGCTGCCGATGTTCAACGCCGAGGGCACCGGCGCCGCGGTGGCGACGGTGGCGACGATGGGTGCGCTGACCCTGGTGCTGCCGGCCTTCACCACCACCGTGCCCGGGCCGGAGTACTCGCCGAACCAGCTGGTGTTCGCCGCGCTGGCCTCGGTCGTGCTCTACACGCTGTTCGTGTCCACCCAGACCAGGCGGCACCGCGACTTCTTCCTCCCGGTGACCGACAAGGGCACCGTCGAACCCGAGGACGACCACGCCGAGCCGCCGACCGGTCGGCGGACCGCCGCGAGCCTCGTCCTGCTGCTGATCGCCCTGGTCGCGGTGGTCGGCCTGGCGAAGGTGGAGTCCCCGGCCATCGAGGCCGCGGTCGCCGCGGCGGGCTTCCCGAACTCCTTCGTCGGCGTGGTCATCGCGATGCTGGTGCTGCTGCCGGAGACCATCGCCGCGGTGCGCGCCTCGGTGCGGCGGCGGATGCAGATCAGCCTCAACCTGGCCTACGGCTCGGCGATCGCCAGCATCGGCCTGACCATCCCGGCGATCGCGGTCGCCTCGATCTGGCTGCAGGGCCCGCTGCACCTGGGGCTGGGCGCCACCCAGATCGTCCTGTTCGCGCTGACCATCGTGGTCAGCGTGCTCACCGTGGTCCCCGGCCGGGCCACCCGCCTGCAGGGCGGCGTGCACCTCGCGCTGCTGGCGGCGTTCCTGTTCCTCGCCGTCAACCCGTGACGCCGCGGGCGCGGAAGCGCCGGCGATCCCGCTTCCGCGCCCGTCGCTCACGCGCGCCGCCGCCGTCCGGCGAACAGCAGCAGGACCGGCCCGATGATGGTGATCGAACCCGCGACCACGAACACCCCGCCCCAGCCCAGCGAGGAATCGGCCAGGTAGCCGGTGACCAGCGGCGCGAAGATCGACGCGGAGGTGGCGAACATCTGCACCGCCCCGGAGACCGCGCCGTAGCGGGCGGCGGGCACCGCCTCGCCCACGATGATCCAGTACTGCGCACCCGTCAGGTACAGCAGGAACACCACGACGGTCATCACCGCGACCGCCGCGAAGGTGGTCGTCACCATCGACACCAGCGCGAACAGCACCGCCGTCGCCGCCAGGCAGATGATCACCAGCCAGCGGCGCGGCGCCTCGGGATCGCCCATCCGGCGCACCAGCCAGTCGGTGAGCGCCCCGCCCGCGATCAGCCCGACGCACCCGCCGACCCACGGGATCGCGCCGGCGATCGCCAGCCCGTCCAGGTCGATGCCCCGCTCCTGCACCAGGTAGTTCGGGAACCAGGACACGAATGTCCACAGGATCCACGCGTACCCGAAGTAGGCGATCGCCGTCGCCCACACCGCGGGCTTGGCCACGCAGCTCCAGAACCCCGGCGCGTCCTCCTGCTCGGCCGCCGCCACCTCGTCCTGGTCCTGCCGGATGACCCGGACCTCGGCCTCGTTGACCTTCGGGTGCTGCTCCGGGGTGTCGCGCACGACCCAGAACCAGCCGATCGCGGCCAGCACGCCCAGCGCGCCGAAGATCAGGAACGGCAGCCGCCAGTTGCCCTGCGTGGCGTGCATGATGCCGACCACCACCGGCGTGGCGACCGCGCCGCCCAGCGGCGTGGCGGCGTTGGCGATGCCCAGCGCGGTGCCCAGCTCCCGCTTCGGGAACCAGTTGTGCATCAGCTTCGCCGTGACGGTGGCCTGCGGGCCCTCCCCGGCGCCGAACAGGAAGCGGATGATCAGCAGGCTGACGAAACCGACGCCCGCTGCGGTCAGCGCGGTGAACGCCGACCAGGCGATCACCGCCCAGCCCATCACGTTGCGCGGCCCGAACCGGTCGGCCAGCCAGCCGCCGATGAACCCGAACGGCGAGTAGGCCAGGGCGAAGATGCTGGCCAGCCACCCGAAGGCGGCGTTGGAGAAGCCGAACTCGGCGATGATCAGCGGCCCGGCGATGCCGAACGCGGCGCGGTCGGCGTAGTTCAGGCCCAGCACCGCGAAGTCGGCGGCGAGCACCCCGAACCGGCGCTTGGTGGCGGTGGCGGTCTGCGCGATCGTCATGCGGGAGCACCTCCGGTGCGCAGGACGCGCTCGACGACGTCGACCGCGGTGCGGACCTCGTCGAGCGGGACGGATTCGTCGGCGGTGTGCGCGTCGGCGATCGAGCCCGGCCCGAACACCACGGCGGGCACCCCGTCCAGGGCGATCTTGCTGGCGTCGGTGCCGTAGCCGACGCCGAGCGGATCGGCGTCCAGCCCGGAGGCCTGCAACCCGGCGGCCACGCTGCGCACGAACGGATCGGCCGGATCGGTCTCCAGCGAGTAGTCGACGATGTGCGGCTCGTGCACCAGCACCGGCCAGCGCGCTTCGAGCTCGCCGCGCAGCTGCGCCCAGACCTCGTGCGGGTCCTCGCCGCCGACGGTGCGCCGGTCGATGGTCAGCACGCAGCTGTCCGGCAGCACGTTCGGCCCCTGGCCGCCCTCGATCATGGTCACCGCCAGCGACGGCGGTCCGACCAGCGGCCGGGCCAGGGCGTCCAGCCGGGGAGCGTGCTCCTGCTGGAGGTGGCGCACCACCTCGGCGGCGACCTCGATGGCGTTGGTCCGGCCCCACGGCTGCGAGCTGTGCCCGGCGTCGCCGCGGGCCTCGATGCGGCAGCGCATGCAGCCCTTGTGCGCCACGACCATCCGCAGCTCGGTCGGCTCGCCGATGATCGCGCCCGCCGGCGTCGGCAGGCCGCTGCGGCGCAGCGCCGTCACCCCGCGGTACAGGTGCTCCTCGTCGACCACACCGGCGAACACCACCGAGCGCGGTCGCGGGCCGCTCTCGGCCAGCCGCGCCATCGCGGTCAGGAACACCGCCAGCGACGCCTTCGCGTCGCACGAGCCCCGGCCGTAGAGCCTGCCGTCGCGGACCTCCGGCTCGAACGCGGCGATGGTCATGCCATCGGTCTCCACGGTGTCCAAATGGGACTCCAGCAGCAGCGGGCGCTCGTCGTCACCGGGCAGCTCGACGAGCACGTTGTGCCGCCCGTCGAGCACTTCCTCGGTGCGCGCGCGCATTCCGCGCGCCGTCGCCCACTCGGCGATGTGCTCGGCCAGAGCGGTTTCGGCCGGCTCGGCGCGGTCGCGCGGGTTGATGCTGGGGATGCGAACCAAGTCCGCGATGAGTTCGACGGGATCGACCATGCGCCCACCCTTTGTTCTGCATTCGCTGAGAATTAGGGCGGAAGCTATGTCAGCGGTCGAATGCGGGTCAAGATCCTGCGGCAGCGCAAGGGTTTTCGATATCAACCGTCCACATTGCATTGCGCGTGGCGCAATTTCCGGAGGTTGCCGTTGCGCGGACTGCTACCGGCGCAACCGGGGATTCGAAGCGGAACCGGCCGGGCACGGAGCGTGCCCGGCGGGCGCAGCCGCGCTCCGGGCGCGGCTGCGCGGGGGAGGTCAGTGGACCGGGCCGGTGTACTTCTCGCCGGGGCCCTGGCCCGGGGCGTCCGGGATGGCCGAGGCCTCGCGGAAGGCGCGCTGCAGCGTCTGCAGCCCGTCGCGGATCGGGCCGGCGTGCGCGCCCAGGTACTCCACCGACGCCGTGACCAGCCCGGCCAGCGCGGTGATCAGGCGGCGGGCCTCGTCCAGGTCGCGCGTCGCGGCGGAGTCGGGGTCCTCGTCGGCCAGCCCGAGCTTCTCGGCCGCGGCGGACATCAGCATGACCGCCGCACGGCTGATCACCTCGACGCTGGGAACATCGGCGAGGTCGCGGACGTTGTCCTGTACGTCCGCGTCGTGTGCTGGCTCACCGGTCGGGTCGGTGCTGGTCAGGGGCGTTGGCTGCGGTTCGGTCACGCCTGCTACCCTGACACGCACGACCAGCTCCCGCGCAGGCGGGGGCGGCAAAGTGGAGTCCCGCTCCCACCCGAGTAGCCGCTACAGGCTTCCGGGTCCGGTCCTACCGGTGGTGCAGTGCCACCGGTGGTGCGAAACGGTGTTGCAGTGCCGGTTCGATCGGTTGGAGTCAGGATCCCGCGGTCCGCGCGAGCGGAACGACGGGATCTTCGCATTCCGGGGTGAGCTCTACGCGCCGCGGTGCAGAAGAACAGCCATCGAACCGAGGAGGGGCCCATCAGCTCCGAGACGCGCATCAATGACCGCATCCGGGTACCGGAGGTCCGCCTGGTCGGGCCGAACGGTGAGCAGGTCGGGATCGTCCGCATCGAGGACGCGCTCCGGCTGGCCCAGGAAGCGGATCTGGACCTTGTCGAGGTCGCCCCGCAGGCGCGCCCGCCGGTCTGCAAGCTCATGGACTACGGCAAGTTCAAGTACGAGAGCGCGCAGAAGGCTCGCGAGTCGCGTCGCAACCAGCAGCAGACCGTCATCAAGGAGCAGAAGCTCCGGCCGAAGATCGACCCGCACGACTACGAGACGAAGAAGGGCCACGTGTCCCGCTTCCTCAACCAGGGTCACAAGGTCAAGGTGACGATCATGTTCCGCGGTCGTGAGCAATCGCGTCCCGAGCTGGGTTTCCGCCTGCTGCAGCGACTGGCCGATGATGTTTCCGAACTGGGGTTCATCGAAGCGAACCCGAAGCAGGACGGTCGGAACATGATCATGGTTCTTGCGCCGCACAAGACGAACAAGACCAAGCCCAAGGCGAACGCCTGACGGACGTCTGGGGCTCGTGATTGTGACGCCGGGCCGGGACGCAAGCCGCGCCCCAGCCCGGCATCAGTACGAAACGAGGACGAGAAGATGCCGAAGAACAAGACCCACAAGGGCACCTCGAAGCGCTTTCGGGTGACCGGGACGGGCAAGCTCCGGCGCGAGCAGGCCGGCCGCCGGCACATCCTGGAGAAGAAGTCCAGCCGCGTCACCCGCCGCCTGGAGGGCACCGAAGAGGTGGCCAAGGCCGACGTCAAGCGCATCAACAAGCTGCTGGGTCGCTGAGGACCTGCCGCTCCCCGCACGGGGCAGCAGCCAGGTCAGCAAGACTTCCAGCCACCCGCACGGGCGGTCATCCCCCGCCCCCGATGAGATAACAGGACGGACCCCGTGGCACGCGTCAAGCGGGCAGTCAACGCCCAGAAGAAGCGCCGCACCATTCTCGAGTCGGCCCGCGGCTACCGCGGTCAGCGCTCGCGGCTGTACCGCAAGGCCAAGGAGCAGATGCTCCACTCGATGACCTACTCCTACCGCGACCGGCGTGCCCGCAAGGGTGACTTCCGGAAGCTGTGGATCACCCGCATCAACGCGGCGACCCGCCAGCACGGCCTGAGCTACAACAAGTTCGTGCAGGGCCTGAAGGCCGCCGAGGTCGAGGTCGACCGCAAGATCCTCGCCGAGCTCGCGGTCAACGACCCCACCGCGTTCGCGGCGCTGGTCGAGGTCGCCCGCAAGAACCTGCCGGAGAGTGCGGCCTGATCGCCGACGACACCTCTGCTGCACCGCGACCCGGGACGGCTCCGCTCACGGAGCGATCGTCCCGGGTCGCGGTCGCTCGCAAGCTCACCCGCCGCGCCGGGCGCGAGAAGGCCGGGGCGTTCCTGGCCGAAGGCGCTCAAGCGGTGGGTGAGGCCTTGACCGCGCACGCGGCCGGAGCGCTGCGGATGCGCGAGCTGTTCGCCACCGAGCACGACCGCCACGCCGGGCACCTGGACCGAGCCCGCGCCGCGGGCGTGCCGGTGCACCTGGTCACCGACCGGGCGGCGGCGTCGCTGTCGGAGACGGTCACGCCGCAGGGCCTGGTGGCGGTGTGCGACCTGCCCGCCGTCGAACCGGCCGCCGCGCTCGCCGAGCGCCCGGCGCTGGTGGCGGTGCTGGTCGGCGTGGCCGACCCGGGCAACGCGGGAACCGTGGTGCGGGTCGCCGACGCCGCGGGCGCCGGTGCGGTGCTGTTCGCCGGGGACACCGTCGACGCCTACAACGGCAAGGCCGTGCGCGCCTCCACCGGCAGCCTCTTCCACCTGCCGGTCGCCCGCGACCGCGACGTGAGCGCGGTGCTCGCCGCCTGCCGCGAGGCCGGGCTGCGCCTGGTCGGCGCGGACGGCTACGCCACCGGCGACCTCGACACCGCGGATCGCGCCGGTGAGCTGGACGGACCCACCGCGTGGGTGTTCGGCAGCGAGGCCCACGGGCTGCCCGATGAGGTGAAATCGCAGCTGGACACGACGCTGCGCGTTCCGCTGTACGGCCGCGCGGAGAGCCTCAACCTCGCGACCGCCGCGGCGGTCTGCCTCTACGCCTCGGCGCGCGCCCAGCACCGCGCCGGATGAGCCCCGGCCCCGGGCTCCGGCTGGTCAGGGCTGTGCAGGTAACACGCCGCGAGGCGGATCTCCGCGAAAACGGGTTGGGACCGTCGCATAGACTTCAGGGGCTAGCTTGCGGTCGGAGTCCGCATGCCGACGAGCAGGTTCGTCAGCCCGGGAGGCTCGGGCGCTGATGCCTGTCGGATCAACGGGAGTCACGCACACACGATGTCTGGAGCCAACGACCAGTACGACCCGAAAGAGGTCGCCGCGCTGTCGCCGGAGACGCTGGACCGCGCGGTGGTCGAGGCCGGCGAGGCCTTCGCGGCGGCCGCCGATCTCGACGCACTGGCCGCCGCCAAGCCCGCGCACCTCGGTGACCGCTCGCCGCTGCTGACCGCCCGCCGGGAGATCGGCGCGCTGCCGCCGAAGGCGCGGTCCGAGGCCGGTAAGCGCGTCAACCAGGCCCGCGAGGCGATCCAGAGCGCGTTCGACGACCGTCGCGCCGCGCTGGAGGCCGAGCGGGACCAGCGGGTGCTGCGCGAGGAGACCGTCGACGTCACGCTGCCCTGGGACCGCGTCCCGGCAGGTGCGCGGCACCCGAACACCCAGCTCGCGGAGGAGATCGAGGACACCTTCCTGGCCATGGGCTGGGAGGTCGCCGAGGGCCACGAGCTGGAAACCGAGTGGTTCAACTTCGACGCGCTGAACTTCGGCAAGGACCACCCGGCGCGCACCATGCAGGACACCTTCTACGTGGCCCCGGAGAATTCCGGGCTGGTGCTGCGCACGCACACCTCGCCGTCGCAGATCCGCGCGCTGCTGGACCGCGAGCTGCCGGTGTACGTGGTGTGCCCGGGCCGCACGTACCGCACCGACGAGCTCGACGCCACCCACACCCCGGTGTTCTCGCAGGTCGAGGGCCTGGCGGTGGACAAGGGCCTGACCATGGCGCACCTGAAGGGCACGCTGGACGCCTTCGCCCGGTCGATGTTCGGCCCGGAGTCCACCACCCGGCTGCGCCCGTCGTACTTCCCGTTCACCGAGCCGTCGGCCGAGATGGACATCTGGTTCCCGGAGAAGAAGGGCGGCGCCGGCTGGGTCGAGTGGGGCGGCTGCGGCATGGTCAACCCGAACGTGCTGCGAGCCTGCGGCGTGGACCCGGAGGTCTACACCGGCTTCGCCTTCGGCATGGGCCTGGAGCGCACGCTGATGTTCCGCAACGGCATCCCGGACATGCGCGACATGGTCGAGGGCGACGTTCGCTTCACCCAGCCGTTCGGCATTTGAGTGTCTGCCGATGGTTGATTCGCGTAGCGGTGCAAGCTGCGAGGACGGGCTGAGCGGCTTCGCCGCTTCGAAGACGCATGATCTGACACCCACCGACATGACTCACCGGAACGAGAGAAGGGCCTGACCAAGTGCGGATTCCGGTTTCCTGGTTGGCCGAGCACCTTGAGCTGCCCGAGGAGACGACCGCGGAGACGCTGGCCGAAGCGTTCATCCGGATCGGGTTGGAGGTCGAGGAGGTCACGCACCTGACGCAGGTGCGGGGCCCGCTCGTGGTCGGCCGCGTCGCCGAGATCGAAGAGCTCACCGAGTTCAAGAAGCCCATCCGGTACTGCCAGGTGGAGGTCGGCAAGAACGAGGCCGACGAGCAGCAGGTGCAGGGCATCATCTGCGGCGCCCGCAACTTCCAGGAGGGCGACCTCGTGGTGGTCGCGCTGCCCGGCACGGTGCTGCCCGGTGACTTCGAGATCACCTCGCGCAAGACCTACGGCAAGCTCAGCGAGGGCATGATCTGCTCGACCACCGAGCTGGGCATCGGTGACGACGCCGACGGCATCCTGGTGCTGCCGCCCGGTTCGGCCGATCCGGGCGACGACGCGGTGGGGCTGGTCGGGCTGGACGACTCGATCATCGAGCTGGCCATCACCCCGGACCGCGGCTACTGCTTCTCGGTGCGCGGTCTGGCCCGCGAGCTGTCCAACGCGCTGGAGGTGCCGTTCGGCGACCCCGGCACCCGCCCGGTCCCGGAGGACGACCGGCCCTCGCGCGGCGTGGAGCTGAGCGACCCGACGGCGTGCTCGCGGTTCGTGCTGCGCCGCGTGACCGGTGTCGACCCGACCGCGCCGAGCCCGTGGTGGATCCGCCGCCGCCTGGCGCTGGCCGGGATGCGCTCGATCTCGCTGGCCGTGGACGTCACCAACTACGTGATGCTCGAACTCGGCCAGCCGCTGCACGCGTTCGACGCGACCAAGGTGACCGGTGATCTGGTGGTGCGCCGCGCCGAGGCGGGCGAGAAGCTGATCACCCTGGACGGCGTGAGCCGCGAGCTGGACCCGGACGACATCGTCATCGCCGACGAGACCGGCCCGGTGTCGCTGGCCGGGGTGATGGGCGGCGAGTCCACCGAGATCGGCCACGACACGCACGACGTGCTGCTGGAGGCGGCGAACTGGGACCCGGCGAGCATCGCGCGCGCCATCCGCCGCCACAAGCTGCCCAGCGAGGCGGGCAAGCGGTTCGAGCGGCAGGTGGACCCGGCGGTCGCGCCGGTGGCCGTCGAGCTGGCCGCGCAGCTGCTGGTCCGCTACGGCGACGGCACCATCGCGCCGGGCCGCACCGACGTGGGCGAGCCGAAGCAGCCCGCACCGGTGACCATGCCGCTGGCGCTGCCGGACAAGATCGCCGGGGTGTCCTACGAGCGCGGTGTGACCGCGCGGCGGCTGGGCCAGATCGGCTGCCGCATCGAGGTCAGCACCTCCGACGAGGGCGTCGGGCTGGTCACCGCGACGCCGCCGACCTGGCGCCCGGACCTGACGCAGCCCTACGACCTGGTCGAGGAGGTGCTGCGGCTGGAGGGCTACCACACGATCCCGTCGGTGCTGCCCGCCGCGCCGCCCGGCCGCGGCCTGACCGGCGAGCAGCGCCGCGAGCGCGCGGTCTCCCGCGCGCTGGCCGCCGAGGGCTACGTCGAGGTGCTGCCGTTCCCGTTCGTCGGCAAGGCGATGCTCGACGCGTTCGGCCTGGCCGAGGACGACGAGCGGCGCCGCACCGCGTCGGTGCTCAACGCGCTGGAGAGCGACCGGTCGCTGCTGACCACGACGCTGCTGACCGGCCTGGCCGAGGTCATGCAGCGCAACGTCTCCCGCGGGCAGCGCGACCTGGCGCTGTTCCACATCGGACAGGTCGTGCAGCCCGCCGCCGAGCAGCCGCCGGTGCCGGAGGTCGGTGTCGCGCAGCGGCCCAGCGACGAGCAGCTGGCGGCGCTGGAGGCGGCGCTGCCCGCGCAGCCGAAGCACGTGGCGGTGCTGCTGGGCGGCCACCGCGAGCAGGCCGGCTGGTGGGGCAAGGGCCGCGAGGCGAGCTGGGCGGACGCCGTCCAGGCCGCCCGCGTGGTCGCCGCGGCCGCCGGTGTGGAGCTGGAGGTCGGTGCCGGTGAGCTGGCGCCGTGGCACCCGGGCCGGTGCGCGCAGCTGAAGGTCGGCGGGACCGTGGTGGGCCACGCCGGCGAGCTGCACCCGAAGGTCGTCGAAGCGCTCGGCCTGCCGAAGCGGACCTGCGCGATGGAGCTCGACCTGGACGCCCTGCCGCTGGTGGACAACCGCCCGGCGCCGCAGATCTCGCCGTACCCGCCGGTGCTGATGGACATCGCGCTGGTGGTCGACGCCGAGGTCGCGGCGGCGGACCTGGTCGAGGCGGTTCGCGCGGGTGGCGGTGAGCTGCTGGAGGACGTCCGGCTGTTCGACGTCTACGCGGGCGAGCAGCTGGGCGAGGGCAAGAAGTCGCTGGCCCTGGCGCTGCGCTTCCGGGCCCCGGACCGCACGCTCAAGCAGGAGGAGGCCACCGAGGCCCGCGACGCGGCGGTCAAGTCCGCCGCCGACCGCCTCGGCGCGACCCTGCGCGCCTGACGATCGACCTAGCGGCCCCGCTCCCGACCAGGGACGGGGCCGCTGGCTTTTTTCCGGCGGCGGGGAGGGAGCGGCGTGGTAAAGCTGGACCGGTTGATCAACGTGCTCGGCGGTGTCGGGGCGCGGTTGGTCAGCGCACCGCAGAGCAGGTCCGCGGATCTGCGCTCGGTGGCGCTGCACGATCCGGCCGATCCCGGGGCCACCGGTGACGTGCTGCTGGCCGTCCGCGTCGACACCGACGACGCGGAGCTGATCGAGCGGACGTCCGCTCAGGTGGTGGTGTTCCGGGCCGCTTCGGTCGGGGAGCGGGTGATCGCCGCTGCCCGGGAGCGCGGGCTGGCCGTCGTGCTCGTCGACCCTGCCGTGTCGTGGGGCCAGCTGGCCGGGGTCGTGTACGGGCTGGTGCTGGAGGGGCGGGAGACCGAGGCCGGGCGGGGCCCGACGGATCTGTTCGCGCTGGCCGACGCGCTCGCCGATTCGGTGGGCGGCCCGGTCACGATCGAGGACCACCGCTCCGGCGTGCTCGCCTACTCGCGGCGCCAGCTCAGCGCCGACCGGGCGCGGCTGGCCACGATCCTGGGGCGGCAGGTGCCGGAGGAGATCCGGCGGACGCTCGCCGCGCGGGGCGTGTTCCGGCACCTGGAGACCTCGGACGAGCCGGTCTACGTCGCCCCGCTGGAACCGCAGGACTCGCACGGGCGCGTGGTCGTCGCGATCCGCGCGGGCCGGGAGCTGCTGGGCTCGATCTGGGTGGAGACGCAGCAGCCGCTCACCGCATCGCACGAGGCGGCGCTGATCGGCGGTGCGCGCACTGCCGCGCTGCACCTGCTGCGCACCCGGGCCAGCGCGGACCTGGAGCGGCAGGTCGAATCGGATCTGGTCATCGGCCTGCTGGAAGGGCATGAGGACGCTTCGGCGGTGCTGAGCAGGCTCGGCCTGCGCAGCGACCAGTTCCGGGTGGTGGCCGTGCAGGTGCACAGCGGCGCGGCGCGGGACGAAACCGCGCTGCTGGCCTTCGAGCGGGCGACGATCGGGTTCGGCTGGTCGCGGCCGGGTCGCAGCGCGCTGTTCGCCAACACCGTCTACACCGTGCTGCCGCACGACGACGCCGCGCGCGCTCGCGAGTGGGTGCGCGCGCTGGTGCGCGACCTGCCGTCGGACACCACGATCCTCGCCGGTGTCGGCGGAGCGGCCGGGCCGAACCAGCTGGTCGACAGCAGGCGCGAGGCCGATGAGAGCCTCGCGGTCCACTCGACGCGGGCCGACCAGGACGCCGTGGTCTACGACGAGGCGTGGCACGAGATCCTGCTGCGCCGCCTGCGGCACGCCGCTTCGAGCGGCCGCCTGCCGGACCGCGGGCCGGTGGTCGACCTCCGGCGCCACGACCGCGAGCAGGGCACCCGCTACGTCGAGACGTTGCGGGCCTGGTTGGAGTGCCAGGGCGATCTCGGTGCGGCCGCGGCACGGCTGGAGATCCACCCGAACACGGTCCGGTACCGGATGCGGAGGATGGCCGAGCTGACCCCGCTGGACCTGGACGATCCGGACGCCCGGTTGGCGATGATCATCGCGCTCGCGGTCGGGTAGTGGATTTCGTCCAAACGGCCGCCCGCCGATTGTCGGGTTCGGACACTGGCTGAGCGCGACGGTCCAGGCATGCTCCAGTCGAGGTTCGCACCGAGGAGGCAGCATGCGCGAGGACGGGATCGACGGGATTCCGCGGCGGGCAGTGGTGGTCGGCGCCGGCGTGGTCGGCCTGTCCACCGCGTGGTTCCTGCAGGAGCACGGCGTCGAGGTGACCGTGCTCGACAAGCAGGACGTCGCGGCGGGTTCGTCGTGGGGCAACGCCGGCTACCTCTCGCCGGCCTTCTCGATCCCGCTGCCGGAGCCGGCGGTGCTGCGCTACGGGTTGCGCACGCTGTTCTCCGCCGACGCCCCGCTGCACGTGCCCGCCACCCCGGACATCGGCCTGTGGTCGTTCCTGACCCGCTTCGCCGCGCACTGCACGCCGCGGGCGTGGCAGCGGGGGATGCGGTCGTTCGTGCCGATGAACGCCGAGTGCCTGGACGCCTTCGACGCGCTGCTGGCAGGCGGTGTCGAGGCCAAGACCGAGAACGCGCCGATCACGGCCGCGTTCGAGAAGCCCGAGCAGGCCGCCGATCTGCGGCACGAGTTCGAGCAGATCCGCGGCTGCGGTCAGCCGGTCGACACTACCGAGCTGTCCGTGGCGGACGCGGATGTGCCGCAGCTGTCCGACCGCATCTCGTCGGTGCTGCGGGTCGAGGGCCAGCGCTACGTCGATCCCGGCGAGTTCACCCGCGCCCTCGCGCGGTCCTTCGTCGAGCGCGGCGGCACGCTGCGCACCGGGTTCGAGGTGCGGGACATGGTGCGCACCAGCGGCCAGGTGATCGTCAAGTCCACCCAGGACGACCGGGTGTCGGCCGAGGTGGTCGTGCTGGCCGCCGGGGCCTGGCTGAGCAAGCTCGCCAAGCCGCTGGGCGTGCGCACCCCGGTGCGCGCCGGCCGCGGCTACTCCTTCACCGTCCCGACGGACCAGCCGGTCCCGGGCCCGATCTACCTGCCCGCCGCGCGAGTGGCGTGCACGCCCTATCAGGGTGGCCTGCGGGTGGCGGGCACCATGGAGTTCCGGCCGGTCGACGCGCCGCTGGACCGCGGCCGCATCGAAGCGATCGTGCGCTCGGCGCGCCCGCTGCTGACCGGCGTGCGCTGGGAGGAGCGCCACGACGAGTGGGTCGGCGGCCGCCCGGTCACGCCCGACGGGCTCGCGCTGATCGGCGCGACCAGGATGCCCGGCGCCTACGTCGCGGGCGGCCACGGCATGTGGGGCCTGACCCTCGGCCCGCTCACCGGGCGACTGCTCGCCGAGCAGATCACCACCGGCAAGCGCCCGGCGCTGCTGCGGCCGTTCGACCCGCTGCGGTGAACGAGCTGACCGCGGCGGAGCGCGAAGAGCTCGATCGCCTCCGCCGCGAGAACCACCTCCTCCGCGTGGAGAAGGAGATGCTCCTGCGCATCGCCACCGAATACGCCCTGGACCAGCGAGTACCGGCGGTCTCCGGAGAGAGCGGAAGCTGACGCTTCCGGGTTGTGGATCTTTCTCCGGAAATCGCCATCGCACGCGCGTGCGCACTGGCACGATGACCCGGTGACCGGTCCTGGAGGTGCTCGGAGCCTGCAGGAGGTCTTGCGGCAGCGGCAGGGCAGCGAGTTCGTCGGCAGGCGTCGGCAGTGCGACGCGTTCCGCGCGAACCTGCGGGCGCCGGTGGCCGAGCGCAAGTTCGTGTTCGGCCTGCACGGCCAGGCCGGCATCGGCAAGACGTTCCTGCTGCGCCAGCTGCGCGAGATCTCGCTGCAGCACTCCGCGCTGGTCGCGGTCACCGACGACAACGAGTCGAACCTGGTCCGCGTGCTGGCCGCGATCGCCCGCCAGCTGGCCGGGCAGGGCGGGGAGGCGCGGAAGTTCGCGCAGCGCTTCGCCGATTACGAGCAGCGGCACGACGAGGTGCTGTCCGATCCGCAAGCGCCGTCCGAAGCCCGCGAGCTGGTGATGGCGACGGCGGTCCGGTTCGGCCTCGGCGTCGTGCGCGCCGCCGCGCCCGGTCTCGGTCCGGTCGCCGACGCGGTCCCGCCGGAGCGGATCCAGGAGTGGGTGGAGCAGTGCCGCGGCTACCTGGCCAGGCGCTTCGGCAGCCAGGCCGATGTCCGGCTGCTGCTCTCCCCGGTCGAGGAGCTCACCCCGTGCCTGGTGGACGACCTGCGCAAGATCGCCCACCACCGGCAGCTGGTGGTGCTGTTCGACAACTACGAGCGCACCGCCGAGGTCGTCGAACCGTGGCTGCTGCGGCTGCTGCACGGGTACTACGGGGAGCTCCCGCTGGGTCTGGTGCTCGGCGTCGCCGGACAGCACCCGCTCGACTTCAACAACTGGGGCGAGTTCTCCTCGATTCTGGTGTCCTGGCGGCTGGATCCGTTCACCGCCGAGGAGTCCAGGACGCTGCTCGGCCGGAAGGGCGTCCGGGACCCGGAGCTGGCGGACGTGATCCTCGAACTGTCCGGCGGGCTCCCGCTGCTGCTGGCCAGCCTGGCCGAATCGGGCGGCGACGACGTGCACGACCCGACCGGGATGGCGGTGGCGCGCTTCCTGAACTTCGTCCCGGAGCAGGAGAGCAGGGACGACGCGGTGCTGGCCGCGCTGCCCCGGGTGCTCGACGAGGACGTGCTGGCGGTGCTGCGCGAGCCGGGCCGGGCGGTGGGCCTGTTCCGGTGGTTGCGGGAGCGGCCGTTCGTCCACGAGGACCAGGGCCAGCTGAAGTACCACCACGTGGTCCGCGAGAAGATGGTCCGCTACGAGCGGGGCCGCGCACCGCGGCGCTTCCGCCAGCACCACCAGGCGCTCGCCGAGCACTTCCGCCAGCGCCGCGAGGAGCTCGGACTGCCCGGCGACTCCTGCTGGTTCGACTGGGAGTGGCGGATGCTGCTGGTCGAGGAGTTCTACCACCGCCTGTGCTCGGCCGCGCACCGGTGGCTGCCGGAGGCGTTGCACCACTGCGCGACGGCGTGCGGCATCGAGGCCGAACCTGCCGTGCACGCCTGGCTCGACGTGGTAGCCGCCGCGGCGCGCGATTCGGCCACCGGTGCTGTCGTCACGTGCGCCCGGGACCTGCAGCGGTTCGTGGCACCTGGCGGTTCGGTCGATCGCGCCGAACTGCGGCGGTACCTGACCAGGCGGCTGGAAGAAGCGGGCTTCGGGCAGGTGGTGGGGGCGAGGCCCATCGCTCCCGGCGGCGAGTCCGAGAACCGGCTGGTGCTCGGCACCGCTGATCAGGACTTCTTCGGCGGCGGCGAGCAGGGCTCCGCGCCGGTGATCGGTGAGTGAGTCCTCAGCGGGCGCGGGGGAGGTGGCGGGTGGCGAACTCCTCGTCCGTGATGCCCATCAGCACCAGGTACTGGGCTCCGCCGCAGAGGAACTCCGGGTCGCGGAGGCGGCCTTCCTCGCGGAAGCCGAGCCTCGCGTGCAGAGCCAGCGATGCGGTGTTGCAGCCGTAGATGCCGACCTCGCACTTGGTGAAGCGGCGGTGGCCGAACATGTACCCGAGCAGCGTGCTGATCGCGTCGTCGGCGTAGCCGCGACGGCGGTGCTGCGGGCCGATCCCGATGCCGTAGCTGAAGATGCCCGGTTCCGGCTGGCTGGTCGACAGCGAACCGACCAGGGTCCCGTCGTGCCGGGTCTCGATCGCCAGCTGGAGGTCTTCGCCCGGGTCCAGGTGGTCGGCGCGGTGCGCCGCCCAGTGCCGGTAGCCGTCGAACTGCGGCGGCCCCTCCTTCGCGGACTCCCGGTCGAAGCCGATCAGGGTGCGCCGGTCCGCCGGGTCGATGCCGCGCAGCAGCACCCGCCGCCCCACCCAGCCCGCGGTCGGCCGCGAGGCTCGGTGGTCGACCGCGCTCGGCCGGGGCGGGATCATCGTCATCGGCAACGATGATCCCGCGCCGCCCTACCGATCTCGCAAGGGGGTCGGGTGAGGTACCGCACTCCGCGCGGCGACCGCGGCGATGTCAACGCTTCCCCGAGCCCGGCTCAGCGGAGATAGTGGTCAACGGCCGTTGACCATGCTTTCGCGGAGTGCCGGGAGGAACTGCAGTGACGAGTCGCGGACTGGGCATCAACTCGCGGACCCTGGCCTGGGGCCCGGATGACGGGACGTCCGACTGGGTTCCGGCGCCCGAGCTGCCCGACGGCGGTGAGCTCGTGGTGGACGCCGGAGCCCGCGGCGCCGCGGGCAAGGACCGCGGCGGCCGCGTGCAGGCCCTGCCGGGCGCGGTTCTGCGCCCGGGCGGAGCCGGTGACGTCGAAGCCGTCGTCCGATTCGCGCACCAGCACGGGATCCCGTGCGCCGCGCAGGGCAACCAGCACACCGTCGGCGGCCAGGCGCTGGCCGCCGACGGGATCGCCATCGACGTGCTGCGGCTCAACCGCATCCACTCCGTCCAGCCGCCCGCCGCGGACGGGTCGGCCGGGGTGATCGAGATCGATGCCGGTGTGCTGCTGACCGACGTCGCGATCGCCGCGGACAAGCACCGGGCCCGCGTCAGCACCGGTTATCCCGGTCGCACCACCCTGTCGGCGGGCGGTTTCGCCTCGGTCGGCGGCTGGAGCGCCAACGTGCGCACCGGGGTGTTCGGCGCCGCGGTGCTCCGCATGGAGGTGGTCACGCCCACCGGGCAGCGGCTGCTGTGCAGCGCGGACGAGCACGACGAGGTGTACAACGCGGTGCTCAGCGGCGTCGGCCAGCACGGCGTCATCACCCGGCTCTGGGTCGAGCTGACGCCCGCGCCGAGCCGGGTGAGCACCTACACGCTGCGGTTCAGCTCTCCTGTTGCGGCCTACCAGGCCCTCCGCACCTTGTCCGACAACCCGGAGCTGGACGAGCTGCACGTCACCTGGAAGTACCCCGACCCGCACGTCGCCTGGCTGGAGGTCGACATCTACGACCCCGAGGCGCGCGGGATCGACACCGCCGTGCTGGACGGCTTCGGCGAGGGCGAGCCCGAGTTCCAGGACCGCTCCTACCTCGACTTCGTCCTGGGCCTGGCGGACCCGATGTACGACTACGCGGAACGGGAACTGGGCTGGAACGAGCTCCCGAAGGCGTGGGCCGACTGGATCATGACCGATGACCAGCTGACCGAGATCCTGCCCGAAGCCCTGCCGCGAGTGCAGCCGCTCATCGGCCCGACGTCGGTGGTGCTGCTGGCGGTGAAGAACCGCGCTGCCATGGACGCGGCGGGCCGCCGCAACCCGCCGCTGCCCGAGGGCGCGGGGGAGCGGTACTGGCTGATGGACTGCCTGCTGGACTTCCCGACCCGCGAGCGAGCGGACGAAGCGGTGCGGATCCTCCACGACCTGCACGCCTTCGCGCTCGCCCGCGGCGCCCGCATCTACTCGATCGGCACGTTCACCGACCCGGGGATCCACGCCGGAACCGGCCTGGCCCCGGGCACCAGCAAGCCGAAGATCGACCGGTAGGCAGGCCTGTGAGCACTCCGGCCGGGAGTGCTCACAGGCCTTCAGGGCAGGGCGACCGACGCCGGGGAGCCGGAGCGCAAGAGGTGGTCGATGTGCACCTGTCGCGCGATGGATCGCCCGTTCTCGACGTTGGCCGAGATGGCCACCGGGGCCTGCGATCGTCCGTCCGGGAGCCCGGCGTAGTACAGCCCGGGCAGCGCCCCGAAGATGCCCTCCTGCTGGATCGGGAATCCGCGGTCGTCGAGCGCGCTGTCCGGCAGGATCCGGTAGTCCGGGCCGAACCCGGTGCACCAGATGATCGTCGTGATGCCGTGCCGGGCCAGGTCGAGCTCGTTGCCGAAGTCGGTGATCCGGGTCAGGTCGACCTCCGGCGCCGGTCGCTGCTCCGGTACGGCGAAGCCCCGCTGGCGTATCCGGGCGTCGATGGTGTCGATCGCCCGCCGGAACGAGCGGGCCGATTCCGCGGCGATCGCGACGACGTTGTCCTCCAGCAGCAGGACGCCGTGCTTCGCCGCGCGCGCCGATCCGACGAGGACGACTCCTCTGCCGGCCAGCGCGCCGAGGTTGAGCTCCCGGCCGCCGTCCGGCGCGGCGGTCACCGGCAGTCCGGGCAACGTCCGGTCGCCGTCGGCATCCGGCGTGACGAAGTCCTCGTACAGCGAGAGCGCGAACAGCCACTCGACCACGCTGCGACCCCGGTAGTGGCGGGGCCAGCTGCGGTGGCGGCCGACCGACAGGAAGACCTCGCGCCCGGCCGCCACCAGTTCGTCAGCGATCTGCTGACCGCTGATCCCCGCACCCACCACGAGGACGGCCCCGTCGGGCAGGGCGCCGGGATTGCGGTAGTAGCGCGAGTGCAGCTGGTCGACCGACGGGTCGACCTCGGATGCCAGGTCGGGCACTCGGGGGCTCGCGTAGCCGCCCAGCGCGGCGACGAGGTTGCGCGACTCGATGACGCCACCGGCGGCCAGGTGGGTTCTGAACCGCACGTCGTCGTGAGCGGTGGCGCCCGGCGGGCACTCGACCTTCTCGACGGGCGTGTGCTGGCGGATCGGGAGGTTCCGCCGCTCGGCGTAGCGGCGCAGGTGCCCGGCCAGCTCCGGCCCGGACATGTACCCGTCGGGGTCGTCGCCGTCGTAGTCCCAGCCGGGGAACCGCACCGACCGGTTCCCGCTGCCCACCAGCAAGCTGTCCCAGCGCTCGTGCGCCCACGCCTGACCGATCTCGCCGCGCTCCAGCACGATCGATTCGCGGCCGAGCTCCTGCAGCGCCGCGGCCGCCCCGCAGCCCTGCTGACCGGCGCCGATGACGACGGTTTCCGCGTACTCGCAACCCATCAGGGGCAAACCCTTCCACTCGAAGCACAATCACTTAGGTAAGGCTTGCCTTAAGGTTGCTGCGTGAAGTCGACTCGATGTCAAGGGGAACTCGTGACCGAACCGGCTGTTTCGATCGGCGAAGCGGCAGCCCTGTACGGCATCGCGCCGTCCGCGCTGCGGTGGTGGGAACGCCAGGGCGTGCTCGACCCGCCCGCCCGCGACGGCGGCAGACGGCGCTACCGCGATCGCGACCTCCGTCGCATCGGCCTGGCCTACCTGTGCTGCGTGATCGGGAAGATGCCGTTGGGCCGAGCCGCTGTCGTCACCTCGGGAACGGCCACGTGCGAAGACCGGCAGCGCACCATCGGCGAGCAGCTCGCGCTGCTGGAGCAGCGGATCGCGCAGCTGGAGGCCGCCGCCGGCTACCTCCGCCACCTGCTGTGCTGCGCGGACGACGACATCGCGCGGTGCCCCGTCCTCGAAGGCGATCTGTCCACGCACACGCCGCGCGGGCGCATCGCGGAAGGCGACCTCGTCACCGCGGCTCGTGCGGCCCAGGCGCTCGGTGACGAAAACCCGGCAGCTCGTCCTCGCGGTGACGAAAACCCCGCCCGGTGCCCCGGTTGTCTGGGGCCGGTGGCGCCGAGCGAACGCGGTCGGCCCCGGAAGCACTGCTCGCCCGCCTGCCGACAACGCGCTTACCGGGCTCGCCGCGGCAACCCGGCTTGAAAGCCCGGTGTCAGTCGTGCGGGACGACGGGGTGCTTCGGGCTCCGGTCGACGCGGAGCTCGAAGATGTCCGGGCGGGAGTAGTGGCCGACCACGTCGAAGTCGTACTTGCCCTCCGCGATCCGCCCGAGGTCGAGCTCGGCCCGCAGGATCGCCGGCCCGTCGGTCGCAGGACCGGCCAGCACGTTGCCCAGCGGATCCACGATCACCGAAGCCCCTCGACTGAGGACTTCGCCGGGCTCGGCCTCGACGGGGTAGTCGGCGGGGTAGTCCGAGCGGCGGGTGAACTGGTTGGCCGAGAGCACGAAGCAGCGGCCCTCGCAGGCGATGTGCTGCATGCTGGCCACCCACGTGTCGCGCGGGTCGGCGGTCGGCGCGCAGTAGAGCTGCACGCCCTGCGAGTACATGTGCATGCGCATCGCGGGCATGTAGTTCTCCCAGCAGATCACGGTGCCGATGCGGCCGATCGCGGTGTCGTGGACCGGCATCGTCGAGCCGTCGCCGAAGCCCCACACCAGGCGTTCGCTGCCGGTCGGCATCAGCTTCCGGTGCTTGCCGAGCAGGACGCCGTCCGGGCCGAAGGTCAGCGCGGTGCAGTAGAGCGTGCCGCGATCGCGCTCGATGACGCCGATGACCAGGTGCATCCGGTGCCGCGCGGCTGCCGCCCCGATCCGCTCGGTCGCCGGTCCGGGCACCTCGATCGACGATTCCCAGTACCGCCGGTACAGCTTCCTGCCCTCCGGTGTCCGCTGCCCGACGGTCGCCCCGAAGGTCGCGCCGCGCGGATAGGCGGAGACGAACGCCTCCGGGAACACGGCCAGCTCGCTCCCACCGGCAGCCGCCTGCTCGGCGAGCCGGTCGACCTTGTCGAGCGTGGCGTCGAGATCGAAAGCAACAGGAGCGTCCTGCACAACAGCGGCCCGCACGGTGACCATCGCGCCTCCTACGCATCAGGGATCACCGCGATCCGACCACGCCGAACGCCCCCGGTCGACCGCTGCAGGTGGCACCAGGTCCGTGAGCGTTTTGGGGCGTCATAGCACCCCAAAACGCTCATGGGGCTGCCCGGGCGAGCTGCTATCCTCGGCGGCGCAGTGCTGACTTGGTCCGCTGCCGGAGATTCAGGGAGGTGAGTTGATGACCGTCGTGGCGACCGCTGCCGTGCGCAGCGCCCGGATCATCCTCACTTCCCCGGCCTCGTCCTGACGCGCATCCCGCTCGGCGGGAGTTCGCGTGCCGTCCGGAGGGGCCCTCCCCAAAGGAATCCACTGTGGACCTTCCCCGCATCTTCACCATCCGCGAGAGCAGTCACCGCATCCACAACCCGCTGACGCCCGACAAGCTCGCCGCCCTGGGCCGGGCGCTGCGCCTGCCGCCCGGGACGCGGGTGCTCGACCTGGCCAGCGGCTCGGGCGAGATGCTGTGCACCTGGGCGCGTGACCTGGGCTTCACGGGCACGGGCGTGGACATCAGCACCGTGTTCACCGAGCAGGCCCGGGCCCGCGCCGTCGAACTCGGCGTCGCCGACCGGGTGGAGTTCGTCCACGGCGACGCCGCCGGTCACGTCTCGGGCGAACCGGTCGATCTCGCCGCCTGCGTCGGCGCCACCTGGATCGGCAACGGCGTCGCCGGGGCGGCCGAGCTGCTCGGCCGCAGCCTCCGCCCCGGAGGCCTGATGCTGATCGGCGAGCCCTACTGGCGCCGGACTCCGCCGGACCAGGAGACCGCCGAGGCCTGCCACGCCACCGGCCCGGCCGACTTCCTGCCGCTGCCCGAGCTGATCGAGCACTTCGGCGGCCTCGGGTACGACGTCGTGGAGATGGTGCTGGCCGACCAGGACAGCTGGGACCGGTACTGCGCGGCGCAGTGGCTCAACCTCCGCCGCTGGCTCGACCGGAACCCGGACGACGAGCTGGCGCCCGAGGTGCGGGCCGAGCTCACCACCGAGCCCGCGCGGTATGCGCGCTACATGCGCGAACACCTCGGCTGGGGCGTCTTCGCCCTGATGCGGCGCTGATCGCTCGACCTGCGGCCCGGCCACCGGCCCCGGTGGCCGGGCCGTGCCGGCCGGCGTTCGCCCGCCCGGCCGAGCTGCCGGTCAGCGGCCTGAGCGCGCGTTGGTGTCGGGGCGGGCCGTTCAGCGGGGTGAGATGACGCGCTGAACGCTGTCGCGGAGCAGGGTTCGGCGTTGCTCGTGCAGTTCCGGGGGTTCCTGATCGCTGGCGGCGTAGACGTTGCTGACCGGTGACCATGCCATCGACATCGCGATGACCACGGCCATCAGGTCGAACGGGTCTCCGGACCGGACGATGCCCGCGGCTTGCGCGTTGGCGATGGCGCGCAGTTTGGCGTCGTCGAGGCGGTTGCTGTCGTCGACGAGGTGACCGGTCGGGCGTCGCTCCAGACGTGCCCAGGTGGCCAGTCGGATGAGGTCCGGGCGGCGGAGGTATTCGTCGTAGAGGCGGACGGCCCAGCCGGCGAGGTCGGTGGCGTCGATCGGCACGACGGTCGTGATCCGCTCCAGCGAGCCGAAGAAGATGGCGTCGAACAGCCCTTCCTTGCTGCCGAAGTAGCCGTAGAGCTGTGCCTTGTTGGTGCGGGCTGCGGCCACGATGCGTTCGACGCGTGCCCCGGCGATCCCGTGCTCGGCGAACTCCTTGGTCGCCACGTCCAGGATGCGCTGCCTGGTGGCGGCGCCACGTGAGGTCAAGGGCTTGTCGGCCATGCCGGGAACGATAACAACAGACCAGTCGGTTTGCCGAGGCGGCGGTTTCCGGCTAACGTCGAAATAGACCGAACAGTCTGTTTGTTGTGGGAGTGGGCATGAGGAGCACCCTGGGCTGGCAAGCCGACCGCGCCGGGACCACGTTGCGGCGGACATCGCTGGAACGTCGGGAACTGCGGGCCGACGACGTCGCCATTCGCGTGGACTACTGCGGCGTCTGCCATACCGATCTCCACGCCGTCCGCGCCCACACCGGCGAAGCGCCGTTGGTGCCGGGCCACGAGTTCACCGGCGTGGTGACCGACATCGGGCACGAGGTCACGCGATTCGCCATCGGTGACCAGGTCGCCGTCGGCAACATCGTCGACTCGTGCGGCGCGTGCGCGATGTGCCGGGCAGGGCAGGAGAACTTCTGCCACGAATTCCCGACCCTGACCTATGCCGGCACCGACCGCTACGACGGAACCACCACGCTGGGGGCCTACTCCCGCGAGTACGTCGTCCGCGACGACTTCACCTACCCGCTCCCACCCGGGCTCGACCCCGCGGCCGCCGCTCCTCTGCTGTGCGCGGGGGTCACCGTCTGGGAGCCGCTGCAAGCCCTCGGCGTCGGGCCCGGCACCCGAGTCGCCGTGGCCGGCCTCGGCGGCCTCGGGCACCTCGCGGTCAAACTCGCCGTCGCACTCGGGGCCGACACCACGGTCATCAGCCGATCGGCCGACAAAGCCGATGACGCCCGCAGGCTGGGCGGCCACGACCTGATCGTCTCCACGGACCAGCGCCGGATGGCCGCAGCCCGGGACCGGTTCGACGTCGTCGTCGACACCATCGCCGTCCCGCACGACGTCACGCCCTACCTCGGGCTCGTCGCCCTGGACGGAACCCTCAGCCACCTCGGGCACCTCGGTACGGTCACCGTGCAGGCCACCGACCTGCTGATAGGACGCAAGAAGCTCAGCTCCGCGGGCAGCGGCGGCCGTCCCGCGACAGCCGCCATGCTGGAGTTCTGCGCCCAGCACAACGTCACCGCCGACATCGAACTCCTCCCGTCCGCACGCGTCAACGAAGCCCTCGACCGCTTGGAGCGCAACGACGTCCGCTACCGCTTCGTGCTGGACATGTCCGACCTGCCGCAGAACCGCTGACGGTCTCGGTTCTCAGTCGAGTTGATCCGCCGTCCCTCGCTGACCTGCGGTGGATCAACCTGAGTGGGTTGAGGGCGTGGTGAAGCGTCGAGGCTCCGCCGCGCAGTCGTACGCGTTAGATCCGGCGACTTCAGCGGTCATCCCCGAAACGATGGCCGACATGGCGGAGATCGAGGTCGTCGTCGCCCATCACGAGCGCGCGACCCTTCGCGTCGGCGACGTGTTCCTGAAGATCAACGCCGATCGGACGCGCACCGACGTCGAGGTCGAGGCGATGGCCGTGGCGCCGATCCACGCGCGGAACCGACACCGACCCGGCGCGGTGGTGTGACGGACGGCTGTTTGATTGAAATTGCACGAGGGTGCATAATCATCCGCATGACGGTTCGAGTGGCTGTTGCCGGTGCCAGTGGTTACGCGGGTGGGGAGCTGCTCCGCCTGCTGCTCTCGCACCCCGAGGTGGAGATCGGCGCGTTGACCGCGGGCGGCAACGCCGGGAGCGCGCTCGGGCAGCACCACCCGAACCTGCTGCCGCTGGCCGACCGGGTGCTGGTCGAGACCACGGCCGCCGAGCTCTCCGGGCACGACGTCGTCTTCCTCGCGCTGCCGCACGGGCACTCCGCCGCGATCGCCGCCGAGCTCGGCGAGGACACCGTGGTGATCGACTGTGGTGCCGACCACCGGCTCAACGACCCCGAGGACTGGTCGCGCTGGTACGGCGGCGAGCACCCCGGCACCTGGCCCTACGGCGTTCCCGAACTGCCCGGCGCGCGCGAGCGCCTGCGCGGCGCCAAGCGCGTCGCCGTCGCCGGATGCTTCCCCACGGTGTCCTCGCTGGCGCTCGCGCCCGCGCTGGCCGCCGGTCTCGTCGAGCCCGAAGCGGTCGTCGTCGCGGTCACCGGCACCTCCGGCGCCGGGCGCGCGCTCAAGCCGCACCTGCTGTCCGCCGAGGTCATGGGCTCGGCCAGCGTCTACGGCGTCGGCGGTGCGCACCGGCACACCCCGGAGTTCATCCAGAACCTCAGCGCCGCCGCGGGCGAGCCGGTGAAGGTCTCCTTCACGCCGGTCCTCGCGCCGATGGCGCGCGGCATCCTCGCCACCTGCAGCGCCGCGCTGCGCGAAGGCGTCAGCGCCGATTCCGCGCGCGAGGTCTACCTCAAGGCCTACGGCGACGAACCGTTCGTGCACGTGCTGCCCGAGGGCCAGTGGCCGCAGACCTCGGCCACGCTCGGCGCGAACACCGTCCACCTCCAGCTGGCGGTGGATCCCGACGCCGACCGGCTGATCGTCGTCGCCGCCGAGGACAACCTGACCAAGGGCACCGCAGGCGGTGCCGTGCAGTGCATGAACATCGCGGTCGGACTGCCCGAGACCACCGGCCTGCCGACGGTCGGAGTGGCCCCGTGACCGGTCTCTCGCTCCGGCTGCACGACGAACTGCTGGCCGTCGGCATGGTGCCCGCCCACGCCAACCTGGCGCTGACCGGCGGCAACGCGCCGATCCACGGCAGCCTGACCACCAGCGCGGGCCGCACCATCGTCTTCCCGCACTCGCTGGCCGCCGAAGCCGGGCGCGACGTGCGGGTCGAAGGCCCGTTCCGCGCTCTGGAGGTGCAGGGGCCGCTGGACTTCGCGCTGACCGGCATCCTGGCCGCGCTGCTGGTGCCGCTGGCCGACGCCGGGATCAGCGTCTTCACCCTGTCCACCTTCGACACCGACTGGATCCTGGTCCCGGCCGACGCCGCCGGGAAGGCCGCGGCCGTGCTCACCGCGGCCGGGCACGTCGTCGAGATGACCGAGGAGAGCAAATGAGCGTGACCGGACCTGCCGGCTTCCGGGCGGCCGGGGTGGCCGCCGGGATCAAGGCCGGCGGCAAGCGCGATCTCGCGCTCGTCGTCAACGACGGACCGCAGCAGGCCGCGGCCGGGGTGTTCACCACCAACAAGGTCAAGGCCGCGCCGGTGCTGTGGTCGCAGCAGGTGCTCAAGGAGCACAAGCTGCGCGCGGTGGTGCTCAACTCCGGCTGCGCCAACGCCTGCACCGGCCCCGAGGGCTTCCAGGACACCCACGCCACCGCGGAGAAGGTCGCCGAGGTGCTCGGCGTCGGCGCCATCGAGGTGGCGGTCTGCTCGACCGGCCTGATCGGCGAGCGGCTGCCGATGGACGCGCTGCTGCCCGGCGTCGACACCGCGAACGGCGCGCTCGCGAGCGGCGCGCAGGCTGGTCTCGACGCGGCCACCGCGGTGCTCACCACCGACACCAAGCCCAAGCAGGCCTTCGGGCAGCACGACGCGGGCTGGTCGATCGGCGGCTTCGCCAAGGGCGCCGGGATGCTCGCGCCGAACCTGGCCACCATGCTCAGCGTGCTCACCACCGACGCGGTGATCAGCGGCGACGACCTGGACGATGCGCTGCGCGCGGCCACCCGCGTCACCTTCGACCGGCTCGACGTCGACGGCGGCACCTCCACCAACGACACCGTGCTGGTGCTGGCCTCCGGCGCCTCCGGCGTCGAGGTGTCCAAAGAGGACTTCGCCGAGCTGCTGACCACCGTCTGCACCGACCTCGTCCGGCAGCTGCAGGACGACGCCGAGGGCGCCACCAAGACCATCGACATCACCGTGCGCGGCGCGGTCAGCGAAGCCGACGCGGTCGCCATCGGCCGCACCATCGCCGAGGACAACCTGGTCAAGACCGCGATCTTCGGCTCCGACCCGAACTGGGGCCGCATCGCGATGGCGCTCGGCCGGGTGGACGCCGAGATCGACGTCGACCGGCTGGAGATCGCCACCAACGGCGTCACCCTCTACGCCGCGGGCACCAAGGCCCGCGACCGCAGCGAGGCCGACCTGTCCGGCCGAGAGGTCGAGATCGTGGTGGACCTGCACCTCGGCGAGCACGCCGCGACCATCCTGACCACCGACCTGTCCCACGCCTACGTCGAAGAGAACAGCGCCTACTCCTCATGACTCCGGAAACCACCGACCGGCTGGCCACCGCCGCGGAGAAGGCCAGCGTCCTGGTCGAAGCGCTCCCGTGGCTGCAGCGCTTCCACGGCGCCACCATCGTGGTCAAGTACGGCGGCAACGCGATGGTCGACGACGAGCTCAAGCAGGCCTTCGCCACCGACATGGTGTTCCTGCGCCTGGCCGGGCTGCACCCGGTCGTGGTGCACGGCGGCGGCCCGCAGATCACCTCGATGCTCGACCGCCTCGGCATGCGGGGCGAGTTCCGCGGCGGCCTGCGGGTGACCTCGCCGGAGACCATGGACGTGGTGCGGATGGTGCTGGTCGGCCAGGTCGGGCGCGAGCTCGTCGGCCTGATCAACCAGCACGGCCCGCACGCGGTCGGCATGTCCGGCGAGGACGCCCGGCTGTTCACCGCCGAGCGCCGCACCGCCACCGTCGACGGCGAGGCGGTCGACGTCGGCCTGGTCGGCGACGTGGTCTCGGTCAACCCCGACGCGGTGCTGGACCTGATCAACGCCGGTCGCATCCCGGTGGTGTCCACCGTCGCACCCGACGTCGACGGCGTGGTGCACAACGTCAACGCCGACACCGCCGCCGGTGCGCTGGCCGTGGCCCTCGGCGCCGAGAAGCTCGTGGTGCTCACCGACGTCGAAGGCCTCTACACGGACTGGCCGGACCGCTCGTCGCTGGTGTCCCGCATCGACGCCGACCAGCTCGCGGAACTGCTGCCGGACCTGGCCTCGGGCATGGTCCCCAAGATGGAGGCGTGCCTGCGCGCGGTCCGCGGCGGTGTCCCGCGGGCGCACGTCATCGACGGACGCCTCGCGCACTCCGTGCTGCTGGAGGTCTTCACCAGCGCCGGCATCGGCACCATGGTGCTGCCGGCGCAGAACACCGAGGAGAAGTGATGAGTGATTCTGTGCCGACTGGGGGGATCAATCCGGAACGCGGCCATCACGGTGAATCGCGGAGCGGCGGAGGAGCCGGCAACGCCGCTGGTGCGCAGCGCTGGCAAGCGTCCATGATGGACAACTACGGCACCCCGAAGCTGACCCTGGTCAGCGGCTCGGGCGCCGAGGTCGCCGACGCCGACGGCAAGACCTACCTGGACTTCCTCAGCGGGATCGCGGTCAACTCCCTCGGCCACGCCCACCCCGCCGTCGTGCGCGCCGTCTCCGAGCAGGTCGGCAAGCTCGGCCACGTCTCCAACCTCTACGTGCACGAACTGGGTCTCGCGCTGGCCGAGCGGCTGCTGGAGCTGGTGGGCGCGCCGGGTCGCGTGCTGTTCTGCAACTCCGGGGCCGAGGCCAACGAAGCCGCCTTCAAGATCGCGCGGCTCACCGGCCGGGCCAAGATCGTGGCCACGCAGGGCGGGTTCCACGGCCGCACCATGGGTGCGCTCGCGCTCACCGGCCAGCCCGCCAAGCAGCAGCCGTTCGAACCGCTGCCGCCCGGCGTGGTGCACGTGCCCTACGGCGACGTCTCCGCTCTGGAGTCCGAAGTGGACGACAACACCGCAGCGGTGTTCCTGGAGCCGGTCCAGGGCGAGAACGGCGTCATCGTCCCGCCCGAGGGCTACCTGCAGGCGGCCCGCGAGATCACCGCCCGCAACGGCGCGCTGCTCGTGCTCGACGAGGTGCAGACCGGCATCGGCCGCACCGGCTCCTGGTTCGCCTTCCAGCGCACGGGCATCGTGCCCGACGTGATCACCCTGGCCAAGGGCCTCGGCGGCGGTCTGCCCATCGGCGCCTGCATCGGCATCGGCGCCGCAGGCGACCTGCTGCACCCCGGCCAGCACGGCACCACCTTCGGCGGCAACCCGGTGGTCTGCGCGGCCGCGCTGGCGGTGCTGGACACCATCGCCGAGGACGGGCTGCTCGACCACGTCGCCAAGGTCGGCGCGGAGCTCGTCACCGGCCTGCGGCAGCTCGACCACCCGCTGATCGGCGAAGTGCGCGGCGAAGGCCTGCTGATCGGCATCGGCCTGACCGCACCGGTCTCGGCCAGGATCGCCGCCGCCGGGCAGGACGCCGGATTCCTGCTCAACCCCATCCAGCCGGACGCCATCCGGCTGGCCCCACCGCTGATCGTGCGGTCCGAGCAGGTGCAGCGACTGCTCGCCGCCCTGCCCGCGCTGCTCGACGCTGCCAAGGAGAACGACTGATGCCCCGCCACTTCCTCCGCGACGACGACCTCACCCCCGCGGAGCAGGCCGAGGTCCTCGACCTCGCCGACCAGTTCAAGGCCGACCCGCTCGGCTCCGACGCGCTCGCGGGCCCCAAGGCGGTCGCGGTGCTGTTCGAGAAGAACTCCACCCGCACCCGGCTGTCCTTCGAGGTCGGCATCGCCCAGCTCGGCGGCCACCCGGTCGTCGTGGACGGGCGGATGATGCAGCTCGGCCGCGAGGAGACCATCGAGGACACCTCCCGGGTCCTGTCCCGCTACGTCGACGCCGTGGTGTGGCGGACCTTCGCGCAGGCCCGCATCGACGCGATGGCCTCGGTCTCGCGCGTCCCGGTGATCAACGCGCTGACCGACGAGTTCCACCCCTGCCAGGTCCTCGCCGACCTGCAGACCATCCGCGAGCGCCACGGCAAGCTCGAAGGCCTCACCCTGACCTACCTCGGCGACGGCGCCAACAACATGGCGCACTCGCTGATGGTCGGCGGCGTCACCGCGGGCATGCACGTGCGCATCGGCGCCCCGGAGAACTTCCGGCCGCTGGACTGGGTGCTGGCGGCGGCCAAGGCGCGCGCCGCCGAGACCGGTGGCTCCGTCGAGCTGTTCAGCACCCCGGAGGCGGCCGTGGACGGCGCCGACGTCCTGGTCACCGACGCCTGGACCTCGATGGGCCAGGAGAACGACGGCAAGGACCGGGTCAGCCCGTTCCGGCCGTTCCAGGTCAACGCCGAGCTGCTGGCCGCCACCGGCAAGTCCGACACCAGTGTGCTGCACTGCCTGCCCGCGCACCGCGGCATGGAGATCACCGACGAGGTGATCGACGGCCCGGCCAGCGCGGTGTTCGACGAGGCCGAGAACCGGCTGCACGCGCAGAAGGCGCTGCTGGCGTGGTTGGTGCGACGACCATGACGAGTCGAGTCGCGCGGCAGGCCCGCATCGTCGAACTGGTCTCCGCCAACGGGATACGCAGCCAGACCGAACTGGCCAAGCTGCTCGCCGACGACGGCATCGAGGTCACCCAGGCCACCCTGTCCCGGGACCTGGACGAGCTCGGCGCGGTCAAGCTGCGCGGCGCCGACGGGGGAGCGGCGGTCTACGTCATCCCCGAGGACGGCAGCCCCGTCCGCGGCGTCCAGGGCGGGACCTCGCGGCTGAGCCGGCTGCTCGGCGAGCTGCTGGTCAGCGCCGACGGATCGGGCAACCTGACGGTCCTGCGCACCCCGCCGGGCGCGGCCCAGTTCCTGGCCAGCGCCATCGACCGGGCCGCGCTGCCGGAGGTCGTCGGGTCCATCGCGGGCGACGACACCGTGATGATCGTCGCCCGCGAGCCGCTCACCGGCCGCGAGCTGGGCGAGCGGTTCACCGCGATGGCCGCCCGTGCCGACGATGCGGCGGAGAGCAACGGGAGAACATAGGAGCGGAGCAGATGAGTGAGCGCGTGGTGCTCGCCTACTACGGTGACGCGGAGTCGTCCGCAGCCCTCGAAGGGCTCGACGCCGAAGTCGTGGCGATCACGGTGGACATCGGCCAGGGCGGCGAAGACCTGGCGGCGATCCGCCGACGCGCCCTCGACCGCGGGGCCGCCGAAGCGGTGGTCGTCGACGCCCGCGACGAGTTCGCCGAGCAGTACTGCCTGCCCGCGCTCCAAGCGCACGCGCTCCACCTGGGCCGGTACCCGCTGGTCGCGGAGCTGTCCCGGCCGCTGATCGCCAAGCACCTCGTCGCCGCCGCCGACGAGTTCGGCGCGGGAGCGGTCGCGCACGGCTGCGAGACCGACATCGCCGCGCTCGATCCCCGCTTGGCGGTCATCGCCCCCGGCGGCGGTGCGAGCCCCGCGCTCGGCCGGAACGTCTGGGGCCGGATCGCGGAAACCGCTGCACCGCAGGACTTCTGGCGCGCCGAACCGGAATGGCCCGAAGAGCTGACGATCAAGTTCGACCGAGGCGTCCCGGTGGCCGTCGACGGCGAGACCGTCACCGTGCTGCAAGCCGTCCAAGAGCTCAACCGCCGGGCCGGCGCGCACGGCATCGGACACGACCGGCACCGCGCACCGGGCGCGATCGCGCTGATCACCGCGCACCAGGAGCTGGAAGAGGTGACCCTGGAACGGGAGCTGATCCGCTTCAAGCGCACCGTCGGGCAGCGCTGGACCGAGCTGGTCCGCGACGGCATGTGGTTCTCCCCGCTCAAGGACGCCCTGGACGCCTTCATCGCGGACTCGCAGCACCAGGTCTCCGGCGAGGTCCGGATCGTCCTGCACGCGGGCCGCGCCACGGTCCGCGACCGGCGCACCGAGGAACCCCGCCGCGCCGAGCACGTCCCGACCTGGTACGACTCGCTGCGAGCGGGGCCCGCACCGGCTCCGCAGCCGAGCCACCGCCCACCCGAAGGGGTGAGGATGGTCAATTTCGCGCGAAATTGACCGTCACCCGGGTGAACGTCGATTTCGTACGGGATCGACACCCGGCAACGCAACTACGAGCACACCGAAGGAACACCCGTGACGCAGCAAGGCAGCGAGCCCACCAAGCTCTGGGGCGGCCGGTTCGCCTCCGGCCCGGCCGAGGCGATGGCCGCGCTGAGCCTGTCGACCCACTTCGACTGGCGCCTGGCGCCCTACGACATCGCCGGCTCCCGCGCCCACGCCCGCGTGCTGCACCACGCCGGGCTGCTCACCGCCGACGAGCTCGAACGGATGCTCCAGGGCCTCGACGTCCTGGCCGCCGACGTCGAATCCGGCGCTTTCAAGCCGGTGATCGACGACGAGGACGTGCACACCGCCCTCGAACGCGGCCTGCTGGAGCGCGTCGGCCCGGAGCTCGGCGGCAAGCTGCGCGCCGGCCGCTCCCGCAACGACCAGGTCGCCACCCTGTTCCGGATGTGGCTGCGCGACGCCAACCGCCGCGTGGCGAGCGGCGTCCTGGACATCGTCGACGCCCTCGTCGCCCAGGCCACCGACCACCCCGACGCCGTCCTGCCCGGCCGCACGCACCTCCAGCACGCCCAGCCGGTGCTGCTGGCGCACCACCTCCTGGCGCACTGCCAGGCGCTGCTGCGCGACGTGGCGCGCATCCGCGACTGGGACGCGCGCACCGCGTACTCGCCCTACGGCTCCGGTGCGCTGGCGGGCTCCTCGCTCGGTCTCGACCCGCAGGCCGTCGCCGCCGAGCTCGGCTTCGACGGCGCCGTGGACAACTCCATCGACGGCACGGCCTCCCGCGACTTCGCCGCCGAAGCGGCGTTCTGCCTGGCGATGCTCGGCGTCAACCTCTCCCGGATCGCCGAAGAGGTGATCATCTGGAACACCGCCGAGTTCGGCTACGTGACCCTGGACGACGCCTGGGCCACCGGCAGCTCGATCATGCCGCAGAAGAAGAACCCCGACGTCGCCGAACTCGCCCGCGGCAAGTCCGGTCGGCTCATCGGCAACCTCAGCGGCTTGCTGGCCACGCTCAAGGCGCAGCCGCTGGCCTACAACCGCGACCTGCAGGAGGACAAGGAGCCGGTCTTCGACTCCGTCGAGCAGCTCGAACTGCTGCTGCCCGCGATGGCGGGCATGCTCGGCACCCTGACCTTCCACACCGAGCGGCTCGCCGAACTGGCGCCCGCCGGTTTCACCCTGGCCACCGACATCGCCGAGTGGTTGGTCCGCCAGGGCGTGCCCTTCCGGGTGGCGCACGAGGCGTCGGGGGAGTGCGTGCGCGCCGCCGAAGCCCGCGGCGTCGGCTTGGAGGACCTGACCGACGAGGAGCTGGCGGCGGCCAACCCGGCGCTGACCCCGCAGGTGCGCGAGGTGCTCACCGTCGAAGGCTCCATCGCCTCCCGCGACGCGCACGGCGGCACCGCCCCGGACCGCGTCCGTGAGCAGCGCGAACGGGTGATCTCGGCGACGCGCGAACATCGCGACTGGCTGTCTAAGTGATCACGGTTCAGACACGACCGGTAGTGTCTTCACCGTGAGTCAGGTGAAGCGCGACGAACTCGCCCTCGACCCGCTGTGGGTGGCTCGGCGGCTGCTCGGCTGCGAGCTGCGCTCGAACAGCCCGGAGGGCGAGGTCGCCGTCCGCCTGGTCGAGGTCGAGGCCTACCGCGGCCGGGACGACCCCGCGTCGCACTGCTACCGGGGCCGGACCGAGCGCAACGCGGTGATGTTCGGCCCGGCCGGTCACCTGTACGTGTACTTCGTCTACGGGCTGCACTTCTGCATCAACGTGGTGTGCCTGACCGATGGCGTCCCCGGTGCGGTCCTGCTCCGCGCCGGGGAGATCACCACCGGCCTGGACCTGGCGCGCTCCCGGCGCCCGGCGGTCCGCAAGGACGTCCAGCTGGCCAGCGGTCCGGCCCGGCTGGCGGGCGTGCTGGGCATCACCCGGGAGCACAACGGCATCGACCTCACCGACCCGGAGTCACCCATCCGGTTGGTCAACGGCACGCAGGTCGCCGAGGACGACGTCCGCAGCGGGCCGCGCGTCGGAGTGGCCGCGGCCATGGACCTGCCGTGGCGGACCTGGGTGGACGGCTCGGCGGCCGTCAGCACCTACCGCCGCGGCACCCGCCGCCGAGCCCGGGCCCGGGCGTAAACCCGGTTGCTCGCATGAGCGAGACTGGCAGGCGTGAGTGAGAACATCCTCGACGAGCTGACCTGGCGCGGACTGATCGCGCAATCCACCGACCTCGACTCGCTGCGACGGGAACTCGACCAGGGGCCGCTCACCCTCTATGCCGGCTTCGACCCGACCGGGCCGAGCCTGCACGCCGGACACCTGATCCCGATCCTGACCCTGCGCCGCTTCCAGCAGGCCGGCCACCGGCCGGTGGTGCTGGCCGGCGGCGCCACCGGGATGATCGGCGACCCGCGCGACGTCGGTGAGCGCAACCTGCACGACGAGAACACCGTGCAGGAGTGGACCGAGAAGATCCGCGCCCAGCTGTCCTCCTTCGTCGACTTCGACGACTCGCCGACCGGGGCGATCATGGAGAACAACGCGCACTGGACCGCCGATCTGCCGGTCACCGCATTCCTGCGCGACATCGGCAAGCACTTCTCGGTGAACACGATGCTGGCCAGGGACACCGTCAAGCGGCGCCTGGAGACCGACGGCATCTCCTACACCGAGTTCAGCTACATGCTGCTGCAGGCCAACGACTACGTGCAGCTCAACCGCAAGTACGGCACGCTGCTCCAGCTCGGCGGCTCCGACCAGTGGGGCAACATCATCGCGGGCGTCGACCTGGTCCGGAAGCAGCAGGGCGTCGCCGCGCACGCGCTGACCCTGCCGCTGGTCACCGACTCCGAGGGGCGGAAGTTCGGCAAGTCCACCGGCGGCGGCAACGTCTGGCTCGACCCGACGATGACCACGCCGTACGCCTGGTACCAGTACTTCGTGAACGCGGCCGACGCCGACGTGGCGAAGTACCTGCGCCTGTTCACCTTCCTCGGCCGCGAGGAGATCGCCGAACTGGAGCGCACCACCGAGGAGAAGCCGCAGCTGCGCGCCGCGCAGAAGCGCCTCGCCGAGGAGCTGACCACGCTGGTCCACGGTGCGGACGCGACGCGGAAGGTGATCGCGGCCAGCCAGGCGCTGTTCGGCCGCGGCGAGCTGGCCGAGCTCGACGAGGCGACGCTGGACTCGGCGATGGCCGCGGTGCCGACCGCGGAGGTCCGGCTCTCGGACGCGCCGAACCTGGTCGACCTGCTGGTGGAGACCGGCCTGGCGAACGGCAAGGGCGCTGCGCGACGCACCATCAAGGAGGGCGGCGCGTACGTCAACAACGCCAAGATCGCTGATGAGGAGTGGTCTCCGGGCACGGAGGAACTCCTCCACGGCCGCTGGCTGGTTCTCCGTCGTGGCAAGCGTCACACTGCGGGCGTTCGCGTGGTGCACTAGCCTGGATTCAGCACCGGAACGGGGCGTTGACCTGCGTGTTCGCTTCCTTCCGGTGCTGATCCTCGCCGATTTGACTTGGCGAGGATCGGCGCGTAAATTGTTTCAAGTCAGCGCGACACGGGCCGGGAAAACCGGGCCGGGGCTGACGCGGGGTCGCGAACCAAGCTCCCATCTCAGGGTGGTAGAGTGGGCGCCTCGATCGGGAAACCGGAAAAGCGACCGCAGGCCAGCGCGCCTGCCAGGTTGCGGATGCGGATCCCAACCAGATCTTTGAAGAAAATGCGCTTGACTGCGGTCGGGTTGAATAGCGAGCCGAGGTTTCGGCGGTGCGACGGAGGGGTTACCCCCCTGAAACACCCGAAAATGGGCCTGCTAGAGTTACCGACACAAGAAAGCGAACAGAGGAAATGCTCCCCGGAGCTTGGCGGCCTGATTCGGGTCGTGGGTGATGGTGTGGGTGTGTTCTTTGAGAACTCAACAGCGGACTGTTTTGGTTAGTGTTCTTTTATGCCCCCGACCAGATGTTTGTTTTGGTTGGTGGTTTCTTTGAGTATGACGCTCGCCTTTGATGGTTTGAGTGTCTGCTGGGATTGTTCAACAGCATTGTTGGAGAGTTTGATCCTGGCTCAGGACGAACGCTGGCGGCGTGCTTAACACATGCAAGTCGAACGCTGAAGCACTTTCGGGTGTGGATGAGTGGCGAACGGGTGAGTAACACGTGGGCAATCTGCCCTGCACTCT
>NZ_FNVB01000018.1 GCF_900108315.1 Saccharopolyspora kobensis | reverse complement strand
TCGCATCCTCGTCGAACCCGAAGTGCTGCGGTCTCATGTTTTTCCGTTCAGGATGGTTCCTGATTTCGGGCGGTGGGCCATGATCTTCAGCTTGGTGGAGCCGGGTATTGCGTTGGCGGCGTTGCTGGTGGGTGTTGCGCTGGCGCCAATCAAGCGCGTGGTCGCGAGAGTCGTTTTCCTCGCTGTCTATCTTGCAGTGCTGGCCGCGCCGTTCACCTGGCTTGTGGTGGAAGGCGCGGACTGGCGGGGGTTTTTGATTCTCGGCGTGATAGTGGGGCCGGGGTTCGTCGTCAGTGCGTTTCGGATCGTCCGTGCGATTACCCGGAAGAAGTGAGCGGCGTCAGTTTCCTTGTCCACTCTTCTCATGCCGAAAGCTGGACAGGCACTGTTGTGCGTTCACCTACCGGAGTGTCTGGTGTCCGGGGTGCCCGTCGGCGCAGTCCGGGAAGTGCGCGCAGTCGGCCAGGTCACCCGAAGAGACTGAAGCAGGGTGAAAGCGGGCCACGCCCGGCGGTGCGAGCAAGGGAACCTTCCTGTCAGCTGCGCGGCGAGAGGATTCCCTTTCTTCGCCGACCCAGACGCTCAGCTGGCGCTAAGGATGTGCTGGCAGAATGCTTCCGTGAGCACCGAGCAAGATCGAGTCGATGTTCGCGGCGTTGTCAGCTTTGTCGTGATCGCCTACCTGCCGGCGTGGCTGTTGACCTTGCCGCTGTGGCTTACCGGCGAAGGGCTGTCGTGGGCCTGGGCACCTGTCGTGCTCCTCGTCATGATGTTCATGCCCGCAGTGGCCGCTCTGGTTGTCAGCAAGTGGATAAGCCCGAGCGCGAATCCGCTGCGCAGCATCGGACTGACCAACCCCGGCGGTATCAAGAAGTGGTGGCCGCACATCCTGGTCGCCTGGCTGGGGCCTCCGCTGGCCATGGTGCTCGCTCTCCTGGTCGGCTACCTGCTCGGGATCTACAAAGCCGACTGGACGGGCTTCTCCGGCCTGGCCGAGCAGTTCGGGACAGGCGTGATCGGTGCTGAGCCGCAGACCTCGCCCGGGATGCTGGCGCTCATCCAGATCGCCCAGGTATTCGGGCTCGGCTGGTTGCAGGTCATCCCCGCCCTGGGCGAAGAGCTCGGCTGGCGCGGATACCTGGTGCAGGCCCTGCTCCCGCTCGGACAACCCGGTGCGTTCCTCACCACCGGTGTGCTCTGGGGGCTCTGGCACGGACCTGTGCTGATCCTCGGGTTCAACTACCCGACGGTCCCGATCGTGGTCGCGTTCATGATGATGATGTGCTTCTGCATCCTGGTCGGAACGCTGCTCGGCTGGCTCCGGCTGGCCACCGGAAGCGTCTGGCCGGCAGCGATCGCCCACGGCTTCCTCAACGCGGCAGCCGGCTTGACCATCGTCTTCAGCCAGGCCGGGTACGCGATCGACAACGCATCGGTCGGGCTCCTCGGCTGGACCGGCTGGATCGTCCTGGCCCTGCTGATCCTGGTGCTCTTGCTGCTCGGCAAGCTCCCGGTGCGCTTCCAGGTGGAGCAGAGCGGGATAACCCGTGGCGTCAACCGCCGCAGCCGCCGATGATCGGGAGCGCAAGCATGGGAACTTTCCTGTCACTCGCCGCGCGCTGAACCCACGGCGGCGGTGGGTGAAAGCATGGGAGGCATGTTGACGAGTCTGCTGCCCTCCACCCAGCGCGCCCTGCTGCGGCGTCTGGCGGTGGAGCAGAGCGAGAACCGGGTCCCCTCGCTGATCGCGGGGCTGGTCCGGGATGGTGAGACGATCTGGGTCGATTCCCGGGGCAAGGTCGGTGGCCGGCCTTCGAGCACTGACACCCAGTACCGGATCGGTTCGATCACGAAGACGTTCGTCGCGGTGCTCGTGATGCGCCTGCGGGATGAAGGCCGGCTCGACCTGGCCGACAGGCTCGACGACTACTTGCCGGGAACTGCGATCGGCAACCGCAGCATCGGTTCGCTCCTCTCGCAATCCAGCGGTCTCACGGCGGAGCCGGCCGGTCAGTGGTGGGAACGGACTCCCGGAGGCGATGCTGCCGAGCTGCTCGCCGGAATCGACGAGAGCGCAGTGCGCCCCACGCCGAACCACGGCTTCCACTACTCCAACGTGGGCTTCGGCGTGCTGGGCGAGCTGGTTTCGCGGCTGCGCGGTGCGCCTTGGCACGAAGTGATGCAGCGCGAGATCTTGGCGCCGCTGGGCATGAAGCGCACCACTCTGGAGCCGGTCGCTCCCCACGCCGAGGGATTGGCCGTCCACCCGTGGGCGGACGTCGTGCTCTCCGAGCCGGCCGAAGACGCGGGGGCGATGGCCCCGGCGGGCCAGTTGTGGTCGACGTTCGACGACATGGTCACGTGGGTGCGGTTCGTCGGCGGGGACACCGGCGAAGTGCTGCACCCCGACACGGTCCTGGAAATGCGCTCGCCCGGCTCGGTCGACGACGGTCCGGAATGGCGGGGCGGTTACGGGCTCGGACTGCAGCTGATGCGGTACCGAGGGCGACGACTGGCCGGTCACACCGGGTCGATGCCCGGATTCATCGCGAACCTCTGGTCGGATCCGGATGACGCCACCGGCGTGATCTACATGGCGAACACGACATCCGGGATGAGCGGAACCTTCTCTACGGACCTGCTCGACCTGCTGGCCCAGCATGAGCCGCGAATCCCCGAAGCTTGGGAGCCCAGCGCGGACGTCGACATGCGGCTGCTGGAACTCACCGGTCAGTGGTACTGGGGTCCGAGCCCGTACGTGCTGCGGATCCGCCCGGATGGCCTGCTCGATCTCGCCCCGTCGAAGGGCAGGGGCCGGGCATCGCGGTTCCGCGCCAACTCCGACGGCACCTGGACCGGTCTGGACGGCTACTACTCGGGCGAAACGCTGGAGGTCGGCCGGGATGTGGAGGGCACTCCCACCCATCTCAACCTGAACACGTTCATCTTCACGCGCACGCCGTACGCCAGCGAGGCCCCGGTGCCCGGCGGCGTGGCGGGCTGGCGCCACGGCCGTTGATCGACCTCGCAGGGAAGTGACGCATGGGAACCTTCCTGTCACGGATGGCAGGAAGGTTCCCATGCTCCCGAGCCCCTCGGTGGGCTGGCGCGAGCAGGGCTGCGGTGTGAGGCATGCTGTTTGGTATGTCCGGAGACCTCCCCGTCACCAGCCGCTGGCACATTCCTGCGGCCGAGCTCTCCGAGCGCTTTTCGCGATCATCAGGGCCCGGTGGGCAGGGCGTGAACACAACCGACTCGCGGGTCGAACTGTCCTTCGATCTCGCTAGGTCGACGTCAATGCCCGAATTCCTCCGACAGCGCGCCGCGGACCGACTTGCGAAGCGGCTCGTCGATGGTGTGATCACAGTCGTGGCGTCGGAGAACCGTGCGCAGCTGGCCAATCGTCAGGCAGCCCGGCAGAGGCTGGCCGCATTGCTGGCGGACGCGGTCGCTCCGCCTGGGCCCAAACGGCGACGCACGAAGCCGACGAAGGGATCCCAGCAGCGGCGGCTGACCAGCAAGAAGCAGCGTTCCGAGGTGAAGCGCCAGCGTCGTCGGGGTGATCCAGGCGACGGATGAGCTGCCGACGCGCCACTAACGACTAGCCTCAACAGCAGAACGAGAGCGGAAGGGCACTGCTGATGCGCACAGCGTGGGTTTTGCCGGGTGGTTCCACTTTCGGAGCGATCCAGGCCGGACTGGTCTCCGCGCTTTTCGAAGCAGGCGTTGAACCAGACCTGCTCGTCGGCACGTCGGCGGGTTCGCTCAACGCTGCCTGGCTGGCGGGCAACCCCACGCTGAACGGTGCGGAGAAGCTGCGCGAAATATGGACTTCGATGCGGCGAACGGATGTGTTCCCCATCCAGCCGTCGCGCATCCTCGCGGGGAAGCTCGGCTTGTCCAACCATGTGATGGGCAATCACGGTCTGGCCCGCTGGCTGCACAACAACCTCCCATTCCGGCGGTTGGAGGACGCGCAGATCCCGGTGACCGTCACGGCGACCGACATCGACAGCGGTGACCCCGTGTACTACGAGTCGGGCCCTGCGCTGCCTCCACTGGTCGCGTCGTGCTCGATCCCGGGGATGTTCCCGCCGGTCAAGATCGGTGATCGTTGGCTGGTCGATGGTGGCCCGGCGGTTTTCATGCCGATCAGCCGCGCCGTGGAGCGAGGAGCGGAGCGCGTCTTCGTGCTGCCTTGCGGTGGGACGGAGCGCTTCGAGTACAACCAGTCCAAGCGCGGTATCGGTGCGATAGCGACCTGGCCGACGCCGAGGGTCCCACCGCGATCGGTGGGTGGAGTGAACGGTGCCGCACTGGGCGCGGCGATGCTGTCCGCGGCGAGGCTGGACATGCAGTTGAACGCAACGCGCTGCGAGCTCTACATCGTCCCCGCTCCGTCCGTGGTTGGTCTTTCGCCATACTCGTTCGCGCACGCCAGCGCGCTGATCGAGGCAGCTTGGGAGATCGCCCGCCGGTGGTACCCGTCCGCGAAGCCAGTTCCGGAAGGGCCAGTCGACATCGGCGGGCATCCGCTCGAGAGCGGTCAGTTCGGGGTCTCCGACGTCGCCCCGGCAATGCCGTGACCTGATGCGAGCATGGGAACCTTCCTGTCATCTGTCTGACCGGAAGGTTCCCGTGCTTCAGCTTCTGCTGGCCCGCACCTCGGCGAGTTCGTCCACGGCCAGCCGGTCGGCAGGAGCCGTTGCCGGGCGAGCCAGGCTGACCAGCACGTTCACCGCGATGTTCACCGCGAGCCCGATCAAGCCGGCGTTGATGCCGAGCAGTGGATCGTTCCCGGTGCTGACGAGCACCGCCACGACGACCACGCCCACCGCGAGTCCGCTCGCTGCTCCTGCGACCGTCATGCGCTTCCACAGCAGGCTGATCAGCACCACCGGCAGCAGCTGAGCCAATCCCTGGTAGGAGAGCACCGACAGCTGCACCAGTGTGCTCGGCGAGACGAAGGTGAACAGCAAGGCGACCAACCCGACGAGGAAGGTGACCAGCTGTGAGAGTCGCTTCTGGTGAGGTGCTGTCCGCGGGTGCACTCCCAGCACCGAGCGCCCCCACATCGTGCCGATTACGAGCATGAAGACAGCCATCGGGACGATCGATGAGAGAGCCCCGGCAACACCGACGAGCCCGACCATCCACGCCGGCATGGAATCGACGACGAGCTCGAACATGGCGAGATTCGAATCGCTCAATCCCGGAACCACGAACACCGCGGCAAGCCCCAGGAGGATGGGGACGAACAGCAAGACCTGGTAGAAGGGCATGATGATGGCGTTGCGCCTCAGCACGCCGGGATTCTTCGCGCCGAGGTAGCCGGCGACGGTGGTTGGGAAGATCGTGTAGACGACGCCGTTGAGCAGCCCTGTGGTGGCGAACCACAGCATTCCCAGGGATTCCTTGCCCTGTCCCGGCAGAACGAGCCATTGTGGACGCTCAGCGACCAGGCGGTCCAGCATCGGGCCGATCCCGCCGAAGTAGTGCACGGGCACGTAGACGAAGACCGCCAGCAGCGTGATGATCACCAGGCTGTCCTTGAGGATCGACACCCATGCGCTGCCACGCAGCCCGGAGAAGATGATGAACGCTTCGGTCACCACGAACGCGATGAGGTAGCCGGTGCCCAGGTTGATCGTTCCGTAGCTGATCGTGGAAACGACTACGCCCATCCCAGTGATCTGGAGCTGGATGTACGGCAGCAGGAAGACGGTGGTCAGGATCGCCACAGCTGCGCCGAACCACGGTGAATCGAAGCGGAAGGAAGTGATGTCGGTGATGTTGTGCAGGTTGTTTCGATGGGCGTAGTGCCACAGGACCGGGCCGATGATGTAGCCGACGGCGAAGCCGATCGCCAGGTAGGCGGGCAAGTAGAAGACCGGCATGCCGTAGTCGTATGACCAACCCGCCGCGCCGAGGTAGCTGAAACTCGTGTAGGTCTCACCGGCCATGAGCACGAAGATCAGCACCACGCCGAGGCTCCGGCCACCGACCGACCATTCGGCCAGATTCGCCCGGTCCCGCCCGCGCAGCGAGAGAAGACCCAGAACGATCGTGCCGATCATGAACACGCCGAACATGCCGATGGAGACCGCAGCGTTCGAGCTCATTCGGAATCACCCCGTTCGCGCTCCCGGTCAGCCCGCCACAGCGGGTCTTTACGAGCTGCGAGCCAGATGCAGGCAGGGGTGAGCAAGGTTGCGACCAGCATCCAGAACATGAAGAAGGGCAGGCCGAGAACTACCGGGTCGACCCGGTTGTACAGCGGAAGGGCCACCAGGTAGAGCAGTACCGGCCCGGTGAGCCACCACAGCGATTTGCGTTTCTTCAGCACTAGTCCCTCCGAGGGCCGCACCCAACACGGCAAGGAAGCTTCGACGGGTGACAGGAAGGTTCCCTTGCGCGCACCGCCTCACGCCAGGGCGTTGGACGTCGGGTTCGTCACGGAGTCTGCAACTCCGCTGATCAGCGGCGAAGCCGGTCAAACCTGTTTTGGGCATGCGGCGGCTGAGGTCACCGACGTCGACCATGCCCGTGACCTGAGCAGCTGGGGCAGATCGTGGGTGATCGGCCAGCGTCCGCCCAGCTGTGACCGGCAAGGGCCATTGTCTGGTGGTATCCACGGCACCTCCAGCGACTGCTGTCGATGCATGGCATCGTGCCTGCTGCTACCGCCGGGCACCAGACCGTGGAGCTCGGACCCTCAAGCAGCAGTGCGTTGGGCTGTGCTGGCTGGTCGTGCTGGGCTGGCTGCGAGCCCACGCAGCGGTGTCGTGCCGCCCTGGAAGGAGCGCAGGATCGCGCGTGGCACTGCTGTGCCTCGCCGGCTGCCGAGCTCCATTTCAGTGATCAGGTCGTTGAGCTTGCAGCGAGTCTCCTTGTGGATCGCGTCGTGGAGCAGTCGTTGGGTGAACGCCCAGGTGCGGAACGTCCGGGCACCATCCATCACTGCCCGGACTGGCGGTGCCGTCGGAATACCGTTCACGTAGGTGGGTTCGGGAAGTCTGATGGTGCGTTCGAATCGCGTGCCGGTGTAGCTATGGATCTTCCGACTGTGCGGGATCAGCACGTGCACTTCCACGTCGTCGAGTGACGTTGGGATCCCATGCAGATGGGCAGCCACGATGCCGGTGACCACGGCACCTGGACCGGCGCGGAGCAGTGCGGCTTGGATGCGATCGTGAACCGTCGGTGGCCCAGGCGCGACCAGCACCACACCGGGTGCAAGGCGTGTCCAAGGGCCATCAGCGCGGGCGCGTCGGTAGGTCGTCGACTGGGAGATCCCGAGCTTCTCGATTTCCGCGACGCGGTACACACGTCGCTGGAAGCGCGATTCAATTGCGTTGATCGTTTTCTGCATGCCCTGCAATATCCGGTCTCCGCGGCTCAGGCCTCGGGAGGTTTCTCGGTTCCGGTCGCGTGTCGGGCACCTGAATCCTCGATCGGTGGGATACGCGGCGAACATGGGAACTTTCCTCTCAGCCGCCTGATAGCAAGGTTCCCATGCTCGCCGCCACGGCACGCGTGGCCTCGGTTTGGGTGGTAATCAACAGCTTGAGCCAAGGTGACTCTCAGGTTCGCGGGGCACGCTCGGTGCATGACGACGAGCAGAGGCCCCGGCGACCTGCCGGAACACGGTGGTGCTGAGCGCGACTTCACTCCCGGAGGGGGGTTCGCGGGCGGGCATGAGGCCGCCGCTGCGACTCACCCGATTCCCGGAGTTCCTCCTGGGCAGCCGCATGCGGCTGAACGTCGGCGGTGGGGAGCTCTGGTCGCGGTCGCACTCGTGGCCGGTGCCATCGGAGGCGGCATCGGCTTGGGCGGTGGAATGCTGCTCGCGGAATCGGGTAGCTCATCGTCAGTGTTGTCCCAGCACGATCCTGTGACCGGAACTCAGGTGAATGCGGAGACCGGCACGGTGCAGTTCGCGGCGAGCAAGACATCTGCGAGCACAGTGGACATCGCCGTTCGCTCGGGCCGGAGCGGTGCTGAGGGAACCGGTGTCATTCTGACCCCAGACGGGTATGTGCTGACCAATAATCACGTGGTCGGCGGGGGTGGTCAGATCGCTGTCACACTGCCCGACGGGACGGTCAAGAGCGCGCAGGTCGTCGGCACGTCACCGTCGTACGACCTCGCTGTGATCAAACTTGATGGAGCTAGCGGCCTCACCCCCGCTGAGCTCGGCAAGTCTTCGTCCCTGACCGTCGGGCAGCAGGTGGTCGCCATCGGATCTCCGCTCGGGCTCGAGGGGACCGTCACCTCCGGCATCGTCAGCGCCATGAACCGCACGGTGGAAGCCAAGGGCGACGACGGCCAGCCCGTCATCTACAACGGAATCCAGACAGATGCATCGATCAACTCGGGCAACTCGGGCGGGCCGCTGGTCAACCTGGACGGCCAAGTGATCGGGATCAACTCGGCGATCCTCTCCAGCGGGCAGAACTCGGGCAACATCGGCTTGGGATTCGCGATCCCGATCGACACCGCCAGCCGGGTGGCCAACGAACTCATCAAGAGCGGTGTGGCGACCAAACCCCAACTGGGAGTCACCGGGACCGACAGCGACACTGGGGCAGCGTCCGTCAGCTCTGTCGTACCGGGATCAGCAGCGGAGCAAGCCGGTATCAAGGCCGGTGAAACGGTCACCAAGGTCAACGGACGAAACGTCAGCAGCTTCGCCGATCTCGTCGCGCAGATCAGCGCGAACGCACCCGGGGCGAAAATCACCCTCACCGTGACCGATGGCCAGGGCAACAACCCGCGCGATGTCGAGGTCACGTTGGGCAGTCAGCAGGACAAGTCTCCGCAGACCACTGGTCAAACCGACTCCGGCTACGAACAGCAGGACCCCTACGGCTCGCCTTATGGCTCGGTTCCTGGTGGGCGCTGAGCGTGCGCGAGCATGGGAACCTTCCTCGCGGTGACAGGAAGGTTCCCATGCTTTCAGCCGTTCAAGCGGTGCGTTGGAGCCACCACTTCATGGCGTACTCGACGAGGGTGATGAGCGCCTGCTGGGTGGAGCCGCGGTTGCGGGCGTCGCACGTCACGATCGGCACGTCGGCCGGGATCGCGATCGCTTCGCGGACTTCTTCGACGCGGTGGCGCAGCATGCCGTCGAAGCAGTTCAGGCCGACGATGTAGGGCAGCCGACGGTCTTCGAAGAAGTCGATGGCCGAGAAGCAGTCCGCCAGCCGCCGGGTGTCCACGAGCACCACGGCGCCGATCGCGCCGCGCACCAGGTCGTCCCACATGAACCAGAACCGCTGCTGGCCGGGCGTTCCGAACAGGTAGAGGATCAGGTCGGTGTCCAAGGACAGCCGGCCGAAATCCATCGCCACCGTGGTGGTGTTCTTGTTCGGGGTGGCGTGCAGATCGTCGATGCCGCTGCTCGCCTCGGTCATCACTGCTTCGGTCGTCAGGGGCACGATTTCCGACACCGACCCGACGAACGTCGTCTTGCCGACGCCGAAGCCGCCTGCGACGACGATCTTCGCCGAGGTCGCGGTTGTGGGCCTGGTGGTGGGGTGCCCAGGTCGAGATCGCGTTTCGGGGGTCATTTCTGCCAACCTCAGTTGTCGTGTCGAGCTGGTGTCCTGCGCTGCGCCACGAGGCCCGCGCCGGAGGAGTCAGAGCCGGCGGAGACCGCTCAGAACCCTCTCCATCAACATGAAGTGCGATGTGGTGCCGGATTCGCTGACCGTTTGGTGCACCGTGACCAGTCCCAGGTCGGCCATGTCGCCGACCAGGACTTTCGCCACGCCCAGCGGAACACCGAGCAGCGCCCCGACCTCTGCCACCGATCGGGGGTGGCGGCAGATCTCGGCGATCGAGTGGTGCTCGATCCGCTGCAACCGGCTCGGGTGGCAGAACTCGCTGGTCGAGACGAGAGTTTCCAGTTCCAGGCGGTAGTTGGAACGAGTCCGCCCACCGGTCCAGGCGTATGGCCGGATGTAGGTGGCCGAGCTTTCCTCCTGCACTGGTTCAGCTGGCTGTGGTGCTTCGTCGGCTTCCCGGGGCCACGGCGGTTCCGGCACGGGGGGCTGTGCCGGGGCTTGCTGCTCCACCTGTTCTGGCGCGCGTTTGCGCCGGCGGCCGCGTCGTCCGCTGTCGAGGGTGAACCGGTTGAAGACCTCGGCGAAGGCGTCCGCCTGGGGCGACTCGCGGTCGTCCCAATGGTGTCGCCCGGATGATTCCGGACCTGTGCTCATGCCGTCCTCACACTGACTGGCCGGTCATCACCCGACTCGATCCTTGCAGCTGGGAGCGCAGTTCAGGGGTCAGGATCTGTCCGACTCGTTCGACCAGCAACGCCATCTCGTAGGCGATGAGGCCCATGTCGCAGTGGGGCGCGGCGAGCACCGTGAGACATGAGCCGTCGCTGATCGCCATCTGCAGCATGAGGCCGCGTTCCATCTCGACCACGGTTTCGCTCACCGTGCCGGCTTCGAAGCACCTCGCCGCTCCTTGAGTGAGGCTGAGCAGCCCGGATGCGACCGCGGCGAGCTGATCGGCGCGGTCGGTCGGAAGTTTCGCCGACGCTGTCAGCAGCAGGCCGTCCGCCGAGACCACCACGGCGTGCGCCACGCCGGGGACTCGCTCGGTGAAGTCGGTGACCAGCCATCCGAACTGGCTCGGTTGGGAGTTGTTCGCGTTCATCGGTGTTTCCTGTCCTCCTCACTGACGCGGGTTGTCACAGCCGTTCGTCGGCCGAACGCTGCGGGTCGCGGAGGCTGTGCTTTCCCTCGCGGACCCCGCGTTGGAAGCTGGCCAGCCGGCCGCGCATCATGTCCGCGTCGCGGCGGGGCTGGGCCACCTCGGTGACTGTTCCCGGTAGCAGTTGGGTTTTGGGGATCCGTCGGGGGAGCCCGGCGGAGGTGTGGTCTGGAACCTCCTGATCGCACGTGGGGGCAGGGGGTTCGGCATCGCTTGCCGCTGCGGCGGCCTGCTCGGTGGCCGGGGCGGAGTTCACCGCTTCCGCTCGCTGGCGGTGCCGACCGCGGCGGAGCCCGGCCTGGAAGCTGCTCAGCCGGCCGCGTGCGACGTCCGGGTTCCGCTGCGGGCGGGGCTGTTCCGTCCCGGGCGACTCAGCACTGCCGGCGACCAGGTTCGCCAGCGGAATGCGCTGCGGCAGCCCAGCGGAGGTGTGGTTGGTCGGCTCCGCCGCCGCGACCTCCTGAGCGCGCTGCCGCGCCTCGTCGCTGGCGAAAGCCCACACCCGGCCGTTGCTGCCGTTGTGCGTCGGCTGAGGGGAAGGGAACTTTCCTGTCGGGCCGGATGACAGGAAGGTTCCCTTGCTCGCATCCCCGGGCGGGGGCCAGTGCGGGGTGGTGTGGTCGGTGGCGGGGGTCGTCTGGAACCAGGCCGAAGCGAGGTTGTCGAAGATGGGGGTGGGCGCGCCGTTGGTGGCGCCGTCGGACGGGGCCTTCTCCTGGGCGTTCGCCACGTCGCGCTGCTCTGGCACCGGCTCTGCGTCGCGCGGTGGGCGGAGCAGGTGGTAGCCGTTGCGGATGGGGCTCGCCGCATCCTGTTCCGCGGCTTCCCAGTCGAACTCCTCGACGAGGGCATCGCTGGTGTGCTCGTGGTGGGTGGCGGCTCCGTTCGTCCGCGGCTGGGGCAGGTTCACCGCGTCCGCGAGCAGTTCCGGGCCGATGGTCACCGATGCGCGCAGGCCCCTTCCCTCGGCACCCGGGTGCAGTTCCACGTGGATGCCGTGGCGGGCCGCGAGGCGGCCGACCACGAACAGGCCCATGCGCCGGGACGTGGACAGCGTGAGTTCGCCGTCGGAGGCCAGCCGGATGTTGGTCTCCGCGCGGTCGGTTTCGCTCATGCCGATGCCCTGGTCGACGATGTCGACGACCAGGGCTCCGTCTCCGCGCCGGTGTCCGGAGACCGTCACCTGCGTGTTGGGGGCGGAGAAGTTGGCCGCGTTGTCCATGAGCTCGGCGAGCAGTCGCACCAGGTCGCTGGCCGCGTAGCCGACGATCTTGACGTCGGGCAGCGGCTGGACGATCACGCGCGGGTAGTGCTCGATCTCGGAGACCGCGGCGCGGACCAGGTCGGCCGGGCTGGTCGGTTGGGTGAAGCGCCGGGCCAGGTCGGTGCCGGAGAGCACCATCAGGTTCTCGTTGTTGCGGCGCATCCGGGTGGCCAGGTGGTCCAGCTGGAAGAGGGTGGCCAGCTGGTCGGGGTCTTCCTCGTCTCGTTCGAGCTGTTCGAACAGGCGCAGCTGCCGCTCCAGCAGGCTTTGGCTGCGGCGCGAGACGTTGACGAAGGAATCGCTGTAGCTGCGGCGCAGTTCGGCCTGCTCGGTGGCGAGGTTGACCGCCTGGGTGTGCACGTCGTCGAAGGCGCGCGCCAGGTCGCCGACCTCGTCGGCGGTGTTCACCGGCACCTGCTCGACGGGCGATCGCGGGGCGTGCCCGGCGCGGATGTCGGCCACCGCGCTCGGCAGCTGGTGGTTGGCGGTGTCAAGCGCGCTGCGTCGCAGCAGGTCCAGGGAGCCGAGCAGGTGCCGGGCGACGGCCACCACGATGGCGCCTGCGATCAGCAGCGCGGACAGCAGGATCACGGATTCGAAGCCGGCCAGGTTGCTGGCCCTGTCCTGCAGGTTGAACGCGGTCTCGTGCAGCTGCTGGTCCAGTTGGCCGCCCAGGGCGCCGAGCGCGGCCAGGGCGTTCAGCGACTGCTCGTGCCAGATCGCGGGTGAGACGAGGGCGGAGGAGAGCTGGGCTCGGGAGTTGTTGCGCTCGGCCATCGCCAGCTGCACCGAGGTCTCCCGGGCCGGGAACCGGGGGTCGGCGTAGAGCTGGTCGTAGGAGATGCGGTTCGGCAGGGAGGCTGCGGCGCGGAACTCCTTTGCCGCGGCGCTGCGGCGGGATTCGCTGGCGTCCAGCTGCGTCAGGTTGTCCTCGGTGAACTTGCCGCGAGTCAGCCCGGTGAGCAGGAGCGCCTGCTGGAGCTGGACCTCTTCCCTGATCTTGGCGAGTTCGTGCGCGCTGGTCGCCGGCGAGACCAGTTGCGCGGACGAGATCTGGCTGAGCAGGGTGCGGTCGAGGCCGAGCAGGTCGCCGATGACCTCGGTGTAGGACTGGATCGCGTCGTCGGGGTCGAGCTTGCCGCTGAGCACACGGTTGCGCGTCGGGGCGAGTTCGGCGATCTGCCGGTTCGTCTCCTGCCGGGCGAATCGCACCGCATCGTTGTCGGGCGCGGCGCCGAGGGCTCCGCGAGCGGCGTCGAGTGCGCGGTCGGTGGTCGCGATGCGGTCCCTGACCTGCTGTTCGGAAGTTCGCCCGCGGATCAGGAAGTCGGTGGATTCAGTGCGTTCCCACTGCAGATCCTGCACCGCGGTGCGCACCGCGGTGCCTGCGGTGACGATCCGGTCCATGGCGCTGTACTCGTCGGCCTGGGAGATCTGGCTGCGGATCTGCAGCACTCCCAGCACCAGTGCGAAGATCACCGGTACGAGCACGACGGCGCCGATCTTGACCGGGAGCTTCCAGTCGCGCCATCCGGTGATCCGTGCGACGACCTTCGTGGTGGCGCGCGGCCACGTGGACGCCCGTGACACGTGCGTGGGCGTGTCCTCGAGTCCGCTGCTCACGACGCAGTCCTTTCCCGCGCCTGCCGGATGTCTCGTCAACCGACTGCGCGTTCGTGTGGTGGGCAGGCTGCGCCGTTCGGTTGGGGCGTGCGGCGGTTTCTCGATGGCTGGCGGCGCTGCCTGCGTTCGGGGTTTTCGCGGGTGGCCGGGTGCGGTCTTCGACGTCGGCGTCCGGGCAGCCTGCGATGTTCGGGGGTCGCAGCTGGTTTCGGGTGTTGTTGTGCGCCGGTTCGTCGGTGGCAGAACACTACCGCATTCGGACGATCTTCCGTTTTGCGCGATTTTGGTGCCCTGACCAGCGAATATGTCCGGACCAAGATCGTTTTTCAGGCGTGGCGCGGGTTGTGAACACTGATCGTGTCCACTTCTGTGGTGCGCTCAAGTGCTTTAGTCACCCGATAGGGAGATGTTGCAGGTCGCGCGGCCCGTGACGCCGCTCGAAGCCGCCTGGTTTTGGCTGCATTCTCGGAAAACCGCCTCTGTGCTGCTGAAATGTCGCACCGCAAGCAGGTTTTCGTGCGGGGGCCACTTCAGGAAGAGGCTGTGGATCTTCAGGGGATCCGAAATTTTGACCACATTCCGTGACTGAAGAGTTCATCAATGTGTGTGCTGTGTCGTTGTGGGGCTCGGTGGTCGTCGATTCGCTGGCTAGACTTCCGGCCCGGTTGGCATTGCGGGCAGTGCGGTCGTCGGCTCGGCTTCGCGAATTCGCGGAACCGGTCGGCGGACGTGGGGGGACTTCGACACGTCGGTGGAAATCCGTGCCCACGCGAAGATCTGCTTGGAAGGACGAATGCCCAACGCACCCCACCTGCCGCAGGTGCCGCCCGCCGCACCGGCGGCGACCTTCGGTCAGATCGACAAGTCCGCTGCCCGGTCCGCCGGGCACCCACCCCCCGATTACGCCGAGATCGCGCAGCGCCCCGAGTTCCACGAGCTTCGATCCCGGCTGCGCCGCTTCGTCTTCCCGATGAGCGCGGCCTTCCTCATCTGGTACCTCGGCTACGTCGTGCTGGCGGCCTACCTGCCGGAATTCATGAGCATCCGGTTGATCGGCGAGATCAACGTCGGGCTGGTGATGGGCGTCGGCCAGTTCGCCACCACGATCCTGATCATCGTCCTCTACCTGCGCTACGCCGCGCGGCACGTCGACCCCCGGGTGCGCGCGCTGCACCTGGACGTGACCGGGGAGGACCCGCGATGATCGGCGCCAACCCGGTGCTCAACATGAGCATCTTCGGCGTGTTCGTGCTGATCACGCTGTACGTGGTGTACCGCGTGAGCAGCAGCGGCACCGCCTCCGACTACTTCGCCGCCGGTGGCCGGTTCACCGGTGCGCAGAACGGCATCGCGCTGTCCGGCGACTACCTGTCCGCAGCATCGTTCCTGGGCATCGCCGGCGCCATCGCCATCTACGGATACGACGGATTCCTGTACTCCATCGGCTTCCTGGTGGGCTGGTTGGTGAACCTGCTGCTGGTCGCCGAACTCCTGCGCAACACCGGCCGGTTCACCATGGGCGACGTGCTCAGCTTCCGGATGAAGCAGCGTCCGGTGCGCGCCGCGGCCGCGGTGTCCACGCTGATGATCTCGTTCGTCTACATGATCGCCCAGATGGCCGGGGCGGGCAGCCTCGTCGCGCTGCTGCTGGACGTGCACAGCGCAGGCGGGCAAGCGCTGGTGATCGCCTCCGTCGGGCTGGTCATGGTGGTGTACGTGCTGGTCGGCGGGATGAAGGGCACCACCTGGGTGCAGATCATCAAGGCGGGCATGCTGATCCTCTGCGCCGCGATGCTGACCCTGTTCCTGATGGGCAAGTTCGGCTTCAGCATGACCTCGTTGATGCAGCACGCCGCCGAGCGGAACCCGCTGGGCGACCAGATCTTCGCCCCGGGCGCGAAGTACGGCGAGAACGAACTGACCAAACTGGACTTCGTCTCGCTGTCGCTGGCCCTGGTGCTGGGCACCGCAGGACTGCCGCACGTGCTGATGCGCTTCTACACGGTGCCGAACTCGCTGCAAGCGCGGCGTTCGGTGGTGTGGGCGACCGTGACCATGGCCGGCTTCTACCTGTGCACGCTGGTGATCGGGTTCGGCGCGGGAGCGGTCAACGGCACCGAGGCGATCCTCGCGGCACCAGGCGGGGAGAACTCCGCCGCGCCGTTGCTTGCCTTCCGCGTCGGCGGGACGGTGCTGCTGGGGATCGTCGCGGCGGTCGCGTTCGCCACCATCCTCGCCGTGGTCGCGGGGCTGACGCTGACGGCGTCCGCTTCGTTCGCGCACGACGTGTACGCCAACGTGCTGAAGCGCGGTGCCGCTGACCCGGATTCGGAGGTCCGCGTGGCCCGGTGGACCGCGCTGGTGATCGGTGCGGCATCGATCGTCGGCGGGATCCTCGTCAACGGCCAGAACATCGCGTTCCTGGTGGGCCTGGCGTTCGCCTTCGCGGCCTCAGCGAACCTGTCCACGCTGCTGTTCTCGCTGTTCTGGAAGCGCTTCAACACCCGCGGCACGCTGTGGGGCATCTACGGCGGGCTGAGCTCCTGCCTGGTGCTGGTGATCTTCTCGCCGGTGCTGTCGGGCACGCCCGGCTCGATCCTGCCGGACGTGGACTTCGCGTGGTTCCCGCTGAGCAATCCGGGCATCGTGTCGATCCCGATCTCGTTCCTGTGCGGCGTCATCGGCACGCTGCTCGGCGGACCGCAGAGCGATCCGCGGCGCACCGCGGAGATGGAGGTCCGTTCCCTCACCGGCATCGGATCGTCCTGACCTGCGGTTTCGTGGGTGGGTGACAGGAAGGTTCCCATGTTCGCAACCGCTCTCGCCGACCTGTGGCGGTGCGGACAGGGCTGAGCGCAGGGCCCGGAGGCGTCGTGCTTCCGGGCCCTTTCGCTGTGTTGCGAAAAAAGTGTGGACCGGGTGGTCCACACTTGGCTAGAGTGTGTGACGTGGAAAAGCGGAGCATGCCTGCGCAGCGGTGGCGTGAACTGGTGGCGACTGCGGCCGCGGAGTTCGCCGACGCCGGTTACGAACGCGCCTCGCTGAATCGGGTGATCCGTTCCTGCGGCATGAGTAAGAGTTCCTTCTACCACTACTTCGACTCCAAGCAGCAGCTGTTCGAGGCGGTCGTCGCGCACGTCGCGGCGACGGTGGCCGCTGATCTGGAGGTGCCTGAGCCGGCGGACTTCCGGCCCGACTTCTGGGGACTGGCCGAGCGATTCCTGCAGCGTCTGGTGTTCGCCGCCGAGCGTGATCCGCTGTTCGTGGACTTCGGCCGGATTTGCTATCTGCCGGATGTGCCAGCTGGTCAGGATGGTGTTTCGGGCGCAACGGCGGCGATCGATGACTGGTTGCGGCGGACCCTCGCGGTCGGCCGGTCCGCTGGTGCGGTGCGATGCGACATCCCGCCCGGGCTCCAAGCGCACACCGCCATCGCGGTCCTCCGCGCGTTCGACGAGTGGGCCCTGCACAACCGGTCGGCGTTGGGCCCGGGGGAGCTGCCACGTCTCGTGCAGGCGCAATTCGAGGCGTTGAAAAGACTCTTGGAACCCGTTCAGCAGGGGTCCGCGTAGAACTGAAATCGCATTGATCGGGCTTGAGGGTGCTCGATCGATTTTGTGCTATCCGAAAAGAGGCGTGCTGTGCCGTCGATGCCAGCTGAATCGCAAATGCCGGTGGATGCGGTCGTCGAATGGCGGATTCCGCCGACTCCTCGTGGCGTCGGGGGAGTGCTGAAGCGGTTCCTCGGGCCGGGGCGGACTCGGCTGGAGAACGTCGTGGAGGCCGTCGGCCAACTGCTGAACATGGCTCTGCTGGCGCTGTGCATCGGGTGGTTCGGCGGCTGGGGCGGGTCCGTGCTGCAGGACGTGGTCCTCGCGGTGATGGTGTTCGACCTGGTCGGCGGAGTGCTGACCAACGCGACCAATGCGGCCAAGCGCTGGTATCACCGCCCAGCGCCGGGAATGCGGGGCAAGCGGCTCCTCTTCATCGCCTCGCATCTGCTCTACCTGGTCGCGGTGGTCTTCGTGCTCGACGCGGGCGGGTGGCGGTGGTTGCTGATCAACGCTGGCCTGCTGCTCGCCGCCGCGGTGCTCGTCGAGGTGGCGCCTCTGGAGGTCAAACGGCTGGCAGCGGTGGGCCTGTACCTGGCTGCGGTGCTGGTGAACCTGACCTGGTTGCCGCTGCCTGCCGCGCTCGCCTGGTTCCCGGTGCTTTTCTTCCTGAAGCTGCTCGTCTGCTTCATGGTTCCGGAGGCGCCGATGTACCGGCGGGCAACGACCTAAGTGGACTCCGGGTTACGCGCGCTGAGCGAGGTTTCCAGCTTGGTGAGGACGCGGGAGAGGTATGCGTGGTCTTCTTCCGCGAGCGTTTCGATCAGCTCGGCTTCGTGGTCGAGCAGCTGTCGCACGGTCGACTCGACCAGGTCGTGCCCGGCGTCGGTCAGCCGGACGGCGACCGCGCGGCGGGACGCCGACGACGGTGACCGCTCGACGAGTCCGGCCTGTTCGGCTCGGGCGATGCGCTGGGAGACGGCCCCGGCGGTGACCAGCGTTCGGCGGGTGATCTCGCGCGTGGTCAGCTCGTAGGGCGGGCCTGCGCGGCGGATCACGCTGAGCAGGTCCAGCGTCGACGGGTCGATGCCGAGCCGGGCCAGGGTGCGCCGGCGTTCGTCGGCGAGGAGCTTCGCGATGCGCCAGATCGGCGTGATGATCTCGATGGATTCGGTGCGCGAACCAGGCAGCTCGCGGCGCCAAGCCGCGGCTATGTCGGCCGAGGGCCAGGTCGAGGTCGAACTGAGCGGATAGCTCTCGGAGTTGGACACCGCGCACCTCCCAGCGTTACGTTTAGCGCTAAACGTATCAGATCTCAGGAGTGCACAGTGAACCGAATCGTGCTCGTGACCGGCGGCAGCAGCGGTATCGGCAAGGCCGTGGCGAGTCGCTTCCGCGCCTCCGGTGACACCGTGATCATCACTGGTCGCGGCGCTGAGCGGCTGGCATCCGCAGCCGCTGAGATCGACGCCTGGCCGATCCCCTGCGACGCGTCGGACCCGCGGCAGGTGGCGGCGCTGGCGGCGGAACTCGGCGACCACCTCGATGTGCTCGTCAACATGGCGGGCGGCAACACCGATCTGCTGCGCGACGATCCGGCGAACCTGGAGCAGCTCGCGGAGGCGTGGCACGCGAACCTGGATGCCAACCTGCTCAGCGCGGTGCTCACGACGGCCGCCGTGCTCGACAAGCTGCGTCCGGGCGGCACCATCGTCAACGTCGGGTCCATCGGTGCCGAATACGCCTCGACGTCCTACGGTGCGTCGAAAGCCGCTCTCGCCGCTTGGAGTGCGGGTCTGTCCTCAGAGGTCGGTCCGAAGGGGCTGACCGCGAACCTGATCTCGCCCGGCTACATCGAGGAGACGGAGTTCTTCCACGGCAAGCTCAGCGATCAGCGCCGGGCCGCGCTGATCGACGCGACTCACAACGGCCGCCCGGGACGTCCTGGTGACATCGCCGAGCTCGCGCACTTCCTGGCCTCCGAGGGGGCTCGCCACCTCACCGGCCAGACCATCCACGTGAACGGCGGTGCGCACACCACGCGATGACGCTGGTGCGCAAAAAGATCCGCCCCTGGTGGCGATTGCCGAACCAGGGGCGGATCTTCTCGGGCGCCCTCGGCAGGACTCGAACCTGCGACACCTGCCTCCGGAGGGCAGTGCTCTATCCGCTGAGCTACGAGGGCTTGTCGCTGCGGACGATCGTTAGCTTAGCGCACCCGCAGGGCAGTCCTCTGCGGGGGGTGTCGAACGCGGGGCGGCGGGAGGACTGGATGCGAGCATGGGAACCTTCCTGTCATCCTCCCCGGCGTCGGCGCTGGTCACCTTGACACGTGAAATCATGCGTACTTCACTATATGTGAGGTGATGCTGTCGTAGGAGGGTCGATGGGTCAGGGCCACGGGCACGGTTCCGCAGCCGACGCGGTCAGCGCATCCGGGCGCTACGTGCGGCGGTTGGCCATCTCGTTCGCGATCCTGCTCGCGTTCCTCGTGCTGGAAGCGGTCGTCGGGTTCATGACGTCCTCGCTGGCGCTGCTGTCCGATGCCGGGCACATGCTCACCGACGTGCTCGGCGTGGGCATGGCGCTCGCCGCCATCACCGCCGCTCGGCGGCCGGTGGGGGACAAGCGGACCTTCGGGCTCTACCGCATGGAGGTGCTGGCCGCGCTCGCCAACGCCGTGCTGCTGTTCGGCGTCGCCGCCTACATCCTCTACGAATCGGTATCCCGGTTCCAGGATCCGCCCGAGGTCGCCGGGGTGCCGATGATGCTCACCGCGGCCGCCGGGCTCGGCGCCAACCTCGTGGTGTTCGCGCTGCTGCGCCAGGGGGCCAGCGAGAGCCTCAACGTGCGCGGGGCCTACCTGGAGGTGCTCGCCGACACACTCGGCTCGGTCGGCGTGCTGATCGGCGGCCTGCTCACCTGGCTGTTCGGCTGGTACCTGGCGGACCCGATCGTCGCCGTCGCGGTCGGCCTGTTCGTGCTGCCGCGCACCTGGAAGCTGGCCCGCCACGCGCTGCGGATCCTCGTCCAGCAGGCCCCCGATGGCATCGACGTGCGCGAGCTGCGCGCGGACCTGACCTCCCTGCCGTCGGTCACCGAGGTCCACGACGTGCACGTGTGGACGCTCACCTCCGGCATGGAGGTCGCCTCGGCGCACCTGACCACCGGGCCCGACGCGGACCACGGCGGGGTGCTGATCGCCGCGCAGCGGATGCTGGCCGAGCGCTACCGGATCGAGCACGCGACGCTGCAGGTCGAGCCCGCCGAGTGCGCCAAGCGCTGCCAGGCGCTGACCTGGTGATCTCAGGCACCGCGTGACAGGAAGGTTCCCATCCTCACGTCAGAGCGGGCGGGCGCCGCGCTCGGCGAGCATGGAGCGCATGAGCTGGCTCTCGTTGCTCTGCGAGCCCAGCATGTTCTTCGCCAGCTCGCGCACCGCCGGGATGGTGGCGTGGCGGGCGCCGTAGTCGGCCATCGGGGCGCCGCCCTCGTGGTGGCGCAGCATCAGCTGCAGGAAGTAGACGTCGAACTCCGGGCCGCGCAGGGCCTGCAGGTGCGCCATCTCCGCGCTGCTGGCCATGCCGGGCATCAGGCCGCCGGAGGAGGGGCCGGTCGAGGCGGTGCCGTGGTCGTGGCCCTCCGCCGACATCCACTCCATCAGCGGGCCGACGGCCTGGGCCGGCTGGTGCCACAGGCTCAGCCAGCCCTGCATGCGGCCGATCTGGTCGCGCTGGTTGGTCTCGATGTCGAAGGCCAGCTGCCGCACCGCGACGTCGGCGGCGTGCTGGCGGGCCAGCGTGGCCATGGTCACCGCTTGCTGGTGGTGCACGGACATGTCCTGCGCGAAGCCGATGTCGACCGGGGTCGGCTCAGGTTCGGCGCGGTCGAAGGACGGCACCCGGATCAGCAGTCCGAGCGCCGCCCCCAGCAGCAGCAGTGCCAGCGCCGCCGCGACGGCCACGAAGACGCGCGTGGCCAGCGGGCGTTCCGTCACGGCTGGCCCATCTCGCCGGCGTCCTGGGTCGCGCCGCGGCCGTCCATCGGGACCGCGTCCGGGCCGGGCGGGGTGCCGTCGAACTTCGGCGGGTTGTTGGTGTCGAACGCGCCCGGGTAGGCCTGGCAGGAGCCGCCGATCTCCGGGTAGACGCCGTTGTTGTTCAGGCGCAGCGCGGTGATGAACTGGTCGATGCGCGGGTCGTCGGCGCTGTCCAGCTTGAGCTGGTGCCCCCACGACTGCAGCGAGATCGGGCTGTCCAGTCCCGGGTACGGCGACATCATCGTGTAGGGCTTGCCGTCGGCGCGGACCTTGAGCCGCTCGACACCGGCCTCGTCGACCTTCTCCGGGTTGTAGGCGATCCACACCGCGCCGTGCTCCAGCGAGTGGACCATGTTCTCGGTGCGCACCGCCTCCGGGTACACCACGCCGGTGCAGTCGGCCCAGATGCCGTCGTGCGGGCCGCCGAACGGCGGGGAGTGGTCGTAGGCCACCCGCTGGTCCGGCCGGACGTGGATCTGGCCCGGGTAGTCCACGACGGTGACGCCGGGGATCTTCTTGGACGGGTCGGGGTTCTCCGGGGACGGCTTGAACGGCTCGGCGGCCTTCTCCGCCGCCTCCTGCGCCGCGCGGACGTCGGCGGTTTCCGAGTACCTCATGAACGCGAAGCCGAAGACCACCGCCGCGAACACCGCTACGACGGTGACGCCCGAGATCAGCATCCAGGGGATTTGCCGCTGGTGCACCACGGCGCCGCGCACCGCTTTGCTCTTCCTGTTCGCCATGCTGTTCGCAAACCTCGTCTCAAGAACCACCGGGGGATCCGGCCCGCCAGTGTAGAGATTGCCGACGCCGCGAGAAGCCTTCCGGCCAATGCTCGCCACCACACGTTCTCACACCGCTGTGACCGGGTGATCACGCGGCGTGGTCTTGCCTGCTGGGACGTGGCCAACCCGTTGGCTGAGCAGCGCGGACGCTTCCTTAGACTGCATAAGGTGACTCCCGCCGCGCTCGCAGAACTGGTCCGCAACACCGCCGTCGAGGTGCTTTCCGGCAAGCAGCTGGACACCTCCGTGCTTCCCGAGGTGGTGACGGTGGAGCGACCCCGGAACCCGGAGCACGGCGACTACGCCACCAACCTCGCGATGCAGGTGGCCAAGAAGGCCGGTGTCAAGCCGCGCGACCTGGCGACCTGGCTGGCCGAGGCACTGACCGGCAAGGACGGCATCGACTCGGTCGACGTCGCCGGCCCCGGCTTCCTGAACCTGCGGCTGGCCGCCGACGCGCAGGGCCAGATCGTGCGCGAGGTGCTCACCCGCGCCGCCGACTACGGCGACGGCGACGGCTTCGCCGGGCTGAAGGTCAACCTGGAGTTCGTCTCGGCGAACCCGACCGGCCCGATCCACCTGGGCGGCACCCGGTGGGCGGCGGTCGGCGACGCGCTCGGCCGGGTGCTGGCCGCGCAGGGCGCCGAGGTGACCCGCGAGTACTACTTCAACGACGCCGGCGCGCAGATCGACCGGTTCGTGCGGTCGCTGATCGCCGCGGCCAAGGGCGAGCCCACCCCGGAGGACGGCTACGGCGGCGCCTACATCGCCGACATCGCCGCCGAGGTGCTCAAGACCGAACCGGCGGCGCTGGAGCAGCCCGCCGAGGAGCAGCACGAGACCTTCCGCCGCATCGGCGTCGGCTTGATGTTCGACGAGATCAAGCAGAGCCTGCACGAGTTCGGCACCGACTTCGACGTGTTCTTCCACGAGGACTCGCTGCACACCTCGGGTGCGGTGGAGCAGGCGCTGGAGACGCTGAAGAAGTCCGGTCACGTGTACTTCGCCGACGGCGCCTGGTGGCTGCGCTCCACCGAGTTCGGCGACGACAAGGACCGGGTGGTCATCAAGAGCGACGGCGCGCCCGCCTACATCGCCGGTGACGTCGCCTACCTGCTGGACAAGCGCAACCGCGGCTTCGAGCTGTGCATCTACATGCTGGGCGCCGACCACCACGGCTACATCGCCCGGCTCAAGGCCGCCGCCGCGGCCCTGGGCGACGACCCGGCCGTGGTCGAGGTGCTCATCGGGCAGCTGGTGAACCTGGTGCGCGACGGCAAACCGGTGCGGATGAGCAAGCGCGCGGGCACCGTGGTCACCCTGGAGGACCTGGTGGAGGCGGTCGGCGTGGACGCCGCCCGCTACTCGCTGATCCGCTCCTCGGCGGACTCCGCGCTGGACATCGACCTGGACCTGATCACCAAGCGCACCAACGAGAACCCGGTGTTCTACGTCCAGTACGCGCACGCCCGGCTGTCGTCGTTGCAGCGCAACGCGGCCTCGCTGGGCATCGAGCGCGGTCCGGTGGACGACGCCGACCTGTCGCTGCTCACCCACGAACGCGAGGGCGACCTGATCCGCACCCTCGGCGAGTTCCCGCGCGTGGTGAACTCGGCCGCCCAGCTGCGCGAACCGCACCGGGTGGCCCGCTACCTGGAGGACGTGGCCAGCGCGTACCACAAGTTCTACGACGCGTGCCGCGTGCTCTACCCCGGTGACGACCAGGCGAGCCCGCTGACCATCGCCCGGCTGCAGCTGTGCGAGGCGACGCGCCAGGTCATCGCCAACGGCTTGGGGCTGCTGGGCGTCAGCGCACCCGAGCAGATGTGAGAACCTGTCTTCGAACTCGTTTTGCGTGGTGGTGCGGGTGGCGGGACCTCAGCGCCCGCCTGGACTCCGGTCTCATGCACGATCCGGCAGCCTGGCGAGCGGGCTGCCCTCGCCAGGCGAGGGCTGAGTACCCGCGGCGGTGCGAGTTGCGAGGGTGGGCCAAGCGGCTGCGCCGCTTAAAGACGAAGAACCGAATGCGGCCGCACGTGCCGTGACGAATCGCCTGTCCAGCGGCAGGCTGCGCGAAGGAGCTCTAGATGCGCGCCCATCCCGCCGGGCCCCGGCACGCCGATGTCGTGCCGCCCGGCAACACCGCGGGACCGGTTCCGGCCACCGCTGAAGACGTCGACCACCTGCACCCGCAGGTGTGGCCGCGCAACACCGAGCGCGGCGCCGACGGCGTCGTCCGCTTCGCCGGCATCGACGTCCGAGACCTGGCGGAGCGCTTCGGCACCCCGCTGTTCGTGCTGGACGAGGACGACTTCCGGTCCCGCTGCCGCGACTACGCCGAGGCGTTCGGCGACCCGGCCGCGGTGCACTACGCCTCGAAGGCGTTCCTGTGCACCGAGGTCGCGCGCTGGGTGGCCGAGGAGGGCCTGAGCCTGGACGTGTGCAGCGGCGGCGAGCTGGCCGTGGCGCTGCGCGCCGGGTTCCCAGCCGAGCGGATCACCTTCCACGGCAACAACAAGTCCGTCGCCGAGCTGACCGCGGCCGTGGAGGCCGGAGTCGGTTCGGTGGTGCTGGACTCGTTCCACGAGATCGCCAGGCTGGAGCACATCGCCGCCGAGCGCGGCGTCCAGCAGCACGTGCTGGTGCGCGTCACGGTGGGCGTGGAGGCGCACACCCACGAGTTCATCGCCACCGCGCACGAGGACCAGAAGTTCGGGTTCTCGCTGGCCGGCGGGCAGGCGGCCGAGGCCGTGCACCGGGTGCTGAAGGCCGGTTCGCTGGTGCTGGCCGGGCTGCACAGCCACATCGGTTCGCAGATCTTCGACGTCGACGGCTTCGAGCTGGCCGCGCACCGGGTGGTGCGGCTGCTGGCCGAGCTGCGCGCCGAGCACGGCGCCGACGCGCTGGCCAGCGCCACCACCGTGGACCTCGGCGGCGGGCTGGGCATCGCCTACACCGGTGACGACGACCCGCTGCCGCCCGACCAGCTGGCCACCCGGCTGCGCGAGATCGTCGGCAAGGAGGCCGAGAACGCGGGCATCCCGGTGCCCAAGATCGCGGTGGAGCCCGGTCGCGCCATCGTCGGTCCCGGCATGGTCACCGTCTACGAGGTCGGCACCATCAAGGACGTCGCGCTGGGCGCGGAGGTGCACCGCAAGTACGTCAGCGTCGACGGCGGCATGAGCGACAACATCCGCACCTCGCTCTACGACGCCGTCTACGACTCCCGGTTGGTGTCGCGCGGCGCCGAAGCACCCGCCGCGCTGTCCCGCATCGTGGGCAAACACTGTGAGTCCGGTGACGTAGTGGTGCGCGACTGCTGGCTTCCGGAGGACATTGCTCCGGGAGACCTGCTCGCAGTGGCCGCCACCGGCGCCTACTGCTACGTGATGGCGAGCAACTACAACCGCCTGCCCAAGCCGCCCGTGGTGGCGGTGCGCGATGGTCAGGCGCGGTTGCTGCTGCGCAGGGAGACCGAGGACGACCTGCTCCGGCTGGAGGTGTGAGTGAACCAGGACCGTGAACCGATCCGGGTCGCGCTGTTGGGGTGCGGCACGGTCGGTACCGAGGTGCTGCGCCTGCTGCACGACCAACCCGACGAGTTCGCTGCCCGGACTGGCGCCCCGATGCTGGTCACCGGCGTCGCGGTGCGCCGGCCGCACAAGCACCCCGAGGTGCCGCAGCACCTGCTCACCACCGACGCGCACGCGCTGGTGGAGGGCGACGTCGACGTCGTGGTGGAGCTGATCGGCGGCATCGAGCCGGCCCGGTCGCTGCTGCTGACCGCGCTGCGGTCCGGCAAGTCGGTGGTGACCGCGAACAAGGCGCTGCTGGCCGAGCACGGCTCCGAGCTCTACGCCGCCGCGGACGCCTCCGGCGCCGACATCTACTTCGAGGCGGCGGTCGCCGGGGCCATCCCGCTGCTGCGGCCGCTGCGCGAGTCGCTGGCCGGGGACCGGATCAACCGGGTCATGGGCATCGTCAACGGCACCACCAACTTCATCCTGTCGGCGATGGACTCCACCGGTGCGGGTTACGCCGAGACGCTGGACGAGGCCGGCCGCCTGGGTTACGCCGAGGCGGACCCGACCGCCGACGTGGACGGCTTCGACGCCGCCGCGAAGGCCGCCATCCTCGCCTCGCTGGCGTTCCACACCCGGGTCACCGCCAGCGACGTGCACCGCGAGGGCATCTCGGCGGTCACGCCCGGCGACATCGCCGCGGCGCGCACCCTGGACCGCACGGTGAAGCTGCTGGCGATCTGCGAGCGGGTGGTCGACGAGGACGGCACCGAGTCGGTGTCGGCCCGCGTGCACCCGGCGATGATCCCGCGCAGCCACCCGCTGGCCGGTGTCGGCGACGCCTTCAACGCGGTGTTCGTGGAGGCCGAGGCCGCCGGGCAGCTGATGTTCTACGGCCAGGGCGCCGGGGGAGCGCCGACCGCGAGCGCGGTGCTGGGCGACCTCGTCGCGGTGGCGCGCAACCTGGTGGTGGCGGGCAAGGGGCCCCGGGAGTCGGCGCACGCGCAGCTGCCGATGCGCCCGATGGGCAAGACCCCGACCCGCTACCACATCAGCCTCGACGTGGCCGACAAGCCGGGCGTGCTCTCGCAGGTCGCGGCCATGTTCAACGACAACGACGTCAGCATCTCGGTCGTGCGACAGCAGGGCCGGGGTGCCGAAGCCAGCCTCGTGGTGGTCACCCACACCGCCGCCGATGCGGCATTGAAGTCCACTGTGGACAAGATCGCGCAACTGCCGGTGGTGCGCGAGGTGGTCAGCGTGATGCGTGTGGAAGGTGAACCGTCTTGACGAACATCCAGGGTGCTGCGGTGCGGGCCGGCTGGCCCGGTCTGATCGAGGCCTACCGGGACCGGGTGCCGGTGCCGGACGGGGCGCGCGTCGTGACCCTGCAGGAGGGCAACACCCCGCTGGTGCCCGCGCACCACCTGTCCGAGCTGACCGGCAGCACCGTCTACCTGAAGGTGGAGGGCGCCAACCCGACCGGCTCGTTCAAGGACCGCGGCATGACCGTGGCCATCACGCACGCGCTCGCCGCGGGCAGCAAGGCCGTCATCTGCGCCTCCACCGGCAACACGTCGGCATCGGCCGCCGCCTACGCGGCGCGTGCCGGGCTGACCTCGGCGGTGCTGGTGCCGCAGGGCAAGATCGCGCTGGGCAAGCTCGCCCAGGCCGTGGTGCACGGCGCGAAGATCCTGCAGGTCCAGGGCAACTTCGACGACTGCCTGGAGCTGGCTCGCAAGACCTCGGCCGAACACCCGGTGACCCTGGTCAACTCGGTCAACCCGGTGCGCCTGGAGGGGCAGAAGACCGCGGCGTTCGAGATCTGCGACGTGCTCGGCCGCGCGCCCGACGTGCACTGCCTGCCGGTCGGCAACGCCGGCAACATCACCGCCTACTGGAAGGGCTACACCGAGTACGCGGGCGACGGCATCATCGAGCGCACCCCGCGGATGTTCGGCTTCCAGGCGGCCGGGGCGGCGCCGCTGGTGCACGGCCAGCCGGTGGCGAACCCGGAGACCATCGCCACCGCGATCCGTGTCGGCAGCCCCGCCTCCTGGCGCGGCGCCACCGACGCCAAGGACGCCTCCGGCGGGCTGTTCGCCGCGGTGACCGACGAGCAGATCCTGGCCGCCTACCGGCTGCTGGCCTCCCGCGAGGGCGTCTTCGTCGAGCCCGCTTCGGCATCCAGCGTCGCCGGGCTGCTGGCCACCGCCGCCGACGGCCGGCTGCCCGCCGGTTCGGTCGTGGTCTGCACGGTCACCGGGCACGGTCTCAAGGATCCGGACACCGCGCTGTCCGGCATGGTCGAGGTCGAGCCGCTGCCGGTCGACCCGGGGGCGGTCGCCACCGCGCTGGAACTGGCATGACCGGCCTTCCGGTTTCGGCCGTCCGGGTGAAAGTTCCGGGCTCGACGGCGAACCTCGGGTCGGGTTTCGACGCGCTGGGCATGGCGTTGTCCTTGTACGACAACGTTTCCGCGCGGGTGGTGGACGGGCCACCGGGGTCGGCGAGCGTGCGGGTAGAGGGCGAGGGTGCCGACTCGGTTCCCACCGACGAGCGTCACTTGGTGGTGCGAGTCGTCCACAAGACGTTGGCGGAACTCGGTTTCCCCGCTCCGGCGCTGCGGTTGCACTGCGAGAACAGCATTCCGCACGCGCGCGGCCTGGGGTCCTCGTCGGCGGCCATCGTCGCCGGGATCGCCGCGGGCTTCGCGCTCGCCGGAATCGACTTGCGGGACAACGACAACGCCGAGCTGGCGCTGCACCTGGCCGCGTCCCAGGAGGGGCACGCGGACAACGCGGCGGCGAGCCTGCTCGGCGGTTTCGTGGTGGCGTGGCAGGAATCCGGCCGGTTCCGCGCGGTCCGGATGCAACCGCACCCGGACGTGTCACCGATCGCCTTCGTGCCGCAGGTGCGGTCCGCCACCGACGCCACCCGCGGTCTGCTGCCGGAGCGGGTTCCGCACGCCGACGCCGCGTTCGCGGCCGGTCGGGCGGCGCTCGCCGTGCACGCGATGACCTCCGCGCCGGAGCTGCTGCTGGCGGCGACCGCGGACCGGTTGCACCAGGACTACCGCGAATCGGCGTGGCCGGACACCATCGCACTGGTCCGCCGGTTGCGCGAGGCGGGCGTGGCGGCCGCGGTCTCCGGCGCGGGACCGACCGTGCTCGCGCTGCCGACCGGTGGGCGGCTGCCCGCGGAAATTGCACCGAACGGCTTCCAGGTGTTGCGCCTTCCGGTCGACGACGCCGGCGTGCGGATCGTCGAGCAGGCCTGACCCGGGGTGGTGAACGGGGCGGGAAAGCCCAGTTCACCGCCCCGCAGCAGGGGTCTGGGCGCGGAAGTGGTACAAAGGAGGTGTCGCCGGTGGCGAGCAGCGGATTCGCCGGCTGGTCGTCGACGACACGATCTGAACGGGCGTGCCACACGCCCGGGGGGTTGTTGCACCTGAACTACTGGGCGTCTACCCTCAAGGTCAATCAGTCACCGCGCCCAGGGTGCCGGTGCCGTATCCGGAACATCGTTTTCCGGAGCGCATCTCCCGCCGTGAATTGAACTCCACCCGCCACGGGTGAAGATCAACTTAGGCGGGTTCGGCGATCGCGGTGACCGAGGCAGGAGTTGTCAACTCAATTGAGTTCGCTTCGGGGCGATCGACGGTGCGCGTCGTTGCCGTTGTCGGGGTGGGGGCCTTAAGTTCCAGGATGTGGTCCCCGAGCAAGCATCCGGGGCGCCAACATGAGTCGGGGATTCCTGGGATGAGGCGGCAGGGCGTGCATCGGCACGTGTGGATCGGAGTGGATGCGTCGCACATGGACCACGCGAGCCGGGTGCCTCCCACTGCCCGGTGCTGCTGGTTCCCGAGCCAACGCCGAATTCGGTCGCGCCACGCGCGGAGGGAAGCCGATCGGCGAGAGAGCTGGTAGCACACACCGGCCGCCCGCACTCCAGAGCGGGCGGGCAATCCGCTGGGTCGCGTAGGAGGCGCGGTCCGGTCAGGAAGGACATTCGTGAGCAACACCGAACTGTTGAGCAGCGAGGCGGCCAACGGCGCCTCTCCCGCTGGCCAGCAGGATTCCGAGGCCAACGGCACCCCGCGTCGACGTGGTGGGCTTTCCGGCATGGTTCTCGCCGAACTGCGCCAACTCGCGGGGGAACTGGGGATCGAGACCGGCGGTCTGCGCAAGGGCGACCTGATCGCCGCCATCAAGGAGAAGCAGGGCGGCACGACCGCGCCCCGCACCCGCTCCGCCAAGAAGGCGCCGGCCCGCGCCGAGGAGGCCCCCGCCGCCAAGGCGCACCAGCCTGCCCTCGACGAGGCCGAATCCGCGCCGGCGGCGCGCGAGGCCAGCACCGAGCAGAGCACCAACGGTGCCGCTCCGGCCCGCACCCGCTCCCGGCGCCAGCAGGCCGCCGAGGCCAGCGGTGAGGGCGAGGACAACCGGCGCGGCGGCAACCGCAGGCGCCGCTCGTCCAGCCGTTCCGGCGCCGAGTCGGGTGGTGCCGAGGAGCAGCAGCGCGGCGAGCGCAAGCAGGACAACCGGCCGGAGCGCGAGAGCCGCCAGGAGCGGGACGGCAACCGGCAGGAGCGCGGCAACCGGCAGGACCGGGACAACCGGCCGCAGGACGACGAGGACGACGAGGGCGGTCGTCGGGGTCGTGGCCGCCGCTTCCGGGACCGCCGCCGCAACCGCGGCCGCGGCGAGGGCGGCGAGCCCGAGGTCCGCGAGGACGACGTGCTGCTGCCCGTCGCGGGCATCCTGGACGTGCTGGAGAACTACGCGTTCGTGCGCACCTCCGGCTACCTGGCGGGCCCGAACGACGTCTACGTGTCGCTGTCGCTGGTCCGCAAGTACAACCTGCGGCGCGGTGACGCGATCAAGGGCGTCATCCGGCAGCCGCGGGAGGGCGAGCAGCAGCGGCAGAAGTTCAACCCGCTGGTGCGGGTGGACTCGATCAACGGCCTGGAGCCGGACGCGGCCAAGAACCGCCCCGAGTTCCACAAGCTGACCCCGCTGTACCCGAACGAGCGACTGCGCCTCGAGACCGAGCCGCAGAACCTCACCGGGCGGATCATCGACCTGGTGATGCCGGTCGGCAAGGGGCAGCGCGCGCTGATCGTCTCGCCGCCCAAGGCCGGTAAGACGATGGTGCTGCAGGCGATCGCCAACGCGATCACCACCAACAACCCCGAGTGCCACCTGATGGTCGTCCTCGCCGACGAGCGTCCGGAAGAGGTCACCGACATGCAGCGCTCGGTGAAGGGCGAGGTCATCGCCTCGACCTTCGACCGGCCGCCGTCGGACCACACCACGGTCGCCGAGCTGTCCATCGAGCGGGCCAAGCGGCTCGTCGAGATGGGCCACGACGTGGTCGTCCTGCTGGACTCGATCACCCGGTTGGGCCGCGCCTACAACCTGGCGGCCCCGGCGTCCGGGCGAATCCTCTCCGGTGGTGTCGACTCGACCGCGCTGTACCCGCCGAAGCGGTTCCTCGGCGCGGCCCGCAACATCGAGAACGGCGGCTCGCTGACCATCTTCGCCACCGCTCTGGTGGAGACCGGTTCCACGATGGACACCGTGATCTTCGAGGAGTTCAAGGGCACCGGCAACGCCGAGCTCAAGCTGGACCGCAAGCTGGCCGACAAGCGCCTGTTCCCGGCGGTCGACGTGGACTCCTCCAGCACCCGCAAGGACGAGATCCTGCTCTCGCCCGACGAGCTGGCGGTCACCCACAAGCTGCGCCGAGTGCTCGCCGCGCTCGACTCGCAGCAGGCGCTGGAACTCCTGCAGGACCGGCTGCGCAAGTCGCGCACCAACATCGAGTTCCTGATGCAGGTCGCCAAGACCACGCCGGGCAAGGACGACGACTGACCGCAGTCGCCATCCCGCTCGACAGCAGGGCCCGCACCCACCCGGTGCGGGCCCTGCCGCGTTTCCGGGGACCGGGTGTGACAGGAAGGTTCCCATGCTCGCACCCGGGCTCAGGCGTGCGAGCACTCCGCGTGGTCGCGGTGGGCGCGCAGCAGCACGGCGACGAGCAGCGCGACGGAGATCGGGCCCACCACGAGCGCGGCCACGACCGGCAGCGGCACCTCGTCGATGGCCAGTGCGCAGGCCACCAGCAGCAGCGGGTACGCCAACCGCAGGACGCGCCGCTGCCAGCGGGACCGCCAGCGGACGTGGCCCGCGGTGCCCGCGGCCAGCGCGGCGGCGAAGCCGAACAGCAGCGGCGCGGACAGGCCCACGTTCTGGTCCAGCGTCGGGTTCGGCTGCAGCAGCAGGCTCAGCAGCGCCGCCACCAGGCCGGCGCTGCCGAGGAAGAGCAGCGGGAGCAGCATCCACGAGCGGAACGCGAGCTTGCCCAACACCGAACACAGCAGCACGCGTAGAGGATGAACGCCCGTCGCCGCTGCGGGCACCCCGGCGGCTGGTCGGCGCGCCGGGCGGTGCGTTTCGTGCGTTGGGCGGTTGCGGAGACCGGCGTCCGGTGCTCGGAATACCTCGGCGACCGGTCGTGTTGAACGGGCCGGACCGCCCTGCGGTGCAGGTCACGAGCTGCGGTCTGGCAGAATGCAAGGCTGATTCCGGCTCCGGTTCACCGCGCGGCAGCGGCTGCGCGGACCCGGCGGCCAAGTAGAGAGGACGAGCCGTTGAAGAGTGGCATTCACCCCGAGTACGTGGTGACGCAGGTCAACTGCGGTTGCGGCAACAGCTTCACCACCCACAGCACGCGCCGCAGCGGCCAGATCACCGTTGAGGTCTGCTCCAACTGCCACCCGTTCTACACGGGCAAGCAGAAGATCCTGGACACCGGCGGTCGCGTGGCCCGCTTCGAGGCCCGCTACGGCAAGCGCAAGAAGTAGCTGCGACGACGGCGCCCGCCCCGCGGACCACGCGGGGCGGGCGCCGTCGCTTGTTTTCCGGCCGCGTCCTTTCGTCCGCACAGTGAAGAGGGTCCAGTGGAGACGTCGAAGCTCGAATCGCTGCTCGCCGAGTACCGGGAGCTGGAGCAGCGGCTGGCCGATCCCGGCGTGCACGCGGACCAGGCGAAGGCCCGCAAGCTCGGCCGCCGCTACGCCGAGCTGACCCCGATCGTGCGCACCGCGCGGGAGCTCGACCAGGTGCGCTCCGACCTGGAGGCCGCCCGCGAGTTCGCCGCGGAGGACGCCGCGTTCGCCGAGGAGGCCGAGCGGCTGACCGAGCAGGTCCCGGTGCTGGAGGCCAAGCTCACCGAGCTGCTGCTGCCGCGCGACCCGCACGACGGCTCCGACGTGCTGCTGGAGGTCAAGTCCGGGGAGGGCGGCGAGGAGTCCGCGCTGTTCGCCGGTGACCTGCTGCGCATGTACCTGCGGTTCGCCGAGCGCCAGGGCTGGCGGGCCGAGGTGCTGGACGCCACCGAGTCCGACCTCGGCGGCTACAAGGACGCCACGGTCGCGATCAAGGCCAAGTCGGGCGACACCAGCCCGGACGGGGTGTGGTCGCAGCTGAAGTTCGAGGGCGGCGTGCACCGCGTGCAGCGGGTGCCGGTGACCGAGTCCCAGGGCCGGGTGCACACCTCGGCGGCCGGGGTGCTGGTGTACCCGGAGCCGGAGGAGGTCGAGGTGGAGCTCGACGAGAAGGACCTGCGCATCGACGTCTACCGCTCCTCCGGGCCCGGCGGGCAGAGCGTGAACACCACCGACTCGGCGGTGCGCGTCACCCACCTGCCGACCGGCATCGTGGTGTCCTGCCAGAACGAGAAGTCGCAGCTGCAGAACAAGCAGCGCGCCATCCTGGTGCTCAAGGCCCGCCTGCAGGCGCTCGCCGAGGAGGAAGCCGAGCGGGAGGCCTCCGAGACGCGCCGCAGCCAGGTGCGCACGGTGGACCGCTCGGAGCGGATCCGCACCTACAACTTCCCGGAGAACCGGATCTCCGACCACCGGGTCAACTACAAGGCCTACAACCTGGACCACGTCCTCGACGGCGACCTGGACGCGGTGATCGCCGCCCTGCTCGCCGCCGACCGGCAGGAACGCCTCGCGCTCTGAGACCGTCTGGCGAACTCGTTCTGCGTGGCGGTGCGGGTGGCGGAACCTCAGCGCCCGCCTGGACTCCGGGATCCCGGACGTCCGATACACGGCGCTCGGGCTGTCCTCGCCAGGCGAGGGCTGAGAACCCGCGGCGGTGCGAGTTGCGAGGGTGGGCCGAGCGGCTCCGCCGCTTCAAGGCAAAGACTGAAAACCAGGACCAAATGCAGCATCTAAGCTTGCCGACGTGACCCGACAGCCCCTGCGCCTGGCCATCCTCGAAGCGGAGCGCATGCTCGCCGCAGCGGGCGTGGCGAGCCCGCGCACCGATGCCGAGCTGCTGGCCGCGCACCTGCTCGGGGTGGAGCGGACCAAGCTGATGATGGTGCCGCTGGTGGACCCACCGGTGGTCCAGGCGTTGCACGACCTCGTGCGCCGCCGGGCGACACGCGTTCCGCTGCAGCACCTGACCGGCAGCGCCTCGCTCGGCGCCGTGACGCTGGCGGTGGGGCCGGGCGTGTTCGTGCCCCGCCCGGAGACCGAGCTGCTGCTGGCCTGGGGCGAGAGCGTTCTCGACGGCGTGGAGGAGCCGGTCGTGGTCGACCTGTGCACCGGCTCCGGTGCGCTGGCCCTGGCGATGGCCAGCGCGCGACCGGACGCCGCCGTGCACGCCGTCGAGAAGGATCCCGCCGCGCTGTCCTGGGCCCGCCGCAACGCCGACCAGCAGGCGCAGGACGGCGCCACCCCGATCCGGCTGTACTCCGGCGACGTCACCGACCCGATGCTGTTCATGGAGCTGGAAGGCCTGGTCGACCTGGTCCTGTGCAATCCGCCGTACGTCCCGGAGGGCACCCCGGTGCCGCCGGAGGTGCGCGACCACGATCCGCACGACGCGGTCTTCGGCGGCCGCGACGGACTGGACGTGGTGCGCCACGTGGTCGGCTGCGCGGCCCGCCTGCTCCGCCCCGGCGGCGGGGTGGCGATCGAGCACGACGACACCCACGGCGGCTCCGTGCCCGCACTGCTGCGGGCACGCCGCGTCCTCACCGACGTTCAGGACCACACCGACCTGGCCGGTCGTCCGCGCTTCGCCACCGCCCGCCGCACCCTCCCGGAGTGACAGGAAGGTTCCCATCCTCGCGCCAGCGCGGCCGCGGGTGACAGGAAAGTTCCCATCCTCGCATCACCGGTGGGTGTTGACGAACTCCCGGAGCAGGGCGTTGAACTCCGTCGGGCGCTCCCGGTTCGGCCAGTGGCCGGCGTCGGGGAGCACCCGCAGCATCGAGCCGGGGATCGCGCCTGCCGCGTCGCGGGCCGCCTGGACCGGCACGATGGCGTCGCGCTCGCCGTGGATCACCATCACCGGGCACTGCAGCTGGGCGAGGTCGGGCAGGTGGTTGATGCGCATCGACCTGCGGCCGACGGCGTCGGCGTGCCAGTCGGCGAACACCGATCCGCGGGCGCCTGCTTCGGCGCGCACCTCGTCCACGATGGACTCCAGGTCGGGCACCGGCTGGCCGCCGGTGAAGAACAGCTTGGTCAGCGCGCGGCGGACCAGGGAGCGGTTGAGCCGCAACAGCTTCGCCGCCAGCGGCCCGGCGAACCGGGTGCGCAGCGCCAGGTGGGCCAGCGGGTGCAGGCGCAGCCGGTGTTGCAGCCCGGTGCTGTCCACAAGCACCAGTCCGCGCACCCGCTGCGGGTTGCGCAGCGCGAAGCCGACGGCGATGCTGCCGCCCATCGACAGGCCGACCAGCACCGCCTGCGGCACCTGCCAGGCGTCCAGCAGCCAGCGCAGCACCTCTTCGAAGGTGCGCTGGTTGGCGCGTCCGCGCCACGGCATGCTGCCGCCCTGACCGGGCAGGTCGGGCACGAAGACCCGGTGGTCCTCGGCCAGCACCCCGATGGCGTGGCGCCAGCTGATCAGCGCGTTGTCCGGGCCACCACCGTGCAGCAGGACGATCGCCGGGCCGCTGGTGCCCGCCCGGAAGAACCGGATCCGGCCGGCCGGGAACTCGATGTGGTCGACCTCGACACCCTGGGGTGGGGCGGTCATCTTCTGCTCTCCTCGCGCTCGATCTGAATGCTGCCCGCTCCGGCAGACGTGCGGGTGCCGCCCGCGTTGCCGTGTTCGCGAGCACACTGGACGGATCTCGGTCCGGAGCCGCGGCGTTACTCGCTGCGCATCGTCCCGGACGGTGATCTGCTGCACCACTCGAACGGGCTGCGGGCGGGCGTGCCAGGATCAGGGGCGTGAGCACCGTCTACGACTGCACTGTCCCGGACAGCCGCGAGCAGGGCCTGGCCGCCGCGGCGAACATCGTTCGCGCCGGTGGGCTCGCCGTGCTGCCCACCGACACCGTCTACGGCATCGGCGCGGACGCGTTCGACGCCAACGCGGTCCGTGCGCTGCTGGCCGCCAAGGGCCGCGGACCGGACATGCCGGTCCCGGTGCTGGTCGGTTCCTGGTCCACTGTGGATGGCCTGGTGATGTCGGTGCCGCAGCAGGCGCGGGCGCTGATCGAGGCGTTCTGGCCGGGCGGCCTGTCGCTGGTGCTGCCGCAGGCCCCGTCGCTGAACTGGGACCTGGGGGAGACCCGGGGCACGGTGAACCTGCGGATGCCGCTGCACCCGGTCGCCCTGGACCTGTTGCGCGAGGTCGGCCCGATGGCGGTGTCCAGCGCGAACCGCACCGGCCAGCCGCCGGCTTCCAGCGCCGCCGAGGCGCGCGAGCAGCTGGGCGATTCCGTGCAGGTCTACCTCGACGGCGGGCCGTCCGGCGATCCGGTGGCCTCCACGATCGTCGATCTGACGCAGGGCGCGCCGCGCGTGCTGCGCGAGGGCGCGGTGAGCCTGGCGCAGCTGTCCGAGGTGCTCGGGGTGGATCTGGAAGCGGACCGCTGACGCTCGACGAGGACCGGTGGTCGGCCGCGTGGCGGTGGCCGATAGCGTAAGAACCCGGATCCGCCATGTGGAAGCGATGAGGAGCGCTGGGCTTGAAAACTCCGTTCTGGGGGCTGGACGTCGGCGACCCGCGACAGGGTGCGTGAGCCACCGGTATGGACAGCGAAGCTTGGGCTCCGAACGGGCTTCCCGCCCGTGAATACCTGCTGGTCCTGCTCACCGCGGCGGCCACCACGTTCCTGCTGACCGGGTTGGTGCGGCTGCTGGCGATCCGCGTCGGCGCGGTGGCCTACCCGCGGCAGCGCGACGTGCACGTCCAGCCGATGCCGCGGATGGGCGGCGTGGCGATGTACGGCGGGGTGGTCGCGGCGATCTTCCTCGCCTCGAACCTGCCGGTGCTCTCCCGCGGCTTCACCTACTCCAACGACGCCTGGGCCGCGCTCGCGGCCGGCGGGCTGATCGTGCTGGTGGGGGCGCTGGACGACCGCTTCGAGCTGGATTCGCTGACGAAGCTGGCCGGGCAGGTCACCGCCGCCGGGATCCTGGTGATCGCCGGGGTGCAGTGGTTCGTGCTGTGGGTGCCGTGGGGCGGCACCGAGGACTCGGTGGGCCAGGTGCTGATCTTCAGCAGCAACCAGGGCCAGCTGCTGACCGTGCTGCTCACCGTGGCGATGATCAACGCGATGAACTTCGTCGACGGGCTCGACGGGCTGGCCTCCGGGATCGGGCTGATCTCGGCGACCGCGACGTTCGTGTTCTGCCTGAGCCTGCTGGACCGGCAGAACGGCGACGTCAACGCCTACCCGCCCGCGCTGATCGCGGCCGCCATCGCGGGCGCCTGCCTGGGCTTCCTGCCCTACAACTTCCAGCCCGCCCGGCTGTTCATGGGCGACTCCGGATCCATGCTGATCGGCCTGATGCTGGCCACCGCCAGCACCTCGGCGTCCGGCCGGGTGCTCAACTACCCGGACGTGGACCCGACCGACACCATCGGTCTGCTGTCCCCGCTGCTGGTGGTCGCCGCGGTGCTGTTCGTGCCGCTGCTGGACCTGATCATGGCGGTGGTGCGGCGCACCAAGGCGGGCAAGAGCCCGTTCCACGCCGACAAGATGCACCTGCACCACCGGCTGCTGGAGATCGGGCACTCGCAGCGCCGGGCGGTGCTGCTCATCTACCTGTGGGCGGCGGTCATCGCCTTCGGCGCGGTGTCGTTGACGCTGTTCAACGTCGTGGTTGTGGCGTGGGTCGTAGGCCTCGGGGTGCTCCTGGCGGCTATCATTTCGGTGATTCCGCGTCTGAGAGCCCGAGCCGAACGAGAGTCCTGATGAGCAATTCCGCCGATCCGCACGGCGCGTCCGTGCGCAAGCTCGCGAACGCGATGCTGCGCACCGCGGTGGTGCCCGGTGCGGTGACGGTGGTGCTGGGGATGCTCGTGGCGGCCGTGCTCGCCGGGACGAGCGGCCTGGTCAGCGCGCTCATCGGCGGTGCGGTGGCGTTCGGGTCCTCGCTGCTGACGATCTGGATGATGCACGCCGCCAGCAGGTTGCCGGTGAAGATGGAGATGGCCCTGGTGCTCGGCAGCTACAACGTCAAGGTGTTCTTGCTGCTGGCCGTGATGATGACGCTCGGCGGGGTCGAGGGCATCCACCGGATGTCGCTGGCGCTGACCATGCTCGCGTCGTTCGTGGTGTGGGCGAGCGCCGAGGCGTTCGCCTTCAAGCGGGCGAAGATCCCGACCATCATCGTGTCGGGCAGCTGACGCGCCGGGCTGAGCTGTATCGTTTCGATCGCCGTCGCCAGGCGTGACGAGAGCGGGCCCGGCGTTGGGCCGGACGGGTGTGGCGACCGGCATGTCGGGTGGCTACTTACCCGCTGGTATCGTCCCGGTCCAGAAGCCTTCCCCGCACGGCGCTGGTCCGGAGTTCCGCAGGAGTTCCCGCGATCACACTTGGTGGGGAGGGCCCCTCCGCGTGCCAGATCGCGTATCGGGTACGTTAAGTGCAAAACGTGACGATTCCCCCGGTGGAGTGAAGCGCCGCCGGGAGAACCGGAAGGAGCCCAGTTGGGCGCGCTGATGCTGGCTGAGGGCGGAACGTTCCAACCGCCGGGTGCCGATAGCTTTGTCCTTCCGCCGATCTTCGGCGGAGTCACCAAGCCGATGGTCCTCGTCGTGCTCTCGGCGATCATCGTGGGCGCCTACTTCGTGATCGCCACTCGGAACCTGAAGCTGGTTCCGAGCAAGGGTCAGTTCGTGGCGGAATTCTTCTACGAGTTCAGCCGCAACAAGATCGCCCGCGAGCAGATCGGTGCGAAGGACTTCAAGCCGTTCGTGCCGCTGATCTTCACCTTGTTCACGTTCGTGCTCGTGAACAACCTCTTCGGGCTCATCCCGGTCGTTCAGTTCCCCACGATGTCGCGCATCGGATTCCCGCTGGCGCTGGCGGCCGTGGTGTACCTGGTCTTCCACGGGGCGGGCTTCGCCCGGCACGGTTTCCTCGGCTACTTCAAGCACATCATGTTCCCCCCCGGCGTGCCGAAGCCGATCTACCTGCTGCTGGCGCCGATCGAGTTCCTGCAGAAGTTCCTCTTCCAACCCGCTGCGCTGGCGGTCCGGGTGTTCGCGGCCATGTTCGCCGGGCACCTGATGCTGCTGGTGTTCATCCTCGGTGGCGAGTTCCTCCTGCTGGAGGCCAGCGCGCTGATGAAGCCGGTCTCGGTGGTCGGTTTCCTCTTCGCCATCGCCATCACGTTCATCGAAGCCCTGATCCAGGTGCTCCAGGCGTACATCTTCGCGCTGTTGGCCGCCAACTTCATCGGCGCGGCGTTGTCGGAAGGGCACTGAGAAAGACCACGACCTCCGATCCGCAATTCCCCTGCGGACCGAGTTGAAAGGTAATCAAAGTGAGCAACATCGTTCTTGCGCAGGCCGCCGAAGCCGCCAACATCAACGCTGGTCTGGCCGCCATCGGCTACGGCCTGGGTGCCATCGGTGCTGCCATCGGTGTGGGCATGATCTGGGCCGCGGTCATCAGCGGCACCGCCCGCCAGCCGGAGGCCGAGGGCCAGCTCCGTGGCATCGCCTACGTCTCCTTCGTCCTGGTCGAGGTGCTGGCGCTGATCGGTCTGGTCGTCTTCTTCATCGCCATGGGTTGATATTGACTCTGACGCGTTGGGAGACGTTGTGGTGAAGACGCAGATTCTGGCAGCAGCCGGTGAGCACAACCCGATCATCCCGGAGATCTCCGAGGTGATCGTCGGTGGCATCGCGTTCCTGCTGCTGCTGTTCGTGCTCTGGAAGTTCGCGGTTCCGCAGTTCGAGAAGACCTACGCCGAGCGCAGCGAGCGGATCGAAGGCGGGATCGCCCGGGCGGAGGCCGCGCAGGCCGAGGCCCAGCGGACTCTGGAGCAGTACAAGGCACAGCTGGCCGAGGCCCGTGCGGAGGCGGCTCGGATCCGCGACGACGCCCGCGCTGAAGGCCAGCAGATCCTGGAAGAAATGCGTGCCCAGGCACAGGCCGAGTCCGAGCGGATCGTCAGCCAGGGCCAGGCCCAGCTGGCGCACCAGAAGGCGCAGATCGTCGCCGAGCTGCGGTCGGACCTCGGCCGCCACGCGGTCGAGCTGGCCGGTCGGGTGGTCGGCGAGTCCCTGGAGGACGAGGCCCGTCGGCGGGGCACCGTCGACCGGTTCCTGGACGAGCTGGAGGCCGCTTCGGCTCCGGCTGAATCTTCCAAGGCCTAACCGAGTGAAAGGCGCTGAGAGTTGAGCACCCTCGTGAACGCCGCGAGCCGAGAAGCGCTGGCAGCCGCTGAGCTGCAGTTGCTGCAGGCCACGGACGGGGCCTCGGCCGCGGAGATCACCGGGCTCGCCGACGAGCTGTTCGGCGTGGCCGCTCTGCTGGGCCGGGAGTCCACGCTGCGGCGGGCGCTCGCCGACGCCTCCGTCGACCCGCGGTCCAGGGAAGACCTGGTCCGCGGGCTGCTGGCGGACAAGCTCGGTGCGCGGTCGCTGCCCGTGGTCGTCGAGGCCGCCCGGTCCCGCTGGTCGGGGCCGAAGGACCTGGTCGACGGGCTGGAGCGGTTGGCCCGCACCGCGCTGCTGGTGCAGGCCGAGCGGGCCGGCCGCCTCGATGCCGTCGAGGACGAGCTGTTCCGCCTCGGCCGGATCATCGGCTCCCAGGTGGACCTGGAACGGCTGCTGTCGGACCCCACCGGGGACGAGGCGGGCAAGCACGCGGTCCTCGACCAGCTCGTCGCGGGCAAGGTCGAGCCGGTCACCCTGACCCTCGTCCGCCAGCTGGTGGCCCGGCCCCGCGGCCGGCGGGTCAGCGAGGGGCTGGAAGAGCTGGCCGAGCTGTCGGCGAAGCGCCGCGAGCGCTCGGTGGCGCACGTCCGCTCCGCGATCCCGCTGAGCGACGAGCAGCAGCAGCGGTTGTCGCGCGCCCTGCAGCGGATCTACGCGCGGCCCATCGCCCTGCACATCGAGGTTGACCCCGGGGTCGAGGGCGGGCTGCTGATCCAGATCGGTGATGAGGTCATCGACGGCAGCATCACGGGACGCCTGCAGTCCCTGCGGCGCGACCTGGCCAACTAGCCGAGTGCGCGTGTCGACCAGGCGTCGAACACCCACACCCTTCCAAGAACGAACCGAGGGCAGGAACGAGACATGGCGGAGCTGACGATCTCGTCGGACGAGATCCGCAGTGCGATCGAGAAGTACGTCTCCAGCTACTCCCCGGAGGTCAGCCGCGAGGAGGTCGGGGTCGTCACCGATACCGGTGACGGCATCGCCCATGTCGAGGGTCTGCCTTCGGCGATGACCGAGGAACTGCTGGAGTTCCCCGGCGGCATCTACGGTGTCGCGATGAACCTGGAAGCTCAGGAGATCGGTGCGGTCATCCTGGGCGAGTCCGAGAAGATCGAGGAGGGCCAGGAGGTCAAGCGGACCGGCAAGGTCCTCTCGATCCCGGTCGGCGACGGCTTCCTGGGCCGCGTCGTCAACCCGCTCGGCGACCCGATCGACGGGCTCGGCGAGATCGCTGCCGAGGGGCAGCGCCCGCTGGAGCTGCAGGCGGCCACGGTCGTGGAGCGCAAGGGCGTGCACGAGCCCATGCAGACCGGCATCAAGGCCATCGACTCGATGACCCCGATCGGTCGCGGCCAGCGCCAGCTGATCATCGGTGACCGCAAGACCGGCAAGACCACGGTCGCGGTCGACACGATCATCAACCAGAAGCAGGCCTGGGCCAGCGGTGACCCGGACAAGCAGGTCCGCTGCATCTACGTCGCGATCGGCCAGAAGGGCTCCACGATCGCCGGCGTGAAGCGGTCCCTGGAGGACGCCGGGGCGATGGAGTACACCACCATCGTCGCCGCGCCGGCCTCCGACTCGCCGGGTCTGAAGTGGCTGGCGCCCTACGCGGGCTCGGCCATCGGCCAGCACTGGATGTACCAGGGCAAGCACGTCCTGATCATCTTCGACGACCTGACCAAGCAGGCCGAGGCGTACCGCGCGATCTCGCTGCTGCTGCGTCGTCCGCCGGGCCGCGAGGCGTACCCCGGTGACGTGTTCTACCTGCACTCGCGCCTGCTGGAGCGCTGCGCGAAGCTCTCCGACGAGATGGGCAAGGGTTCGATGACGGGTCTGCCGATCATCGAGACCAAGGCCAACGACGTGTCGGCCTACATCCCGACCAACGTCATCTCGATCACCGACGGCCAGTGCTTCCTGCAGTCCGACCTGTTCAACTCGGGTCAGCGCCCGGCCATCGACGTCGGTATCTCGGTGTCGCGAGTCGGTGGTTCCGCGCAGATCAAGGCGATGAAGAACATCACCGGTTCGCTGCGTCTGGACCTGGCCCAGTACCGCGAGCTGGAGGCCTTCTCGGCCTTCGCCTCCGACCTGGACGCCGCGTCGAAGGCCCAGCTGGACCGCGGTGCCCGGCTGATGGAGGTCCTCAAGCAGGGCCAGGGCGAGCCGCTGCCGGTCGAGGAAGAGGTCGTGTCCCTCTACATCGGCACCAAGGGTCACCTGGACTCGGTCCCGGTCGGCGACGTGCGCCGCTTCGAGTCGGAGTTCCTGGCGCACATGCGGCGCAGCCACGCGACCACGCTCAAGGACATCGTCGAGACCGGCAAGCTGTCCGACGACGGCGAGAAGGTCATCGTGGACGCGGTCGAGGACTTCAAGAAGCAGTTCACCGCCTCGGGCGGCGGCTCGGTCGTGCCGAGCGAGCCCGACGCCGAGGCGCTGGCCGCCGACGAGGTGGGGCAGGAGACCGTGAAGGTCAACCGCCCCGCGCCGAAGAAGTGACGTTATGGCTCAACTTCGGGAACTCCGGAACCGGATCCGGTCGGTCAAATCGACCCGGAAGATCACCAAGGCGCAGGAGCTGATCGCTACCTCGCGCATCATGAAGGCGCAGGCCAGGGTGGAGGCTTCGCGGCCCTACGCCACGGAGATCACCAACGTCCTGACCGCGCTGGCCGACGTGAGCACGTTGGACCACCCGCTGCTGACCGAGCGCTCGAACCCGAAGCGCGCCGGCGTGCTGGTCGTGACCAGCGACCGGGGTTTCTGCGGTGGCTACAACGCCAACGTGATCAAGGCGGCCGAGGAGCTGCAGTCGCTGCTGCGCGAGCAGGGCAAGGAACCGGTGCTCTACGTCGTCGGCCGAAAGGGCGAGGCGTACTACCGGTTCCGGCAGCGCGAGGTCGAGGCGAGCTGGACCGGGTTCAGCGACCGCCCCGATTACTCCGATGCGGCCGAGATCGGCGAAACGCTGGTCAAGGCCTTCCTGGCGGGTGCTGACGACTACCTCGACGACGGTGGTGCGGACGGTAAGCTGGGTGTGGACGAGCTGCACCTGGTGCACACCGAGTTCGTCTCGATGCTCACCCAGCGTCCGACGGTCCGGCGGATCGCTCCGCTCGAGGTCGAGTACTCCGACGAGCCGGAGAAGAAGACGCTCAAGTCGGCCTACGAGTTCGAGCCGGACGCCGAGACGCTGTTCGCGGCGCTCCTGCCGAAGTACATCAAGACCCGGCTCTACTCGGGTCTGCTGGACTCGGCAGCGGCGGAGCACGCGGCGCGGCGCACGGCGATGAAGTCGGCGACCGACAACGCGGACGAGTTGATCCGCAACCTCAGCCGCGAGGCCAACGCGGCCCGCCAGGCCCAGATCACCCAGGAAATCAGCGAGATCGTCGGCGGTGTCGAGGCGCTCTCGTCCGCAGGAAGTGAGTGACATGACTGCTGCTACTGCCACCAGCACTGGCACCGGCCGCGTCGTCCGGGTGCTCGGCCCGGTCGTGGACGTCGAGTTCCCGCGCGACCAGGTGCCGGACCTGCTCAACGCCCTCACGGTGGAGATCACCGCCGAGGGCATGGCCAAGACGCTGACGCTGGAGGTCGCCCAGCACCTGGGCGACAGCGTCGTGCGGACGATCTCGATGCAGCCCACCCAGGGCCTGGTGCGCGGCGTGACCGTGACCGACTCCGGCGCGGGCATCTCGGTGCCGGTCGGTGACGTGGTCAAGGGTCACGTGTTCAACGCGCTGGGCCACTGCCTGGACGAGCCGGGCTACGCCGCCGACGCCGAGCGGTGGTCCATCCACCGCAAGGCGCCGAGCTTCGACCAGCTCGAGGGCAAGACCGAGATGCTGGAGACCGGCATCAAGGTCATCGACCTGCTCACCCCGTACGTGCAGGGCGGCAAGATCGGCCTGTTCGGCGGCGCCGGTGTGGGCAAGACGGTGCTCATCCAGGAGATGATCCGCCGAGTCGCCAAGAACTTCGGTGGCACCTCGGTGTTCGCCGGTGTCGGCGAGCGCACCCGTGAGGGCAACGACCTCTGGGTGGAGATGGACGAGTCCGGCGTGCTGGCCGACACCGCGCTGGTGTTCGGTCAGATGGACGAGCCGCCGGGCACCCGCATGCGGGTGGCGCTGTCCGCGCTGACGATGGCGGAGTACTTCCGCGACGTGCAGAACCAGGACGTGCTGCTGTTCATCGACAACATCTTCCGGTTCACCCAGGCGGGCCAGGAGGTGTCGACCCTGCTGGGCCGCATGCCGTCCGCGGTGGGTTACCAGCCGACGCTGGCCGACGAGATGGGTGAGCTGCAGGAGCGCATCACCTCGACGCGCGGTCGCTCGATCACCTCGATGCAGGCGATCTACGTGCCGGCGGACGACTACACCGACCCGGCGCCGGCGACCACCTTCGCCCACCTGGACGCGACCACGGAGCTCTCCCGTGCGATCTCGCAGAAGGGCATCTACCCGGCGGTGGACCCGCTGTCCTCCACCTCCACCATCCTCGACCCGGCGATCGTCGGCGACGAGCACTACCGGGTGGCGCAGGAGGTCAAGCGGATCCTGCAGAAGTACAAGGAGCTGCAGGACATCATCGCCATCCTCGGTATGGACGAGCTGTCCGAAGAGGACAAGGTGACGGTGCAGCGGGCGCGTCGCATCGAGCGCTACCTGTCGCAGAACTTCTTCGTGGCCAAGCAGTTCACCGGCCAGGAGGGCTCCTTCGTGCCGCTGAAGGAGACCATCGAGGCGTTCGACAAGCTGTGCAAGGGCGACTTCGACCACTACCCGGAGCAGGCCTTCCTGTCCATCGGTGGTCTGGACGACCTGGAAGCGGCTTACAAGAAGCTCACCGAGAAGTGAGCGACGGCCCCCGCTGGGGGTCGCCGCGTTCCGGCGACGGGGTCGAGGTCCGAGAAGACCTCGGCCCCGTTTGCCAGCAAGGCATTCCCTGCCCGGCCAGTCACGATCGCCCTGGTGGCACCGGATAGACTGCGGGCACACACCCGACAAAGGAGACGCGCGTGGCCAACATGTCCGTCCAACTGGTCGCCGTCGAGCGCCGCCTGTGGTCCGGGGAAGCGACCGCCGTGGTCGCGCAGACCACCGAGGGAGAGATCGGCGTTCTCCCGGGGCACGAGCCGCTGCTCGGTGAGCTGATCGAGGGCGGTGTGGTGCGCATCACCACCGCCGCGAAGGAGACCGTGACCGCCGCGGTCCACGGCGGGTTCCTGTCGGTCACCTCGGGTGGGGTGAGCGTGCTGGCGGAGTCCGCGGAGCTGGCCGACGAGATCGACGTGGCGCAGGCCCGCGAGGACGTCAAGAGCGCGGATGAACAGGCCCGAGCGCGGGCGTTGAGCCGATTGCGAGCCGCCGGCCACTCGGCCTGATCCGGGCCTCGCATGGGCTCCCCGGTCGTGTGGTTCGTGGTGGCGTTGGGGCTGCTGCTGCTGGCAGCCCTGATCGTTGCGGGACTGGCCTGGCGGCGGCTGCGGGAACTGCGCGTCGGGGGCATCGACGTGGCGCTGCGCGCCAGCAAGGACGGTGGCCGGGGTTGGCACCTCGGGGTCGCGCACTACCGGGGTGAGGAGTTCACCTGGTACCGCGTGCTGAGCCTGCGGTCGGGGCCGAACTGGGTGATCAACCGCCGGGACGTGGAGATCGCCCGCCGCCGCGAGCCGACGGTGTCCGAGGCGTACGCGATGCCCGCCGGTTCGACGGTGCTGGACCTGACCGGCCCGGACCTGGAGCTGGCGATGGGCCGCGACGCGCTGACCGGGTTCCTGTCCTGGCTGGAGTCGGCGCCGCCGGGCCGCTCGGTGCCGTGGGCGTCCTGACCGAGGTCGAATCGAAGAGCGTTGCAGCGGGGTCCGGTGCCGGGCCCCGCTTTTTCGTGCGCGGGGTGACAGGAAGGTTCCCATCCTCGCATCAGCGGCGCAGGTCCCGGCTGATGTCGTGGAGCAGCTGGAGGAACACCTCGATCAGCGGTGCGTGCCTGGTGCTGGTCGGCACGGCGGCGTGGATGCGCCGGTGCAGTCCTGACGCCAGCGGGTGGTGGGTGGTGCCGGGAGCGCCGGTGATGGCCAGGCACGGGATGAAGGAGACGGCCACTCCGGCGGAGACCACGGCTTCGGCCACCGCGTAGGACTCGAATTCGAAGGCCACTCGCGGCGCGAAGTCCTCGGCGCGTGCGGCGGCTTCCAGCTGCCTGCGGTTCGGGAGGTCGGTCGGGGCGCAGGCCCAGGTGTCGTCGCGGAAGTCGGCGAGCCGCGGTGCAGTGTTCCCGGCGCGCGGGTGGCCGGTGGGCAGCACGGCGTGGACGGGGTCGTCCAGCAGGTGCACGAGGCGGACGCCGGGTGGTGCTTCGAGCGCCTCGCGGTACTCGCCGACGAGCGCGAGGTCCAGGCGGTGCGCGGCGACCCGCTCGATGCCTTCGTCCGGGCCCAGGTCGACGACGGACAGCTCGGCGCCGGGGTGGCGGTGGCGCATCGCGGCCAGTGCTTCCGGTAGCAGGGCGAGGCCGGCGGTGGGGAAGGCGCCGAGGCGCAGGCGGTTGCGGTGTTCGTCGCGGAAGCGCTGGGCGTCGCTCGTGGCGTCGTGCAGGGCGGCGGCGATGCGTTCCGCGCTTTCGGCCATGCGGGCGCCCAGCGGGGTCAGGCGGACGCCGTGGGGGAGCCGTTCGGCCAGCTGTGCGCCGACTTCGTCCTCCAGGCGGATCAACTGCTGCGACACCGCTGGTGGGGTCCGGCCGAGCTGTTCGGCGGCGCGGGTCACGCTGCCCTGTTCGCGCAGCGCCAGCAGGATCAGCAGCCGGGACGGGTCGAGCATGAAGGTTCACTTTACGCGTCCCAAGAATCCGTAACTGGATGTGAACGGGTTGTCGGGGAAAGACTGGAGGCGTGATCGAGCAGGCCAGTTACACCATCGAACCCGAACCCATCGACAGCCCGCACGCGCAGCAGGCGCTCCGCGAGTACGTCGCTGAGCTGGACCGCCGCTTCCCGAGCGGGTTCGACACCTCCCGCGCCGCCCCGCCGGCCAAGACCGACTTCGTGCCGCCAGCCGGGGTGTTCCTCGTGGTGCGGGTGGGGGAGCAGGTTCTCGGCTGCGGGGCGCTGCGCACCGGGCCGGGCGGGATCGGGGAGATCAGGCGCATGTGGATCGCCCCGGAGCTGCGCGGGCGGGGTGCCGGGCGTGCGCTGCTCACCGAGCTAGAGCAGGAGGCGCGGCGGCTGGGGTGCGACCGGATCCGGCTGGACACCGCGGCCGAGCTCCGCGAGGCGCGTGCCCTTTACGATTCGGCGGGCTACCAGGAGATCCCGGCCTACAACGACAACGAGTACGCGCGGCACTGGTACGAGAAAACCCTGAGCTGATCGGCTCGACGCCGAACTACTCTGCGGTGGTGCGCATCGAGATCGTCGGCTACGACCACCCGGATTCCGCGCGGCTGATCGACGTCCTCCAGCGGGAGTACGTCGAGCGCTACGGCGAGGAGGACGACACGCCGGTCGAACCGGCCGAGTTCCGGCCGCCGCAGGGGCTGTTCCTGCTCGGCTACGTGGACGATCGTCCGGTCGGTTCGGGTGGCTGGCGAGCCCGCGAGGGCGACGAGCCGGGGCTGCAGGACGGCGACGCCGAGATGAAGCGGCTGTTCGTCGTGCCCGATGCGCGCGGCCGCGGCCTGTCGCGGCGGCTGCTCGCCGAGCTGGAGCACACCGCCGCGATGGCAGGCCGCAAGCGGATGGTGCTGGAGACCGGTACGCAGCAGCCCGAGGCGATCGGTCTCTACACCTCCGCCGGGTACACCGCGGTCGACACCTTCGGCCTGCACCGGGACGATCCGTTGATCCGCTGCTTCGCCAAGGAGCTCTGAACTCCTGCTGGTGAACGCACGGCGGAGGGGCCGCCGCCAGGAACCCGCCGGTGGCCTCCTGCGTGCCTTGCACGAGCGCGGGCGGCTCCGGCGGCAGGTCTCAGGCGTTCCCGCCCGGCTTCCAGAGCACGTCGCCGTCCGGGTTGGCGACTCGGGCCAGGATGAACAGCAGGTCCGACAGCCGGTTCAGGTACTTCGCGGGCAGCGGTGACGTGCGCTGCCCGTCGGCTTCCTGCAGCGCCCAAGCCGAGCGCTCGGCCCGGCGGGCCACGCACCGCGCTTGGTGCAGCAGCGCACCGCCCGGTGTGCCGCCGGGCAGGATGAACGAATCCAGCTTGCCCAGCCGGGAGTTGAACTCGTCGCACCAGCCCTCGAGCCGGTCGACGTAGCCCTGGGTGATCCGCAGTGGCGGGTACTTCGGGTTCTCCGCGATCGGCGTGGACAGGTCCGCGCCCACGTCGAACAGGTCGTTCTGCACCGCTCGCAGCACCGCGACGACGTCCTCGCCGAGCTCGGCGGTGGCCAGCGCCACACCGAGCACCGAGTTCGTCTCGTCGACGTCGGCGTAGGCGACCAGCCGCGGATCGGTCTTGTGCACCACGGAGTTGTCCGACAGCCGGGTCGTGCCCGAATCCCCGGCCCGCGTGTAGATCTTCGTCAGGTGGACGGCCATGCGGACAGCCTATGCGGATGTGACAGGAAGGTTCCCATGCTCGCACCGCGGTGACAGGAAGGTTCCCATGCTCGCGTCCCGCACCCGCCCCGATGGCGGTGGTGGGCGGGCCGTAACCTCGATGCTCGTGAGTGAGCACTTCCGGGTACACGGCGGAGCGCGTCTCGTCGGCGAGGTCGACGTGGTCGGGGCTAAGAACAGCGTGTTGAAGCTGATGGCTGCCGCGCTGCTGGCGGAGGGCACGACGACGATCGTCAACTGCCCGGAGATCCTCGACGTTCCGCTGATGGCCGACGTGCTGCGCAGCCTCGGTTGTGAGGTGACGATCGACGGCGGCACGGTGCGCATCACGACTCCCGCGGAGATCAGCCACGAGGCGGTGTCGCCGTCGATGGGCAAGCTGCGCGCCTCGGTGTGCGTGCTGGGGCCGCTGGTGGCCCGCTGCCGTCGTGCGGTCGTGACGCTGCCCGGTGGTGACGCGATCGGTTCCCGGCCGCTGGACATGCACCAGAACGGTCTGCGGCAGCTCGGCGCCACCAGCCACATCGAGCACGGCGCGGTGGTGGCCGAGGCGGAGAACCTGCGCGGCGCCCAGATCTGGCTGGACTTCCCGAGCGTGGGCGCGACGGAGAACATCCTGATGGCCGCGGTGCTGGCCGAGGGCACCACCGTGATCGACAACGCGGCGCGCGAGCCGGAGATCGTCGACCTGTGCGTGATGCTGCAGCAGATGGGCGCCAAGATCGAGGGCGCGGGCACCTCCACGCTGACGGTGCACGGGGTGTCCTCGCTCAAGGCGGTCGAGCACCGCGTGATCGGCGACCGCATCGTCGGCGCGACCTGGGCTTTCGCCGCTGCGGCCACCCGTGGTGACATCACGGTGCGCGGTGTCGACCCGCGGCACGTCAACCTGGTGCTGGAGAAGCTGCGCAGCGCCGGTGCGGAGGTGACCACCTCGGAGGAGAGCTTCCGGGTGGTGATGCGCGGGCGTCCGAACGCGGTCGACTTCGTCACGCTGCCCTACCCGGGTTTCCCGACGGACCTGCAGCCGATGGCGCTGGCGCTGTCCGCAGTCGCCGACGGCACCTCGATGATCACCGAGAACCTGTTCGAGTCCCGGTTCCGGTTCATCGAGGAACTGGTGCGGATGGGGGCCGACGGGCGCACCGACGGCCACCACGCGGTCGTGCGCGGTCTGGACCGGCTGTCGAGCGCACCGGTGTGGGCGACCGACATCCGCGCGGGCGTCGGCCTGGTGCTCGCCGGCCTGTGCGCCGACGGGGTCACCGAGGTGTGGGACGTCTTCCACATCGACCGCGGCTACCCGAACTTCGTGGAGAACCTGCGCGGCCTGGGCGCGGACATCGAGCGCGTGACCGACTGACCTCGTTCCGGCCCGGCAGCACCACCGGCTCGCCATGTGATGCAAACCACAGCGGATGGCCCGACCATGGGCGGTGACCCTGCTCCCGGTTCGAAGGGGCGATGGTCATGGCGAGCAGTGGGTGGACGCGTCGCGAGTTCCTGAAGGGCTCCGGTGTCGCCGCGGGTGCACTGGTGCTGGGTGCGCTCGGTGGGTGCGCCCGGACCGGCGGCGGCGCGGGAGGTGATCCGCTCGAAGAGGCGCGCCGGTCGGGCGCGGTTCAGGTCGGCATCGCGGGGGAAGCGCCTTACGGCTTCACCGACCAGACCGGCCGGGTCACCGGTGAGGCGCCCGAGGTCGCCCGCGCCGTGTTCGGCAACCTGGGCGTCGGCACGGTCAACGCTTCGCAGGTCGACTTCAACCAGCTGATCCCGGCGCTGAACGCGAACAAGTTCAGCGTGGTCGCCGCGGGCATGTTCATCACTCCCGAGCGCTGCAAGAACGCGGCGTTCTCCATCCCCGACTACATCGCGCCAACGGCGTTCCTGGTGCCGCGCGGAAACCCGGAACGCATCGCCACTTTCGAGGACGTCGTGCGCCAGAAGCTCAACGTCGCCGTCCTCAGCGGCGCCGTGGAGAAGGACTACGCCCAGCGGCTGGGCGTGCCGGACTCGCAGGTGCAGCCCTACGACTCCCAGAACTCGCTGCTGCAGGCCGTGGTCAACCGGCGCGTCAGCTGCGCTGCGCTGACCAACATCTCGCTCAACGACCTGGTGCGGAAGAACCCCGGTGCCCAGGTCGAGGTCACCAGGGGCTTCACCCCGGTGATCGCCGGGAAACCGGAGGTGCAGGCGGGCGCGTTCGTGTTCCGCTCGGCCGACACCGGGCTGCGCGACGCGTTCAACGCCGAGCTGAAGAAGCTCCAGGACAGCGGCGAGTGGGTGCGCATCGCAAGTCCGTTCGGGTTCACCCGGGAGAACCTGCCGCCGCCCGGAGTCACCACGGAGGCGTTGTGCGCCGGTAGCTGACCGGGAGTCGGCATGTTCGAGAACTTCTCGCACTTCCTCCAGGTGCTGGGGCAGGGCGTCCCGGCGACGTTGATCGCGACGCTGGGCGGGATAGCCCTGTGCATCGTGCTGTCGTTGATCGCCGGGCTCGGGATGCTCTCGCGGCGGCGGTGGGTTCGGGTCGTCGCGCGCAGCTACGTCGAGGTCTGGCGCGGCACCTCGGAAGTGGTGCAGCTGTTCTGGATCTTCTTCGCGCTGCCGCTGCTGGTCGGCTTCGAGCTGCTGCCGATGTGGGCGGGGATCTTGGTGCTCGGCCTCAACCACGGCGCGTACGGCGGCGAGATCGTGCGGGGCGCGGTGCAGGCGGTACCGCGGGAGCAGCACGAGTGCGCGGTCGCGTTGAGCTTCACCCGGTCGCAGCGGATGTGGCGGGTGATCCTGCCGCAAGCGGCGGTGGAGATGATCCCGCCGTTCAACAACCTGTTCATCCAGCTGCTGAAGAGCAGCGCTCTGCTGTCGCTGATCTTCGTGCACGACATCACCTACCAGGGCCGCGATGTCCTCGAACCCAACTTCACCGGCCAGACCGCGCTGATCTACTCGCTGATGCTGGCGCTGTACCTCGTGCTGGCGGTGCTGATCACGGCGGTGATGCGAGCGCTGGAGCGGCGCGCGGCGGCAGGAGTGGGCCGCCAGCCCGTCGGGCCGGGGAAAGCGCTCGGCCGGGGCGCGGGGGCGATGTAGGTGATCTGGGACTGGGAGTTCACCGGCCGGGTCGTCCCGGACGTCCTGCGCGGGCTGCTGGTGACCTTCGAGGCCACCGTGCTCGGTTCGGTCGTGGCGTTCGCGCTGGGCCTGCTGCTCGCGCTGCTGCGGCGGTCGCGGATCCGGGCGGTCAGCCGCGCGACCTGGCTGTTCATCGAGTTCGTGCGCAGCACCCCGCTGCTGGTGCAGCTGTACTTCCTGTTCAACGTGCTGCCGGGGATCGGCCTGCGGTTCTCGTCGCTGACCACCGGTGTGATCGGTCTCGGTGTGCACTACGCCTGCTACGCGGCCGAGGTCTACCGCGCGGGGATCGACGGGGTGCCGCGCGGGCAGTGGGAGGCGGCGACGGCGCTGAGCCTGCCGACCTACCGGGTGTGGACGAGCGTGGTGCTCCCGCAGGCGATTCCGCGGGTGCTCCCCGCGCTGGGCAACTACACCATCTCGATGTTCAAGGAAACGCCGTTGCTGCTGGCGATCGGTGTGCTCGATCTGGTGGGTGCGGCGCAGGAGGCGGGATCCGACGCCTACCGCTACGTCGAACCGCTGACCCTGGCCGGCATCTGCTTCCTGCTGTTGAGCTACCCGGCGTCGCTGCTGGTGCGGAGGTTGGAACGCCGTGTCGGGAGCTGAGGAGATGATCCGCTTCGACCGGGTCGTGAAGCGGTTCGGTGACAACGTGGTGCTCGACGAGCTCGACTTCGCCGTTCGGCCCGGGGAGCGCGTGACCCTGATCGGGCCGAGCGGATCGGGCAAGACGACGATCCTGCGGCTGCTGATGACGCTGGAGCGGGTCGACGGCGGCACCATCCACGTCGGTGACGAATGCCTGACGCACGTGCGCCGGGGCGAACGCCTGGTGCCCGCTGACGAGAAGCACCTGCGTGAGGTGCGCAAGCACATCGGCATGGTGTTCCAGCAGTTCAACCTCTTCCCCAACATGCGGGTGCTGCGCAACGTCACCGAAGCGCCGGTGCGCGTGCTGGGCCTGCCGGTGGCGGAAGCGCAGCGGCGGGCGCGGGAGCTGCTGGAGGTGGTGGGCCTGGCGGACAAGCTGGACGCCTACCCGACGCAGCTGTCCGGCGGCCAGCAGCAGCGGGTGGCGATCGCCCGCGCGTTGGCGATGCACCCGGACGTGCTGCTGCTGGACGAGATCACCTCCGCGCTGGACCCGGAGCTGGCCGCCGAGGTCCTCGACGTGCTGCGCGATCTGGCGCGCACCAGCGACATCACCATGCTGTGCGTGACGCATGCGATGAAGTTCGCGCGCGACGTCTCGCACCGGGTGCTGATGTTCGACCAGGGGCGGATCCTGGAGGACAAGCCACCGCAGGAGCTGTTCGAGCGCCCGGAGCACGAGCGGACCCGCCGGTTCCTGCGGTCGGTGCTGGAAGAGGCCTGACCGCGGTCGTTCAGGCCGGATTCCGGCGTTCGTGCAGCAGCAGGAGCGCGTAGGCGGCTATCGACTGGGCGTCGGTGATCTCGTCGGCGGCGACCATCTTCTCGAACTCCTCGCGAGAGAACCAGGCAGCGCGCATGTCCTGCTCCTCGTGCTCGCGCTCGTGCGCGCCGGAGGACAGCCCGGTCGCCAGGAACACGCGCCCGCGCTGGCTGGACATGCCCGGTGCGACGTCCAAGGTGCCCAGGTCGACCAGGTTCGCCGCCCGCAGGCCCGTTTCCTCCCGCAGTTCGCGGGCGGCGAGCTCGGCCGGTGGGACGTCGAGCCGGTCCGGTGCGGTGCCCTGCGGGAACTCCCAGCGGCGCAGGCCCAGCGGGTAGCGGTACTGCTCGACCAGGTGGAGGCGGTCCCCGTCGAGCGGGATCACCAGCGCGTAGCCGGGCTTGTCGACCACTCCGTAGATTCCCTCGGACCCGTCGGCGCGGCGCACTCCGTCCTCGCGCACCGACATCCACGGATTCGCGTACACCTCGCGGCTGCTCGTCTGCTCCATGCGGCCATGGTGCCGGACGGCGGGCGTGCGAGACCGACGAGCTCACTCGGCTCGCGATCCACTGTGGATTGCGGGGATGAAGGCGGGAAGCCCGTCCCGCGGGGTGCGTCCTCGGCTGCATCGCGGAGATCAGTGGTGTCATGCGTCCATGATCCCGAATCGAACATCCGTTCGCACGTTCTTTGTTGTCGCCTGACCAGGTGGAAGTCGGCGATGGAACGTGAAAATCGTTGCGCGATAAGGCTGAGCTCGTGAGCGGGAACCGGGCGTGGGCGGCGCGCGAGGATGGGAACCTTCCTGTCACCTCCGGCGCGCGGGCGTGACAGGAAGGTTCCCATCCTCTCAACCGGCGGCGGGCCCGCTGCCGTTCAGCTTGGACTTGCGGCGGCCGTAGCCGAAGTACACCGCCAGCCCGATCGCGGTCCAGATCGCGAAGGTCACCCAGGTGACGACGTCCAGCCCGAAGATCAGGTACACGCACAGCGCCAGGCCCAGCAGCGGGATCCACGGCATCAGCGGCGTCCGGAAGCTGCGCGAGAGCTCCGGGCGGGTCCGGCGCAGGACCAGGACGCCGATGTTGACCAGGCTGAACGCGACCAGCGTGCCGATGCTGGTCGCCTCGGCGAGCTGGTTGAGCGGCACGACCGCGGCCAGCAGCGCCACTACGACACCGACGACGATGGTGTTGCGCGCCGGCACCGCGCGCTGGTTGACCTTCGACAGCATGCTCGGCATCAGGCCGTCGCGGGACATCGAGACCAGGATTCGGGTCTGGCCGTACAGGACGGTCAGCACCACCGAGGCGATGGCGATCACCGCGCCGAAGGCGAGCACCACCGACGCCCAGCCCTGGCCGGTCACGATGCGCAGCGCGGTGGCCAGCGAGGCGTTGGAGCCGGAGAGCACGTCGACGCCGACCGCACCCACCGCGGCGAAGGCGACCAGCACGTAGATCGCGGTGACGATGGCCAGCGACAGGATGATCGCGCGGGGCAGGTCCCGCTTCGGGTTGCGGGCCTCCTCGCCGGCGGTGGAGGCGGCGTCGAAGCCGATGAAGGAGAAGAAGACGGCCGACGCGCCCACCGAGATCCCGGCGAACCCGTACGGGGCGAAGGGCGTCATGTTGTCCGAGTTGAACGCGGTGATCGCCACGGCGACGAAGAACACCAGCACCGCGATCTTGAGCAGGGTGGTGATGGTGGTGACCCGCGCGCTCTCCCGCACGCCCCGCAGCAGCACGAACATGGCCAGCAGCACGATCAGCGCGGCCGGGATGTTGACCACGCCGCCTTCGCCGGGCGGTGCGGCGAGGATGTCCGGGATGGTGACCCCGATGGTGCCCTGCAGGAACTCGTTCAGGTAACCGCCCCAGCCGACCGCGACCGCCGCGACCGACACGCCGTACTCCAGCAGCAGGCACCAGCCGCAGATCCAGGCGACCAGCTCACCGAGCGTGGCGTAGGTGTAGGAGTAGGCCGAGCCGGACACCGGGACGCTGCCGGCGAGTTCGGCGTAGGACAGGGCGGAGCACAGCGCTGCCAGCCCGGCCAGCACGAACGACACGACCACCGCGGGACCGGCGGCCGGAGCGGCCTCGGCCAGCACCACGAAGATCCCGGTTCCGAGCGTCGCGCCGACCGAGAGCGCCACCAGTGGGACCAGACCGAGGGTGCGGCGCAGCTGGGTGTGCGAGCCGTCGTCGGCGAGTTGCTCAGCGGGTTTGACGCGCAGCAGGGTTCGGGCGAATGACACGAGGCGTAACGGTATCTCGCCCAGCGGGAACATCGAGGTCCGACCTCGCCCTACCGGCTGGTTGCCCCGGGGGTGCTCGACTTCTGGATCGACGCCCGTACGCTGTGCCGGGTGCGACTCGTCATTGCCCGCTGCCAGGTGGACTACGTCGGCCGACTCACCGCGCATCTGCCCATGGCGCAGCGCCTGCTGCTGGTGAAGGCCGATGGTTCGGTGTCGGTGCACTCCGATGACCGGGCCTACAAGCCGTTGAACTGGATGAGCCCGCCGTGCTGGCTGATCGAGGACCCCGGCGTGTGGACGGTGCAGAACAAGGCTGGCGAGAAGCTGGTGATCACCCTCGACGAGATCATGCACGACTCCAAGCACGAGCTGGGCGTCGAGCCGGGGCTGGTCAAGGACGGTGTCGAAGCGCACCTGCAGGAGCTGCTGGCCGAGCACGTGACGACGCTGGGCGAGGGGTGGTCGCTGGTCCGCCGCGAGTTCCCGACCGCGATCGGCCCGGTGGACCTGATGTGCCGGAACGCCGACGGCGCGAGCGTGGCGGTGGAGATCAAGCGGCGCGGCGAGATCGACGGCGTCGAGCAGTTGACCCGCTACCTGGAGCTGCTCAACCGGGACCCGCTGCTGGCCCCGGTCACCGGCGTGTTCGCCGCGCAGCAGATCAAGCCGCAGGCGCGCACGCTGGCCGAGGACCGCGGTATCCGCTGCGTCGTCCTGGACTACGACAAGCTGCGCGGCATCGAGCCGGACGAGTACCGGCTGTTCTGATCCGCCGCGAGCGGTCGGGGATATTCGATTGCGCCCCACCGCGGCCGCGCTGTTCGATCGTGATCATCAATTCGATCGGATCGGACGGACATGCCCAACTCCTCTGCGAGCTCGCTGCAGCTGCCGCCGCCCGGCGGTCCCCGTCCGGTGGGGACGCGGTCCTGGCACCTCGTCGACGCGGATCGGGCGGACCCCTGGGACACCGGTCGCAGCCGGGAGTTGATGGTGCAGCTGTGGTACCCGGCCGGGTCCGCGGGTGACCGCGCCCGCTACCTGCCGGTGCCGGTGGCGCGGCTGGTCATCGACAGCTGGGCCGAGGAGGGCGAGAACCTCGGCGCCGAGTCGGGTGAGGCGCTGGCCGCCGCGGGCGTAACCGCGCTCGACGGTGTGCCGCCGCTGATCGGTGCGCCCGCGCCGCTGGTGCTGTTGTCGCCCGGGCTGGGCGAGTACCGGACCGGGCTGAGCGCTCTCGCCGAGGAGCTGGCTTCGCGGGGGCTGTGGGTGGCCGGCGTGGACCACCCGTCCGACGCGGCGGGAGTGGCCTTCCCCGACGGGCGCGTGGTCGCCCACCACGAGCCGGACTTCGGCGAGGACGGAGACCTCGAGGACCGCTATCTCGCCACCCGGATCGCCGACCTGCGGTTCGTGCTGGACCGGCTGCTCGGATCCGAGTGGCGCGAGCTGGTCGATCCGGACCGGATCGCCGTCGCCGGGCACTCGCTGGGCGGCGCGGCGGCGCTGGAGGTCGCTCGGCTGGACGACCGGGTGGCCGCCGCGGCGGTGCTCGACGGGTCGCTGTACGGCGAAGTGCTCACCACCGGCCTGGACGTGCCGGTGCTGCTGTGCGCGCTGACTCCGCCCGACCCCGACGACCCGGACGTCCTGGCCGGCTGGGAGCAGGTGTGGCCGTTGCTTCGCGGTCCGCGCCAGTGGACGACGGTGCCCGACGCCGGGCACCTGTCGGCCACGGACTTCGACGTGTTCGCGGCTCCGCTGGGCCTGCGTGAACCGGGCGATCCGGACGACCTGCTGAGCTTCGGGACGCTGGCGCCCGGCGAGGGCGTGGCCGCAGTCCGCTCCGTGCTGGTCGGCTTCCTCGGAGCGCACCTGTCCGGCCACGTCGTCGCGGACGCCTGACCGGTACTCCGCCAGCCCTCTGATCAGCCGATTCGCCTGGGGCGGCGGGGAACCTCCCGGCCGTGGGTGACAGGAAGGTTCCCATGCTCGCATCAGGCCGTCTTGGTCGCGTTGCCGTCGACGAGGTGGTCGGCGCCCGCGGTGCTCGCCGCGTGCGGTGAGGCGAGGAAGGCCACCAGCGCGGCGACTTCGGCCGGGTCGACCAGGCGCCCCGTGGTCATGCCCGCTTCCGCCGGGAGCCGGGCGAGCAGCTCGTCCAGCGGGATGCCGAGGGACTGCGCCAGCTTCGCGCCGTGGCCGTCGGGGCTCTCCCAGAGCGCGGTGCGGGTCGGGCCGGGGGAGATGGTGTTGACCCGGACGCCGCGCGGTCCGACTTCGGTGGCGAGGGCTTTGCCGAAGGCGGTCAGCGCGGCTTTCGCCGTGGTGTAGGGCATCGGCCCGGCGTGCGGTTGCCGGGCGCCGTTCGACGAGATGTTGATGATGGTGCCTTCGCGGCTCAGCAGGCTCGGCAGCGCCGCGCGGGTGGTGCGGACGGCGCTGAAGAAGTTCAGCTCGAAGGTCTGCTGCCACTGCTCGTCGGTGAGCTCGGTGAATCCGGCGAGCAGGTCGCCGTCGCCGCCGCCGACGTTGTTGACGAGCAGGTCGAGCGGTCCCGCTTCGGCGATCGCCCGGTCGACCAGGTGCTGCGGGGCGTCGGGGCCGGACAGGTCGGCGGGGATCCCGATGGCGCCCGTCGCCGCCAGTTCCGGCGTGATGGTGCGCGCCGTCGCGATCACGCGCATGCCTTCGGCGATGAGCGCGGATGTGATGGCCAGGCCGATTCCGCGGCTGGCGCCGGTCACGAGGGCGGTCTTGCCGGAAAGTCGCAGGTCCACGCCTGCCTCCTCTGTCGCGTCTTGGGTGACGCATCAGACGATATAGACGCAACACAGATGTTGCAACTAAGGGGCGAGCTGGGACGCTGCTGTAGTGTTCGTCGGGTGACGCGAGCGATGCGGGCGGATTCGGAGCGGACGGTCCAGGTGATCCTGGAGGCCGCCGAGCGCGTGCTGCGCGCGGATCCGGCCGCGTCCATGGCGCAGATCGCCGAGGCCGCGGGGGTCGCGCGCACCACGGTGCACCGCCGGTTCGCCAGCCGGGAGGCGCTGGTGGAGGCGATGGCCGTCTGGGCCGCCGAGCAGTTCCGCGACGCGGTCGCGGCGGCGCGTCCCGACAGCGCTCCACCGCTGGTCGCGCTGCACCAGGTCACGGTCAACGTGCTGCGGGTGAAGGCCGACTGGGGGTTCGCGATGAGCCGGACCGCCGTCGGCGAGGGCGAGTGCATCCACGAAGAGGTGCGGCAGGCGTGCGTGCGGCTCTTCCAGCGCGCCAAGGACTCCGGCGCGCTGCGCTCCGACGTCGACGGGGAGTGGGCGCGGCGGGTCTACTACGCGCTGATCCACGAGGCGGTCGAGGTCGGGCAGGGCGGTGACGACGTCGACGAGCTGGCGGCGCGCGTGGTCGACACCCTGCTGACGGGCGTCGGCGCCTAGCGGTCAGGTGCGGTCGGGTCCGTTGTGGGCCCGGCAGGTGTCCAGGTGGAACGCCGACCACGGGACGATCAGGTCGGTCAGGTGCCGCAGGAATCCGGCCGGCCGCCCGGGCGCGGAGCCGGTCTCCTCGGCGTGATCGATCGAGTCCTCGGCGAGACTGGCGGCGATCGCCAGGTCGATTCGGGCGTTCACAGCTCCTCCCCCTCGGCCGCTGCGCGTGTGCCATTCGCGACGGTACCGGTCACAATCCGTTGTCCGGGTGTTGCGCTCCGCAATATCACTCGCATGGCCGTGCTCGGCGGCGCGGGTGATCGATTCAGTTGCGGGATCCAACGAATTGATATCGGTCCGATGTGAGCTGCGGCACTGTGCGGTACTGTCCGGCTTCGGTTGCCCGGTGGTGGTTGTCGTTGGACTTTGTTGGGTCTGGAGGTGGGGTGGCGGTGCTGCTAGCCCAGGGACGGCTGTTGGACGCGAATGCCGTTGATTATGTGTTGTTGGCGTTGTACTTCGTTTTTGTGCTGGGTATTGGTTATGTGGCGCGGCGTGCGGTGTCGACGAGTCTGGATTTTTTCTTGTCGGGTCGGGCGTTGCCTGCGTGGGT
>NZ_FNVB01000012.1 GCF_900108315.1 Saccharopolyspora kobensis | reverse complement strand
GTCGTCGGTGTGTTGGTGTCCGACACGCCGGCGGTGGGTCGGGGTTGACGCGATTTCAATGGAAATCAGACGTCTGATTTCCATTGAAATCGCACTCTCGGGTTCAGCCGGACCAGCGGTAGCGGCGTTCGGGGCGGCCGGTTCCGCCGTAGCGGAGGCGGACTTCGGCGCGGCCGGTGTCGGCGAAGTGCTCCAGGTACTTGCGGGCGCTGACCCGGGAGATCTCGCTGGCCTCCGCGCACTCCGTGGCCGACAGGTCGCCGCCCGCCGCCGTCGCCTCGCGCAGGATCCGCTCGACGATGTCCGAGGTCTCGTTGGTCAGCCCCTTCGGCGGCGTCGTCCGGCGGGTGCGGTTGCCGAAGAGGCGGTCGACGTCGTGCTGCGCGGCGGGGGCGTTGGCGGGCAGTTCGCCGAGCTTGTCGTGCAGCGAGCGGAAGTTCTCCAGCTGGTCGCGCAGCGCCTCGAAGCTGAACGGCTTGATCAGGTAGTGCAGCGCGCCGCCGCGGATGGCGCCGCGCACCGCCTCCAGGTCGCGGGCCGCGGTGATCATGATGACGTCGGGGTCGGCGGTCGGGTGCGCGCGCAGCTGCCGCAGCACCGAGAGCCCGTCGATGTCGGGCAGGTAGATGTCGAGCAGCACCAGGTCGGGCCGAAGCTCGTCCACCGCGTGGATCGCGTCGGTCCCGGTGTGCGCGGCCGCGACGACCTCGAAACCGGGCACCCGCGCCACGTACCCGCTGTGGACCTTGGCGACCATGAAGTCGTCGTCCACCACCAACACCTTGATCATGCCTGCGGTCCTTCCAGCGGCAGCCGCGCGGTGAACACCGCGCCGTGTGCGTTGTGCACCTGCACCGAGCCGCCGCGACGATGACAGATCTGCCTGGTCATGGCCAGCCCCAGCCCGCGATCGCCGCCGCGCGCGGCCTTGGTGGTGAAGCCGTGCCGGAAGACCTCCTCGACGATCTCGGCGGCCACCCCGGGGCCCGAATCGCGCACCACGGCGACGACTTCGTCGGTGGCGCGCAGGTCGACCTCGATCCAGCGGTCGGCCACCGCTGAGCCCTCCAGCGCGTCCAGCGCGTTGTCGACGAGGTTGCCCAGCACCGTGACCAGGTCGGCGGAGAGCTCTTCGCCGACCTCCGGCAGGTAGCTGCCCTCGTTCAGGCGCAGCCCGACGCCGCGCTCGGCGGCCAGGCTCGCCTTGGCGATCAGCAGCGCGGCGGTCGCCGGGTCGTGGATGCGCGCGGTGACCTCCGCGTGCCACTGCTCGTGGCGGTGGCTGATGCGCAGCACGTAGCGCTGCACCTCGTCGTACTCGCCCAGTTCGATGAGCCCGGAGATGGTGTGCAGCCGGTTGCTGAACTCGTGGGCCTGGGCGCGCAGCGTGTCGGTGGTGTCGCGGTGCACGGCCAGCTCCCGCTGCAGGTCGACGAGTTCGGTGCGGTCGCGCATGGTGACCACCGCGCCGACCGAGGAGATCGGCATCCGGTTGAGCACCACGACCTTGCCGCGCCGCAGCACGATCTGGTCGACGCCGTCGGTGCGGCCGGTGAGCACGTCGCGGGCGCGGTCGTTGAGGTCCAGCGAGTCGATGTCGCGGCCGACGCAGTCCTCGGACAGCGACAGCAGCTGCCGCGCCTGGTCGTTGACCAGCGTGATCCGGTTCTGCTCGTCGACGCCCAGCACGCCCTCGCGCACGCCGTGCAGCAATGCCTCGCGGTGCTCGACCAGCCGCGTGATCTCGCGCGGCTCCAGCCCGAGCGTCTGCCGCTTGACCCGCCGCGCCAGCAGCACCGACCCGGCCACGCCGAGGACGGTGGCGAAGGCCAGCAGCGCCATCGGGTTCTCGGGCGCTTCGCGCAGGCCCTGCAGCACGTCCGGGGTGTCGCTGCCCGCGGCGACCACTCCGATGATCTGCGCGTCCTGGGAGATCACCGGCACGTGCGCCACCAGCGAGTCGACGCCGTCGGTGCTGATCTCGCCGACCCAGGACCGGCCGTGCAGCACGGTGCTCTCGCCGAGCGGCAGCGGTTTGCCGCGCTGGGCGGGATCGGGCGAGGTGAGCACGATGCCGCGGTGGTCGGCGATGATCACGGCGTCCGCTCCGGAGAGGCTGCGGGCGGACTCGGCGAAGATCGGCAGGGCGTCGCGGGAGAACGGGTTGAGCAGGCTGACCCGCACGCCGTCGGTGGCGGCCAGGTCTTCGGCCACCGAGAGCATCCGCCTGCCCTCGGTGGCCCGGAACGCGACGTCGGTCTGCGCCACGGAGAACACCGCGACCGAGGCGAGCAGCACGAAGATGATCAGCAGCTGCCAGCTCAGCAGCTGCCGGGACAGCGACGCCTGCACCCGCAGCACGATGTTCACCTCCGCCACGACCGGGTCCGGGAACGTTAACCCGTCCCGCCGCCGGAGAAGCCACCAGCTCAGCCCGGTTACACAAGTGACAGAAGTGTCGATAGCTGCAAAAGGGCGACACCGCGGGTGCGCGGGTGCAACATGGCCTGCATCACGTCCCGGCTGCCCGCGCGGTGGCCCGGCACCGGCGGATTCCGCAGGTGCCCGCGTGATTCCGCGGCGCTACGGCGCAGGCCGCGGAACCGCGCGAGTAGACGGTGCCCGCTCACCCCCGGGCATCCGCACGTGACGCGCGGCCCGGTCGCACATCCCCCGGCGACCGGGCCGCCAACGTCGGCGGTCACCGGACCGCAGCGGCGCTGCGGACGAGCTCCTCGAAGGCGGCGACGTCGCCGATGACCTCCTCCGCCCGGTCGGGCCGCTCGGCCAGCTCGGCGTAGCGCTCGCCGATCTCGTCGGCGTTGCCGGCGGTGATCCCGGTGGCGATCACGACGGCTGCCGCGTGGACGCCCTTCGGGGCCAGTTCGAGGTGCAGGGCTCGCGCCCAGTTCCGCAGCCCCGCCATCGCGAGTCCGACGTTGCCCAGGAACGGCGCCGGCACCTTCGCCGACACCCCGGTGGTCAGCAGCAGCGTTCCGCTGCCGCGGCGGAGCATCGCGGGAAGGACGTGGCCGACCGCGGCGACGCCGCCGAGCGTGCTCAGCGCGAACTGCGCGGCGGCGGTCTCCGGCGTGGTCTCGGCGGCCGAGGTGATCGGCGCGCCTTGCGGCCCCGGGCTGTACTCCAGCACGTCGATCTCGCCGAGTTCGCTGCGCAGTCCGTCGAGCGCGCCCGCCAGCGCGGAGTGGTCGGCGACGTCGGCCGGGCGGGCGGCGGCGGTGATGCCGAGCCCGTCCAGTTCGCCGACCGAGGCCGCCAGGCGCTCGGCGTCGCGGGCGATCAACCCGACCCGGTACCCGCGCTTGCCGAATGCGCGCGCCACTCCCATGCCGAGCCCCGGCCCGGCTCCCACGATCACCAGCGTTCGGTGCACCCGTTCCTCCAGTGGTTACTGTTCGTCCGGGGGCATCGTCGATCCCCGGCCGAAGTCGTTGCAAGACGGCACATTTCGGTGCGCTGCGCACAAGGAGGTAACCGTTGCAGGACGAGGACGAGGTCTGCCGGGAGGTGTTGCAGATCGTGTCGCTGGTGGGCGACAAGTGGAGCCTGCCGGTCCTCGGGCAGCTCCGCGGCGGTCGGCGCCGGTTCGGCGAGCTGCAGCGCGCGGTGCCCGGCATCTCGCAGCGGATGCTCACCGTGACGGTGCGGAAGCTGGAGCGCGACGGGCTGGTCAGCCGCCACGTGCACGCCAGCGTGCCGCCGCAGGTGGCCTACGAGCTCACCGGGATCGGCCGGTCCTTGCTGGTGGCGACCCTGGGACTCGGGGAGTGGGCCGCCGAGCACCGGGTGGCGATCGCCGCCCACCGGCACCGCTTCGACGCGAACTGACCCGTGGTGACCGGGCGGTAACCGTGGCCTTTTCCCGGCGGGCTTTGTAGCGTGCTCGGCATCGACCAATGGAGGTCTGGATGTCGGCCGTTGCCGCGGTGCAGGCGAACCACTTCGAAGCCTGGCAGCAGGTCATCTCGAACGCATTCGTGCCGTTGCAGGCGAGCGCCACGCGCCAGGGCCGGTTCCGCGCGCGGATCCGGTCGAACCACATCGGCGCGATGCACCTCTCGGAGATCTCCGCCGCGCCGCACCGGGTTTCGCGCACCTCGAAGCTGATCCGCAGCGCTGACGCCGGGCAGCTCAAGGTCAGCCTGCAGGTGCGCGGCAACGCCGTGGTCTGCCAGGACGGGCGCGAAACCGTGCTCGCGCCGGGCGATTTCGCGCTCTACGACACCGGCCGGCCGTACACGCTGAGCTTCGACGAGTCGTTCCGCTCGGTGGTGCTGATGTTCCCCCGCGAGCTGCTGCGGCTGCGCCCGAACGACCTCGCCGACCTGCGCGCACGGCGGTTCGACGGCCAGCGCGGCACCGGGCGGCTGGTGCGCTCGCTGGTGCAGGAGCTGTGCGTGCGGGAGGACGCGGCCGGATCGCGCTCCGGGCTGCTGATCTGCGATGCGGTGCTGGACGTGCTGTCCGCGGCGGTGGAGGAAGGCGTCGAACCCGCGGCGCTGCGCGGTGATCTGCTCGGCCGGTTGCGGTCGTTCGTCGAGCAGCACCTCTCCGATCCCGAGCTGGGGCCGGAGACGATTGCGGCGGAGAACCACATCTCGGTGCGCTACCTGCACAAGCTGTTCTCCGCCGACGGTGTCCCGGTCAGCGGCTGGATCCGGGCCCGCAGGCTGGAGCGCTGCCGCCGCGACCTGGCGGACCCGGAGCTGGCGGAGCTGCCGGTCAGCGCCATCGCGGGCCGCTGGGGCCTGCCGAACGCGGCTCACTTCTCCAAGCTGTTCAAGGCCACCTTCGGCGTCTCCCCGCGCGAGTACCGCTCAGCGCATCTCGGCGGCTGAAGCCCGCGACGCTGTCGCGCGGCACATCGTCGGCTCCGTTTTCGCTGTTCGGCTGCCGTGAGTGCTTTGGGGGCTTATAGCACCCGAAAGCACTCACGTGCCTCCACCTGCGGAAAATGGCGCCTTCCGGCGATCCGTGCGCGGGTGGACAACAGGAGTTCGCGCGTGGGCAAGAAGCGCGGGCCGGGCGGCAGCAGAGTGGTCGGCGTCGCCAGCAACCAGGAGGAGAACGTGCGCCGACAACTGCTCATCGGCGGCAGCTGGGTGCCCGCCGCCGACGGGGCCGAGCTGCTCACCCACGACCCGGCCACCGGCGAACTGCTGGGGCGCTGCGCCGACGCGGGCGCGGCCGACGTCGACCGCGCGGTCACCGCCGCGCGCGAGGCGTTCGCCGATCCCGGCTGGCGCGAGATGCCGCCCGCCGAGCGGGCGCGGCTGCTGTGGCGGATCGCCGATCTCATCGAGGCTTCGGCCGACGAGCTCGCCCGGCTGGAGACCCGCGACCAGGGCCAGCCGATCGGCGTGGCGCGCGGCGTCAGCGTGTCGATGGCCGCCGAGGTGTTCCGCTACTACGCGGGCTGGTGCACCAAGATCGAAGGCGCGACCTCGCCGGTGTCGGTGCCCAACGCGCTGCACTACACCCGCCGCGAGCCGGTCGGGGTGTGCGCGCTGATCACGCCGTGGAACTTCCCGCTGATGATCGCGGCCTGGAAGCTGGCTCCGGCCTTGGCCTGCGGGAACACCGTGATCCTCAAGCCCGCCGAGCAGACACCGCTGTCCACTGTGGAGCTCGCGCGGTTGTGCGCGGAGGCCGGAGCGCCCGCGGGCGCGGTGAACTGCCTGACCGGCGGCCCGGACGCAGGCCGGGCGCTGGCCGAGCACCCGGCGGTGGACAAGGTGTCGTTCACCGGCTCCACCGAGGTCGGCAAGAAGATCGTGGTGGCCGCCGCGGGCAACCTCAAGCGCGTCAGCCTCGAACTCGGCGGCAAGGCGCCCAGCATCATCGCCCGCGACGCCGACATCGACGCCGCCGTCGCCGGGAACCTGCAGGGCGCGCTGCTCAACTCCGGCCAGGTCTGCGCCGCCTACACCCGCTTCTACGTCGACAGCAAGCGCGTCGACGAGTTCGCCACCAAGATCGCCGAGGCCGCCGAGGGCCTGCGGCTGGGCGCCGGGCTCGACCCGGACACGCAGCTCGGCCCGCTGGTCTCGGCCGAACACCTCGACAACGTCGCCGGATACGTCGAAACCGGGCTGGCCGAGGGCGCGCAGCTGGTCACCGGCGGCCGACGCGGCGACGGGCCGGGCCACTTCTTCCACCCGACCGTGTTCTCCGGTGTCACCGATGGGATGACGATCGCGCGCGAGGAGATATTCGGGCCGGTGCTGTCGGTGCTGCCCTACGACGATCCGGAGGAGTTGCCCGCGCGGGCCAACGACACCGAGTACGGCCTGGCCGCGTGCGTGTGGACCAGGGACCTGGCCACCGCGCACCGCACCGCGGCGGCGATCCGGGCGGGCAACGTGTTCGTCAACATGCTCCCGCTGCTGGACCCGGCCGCACCGTGGGGCGGGTTCGGGGCCAGCGGGTGGGGTCGCGAGATGGGCGCTCACGCACTGGACGAGTTCACCGAGACCAAGGGAGTCTGGGTGGGCCTGGGTTGAGCTGTTCGCCGACGTTCGAGAGGTTGGACGCGATGACGATGCACCCGCTGGAACCGCTGAGCGAGGCGGAATTCCTGCGCAACCGCGACATCCTGCAGCAGGCGGGTCTGCTGCACGAGTCGACCCGTTTTCCGCTGGTGCAGCTGGCGGAACCGGACAAGGCGAGCGTGCTCGCGCACCGCGACGGCGATCCGGTCGACCGCCGCGCGCGTTCGGTGCTGCTCGACGTCGGCACCGGAGAGCTGACCACCGCCGTGGTGTCGCTGACCAGCGGTGAGGTGGTGGACAAGGCCGTGGTGGACCCTGCCGAGCACGGCCAGCCGCCGGTGATGCTCGACGAGTACGAGCTGGTCGAGCGCATCGTGCGCACCGACGAGACCTGGCAGCGCGCCATCCGGGAGCGCGGCTTCGACGACATCTCCAAGGTGCGGGTGTGCCCGCTGTCGGCCGGGTGGTTCGGCACCGCGGAGGAGCGCGGCCGCCGGATGCTGCGCGCGCTGGCCTTCGCCCAGGACAGCCCGGACGAGCTGCCGTGGGCGCACCCGATCGACGGGCTGGTGGCCTACGTCGACGTGATCGAGCAGCGGGTGCTGGAGGTCGTCGACGACCGGAAGTTCCCGGTGCCGCAGGAGAGCGGCGACTACTCCGCCGGCCCGCACCGGGACAGCCTGCGGCCGATCGAGATCACCCAGCCCGACGGGCCGAGCTTTCAGGTCGACGGGCACGAGGTGCGGTGGGAGAACTGGCGGTTCCGCATCGGCTTCGACCCGCGCGAGGGCCTGGTGCTGCACCAGATCTCCTTCCGCGACGGCGAGCGCGAGCGGCCGGTGATCTACCGGGCGTCGATCGCCGAGATGGTGGTCAACTACGGCGACCCGTCGCCGGTCCGGTTCTGGCAGAACTACTTCGACGCCGGCGAGTACGCGATGGGCAAGCTGGCCAACGAACTCGTGCTCGGCTGCGACTGCCTCGGCGAGATCCGCTACTTCGACGCGGTGGTGGCGCAGGAGGACGGCACGCCTCGCACGCTGCGCAACGCGGTGTGCATGCACGAGGAGGACGCCGGGGTGCTGTGGAAGCACACCGACGTGTTCACCGGGTCGGCCGAGACCCGGCGGCAGCGGCGCCTGGTGGTGTCGTTCTTCGTCTCCGTCGGCAACTACGACTACGGCTTCTACTGGTACCTCTACCTGGACGGCACCATCCAGCTGGAGACCAAGGCGACCGGCATCGTGTTCACCTCCGCCTACCCGGAGGAGGGTTCGCGCTGGGCAGGCGAGCTCGCCCCCGGCGTCGGCGGCCCGTACCACCAGCACCTGTTCAGCGCGCGCCTGGACATGATGGTGGACGGAACCCGCAACGCGGTGGACGAGATCGAGGCCCAGCGGGTGCCGATCGGCCCGGAAAACCCGCACGGCAACGCCTTCACCCGCAGCGTCGCGCGGCTGGCGCGGGAGAGCGACGCGGGCCGCGAGGCGAACCCGACCGCGGGCCGGACCTGGCACGTGGTCAACACCGAGCGCACCAACCGCCTCGGCCGGCCGGTCGGCTACGCGCTGCACCCGCAGGGATATCCGGCCCTGCTGGCCGATCCGGAGTCCTCGATCGCCAAGCGCGCCGCCTTCGCCACCAAGCACCTGTGGGTCACCCGGTACGACCCGGACGAGCGCTACCCGGCGGGCGAGTGGGTGAACCAGAGCCACGGCGGCGCGGGCATCCCGGCGTTCACGGCGGCCGACCGCGGCATCGACGGCGAGGACATCGTGCTGTGGCACACCTTCGGCCTGACCCACTTCCCGCGCAGCGAGGACTGGCCGATCATGCCGGTGGACGTCTGCGGCTTCACCCTGAAGCCGGTGGGCTTCTTCGACCGCAACCCGACCCTCGACGTCCCGCCCGGCACCGCCTCCGGCTCCCACTGCTGCGAGAGCTGAGTTGATCGTGAGTGCGCAACAGTGTGCGAACACTGTTGCGCACTCACCAGCCGATCGGCGCTCGGCCTCCGTCGCCCGAGCCGCGCAGCGGTAGGCGGCGGCATCTGAGACGTGACCCGCGAGCAGCATCGAGGCTCGTGCCCCATGCGGGAAGTGGTTGGGGGACAGCCGTTTCGAGACGTGTGCGCAGACCCCTCGGCTGAGGCGGCGCGCACGTTGCGCTAGACTGCGTCACGACATCTCACCGTGGGCTCAGCCTCGCCAAACAGCTTCCTCGGGTCCGATGACCGGAGGTTAGGTGAGAGTCACACCACGTAGCAACAAGGTGTTCTGACATGGCTGTGACAGCTGAGCGAGTTCTGTTCTCCGCGCCGCACGCGTTGTGCTTCGGTCCCGCGTGCGTGCGTCCTCCCAAGGGATCCGGAAGTCCGTTGAACCCGTGACCCGGCGCTGAGACGCCCGATCTCGTTTTCGCGGCGTCGTCGGAGAAGTCATCTTTCCCGAACCGGTCGACGGCTCCGGACCTCCGAGGCTGCTGCTCGCCCAGCGCGCTCGGCTCCAGTTGCCGACCGGTGCCCGTTTCACGGAGGTAATCGGAGTGCCGGAATCCCATTCCGCTGACAACCCGCCGACGCAGCGCCCTTGGCTGGTGCTCGGCATCTTCTGCGTCGGCTTCTTCATGGCGTTGCTGGACGGAACAGTCATCAACATCGCCGTCCCGACTCTCATCGAGGGCTTCGGCGCCTCGTACGACCAGGTGCTGTGGGTGATCGACGCCTATCTGCTGGTCTTCTCGGTGCTGCTGATCACGACCGGGCGGCTCGGGGACACCTTCGGGTACCGGCGCTTGTTCCTGGCCGGAATCGTCACCTTCACCGTCGCCTCCGCGCTGTGCGGATTCGCGGGTTCGCCGGAACAGCTCATCGCCGGGCGAGTGCTCCAGGGGCTGGGCGCGGCACTGCTCTTCCCGCAGGTGATCTCATCGATCCTCGCGATCTTCCCGCCGCAGCAGCGGGGCAAGGCCTTCGGGGTGTTCGGGGCGATCGCAGGCCTCGCGCCGATCCTCGGCCCGATCGCCGGCGGGTTCGTCCTGGCCCACTTCGGCTGGCGGTGGATCTTCTTCATCAACTTGCCCATCGGGGTGATCGCCGCGTTGCTGGCCCTGGTGTTCGCTCCCGAGTTGCGGGTCGGGCGCGCCCACGCGTTCGACGTGGTCGGTGTCGTGCTGGCAACCGCGGGGTTGACCGGCATCGTGTTCGGCCTGATCGAAGGCCCGCGCTACGGCTGGGGAACGATCGCCGGCCCGGTCGGCATCACGTCGGTCATCGTCGGAGGGGTCGCCTTCCTGGTGCTCGTCGTGCTCTGGCAGCACAACCGGCCCGGCGAGCCGTTGATGCCGCTGAAGCTGTTCACCGGCCGGAACTTCGCCGTCGGCAACTGGATCGGCTTCGTGTTCCAGCTGGGCATGATCGGCATGGCCTTCGTGCTCGTCCTCTACCTGCAGATGGCGCTGGGTTTCACGGCGTTGGAGACGGGTTTCATCATGCTTCCCAACGCCATCCTCACCGCGGTTGGTTCGGCCTTCGCCGGGAGGCTGGCCGACGAGTTCGGCGGGCGGTTCGTCCTCGCGCTGGGAATGGTCCTGCTGGCGGCCGGTCTGGTGGTCGTCGTGGCGATGACGGGGCCGAATTCGAGCGCGTGGCAGCTGTTGCCGGGGCTGCTGATCATCGGCATCGCCAGCGGAGCGACTTTCGCGCCACTGCAGCAGGTCACCATGGACGGGGTCGATCCGGCGCTCGCGGGCGCTGCCTCCGGTGTCTCCAGCACCACCCGGCAGATCGGTGGCGTGCTCGGCACCGCTGTCCTGGGTGCGGTGCTGGCGGCCGTTCTGAACGCGTCGCTGCGCAACGAGGCCACTTCGCGCGCGGCCCGGCTGCCCGAGGGCTTGCGCGAGCAGTTCGTGCAGAGCGCGATCACCTCGGGACACCGGTTCGGCCCGCCTGCCGTGCCGAATGGTCTGCCTCCGGCGGAGGCAGCCGCGTTCACCGAGGCCGGTCGGGGAACGTTCGCGGCTGCGTTCGCGAACGCCATGGACGTGGTGCTGCTGGCATCGGCCGCGGTGCTCGTCCTGGCCGCGCTGTGCTGCGTCCTGCTCAAGACCCGTGAGCCGGAGCGAATCGATCGGGATGCCGGGGCTGCGGCAGTGGAATGACCGGCTGTGGGCGCGGTGCGGTCGTTCGGCGCCGCGCCCACCTGGTCGCCACTCGGTGATGTCGGTGCGCATCGCCGGTGAGAAGCTGGTGCGGTGAGCACTGCTGAACGATGCCCCTGCGGGCTCGGTGAACCTTTCGCCGAGTGCTGCGCTCCGCTGCACTCCGGTGAGCGCCGCGCGAGCACCGCCGAGCAGTTGATGCGTTCCCGGTTCAGCGCTTTCGCGGTCGGGGACGCCTCCTACCTGCTGGCGTCCTGGCACCCATCGACGCGGCCGGACGAGGTGGAGCTCGATCCCGAGCAGCGCTGGGTGCACCTGGAGATCCTGGAGCGCACCGGTGGCGGGCCGTTCGACTCGGCGGGCACCGTGCGGTTCCGGGCGCACTACCGGCTGCCGGGGGAGAGGGGCACGTTGACCGAGAACAGCCGCTTCGCCAAGGAAGGCGGGGCCTGGTACTACGTGGACGGCGATCACGAGTGATCACCGCGCGGCGGGGCTCGGCGTCGTTCGAACTGGGTCACTAGACTTCACCAGGTGGCGGAATACCGGATCGACGATCTTGCTCGGGCAGCGGGGACGACGGTGCGCAACGTGCGCGTCTACCAGGACCGGGAACTGCTGCCGCCGCCCCGGCGGCAGGGCCGCACCGCGATCTACTCCGACGCGCACCTGGTCCGGCTGCGCCTGATCATCAACATGCTGGAGCGCGGTTACGCGTTCGCGCAGATCAAGGAGATGATCTCCGCCTGGGAGTCCGGCCGCAGCCTCGGCGACGTGCTCGGCTTGGAGGAGGTCGTCGGCGAGTCCTGGGCCGAGGAAGCGCCCCGCGCGGTCACCGCCACCGAACTGCGCCGGATGTTCGGCAAGCAGTTCAGCCCCGGCAACGTCAAGCGCGCGATGGAGCTCGGCCTGCTGGAGCGGCGCGGGCGCGGATTCGTCTCCCAGAGCCCGCAGCTGCTGGACGCCGGTGCCGAGCTGGTCAGCCTCGGCGTGCCGCTCGGCGAGGTGCTCGACCTGGCCGAACAGCTCCAGCAGGACATCGACCACGTGGCGGGGCACCTGGTGGAGATGGTCCGCAGGCACGTCCTGACCCGCCCGGTCCCGAGCGAGGAGGAGGTCCCGTACTACAGCGACGTCCTCCAGCGCCTCCGCCCGCTGGTGATGTCGGCCCTCAACGCCGCGGCGGCCCGCTCGGCGGCCCGGGTGATCCCGGAGGTCCTCGGCGACCGCCTGATCGAGATGGTCGCCGGCTCCGAAGAGCACGCCAAGCGCGCCTGACCGGCTCAGCCGCGCTCCGCGGCCCGCCCTTCGCGGAGCAGCAGCAGCGCTGCGACGACCACCACGACGCCGGTGGCCGCGTGGATCCCGAAGGCAGCTGCCGGGGATCCGCCGCTGGACAGCACGGCGATGGTGTCGCCGAAGGGGATGGCCGCCGCGGCGAGCGCGACCCAGGCCAGGGCCCGGCGCTGGCCCAGGGCGAGCAGGATGAAGATCACCGCCGCGCAGAACAGGTCGCGGACGCCCTTGACGGTGAAGTAGCCCGCGGCGTTGCCCTGCGGCCAGTCGGGGATGCCGAAGCCCGCCGCCGCTCCGGCCCCGTCGACGACGAAGCGGAGTCCGAAGGACACCACGAAGAGTCCCAGCACGACGATCAAACCGGTGTTGAACCTGCGCAGCGTCATGAACCACTCCTAGGTCTAGCGCTGACCGATGTTCTAGCAACGCTAGCGGTAGTACTGCTCGGATGTCTAGCGGTGCTAGGATCCAGCCATGTCCGTGCAGGACCGCAAGCAACGGGAACGTGCCGAGCGGCACCGGCTGATCGTCGATTCGGCGCGGGAGCTCCTCGAGGCCGAGGGCTGGGACGCGGTCACGACGCGGCGGCTGGCCGAGCGCGTGGAGTACAGCCAACCCGTGCTGTACAGCCACTTCCGCAACAAGGACGCCATCCTCGCGGCGGTGGCCGTGAACGGTTTCGCCGAGCTCGGCCGCGAACTGCGCCGGGCGCGCACGAGCCGCCGCTCGCCCGAAGCCGCCCTGCGCGCGGTGGTCGACGCCTACCTCGGGTTCGCGCGGGAGCGCCCGGCGCTCTACGAAGCGATGTTCGTCCGGCCGCTGGACATCCCCTTCGGCGCCGACGACTCGCCCGCCGAGCTCAAGAACGCGTTCGCCGAGATCATCGCCGTGCTGGAACCGCTGGCCGGCGACCGCGACCTGGAAACCTTCGCGGAGGTCGTCTGGAGCGCGGTCCACGGCCTCGCCGTCCTCTCCCGCGCCGACCGCCTCCGCGCCAGCCATCGCGAAGCGCGCCTGGACCTGCTGATCGACAGCGTGGGCTAGGCGCGGTCTGCGCGAGGAGAACCGGTTGCGGCGGAGGCCCTCGGTGGTGTTGCCGCGGCGCGTCTCCTCCGCGACAGCACGCACCGAAGTGCCGGGCGTCACGGGGGCGGAGCACCGTCCCCTCGTGCCGGTGGTGCCGGGAAGGTCGGGAATCCTGCTGTGTGACAATCGGTTTGACCGATCCGAGCGGCAGAGGACCCCATGACCGACGCAGCACCCGAGACGAAGACCTCCACGGACCGCTTGGCGCGCGTGCTCACCGAGATCTTCGCGCCGTGGGTGATCGTGGTGGTGCTGCCGCTCGCGGTCGCCTGGCGGGCCACCGAGAGCATCGGCCCGGCGCTGGGCTGGGGACTGCTGGTGTCGGTGACCAGCAGCATCCTGCCGATGGGCGTCATCGTGTGGGGCGCGCGCACCGGGCGCTGGGACAGCCACCACGTGCGCGACCGGGCGGGCCGGTTCGTGCCTTTCGTGGCGCTGATCGTGATGAGCCTGGTGGGGCTGGGGCTGCTGGTGCTGCTGAACGCGCCGTGGCTGCTGATCGCCCTGGACATCGCGATGATCGTGTCGCTGCTGGTCACCGGCGGGATCACGGTCTGGTGGAAGATCTCGATGCACTCGGCGGTGGCGGCGGGCGCGGTGGTGATCCTCGCGGTGCTCTTCCACCCGGTGTGCTGGGCCCTGCTGCTGGTGGTCGCGGCGATCTCCTGGTCACGAGTGCACGTCCGCGACCACACTGCGGCCCAGGTCACCATCGGCGCGATCGTCGGCGCGATCATCGGCGGCGGCCTCTTCACCCTGCTCGTCTGACCGCGCGCCCCGGGGCGTGGCGAGCCCGTTGCGATTGCGCGCGAAACTGAGATCAGCCCGCGCAGTGCGAGCACGTCGGAGGGGGCACACACCTGCCGGGGAAGGCGGCCGCACTTCCTTCCCACCAGCGCGCCGCGCGAGCCGATGGCTGATGACCACGCAGCAGCGCGTCACTCCGCGGGGTCGGGGAGGTCGGCGCGCGCCCGGTCGCGCACCTGCGCGACGATCGGGGAGCGCTCCGCCGCTCGGCTCACTTTGATCAGCCAGTTCGCCTCGGTTCGGGTGTCGGAGGCGACTCCGCGGTACGGCGCGCTCGTCTCGTCCGGTTCCGGTTGGTGGCGGTGGCCCGCTGCGTGCGCGTCCAGCGCCGTCACCAGGCAGGCCGCTTCCGCGGTCTGGTGGGCCGCGCGCTCATCGAGGCCCGCTTCATCGGCTGCGCGGCGGGCCCACGCGCTCACCTCGGGGTGGACGTAGGGGCGCAGGACCAGCTGGGCGTCGCGGATCTCCACGACCCGGCGGTACAGGGCGAACTGCGCGTTCGGCGCGACCATTCCGGCGGGCAGGGTGATCTGCGGGAGCTCATCGGCCAGCCGATTCCACAGTGGACCGAGCAGGCGGGACTGGCGCTTGGCGCGCCACCAGTCGAACGGCAGCGAAAACCACGGGCCCCACACGGGCATGGTCGCGCCGAGCGCCACCAGCGCCACGCACGCCGCGGCGCAGGCCCCGCCGATCGGGTCCAGGACGCCGGGCTGGTGCCCGGCCACCGAGACGGCCGCGGCGGCGATCTTGCTCGCCGCCCAGGCCGCCGAGGCCACGCAACCGGCCTGGATCGTGCGGAGCCCGGCCCGCAGCCAGCGGCGGCTGGTCTGGGAGATGTAGCTGCGCAGGAACCAGCCGAAGGCCAGCGTGGCCGAGCCGATGTAGAGCGAGAAGACCACGAGGTAGGCCGCCACGGCCGGGTGGTCGGCGAACGCGGCCAGGAAGTCCGGGTCGAAGGGGATGCCCGCGGACATCAGCAGCACCGTCATCACGGCCGCCGCGATCCCGGCCACCAGGAACTGGATGCGCATCACGCGCCGCGCATCGGCGGGCTCGTTGAGCAGGTGCGCCAGCAGCCCGTGCACGCACACCGCCGCGAGGATGGCCAGCAGGTTCGCCACCAGCCGCCCGGAGTTCGGGACCGGTTCCCAGGTCGCCACCCAGGTCAGCGAGGTGGTGGCCACCAGCGCCGCGGACAGGCCCACCGAACCGATCGCGCCGCACAGGTAGCGCACGCTCGGCGTCGGCGAACGCCGCGACTGGACCAGCTTGACCAGCGCCGCCAGCACCGCGATGAGGCCGGCGGTCTGCAGGACGACGCTGGTCATCGGCGCTTCTCGGGGCCGCGGCGGGCGCTGTCGAAGGTCGCCTGGATCTCGCGCAGCGTCCGGCCGGTCTTCGCGTCGAGCTTGCGCACCCGGCGGATCGGCGCCGGGGCGCGGCCCGCGCGGTACAGGTAGAGGCTGGCCACCAGCTCGGCTTCCTGCTCGGTGGTGGCGTCGAAGGCGGAGCGGCCGAGCACGCTCTGCACCAGCTCCCGAGGCAGGTCCGGCACCAGCGCCGCCACCAGCGGCGAGTCGGCGAGCTTGGTGTCGGAGTGCCCGCACACCAGGTGGCCGACCTCGTGCAGGATGATGTGCTCCTCGTGCAGCGGGGTGCTCGGCAGATAGCCGATCACGTCCCGGTCGGCCAGCGAGATCAGCGCGCCGCACGGGCTGTCGGACTCCACGGCGGAGACCCGGCGCAGCTCGATCGGCCGCCCGCGCAGCTCGGCCAGCTCGGCGATGAACGCTTCCAGGTCCCACGGCGAGGGCAGGGGCAGGGCGGTCGCCAGCTCCTGGCACCGGGCCGCGAGATCGCGCTGCTGGGACGGCTTCACACCGCGATCCTGGCTCATGACCAGCACCAGGCGCACGCAGCGGAACGACTCGTGATCAGGCTCATGCTTCATCGTGATCCGAGCTGGTGTTGGAGCGGCGCAGGTCCTCGACCACGCCGCGAATGCGGTCGGCTTGGGCCGGGGTCAGCCCGCGCAGGCTCACCGCCTCCACGCCTCCTTCCTTGAGGCTGCGCAGCTCCACCAGCGCGGCCAGCTGGGTGCGGATCTTCTCGCCGTGCTCGCCGTCGTCGAAGGTGTCCAGCGGGACGCCGAAGAAACCGGCCAGCGCCTTGAGGTGCTGCCAGCCGGGGTTCGGCGACTCGCCGGAGAGGATCTTGTACAGCTGCGAGAGCGAGATCCCGGTGGACGCGGCGATCGCCTTCACCTCGTACGGCCTTCCCGTCTCGGGGTTGGGGAAGGACTCCCGCAACCACGCCAGCCGCTCGGCCAGGGCGGCACCAGGGTCGTTCATCACACTCTCCGGGATTCACGGGTCTTGGACCGTTTCGGCGATTGACGGATTCTCGCATCTGAGATTACCGTCTGTCGAGATTCCACGATCGTGGAATCGGGGTGCTGGGGGTGTGCCAGACAGGGCGCGGTGCGGCGTGCGAACCGCGTCCTGCCTGGCACCCAAGCCTCCCACGGCCGCTGTGACCGCCGTCGCAGGCGTTCCGGAGGCCGTCACCCGGCGTGACAGGGGCCACGCGCCGGAAAACCAGCTGCTGTCCAATGCGGACGTTTGCGACACTGCTGGACATGAACCCGCGAAACGTCGCCGAGCTGATCGACCTGACCCGCGAGGGGCGCCGGGTCAAGTTCCTGCACTTCTGGGGCCACCAGCCGGAGCGCGACGGCCGCGCGGGCAAGGGCTGCCTGAGCCAGTGGTGGCCGGCGCCGTTCGTCGTCGACGGACGCACCTTCGCCACCGCGGAGCACTACATGATGTGGCGCAAGGCGACGCTCTTCGACGACTGGGACAGCGCGGAGCGGATCCTGGAATCCGGCCACCCGCAGCGCGCCAAGGCGCTCGGCCGCGGCGTGCGCGGCTTCGACCAGCAGTGCTGGGAGGAGGCGCGCTGCGAGATCGTCCGCACCGGCAACGCCGCGAAGTTCGCGCAGCACCCGGAGCTGGCGGAGTTCCTCCGCAGCACGGGCGAGCGAGTCCTCGTGGAGGCCAGCCCGGTGGACGCGGTCTGGGGCATCGGCCTCGCCGCCGACGACCCGCGAGCCGATTCCCCGCAGCAGTGGCGCGGCCTCAACCTGCTCGGCTTCGCGCTCGGCGAGGTCCGCGAGCAGCTGGCGGGCAGCCGAGCCCCGAACGCCGAGGACTGACCGGATGCGAGCCGCAGCGGCGCGGATCCGCAGCGCGTCGCGCTCGTGGCCCACCTGACCGAACGCTCGGGGTTCTGCACCGCCGAAGCCTTCGGTGCCATCGCCGCGAAGCTGGCGTCGTTGGCGTTCGCCGGTCTCTGCGCGTGGATCATCGCGATGATGGTGGAGGACGGCGGAGTCGGTGTCGTCATCGTCGGCCCGTTCATCGCGCTCGTCCTGGTCCTCGCGGTGTGGATCGGGCTCTTCCTCGTCAACCGTCCCGTCATCGAACGGCTGCGACCGGCGAACCGCTTCCACCGGCTTCGCCGATCCCCGGCCAGCGCCGCCCCCGCCGGGCGGCGTCGCGAGCTGGTGACCGCTGAGCCGCCGGAACGCGTGCTGCGCTTCTCCCCGCGCGGTCAGGCGGACTTGTTCTGGCGCACCGGGCTGTTCCTGCTGCTCGGATTCCTGTCGGCGTACCTGCTCGCCTACCTGGACCACCGGCGGTCGAGGCGCGCCCTGCGCGCGGATCGCACCGCCGCCTACGGGTACGCGCTCTGCGACCTGTGGGTCCATTCCGAGGAACGGGTGAGCGCGAGCCTCACAGTGCTCAGGGCGAGCGCCGAGCGGGTCACCGAGCTGGAGCGCGTCGCAGGCCGCAGCATGCCGGAAGGAACTCCCCGGTGGTTCAGCGCGTTGTTCGCGCGGCGCTGACCGCTCCACGTCGGCGGGCTCTCCTAGTGCGAAAGGACCATTCGACTGCGGTCCGGTCAGCGGCGTCGGCTGTCCGGCACCTGGACGGTGAGCCCGGTTCGGCCGTTTGTGGTGGGTACGTGGAGAATTCCCGCATGACAACGGGACTTCAGGCGGCGGCCCGGCGGCTGGCGCTGGGCGTGCGCACCGGGGGCGGGCGTACCGGGCCCGCGGTCGTGTGGTTGCGCGTGGAAGCCGGGGCCACCCGGATCACGCACCCGGTCGGCGTCGAGGTCGATCTCGATCCCGACTTCTTCGACGCGAAGTCGGCGCTCGTGGAGCTGCTCCCGGTGCCTCGCCGCGGCCGCCCGCTGATCGTGGAGCTGGTGGTGCGCGAATGCGGCCGGTTCGAGCTGGCGTTCAGCGCGGAGCTGGAGTCGGAGTCCCGCGTGGTGCTCGACGAGGACTTCCGGCTGCCCGGGCACCCGCTGCCCGGGATGGCGCTGCCCGCGGCGGCCGAGCGCACCGCAGCGCCCACCGATCCGGCGGTGCTGGCCGAGATCTCCGCCCTGTTCCACGAGTTCGTCGAGCGCTACCAGCAGATCAAGGGCCGGCCGCCCGCGCTGCGGCCCGGCTACTCCGAGCCGGAGATCGCCGCGGCCGAAGCCGAACTGGGCGCCCGGTTGCCGGAGGACCTGCGCGCGCTCTACCGGATGACCAGGGACGACGCGGCGGAGACCGGCCTGCTCGGCAAGTTCTCGCCCTACCCGCTGGACCACGTCGTCGAGTACCACCAGCCGGGCTCGCTGGGCTGGAACGACGGGCCGTTCGACGACGCCGTGGTCTTCGAGTCGGACCCGCCGCACACCATCAAGCGCCTCTCGCGCAACGACTGGTGGATCACCTTCGCCACCGACTTCGCGATGAACAACCTCGCGGTCGACCTCGACCCGGCCGAGCGCGGCAGGCCCGGCCAGGTCTTCGAGTACGGCCGCGACATCCACGGCCCGCCGGACTACTACGCGGAATCGGTGACCGAGGTGCTGGCCGGCGTAGTCGAGGCCCTGCGCGAGGGCGACTACGAGGACGACGATTCGGACTACCTGCAGACCTACGCCGGTTTCGGCGGCGCGGGCCTGGACGAGCTGGTCTACCACGACTTCGGCAACCGCGATCTCGCCGAGATCGTCGAGCGGGCCGGAGAAACCCAGCTGATCCACGTCAACGACGCGGTGGATCTGGACCTGGCGGCGCTGGCGCCGCTGCGGCACCTGCGCGAACTGCGGATCCACCGCGCGAAGCTGGTCACGCCGACTTCGAGCGGCCTGCCCGTGCTGGAATCCCTGGCGATCGAAGCCGAACGCATCGACCTCGAAGCCCTGGCGGGCCAGCCGACGCTCTGGGACCTGAAGCTCTCCGGAGCGGCCGAGCGCCTCGACATCGCAGTGCTGCGCACGCTACCGGCCCTGACCAGGCTGGATCTGTCGGCGGTCGAGCTCGCGGACATCACGCCGATCGCGGAGCTGCCGCGGCTGCGCGTGCTGATCCTCAACGCCGCCCAGTGGGCAGCTCTGCGCCGCGCGGATCTCCGCCCGCCGAACCTGGCGGCGGTGGAGCGAACGGCGACCTGCTCGCTGCGCGAAACGGCGGACTGGTGCGAATGGCTCACCGGCACCCCGATCCAGCTCGGCACCACCTCCGGCACCACGACGTGAACCCGGCGCGCTGAAAGGCGCCTCCGAGCAGCTCGCTCGAAGGCGCCTTCCAGGGTGCGGCCGGGCGGTGTCGGGGAGGGGGCGGACCCGCCCGGCCGCGCGGCTCGATGCTCGGGGGTCGGGGGCGCATCGAGCCGGGTCTTCACAGGCGTCGCAGGGATTCCAGGACGCGGTGGTGGAGTTCGAGCGGTGGGGCTTCCGGCGGAGTTGCGGGCCACTGCGGTGGTGGCTCGGGCCCATCGGGCTCGCGGAGGTGGTGCCTGCCGGTGGGTTCCGCCCGGCGGGCTTCGGCCTCGACGTGCTCGATCAGCTGCCAGACGTTCGTCGCGCCTTCACCCGCGCCCGCGTGCTGGGGGCGCCGGTGGCAGGCGTACATCACGGTCATGCCGGTGAACATCGAGAGCAGGCACGCGGTCACGGTCCACAGCGGGGACATCGGGTGGTTCCTCCTGGTCGGTCGAGCGGAAAGCGGTCACGGCAGCGGTTTTCGCGCTCAGGGGTCGACACCGGCTATCCGCCGCGCCTCCTGGTTGCACTCGGCGCAGGTGCCCCACAACCACGCCAGCTCGCTGCCGTCCGCGGAAACCTCCTGCTGGCACAGCGTTTCCACGACGGTCCCGGTCGGATAAGCGCACCCGACGGGCTTGTCGGCCAAGCTCGCATGCCGCTGCCCCGCAGCAGGCACCCAGTGAAACGGATACATCAGCGGCTCCTGTCTCGGAGGGATTTACCGCGCTTACCGGTAAAAGTTTGCCGCTGGTGAATCGATCGATCAACTACCCGATAGGGGGTTGTTTATGCAGGTCAAAGGCCTAGCATTGTTTTCATGGTCGGAAAATCCGAACACACACCCAAGGCTCGGGCTCTCGGTGCTGAACTTCGCGAGTGCCGCCGCGATGCTGGGTTGACGCAGCAAGAACTCGCTGATCAGATCGGCGTCAGCCACGTCTCGGTGTCGCGCTACGAATCGGGCACGCGTTTACCGAAGCCGGAAGACGTGGCGCAGATCCTGGCGACCCTGGGCGTGAACGGCGAACGGTACGCCGAACTCGTGGACATGGCGCGGGGCGCGGAGCATCCGAACTGGCTGGAGACGGGGAAGAGCGGACTTCGTCGTGAGCTGACGACGATCATCGAGTTCGAACGAACGGCGACCAACATCGTCGAAGTCGCAACCGCGATTGTTCCGGGCTTGCTGCAGACCGCTGACTTCGCGCGAGCGATGATGGGTGAAGTTCCAGGGCCAGATCTCGAAGCTCGCGTTGCCATGCGAGTGGGGCGGCGGGATGTTCTTTCGCGGCCAGGTGCGCCGGAGTTCACGGCCATCATCTCGGAGGTGGCGCTCTGGCAGCGGATCGGCGGTGCATCGGTCATGGCAGATCAGCTGCGGCAGTTGCTGAAGATGGGTGGGTTCCCGAACGTCACCATCCTTGTGCTGCCTGCCGTGGCTGAACGGTGGCACCCGGCGCACGCTGGCTCGTTCATCCTGTACGAGTTCCCGAAAAGTCAGCCCATCGTTCACCTGGAACACTTCGCTTCGGGTGCGTTCCTTTACAGCAAGGAAGTGTCTGCCTACCAGAGTGCTGTCGCGACGCTTCGAGAGGTTGCGATGGACTCGGAGCGGTCTGCTGAGCTCATTGCGGACGTCATCGAAGAGCTGCAAGGCTCGAACACATGACGGTGAGTCCCACGAGCTGGCGGAAGTCTTCTCGCTCCCAGCAGGTGAGCGCCTGTGTCGAGGTCGCGCCCACCGCCTATGGCGCGGCGGTGCGGGATTCGAAGGACCGCGCTGCCGGGTACTTCACGACGACCGCTGACCAGTGGCGGTCATTCGTCACCGCCGTCAAGGCGGGCCGCTTCGAGGTTTGACCGAACTTGCCGGTTGCGGCGTCGAGATCATCTACGCTGCTCCGAATGAGTGACTCGGACGATCGGGGCAGGGTGCGGCGGTTCCGCAAGTGGTTCGTCATCGCGGCGGTCGTGCTGCTGGTGGGGGCCGGCGGGTACGGGTTCTGGCAGCAGTACCCGGCCGCGATGGTGGGGCGGGCTTGTGGCGGGATGCTTTCGGTTGATCCGTTCCTCGAGCTGTCCGGGGCGAGCAGGCTCAGCTTGATCGGTTCCGACTTCGAGGTCAGGAAGCGCACGGTGGGGGTGCCTCCGGGGGTCCTGGGGCAGAATTGCGAGGTCGGCATCGCGGAAGTCGTGATCAGCAGGGCGGACGAGCAGCACTCGGGGCTCCGCTACCGCGCATACGCATCCGATGACTTCCCCGTCCCGCTGGAGGCCGGGTGGTCCGGGTTCGTCTCGGAAGCCAACAGGTTCGCGTCCGTGATGGTGGGCTGCCGCAACTGGGGGAGCGACGAGGGCGCCGGGTTCGTGGTGACGACCAGGCTCCTCTCGCCGGCGAGCGTTCCCGATCCGCGCCCCAAGCTGGTTCGCGCCGTCATCGAGACAGCGCGATCCACCGCCGAGCAGACCGGGTGCGATGCGTGGCTCGGCGAGGATGCTGACCTCGCGGTTCCGGAAGGAACGACCCGCTCCACACCCGCCGCGGAGGCGTCCGGGACGTGTGCTGGGATGTCATCGGTCGAGACGGTTCGGGAAACCGACGCGGGGACGGCGTTGATCGAGAAGTGCGAGCTGGTCGGTGGCCTGGAGCTCACCGCGATGTACGGGCATTTCGAGAAGAACTACACGAACGGCCTCGACGTCAGTGCATCGTCGGGTGCCGACACGACGTACTTCTGGACTTCGGCCACCTGCGCGAATCTGCTCGGCGGCGCGTTCTACGTCGGCGAGCGGAAGTACGGTGAAAAACCGCTGGCGGACGCGGAATTGGCCGACCTGCAGCGCTTCGCGCAGCAGTCCGCGGCCCGCTACGGCTGCAACCCGCCCGAGCCGATCGACCGGGCACGTTGATCGACTGGTGCGATCGGCGGTAGCCGTGCCGCCGATCGTGCCATTTGATCGCTTTCCCTCCCGCGCGTGCGTCGGGCTGACTACCCTGCCGCTTCGAGGCTTCGTGTCCGCACGTGATTCTGGGGGGAGCGCATGGACGGGAACATCCTCGATCCGGATGGTGCCCGCGAGCGGTTGGCCGCGTGGAAGGACCGGATCGAGAAGCTCGCCGCTGACACCAAGACGATGAGCGATCGGCTGCAGGAGGTCCGGGTCACCGCGACCGACCCGAAGGGCCTGGTCGAGCTCACCATCGATTCCACGGGCACGCTGGTGGACATCAAGCTGACCAGCAAGATGGAGCGCACCGCGCCCGACGTGGTCTCCCGGACCATCATGGAAACCCTGGCCCAGGCGAAGAACCAGCTGGCCGACCGCTCCCAGGAGATCATCGCCGACACGGTCGGCACCGAATCCGCTGCGGCCCGGGCGATCTCGGAGTCCGTCGGCAACCACCTGCGCACCGATGAGCCCGCGAAACCCGCGCCGGAACCCGATGTCGACGACGGCACCGAGCCGCAGTCGTTCATGGAGAAGTGGTGACCATGGGCGACGGCTACGTTGTCAGCGCCGAGCAGATCCGCGCGCACGCGGGCAGGATCGAGGAGATCCAGGCACGCTTCGACGCGGTGAAGTCCGCCAGCTCGCACATCCAGCAGGACGACCAGGCCTACGGGCTGCTCTGCGGCTGGATCGCCGGAGTGCTCGAAGGCAGGCACACCCGCCAGGACGAGCTGATCGACTTCGTCGCGGAGAACCTCTCGCTCGCGGCCGAATCGCTGCGCGCCACGGCTGATGACTACGAGAGCATCGACCAGGAGCACGCGGACGCGATCCAGTCCTCGGGCGGTGGGATGCCGTGAGCGACGATTCGCTGGTCGCACCGGTCGAGTCGTCCCGCAAGGCGTGGACCGGCTCCGGCCTCGCCGAAGGCGTCGAAGGCCTGGTCACCGCGATCCAGAGCGAGGACTGGGTCTCCGGCGCGCTGGCCGGCGTCGGCCTGGGCCTCGAAGTCGCGGCGAGCGTGCTCGACCCGTTCAGCGCCCTGCTGTCCAACGGCATCGGCTGGGCGATGGAGTACTTCGAGCCGCTGCGCGAGATCCTCGACGAGCTGACCGGCATGCCGGACGTGGTCAAATCCCACGCCGCGACCTGGAACAACATGGCCGAAGAACTCGGCTCCATGGCCGAAGACCTCAAGTCGAGCCTGGAGAGCGACCTGCCCGACTGGCAGGGCGCCGCGGCCGACGCCTACCAGGCGATGATGGCCAACAACGTCGAAGCCGTCGGCGGCCTGGCCGCGATCTCGGCGGCGATGGCCTCGGCCACCGAAGGCGCGGGCGGCCTGGTGGAGATGACCCGCGAGATCGTCCGCGACCTGATCGCCGACCTGGTGGCCCGAGTGATCGTGTGGGCGGTCGAGGCGATCTTCGTGGTGACGATCCCGGTGATCGCGGCCCAGATCGTGGCAGCGGTGGTCAAGTGGGTCGGCCGCATCTTCACCTACGTCACGAGCCTGATCGACAGCCTGACGAACCTGAGCAAGCTCATGAACGGATGAGGGGGAATCCGTGGCACCGAAACCCAAGGGGGGAAACGGAAAGAACACCAAAACGGATTCCGACTCGCCCCCGTCACAGAAGACCAGCAAGGTAGACGCCAGCTCAAGCGTCGGCAAAGCCCAAGACGCAACCCAAGAACTGGCCACGAAGGGCCGCGCCGGTTCCAACGGCAACAGCTCCACTAACCCGACGAGCAACACGCCCCCGAAGACCGACCCGCCACCCACGAACCCGTCGAAGCCGGGCAAGGACGACGGTCCGCTCAACGAGAAGTCCGACGACCCCCAGAACCCGACGACGGACGGGGAGAAGCGGAACACCGAGGGCGACCCGATCGACATCGCCACCGGCGAGATGATCCTGCAGCAGAACGACGCGAAGTTGCAGTCGGTTCTGCCCCTGGTGCTGAACCGGACGCACCTGTCGTCGTACCGCGTGGGCCTGCGTTTCGGGCCGTCCTGGACATCCACGCTGGATCAGCGGCTGGAAATCGGCAGTGCCGGTGTGTCGTTCGCAGCAGAAGACGGCAAGCTGCTGCTCGCCCCGACACCGGCGGTTGGTGCCACAGCGCGATTCGCCGGCTCGCTCCACGAACTCACCCGCAACGAAGACGGCGGCTTCACCCTGACCGAGTTCGGCACTGGTCGGAAGCTCTTGTTCGCCCGGGGCACGGATGTTCTGCCGCTGACTGCGGTTGTAGACCGCAACGGTCACCGCATCGAATTCGACTACGACGCCGCTGGAAACCCTGTCGAGGTGCGGCACTCGGGCGGCTACCGCATTCGCGTCGACTCCGAGGACGGGCTGGTCACGGCGCTGTACCTCCGGGAAGCGGACAACGGCGACGACGTCCTGCTGATGCGCTATGTCTACGAGGACCAACGGCTCACCGAGGTGATCAACGCCTCGGGCCTGCCAATGCGCTTCACCTACGATCGCGCCGGGCGCATCACCAGCTGGACCGACCGGAACGGCAAGTGGTACCGCTACACCTACGACTCCGAAGGCCGGGTCGTGGAGGTGGAGGGTTCCGGCCGTTCACTCAGCGGAACCATGGAGTACGACCGCGAGAACCGGATCACTTACTGGACCAACTCCCAGGGCGCCCGCACCGCCTACCATCTGAACGAATCAGGTCAGACGATCCGCGAGATCGACCCGCTGGGCAACGAGACCCGATCCGAGTGGGATGACTACGACCGCCTGCTTTCCCGGACCGACCCGATCGGCCGCACGACTCGCTACGAGTACGACGATGCCGGTAACCTGATCGCTGTCACCCGCCCGGACGGGAGTCAAGCTCGCTTCGAGTACAACGACCTCCGGCTCCCGATCACCGTCATCGCACCGGACGGCACTGTGTCGCGGCGCGAGTACGACGAGCGGGGAAACTTGGTGCGAGTGGTCGATCCACTCGGAGCTGTCACCAGGTACGTCTACGACGAGCGCGGCCATCTGACGAGCATCACGGACGCGTTGGGCAACGTGCAGCAGGTCGAGACCGATGCGGCAGGCCTGACGATCGCGATCTCGAAGCCGCTCGGCAACAGAACACGTTATGAACGCGATGGGTTCGGTCGGCTTGCTGCTGTAACCGATCCGCTTGGCGGAACGACTCGGTTCGGCTGGACCGTCGATGGCAAGCCTGCGTACCGAAACCTGCCTGACGGTGCGATAGAACGCTGGGTCTATGACGGCGAAGGTAACCTCCGTGCGCGCGTCGATGCGTTGGGGCAGGTCACTGCTACTGAGGTAACGCACTTCGACTTGCCATCAGCGGTCGTCCGGCCGGATGGAACCCGCCTTGAGTTCGGCTACGACACCGAGCTCCGCTTGGTCAGCGTGACCAACGAACAAGGCTTGGTGTGGCGCTACGAGTACGACGTCGCCGGAAACCTGGTGCGTGAGATCGACTTCAACGATCGCGCGGTCAGCTACCGGTACGACGCGGCCGGGCAATTGGTGGAGCGCACCAACGGCGCTGGTGAAACCGCCCAGTTCGTCCGGGATGCGCTAGGCAATGTGATCGAACGTCGCGGACGGACCTCCACCTCGACCTTCACCTACGACCTGCTGGGCCGGCTCACCGAGGCGATGGATGGCGACACTCGGGTCACCTACCGTCGTGATGCTATCGGCCGGGTGATCTCCGAGTCCGTCAATGGACGAACCGTCAGCTCGGTTTATGACGCGTTAGGTCGCCGGATCCACCGACGTACTCCTTCGGGAGCGGAGAGCAAGTGGGAGTACGACTCGAACAGCAATCTCGCCGCGTTGCACACGGCGGGTCAGACGCTGACCTTCGGATATGACGCTGCGGGCCGGGAAGTCCAGCGCCAGATCGGTGCGGATACCGTCCTGGCGCAGGCGTGGGACGTCAACCACCGACTGCTTTCGCAATCGGTCGTCGGTGCGTCGGGCCGGCGTATGCAGGAGCGCTCGTACAGCTACCGCGCTGATGGTTACCTGGCTGGGATCGACGACCAGCTCACCGGACCGCGCCATTTCGAACTGGACCCCGCTGGACGGGTCACCGCAGTCAGCGGATCAGGCTGGGACGAGCGCTACGCCTATGACGAAGCTGGAAACCCGAGCCATGCCGCATGGCCGGTGCTTCCGGAATCGGCGGACGTCGACGAGCTCGGTGCGCGAGAGTACAGCGGTACCCTGGTTCGCCGCGTGGGCAACGTTCGGTATGAGCACGACGCCCAGGGGCGCGTGGTGCTGCGGCAGCGAAAGCGTCTATCCCACAAGCCGGACACCTGGCGCTACTACTGGGATGACGACGATCGGCTGGTCGAAGTCCTCACACCGGATGGTTCTCGCTGGCGATACCGCTACGACGCCCTGGGGCGTCGTGTTGCGAAACAACGCCTGTCACCTGACGGGGCACAGGTCTTGGAGCAGACCGAGTTCACCTGGGACGGTTCGGTCCTCGCTGAGCAAGCACACACCGTCGGCATCTCGGGTGGTTCCGGCCTCGGTCCTCCTCGCGTCACCGTGTGGGAATACGAGCCCGGTACCTTCCGCCCGCTGACGCAAACCGAACGTGCTCCACTGCGCAACGCGCCTCAGCAGTGGATCGATGAGCAGTTCTTCTCCATCATCACAGACCTGGTCGGCACTCCCACCGAGTTGATCAACGATCGTGGTGGCATCGCTTGGTTCCAGCGCACCACTTTGTGGGGCAAACCGACGGCTCAGAGCAGCGCGGGTGGTTATACCCCGTTGCGGTTCCCAGGGCAGTACTACGATCAGGAGTCGGGACTCAACTACAACTTCCACCGCCACTACGACCCCAGCTCCGGCTACTACGTGAGTGCGGACCCACTGGGTCTGGTGCCAGGGCCACATCCGCACCGCTACGTTTCGAATCCGACCGAATTCGTGGACCCGCTGGGGCTTGCGCCGTACAAGCTGAACTTGGGTTCGGGGCAGAACCCGATGGAAGGTGCGGTCAACCTCAACAAGGAGCCGGACGCAGGTGTCGACGTCGTCGCCTCGGCGGACCAGCTCCCGTTCCGGGATGGTAGCTTCAAAGAGGTCCACGCTGTCAACCCGTTCGGGTACCAGCCGGTATCTGCGGAAACGGCCAGAGTCCTGGACACTGACGGGAAGCTCTACGTCACGGGTAGCCCCAAGAACAAGTGGATCAAGCCGCCGGATGACCCGGAATCCTTCGGTCTCGTCCAGGAGACCCCCAAGGACGGCATCCCCATGATCGCCGAGCACCAGTTCGGCACGCAGCGATTGACCAATGGAACTCCGCTGCAGACGACCGAGAATCATCGAACCCACATCTACCGGAAGCTCTAGAACGGCATGTCTGTCGAATCGATGCGAAACATCATGAACGGCTTGGCCGACCGATTGCACGCCGGTCTGCCCGGATCAGCGCTCGGGGACGTTCTCGACCAGCTGATCTACTTGACCGATGACAACGGCAGCGATCTGCTGGAGGTCTGCCGCGAGTGGGTTCGAGGTAGCGATTTTCGCCGTGCCGATGCGGCGTTGAGCGTGTCCGAGGTGTTTCTCTTCAACACCCGCGAGGAACTGGAAACAGAGTTGGGAGCGGCTGCGGAGAGGTGGCCTGAGCTGGCTCCTCGGGTCACGAAGATCCTCGAAAACTGGGGTCGCATTCAGCCGGGCTGAGCCCGGAAGTCCACTGGGCACCCGCAAGACGAAGGGCGCCTTGACCGGTTGTGCTGGTCAAGGCGCCCTTCGGTCAGATCACTTCCCGAAGCCTGCCTTGCGGAGGGCGTCTGCCATTGCTCCGGTCGGGGCGTTGTCGCGCTGGCGCTGACCGCCGCGGCCCTGGCCTCCGTTGCGGTTCTGGCCGCCCTTGCCGCCTCGGCCTCCGCCGTTGCGGTTGCCGCCGCCCTGGGCTCGGCCGCCGCCGCGGTTGGCGTCTCGCTCCGGCTTGCCGCCCGCGCCCGGCTCGTCGTCGAGGCGGAGGGTCAGGGAGATTCGCTTGCGGGGGATGTCGACGTCGAGGACCTTGACTCGGACGATGTCGCCGGACTTGACCACGTCGTGGGGGTCGTTGACGAAGTTCTTCGACATCGCCGAGACGTGGACCAGGCCGTCCTGGTGGACGCCGACGTCCACGAAGGCGCCGAAGGCCGCCACGTTGGTGACCACGCCTTCCAAGGTCATGCCCGGCTTGAGGTCGACGATCTTCTCCACGCCGTCGGCGAAGGTCGCCGTCTTGAACTCCGGGCGCGGGTCGCGGCCCGGCTTGTCGAGCTCGGCGAGGATGTCGGTCACCGTCGGCAGACCGAAGTTCTCATCCACGAAGTCCTTGGGCTGCAACGACTTCAGCACCCGGGTGTTGCCGATCAGCTCGCGGATCTCGGTGCTGGTGCTGCTCATGATCCGCTGCACCACCGGGTAGGCCTCCGGGTGCACCGCCGAGGAGTCCAGCGGGTCGTCACCGTCCGGGATGCGGAGGAAGCCCGCGCACTGCTCGAAGGCCTTCGGGCCCAGTCGGGCCACGTCCTTGAGGGTCTGGCGGGTGCGGAACGGGCCGTTGGTGTCGCGGTGCGCGACGATGTTGGCCGCCAGCGACTCGCTGATGCCCGACACGCGGGTCAGCAGCGGAGCCGAGGCCGTGTTGACGTCCACGCCGACCGCGTTCACGCAGTCCTCGACCACCGCGTCCAGCGAGCGCGACAGCTTCGTCTCCGACACGTCGTGCTGGTACTGGCCGACGCCGATCGACTTCGGGTCGATCTTCACCAGCTCCGCCAGCGGGTCCTGCAGGCGGCGGGCGATCGACACCGCACCGCGCAGCGAGACGTCCAGGTCCGGCAGCTCGCGCGAGGCGTAGGCCGAGGCCGAGTACACCGACGCGCCCGCCTCGGAGACCGAGATCTTGGTGAGCTTCAGGTCCGGGTTCTGGCTGATCAGCTCGCCGGCCAGCTTGTCGGTCTCGCGGGAGGCCGTGCCGTTGCCGATCGCGATCAGGTCCACGCTGTGCGCCTTGGCCAGCGCGGCCAGCTTGGCCAGCGACTGGTCCCACTGCCGCTGCGGCTGGTGCGGGTAGATCGTGTCGGTGGCCACCACCTTTCCGGTGCCGTCCACGACCGCGACCTTCACGCCGGTCCGGTAACCCGGGTCCAGGCCCATCGTGGCGCGCGAGCCCGCGGGCGCGGCCAGCAGCAGGTCGCGGAGGTTGGCGGCGAACACCCGGACCGCCTCGTCCTCGGCGTGCTGGCGCATCCGCAGCCGCACGTCCACGCTCAGGCGCGTCAGGATGCGGGTCCGCCACGCCCAGCGGACCACGTCCGACAGCCACTTGTCCGCCGGGCGGCCCTGGTCGACGATGCCGAACTGCTGGGCGATGCGCAGCTCGTAGTCGGTCGGGCCGACCTGCTCGGAACCGTCGTCGGGCTCCAGGGACAGCTCCAGCGCCTCCTCGTTCTCGCCGCGGAACAGCGCCAGGATGCGGTGCGAGGGCAGGTCGGTGAAGGACTCGGAGAACTCGAAGTAGTCGGCGAACTTCGCGCCGTCCTCCTCCTTGCCCTCGCGGACCTTGGAGACCACGCGGCCGCGCGTCCAGACCTTCTCGCGCAGCTCGCCGATCAGGTCGGCGTCCTCGGAGAAGCGCTCCACCAGGATCGACCGGGCGCCGTCCAGCGCGGCCTGCGCGTCGGCGACGCCCTTGTCGGCGTCGACGAAACCGGCCGCGGTCTGCTGCGGGTCGTTGCTCGGGTCGCTCAGCAGCTGGTCGGCCAGCGGCTCCAGGCCCGCCTCGATGGCGATCTGGGCCTTGGTGCGGCGCTTGGGCTTGTACGGGAGGTAGATGTCCTCCAACCGGGCCTTGGAGTCGGCCGCGTTGATCTGCGCCGCCAGCTCGTCGGTCAGCTTGCCCTGGGAGCTGATCGACTCCAACACCGTGCTGCGCCGCTCTTCGAGTTCGCGCAGGTAGCGCAGCCGCTCTTCGAGCGTGCGCAGCTGGGCGTCGTCGAGGGCGCCGGTCGCTTCCTTCCGGTAGCGGGCGATGAACGGCACAGTCGACCCGCCGTCGAGCAGCTCGACGGCCGACTGCACTTGGCGCTCGCGGACGCCGAGCTCCTCGGCGATCTTCTGATGAACAGTCGTCACGATGTTGATTCCGCCTTCTCTGCGATCTTCGCCAGATCCGACCGGACATTCTGCCGGACCGCGCCCGCAGGCTACGTGGGCGCTCGCGTCGGCGTGTCGGGATGCGGCTCGCCTGCGGTATCGCTCCAGGTCTCGGCCCGCCGCCGTTCAACGGCGATGGGTCACGGCTGGGGCGTCCAGGGGCTCTTGTGGCGGCGGAAGACCGGTGAGCCGGAGCAGCGCTCCTCGTAGCGCGCCTGCAGGCGGCTGTAGTCGTGGTCGGGGAACAGGACGGGAAGCGCTTCGAGCGCGCGGTCCAGCTGGGCGACCCTGGTCGTGAACTCGTCGTCGCAGAGGTCGACGTCGGCGAAGAGGTACTGCCAGTTCGGTGCTCCCTTCAGCAGGAGCAGGTTGTCGACGTACGACTGGAAGTCCAGGGCCAGCCGCTCCAGCCGGGCCTTGGTCATGTCGTAGAACCACAGCTCGTCGTTGGTCGCTCGCAGCGCGGTGAGCTTGCCCGAGCCGGGCCCTCCTCCAGCCCCTTCAGCTCCCACAGCAGCTCCTGCTTCTCCGGGGCGAGCCGCTCGTCCTCGACCTCCACGATCCAGCCTGTCATGCAGCTGCGGAGGTCCGTGAGCGCGAACTCGCCGTGGACGTAGTGGGCGACGGAGTGCCAGGAGAGGTGGATGCGATCGGTGTTGAGCAGGTAGTCGCGGGTGCCGTCGACGGCGTCGGCTCCCCAGCGGTCGCTGATCAGGTCGACGTCGTCGGCCGAGAGCTCCCGGGGCGGGCCGGACCCGATGTCGCAGGTGGTCACGACGATGTCGGGTGCGGAGCGGAGCTCCTCGACGTGTGCGCGGATCCGGTCCGGTAGGTTCATGGGCTCGATCATCTCCTCGGTGCGGCGCTTGTGACGCGGGCCGCTCTGGCTTCGGGCCGTGACCCGCTGGCGTCACTAATCGTGACGGATTATGCGGGTGCTGTAGCTCGATGGGGTTAATCTAGGTACCCGGGCACGTACAAACCGCGATGCACGTACACGCTCCGTGCTGGAGTGTGGTGTCTCGTGAACCCCGAAACCCCCGACCAACCGAGAACCCCCGAAAACCACGACAACGCTTCCACCCCGAAGCAGGCGTCCACCTCTGCGGCCCACCGGGCCGACCAGGCGCTTCGCACCGCCGCGGACCGCGTCCGCGCGTGGCTGGCGCCGCTGGTCGAGCGCGTGCTGCGGTGGCTGGCTCCGCTGCTGCGGCGGGTCCAGGACGCACCGGTGGTGCGGCGCTTCCGGGAGAGGGTTGCGCCGCACGTGGCCGCGGTTCAGGACAAGCTTCCCGAGCCCGTCGTGCGGGCCTCGCGGACCCGTTCGATGCAGGCCGGTGCCGCGGTCGCGGCCGTCGGCGTGGTGGGCCTGGTGATCGGCACCGCCGTCGCCGGCCCGAGCCAGCCCGAGGTCGAGGAGGCCGCGATGGCCGCTTCGATCCCCGAGCAGCAGGCCGCTCCGGCCCCCGAGCAGCAGGCCGCGCTGGAGCAGCACGCGACGCTCCAGCAGCAGCCGCCCCCGCCGCCGGTGGAGCCGCAGGCCGCGGCGCCCGAGCCGGAGGCCCCGCTCGGCCCGCCGGTCGAAGGCATCGACGTGTCCAACCACAACGGGCCCATCGACTGGAGCAAGGTCGCCGCGGACGGCAAGAAGTTCACCTTCGTGCTGGCCACCGACGGCACCAGCTTCACCAACCCCCGGTACAGCGAGCAGTACCACGGCGCCAAGGACGCCGGGCTGATCGCGGGCGCCTACCACTTCGCGCGGCCGAGCTCCTCCTCCGCCGAGGAGCAGGCCAACCGGTTCCTGGACGTGGCCGACTACCAGTCCGACGGCAAGACCCTGCCGCCGGTGCTGGACCTGGAGGTCGACCCGAACTCGGGCGGCTGCTACGGGATGTCGGTCGACCAGATGCACCAGTGGACCAAGACGTTCAACGACAAGGTCAAGGAGCGCACCGGCAAGGAGCCGATCATCTACGCGAACCCGTCCTTCTGGCGGGAGTGCATGGGCGGCACCAACACCTTCGACGGACACCCGCTGTGGCTGGCGTCCTACGGTGTGGACAGCCCGTCGGTGCCCAACGGCTTCAGCAACTGGCACTTCTGGCAGTACACCGACGAGGGCAGTGTTGCCGGGATCAACGGCAGCACCGACCTGAACCAGTTCAAGGAGGGCATGGCCCGCCTGGAGAAGCTGGCTCGCTGACCCCGGCGTTCGCGCCGCGGAATTTCGACGGGAGCAGGCCGTCCGCGAAAGCGGGCGGCCTGCTCCTTTGTGCTGGTCAGATGCCGTGAGTGCTTTGGGGTGCCATAGCGCCCCAAACCGCTCACGGGCGATCACCAGCGCAAAGCGCCGTCCCGAGGTGCTTCGTGTCCTTTGTGGACTCCTGTGGTCTCCGGCGGGTATCCGTCGCCTGCTGTCCGGATGTTGTTCCCCCGGGGTTTCGATTCAGGGGAGCGGGCCGTTCCTGACGTGGCGGACCGATATCCTCGCCGCGATCGATGATCACCTGATCGGAGGCACGGCGTGTCACTGTGGGAACAGCGGGTCACCATGGCTCGGCGGCTGTGGAGCAACGGTGACCTCGCCGCCGCGGAGCAGGAGTTGCGCACCGTCCTCGACGACGGCGACTTCGACGCCGCAGCGCACGCCGCCTGCCTGCTCGGCGGGCTGCTCGACGAGCGCGGCGACCACGAGCAGGCCCGCGCGATGCACCAGCGGACCATCGATTCCGGCCACCCGATCTACGCGCAGCTCGCCGCGATCTCCCTCGGCCTGCTGCTGTTCGACGCCGACGACCTGATCGCCGCCCAGGCCGTGCTGCGCTTCGCCGCCGAGGGCGCCGACCCGGACGCCGCGGGCCGCGCCGACGCGCTGCTGGCCCAGGTGCTGCACATGCTCGGCGATGTCGAGGGCGCCAGGGAAGCGCGCGAGCGAGCGATGACCAGCAGCGATCCCGGCGTGGTCGAGATCGCCGGCGAGCTGGAGCTGCCCGCGCCGGGGGAGCGCTCCACCGACCAGTACCTCCAGGTCGCCTACGAGCAGGCGTGCTCGCTGCTGGAGCAGGGGCGCGACCGCGACGCCGAGCCGATCCTGCGGCGGCTGCTGGACAGCGGGCACCCGAACTACGGATCGCTGGGCGCCGCGAAGCTATACGCGCTGCACGCTGACGATCAGGTGATCGCCCGGCAGATGGCCGAGCGGATCATCTCCTACCGCCACCCCGAACACCTCGGCTGGGGCCACGTGCTGCTGGGCGGCGTGCTGGAGGATTCCGGCGACGCGGCGGCAGCGGCCGAGGCGTTCCGGTCGGCAGCCGACGATCCGCGCCCCAACATCCGGCTGCACGCGCTGATCCACCTCGGCATGCAGCTGCGCGCCCTGGGCCGGCCGGACCAGGCGCGCGAGATCTACCAGCGCGTGATCAACACCCGGCACCCGCACTTCTCGGTCGAGGCGCTGGGCGTGCTGGCCGAGCTGCAGCGCGACGAGGGCGACATCGCCGGGGCGATCGAGACCTTCGGTCGCGTCGAGGCCTCCGGGCATTCCGGCAAGGCACCGCTGGCCGCCTACAACCTGGGTGCGTTGCAGTACGAGCACGGTGACGCGGAGGCGGCCATCGCGGCGTTCCGCCGGGCCGCCCAGGCCGAGGACCCGCGCGTCGCGCACCAGGCCGAACTCGCACTGTCCATGGTGGACGTCATGGACGCGCAGCAGGATCCGGCGGGCGAGGACGCCAAGCAGCTCGCGATGCGGGCGCACCAGGCCGCGGGCGCGGGTGACGTGGAGGCCGCCCGCCTGGCCTACCAGCAGGTCATCGACATGGACGCGCGGATGTGGTCGGTGATGGCGGCCAACTCGCTCGGCCTGCTGGAGGCCGTCTCCGGGGAGATCGAGCAGGCCCGCCGCACCCTTCAGCGCGCTTCGGCGGCCGAGGACGTCTCGCTGGTGCAGGACGCGGTCTTCCGCCGTGCGCTCGTCGACGAGCCGGCCGGCGGCCCGGTGCTGGAGGCGCTCTTCCGGTTGGAGCACAACGAGGACGGCGGGCTGGACCGGCTCGTGGCGGGCGAGGATCCGCAGGTGCGCGACCTGGCGCTGATGGTGCAGGCCGAGTTGCTGCTGACCTCGGACGTCACCGCCGCGGTGGAACTGCTGGGCCCGCTGACCGACTCGCCGAACCGGCTGGTGCGGACCAAGGCCGGTCAGCTGCTGGCCGCTTGGCTGGTCCGCGAGCACCGGGCCGACGACGCGGTGCGGCTGCTGGAGCGGATCGTCGCCGACGGGCACCCGATGCTGCTCCCGTGGTCGGCCGCGCAGCTCGGCCACCTGCTGGTGGAGCACGGCGAGCCGGAGGCCGTGATCGCGGCGTTCGCCACGGCCGCGGCGGCGGGATACCCGTCGCTGCTGGGCGAGGTCTTCGGCAAGCTCGCGATGTTCTACCGCATCGCCGGGCACGACGAGGACCTCAAGGCGCTCTACCGGACCACCATGGCCAGCGGCCACCCGGAGCTCGCGCCGCGCGCGGCCTACCTGCTCGGCGAGGAGCTGGTGTACGCCTACGACCTGGACGGGGCGCTGAAGTGCTTCGACCGCGCCGCGGGCACGGATTCGGAAGTCGCCGGGCTGGCGGCCTTCGGCGCGCACGCCATCCGGCGCGATCTCGACCGCTCGCGGGCGATCCTCACCGAGCTGGACGAGGTCCTGCTGCACAACGCCACGGAGCTGTGCATGGAGCTGGCGCGCCAGAGCCAGGCCAACGGCGACGCCGAATTCGCCGAGTGGACGTTATCGCTGCTGGCCGAAGCCGGTGATCCCGACCGGCGGCCGGAGGTGCTGCTCTACCTCGGCGCGCTGCGCAACGAGAGCGGCGACGTTGCCGGAGCACGCGAGGCTTGGGAGGAGGCGGCGCGCGAGGGCGTGCCCGACGAAGTGGCGATCGCCCGGTGCAGCATCGCGGAACTGCTGCAGAAGGACGGCGACCTGGACGGCGCTGAGGCGCAGCTCGCCGAAGTCGCTGCGGACGACGACACCGCGAGCGCCGCCGACGCCGCGTTGCGGTTGGGTGTGCTGCGCGACGAGCGCGAGGACTTCGACGGTGCGCTGGAGGCCTTCGACCGGGCCGCGTCGGTGGGCAACGAGGCCGAGGCGACGCTGGCGACCGCTCACACCGCAGCCCTGCTCGCCAAGCGCGGCGAAATCGACCTCGCCAAGGAGGCCTACGAGCGCGCGATCGCTTCCGGCGTCGCGGAGGTGCGGGCGCGCGCCGCGCTGGAGCTCGGCAACCTGCTGCGCGACACCGGGGACGAGGCCGGGGCGAAAGCGGCTTACGAGCAGGCGTTGGCGTTCGACGACCCGGAGATCAGCCCCCGCGTCTACCAGGAGATGGGCGCCGAAACCGCGGAGCTGCGCGCCTACCGGCTGATGGCGGCCAACGACGTCGAAGGCGCGCGCGAGGCGATCACCGAGCACTTCGGCTCGCAGCGGGTGGCCGACTTCTGGTGCGCGGCGTGGGGCGACCTGGCCGCGGCGGCGCAGGTGCTGACCGAGGTCACCGGCGACGACCTGTGGACATGCACGAAGCTGGCGCTGGACTTCGGCACCTCGGTGGAGGACCCGGCCGAAGCGCGGGCGTTCTTCCGCATGGCCGCCGACCGCGGCCACCCCGAACTCGCGCCGATGGGCCTGCTGCGGCTGGGCCACCTCGCCGAAGAGCAGCGGGAGAACGCGATCGCGCTGACCTGGTACCGACGCGCCGTCGCCGACTCGGAGCCCGGCGCGCAAGCCGGTGTGCTGCTGGCGCAGCTGCTCTCCCGGCTCAACGACGTCGAGGGCGCGAAAGCCGCGTCCCGGCGCGCCTTCGCCACGGGCACGAGCATCCCCGCGCTGGACGCCGGAGTGCTCCTCGGGCAGCTCCACCACGAGTCCGGCGATCCCGTCGAGGCCCGTCGGGTCTGGGAGCAGGCCGAAGCGGCCGCTGAATCGCCGGAGCAGTTCGGTGACGCCCTGCACCGCCGCATCGCGCAGATCGGCGAAACCGCTGATGAGTCGGACGAGCTGCTGCACCGCGCATCCCGCTCGGAGCACCCGAGCACGGCGATCAACGCGATGCTCTGGCTCGGCGAGCGCGCGGTGCAGGCCGACGACCTCGACGCCGCCGTCCGCTGGTTCGGCGACGCGGCGGAGCTGGACGTGCCGGAGCAGTCCGAAGCGGCGCGTAGCCGACTCGCGAACATGCTTCTGGCGCAAGGGGATCGCGACGCCGCGCGGATCGAGTACGAGCGGGTCAGCCGCTCCGCGACCCCGGACATCGCGGCGCGCGGAGAGCTGGGCATCGGCATGATCCGCCACGAGGAGGGCGACCTGCCCGGCGCGGTCGCGGCCTACGTCAAGGCAGCGAGCCACGCCGTCCACGAAGGCCTGGCCGAGGACGCCGTGCACGGTGCCCGGGTCGTGCTGGAGCAGCAGCACTCGGGCGGTGATCACCGCTCGGCGGCGGACACGCTGCGCAGGCTCGCCGAGGTGGTTCCCGAGCGCGATGTCGCGGAATGGGCCTACGAGGCGGGAACCGAGTTCCTCGGCGCCGAGGACACCGATTCGGCGCTGGTCTACCTGCGCTGCGCGGTGGAGATCGGCGCGCCGGAACCGGAACCGGCGGCGGTGCTGGCGCTGGGCGAGACCCTGCAGCGGCGCGAGGACCTGGCGGGAGCGCGGCAGGCCTACGAGCGGGTGCTGGCCTCCGGCGACGAACGCTCGGCCGCGCTGGCGAAGTACCGGCTGGTGGCGCTGCTGGGGGAGGACGACCCGGCGGCGGCCGAAGAACTCATGCAGCGCCCGGACGAAGTGCTCAACCCGGCGATGAAGCTGATGCTCGGGTTGAAGCGCCAGGACGAGGGCGACGCGAGCGGGGCGATCGAGATGTTCCGCGAAGCCGCCGACACCGCGGACGAGCAGTTCTCTCCGATGGCGGTCTACGCGCTGGCCCAGTCGCTGCGCCGCGAAGGCGAGGTGGAGCAGGCCCGGGAGACCTACCGGAAGCTCGTCGAAGCCGCGCCGCACGACCACTACGCGGGCCAGGCGCTGCTGGAACTGGCCGCGATCGCCTACCACGCCGAGGACGACGAAGAGGCGCGCGCGTGGAACGTGCGCGCGTGGGAGTCCGATGACCCGGACTTATCGGCGAAAGCGGCGATGAACCTCGGCCTGATCGCCAAGCGGCGGCGCGACGTCGATGCGGCGACACCGTGGTTCCAGGCCCTGATCGACCTCGGCCACCCGTCGGCCGCGCTGGCCGCGGCGCACCTGGCGGAACTGCACTACTGGCGGGAGGAGCACGCCGAAGCGGCCCGCCACTACGGGTACACCCTCGCCAACACCGAGGACAGCGAGCTCATCGCCGAAGCGGCCTACCGGGTCGGCGAATTCCACTACCAGCGCGGTGATCACGCCGCCGCCCGCGAGTTCCTCGACCGGGCGGTGCGCACCGAGGACGAAGCCTTCGCCGCGCAGGCGAACACGCTGCTGGCCCGCCTCGGCTGAGATCAGGCGCGGGCGACGATCAAGCGGTCCGGCAGCGCCAGGACCTGGTCCAGGACGTCGCAGGCCGCGCCTGCCACGTGCCACTCCGCGGTGGCCGGGTTCGCCGTCAGGCCGCCCTTGTCCTGCGAGACGCGGGCGGCGCGCACGTCGTCCTCGCCGCGCAGCTCGACGACGTCGACGATGTCGCCGTGCGGGCGCACGTAGATCAGCGCCATGAGCTCGCCGGCGGCATCGCGGACCGGTGGCATCAGGCGGAAGCCCCGCGCCACCAGCTTGCGCAGCCGGATGCTGGACTCGTCGTCAGCTGACGAGGTCATCGAACTCACCGTCCTTGGCGCCGCTGAGGAAAGCGGCCAGCTCGGCTCTGGTGTAGATCAGCGCGGTGCCGTTCGGTTCGCGCGATTGGCGCAACGCGATGGTTCCATCGGCCAGCGCCGCGAGTTCGAGGCAGTTGCCCCACTTGCCGCTGTGCCGGGACTTTCGCCAGGTCACGCCCTGCAGGGCGGTGACGGGGGCTTCGAACCTACCGTTCATCAGGTCTCCCTGGATCGGCTGCACATGCAATTGCATTCGCCATTGCGCGAGACGGTACCACAGCGTTCCGCAACAAGACGATCACCCTGCGTGTCCGAAGAGCGGGTGATTCAGTGCGCGTCGCGGACTTTTCGCAGCATCTGCCGGGTTCGGTCCGGAGTGCGCGCATCGACCATCAGCCGATCGAGTGTACGGCTGTAGCGCTCGATCTCGTCCCGCTTGTCCAGGTACAGCGCGCCGCTGAGGTGCTCCAGGTAGACGACGTCCGGCAGCTCGGGCTCGGCGAAGCGCAGCAGCGTGAACGAACCCTCCGCCGCGTACCCGCTCAGCGCGAAGGGCACCACCTGCAGCGCGATGTTGGGCTGCTTGGACATCTCCAGCAGATGATCGATCTGCGCGCGCATGACCGCGCTGCCGCCGATGGGGCGGTGCAGCACGGATTCGTCGATGACCGCCCACAGGCGCGGGGCGTCCGGGCGGGCGAGCAGCTTCTGGCGCTTCATCCGCAGCGACACCCGCCGCCGCGCGTCCTCATCGGCCAGCGAGGGATGCCCGGAGGAGGCCAGCGCCATCGCGTAGGCCTCGGTCTGCAGCAGGCCCGGGATGAACTGCAGCTCGTAGGTCTGGATCCGGGCGGCGACGCCTTCCAGGCCGACGTAGTCCTGGAACCACGGCGGCATCGAATCCGCGTACCGGTTCCACCAGCCCGGCTGCCGGGATTCGGTGACCAGCGCCAGGAAGTGCGCGCGCTCGGCGAGGTCGTGCACCTGGTAGAGGGTGAGCAGGTCCTCGATGTCGCGTTCCTTCAGCGAAACCCGCCCCAGCTCCATGCGGCTGATCTTGGACTCCGAACCGCGGATCGCCCGCGCCGCCTCCGAGGGCAGGATCTCGGCGGCCTCGCGCAGCCGGCGCAGCTGGGCGCCCAGGATGATGCGACGTGCCGTTGGGCTCCCGTCGCGGGCCGCGCCGTCCCGCGCCATGGCCGAACCTCCTCGTTGCCTGCTCATCGAAGTGATAGCACATCGGCCGTTTACGCGGTGCGATGAAGCTCGTACGCTATGCAACCCTCAGCGGCAAGCCCCGACGACGAACGCCCATTGCGAGGACACCGATGACTGCCGATCTCAGCGCCTCCGGCGACGAGACCCCGATCCACATCGACACGAGCAAAGCCAGCATCGCTCGCGTCTACGACGCCTTCCTGGGCGGCAAGGACAACTACGAGGTGGACCGCGAGGTGTTCCACCGGGTCCGCGAGGTCACCCCGGAAGCGGCGCAACTCGCCTGGGACAACCGGCAGTTCCTGATCCGGGCCACCCGCTTCATCGCCGCCGAGACCGGTGTCACCCAGTTCCTGGACTGCGGATCCGGGCTGCCGACCGCGGAGAACACCCACCAGGTCGCGCAGCGGATCGCCCCCGAGGCGCGAGTCGTCTACGTCGACAACGACCCGGTGGTGCTCGCGCACGGACGCGCGCTGCTGGAGGAGAACCCGCAGACCCACTTCAGCCCGGCCGACATCTTCGAACCGGCGCAGATCCTGCAGGACGACGTGGTGCGCAGCCGCCTGGACTTCTCCGAGCCGATCGCGCTGTTCCAGATGGGCACCCTGCACCACTACGACGGCGAGCGCCCGCCGCAGGACATCATGCGCGAGTACATCGAAGCGCTGCCGTCGGGTTCCTACGTCGGCATCAGCCACTTCATGGACCCGGAGACCGAGGAGTTCAGCGACCTGGCCCGGCGCATGGAGCAGACGTTCCTGCACAGCCCGATGGGCACCGGCGTCTTCCGCACCCGCGCCGAGATCGAGGGCATGTTCCCGGGCCTGGAGTTCGTGGAGCCCGGCCTGGTGCTCTGCGCCGACTGGTGGCCGACCGGCCCGCGCCTGAAGCCGCTCTACCCGGTCCAGCACTGCATCGCCGGAGCGGTGGCCCGCAAGCCCTGACCTCGAAGGCGCGGCTCAAGTCTCGCGCCGGATCCTTGCGGCGTGGTCGGTCTGGAACTCCGCGCCTTCGCGGAGGAATTCGCGGATGGCCTTGAGCTCGGCCTGGCTCCGCCGCCGCAGGAGCTCGTGGGACTCCTCCTCGATCGGCCCCCACAACTCCTCGATGAGCGCCGTCGCCGCAGGCGTGATCGTGATCGTGATCCGGCGGCGGTCCTGGTCGGCGCGCACCCGCTCGACGTAGCCCTGGCGGACGAGGCGGTCGACGGCGATCGTCGTGGCGCCGGTGCTGAGGCCGACCGCCGTGGCCAGCGCACCGGCCGTCAGCGCTCCGTGCCTGTTGAGCGCGTTGAGGCACCGCAGATCCGTGCGGTTCACGCCCAGCCGTGCCGCGCCCGCTTCGTCGACCTCGTCGGTGGCGTCCTGGAACTCGCTGACCGCACGGCCGATGTCGGCGATCAGCTGCTCTCGGGTGTCCGGCATGCGATCGATCATAGCCCCGGTATCTCGCCCGTCGAACTTCTCGATGCCGGTAAGTTACGGCCCAAAAGAATCTTGACGATCAAATAGTTTTGCCATAAAGATAGTTGCTGCGGGCGCTACGGCCCGCGGTAGCTCACGACGGGAGTCACGATCGACATGGCAGAACCGATAGCGGTCCAGGACCTGCTGCTGAACCTGCGGTCCAGGCGGGTGGCCTTCTCGCGCGCCGGGGCGGTGTGCGGGCTGGTGGGGACGCTCGGCTACCTCGTCGCCTTCTTGCTGCACGGCGATTTGCCCGACCAGACCACCGAGTCGCTGCTGACCTTCATCGCGGACCGCCCGTGGGCGCTGCACCACCTGGCGATCGTCTTCTGCTTGCTGCTGTGGGTCGCCGCCCTCGCCGGGCTGGCGCATTCGCTCAGCGGAGGCATCGCGTGGGTGCTCGGCCGGATGGGGCAGGGCGTGGCGATGCTGGGGATGGCGGTGCTGCTCTGGCACTACAACATCGACGGCCCGGCGCTGGAGGGCCTCGCCGATGCGTGGATTCGCGCTGAAGGTGCGGAGAAGGCCGTCCTGCTCGAACGCGCGACGATCCTCGTGGCGGCGACCAGCGGGATGTTCCCGCTCTACGTCGCCCTCCTGCTCGGCCTGCCGTTCCTGCTGTTCGGCCTCGCCCTGGTCAAGAGCGAGGGGCACCCGTCCTGGCTGGGCTGGACCGGTGCGGCGGCGGGCGCCATCGCGTTCGCGGTGGGCGTCGCGAACTTCACCGGGTTCGACGTGCTGCCGATGAACGCGTTCGTCGTCTCGGTGTTCCTCCTGGACCTCTGGATGCTCGCCGTCGCCCGGAACCTGTGGCGCGACGCCGCGCGCTGGTCGATGCCGGCTCAGTAGCCCGCGAACTCCGAACCTCGGCCCCGCACCGACCAGGACGCGGCAATTTCAATGGAAATTCGCGGGGGAAATTCCATTGAAATTGCGTCATCGAGCGCTGATGGGAGTGGGTGGCGCGAGGTGGAGGTCTACCAAACGCTTGCTTGTTTCGTTAGGCTCGCGGGTGCTGGTGTCGGAGTGGATCAGACCGCGCCGCCGGGAGTTCCGGGTGGATCGGCCGGTGCGGCGGAGAGGACGGTCATGGCCGAGGCGTACATCATCGACGCGGTGCGGACCCCGGTGGGCAAGCGCGGCGGCGGGCTCAGCGGGATCCATCCCGCCGACCTCTCCGCGCACGTGCTGCGCAGCCTGCTGGGGCGCACCGGGGTCGATCCGGCGGCCGTGGACGACGTCGTGTGGGGCTGCGTCGACTCGGTCGGCGCGCAAGCGGGCAACATCGGGCGAACCGGTTGGCTGGCGGCGGGATTCCCCGAGCACGTGCCCGGGGTGACCGTCGACCGGCAGTGCGGTTCTTCGCAGCAGGCGGTGCACTTCGCCGCGCAGGCCGTGCTCAGCGGCACCTCGGACCTGGTGATCGCAGGCGGCGTGCAGAACATGAGCGCGATCCCGATCGGCAGCGCGCTGCGGGGCGCGGCGGAACTGGGATTCCCCATCGCCTACGGGCCGGGCAGCGGGTCGACCGGCTGGCAGGAGCGCTACGGCGACGAGGAGGTCACGCAGTTCCGCGGCGCGGAGCTGATGGCCGAGAAGTGGCAGATCTCGCGCGATGACATGGAGGAGTTCGCGCTGCGCAGCCACCGCCGCGCGGTGGAGGCGATCGACGCGGGCCGCTTCGCCGCGGAGCTGGCTCCGCTGGCAGGTGTCGAGCACGACGAGGGGCCGCGCCGCGACACCAGCAAGGAGAAGCTCGAAGGGCTCAAGCTGCTGCGCGAAGGAGGCCGGCTCACCGCCGGTGTGGCCAGTCAGATCTCCGACGGCGCGGCAGCGCTGCTGATCGCTTCGGAGCGCGCGGTGGCCGAGCACGGATTGCGGCCGCGGGCGCGCGTGCACCACATGAGCGTGCGCGGCGACGACCCGGTTTTCATGCTGTCGGCACCGATTCCGGCGACCAAGCACGCGCTGTCCAAGACGGGGCTGAGCGCGTCGGACATCGACGTGGTCGAGATCAACGAGGCGTTCGCCAGCGTGGTCCTGGCCTGGCTGAAGGAGATCGACATCGATCCGGCCGTGGTCAACCCCAACGGTGGCGCGATCGCGCTCGGCCACCCGCTGGGAGCCACCGGCGCGAAGCTGATGACGACCCTGCTGTCCGAACTGGAGCGCACGGGCGGCCGCTACGGCCTGCAGACGATGTGCGAAGGCGGCGGCACGGCCAACGTGACCATCGTCGAACGCCTCTGAACCGTCGAGCGAGAGGAGTGGCGTGGCGATCAACAGGGAATTCGTCGGGCACGAGTTCAGCGCGGGCGCGGCCTACGAGGTGACGCGCGGCAAGATCCGGGAGTTCGCCGAGGCGATCGGCGATCCCCATCCCGCCTACCGCAGCGTCGAAGCCGCCCGGGAGCTGGGACATCCGGACGTGATCGCGCCGCCCACCTTCGGGATCGTGGCGGCCGGGGCCGCGGCGGAGAGCAACCCGATCCGGCGGCCCGAGTTCGGGCTGAACATGCGGCTGGTGGTGCACGGCGAACAGCACTTCCGCTACGAGCGGCCGATCCGCGCGGGAGACGTGCTCACCGCGACCGGCCGGATCGCGGAGATCCGCGACGCCGGGAGCAACGAGCTGGTGCGGGTGGAGACCGAGATCCGCGATGCCGGCGGCGATCTGGTGTGCACCGCGGTCAACGTGATCGTGTCGCGGGGGACCGCGGCCGGGGCGGGGGAGTGAGGATGGCGATCCCGAACTACGACGAGGTGGCGGTCGGCACCGAGATCGGCCCCGAGCGGTACCCGATCCAGCGGCTGACGCTGGTGAAGTACTGCGGTGCTTCCGGGGACTTCAACGTGATCCACTGGAACGAGCGGATCGCCCGGCAGGCGGGCCTGCCGGACGTGATCGCGCACGGCATGCTCACCATGGCCGAGGCGGCCCGGCTGGTGACCGACTGGGCGGGCGATCCCGGCGCGGTGCGCGAGTACGGCGTCCGCTTCGCCAAACCGGTGGTGGTGCCCGACGACGACACCGGGGTGGAGGTCCTGGTCTCCGGCCGGGTGGCGGAGAAGCTGCCGGACCGGCGGGTCGCGGTGGACCTCACGGCCACCTGCGGCGACGTCGAGGTGCTGGCCAAGGCCCGCGCGGTCGTCCAGCTGACCTGACCGTCCACTGTGCAGGAGAACGGACGACGATGGGCAGGCTTCGGGGAGAGCCTGCCCATCGTCACGGTGCCGGGTTCGGGGTCCCGGGCTCAGGGGGCTGACGAGCCGTCAGTAGGTCACTGCCGACCCGAGCCGATGAAACCGACGTAGAGCAGGCTGTTCTTCGACCCCGACCCCGGGTTGGTCACCTTGCTCTGGGTTCCGTTGCTCACCAGCGCCTGGGCGACCTGGGCCGGCGTGGCCGACGGGTTCGCGGTCAGGTACAGCGCCGTCGCGCCCGCCACGTGCGGGGTGGCCATCGAGGTTCCGCTCATGCCTCCCGAGCCACCGCCGTTGGTGGTCGAGGTGATGTTCGTACCAGGCGCGAAGATGTCCGTGCAGGAGCCGTAGTTCGAGAACGTGGAGCGGCTGTCCCTGCTGTCGGTCGCATTGACGGTGATCGCCGAGGGCACTCGTGCCGGCGAGGTGTTGCAGGCATTGGTGTTGTCGTTTCCCGACGCGACCGCGAAGGTGACACCGGCCTGGATCGCCCGCTGCACCGCGCTGTCGAGCGAGCTGTTGGCCCCGCCGCCGAGGCTCATGTTCGCCACCGCGGGCTTGGCCGCGTTGCGCGCCACCCAGTCCACGCCGGCGATGATCTGCGAGTACTGGCCGGAGCCCTGGCAGTTGAGCACCCGCACGCTGACCAGCTTCACCTGCTTGGCCACGCCCCAGGTCTTCGAGCCGACGGTGCCCGCCACGTGGGTGCCGTGGCCCTGGCAGTCCGAGGCGTCGCCGTCGTTGTCGATGAAGTCGTAGCCGTCGGAGACCCGGCCCTCGAAGTCGGGGTGGCGCTTGTCCACACCGGTGTCGAGGATGTAGGCGGTCGCCCCGGAACCGGTGTTGGGGTAGGTGTAGGTGCGGTCCAGCGGGAGGTTGCGCTGGTCGATCCGGTCCAGGCCCCAGGTCGCGTTCTGCTGGGTGCCGGTGATCCGGGCGATGCCGTCCTGCTGCACGTACGCGACCGACCTGTCGGCTGCCAACCGCTCGGCGGCCGACTCGTCGAGCCGCACCGCGAAGCCGCGGATCGTCGAGGTGTAGGTCGCGGTCACTTTCCCGCCGTAGGAGTCGGCGAGACGGTTCGCGGTGCTGGTGGTGGCGGACGCGCTCGCCACCCCGTCCTTGAGCACCACGATGTAGCTGTCGGCGACCGGTTCGGAGGTGGGGCGGATCTCCCCGGTGGGCTCCGCCGCGGCGGCCGGTGCGGCGATCATCGCCGCGGCCAGCGCACCCGCGCCCAGCGCGGTGGTCAGCCGGATCTTGCGGTCGTGTCGCATCTGCTTGCTCCCTTGCAAGTTGTGCGGCTGTCGACAGAAGTTGGTGACGCACAGCCACTGCAAACACGATCGGTTGGTGACCACACGGTGATCAATCCGTGTTTCAGTACGTAGGGATACCAGTCTTTCGGTGAAGGGAGAGTCCGTGGCGCGCACCCCGAGACCTGCCCGCACGCAGATCCGCACCAGTTCGCCGGTGCTCGTAGGACGTGCTGAACAGCTCGCGTCGTTGCAAGCGCTGGCCGCGCTGCACCCCGCGGTGGCGCTGATCGAGGGCGAGGCCGGGGTGGGCAAGAGCAGGCTGATCAGGGAGGTGCTCGCCGGTGACCTGGGGCCGACCACACCGCTGGTCGGGCACTGCCGCCAAGTGGGTGAACCTTTCCCGTACGGCGCGGTGCTCGAAGCGCTGCGCAGCGCGCGCCCGGGGCCGACCGCGCTGAGTCCGGTGACCGGCGTGCTCGGGCCGCTGCTGCCGGAAATCGCCGAACACCTGCCCGCGCCACCGGAACCGCTCGGCGACCCGCGCGCCGAACGCCACCGGCTGTTCCGCGCGGTGCGCGAACTGCTGAGCTCGCTGGGCCCGCTGCTGCTGGTGATCGAGGACCTGCAGTGGGCCGACGACGGGACCCGGCAGCTGCTGCGGTTCCTGATGGGCGATCCGCCCGCGAACCTGACCACCGCGGTCACCTACCGGCGCGAGGACGTGCCGGGCGGGCTGCCGCTGGGCGTCGCCTACCGGCCGCCCAACGGCGTGGTCAGCGTGGTGCTGCCGTTGGATCCGCTGGGTGTGGACGACGTTCGCGCGCTGACGGCGGCGATCCTCGGCGAGGACCGGGTGTCCGCGCAGTTCGCCGCGCGGCTGCACGAGCGGACCGCCGGAATTCCCTTCGTCGTCGAGGAAACCCTGCGGGCGCTGCGCAACCGCGGTGGTGCGGTGCGCACCGACGGCGCCGCCGCGCGAAGGCTGCTCGACACGGTGGAAGTCCCCGTGCTGCTGCGGGATGCGATGGCCGAACGCCTCGCGGCGCTGCCGACCGCGGCGACCAGGCTCGTCAAAGCGGCTGCGGTGCTGGGCGTACCGGTCACCGCGGAGCTGCTGGGCGCGGTTGCCGGCGTGCCCGAGCCGCGGCTGCGCACCGCGCTGACGCACGCGCTGAGCGGCCACGTGCTGCACGAGCAGGACGGCGGCACATACGGATTCCGCCATTCGCTGGCCATGCAGGCGGTGTACGACACCATCGGCGGGCCGGACCGGGTCTACCTGCACACCCGCGCGATCGACGTGCTGGACCGAGTCGAGCCCAAGCCGCTGCACCAGCTCGCCGACCACAGCGAACGCGCCGGGCGGGTGGCCGACTGGCTCTCCTACGGCGAAGCGGCCGCCGACCGCGCTGCGGCGCTGGGCGATGCGGCCACCACCACCGCACTGCTCCAGCGGTTGCTGAAGGAGCAGAGCCTGCCCGCCGAGCACGTGGACCGGCTGGCGATCAAGCTGGGCAAGATCGCGCACACCGGGCTGGATCAGCGCGATCCCAGCGAAACCCTCGAAGGCCTGCTCAACGACCAGCGCCTGTCCACCTCCGCGCGCGGAGAAGTCCGCCTCTACCTGGGATTGCTGCTGCTGCGGCAGGCCGGTGGGCTGGCGACGGCGCGCGCGGAGATCGAACGGGCGCTCAACGACCTGTCCGCGCGCCCGGACCTGGCGGCCCGGGGCGCTTCGGTGCTCGCGCTGGCTTACGTGGGTCAGACCTCGCTGGCCGAGCTCCGGCCCTGGCAGGCGCGGCTCACCGAGTACCGGCAGGGCGCCAGCGGTGAGCTCCGGTTGTCCTTGCTGGCCAACGAGTTCTGCTCGCGCATGCACGTCGGCGATCCCACCGTGCTCAGCTCGCTCGACGAGCTTCCGGACGAGGTGACCACCGTCGGCGAGCAGCACCACCTGGCCCGGCTGCGCTCCAACCTCGGCGATGCGTGCGCGTGGACCGGGCACCTGCGGCTGGCCGGTGAGCTGCTGCGGGAGGGCGTGCGGCTGGCCACCGCCTGCGGCGCGACGTTCGTGGTCAGCACGGCCCGATCGACGCAGGCGCGGCTGGACTGGTTCACCGGCGAGTGGAGCGGGCTGGCGGAACGCTCGGCCCGGATGCTCGACGAGTACCGCGACCTGTTCCCGGTGACCAGCGAGCTGAGCCTGGTGCTGGGATCGCTGGCCGTGACGCGCGGCGAATGGGCGGCCGCGACCAGCCACTTCACCGAGACCGGGGCGTTCGCGCTGGAGGAGGCGATCAGCCCGGTCGGCATCGCCGGCTGCGCGGGACTGGCCTGGAACCTGCTGTCGCAGGACGAACCGGCCCGCGCCTGCGCCGACGTGGACCGCGGCCTGGACTTCCTGCGGCGCAAGGGCGTCTGGGCGTGGATCGGCGAGCTGGGGCCGGTGGCGGTCGCGGTGTACCTCGCGGCGGGCCGCGAGGCGGACGCGGAACGGCTGGTGGCGGAGATGGCCGACCGGATCGCCGGGCTGGACGTGCCGATCGCGGTGGCGGCGCTGACCCAGTGCCGCGGCCGCCTGGCCGAACACCGCGGTGACCTCGCCGAAGCGGTGGCGCACTACCGGGCCGCGACCGAGCGCTACGAAGAACTGCCCGCGCCCTACTACGCGGCCACGGTCGCCGAACGCGCGGCGACATGCTTGCTCACCACCGACCACGCGGCGGCGACGGGAGAACTGTCCCACCTGGTCGACGTGTTCGACCAGCTGGGCGCGACGCGCGACGCGGCGAGGTGCCGACACCTGCTGCGCGGCGCGGGCGGCGGCAAACCGTCCCGCCGAGGCCGCCGCGGCTACGGCGACGAGCTCTCACCGCGCGAGGAGGAAGTGGCGCGCCTGCTCGCCAGCGGCCACACGAACCGCGAGATCGCCGAGATCCTCTTCCTGTCCCCGCGCACGGTGGAACAGCACGCGGCCAGAGTCCTCCGAAAGCTCGGCGTCCGCTCCCGGACCCAGCTGCGGCTCTAGGGCCCGCGCGGTTCGCGATCGCGGTTTCGGGGTGGGGACCGTGAGTGCTTTGGGGCGCTATGGCACCCCGAAGCGCTCACGGCAGGAGCGTGGCGCGGTGGTGTTGCGGGGTGCCGAAGAGGTGTTTGGCGGCGTGAGCCCGTTTCAGGTGGAGGTGTGCTTCGTGCTCCCAGGTGATGCCGATGCCGCCGTGGAGCTGGACGCCTTCCGCCGCGATCAGCGAGTACGCCTCGCCGCAAGCGGATTTGGCCATCGAGGCCAGTTCGCTCGCTCGGTCGTCCTGAGTGGACACCGCCCAGCTCGCCGCGTACGACAGCGAGCGGGCCGACTCGATCGCCGTGTAGCAGTCGGCGAGGCGGTGCTTGATGGCTTGGAACGAGCCGATCGGGCGGCCGAACTGCTTGCGGATCTTGGTGTACTCCACGGTCTCCTGCAGCCAGCGCTGCGCCGCGCCGATCTGCTCGGCGGCGATCGCGGCCGCCGCCACGTCGTTCAGCCGCCGCAGCGGCGCCCGCCCGATGAGCCTCGCCGGCGTGTCGGCGAGGTGGACCTCGCCCATCCGCCGGGTGAGGTCCACGGGCACCGACGGGGTCACAGTGGACTCCGGGAGCGCCTCGAACAGCGAGGCTTCGCCATCCGCCATCGCGACGACCAGCAGCACGTCCGCCTGAGCCGCGTCGAGCACCAGCGTCTTGTGCCCGGTCAGCAGCCAGTCGGTGCCTTGCACCTGCGCCGTGGTGGCGAAAGTGGTGGCGTGCCAAGGTGAATCCGGCTCCGCCCAGGCCAGGGCGGCGATCCGCTCGCCATCGGCGATCGCCGGGAGCAGCCGGGCGCAGGCGTCGGTGTTGCCGGTCACCAGCAGAGCTTGCGCGCTGAGCACGGTGCTGCCGAGGAACGGATTGGACACCAGGCGGCGTCCGAGCTCCTCGACGACGATCAGCGTTTCCAGCAGGGTGGCGCCGACGCCGCCGTGCTCCTCGGGCACGGCCAGACCGTGCGCCCCGATCTCGCCGAGCTGCTTCCACAACGCCGGGTCGTATCCCGGATCAGGCTGCTCCGGAGCGGGTATGACCGGGCCGCCGTGGCGGTCGAGCAGTTTGCGCACGGTGCGGCGCAGCTCCTCCTGCTCTTCGGTGAACGCGAAGCGCACAGTTCCTCCTGCCGAGCGAGGACGGTCGATTTCCCGCGAAATCGACACCGCCCCGGGTGAAGGGTCAGGTGCCGATGGGGGTGGGATCGGTGGACAGGGCGGTGGCGACGCGGCGGCGGTGCCAGGCCGGGGTGCCCCAGGACGTGCGCAGGGCCGTCGCCTTGGTGAGCCACAGGTGCAGGTCGTGCTCGGCGGTGTAGCCGATCGCGCCGTGCACCTGCAGCGCGGTTCGCGCGGCGGCATGGGCCGCCTCGCCCGCGGCGATCTTGGCCGCGGAGACGTCGCGGGAGCCGCGCGGGCCGTCGATCGACAGGCAGGCGCCGCGGATCAGCGGGCGGACGAACTCCAGCTTGAGCAGCACGTTCGCCAGGTGGTGCTTGACGGCCTGGAACTCGCCGACCGGGCGGCCGAACTGGTGCCGCTGCTTGACGTACTCGGTGGAGATGTCCAGCAGCCGACGCCCGAGGCCGAACAGGTAGGCGGCGCAGCCCAGCACGCCGTGGTCGAAAGCGGCTTCGAAGTCGGCTTCGACGGGCTCGGCCGTGGTGTGCTCGACGGAGAACAGCCGGCGGGCCGGGTCGAAGGACTCGTGCTGCTGCAACCGGATTCCGCCCAGCCTGCGCACACCGTCGCCGTCGCAGCGGAACACCGCGCCCGCCTGGTCGGCGTCGAGCGCGTGGGGGAGGTGCCCGGCCACGATCGCCGTCCCGACGGCTCGGCCCCCGGCCAGCTCCGCCGACCACGGTGAACCCGGCAGCAAGCGCGGCAGGAACGCCAGCGACTCGACGAGCGGTCCGGGCAGCGCCGCGTACCCGAACTGCTCCAGGCACAGCGCCAGCTCGACCGCGCCGAGCTCCAGCCCGCCGTGCTCCTGCGGCACGGTGAGCCCGGTGACCCCGACCTCGGCGAGCTCCCGCCACACCTGCCACCACGCCGCGGTCTCACCGCCCGCCCACGCGCGGGCGATCTTCGCCGTGTCGGCGTCGGCGAGCAGATCTCGCAGCGTGTCGGCCATGTCCTGCTGCTCGCGGTCCGGTGCGAACCTCATCGCGACCCCCTCGGCAGCCCGAGCAGGCGCTCGGCCGCCACGTTGCGCTGGATTTCGTTGGTCCCGGCGTAGATCGGCCCGGCAAGCGAGAACAGGTGGCCCTCGACCCAGGGCGACACCTCGGCCGCGGGCCCCAGCAGGTCCCACGCCGTCTCGTGCATGGCGATGTCCAGCTCGGACCAGAACAGCTTGTTCAGGCTGGCCTCCGCGCCGAGCTCACCACCACCGGAGACCTTGGTGACGGTCTCGAAGGTGGCCAGCCGATAGGCCTGCGCCGCGATCCAGGCGTCCACCACCCGGTCGTCGTCCAGCGCGCCCGGGATCTCGCTGAGCCGTTGCGCGGTGGCGAGGAACCGGCCGGGGCTGCGCAGCGTCAGGCCGCGCTCGTTGCTCGCGGTGCTCATCGCCACCCGCCAACCGGCGCCGACCTCGCCGAGCACGTCCTGATCCGGTACGAAAACCTCGTCCAGGAACAGCTCGGCGAACGCGGGCTTGCCGTCGATGCGGCCGATCGGCCGGACGGTGACGCCGTCGGCGTTCAGCGGGAACAGGAAGTACGTCAGCCCTCGGTGCCGCTGCGCTTCGGGATCGCTGCGGAACAACCCGAAGGCGATGTCGGCGAACGCCGCGCGGGAGCTCCACGTCTTCTGCCCGGACAGCAACCAGCCGCCGTCCACGCGCCGCGCGGTGGAGCGGATCCCGGCGAGGTCGCTGCCCGCTTCCGGCTCCGACCACGCCTGCGCCCAGATGTCGGTCCCGGCCGCCATCCGCGGCAGGTAGCGCTGTTGCTGCTCCGGCGTGCCGTGCTCGAACAGCGTCGGAGCCAGCAGGAAGATGCCGTTCTGGCTGACCCGGCCGGGCGCACCCGCGGCGTAGTACTCCTCCTCGAACAGCACCCACTGCAGCAGCGACGCGCCCCGCCCGCCGAACTCCTCCGGCCACGACACCACCGACAGCCGGGCCTCGTGCAGCTCCTGCTCCCAGCGCCGGTGCGCGGCGAAGCCCGCTTCGGTCTCCAGCGAGGGCAGCGGTTCGCGGGGAACGTGCTCGCGCAGCCAGTCGCGCACCTCGTCGCGGAATTCCAGGTCTGCGGCGGAAAGATCGAGGTCCACTGTGCTCACTCCGGCTTCTGCGCGGCCTGCTTCATGCTGCGCGCGTTCATGCCGCCGAGCGAGTCCTCGCCGACCTCGGCGTTGTGGGCGTGCGCGAAGTGGTGCAGCCCGAAGGCCGAGTCCATCCCGCTCTGCAGGCCCATCAGGTCCTCGGCCTGGTTGATCGCCTTCTTCGTCAGCGAGAGGCCGAAACCGGGCATCCGGGCGATGTTCGCGGCCAGCTCCAGCGTGCTGCTCTCCAGCTCCTCGCGCGGGACCACGCGGTTGACCATGCCGACCTCGTAGGCGCGCTGCGCGGGCATCCGCCCGCCGGTGAACAGGAACTCCTTGGCCACCCGCGGACCGAGCACCCACGGGTGCGCGAAGTACTCGACGCCGGGAATGCCCATCCGCACCACCGGATCGGCGAAGAAGGCGTCCTCGCTGGCCACGATGAGGTCGCACACCCAGGCCAGCATCAGCCCGCCCGCCACGCACGCGCCCTGCACCGAGGCGATCGCGGGCTTGGGCATCTCCCGCCACCGGCGGCACATGCCCAGGTAGACCTCCTGCTCGCGGGCGAAGCGCGACTCGCCCCCGGTGTGGCGGGTGTGGTCCCACCACAGGCCGGCCCGGCGCGGGTAGCTGACGTCGATGTCGCGCTCCGGTGAGCCGATGTCGTGGCCGGCGGAGAAGTGCTTGCCCGCTCCGGCCAGCACGATCACCTTGACCTCGTCGTCCTCGCAAGCCCGGTAGAAGGCGTCGTCGAGGGCGTAGGTCATCACGGAGTTCTGCGCGTTGCGGTAGTCCGGGCGGTTCATCGTCACCACGGCGACCTGGTCCCGGCGCTCGTAGGTCACGACCGGTTGCTCTGCTGCCATCGGCGCTCCTCGCTCGGCGTTGCTGCGGCAGCTCGAAGATAGCCGAACAAGCAAGTGCTTGGTAGAGTCCCGACCGCGGCGCCGCGACCGCGGTGGTGCGGGAGGCGGTCAAACCGACCTGCGCGGCTCGGTTTCCGCTGGTGACGGCCCGTGAGTGCTTTGGGGTGCTATAGCCCCTCAAAGCACTCACGGGCCCTGACCAGCGGAAACCGAGCAGAGCCGCGTCGAGCGAGGAGGGTGCGTGGACCTCACCGACAACGCCGCGGAAGCGGCCTTCCGCCGCGAAGTGCGGGACTGGCTCGGCGAGCACCTGACGGGCGAGTTCGCCGCGGCCCGCGGGCTCGGCGGACCCGGCAGCGAGCACGAGGGCTTCGACGTGCGGCTGGCCTGGGACCGGCTGCTGGCCGAGCACGGCTGGACCTGCCTCGGCTGGCCCCGCGAGTTCGGCGGCCGCGAGGCCACCGTGCAGCAGCAGGTGATCTTCCACGAGGAGTACGCGCGGGCCAACGCGCCGGTGCGGGTCGGCCACATCGGCGAGGAGCTGCTCGGCCCCACGCTGATGGCCTTCGGCAGCCCGGAGCAGCAGCGCCGGTTCCTGCCCGGGATCGTCGGCGTCCGCGAGCTGTGGTGCCAGGGCTATTCCGAGCCCGGCGCCGGTTCGGACCTGGCCGGGGTCGCCACGACCGCGCACCTCGACGGCGATCAGTGGGTGCTCAACGGGCAGAAGGTGTGGACCTCGATGGCGCACCTGGCGGACTGGTGCTTCGTGCTGGCGCGCACCGACCCCGAGCAGCAGCGCCACCGCGGCCTGTCCTACCTGCTGGTGCCGATGGACCAGCCCGGCGTGCGGGTGCGGCCGATCGTGCAGCTGACCGGGACCTCGGAGTTCAACGAGGTCTTCTTCGACGACGCCCGCACCGATGCCGCCAACGTGGTCGGCGAGGTGGGCGCCGGCTGGCAGGTCGCGATGGGCACCCTCGGCTTCGAGCGCGGCATCGGCACCGTCGACCAGCAGGTCACCTTCCGCCGGGAGCTGGCCGGGATCGTCGAGCTCGCCAGGGAGAACGGCGCCATCGACGATCCGGTGCTGCGCGATCGCATCGCCAGGGCTCAGGTCGACCTGGAAGCGCTGCGCTGCACGGTGTTGCGCACCCTGGGCTCCGACGGCCCGCCGGGCGCGGAGTCCTCGGTGGTGAAGCTGCTGTGGTCGACGTTGCACCGCGAACTCGGCGAGCTGGCGATGGACGTGGCGGGCGCCGGTGGCCTCCTGGCCGAGCGCGGACCCTACGAGCTCGACGCCTGGCAGCGCCTGTTCCTGTTCACCCGGGCCGACACGATCTACGGCGGTTCAAACGAGATCCAGCGCAACATCATCGCCGAGCGCGTCCTCGGCCTCCCGCGGGAGAGCCGGCCGTGACCGCACCAGGACGAGGCCTGGCACAACACCCCTTGGACCAACCCGGTCCTGCTCGACCGCACCTTCAGGGGACCGTGATGCGACCCAGCCACAAGAAACCGCGAAGCGCGAGATCGACCTCGGGCGCGACACCACTGACAATCACGGAGAGGTGGACAGCATGACCGCACCGCCGCCCGCGCACGGGCTGCTCACCGGCAAGACCGCGGTGGTCACCGCCGCCGCAGGCACCGGGATCGGCTCCGCCGTGGCCCGCCGGATGCTGGAGGAGGGCGCGCAGGTGCTGATCAGCGACCGGCACGAGCGCCGACTGGAGGCCACCCGCGCCGAACTCGCGCAGCTGCCCGGCGCGAAGGTCGCCGCGGTGCCCTGCGACGTCACCGACGAATCGCAGGTGCAGCGCATGTTCGACGCCGCGACCAGCGCGTTCGGGCAGGTCGACGTGGTGGTCAACAACGCAGGCCTCGGCGGCACCGCGTCCATCCTGGAGATGACCGATGAGCAGTGGGACAAGGTCCTGGACGTCACGCTGAACGGCACGTTCCGCTGCACCCGCGCAGCGGTGCGGCTCTTCCGCGACCAGGGCAACGCCGGGGTGGTGGTCAACAACGCTTCGGTGGTCGGCTGGCGCGCGCAGGCCGGCCAGGCGCACTACGCGGCGGCGAAAGCGGGCGTGATGGCGCTGACCCGCTGCGCGGCGCTGGACGCGGCGTCGCTGGGCGTGCGCATCAACGCCGTGGCGCCGAGCCTGGTGATGCACGAGAACCTGGCCAAGGTGACCTCGGACGAGCTGCTCACCGAGCTCACCGGCCGCGAGGCCTTCGGCCGCTCCGCGCAGCCGTGGGAGGTGGCCAACGTGATCGTCTTCCTGGCCAGCGACTACTCAACGTATCTGACCGGCGAGGTCATCTCGGTCAGCAACCAGCACCCCTGACCCACCGCCGCCCGCAGGCACCGATGCGATTTCAATGGAAATCGGACGTCAAATTTCCATTGAAATCGCGTGGGACCCCGGTCGGCGGAGCCCCCACCAGGGCCTGCGGAGGTGGGGAGCACCAGGCTTTGAGAGGATTGTGCCGTGGTATCGACCAAGCGCTTGTCCAGCCGGAACCGCCCCGCGCGGGAGTCCGGTTCCGAACGGCGTGCCGAGCTGCTGGCCATCGCCGCCGAGCTGTTCGCCACCCGCGGCTTCCTCGCCACCACGGTGCGCGACATCGCCGACGCCGCGGGCATCCTCTCCGGCAGCCTGTACCACCACTTCGACTCCAAGGAGTCGATGGTCGACGAGATCCTGCGCGCCTTCCTGGACGACCAGCGCCGCACCAACGAGCAGGTGCTGCGGGAGGCCGCCGACCCGCGCACCGCGATCACCGAGCTGGTCCGGCAGTCCTTCGCCGCGATGCAGAAGCACCGCGCGGCCATCGCGATCTTCCAGAACGAGTCGAAGTACCTCGAACAGCTGGACCGGTTCGACTACCTGACGCAGGCGGCCAACGACTTCGAGCGCACCTGGACCCGAGTGCTGCAGGACGGCCAGCGCGCCGGAGCCTTCCGCGCCGACCTCAACGTCAAGCTGGCCTACCGGTTCATCCGCGACATGGTGTGGACGACGGTGCACTGGTACAACCCGCGCGGCAAGCTCACCGCCTCGGCCATCGCGGACCAGTACGTCAAGATCCTGTGCGAGGGGATCGCGGAGCCGGAGAAGCCGTAGTCCCCGGGCTTGCGCGGCGGAACCTCAGCGCCCGCCTGGCTGCGGGATCCCGTTCTCGTGCATGGCCAATGCACGGCGAACGGGCTGTCCTCGCCAGGCGAACGCTGAGAACCCGCGACGGTGCAAGCGCCGAGAATGGGCTGAACGCCTCCGGCGTTTCAAGACAAAGAACTGCAGGAAGACCTTCAGGTACTGCTGAGTCCGGAGAGCGTGCTGGCGGCTTCGGTGACGATGCGGGCGATCAGCTCCTCGCAGCTGGGCAGCTCGTCGATCATCCCGACCACCTGGCCTGCCGGCAGCACGCCGGCGTCGGGGCGGCCGTCCACCAGCGCCGATTTGATCAGCATCGGGGTGTTGGCGGCCAGCAGCACGCGGCTCAGCGGCAGCTTCTGGCTGCGGCGCATGGCCAGGCCGTCGGTGACGAGCTGCCGCCAGCTCATGCCGGTCATCGATTTGAACGCCACCGCCTGCCGCAGCGCGTCGGGCAGCCTGCGCAGCAGGCTCCGCGACTCGGCCGCCTCGGTCAGCCCGGTCCGCAGCATCCGGTGCGGCATCCCGTCGACCCGCGAGGTCACCACCGTGTCGGACACCGAAGCGTCCAAGTAGGACTGCTGCACCTCGCGCGGCACGCGGCTGTCGGAGGTGAGCAGGAACCGGGTGCCCATCGCGACGCCCGCCGCGCCGTAGCACAGCGCGGCGGCCAGACCGCGCCCGTCGAAGAACCCGCCCGCGGCGATCACCGGGATGTCCACCGCGTCGACCACCTGCGGCAGCAGCAGCGTCGTGGCCACCGCACCGGTGTGCCCGCCGCCCTCGCCGCCCTGCACCAGCACCGCGTCCGCGCCCCAGGCCGCGACCTTCTCGGCGTGCCGCCGCGCGCCGATGGACGGGATCACCACGATCCCGGCGTCCTTGAGCTTGCCGATCAACCGCTGGCTCGGCGCCAGCGCGAAGGACGCGACGCGCACCTGCTCGCGGATGAGCAGGTCCACGCGCTCCTCGGCGTCGGAGGCATCGGCGCGCAGGTTCACGCCGAAGGGGTTGTCCGTGCGCTCCTTGACCTCCCGCACCGCGTCGGCCAGCTGCGGCAGCGTCATCGTCGCCGAGGCGAGGACGCCCAGCCCGCCCGCCCGCGCGGTGGCCGAGACCAGGCTGGGGCCGGCGACCCAGCCCATCCCCGTCTGCACCACGGGGTGGCGGACGCCGGTGAGGTCGCACAGCGGCGTGCGCAGGACCTGCTCGATCACGCCGGGACCTCCTGGTCGCGCAGGTTCCGCGGGTCGATGGTCTCGCGGATCAGCGCCAGCTCCTCGTCGGTCGGCAGCCGGGTCTCGGCGACGTCGTCCACCGCGAGCTCGAAGCCGGTCCGCGATCGCACGTCGGCGACGTCGACGCCCGGGTGCACCGAGCGCAGCCGCATGCTGCCGTCCGGGCCGGTGAAGTCCAGCACCGCCAGATCGGTCACCACCACCCGCACGTCGTGGAACTTCGCGCCGACCTGCCGCGCCCGGTCGTGCCCGATGCCCGACACCAGGTCGACCGACTCCACGAACACCCGCTCGCTGTGCTTGGCGACCCAGTAGTTCGTGGTGTGGTTGACCGAGTTGCCGGGAGCGCCGCGCACCCCGATCAGCTGGACCTTCGGCCGGTCCCACGGGCCGATGCGGGAGATGTTCTGGTTGCCGTAGCGGTCCACCTGGGAGGCGCCCATCATGACCCGCCGCCGCCCGCCGGTCAGCATGTCCAGGACTCGGCCGTAGGGCATCCAGCCCTCCACCGGGCTGCTGGATTCCTCGCCCAGCGCGGTGGTTTCCGCCAGCAGCATCGCCTCGCCGTCGGTGAGCAGCAGGTCCGGTGCGGTGGTCAGGCGCGCCAGCCGGGCGCCGATCGACGGGATCGTCCCGAACGGCGAGGCGAGCGCGGCCCCGGCGTCCTGCCAGGTGTCGGCGCAGGCGACGGCGCACACTTCAGCTCTGGTGATCATGCGGAGATCCCCTCGGTCTCTGGGCGATTTCGCGCGAAATCGTCTTCGTTGGCCCCGTTTCCGCTGGTGGTGGCCCGTGAGTGGTTCGAGGTGCTATAGCCCCGCAAACCACTCACGGGGCCTGACCAGCGGAAGCCGAGCGCGACGCCGGTGCGCTGCGCGCGGGTGAGGCGGTGACTTCCCGCGCTACCCACGGCTGCCCGCCGTTTCGTGGAACGCGGCGACGGCCTTCTGGTAGGCCTGCTCGTCGCCGTCGAGGAACTGGGCGCGGAACGCCTCCCACGCCTCGGGCTTCGCGCTGGCCGCGTAGTGCCGCTGGAACGCCTCGTCGCGGCCGTAGTCCGGCGCGCAGCTGGTGAAGTGCGCGCCGTTGGGGGTTTCGACGACGCCGTCGGTGTGCGTGCGGTTGAGCAGCAAGGACTGCGGCGGGCCGTTCTCCAGCAGGCGCTCGGTCGGCACGATCTCCTCGCAGCTGACGTAGCTGCGCTGCGCCGCCGCGCACATCAGGTCGTCGAAGTACGGGTCCGGGCCGAGGTACTGGGCGTTGCCGTAGCGGTCGGCGCGGTTGAGGTGCACCAGCGCGACGTCGAGCCGCAGCGCGGGCATCGCGACGAGCTCCTCGCCGTCGGCATATGGCGAGGTCACCGTGCGCAGGTCGGGGTTCAGCGCCATCACGTCCGATCCGAGGCCCGCTCGGGTCGGCAGGAACGGCAGCCGGGAGGCTGCGGCGCGCAGCCCCGCGAGCACCATGCCCTCGTCGTACTCGGCGACCTCCAGCTCACCGCGCTGCCTGGCGGCGCGGAAGTGCGGGTCGAGCGGGACGGAGTCGAGCGAGACGAACCCGTGCACCAGCTTGCGGAGCTTGCCCGCGGCGCAGAGCAGGCCGACGTCCGGGCCGCCGTAGGAGACCAGCGTCAGGTCGCGCAGTGGAGACCGCAGGATCGCGCGGACCAGCGCCATCGGCTTGCGGCGCGAGCCCCAGCCGCCGATGCCGATGGTCATGCCATCGGACAGCCCGGCGACCACCTCGTCGGCGGTGAGCACCTTGTCCTGCACTACGACTCCTTCTTCGGTCCGTTGTGGACGAAATCGTCCCTGGCCCGGTCGCTGACGCCGGAGAGGTTGAGCTCGAAGGTGAAGCCCTGCTCGAACCGGTAGCTGCGGTTGACGTCGACCGGGTCGATGCCGTTGAGCGATTCCTTGGCCTTGCGGACCACCAGCGGGTCCTTGTCGGCGATCTCCTCGGCCAGCGCGATCGCCGCGGCGGTCAGCTCCTCGCGCGGCACGACCTGCCACACCGAGCCGAAGTGCAGCAGCTGCTGCGCGGTCACCGAGCGGCCCGTGTAGAACATGGCGCGCATCATGTGCTGCGGCACCAGCCGGGACAGGTGGGTGGCCGCGCCGAGCGCACCGCGGTCCACCTCGGGCAGGCCGAAGGTGGCGTCCTCGGAGGCGATGATGACGTCGGAGTTGCCGACCAGGCCGATCCCGCCGCCCAGGCAGAACCCGTGCACCGCGCTGATCACCGGCACCGGGCACTCGTAGACGGCCTTGAACGCCGCGTAGCAGCCGTGGTTGACCTCGACGAGCTTGGTGTGGCCGGGATCTGCCGCGATCTCCTTGATGTCCACACCCGCGTTGAAGCCGCGCCCGGCGGCCTGCAGCACCACGGCGCGGGTCTGCGGATCGGCGCCCGCGGTGTTCAGCGCCTCGGCGAGTTCGTGCCAACCCCGCACCGGGAGCGCGTTCACCGGGGGATGGTCGACGGTCAGGACGACGACCCCGCGGGGTCGGTGTTCGATGTGCGTGCCCATGACACCTGCCAAACCTAGCACTTGTTTGGTTGGGTTGTTACCGTAGCAACATCCGAGGACGCCCCGCCAGCACCGGAATCGGGACGCCTCGGTCCGGGTGTCTGGTGTGGACGGGAGGCAGCAGGTGATCTGCGCGGACAGGGTCGTCATCATCACCGGTGCGGGACGCGGGCTCGGGCGCGCGCACGCGCTGGAGTTCGCCAGGCAGGGCGCGCACGTCGTGGTCAACGACCTCGGCGTCCAGCTCGACGGCAGCGGCGGTGGTGACCAGCCGGCCCAGGAGGTCGCGGCGGAGATCCGCGCGCTCGGCGGGCAGGCGGAGGTGCACGGCGCCGACGTGTCGGACTGGGAGCAGGCGCGCGAGCTGGTGGCCTTCGCGGTGGAGCGCTTCGGCCGCCTGGACGTGCTGGTGAACAACGCCGGAGTGGTCCGGGACCGGATGTTCGTCAACCTCTCCGAAGCCGAGTGGGACCAGGTGATCCGCGTCCACCTCAAGGGCCACGCCGCGACGCTGCGCCACGCCGCCCAGCACTGGCGCGACCGCTCGAAGGCGGGGGAGCAGGTGCGGGGCCGGGTCGTCAACACGACCTCCGGCGCCGGTCTGCTCGGCAGCATCGGGCAGACCAACTACGCCGCGGCCAAGGCCGGGATCGCCGCGCTCACCATCAACACCGCGGCCGAGCTCGCCCGCTACGGGGTGACGGTGAACGCCATCGCCCCGTCGGCGCGCACCCGGATGACCGAGGACGTATTCGCCGACATGATGGCCCGCCCGGACGGTGGATTCGACGGCATGGCACCGGAGAACGTGTCACCGCTGGTGGCCTGGCTGGGCAGCGAGGAGTCGGGCGACGTGACGGGCCGGGTGTTCGAGGTCCAGGGCGGCGAGCTGACGGTGGCGACGGGCTGGGGCCGCGGGCCCTCCCGCGACGCGGGACGCCGCTGGCGACCGGAGGAGCTCGGTCCGGCCGTCCGCGAGCTCCTCGCCGAAGCGCCCGCCCCGCAACCGGTCTACGGCAGCTGAACCGCCCGCTGTGACGACGGATCCGCAACTTCAATTGAAATCTCACAGCAGATTTCAATTGAAGTTGCATCTTGACCCGCGACGGACCGCGGGAGGCGCAAGTTCCATTGAAGTTGGACGTGAGATTTCAATTGAAGTTGCGCCCTGGGGTCCGGATTTCCGAGTGGTGGGACGGGAAGGCGGGGCTGCGGGTTACGCTCGCGGGGAGGCACGGAGAGCAGCGGGAGGCATGCGGTGAGCGACGGTGCGGTGGAAGCCAGGCACGCCTGGATCGAGCCGGGGGTGTTCGAGGTGGCGCCGGGGGTGCACCGGATTCCGCTGCCGCTGCCCAACGACGGCCTGCGCGCGGTCAACGTCTACGCCATCGAGGACGGCGACGGACTGGTGCTCGTCGATTCCGGCTGGGCGCTGGACGAAGCGCGCGACCAGCTCGAATCCGCGCTGGGCGAGATCGGCTACGGCTTCGAGAACATCCGGCGCTTCCTGGTCACCCACGTCCACCGCGACCACTACACGCTGGCGGTGACGCTGCGCCGCACCTTCGGCTCGCAGATCAGCCTCGGCGCCGGTGAGCAGCCGTCGCTGGAGGCGATCCTGGACGACAACCAGGAGATGGAGGCCGAACGGCTGCGGCGCTGGGGCGCGGGCGATCTGCTGGCCAAGCTCGCCGAGGCCTACGGAGGGAAGGCGCCGAAGAGCCGCAGTCCCTACGAACTGCCCGATGAGTGGCTGGACGGCAAGGTCGAGGTTCCGCTGAAGACCCGCACGCTGCTGGCGGTGCCCACGCCCGGGCACACCGCGGGGCACGTGGTGTTCCTGGATTCGGCGTCGTCGCTGCTGTTCTCGGGCGACCACATCCTGCCGCACATCACGCCGTCCATCGGCGTCGAACCGGCGCGGCCCGAACTCCCGCTGCGCGACTACCTGGATTCGCTGCGCCTGATGCAGTCCTACCCGGACATGCGGCTGCTGCCCGCGCACGGCCCGGTCGGCGGCAGCTCGCACGGCCGGATCGCCGAACTCCTCCAGCACCACGAAGAACGCCTGGAGCAGACGGCGGGCGCGATCCGCGACGGCGCGGGCACCGCCTACGAAGCGGCCCTGAAGCTGGGCTGGACCCGCCGCAACCGCGCGCTGCTGGACATGGACCTGTTCAACCAGGTCCTGGCGGTCGGCGAGACCAACGCCCACCTCGACGTCCTCGTCACCCGAGGCGTCCTCACGGCCACCGTCGACGAAGACGGCATCCGCGAGTACGCCCTCGCCACCTGACCGGTCGCCGTCCTGGTACCGCGTCGATTTCGCGAGAAATCGACGCGGTACCGGCTCAGGCGAGCAGCAGGCGGACGGTGAGCTCGAGGCGGTTGGAGACGTCGGAGGCCGAGGCGCGGCGGGTGACCCAGGCGACCAGGTTGGACAGCCACACGTCGCCGATCACCCGGGCGATCGCCTTCTCCTCCTCGGTCGGATCGCCCTCGGTCATGGCGTTGGTGAAGAACCGCTCGACCAGCGCGGCGACCGTGTCCACCTCCGCCGCCGCCGAAGTGTCGGCGAACATGAACGCGCGCGTCATCGCCTCGGTCAGCTGCGGGTTGCGCTGCAGCGAGCGGGTGGTGCGGTTAAGCACGAACATGACCCGCTCGTACGGCGTGGTGCCCGGGATCTTGGTGCGGTCCAGCTTGTCCTGCGCCCGCTCGAACTCCCTGGCCAGGCCGGTGACCAGCAGGTGCACCTTGGACGGGAAGTACCGGTAGAGCGTGCCGAGCGCCACGTCGGCCTTCTCCGCCACCGTCCGCATCTGCACCGCGTCGTAGCCGCCCTTGGTGGCCAGCGCGATGGTGGCGTCGATGATCCGCTTGCGGCGCTCGTGCTGGGCCGTGGAACCGGACTCGTCGTCCCGCAGTGCCTGCAGGACGTTTCGCGAGGTGCTTTCCATGCGGCGTGGGCCCCCTCGAAGACTGTTGCCGAAAACCGCGTGTTCGTCGCCACGCGGCTCGTCGCCCCACCACCCTGACGGGTTAAGGTGATCGACGTGGTTCGATCAGAACATGTTCCAGTCTACCCAGTCCGCCCGGCGCGGGCTGTGTGAGGTGAGCCGTGCGGATCGCGTTGCTGTCCTACCGGAGCAAGCCGCACTGCGGCGGGCAGGGCGTTTACGTCCGGCACCTCAGCCGGGGGCTGGTCGAGCTCGGGCACCACGTCGAGGTGTTCTCCGGGCAGCCGTACCCCGAGCTGGATCCCGGCGTGGACCTGACCGCGGTGGACAGCCTCGACCTCTACAACGACGCTGATCCCTTCCGCACCCCGAACTGGCGCGAGCTCCGCGACCTCGTCGACCTGCTGGAGGTCGGCACCATGTGGACCGCGGGCTTCCCCGAACCGCTGACCTTCAGCCTGCGCGCGGCCCGGCTGCTGCGCGCCCGCTCCCACGAGTTCGACGTGGTGCACGACAACCAGTGCCTCGGCTACGGGCTGCTGGACCTGAAGGCCGCCGGCATCCCGCTGGTGGCGACGGTGCACCACCCGATCACCCACGACCGCCGCGTGGACCTGGCCGGGACCACCGGCTGGCGCCGCATCGGGCTGCGCCGCTGGTACGGCTTCACCCGGATGCAGGGCCGGGTGGCGCGGCGGATCCCGCACCTGCTGACCGTTTCGGAGTCCTCGGCCACCGACATCCAGCGCGACTTCCGCGTCGCCCCGCACCAGCTGCGAGTGGTGCCGCTGGGAGTGGACTCGGAGGTCTTCCGGCCGCCGGTCGCGCCGCGCGTTCCCGGCCGCATCGTGGCGATGGCCAGCGCGGACACCCCGATGAAGGGCATCGGCACGCTGCTGGAGGCGGTCGCCAAGCTGCGCACCGAGCGCTCGGTGGAGCTGGTCCTGGTCGCCAAGCCCGTGCCCGGCGGCCCGACCGAGCAGCTGATCGAGGAGCTGGCCATCGGCGACGTCGTCCGCACCGTGAGCGGGATCAGCGACGCCGAGCTCGCCGAGCTGCTGGGATCGGCCGAGGTCGCCTGCGTGCCTTCGCTGTACGAGGGCTTCTCGCTGCCCACCGTGGAGATGATGGCCTGCGCGACACCGCTGGTGGCCAGCCGCGCCGGGGCCATCCCCGAGGTCGCCGGGCCCGACGGCGAGTGCGCCGACCTGGTGCCGCCGGGCGATGCCGAAGCGCTGGCCACCGCGCTGGCCGGGCTGCTCGACTCGCCGGAGCGCCGGCAGCGGCTCGGCGCGGCCGGCCGGGCGCGGGTGCTGGCGAAGTACGACTGGAAGTCGGTGGCAGCGGCGACGGTCGACTGCTACGCGGAAGCGATCGCGCGCACGCCGCGCGCAGGGAAGGGAGCAACGCTTTGCTGACGGTGGACTTCGACAGGCTCGGCGTGCAGGCGGGCCAGCGGGTGCTGGACCTGGGTTGCGGCGCGGGGCGGCACGCCTTCGAGCTCTACCGCCGCGGGGCGGACGTGATCGCCTTCGACCAGGACGTCGAGGAGCTGGAGAACGTGGCGGCGATGTTCGGCGCCATGAAGGCCGAGAACCAGGTGCCCGACGGCGCCAACGCGCAGACCGTCTCCGGCGACGCGCTCGACCTGCCGTTCCCGGACGAGCACTTCGACGTGGTGATCGCCTCGGAGATCATGGAGCACATCCCCGAGGACGAGAAGGCCATGCGCGAGCTGGTGCGCGTGGTCAAGCCCGGCGGCCGCGTGGTGGTCACCGTGCCGCGGGCCTGGCCGGAGAAGATCTGCTGGGCGCTGTCCGACGAGTACCACCAGGTCGAAGGCGGGCACGTGCGCATCTACAGCGCCGACGAGCTGATCGGCAAGCTCCGCGCCGCGGGCCTGCGCCCGGCCTTCCACCACTACGCGCACGCGCTGCACTCGCCGTACTGGTGGCTCAAGTGCGCGGTGGGCACCGACAACGACGACCACCCGCTGCCCAAGCTCTACCACCGGATGCTGGTGTGGGACCTGATGAAGGGCCCGTGGCTGACCCGCACCGCCGAGCGGCTGCTGGACCCGGTCATGGGCAAGAGCATCGCGGTCTACCTGGGCAAGCCGGGAGCGGCCAGTGCTGCGGCCTGATGTCCCCGGTGTGCTCGCCGCGGACCAGGCCGTCCAGACCGGACGGGCGATCGCGGCGACGCAGCTGGCCTCGGGTGCGATCCCGTGGTTCACCGGTGGGCACGTGGACCCGTGGGACCACGTCGAATCGGCGATGGCGCTGTCGGCGACCGGCCTGCTGGCCGAGGCCGAGCGCGCCTACGAGTGGTTGCGCGCCACGCAGCGCGCGGACGGGTCGTGGCCGCTGCAGGTGCGCGACGGCCGCGTCGAGGACGCCGGTGCGGACACCAACTTCTGCGCCTACCCGGCCGTCGGCGTGTGGCACCACCTGCTGATCAGCGGTGATGACGGGTTCGCCGAGCGGATGTGGCCGGTGGTGCGCTCGGCGATCGACTTCGTGCTGACCGCGCAGCGCGAGCGCGGCGAGATCGACTGGGCGATCGGCGAGTCCGGGACGCCGACCGGTGAGGCGCTGCTGTCCGGCTGCTCCAGCATCCACCACAGCCTGCGCTGCGCGCTGGCGCTGGCCGAGCACCTGGACCAGCCGCAGCCGGGCTGGGAGGTGGCGCTGGGCCGGCTCGGCCACGTCATCCGGCACCACCCGGAGGCCTTCACGCCGAAGACCCGCTACTCGATGGACTGGTACTACCCGGTGCTCGGCGGAGCACTGCGCGGCGAGGCCGGGCGGCAGCGGCTGTTCGAGCGCTGGTCGGACTTCGTGGTCGACGGCCTCGGCGTGCGCTGCGTCGACGACCACCCGTGGGTCACCGGCGCGGAGACGTGCGAGCTGGTGCTGAGCCTAGAGGCGGTCGACGAGTACGACCGGGCGCGCGAGCTGCTGGCGGCGATGCAGCACCTGCGCGATCCGGACGGTTCGTACTGGACGGGCCTGGTCTTCGCCGACGGCAAGCGCTGGCCGGAGGAGCGTTCGACCTGGACGGCGGGCGCGGTGATCCTGGCGGCCGATGCGCTGTCCCGCACCACACCGGGCAACGGCATCTTCCGCGGCGAGAAGCTGCCGACCGGCCTCCCGCTCGACAACGCCACCTGCTGCGAGCAGGTCACCGGCGCCTGACCTGCCGCGATGCGCCCCTCCGAGCGCTCGCGCCCGGCTGGTGCTCGTGGCCTCCGGCCACTCGCGTTCCGCAATTTCAATTGAAATCGCACGTCTGATTTCAATTGAAATTGCGTGGATCCCGACCCGCCGTCGGTGTGTCGTGCGCCGACACGCCGACGGTGGGCGCAAGTTCAATTGAAATCGATGTTCCGATTTCAATTGAAATTGCGGAGTCTGGCGGTTGGGTTCGTGCAGGTCAGGGGAGGGAGCCTGGTTCTCCGGCGGTGCGCTGGAGGACGCGGAGGGAGCCGACGACGCGGATCTCCTCGAACGATCCGGTTTCCAGGGCCCGGCAGTAGATGCGGTACGGGGCCTGGCCGCCGTCCTCGGGATTCGGGAAGACGTCGTGGATCACCAGGACACCGCCCGGGGCGACCCAGTGCGCCCAGCCCTCGTAGTCGGTGGTGGCCGCCGCGTCGGTGTGCCCACCGTCGATGAACAGCAGCGACAGCGGGGTGCGCCAGAAACCGGCCACGTCGCCGGAGCGGCCGACGATCGCGGTGACCTCGTCCTCCAGCCCCGCCCTGGCGATGGTGCGGCGGAACTCGCCCAGCGTGTCCAGCTTGCCCACCAGCGGATCGACCAGGTCCGGGTCGTGGTACTCCCAGCCGGGCTGGTGCTCCTCGGAACCGCGGTGGTGGTCGACGGTGACGATCCGGCCGCCGGTGCTGCGCGCCGCCGCGCCGAGGTAGACGGCGGACTTGCCGCAGTAGGTGCCGATCTCCACCGCCAGCCCGGTGCCCAGGTGCTCCAGCGCCGTCTCGTAGAGCGCTTGGCCCTCGTCGGCGGGCATGAACCCGGTGGCCTGCTCGGCGAGCTCGCGCAGCTCGGCCGGGATCGGGGGGTGGTGCGGGCGTTCGGTGTCCGATCCCTGCGTCACTGGGGCTCCTTCGCAATGGCGTGTCCGTGCGTTCCGAGACTACCTGCTGAACAGCCCAGTTCCGGTAGAAGCTGTTCTATAAATCGCACCGCAGCTCCGTCCGCCCGGCGGTCGCCGCCAGCCGGGACGTGGTCGATTTCGTGCGAAATCGGCAGCCACGCGGGCGAACCTCGATTTCTCGCGGAATTGGCACCTGTCCGGGTGGCGGTGGTGGGGGTTGCGCGTGGGGGCGGCGAGAGGTATCACTAGAACAAGTTTCAGTTTTGTCACTAGGTGGGGCGGGCTGCATGGACTTCGCGTTCGAGGAAACTCAGCAGGACGTCCGTGATCTGGCTGCCGAGGTGCTGCGCCGCGAATCCGGCCACGACGATGCAACGAGTTCCGGCGAAGCGGTCTGGAAGGCGCTGGACGACGCCGGGCTGCTGACGCTGGCGGTTCCGGAGCGCTTCGGCGGTGCCGGGCTCGGTGTGCTGGAGACGGTGATCGTGCTCACCGAGGTCGGTCGCGCAGCTGTCGATGTGCCCGCGCTGAGCGCGCTGGCCTTCGGCGTCCTCCCGGTCGTCAGGCACGGCTCGCCGCAGCAGCAGGAGGCTCTGCTCAGCGGTCGGCAGTCGACCGCGGCGATCAACGAGCCGTCGTCGCCGCTGCCCGACCGGCCTCGGACGACGGTGGCCGACGGGAAGGTGTCCGGCACCAAGACCGCGGTGCTGCACGCCGATCGGGCGCAACGGCTGCTGGTCTCGGCGACGACTCCGGACGGGCCTGCCGTGGTGCTGGTCGACCCGCAGGGGCCGGGCGTCGAGCTGCACCGGAACCGGAACTCGGCGGGATTCGAGTGGACGGTCCGGTTCGACGGAGCTCCTGCCGAACGCCTCGGCGGCGCCGCCGCACTGGCCGATCTGCACGCCTGCGCGCTGGCCGGCATCTGCGCGGTCGGTGACGGCGCGGTCGCCGGCGCGCTGGCCCTCACCGCCGAGCACCTGCGGACCCGGCACCAGTTCGGCAAGCCGCTGGCCGCGTTCCAAGCGGTGGCCCAGCAGATCGCCGACGCCTACATCGCCGCCCGCACCCTGCACCTCGCCACGCTCTCCGCGTGCTGGCGGCTGAGCACCGGGCTCGACGCCGCCGAAGACCTCGACATCGCCGCCTGGTGGCTGACCGAAGAGGCCCCGGCGCTGCTGCGCACCTGCCACCACCTGCACGGCGGTCTCGGACTCGACATCACCTACCCGCTGCACCGCTACTCGTCGCTGATCACCGATCTGGCCCGGCTCGCCGGCGGTGCGCACCACCGCCTGGACGCGCTCGCGGCGCGAGCCTGAAAGCCCGGACATGAACTCGTTCTGCGCGGCGGTGGCGGAACCTCGGCGCCCGTCCAGATCCGGGATCCCGTCCGGTGCACGCGTTGTCCGCGCCGGGCGAACGCTGAGAACCCGCAGCGCCGCGGCGCAGCAGAGCAGAAGAGCAAGAGCCAGTGCGGAAGACGGGCTCTGAAACGAGGTGCCGATGTTCATCGAACTCACCGCCGAGCAGCGCGCGCTGGAAGCCGAGCTGCGGGAGTACTTCAGCGAGCTCGTCACGCCGGAGGAGCGCGCGCAGCTGGCCGTCGACCGGCACTGCCGAGCGCACCGCGACGTGGTGCGCCGGATGGGCCGGGACGGCTGGATGGGCGTGGGCTGGCCGGTGGAGTACGGCGGGCGCGGCTTCGGCGACGTCGAGCAGCTCATCTTCGCCAACGAGGCAGCCCGCGCGGACGTGCAGCTGCCGTCGGTGACGCTGCAGACGGTGGGGCCGACGCTGCAGGCCTACGGCACGCCGGAGCAGAAGGCGTTCTTCCTGCCGAAGATCCTGGCCGGGGAGATCCACTTCGCGATCGGCTACAGCGAACCGGACGCCGGCACCGACCTGGCCTCGCTGCGCACCAGCGCCGTGCGGGACGGCGGGGAGTTCGTGGTCAACGGCCAGAAGATCTTCACCACCGGTGCGCACGACGCGGACTACATCTGGCTGGCCTGCCGCACGAACCCGGACGCGCCCAAGCACAAGGGCATCTCGATCCTGATCGTCGACACGACCGATCCGGGCTACTCGTGGACGCCGATCATCACCTGCGACGGCGCGCACCACGTCAACGCGAGCTACTACCAGGACGTGCGGGTGCCGGAGTCGATGCTGGTCGGCGAGCTGGACCGCGGCTGGCGGCTGATCACCACGCAGCTCAACCACGAGCGCGTCATGCTCGGCCCGGCCGGCCGGCTGGCGGGCCTGCGCGAGCGGGTGCGCGCCTGGGCCGGTTCCCGGACCGCGCCGGACGGCACTCCGCTGCTCGACCTGCCCGACGTGCGCCGCGCGCTGGCCAGGGCGCGGGCCGACGAGCGGGTCAACGAGCTGCTGAACTGGCAGGTCGCCGCGGCCGCCGCGCACGGCCCGGTCGCCATCGCCGACGCCTCGGCGACCAAGGTGTTCTCCTCCGAGCGCATCCAGGAGCTGGGGCGGCTGCTGGCCGAGGTGGTGGGACGGCACGGCGATCCATCCGATCCGGACACCGCGGAACTGCTGTCCTGGCTGGACGTGCACAACAAGCGGAACCTGGTGCTGACCTTCGGTGGCGGGGTCAACGAGGTGCAGCGCGAACTGATCGCCACCGCCGGACTCGACCTGCCCCGAGTGCCCCGCTGAGCCGGAGGGAACATGACCAGCTCGATCACCGACGCCGCGCACCGCATCCAGGAGCGCGGCCCCAGCGAGCCGCGGGCCGCCCGCGACCCGGTGAACCTGCCGATGATCAACAACTGGGTGGAGGCGATCGGCGACCGGAACCCGGTCTACACCGACGAATCCGCCGCGGCCGCATCAGTCCACGGTGGACTGGTGGCGCCACCGGCGATGGCGCAGGTCTGGACGATGGGCGGGCTGCACCCGCAGCGCGATCCGGCCGATCCGCTGTACGCCATGATGGCCGAGCTCGACGAGGCCGGGTTCACCTCGGTGGTGGCCACCAACTGCGAGCAGACCTACCACCGGTACCTGCGCCACGGCGAGCAGGTCACCGTCTCGACCAGGTTGGACAGCGTGGTCGGGCCGAAGACCACGGCGCTCGGCGAGGGCTGGTTCGTCACCACCCGCAACACCTGGTTCGTCGACGGCGAACCGGTCGCCGAGATGCTGTTCCGGGTGCTGAAGTTCCGCCCTCCGGAGCAGCAGCCCGAAGCGCCGAAGCCCGAGGTGGGCACCGCGGTGATCCGCCCCGCCATCGGCGCCGACACCGCGTACTTCTGGGCGGGCACCGCGGCCGGTGAGCTGCGCATCCAGCGCTGCGGCCAGTGCGGGCTGCTGCGGCACCCGCCGGGCCCGATGTGCCCGGAATGCGGTGCGACCAAGCGAATTCACCTCGTCTCCGAGGGGCGAGGCGAGATCTACAGCTACGTCGTGCACCACCACCCACCGGTGCCCGGCAAGGAGCTGCCGCTGGTGGTGGCCCTCGTCGAACTGGACGAGGGAGTGCGGGTGCTCGGCGAGCTCCACGGCGTGCAGCCGGAAGAAGTCGCGGTCGGCCGGCGGGTGGTGGTCGACTTCCAACGCGTGGACGAAGAGCTGACGCTGCCCATCTGGCGGCCCGAGCCGACGGAGGGGCAATGACGCTGGCGCGCACGAGATCGCTGGCAGAAGTGAGCATCGGCGACGCCCTGCCGGAGGAGCGCATCGAGATCACGCCGACGTTCGTGGTCAGCACGGCCATCGCCACGCGGGACTTCCAGGACGTCCACCACGACCGGGACCTGGCGGTGGCCAAGGGCTCGAAGGACATCTTCATCAACATCCTCACCACGACCGGCCTGGTGCAGCGCTATGTGACCGACTGGGCGGGGCCGGAGGCGCTGGTGCGCGGCGTGGCGATCAAGCTCGGCGTGCCCTGCTACGCCTACGAGGAACTGGCGCTGCACGGCCAGGTGCTGGAGCGCGACGGTGCGGTGCTGGTCGTGGAGGTGCTGGGGCGCAACAGCCTGGGCACCCACGTCAGCGGCACCGTCCGGGTCGAACTGCCGGAGGTGACGGGATGAGTGGCCCTGTGTCAACCCCAGCCTCGCACAACCGCACCTCATCAGGGGAACGTGACGCGAACCAGCCACTAGAAACCCCGAAACGCAAGAACAACCCCACACGCAACCACCACTGTGAATCGCGGAGAGGCGGAACAGCATGAGCGGGTTCTCCGGCAGTGCGGCGGTCGTGGGCATCGGCGCCACCGAGTTCTCCAAGGACTCCGGGCGCAGCGAGCTGCAGCTGGCCGCCGAGGCGGTGCGCGCCGCGCTCGCCGACGCGGGACTGGAACCGTCCGATGTGGATGGTCTGGTCACCTTCACCATGGACACCAACACCGAGGTCGCGGTGGCGCGCGAGCTGGGCATCCCGGAGCTGAGCTTCTTCAGCCGGATCCACTACGGTGGCGGCGCGGCGTGCGCGACGGTGCAGCAAGCGGCGATGGCGGTCGCCACCGGCATGGCCGAGGTGGTGGTCTGCTACCGGGCGTTCAACGAGCGCTCCGGCAACCGCTTCGGCCAGGTGCAGTCCGCGCTCGCCGGCGCACCGACCTCGACGGGCCTGGACAACAGCTGGACCTACCCGATGGGCGTGGCCACTCCCGGCGCGCAGGTCGCCATGTTCGCCCGCCGCTACATGCACGCCTACGGTGCGACCAGCGAGGACTTCGGCCGGGTGGCGGTGGCCGACCGCAAGCACGCGGCGACCAACCCGAACGCCTGGTTCTACCAGCGGCCGATCACGCTGGCCGACCACCAGGCCTCGCGCTGGATCACCGAACCGCTGCGTCTGCTGGACTGCTGCCAGGAGAGCGACGGCGGCGTGGCGATCGTGGTGACCGGCCCGCAGCGGGCGCGCGACCTGCCGCACCCGCCCGCCCTGGTGGCCGCCGCGGCGCAGGGCAGCGGCAGCGATCAGTTCACCATGACCAGCTACTACCGCGACGACCTCACCGCGCTGCCGGAGCTCGGCGTGGTGGCCCGGCAGCTGTGGCAGCAGGCCGGGATCGGGCCGCAGGAGGTGCAGGTCGGCATCCTCTACGACCACTTCACCCCGTTCGTGCTGGTGCAGCTGGAGGAGCTGGGCTTCTGCGGGCGCGGCGAGGCCAAGGACTTCATAGCCGAGGGCGCGATCGAGCTCGGCGGTCGGCTGCCGCTGAACACCCACGGCGGCCAGCTGGGCGAGGCCTACATCCACGGCATGAACGGCATCGCCGAAGCGGTCCGCCAGATCCGCGGCACCTCGGTCAACCAGGTCGCCGACGTCGGTCACGTCCTGGTCACCGCGGGCACCGGGGTGCCCACCAGCGGGCTGGTGCTGTCCGCCGCCTGACGACGGGCTGGACGAGACCGGATCCACAGACCGCGTGGATCCGGCCCCGCAGGCCGATCTCGGCCTGCGCGTTGCTGACGTGGCTCTTCACCGCGCGCGCTGACCACCAGCTCCGCGTTCGACATGCCGGTCAGGGCCTCCAGACCGCGGGCGGTGCGCCGGACGACGTCCAGCACCCGGCACCGGGTTCCTCGAACACGAAGCCCGTTCCGCGCAGCATCGGGTGCTCGGTGCGCTGCTGCACCGGCCCGGCTAGCAGGGCCGGCCGCACTTGATGCAGACCAGACCACCGCCCTGCTTCGGGATCGGGGCGTGGCCGCCGCCCTGCGGGCATTCGTCCATGCGCGGGACGGTGGTCCACTTGCGGGGCGGTGTGGTCCAGGTTCGGGTTACTGCGTGGTGGCCCTGGAGTACGCCGCTGACACCCATTGTTTCGCTCCTGATCATCGTGCTCTCAGGACTTCACGTCGGCTGAGATGGGCTCGAAGAAAAGGTGCAAACGGTCGGCCTCTTGGGCGAATTCTGCGCGGATGGCGGAGCCGCCGGGCGTCAGGCCAGCGCGTCGAGCCCTCGGCGCAGGGCGGCGCGCACCTGCTCCCGCAGCTCGTCGGAGGCCTCGACGGTGAACTCGGCGCCGAGCGTGGCCAGCGCGGTGATGTGCCGGGTGAACTCGGACAACGAGTCCTCGCCGAGCTCGACTGCGCAACTGTCGACGCCGGTCGCGGACACCCGCGCCGGCAGCAGCGGGTGCAGGTGTTCGCGCACCGACTCCGCGGGTGCTCGCACCGCAACCCGCGCGGTGTAGCGGTAAGGCGCGTCGGCGATGGAGCGGCGGAGGTAGTCCGCGGCGTCGGCGGCGGGCAGCTCGCGCGGCTCGAAGCGGCGGCCGGTGGCCAGCAGGCCGTGCATGCGGTCGACGCGGAAGGTTCGCCAGTCGTCGCGCCCCGAATCGAAGGCGATCAGGTACCACCGGCCGACCACGGCGACCAGGCTGTGCGGCTCCACCCGGCGGGGTTGCGCCGTGCCGTCGCGCTTGACGTAGTCGAAGGACAGGACTTCGCGGTCCCGGCAGGCGGCTGCGGCGGTGGCCAGCGTCGCGGCGTCGACCTGCGGACCGTCGCGCACCACCATCGGCACGGTCGCCCCGGAAACCGCCGCCACCCGGCTGCGCAGCCGGGACGGGAGCACCTGCTCCAGCTTGGCCAGCGCGCGGATCGAGCTCTCCTCGATGCCGGTGACGCTCCCGCTGGCGGCGGTGAGCAGCCCGGCGGCCACCGCCACGGCCTCGTCGTCGTCGAGCAGCAGCGGCGGCAGGTTCTTGCCGGAGGCCAGCCGGTACCCGCCCGCGGTCCCCGTCGTCGAGGACACCGGGTAGCCGAGCTCCCGCAACCGCTCGACATCCCGCCGCACGGTCCGCCCGGTGACCTCCAGCCGGTCGGCGAGCTCGGCGCCGGACCACTCGCGCCTGCTCTGCAGCAACGACAACAACCGGAACAACCGCGCGGGCAAGGTGTGCTGCGCCGCCTCTCCGCGTTCTTCGGCGTTCCGGATCGATCTCGCGTGCGGTTTCTTGCGGCTGGGTTGCATCGCGGTCCCCTGGTGTGCGGTTGAGCAGGACTCGGTACGAGGGCGCGACCATTATCCCTGCTTTTAGGACAGGAACTGTCCGGAAAGCGTAATAGGGTCGTCGGCATGAACGAGTTCTCCGCGCTGAGCACCGCCATCCTGCCCACCGACGACCGCTTCGCCGCCGAGGTCTCCGGGTTCCAGACCTTCCGGGGGCGCCGTCCGGACGTGGTCGTGGCGGCGACCGGTGCGGAGGACGTGCGGGCCGCCGTCGAGTTCGCCGCGAGTCGTGGTCTGGCCGTCGCTGTGCAGAGCCAGGGGCACGGCGTGCCCGCCGAGGTGGCGGGCGGAGTGCTGATCACCACCGGCCGGATGCGCGGGGTGCGGATCGACGCCGAACGGCGCACGGCGTGGTTCGAGGCGGGCGTGCAGTGGGGCTCCGTCGTCGAGGCGGCGGCGGAGTTCGGGTTGGCTCCGCTGTCCGGGAGTGCGCCGCACGTCGGCGCGGTGTCCTACACGCTCGGCGGCGGGCTGGGCCACCTCGCCCGGCGCTACGGCTACGCGGCCGACCACGTGCGGGCCGTCGAGATCGTCACCGCCGACGGGCAGCTGCGCCGCGTCACCGCCGAATCCGATCCGGAACTGCACTGGGCGCTGTGCGGTGCGGGCGGCAACTTCGGGGTGGTGACCGGGATGGAGGTCGGCCTGTTCCCGGTGCCGGAGCTCTTCGGCGGGGCGCTGTACTTCGATGCGCACCAGGTCGAGGACGTGCTGACGACCTGGCAGCGGTGGACCCGCGAGCTGCCCGAGGAGATGACCTCCTCGGTCGCGCTGGTGCCGTTCCCGGACGTCCCGGTGCTCCCGGAGCCGCTGCGCGGACGCCACGTCGCGCACGTGCGCATCGCCCACGCCGGTGACCCGGCGGAGGGGGAGCGGCTGGTCGAGCCGCTGCGCGCGGTCGGGCCGCGACTGATCGATTCGGTGCGGGTGATGCCGTACCGCGAGGCCGGCACGATCTGCAACGACCCGACGCAGCCGATGCCGTACGTGTCGACCAACGCGATGCTGCGGGACTTCGACGACGCGGCGATCAAGACCCTGCTGGACCTGGTGGGCCCCGGAGCGCCGCAGCGGTGCGTGGTCGAGGTGCGCCACCTCGGCGGCGCCCTGTCCCGGCCCGCCGCCAACTGCGTCGGCAACCGGGACGCGGCCTACGTCCTCGGGCTGAACTCGAAGGTCGACGAGAACACGGTCGACGAGGCCAACACCCTGCAGGACAACGTCATGGGTGAGCTGCGGCGGTGGTCCACCGGAGGCCGCTGCCTCAACTTCCTGGCCGGTGGAAGCGCCAACCCCGAAGACGTCCGGGCCGCCTACGACGCACCCGACTACGCCCGCCTGCGAGCCCTCAAGTCGGTTCACGACCCGGCCAACACCTTCCGCCTCAACCACAACGTCCCGCCGGCCTGATCGGGTGAGCTCACCCCGGTGAAGGGCTCCTCCGGGCAGGCAAGTTGCTGGGAGATGCCTTCACCGGGTCACTCGTAGGAGATGTGGATCTCGTCGGTGATGGGGAGGGCTTGGCAGGCGAGGATGATCCCCTCGTCCAGGTCCTCCTGCTCCAGGACGGAGTTCTGCAGCATCTTGACCTCGCCCCGGTCGATCCGGCAGGCGCAGGCGCTGCAGGCTCCTTCCCGGCAGGAGAACGGGGCTGCCACGCCGTTGTCCAGGAGGACGTCGAGCAGGCGCTGCTGGCGGGGCCAGCGGAGCTTGTGGTGCTTGCCGTCGAGGTCGAGCTCGACCGTCGCTTCGGTGCCCGCAGCGGTTGGTTGCTCCGGGGCGATCCGCTCGGTGCGCTTCTTGCGCTCGAACGGGTTGCGCTTGAGGGAGACGAAGCGCTCGATGTGGGTTCTCGCGCGGGGGATCTCCAGGTCGCGCAGCGCTTCCTCGGCGGTGTCCATGAAGCCGCCCGGCCCGCACACGAAGCACTCGCGATCGGCGAACGGCCGGGCCAGCTCGCGCAGGGCCGAGGCCGTCGGCAGGCCCTGGACCGACTCCAGCCAGTGCACGACCAGCAGGCGCTCCGGGTGCCGCGCCACCAGCTCCCGCAGCTCGGCGTCGAAGATGACCGCGTCCTGGTGCTGGTTGGCGTAGATCAGCGCGATCCGCCCGCTGCCCGCCGCCAGCACGGACTTCGCGATGGACATCACCGGTGTGATGCCGCTGCCCGCGGCCAGCAGCAGCACATCGGCGTCCAGCGAGCTCGGGACGAACGCGCCCGAGGGCGGCAGCACGTCCACTTCGGTCCCCGCGGTCACGTTGTCGCACAACCAGTTCGACGCGTACCCGGCGCGCTTCACCGTGACCTGCAGCGCGTCGTCCACGTGCGGCGAGCTGGACAGCGAGTAGCTGCGCGCGACGGATCCGGTGCGGTCGCTGGGAACCCGCAGCGTGAGGAACTGGCCGGGCCGGTAGGACCAGTCCTCCGGCGCCTCGAACACCAACGAGCGGCTCTCGCTCGTCTCCTCGACTACCGCGACGACCCGCAACCGAGCAGGTTCAGGCATCACTGGCTCCTCCGGGTGAACACCGCGATTTCAATTGAAATCGACCAGGAGATTTCAATTGAAATCGGGGACCTGATTTCCGTTGAAGTTGCGTCAGGACGGTGGCAGCCGGCCGTCGCCGGCCGCTGCGGCGATGCTGCGCTGCAGGTCGGGGCAGGATTCCACGACCTCGCCGGGAGCGCGGGAGGCGAACACCGCGCACCGGCGGGTGCTCTCGGCGCTCCACTGCACGCTGGTGTGCTGCGGGCTGTTCTTCTTCGCCAGCACCCGAGCCGCGCACCGCTCGCACTCGACCGGGCGCAGACCCTCGCGCAGGTAGGCGTCCCGGTCGGCGACCGTGCCCTCGCGCACCGCGGCGCGCTGGTGCGGCCGGTCGGCGAGGTCGGGTGCCTTGGCCCAGCCGGACATCAGCTCTGCGCCTCCTTGCGCGCCAGGTTCTCGGCGACCTCGCGCTCCCACACCTCGTTGGCGCGCGAGGTGTCCACCTCGAACTCGAAGCGCGCCACCATGTCCTCGGTGACCTCCTCGACGTCCACGTAGAACTGGTCGTACCAGCGGCGCAGCTGGTAGACCGGGCCGTCCTCCTCGCACAGCAGCGGGTTGTCGATGCGGGTCTTGTTCTTCCAGATCTCCACGTCCTGCAGGAACCCGACGCCGGTGTTCTTGGCGATCTTGGCGGCCAGCTTGTCGGCGTCGGCGTCGGAGAGCCCGGGCAGCTTCTTGACCAGCACGCCCCACTGCAGCACGAAGGAGTCCGCGGTGATCGGGTAGTGGCAGTTGATCAGGATCGTCTCGATGGTGAAGCCCTTGTACTCGTTCCAGAGCCGGTCGATCATGTACGACGGCCCGTAGTAGGAGGCTTCCGAGCGGACCTGGTTCTCCTCGCCGGAGTAGCTGCCCGCGCCGATGTCCGGCCTGCCCTTGGTGTTCAGGTACTGGGTGGCGACGTGACCCTCGAAGACGTTCTTGAAGTACGTCGGGAACGCGAAGTGGATGTAGAAGAAGTGCGCCATGTCCACCACGTTGTCCACGATCTCGCGGCAGTGGGAGCCCTCGATGCGCACGGTGTCCCAGGTCCAGTTGCTCCACTCGCCGGAGTCGACCTCGGGCAGCTCCGGGATGGTCACGTGCTCCGGCGGCGGGTTGCCCTGCGGGTCGTTCCAGACGAACAGCTGCTTGTTGCGCTCCATCGCCAGCCACGCGCGGGTGCGGGCGCGCAGCGGGATCCGCTTGGCGTAGGGGATTCCGGCGCAGCGGCCGTTGCCCGACCAGCGCCAGTCGTGGAACGGGCAGGCGATCGCGTTGCCCTTCACCGAGCCCTGGCTGAGGTCGCCGCCCATGTGCCTGCAGTAGGCGTCGAGCACGTTGAGCGCGCCGTCCTCGCCCTGGAACACCACGAGTTTCGTGCCGAACGCCTCCACCGCGTGCGGCTGCCCGTCCTTGAACCGCTCGGCGAGGCCGAAGCAGTGCCAGCCGCGCGCGAACCTGGTGGGTGGTGTGCCGACGTCGATGGTGCGCACTTCGTCGTTGCTTGCCGCGGTCATCTCGTCCCTCCCGCTCGTTCCGCGCCGGTCGCCAGGTGCCGCGCGGCGAGGTATCCGAACGTCATCGCCGGGCCGAGCGTCGCGCCCGGACCCGCGTAGGTGTGGCCCATCACGGCGGCGCTGGTGTTGCCCGCCGCGTAGAGGCCTTCGATGGGCGTGCCGTCCTCGCGCAGCACGCGTGCGTGCACGTCGGTGGCCAGCCCGCCCTTGGTGCCCAGATCACCCGGCACGATCTTCACCGCGTAGAACGGTGCGACCTCCAGAGCGCCCAGGCTGGGGTTGGGTTTGTTGCGCGGATCTCCGTAGTAGTGGTCGTAGCCGCTGGTGCCGCGCTGGAAGTCGGCATCGACGCCGTCGCGCGCGAACCCGTTGAACCGCTCGACGGTGCGGCGCAGCGCGGCGGCCGGAACCTCGATGCGCTCGGCCAGCTTCTCCAGGGTCGAGGCGCGCTGGATCGCGCCGTGCTTGTACCAGCGGCCCGGGAACGGCTGCCGCGGGCCGAGCCCGGCGAACACGTACCGGTTCCGGTACCGCTGGTCGGCGATCAGCCAGGTCGGCATGTTGCGCGCCGGCCCGTCGCCCGGCCCGTACATCGCGTGCACCGCGTCGACGTAGGGCGCGGCCTCGTTGGCGAACCGCTCGCCGTGGCCGTTGACCATGATGCAGCCCGGCAGCGTGCGTTCGGCCAGGCAGAACCACGGCCCGCCGGGCAGCGGGACCGACGGGCCCCACCACGCGTCGTCCATCAGCTCGACGGCCGCGCCGAGCCGCTGGGCGGCGAGGATCGCATCGCCGGTGTTGGCCTTGGCGCCGACGGTCCACTCGGTGCCGATCGGATCGCGCTGGTGCTGCTTGCGCATCACCTCGTTGTGCTCGAAACCGCCTGCCGCCAGCACGATCCCGCGCCGCGCGGTCAGCGTCCGGCGCTCGCCGTCGCGTTCCACGACCACGCCGGTCACCCGGTCGCCCTCCTGCTGGAGGTCGAGCAGCGGCGTGTTCAGCCACACCGGGACCCCGGCGTCGCGCAGCCCGGCCCGCAGCCCGGCGGCCAGCGCCTGGCCGCGGCCGAGCATGCGGCGTCGGAGCGCGCGAGCGAGCAGCCAGCGCAGCCCGACGCGCACCGCGCGCACGGGGCCGCGCGGGTGGCGGACGAGCAGGTTCAGCCAGCGGAAGTCGGCCTGGGTGACCACCAGGTTCGCCGGTGCCTTGCCGTAGTCGGGCTCCAGGTCGGCGAGCAGGTCGCCGAGCAGCCTGCCGTCGAGCGGCGCCGGTTCGATGGACCGCCCGCCGAGCCGGCCACCGGGCGCTTCCGGGTAGTAGTCGGAGTAGCCCGGCACCCAGCGCATGCGCAGCGGGGTGCGCGGCAGCAGTTCGGCCAGCATCCGCGGCCCGGCGTCCAGGAACGCCTCCTGCCGCTCGGCGCTCACGGTGTCGCCGACGATGTGGGCGAGGTAGCTGCGAGCCGCCTCGGGGGTGTCGGTGATGCCCGCCCGGGCCAGGACGTGGTTGTTGGGTATCCAGACGCCGCCGCCGGACCTGGCCGTGGAACCGCCGAACTTGGCGGCCTTGTCCACGACCACCGCGTCCAGCCCGTGCAGCGCTGCGGTCAGCGCCGCCGCCATGCCTGCGGCGCCACTGCCGACCACCACGACGTCGAACCTGTCTGCGGTCATCGCACCTCCTCGCGACCAACCTCGCGATCCATACTGAAACATGTTATAGATTTCTGCGCCAGTGGCGCTATGGTGTAGCCAGAAATCAGGCACTTGTTCGCTCGAAGCCGTAAAGAGAACCTGTTCCAAACTGGTGAGGTTGCGATGGCCCAGCGCAGCACGTTGCACGCCGACGTGGTGATCATCGGGTTCGGTGCCGCCGGCGCCTGCGCGGCGCTGGAAGCGGCGCACGCCGGAGCCCGGGTGGTGGTGCTCGACCGGTTCGGCGGTGGCGGCGCGAGCGCGCTGTCCGGCGGCGTGGTCTACGCCGGGGGCGGGACGCGGGAGCAGCGCGCCGCCGGTGTGCCCGATTCGCCCGAGGCGATGTTCGCCTACCTGCGGCAGGAGGTCGGCGACGCGGTCTCCGCGGACACGCTGCGCCGCTTCTGCGAGGGCAGCACCGAGATGATCACCTGGTTGGCGCAGCACGGCGTGCCGTTCGAAGGCAGCCTGTGCCCGTACAAGACCTCCTACCCGAGCAACCGGCACTACCTCTACTACTCGGGCAGCGAAGCCGCAGGCGGCTTCCGCGACGCCGCACCTCCCGCGCCGCGCGGCCACCGCGCCAAAGGCCGCGGTACCTCGGGCAAGGTGCTCTTCGCAGCGCTGGAAGCGGCGGTGCGCCGGGCGGGCGTGCAGGTGCTGACCCAGACGCGGGCGAAGGAACTCGTCGTCGACGCCGACGGCCGGGTCTGCGCCGTCGACTGCGAGCGGCTGACCGGATCAGCAGCTCGCGCGCACCGCGCGGTGAGCCGGGTGGCGGCCAAGCCCGGGCTGTACGTGCCGAAGCTGGCCCGTCGCCTGCACCGGCGCGCTGAACGCCTCGAACGCCGCGCGGAACCGCTGCGGATCCACGCCGATCGCGCGGTGGTGATCGCGGCCGGTGGCTTCGTGTCCAACCGCGAGATGATGCGGCGGCACGCACCGGCCTACCGGGCCGGGCTCCCGCTGGGAACGCAGGGCGACGACGGCAGCGGCATCCGGCTGGGCGAGAGCGTCGGCGGTGTCGCGGCGAAGCTCGACCACGTCTCGGCATGGCGGTTCATCACGCCGCCGAGCGCACTGCTTTCCGGGCTCCTCGTCGACCGGCACGGCACGCGCATCGGCGACGAATCCCGCTACGGCGCCGCGCACGGTCAGGCGATCGTGGACGAGCACGGCGGACGTGCCTGGCTGCTGGTCGACAGCCGGCTGCGCAGCGCGGCCAAACGCCAGATCCGCACCCAGACCGTGTGGTTCCAGCGGATGCAGGCGGAATACCTGTTCGCCACCGCGGCCACCGGTGGCACGCTCGAAGCCGCGGCGCGCAAGGCGGGCGTCGACCCGGAAGCGCTCAAGGCCACAGTGGACGCCCACAACGAAGCCGCGCGCGACGGGAAGCCCGATCCCGCGGGCAAACCGGCGGACTTCGTGCAGGTCCTCGACCAGCCGCCGTACGCGCTGCTGGACGTCTCGGTGCGACCCAGCACGGCCTACCCGTGCCCGGTGCTGACCCTCGGCGGCCTGCTCGTGGACGAGGACACCGGGCAGGTGCTCGACGAGCGCGGCGGCCCGGTCGCCGGGCTGTTCGCGGCCGGGCGGTCGGCGGTCGGGATCTGCTCGAACTCCTACATCAGCGGCCTGTCGCTGGCCGACTGCGTCTTCTCCGGCCGCCGCGCCGGACTCCACTCGGTGAAGGAGCTGACCGATGCTGACCGTTGAAGCGCGCACCGAGATCGCGCAGCGGCTCTGGGACGCCGAGGTGCACCGCGCCCCGATCCCGCCGCTGGTGGAGACCCACCCGCAGCTCGACGCGGTGGACGCCTACCAGATCCAGCTGATCAACGTGCAGCGCCGCGACGAAGCCGTGGTGGGGCACAAGGTCGGCCTGACCTCGCCGGTCATGCAGCAGATGATGGGCGTCTCCGAACCCGACTACGGCCACCTGCTGGCGAGCATGCGGCTGCCCGCGGGCGAACCCGTCTCGATCAGCCGCTACTGCGTGCCGCGGGTGGAGGTGGAGGTCGGCTTCCTGCTCGGCGCCGACCTGCCCGCCGAGTGCACCGAGGCGGACGTGCTGGCGGGCACCGAGGCGCTGGTGCCCGCGATCGAGCTGATCGACAGCCGGATCGCCGACTGGCGGATCAGCCTGGTCGACACCATCGCCGACAACGCCTCGTCGGCGGGCTTCGCGCTCGGTGCCGAGCGCATCGACCCGGCCGACGTGGACCCCCGCGCGATCGACGCGACCCTGCTGTGCAACGGCGAGCCGATCGAGCGCGGCCGATCCGACGCGGTGCTGGGGAACCCGGCGACGGCGGTGGCCTGGCTGGCCCGCAAGGTAGCGGCCTACGGCGTCCGCCTCCGAGCGGGCAACGTCGTCCTCCCGGGCTCCTGCACCAGAGCGATCGACGTGACCCCGGGAGACACCTTCCGCGCCGACTTCCGAACAGCAGGCACCGACCTCGGCTCGGTCTCCCTGGATTTCCGCCCGTGAGCGGGGCCGCGTCAATTCCGTACGAAATTGACCAGCGCAGGCGTGGCCGTGGGTCCGCCGGAAGTGGGAGGGGTGTCGATCTCGTACGAAATTGACACCACCTCGGGTGACGGAGCAGCAACTTCTCGGAAGGAGGCGGGATGAGCAAGGCTACGGCGGCGATCGTCGGGTCCGGTAACATCGGGACCGATCTGCTGCACAAGCTGGCCAGGTCCGCGCACATCGAGCCCAGGTGGATGATCGGCATCGACCCGGGCAGCGCTGGGCTCAAGCGGGCCGTCGATCTCGGTGTGGAAGCCAGCGCCGAGGGCGTGGACTGGCTGCTGGAGAACCACCGGCCCGACATCGTCTTCGAGGCCACCTCGGCGGGCGTGCACCGGGCCAACGCGCCCCGCTACGCCGAGGCCGGCATCCGCGCCGTCGACCTCACCCCGGCCGCGGTCGGGCCGTACGTGGTGCCGCCGGTGAACCTCGACCAGCACCTCGACGCGCCCAACCTGAACCTGATCACCTGCGGCGGGCAGGCCACCATCCCGATGGTGCACGCCGTTTCGCGGGTGGTGCCCGTCGAGTACGCCGAGATCGTCGCCTCGGTGGCGTCGGTGTCGGCAGGCCCCGGCACCAGGGCGAACATCGACGAGTTCACCCGCACCACCAGTGCCGGGATCGAGGTGCTGGGCGGCGCGCGGCGCGGCAAGGCGATCATCGTGCTCAACCCGGCCGACCCGCCGGTGATCATGCGCGACACCATCTTCTGCGCGATCCCGGCCGATGCCGACACCGACGCGATCGCCGACTCCATCACCAGGATGGCCGCCGAGATCGCCGAGTACGTCCCCGGCTACCGGCTGCTGGTGGAGCCGCAGTTCGACCCGCCGTCGACGGCCACCGGCGGCATGGCGCGGGTGGCGATCTTCGTGGAGGTCGAGGGCGCGGGCGACTTCCTGCCGCCGTACTCCGGGAACCTCGACATCATGACCGCCGCCGCGGTGCGGGTCGGCGAGCAGCTCGTGCAGCAGGAGGCAGTGCGATGAACAGGACCTTCTCGGACGCGCTGGACCTGCGCATCACCGACACCTCGCTGCGCGACGGATCGCACCACAAGCGCCACCAGTTCACCGCGACCGAGGTGCGCGACATCGTCACCGCGCTGGACGGCGCGGGCGTGCCGGTGATCGAGGTGACCCACGGCGACGGACTCGGTGGTTCGTCGTTCAACTACGGCTTCTCCCGCACACCGGAGCAGGAACTCATCACCATCGCCGCGGAAACCGCGCAACGGGCCAAGATCGCGGTGCTGATGCTGCCCGGCGTCGGCGTCAAGGACGACATCGCGGTGGCCCGCGACAACGGCGCCTCGGTGTGCCGGATCGCCACCCACTGCACCGAGGCCGACGTTTCCGAGCAGCACTTCGGGCTGGCCCGCGAGCTCGGCCTGGAGACCGTCGGGTTCCTGATGATGGCGCACTCCCAGCCTCCGGAGGTGCTGGCATCCCAGGCGCGGATCATGGTCGACGCCGGCTGCCAGTGCGTCTACGTCGTGGATTCGGCGGGAGCGCTGGTGCTGGAGCAGGTCGCCGACCGGGTCGCGGCGCTGGTCGCGGAAGTGGGCGACGAGGCGCAGATCGGCTTCCACGGGCACGAGAACCTCGGTGTCGCGGTGGCCAACTCGGTCGCCGCGGCACGGGCCGGTGCGGTGCAGATCGACGGCAGCGCGAGGCGTTTCGGCGCCGGTGCGGGCAACACGCCCGTCGAGGCGTTCGTCGGGGTGTGCGACAAGCTCGGCATCCGCACCGGGATCGACTTCTTCGCCATCGCCGACGCCGCCGAGGACGTGGTGCGCCCGGCGATGCCGGAGGAGTGCCTGCTGGACCGCTCGGCGCTGATGATGGGCTACGCCGGGGTGTACTCCAGCTTCCTCAAGCACGCCGCCCGGCAAGCCGAGCGCTACGGCGTCAGCGAAGCGGAGCTGCTGGTCAAGGCGGGCGAGCGGAAGCTCGTGGGCGGCCAGGAGGACCAGCTCATCGACATCGCTCTGGAGCTGCGGAGAAAAGTCTGACGAACTCGTTCTGCGCGGTGCCGGTGGCGGTGCAAGCGCCGAGGGCGGGCTGAACGCCTCCGGCGTTTCAAGACAAAGAACAAGACGGACCCATCGACAACCAACGAGAACATGTTCTAGCCTGTGCGGAAACGGGAGCGCCGATGAACGACAGTCGAGCAGTCGTGGAACGGGTGCGGGGACTGCTGCCGGACCTGCGGGAGCGGGCGCAGCGCGCCGAGGACCTGCGCCGGATCCCGGACGAGACCATCGCCGACCTGCAGGAGATCGGCTTCTTCGGCCTGCTGCAGCCGAAGCGCTACGGCGGCTGCGAAGCCGACCCGCTGGACTTCTACACCGCGGTCAAACTCCTGGGCAGCGCCTGCGGGTCGACCGGCTGGGTGGCCTCGATCCTCGGCGTGCACCCGTGGCACCTGGCGCTGTTCCCGCAGCAGGCGCAGGAGGACGTCTGGGGCGAGGACCCGAACACCCGCATCTCCTCCTCCTACGCGCCGATGGGCAAGGCGAAGGTCGTCGACGGCGGCTACCTGCTCAACGGGCGCTGGAGCTTCTCCTCGGGCAGCGACCACGCCTCGTGGGTGTTCGTCGGCGGCCCGGCCGAGGACGCCGACGGCAAGCCGGTGGACTTCTGCACCTACCTGCTGCCGCGCGGCGACTACCGGATCGACGACGTCTGGGACACCGTCGGCCTGCGCGGCACCGGCAGCAACGACGTGGTGGTGGAGAACGCGTTCATCCCGCAGCACCGGGCGCTGAGCTTCATCGCGATGTCGCAGAACAAGTGCCCCGGCCACGAGATCAACACCGCGCCGCTCTACCGCATGCCGTGGGGCACGGTGCACCCGTCGACGATCACCGCGCCGATCATCGGCATGGCCCAGGGCGCCTACGACGCGCACGTCGACCACCAGGTCAAGCGGGTCCGCGCGGCGTTCGCGGGGGAGAAGGTCAAGGAGGACCCGTTCGCCAAGGTGCGCATCGCCGAGGCGGCCAGCGAGATCGACGCGGCCTGGCTGCAGCTCACCAACAACCTGGCCGAGGAGTACGAGCTGGCCAAGGCCGGTGAGGAGATCCCGTTCTCGCTGCGGCTGCGCGCCCGCCGCGACCAGGTGCGCGGAACGGCGCGGGCGATCTCGGCGGTCGACCGGCTCTTCGAGAACTCCGGTGGCCGCGCGCTGTGGTCGGGAACGCCGATCCAGCGCTTCTGGCGCGACGCCCACGCCGGCCGCGTGCACGCGGCCAACGACCTGGAGCGCGCCTACCTGATGTTCGGTTCCGGCGAATTCGGCCAGCCAGTCAAGGACATGATGGTATGACGACCTTCGAGAGCACGAGCCGGACCGCGAAGCTGCCGTCCGGGCTGACGCTGCACTACCACGAGGCGGGCGATCCGCAGCAGTCCACTGTGGTCATGCTGCACGGCGGCGGGCCCGGGGCCTCGTCGTGGAGCAACTTCGCGCGCAACATCCCGGTGTTCGCCGAGGAGTTCCGCGCCATCGCCGTGGACCAGCCCGGTTTCGGCCGCTCCGACAAGCCCACCGAGCACGGCCAGTACTTCACCCACAGCGCCTCGGCGCTGCTCGAACTGCTCGACGAGCTCGGAGTGGAGCGGGCGCACCTGCTCGGCAACTCGCTCGGCGGCGGCACCGCGGTCCGCTTCGCGCTGAACAACCCCGATCGCGCCGGGCGGCTGGTGCTGATGGGCCCGGGTGGGCTGAGCCTGAACGTGTTCGCGCCCGATCCCACCGAAGGCGTGCGCAAGCTCAGCGCTTTCGCCGCGCCGCCGGGGCCGAGCAAGGAGAAGCTCGCCGAGTTCCTGCGCACGATGGTCTACGACCAGTCGCTGATCACCGAGGAGCTGATCGAGGAGCGCTACGCCGCCGCGGCCTCGCCGGAGTCGCTGGCCGCGATGCGCGCCATGGGCGCGTCGTTCATGCAGCCGGACACCTACGAAGAAGGCTTGCTGTGGCGCGAGGTGCACCGGCTGCGGCAGCGGGTGCTGCTGGTCTGGGGGCGCGAGGACCGCGTCAACCCGCTGGACGGCGCGTTGCTCGCGCTGAAGCTGATCCCGCGCGCGCAGCTGCACGTGTTCGGCCGCTGCGGGCACTGGGCGCAGCTGGAGAAGTTCGCCGAATTCAACCGGATCGCCAAGGACTTCCTGCTCGACTGAAGCCTTGGCCGTGGGAGGAGGACCGCCGTGGGCATTCGTTCGCTCGGCTACCTGCGCATCGAAGCAACCGACGTCGAGGCGTGGCGCGTGTACGGCTTGAAAGTGCTCGGCATGGTCGAGGGCAGCGGCTCGAACCCGGACGCGCTCTACCTGCGGATGGACGACTTCCCGGCCCGGCTGGTGATCCTGCCGGGCGAGCAGGACCGGCTGGAGTCCTCCGGCTGGGAGGTCGCCACCGAGGCCGAACTCGACGAGGTCAGGCAGCGACTGGAATCGGCAGGCGTCCCGTACAAGGAAGGCACCGCCGAAGAGCTCGCGGACCGCCGGGTCAACGGCCTGATCCGCTTCGCCGACCCGTCCGGCAACGGCCTGGAGGTCTTCCACGGGGTGGCGCTGCAGCACCGCCGGGTGGTCAGCCCGTACGGGCACCGGTTCGTCACCGAGGAGCAGGGCCTCGGCCACGTGGTGCTGTCCACGCACGACGACGAGGCCGCGCTGCACTTCTACCGCGACGTGCTGGGCTTCCGGCTGCGCGACTCGATGCGCTTGGCCCCGGAGCTGGTCGGCCGCCCGGCCGACGGCGACCCGGCCTGGCTGCGCTTCTTCGGCTGCAACCCGCGCCACCACAGCCTGGCGTTCCTGCCGATGCCCACGCCCAGCGGCATCGTGCACCTGATGGTCGAGGTGGCCGACGTCGACGACGTGGGCCTGACCCTGGACCGCGCGCAGCGGCGGAAGGTCCCGCTGGCGGCGACGCTGGGCAGGCACGTCAACGACCTGATGCTGTCGTTCTACATGAAGACCCCCGGCGGCTTCGACGTGGAGTTCGGCTGCGAAGGCCGCCAGGTCGACGACGAGGACTGGATCGCCCGCGAGAGCACGGCGGTCAGCCTCTGGGGCCACGACTTCAGCGTCGGCTCCCGATGAGCGTCGGACAGCTGGCGGTGGACCAGGCGGCGTTCCGGCGCGTCCTCGGGCACTTCGGCACCGGAGTCGCGGTGATCACCGGGATGGACGGCGACCGACCGGTGGGCTTCGCCTGCCAGTCCTTCGCCGCGCTGTCCCTGGACCCGCCCCTGGTCCTGTTCTGCCCGGCCCGAACCTCCCGGGCCTGGCCGGCGCTGGAGCGAGCGGGCCGCTTCTGCGCGAACGTGCTGTCGGAATCCCAGCTGCCGGTGAGCACCGTGTTCGGCCGAAGCGGCGAGAACAAGTTCGCCGAGGTGTCCTGGACCCCGGCCCCGTCGGGTGCGCCGGTGCTGACGGGCGCCCTGACCTGGATCGACTGCACCATCGAGACCGTGCACGAAGCGGGCGACCACTACATCGTGATCGGCCGAGTCGAAACACTGGGTGAGACAAGCCCGGAACGCCCGCTCCTGTTCTACAAGGGCGCCTACGCAGGCCTCGGCCCGACGTCCCAGCCACCGCCGCCAGACCTCGAAGCCTTCCTGACCGGCCTCCACCCGGACGACTGGATGTAACGACCGCCCAGGCCCCGTGAGTGCTTTGTGGTTCTATAACCCCACAAAGCACTCACGGGGGCTTTGGGCTGCTGGACCGCGAGGCGGTGCGTCGAGCTAGTTTCGGTGCCACTGAGCGAGACGGTCGCGTAGCCGGGCGTGGCGGAACTGGTAGGCCGAGCCTGCTGTGCGCAGGACGCCCCGCTCGTGGGCGTCCTCGATGAAGAGCTTCGGCCGCCACGGCAATCGGCGCGTCAGCGGCAGCCACAGGCGCACGAACATCACCCATGTCCCCCACGCCGAGAACGTCAACCGAACTACTCCGGCGAGTAGCGCGAACGGCAGGAGAGCCGGCACGTACAAGGCGAAGTTCCTTTCGAGCTCGGGCCCGAATCTGTACAAGGTCATGACTGCGAAAACAGTGCCTATGAGTATCACCGCGATGGCCATTCGGATGAGTGTGATCTTCCGATCCAGATTCAAGAGCGTCCACGGGTCAGTGGCGTGCGGATCATAGGTGTCTCCGAGTGCTGACACGACGAAGTTCGCGGTACCAAGCACGATCCCAAGCGCGCTGCCAAGCGCGAGCCCGTACCCGGGCCCGAACACCGACCCGAACACGAGCCCGAGCGCGAGCCCGAACAGCAGTCCGTTGTTGAACTCGGATGCCAACTTTCTCAGAGGTGCCGATCGAGAGCGTGGTCGTCGATCCTGGCGGGGAGCTCTGAGGTGGAGTCGTTCGGGTTGACGTCGCGAATGCCATTGCGAAAATTGTCTTTCGTTAATGAGTCCGCTTGCCAGCCCGGTCGCGGGCCCGAGCGCGATCCCGGTCAGGATCCCGTCCCTGAGTCCGTCCCAAAACCCGTGCACGATCCCGTCCACCATTCCGGTCAGGAGCCCGGCCACGAGCCCGGTCACGAACCCGACCGCGCTGGTGACGATGGCTGTGGTGAAGAGAATTCTGGTCTGACGGTTCAGGGTGCTGGGTACTTGCCACCAGGTGAGATCGTGGGTTTTGCGGTTCTGAAGGTGGGTGGCGAGGTGGCCGAGCCAGCGGCGGGCTTGATCAGGAGTCCAGTTTGGACGTCGTCCGTTGCGCGGCCCTGGAGCCTGGCGGGTGTAGACGCTCGCCAAGTAGGCATCCAGCAGGTGGTCCTGCAAAACCGTGGTGGTGGGAAAGCGCGCGATGTCGAGGAGTTCGCGAGGGTCGCGGTTCGGGCCGTCGTCGTTGTAGACGGTGCGAGTCAGCATCACCATCAACGGCGTGGTCAACACCGACGCCACGCTCCGGCTCGTGGGTTCCTCGGGAGCGGTCCGGAGCTGACGGAACACCGCATCCCACGCCGGAGCGCGGAGCTTGCTGGTGTTCTGGCGCAAGTAGCGCTGGGCTTGGTCGAGGGTGAGGTCTTCGAGTTGAACGGCCGCGGCGCCGCCGATGGGCCTGACTCGGCGGGCAGCCTCGGCGTACTGCTCCGGCCGGCTGGTGACGACCAATGGAAGGTCGAGTGCGCTGATCTGCTTGACCGCATCCCGGTAGCGCATTTCGGGGAGTTCGTCGAAGCCGTCCAGCACGGGTAGCACCAGGCCTCGGTCGACGAACACTTCGGCCAGCCGCTTTCCGGTGGTGGAATCCTTGGTGTCGAGGAACGGGAAGTCGCGGACCAGGCGCCCGGTCAACCAGCTCGCCAGATCGGTCTCGGGATCCCAGTCGCTGAGGCTGAACAGCACCGGTACCGGGCCGGTGTGCGGCGCACCGCTGTCCTCGATCAAGTCGAGGATCAAGCGATGGGCCAGCACCGTCTTGCCGGCACCTGCCCGCCCCAGGATGATCAACCGCCTCGATCCGACAGCCTCGAAGGTCGTCAGGATGGAGCCGAACTGCCCGGCCAGAGACACCGGCTCAGCGCCATCCTGCGCACTCTCCCCGTCGTCGACAAGTTCCGGCGCAGCGGCATCCCAGCGCACCGGTAGCGCGTCCTGGCCGCGAATTCCCCAGCTCCGCAGCTCCTTCGCGCTCAGCGCACGCACTTCACCGGCAAGATGCCGGACCGTCGACGCCAGCTCACCGGCAGCAACGGACAACATCGAGATGTCGCCATGCATGGTGCCGATTTGCAGGTTGGTCCTGATCACGGACTTGTCGATCGTTGTACGGACCCCATCGCCTTCCGCCACCCCGCACAGTGTGCCGTAGTGGCCCGCGCGGTGTGCGACTGCATGAGATTCGTCCGCTGCGGCGTGCCCTGGGTGGCTCGCGAGCCGACTAGATCGATCACCCCTGCGGGTCACTCTCACTCGTCGCGACGATTTACAGCACTTAACGTACCCTATCGGCCCCTTATGAGGTACGTTTAGGGAACGATGGAGGAAGAAATGTACTCGGTGGAGCAGGTTGCTGACCTGCTCGGTCTGCATGTGCGCACGGTGCGGGGATACATCCGCGGTGGGCGGCTCAACGCTGTTCGGATCGGGAAGCAGTACCGGATCTCGCGGTCCGATCTGGAGGCGTTCACCGGGCAGCAGGCGCCGGTTCCGACGGCCGCTGTCTCGGTGGAGGTGTCGAGCATCGTGCAGGTCGACGGTGTCGACCGGAGGTCGGCGGACCGGCTGGGCACTCTCGTGCTGGCCGGGGTCAACTCCGCGCGCGAGGCGTCGCGGCCGTTGCGCGTTCAGACCGTCTACGACGAGGAGCGGCACCGGTTGAAGGTCGTGGTGCTCGGCAGTGCCGGGGACACCGCCGAGGTGTTGCGGCTGTTGGAGGCCGTGATCGAGGGCGGAATGCACTCAGGGGAGGGTGGGAATGGCTGACGTGATGCAGGAACGGGCCGGCGTGCAGGTGCTGGTGTGCGACGCCGACGGGCCGGAGGTCGCGACCGTTCAGGACGCGCTGGACCTCATCGGCGCGTCCTACGGCGGTGATCTGGTCGCGCTGCCCGTCTCCCGGCTCGACGCGCGGTTCTTCAAGCTGAGCAGCGGTTTCGCCGGTGAAGTGATGCAGAAGTTCGTCAACTACCACGTGAAGCTGGCGATCATCGGCGACATCTCGGAGCACCTGGAGTCCAGCTCGGCGCTGCGCGCGCTGGTCCGCGAGTCGAACCGGGCCAAGCACGTCTGGTTCCTGCCCGACCTGCCCGCGCTCGACGCCCGCCTGAACGCGTGATCGACGTCCCGGCGGGCCGGATCGCGCTGCGGGACGAAGGTGCGAAGACCAGCTGGCAGGTCGATGTCGAGGCCTTCCAGCTGGCCCCGCAACCGGTGACCCGCGCGGATTACCACGCTGTTCTCCGCGCAGCAGAAACGAATTCACCGCGCACACCGATGACCGAGGTGTCGTGGCTCGACGCGATCGAGTTCTGCAACCGGCTCTCGCGGGACTCGGGCCTCGCACCGTGCTACTCGACCAGCGACGATGCCGACGGAGTGGGCGTGCTCTGCGACTGGGCGGCCGACGGCTTCCGCCTGCCGTCCGAGGCGGAGTGGGAGCACGCGTGCCGGGCCGGGAGCTCCGGCGTCCGCTACGGCGAGCTGGACGAAATCGCCTGGTATCGCGGGAACTCGGGGGAGCGGGTCCACGACGTCGCGACCAGGGCGCCGAATGCGTGGGGCTTCCACGACATGATCGGCAACGTCTGGGAGTGGTGCTGGGACCGCTACGACCCGCGCCGCTACGGCCCGTACCGGGTGTTCCGCGGTGGAGGCGCGTTCGACCCGCCGCGCGCTTGCCGGGCGTCCTGCCGCCGCAAGAGCCACCCGACGTTCCGCGTCGAGGACCTCGGGTTCCGCCTGGCACGTCGGCTTCCGTGAGTGTTTTGGGGCGCTAGGACACCCCAAAACACTCACGGAGGTTCAGCGGAGGCGTTCGATGATGGTCGCGGTGGCGAGTGCTCCGCCTGCGCACATGGTGATCAGGGCCGTGCTGGCGTCGCTGCGTTCGAGTTCGTGCAGGGCCGTGGTGATCAGGCGCGCTCCGGTGCTGCCGACCGGGTGGCCGAGCGCGATCGCGCCGCCGTTGACGTTGACCCGGTCCAGGTCCGGCTCGTGCACCGCCGCCCACGAGAGCACCACCGAGGCGAACGCCTCGTTGACCTCGAAAAGGTCGATGTCGCCGATCTTCATCCCGCTGAGCTCCAGCACCCGCTGCGTGGCCTGCACCGGCCCGTCCAGGTGGTAGTAGGGCTCGCCGCCCACCAGGCACTGCGCGACGATGCGGGCGCGGGGGCGCAGGCCCAGCTCGGCCGCGCGGTCGGCGTCGGCCAGCAGCACCGCGGCCGCTCCGTCGGAGATCTGCGAGGACGTGCCCGCCGTGTGCAACCCGTCCTCCAGAACGGGTTTCAGCCCGCCGAGGGCCTGCATGCTGGTCTCGCGCAGGCCTTCGTCGCGAGTGACCGGTTCACCGTCGGGCACCTGCACCGGGACGATCTCGCGGTCGAAGCGGCCCTCCCGCCACGCGGTCTGGGCGCGCTCTTGTGAGCGCAGGCCGAAGGCGTCGATGTCCTCGCGGCTCAGGCCGCGGTTGGCCGCGATCCGGTCCGCTGCCAGGTACTGGTTCGGCAGGTCGATGTCCCAGGAGTCCGGGCGCGGCGTGCCGACGTCCGTGCCGAGGTTGCTGCGCAGCGGCACCCGGCTCATCGCCTCGACGCCGCAGGAGATCCCGACGCGCACGGCGTCGGTGGCGATCAGCCCGGCGATCAGGTGCGTGGCCTGCTGCGCCGAGCCGCACTGGGCGTCGACGGTGGTGCAGCCGACCTGGTGCGGCAGGCCGGAGTGCAGCCAGGCGGTGCGGGTGATGTTGTTCGACTGCTCGCCCGCCTGGGTCACGCAGCCGCCGATCGCCTGGTCGACTTCGGCGGCGTCGATACCGGCGCGGTCGAGCAGGCCGCGTTGGGCCGCGCCGAGGATCTCGGCCGCGTGCAGGCCGGAGAGCCGGCCGCGGCGCTTGCCGATCGGGGTGCGGACCGCGTCCACGATCACCGGGTTGCCCACCAGGTACTCCCTTCGGACGGCATCGTCGATCAAAATTAGAACACGTTCCTGTTGGCCGACAAGGCGTCCGGGTGGACTTGTTCGAAAAACCTGAACCTTGCTCGATTCGGGCCGAGTTACAGGGGTTTACTGAACCCGCCGAATGTGCTTCTCTCTAGCGTAGAACTCGTTTCATTTCTTGATCGGATTCCCGCGTAGGAGGTAGCCGTGGTCGCGCCGCGCATTCCGGAGGGCTTCGACTTCACCGATCCCGATCTGCTCGCCGAACGGCTACCGCTGGCCGAGTTCGCCGAGCTCCGCAGCACCGCGCCGGTGTGGTGGAACGAACAGCCCGACCGGTGCGGTGGCTTCGACGACGGTGGTTTCTGGGTGGTCAGCAAGCACGCCGACGTCAAGGAGGTCTCCCGGCGTTCCGACGTGTTCTCGACCAGGGAGAACACCGCGATCATCCGGTTCAACGACAGCATGACCCGCGAGCAGATCGAGCTGCAGCGGTTCATCATGATCAACATGGATCCGCCGCAGCACACCAAGCTGCGCCAGATCGTGCAGCGCGGGTTCACGCCGCGCGCCATCAAGACCCTGGAAGCGACGCTGCAGGCACGGGCGCAGCGCATCGTCGCCGAGGCCCGCGAGAACGGCAGCGGCGACTTCGTCACGGACGTGGCCTGCGAACTGCCGCTGCAGGCGATCGCCGAGCTGCTCGGCGTGCCCCAGGAGCACCGCAAGGAGATCTTCGACTGGTCCAACCAGATGATCGGCTACGACGACCCCGAGTACGGCGTGCAGCCCGACGTCGCCGCGGCCGAGATCCTCGGCTACTTCAGCAACATGGCCGAAGAGCGGCGCGGTTGCCCGATGGACGACATCGTGACCAAGCTCGTGCACGCCGACATCGACGGCACCGCGCTGACCTCCGACGAGTTCGGCTTCTTCGCGATCCTGCTGGCGGTGGCGGGCAACGAGACCACCCGCAACGCGATCACCCACGGCATGCTGGCCTTCCTGGACAACCCCGACCAGTGGGAGCTGTACAAGGAGCAGCGGCCGAAGACGACGGCCGATGAGATCGTCCGGTGGGCGACTCCGGTGGTGTCGTTCCAGCGCACCGCCCTCGCCGACACCGAGCTCGGCGGGGTGCCGATCAAGCAGGGCCAGCGGGTGGGGCTGTTCTACAGCTCGGCGAACTTCGACCCGGAGGTCTTCGACGAGCCGGAGCGCTTCGACATCACCCGCGACCCGAACCCGCACGTCGGGTTCGGCGGTACCGGCGCGCACTTCTGCCTCGGTGCCAACCTGGCTCGCCTGGAGATCGACCTGATCTTCAACGCGATCGCCGATCAGATGCCGGACATCAAGCGCGTCGGCGACCCCCGCCGCCTGCGCTCCGGCTGGCTCAACGGCATCAAGGAGGTCCAGGTCCAGTACAGCTGACCCGCTGAACCGCCGGCGTACCGGGAAACCGGCGCGCCGGCGGTCGTGCACTTCCGCAATTTCAATGGAAATCTACCCTCTGATTTCAATTGAAATTGCACATCGGTGCACCCGACCGGGTGGGTGAAGGGCGCCTCGACCAACGGCCTGGTCGAGGCGCCCTTCTCCTGGTTCGGATCACTCCGCTGCGCGGAGGGTCTTCAGCGCTCGGTCGAACTCCCAGAAGGCGCGCATCGAGCGGATCAGGCCCGATTCGTCGACGTGGTAGACGAAGACGCCCTCGGCGTCCATCGTGCTGCCGTCCGGGAGGAACGTCGTGATGTGCCCGGTGTTGGCGACCTCCCGGCCCGCCGCGAACGAGTCCTGGATGTGGAACTCGATCCGGTCGGCCTGGGCGATGGCCAGGTCCCAGAACGCCGCGATGCCCTCGTGGCCGTGGTGACCGCGGCCCTCCGGGTCGAAGACCGACGGCCCGACCGGGTCCTCGACGAAGCCGTCGGGGGCGAACAGCGCCACCCATTCGTCCTTCTCGCCGCGGGTCACCGCGCTCATCGACCTCAGCGCCGCGTCGCGCGCCGGGTGCGGTTCCGTGCTGGCGGACCAGTGCACGCCCTCGACCATGGTTTCCTCCGAGTCCGGTGCGGTGATTCTCACGCTCATGGGACGACCGCCGCGCGGCGGTCTGCGACCTCGTGGACGCTCAGAACTGCCCGATGACCTCGTCGGCGAACTTGCGGATGGAGTCCTGCTTGACGCGCAGATCGGCGTCGAAGCCGTGCCCGTCGAACAGCCACGGGACCACGATCGCGTCCGTCACGCCGACCTCGGCCTGCTCGCGGTAGCCGGACGCGCCGAAGCGGTCCACGCACACCGCCTGGATCTCGAACGGCACTTCGGAGCGGCCGTGCTCGGCGCGCAGCTCGGCGAGCCGGTCGATGGTGGTGCGCAGCTCCTCCAGCGTCATCATCGCCGAGGCCCAGCCGTCGCCGACCCGGGCCGCTCGCCGCAGCGCGGGCTCGGTGTGCCCGCCGATGTAGATCGGCACCGGAGCGGCCGGTGCCGGGCTCATCTGCAGGCGGTCGAAGTCGAAGAACTCGCCGTGGTGCTCGACCATCCCGCCGCCGAGGATCAGCCGCAGCACTTCGATGGCCTCGTCCACGCGCGCGCCGCGCTTGGCGTAGGGCGCGCCGCACCACTCGAACTCCTCCGGCGCCCAGCCGAGCCCGATGCCGAGCCCGAAGCGATCGCCGGTGAGCACCGCGACCGACGCCAGCTGACGAGCCAGCAGCACCGGGTTGCGCGGGCCGAGCTTGAGCACCGAGGTGTAGAAGCGCAGCTTCGAGGTGACCGCGCCCATCGCCGCGGCGGCGATCAGCGGGTCGGCCCAAGGCGTTTCGGCGTTCCACATCCGCGAGCCGTCCGGCGTGTACGGGTAGGCCGCGGAAACCTGCTCGGAGTAGAACAGCGAATCGGGCAGCGCGATGGCGGCGAAGCCGCACTCCTCCGCGGTGCGGGCCAGCCCGGCGAGCTGGTCCAGCGGGCTCATCGCCACCGATAACGTGAACTTCATCGTTCCCCCGGTTTCCGGGTGCCGACCACCCACATCGAGAAGTACTGGGAGCCGCCGCCGTAGGCGTGGCCCAGCGCGGTGCGCGCACCGTCCACCTGGTGCTCGCCCGCCTTGCCGGTGACCTGCATCGCGGCCTCGGCGAAGCGCAGCATGCCGGAAGCGCCGATCGGGTTGGAGGACAGCACGCCGCCGGAGGGGTTCACCGGCAGCCGCCCGCCGAGCGCGGTGTCACCGGATTCGGTGATCTTCCAGCCCTCGCCCTCGGCGGCGAAGCCGAGGTTCTCCAGCCACATCGGCTCGAACCAGGAGAACGGCACGTAGATCTCGGCGGCGTCCACTTCGGACAGCGGATCGGTGATGCCCGCCTCCCGCCACAGCGCCGCCGCGGCGTCCCGCCCGGCCTGCGGGTTCACCTGGTCGCGCCCGGCGAAGGTGGTCGGCTCGGTGCGCATCGCGGTCGCGTGGATCCAGGCCGCGGAACCACCCGCCGCGCTCTCGTCGCCGATGACCACCGCGCACGCGCCGTCGGAGGACGGGCACGTCTCGTCGTAGCGGATCGGGTCCCACAGCACCTGCGAGGCCAGCACCGACTCCAGCGTGATGTCGGGCTGCTTGAGGTGCGCGTACGGGTTCCGCGCGCCGTTGCGGCGGTCCTTCACCGCCACCATCGCGCCGATGTGCTCGGGCGCGCCGGAGCGGCGGATGTAGGAGCGCACGTGCGGCGCGAAGTAGCCGCCCGCGCCCGCGCCGACCGGCATGCTGAACGGCGGCAGGATCGACAGCGCCCACATCGCGTTGGACTCGGACTGCTTCTCGAAGGCCACCGCCAGCACCCGCCGGTGCACGCCGCCCTGCACCAGGCTCGCCGCGACGTTGGCCGTGGAGCCGCCGACCGATCCGGCGGTGTGCACCCGGATCATCGGCTTTCCCGTCGCGCCCAGGGCATCCGCCAGGTGCAGCTCGGGCATCATGACGCCTTCGAACAGATCGGGCGCCTTGCCGACCACGACGGCGTCGACGTCCGGCCAGTCCAGCCCGGCGTCGGCCAGCGCGCGCTCGGCGGCTTCCCGGCACAGCCCGGCGATCGAGACGTCGAGGCGCTTGCTGGTGTGGTGCGTCTGGCCGGTCCCGATGACCGCCGCCAACCGCTTGCCCATCAGGACCTTCCCTCCATCACGCAGACCAGGTTCTGCTGCAGCGCGGGCCCGCTGGTGGCGTGCGCCAGCACCCGCCGCGCCGCACCGGACATCACGCGGGAAGCGGCTTCACCGATGCGCGAGAGCCCGGCGGAGAACATCGGGTTGCCGCACAGCGGGCCGCCCGAGGGGTTGATCGCCACGTCCTCGCCGAGCCCGATCGCCCGGCGCAGCACGATCTCCTGGTGGGTGAACGGCGCGTGCAGCTCGGCCACCTCGACGTCGCCGGCCCCGGCGGCCTCGGCGGCGGCGGTGGTCGACGGCGACCGGAGCAGGTCGCGGGCGCCGATGCTGCCGGATTCGATCCGGTGCTCCAGGCCGGTGATCCACGCCGGACGTTCGTGCAGTTCGCGCGCCCGGTCGGCGCTCGCGAGCACGACCACGGCGGCGCCGTCGGTGATCGGCGCGCAGTCGTGCTTGCGCAGCGGGTCGGCGAGGTAGGGCTCGGCGAGCAGGTCGGCCGCTGCCACCTGGCCCGAGATCTGGGCGCCGGGCCCGGCGGCGGCGCGGCTGCGGGCGGCGACCTCGGCCATGTCCTGCTCGGTCCACTCGCCGGCGTCCAGGCCGAGCCGGGCCTGGAGCCCGGCGATGCTCACCGAGTCCGGCCACAGCGGGGCCGCGGTGTACGGGTCGAGCTGCAGGGCGAGGGTGCGGCGCAGGTCGCCGGCCGAGGACTTGCCGAAGCCGTAGACCAGCGCGGTGTCGACCTCGCCGGTGCGGATCTTCACCCAGGCCTCGTACAGCGCCCACGCGGCGTCCATCTCCACGTGCGACTCGTTGATCGGCGGGAAGGCGCCGATGGCGTCCACCGCGGCGATGAACGAGAACGCCCGCCCCGCCAGGTAGTCCGACGACCCCGAGCACCAGAAGCCGATGTCCTCGGTGCGCAACCGGGTGCTGTCGAGCACTTCACGGAAGATCGGGACCAGCATCTCGACCCCGTTGGTGGTGCCGTGGGTGGCGCGCACGTTCGGTGCCTGCGCGAACCCGACGACCGCTACGTCTGCCACGGTGCACTCCTCGGCGTTTCGGTTGTCGCAGCGGGCCGACCCGGGCGGGGCGTCGATTTCGCGGGAAACCGGCGTTCACCCGGGTGATGGTCGGCCTAGAGGTGTTGGGCGTAGGTCTCGAAGGAGGCGTCGGGCTCGCCGGTGGGGCGGAAGTGGTCGATGTTCTGCAGCGTGTAGCCCCACTCCTCGCGGGGCTTCCACTCCGCGCGCACCCGCATGCCCATCCGCACGTCCGCCGCGTCGCAGCCCAGCACCAGGTGCAGGAAGGCGATGTCGGCGCCGTCGAGCAGGACGTAGGCCGACACGTACGGCGGCGGGATCCGCTGGCCCAGGAACGGCACGTTGACGATGCAGAAGGTGGTCACGATGCCGGTGTCGGGCAGCTCCACCTCCTCCTCGGTGGGCACGCCGTCGGTGGGGCAGGCGCCGCGCGGCGGGATGTAGACCTTCCGGCACTGCGGGCAGCGCTGGCCGAGCAGCCGTCCTTCGGCGAGCCCGCGCAGGTAGCGGCTCTCCTCCGGGGAGGCCGAGTGCTGGTAGTGCAGGTGGACCGGCGCGGTGATCATGGAGACCGGTTCGGGATCCTCCAGCGGCGCGGCGGGGGATTGGCCGACCGGCTCGAAGCAGGCGATGTCGCGGATGCCGTTGCCCAGCTCGGCAGCCCACCGGACCTGCACCCGCATTCCGGTGCGCACGGCGTCGGGCGAACCGGCGTCGAGCGCGTGCAGCATCGGGGTGTCCGCGCCGTCGAGCTGCACCAGCGCCCAGGCGAACGGGTGCGCCAGCGGCTGGCCTTCCAGCGGGCGCGGCATCCACGACCAGCTGAGCACGGTGCCCCGGGTGCCGACCGGGACGAACTCGTCGAGCGCGGCGGCGGTGTCCGGGTCGTACTCGACCGGTGGCACGTGCACCCGGCCGTCGCTGCCGCGCACGCCGACGATGCGGCGGCCGCGCAGTTCGGTGGCGAACCGGCGGTGAACCGGTCCGAGGGAGCGGGTGTAGTCGAAGCCGACTTCGAGCGGTGCGCTGAGTGGTTCGGAGAGCCCAGTCACGTTTCGCAGTGAAACATGTTCTCGATTTTGGGGCAACATGCGGGCAGGATGGGCGCCGGTGGTTCCGTCGCGAGGAGGAGGATCGCTGATGAGGATCGGACTTCAGCTCGGCTACTGGGGAGCGGCGCCGCCGCCGAACGCGGAGGAACTCGTTCTCGGTGCCGAGAGTGCCGGGTTCGACTCGGTCTTCGCCGCGGAATCCTGGGGATCGGACGCCTTCACCCCGCTGGCCTGGTGGGGCTCGCGGACCAGCCGCGTGCGGCTGGGCACTTCGGTGGCGCAGGTCGCCGCGCGTACCCCGGCGTCGTGCGCGATGCACGCGCTGACGCTGGACCACCTCTCGGGCGGCCGCTGCGTGCTCGGGCTCGGCGTGTCCGGGCCGCAGGTGGTGGAGGGCTGGTACGGCACGCCGTTCGCGAAACCCCTTGCGCGGACCAGGGAATACGTCTCGATCGTGCGGCAGGTGCTGGCTCGCGAGGCGCCGGTGCGCAACGAGGGCGCGCACTACCGGTTGCCCTACGACGGGCCGGGATCGATCGGGCTGGGCAAGTCGCTGCGCCCGATCACCCACCCGCTGCGCGCCGACCTGCCGATCTGGCTGGGCGCCGAAGGCCCGCGCAACGTGGCGCAGACGGCCGAGATCGCCGACGGGTGGATCGCGGTGTACTACTCGCCGCGCGTCGCCGGGATGTACGAGGACTGGCTGGCGGAGGGCTTCGCCCGGCCGGGAGCGCGGCGCGGTCGCGCGGACTTCGAGGTCGCCGCCAGCTGCCAGGTGGTCGTCACCGACGATCCGGCCGCCGAGCGGGCGAAGCTGAAGCCCTCGCTCGCGCTCTACATCGGCGGGATGGGCGCGCCCGGGATGAACTTCCACGCCGAGCTGTTCCGCCGGATGGACTACGGCGAGGTCGTCGACGACGTGCTGCGGCTGTACGGCGATGGCCGGCGCGAGGAGGCGGTGGCCGCGGTGCCGGACGAGATGGTCGACGACGTGGCGGTCATCGGCGACGCGGAGACCGTGCGGGCGCGAGTGGCGGAGTGGGAGAAGTCCGGGGTGGACACGCTGCTGGTCGGCTGCCGCTCCGTCGACCACATCCGGCGCGTGTCGACCGCGCTGGGCCTCGGTGGTGGCTGATGGCCTCGCACCGCGATCAGCTGCGAGTGGCGCGGTGAGTTCGCCGACGAAGCTGTCAGCGCACTGCAGGCCGAGGTGTTCGACCACCGCCCGCTCGACTTCGACGGTGGCCTGGAGCCGTTCTGCTCCGACGCCTGCGGTTTCACCCCGACGCCGACCGGTTTCGCCGCACTCGGAGTCCTCAGTGGACTGAACGGTGATTGCGGCCGGGCCTTGCCGATGTGGTGGAACAGGTTCTAGATTCGCGGGAGCTTTCCGATTCCCGCCGTTGACAGGAGTCCGCCGTGTCCGACATCGGGCTGTGGAAGATCGCAGAGCAAGAACCGGACCGCACCGCCGTGATCGCCCCCGACGGCAGTTCGGTCTCCTACGCAGAGCTCGCCGCCGCGGCGGACCGCTACGGCCGCGGGTTGCAGGGCATGGGGCTCGACGTCGGCGACAGCGTGGTGCTGATGCTGCCGAACGGCCCGGACCTGCTGGCCGCCTACTTCGCCGCGCTGCAGTGCGGCCTGTACGCGGTGACCGTGAACTGGCACCTGGTGGGCCCCGAGGTCGCCTACCTGATCGAGGACAGCGGCGCGAAGGCGTTCATCGCGCACGAGCGATTCGCCGGAGCCGCCTCCGACGCCGCCGCGCGCAGCGGGCTGCCCGCATCGGCGCGCTTCGCAGTGGGCGAGGTTCCCGGGTTCCAGCAGTTGTCGCAGCTCGGCGCGCAGGAGCCGGCGAAGCGGCCGGACGTGCGCACCGCGGGCTCGCCGATGCTCTACACCTCCGGCACCACCGGGCGCCCCAAGGGCGTCCGGCGACCGCTGACCGGTGCCGATCCCGACGTGGTGCCCGCCGCCGCGACCTGGTTCTTCGGCATCTTCGGGCTCGAACCCTTCGACGGGCACGTGCACCTGTGCTGCTCGCCGCTCTACCACACGGCGGTGCTCAACTTCGTCACCCACTCCATCCAGCTGGGGCACACCGCGGTGCTGATGGACCGCTGGGAACCGGCCGAGATGCTCCGGCTGATCGAGCGGCACCGGGTGACGCACACGCACATGGTGCCCACCCAGTTCCACCGGCTCCTGGCGCTGCCGCCGGAGGTGCGGCAGCGCTACGACGTCTCGTCGATGCGCGCGGCGATCCACGGTGCCGCGCCGTGCCCGCTGGAGGTCAAGCGGGCGATGCTGGAGTGGTGGGGCCCGGTGGTGATCGAGTACTACGCCGCGACCGAGGGCGGTGGCACCGCGATCGGCGCCGAGGAGTGGCTGCGGAAGCCGGGATCGGTGGGCAAGCCGTGGCCGGGCTCGACCGTCAAGGTGCTCGGCGACGACGGTGCGGAGCTGCCGCCGGACGAGATCGGCACGGTGTACATGCGGATGGGCGCCTCGACCTTCGAGTACCACCGGGATTCGCGCAAGACCGAGCAGGCGCGCGTCGGCGACCTGTTCACCCTCGGTGACGTCGGCTACCTCGACTCCGACGGCTACCTGTACCTGTGCGACCGCAAGAGCGACATGATCATCTCCGGTGGCGTGAACATCTACCCGGCGGAGATCGAGAACGCCCTGTCGGTGCACCCGAAGGTCGCCGACGTGGCGGTGTTCGGCGTCCCGAACGAGGACTGGGGCGAGGAGGTCAAGGCCGTCGTGCAACCCGCCGAAGGCACCTCGCCCGGCGACGAGCTGGCGGCCGAACTCCTCGCCTACGCCCGGGATCGACTGGCGAAGTTCAAGACGCCCCGCACCATCGACTTCATCGATGAACTCCCCAGGGACCCCAACGGCAAGCTCTACAAGCGCAAGCTCCGCGCCCCGTACTGGGCCGATCGGGAACGCGCGATCTGAACGCGGTGAAGGGCACCTTGCTGGAAGGTGCCCTTCACCGCTGGGTTTCAGCGAGCGCGGAAGTTCGGGGTGCGCTTCTCGGCGAAGGCCCTGGGGCCTTCTTTGGCGTCCTCGCTGGTGAACACCTCCATGCCGAGCCGTGCGTCCACTTTGAACGCGTCGTTCTCCGGCATGCCTTCCGTTTCACGCATGGTGCGGAGGATCGCCTGCACGGCCAGCGGGCCGTTGGCGGCGATCAGCCCGGCCAGTTCGAGGGCCTTGGTGAGCGCTTGGCCGTCGGGGACGACGTGACCGATCAAGCCGATCTCCTTGGCCTCCGCGGCGCGGATGTGCCTGCCGGTCAGCAGGATGTCCGCGGCGACGGTGTACGGGATCTGGCGCGGCAGGCGGACGGCCGAGCCGCCGAGCGGGAACAGGCCCCAGCGTGCTTCGGAGACGCCGAAGCGGGCGCTCTCGCCGGCCACCCGGATGTCGGTGGCCTGCAGGATCTCGGTGCCGCCCGCGATCGCCGGGCCTTCCACCGCCGCGATCAGCGGTTTGGTCAGCCTGCGGCCCTTGAGCAGCGGCTCGATCACCGACATGTCCATGCCGCGCGTGGTGTCGCCGGGGTGGGACTGCGTCATCGCCTTGAGGTCCGCGCCCGCGCAGAACGCGCCTCCGGCGCCGGTCAGGATGCAGGCGCGGATCTCGTCGTCGCGGTCCACTTCGTCCCACGCTTCTCGCATGATCTGCAACATCGGGCCGGACAGCGCATTTCGCGCTTCGGGCCGGTTCATCGTCACCACGAGCACCGGCCCGCGGCGCTCGACCAGGCAGTGGGGTGCTTCGGCGCTCGACGTCATGGGAAACCCTCCACTCGGCGGATGGCCTTGCTGTCAAGGGGAAAGCGGTTCTGGATCGTCCAAGGAGCCCGGCATCGGAGTCGAAATCCGGTTGGGCTCGAACGGGTTCTTGCCCGGGACGATAACACGTTCTACTTTCTTCAGGGTGGCGTACAACATCGCAGATCTTTTCGAGCACGCCGTCGATCTGACGCCAGATCGCGCCGCCGTGGTCTGCGGCGAGCAACGGCTCACCTTCGGGCAGCTGGACCGGCGGGTCAACCAGCTGGCGCACCACTACACCGCTCGTGGACTCGGGCGCGGCTCGCACATCGGGATCTACTCCCGCAACGGGATCGAGGCGCTGGAGGCCATGCTGGCGGCCTACAAGATCCGCGCCGTACCGATCAACATCAACTTCCGCTACGTGCCGGCGGAACTGCGGTACATCTTCGACAACGCCGACCTGGCGGCGCTGGTGCACGAGCGCCGCTACAGCGACAACGTCGCGCAGATCCGCCCGGAGTTCCCGGGATTGCGCGAGGTCCTGGTGATCGAGGACGGCACGGACCTCGAGCACGGCGGGACCGAGTACGAATCCGCGCTGTCCGGCCATTCCGGTGAGCGGGACTTCCCGGCGCGCAGCTCCGACGACCTGTACCTGCTCTACACCGGCGGCACCACCGGCATGCCGAAAGGCGTGATGTGGCGGCACGAGGACGTGTGGCGGGTGCTGGGCGGCGGCATCGACTTCATGACCGGTGAAGCGATGCGCGACGAGTGGCAGCAGGCGCGCGCCGGTGCCGAAAGCGGTGGCCTCACGAGGCTTCCGGCGGCTCCGTTCATCCACGGCGCCGCGCAGTGGGCCAGCTTCGGCAACCTCTTCGCGTGCAGCTCCGTGGTGTTCGTGCCGCAGTTCGACGCCCACGAGGTGTGGCGGGCCATCGAGCGGGAGAAGGTCAACGTGCTGGCGATCGTCGGCGACGCGATGGCCCGGCCGCTCATCGAGGCCTACCGCGACGGCGGCTACGACGCCTCCTCGCTGCTGGCCATCTCCAGCAGCGCGGCGCTGTTCTCGCCCGCGGTGCAGCGCCAGTACCTCGACGAGCTGCCGAACGTGGTCATCACCGATTCCATCGGCTCCTCCGAGACCGGGTTCAGCGGCATCGGCGTGGTCACCCGCGACAGCGGGCAGTCCGGCGGCCCGCGGGTCAACGCCGACGCCTCCACCACCGTCATCCGCGACGACAACACCTTCGCCGAGCCCGGTGAGGTGGGGTGGCTGGCGCGCCGCGGGCACGTGCCGCTCGGCTACTACAAGGACGAGGAGAAGTCGCGGAAGGTGTTCGTCGAGATCGACGGCACGCGCTACGTGGTGCCCGGCGACTACGCCCGGATCGAGGACGACGGCACGGTGACCATGCTGGGCCGCGGCTCGGTGTCCATCAACACCGGTGGGGAGAAGGTCTTCCCGGAAGAGGTGGAGGCGGCGCTGAAGTCCCACCCGGACGTCTTCGACGTGCTGGTCGTCGGAGTGCCCGACGAGCGGCTGGGCCAGCGGGTCGCGGCCGTGGTGCAGGCGAGACCCGGTGCTAAGCCCGGGCTGGCCGACCTCGACGCGCACGTCCGGGAGTCGATCGCCGGCTACAAGGTGCCGCGCAGCCTGTGGCTGGTCGACGAGATCACCCGCTCGCCCAGCGGAAAACCCGACTACACCTGGGCGAAGCAGCACACCGAAGCGCACCCGCCCGCCGAGGTGCGCGAGCCCAAGCGCGCGGCTCAGTAGATCCCGCGGCTTCCACCGGGAACGCACGCCGCTCTCGGCGGAAGCCGCGGGTTTCGGGAGCCCGGCGTTCCGAGACGACCGATGAGGACCAGATGCGAACGACACTGTGCGACACCCTGGGCATCGAGCACCCGATCGTCGGGTTCACGCCCTCCGAGCACGTCGCGGCGGCGATCAGCCGTGCGGGCGGGCTCGGAGTGCTGGGCTGCGTGCGGTTCAACGACGCCGATGACCTGGACGCGGCGCTGGACTGGATGGACGCCAACACCGACGGCAAGCCCTACGGGGTGGACGTGGTGATGCCGGCGAAGATCCCCACCGAGGGCGCCGCGGTGGACCTCGCCGAGCTCATCCCGCCGGAGCACCGCGATTTCGTCCACCGCACGCTCGACGAGCTCGGCGTGCCGAAGCTGCCCGCCGAGGAGGAGCAGCGCGACGGCGTGCTGGGCTGGCTGCACTCGGTGGCCCGGTCGCACGTGGACGTCGCGCTACGGCACCCGGTGCGGTTGATCGCCAACGCGCTGGGCTCGCCGCCGGTGGACGTCATCGAGCAGGCGCACGAGCACGACGTCCTGGTGGCGGCGCTGGCGGGCAAGGCGGAGCACGCGGTGCGGCACGTCGACAACGGGGTGGACATCGTCGTGGCGCAGGGCCACGAAGCCGGTGGGCACACCGGCGAGATCGCCACCATGGTGCTGGTACCGGAGGTCGTCGACGCGGTCGGCGCGCGGGCGCCGGTGCTGGCCGCGGGCGGCATCGGATCCGGGCGGCAGGCCGCGGCGGCGCTCGCGCTCGGGGCCAGCGGCGCGTGGATGGGCTCGTACTGGCTGGCCACCACCGAGTACCAGCAGCTGCCGGGCAACGCCGTGACGCAGCAGGCGCTGCTGGCGGCCGGTTCCAGCGACACGGTCCGCTCGCGAATCTACACCGGAAAACCCGCGCGGCTGCTCAAAACCCGGTGGACCGAGGCGTGGACGGTGCCCGGCGCGCCCGATCCGCTGCCGATGCCGTTGCAGAACATCCTGGTCAGCGAGGCGCACCAGCGCATCATGCGGGCCGCGGACCCGTCGGTGGTGTCGATGCCGGTGGGCCAGATCGTGGGCCGGATGAACCAGGTCCGCCCGGTCGCCGACGTGATGGCCGACCTGCTGGCCGAACTCGACGAGACGATCGACCGGCTCACCGGCCTCCGCTGAGAAGACACCAGGCGCGCCAGGGCCCGGCTGAGAAGACCACCAGGCGCACCAGGACCCGGCTGAGAAGGCCACCAGTGCCCGGCTGAGTACACCACCAGGCCTCAGCTGAGAAGACCACCAGGACCCGAGTGACCGGCCGTGCCCGGCTCCTCGGGGCCTTCGGACACCCGACGTGCGCCCGCCCTGCGCAGAACCTCCGCAATTTCAATTGAATTTGGACGTGCGATTTCAATGGAACTTGCGGGGTGTCGGCGTGTTGGGTGCCGACATGCCGGTGGTGCGTCGGGTTGCGCGCAATTTCAATGGAAATTGGACGTGCGATTTCCATTGAAATTGCGCGGGTCCCGGTTACGGGGCGGGGGCGTAGGTGGTGTCTGATCGGTGGTAGATCGGGTCTGCGGTGTCGAGGGCTTCGGACATCAGGTGGCGTTTGAGGATCTTGTGCGTCGCCGTGCGGGGCAGTTCGGTGGTGAGGCGGATGTAGCGGGGCCACTGCTTCGGGCCCAGATCCGGTTGAGCGGTCAGGAAGTCCGCGAGGGTCTCCGGGGCGAAGTCGGCCGTGGTGATGAGGGCGGCCATTACCTGGTCGCCGGTGGTCGGGTCCGGGATCGCGTAGACCGCCGCTTCGCGGATGTCCGGGTGGCGCAGCAGGATTCGCTCGATCGGCGCCGTCGCCAGGTTCTCGCCGTCGACCCGCAGCCAGTCGGCGGTTCGGCCGGCGAAGCGGCAGAAGCCCTCGGCGTCCAGGTAGGCCAGGTCGCCGCTCCAGTACATGCCGTCGCGCATCCGCTCCGCATCGGCCTCCGGCGCGTTGTAGTAGCCGGCGAACCAGCCCGAACCGGTGGTGTTGACCAGCTCGCCGATGGCCTCCTCCGGGTTGAGCAGCCTGCCGTCGGGCGAGAACTGCGCGGTGGCGCAGGGCTTTCCGGTGTCCGGGTTCAGCACGGCCACGCCCTCGGGCAGCTTGCCGAGCGCGCCAGGCGGGGTGTCCGGGGTGCGGGCGATGGCGATGCCGCCCTCGGTGGAGCCGAAGCCGTCGACCACCCGGCAGCCGAACCGCTCGGCGAAGCGCAGCACGTCCCGCTCGTTGGCCTCGTTGCCGTACACCAGCCGCAGCGGGTTGTCCGCGTCGTCGGGCCGCGGCGGGGTGGCCAGCACGTGCGCGAGCGGTTTGCCGACGTAGTTGGCGTAGGTGACGCCGAACCGGCGCACGTCGGGCAGGAAACCGGAGGCAGAAAACCGGCGGCGCAGCGCGATGGCCGCACCGGCGGCGGCGCCGACCGCCCACCCGGCCATCAGGGCGTTGGAGTGGAACAGCGGCATCGACACGTAGGCCACGTCCTCGCCGGTGAGCCCGAAGCGATCGGCCAGCATCCGGCCGGGGAACGCGATCTTGCCGTGCGTGCAGCGGACCGCCTTCGGATCGCCGCCGGTGCCGGAGGTGAACACCAGCACCAGCAGGTCGTCCGGGTCTGCCTCGACGGGGGCGTGTTCAGCACCGGAGTGCTCGTCGAGCAGCGCCCGCCACGGCGGCGTGTCGACCAGCAGCATCGGGACGTCCACGCCCGCGAGCAGGTCGGCGTGCGCGGTGTCGGTGATGATCAGCTGGCAGTCGGTCAGCCGCACGTCGCGGGCCAGCGCTTCGCCGCGCCGCGTCGGGTTCAGCCCGACCAGCACCGCGCCGGAGAACGCCGCGCCGCCGAGCAGGAAGAGGAACTCCGGGACGTTGCCGAGCAGCACGCCGACGTGGAACGGGCCCGGGCGGCGCAGGGAACGCAGCAGCGACGCATACTGCGAGCAGGTGCGCACCACTTCCGCCCACGACCACGAGCGGTCTTCGAAGAGCAGGCCGCAGCGCTCGTCCTCGGCGCGGGCGAGCAGGAGTCCGGTCACGGTGGGCGTCATGCGTCAGCCCGCCAGGGCGTCGCCGAGCCGGCCCAGCTGCACCGCCGCGGCACCGAGGCTGAACTCGTTCCGCTTGGCCGCGACGAAGTAGCGGTGCAGCGGGTGGTCGAGGTCGATGCCGACGCCGCCGTGCACGTGGACCGCCGTGTGCGCGACGCGGTGCCCGGCCTCGGCCGCCCAGAACTTCGCGGTCGCCAGCTCCGCCGCGCAGGGCAGGCCCTCGTCGAGGCGCCAGGCGGCCTGCCACAGCGTCAGCCGCGCCGCCTCCACGTCGATGAAGGCATCGGCGAGCCGCTGGGCGACCGCCTGGAAGCTGCCGATCGGCCGTCCGAACTGCACCCGCTCGCGGGCGTACTCGCTGGTCATCTCCAGGGCCCTGGACACCACGCCGACCTGGTGCGCGCAGCTGCCGACGGTGGCGCGGGCCAGCAGCCAGCCGAGCACCGGATCGCCGCCGAGCACCCGGTCGTCGCCGACCCGGACGCCGTCCAGGTCCAGCCAGGCCTCGCTGTCGGAATCGACGACGCGCTGGCGCTGCACGGTCAGCCGGTCCGACTCGACCGCGAACACCCGCGGCCCCTCCGACGTGGACGCCGGGATGAGCACCAGGTCGGCCATCGCGCCCGCTGGAACGCCGGTCTTGCTTCCGGTGAGCACCCATTCACCGCCCTGGCGCTCGGCCTGGCAGGACGGAACCGCCGGGGTCGGGTTGTGCTCCTCGGTCAGCGCCGCGGTGAGCACCAGCTCGCCGCGAGCGGCTGGTGCGGCCCAGCGGCGCTGCTGCTGCTCCGTGCCGAAGCGGGCGATCGCGGCCGCAGCGGTGGTGATCGAGCTCAGGTACGGCACCGGAGCGACGGCGCGGCCGAGCTCGATGAGCACGCTGCACTGCTCCAGCAGCCCGAAACCGCCGCCGCCAACCGACTCCGGCAGCCCGGCGCCGAGCACGTCGGCGGTGGCCAGCTGCGTCCACAGTGCTCGGTCGAACCGGTCGTCGCCGCGCTCCACCTCGCGCAGCCGCTCGTTGGTCACCTGGTCGTCGAGGATCTTGCGGGTGAGCTCGGCGAGGTCGTCCTGCGCCTCGGTCAGGGTGAAGTCCATGCCTCTCCTTCGAAGTCCGGTCACCCGGCGTGGTGTCGACCTCCTGCGAAGTCGACCGTTCGCCCGGGTGGCCGTCAATTTCTCGCGAAATCAGGCGGTGCCGGGTGATTCAGCGCTTGGCCGGGGGGAGACCGAGGCCGACCGCGGCCACGATGTCGCGCTGCACCTCGTTGGTCCCGCCGCCGAAGGTCAGGATCAGCGAGGAGCGGTGCATGCGTTCGATGCGGCCGCGCAGGGCCGCGCCGGGCGAGCCGCGGCGGATGTGGGCCGCGCTGCCGAGGACCTCCATCAGCAGCCGGTAGGCCTCGGTGGCGAACTCGGTGCCGAACACCTTCGTGGCCGATGCCGTGGCGGGCGCCGGGTGTCGCTCGATGGTGGTGGCGATCTTCCAGTTGACCAGCTTGAGGAATTCCGCCCCGGCGTGCGCGCGGGCCAGGTGGTGGCGCACCCACTCCTGGTCGATCACGCGCCGTCCGTCGGTGAGCCGCGTTTCCCGCGCCCACTCCACGACCTCGTCCAGCGCGGAGCGCAGCGGGGCGGCCGAGGTGAGCGCCACGCGTTCGTGGTTGAGCTGGTTGGTGATCAGCGGCCAGCCCTCGTTCTCGGCGCCGACCAGCGCCGACGCGGGCACCCGCACGTCCTGGTAGTAGGTCGCGCTGGTGGTCGGCCCGGCGACGGTGTGCACCGGCGTCCAGGAGAAGCCGGGGGAGTCGGTGGGCACGATCAGGATGCTCAGCCCGCGGTGCTTCTTGGCCTCGCGATCGGTGCGGCAGGCCAGCCAGACGTAGTCGGCGTACTGGATCAGGCTGGTCCACATCTTCTGCCCGTTGATCACGTAGTCCTCGCCGTCGCGATCGGCGGTGGTGCGCAGCGAGGCCAGGTCGGTGCCCGCTTCCGGTTCGGAGTAGCCGATCGCGAAGTGGATCTCGCCCGCGGCGATCTTGGGCAGGTAGTGGGCCTTCTGCTCCGGCGTGCCGTAGCGCATGATCGTCGGCGCGATGCTGTTGAGCGTCAGGAAGGGCACCGGGGCGCCCGCGACGGCCGCCTCGTCGGTGAAGATCAGCTGGTCGAGGGTGCTGCGGTTCTGCCCGCCGTACTCGGTCGGCCAGCCCAGCGCGAGCCATCCGTCGGCGCCCATCTGCCGCACGACCTGCCGGTAGGCCTCGCCGTCGCCGTAGTCGCCGTGCGCGGCCAGTTCCTCGCGGATCTCGGGCGTCATGAGCTCGTCGAAGTAGCGCCGCAGCTCCTCGCGCAGCTCCTCCTGCTCGGACGTGTAGGCGATGCGCATGCACCCCTCCTGCGATCGGCAGTGTTCTGAAACATGTTTCAACAACCATAAGCCCGGCGGGGTGCTCAGGTCGACAAGCCGCTAGTGGGATGGCTGGCGGCGTTCGTCTTGGCGGTGCGGAACGAGTTCTAAGCTGCGACGGAGGGGTGAGATCGCACCGAACGGAGCAGTGACGTTCGCACGAACGGCTCGTTGAGCAGCCGAGTGGATCGCCCGAACGGGATCGGATAGAACTGGTTGCACGATCCACGACGTGGAACGATCGGAAATCAGCAAGGTTTTTCCCGCTGGTCTTGCCACTGTGAAAGAACACGTTCTAGTGTGGTGCGAGTTACAGTCCCGGCTCCCTCGGTGAGGTGATCAACCGGTGAACACGGCGGTTCTGGAGCAGGCCGGGCACGGCAGCTGCGCGTCCGCCGGATCGTGAACTTCGACTGAAGCTAGGAGTGGTGGTGCGGAGTCTGGAGGGCAAGGTCGCTGTCGTCACCGGGGCGGGCGCCGGGCTGGGGCGGGCGGAAGCGCTCGCACTGGCCGGTGCCGGTGCCGAGGTGGTGGTCAACGACGTCACCGAGCGCGCCGCGGACGTGGTGGCCGAGATCGAGGAGACCGGCGGCAAGGCCGTCGCGGTGCTCGGGGACGTCTCGTCCAGCGCGACCGCGGAGGAGCTGGTGTCCACCGCGGTGCAGCGCTTCGGCGGTCTGCACGTGGTGGTGAACAACGCCGGCGTGCTGCGCGACCGGATGCTGTTCAAGATGGCCGACCAGGAGTGGGACGACGTCATCCGCGTCCACTTGCGCGGCCACTTCCTGCTGTCCCGCAACGCCGCCGCGTTCTGGCGCGACCAGTACAAGCAGGACGGCAGCACCTACGGCAGCGTGATCAACACCGCCTCGGAGGCCTTCCTGCTCGGTGCCGCGGCGCAGCCGAACTACGCCGCGGCCAAAGCCGGGATCGCCGCGCTCACCGTGTCCACCGCGCGCGCACTCGCGCGAATGGGCGTGCGGGCCAACGCGATCTGCCCGCGGGCCCGCACGGCGATGACCGAGGAGGTCTTCGGTCCGGCGCCGCAGGACGGCGTCGACCCGCTGTCGACGGATCACGTCGCACCGCTGGTCGCCTACCTCGCCTCGCCCGCCGCCGAGCGGATCAGCGGGCAGGTCTTCGTCGTGCACAGCGGGATGATCGCGCTCATGGCCGCGCCGGTGGTCGAGCAGCGCTTCGACACCAGCGGTCCGCTGTGGACGGAGGACGAGCTGGCGGGCACCGTCGGCGCCTACTTCGCCGACCGCGACCCGGAGCGCAACTTCTCCGCAGCCGAACTTCTCTCCCTCCCCTAGGGGAACGGAGCCAGGAGCTCCCCGAAACCAGCTGAAACCGCCGCGCAGGGAGGACTTCCGAATGGCGCTGACCGTGCAGCAGCACCGCGACGCTGCTGGGCTCAAGGACGGATTGCTGCTGGTCGACGGCCAGTGGCGGCAGGCCCGCGCGGGCCGCACCTGGACCCACCACCACCCGGCGACCGGTGAGGTCATCGGCGACATCGCCGTCGCCGGTGCCGAAGACGTCGATGAAGCGGTGCGGGCCGCGCGTCGCGCGTTCGACGAGGGCCCGTGGCCGACGACGCGGGTGGGCGAGCGTTCCCGGCTGCTGCGCCGGTGCTCCGACCTGCTCCGGGAGAACGCCGACGACCTGCGGGCGCGGCAGGCGCTGGACAACAGCGTGCCGCTGTCGTTCGCCACCGTCTACGCCGGTTCGGTCGACGTGGCCGCCGACGTCTTCGACCACCACGCCGGGTGGATCGACAAGGCCGGTGGCGAGACGTTCCCGCCGTACCAGGGCGGTGACCACCTCGCGATGACGCTGCGCGAACCGGTCGGCGTGGTGGCCGCCGTGCTGCCGTGGAACGCGCCGTTCCTGCTGTTCGCGCAGAAGGTCGCGCCCGCGCTGGCGGCCGGTTGCACCGTCGTCCTCAAACCCTCCGAGTACGCCACGTTCAGCGTGCTGCGGATGGTGGAACTGCTGCAGGAGGCCGGAATCCCGGACGGCGTGCTCAACGTCGTCACCGGCCCCGGCGATCCGACCGGCGAAGCGCTGATCACCCACCCGCAGGTGGACAAGGTCAGCTTCACCGGCAGCCGCGAGGTCGGCCGCCGCGTCGTCGAGGCCGCCGCGGGCACCATGAAGCGGGTGTCGCTGGAGCTCGGCGGCAAGAGCCCGGCGATCGTGTTCCCGGACGGTGACGTCGGTCTGGCCGGCATGACCGCGATGGGCATGGTCACCCTCGGCCTGTCCGGGCAGGCCTGCGTGGCGACGACCCGGGCGCTGGTGCACCGCGACGCCTACGACGAGTTCATCGGCGCCGCCGAGCTGATCGCCGGTTCGGTGACCTACGGCGACCCGTTCGACCCGGGCGTGCTGTCCAGCCCGCTGATCAACCAGCGGCAGCTGGAGCGGGTGCTCGGCTTCATCGAGCAGGGCCGGCAGGAGGGCGCGCGGCTGGTCACCGGTGGCGGGCGCGGCGACGGCGAGCTCAGCGCCGGGAACTTCGTGCAGCCGACCATCTTCGCCGACGCGGCCAACTCGATGGCCGTCGCGCAGCAGGAGATCTTCGGGCCGGTGCTGACCGTGGTGCCCTTCGACGACGAGGACGAGGCGGTGCGGCTGGCCAACGACACCGAGTACGGCCTCGGCGCCGGGGTGTACACCAAGGACGTGCAGCGGGCGTTCCGGGTGGCCAAGCGGATCCGCGCGGGCACGGTCGGGATCAACGGCTTCCAGGTCGAGCCGCACCTGCCCTTCGGCGGGTACAAGCAGTCCGGGCTCGGCCGGGAGGGCGGCCGGTCGGCCTACGAGTCCTTCACCGAGCTCAAGACAGTGCTGCTGCCGCTGACGGATGAGTTGATGTGACATGCGGTTGACGGGAAAGGTCGCGATCATCACCGGCGCGGCACGCGGGCAGGGCGCGGCCGCCGCGCGGCGCTTCGTCGAAGAGGGCGCGCGGGTGCTGATCGCCGATGTGGCCGACGAAGCGGGCAAGGCGCTGGCCGACGAGCTCGGCCCGGACGCCGCCTACCAGCACCTGGACGTCAGCTCCGAGGACGACTGGGTCGACGCGGTGCGCGCGGCGGGCGAGCTGGGCCGGATCGACGTGCTGGTCAACAACGCCGGGGTGCTGCACTTCTCCGAGCTGGCCGACACCAGCCTGGCCGACTACGAGCGGGTGATCCGGGTCAACCAGATCGGCACCTTCCTGGGCATGCGGGAGGTGATCCCGGCGATGTCCGACGGCGGCGGCTCCATCATCAACGTGTCCTCCGTGGAGGGACTGGGCGGGATGCCGCTGCTGGTGGCCTACTCGGCGAGCAAGTTCGCCATCCGCGGCATGACGAAGGTGGCGGCGATGGAGCTGGGCAAGCGCGGGATCCGGGTCAACTCGGTGCACCCGGGCGCGATCGACACCCAGATGATCCCCGACGCCGTCGGCGGGCCGGTGCCGATGGAGCACGTCGGCGAGCGGGTCGCGCTCGGCCGGGTCGGGCAACCGTCGGAGATCGCGGACCTGGTGGTGTTCCTGGCCAGCGACGAGAGTTCCTACTGCACCGGCGCGGAGTTCGTCGCCGACGGCGGTGCGACGGCAACGCACTCGCTCGCCTGAGCGGTGCACGGGAGTGACCCCGCCGGGAGCCCGGCCGGGTGATCTCCGGACGCAATTTCAATGGAAATCAGACCTCTGATTTCCATTGAAATTGCGGAGAACAGCGCGCCGGAGCTGGTCCGGGGCGGCGTGCGGGTCCCGGATCAACGCGGATCGGGAGGTGACCAGATGGCGGTGCGCAGCGCTGGCGCGGGCGCGTTCGTCCAGGTCGGGCGGATGGCCACGCTGGCATGGGAGGTGCTGCGGGCCATGCCGCGGCGGCCCTTCCAGGTCCGGGAGTGCATCCAGCAGGCGTGGTTCTTCGCCAGCGTGACGATCCTGCCGACCGCGCTGGTGGCCATCCCGTTCGGCGCGGTCATCGCGATGCAGCTCGGCTCGCTGACCCAGCAGATCGGGGCGCAGTCGTTCACCGGCGCGGCCAGCGCGCTGGCCATCCTCCAGCAGGCCAGCCCGCTGATCACCGCGCTGCTGGTGGCCGGGGCCGGCGGCTCGGCGGTGTGCGCGGACATCGGGGCCCGCACCATCCGCGAGGAGATCGACGCGATGCAGGTGCTCGGCGTCTCGCCGATCCACCGGCTGATCGTGCCCAGGGTGGTCGGCGCGATGCTGGTCGCGCTGCTGCTCAACGGGATGGTCAGCGTCGTCGGCGTGATGGGCGGCTACTTCTTCAACGTGGTCCTGCAGGGCGGCACCCCGGGCGCCTACCTGGCCAGCTTCAACGCACTCGCGCAGCTGCCGGACCTGTGGATCAGCGAGTTCAAGGCGCTGCTGTACGGGTTCGTGGCCGGGGTCGTCGCCGCCTACCGGGGGCTCAATCCGGCGGGCGGTCCCAAGGGCGTGGGCGACGCGGTCAACCAGGCGGTGGTGATCACCTTCCTGCTGCTGTTCCTGATCAACCTGGTGCTCACCGGGATCTACCTGCAACTCGTGCCACCGAAGGGGTTGTGAGCCGATGGCCGTCGTCGATCCGGTCGCCGCCTCCCCGGCGCGCCACCGGTTCCTGCGCGGGCCCGGGGACGCACTCGCGGGCCTGGGCTGGCAGCTCTCGTTCTACCTGCGCGCCCTCGCGCTGGCCCCGGTCACGCTGCGCCGCTACTCGCGGGAGACCGCGCGGCTGCTGACCGAGGTGGTGTTCGGCAGCGGGGCGCTGGCCGTCATCGGCGGCACGCTCGGCGTGATGATCGGCATGACCGTGGCCACCGGCGCGGTGGTCGGTCTGCAGGGCTACTCCTCGCTGGACCAGCTGGGCACCTCGGCCCTGACCGGCTTCATCGCCGCCTACTTCGACACCCGCGAGGTGGCGCCGCTGGCCGCGGGCCTGGCGCTGTCGGCGACCGTGGGCTGCGGGTTCACCGCGCAGCTGGGCGCGATGCGGATCTCCGACGAGATCGACGCGCTGGAGGTGATGGGCGTGCGGACCGTGCCGTACCTGGTGACCAGCCGGGTGATCGCCGGGGTGACCGCGGTGATCCCGCTGTACGTGGTGGGGCTGCTGGGCTCCTACTTCGCCTCCCGGCAGATCACCGTGTGGTTCTACGGCCAGTCCGCGGGCACCTACGACCACTACTTCCACCTGTTCCTGCCGCCCGAGGACGTGCTGTGGTCCTTCGGGAAGGTGATCGTGTTCAGCATCGCGGTGATCCTGACGCACTGCTACTACGGCTACACCGCGCGCGGCGGGCCAGCCGGGGTCGGGATGGCCGTGGGCCGCGCGGTGCGCACCTCGATCGTGCTGATCTCGGTGCTGGACTTCTTCCTCAGCCTGGCCATCTGGGGCTCCACCACGACGGTTCGGATCTCCGGATGAGGGGCGACGAGAAGAGGCGCCGCTACCAGGCGCTCGGAGTGGCGTTCCTGATCGCGGCCGGGATGTTCTTCGCGGGCACCATCGCGGTCTACCGCAAGGCGTTCACGCCGGTGGTGGCGGTGAGCCTGGAGACCGACCGGATCGGCAACCAGATGCGCGTCGGCGCCGACGTCAAGGCGCGCGGTGTGGTGGTCGGCGAGGTCCGCGACGTGCGCGCGGTCGGCGACCACGCCGTGCTGGAGCTGGCGCTGAAACCCGACCAGGCCGAGCTGATCCCGGCGGGCTCCTCGGCGCGGCTGCTGCCCAAGACGCTGTTCGGCGAGCGCTACGTCGCGCTGCAGATCCCGGCAGGCGGCGGTTCGCAGGCGCTGGCCGACGGCGATGTGATCCCGCAGGACCGCAGCAGCTCGGCCATCGAGGTCGAGAAGGTGCTCGACGAGCTGATGCCGGTGCTGCAGGCGGTGCAGCCGGAGAAGCTGTCCACGACGCTGACCGCGGTGTCGCAGGCGCTGGACGGTCGCGGCGAGCAGCTGGGCGACACGCTGGTGCAGCTGGACAGCTACCTGGAGCAGCTCAACCCGTCGCTGCCGAAGCTGGAGTCGGTCATCGCCCGCATCGACGACGTGGCCGACACCTACCACGAGGCGGTGCCGGATCTGGCGCAGGCGCTGGGCGACCTGACCACCACCAGCCGGACGCTGGCCGAGCAGCGCACCCAGCTGCAGCACATGATCGGCAGCGTCACCACCAGCGCCGAGAGCCTCGACCGGTTCCTGGCGCTGAACAAGGACAACCTGATCAACCTGACCAGCAGCTCGCGGTCCACGTTGGAGCTGCTGGCCGAGTACTCGCCGCAGTACCCGTGCATGCTCAAGCAGTTCGCCGACTCCATCCCGACGGCCGAGGCGTCCTTCGGCAAGGGCACCGAGAACCCGGAGATCGCCAAGTTCACCATCGAGATCACCGGCAGCCGCGGCAAGTACCTGCCCGGGGTCGACGACCCGAAGTACCTGGACCAGCGGGGGCCGCGCTGCTACCCGTGGGTCGAACCGCCGGACACCTTCCCGCAGTACCCGCCGGGCGGGCCGGTGGAGGACGGCTCGACGTTCCCGGAACCGCCGCGCGACCGCGATGAGGTGTTCCCGTGGGCGGCCCCGGCGTCGACCGCACCGCAGTCGGTGGCCAACGCACCGGCCGAGCGCGAGCTGCTCTCGACGCTGCTCGCCCCGCAGCTCGGCGTCGCCCGCGAGGACGTGCCGGGGTGGAGCGGGCTGCTGGTCGGGCCGGTCTACCGCGGGGCCGAGGTGGAGGTGAGATGAGGTCGATCACTGCGCCGCTGCTCAAGCTGTCGCTGTTCGCGCTGGTCACGGTGGTGCTGACCGGCGTGCTGGCGATGACCATCGGGGCGTCGACGTCCAGCACGTCCAGCGACTACACCGCGCGGTTCGCCGACGCCTCCGGGCTCAACCTCGGTGACGACGTGCGGATGGCCGGCGTCAAGGTCGGGCGGATCACCGGGCTGGAGGTCGTCGACGGCAAGCACGCGCTGGTGAGCTTCGACGTCGACGCGCACCGCCGGCTGCCGGTGGACGCCTCGGCGACGGTGAAGTACCGCAACCTCGCCGGGCAGCGCTACCTCGCGCTGGACGCGCCCATCGGGGAGGGCGACGAGGTGCTGCCGCCGGGCGGCGAGATCCCGCTGGAGCGCACCCACCCGGCGCTGAACCTCACCGCGCTGTTCAACGGCTTCAAGCCGCTGTTCCAAGCGCTCTCGCCGGAGGACGTCAACCAGCTCTCCGGCGAACTCGTCCAGGTGCTGCAGGGCGAAGCGGGCACCGTGGACAGCCTGCTCGCGCACACCGCGTCGCTGACCACCACGCTCGCCCGCAAGGACGAGGTGATCGGCCAGGTGATCGACAACCTCAACACCGCGGTCGGCGCGGTCAACGCGCGCGGCCCGCAGCTGGGCGAGCTGATCACCTCGCTGCAGCAGCTCACCAGCGGGCTCGCCGAGCAGCGCAAGCCGGTCGGCGAGGCGGTCGCGGCGCTCGACGAGCTGGCCGGCACCACCGGCGATCTGCTCGCCGAGGGCCGGGAACCGCTGCAGCGCAACATCGCCGAGCTCCAGCGGTTCACCACCGTGCTCAACGCCGAGATGCCCAAGCTGGAGCACGACCTGCAGACCGTGCCCGAGCGGCTGAACGCGCTGACGCGGACGGTGAGCTACGGGAGCTGGTTCAACTTCTACCTGTGCCGGATGTCGGGCACCGTCGGGATCTCCGACCTCAACATCAAGATCCCGATCCTGCCCGCGCCGCCGTCGGAGATGCCGGAGAGGTGCCAGTCGTGAAACCGTTGCGGGAGCGGAACCAGGCGGTCGTCGGGGTGGTGACGATCGTGCTGCTGGTGCTCGTCACGAGCGGCGCGTTCTTCGCCAAGGACCTGCCGGTGCTCGGCGGCAGCACCTACCAGGCCTACTTCACCGAATCGGCCGGGCTGGCCGCCGGGAACGACGTGCGCATCGCGGGCATCCGCAGCGGCGAGGTCACCGACGTGTCGCTGGAGGGCAACCGGGTGCTGGTGTCCTTCCGCGTCGACGAAGCCGAGGTGGGCGATCGCAGCCGAGCCGGGATCGAGATCAAGACGCTGCTCGGCGAGAAGTTCCTGGCGCTGCAACCGGAGGGCGAGCAGGAGCTGTCCGAGCCGATCCCGGTGGAGCGCACCGCCGCGCCGTTCGACATCCCCGACGCGCTCGACCAGCTCACCCGCACCGCCGAGGAGGTCGACGGCGAGCAGCTCGCGCAGAGCTTCCGGGTGCTGGCCGACACCTTCCGCGGTGCGCCGGAGCACTTCGGGGAGGCCGTCGACGGGCTCTCCGCGCTGTCGCAGACGATCTCCTCGCGCGACCAGCAGCTCAGCGAACTGCTGCGCAACACCAGCGGAGTCAGCCGGATCGTCGCCGACCGCGACGAGCAGGTGCAGCGGCTGATCGCCGACGGCAACCTCCTGCTGACCGAGCTGCAGCAGCGCCGCAGCGCGATCTCCTCGCTGCTGAGCGGCACGCAGAAGCTCTCCGACGAGCTGCGCGGCCTGGTCGCCGACAACCAGGCACAGCTGGGGCCGACGCTGGACCAGCTGAATCAGCTGACCGAGATGCTGCAGCGCAACCAGGACAACCTGGGCCGCACCATCGAGGCGATGGCGCCTTACGTGCGCGGTTTCAACAACACCGTCGGAAACGGGCGCTGGTTCGACGGCTACATCTGCGGGCTGTTCCCGCCCCCGATCAACGCCGGGCCGCTGCAGACGAACACGACCTCCTGCGAGCTCCCGGTGCCGAGCCGACCAGTCGGAGGTGACTGATGTCCAGACCGGACGAGGAAGAACCGCGCCGGAAGTCGCCGCTGATCAAGCTGCTCGGCACCGGCAGCGCGCTGGTGCTGCTGGTCAGCGCCGGCCTGTGGTGGGCGTTCAGCGAACCGGGCAAGCAGCTGACCGCCTACTTCGACAAGGCCGTCGGCGTCTACGCCGGGTCGAGCGTGCGCGTGCTCGGCGTCGAGGTGGGGCGCATCGACGCGGTGGTGCCGCAGGGCGAGGTGGTCCGCGTCGACCTGCACGTCGACCGGGAGGTGCAGATCCCCGCCGACGTCAAGGCCGTGGTGGTGGCGCCGAGCCTGGTCAGCGACCGGTACGTGCAGCTCACCCCGGCCTACTCCGGTGGCCCGGAGCTCGCCACCGGAGCGGTGCTGGACAAGGACCGCACGGCCACCCCGGCCGAGCTCGACGAGCTCTACAACAGCGCCAAGTCGCTGGCGGAGGCGCTCGGGCCGGACGGCGCCAACCGCACCGGCGCGCTGACCGACGTGCTCAACACCACGGCCGCGGCGCTGGACGGCAAGGGCGAGAACCTCAACGCGACCATCAAGCGGCTCGGCGACCTGGCCGGAACCCTGCAGGACAACCAGGGCGACCTGTTCGCCACGGTGGACAACCTCAACGAGTTCACCGCCGCGCTGGCCGCCAGCGACGGGCAGATCCGGGAGTTCAACGGCAGGCTCGCCGACGTCGCCGGGTTCCTGGCGAGCGAGCAGGACCAGATGGGCGCCTCGCTGAGCTCGCTGGCGGCGGCGCTGGGCGATGTCTCGGCGTTCATCCGGGACAACCGCGAGCAGTTCTCGTCCAACGTGGAGAACCTGACCGGCGTGACGCAGGCCTTGGTGGACCAGCGCGAGGCGCTGGGCGAGGTGCTCGACGTGGCGCCGCTGGGCGCGACGAACTTCATCAACGCCTACGACGCGGCCTCCGGCACCGTGACCGTGCGCGGGCACCTCAACGAGCTCACCCACCCGCCGGTGCTGATGGTGTGCAAGCTGATCCAGCACAGCCTGCCGGAACCGGTGCCCGAGGACCTGAAGAAGACCTGCGACGAGCTGGCCCCGGTGCTCGACGGCAAGCTCGGCCTGCCGTCGATCGGCGAGGCCATGCACTACCTCCAGCAAGGTGAACTCCCGCCCTTGCCGCTGCCGCTCGTCGACGCCTCGCGCGAAGGGGGCTCCCAATGAGGATTTTCCAGGCTCGTTCAGCGTGGCGGTGCGGGTGGCGCAACCTCAGCGGCGGTGCGAGCTGCGAGGGCGGGCTATGCGCCTGCGACGCATGCGATGTTCTCCCGAGACGCGGCCAGTCGGTCGTCGCGGCCGCGGCCGACCAATGCGAAAAGGGCTCCCGATGAAGCGGTGTGCGTTGGTGGTGATCCTGCTGCTGGTGTCCGGCTGCTCGGCGGGCGGGTTCACCGGGCTCTACAACGCGCCGCTGCCCGGCGGCGCCGAGCTGGGCGACCGGCCCTACCGGGTCAGCGCGCAGTTCGCCGACGTGCTCGACCTCGTGCCGCAGTCCAGCGTGAAGGTCAACGACGTGCCGGTCGGCCGGGTCGAGCGCATCGAGCTCGGCCCGGACAACACCACGGCGCTGGTGTCGATGTCGGTCAACGGTGACGTCCGGCTGCCCGCCAACGCCGACGCCCGGCTGCGGCAGTCCAGCCTGCTGGGGGAGAAGTTCATCGAGCTGGCCGCCCCCGCGCAGCCCGCGTCCGACGAGCTCGCCGACGGCGCGGTGATCCCGATCGAGCGCACCAACCGCAACCCGCAGATCGAGGAGGTGCTCGGCGCGCTGTCGATGCTGCTCAACGGCGGCGGAGTGGCGCAGCTGCAGGACATCGTGCGGGAGATGAACAAGGTCTTCACCGGCAACGAGGCGGAAATCCGCTCGCTGCTGGCGAACCTGGACGAGACGGTGTCCAGGTTGGACGGTCAGCGGGAGGACATCACCCGCGCCATCGACGGACTCGGCCGGTTGTCCACGACGTTGCGCGAGCAGACCGGCACCGTCTCGGCCGCGCTCGACGACATCGGGCCGGGGCTGCAGGTGCTCAACGAGCAGCGCGGTCAGCTGGTGTCGATGCTGGAGTCGCTGGACCGGCTCTCCGGTGTCGCGGTCGACACCGTCAACCGCAGCAGGGACGACATGCTCGCCGACCTGCACGCGCTCGCGCCCACGCTGCAGAAGCTCGCCGACACCGGTGACGCGCTGCCGGACGCGATCGGCTTCCTGGCCACCTACCCGTTCCCGGAGTACGCGATGAAGCCGCTCAAGGGCGACTTCGTCAACGCCGACGTGCGCTTCGACCTGGACCTGAGCAGCATCGTGGAGAACCTCTCGCGCTCCTCCGGCCCGCTGATCCCGATCCCCGGCCTCAGCGACGCCGGCCAGTCGGGCCTGCGGCCGCCACCACCGGCCCCGCCGCTGCCACCGCTCCCGCTGCCGGTGCCCGGCTCCGCGCCGACGCCCTCCGTCCCGCCGCTGCTGGGAGGCCAGTGATGTTCAGCCGCAAGACCAAGGTGCACCTGGCGCTGTTCCTGGTCCTGGCCGTGGTCGGGATCGGCTACACCGGCGGCCGCTACGCCGGGCTGGACCGGCTCTTCGGCGGCAGCGGGTACTCGGTCACCGTGCAGCTGGCCGACTCCGGCGGGCTGTTCACCAACTCCGAGGTCACTTACCGGGGCGTGGCGGTCGGCCGGGTGACCGCGATGCGGCTCACCGAGACCGGCCTCGAAGCCGAACTGCACATCGAGGACTCCGCCCCGCAGATCCCCGCCGACACCCGCGCGGTGGTGGCCAACCGGTCCGCGGTCGGCGAGCAGTACCTGGACCTGCGTCCGGAGCACGACGGCGGGCCGTACCTGGCGAGCGGTGCCGTGGTCGCCCAGGACCGCACCGCCGTGCCGCTGCCGCCGGAATCGCTGCTGGTCGACCTCGACCGGCTGGTGGGCAGCGTTCCGGTCGACGACCTGCGCACGGTCGTCGACGAGGTCGGCACCGCGTTCGAGGGCTCCGGCGCGCACCTGCAGCGGCTGCTGGACGCGACGAGCTCGGTGACCGCCGCGGCCGAGCAGCACCTCCCGCAGACCACGTCGTTGCTGGCCAACAGCGACGTCGTGCTGCGCACCCAGCAGCAGCAGGCCGAGGAGATCGTGTCGTTCAGCGAGGGCCTGCGCGAGATCTCCGGGCAGCTCAAGGAATCCGACCCGGACCTGCGCGGGATCATCCGCGACGCGCCCGCGGCGGGCCAGGAGGTGCAGGCGCTGCTCGACAGCGCGGGCACCGACTTCGGCGTGGTCGCGGCGAACATGCTGACCACGATGAAGATCACCGAGGTGCGCACCGAGGGCATGGAGCAGCTGCTGGTGGCCCTGCCGGTGATCTCGGCGTTCTCCCACACGCTGTCCCCGGACGGCACCGGGCACCTCGGCCTGGTCCTGAACTTCTTCAACCCGATCGCCTGCACCCGCGGCTACGAGGGCACGCCACGCCGCCCGGGCAGCGAAACGGCACCCGGCCCGATCAACGAGGACCTGCGCTGCGCCGAACCGCCGGGCAGCGTGATCAGCGTCCGGGGTTCCCAGAACGCCCCGCGCCAGCCGATCCCGGACCCGGTACCGGCTCCGCCGCCGTTCAACCGGTGAGGTGCTGGCAGGGCGGGTCGAACGCGAGCTCGTCGGAGACGTACTCGCGCCACTCATCCTCGGTGAGGACGTTGTCGTTGGTGGTGGCGCAGATGCGTTTCGCCGCGGAGCCCGGGTCCAGGTTCCACAGCTGGATCGACTGGTCGTGGCTGGCGGTCGCGAGCGTGGTGTTGGAGCTGAAGGCCAGGCCCCACACCGCATCGGTGTGGCCGGTGACGGGTTGGCCGATCGGCCCTGGGCGAGCCGGGTCGGAGACGTCCCAGAACCGCACTGAGCCGTCGTCGTCAGAGCTCGCCAAGGTGCGGCCGTCCGGGCTGAACACCGCTGCCGTCACGAAGTTCGTGTGGCCGGTCAGGGGCTCTCCCAGCTGTGTCGGCTTCGCGGGATCGGAAACATCCCACAGGCGAACCGTCAGGTCGTAACCGGCGGTGGCCAGGAGAGCATCGGTGGGACCGAAGGCCACCGACCGCACGGTGCCGTTGTGGCCGGTCATCAGCGGCATGGCGACCGGCCGTTCCGGGGCGGTGATGTCGAAGAGCCGGGTCGCGTTGGTGCCTCCAACGGCCAGGATGCGGTTGTCCGAGCTGAACGCGACCGAACTCGCTCCTTCGGTGCCGATGGAGAAGGTGCTGCCCAGCTGCTCCGGTCGAGCGGGGTCGGAGACGTTCCAGAGCTGGATCGTCCCGTTCTCCCTCGCGGCGGCCAGGAACTCACCGCTCGGGCTGAACTCGACCGACCACAGTGGAGTGGGATCGCCGGTCAAGGTCTGACGGGCCACCGGTTGCGCCGGCTCGGAAACGTCCCACAACCGCAGGGTGCCACCGCTGCCCGCGCTGGCCAGCGTGCGCCCGTCGGGGCTGAACGCCACCGAGAACACGGCGTCCGCGTGGCCGGTGAGGGGTTCACCCAGCGGGACCGGGCGGGTGGGGCTGGAAGCGTCCCACAACCGAACGGTCCGGTCGTCGCCGCCGCTGGCCAGCGTGCGTCCGTCCGGGCTGAACGCCACGGCGTTGACGACGTGGGTGTGGCCGGTCACGATCGTGCGCGGCAGGTTCCACACCCGAATCGTGCTGTCATTGCTGCTGCTCGTCAAAGTCTCCCCGTCGGGACTGAACGCCACCGAGAGCACGTAGTCGCTGTGTCCGGCCAGCGGTCGGCCCAAGGCCACTGGATAGGCGGGATCTGCGATGTTCCACAACCGGATCGTCCGGTCGACGCTAGCGCTGGCCAGCAAGCGCCCGTCGGGGCTGAACGCCACCGAGAACACCGGACCGGTGTGGCCTGTCATGGCTCGGTCCAGCAGCACGGGCTGCGCGGGATCGGTGACGTTCCACAGCAGGATCTTCTCGTCGTCGCTGGAAGCGGCCAGGAGCCGACCGTCCGGGCTGAACACCGCGGAGTGGACGTTGCCGTTGTGACCGTCGAGATTCGTGCCCAGCGGCGCCGGATCGGCGGGGTCGGCGACGTTCCACAGCAACAGCAGCCCGTCTTTTCCGGAACTGGCGAGCGTACGGCTGTCGGGACTGAACGAGACGGAGAAGATGTCGCCGGAGTAGCCGCTGAGGAGACGGTTCAACGCCACTGGCCGCGCCGGGTCCGCGACGTTCCACAACCGCACCGTGCCGTTCTCCCCGGCAGTGGCCAGCATGCGTCCGTCCGGGCTGTACGCCACGTCCGCGATCTGGCCGATCTGGTCCTCGAGGGGCTGGCCGAGAAGAACGGGGTGCACCGGGTCTGCGACGTTCCACAACCGGACCGAGCCGTCATTGCTCCCGGAGGCGAGGACGCGGCCGTCTGGACTGAACGCCGTCTGCGTCGACACATCGGTGTGCCCGGTCAGAGGTGCTCCGAGCGGCACGGGGCGCGCGGGATCGGAGAAGTTCCACAGCCGCACGGTCTTGTCCTCGCCGGTGCTGGCCAGGGTGCGCCCGTCCGGGCTGGGCGTTGCCGAGACCACCCGGCCGGTGTGGCCCGTCAGCAGCGACGAGAGCGGGGTGTTCTCGGTGGCGACGAGGTCCGTCCGGACGTCGCGGTCCTCCGGGCGCATGTGGTTGGCAGCCAGGCTCAGCTTGGCCGACAGGGACATGTCGAGGTCCTGCAGGCGGTCGGCCTGCGCGGTGACCTGGTTGAAGATGGCGGTGTCGCGCTGCCCGATGGCGGTCGCCGCCGCGAGCGTCGCCACCAGGGCGAGCACGCCGACCAGCGCGACCGCGGTGTAGCCCGCACCGGTGAGCAAGCGCTTCCGTCGGGCGGATGCGGAGAGGAACGCCGAGGCCAGCGAGTTCGACTCGGCCCGGTTCGCCTTGGCCCACGCGCGGGCGTCGTCCAGCCGCTTTCCCCGGTACAGCAGGGCAGGGCTGCGTCCGCCGCGGTCCCAGGCGGCGGCGTCCTCGTCGAGCGCCTGGCGGATGAGGTTGCCGGACCGGTCGTCGTCGATCCAGCGGCGCAGCCGGGGCCAGGCGCGGAGCAGGACTTCGTGGGTGATCTCGACGGTGTCCTGCTGCTGGGTCAGCAGGCGGGCGCGGGTGAACTTCTCCAGCACGTCCCGCGCGAGCTGCTGATCGGGCAGATCGGCCAGCAGCTCGGGCCGGGACGTCCGCCTGCGGGTGTCCTCGGTGCCGTCGCCGATCTTGACCAGCCGCAGGAGCAGAGTCCGCGCGACCTGCTGCTCGGTGGACAGGAGCGCGTCGTACACGCCGTCGGCGGTGGTCGCCACCGCGTGCTGGATCCCGCCCGTCCTGCGGTATCCGGCGACGGTGAGCTGATCGCCGGCGCGCACCTGCCAGGTGACCCGCAGCGCATGGGCCAGCAGCGGCAGTCGTCCGGCCTCGTACCCGGCCGCGGTGTCGTCGTCGGGATCGGGGATGCCGAGATCGCGCAGCAGGAGGTCGACCAGACCGTCCTCGACTCGCAGCTTCGCCCGCCGCGCCGGGAAGATGATCGCTTGGCGCAGTTCCTTCCGGCTCATCGGCCCGACCACGACCTGACCGTTCTGCAGCGCATCGCGCAGCTGGGGGTGATCGGTGCACTGCGCGTAGAAGTCCGCTCGCAGGGAGTAGACCACCAGCGCGGTCGGTGTTCCGCCGTCCGGGCCCGGTTCGGCGAGGTGCGAGAGCAGCGCGAGGAAGCGCTGCCGTTCCGCCGCGTCGGTGCACAGCGTGAACAGCTCTTCGAGCTGGTCGACGATGACCACCAGGCGTGCCCCCGACTCCACCCCGACGCCCACCCGCTCTTGCAGCGCCTCGCGCAGGTGCTCGCCGAACCGAACGGGATCGGTCAACTGCTGCTGGACCTCGTCCGGGTCGTCACCGATGAGACCGACGAGCTCGGTTGCGAAGGCGCGGACCGGGTCGTCGGTGGGGGTGAACAGCAGTCGCGGCCAACGCGCCGAGTTCTCGCCGGGCAGCGCACCTGTTTCGAGCATGGGGAGCAACCCGGCCTGGAGCAGGGACGACTTCCCCGCTCCGGAGGGAGCGACGACGACCAGCGGGCCGCCGCCGTCCTGCCACCGCTGGTCGAGGCGCTGCACGAGGTCGGCGACCAGCTCGTCCCGGCCGAAGAACCAGTGCCTGTCCGCCGAGCTGAACGCCGCCATGTCGGTCGGGTACGGGCAGACGCCGTCGGTCGCGGCCGGGAACGTGCGATGCGTCCCGCTGCCGTCGCCGTCGTAGAAGTGGAAGTGCTGGTCCCGGAGGGCCTGGAAGATCTTCGCGTAGTCGGAGGCCGTGGCCGAAAGGCGGTGCGCTTCGGCCTTCTCGTCGGGCTTCACCGCTCGTTGAAGTGCATGTCGCGGCCGGCCTGGTACACCTTGCCGTGCTCGGAGGCCCTGCCGTACATCGTGCCCACCTGGGTGTTGCCCTCCAGCGGTGCGGCGCGCAGATCCTCGATCAACCGGATCAGCTCGGTGGCGATCTCGGGATCGTCGTTCAGCAAGCGGCGCAGCCGTGACCGCCATTCCGCGGTGAGCGCCTGCCCGGTCTCCTCATCGCCGGTGCGGATGGCCGCCAGCGCTTCCTCGCGTGCGTCGTCGAACTCCGCTTCCACGGTTTCGGCCCGGTCGGGGTGCACTCGGCGCCACAGCGCTCCGAGGCCGTTCTTCGCCTGCTGCCACGCACTGGTCGTCAGCGATTCCACCAGCGTGTTCGCCGCGGATGACGCCAAAGCCGCGAGTTCGGGATCCATTCGTCCCCCAGTGAAGGGTTATTTGCCGCTCAGCTTTGGTCGGTGACCATAGACCACCGCGTTGGCCGGGCGGAGACGAATCAAAGATGTTCACGCCGGTTTCGAAAGGATTCCGGAATTCGCGGAATATGCCACGAATGGGTGAGCCCTGGTCGGCTCGTGAATGTGAAATGATTTCCGGTTCTTTCGGCCGAATGTTCACCGCACCGCTGGGGCCTGGAGATGGAGATCACGGGCGAGGTGCGCGGCCGGGCGGCCGATGCGGGCCTCAAGGTTGATATTTTGTTGAACATGCAGGTAGATCCTCTGAGAGACGGCTTGTCCGGGGTTCGGCGCGCTGCGGTGGTCCTGGCCGGTGCCGGGCTGACCGCGCTGCTGGTGGCGGGATGCGGCACGGGCGGCCAGGCGGCGTCCGAGCCCGGTGAGGTCTCGGCGTCTTCGGACGCGCAGGCCGCGCCGCTGCCGGTCGTGGACGACGTGGACGAGTCCGTCGGCGCCACCGGCGAGAGCACCGGGCAGGGCGGATCCGGCGACTTCGAGGGTGGCGACTTCCAGAGCGGTGGCGGGGCTCCGCTGATCGTCCGGGCCAACGGCACCTCGCTGACCGAGGACTGCGCGGCCCGCAAGGTCATCGTGCTGGCCAACGACGCCCACCTGACCCTCAACGGCGCCTGCTCGCTGGTCAAGGTCCAGGGCAGCAACTCCACCGTCGACGTGGGCTCCGCGCAGAAGGTCATCGCGATCGGCTCCGGCAGCGCGGTGCACTACGCCTCCGGCCAGCCGCACGTGATCAACAAGGGTGGCACCGTCGCCCAGGGCGGCGCCGCAACCCCCTGACCGGATCCGCAGGCCAAGGCCCGTGAGCGTTTTGGGGTGCCATAGCGCCCCAAAACGCTCACGGGCTCTACCGGCACCGATCGCTCAGGCGGGGTTGTGTCCGAAGTGGACCGTCTTCGCGGTGAGCAGGAAGAGGTCGGGGCGCTGGTCGAGGCCCATCGGCTCGGCCGGGTCCAGCAGGCGGTCCAGCGTCGCGAGGTCCTCGGCGTCGAGGTGGTCCTGGAGGCCGTGGCGATAGCGCTCGACCGTTCCGCGCAGCCACCGCCGGGTGCCGTCGTCCAGCGGGGCCGGGCGGTCGACCAGGAACGTCTTGCTCCAGGTCCCTTCGAGACCTGCCGTGCGCAGCATGTCGGCCCAGGTCTCCACCGTCGCGACCGACCCGGGAAGTTCGGCGCGCATCTGGTTGAACCGCTCGGACATCGCCGCGTCGATGCGGGATTGCAGGCCGGGGCGGCCGAAGCCGAGGTCGTGCGGGAGCCAGCGGGTCGGCAGCCCGCCCTCCACGACCGCCAGCACGCCACCCGGCGTCAGCAGCCGCGCCAGCCGGTTCAGCGCGTCCTGCTGGTCGCCGACGTGGTGCACCGTCTGCGCCGTCCAGATCAGGTCCGCGGTGCCGAGGTCGTCCAGCCCGGCCGGGAACTCGGCGACCCGGGTGCGCAGTTCGACGCCGAGCCGCTTCGCCCGCTGCTCAGCGCGCGCCAGCAGTTCCGGCGTGCCGTCGGCGGCGGTCACCTCGGCCTTCGGGAACGCGGCGGCCAGCTGGCAGGCGGCCACGCCCGGGCCGCTGCCCACGTCCGTGATCCGCTGCGGCTCCAGCTGCGCCAGCTCGGCCAGCGCCAGCTGCACGTAGGGCTGGTACGCCTCACCTTCGAGTTCGAGCACGTCAGCCATCGCGGCCCAGTCGAGGTCGGTCATCTGCACTCCAATCCGGATGTCCTGGGGTCACGATGCGCGCGGCCGCGCCGACTTGACAAATCCTGTTGCCGTTTCTGCAATAAGGGCATGGATGAAGTGCTCGCCGCGGTCGGGCCGCGCCTCAAGAGCATCCGCCAGCAGCGCCACTGCACGCTGGCCGCGCTGTCGGAGAAGACCGGGATCTCGGTCAGCACGCTCTCCCGCCTGGAGTCGGGGCAGCGCAAGCCGAGCCTGGAACTGCTGCTGCCGATCGCGCAGGCCCACCAGGTGCCGCTGGACGAACTGGTCGGCGCGCCGCCGGTCGGCGACCCGCGGGTGCGGATGAAGCCTTTCAAGCAGGGCGACGCCACCACGATCGTGCCGCTCACCCAGCAGCCGGGCGGGCTGCAGGCGTTCAAGATGATCATCGGTCCGGAGCGCAGCGAACCCGATCAGCGCACCCACGAGGGCTACGAGTGGCTCTACGTGCTCAGCGGCAAGCTGCGGCTCGTGCTCGCCCAGCACGACGTGGTGCTCAAGGTGGGCGAAGCGGCCGAGTTCGACACCCGCGTCCCGCACTGGTTCGGCAGCACCGGCGAGGCGCCGGTGGAGGTTCTCAGCCTCTTCGGACCGCAGGGGGAGAAGATGCACGTCCGCGCCAGGCCGCGGTCCGCCTGAGCACTGGCGGCACATGCGCAACGTGCGCACCTCCGGTCGCTCCAGCACCGTTTGCCCAGGTGGACGTGCTCGTGGGGCATTCCCATACTGAGGACATCGACCTCGAAGAGCTCGACGGAAGCGAGTCGGAGAGGGGTGCGTGATGGGGCGTGCGGTCGGCATTGATCTGGGGACGACGAACTCCGTGGTGGCGGTCCTGGAGGGCGGTGAAGCGACGGTGATCGCCAACTCCGAGGGCTCGCGGACCACGCCCTCGGTGGTGGCCTTCGCCAAGAACGGCGATCTGCTCACCGGGCAACCGGCGAAGAACCAGGCCGTCACCAACGTGGACCGCACCATTCGGTCGGTCAAGCGGCATATGGGCACCGACTGGTCGGTGCAGATCGACGACAAGGCCTACACGCCGCAGGAGATCAGCGCCCGCGTGCTGATGAAGCTCAAGCGGGACGCGGAGTCGTACCTGGGCGAGGAGGTCACCGACGCGGTGATCACCGTCCCGGCCTACTTCGACGACTCGCAGCGGCAGACGACGAAGGAAGCCGGTCAGATCGCCGGTCTGAACGTGCTGCGGATCATCAACGAGCCGACCGCGGCTGCGCTGGCCTACGGCCTGGAGAAGGGCGAGAAGGAACAGACCATCCTGGTCTTCGACCTCGGTGGCGGCACCTTCGACGTCTCGCTGCT
>NZ_FNVB01000011.1 GCF_900108315.1 Saccharopolyspora kobensis | reverse complement strand
AGCAGCGAGACGTCGAAGGTGCCGCCACCGAGGTCGAAGACCAGGATGGTCTGTTCCTTCTCGCCCTTCTCCAGGCCGTAGGCCAGCGCAGCCGCGGTCGGCTCGTTGACGATGCGCAGCACGTTCAGACCGGCGATCTGACCGGCTTCCTTCGTGGCCTGCCGCTGGGCGTCCTCGAAGTAGGCCGGGACGGTGATCACCGCGTCGGTGACCTCCTCGCCCAGGTAGGCCTCGGCGTCCCGCTTGAGCTTCATCAGCACGCGGGCGCTGATCTCCTGCGAGGTGTAGGCCTTGTCGTCGATCTGCACCTTCCAGTCGGTGCCCATGTGCCGCTTGACCGACCGGATCGTGCGGTCCACGTTGGTGACGGCCTGGTTCTTCGCGGGCTGCCCGGTGAGGATCTCGCCGTTCTTCGCGAAGGCCACGATGGACGGCGTGGTCCGCGAGCCCTCGGAGTTGGCGATCACCGTCGGTTCACCGCCCTCCAGGACGGAAACGACGGAGTTGGTCGTCCCCAGGTCGATGCCGACCGCTCGCGCCATGCTGAATTCCTCCCGACTTGTGCCTGTGCGCCCAGCAGCCTCCACGGCCCTGAGCCTTGCTCACTCAAGTTCTACCCACTGCACATCAGCACCGTCAACCGGGTTGAGCGCAGCTCACTCAAGCTTTCTGCCAGAACAACGCCCGACCGTGCCTGGCGAGTTCCGCGAAGTGACGCGAACCACCCGGTCAGGAGCGCACGCTGATGCTCCCGGAGCCGCTGGACAGCGTCAGTCGCTTCGCCGCGGTCGGGTCCTGCGGAACCTGGATGTCCGCGCCGCCGCTGCCGGTGTCGGTGTCCACCCGGTACCGGTCGGCGGGCACCACCAGGTCGATGCCGCCGCTGCCGGTGGACACCTCCGCGCGCTGCGGCCCGGTGAGCTCCAGCTCGATGCTCCCGGAGCCGCTGCTCGCGACGATCTCCGCGCCGCGCAGGCCGGTGCCGGTGATGCCACCGCTGCCGGTCTCCGCCTCGACCCGCCCGCCCAGGTCGGCGAGCTCGATGCTCCCGGAGTTGCTGCGCACGTCGACCGGGCTGTCGGTGCCGCTCACCCGCACGCCCCCGGAGCTGGCGCGCACGCCCACCGGCCCGGCGATGTCCCGCAGCTCGACCGACCCGGAGCTGATCTCCGCCTGCACCGACCGCATGCCCACGACGGTCAGCCCGCCGGACCCGAGCCGGCCCTCGACCGGCACCTGCGCGGGCAGCGTGACCTCGTAGGACACGTCGCAGTTCCACCCGCAGTCGGTCTCCAGCACCAGCTCGCCGCCCTCGACGCGGTGCTCCACCTCGTCGCTGCCGCCCCAGAGCGCAGCGCCCCACCGCTCCACCTTCTGAGTGATCTCGCCGCGCCCGCCCGGCTCGTACCGGATCTCGACCGATCCGGAGCCGTCACCGAGCCGGACGCGGTCGACTCCGATCACCGGATCGGTGCGCTGCTGCGTGGTCGACAGCGGCCCCCCGAACGCCACGGCACCTCCGATCAGCACCAACGCCGCGCCGCCGATCGCGAGCCCTACCCGTGCCATGGCCAAGTCCTCTCATCCCCAGAACGCTTCGCGTCGAGGAAATTACGCACCGCGCGCAATTCCTCACATCGGGGACACCCCGGAAGCGACCCGGAGCCGCGGTCATCCGCCGGTGGGAAGCCAGCCGAAGAGGCCCGCGCAGTGGACGACGCCCTGCCGGGCGAGCAGGAAGCCGAGGAGCACAGCCAGGTGCCGTCCGCCTCCTCGCGCCTGCGCTTGTCCAGCCATCGCTGGAGCTTGGGCCGCGCCCGCGGTTCGACGCGCGGAAACCGGCGACCAGCAGCGGCGGCAGCACGAAGACGACGTCGCAGCCGGGGGAGGTCAGCTCAGGTAACCGCGGTCGTGCAGGTAGTCGACCGGCTGGACGAGGAAGCGGAGCATCGGTTCGAGGTCGTCGGCGGTGGGCGGTTCGTCGGCGATGAGGCCCTGCATGAGGATTCCGTCGATCGCCGCGAACAGGGACCGGACCACCGGCTCGTCGCCGCCGCGGCCATCGTTGACGTACCCGGAGGCCGCCTCGATCCAGCGGCGCGCGGCCGGGCGCAGCGCCGGGCGGCGGGCCGCCAGCAGGTACAGCTCGTACTCGCCGAGAGTGCGTTCGCGGTGGTCGCGCAGCAGCCCGGCCAGGTTCTCGGCGATGGCCCGGGGCCAGTCGGTGCGCTCGTTGACGCGCTCGCGCAGCACGTCCAGCTGCTCGATGAGCCCTTCGCAGCCCTCCAGCAGCCCGGCCACCAGCAGATCGTCGATGCCGTCGAAGTAGTAGGCGATGGAGGCGGGCGGGACGCCGGCCTCGCGCGCGATGTTGCGGTGGCTGACCGCTCCGACCCCTTCGCGGGCGACCACCCGCAGCGCCGCGTCGATGATCGCGCGGCGGCGGCGCTCGCCCTTGAGCCGGCGACCGTCGGTCTCCTCCTCCGGGGTGCGACGCGGCTGGGTCAATGCGCACCTCCGAGCTCCAGCGCGAGGACGCCGCCGATGATGAGCGCGACCCCGGCGATCTGCACCGCGGTGATCGACTCGCCGAGGAACACCGCGCCGATGATCGCCACCAGCGCGACGCCGGCCCCGGCCCAGATCGCGTAGGCGACGCTGACCGGCACCCCGAGCTTGAGCACCGAGGCCAGCGCGGTGAAGGCGATCAGGTAGCCGATCACCACCAGGACCGAGGGGACGGGCTTGCTGAACCCCTCGGACAACTTCAACGAGACGGTGGCGAGCACCTCGCTGAGGATCGCCACCGCCAGCACCAGGTAGGCCACACCCATCTCCCTTCGAAAACCTGAACGATCGCCCAACTTTGTGAGCACGACGATGCCCCCGCGGAACGGGGGCACCCGGCTCAGTCCTCGGAGCGCTCGGACTTCCCGCCGCTGCCGAAGACCAGGTCGCTGAGGATCACCGCGGCCCAGATGCCCAGCGGGATCATCGGCCAGAAGAACGTCGCCCCACCGGAGGCGATCGAGGTCACCAGCCAGATCCCGACCAGGATGACCGCGGTCCCGCCCCAGTCCCGCCACTCCTTGATCTGCTTGCGCTTGCGCTTCTCGCGCTTGGCGACCTGCTTCGACGGCTTCGGCGGCGCCAGCTCGGGCAGATCCGAGGTCAGCGGCGCGAGTTCGCCGTAGGTGGTCGCCGCGAACGCCTGCTGCAGCCGCTCGTCGTACTCGGCGAGGGTGAGCCGCCCTTCGTCCAGCGCCGCCCGCAGCCGCTGCGCCACGGCCTCCCGGTCGGCGTCCGACGCGCGCATCGCCCCGCTGTCCGCCCCAGTCATCGCACCCCCTGGACCGTTCGGCGTGACCGAACGAACCGTTCAACCGATCAAATACGTGGCGAAAATCGCACCCGGCCCGGATTCTGCTCCGAGCGACGTCCGGCGCGCGTGCTCCGCGACGAAATCGCAACCCCCGCCCCAGCCGCCAGCAGGAACAACTCGGACAACCCCAGTCGCGGCGCCGACGCCACGGGATCAGCCTACCGGATAAAGCTGTACGAGTGCACAACTAGTTTTTCTCCCGGCGGTCTCGCAGAATCACCGACTGTTACCGACCTGCGCACGGCCCCTGTAGTTACCGATGGGTAACAGGGCGTACGCTGCCCGAACGGACAACCCCCTCGAAACAGGAGGCCGCGAGCATGGGTGCTGTTCAGATCACGCTTGGCGCGATCTCGGTCGCGCTCGGCGTCGTCGCGTGGAGCATGTTCGCCATGACCATCGCCCGGTTCGTGCGGATCATCCGCCTCGGGCAACCGGACGGCACTCGCAACGGCCCGGTGATGGCCCGGCTGGCGACCCTGGTCAAGGAGTTCGCCGCGCACACCCGGATGAACAAGTTCCGCAACGTCGGCTTCTGGCACTGGCTGGTGATGTGGGGCTTCCTGCTCGGCTCGCTGGCGGTGTTCGAGGCCTACGGCGAGGTGTTCGTCCCGACGTGGGGCTTCCCGATCGTCAGCGATCTGGCGATCTACGGCCTGCTGATGGAGCTGCTCGGCATCGGCACCGTGGTGGGCATCGTGGTGCTGATCGTGATCCGGCAGCGCAACCACCCGCGCCGCGCCGACCGCGTCTCGCGCTTCCAGGGCTCCAACTTCGCCTGGGCCTACTTCATCGAGGCGGTCGTGCTGATCGAGGGCATCGGCATCCTCGGGGTGCGGGCGGCGAAGTCCGCGCTGGGTGTGCACCCGATGCCGTTGTGGTCGGAGTTCGTCTCGGGTCCGCTGGGCATGCTGTTGCCTGCCAGCGAGAACCTGGTGTCGGTGTTCGCGTTCATCAAGCTGATGAGCGCGACGGTGTGGCTGGTCGTGGTGGCCCGCACGATGACGATGGGCATCGCGTGGCACCGGTTCTCGGCGTTCTTCAACATCTACTTCAAGCGCGAGGCCGACGGCGATGTCGCGCTGGGCGCGGTCAAGCCGATGATGTCGGGCGGCAAGCCGCTGGACTTCGAGGAGGCCGACCCGGACACCGACGTGTTCGGCGCCGGCAAGGTCGAGGACTTCTCGTGGAAGGGCTGGCTGGACTTCACCACCTGCACCGAGTGCGGTCGCTGCCAGTCGCAGTGCCCGGCGTGGAACACCGGCAAGCCGCTGTCGCCGAAGCTGCTGATCACCTCGCTGCGCGACCACGCCTACGCCAAGGCCCCGTACCTGCTGGCCGGTGGCAGCAAGGACATGGCCGGTGACGAGGTCGGCATCACCGGCGACGACGCCGAGGCCAAGCTGGCCAAGATCGACGTGCTGGCGCTGGCCGAGGCCGAGCGCCCGCTGGTCGGCGGCCCGGACGAGATGGGTGTCATCGACCCGGAGGTGCTGTGGGCGTGCACCTCCTGCGGTGCGTGCGTGGAGCAGTGCCCGGTGGACATCGAGCACGTCGACCACATCGTGGACATGCGCCGCTACCAGGTGATGATCGAGTCGAACTTCCCGACCGAGCTGGGCGGGATGTTCAAGAACCTGGAGAACAAGGGCAACCCGTGGGGCCAGAACGCCAAGGACCGCCTCGCCTGGACCGAGGGCCTGGACTTCGAGGTGCCGGTCTTCGACGGTGAGCTGGCCGAGGACGTGGAGTACCTGTTCTGGGTGGGTTGTGCGGGTGCGTTCGAGGACCGCGCGAAGAAGACCACCCAGGCGGTGGCCGAGCTGCTGCACATGGCCGGGGTGAAGTACACGGTGCTGGGCCCGGAGGAGACCTGCACCGGTGACCCGGCGCGGCGCGCGGGCAACGAGTTCATCTTCCAGATGCTGGCCCAGCAGAACGTCGAGGTGCTCAACTCGGTGTTCGAGGGTCGTGAGCCGGGCAAGCGCAAGATCGTCGCGACCTGTGCGCACTGCTTCAACTCGCTGGCCAACGAGTACTCGCAGCTGGGCGGGAACTTCGAGGTCGTGCACCACACCCAGCTGCTGAACAAGCTGGTCCGCGAGAAGCGCCTGACCCCGGTGGCGCCGGTGGCCGAGGACGTGACCTACCACGACCCCTGCTACCTGGGCCGTCACAACAAGGTCTACACCCCGCCGCGCGACCTGGTCGGCGCCTCCGGTGCGACGTTCCGGGAGATGCCCCGGCACGCCGACCGCTCGATGTGCTGCGGTGCCGGTGGCGCGCGGATGTGGATGGAAGAGCGCATCGGCAAGCGCATCAACGTCGAGCGCGTCGACGAAGCCCTCGGCACGGCGCCGTCGAAGATCGCCACCGGCTGCCCGTTCTGCAAGGTGATGCTCTCCGACGGCCTCACCGCCCGCCAGAGCGAGAAGGTCGCCTCCGAATCGGTCGAGGTCGTCGACGTGGCGCAGCTGCTCCTGTCGGCGGTGAAGCGCGGAGACAAGAAGGACTCCGAAGACACCGCGACGACCGGCAGCTGACGGATCAATCGCTAGGACCCCTCCAGGCCTTCCTGGAGGGGGCCTTCGCGTTTCTGGAGCATCGCGTTGAGCTGGGCTTCCGTCGCGCGCGTGTCGGGGTGGTCCTCGCCCAGCGCTCGACGCGACAGCGCCAGCAACGTGCGCAGCTGAGAGAGCGCTTCATCGGTCTTGCCGCGTTCCCGCAGCACGTTCGTCAGGTTGAACCGCACGGCCAGGCTCATGGGGTGTTCAGCACCCAGTCTCTGCTCCGCGATCGCCAGCGCCGCCCGGAGCTCGTCTTCCGCACCCGCCAGATCGCCCCGCTCTCGCAGAACAGCAGCCAGGTTGTGCCGCGTGGGCACCACGTCGGGCCCTTCCGCATCGTTCAGGACTTCGAGCAGCGCGCGGTACTCCGCCTCCGCTGCCACCAGATCACCCTGCTCCCGCAGCACTCCGGCCAAGGTGTGCCGCGTGGTCAGGGTGTCGGGGTGGTGCTCCGCTTCCATAACCGATTCCGCGATCTCCAGCACTGCGCGGAGTTCCGCCTCCGCACCCACCAGATCACCCTGGTTCTTCAGCACGCTCGCCAGGTTGTGACGCACTCCCAAGGTGTCGCCGTGCTCGGGCCCCAGCACCCGGGTCGACGACTCCAACGCGATGCGCAGCTCGTCCTCCGCCGCGGCGAAATCCCCCTTGGCCTCCAGAACGCCCGCCAGGTGGCTCCGCGTGATCACAGTTCCTCGGTGGTCCGGGCCCAGCACCTCGCTCCGGAGTCGGAGAACCGCCCGGACCTCGGCCTCGGCCTCCGGCCACCGGAGCAGCTCTTGAAGCACCCCGGCCAGGTTGTCCCGCGCGCTCAGGGTGCCCGGGTGCTCCGCCCCGAGGATCTCGGTCGCCGTCTCGACCACTGCGCGGAACTCGGCCTCGGCCGCCACCAGGTCTCCCTGGTACCGCAGGACGACCGCCAGGTTGTTCCGCGCGCCAAGCACGTCCGCGTCCACCGCACCGAGAATCCGCACCGCTTCGGCCAGCACGGACCGGTACTCGGCTTCCGCCGCAGTCAGCTCACCCCGATCGCGGAGCATGCCCGCGAGATCGTTGCGCATGCTCAAGACGGGGCGCAGCACCGCATCCGGTGCTCCGACCTTCGCCAGCGCATGGCGCACCAGATCGATCCCCTGCCTGGTCAAGCGTGCTCCGTTGCAGAACCTCGATGCCCGGGCGCACGTCTCCGCGATCGTGATCAGCCGCTCCTCGTCATCATCGACGGCGACGTCGGAAACAGCCGCGCAATGCGGCAGCAGGGCCCGCCAACGAGGCCACTCGGCCGGATCGGTGGGATCGGCCTCCGAGGTCGCGATGCCGAGGAGCGCGACGAAGAGGATCAGGTAGTCGTCGCGCTCGTCGGAGTCGCCCTGGTGGCGGTTCGTCTCGCGGACGACGGGATGCAGGGACAAGCCCGAACCGTCCAGATCGACCAAGCCGACCTCGGTCAGCGCCTTGACGGCCAAGCCCGCCTTCATCGCGTCCAAGCCCTCGAACACCGGTAGCCCGGCCATGATGTCCGCCCGGAGCAGCTCCAGCGAAACCGGCGCGGCCGCGAAGTGCGACACCATCCGCAGCAGGGGCCGCGCCATCGGGTGCCCACGTTCGGCGAGCAGGTCCAGCGACAGTTCCCAGGTGCGGAGCAACGTCTCGCGCTCCGCCGAGGGTTCCGGCAGCTCCGTCACCTCCGCCCAGCGGTCGTCGAGCGCGGCCCGGTATTCGGCGAAGTCCACCGGCAGGTCCATGCCCGGCAGGACCGGCAGGGCGGCGATGGCGGCGAGGTACCGCCCGGCGAGATGGAGAGCGAGCGGCAGGCCGCCCAGCCGCAGTGCCAGCTCGCGGGCCTGCTCCTCCGCGCCCGCATCGGGCGCGCGGTCGAGCAGCATCCGCGCGCCGTCCGCTGCCGACAGCGTCGCGACCGCGTGCAGGCGCGCGAAACCGCCCCAGGCCTGCGGATTCCCGTCCCGGCTGGTGATCAGCACACCGCCGGCATCGCCAGGCGGGCGCAGCCACCCGGTCCGCTCGGCGATCGGTCGTCCGGCTCCTAGGACGCTCGCGTCATCGGCGTTGTCCAGCACCAGCAACCATCGATGCACACACCGATTCAGCTGCTGCCACAACAGATCCGGAGCGAGACCGCGCCCGTCCCACGCCTCGCGCACAGCTTCCGGACTCGCACCCGCGCGCAGCGCGACCTCGCGCAATCCTTCCTGCAGGCGCGCTTCCGACGACGCATCGACCCACCAGGTCTCCACGCCGAGCTCCGCCGTCACCCGTTGCGCCACCGTCGTCTTGCCGTAACCGCCCGCGCCGTGCAGGACTGCGCAGTTCTGGCCGCTGTTCAGCTCTTCGACCAACTCGGCCACAAGACGGTCGCGGCCGCGAACGTCGTACGTCAGCGTTGGTGTGGTCAGCGATCCCAGGCCCGGCCCGACGCCGCCGGGGTGAATGTGCACGTCGCCGTGGATCTGACCAGCGAGCACCGCCGAGCCGACGTTGCCACTCAGCACGTTGCGAACGGTCGGTTCCTGCATCGCACCCCCATGCGGTCCCGGGCAGGTTATCCAAGCCCTCGCATCGATCGCAGCCGTCAACGTTGGTTCAGCGAGGCTTGGGAAAAGCCAGGTCCGCAGCGCGCGCCTCGCGCAGGACAGCCTCGGCCTCCGCCCGCTTCCCCTGATCCAGCAGCACATTCGCGAGTTGGTCGCGCACTGTACGGACATGGACGTGATCAGCGCCCAAAACCTCGTCCGCCGCCGTAAGAACCGCGCGCAACTCCGATTCCGCTTGCTCCAGAGCGCCTCGGGCCGATAGCACCCCGGCGAGGTTGGCCCGGGTGATCAGAATCCGTGGATGGTTGTCCTCCAAAGTGTTGAGAGCCCAGTCCAGCACCTTGCGGAATTCGGCCTCCGCCAACGCCGACTCGCCCAGATCACTCAGCACGCTTGCCAGATCGCTCCGAGTGGTCATGGTGTGGATGTGCTCTGCGCCGAGGACCTGACCCCGCAGTTCTAGGACCGCCTGGTACTCCGCTTTGGCCTCCGCCAGCCGACCACAGAATCGCAGTGCCCCGGCAAGGTGGTGCCGTGCAGTCAGCGTTGCGGTGCTCTCCGCACCGAGTGCCTCAGCTGCTAACTCGGCCACCGCGCGAAATTCAGATTCCGCTCGTTCGTACTCTCCACGGTCCTGCAACACCGCAGCTATGTTGTTTCGCACTCCCAGTAAGTTGGCGTAATTCTCCCCGAAGATCGCAGGTGCGGACTCCCACACCGCACGAAATTCCACTTCGGCCTCGTTCAGTTCACCTCGGCTGAGCAGCAGCACAGCCAAGTTGTTACGAATGTTCAAGAGGTGGTGGAGCGCCTCGACTTCAGTGTCCGGGAGATAGGACAACGCGGTTCGGGCCAGGTCAATGCCTTGTAGTGCGAGACCTGCGGTGGAGCAAAACCTGGTTGCGCGCTCGCACGTCCAGGCCATCATGGAGGCCATTCTCGCCCGCAGCACGACAGGAAGATCGAGCATTGCTGTGCAATGCGGCAGCAGAATACGCCAGCGGGGCCAGGTTGCCGGGTCAGTCTCTTCGACGTTGGCGGCCATCTCCGCAAGAAGCGCAACCGAATGCGCCATGTAGTTTCCACGTTCTAGCGGAGACCCGACATAGCGGTTCGTCTCGCGCACGACCGGGTGCAAGCGCAGGACCGGCACCGGTTTTTCCGGGCCGTGCAGGCTGTCGGAACTCAGGAGGCCCACACCGGCCAGCGCCTTGATCGCCGCGGCCAGGTGGACTGCGGTGATCTCGGCGAAAACCGGGGCTTTGGCCAGGATGTCGGTGCGGAGAACCTCCAGCGGAATCGGCGCGTCGGCGAAGTGGGACAGCAGGCGGAGCAGCGGGCGAGCGGTCGGATAGCCGCGCTCAGCGAGCAGGTCCAGGGACAGTTCCCAGGTGCGGTGCAGCGTCTCGCGTTCTGTCAGCGGGTATGGCGTCTCCAGGAGTTCGGTCACCTCCGGCCAGCGGTCGTCGAGCGCGGTTCGGTAGCTGTCGAAATCCACCGGCAGATCGAGGCCCGGCACCTGCGGCATCGTTGCGACGACCGCCAAGTACTGGCCCGCCAGGTGCAGTGCGAGCGGGAGTCCGGCCAGGCGTCGTGCGAGATCACCGGCGCTTTCGGCGGAACCGGCATCGGGCGCGCGGTCGAGCAGCATCTGGGCGCCGTCGGCGACCGACAGCGTCTCGATCGCGTGCAGGCGGGCAAGACCGCCCCACGACTGCGGGTTTCCATCGCGGCTCGTGATCAGCACGCTGCCGGTGCTGGCCCGCAGCCAGCCCGTTCGCTCGGCAATCGGTCGTCCGGCGCCGAGAACGCGCACGTCGTCGGCGTTGTCCAGCACCAGCAACCACCGGAACTCGACCTGCGCGAGCTGCCGCCACAGCAGATCCGGCGCGTGACCGCGCCCCTCCCACGCCTCGTGCACCTCCTGCGGGCTCGCGCCCGCGCGCAGCGCGACCTCGCGCAGGCCGTCGTGCAGGCTCCGCTCCGACGACGCGTCGACCCACCACGCCTCCGCGCCGAGTTCCGCCGCCACCTGCTGCGCCACGGTCGTCTTGCCGTACCCGCCCGCGCCGTGCAGGACGCAGCTCCGCCCGGCTCGCAGCTCCTCGACCACCTCCGCCACCAGCTCGCCGCGACCGCGCACGTCGTGCGTCAGCGCTGGTGGGGCCAGTGATCCCAGTCCCGGACCGGTGCTCGGGAGGACGTTGAAGTTCACGTCGCCGTGGATGTCCCCGGCCTGGACCGACGCGCCGATGTTGCCGCTCAGCACGTTGTGAACCGGTTCCGGCATGTCACCCCCACGAGATCGAACCCAGCGTATCCAACCGCACACATCGAGTTGCCGTTTCCGGCGTCATATGCCCGCGGCGAGGCCGTCCCGGTATCGACCGGCACCGGATGCGGAGGACAGATGGCCGAGACGCCCGAGCTCAGCGACGCCGAATTGGTCGAGCTGGTTCGTTCCGGCGAGAAGGGCGCCTACGGGCAGCTCTACCAGCGGCACGTGCGCGCCGCCTACAAGACGGCGCGGCAGCTCTCGCGTTCCGACGCCGAGACCGACGATCTCGTGTCCGAGGCGTTCGCCAACGTCCTCTGCAGCCTGACCAGCGGCGGCGGGCCCACCAGCGCGTTCCGCGCGTACCTGCTGACGACGTTGCGCAACCTCGCCTACGACCGCTCGCGGACCGCCCGGAAGGTGCAGCTGGTGGAGGACGTCCAGAGCGTGGCGGTGCACGACCCCATCGATCCCGTCGAGGACTCGGCGGTGGACGCGGCGGAGCGGACGTTCGCGGCGAAGGCCTTCGCCCGGCTGCCGGCGAACTGGCAGAAGGTGCTCTGGCACACCGAGATCAAGGGCCGCACGCCCGCCGAAGCGGCCCCGCTGCTCGGCCTCCGCCCGAACGCGGTGTCCGCGCTGTCCTACCGGGCGCGCGAGGGCCTGCGCCGGGAGTACCTGAACGCGCACCTGGCCGAGGCCTCCGACCCGCGCTGCCGAACGGTGATCGACCGCCTGGGCGGCTGGGCCCGGAACGCGCTGTCCAAGCGCGACGAGCAGATCGTGGAATCCCACCTGCGCAACTGCGCGCGGTGCCGAGCGCTGGCCAACGAGGTGGCCGAGGTCAACAGCGGCATCCGGGCGATCATCGAACCGCTCGTCCTGGACGACGACCCCGACCTCCCCCGCCGCCCGTTCACCGGACGCAACATCCCGCCCTGGCTCCTCCTCCTGCTCAGCGCCCTGGTCCTGGCCATATCGATGGCCTTCGCCTGGTCCAACCCGACATCCCCCAGCAGCCAGCACGCCCGCCCCCTGAGCCAGGCAGGCGATGGTCGAGTGGTGGAAACAGGTTCAGCCGTCCCTGCCCCGTGAGTGTTTTGGGGCGCTATGGCACCCCAAAACACTCACGGGACCATCGTCGTCACAGCGACGCGAAGAACTCCCGGACGTCGCGGACGTAGAGGTCGGGCTGCTCCATCGCCGGGAAGGTGCCGCCGCGGTCGTACTCCGTCCAGCGGACGATGTTGTTGATGCGCTCCGCGAACGGGCGGACCGGGGCCAGGACGTCCTTCGGGAACACCGCGACGCCGTGCGGGACGGTGCCGTCGGTCAGCTGCTCGATGACGCCTTCCTCCTCCGCCTTGCCGGAGTTGTCCGGCGTCTCCACGAAGGACCGCGCCGCCGAGCCTGCCGTGTTGGTCAGCCAGTAGAGCATCACCGTGGTGAGGATGCGGTCGCGGTCGATCGCGTCCTCCGGCGTGTCCGCGCAGTCGGTCCACTCCTTGAGCACGCCGACGATCCAGCCCAGCAGCCCCACCGGGGAATCCGCCAGCGAGTAGGCCAGCGACTGCGGTTTGGTCGACTGGATGAGCTTGTAGCCGTAGAGCTCGTCGGTGTAGCGCTGCCACCGGGCCATCCGCGCGTGGTCGGCGTCGGTCAGCTTCGCGAACTCGTCCGGGTCGCCGGACGGGAAGGTGATCATCCCGTTGGTGTGCAGCCCGACCACCCGTTCCGGCTCGTTGATCGCCAGCGTGCGGGAGATCCACGTGCCCCAGTCGCCGCCCTGCAGGCCGTACCGCGCGTAGCCGAGGCGGCTCATCAGCTCCGCCCAAGCCCGCGCGACCCGCTCGGCGCCCCATCCGACCGAGGCCGTCGGCCCGGACGGCCCGTATCCCGGCAGGGATGGGATGACCAGGTGGAACCCGGCCTCGGTGAGCGGCTCGACGACGTCCAGGTACTCCGCGACCGAACTCGGCCAGCCGTGCGTGATGAGCAGCGGCAGCGCGTCCGGCCGCGGCGAGCGGACGTGCAGGAAGTGGATGTTCGCGCCGTCGATCTCGGTGGTGTGCTGCGGGAAGGCGTTCAGCCGTGCTTCCTGCGCGCGCCAGTCGTAGCCGTCGCGCCAGTACTCCGCCAGCTCGCGGAGGTAGCCCAGCGGCGGGCCGTAGCTCCAGCCCAGCCCCGGGACCTCCTCGGCCCAGCGGGTCCGGGCCAGGCGTTCCCGCAGGTCGTCGAGGTCGTGCTGGGGGACGTCGAGGTGGAACGGGGTGATGTCGCGAGAGGCCATGCACACTCCTTCGTACGTTGTACGGTATCTAATACGCACGAAGGCTCCGCGTTGTTCCCGGGACCGGGAAAATTCTTGAAACTCAGACCTGCAGTGCCGTCGTTCCGCAGCGCAGCCGCGCGGTCGGCCGGTGGGCCGGAGAGGTCGGCATCCGAGCGGTCACCCGCTCCACCCCGGGGTTCGGCAGCCGCTGCGGCGGCAGGTCCCCGCAGTTGGGCCAGTGCTCGAAGTGCCACCACTCGTTGTCGTAGGTGCGGAAGAGGTCGTAGCGCGCACCGTGCTCCTCCAGCCATCGCGCGCCCTCCCGCGGCCGGACGTCCATCGCGATGCCCTGGACGTGGCTGGAGGCTTCCGGCGGCAGCACGAGCAGCCGGGCCGCCGTCGGCGAGCCCACCCGCCGCACCTCCTCGTCGAACATCCGCCGCTGGATCAGCGGGTCGCGGAACCCGGAGGTGAGCCCGATGAGCTGGCCGTGCCGCCAGAAGGCGTCGGTCCGCGCCGCGACGAACGCAGCTCTGGCCCGCTCGTCGAGACCGCTGAGGTCTTCGGCGGGGAAGCGCAGCCGCAGGGCCCACGAACATGCCAGTTCGAGTGCGCGCCCGGGGCGGCGGACGAACGCCACCGGCAGCACCAGGACACCGATCAGCAGGGCCGCCACCACGTACACCCGGTCCCGGGCCCGCAGCGGCGCAACACGTGGTTCGCTCATGCCATCAACGTTCGCGGCCCGATGTCCGCGCCCCGCGATGCGAATGTCACAGCCCTGCGACAAAGCGAGGGCGGCCCCGGCACCGGGACCGCCCTCGCCGACGAAAACCGGGCTCAGCTGCCCATCTCCTCCAGGGAACGCCCCTTGGTCTCCTTCAGGTACTTCACCACGAACACCACCGAGACCAGCGCGAACGCGGCGTAGATGAAGTAGGTGACCGGCAGGTTCCAGTCCCGCATGCTCGGGAAGCTCACCGTCACCAGCCAGTTGGCGATCCAGTTCGTCGCGGTGCCCATCGCCAGCGCGGCGGCGCGGATGCGCACCGGGAACATCTCGCCCAGCAGCACCCACATCACCACGCCCCACGAGGCGGCGAAGAACAGCACGAACGCGCTCGCCGAGATCAGCGCCACCACACCCCACTGGAACGGCAGCTTCGCGTCCTCGCCGACGACCTCGGCGAAGCTGAACGCCCACCCGGTCACGGCCAGCGACGCGGCCATGCCCACCGAGCCGATCACCAGCAGCGGCTTGCGGCCGATCTTGTCCACCAGCGCGATGGCCACGAAGGTGCCGACGATGTTCACGATCGACGTGAACAGGCTCAGCAGCAGGGAACTGCTCTCGTCGATGCCGACCGAGTGCCACAGCGACGACGAGTAGTAGAAGATCACGTTGATGCCGACGAACTGCTGCAGCGCGGCGATGGCCATGCCGACCCACACGATCGGCAGCAGGCCGAGCCGACCGCGCAGATCGCTCAACCGCGGCTTGCGCTCGCCGCCGAGCGCGGCCTTGATCTGGGCGACCTTCTCCGCCGGATCACCGGACTCGACCCGCGCCAGCACCTCGCGCGCCTTGTCGAGCTTGCCCGCGGCCACCAGGTAGCGCGGCGATTCGGGGATCGTCGAGGCCACCACCAGGTAGATCACCGCGGGCACCGCGGCCGCCCCGAGCATCCACTGCCAGGCCTGCAGCGGTCCGAGCATCCCGGACGCGCTGCCGCCGGCGGCCTGCGCCAGGGCGTAGTTGACCAGCTGCGAGATCGCGATCCCGAGCACGATCGCCAGCTGCTGCAGCGAACCCAGCCTGCCGCGGTAGGCGGCGGGCGCCACTTCCGCGATGTAGGCGGGTGCGATCACCGAGGCGATGCCGATGGCGACACCGCCGACGACCCGCCAGATCGCCAGGTCCCAGATCGCGAACGGCACGGCCGACCCGACGGCGCTGACGATGAACAGGATCGCGGCCAGCTGCATGACCCGGATCCGGCCGATCCGGTCGGCCAGCCCGCCGGCCACCCCGGCACCGACGGCCGAACCCAGCAGCGCGGAGGACACCGTCAACCCGGTCAGCGCGGACCCGACGTTGAAGTGCTTCTGGATGGCGTCGACACCGCCGTTGATCACCGACGTGTCGTAGCCGAAGAGGAATCCGCCGAGCGCGGCGGCGCCGGCGATCATCACGACGTGCCCGAGCTGCTCGGCAGCGCCCGAGGCACGCGACTGCATAGCGGACATCGAGAACTCCTGCCGCCCGCACGTCGACCGCTCCGTTGCGAATCGTTCCAGAACGCCGGGCGCAGGGGATCGTAAGTTCTGAACCCGCCACTTGCTTATTCGATTCAGGGTGAAGTAGCTCACCGTCACCGAAAGCCCAGCGCAACCGGCACGCTACGCCGCATCCAGCGAAAACATGATCACCCGCGGTGGCGGAGCGTCACCGCTTGGTCTCGGCGCGTTTGAAGTTCAGGTAGGCCCGCGACGGCGTCGGCCCCCGCTGCCCCTGGTACCGCGAACCGGCCTCCTTCGACCCGTACGGGAAGTCGGCGGGGCTCGACAGCCGGAACAGGCACAGCTGCCCGATCTTCATCCCCGGCCACAACGTGATCGGCAGGTTCGCCACGTTGGACAGCTCCAGGGTGATGTGCCCGGTGAACCCGGGGTCGATGAACCCCGCGGTGGAGTGCGTCAGCAGCCCGAGCCGCCCCAGCGACGACTTGCCCTCCAACCGGCCGGCCAGGTCGTCCGGCAGCCGCACGCCCTCGAACGTCGCCCCGAGCACGAACTCGCCCGGGTGCAGCACGAACGGATCGTCGTCCGGCGTCTCCACCAGCGAAGTCAGCTCGTCCTGCTGCTTCGACGGATCGATGTGGGTGTACCGGGTGTTGTCGAAGACCCGGAAGAAGCGGTCCAGCCGCACGTCGATGCTCGACGGCTGGATCATGGCGGCGTCGAACGGATCGAGTTCGAGGCGGCCCTCGTCGAGCTCTTTGCGCAGGTCCCGGTCACTCAGCAACACGCCCACAGCGTATCGGCAACCCGATGATGATCTACGCGCCCCACCGTGTTAAGCTGGCGCAGCCTCGAACGCGAGGTAACGCGGATGTAGTTCAATGGTAGAACATCAGCTTCCCAAGCTGAGAACGCGGGTTCGATTCCCGTCATCCGCTCGGAGCTGGGAGCCGTGTGTTTGCGGAGAGCGCAAACCGCGGCTCCTTCGCCATTTCATTGGGGGGTCGAACCCCCCAAGCCCCCCACGGTGCGGGGGTCGCCTTTCGAGCGCTCCTTGCTATGGGTGCCGTACCCGGCCTGAGTTGGTGGCAGCCTTTCATCACTTCAGAGCTGATCTCCTCGGACGCGCGGATGGCGGTGCAGGTTCGGCTGTGCTTGTGCCAGTCTCACGCTGATCATTTGCTGCAAGCCTCTTGAGAAGGACAGTGCAGGCGTGGGGTCTCCGGGGTCGAGCAACAGCGCATCGGGTGCTGAGAACGTTGTCCAGGCGCAGAACGTGCACGGGGACGTGCACATTCACGGCCCGGCCGGTTCATCGGCTTCACGTGCAGTGCCGCGTCAATTGCCCGCGACAGTGCGGCACTTCATCAACCGCACCGTCGAACAAGACGCGCTGACCACTCTGCTCAAGGGCACTGGAAGCGACCACACCGTTCTGGTGTCGACCATCGACGGGCTCGCTGGGGTGGGCAAGTCAACGCTGGTGGTGCAGTGGGCCCACCAGGTGCGGGAGCAGTTCCCCGACGGGGAGCTGTACGTCAACCTGCGAGGCTTCGACCCAGCCGCCGAGCCGATGGCACCGGCGGAGGCATTGGCAGGCTTTCTCACCGCCTTGGGCGTGGCCCCGGAGGCGGTGCCGGCCACTGAAGAGGCCCGAGCGGCGCAGTTCCGCACGCTGGTGCACGGGCGACGACTCCTGCTCGTCCTGGACAACGCTCGTGATGCCGAGCAGGTACTGCCGCTGCTCCCAGGCTCGCCCGGATGCCTGGTCATCGTGACCAGCCGCCAACGACTGGACGGCCTGGTCGCCCACCACGGTGCACAACGACTCGCGCTGACCACGCTCACCCGGGACGAAGGCCGCCAGCTGCTGGCGCGCTATCTCGGCTCCGAACGTCTGGCCGAGGCACCGGAGGATGTCGAAGCACTACTGGAACACTGCGCCGGACTGCCGCTAGCACTGACGCTCGTCGCCGTACAGGCCGCCGCCGAACCGGACCTACCGCTGGAAGAACTCGCGGCCGAACTCCGCGACGAGCGCGATCGACTCGACGCCCTCGACGTGGGAGGACGTACCGGCATCCGAGCGGTGTTCTCCTGGTCCTACCGCACGCTCTCGCCAGAGGCCGCGCGGCTGTTCCGCTTGCTTGGACTGCCCACTTCGCCGGACATTAGTTTGCGGGCGGCTGCCGCTCTCGCCGGAGAGGACCAACGCCGCGTTCGCCGAACACTGGCCGAACTCTGCCGAGCCCACCTGCTTACACGACGTGCGGGAGACCGCTACGTCTTCCACGACCTACTACGTGCATACGCGCGCGAACGTGTGCACACCGACGACACCGACGAAAACCGCACCACAGCACTACAACGCCTACTCGACCACTACCTCTACACCACCTACGCCGCCAATCAACGACTTGCACCCGTTCGCGTCCTGCCCAAACTTGACTACACCGATGAACGCCTGTGTCATGACTTTGACACCAATGACGAAGCACTTGCGTGGTGGGATGCTGAACACGCGAGCGTGCTGGCCACCATCCGGCTGGCGGTAACGTTCCGACTGCCCCGCGGCCCCTGGCTCGCACACGCCGCCACCTATCCCTTCAAACTGCGTGGGCAAATAGACGAACTCAAGGCCAGCAGCGCGGAGGGACTCAAAGGTGCACAGGAAATCGGAGACCGCTCAGCACAGGCACGCCTGCTAATTGACCTCAGCACAGCACACATCTTCCGCCGGGAACCTGATGCAGCAATCCGCTACCAGCGGTCAGCCGCCGAGCTATTCGCCAGACTAGGCGAACGCGGCTGGGTAGCCAACACCCGCACCGTGATTGCAAGGATCTTTCTGGATCTGGGACGCCACGCGGACGCGGCGGCCTCCGCGCGACAAGCACTGCAAATCGAGGACGAACCTGATATCAAGGTCTTCGACCCAGGCTATGCCGACGCGGTTCTCGGACTCGCACTGGCTCACCTCGGCGACTTCACTAGAGCTTTTGGGCATTTGCAACACGCCCTCGAAATAAGCTCCGACCAGTTTTTGCGGGGATACACATTGACCAATCTCGCATCCGCACACCTCCTTGCAGGAAACACTGACAACGCCGTCCATACCTACCGCCAGGCAGTTGAGCACCGTCGAGCAATCGGCCACCGACTAGGCGAGGCGACAAGCCTGAATAAACTCGGCGAAGCCCTGCATGCCAGCGGTGACGCGGAAGGAGCGCGAGAAGCCTGGCAAGCATCACTAGCAATTCTCGACGCGCTCCGGCACCCCGATGCCGAACCCGTACGCACCCACCTCAACATCCTGGACGCCAGTACTTCGGAGCCATACTCTTCTGGCTAGCGCACTCTGGAAATTTTTTGCCAGCTACAGCAAAAGTCTTAGCAACATGTCGCGGCCAAAAATGCCCGAAACCGACGCGGTTTTCCTTTCTCTCTTATGTTCAGGGCTCTCTCGGCCTGCTCAGCGCCAGGTCCCTCAGACTCGTGACTCCAGGGTTACCGCTGTCTTCCTCAGCTCCGCTGCGATGTTGTCCCAGTCTGGGCCGTGGAGGTGGAGGCTTTCTGCTGCTTCTCGCATCAGCGCCGCGTCGTTGGGGCGTTGGAGTAGGGCTAGGCGGTAGGACAGGTTTCGGATCCAGACCGGGAGGTTGCCGTCGACCAGGTTCGGGGATAGTTCGTGGAGCATTGCCAGGATCGCGTCCGCTTCTGCGAAGGTCAGTTCTTCTACGAAGTGGTGCTCTCGGTGGTCGCTGTTGCACTGCGGGATGGACCGGTACTCGTCGCCGTAGAGGCAGCGGGCGTGCTCGGTCAGGGTGCTGTGCATGCGGCCGAGCCTACTGGGGCGTGATCCGCTGGCTCGGTCGTTGCCGGGTCAGGTTGCGGGGTTCGTGCTTCGCTGGCGGAAGACGATCGTTCTTTGGGCCAGGAAGTTGAATGTTGTTGCTATTGCTTGGGAGATCGCCCAGGCGAGGGTTATCTGCCAGGGGCCTTCCGGGAGGAGGCGGAGCGCCAGGGCGTTCACTCCTGCTACCAGCGCGAAGGTCAGGGCCAGGACCGCTGTTAGGGCCACTACTTCTCTCGTGCTCCTGCTGGAGGTGAAGGTCCAACGGCGGTTCACCAGGTAGACCGCTGTGCTGCCGATCGTGAAGCTGAGGATTCTGGCCGGTTCCGGCCAGGTTCCGAGGGCGAGGATCAGGGTCAGGCTGCCGTAGTCGACCGCTGCGCCGCCGATTCCCACCAGGCCGAAGCGGAACGCTTGGGTGAAGAAGCCTTGGTTCGTTCGGGGTTCTGCGTCCGGGTTCGCGTTCAAGCGTCCTCCAGGGCAGCCGTTTCGTGCCTCGGGCGAGTGTGAACGTATCGGAGTGGTCTTCGCGGGGCTGGCGAGGCCTGTTACCGGCTAGTAGGTTCGGGGCGGGTTCGGCGTTGCGGAGGTTTCATGGGTCGGCAGGCGGGTTCCGGGCAGTTGGCCGCTCGGGCGTTGGTCGCCCTGCTGGGCGGGGCAGGGGTGATGCACTTCGCCGCTCCCGAGGTCTTCGATCCGATCGTTCCCCGGGCTCTGCCTGGGCGCGCTCGCACCTGGACCTACCTGTCCGGGGCCGCCGAGGTCGGGTGCGCCGGTCTCGTTGCGGCGCCTCGGACCCGGCGGGTCGGCGGGCGGCTCGCCGCGTTGTTGTTCGTCGCCGTCTTCCCCGCCAACGTCAAGATGGCCTGGGACTGGCGGACGCAGTCGATGCCGCAGCGAACTGTTGCCTGCGCGCGGGTCCCGCTCCAGATTCCGCTCGTCTTGTGGGCGCTGCGGGTCGCGCGGCAGGGCGACGGTCGCTGAGGGCTTTCGCGCGAAACGCGGATCAGCTCCGTTTCCGCTGGTCAGGGTCCGTGAGTGGTTTGAGGGGCTATAGCACCACAAAACGCTCACGGGCTGCCACCTGCGGAAAGTGGGTCAGGGCAGCGGATTTCGGGAGGCGGAGCTACTCGCCGGACTGGGCTGTTGCTTGTTCGGTGATGATGTCGAGGTGGCCCAGGTGGCGGGCGTATTCCTGGACGAGGTGGAAGAGGACTCGTTCCAGGGTTGCCGGTTCTGCGCCCTTCCAGCGGGGGCCTGGTTGGCCCACCTCCGACAGGTCCGTGGTTTCGATGACGCCGGTGGTGTGGCGGCCTTGGGTGCGCAGGGCTTCCAGGAGGGATTCGCGGGTTTCTGCTGGGTCGACGTGCCAGCGGTCGTCTTTCCAGTCGCCCCAGGGCTTTTCGACCGGGCGGCCTTGGAAGCCCCATTCGATCCAGCGGAGTTCCACGAAGGTCAGGTGCTTCACCAGCTCCAGGGGCGTCCAGCCGGACGGGACTCGGCTGGTGCGCAGTTCCGGCTCGGGGAGTTCGGTGATCTTGTCGATCACTCGGGAGCGGAAGAAGTCGAGGTAGCCGGTGAAGACCTCGTTGCGGGAGGCCGCGGGTTTCGTCGGTTCCGGGAAGGGCCGCACGTCAGCTCCTCGGGGTCACAGCAGGCGGGTGCCGTTGGGGACCGGGTGGTCGAAGCCGGCCAGGACCACGTTGCCGTTCTCGTCGTGGGCACCGGTCACCAGGACCTCCGACTTCACTCCCGCGATCCGCTTCGGGGCGAAGTTGCAGACGCACAACACCTGGCGGCCGCGCAGGTCCTCCGGTGCGTAGTGGTCGGTGATCTGCGCGCTGGAGGTCCGGACGCCGAGGTCACCGAGGTCGACCTTCAGCACGTACGCGGGTTTGCGGGCCTTCTCGTTCGGTGCCGCGTCCACGATCGTTCCCACCCGCAGCTCGACCTTCTCGAAGTCGGCCCACTCGATCTCCGGCATCGGTCACCTTCCCGCGTTGATCACCCGGCGGCAGCCTACGCGGCGAGGTCAGAGCAGGTACTCGCAGTCCTTGCAGCGGCTGACCGCCACGAGCCCGGGGACCGCGCCGCCCGTCGCCCCGATCGACTCGCCGTTGCCGAGCTTCTCCCAGGCGCGCGGAACGCCCCGGATCTCCGCCCAGCGGGAGAAATCCGGGTCGTCGCCCTTGTGCTGGCATCCCGGGACGTGCGCCACGCCCTTCGGGCTGATCAGGATCAGGTCCGGCTGCGGGCTCCGCTTGGGGCGGCTGCTGTGCGCGCACTGGCCCAGCGGGAGGTCGCACAGCTCGCATCGGGGTTCGCTCGGCATGGCCGCCATGCTTCCAAACGGGGCGCCGCGGCCGGGCCTGATCGCGCGAGATCAGAGGTCGAAGAGGACGCCGGTCTCGTTCTGCATGGCGCAGGTGTTGGGGTAGCTCTTGGTGTAGCTGACGACGTCGCCGCGCCACTTGCCTTCGAGCTTCGCCGTCACCGGCAGGTATTCCAGGGTGCAGGCGCGGGCCAGGTTCACCCGCATCTGGCGGAAGTCGCCCTGCACCAGTTCGAGGTCGGTGCAGGCCTTCTGCGCGAACTTGTGCGCACCGCCCGCCGGGTGGCATTCCAGCAGCGTCGTGCGCTGCACCGAGGAGCCCTCGGTGTTCAGCGAGAGGTGCAGCACGCTGGGGAGCTCGCCCTGCGCCGGTGCCGTCGTCGCGGAGGTCACCGCGGCTCCGGCGATCAGGGCGGTGGCCAGCAGCACGCGGCGGATCTGCTTCAGCAACACTATTCCTTCACAGGTCGGGAGTGCGGAGATGCGGGCGCTGGGGGAGCGCGCCTCCGGGATGCCGGAAGCACCCGCTTCCGCGACGTTTCAGGGATGAAGCGGGTGCGACGCTAGTGGACTACCTGACGTAGTTTCGGTTAGCCCAAAAGAGCGATCACATTGGTCGATCGCCATCCGGACGGGACCACCAAGTGCCTTCGCCGCGTGACAGATCCGGCAGCCAGCGCTGGACCTCGGGCACTTCGCAAGCCGGGATCGTGCCCCGGACGGACCACGTCGCGCCGCTGGGAACGGCCTCCGCGATCTCCGCTCGGTGGGCGCTCAGCCGCGCCGTGGCTTCCGCCAGCACGTCCAGCGGGACTTCCAGCACGAACTCGTGGCACGGCTCGTAGACCCGCGTTCCCGCCCGCTCCAGCGCGCGGCGCAGCACCAGCGGCACCAGGCCGCGGAAGTCGGCGGCCGTGGTCACCGGCCCGGCGAAACCGGAACGTGTCATCGTCACGGCGCAATCCGTCACCGCCCAACCGTGCAGTCCGCGCGCCATCGCGGCGTGCACCGACTCCTCGACCGCGCGGTGGAAGGCCGGCGGCAGTGCGCCCAGCTCGGTCTCGTGCTCGAAGACCACGCCGGTCCGCCGCCCGGTGGGCCGCACGCGGAGCCCGATCGTCGCCCAGAAACCGCTCGGCCCGGCGGCGCGGTGCCCCATCTCCTCGACGGCTTCGCCGACTCCGGTCGGCCGTTCCAGGAGCACGACCTGGCTCGGCCCGAAAGCGGCCACCACGCCGAAGTCATCCGCCAGCGCGGCCGCGATGACCTCCTTCTGGACCTCGCCGTGCAGCAGCACCTCGTCCGCCCCGCCCGGCAGCGTCCTCGCCTCGATCAGCGGATCCTGCTCGGCGAGCTGCTGCAGCGCGGCGTGCAGCTTCGGCCCTTCAGCGGGTTCTCGGGCGCTGACCACGGTGCGCAGGGTCGGTCGGGAGAAGCCGGTGCTCCGCACGTCCCGGTCGCCGAGCCGGTCGCCGACGCGGATTCCCGGGAAACCCGTGATCCGGGCGATGTCGCCCGCCACCATGCGCTCCGCCGCGCGGCCCACCACTTCCAGGCCGGTGAGCCGCCCCGCGAGCTCTTCCCCGGTCTCCCGGCGGAAGGTCACCCGCTGGCGCGCGGTCAGTTCACCGGAGAACAACCGCAGGTAGGCGGTCTTGCGGCCGGAGCGGCGTTCGATCGCGAAGATCGAACCCTGCGGTGCGGTGGCCGGTTCCTCGCGCGCGGGCGGCAGCAGGCCGGTGATGCCGTCGATCAGCGCCGGAACGCCTTGGCCGGTGATCGCCGAGCCGAAGAACACCGGGTGCACCGCGCAGCGCGCGGTCTGGTCGGCGAGCGCGACGCGCAACTCGGCGGGCGTGGGCGGCGGGCCGTCGAGCACGCGCGCGAGCAGTTCGTCGTCGCGCTCGGCGAGCGCTTCGGCGTCCAGCGGTACCGGGACCGCGCGGGCGTCGGGCGTGCCGATGTCGTGCACACCGGCCATCGGCACCACCGGGGCGCAGCGCTCCACCTCCGCCAGCAGCTCGGCCGCGCGCGCACCGGCTCGGTCGATCTTGTTGATGAACAGGAGAGTCGGCAGCCGGAGTTCGCGCAGCACGCGCAGCAGGATCCGGGTCCTCGCCTGCACGCCCTCCACCGCGGAGAGCACCAGGACGGCGCCGTCGAGCACGCCGAGCGCGCGCTCCACCTCTCCGGCGAAGTCGGAGTGGCCGGGGGTGTCGACGACGTTCACCTGCGTGTCGCCGACCGCGAAGGAGACCACCGCCGATCGCACGGTGATGCCGCGCTGCCGCTCGACCGCCGCCGTGTCCGTCCGGGTGCTGCCCGCGTCCACGCTGCCCAGCCGGTCGATGACGCCGGTGTCGAACAGCAGCCGCTCGGTCAGGCTCGTCTTACCCGCGTCGACGTGTGCCAGGATGCCGATGTTCAGGATTCTCATGTGCGCCGTGGTCCTCGAAATACTCGTTCCGCCTGGGAAGTCGGGGCATTTCGAAGAGTCGGCGCACGAAGTCCTCCGCCACTGGGCTACCGGTCGCCGACCAGTTTCCGCACCGCGGCGGGAGGCGACAAGCGAATTTCCCCGGGAGTGCGCCATGCGGCTGACGGCCGAGTGGCCGGAGCACCGGCCGGCCGTGTTCGGAGTGGCCTACCGGCTGCTCGGCAGCGTCGCCGACGCCGAGGACGTCGTGCAGGACGTCTGGTTGCGGGCGTCTTCAGCCGATCTCAGCGCGGTCGTGGATCTCCGGGCGTGGCTGGTGACCGTGGCCGCGCGGCGCTCCTACGACGTGCTGAAGTCCGCGCGGGTGCAGCGGGAGAGCTACGTCGGCCCGTGGCTGCCGGAGCCGCTGCTCACCGGACCGGACGCGGCCGAGCCGGTGCTCGTCGACGAGTCCGTGTCGACCGCGATGCTGCTGGTCATGGAGGCGTTGAGCCCGCCGGAGCGGGTGGCGTTCGTGCTGCACGACGTCTTCGGGATCTCCTTCGACCGGATCGCCGAGGTGCTGGGCGGGTCGGTGCCCGCCGCGCGGAAGCTGGCCTCGCGGGCGCGGCGCCGGGTCGCCGAGGCCAGGGAGTCCGCCCCGACCGCGCCGCGCGCCGAACGCGAGCGCCTGCTCGTCGCCTTCCGCGCCGCCTACCAGGCCGGTGACCTCGCAGGCCTGGTCGAGCTGATGCACCCTGACGCCGTGTACACCACCGACGGCGGCGGGGAGGTCTTCGCGGCGCGCAAGCTCATCCACGGCGGGCTGCGCATCGCCGAAGTGCTGTTGCGGGTGGGCAGGCAGTGGTCGCTGAGCCGTATCGACATCGTCGAGGTCGGTGGCGAGCCCGCGCTGGTCGCCTACCGGAACGGCCGCGTGCACAGCGTCGACACCGTCGGGATCACCGATGGCCGGATCAGCGCCTACCGGCGGCAGCTCAACCCGCGGAAGCTCCGCGCGGTCACGTTCGCGCGCCCCTAGTCGTCTCCCTGGTGAAGGCCTGATGGGAGAGGAAGACCATGGCACGACTGGATCTCAGCAAGACCGCCCCCGAGCCGTACGCGGGCTTCAAGCAGGCCGATGCGGCGCTGCGGGAGGGGCCGCTGGACGTGACCTTGCGCGAACTGGTGAAGATCCGGGTTTCGCAGATCAACGGCTGCGTGTACTGCGTCGACATGCACAGCCGGGAGGCGTTGCGGCACGGCGAGGGCCAGGACCGGCTGCTGCAGCTTCCGGTGTGGCAGGAGTCGGAGCTGTTCGACGAGCGGGAGCGGGCCGCGCTGGCCTACGCCGAGGCGGCGACCCGGCGCGAGCACGTCACCGACGAGCTGTGGGACTCGCTGCGCAAGGCGTTCCCGGACGAAGCGGAGCTCGGGCACCTCGTCGCGCAGGTGTCGCTGATCAACGCGCTGAACCTGATCGGCGTGCCGCTGGAGATGAAGCCACCGCGCCGCTGAGCGGTCGTGAGTGCGCGACAGCGTTCGAACACTGTTGCGCACTCACGACCACGGTGCTCACTCGACGATCAGGTCGTCGGAGATCGGCTGGTCGGAGTTGACCGACTCGAACAGCGCGCTGGCCTTCTCCTTGTCCCAGCTCTTGGCGGTGGCGTCGGCGACCGGCACCGTCGTCGTCACCACTCCGCCCGAGGAGATGCCGCGCATCGCCCAGGCCAGCGACAGCAGGTCGCCGACGCCGTCGGATTCGGACATCTTCATCGCGGCCGCGCCGCTGTCGGCGAGGGCGTAGGTCGTGAACGGGTTGATGAGGGTGCCGAAGCTGGAGGCCTCGTCGGCCAGCGCGCCGATGAACCTGCGCTGGTTGGCGACCCGGTCGAGGTCCGATCGCGGCGTGGCGTCGCTGTAGCGCATCCGGACGAAGGTCAGCGCCTTCTCGCCGTCCAGGACCTGGCAGCCGGCCTGCAGCGTCTGGCCGGTCTGCGTGTCGTGCATCTCCTGCTCCAGGCACATCTCGACGCCGCCGACCGCGTCGACCAGGCCGGCGAAGCCGCCGAAGCCGATCTCGGCGTAGTGGTCGATCCGCAGGCCGGTGGCCTGCTCGACGGTCTGCGCCAGCAGCTGCGGGCCGCCGATGGCGAACGCCGAGTTGATCATCGATCGGCCCTGGCCGGGCACCGGGACGCGGGAGTCGCGCGGGAGGCTGATCAGCGTCGGCGGCGTGTCGTTGTCCGGCAAGTGCGCGATCATGATCGTGTCCGTGCGGTTCCCCTCGGCCGCACCGACGTGCAGGTTCTCGCGGGTTTCCGGGTCGAGCCCGTCCCGGCTGTCGGAGCCGACGATGAGCCAGTTCGTGCCCGCGCCCGCGGCCGGCCGACCGTCGTAGTCGGGGAAGGCGCTGACCCGGTTGATCGACGAATCGACGTGGAACCAGAGCCAGCCCCCGAACACCAGCGGGAACAGCACCAGCACGAGCAGCACCACGACCGGCCAGCGAGGCCTGCGCCGCCGGGAGTGCGGTGGCGCAGGCCTCGGCCCGCGAGCCGGCGGCCGGGCGTTCCAGTCGTCCCGCATGCCGTTCGCAGGACGGGGCGGCGCAGGCCTCGGGGCGGGCGCCGCCGGCCGTGCGCTCCAGTCGTTCCGCATGCGTCGGGTGTTCATACCCGTTCAGACGTCCAACGGCCCCGGTGGTTGTCACACCTCCCGAAAAAGGGCTGTTCAGTCCACTGAGGACCGAAGGTCGCCGAGACCGGCCAGGAACTCCTCGGCCGGTTGGGCGTCCAGGCGCTGACCGTCGCGCAGGCGCACCGAGACCAGGTCCGCTTCGGCCTCCTTCGCGCCGATCACCACCTGGTAGGGCACCAGCCGGGCTTCGCGGATGCGCGCGCCGAGGCTGCCCCGGTCCGGGGGCGAGAGCTCCGCGCGCAGACCTCGTCGCAGGCACTGCCGGGCGAAGCGGTCCGCGTGCGGCAGCTCGGCGTCGGAGATCGGCAGGATCACGAGCTGGGTCGGCGCCAGCCAGGCGGGGAAGGCCCCGCCGTGCACCTCGATGAGGTGCGCGACGGCTCGTTCCACGCTGCCGATGATGCTGCGGTGCACCATGACCGGCCGGTGCTTGGCGCCGTCCGGGCCGGTGTAGTGCAGGTCGAACCGCTCGGGCTGGTGGAAGTCGACCTGCACGGTGGACAGGGTCGATTCGCGGCCTGCGCTGTCGGCGACCTGCACGTCGATCTTCGGGCCGTAGAACGCCGCTTCGCCCTCGACGGCCTCGTACTCCAGGCCGCTGCGGTCGAGGACTTCGGTGAGCAGGGCGGCCGCGCGCTTCCAGTTCTCCGGTGCTGCGACGTACTTCCCGCCTTCACCTGCCAGCGAGAGCCGGTAGCGGGCGGCGCTGATGCCCATCGCCGCGTAGGCGCTGCGGATCAGTTCCAGCGCGGCCGCGGCCTCCTCGGCGACCTGGTCGAGGGTGCAGAAGATGTGCGCGTCGTTGAGCTGGATCGCGCGCACGCGGGTCAGGCCGCCGAGCACGCCGGAGAGCTCCGAGCGGTACATGCCGCCCAGTTCCGCCATCCGCAGCGGCAGTTCCCGGTAGCTGTGCGAGCGCGACCGGTAGATGACCGCGTGGTGCGGGCACAGGCTCGGGCGCAGCACCACCTGTTCGCCGCCGAGATCCATCGGCGGGAACATGTCGTCGCGGTAGTGCTCCCAGTGGCCGGAGATCTCGTACAGCTCGCGCTTGCCCAGCACCGGTGAGCAGACGTGCCGGTATCCCGCCCGCCGCTCGGCGTCGCGGATGTACTCCTCCAGGGTGTGCCGCACGACGGCTCCGTCGGGCAGCCAGTACGGCAGCCCGGCGCCGATCAGCGGGTCGGTGTCGAACAGCCCCAGCTCGCGGCCGAGCTTGCGGTGGTCGTGCATGGTGGTCTCCTCACCGGTGATGAGGCGGGTGACCACACGACGAAGCTCCGGGGCACCCGCCCCGGAGCTTCGCGAGAACAGCAGTCAGCGCGCCGGGACGTCGTCCGGCGTCGTAGTCAGACCAGCGCGCTTCACACCGACGACGTTAGCAGCCCACCGCGCGCGGGCACGACGTGATTCCGAACAGTGCGCCGGAGTTCCTCGTCCAGCGGAGCCAGCACCCGCCGCAGGCCACCGCGGGATCGCGGTGGCGGTTCGGACATCAGCCGCACCCGTTCGTCCCGCGCCTCGGCCGGATCGTGCGGCGAGCAGAGGCCCGCTCCGGCCTCCGGAACGCAATTTCAATTGAAATTGGAGGTGTGATTTCAATTGAAATTGCGGTGGTTCCGGGGCGGCGGGGCTGCGGAGGCCTTCAGTCCGTCAGTTGCACGGTGACCGTCACGCGGCCCTTCTCGTCGCGGCGGGCGATCGCGTGGCCCTCGCGAGGGGTTTCGTCGAGTTCCAGGGTGATCGGGCCGCCTTCGCCGGTGAAGTTCCGCCACCAATTCTTGGCGTTGGGGACGTGGACGCCGATCGTGACGGTGTCGCCCTTTCTTCGGTAGCCGACCGGGGCCGTGAAGGTGCGTCCCGAACGACGGCCGGTGTAGGTGATGACCGTGAAGTGCTTGCGGACCGGCCGACCCCACCGCGGCGATCGGCTCAGCGCGATCATCCACGCGTTGAAGCCGCCGACCACGCGCTCCGTCCGTGCTCCTCCGACCCTCATGAGACTCCTCGATTCGCTCTCGAAACCGCCTTCCACCTGCACGGACAACGCTAGCAAGAAAAGTGGAGCACCCCCTCCACTTGAGCTAAAGTGAGAGCGATGAGCACGCAGCCGTCTCACCTGCCCGAGCTGCGCGTCGACGCGCGGCAGAACCGCGATCGCATCGTCGAGGTGGCGCGGGCGCTGTTCGCCGAGCGCGGCCTCGACGTGCCGATGGCCGCGATCGCCCGGCGCGCCGAGGTCGGCGTCGCCACCCTCTACCGCCGCTTCCCCACGAAGGAATCGCTGATCACCGAGGCGTTCGCCGACCGGTTCGCGAACTGCACCGCGGTCGTCCACGAGGCGCTGGACGATCCCGATCCGTGGCGCGGGTTCTGCTCGGTGCTCGAGAAGGTGTTCGCCATGCAGGCCGACGACCGCGGTTTCAGCGCGGCCTTCCTCGCGGCGCTGCCCGCAACCGTCAACGTTGACCAGGAACTCGACCGCGCGCTGCGCAGTTTCGCCGCGCTGGCCGACCGCGCCAAGGAGGCCGGTGCGCTCCGCGCCGATTTCGAGCTCAGCGATCTCACACTGCTGCTCATGGCGAACAACGGCGTGACGACTCCGGCCGCCTCCCGCCGACTGCTGGGCTACCTGCTCAACTCCCTGCGAGCCGAGCACGCCGAACCTCTCCCACCGCCCGCCCCGCTCAGCCTGCGCGACCTCTGCTGACCTCCCAGGGGCGATCTCGGGGAGAACCCCGACGAGCGGAGGCTGAAACGCCCGGCACACGGGCGTCGCGCGGCACAACCGTCCAGGTCACCAGGCGCTGGCCGGAAGTGGCGGAGAAGGGGATCGTCCGATCGTAGTCGGCGGCCACGCGGCCGAACAGGTCTGCCGGCTCGCTGGACGTCCGACAGTTTCCGTCCCGCCGCGAACGGCGTCCACCTATTTCCACAGTGGACGCCGACGCAGGGATGCGGTCACTCCTGGAGGGATTCGGCGGTGGGGACCACGAGGCCGAACAGGTCGGTGATCGTGGTCAGCGCCGCTGCCTGGAGCGAAGGCGAAGGCAGCGACGTGCCGTCCGGGGTTGGGAGCGTCCGGGTCGCGGTCGCCTCGGCGACGACCGTGGGCCGGTAGCCGAGGTTGAACGCGCCCTGGGCGGTGAAGGTGACGCACATATGCGTCATGAACCCGGCCAGCACCAGGTCGCCGCCGATGTCGAGGTCCTTCAGCGTCTTCTCCAGCTCGGTGGCGTGGAAGGCGTTGGGGAACTGCTTGACCACCACCGGCTCGCCATCGACCGGCGCGACCTCGTCGCTGATGGCGCCGATGTGCGCGCGGATGTCGTACGGCGTGCCCTCGCCGCCGTCGTTGATGACGTGGACGACCGGGATTCCCGCCGCTCGCGCACGCTCCAGCAGCCGGGCGGCCGCCGACAGGGCCTCCTCGGCGCCGTCCAGGGCCATGACGCCGGTGCGGTAGGTGTTCTGGAAGTCGATCAGGATCAGCGCGGATTCGCTCAGCCGGGGCGGCTCGGCGCTCAGGCCGATCACGTCGCGCAGGGTCTTGGATGTCATGGAACGTCCTCTCGTCCGGTGAGCGGGCATGGCGAAGCACCCCTTCGCCGAGGGGGGATCGATCGCCGGGTCAGGCGGCCGGCGTGCGGAAGCGCCTCCGGTACGCCGCCGGCGTGGTGGCCAGCTGCCGCCGGAACGCGCGGTGCAGGGTCTCCGCCGAGCCGAGCCCGGCGGCCGCCGCGACCTGGTCGAGCGGGCAGTCGGTGGTCTCCAGCAGGCGGCGGGCCAGCTCGACGCGGGCCGCTTCGACGTAGGTCGCCGGGCTGGTGCCGGTCTCCTGCTTGAAGACGCGGGCGAAGTGCCGCTCGCTCAGGCACATCCGCTCGGCCAGCGCCCGCGCGGACAGGTCCGCGTCGAGGTGGTCGGCGATCCACACCCGCAACTCGTCGATGTCCCGACGGCCCGCCGGGCGGCTCAGCGGCACGGAGAACTGGCTCTGCCCGCCCTGCCGCTTCAGGTACATCACCAGCTGCCGGGCCACCGCCAGCGCCGTCTGCTCGCCGTGGTCCTCGGCGACCAGGGCCAGCGCCAGGTCCAGGCAGGCGCTGATCCCGGCCCCGGTCCACAGCCTGCCGCCGTCGGTGCGCACGAAGATCGGGTCGGGATCGACCGCGACGTCCGGGTGCTCGGCGGCGAGCTGCGCGGCGGTCGACCAGTGGGTGGTCGCCGTCTTGCCGCCCAGCAACCCGGCGGCGGCCAGCACGTGCGCGCCCACGCACACCGACGCGACGCGCCGGGCGTGCGCGGAGGTCTCCCGCACCCACGCCACCACGTCGGGATCGATGCGGGCGACGGGCCCGGCGTCGGTCATGTCGACCGCTCCCGGCACCAGGAGGGTGTCGACGTCGTCGCCGACGTCGTCGAAGGCCACGTCGGCGAGCATCCGCACCCCCGCCGAGGTGCGGACCTCGCCTGCGACCGGCCCGGCCAGCCTGACCTGGTAGCCGGCCCGCCCGGCGGTCTCCCGGTTGGCCAGCGCGAAGACCTCGGCCGGGCCGGTGACGTCGAGCAGGTCGACGTCGGGGAAGACCGCGATGACGACGCGGTGCGCGATGGACATGGCTCCATGTTCACCGCTGCCCGTGATGTCCTCAATGACGATCGGCTGTCACATCCGGACACGACCCGGTCACCAGAACTGGTGCTGCTTCCCGTCGGTGTCGGCGATGAAGACGACCGCGTCAGCGCCCGTCAGCTGCTCCGGCTTCAGGGGCAGGTGGCCGGGCACGATCGGTTCTCCCGCGGTGATCGACGGGGGCAGCGCGGCGCGCAGGGCTTGCGCCGGGAACAGGGCGCGGCGGGAGGTCGCCCTCGCCAGCTCGCCCTGGAGGGTGCCCGGCGCGCTGCGAGGATTGGCGTCGGTCGCCAGGAACACGTAGCGCTCGCCGAGGACGAGTTCGACGAGCGCGCCCGCGTCGTCCCAGCTCACCTCGTCCCCGCCGAACTGCATGTCGGACTTCGCGCGCTGGAGGTGCGCGTTGTGCGCGAACACCAGGGTCGGTCCGCGGCGCTGCTCCCGGGCCACGATCGCGAGCAGGTTCTCGGCCATCATCTCGGCGCGCAGGCTGAGCAAGGTCGCGATCCGGTCGGGCGAGGCGCTGGCCATGGCCGCGTGGTAGCGCAGCAGGCCCAGTGCCGTGCGCGCGTGCGCGGCGGCTCGGTCGTGGGCATCCGGGTCCTGGCGGCGCAGGCCCGGCGCCGCGCGGCGCAGAGCGCTGGCGAGGTCGTCGGCGACGACGCGCAGCGCGCGAGCGCGATCCGAGCCTCCGATGGACGCCGCCGGGTCGTACATGGCCGCTTGGTTCTCCCAGTCCGCGTCGTCGCCGAGCAGTGCATCGATCTCCGGGAACTCCAGCGCGGCGGGCAGGTGGTCGATGACCGAGGTGAGCGCGCGTCGCGGGCTGGGCGCACCGGACATCTCCATCGGCCCGTCGAAGCCGTAGAAGCGGACGCGGTCCCGCGGGTCGCGCTCGGCGTTGTGCGCGCGGAGCCATTCGACGAGCTCTCGGTTTCCCGGCACCGCGCCGAATCGGTGGCTGAACCCGGTTTCCAGCACCTCATCGATGTCGCCCGCTCGCCCGGCCACGTAGTCGTCGACGACGGACGCGGCGAAGTGATCCGTCTCCAAGGCGATCGACCGGTATCCGCGTGCGACGAGCTCGGGCAGGAGTTCGTTGCGCAGCAACGGGAACGCCTCGATGCCGTGCGTGGGCTCGCCGAGCCCGAGCAGGACCGGCGGTTCGGGCCGCGCGGCGAGCAGGTCGTCGACGGCGCGACCGAGGTCGTCGAGCTGGCGGCCGATCTCGGCAATGGACATGAGCACCCCTTCTCCGATTTGCGGTGCCCTCGACGCTATCGTTGAAGATTCGGGTGAAACTCCGGCGAATCCCACCTGGTGATTGCTGCTCAAAGCCTCAATCGGAGGTTCGCGTTGCGACCGATCGACCTCGCCCGGGAGCACGGGCTTTCCGCCCAAGCGGTCCGCAACTACGACGAGTTGGGCGTCCTGCCGCCGACCGAGCGCAGCGAGACCGGGTACCGCCGCTACACGCCTTTGCACGCGCAGGCCCTGCGCGCCTTCCTCGCCCTGCGCGGCGGCCACGGGCACCAGCAGGCCGTGGAAATCATGCGCGCGAGCAACCGCGGCGACACCGAATCCGCCTACCGGCTCATCGACGCCGCGCACGTCTCGCTGCTCGCCGAGCGCGACACCCGCACGGAGGTCGCATCGGCGCTGAGCTCCCTGTCCAGCACGCCGACGGTCACCGGCCCGCCGCTGACCGTCGGCGAACTCGCGCGACGCATCGGTGTGCACCCGGCCACGCTGCGCACCTGGGAGACCCACGGCATCCTGCGCCCGGAGCGCAACCGGGCCACGGGCTACCGCGAGTACGGGCCGGATAGCGTGCGCGACGCTGAAATCGCACGTCAACTGCGACGCGGCGGCTATCCGCTGACCCAGGTCGCCAAGTTCCTCGACTCGCTGCGCGAGGCGGGCGGAGCGAACGCGCTGGCCGCTTTCCTCGCCTCCTGGCAGGCCCGGTTGACGGCGCGCAGCCGCAGCCTCCTCGCCGGCGCGGGCCTGCTCGACGCCTACCTGACGATGCTGGAGCAGGTCAGCGCTGCGGGCTGAGTCCCGCCACGGCCAGCTGGAACAGCCGGTCCGCGCGGGCTTCGGGATCGGGGCCGTACTGGGTGATCAGGGCGATGCCGACGATCAGCGAGAGCAGGTCCGCGACCGTGACGTCGGCCGCCACCGCGCCGTCGCGCGCCGCACGGGCCAGCAGGTCTCCTCCGGCCTCCTCCAGCGCCGCCGCGCAGCCGTTCTGCGTCGGATCGCCGTCGTAGGCCAGCGCGGCTGCCAGACCTCGGGCGGACACGCAGTAGGCGACGACCTCGCTCAGCCACGTCAGCAGCGCTTCGCGACTGCTGTGCTCGCCCGCCAAGGCCGCGGCGCGGAGGCGCAGCGCCTCGATCCGCTCCTTCGACACCGCCTCCAGCAGCGCCTGCCGAGTGGGGAAGTGCCTGCGCACCGTCGCCGAGCCGACTCCCGCGATGCGGGCGATCTGCTCCAGCGAGGCTTCCGGACCGTGCGCGGCGACCTCCTGCTCCGCCACCGCGAGGATCCGCGCGTAGTTGCGCCGGGCATCCGCGCGCTGTCCCTCGGGCATCGCGTCACCTCCAGGTTTGCCAAATGGCGGGGCCCGCCATATCGTACCGGGACAGAAACGGCGGACCCCGCCACTTATTCGCAGGAGGCACTCATGCCCGCACCCGTCCTGGTCACCGGCGCCACCGGCAAGCAGGGAGGCGCCACCGCGCGCGCTCTGCTCGCGGCGGGCGTTCCCGTCCGCGCACTGGTCCGCGACCCGTCCGCCGACAAGGCCAAGGCCGTCGAAGCGCTCGGCGCCGAGCTGGTCCGCGGCGATCTGCACGACCGCGATTCGGTGCGCCGCGCCGCCGAAGGCGTCCGCGCCGTCTTCTCCGTGCAGATGCCCGCTTTCACCGCCGACGGCCCGGACTTCGACGGTGAACTGGCCCAGGGCGTCAACCTCATCGAAGCCGCGCTGGCCGCCGGAGTGCCGCAGTTCGTGCACACCTCGGTCTCCGGTGCCGGTCAGCACACCGAAACTCCCGGCTGGGCCGACGGCCGCTGGGCCATGCTGGAGCACGCCATGAGCGTCAAGACCGCGCTCCAGGAACGCCTCCGCGCGGCCGGGTTTCCGCGCTGGACACTGCTCAAACCGGCCTTCTTCATGGAGAACTTCCTGCCCGCCAACGCTTTCCTGTTCCCGCGCGGCATCGAGGGCGGCCTGGTCAGCGTCGTGAAGCCCGGAACGCGGCTCTCCCTGGTCGCGACGGACGACATCGGCGCGGCGGCCGCGGCGGCCATCGCCGAACCCGAGCGGTTCGACCGGCTCGAACTGGAGCTGGCGAGCGACCTGCTGTCGATGCGGGAGATCGCCGAGGTCCTCTCCCGCGTGCTCGGAACCCGGCTGTCCGCACCCGACATGACCGAGGAGCAGGCCGTCGCCGCCGGAATGCCGCCCATGGGTGCCGGGCACGAGTGGCTCAACGCGGCGGAGCAGCCGGGACGCCCCGAGTACGCCAGAGATCTCGGCATCCCGCTCACCAGCTTCGAGGCCTGGGCGCAGGAGCACATGCGGGCCTGAGAACCGGCTGCGGCGTCCAGTCGAGCGAGTGTCCTATTAGGACAACCGAGCCGCCGCGCTGGAGGGGGTCGCGGCGGCTCGTGGTGCAGACGTGGCGACCGTCGCGCTGGCCTGGCTCGCGCAGCAGCCCACGGTGGTCGCACCGATCGCCTCCGCCCGCACGGTCGAGCAGCTGCTCGCCCTGCAGCTGACCGACGGCGAGCTCCAGGCCCTCGCGGACGCCTCGGCCTGATCTCCGCGGGCAGGCGCCATGCCGCTGCCCGCTCGGTGCACCGGGTGCGCGCCGCGCTACTCCAGCTGGTCGCGCCGGCGTGTCAGGTAGGCGATCTCGGCTGTGTTGCCCGCCAGCTCGATTGCCCTGCCGTACGCCGAGCGCGATTCCCGCACGCGCCCCGACCTTCGCAGCAGATCGGCGCGAGTGGCGTGGAAGGCGTGATAACCGGCCAGCTCGAGCCGGTCGACGGCCGCCAACGCCACTTCCGGGCCGTCGACCTCGGCGACCGCGATGGCCCGGTTGAGCGCGACGATCGGCGACGGGTCGAGGCGCACGAGCTGGTCGTAGAGCGCGACGACCTGCGACCAGTCGGTATCGCGGGCGTCGCGGGCGGAGGTGTGCACGGCGTTGATCGCGGCGAGGATCTGGTAGCGCCCCGGAGCCGCTCCCGAGGCCAGACGCTCGCGAACCAGCAAATGCCCCTCGGCGATCAGATCCGCGTCCCAGGCACCGCGATCCTGCTCGTGGAGCGCGATCAGCTCACCGCTGTCCGAAACGCGCGCGGCACGGCGGGCTTCGGTGAGCAGCATCAGCGCCAGCAGCCCGGCCGCCTCGCCGTCGTCGGGCAGCAGGCCGCGGACCAGCCGCGTCAGCCGGATCGCCTCGGCCGTCAGCTCCTGGCGCACGGGATCGGTGCCGGGACCGGTCGCCAGGTAGCCCTCGTTGAAGACCAGGAAGAGCACTGCGAGCACACCGGAAACCCGTCGCGGGAGATCCTCCGCCGACGGCACCCGGTACGGGATGCGAGCCGCCTTGATCTTGTTCTTCGCGCGGGTGATCCGCTTGCCCATGGCGGATTCCCGCGCCAGGAACGCGCTCGCGATCTCCGGCACGGTCAGCCCGCCGACCAGGCGCAGCGTCAGGGCGACCCGCGCCTCCATCGCCAACGCCGGGTGGCAGCAGGTGAAGAGCAACCGGAGCCGCTCGTCGTCGACGGCCCCGACGGGCTCTCGCTCGTCGTGCATCGACATCGCCTCCCGGTGCTTGTCCTCGCGCTTGCTCTCGCGCCGGAGCCGGTCGATCGCCTTGCGGACGGCGGTGGTCGTCAGCCAGGCACCGGGGTTCGGCGGCACGCCGTCGGCGGCCCACCGCTCGACAGCGGTCGCGAACGTCTCGGCCGCCGCTTCCTCCGCGATGTCCAGATCACCGAATCGCCTGGTCAGCACGGCGACCAGCCGCGCCCACTCCGCGCGGTGCGCGCGGCTGAGGGCCTCCTCGACCGGGTTCACAGGAACGGCCGCACCTCGACCTTCCGGTTGCAGCGCTCGGCGCCCTCGGCGGCGATCTGGAGCGCGACGTCGAGGTCGGGTGCCTCGATGACCCAGAACCCGGCGAGGTGCTCCTTCGACTCCAGGAAGGGCCCGTCGGTGAACATCGGCTCGCCGTCCCGGTGCTCGATGACGGTGGCCGTGCTGGGCGCGTTGAGGCCGCCGGCGAAGACCCAGTGGCCCTCGGCCTGGAGCCGCTCGTTGAACGCCTCGACGGCGGCCATCTCCTCCGCGGTGGCCGAAGCGGTCTTGTCGTCGATCACGGAAACCAGGTACTGCACGTCGACTCCTCTGCGGTCTGGATCGCCCTCCGGGACGGCCGCGATCCGACGGAGAGGTTCGTCAGTCCATGCTCGCTCCCCGGAATCGCGGCCTCCACTCCCACCACGAACGGCACCGCCCCGATCGGACACCCGGAAGGCCCGGCGACCGGCCGACGGAGCGGTGCGCATGGCAGCGCTCCCGGCGGCCGAGCTCAGGTTCTTCCCCGGAGCAGGCCACTTCTCCCCCGAGGACAACCCCCCGAGCCTTCGCCGAAGAACTCCTCGCCTTCGAACGAGAAATCGACCGCGCGCCGCAGAGCTGACCGGAGCGGGCCCGAATCCCCAGTCCTGGCCCGACAGCGTCTCCGGATTCGCCCGCGCCTCTAAGGTCGGTCCCGTGTCCGACTGGGAGCAGTTCCTCGATCGAGTTCCGTGGTTCGGCGGAATTGCCGTGGCGGGCGAGGCCGAGCCGTGGACGCGCGGGCCGGTGCCCGGCTTGCCCGCGCTCTCGGCCCTGCTCGGATCAGCGACCGTCACTCCGGTCTCCGAGGACGGAGAGGCCTACGAGCTGCTGGCCTGGGGACCACCCGACGACCGGGGAGGGTGGCTCTGCCACCCACCCCGGCAAGAGGGCACCGAGGCGTTCCACCCGGTCCACCGGGCGTTCTCGGCCGTTTGCGGCGGGATCACCGAGTGGTTCGGCGAACCCGGATCCTGGTGGCGCAACCAGGACGAGGTGCTCACCGCCGGCATCGCGAACACGCGGCTCTCGGAAGTCCTCGACGCGGGACTCGAAGTCCCCGTCCGGCCCGACGAGCACTACGTCGTCGCGGTCGAGGCCAACGGCAACCTGACGCTGGCCCACCGCCGGAGCGGCCGGCTCCTGCTCTTCGCCCAGGACCACGCCTTCACCGGAGCGACGCCCCTCCCGGGCTGCCCGTCCCTGCTCACCATCGACGGCGTACCCGACCTGGCGACGTGGATCGAAACCTGCGCCGCCGCCCGCCAACCCTGACTCGACCGGCAGGCCGGAGGCCGCTCAGCTCGACAGGGCGGCGAACATGCCGGGGTCGTAGAAACCTCCGCGCATGTGCGTGATCACGCCGAGCCGGTTGGCGGCGTTGATCACGGCGATCAGCGAGACCAGCGCCGCGATCTGGTCGTCGTCGTAGTGCTCGCGCACCTCGGCCCACGTCTCGTCGGTCACCCCGTGGTGGGCGTCGGCGAGCCGGGTGCCCTCCTCGGCGAGCGCCAGCGCGGCCCGCTCGGCCTCCGCGAACACCGCGGACTCGCGCCAGGCGGCGACCAGGTTGATCCGGGCCGCGCTCTCCCCGGCGGCCGCCGCTTCCTTGGTGTGCACGTCGACGCACCAGCCGCAGCCGTTGATCTGGCTGACCCGCAGCGCGATCAGCTCCAGCAACGCCTTGGGCAGCGACACCTCCTTGATCGCCAGGTTGACGGCGTAGATCCGCTTGCTGACCTTGGCACCGAGCTGGTTGGTCATCAGGTCGATACGGGGTTCCATCGCTTCGTCCTCACTCGTGGATTGCTTCGCGGCATCGTGACGACCATGGAGAAGCCGCCCACCCGGCCGCTGTGACAACGGCGCGACGTGACGCAGGACACCGATCCGGGCTGTCACAGAGCAGCCCCGCGCGGCTTCTGGTGCGTGGACGCGGTCGATCGAGCTCGACCGCGCTTCAAGTTGCAGGATCGGGCCATCCGCCGGAAAACCGCCCAGCGGCCCGACGAGAGCGAGCAGGCAGGAGCCGGGAATGAACGAGGGCGCCCCCGCGCACGAACGCATGGATCCCGCCACCGAGGTGTTCGTCGCCCACCGGAACCTGCTGTTCACCGTGGCCTACGAGATGCTCGGCTCGGCCGCCGACGCCGAGGACGTCCTGCAGGAGACCTGGCTGCGCTGGACGGGAGTCGACCTCGAATCGGTCCGCGATCAACGCGCCTTCCTGGTGCGGATCGCCACCCGCGAAGCGCTGACGCGACTGCGCACGCTCCGCCGCCGCAAGGAGTCCTACGCCGGCCCCTGGCTACCGGAACCGCTGCTCACCGCGCCCGACGTGGCCGAGGACGTCGAACTGGCCGACAGCGTCTCGATGGCGATGCTGCTGGTGCTGGAGACGCTCGCCCCGACCGAGCGCGCAGTGTTCGTGCTGCGCGAGGTCTTCGACCTCGGCTACGACGAAATCGCAGGCGCCGTCGGGAAAACACCGGCCGCCGTTCGCCAGATCGCCCACCGCGCGCGCAACCACGTCGCCGCGCGGCGACCGCGCGGGAACTCCTCCCCGGCCGAGGCCCGCGACGCGCTCGACGCCTTCCGGCGAGCAGTGGAAACCGGCGACGTGCAACGCCTGCTCGACGTCCTCGCGCCCGACGTCGTCCTGCTGACCGACGGCGGTGGAGTCGTCCGAGCCGCGCTGGCACCCGTCGTCGGCGCCGACCGGGTGACCGGCGTGCTGGGGCGGCTCACCGCAAGGGCCGCGCTGCAGCCGGTGCAGATCAACGGGCAACCCGGGCTGCGCATCAAGCTGACCGGAGAAGCCGACTCCGTGCTGGCGGTGCGCATCGACAACGGCCTCATCACCGGCCTGTACGCCGTGCGCAATCCCGAGAAGCTGGCGCGCATCGACCTCGAAACCGCGGTGAGCCGCTGAGGGCCTCCAGCGGACGCGCGAAATCTGTTGCCGTGACCGGGGAATCGCCGCTACCGTCTCGACAGGAGCGCGATCACTGGATGGGGAGGTTGATGAATATGGCCGCCACCGGCCCTCATCAGCATGCCCTCATCCGGCCCGCGCACTAGTCGAAGCGCGGTCCGGGTCGTTCCAACGACCAGGAGAAAGCACGTGTCTTCTTCACCCGCCGATGTGATCACCGAGCGCCTCGTCCTGCGGACCTGGACACCCAGCGAGGCCACCGCGGTCCGCGACGGCATCCGGTCCGCGCACTGGGCGGAGGACTTCCCCGCCGAGGGCGATCGCGTGATCGCCGGTCTCCTCGACCAGAACCCCGCCTGGCTCGGTGCGCACGGCCACCGGCTGGTCGTCGAGCGCGAGAGCGGCTCGGTGGTGGGCTCGATCGGCCTGTTCTGGCCGCCGAGCAACGGCGTCGTCGAGATCGGGTACGGCATCGTGGCCTCCCGCCGCGGCCGCGGCTACGCCACCGAGGCCACTCGCGCGCTGGCGGAGTTCGCCCTCACCGCACCCGACGTCCACACCGTGTCCGCCAACGTGGAACTGTCGAACCCGTCCTCGGTCCGCGTCCTGGAGAAGGCCGGTTTCCACCGCTGGGCGACCGACGAGAACGCAGCCCGGTTCAGGCTCACGCGCCCGGATCTGGACCAGCGCTGACAGCCGGGGCCCTGGAAGCAACGCCTCCGGGCCCCTGGCCGCCTGTCCTCCAAGCGCGGGAGATCAGTTCTCGCGCGTCCACGCGGGCACGATCCGGTAGTCGCGGATTCGCCAGCCCACCGGCGTGCGCACAGTGGTGCAGAACAGCCGCAGCCCGCTGGTCTGGTGCGGGGCCCGGCCGTCGCGGTAGAAGTGCACGAGCGAGTTCGCCGAGGCAGTCGCCTCGTCGCCGGTGACGTTCACCTGCAGGTCAGCGGTCATGTGCTGGGTGCGCTGCGCTTCATCGTCGGACCGGCTCAGGTAGCCGGTGACTTCGTCGATGCCGCGGAGTTCGCCCCCGCGCGGCGAGTGCACCGCCACATCGTCGGCGAAGACGTCGCCGGTTTCCGCCCACCGCTTCTCGTCCAGCAGGCGCGCGAGGCGGGTGAACAGGTCGGCGATCTCGATGCGGTCCGCGATATCCGTGGGCATGACGCCCCCTTCGTTGGCTGGTCCAACATTGGCGCGGCCAACGATACACACATTCGTTGGCCCGGCCAACGATGTAGGGTGGTCGCCGTGGACAAGACGCCCTCACGCCTAACCGCGAAGCCGAGCTGGCTGCTCAGCCAGTTGGCGGTGCACAGCGCGCGGTTGGTGTCCGACGGCTTCGCCGAGGCGGGCGCGCGCGGCTACCACTACCGGATCCTGGCCGCGCTGGACGAGTTCGGCGCGGCCAGCCAGGCCGAACTCGGCCGCCGGTGCAGCATGGACCGCAGCGACGTGGTGGCGGCGATCAACGAACTGGCCGAGCAGGGCGCCGTCGAGCGGTCCCCCGACCCGGACGATCGGAGGCGCAACATCGTGACCGTCACCAAGGCGGGCACCAAGCAGCTGCAGCGCCTGGACCGAGCGCTCGACGAGGTGCAGGACGACCTGCTCGGGCCGCTCCCGGCCGAGGACCGCCAGACCTTGACCCGCCTGCTCGCCCAACTGCTCACGCACCACCAGCGGCGATGAAGCCCCGCTGAACGGCCTCCGCCCCGCGGCGGCTTGAGCGGTCACCTCGCGATGCTGGCTCCGATGCCGTCGAGCAGGAACTCGAGGCCGATCCGGAAGGTCTCGTCGGCGTCCAGGTGGGCGGCATCGCGCACCACCGCGGCCATCGCGGGGAACCGGCCGGTGGCGAAGGTCCGCTCCAGATACGGCCCGAGCGCGGCCTGCCAGCGCTTCTCGTCCATCCCGGTGGCCCGCTCGGCCCGCCGCTCGGCGATCTCCCGGCGCACCGCGCCGATCACGTACGCGTTGACCGCGGCGACCACCGGCATGACCGCGTCCACGTCGACCTCGCCCAGCGCGGCCAGCACGGCTTCCCCGCTGGCCAGCGCGTGCGGCCCGAGCTGAGGTCGGCCGCCCAGCAGGTCGGCGAGCCATTCGTGCTCGTGCGCGGCGTGCCGAGTGACTTCGGCGAGGGACCGGAGCACCTCCCGCCAACCGTCTCCGACCGGCCGGATCTCGGCGTGCACCGCGTCGACCATCAGGTCGAGCAGCTCCTCCTTGCTCGCGATGTAGCCGTAGAGCCGCATCGGGCGGACGTCCAGCGCGGTGGCGACCTTGCGCAGCGAGACCGCATCCAGGCCGTCCGCGTCGGCCAGCCCGATCGCCGCTCGCACGATCCGCTCCCGGCTCAACGGGGCCGGCGCGGGTCGATTCGGCGGCTCCGGCCTCTCCCACACCAACATGCCGGTGACGATACACCGCATCGGCCGATACAGTGTATCGATCAGTACGCCGTATCGAAGGAGGGAACCATGACCATCGCCATCGTCGGAGCCGGCCTGGGCGGTCTGGCCCTTGCCCGGGTGCTGCACGTGAACGGCATCGACGCCGTGCTGCACGAACGGGAACCGTCGCGCGACGCGCGCGGTCAGGGCGGCATGCTCGACATCCACTCCGGCCAGCGGGCGCTGCGCGAGGCCGGCCTGATCGACGAGTTCCACGCGATCGCGCGGAGCGAAGGCCAGGACATGCGCCTCCTCGAACCGGACGGAACCCTCCTGCTCCAAGAGGACACGCCCGACGACGCTCCGCTCGAACGACCCGAGGTCGACCGCGCCGATCTGCGCGACCTGCTGCTGGATTCGCTCCCCGCAGGCGCCGTGCGCTGGGGGCGAGCGTTCGAATCAGCCGACAACGGCGTGCTGCACTTCGCCGACGGCAGCACTGCGACGTACGACCTGCTGGTCGGCGCCGACGGCGCGAACTCCCGAGTCCGCGCGCTGCTCACCGACGCCCGCCCGGCGCACATCGGCCAGAACGTCGTCGAGGTCGGCATTCCCGACGTCGACCGCACGCACCCCGACCTCGCGGCGATGGTCGGGCGCGGCAACTACTGGGTGCTCGGCGACGGCATCTCGCTCGCCGCGCAGCGCAACCGTGACGGCCGCGTCCGCATCGGCATCAGCTTCTACAACACCGCCGAGAACTGGTTCGACACCAGCGGAATCCCGTTCGACGACCCGCCCGCCGCCCGCGCGCGGCTCATCGAGCTGCTCCCCGGCTGGGACCCGCGGATCACCGCGCTGATCGCGGCCTGCGACGACACGGTCGTGCCGCGGTCGATCACCACGCTCCCGGTCGGCCTGACCTGGCCGCCGAAGCCGGACGTCACGCTGATCGGGGACGCCGCCCACCTGATGCCACCGGTGGGAGAGGGCGCCAACATGGCGCTGCTCGACGGCGCCCTGCTCGGCCTCGCGCTGGCCGAGCACCCGGACGACTTCCCCGCCGCCGCAAGGGAATACGAACGCGAGATGTTCGAGCGCACCAGCGCGGCCGCCCGGATGTCCGCGGATCTGCAGGAACTGCTGATGGCCCCGGACGCCAGCCGGAAGATGCTCGACTTCTTCCAGCCCCGCTGCTCGGACAGCCCGACCTCGTCGTAGCTGAGCACTCCGCGCGAGATCTCGGGGCGCCAAGGGCAGCGAATCCCTTGCGACGCATGGCTGTCCCGGCGCTGTGGTTCGCGTGCCGTGCCGAAAACGGCTGGTCCGATGCTGACGCGGCCGGTCAGCGGGCGAGCCTTGCGCGGGCCTCGTCGGTGAGCGGGGTGAAGAAGTTGACCAGGTTGCCGTCGGGATCGCGGAACAGCAGGGAGCGGTTCCCCCACGGCATCGTGGTCGGCTCCTGCACGACCTCGGGCGCGGCAGCCAGGCTCGTCAGCCGTTCGTGCTCCCGGTCGACGTCCTCGACGAGGAATTCGAGGATCGCGGTCCGGTTCGACTCGGGTACGGCGGCCCCGGCGCTGAACAGCGCCATCGTCTCGGCACTGCCGATGGCCAAGGTGCACGACGGGCCTACGAGCTCGGCGAACTGCTCGGCGGGCCGACGCGCATCGAGGCCGGTCACCTGCTCGTAGAACTCGACAAGGCGGGCGACGTCGTTGGTGATGACGCGGACGGAAACAAGCTGCACGGTGGGTCCTTCCTGCCTGGGAGGGCGCTCCCTCCCGAGGGGTCACCGGCCACGTTAGGAGCAATAGTGGACAGGATCCGCCCGGTATTGGGAGGATCTTGCGGTGACTCGGCCGATCGCCCGCGTACTGGCATTGCTGGAGATCCTCCAGCGCGGAGGCACCCGGACCGTCGCCGAGCTCGCCGAACGACTCGACGTGGACGAGCGCACGGTCCGCCGCTACGTCGGTCATCTCCTGGACCTGGACATCCCGGTCCGCTCGGTGCGCGGGCGGCACGGCGGGTACCGCCTGGCGCCGGGCTATCGGATGCCGCCGCTGATGCTCACCGACGAGGAGGCGCTCGCCGTCCTGCTCGGCCTGGTCGCGGGCCGCCGCGCCGGGTTGCTCAGCACCTCGGCCGCGGCCGCCGAGAGCGCGGTCGCGAAAGTCCGCCGGGTGCTGCCCGGAGCTCTAGGCCGCCGGCTCGACGCGCTGCTGGAGATCGCCGACTTCACCGCGCCCGCGCGATCGGCGCTCACGGCGGAAGCCGAGGTCCTGCTCACCGTCGCGGAAGCGGCGCGGGATCGACGCCCGGTCGATCTCGGCTACACCGCCGGTCACGGCGGCGCCAGCGAACGCGTCGTCCACCCGTACGGGGTCGTGGCCCACTCCGGGCGGTGGTACCTGACCGGCTTCGACTCGGCCAGCGAGCAGGTGCGCACGTTCCGCGTCGACCGGATCACGACCGTCGAGCTGCGCCCCGGAACGTTCGACGCCCCAACGGGCTTCGACCCGGCCGAGCGGGTGCTGACCGCGATCGCCGAGACGCCGTACGAGCACGAGGTGTCCGTGCGGATCCGAGCGACGCCCGAGCAGATCCGCTCCGTCCTCCCACCGTCCGTCGCCAAGCTGGAGCAGATCGACCCCGGCACTCCCTGGTTCCGGGCCCGGATCCGAGCACAACGCCTCGAATGGATACCGCCCCTGCTCGCCGCCCTCGACCGGCCGTTCGTCATCGAACGACCCGACGCCCTCCGCGACCTGGTGCGAGCACTGGCCAGCCGGCTCGCCGACCACGCCGACGCACGACAGGAAGGCTGATCACGCGCCGGGACGCTCGCACACCGGCGCCGACATCTGCCGCCGGAAAATCGCTGTTCAGGAAGGTGATCCCGGGGGCAGACTGCGGACTGTGGCCGCACTGGAGAAGACCGCGCCAGGCCCAGGCGACCGGGCTGTGCTTGAGCTCGTGGGTGCTGTTCGCGAGTTCCGGCCCGCTGGCCAAGACGGTGATGGCGACGGGCTGGTCCCCGATGGCAGTGACCTCGGCGCGGATCGCGCTGGCCGCGGTGCTGCTGGCACCAGTGGTCGTGGTGCTGCGGCCGCAGGCGCTGCGGTTCCGTCGCGCCGACCTGTGGCCGCTGGTCAGCTACGGCCTGCTCGGCGTCGCCGGAGTGCAGCTGTTCTTCTTCCTGGCCGTGGCCCGGATCCCGGTCGGGGTGGCGATGGTGCTGGTCAATCTGGCACCCGCGCTGGTCGCGCTGTGGGTGCGGGTGGTGCGCCGCACCCGGCTGCCCGGTCTGGTGTGGCTGGGTATCGGGCTGGCGGTGGCCGGATTGGCGCTGGTCGCGGAGTTCGGGCGGGGAGCCCGAATCGACCTGCTCGGCCTCGCCTGCGGTCTGGCCGCGGCGATCTGCTCGGCCGGGTACTTCCTGCTCGGTGAGCGCGGTGCGAGCAGGCACGACACGTTCGGGTTGACCGCGGCCGGGCTGGTGATCGGCGCGGTGGTGGTCAGCGCCGTCACCCCGCCGTGGACGCTCCCCGCGGGCCTGCTCGACGCCCCGGTGGAACTCGGCGGCCTGCGGATTCCGGTGTGGCTGGCGCTGCTGGTGCTGGCCCTGGCCGGCACCGTGCTGCCCTACCTGGCCGGGCTTCGGGCGCTGCGCACTCTGCCCCCGGCCTCGGCCAGTGTGCTGGCCCTGGTGGAACCGCTGGTCGCCGCCGTACTGGCCTGGCTGCTGCTCGGCCAGGCGCTGGGCCTGACGCAGGTGGCCGGGGCGGTGATCCTGCTGACCGGCGCGGTGCTGGTGCAACTGGTCGGCCCGAAACCACTTCCGGACGGCCCCGATCCTGCGCAGGACCGGTTTGCCCGGTCAGGCACCCGGGCCTGCTGATCGATGGTGCTCTGCGTCGACCGAGGACCGAGCGCTCAGCCGCTGTTCCAACAACCTGCAGCCGGGACTACTCCTGGGCCATGTCGACGAAGCGGCTGTAGTGCAGCTGGTGCGCGACGGTGATCGTCGCCGTCGGACCGGCTCGGTGCTTGGCCAGGATCAGGTCCGCCTCGCCCATGCGCGGGTCGTCCCGCTCGAAGGCGTCCGGGCGGTGGATCAGGATCACCATGTCCGCGTCCTGCTCCAGGGAGCCGGACTCGCGGAGGTCGGAGAGCTGCGGCTTCTTGTCCGTTCGCTGTTCCGGGCCTCGGTTGAGCTGGGAGATCGCGACCAGCGGGACTTCGAGCTCCTTGGCCAGCAGCTTGAGGTTTCGGGAGAACTCCGAGACCTCCTGCTGACGGGACTCGACGCGCTTGCCCGAGGTCATCAGCTGCATGTAGTCCACGACGATGAGCTGGATGTCGTGCCGCTGCTTGAGCCGCCGCGCCTTGGCGCGGATCTCCATCATGGTGAGGTTCGGCGAGTCGTCGATGAAGATCGGTGCCTCGCTGATCTCGCTCATCCGCCGCGCCAACCGGGTCCAGTCGTCATCGGTCATCCGGCCACCGCGCATGTCGCCGAGCCGGATCCGGGCCTCGGCGGAGAGCATGCGCATGACGATCTCGGTGCGCCCCATCTCCAGCGAGAAGATGACGGTCGCCAACCCGTGCTGCACCGAAGCAGCCCGGCAGAAGTCCAGTCCCAGGGTCGATTTACCCACACCAGGACGGGCCGCGACGATGATCATCTGGCCTGCGTGGAGGCCGTTGGTGAGGGCGTCGAGGTCGGCGAAGCCGGTGGGGATGCCCTGGGACTGGCCGCCTCGGGACGCGATCGCGTCGATCTCGTCCATCGTCGGCTGGAGGAGTTCTTCGAGGGCGTGGTAGTCCTCGCTCGCGCGGCGTTCCGTGACGTCGTAGATCGACGCCTGGGCGCGGTCCACGATCTCCTCGATCGCCGCGCCTTCGGAGCCGTGGTAGCCGAGCTGGACGATGCGGGTGCCCGCCTCGACCAGCCGGCGCAGGATCGCCTTCTCCGCGACGATCTCCGCGTAGTAGCCCGCGTTCGCCGCCGTGGGCACGGTGGCGATCAGCGTGTGCAGGTAGGGGGCGCCGCCGACCTTGAGCAGTTCCTGGCGGCGCTCCAGCTCGGCGGACACGGTGATCGCGTCCGCCGGTTCGCCGCGGCCGTAGAGGTCCAGGATGCAGTCGTAGATCGTCTGGTGGGCCGGGCGGTAGAAGTCGTTGGGGCTGAGGGCCTCGACGACGTCGGCGATCGCGTCCTTGCTCAGCATCATGCCGCCGAGCACGGACTGCTCCGCGGCGAGGTCCTGCGGAGGCTGCCGCTCGAAGGTGCGAGCGGCACCGCTGCCGCCGCCCTCGTCATCGTCGAAGTAGGGGTCTTCGGGTTCCTCTGGCATCGCCACCTGACCCGGTCACCTCCTCCGGCGCCAAGACCATCGCGCGCGGTGGGCGCGTGGGCACGCGCGCGAAGCTAGATCGCCTGCTCGGAGCAGGCAAGTCAAGCTGTGGACAAAGCTCGGGACAACCTGTGGATAGATCGAACCGAGCTGGGGATAACTCGCAGCAGCCATCCGCACAGCTGGGGACAACTTGGGGACAACTCGTCAAAAGTGACAAGAATCCCCTGGTCAGAGGCTGTGCATAGGCTGTGGAAGAAATCCGTGGAAAAGTCCGGGCGTGTCGCGCTGCTCGGCGTGTCGGAATCGGTGGAACTCCGTCGTCACCGTGACCGCCGGTGCGCGCGCCGGACGCAGCATCGTCCACCCTTCACCTGAAGGTCGGAGTGGACGATGCTGCGGTTGAAGCGGTGTTACCTGGTCACTCGCCCTTGGTGACCTGGACGCTGACGTTGGCCGCCACGTCCGGGTGCAGCTGCACGTCGACGACGTGCTTGCCGAGCGACTTGATGTGACCGCGCAGGCTGACCGAACGCTTGTCCAGGTTCGGGCCGCCCGCCTTGCGGACAGCGGCGACGACGTCGCCGGTGGTGATCGAGCCGAACAGCTTGCCCTGCGGCGAGACCTTGGCGGTCAGCGTGACGCCGCCCAGGTTCTGCAGCTGCTGCTTCAGCTCGTGCGCGTGCTCCAGGTTCCGCACGCGGCGGTTCTCCTGGACGCGGCGGATCGTCTCGATCTGCTTCTGCGCACCCTTGGTGGCCACGATGGCCAGGCCCTTGGGCAGCAGGTAGTTGCGCGCGTAGCCGTCCTTGACCTCGACGATGTCGCCGGACTCGCCGAGGTTGGAGACGTCAGCGGTGAGGATGATCTTCACGACGTGGCTCCTTCCTTGGTCAGCGAGCGGTCGAGGTGTAGGGCAGCAGCGCCATCTCGCGGGCGTTCTTCACCGCGATGGCGACGTCGCGCTGGTGCTGGCTGCAGTTACCGGTCACGCGACGGGCACGGATCTTGCCGCGGTCGGAGATGTACTTCCGCAGCAGCGTCGTGTCCTTGTAGTCGATCTGCGCGGCCTTGTCCTTGCAGAACACGCAGACCTTCTTCTTCGGCTTGCGCACAGGCGCCTTGGCCATCGGTCTTCCTCCTGAACGAAAACTTCGAGAGCGTTGTCGCCGCGCTTAGAACGGCGGCTCGTCGCTGAACCCACCGCCGGAACCGGCAGGTGGTGCGGAACCCCACGGGTCGTCGGCCGGCGGGCCGGCCGGGCCGCCACCGCCGCTGAAGCCGCTGCCGCCACGGCTGACCTTGTTGACCTTGGCGGTCGCGTAGCGCAGGGACGGACCGATCTCGTCGACCTCGAGCTCGACGACGGTGCGCTTCTCGCCCTCCTTCGTCTCGAAGGAGCGCTGGCGCAGCCTGCCCTGCACGACCACCCGCATGCCGCGGGTCAGCGACTCGGCCACGTTCTCCGCTGCCTGCCGCCAGATGTTGCAGCGCAGGAAGAGGGCTTCGCCGTCCTTCCACTCGCCGCTCTGGCGGTCGAAGGTCCGGGGCGTGGACGCGACCGTGAAGTTCGCGACCGCGGCACCGGACGGGGTGAAGCGCAGCTCCGGATCGGCGGTCAGGTTGCCGACCACCGTGATTACCGTTTCACCAGCCATGACCTGGGGACTCCAGTCTGGTCGTTAGCGATTCGGGCCGGATCAGGCGCTGGCCTGAGCAGCGGCGGCACGGGCCTTGGCGGCACGCGCGGCCTTGCGGGGCTCGACGACCTTGCGCAGGACCTTGGTCCGCAGGATCGACTCGTTGAGGTTCAGCTGCCGGTCCAGTTCCTTGATGGTGGCCGGCTCGCTGTTGAGGTCCAGGACGACGTAGATGCCCTCGGCGTTCTTCTCGATCTCGTAGGACAGCCGACGGCGGCCCCAGACATCGACCTTCTCGACGGTGCCACCGTCGTTGCGGACGACGTTGAGGAAGTTCTCCAAGGACGGAGCGACGGTGCGCTCGTCCAGGCTCGGGTCCAGGATGACCATGAGCTCGTAATGACGCATGAAGACCATTCACCTCCTGTGGACTCACGGCCATGGGCTCTCCATGGCAGGAGGGTCGTTCGCGTCGACGAACTGGACAAGGCTAGCAAGGCCCGCCGACGGTCCGGGGGACGGGGCGACGCACACCCGCCGCACGCACGTGAGCGGTTCGGGGCGCTCTGGCACCCCGAACCGCTCACGGGTTCTGAACTGCGGAAACGCCCTACTGGCGGCGGAGGACCCAGCTCCTGACCAGCGCCGCGGTGGCCACCGCGAGGGCGATGGAGGCGAGGAGGACCGGGACCGCCACCCGCTCGGTGACCTCGGTGGGCAGGGCTTCGGCCTTGCCCGCGGCCAGCACCTCGTCCTGCTGCTCGCGCGCCTTCCGCTCCTCGGTCTGCTTGACCAGGTCACCGATGTTGGGCGTCATCCCTGGCGCCTGGCCGTAGTGGCCCTGGGCCCAGGTCAGCGACGAGCCGCGCAGCTCGGGCGGTAAGAGGCTCATCGCGGTCGGCGCTCCGCCCGGCTGCGGGACGAACGTCGTCGGGTCCGGCGGGAGCAGCGCCGGGCTGGGCTCCGGCGGCGCGGGCGTGCCGGGCGCGGGGGACGGCGGCGGGGGCGGTGGCGGCTGCTGCGCGGGCGGCGGGGGCGGAGGCGGTTCTTCCTCGGGCGCTTCGGCGTTCACCGTCACCGCGTTGCCGATGCTGACGAGGTTGGTGAAGTGCCAGCGCACCGCGTCGACCTTGTCCTCCGGCAGGCCGATCTCGGCGAGCCGGGGCGCGGCCGCCTCGGCGATCTTCTTGCCGGAGTAGAAGGTGCGGCCCTCGGGAGCGGTGCCGAGCGGGATCGGGCTCAGCCCGGCGAAGCGGTCGCCTGCTTCCTTGGCCCGGCCGAACGCCAGCGGCATGGCCAGCAGCACGGCCTCGCGGACCTTGAAGTCCAGCGTGCTCGGCTTGACGGTCACCTGCTGGCCGGGCACGGCCTTGACGATCGCCAGCGGGCTGTCGACGACCAGGGGGTCGACGGCATGGGCGGTGCCGGCACCGAGGAAGGTGCTCGCGGTCAGCACGAGGCCGACGAGTCCGGCCGACAGGGCCCGGCCGCGGACCTGCGGGTTGATCAACGGGTTGGGTCGCCCCCGTGCTCCCATGGCTCGCCTCCCCAGGATGCGCGATTGGGTGATCACTCTCTCAAACGAGAACCTCTCAGATGTGTACAACGGTTGAACACCGCCATTGGTGACGGTCCGGTCCGGTTTCCACCTCGTGGGATTCGGTGGGCGCGAGCGGTGTCGGGCGGCCGCCTAGACTCCGGGCATGCGTATCGGCGCCCACGTCCGAGATGACGACCCGCTGACCGCCGCCGCCGAGCGCGGTGCGGAGGTCGTGCAGTTCTTCCTGTCCGACCCGCAGGGCTGGAAGGCCCCGAAGCCGCATCCGCAGGCCGAGCAGTTGCGCGCCAGCGAGCTGGACGTGTTCGTGCACGCGCCGTACGTGATCAACGTGGCGTCGTTGAACAACCGGATCCGGATCCCGTCGCGCAAGGCGGTCGGCCAGCAGGCGAAGGCGGCGGCCGAGGTCGGTGCGCGGGGGCTGATCGTGCACGGCGGGCACGTGACCAAGGACGACGATCCGGCCGAGGGCGTGGCGAACTGGCGCAAGCTGTTCGAGCGGCAGGCCGCGGACGGCGGGTTCGACGTCCCGGTGCTGATCGAGAACACCGCGGGCGGGGCCAACGCGATGGCGCGGAAGTTCGACGCGCTGGCGCGGTTGTGGGACGCCGTCGGCGAGTTCGGCGCCGGGTTCTGCTTGGACACCTGCCACGCGCACGCGGCGGGCGAGGAGCTGCTGGACGTCGTCGACCGGGTGAAGGCGATCACCGGGCGGATCGACCTGGTGCACCTGAACGACTCGCGGGACGAGTTCGACTCCTCCCGCGACCGGCACGCCAACATCGGCGCGGGCACCATCGACCCGGATCTGCTGGTGGCGGTCTGCGCGAGCGCCGGTGCGCCGGTGGTGGTGGAGACCCCGGACGAGGGCCAGGCCGACGACATCGCCTTCCTGCGCGGCAAGGTGCAGTGAGCTCTCGGGGTGAAGGGCACCTCGCTCGCGGAGAGGCGCCCTTCACCCCGGTATCGGATCGGGTGGAGGGATCGGCATCAGCAGGACGGCTCGCGGCCTGACGATCTCCGGCTTGGTGGCGCTGTGCGTGCTGACGGCGCTGTCGCTGGCCCTGGGCTATGCGAACAAGGCGCGGTGCACGGGCCCGGAGTTCGACGAGTGGGGCCGGTCGGGGCCTGCGTACCAGGAGCGGGCTTACGGCGACGTCTGCTACTCCGACATCCAGAACCTGTGGATCGGCCGGGACATCGACCGGCACGTCTTCCCGTACGTGCACGGCGGGATCGAGCCGGACGGTTCGCTCTACGGCGGGGTGGTCGAGTACCCGGTGCTGTCCGGGTTGCTGATGTGGGCGGGGGCGTTCTTCGTCGACACCGATGCCGGTTTCCTGGCGGCGTCGGCGTTGCTGATGGCTCCGTTCGGGCTCGCGACCGCGTGGTGGCTGGGCCGGTTGAGCGGGTGGCGCGCGCTGTTGTGGGCGTTGTCCCCGCCGTTGGTGCTTTATGCCTTCCACAACTGGGATCTGCCGGTCGTGGCGTGCGCGGTCGCGGCGGTGTTCGTGGTGCACCGGTGGACGTCGGTGCCGTTGCGGCGGCGCGCGACGGTGGCCGCGGTGGTGCTGGGCCTCGGGTTCGCGCTGAAGATCTACCCGGCGTTGTTCGTGCTGCCGTTGGCGTTGTACGTGCTGACCAGCGGCCGGGAGCGCTTGGACGTGCGCGGGGCGTTGCAGGTCGTGGGGGCTTCGGTGGCCACCGCGGTGCTGGTGAACCTGCCGTTCGCCATCGCCGGGTTCGGCGGGTGGGCGGCGTCGTTCGAGTTCCAGTCGCGCCGGCAGGTGGACATCAGCACGAATTCGGTCTGGTACTGGGGCTTCCGGCACTGGACGGATTCGGCGGACTTCCAGTCGGCGATGGGCGTGGTCTCGCCGCTGCTGATGCTGCTGTCGTTCGCGGTCGCCTGCGCGGTGGGCTGGTTGCGGTACGAGCGGTCCGGGACGTATCCGTGGGTGCCGGTGTCGGCGGCGATGCTGTGCGGGTTCTTGCTGCTGCACAAGGTGCATTCGCCGCAGTACACGTTGTGGTTGCTGCCGTTCTTCGTGCTGGTGCGGGTGCGCTGGGGCTGGATCGCGGCGTACCTGGTGGCCGACGTGGCGATGGGCGTCAGCATCTTCCGCTGGCTGTACCTGAACATGATGGGCGAGGCGAGCGGCATCCACGACGGTTTCACCGCGCAGGCGTTGATGATCGGGGTGTGGGGCCGGGCCGCGCTGCTGGTCGGGCTGTTCGTCGCGTTCCTGACCGCTCGGTCCACTGCGGACGACGCTGGACCGGTCGGCGGAGGGCGGTTTCTGCCGGGCCGCGAATCCCGCGGTGTTCCAGCCAGCGCGCCGCGGCATCCGTGACCAGCCGGGCGCCCACGGCGTAGGTGGACATCGTGCGAGCGCCGTTGCTGGACAGCGAGCGCTTGCCGACGGTGCTGGGGCTCGCGCTCAGGCGTAGCGGGCAGCGAGAGCCGTGACGGTTTCCGCGACGGCGGCGCGGAGTTCGGGCGGGGCGAGCACTTCGGCTTCCGCGCCGAGGCGGAGGACGTCGTGGACGGCGACGCTGGTCCTCTCGACCGGCAAGTCGACCTCCACCCAGCCGTGCTCGTCCGGCGGGCCGGCTTCGGCCAGCGCTCGCGTGCCCTTCGCGCCGAACTGCGCGGGCAGGAGGCGTTGTGCGACCGGGGAGAGCCGCAGCCTGGCGGTTCCGCGCACCATCGACTCCTCCATCCGGCGGGCGGACTCCGCCCAGCTCGCGGCCAGGTCGAAACCCGTTGGGCGGTCGAAGGTCCCGGGCTCGATCCGCACGTCGAGGAAGCGCGCGATGCGGTAGGTGCGGACGGCTTCACCGGCGCGGGCCACCAGGTACCAGATGCCGCCCTTCAGCACGATGCCCAGCGGGTGGAGCTCGCGGTGCACCTCGCCGTTCCAGCGGCGGTAGTGCGCGTGCAGCACGCGCTGTTCCCAGACCGCGCGGGCGATCTCGGCCAGGTGCGGCACGTCGTCGGCGTCCCGGAACCAGCCCGGCGCGTCGAGGTGGAAGCGGTCCTGGATGCGGCGGGCCCGCTCGGCCAGCTCGGCGGGCAGCGCGGCCTGCACCTTCAGCTGCGCGGTGGCCAGCACCGCGCCGAGTCCGAGGTCTTGGGCCGGGCCGGGTGCGCCGGACAGGAACAGGGAGCCGGCTTCGGCATCGGTGAGGCCGGTGAGGCGGGTGCGGTAGCCGTCCAGCAGGCGGTAGCCGCCGTCGGGGCCGCGGTCGGCGCAGACCGGCACGCCCGCGGCGCCGAGGGCTTCGACGTCGCGGTAGACCGTCCGGACCGACACCTCCAGCTCGGCGGCCAGCTCGGTCGCGGTCATCCGGCCGCGGTTCTGCAGCAGCAGGAGCAGGGAGAGCAGGCGGTCGGCGCGCATGCCCGGAAATTCTGCCGCAGTACCTGACAGGAGATGTCAGGTACGCCGTCGATGCTGGTGGCAGCACTGATCGAAGGGAATTCCATGCAGACCACCGGCCACTTCACCGTCGCCCGCTGGGACGAGAGCACCATCGGCGCGGACGAGCACCCGAAGCTCGCGCACGCCTCCATCACCAACACCTTCACCGGCGGCATCGAGGCGGCCGACGTCGCCTGCGAGTACACGCTCGTCTACAGCGGCGACCTGACCGGCGCGTTCACCGGGATCCAGCTGGTCCGCGGCAGCCTGGACGGCCGCGCGGGTGCGTTCGCGCTCCAGGAGCGCGGCCACTTCGGCACCGACGGGAAGATCCGCAGCACCTTCGAGGTCGTCCCGGGCTCCGGCACCGGCGGCCTGACCGGCCTCCGCGGCACCGGCGAGTACACCGCCGAGCACGGAGTCCCCGCGGTGCCCTTCACCTTCGACTACGAGCTGAGCTGAGACGCGGCGAGTCCCGTCGTCCGCCCACTTCATGCAGGTGGGGGCCCGTGAGTGTTTTGGGGTGTCATAGCATCCCAAAGCACTCACGGCACCTGACCAGCGCAAACGGAGCCGGGAACGATCTCGGGCGCAACTCCTGGGTGGAGCTGCGCCCGAGATCAGCGGGGGTTCACCGGATGGTTCAGAAGACGGACTCGTCGATCTCCATCAGGGAGTTGTCGGCCGCCTCGATGATCTTGCGGCGACCGGTCAGCTCCGGCAGCACGTTCTTGGCGAAGAACCGGGCCACCGCGACCTTGCCCTGGTAGAAGGGCTGGTCCTTGGCCGAGGCGCCGGCGTCCAGCGCGGCCAGGGCGATCTCGGCCTGGCGCAGCAGCAGCCAGCCGATGAGCAGGTCGCCCATGCTCATCAGGAACGACACCGCGTGCTGGCCGACCTTGTAGATGTTCTTGACGTCCTCCTGCGAGGAGGTCAAGAACTCGATCATCGTGCCGAGCATGCCCTGGGCGTCCTGCAGCGCCCGGGCCACCAGCGCCCGCTCCTCCTTGAGGCGCTCGTCGGCGCCCTCGGCCTCCAGGGTCGCCTGGATCTCGGCGGCGACGTGGCCGAGCGCGGCACCGTTGTTGCGGACGATCTTCCGGAAGAAGAAGTCCTGCGCCTGGATCGCGGTGGTGCCCTCGTAGAGGCTGTCGATCTTGGAGTCGCGGATGTACTGCTCGATCGGGTAGTCCTGCAGGAAGCCGGAGCCGCCGAGCGTCTGCAGCGACAGGGTCAGCATCTCGTAGGCCCGCTCCGAGCCGACGCCCTTGACGATCGGCAGCAGCAGGTCGTTGACCTGCTCGGCGGTGCTGAAGTCGGTGCCCTCGTGCTGGCCCTGGAAGACCTGGTCCTGGAAGCCCGCGGCGTAGAGGTACACCGACCGCAGACCTTCCGCGTAGGCCTTCTGCAGCATCAGGATGCGCCGCACGTCGGGGTGGTTGGTGATGGTGACGCGCGGGGCGGTCTTGTCCGCGGCCCGGGTCAGGTCGGCGCCCTGCACGCGCTCCTTGGCGTAGTCCAGCGCGTTGAGGTAGCCGGTGGACAGGGTGCCGATGGCCTTGGTGCCGACCATCATCCGGGCGTACTCGATGACCTGGAACATCTGCGCGATGCCGTCGTGCACCTCGCCGAGCAGCCAGCCCTTGGCCGGGACGCCGTGCTGGCCGAAGGTCAGCTCGCAGGTGGCCGAGGCGTTCAGGCCCATCTTGTGCTCGACGTTGGTGACGAAGGCGCCGTTGCGCTCGCCGGGCTCACCGGTGGTGCTGTCGAAGTGGAACTTGGGCACCAGGAACAGGCTGAGGCCCTTGGTGCCGGGCTTGGCCTCCACGCCGGGGCCCTCGGGCCGGGCGAGCACCAGGTGCATGATGTTCTCGGTCATGTCCTGGTCGGCGGAGGTGATGAACCGCTTGACGCCGTCGAGGTGCCAGGAGCCGTCCTCCTGCTTGACCGCCTTGGTGCGGCCGGCGCCGACGTCGGAACCCGCGTCGGGCTCGGTCAGCACCATGGTGGCGCCCCAGCCGCGCTCGATCATCAGCTCGGCCCAGTGGCGCTGCTCCTCGGTGCCGTTGCGCCACAGGATCGTCGCGAAGTTCGGGCCGGCCATGTACATGTACACGGCCGGGTTGGCGCCGAGGATGAGCTCGGCGGCCGACCAGATCACGCTCGGCGGGGTGCCGTAGCCGCCGAGCTCGTCCGGCAGGCTCAGCCGCCACCACTCGCCGTCCATGACCTGCTGGTAGGACTTCTTGAAGGCCTCGGGCAGGGTCACCGAGTGGGTGGCCGGGTCGAACTTGGCGGGGTTGCGGTCGCCCTCGACGAAGGACTCGGCCAGGGGCCCGGTGGCGAGCTCGTTGAGTTCGGTGAGCACGCCGCGCACGGTGTCCTCGTCGGACTGCTCGAAGGCGCCCTTGCCCAGCCGTTCCTGCACCTTGAACAGCTCGAACAGGTTGAACTCGAGGTCTCGTACGTTGCTCTTGTAGTGGCCCATGGAAAGGCTCCCTCTTGCACGCTGCTGCGGGTGGGCCCGGCTAGAGCCCTTACTCGTCGGTAACAAGAGGGTATTACCTGACGGTAACTTCTGCCAAGGCGGTCTTCGCTACACCACCCGGGAGGGCCAGCAGATCACCGCTGCCGCGGGATCAGCAGGTAGCTGAGCTCGGCGAGGACGCGCGTGTTGTGCGCATAGGCGCGCTTGACCTCGGCCACGATCCGATCCTCCTCCGCGGCGCTCCAGCCCGCAGTGTCCAGCAGGGTGCGGTAGGCGTCCTTGAAGCGCGGGCCGTTCGGGATCCGCTCGAAGGTCAGGAACGTGAAACCGGCACCGTCCGAGCGGCCGAGGCTCCGGCCCACGATCGCCCGGATCGCCTGACCGCCGGAGAGATCGGCCAGGTAGCGCGTGTAGTGGTGCGCGACGAAACCGCCCGGCCAGTCGAAGCAGACCTCGCGCATCCGCGCCAGGTACTCCTCGGTGGCGGCGCTGGGCGCGATCTTGCGCCGCCAGCCGCGGCCGAAGTAGTGCTGGAGATCGGCCTCCAGCGCGGGCAGCCGCCGCAGGCGGTCGCTGACGAAGGGACCGGCGACGAGGTCGCCGCGCATGTGCTCGGCGGCCGCCTCCAGCACCGCGTAGGCGAAGTAGTGCTGGGCGAGCAGCATCGCGAAGTCCTCGGCCCCGAGCTGACCGGCCAGCAGGGCCCGGACGTAGGGCTGGCGGTGCGCGCGGCCGTGCTCGGCGCGGGTCTCCGCGCGCAGCCGCTGCGCGAAGTCGCGGCGGACCGGACGTTCGGTGGTCGTCATCGGCAACCCCTTACTTAGGCAAGCCTTACTTAACTTCACTCACCCTAGATCGCGGTGCCGGCGCTGCCAAGGGCCGGTTTCCGGTGATCTCTGCTTCACCCGGGCGGACGCGGCAGAATCCGGCTTGACCCTCACGTCGCGTGAGGCCCCAGGCTCGTCGACGAGGAGGTGAGGACCGTGCCCCACTCGGTCGGCGAAGCAGCGCGGATCTCCGGAACGACGGTGCGCACCCTGCACCACTACGACGAGATCGGACTGCTCACCCCGAGCGCCCGGACGGCCGCGGGCTACCGCAGCTACTCCGACGCGGACCTGGACCGGCTGCGCCGGATCCTCGGGTACCGGGCGATGGACCTCGGCCTCGACGAGATCGCGACCATCCTCGCCGACGGCACCGACCGCGAACACCTGCGGCGGCAACGCGAACTGCTGCTGGCGCGGATCGACCGGCTGCAGCGGGTGGTCGCGGCAGTGGAACGCGAACTGGAGGCGAGCACGATGGGCGTCGAGCTGACGCAGGAGGAGAAGTTCGAGCTGTTCGGCGATTTCGACCCGGACGACCACGCCGAGGAGGCCGAGCGGCGCTGGGGCGGCACCGACGCGTACCGCCAGTCCCAGCAGCGGATGAGCTCCTTCACCAAGCAGGACTGGCAGCGCTTCATGGCCGAGCAGCAGGAAGTCGGGCAGCGGCTCGCACAGGCCAAGCAGGCCGGGGTGGCACCGGACAGCGAGCAGGCCATGGACCTCGCGGAGGAGCACCGCCGGCACATCACGCGCTGGTGCTACGACTGCACGTACGAGATCCACCGCGGCCTCGGCGACATGTACGTGGCGGACGAGCGCTTCACGGATCACTACGAGAAGCTCGAACCGGGCCTGGCGGCCTACATCCGCACGGCGATCCACGCCAACGCCGACCGAGCCGGCGAGTAGCTCCCCACAACGCCAACGAAAGCAGGCACACCTCCGGTGCGTCCAACACCCGACACCCCGGAAGACGCGATCAGAACCCCGTGGGGCCGTGGGGACCTGTGCAATTTCAATGGAAATCGCACGTCTGATTTCAATGGAAATCGCACGACCACCCGACGGAATCCCACGGGCACCCGACGCACCACCGGCGTGTCGGGTGCCCGACGCGCCGAAGGACCGCAATTTCAATTGAAATCAGCAGGTTGATTTCAATTGAAATTGCGCGGCGGAGCCATCGCGGCGCAGCTCCGCGGGCCGTGCCCGAGTACCGTTCGGGCACAGGTCGAGATCGTGCGGGAGGGTTCATGGGGTCCGCTTTCCCCGCCGAGCTGCGCCCGGCCCGCAGGCCCCGGACGCGTCCGCCGTGGGACGTGCTCGCCGCGGTCGCCGCGGGTGGCGCCACCGGCTCGGTGCTGCGCTACGGCGCCTACCTGGCCTGGCCCGGCCCGCTGTCGACCTTCGTGGTCAACGTGGTCGGCTGCCTGGCCATCGGCGTGCTGATGTTCGTGATCACCGACCTGGTCACCGCGCACCGGCTGGTCCGGCCGTTCCTGGGTGTCGGCGTGCTGGGCGGGTTCACCACGTTCTCCACCTACGTCGCCGACGCGGTGCACCTGGTGCTCGACGGCCGTGCCGCGCTCGCCCTGGCCTACCTCGCGGGCACCGTGCTGTCCTGCTTGCTCGCGGTGGCCGTCGGCGTGCTCGGCGCGCGGTCGGTGGCCGGTGCGCTCGGGAGGGGGAATCGCTGATGCGGCTGCACGGCCATGCCGTCCGGCTCACCGCGATCTTCGGTGAGACCGACACCTACCAGCACAAACCGCTCTACCACGAGATCGTGCGCAGGGCGCGGAAAGCCGGGCTGGCGGGAGCTTCGGTGTTCCGCGGCGTGGAGGGCTTCGGCGCCTCCTCGGCGATCCACACCACGCGGCTGCTGTCGTTGAGCGAGGACATGCCGATCGCGGTGGTGATCGTCGACGACGAGCAGCGGGTGCGGGACTTCCTGCCCGAGCTCGACGAGCTGGTCACCGAGGGACTGGTGCTGCTCGACGAGGTCGAGGTGATCCGCTACGCCGGACGGGAGCAGCGGTGACCTTCGCACTGGTCGCGATCGGCGGCGCCCTGGGCGCCTGCTTGCGCTTCCTCACCGATCGCTGGGTCCAGGCCCGGCACGACACCGGCTTCCCGTGGGGCACCTTGACGGTCAACGCGGTCGGTTCCCTGATCCTCGGCGTCCTCACCGGCGCAGCGCTGTTCGGCCTGGAGTCGCCGGAGTTGCAGGCGCTGGTGGGCGTCGGGTTCTGCGGGGCGCTGACGACCTTCAGCACCTTCGGCTACGAGAGCGTGCGCCTGCTCGCCGACGGCGCGCGGCTGTACGCGGTGCTCAACGTGCTCGGGACGGTGCTGGCCGGCATCGGTTCCGGAGTGGTCGGCGTGGTGCTGGCCGCCGCGGTGCTGGCCTGATCGCGCTGCCCCGCCGCGACACCGGCGGGAGAATCGGGGACACCCGCGGGAGGTGGATCCGATGAGCGACACCACGATCATCAAGGTGGACGGCGCGCACTCGCCACGCGGCACGCAGGGCCAGTACTACCTCGCCGAAGGCGTCGGCTTGGCGATGCGGCTGTGGCGCGGTGAGCCGCCCGGCTTGGAGAAGGAATCAGCCGCCAGGGACTACGAGACCGTCGGCTACGTGATCAGCGGCCGCGCGGAGCTGCACAGCGAAGGCCAGGTCGTGCTGCTGCAGCCCGGGGACTCGTGGATCATCCCGAAGGGCGCCGAGCATCACTACAAGATCCTGGAGGAGTTCACCGCCGTGGAGGCCACGCACCCGCCGGCCCAGGTCCACGGCCGGGACGAGAAACCCGCGTGATGGTGGAGGTCGAAACCGTCGAGACCGCATCGCTGGGCGCCCGCAGCTACCTGGTCTGCGACGACGGGCGAGCGGTGGTGATCGACCCGGCCCGCGATGTGGACCGCTTCCTGGCCGCCGCGGGGCGTCGCGGAGTCCGCATCACGCACGTGCTCGACACCCACCTGCACCACGACCACCTCTCCGGCGGTGTGGAGCTGTCCCGGCTGACCGGCGCGGAGTACGGGGTCGCGGCGGCCGACCAGGTGCCTCACGCGCGGCCGCTGGTGGAGGGCGACGTGCTGGAGGTGTCGCCGCAGCTGCGGCTGCGCGTGCTGGCCACGCCCGGGCACACCTTCCACCACCTGGCCTACGTGCTGGAGAACGCCGACGGCGCGATCGGCGTCTTCACCGGCGACTCGCTGCTTTCCGGCTCGACCGGGCGAACCGATCTGCTCGGCCCGCAGCACAGCGAGGACCTCGCCCGGCTGCAGCACGCCTCGGTGCGCAAGCTCGCCGAGCTCCTGCCCGGTGCGGCTCAGGTCTGGCCGGCGCACGGCGACAGCGCGACCATCGGCCAGCAGCTGAAGGTCAACGCCGCGTTCCACCTCGACGAGGACGCCTTCGTCGATCAAGCCCTGACCTCGCTGGATCCCGTTCCCGGCTACTACGCGCAGCTGAGCGCCCGGAACCAGGCCGGGCCGGAACCGGTCGACCTGCGCGAACCGATCCGGCTGCGGCCTGCGGAGCTGGCCCGGCGGTTGCGCACCGGGGAATGGGTGATCGACCTGCGCTCCCGCCGGGAGTTCTCCCGGGCGCACCTGGCGGGCGCGATCTGCCTGGGCCTGGACGGGCCGCTGGCGCACTGGCTGGGCTGGCTGGCCGACTGGTCCTCGCCGATGACCCTGCTGGGCGAGACGGCCGAGCAGGTAGCCGCCGCGCAGCGCGAGCTGGCGCGCATCGGCCTGGACCGCACGACCGCCGCGGTCGGCACCCCGGAGGAGCTCGCACCGGACCCGAGCCTGGTGCGCGGCCTGCCGTCGGCGACCTTCGCCGATCTCGCCGAGGCAGGGCCGGGAACGGTGGTGCTGGACGTGCGGATGCGCCGCGAGTGGCGCGGCTGTCACCTGCGCGGTGCCGTGCACATCCCGCTGTTCGAGCTGCGCGACCGCTCCAGCGAACCGCCCGACGGCGTGGTGTGGGTGCACTGCAGCACCGGCTACCGCGCCGCGGTCGCGGCATCGCTGCTGGCCAGGGAAGGGCGCGAAGTGGTGTTCGTCGACGAGGACTTCACCGCCGCGCACCGGACCGGCCTCCCGCTGGCCTCCGATCGCTGAAAACGTCTGATCGGCCGAGCACGTCCGACGCGCTGCTCACCGCGTCGGCTGCGGCGTGCTCCGGACGTCCCTCATCGGGTGAACCCGGGTGGTAGCGGGCCTACACTCGGACACGACGTACTTCCGGTGAGTGCGGGTGGTCCCGCGATGGCAACCCGACGGGTGGGCAGGATTCCCGACGACCTGACGAGCTTCGTCGGTCGGCGCGGAGCGATCACGCAGGTCAAACGGCTGCTGTCGAGCTCACGACTGGTGACTCTCACCGGGGTGCCCGGAGTCGGCAAGTCGCGGCTGGCCACCCGCGTCGCGCGAGATCTGCGCCGCGCCTTCCCCGACGGCATCCGGCTGGTGGAGCTCTCCGAGATACCCGCGCACGGCGACCTCGCGCAGGTGCTGGTCAGCAGCCTCGGCCTGCGCGGAGCCCCACCCGGTGCGGCCGAGGACCTGCTCGCCGAGCGCCTGGCCGACAAGCGGATGCTGATCGTGCTGGACGGCTGCGAGCACCTGCTCGACGAGTGCGGACCGCTGGTCAACGGGCTGCTGACGACCGCTCCCGAACTGCGCGTCCTGGTCACCTCGCGGGCGCCGCTGGCCATCGCCGGTGAGCAGGTGTGGTCGGTGCCGCCGCTGCTGATGCCGCAGCTCGACGAGCAGGGCCGGGTGGTGCGGCGGGCCGTCGGGCACGAGGCGCTGGAGCTGTTCGCCGACCGGGCGTCGGCGGTGCTGCCGGGCTTCACCATCGGGCCGGACAACGAAGCCGACGTGGTCCGCCTGTGCCACCAGCTGGACGGGCTGCCGCTGGCGATCGAGCTGGCCGCGGTGTGGATGCGGTCGCTGTCGGTGTCGGAGGTCCTGGCCCGGCTGACCGACCGGTACCGGCTGCTGACCTGGGGCGATCGCAGCGCATCACCGCACCACCAGTCGCTGCGGGCGGCGGTGGAGTGGAGCTACGACCTGTGCTCGCCGGTGGAGCAGTCCGTGTGGGCGCGGCTGTCGGTGTTCGCGCACGGCTTCGAGCTGGAGGCCGCCGAGGCGGTGTGCGTCGGCGACGGCGTGACCGTGGAGGACGTCTTCGTCGGGGTGGCCGGGCTGGTCGAGAAGTCCGTGCTGGTCAAGGAGGACCCGCAGCACGCGCGCACCCGCTACCGGCTGCTGCGGACGATCCGGGAGTACGGCCGCGAGCGGCTCGGCGGCGGCACCAAGGAACTGGTGCTGCGCCGCCGCCACCGCGATCACTTCCTGCTGCTGGCCGAACGCGTCGACGCCGAGTGGCTCGGGCCGGACCAGGTGGAGTGGCTGGCGCGGCTGCGGCTGGACCGGGAGAACCTGCGCGGTGCGCTGCGGTTCTGCTGCACCGAACCCGGTGAAGCCGACGAGGCCCTGCGCATGGCGGCGGCCCTGCGGTTCTTCTGGCTCGCGGGCGGAACTCCCGGGGAAGCCGTCTCCTGGCTGGGCGAGGCCTTGCAGGTCTCCCCCGAACCGAGCCCGCAGCGGGCCCGCGCGCTGCTGGTGGACGCGCTGATCACCGGCTGGCAGGGGGATTCCGGTGCGGCGCTGGACCTGCTGGCCGAGGGCCAGGAGGTGGCCCGCCAGGTGCGGGCGGAGGCGGTGCTGGGCCTGGTCCCGCACATCGCCGGGCTCATCGACATGGTCCGCGACCGGCACGAGGCCGCGATGGAGTGGTTCGCCGAAGCGCTGGAGCAGGAGGAGGTCATGCTCCACGACGGACTCGCGATGCTCAGCATGGCGAGCCTGGCGTCGTTGCACGTCTTCCACGGCGACCTCCCGCGCGCGCTCGACCTGTGCCGGCGGTGCCGGGAGATCTGCGCGGAGCACGGCGAGAAGTGGGCGCGGTCGTGGTGCGAGCTGGTGCTCGGGCTCGTCCGCTGGCAGCAGGGCGACCTCGACGCCGCCGTGTCCCACCTGCACGAATGCCTGCGGACCAAGCAGCTCTTCGGCGATGTGCCCGGCGTGCTGCTGGCCGTCGAGATCGAGTCCTGGGTGGCCGCGGGGCAGGGCCGGGCCGCCCGGGCCGCGCAGCTGAGCGCCGCGGTGAGCCGGCTGTGGCAGCCGATGGGCAGCTACCTGTTCGGCCTGCGCCCGTACCTGGCCTGGCACGCCGAGACCGAAGCGCGGATCCGCAACGCGCTGCCCACCGCGGATTTGCGCACCGCGCGACGCCGGGGCGCTGAGTCCACATTGGACGAAGTGCTCCGGTTCGCGCTGGGCGAGCGGCACTCGGCGCCTGCGATGGACACCTCGGTGCGGCTGACACCGCGCGAGCGCGAGGTGGCGGGGCTGGTGGCGCAGGGCCTGTCGAACCGGCAGATCGCCGAGCAGCTGGTGATCTCCAAGCGGACCTCGGACAGCCACATCGAGCACATCATGGCCAAGCTCGGCGTCACCTCGCGCGCGCAGATCGCGGTGTGGGTCGCCGAGCAGGCTTGAGGGAGCCCGTCCGACGAGCGTTCAAGCAGCCGCGCGCGGAGTGGTCAGCATGGCCCGCCGGGTCGCGGAGCAGACCACCTGGTGCGCGGGTGCCGAGAGGCCGAGGCGCGGTGGGGTGATCCAGCGCGAGTCGGTCAGCGGCGGCACTTCGAGCCGGGTGCCGTTCGGGATGGTCGTGAGCTCGGTCAGGTCGACCGGCGTCTCAGCGTCCGGCTCGGGCTGGGTGAACAGCACCCAGTCCGATCCGTCGGCGAGCACCGGGCCGGCCTGCAGGTGCACGGCCAGCACTCGGTGCACGTGGGCGGCGAAGGCGGCGGGCGCGCGGAGTGCGCTCACCCGGTCGCCGACGAGGATCGTGGTTCGGTCGGTGCGCGGGTCGTGATCGACCCGCCAGCCCGCTGCGTGGAATTCGGAATGGCTGGACATGGGGCGGTTCGAGGGCCTTCTGGTATCGGGGGACGGGGGACGCCGCGGTGGGGTTCAGCGAGGCGGGTGGCGGCGGCGCCGTTGCCGCCTGTCGGACGGGTGGCACCCACCTCGCTGACGGGAGGCCGGACCGATGAGCAGCTTTGGGGCAGGTGCTCTCGGCCGGTCGCCGGAACCTCCTCCCTTTTGCGGCTGTGCCCGCAGTCCGCTCCACCGCTCCGGCCGGGTGGGCCGGAGCCGGGGCGGCGGAGTCGCTTCCGGGGCTGCCGGGCAGGTCCTTCGCGGTGGTGCGCCACCGCTGGAGCGGTGCCGCGTCCGCGCCGGACGCAGCGGAAGCATGGACCAATGGCCCTGGTGCCCGAAGCGGGACAAGTACCGACGGCCATACCGATGCCCCCACGAACTTCACCCGATAGGGGGTCCCGACACACGTGCAGAACCCTGCTTGCGCTACCCGGGTTCCTCGTGCTCCGTCCTTACTCTCGACGGTGATCCGCACACCTGAGCGAAGAGGAGCACCCCATGCGCACCGTTTTCATCCACGGCGAGGCCGACCGGTTCGACGCCTCCCGCGAGGAGCTGATCGCCCGGTTCGGCCGCAGCCGCCCCGAGCTGGACGCCGCCGAGCTGCTCGACCAGCTGCTGACCGACAAGTTCGCCAGGGACGGCTTGCTGGCCTGGTGGTCCGAGGAGGAGCTGGCCAGGTTCCTGGTGGCGGTGGTGCCGCGCCGGTCGGTGCTGGCGGACTGGTCGCTGGCGCCGGACTTCCTGCACCAGTGGATCGGCTTCCTCGCCGAGAACGACCTGCTGACCGGCCCGAACACGGTCTCCGAGCTGCACGAGGCGGTGGAGCGGGCCACCCCGGACTACCTGATCGCGATGGCCGAACCGGCCGAGTGGAGCTCGGCGAAGTTCTGGTCGATCACGATGCGGGAGCTCGGCGTGGACACCGACGACCAGCAGGCCGTGGCGGAGTTCTTCGCCGCGGTGGACGCCGACGAGGTCGACGTGGACCACGACGTGCTGGAGGAGATCGAGCGCCGCGAAGCGCTGGAGCCGGGCGATCAGCCCGCGCTGTGGTTGCCACCGGTGGAGCTCGCCGAGCTCGAACCGCACCGAGCGATAGCGGCGGGATCGCCGGTGGTGCAGCTGATCCACATCGTGCTGGAGTGGATCGGCGACGGCCGCGATCCGTCCGATGTGGACGATCTGGTGACGGCGCTGGGCGGTCACGCCGAGGACGCCGACCTGCTGCTGGAGTGGGCCGAACGGGCCGGTCTGGTCCGCTCCGCCGGAGACCTGCTGGTGCGCACCCTGATCGCGGACCCGCTGCTGGCCCGGCCGGAGCTGCTGTGGAGCCGGTTGTGGCAGCGGTTCGTGCTGGTGGACGACGTCTTCCGGGAGCGGTTGGACGTGCTGTCCGAGGGCGCCGACGCGCTGCCGGAGATCGTGCAGGCGGCGTTGAGCGTGCTGTACGCGCGGACCGACGCGGTGCCGCTGGAGCTGATCGTGTCGATGACCTGCGACCTGCTCGACGAGGCGGAGCCCGCGGCGCAGGAGGCGGTGCGCGATGTCGTCGGCCAGGTGCTCGCCCAGTGGGAGTCGATGCAGGCGGTCCGCACGCACACCGCCGCGCCGGGCGAGGTCGAGGTCGAGCTGCTGCCAGCGGGCCTGTGGGCGGCGCGGGAGTCGTTGCGCGCCTTCGGTTTCCGGGTTCCCTCGGTGGACGACCTGGCGGCCGCCCCAGCGGAGCTGCTGACCCTGGCCCTCACCGACACTCCCGTCGACGTGCAGCCGGTGTTGATCGGGCGGTGGATCGAGCAGCGGGGCGCCCGGCAGGCGAGCGGTGAGCTGACGGCCCTGCTGCGCCGGGTCGACGACCCGACGGTCCGGCTGTCGGCGCTGGCCGTCCTGGAGCACACCGGAGCGGAGGGCGTGGCTGCGGCGCGCGATCTGATCGACGACCCGGTGGCGGGCCCGGCGGCGCGCGTGTGGCTGCAGGCCAGGCCGTCGAGCACCGATGCCGCGCTCCGGCCGGGCGACGAGCTGCTGTGCGCGCTGGACGGCATGGCCGCCGCGCTGGACGAGGACATCGAGCTGTTCCTCACCGAGTTCGGCAGGCATCCGGCGTCCGACCAGCTGTCCTTGATCACCGAGATCGCCGGCAGCGAGCACTCCAGCGCAACCGAAGTGCTCGCCGTCATCGCCGAGCACCACCCCGAGGAGGTGATCGCGACGGCGGCACGCACCGGGCTGGGCGCCTGATGGCCGGGCTGGCCGCCTCGTCCGTCGAAGCGGCCAGCCACGCACAACACCGAGAGGAGGTATCACCCACCGCGGCCAGCACCGTCAGCCTTGCCCCGAGCCAGGCGCATTTCAGCTGGTCGGCCCCTTGCGCAGGTGAGCCCGCTCATGTTCGTTTGGTGTGCTAATCAAATATTGTTAGCATTGCAAACGAAACTACTTCCTGCTGCGAGGAGTGTCGGCCGATGAGCGCCGGGCATGACGTTCGGTTTCTCGATGTGTTCAAGGGGCAGCCCAAAGCGGTGTGGATCACCGCTTTCGCCGCCGTGATCGCGTTCATGGGCATCGGGCTCGTCGACCCGATCCTGCTCTCGATCGCCGAAGCGCTGCGCGCCGGCCCCGAGCAGGTCACGCTGCTGTTCTCGTCCTACCTGGGCGTGCAGGTCGTGGCGATGCTCATCACCGGCGCCTTCAGCGCCCGCTTCGGCCCGAAGCGGACCGTGGTCACCGGGCTGGTGCTGATCGTGGTCGCCACGGTGCTGTGCGCGCTCGCCGGCTCGATCGGCGAGCTCGTCGCGCTGCGCGCCGTGTGGGGCCTGGGCAACGCGTTCTTCATCGCCACCGCGCTGTCGGTGATCGTCGGCGCCGCCAGCGGCGGCCAAGGCGCCGCCATCATGCTCTACGAGGCGGCGCTGGGCATCGGCCTGTCCACCGGGCCGCTGCTGGGCGCGCTGCTGGGCAACATCTCCTGGCGCGGGCCGTTCGCCGGGACCGCGGTGCTGATGGCGATCGCGCTGATCCTGTCCGCCGGCTTCCTGCCGAAGGACGGCCCCCGCTCCGAGCGGGCCAAGGTCCGGCTGCTGGACCCGATCCGCGCGCTCGGTCACGGCGGCCTGCTGCGGACCGCGCTGGGATCGGCCTTCTACACCGCCGCGTTCTTCATCGTGCTGGCCTGGTCGCCGTTCGTCCTGGAGTTCGGCGCGATCGCGGTCGGCCTGGTGTTCTTCGGGTGGGGCCTGTGCGTCGCCTTCGCCGGGGTGTTCCTGGCGCCGCGGCTGGCGGCCCGCTTCGGCGAGGTCGGCGGCACCATCATCGCGGTGCTGTCCTTCGCCGTCCTGCTCGGCGCGATGGCCGTCGGGTCCAAGCCGGTGGTCGTCGTCGCGGTGATCCTCAGCGGTCTGGCCTCCGGCCTGCTGAACACCCTGTTCACCGGATCCGCGATGAGCATCAGCGACGCGCCGCGCCCGGTCGCCAGCGCGGGCTACAACTTCCTGCGCTGGCTCGGCGGTGCGGTCGCGGCCACCGTGGTCGGGCACATCGCCACCCTCTTCGGCTCGAATCACGCGCCGTTCGCCGTGGGCGCTGTGCTGTGCGTGATCGCGGCCGGCCTGCTCTCCCTGGAACTGCGCAGCAAGGGCGACGCCCACCAGGTCCCGGCCGAAGCCGCCCTGGTCGGCGAGGAGTTCTGAGAAATCCACCCCGGACGGACCGTTCGCCTCGCCCGACGAGGTGAGCGGTCCGTTCGCCATTCCGGCGGGCGAGCGCGCACCGAGCAACCAACCGTCGGGAATTCACCTGTTTTTCCCAGATCTCTTGCTATTCGTTCACCTTGGCATACGCTCCAAGCCGTTTCTCGAACTGCTTGGAGGTACCGGTGCCACCACAGCCGGACGAACGTCGACTCCTGCCACTGCTCTCCACCGGCCGGGCGCGCTTGACCTGCCGGTACCGCTGCGGAGACCAGTGCGCCGAGCACCCGCCGAACACCACGGACAATCCGTACTTCGGCGACCTGCTGGCCACCGCGCTGAACCGGCGCGGCCTGCTGCGGGCGGGTGCGGTGGTCGCGGCATCGGCCGCCGTGCTCCCCGGGCTCGGCACCCGCCCGGCCGTTGCCGAGCCCGGCCCGCCTCCAGGCCTGGACTTCACCCCGGTGCAGCCGAACAGCGCGGACGCGGTGGTCGTCCCGGACGGCTACCAGCACGACATCGTGATCCGCTGGGGCGATCCGATCCTGCCCGGCGCCCCGGAATTCGACTTCGACGCCCAGACTCCGGAGGCGCAGGAAGCCCAGTTCGGCTACAACAACGACTTCTGCGCCCTGCTCCCGCTCAACGGCAAGCGGCGGCTGATGGTGAACAACCACGAGTACACCACCGAGGAGTTCCTCTTCCGCGGCTACGACCCGGAGAACCCCACCGAGCAGCAGGTGCGGATCGCGTGGGCGGCGCACGGGTTGTCCGTGGTGGTGCTCGAAACCGGTGACGGCGCACCGAAACCCGTGCTGGACCGGCTCAACCGCCGGATCACCCTCAACACGCCGTTCGAGCTGCGCGGGCCGGCCGCGGGCAGCGACCACCTGAAGACCCCCGCCGATCCGACCGGCACCCGGTCCTTCGGCACCATGAACAACTGCTCCGGCGGCGTGACGCCGTGGGGCACGATCCTCTCCGGCGAGGAGAACATCCACTTCTACTTCGCCAACGCCGACCAGGTCACCGACCCGGCCACCCAGCAGCGCCTGGCCCGCTACGGGATCAAGGGCGCCGCCAGCGAGCGCAAGTGGGAGCGCTTCGACTCCCGCTGGGACCTCACCGAGCAGGTCAACGAGCCGAACCGGTTCGGCTGGATCATCGAGCTCGACCCGTACGACCCGGAGTCGACGCCGGTCAAGCACACCGCGCTCGGCCGGTTCAAGCACGAGGGCGCGAACATCCGCCTCACCGACGACGGCCGAGCCGTCGCCTACATGGGCGACGACGAGAAGTTCGAGTACCTCTACCGCTTCGTCTCCGACGGCAAGATGAAGCGCGGCGCCAGCGCGCACGCGCGCAGGCACAACATGTCGCTGCTGGACTCCGGCACGCTCTACGTCGCCAAGCTCACCGGCGACAGCCCCGGTGAGATCGACGGCACCGGCAAGCTCCCGGCCGACGGCGAGTTCGACGGCACCGGCGAGTGGATCCCGTTGGCGCACAACGACACCAGCTTCGTGGACGGGATGACCGCCGAGGAGGTCTACGTCTTCACCCGGCTGGCCGCCGACCGGGTCGGCGCGACGAAGATGGACCGCCCCGAGGACGTCGAACCGCACCCGAAGACCGGCCGCGTCTACGCCGCGCTGACCAACAACTCCGACCGCGGCCCGGACGGCAAGGCGCCCGCCGACGAGCCGAACCCGCGCACCGCCAACAAGCACGGCCAGGTCCTGGAGCTCGACGACGACCCGGTGGGCGACCGCTTCTCCTGGCGCCTGCTGCTGGTCTGCGGTGACCCGGACGATCCCGCGACCTACTTCGGCGGTTTCGACAAGTCCCAGGTCAGCCCGATCTCCTGCCCGGACAACGTGACCTTCGACGGCCACGGCAACCTCTGGATCAGCACGGACTCCTCGGAAGCCCTCGGCGCCAACGACGGCCTCTACGCGGTCCCGCTGGAAGGCCCGCACCGAGGCCACGTGATGCAGTTCCTGTCCGTGCCCCGCGGCGCGGAGGCCTGCGGCCCGATCGTCGAGGACGGCCTGATCATGGTCTCCGCCCAGCACCCCGGCGAAGTGGACGGCGCGAACGCGGACAACCCCGTTTCCCACTGGCCCGACGGCGGGAACTCCCAGCCCCGCCCCTCCGTGGTAGCCGTCTGGCGCTGACCCAGCGAGGTGAAGGGCATCTTGGAGCCGACTGGTGGCTCGAAGGTGCCCTTCACCGCTCACCTGGTGGCGCACCGGGCACGCGGTGATCATCCACATAGGACTCCCTCGGGGCCGGACGTGCGATTGACCGCCCGTGCGAACTGTTCTCGATATCAGCGGCCGGGTCGGAACTCGGTGCCGCGGCCGCGCGTCCCACCGCTCGACGCGCCGACCTTCCCGGTCGGCCCGAGAGTGAGGCGAGGAATGTTCCCCGATTGGTTGACCGCTGGCCTGACCTTCCCGGACGGCGGGCTGGTGGAGCACCTGACCACGGCCACCGAACTCGTTCCGGACGAGGTGCGCCACGACAGCGGGCAGGCCGCCGAACTGGCCGACTGCATCGCCGACGGCTACTACCACTTCTGGATGGACGCGCTGCACTACATCGGGCACTGGGCCGACGAGGTCGGCCGGGACGACGAGCTGCCGACCGAGTTCTGGACGCGCGTGGTGCAAGCAGCGAGCGCCATGGAGTTCCCGCAGTTCGTCCCGTACTGCCTCGGCAAGGCCCAGGGCTTCCCCCGCCAGGACCCGGGCGACCTGATGGCGGCGTTCAGCACGCTGCCCTCCGTCGTCGAGGTCCCGGGCGGCCTGCGCGAACTCTGCCTGGAGGCGGCCGACCACCTGCGCGAGGACGACCCGGCGGCAGCGCGGATGCTCGATGCGGTGGACCTGGGAGCACTGTCCGCGCACCTGCGCGACGGCGCGTACGACCGGCTCGGCGAGGCCCTGAGCGAACTGTTCTCGGACGCTTTCGACGACCTGTTCCAGCTGGTCACAGCCCCGGAATTCCCGGCGGAGCAGGCGAAGCACGCCTGGGCGGTGATCGGCCCGAACCCGTTCCGGGTGGTCCTCGGCGACGGGATGTTCCCGACCACCGAAGCCGAGCCCTGGTGGCGCGCCCGCTGAGCGGTCACCGGCCCAGCAGCCGGGCGAGCGGGCCCCTGACATCGGCGGGGTGCAGGTTCAGTCCGTCGAGCTCCTCAGCGGTCGCCCACGCCAGTTCGAAGCTGTTGTCCGCGCTGTGCGCTTGAGCCTCCGAGCCGGACAGGACCGCCGTTCCGCTGACGTCCGCCATGAGGAAGTACGAGGCCGGGCGCCCGTTGTGGTTCCCGGTCCACAGCAACCGGTCGATCCGCGCCCGCAGCGTCGTCTCCTCGGCCAGCTCGCGCACCGCCGCCGCTTCCGCCGTCTCCCCGTCCTCGACGTGCCCGCCGGGCAAGACCGCGTAGCGGTGCCCGGGACAGCTCGGTGTCCGAGCGTTCCCGCACATCGCGCACGCCGCGGCCGACTCGCGCCGCACGTAGCGCTTGATGACCAGAGCACGCCGCCCGTCGAGGACCACGGCAACCGCACGCGGAATCAGCACGTCTCCGATCCTGGCGGGGCTCCGGGCGGTTCCCAAGCGCCCATCGGTGTCGACTTCCAGCGCCGCTACCTCGGAGAACAGCGCCGCGAAGATTTTTTCGAAAAAGTTCCGCGGTTCGTGTCGATCCGGGCCGGTCTTCTTCGACGCATGGGTGAAAGCGCCTCAAGAGCCCCGGAGAGGACACCAGCCATGAGCATCCAGACCGCCCCCAAGACCACCGCCCCCAAGACCGCCACCGTCGCCGCCAACGCCGACCGCACCCGCCCGATCGTGCTCGGGCTCTTCCGCATCGTGATGGGATTCCTGTTCCTCTGCCACGGCCTGCAGGGATTCGGCTTCTTCGGCGGCATCGACGGCGCGGGCCTGGCGATGGCCTTCGGCGAGTGGCCGGGCTGGTGGGCCAGCCTGATCGAGGTCGTCGGCTCCGCCTGCGTGCTGGCCGGTTTCGGCACCCGCACCGCGGCTTTCCTGCTCTCCGGCGTGATGGCCTACGCCTACTTCGTCTACCACGCCCCGATGGCCCTGATGCCGATGCACAACGGCGGCGAGCCGGCGGCCATGTACTCCTGGATCTTCCTGCTCCTCGCCGCCTTCGGCCCCGGCGCCTTCGCCCTCCGCCGCTGACCAGCCGAAGGGCACCGCGTGAGCCGGCAGCTCAGGCGGTGCCCTTCAGCGTGCTCAGGTGTCGCGGAGGTTGCGGATGTTGGCGAGGAGGGCTTCGGCTCGTTCGCGGCCGCTGGTGGCTTCCGCGAGGCGGCGGTTGACCGTCTGGAGCTGGCGGCTGCGTTCCGCGGCGTCCATCTTCAGCGCCTTGTCCACCTCGCGGAGCTCCGCCTCGATCGCTTCGATCCGCTTGGTCAGCGCGTCGTCCAGCGCCAGCGAGAGCTGCTGCTCGGCCTCGATGAGCTGCTCGGCCACCAGCTGGTCGAGCGCGGAGCGGGCGTCGGCGATCGCTTCGGTCAGCCACTGCTTCAGGTGCTGCTTGTCCGCCGCGTGCTTGCGGGTCCGGGCCATCCACCAGCCCGCGCCGAGACCGAGCACGATCGTCACCGGCAGCACCACCGGGTTCAGCGCCGCGATCCCCAGGCCCGCCAGCGGCATCGCTGCCGCCCGCCCCACCCCGAGGCCACCGGAGACGCCCATGAACACCAGGAGCTTGTCCTCCGCCGTCGGCGGCCGCTTGTCCGGCGGGCGCAGCGCGATCGGGGCCTGCGCGCCGCGGGCGAACTGGGAGCGGATCACGTCGAGCTCTTCTGCCGAGAACAGCTCCTTCAACGACTGCTCGGCGACCGAGGCCAGCCGCGCGGACAGCGTCGCCGCCACGCGCGTGGAGGCCATCTGCAGCGCCACGTCCACCTGGCGGGGCAGCTCGGCCAGCTGCTGGCGGTCGGCGGCGTCGATGGCGCGGCGGAACCAGTTCTGCACCTCGCGGACCTGGCGGGTCACCTCGTGGCTGGTCTCCACCCTGGTGCGCTGCACCTCGCCGCGCAGCTTGACCTGCCAGCCCCGGGTCGACGAGCGCCGGGATGCGGACAGCTCGTCGCGGCGGGCGCGCAGCGATTCGGCCTCGTCCTCGCCGACGGTCAGCGCCCGCTTCTCGCCCTCCAGCTTCACCACCTGCTCACCGAGCACAGTGGACAGCGCGCGCATCGTGTTGGCCTCGCCGAGCATCGCGGAGCGGCCGCCGATCAGCCGTTCCAGCTCGCTGCGGAGCTCCGCGATGCCGGACTTCTCCCGCAGCATCTCCGCCGCCTGCTCGCTCGGCGCCTTCGCGGCCATCTCCCGCAACCGCGCCGACACCGGGAAGATCGGCACTTCGGCGAACCGCGGCGCGTGCTCGACCAGCAGCTTCCGGTTCGCCTCCAGGACCTGCCGCCAGCCGCGGTACTGATCGGTCTTGGCCAGCGCGAAGACCACCGTCTCCACCCGTTCCCCGGCCTTCTGCAGGAATTCCAGCTCACCGCGGGTGAACGGGGCGGAGGCGTCGACGACGAACAGCAGTGCCGTCGCCGAAGCGGCGGCTTCCATCGCCAGCTCGCCGTGCATCTCGTCCAGCCCGCCGACGCCCGGCGTGTCCACCACGGCGACCTTGGCCAGCGCCTCCAGCGGCGCGGTGACCCGCACGTAGCGCGGCGGCAACTGGCCTTCCGGCAGGTCGCGGCCCGCGCTGGTCCAGTTCGCCAGCTCGGCGAGGTCGAAGGCCACCGGCTCCTGCTGGCCCGGGTAGCAGGCGTGCGCCGCCCACTGCTCGCCGTGCTCGAACTGCAGGTAGGTGGAGGTGGCCACGTCGGCGTCCACCGGGGACAGCCCGGGGTGTCCGAGGAGCGCGTTGACCAGCGAGCTCTTGCCGCGGTTGGTCTCGCCGACCACGACGACGCTGGGCGTGCGGGGACGACCGCGCCGGACCTGCTCGACCCACTCGGCGGCCTCCGGGTCGACCTCCCGCAGCAGCCCGATGAGCTTGTCCCTGGTCTGCTTGACCTGCTGCGGAAGAGCCGCAGCCACCGCAACGCCGGGTGCCGTCATGCGCGCCCAGCTCCTTTCCCGCGATCCGGTCGAACCACCGGATTCTCCCCGACCGCCTTCACCGCCGGGAACCACTTCCGCAAACCCACCCGGGGCGTCGGGTGCGAGGAGAGCGGGTTACCGCTTGCGGAGTTGGTAGACGGTCACGATCGGGGCGCGGAGGATCCGGTCTCGGTCGGCGAAGCCGAGCACCTCGGTCTCCGCGATCACGCCGTCCAGGGCCGGATCGTCGGTGGGCAGCGTGCCGCCTGCCTCGTGCAGGGCCGGGTCGAAGCGGGTGCCGTCCGGGCGCAGCGGGGCCACGCCGATTCCGCTGAGACCTTCGGCCAGCCGCTCCACGACTCCCGTGCTGCGTGCCCGGTCCAGGGCGTACATGCAGAGCTGGATCAAGGTCGCGCGCTCGGCGAGCGCCTGGCCGAGCGGATCCGCGGTCACGGCGGTCATGTCTGTTCCCAACTCCACGTCCGAAGTGCCCTCTTCGGTCTCAGACGTGTCGGCAGCCTGACCGGTTCCACTTTCAGGTGAATTCTTGCGCCGCCAGCCCCACATCCCGATCACCCCGAGCGCAGCTGCTGCCAGAGCAGGAAGTAGGCCCGGTGCACCACGTGCGCGATGCGGCTCTGCGCCGGAGTGGCGCCGAACGACGAGAACGAGCGCCACCAGTTCGCCCGCTCCAGGGCGTAGTCGGTCAGCTCCTTGCGGTGCCGCCCGGGCAGGCCGAGCTGCTCACCCGCGTCGGTGCTGCTGCCGACCCGCATCACCTCCTCGGCCAGGTCCGCGGGCATCGTCACCGCACCCGCCGCGACCAGCGTCAACGCCTCCAGCACGCGCAGCTGGTGGGCCTCCGGCTTGGCCAGCAGCACCTCGATCGCGTCGTGCACCCGCTGCCGCTCGCCCGGGTCTCCCGAGGAGTGCGCGAGCGCCGTCACCGAGGCCAGCCCGGCCGCGGCCTTGATCCCGTCCGCCCGCGCGCGGAACACGGTGTCCAGCCGCTGCAGCACCGAAGCCAGCCCGGAGGAGTCCAGCAGGCGGCGGCGCAGCGCGCCCGCGGTGATCTCCGGGTCCGCGTCGATGGCCTCCAGCGCGCTGCGGATCCCGTAGAGGTCCATCCGCTCCAGCAGGCGGGTGCGGGTGCCCGCCGGGACGTCGCACTCCCAGCTGGTGAACAGGTCCGCCGACATCAGCAGCGTCTCGCGGGTCGCCTCGTCGAGCTTGGCCAGTTCGCGCAGGGCTTCGGCGTCGTTGGCGGTGAACGCGCCCGATTCCGCGGTCTCGGCGAGCAGGCCGATCACCGGCAGCACGTCGGCGACCTTGGGCTTGAGCAGCTCGGCCTGCTTCTCGGCGAGCAGCGAGGCGGCCTTCCACACGTCCTCGCCCGCACCGTCCACCGTGCTCGCCTCGATGGTGTCGGCCTTGTTCAGCACCGCGATCGCGTTGACCGGCCCGGCTTCGCGGCTGGCCGTGGCGGCGGTGAACGACGCCAGCGCGTGCTCGTCATCGGCGCGAACGCCCTGCGTGACCACGTACAGCACGGCTTCGGCCCCGGCGACGGCGTTGCGCGACACCGGGTCCAGCTCGCCGTCGGCGTCCTTGCCCGCACCGAGCAGCTCCTCGGTGCGCGCCACCGATGCGGCGTCCAGCGAACCGAGCCCGGGGGTGTCGATCACCGTCAGATCGCGCAGGACCGCGTTGGTCAGGTAGGCCTCCAGGTGCGAGACCTCGTCGATGTCCACGCCCAGGTCGGCGGGGATGCCGCCGTCGGCGTCGAAGGGCACCGCCTGCTTGCTGCCGTCGCGGAAGATCACCTCGACGCGGTCCACCGTGCCGTACTGAAAGCGGGTCACCAGCCGGGTGCACTCGCCCACGTCGGTGGGTGCCACCCGGCGGCCGATCAGCGCGTTCACCAGCGTCGACTTGCCGGACTTGATCCGCCCCGCGACGGCCACCTGCAGCGGCGCGGACAACCGGCGCAGCACTTCCGCGAAACCGGCCGCGGTCTGCTCGGACACCTGCGGCTGCAGCCCGGTGCACAACCGGGCGACCGCAGCGGACAGCGGGCCTGGCCAGTGCTGCTCGGATGCCGTGCTCAACGCGGACCTCTCGATGCCGATGCCAACTGCGCGCTCTGCGCCGCTACATCCTGCCACGCAGCGGCCCGCCCGCGGGGGCGCACGTACGACCACAGGTTGACCCGAATCGAGCCGCTGGCATGACGTCACCGCAGGTCGGACCGCTCTAGGCTCGGGCGCGTGCGGAAACTGAGCCTGTGGTTGCAGGTGCATCCAGTGGTGGGCGACGGCGCGATCGCCGCCTTCATGCTGCTGCTGCAGGTCGCCGAGACAGGTGCCCAGAGCGAGCAGAACCGCCTGATGTTCTGGCTGCTGCTCCCGGTCCACCTGATGGTGACCGTCCCGATCGCGTTCCGGCGCGTCTGGCCGATCCGGTCGGCCTACGCGGTGCTGCTCGCGTCGGCGGTCTTGGTCGCCGTGCAGGAGGACGCCGTCGTCGGCGCCCTGGTCCAGTGCGTGATGATCTACACGCTGGTCGCCTACACCACCCGGCGCATCGGTGCCCTGTACACGCTGCTGGTCGGCGTGCTGTTCCTGGTCGAGCTGTTCATCGGCCTGGAGCCGACGGACGACCTGGTGCAGCTGCTGATCGTCCAGATCATGTTCTTCGTGATGCTGGTCGGCTTCTGCTGGGCGCTGGGCGCGTTCATCGGAGCGCGCCGCGCCTACCTCGCCGAGGTGGAGCGGCGGCTGCGCAACCTGGAGTTCGAGCGCGACCAGCAGGCCCGCATCGCCGTCGCCGAGGAGCGCAACCGCATCGCCAGGGAGATCCACGACGTCCTGGCGCACTCGATCAGCGTGATGGTGACGCAGGCCGACGGCGCCGGTTACGCGATGAGCAAGAAGCCGGAGCTCGCCGAGCAGGCGCTGCAGACGATCAGCGCCACCGGGCGGGAGGCGCTCAGCGAGCTGCGCGGGCTGCTCGGCGTCCTGCGCAACCCCGGCGAGGACGAACCGGACCGCATCCCGCAGCCGACCGCGGCCAACCTGCACGACCTGGTCGACCGGGTGCGCGCGCTCGGCGTGACCACCTCGCTGGAGCTGACCGGCGACTTCACCGGCCTGCCCGCCGGGATCGGGCTCAGCGTCTACCGCATCGTGCAGGAGTCGCTGACCAACGTGGTCAAGCACGGCGGGGCCGGCGCGAAGGCCGACGTCCGCGCGGTCAACGACGGCCGGTGCATCGACATCGAGGTGGTCGACGCCGGAACCGCATCGCTGCCCAGCGATCTGGCGTCGGGCGGCAACGGCCTGATCGGCATGCGGGAACGAGCGGTGGTCTACGGCGGGACCCTGGAGGCCGGTCCCCGCCCCGGCGGCGGCTGGCAGGTCCACGCCGTGCTGCCCCTCGAACCCCCGTGAGCGGCGTCGTGACACCGGCGAAGCGCAGCCGCTACCCGGGCCGCCGGGCAGGACCGGCAGCGCTACGGTCGGGGACATGATTCGGGTTTTGCTGGTGGACGACCAGGAGCTCATGCGCATGGGGTTCCGGATGGTGCTCGACGCGCAGGAGGACCTGGAGGTCGTCGGCGAGGCGGGCAACGGCGAGGACGCGGTCGAGCTCGCCGGCGAGCTGCGCCCGGACGTGGTGCTCATGGACGTGCGGATGCCGGTGCTCGACGGCGTCGAGGCGACCCGCCGGATCGTCGCGGCCGACGCGGCGAAGGTCCTGGTGATGACCACCTTCGACCTGGACGAGTACGCGCTGTCGGCGCTGCGCAGCGGGGCCAGCGGATTCCTGCTCAAGGACACCCCGCCGGAGAACCTGGTCAGCGCGGTGCGGTCGGTGGCCAGCGGCGATGCGGTCGTCTCACCGAGCGTCACCAAGCGGTTGCTCGACCGCTTCCTGGGCGAGGGCGGCGGTGAGCTGCGCGACGCCGCGGTGCTCGACGCGCTGACCGAGCGGGAGCGCGAGGTGCTGGTGCTGGTGGCGAAGGGCCTGTCGAACACCGAGATCGCGGGCAAGCTGTTCCTGTCCGAGGCCACCGTGAAGACCCACCTCGGCCGGATCCTGTCCAAACTGGACCTGCGGGACCGGGTGCAGGCGGTGGTGCTCGCCTACGAGACCGGTCTGGTCAAACCCGGCGAGGCGTGAACTTCACCTCCAACCAGCCACAACGCGCGAACCGGCGGATAGCCTGCCCTGGTGACCGACGCCGCGTGGAAACCCCGACTCATCGCCCTCGACGTCGACGGAACCCTCCTGAACCCGGACACCGGGCTGATCTCGGCGGCCGTGAAGGCCGCCGTGCACCGCGCCATCGCCGGTGGCGGCCAGGTCGTCGTCTCGACCGGCCGGACCGTGCTCGGTGCCGGCCCCGTACTCGATGAACTCCAGCTGACCAGCGGTTTCGCCCTGTGCTCGAACGGGGCAGTGCTGCTCGACGTGGCCACCCGCGAGGCGGCGTCGGTGGAGACGTTCGACCTCGCACCGGTGCTGTCGGAGCTGTCGGCCCGGCTGCCGGGCGTGATCTTCGCCGCCGAGGACCTCGGCATCGGCAACCGGGTGACCGCCGAGTTCCCGGCGCACCAGCTGGAAGGCCTGCAGCATCCGACCACAGTGGACGAACTGGCCGCCGTTCCGGCGCCGCGGCTGATCGCCAGCTGGCCCGGCCGGCGGCCCGCCGAGGTCGTCGAGCGGCTCGCCGGCGTCGAACTGCCGTCGTGCACCTACACGCTGGACCACTACGAGCCCTGGGTGACCGTGACGCCCGAAGGCGTGTCGAAGGGCTCGGCCCTGGAGAAGCTGCGCGCCGAGCTGGGCGTGCTCGCCTCGGACACGTTCGCTGCCGGTGACGGCGACAACGACATCGAGATGCTGCGCTGGGCGGCGCACGGCGTGGCGATGGGCCAGGGCCCGGCGGCCGTCCACGCGGCCGCCGACGAGGTCGCCGCCCCGGTCGCCGAGGACGGCCTGGCCGCGATCCTCGACCGCTGGTTCGGCTGAGCCCGCCGACCAGCGGAGTCATCCTCTGGTCAGGCTCTTCTACGACCAGGGTCTGACCCGAGGTCGATACACCGGAACGATGCCCGCGCACCCGTTGAGCGGGCATCGTTGCTGTCGTGGCCCGGAAGGGGCCGCCCAGCGTTGTCCTCGGCAACAGGAGTGATCATGATCGAGGCGATCGGCCTCACCAAGCGCTACGGCCCGAAAGTCGCGGTGAACGACCTGTCGTTCACGGTGAAGCCCGGCCAGGTCACGGGCTTCCTGGGTCCGAACGGCGCCGGGAAGTCCACCACCATGCGGATGATCCTCGGCCTGGACCGCCCGACCGCGGGCGAGGTGCGCATCGACGGGAAGCGCTACCAGGACCTGAAGAACCCGCTGACCACCGTCGGCGCACTGCTCGACGCGAAGTGGGTGCACCCGAACCGCTCGGCGCGCAGCCACCTGCGGTGGCTCGCCAAGTCCAACGGCATCCCGCTGCGCCGCGTCGACGAGGTCCTCGGCATGGTCGGCCTGGAAGGTGCCGCGAACCGCCGCGCCGGCGGCTTCTCGCTCGGCATGTCGCAGCGGCTCGGCATCGCCGGCGCGCTGCTCGGCGACCCCAAGATCCTGCTGTTCGACGAGCCGGTGAACGGCCTGGACCCGGAGGGCATCCACTGGATCCGCCGGTTCATGCAGGGCCTGGCCGCGGAGGGCCGCACCGTCTTCGTCTCCAGCCACCTGCTGTCGGAGATGGCGCTGACGGCCGAGGAACTCGTGGTGATCGGCCGCGGCGAGCTGATCGCGCAGTGCAGCACCCAGCAGTTCGTGGACAACGCCGGTTCGCAGGCGGTGCTCGTGCGTTCACCGCGCGCATCCGACCTGCAGCAGCTGATCGCCGCGCAGGGCCTGAGCGTGCGCGCCACCGCCAACGACACGCTCGTGATCGACGGCGCGGAGACCGATCAGGTCGGCGAACTCGCCGCGCAGCACCAGATCGTGCTGCACGAGCTGACCGCGCAGCGCGGTTCGCTGGAGGACGCCTTCATGCAGCTGACCAGTGATTCCGTGGAATACCAGACGAATCTCGGCGCGGCCGCGCCGATCGCTCCGGGGGTGGCCCGATGACCCTGCTCGCCGTGGAACGGATCAAGCTCTTCTCCACCCGCTCGGCGTGGTGGTGCGCCGCGCTCGCCCTGGCGCTGACCATCGGGTTCGCGGGCCTGTTCGCCAGCCAGCTGGACGCCATCTCGCTGGGGATGACGCAGGCCGGTTACCAGTTCGGCCTGATGGTGGTGCTGGTGCTGGCCGCGCTGTCGATCACCACCGAGTACCGCTTCGGAACGATCCGCGCGACCTTCCTCGCGGTGCCCAACCGCACTGCCGCGCTGGCCGCCAAGACCGTGCTCGTCGCGCTGGTGGCGCTGGTGATCGGTGAGCTCTCCGCCTTCGGTTCGTGGGCCGTGGCGAAGGTGCTCGCGCCCGCCTCGGACTTGGCGCTGACCACTGCGGACGATTGGCGGATCGTCGCCGGGGTCGGCCTGGTGTTCGCCCTCGGCGCGGTGCTGGCGGTCGCGGTCGGCGCGCTGCTGCGGCAGACCGCGGGTGCGGTGACGCTGCTGCTGATCTGGTCGCTGCTGGTGGAGGGCCTGGTCGGCCTGATCCCGGGGATCGGCGAGACCGTGCAGAAGTGGATGCCGTTCAACCACGCCAGCAACTTCCTGTCCGGAACGCCTGCCGACGGCGCCGCGAGCATGCCGCTCGGACCGTGGGGTTCGCTGGGCTACTTCGCGGCCGTCGTGCTCGCGATCTGGGTGATCGCCCTGGTCGTCGTGCAGCGCCGGGACGCCTGACCAGCGCGGATCGTCCGCGCTGGAACCCACCATGATCAACTCTGGAAATGCCCAGTTGGGCGGCGGATAGCAAAACGTTACCCGGCCCGGCCGAGAGTCTGATCACGTCAACCGATAGGATCGACGGCAAGATCGAGCCGCAGCCGTCACCTGCTCGACGCAACTGATCAACGCGGCGCGAAGTGTCCTCAGTGGACATAGTGCGGGACTGGCGATGGCGCGGCCGACTGGCACAAGTTAATCGACCGACTGCAGCAGCGCTCGGGGGCGCCGGCGGTCGGGACGGGGGAGGGCCCGGGCTGTCATTCGGGGGATGGCCCGGGCCCTGTGCTTTCCGCGATCGGCAGCCGCGCCCCGACCGGGAGCACGCACCCGTGAAGCACAGCCGGATCCTGGACAAGCTAGCCGCCCGGCCCCTCCTCCGCACGACGACGAACTCGGCCCCGCGGCGAAGTGGCGCCTGCCACCTCGCCGCATCACCGCGAACGCAGAGGCACTGCGCCGCGCAGCACGGAACCGAGACCGGGTGAAGGGCTGCGGATCATGCCTCGGACACCGCCGGACGACCTCCTCGACCAGAGCCCAGCAGTCTTCCGCGCCTTCGCGAGCGCCCACGCGTTCTCAACCAAGAGCCCCTCAGACGTTCGGGCGGACCACGAGCACCGGGCACGCCGCGTGGCGGACGCACTGCTCCGCGACCGAACCGAGCATCAGCCCGGCGAACCCGCCGCGCCCGCGGTGCCCCACGACCAGCAGGTCCGCGCCCTTCGACGCGGACAGCAGCGCTTGCGGCGACGGCGAGTGGACGATGTGGAACTGAACCTGGAGGTCACCGCGGTCGCCGAGCTTGGCGCTCACGATCCGCTCGGTGTCCTCCTGAACCGCCTGCTGGAACGCGTCCATGCTCGGCATCACGTTCGGCGGGCAGTCCGCGGGCCTCGGAGCGGTGCGCAGGCTCCACGCGCGCACGACGTGCAGCACGGTGTTGCGCCGCCTCGCCTCCTCGGCTGCTGCGACGAGCGCACGCGCCGACGACGCGGAGCTGTCGAAGCCCACGGCGACACCGCCGTCGATTTCGACCCGTTGGATCATCTGGTCGGCCATCTGTCCACTCCAGGCGGTCTCGGGGCGGGTCGCCGGGGCGATCCGCGTCGGTCGGCAATGTGTGAATTCAGACACAATTGACTACATGGTGTCATTGATCGCATCCGTTGTGGTAAGGCATTGAGTAGGGATGTCCCGAACCAGCGTCGCTTGGGGGCATGAGCTGGTCGAGGGCGAGTTGGCGGCTCGCAACTTTCTCAACAGCAGAGGGGTGGGCCAATGGTGCAACCGCAGGAGGGCTCGGTCATCGGACCGGGCCGGTCGGCCGACGAGGTCCAACTGCAACCGGTTCCCCGGTTGGAGTGGTCCCTGGCGACGGAAGCGCATCCACCAGCGCTGGAAGCGGCCAAGCCCGCTTCGCTGCGCCGCAGCTGGATCCACACCGCGCCGGAACCGCAGGTGCTCGAACTGTTCCGCAAGCTGCACGGCGCCAAGCACCGGCTGCCCGCGCCGTGGTGGCTGCGGGCGCTGGACCGCGGTGAGCTGCCGTCCCGCGAGGCGGCGTTCGAGGTCGAGGACGAGGTGCACGCGGTCCTGCGCGCCCGACCGGGTTGGGTGTTCGTGCCCTGGGCCGGAACGGGCGAGGCCGGGTACTGGGAGTACGCGCCGTCGGACCGGGCACCGATGCAGATGCCGACCACTGTGGCGCTCACCGACGAGCACAACGGCTGGCTGAACGTGGTGCCCGCGCACCACGACCCCGAGCCGGTCCCGATCCCGGTCAAGGGCGTCGCCGGGCTGGTCGCGATGCTGCCGCAGATCGAATCGTGGTGACCGGCACCGCGCTGCTCGGCGCGAGCGGCCGGTTTGCCATACTGGCTCCCCGTGAACGCCTCTGACCAGCAGGTTCCTTTCCGTCGTACTGTCGTGAGCTACGTCCAGCGGGGCGAGCGGATGACGGTGGGCCAGCAGCGGGCCTGGGACCGCCACTGGGCCGAACTGGGCTCCGAGGTGACCGCGCTGCCGGCAGGCCCGCTGGACGTGGCGTCCTGGTTCGGCCGCTCGGCGCCGGTCGTGCTGGAGATCGGTTCCGGCATGGGGGAGACGACCGCGCAGCTGGTGGCCGCCCAGCCCGAGGCCAACTACCTGGCGGTCGAGGTCTACAAGCCCGGCCTGGCGCAGCTCATGTTGCGCGCGGAGAAGCTGGAGGTCACCAACCTCCGGCTGCTGCGCGGCGACGCGCTCGTGCTGCTCCGCGAGCACCTCGAGCCGGAGTCGCTGGACGAGGTCCGCATCTACTTCCCCGACCCGTGGCCGAAGAAGCGCCACCACAAGCGGCGGCTGGTCCAGTCCGAGTCGGTGGCGCTGATCGCCTCCCGGCTCAAGCCGGGCGGGGTGCTGCACCTGGCCACCGACTGGGAGAACTACGCCGAGCAGATGCTGGAGGTCTGCCAGGGCGAGTCGCAGCTGCGCAACCGCTACGCCGACGAGCCCGGCGGCTGGGCGCCGCGGCCGGAGTGGCGGCCGGTCACGAAGTTCGAGAACCGGGCGCACGAGGAAGGCCGGGAGATCCGCGACCTGATCTTCGAGCGCGTCTGAACGCGTACCGTCGCGGCATGACCGACCTCGCACCGCGCAGTGATCTCGGGCCGCCGGACGTCAACACCGACGAGCGGACGATGCTGCTGGCCTTCCTGGACTACCTCCGGGAAGCCGTCATCGCCAAAGCAGCCGGTCTCTCCGACCAGCAGGCCCGCACTCCCGGAGTCGCCTCCGGCACCAGCGTGCTCGGCCTGATCAAGCACCTGACCGCGGTCGAGGCGAACTGGTTCGAGTTCTCCTACGCCGGTCTCGACGTGCCGGTTCTGGACGACCAGGCGCGGCCCACCGCCGGGGAAACCGCTGACGAGCTGATCAGCGCCTACCGGCAAGCGATCCGGCGGAGCAACGAGATCGCTCTGGCGTGCGGCGACCTGGGCACGCCTGGCGCGCGCTCGGTGCTCGAGGCGGCTCCGCCATCGATGCGCTGGATCCTGCTGCACATGATCGAGGAAACCGCGCGGCACGCAGGCCACGCGGACATCCTCCGCGAGCACATCGACGGCTCCGTCGGGCGCTAGGACAGCCCGAAGTAGCGTGACGCCCGTGGTGAGCTGGGATGTCCGAGCGGCTTCGGAGGCCGACGTCGAGGCGGTGGCCGAACTGCGTGCCGTGGTGCTGCGGGCGGATCTGGAGCGGCTCGGCCGGTACGACGAGCAGCGCGTCCGGCAGCGGCTGCGCGACGGGTTCGATCCCTCTTGCACCCAGGTGATCGAAGTGGACAGCGCGTTCGCCGGCTGCGTGGCTCTGCGACCGGCCGAGGACGCCCACTGGCTGGAGCACTTCTACCTCGACCCGCGCCTGCAGGGCAGTGGCATCGGTTCGGGCGTGCTGCGCTTGCTGCTCGAGCAGTGCGACCGCGATGGGCTGCTGGTGCGGCTGAACGTGTTGCAGGGCAGCCCGGCGCTGCGGCTGTACGAACGGCACGGGTTCTTCATCGAGTCCGAGGATCCGGTGGACGTCTTCATGGCGCGCCAGCCCGTCTGAGGGCCCGGTCGTGGCTGCCCCGGGCAGCCGGTCACTGCCCGGGGAGGTTCGTTCGGCCGCCGCGAGTTCGGTTCAGCGCTGCGGCGTTGCCTGCTCGGGCGTGCAGGCTGCGGCTATCGCCGCGGTGTCCCAGTAGAACGGGCGGACTTCGGCGATCCGGTCGTCCCGGACGGTGATCGTTTGCAGGATCGGGAATTCCAGCTCGCGGCCGGTGGCGCGGGAACGGGCTCGCACCTGGGTGAGCACCACCGCGGTCCCGGTGTCCTCGTCGGTGGCGACGAACTCCTGCTCGACGAACTCGAACACCGCCCAGGTCCGGCTCATCGCGGCGAAGAACCGCTCCAAGTCCGCGTGGCCGCGCCAGGTCCCGCCGTAGGGCAGCGCTTCAGCCTGGTGCAGCACGACCTCTGGCGAGAAGTGTCCGGCGAGGGGTTCGAAGTCGGCGCTGCCGGGCCCGCCCGCCAGCAGGTACTCGGCCTCTGCCGCGTACATCCGCTTCAAGATCGTCTTGGTGTTGCTCTGATCGGTCACAGCACTCAGCATCGCCGCTGCGGACGCCGGTGGCTGGCGTCTTCCGGACCTCGCGATCGCTCCTGGTGGCGGTGCGGCGAGCCGTCCGAGGACGAAGATCAACAGATAACAATTCGCTTGATTGAGCGATCAAGTTCAGCTGCATGCTGGCCGAAGCCGTTCACGTCCGGTTGTCATGGCTACGATCGTGGCCAGTAATTTCACCGGAAAGAAGAGTGCCGCTGGAGTGACGAGTAAGCGCCGATCGCGACTACGTTTCCGGCCCGTGACGGTTACCCGTGATGAAGTGATCCCGATCCAGCAACGGCCGCCCGAGCAAGCTCTGGACGTTGTGTGCGAGGTCGGCGAGTCCGGCGACAGCCCTTCTTCGAGCGCGCTCGTGCGGACGGATTCGACCACGGACGTCTCAGCCGCCGAGGAGTTCCTGCGCGCCTTCCACGACGCACACCCGAAGGCCGGATCGCTGGCCGAACGGCTGACCGAGGTGCGCCGCTCGATCGCCGCGACCGGCACCTACCGGCACACCGGCCCCGAACTCGCCTACGGCGCGCGAGTCGCGCTCCGCGACAGCGGTTGGTGCACCAGCGGAGTTCCGTGGCGCCGGCTGAAAGTCCGCGACCTGCGCGGGCTTCGCCACGGCTCGGCCATCGCCAGCGAATGCTTCGAACACCTCCGGCTGGCCACCAACGCCGGCCGGATCCAGCCGTTGGTCACCGTCTTCGCCCCGGACTCCCCCGGCAACCCCGGCCCGCGCATCTGGAACGAGCAGGTGGTGCGCTACGCCGGTTACGCGATGTCCGGCGGCGGAGTGCTCGGCGACGCGCGCTACAGCGGCTTCACCGCGGAAGTCCAGCGGATGGGCTGGAAACCGCCGGTTCAGCGCGGCCGCTTCGACCACCTGCCGCTCGTGGTGGAAACCGCCCACGAGGGCATCAAGCTGGTTCCCCTGCCCCGCGACGTGGTGCAGGAGGTTCCGCTGGAACACCCGGAACACCCGTGGTTCGCCGAGCTCGGACTGCGTTGGCACACCGTGCCGCTGATCAGCAACATGCAGTTGGACATCGGTGGAATCCGCTACCCGGCCGCGCCGTTCAACACCTGGTTCGTCGGAACCGAGATCGGCACCCGCGGACTGGCCGACGAGAACGCCTACGGCATCACCAGGCACGTCGCCGAACGACTGGGCATGGACACCTCCACCGAGCGGACCCTGTGGCGGGACCGGGCGATCGTGGAGATCAACCGGGCCGTGCTGTACTCCTTCGACTCCGCGCGGGTCACGATCACCGATCACCACAGCGAAGCCCTGCACCGACTGGCCTGGCTGCGCTCCGGGCAGCGCCCCGGCACCTCCCGGCCGATGTTCAGCGTCACCAGGGAAGCGAACCGCCGTGCCCGGCAGGGAGCACCGCGTGACTTCCAGTCCCCCGCACCGAGGCAACCGCGCTACGACGAGCTGTCGAGGCTGAACCGGCGCTGCCTCGGGACCGATCCGCCCGCCGAGTGACCGCGTCGCCCGCGTCCCGGCGCGCCGCGAAGCGCTCCATCAGGTCCGGCAGGACCGAGCTGATCGACATGAGCAGCAGCACGGCGACTGCGAGGACGGCTCCGATGATGGAGAAGATGGTGGTGACCATTTCAATCCCGACCTTCCTGGCTCCGGGCGCTCCGCTGATCGCGCCGCTTTCGCGTTGACACCACAAGCTTCGCTTCCGGCAGGGGGTCGGCGGATCGGTCAGGTGGCCGGGCCGGCTGACCGATCGGCCAGTCCCGGGCGGTGGCGGACCGGCCGATCGGCTGGCAGGACATGCGTGTGCGGGCACGGCCGTTCCCGACCGTGCCCGCACACCGACCTGCCGTTGGTCTACTCGTCGCTGATGCGCTCCGCGCTGATCCGGCGCAGCATCGGCCCGCTGCTGGAGGACGCGAGCACCGCCACGACCATCCCGATGACCACCGGCGCCAGGATCCAGCCGCTGATCACCACCGGGTAGTCGCCGAACAGCGTGAAGATCCCGGCCGCTACCGCCGTTCCGGCCACGCCCGCCCCGATCGTCGCGACCATCGCGGGCAGCGCCGCTTCGGTCCTCAGCGCCCGGCCGAGCATCCGCACCGGGGTTCCCGCGGCGATCAGCGCGCTGAAGGTGCGCCGCCGGTCGACCACGGACGACGCCGCCGTGATCGCCGCGCTGGCACCGGCCAGCAGCGCGGTCAGCCCGAGCCCGATCGCGGTGATCCGCTTGAGGTCGCCGAGCATCGTCTGCTGCTCGTAGAGCCGCAGCTCACGGCTGTTGAACCGCTCCCCGGGCAGGGCCGTCGCGAGCGCCGTGCGCACCTTCTCGCGGTCCGCTTCGTTCGCCGGCTTGACCGCCAGGGTGGTCTCCCCGTGCTCGGTGAACGCGGGGACGAGCGCCGGATCGATGATCACCGAGCCGTCGACCTCCGGGTCCTGCTCGCCCATCTGGCGCACCGGCACCCCGTCGGGCAGCACGATCTCCTGCGTCTGCGGGTCGTCGACGCCCGACGGCGGGGTGGACTGGACCTTCAGACCGGCGCTCGGCAGCGGCTGGCCGGCGGCCGTCCACACCGCAGGCGGCCCCGCGCAGTCCCCGACGCCGAAGCGGGTGACGGCGGCGGCGTCCTGGCAGCTCAGCACCAGACCGACCGCGATGTTCCCGTCGGGGTCTTCCAGGATGACGTTCTCGGCGCGCACCACCGTTGCGGCGGTACCGCTGCTCGCCAGCTGGTCCTTGATGCGTTGTTCCTGCTCGACCGCGCCCGCCGTAGGGACGTCCAGGTACAGCACCGGGTCCTTGAAGGAGCGGCCGCCACCGGCGAACGTCTCGAAGCTCGGCAGCAGCGTCAGCGCCATCGAGCCGACGAAGACCGCCAGCACGATGCCCGACACCGAGCGGTAGGCCGCCTTCGGATCGCTGCGCAGTCGCCTGCCCGCCAGCAGCATCGACGGCTTGCGCCACATCGAGGCGAACAGCGAGCCGAGCATCCCGGTCAGCCACGGGCCGACGATGGAGGCCGACAGGAGCACCGCGGCCAGCGCTGCGAGCAGGAACCCGAGCCCACCGGTCTCCTCCGCCGTCCACAGCCCGAAGAGGAAGAACGCGCCCGCGGCCACCAGGGCGAGCAAGCGCCACGCCTTCGGCCGCTTCGGCACGTGGCTCATCGCCGCGCCGAGCGGGGCGCGCACGACGCGGCGCAGACCCAGCACCGCGGCCACCACGACCAGCGTCGGGATCAGCAATCCGATCAGCACCACGGTGATCGGAGACGGGGTGAAGTCGCTGAGCAGCCAGGTCCCGCCGCCCCACGGGATCACCACGCCGAGGTAGCGCAGCGGCCAGCTCAGCAGCAGGCCGACGACGGTGCCCACCACGGCGGCGACGGCCGTCTCGGCGGTGACCACGCCGATCACCTGACCCGGTGTCGCACCGGCCAACCGCAGCGCCGCCAGCCGCCGTTCCCGACGCGCCGCGGTCAGGCGGGCGGCCGAGGCGACGAGCACCATGCTCGGGATCGCCAGCAGCACGATGCCGACCCCGGACATGAACTTCAGGAGGAAGTCGCTGGTGTCGACCGCCCCGAAGCCGGAGATCTCCGCGGCCTCGGCGTCCACCGTTCCCGGTGGGTGGCCGACGACGGCGACCAGCTGCTCGGGGAACTTGAGGTGGTTCTCGTCGAGCGTGCCGATCACCTTGCCGGCGAACCGGTCGGCGAGCTCGTGGCTCGGGTACTTCCCCGCCAGGTCGGCCAGCCGCGGCGAGAGCAGCACCTCGCCGGGCGCGGGGTAGTTCGGAGCCGGGTTGGCCGGGTCCGCGGTGCCGGAGACGTCCAGCCGCGTGATGGTCTGGTTCTGGAAGAAGTCCCGGCTGGTCAGCGTCACGCCGTGCTCGCCGACCGAGCCCTGCTGCCACGCCGAGCGCTCCATCCGGGCATCCGTCGCGTTCGGCAGGGTCGCCAGGAACAGGACGAGCGCGGTGGCCACCGCGACGCCCGCAGCGGTGAGCAAGGCGGACAGGCGGCTGCGCGAGTCCACGCGCAGCACCCGCAGCGCCAACTGCACCGGATTCATGCGGCCATCACCCCGCCGGCGATCAGCCCGTCGCGGATCTCCACGACCCGGCCCGCCTTGGCCGCCAGTTCGCGGTCGTGCGTCACGATCACCACCGCCGCGTTGGTGGCGGCAGCGGCGGCGAAGAGCGCATTGGTCGTCTCCTCGCCGGTGCGCGTGTCCAGCGCGCCGGTGGGTTCGTCGGCGAAGATCACCTTCGGCCGGTGGGCGAGCGCCCGCGCGATCGCGACCCGCTGCGCCTGACCACCGGAGAGCTCACCGGGCAGCCGGTCCTCCATGCCACCGAGGCCGAGCCGCCCCAGCCAGTCCCGCGCACCGGCCATCGCCTGCTTGCGGTTGGCACCGGCCAGCAGCAGCGGCAACGCGGTGTTCTCGGCCGCGGTCAGCTCGCCGACCAGCATGCCCTGCTGGAAGACGAAGCCGAACTCGTGCCTGCGCAGCGCGCTGCGCTTGGCCTCGCCGAGCTGGTCGATGCGGTGCCCGTCGAGCAGGACCTCCCCGCCGTCCGGGCGCAGGATGCCGGCCAGCACGTGCAGCAGCGTGGTCTTGCCGGATCCGGAGGGCCCCACGATCGCGGCCACCTCACCGGCGCGGAGGGAGATGTCCACACCGGCCAGCGCGCGGTACGCGCCGTAGTTCTTCACCAGCCCCCGTCCCACCAGGAACGGATCTCCGGGCCGCTGCGCGGCCATGGGAGCCGACATGTCTTCCTCCTGCTCGTGTGCACTGCTCTGGGTGATGGGGCGCCGCTCGGGGCGGGCCGCCGCGATGTCACCAAGACTGGTCGGCGGGAGCAGATTCCGGATCGGCCTGCGGGCCGCTGATCGCGCGCCGGAGGTCGGCCGATCGGCCAGGTTGTTCAAGCCGATCGGCCAAGGTGCCCGAGCCGGCGCACGGACTACCGTTTCAGCGTGAGCAGTTTCGCGACGCCCAACGGAACCGGACCGGACGCGCCCTGGTGGCACCGGTTCGGCAGCTTGCTGCGCGAGCAGTGGATCTTCGCGGCGTTGCTCGGCCTGGTGCTGTGCGGCGACGCGCTGGCGCTGATCAGCATCGGCGGCTACCAGCGCGGCGGGCCGCTGTTGATCCCCGGCATCACCGCGATGGCGCTGCTCGCCGTGCTCGGCAGGCGGCGACCGGTCCGATGTGGACTGCTCGCGGCACTCGCGCTGATCGGCAACACCGGGGTGCTGGTGCTGACCCGCTCGGAGGTCTACCACCTCGGTCTCGCGGAGATACTGCCGACGGAGAACGCCGCCGGGCTGCTGCTGGTCCTCTACCTCTTCCGGGCCAGCTCGCTGCGCAAGGCCATCCCGGTCACCGCCGTGCTCGTGCTGGCCTGCCTGGCCTCGGTCGTGGTCCGGATGAAGGTGGCGACCTACTCGGACGGCGACCTGGAGTCGACGCTGTCCTTCGGGGTCCTGCAACTGCTCCTGGCCACCGGCACCGGCCTGTACCTGCGCGGGAACTGGCCCGGCCGGAGCCGCTTCCAGGACTCGCCGATGCAGGGGCTGCTGCGGCGCCAGTGGCCGGTGATGGCCGCGCTGAGCATCCTGCTGTTCCTGGAGTTCAGCAAGAACGACAACCTGAGCTTCCTGTCGGGCCTGGTGGTGCTGCTCAGCGGCTTGGTCATGGCGGTGCTGGCCACCTTCGCCCCGATGCGGCCCACCGAGTCCGCCTACCTGGGCGCGGCGACGATGCTGCTGACGACCCTGGTGATGCAGGTGCTCGGGCTGACCGGCAGCCGGGGCAACATCCTGGGACCGGTGTCCCTGGCGGCGACCGGCGCGGGCATGCTGCTGGTGACCTACGTGGTCCGCCACGCGGAGACCCGGCGCGCCATCCAGGCCACCGCGACGCTGGTCGTGGTGACGTTGCTCTCCGTGTTCATGACCCCGAGGTACCGCAACGACCTCTACGAGTACGACCCGGGCAACACCAGCGAGCTGATGCCCGCGGTGTTCATGGGCGGGTTGCTGCTGGTGATCTCGGTCGGCACCGGGATGTACTTCCGCGCCAGGGACGAGGAGCGCGCCCGAACGGTGCACTCCGCGGTGGAGAGCGCGCAGCAAGCCGAGCGGATGGCCTTGGCCCGCGAGCTGCACGACGTGGTGGCGCACCACGTCACGGGCATCGTGGTGCAAGCGCAGGCCGCGCAGATGGTGGCCGAGATGAACCCGAAGGCGGCGACCGACGCGCTCGCGCGGATCGCGGAGAGCGGCACCGAGGCGCTGACCGCGATGCGGCGGCTGGTGGGCAGCATGCGCAGCACCGAACCCGCCGGGGCTTCGACCGCGACGGAGCAGGCCACCACCGACCTCGAAGCCGACCTGCGGGCGCTGGTGGAGTCCGCCCAGCGCCAGCCCACGGAGCACACCCGCCCACCGCGGGTGGACCTGCGGGTCGACCTGGTGCACCGCCCGGTTCCGCAGGAAGTGGCGCGGTCCGCGCTGCGCGTGGTGCAGGAATCCCTGACGAACTCGGAGAAGCACGCGTTGGACGCGAGCTTGATCCAGGTCAAGGTGTGGGCCGACCACGAGAACCTGTACACGTTGATCACCGACGACGGCTCGGGGGTGCGCCGCCAACCCGTCGGTGGGTCGGGGGGATACGGTCTCGTCGGGATGCGGGAGCGGATCGAGTTGCTCGGCGGCACGTTTCACGCCGGGCCGGGCGAGCACGTCGGTTGGCGGGTCGAAGCCGAGCTGCCGCTGGAAGACCAGAGCGGAGATGAGGGGCAGCGATGATCCGGGTGCTGATCGCCGACGACCAGGAGCTGGTGCGCGCCGGGTTCCGAATGATCCTGGAGTCCCAGGACGACATCGAGGTGGTGGCCGATGTCGCCAACGGGGTGGACGCGGTGCAGGTCGCGCGGGAGAAGCGGCCGGACGTGTGCCTGATGGACATCCGCATGCCGGGCATCGACGGCCTGGAGGCGACCAAGCAGCTGGCCGGCCCCGACGTGACCGATCCGATCAAGGTCGTGGTGGTGACCACCTTCGACCTGGACGAGTACGTCGACCGCGCCTTGCGCAACGGCGCGAGCGGATTCCTGCTCAAGGACGCCGGTCCCACGTTGCTGCTCGAAGCCATCCGCGCCGCCCAGCGCGGGGACGCGCTGGTCTCACCGCAGATCACGGTGCGCCTTCTCAAGCACTTCTCCCAGCCGCAGACGCAGCGGCGAGCGGTCCCGGACGTGGATCTCACCGAGCGCGAGCTCGACGTGGTGCGGGCGACCGCGCGCGGTCTGACCAACGGTGAGATCGGGCAGGAGCTGTTCATGTCCCTGTCCACGGTGAAGACCCACCTGGCCTCCGCGCAGAGCAAGATCAAGGCGCGGAACCGGGTGGAAACGGCCGCGTGGGCCTGGCGCAGCGGTTTGATGGACGACTGATGACCGCCGCCGCGCCCGCGGCCGGAAAATGAGTCCGCGTTCCGGGGTGCCTGCTGTTAGGCTCCCGGGCTGCGAGTGATGCCTGACGAAGGAGCGGCAGTGGCAGGGGTAGGGGACGACGACATCTCCGGGTGATTCCCGGGAGTGATCGGCCACGGGCAGGCGCGGGGCGCCGCCGCGGTGGCTGATTCGTCGCGCCACATTTCCCGTTCCACATCGGGTCGCTTCAACGCGCCCGCATCACTTCCGAGGGCTTTCGCATGTCCGAAGCGTTCATCACCTGCTCGAACCTCTCCTTCTCCTGGCCGGACGACACCCCGGTGTTCGAGAACCTGTCGTTCACGGTGGGCACCGGCCGCACCGGGCTCGTCGCGCCCAACGGCGCAGGCAAGTCCACCTTGCTCAAACTGCTCGCGGGCGAGTACCGGCCCAGCGGCGGAACCGCGTCCACCCGCGGCGTTCTCGGCTACCTGCCGCAGTCCCTCCCGCTCGTCGGCGACCTGTCCGTCGCCGAGGTGCTCGGCGTGTCCGCGGTGATCGAGGCCCTGCACGCGGTCGAATCCGGTGATGCCGCCGAAGAGCACTTCACCACCATCGGCAACGACTGGGACATCGAGGAGCGCACCCGCGTCCAGCTGGACCGCCTCGGCCTGGCCGACGTGCAGCTCGACCGGCAGCTGCACACCCTCAGCGGCGGCCAAGTGGTTTCGCTGGGCCTCGCCGCGCAGTTGCTCAAGCGGCCCGACGTGCTCCTGCTGGACGAACCGACCAACAACCTCGACAGCGATGCGCGACGCCAGCTCGCCGGAGTGCTCGACGAGTTCAACGGCTGCTTGCTGCTGGTCAGCCACGACCGGTCGCTGCTCGACCGGATGGACCGCATCGCCGAGCTCGGCAGCGGCGAAATCCGCTTCTACGGCGGGAACTTCACCGAGTACGAGGAAGCTGTCCGCGCCGAGCAGGAGGTCGCGGAGAGGAACGTCCGCAACGCCGAGCAGGAGCTCAAGCGCGAGAAGCGCGAGATGCAGCAGGCCCGGGAACGAGCTGCGCGGCGGGCCAGCAACGCAGCCCGCAACATCGGCAACGCGGGCCTGCCGAAGATCGTCGCGGGCGGTTTGAAGCGCCGTGCGCAGGAGACCGCGGGCAAGGCGAACGAGATGCACGCCAGCCGGGTCGACGAGGCCAAGTCCCGGCTCGACGAGGCGAGCCGCGGACTGCGGGACGAGCAGAAGATCTCGCTGCGGCTGCCCGGCACGCGCGTCCCGGCCGGTCGCGTGGTGTTCGTCGGCGAAGGGATGCGGATCAGCCGGGGCGGGCGGGCACTCTTCACCGGGGAGGGCGCGGACCTGGCCATCAAGGGGCCCGAGCGGATCGCGCTGACCGGCCCGAACGGTGCCGGGAAGTCCACGCTGCTGCGCCTGGTCGAGGGCCAGCTGGAGCCGGAGCACGGCCGGATCAAGCGGGCCGACGGCCGGATCGCCTACCTCTCCCAGCGGCTGGACCTGCTCGACCTGGACCGCACGGTGCTGGAGAGCCTGGTCCAGTTCGCGCCGAGGATGCCGGAATCGCAGCGGATGCACCTGCTCGCCCGCTTCCTGTTCCGGGGAGCGCGGGTGCACCTGCCGGTCGGCTCGCTGTCCGGTGGTGAGCGGCTGCGCGCGACGCTGGCCTGCGTCCTGAACGCGGAGCCCGCACCGCAGCTCCTGCTGCTCGACGAGCCCACCAACAACCTGGACCTGGTCAGCGTCGGTCAGCTGGAGAGCGCGCTCAACGCTTACGAAGGCGCGTTCGTCGTGGTCAGCCACGACGAGCGGTTCCTGTCGGGGATCGGGGTCGATCGCTGGCTCCGGCTGGACGGCGGCCGCCTGATCGAGACCGGGGCACCCGACGCGGATTGATCGCCGTCACCCTGCCGGGGTCGGCCGGTCGGCCTCTCGGCAATGGCCGATCGAACGAGGCCGACTGGCCTTTCAGCCGAGGTCATGGGCCTGCGAATCCGCGACTCTGGAGTCATGACGAAGCGAACTCAGGACACCGTTCTCGTGGCAGTGCTGACCGGCATCGCGGGCTTGGCGGGGGTGATCATGATGCTGCTCATGAGCAGCTTAGGAACCGCGTAGGCGTCCGGCAGAATGCGGGCATGTCGATCGCACTGCGCCTGCACGCACCGCTGGTCCTGCCCTGCGACCCGGGATGCTCGGTCATCCGGGATGCGGTGGTGGACATCGATGAGACCGGCCGCATCGCGTACTGCGGGCCGCGCAGTGCTGCGCCGGAACGTCCGAACGACGCGGATGTCCGGGAATGCGGCGGGATCCTGCTGCCGGGGCTGATCAACTCGCACGCGCACAGCCCGATGACGCTGCTGCGGGGGATGGGGGGTGACCTTCCGCTGCTGCGCTGGCTGCGCGAGGTGATCTGGCCTGCCGAAGCGAGGCTCCGCTCATCGGACATCCGGGCGGGCATGGAGCTCGGGTGCGTCGAGATGCTGCGGAACGGTGTCACGACCAGTGCCGAGATGTACTTCGACGGTGAGGCGGTGGCCAGTGCGGCTCTCGCGGTCGGCTCGCGCGTGGTGTGCGCTCCGGCGGTGATCGCCACACCGGAGCTGGACAAGCTCGGCGGCTGGCAGGGCATGGTCGACGGCATCGACCGGTGGATCGACGCCGACGGGCTGCGGTTCGGCCCCGGTGATCGGGTGGAGCTCGCCTACGGCCCGCACTCGGCATACATGCTGCCGCCGGAGGCGCTGCAGACGATCGGTGAGGCCGCGCAGCAGCGCGGGGCGCTGGTGCACACGCACGTGGCGGAGACCCTCGCCGAGGACGTCGAGCAGCGAAAGCAGTTCGGTTCGGTGCCCGAGCTGCTGGAGAAGCTCGGTGTGCTGGACGGACGGGTGCTCGCCGCGCACGCCGTACACCTGTCCAATGAGGACATTGAGTTGTTCGCACGCCGCGGGGTCGGGGTGGCGCATTGCCCCGGTTCCAACGCGAAGCTCGCTTCGGGGACGGCGCGGCTGGTCGACCTGCTGGCCGCCGGCGTCCCGGTCGGCCTGGGCACCGACGGGCCGTCCAGCAACGATGACCTTGACCTGTGGGAGGAGGTGCAGTTGGCAGGACTCTTCGCGCGCACCCTGAGCGGTGACGCCAACGCGCTGAGCGCAGGCACGGCGCTGCTCGCCGCCACCCGGGGCGGAGCGGAGGCGCTGCACCGGGACGACATCGGCTCGTTGGAGGCGGGCCGGTGGGCCGACATCGTGCACCTCGACGTCGACAACCCGGCGTTCGCCACCGGACTGGACGTGCCGGACGAGCAGATCCTGGCGAACGTGGTGTGGGCGGCCGGTTCACGTTGCGTCCGGGACGTCTGGGTCGCGGGTGACCGCGTGTTGCGCGACCGGGAACCCACGCAGGTGGATCGCCGTGCAGTGCAGGCGGCTGCCCGGACTGCGGCGCAGCACGTCCGCGGCTGAAGCCGTCTCGCGGGCTGAGCGGGGTGTCACGCCCGTCTGGCTCGCGAGTCCCAGGCTGGCGTCCGGGCGCGTCGCTGCGGCCGGACACCCGGGCAGGCGAGCCGTCCACCGTCGGACCCGGTTCCGGATCTGCACGTCGCGGTGCCCCGTGCGAACGCGGGTCCTCAGCACTCGGCCGGTGGGCCCCAGCCCCGCCGATCTTCGTCAGGCCGACGCTGAGGCCCCGCTAGCGCAGGTGTGCGGTCAGGACGGCCGGATGACGATCTCGGTGAGGTGGGCGTCGGCGCTGGCGCGCACGGCGGACACGATCGGGCCGGCGACCGACTCGGGACGCAGGTAGTCGTCCGGCTGGAACTCGGCGCCCTCCTGCTCGCGGATGCCGCGCTGCATGTCGGTGGCGGTGCGGCCGGGGAACACGGAGGTGACCCGCACGCCGTTGGCGGCTTCCTCGGCGCGGAGCACGTCGGCGAAGGCGCGCAGCGCGAACTTGCTCGCGGCGTAGGAGCCCCAGTTCGGCTTCGCGGACAGCCCGGCGCCGGAGTTGACCAGCACGACGTGGCCCTTGCTGGCGCGCAGCGCGGGCAGCAGGAGGCGGGTCAGCTCGGTGACCGCGAACAGGTTCAGCTCGAACGTGCGTCGCCAGGAGTCGCTGGTGGCGTCGGCGACCGAAGCGAGCTCGACCAGGCCGGCGCTGTGCACCACGACGTCCAGCCTGTCGATGTCGGCGGCCGCGGCGGCGACGGCGTCGTGGTCGGTCAGCTCGACCGGCCACGGCTTGGCGCCGGGGAGCTCGTCGACGAGTGCTTGCAGCGCGTCGGCGTCGCGCCCGCCCAACAGCAGGTCGTGCGTGTCGGAGAGCGAGCGGGCGACGGCGGCACCGATACCACGCGAGGCACCGGTGACCAGGGCAATTGGGCGTTCGGGCATGCCTCAACGGTAACGTCGGCGGGTCGCGGGGCAGTCACCGGCTGTCCCAACCAGCGGGCAGGGCCTTGACCCATCAGGGGGATGGGACTTAGGTCACTCGCGTGAGCGGAGTCGAGGAAGCCCCTGCCGCGGTGCAGAACCGCATCCTGCGCAAGGTCGCAGTGCGGCTGATGCCGTTCCTGTGCCTGCTGTACTTCGTCAACTACCTGGACCGGGTCAACATCGGCTTCGCAGGCCCGAACGGGATGAACGACGAGCTCGGCCTGACCGCGACGCTCTTCGGCTTCGCCTCGGGCATCTTCTTCATCGGCTACCTGGTGCTGGAGGTGCCGAGCAACCTCGCGCTGCACCGGTTCGGGGCGCGCAAGTGGCTCGCCCGGATCATGATCACCTGGGGCGTGGTGGCGACCGTGATGGCGTTCGTGCCGAACGCCACGACGCTGGTGGTGCTGCGCTTCCTGCTCGGCGTGGCCGAGGCGGGGTTCTTCCCCGGCATCATCCTGTACCTGACGTACTGGTTCCCGGCCGCGCAGCGGGCGAAGGCGGTCGCGCTGTTCATGACCGCCGTGCCGGTGTCCAGCGCGATCGGCGCGACCGTGTCGAGCGTGCTGATCACCAGTGGCGAGGGGATCTTCGGCCTGTCCGGCTGGCGGTTCATGTTCCTGGTCGAGGGCGTGCCCGCGATCCTGCTGGCCTTCGTCACCTGGTTCTACCTGACCGACCGGCCGTCGGAGGCGAAGTGGCTCACCGCTGAGGAACGCGCCTGGCTGACCGGTCAGCTGACGGCCGAGCGCGAGCAGACCGAGGCCGAGCACAGCTGGCCGCTGCGCAAGGCGCTGACCCACCCGCGGATCCTGGCGCTGGCGTTCGTCTACTTCGGCATCGCCTACGGCCTGTACGCGCTCGGGTTCTTCCTGCCCACCATCATCAAGGGGTTCGAGCAGCAGTACGGCACCGAACTGTCCACCATGGAAACCGGCTTGATCACCGCCGTCCCCTACGTGATCGGCGCGGTGGCGATGGTGCTCTGGAGCACGCACGGCGACCGCAAGCGCGAACGCGTGTGGCACGTCGCGCTGCCGCTGCTGCTCGGCGGTGTCAGCATCCCGATCGCCCTCTACCTGGGCAACCCGTTCCTGGCGATGGTCGCGGTGACCGCCTGCGCGGTCGGCGTCTGCTCGGCGCTGCCGACGTTCTGGGCGCTGCCCAGCAACTTCCTGGCCGGCGCGGCGGCCGCGGGCGGTATCGCGCTGATCAACTCGCTGGGCAACATCAGCGGTTTCGCCGCGCCCTACATCACCGGCGCGCTCAAGGACGCGACCGGATCCCAACGCACCGGCCTCTGGGTGGTCGGCATCGTGATGATCGCGGCGGCCATCACCGTGATCGCGCTCAAGGCCGCCCCGCGCACCGAAACCTCCGACCAGGACTGACCCGACGTGGCCGGAGAGGCGCCTGCGGCCACCGAGCAGGTGTCCACCGAAAAATGCCGCGACCGCGCACCGCCTCCCCTGCTAGCCTCCGCGGCATGTCCGGTGCTTCTGCTGCGGCCGCGGCCGCTGTGACCCGCACGCCCCGCTTCTAGCGGCGGCGCGGTCCTGCTGAACGTTCCGTCGCTTCGCGTCCAGACCGAAGCGGCTCTCTTGTGCTGCTCGGATTCGCATCGAGCAACGGAGTTCTCTCTTGCACGCGGACATTCCCGTCCAGCGCCGGAACACCGGCGCGCGGCCCTGGCTCCTCCTGGGATCCCTGGCCATGCTGCAGTTCCTGATCGCCGTCGACGTCACGGTGGTCAACATCGCGCTTCCCTCGATCGGCGCTGAATTCGGTGTCGACGCGCGCGGACTGACCTGGGTGGTCGTCGGCTACGCCGTCACCGGCGGCGGCCTGCTCATGCTCGGCGGCCGGCTGAGCGATGTGCTCGGTCGGCGGCGGATGCTGCTGGTGGGCACCTCGGTGTTCGGCGCTGCTTCGCTCCTCGCCGGCCTGACGCAGACGTTCCCGCTGCTGGTTGTGGCGCGATTGCTGCAGGGGGCGGGCGAAGCGCTCGCCCTCCCGGCCGCGATGGCGATGATCGTGCTGGCGTTCCCCGAGGGGCCGCGGCGCACCCGCGCGCTGAGCGTGTGGGCGGCGGTGGCGAGCTCCGGCCTGGTGCTCGGGTTCGTGCTCTCGGGCGTCATCACCGAGCTCTTCGGCTGGCGGTGGATCTTCCTGGTCGCCGTCCCGTTCACCGCCTACGTGGTCGGCGCCGCCCTGGTCCTCGTCCCGGCGGACCCGCCGGGCGAGCGCAAGGAGCTGGACCTGCCCGGAGCCGCCCTGCTCACGGCGGCTCCCCTGCTCTTCGTGCTCGGAGTCGTCGACGCGCCGATCGCCCTGATCGGCGCGGTGCTCGCAGCCGGGGCGTTCGTCGTCGTGGAGCGCAAGGCGGCCAATCCGCTGGTCCCGATGTCGTTCTTCCACAACCGCACACGGGTGCTGGCCAACATCGCGACCGCGCTGCTCAGCGCCGCGCTGTCCACGTCGTTCCTGCTGTTCACCTTCCAGCTCCAGCAGCGTGCGGGGCTGACACCGTTCGAAGCGGGCGTGGCGCTCCTGCCGCTGGCCGTGGCGCTCGTCGCGGCCGTGACGTTCGTGCCCCGCGTCGCCGGGCGGTGGGGCGCGCGCACCTGCGCCGTCATCGGCATCGCCTCGACTGCGGCCGGGATGATCGCCATCGCGGCGGGTGCGCAGCTCGGTGCCGGTGCGGTCGAGACGATCCCGGCGATGGTGCTGATCGCCGCCGGGATGGGATTCGGACTGGTCGGGCTGCAGCAGGCGGCGGTCACCGGCGTCACCGATGACGACGCGGGAGTCGCGTCGGGCGTTCAGCGCGCCGCCGACCAGCTCGGCGGGTCGTCGGGCGTCACGCTCTACATCGGAATCGGGTTCGCACCCGCGCTGGTCGGCGTCGACTCCTTCGCCGTCAGCTGCGCGCTGGCCCTGGTCGGGCTCGCCGCGGCCGCGCTGATCGCCTGGCGCATCGACTGAGGCAGGTCGGGCAGGCGGCCACCGCCGCCTGCCCGGTCCCAGCAACGCAACGAGGGCCCCCGGTCGCAATGCCGGAGACCCCCGCGCTCGCAAGGTGAGATCAGCGACGGCCGATCTCACCGCCGTCCTTGCGCCAGACCGCCACGACCGACGGACGCGGCTGCGAGTCGCCACCGTCCGGCCAGTGCGATGCCGGGTTGTCGGCGCTCGCGTCGTCCAGCTCGCCCGGGTGCTGCACGGACACCGTCACCAGGTCGTCCCGGACCACCGGGCCGCAGGTCTCCGCACCGTTGGGCACCGTCAGGAACTGCTTGACGAAACCGCGCTCCGGACCGTCCACCGGCACCGCGAACAGGCCGTCGTTGCTCTTCAGCGCGTTGCCGTCGGTGGAGATCCACAGGTTGCCGTGCCGGTCGAAGGCCACGTTGTCCGGGCACGAGATCGGGCTGACCCGCGACTTGTCGAAGCCGCCGAAGTAGGTGCCCGCGTCGTTCGGGTCGCCGCACACCAGCAGCAGCGTCCAGCGCAGCGAGGTGCCGGTGGCGTCGTCGTCGATCTCCAGCACGTGGCCGTGCTTGTTGCCGACCCGCGGGTTGGCCTCGTCCGGCGCGGCGTTGCCGGTCGAACCGCGGTTGGAGTTGTTGGTCAGCGCGCAGTAGATGCGGCCGTTGACCGGGTTCGGCTCGATGTCCTCGGGCCGGTCCATCTTCGTCGCGCCGACCTTGTCGGCGGCCAACCGGGTGAAGATGTAGACCTCTTCGGCGGTGAAGCCGGGCACGAACGACTTGTTGCCGCTGGCCAGCGGAATCCACTCGCCGGTGCCGTCGAAGGCGCCGTCGGAGGGCAGCTTGCCGGTGCCGTCGATCTCGCTCTCCGGGCTGTTGCCGGTGAACTTCGCGACGTACAGCGTGCCGTCGTCGAGCAGCGTCATGTTGTGCCGGCGGGCGTGGGCGCTCTTGCCCCGCTTCATCTTGCCGTTGGAGACGAACTTGTAGATGTAGTCGAAGCGCTCGTCGTCACCGGAGTAGGCGACCACCCGGCCGTCCTCGGCGACCTTGACCGCCGCGCCCTCGTGCTTGAAGCGGCCCAGCGCGGTGTGCTTGATCGGCGTGGAGTTCGGGTCGTGCGGGTCGATCTCGATGACCCAGCCGAAGCGGTTGGCCTCGTTCGGCTCCTGCGCGAGGTCCCAGCGCTTGTCGAAGCGCTCCCACTTGCGGTTGCTCGTGGCGCCCTTGAGGCCGTAGCGGGCGAGCCGCTCCTTGGCCTTCGGGTCGGTGATCGAGTCGGCGTTGGCGAAGTACTGGTTGAAGTTCTCCTCGCCGGACAGGATCGTGCCCCACGGCGTCATGCTGCCCGCGCAGTTGTTCTGCGTGCCGAGCACCTTCGTGCCGGTCGGGTCGGCGGAGGTCTTGAGGTGGTCGCTGCCCGCGGCCGGTCCGCGCATCTCGAACGGCGTGTTCAGGGTGATGCGGCGGTTGTAGTGGCTCGGCCGGACCTTGAGGCCGCCGTTGCGCTCCCGCTCGGTGTAGACGACCGACAGGCCGTGCGCCGCCCACGCGATGCGCACCTGCTCCTCGGTCGGGTTCTCCTCGTCGTAGCCGAGGAACATGTGCGTTTCGGTGGTGTACTCGTGGTTGACCACCAGCAGGTTCCGCTTGCCGCTGCCGTCCAGCGGGACCAGCTCGGCGAAGTCGTTGTTGTAGCCGAACTGCTGCTCCTGCGCGGCCGCGGTCTGGTTGTTGAAGTCGAACTCGGGAGCACCGGGCACCACCGGGTCGCCCCAGCGGATGACCACGCCCTGCTCGTAGCCCTCAGCGGTGACCACGGCGTCCTCGGTGTTCGGGGCGACCGCGGTGAAGTCGGTGCCCGGGACGGCCCGTCCGCCCGGACGGCGCACCGGCGCCGGAGCGGCTGCGGCCGCGGTGCCGGACAGAGCGGCCGCACCGCCGACTGCCAGCGCGAAGGCACCGGTGGCCTTCAGCGCGCCGCGACGGCTGAGCACGCTCTCGACGATGTCGCCGAAGTAGGAGTTGTCCGAGGTGTTGGGGGCTTCGTGCGCGCAGGCGTTGCCGCACCGGTACTTGCAGGTCACCGAGGAACGGTTCGCGGAGTGGTGGGGAAGCAGCGGAAGCGGGATGACCCGCCCGTTGTCCGGTCGGGGAGACAAGCGGACCTCCAAATGCACATCGGGAACGCCTGGACGTTAGGTCGATCAGGCGATGGTTCCCGTACGCCGAGGTGAACAACGGCCGAACGGGCGACGCAGAGTTATCGAAACCCGCGGCCGATCTGCCGAAAGACGAGCTCAAGGTAGCCGCACGACTACATACCGGAGTCGCCACCCCGAGGCGGCGCGGGCCGCGGGAAGTTCCGCGCATGACGATCGGGGACGCGCCAGAACCCGTCCCCGACGGCTAGTCGCGCATCGACCCGTGGGTGATCTCGCAGGACACCGCTGCGGAGATCGAGTTCTTGCGCCAGGTGTTCGGCGTCGCGGAACGCGGTTCCCGCGTGCTCGACGAAGCCGGACCGTGGTCTCGGCCAACGTCACCAATGCGGCACGGCTTCTCCTGCCGCCTGCGTCGCGCTTAAGCGGCGCAGCGCGCCGCCGTGCGCTGAACAGCTCAGCAGTAGGGAGGCTGGTTCCCGAGCGCACCGGCCACGTTCATCCACACCCGGAACTGCCGGTAGACCTCGAGCGGCTGGCCGCTGATCGCGATGGTCCGGTCATCGCGACCGGTGACACCTGGCAGGTTCCGCAGCTCGTCGGCCACCGCGGTGGACTGCCAGCGCACGGCCAGCGTCGTGGTCTCCGATGCGGGCGGGGCCGTGAGTTCGCCGGTCAGGCAGGTGGCGGCGGCGGATTCGATGGCCTCGTGCGCTTCCGCGACCGGCAGGAGTTCGGCGGCGAAACGCCCTCGCGCGTACTTCACCGGCACGGTCCGGACGTTCGGATCCCACTCCGCCATCTCCACGCAGGCGGCATCGTCGCCGGAGAGCAGCACCACGGGGACGCCGAGCGCTGCGGCGGTGGCATGCGTGAGCCCGATCTCGCCGACCGGACGGCCGTCGAGCCACATGTCCTCGATCTCGCGCCCCATGAAGCTGTGGCTGAGCACGCCCGCGGTTCCGGCTCGGGAGTGGTAGCCGATGCACAGCGCTGCGTCGAAGGTGCCGTCGAGCCCTTCGAGCATGCCCATGGCCTTGGGCCTGCCGCGGATCAGCCGCGCTGCGGGATGCAGCATGTCCGAACGCAGGTTGCGCATCGGACCGTGCGCGTCGTTGACGGTGACACCGGTGGCCCCGGCGGTGAGCGCGCCGCGGATGGCGGCGTTGACGTCCTCGGCCATCATCAGCCTGCTGTGCTCGTAGTCCCGGCCGGTCGGCTGGACGTCTTGAGCGTCGACCAGTCCGGTGATGCCTTCCATGTCGACGCTCAGGTAGACCCGCATGCGCACGCTCCGAAGCCGGGAACCACGTCCGATCGATCGTTGCACAGCGACCAGCGAAAAATCAGTTTCGGCCGGGGCTCTTCCGTTGCTAACTTCCGCGGCATGGCTTCTCCAGCTGCTGCCGCTTTCAGCCGGCTGCGTTCCGCTTAGGCGGCGCAGCTATCGCATTCCGCGCCGCCGCCGCGTCCGGACTCCTGCTTCCTGACGCGCGGTTCGTCGTGCCCTGAAAACCACGCTGACCTGCGCTCGCGGGGGTCCGGTTCCCACCGGTCCGCGAAACGCAGGAGAAGCCGAACATGCCTTACCGCCGCAGGTCGGCGCGCGATCGCGCGCGCCGTGAACTCGGCCAGAACTTCCTCGTCGACCGAGGTGTCGTCCGCCGCCTGGTCGATCTGCTCGATCCAGTCCCGCGACCGGTCGTGGAGCTCGGCGCCGGAAGCGGCGCGATCACCCGGGAACTCGTCGGCAGCGGACGTCGAGTGACCGCGGTGGAACTCGATCCGCACTGGGCGTCCAGCCTCCGCGCCACGTTCCCCGAAGTGCGCGTGATCCGCTGCGACATGCTCGACTTCCGGTTCCCCGCCGCCGAGCACGCCGTGATCGGCAACCTGCCGTTCGGCATCACGACCTCGGTGACCCGCCGCCTGCTGACCGAGAAGACCTGGTCGGAAGCGGTGCTGCTGGTGCAGTGGGACGTCGCCCGAAAGCGCGCCGAGGGCGGCAACCAGCTGAACGCCCAATGGTCGCCCTGGTACGAGTTCCAGTCCTGCGGCCGGATTCCCGCCCGATCGTTCCGCCCGACGCCCGCCGTCGACGGCGGAATCCTCAAGCTGCGCCGCAGGTCCCGTCCGCTGGTGCCGCTCGACGAGCAGCGCCGGTACCAGCGGTTCGTCGAAGCGGTGTTCACAGGTCGCGGTCGAGGCCTGACCGAGATCGTCCGGAACGTCACCGGATACCGGGTGCGAAACCTGCCCGCGCTCCCGAGAGACCTGTCCGCCGAGGGCTGGGCCCGCCTCTACACCGGAACCACCTGACCACCGGGGACGTGGTGGCGATTTCGCGCGAGATCGGTGCACACCATTAGTGAACGTTGCGTTCTCAACCTTGGGAGGCGTACCGTCGTAGAGAACGGATCGTCTTCTAACCGGGATCGGAGGTCGCGGTGGAGTACGTCGTTCCGCTGCGCGGGGTCGGGCGCGGTGACCTGGCCTCGGCCGGTGGCAAGGGGGCGAACCTCGGCGAGCTCGTCAACGCCGGGTTCGCCGTCCCCGACGGCTTCGTGATCACCACCGAGGCCTACGCCGAGGTCGCGGCGGGCCTGGTGACCCCGGAGGACGCGGCTGCCCTGCGAGCCGAGTTCGATGCGGTGGAGGTGCCGGACGAGCTGCGCGAGGCGATCGTTTCCGGGTACGCCGAGCTGGGTTCCGGGCCGGTCGCGGTGCGGTCGAGCGCCACCGCCGAAGACCTGCCCGGAGCCGCGTTCGCCGGGCAGCAGGACACCTACCTCAACGTCGTCGGCGAAGCCGCGCTGCTGGACGCGGTGCGGCGGTGCTGGGGTTCGCTGTGGACGGACCGGGCGATCGCCTACCGGGAGAAGCGCGGGATCTCGCCCGCCGAGGTGCGCATCGCCGTGGTGGTGCAGCGGATGGTCGACGCCGAGTTCGCCGGGGTGCTGTTCACCGCGAACCCGGTGACCGGTGATCGGCGGCAACTGGTGGTCGACGCCAGCAGCGGCCTCGGCGAAGCCGTGGTGTCCGGTCTGGTCACGCCCGACCACTACGTCCTGAGCCCGGGAGGGCAGGTCGCCGAGTGGTCGCCGGGCCGCCGCGAAGTGGTGCTCCGGAGCGCGGCGGGCGGCGGGGTCACCCGGCAGACCGGTGCCGCGGTCGAGCGGCTGCCCGGCCAGGTCCTCGCCGAGCTCGCCCGGATCGGCACCCGGGTCGCCGAGCACTTCGGCCGTCCGCAGGACATCGAGTGGGCCTGCGTCGCAGGCCGGGTCCTGTTGTTGCAGGCCAGGCCGATGACGGCGCTGCCACCGCCGCCGCTGCGGCTGAACCGGCGGCAGCGCAAGGTCGGCTCGGTGCTGCTCGAATACGTCCCCTACCGGCCGTACCCGATCGACATGTCGACATGGGTACCGCACGGTCCCGTCGGGCTGATGGCCGAGGTCACCGGCGCGTACGGGATCCGCGGCGCCTTCGACGGCTTCCTGCCGGAGGTCGACGGCGTGGTGGACCGGCTGGTTCCTCCGTCGCCGCGCCCGTCGCTCGGAGTCGTGAAGGCACCGTTCAAGCTGCTCGCCAAGGCACGCCGCTACGATCCGGCGCGCTGGACGGAGGACCCGCGGTTCATCCGGTTCCGGGCCGGCGTCCGCGAACTCGCGGCGCGCGACCTGGCGGCGTTGCCGTGGTCGCAGCTGGTGCGCATGCCCAGGCGAGCCCTCGGCCTGGTGGCTCCGATCGCCGAACTGCGCATCGACTACCTCCCGGCCACCGGGCTGTCGCTGGTGCGGTTGTTCGTCGCGCTCAAGCTGATCGGACGTGCGGAGCTGCTGGGCGAGCTGATCGCCGGTGCTCCGACCCGCACCTCCGACGCCAACCGTGCTCTGGAGGGCTTGGCCGCTCGGGCCAGGGCGAACCCGCGGTTGAGAGAAGCCGTCGACGGCCTCGATCCGGCGGAGCTGACCGACTTCCCGGAGTTCCACGCGGAATTCACGGCGTTCCTGGCCGAGTACGGCCACCGCGAGACCGAGACCCCGGTCCTGGTCACACCGCCGACCTGGGGCGAATCGCCGGAAACGGTGCTGCGGCTGGTCGCGGTGCTGGCCGCTGGGGACCCGAAGCCCACCGGGCACGCGGACCGCGCGATGGAGCAGCTGCGCGGTCACCGCATCCGGAGGTGGGTGCAGCGCGCCCGCGACGGTGTCGCCTTCCGGGAGGACAGCCACTTCTACTTCACGATGCCGCAACCGATCCTGCGGCGATCGCTGCTGGAGATCGGTCGCCGGCTGGTCGGTGCCGGGTCGCTCGACGAGCCGGAGGAGGTCTTCCACCTTCGGTTGGAGGAGCTGGAGGCCGTCGACGAACCCGCTGCGGGCGCGCGGCTGCGCGAGCTGGTCGCGGCGCGGGCGGCCCGCCGCGAGGAGTTGGCGGGCGTCCGGCTCATCGATCCGAACCTGGTCTTCCCGCGCGAGGAGCACGGCGACGCGCTCGCGTCCGGAACCCCGGCCAGCGGCGGGCGGGCCACGGGACCGGCCCGGATCATCCGGGAACCGGCCGAGTTCTCCCGGCTGAACAGCGGCGACGTGCTGGTGTGCCGGTACACGAATCCATCGTGGACACCGCTGTTCCAGCGAGCCGCGGCCGTGGTCGTGGACTCCGGTGGGCCCGCCTCGCACGCCGCGATCGTGGCCCGCGAGTACGGCATCCCGGCGGTGATGGGCACAGCGGACGGCACGAGCGCGATCACCGACGGCCTGACCATCACCGTCGACGGCGACACCGGAAGGGTCGTCCCGGAACCTGAGTCCCGCTCGACCGCACCCCAGGAGACCGTGACGCAACCCAGCCGCAAGAAACCGCGGAACGCGCGGACAACGCCCACCGCAACCACCACTGAAAATCCCGGAGAGGCGGGACAGTGACCAGCACCGACCACCGCAAACTGCCCCGCCGCCGCGGCGACGAGCTCACCACCGCGATCTTCGAGGCGACCCTGGCCGAACTGGCGGATTCCGGTTACGCGGGCCTGACCATGGAGCGAGTCGCAGAACGCGCCAGGACCGGCAAGGCATCGCTGTACCGGAGGTGGCCGAGCCGCATGGAACTGGTGCTGGCCGCGGTCTACAACACCTGGCCGGAACCGGCCGAGGTGGTGGACACCGGAACCCTGCGCGGCGACCTGCTCGCGATGCTCCGCCGCAGCGCCGAGGCGCTGGCGGGGCCGGTCGGCGAGGCGATGCGCGGCCTGCTCGGAGATGTGCTGTCGGACCGGGGCCGAACGGTGCAGCTCCGGCAGCTCTCCCAGGAGCGCGGCAGGCGGACGGTGGAGGAGATCGTCCGCCGAGCGGCCGAGCGCGGCGAGGTGGAAGCGCCGATCCCGGCCCGCCGCCTGGAAGTAGGCCAGGCGATGATCCGCCAGCAGTTCCTCTTCAACGGCACCCCGATCCCGGACGAGATGATCGTGGAGATCGTCGACGACGTCCTGCTTCCCCTCCTCACGAAGTAGCGCGTTCGCGCGGAGCGGGTTCGGGGAGCGGTGTTCAGCGTTCCGCTTCGGTGTTGGTGCGGTGTTCGGCGGCTCGGCGGATTTCGGCCGCGTTGCGGTGGTGGCGATCCAGCCGGGCCCGGCCGACGGTCAGCATCAGCAGGGGAAAGAGGGTGCAGGCGCCGTAGAAGACGGACTTCCCCACTTCGCCGTCGCTGATCGCCGGCGCCGTGACTAGAACGCCCAGGATGGTGGTGCAGAGGAATGCGGTGGTCGTGAACTTCTTCCAGCGGGGAATGGACTGCAGCTGCTCGGCCATTCGGACCGCGAGAGCGTTCGTCTCCGGGTCGGGTCCCAGCTCGCCGTTGCGCATCAGTCGCCGCGCAGCGCGCACCCGTGCCGGATCGGTCTCCGGCGGTAACGGCTTCATCCGCCGCTGGAGCCGCACCACGAACACCGCCATGGCAGCGGCCCACGCACCTCCGCCGATGACGGCGACAGCGATGACGGCAGGCCAGGACACCGTCTCGGAGCGCTGAATCACCGACAGAGCCGAAGTGGCGGCGACCAGCAACCCGCCGATCGCGCAGCTCACCGCCGCGTGGCGCTTGGGATGGTTCTGCGCGGACAGCTGCACCCGTTCCAGGACGTACCGGCTCACGACCGCGTGCCTCTCTGCCTCAGAACTTCGCCGCACCGAACCGGTCGGCCCGTACGGCGGCGAGGAACGACCGCCACTGCCGCTGATCCAGGGCTAACAGCCCACCATCACGATCCTTGGTGTCCCGAACCCCGACCTCATCGGCACCCAACCCGACCTCGACGCAGTTGTTGCTCGGACCGCTGTAGCTGGACTTCCGCCAGATTTCCATAATCGTGCCTCTCAGTTGCCAAGATGCGATTCGATCGCTGCTGCGCTGTCCTTCTCATTCAACGCAAGGTCACCAAGCCGTTGGAAGACGGTGCCGAGTGCTGCCACCGCTTCTTTGTCATCGACGAGGTGTCCTCCCACCGCGTACTCCTGGTAAGCCATAGACGGCCAGGTCTCCAGCGGGAAGTCGAGCAGCGTAAAGCTGCCGGACACCGAGGCGTGGAGTCCAACGCTGAACGGCAAAACCTGGATCGTGATGTTCGGTCGCTCACCAAGTTCAAGAAGTCGTTTCAGCTGGCCAGACGCAAGAGTCGAGTCAGCAGCGCACCGATGCAACGCCGACTCCGACAGCACTGCATGGAGTTCCATCGAGTCGTCACCAAGACGTTCCTGACGTCGTATCCGCGCATTCACCTGCCGCTCGACGTCCTCGGGCTGGGTCATGTGACTGCCCACGACGTTGATCGATCGGGCGTAGGCCTCCGTTTGCAGCAAGCCGGGAACCATCTCCAGCTCGAACGTGCGCACTCGCACGGCGTCGGTCTCCAAACCGACGTAGTCCTGGAACCACGACGGCAGGCGATACGTCGACCACCAGCCACGCTTGCGAGCACCTTCGCGTGTCTCCTCCAGAAGCTCACGTCGCTCCTGCGACAACCCGTAGTGATCCATCAGGACCTTGAGCTCGGCCTTCGACGGGGAGGTTCTGCCGTTCTCCATGTGCCTGACCTTGGCTACCGAACAGCCCAGCAGGCTGGCGATCTCCTCAGCCGGGAGGTCCTGCGCGTTGCGCAGTTTGCGGAGCTCAGCTCCCAAGGTCTTGCGGCGCATGGTCGGACTAGCCATAGCCGAAGCGTAGTCACGTCAGATGATCACTCAGCTGAGCGATACAAATTCTGATCGATAAGAAATATCGTCAAAACCAAGCGATCAGGCCAGCGAGGAGGACGGGATGTGCGGAGGGGCTGGGGTGGATTGGTTCTGGAGACCTGCATGGATTGCTGGGCTCGGATCAGCGCCCGGTGGGGTTGAGCCCCGTGAGCGTTTTGGGGCGTTATGGCACCCCAAAACACTCACGGCAGTTGACCTGCGCGAACACGACCTTCAACGGATTGGTGATGAGATGTTCTGGCTTCAGGTTTCGACGCTCGTGCTGGTCAACGTGCTGATCGCGAGCATGTTGTTCGTCCGGCCGCCGCGGGCGGCGCATGACAGTGCCGGTGATGGGGCGCTGAGCGTTTGGCAGTTGATCGAGCAGGTCGAGGCCGAGCGACAACGGCAGGCCGCCTCGACCGGGCGTCACCACATCTCGCCCGAGACGCTCGCTCGTCTCCGGATCTGATCCGCCGAAGACCTGGTCCGGCCGCATCCCTCCCCGCGCCGGGCCGCATGGTGGCCGGGCGCTCCGCGCCCCCGACCCGGCGCCCGGCCACTGCTAACTCCCCGAAGCAACGACGTCGCTCGACGGCTTCACCTCGCTGCGCGGCAGGAGGAAGGGCGTGCAGAGGATGAGGACTCCGGCGACGCCCACCGCGATCCGGGGGCCGGTGATCGCGGCGAGGAGACCACCGCACGCCGTCAGGGCCGCGATGCTCGCGTTGCTCGTGATGGACCAGGCCGACAGCGTCCGGGCGATCCGGTCCGGTGCCGTGTGCTCCAGGCGGTAGGCCGCGTACACCGGGGTGAACACTCCCGAACTCGTGATCAGGCCGAACTCGATGAGGATCACGAACACCAGGCCCCACGGCCCCGGCGGGACGAACGCCAGCCCGATCGACCAGCACGCGCGGAGCGCGCCGCTGATCAGCAGCACCCGGTGCTGGCCGAACCTCGCCTGCAGCGGCTGCGCGAGGCGCGAGCCGATCAGGCCGCCGATGCACGGCACGCCGAACGCCAGGCCGTACTGCCACGGTTCGAAGCCCAGATCGCGGAGCAGCAGCACCGCCACCAGCGGTGATGTCGCCATGATCAGGCCGTTCACCAGCGTGGTGTTGAAGAACAGCAGCCGCAGCTGCGGGTGCCGCAGGATGTGCCGCCAGCCTTCGAGCACCTCGCCGGCGCCGATCCGCTCCGCACGCCGGGCCCGCGGTGCGGGCTCGCGGCCGCCGATCGCCCGGACGCCCAGCGCGGACAAGAGGTAGCTCGCCGCGTCGAGCAGCACCGTCGTCAGCGGCCCGAACATCCCGATGGCAGCACCGCCGAGCGGCGGGCCGAGCGCGGTCGCGGTCCACTGGGTGGCTTCGAAGCGGCCGGTGGCCACCACCAGGTCTTCCGGTTTGACCAGCGTCTTCAGGTAGGCGCCGCCGGCGGAGCTGAACACGATGTTGGCCGAGGCGGCGAGCACCGACACCACGACCAGCTGCGCGAACGTCAACACCCCGAGCAGGTGCGCGGCGGGCACCGACAGCAGTGCGACGAACCGGACGAGGTCCATCCCGATCATCACCGGCCGCTTGCGCCGGAACTCCACCCACGGCCCCAGCGGCACCGCGATCAGCGCGCCCACCGCCAGTCCCGCGGCGGCCAGCGCCGAGACCTGCGCGGTGCTGCTGTGCAGCACGAGCACCGCGATCAGCGTGAAGGCGTCGAACGCGAGCCGGGTGCCGATCGTGCTGGCCGCGTAGGCAGCCCACAGCCATCCGAATTCTCGCCCCAGTGATCGCCGCACACCGCGACTATTCCGCACCGGACCGACGAGGCGTCCCCGAGTCAGCTGCCGGCCCGTTCGCCCCGCGCGGCGACTGCGGCGATCACCGCGAAGGCCAGGCAGAGCCACGGGAACCAGTCGCCGAGGTGGGCGTAAGGGGTGGGGCCTGGTCCGGTCGGTACTTCGGCGACCAGGGTGGTGAAGCGGGTCGGGCCTCCGGTGGGTGCGTCCGCGATCACGCGGCCCCAGCCGTCGGTGAGCAGCTGCGTCGTTTCCCGGCCGCTCCAGGCGATCGGGACTCCGCTCTCCACCGCGCGCAGTAGCGCCGTTCGGCTGTGCTGCCATCCGTTGTCGCGCTCGTCGGAGGCCGGGATCGCCAGCAGCTCCGCGCCCGCAGTCGCATAGGCGCTGGTCGGGTCGCGGAAGTTGACGTCCGCGCAGACCTCCAGGCCGAGGCGTGCGCCGGTCGTCGGCGGGAAGACCTCGGCGTTCCCGGGCGGGCTCACCGTGTCGTGCTGCTTCAGGTACGGGACCGGGTCGCCGCCGAGCGCTGGGAAGGTCAGCGCGTAGTTGTACTTCGCACCGCCGTCCCGGTGGGCGAAACCCGTTACGACGTCCAGGCCTCGTTCCTCGGCGAGGCGGCTCATCGGCTCCACCAGCACCGCCGGGCGGGCTTCGGTCGATCCGAACGCGGCTTCCGGCAGCACGACGGTGCGGACTCCCGGCGGCAGCGCGGCGATCTCGGCGGCGTAAGCGGTCACCAGATCATGCCCTTCCCGGGTGGCGAGATCAGGCGCCCAGCCGCTCTGGTTGTGCGCGATCAGCGCGACGGGCTGAGCCGGGCCTGGTTCGCCGGTCAGCCGCAGCGCTCCTCCGCCCAGCGCCAGCACCAGCACGACGCCGGCGGTCACCAGCACGCGGATGCGCCCGGTCGCCGCCGAGGTCAGCGCCGCCGCGATCGCCGACGGCACCAGGAGAACCAGGTAGTCGACGCCGAGCGATCCGGTCACCGCGGCGATCTGCAGGACCACCGGCACGTCAGCCTGCGCCGTCGCCAGCGTGCCGACGATCCCCGCCGGGCTGGCCAACGAGATCAGGTGCAGCAGCGCCACCCAGACCGCCGGGCCGGCGAGCACCGCGAGCAGCGGCCGACCGCGTCGGAGCAGCGCTCGGAACACCACCACGACCAGCAGGAACGTCAGCGCGAAGCCGATGCTCGCCACGAGTCCCCACGGCCACAGCGGGAGGTCGTGCGAGCGCGCCGACCAGCCCCACAGGTTCGTCATCCCGATCAGGAGCGCGGCGAACGCGATCGCCGCCGCGACGCCGCCGGACACCCGCGGCGCCACCAGCAGCACCGGCAGCGGGGCGAGCCAGGTCAGCGCGGGGAGCGGGGCGAGCCCGGTGCCGAAGTAGAACAGCGCTGCCGAGCCGATCAGCGCTGCCAGCGCCTCACTTCTCCTCGAGCCCATGCAGAACCCTCCGCATCGTTCGCTTGCACAGCGCGCGGAACTCGGGTTCGGGCAGTTCGTAGCGGCCGCCGAGGTACTGCTGCACCAGGCCCACGACCGGCATGGTCAGCGCGAGCGCGGTCTCCAGGACGTCGTCGGGCCGGAGCACGCCGTCCCGCATGCCCTGCTCGACCGCCCGGTGCACCGGCGCGAAGGCCGCCGAACCGCCCTCCCGGAAGTCGTCGGGGAACCGCAGCGATCCCGCACGCTGCTCGGTGATCAGGTACCGGTACAAGTTCGGTTTGCCCAGCGCGAAGTCCAGGAAGTCGTCGGTCAGGCCGTCCAGCCGGGCGTGGAAGTCCAGCCCCTCGGACCGCTTGCCGTAGTGCTCGCCCAGCTCCGCGAAGGCCCGGTCGACCACCGAGCGCAGCAGCGCCTCCCGGTTCGGGTAGTGCCGGTAGGTGGCCATCGGCGTGACCCCCACCGCCGCGGCCACCCGCCGCATGGTCACCGCCTCGACGCCCTCGGCGAGCAGGATCTCCAGCGCCGCAGCGGCGATGCGCTCCGCGGTCCCAGCCATGTCTACACCGTACACAGCGCAGGTCTACGGCGTACACGTGTATTCGGGCCAAAAGCCCCGGCAACCGGAAAAGGCCAGGTGCTTCTCCTCCGGAACCCCGGACCTCTACCCTGCGTCGTAGGTTTGCAGTGATCCGTGGCTGAGGGGTGTGGCGACGTGTACATCGAGGAGCAGGGGGCGGGCGACGGTGACATCAAGGTCACCATCGAGGGCGAGGAGTACACCGCCGAGGCCAACTACGACCTCAACGGCGACGGGGTGGACGACACCGTCGCGATCATGACCGAGGACGGCTACGTCGCCTACGTCGACGAGACCGGCGACGGCCAGGCCGACATCATGCAGACCATCAACGCCGACGGAGTCGTCGTCGAGCAGGCGCGCTACGACGCCGGGACCGGCAAGTGGGCCGGCGAGGTGCCGCAGCAGCACCCCGGCGGCGTGGACCCGCAGCAGGACCAGGGCCGCGCCATGGTCATCGACACCCCGCAGGGCGACATGCAGGTCGGCCCGGCCACCGAGGACACCAACTCCGACGGCATCGCCGACACCGCCGTGGTGGAGACCGAGTCGGGCGGAACCATGCTGGTCACCGACGTGGACGGTGACGGCTCCGCCGATCAGGTGGTGGAGATCAGCCAGACCGGCGAAGTGACCATCTCGCACCACACCGGCGACGGGCAGTGGACCGTGGTCGAGCAGGGCCAGGTGACCGGCGACGGCCAGTACGCGCCGAGCCCGGCGACCGGCGCCACCGACGACGCGACCTGGAACCTCGACCAGCCGAGCGCGGGCGGCGCAGGCGGCCCGGAGCACGCCGCGAACGGCGCGCAGGCCTCCGCGCCCTCCGGCGCCAAGGGCGCCGGCCCCGACTCCGACGACGTCTGGGGCTGACCACTCGAACGCTTCCGAAGAGCCCGCCCGGGAACCGCCCGGGCGGGCTCTTTTCGTTTCCGCCGCGCCCCGCCACCCGCCATCCGGGCGACGCCCCTGGTTCACCGGCCGTTCGCACGTGCGTCCGTTTCGCCGGAAAACATCGTTTCCAGCGCGCCTCCGACAACGGAATCTCCGGCCGCGCCACCCGAAAGATCGCAACTGAATCGATTCCCTTATCGTTCTTGTGAGAGAACGAACAGGACTGATCTCCATCGCGCGCCGCTGTCCCGGCTAGCCTCGGTGCATCCCTTTTCAAATCGCCCGGCCTTCGGGACGGGCGAAGCATTCCCACAAACGTCGACGGACCCCGTCGGCGACCAGTCCGGGCTGTGGCGCCCAGTCAGGAGACACGACGCGATGACCGCACTGACCATCCCCGGTCTCGATCAGGCACCGACCAAACACGAGCGTCTGCTGTCGTGGGTGCGCGAGGTCGCCGAGCTGACCACGCCCGACCGCGTGGTGTGGTGCGACGGCTCGCCGGAGGAGTGGCAGCGGCTGACCGACCAGCTGGTCGAGGCCGGCACCTTCACCCGCCTGGAGAAGAAGCCGAACTCCTTCTACGCGGCGTCGGACCCGTCGGACGTGGCGCGCGTCGAGGAGCGGACCTACATCTGCTCGGTCGAGGAGAAGGACGCCGGGGTCACCAACAACTGGATGGACCCCAACCAGATGAAGGCCACCATGACCGAGCTCTACCGGGGCTCCATGCGTGGTCGCACCATGTACGTCATCCCGTTCTGCATGGGCCCGCTGGACGCCGACCCGCCGCGGCTGGGCGTGGAGATCACCGACTCCGAGTACGTCGTGGTGTCGATGCACATCATGACCCGGATGGGCGCCAAGGTGCTGGAGCGCCTCGGTGAGGACGCCGACTTCGTACCCGCGCTGCACTCGGTGGGCGCGCCGCTGGAGCCCGGCCAGCAGGACGTGCCGTGGCCGTGCAACGACATCAAGTACATCACCCACTTCCCCGAGGAGCGGATGATCTGGAGCTACGGCTCCGGTTACGGCGGCAACGCGCTGCTGGGCAAGAAGTGCTACTCGCTGCGGATCGCCTCGGCGATGGCCCGCGACGAGGGCTGGCTGGCCGAGCACATGCTGATCCTCAAGCTGATCTCGCCCGAGGACAAGGTCTACTACGTCGCGGCCGCGTTCCCATCGGCCTGCGGCAAGACCAACCTGGCGATGCTGCGCCCGACCATCCCGGGCTGGAAGGTCGAGACGCTCGGCGACGACATCGCCTGGATGCGCTTCGGCGAGGACGGCCGCCTGTACGCGGTGAACCCGGAGGCCGGCTTCTTCGGCGTCGCGCCGGGCACCAACCGCAAGACCAACCCGCACGCGATGACCGCCATCGAGCAGGGCAACTCGCTGTTCACCAACGTCGCGCTCACCGACGACGGCGACGTGTGGTGGGAGGACATGGAGGGCGAGCCCCAGCACCTCACGGACTGGAAGGGCAACGACTGGACGCCGGAGAGCGACGTCAAGGCGGCGCACCCGAACTCCCGCTACTGCACGCCGATGTCGCAGTGCCCGATCCTGGCGCCGGAGTGGGACGACCCGAAGGGCGTGCCGATCTCGGCGATCCTGTTCGGCGGCCGCCGCAAGACGACCGTCCCGCTGGTCAACGAGGCCTTCGACTGGCAGCACGGCGTGTTCATGGGTGCCACGCTGTCCTCGGAGAAGACCGCCGCGGCCGCGGGCAAGGTCGGCGAGGTGCGCCGCGACCCGATGGCCATGCTGCCGTTCATCGGCTACAACGTCGGCGACTACTTCCAGCACTGGGTGAACGTCGGCAAGGAGGCCGACGCCAGCAAGCTGCCGAAGATCTTCTACGTGAACTGGTTCCGCCGGGGCGACGACGGCCGCTTCCTGTGGCCGGGCTTCGGGGAGAACTCCCGCGTGCTGAAGTGGATCATCGACCGGCTGGAGGGCAAGGCCGCCGCCGCCGACACCGCGATCGGCCGGGTGCCCAACGCCGCCGAGCTGGAGCTGAGCGGGCTGGACACCCCGGCCTCCGATGTCGACGAGGCGCTGAAGGTCGACGTGGAGGAGTGGAAGGCGGAGCTGCCGCTCATCGAGGAGTGGTTCGACACCATCGGTGACGCGCTGCCGAGCTCGATGCGCGACGAGCTGGAAGCGCTCAAACAGCGTCTCGGTAACTGACCGAGCGACCCCCGGACGGGTGGTCTTGTCGGGGCAACGTGGGAAGCCCCGCGGCCACCCGTCCGGCGCGGAAGCCCGCTGAAACGTGCGCGAACGTGCGGCGTTTCCCCAAAGAACGCGAAGTTCTTTCGGGGAAACGCCGCTTCTGCTTTCCGGCCAGGTGGATCTACCCAGCCCGGTGGAGTAGATCCGGGAATCGCAAACGATCAGCAACCCGACGGACACTGGAAGCGTCCCAGTGATATCCGCCGAGAAAAAGGGCGCCGAACCGAGGGGGTGTGTCATGGTCCACCTGGCCATGCTGGCGTTGTCCCTGATCGCGGTCGCTGCGGTGTTCCTCGCGCTGCGCACCGAGGACGACGAGTCCGGCGAGAAGTCCGAAGCCGGCGAGATCGACCGAATTCGCCGGGACCAGGTCGCGATGGCGGAACGAGCGAGTACGCCGTGACCTGCACGGTCTGCGCTGGAACATCGCGCAGGCAGCGGCGATGAGCCGCTTCACGAGCACAAAACCGCGGGCGGTGCGGGGAATTTCCCGGCACCGCCCGCGGTCTTTCCCGGATCAGCCCAGCGCGCGGTCGATCGCGTCCAGCCGGTCCAGCAGGGTGCTGTTGTTCGTCGTCGCGAAGGTGCTCACCGCCGGATCCGGCAGCGGCATCCCGTCGCAGGTCATGTCCGCCGGAACCGTCCCGTCGATCAGGTAGGCGTCCACCGCGTTGTCCACGCACGCGTTGCCCGCGCCGTAGACGCCGTGGTCGCCCTCGTCGCGAACGGTGATCATCCGCGAGCCCTGGAACTTCCGGTGCGCGATCTCGGCACCTTCCAGCGCCGTGGCCGGGTCGTTCTCGGACTGCAGCATCAGCACCGGCGGCAGGCCCTTGCCGGTCGGCTTCTGCAGGTCGACCTCCGGGCGGTCCCAGAACACGCACGGCTGGGAGATCGTGTAGTAGCCGTAGAAGGGGTACCGCTTGCCCTCGACGCCGGAGCGCGCCACCACCGAGCCCGGGCTGCCGCGGAACGCGGTGTCGTTGCAGCGGATCGAGTACAGCGTGGCGACCATGCTGTCCTGCGGGTCGGCCAGCATCGGCATGTTCCGGTCGCGGACCGCGGCCAGCGCGGCGACGGCCTGCTCCGAGCCCGTTCCGGCGCGCAGGTCCGCCAGGGTCTGGCCGACGGCCGGGAAGGCGTACTTCGAGTACATGCTCTGCAGCAGCAGGGAGTCCAGCACGTTGTGGTCGATCGGCAGGCCGTCCGGAACCGGCAGCGGGTTCGCCTTCAGCTCCGCGCGGAGACCGTCCACAGTGGCCTGTACCTGCTCCGGCGTGGTGCCGAGGCGGTAGGTCTCGTCGTGCGCCGCCAGCCACGGCCGGAGGTCTTCGCGCCAGCGGCGCTCGAAGGCCATCGGCTGCCAGGAGAACACCTGCTGCCAGCTGCCGGTGAACTCGGTGTTGGAGTCCAGCACCACCTTGTCCACCGAGTCCGGGAAGTAGGTGGCCAGGTACGCGCCGAGCCAGGTGCCGCCGGAGACGCCGTACCAGTTGATCTTGTCGTGGCCTTCGACCAGGCGAAGCAGGTCGAGGTCGGCGACGGTCTGCTCGGTGGTGACGTAGCGACCGAGCTCACCGCTGCGCTGCTGGCAGGCCGCGGCGAATTCGCGGGTCACGTCCATGATCGCCCGGATGCTCGCCGGGTCGCGGTCGCGGGAGTCCAGCCCTTGCCAGGCGTCCTCCGCAGGTCCACATGAGACGGTGCTGCTGGCGCCGGTACCGCGCACGTCGATGCCGTAGACGTCGAAGTTGTTCGGCAGCGCGTCGCTTCCGTAGTTCAGCATCGCCAGCGGCATGGACAGGCCCGCGCCGCCCGGCCCGCCGGGGTTGGTGAACAGCGCGCGACCGGCCGGGCCGCCCTCGGGCGACAGCCTGCTGACCGCGATGCTGATCTCCTTGCCGTTGTCCGGGTCGTGCCAGTTCATCGGCGTGGTGAGCGTGCCGCACTGGAGCCGCTCGGAGCCCGGCGGGAGTTCCGGCGGCAGCTCGCCCTCGAAGCAGGGCGCCCACTGGATGTCCTGCTCGGCGAACTTCGCCGGAACGTCGAACGTCGGCGCGCCCGGCTTCGCCATCGCCGGCTGACCGGTCGCGAGCAACGCCCCCAGCACCGCGGTGACGCCCAACGCACGTGTCGCGCTTCGCATGCAGTCCCCTTCTGCAGTGACCTTCGGTGATTCGAAGATCACTCAATCAGGTGACCACATTTGGCGGGTACTACCGTTAAGCACCACTTCCCGTGACAAATGTCAGGTCGTAGTCCGGCAGGTCGATGCCGGTGCTGAGGTCCTCGCCCATCTTGAGCATCTGCCTCAGCAGGAAGCCGTTGCCCAGCATCGCGTTCCGCGCCCGGGCGCCGAAACGGCCCGGTGCCAGGAACTTCCCGGTCCGCCCACCACCGCCCTGGCACGCCTGCGCGTAAGGGCGGACCTTCGCCTCGTAGCGCGCGAAAGCAGCTCGGTGATCCCCGTTCGCGGCGACCAGCTCGCCGGCGAGCACGTAGGCGGCGATGACGGCGGCCCCGGTGCCCATGCCGCCGAGCGTCGCGCCGCAGGCCGCATCGCCGAGCAGCGCGATCCGGCCGCGCGACCAGGACTCGACGTCCACCCGGTTGATCGAGTCGAAGAAGAGGTCGTCCGCGGATTCCAGTCCCGCCAGCAGGCGCGGCGCCTCCCAGCCCACACCGGCGAAGGCCTGCGCGATCAGCGCGCGCTGCCGGACGACGTCGTGGCGGTCGTAGTCGAGCCGCGGCGACTTGAAGATCGCGAACGCACCCGCCCGCCCGGGATCGCGGCGGTCGGCACCGACGGAGATGAACCGGCCCGGCTGGTTGTGGCCCACCGACCCCGGCGGCAGCTCCCGGTAGCGGGGCAGGTCCCAGGTCGCGACGTAGTAGCCGAGGTGGCTGATGAACAGCTCCTCCGGGCCGAAGGCGAGCCGCCGGACGCCGGAGTGCACGCCGTCCGCGCCGATCACGAGGTCGAACAAGCGGTTCGCGCCCGAAGCGAAGGTGACCTCGACGCCGTCCGGCGTGTCGCGGAGGTCCACGACGTGGTCGCCGAAGACGTACTCGGCGACGTCCGCGCTGTGCGCGTGCAGCACTCGCGCGAGGTCGCCTCGGAGCACCTCGAGCGCGCCGCCGGCGAATTCCGCGGGCAGTTCGAGCAGCGGGCGCTCGCGCTCGTCGACGAAGGTCATCGGGCTGCCACCCGTCCGGACCTCCTGCAGGTCCGCGAGGACTCCCATCCGCTCCAGCACCGCCAGGTGCAGGTCGCCGCGGAAGTCCACCGCAGCTCCACCGCTGCGCAGCGCCGGGGCGATCTCCACGACCGTCACCTCGAAGCCGCAGCGACCGAGCCAGCAGGCCAGCGCGGGCCCGGCGACGCTCGCGCCCGAGATCAGAACACTTCCTCGCATGTGCACACCTTCTGTGTCCGGTGGAAACAGTTATTTCTGTGTACGATAGACACAGTTATTCGGCGAGCACAAGGGAGGGTCGGTGGACGGCTACGAGGTCCTGTGGGGCGCCCGGCCGGCGACGCGGCGCGGTCCGAAGCCCGCGCTCAGCCTCGAAGGCATCGCTCGCACCGGCATCGAGCTGGCCGACGCCGAAGGGCTGGCCGCGGTCTCGATGCAGCGCGTCGCCGCCGAGCTCGGCTTCACGAAGATGTCCCTCTACCGCTACGTGCCGGGCAAGGCGGAGCTGGTCGCGCTGATGGCGGACCTGGCGATGGGGGCGCCGCCCGAGCTCCACGGCGGCTGGCGCGAGCGGCTGGACGCGTGGGCCCGCGCGCTGCTGCCGCGCTTCACGCAGCACCCCTGGGTGCTCGAAGCGACGACCGGCCCGCGGCTGCCGGGCCCCAACGAACTCGCGTGGACCGAAGCCGCCGTCGCCGCGCTCGCCGGAACGGGCCTCCGCGGCAGCGAGCGGCTGGACGCCGTGGTCGTGCTGGTCGGGCACGTCCGGGGCATCGCCCAGCAGGCCGCAGCGACACCGGACGGCAACCCCGAACAGCAGCTCGGCTCGAAGCTGGCCGAACTGCTGCGCGAACACGGCGACCGCTTCCCAGCGCTCACCAACGCACTGACCGACACCGGAGGCCAGGACCAGGCCCTCGACTTCGGCCTCGCCCGAATCCTCGACGGCCTCGCCACCCTCATCGCGACCCGCTCGACCTGACCCGGCACCCCCGCTCCGTCCGGACCAACGCAATTTCAATGGAAGTTGAACGTCCCGCCGGTGCGTCGGGCACCCGACACACCGACGGCGCGTTGGGATCCGCGCAATTTCAATGGAAATTGGACGTGTGATTTCCATTGAAATTGCGGACAACGCGACGCGCCGTCGGCGTGTTGGGGCCCGACGCGCGGGCCCGACGCGCCGACGGGCGCAACTTCCATTGAAATTGCGTGGGTGATTTCCATTGAAATTGCGTCGGTCTTCGTCGGGGTGGGGGGGACCGGGTTGGAGGGGTGGTGGTTCAGTTCTTGATCGCTCCGGCGAGGTTGAAGGCTCCGCCGAGGGAGCGGGAGACGATCAGGTAGAGGGCCACCACCGGGGTCGTGTAGAGGATCGAGTAGGCCGCCAGCTGGCCGTAGGCGATCAGGCCGCCCTGGCCGAAGAAGGTGAAGATCCCCACCGAGGCCGGTTGCTTCGCCGGGTCGAGCAGCAGGATGAACGGCACGAAGAAGTTCCCCCACGCCGTGATGAAGGTGAAGATCGCGACCACGCCCATGCCCGGGACGATCAGCGGCAGGACGATCGTGCGCAGCGCCTGCATCGCCGAGGCGCCGTCCACCCACGCCGCCTCCTCCAGGCTGATCGGCACGCCGTCCATGAAGTTCTTCGCCATCCAGATCGCGATCGGCAGCGAGGTGGCGGCCAGGAACAGCGTGGTGCCCAACATCGAGTCGATCAGCTCCAGCTGCACGAACATGCTGTACACCGGCACCATCACCGCGGTGATCGGCAGCCCGGAGGCGAACAGCACGACGTAGAGGAACGGCCGCCGGAACCGCAGCTGGTAGCGCGACAGCGGATACGCGCACAGCACCGCCGACACCACCGAGATCAGCGCCGCACCGGCGCACATCAGCAACCCGTTCCACAGTGGACGCCCACTCTGCTCCCAGCTGAGCACCTGCGCGAAGTTGTCCAGCGTGAACGTCTCGGGCACCTTGGCCGACAACGCGGCGTCGGCGTCGAAAGCCGCCGTGAGCAACCACAGCAGTGGCGCGAGGAACGCCAGCGCGACGACCGCCAGCACCAGGTGCACCACGACCGACACCGAACGCCGCCGAGCAGAAGTCACCGCGACCATCAGACTCCGTCCCCCCGGGAATCCGGATCTCCGATGCTCTTGGCGTACACCAAGGCGAACAGCCCGCCGATCAGCAGCAGCACCAGCGAGATCGTCGCGCCGTAGCCGATCTCGTGGAACTCGAACGCCGAGTCGTACATCAGCAGCGGCAACGTCTGCGTCGCCGCGTTCGGGCCGCCCGCGGTCAGCACGTAGATCAGCGTGAACAGCCCGATCGTCTGCAGCGTGATCAGCATCAGGTTGGTCAGCACCGTGCGGCGGATGATCGGCAGCGTGACGTGCCAGAACCGGCGGAACGGCCCGGCGCCGTCCACCTCCGCGGCCTCCACCAGTTCGCTCGGCACCTCCGACAGCGACGCCTGGTACACCAGCATCGAGAACGCCGTGCCGCGCCAGACGTTGCCGAGGATCACCGCGAGCATCGGCACGCTGTAGAGCCAGTCGCGGGGTTCCAGGCCCATCCCGGCCAGCACGTTGTTCAAAGTGCCTTCGGAGTTCAGGAACGCGTAGACCGCGAACGCCGCCACCAGCTCCGGCAGCACCCACGCCGAGACCACCACGGTGCCGACGGTGGTGCGCAGCCAGCGGTTGCGGTGCTGGGTGAGCACCGCGATCAGCATGCCCAGGCAGTTCTGCCCGATCACCGCCGAACCGACGGTGAAGACCACGGTCAGCCAGGCCGAGTGCCACAGCGCCGGATCGCTGAACAGCCGCCGGAAGTTCTCCAGCCCCACGAACTCCGGCTCGGTGGCCGCGGCACCGGTCAGCGCGGCGTTGGTGAACGAGACGTAGCCGCTCCACAGGATCGGCCCGGCCACGAACAGGCCGAGCAGCAGCAGCGCGGGCGCCATCGGCACCAGCCACTGCCGCGCCCGCACCGCCATCAGCCCGCCCTGGTGTTGGCCGGCTGCACGATCCGCGAGACCTCCTGCGCCCACTGGTCGGCGACCTCGTCCGGCGGCCTGCCCGCCACCACGTCGAGCACCGCCTGCTGGATCTGCTGGGACACCTTGGGGTACTCCGGCAGCGCGGGACGGTAGTGCGTGTTGTCCAGCAGGCCGATCCAGAACTCGTTCAGCGGGTTCGCCCCGAGCACCCGAGGATCGGCCGCGGCGTCCTCGCGGGCCGGGAGGTTCCCGCTGGCCGTGGTGTACTCGACGACGTTGTCCTTGGACATCGCCTGCTTGATGAACTCGAACGCGGCGTCCTTCTTCTCGCTGGCGGAGCTGATCGCCAGCGTCCAGCCGCCGGAGAGCGTCACGGTGCCCGGTGCCTGGCCGTGCTGGGTGGGCATCGGCGCGGCCGCCATGGTCCGGGCCCAGTCCTGCCAGCCGGAGTCCTGCCAGTTGCCGGAGGCGAAGCTGCCGTCCAGCCGGATCGCGACCTTGCCGTCCCTGGCCAGCTCGTCGCGCTGCACCTTGTCGTACTGCGCGTCGGCGATCTGCGCCTTGCTCTGCGTGAGGCCCTCCGCCAGCGCGGTGGACAGGAAGCCCATCGCGTCGGCGAAGCCCTTGCTCGGCGCGATCCACTTCTGACCGTCGTGCAGGGTGCCGGTCTCGGTGCCGTAGAGCAGCATCTCCACCGTCTGCATGCTCACCGACTCACCCTCGGCCTTGCCCAGCGCGAGGTCCATCGCGATCGCGTCCGGGCGGCGCTGCTTGACCTGCCGGGCGGCGGCGAGCACGTCGTCCCAGGTGCGCGGCTGCCAGTCGGTGGGCAGGCCGACCTGGGCGAACAGCTCGCGGTTGTACCAGAGGCCGCGGGTGTCGGTGTCCAGCGGAACGCCGTAGGTCTTGCCGTCGGCGGCCTTGCCCGCCTGCTTGGTGGTGTCGATGTAGTGCTGCCAGTCGGGCCACTGGGCCAGCCGGTCGTCCAGCGGCTCCAGGTAGCCGGCCGCGACGTCGGAGTTGACGTTGAAGCTGTCCTCGTAGAGCACGTCGGGCGCGGTGGAGGTCGAGCGCATCCGCAGCTGGAGCTTGGACAGGTACTCGGCCTCCGGGGCGACCACCGGGTCCAGCTTCACGGTCTTGCCCGGGTTGGCCTGCTCGTACTGCTGCTTGACCCGCTGCATCCACTGATCGACCTGCTGCGTGTTGCCGTAGCGGTGGTAGGCGACGCTGATCGTGTTCGGGTCGTCGGCGGCGCCTCCGCCGCAAGCGGCCAGGGTGAACCCCAACGTGGCGGTGATGAGCACGGACATCGCAGTGCGGCGCTGCATCGCGAGCCTCCTGCCAGCAGTGGTTGCGCGCGGCTTGAGATCCGGATCACACTCTGGGGTAGTTAATTCCATTCGATGGAACAAGTCAACGATCTCGCCGCCCCGAAGGGGTGCGCCACCGAGGAGCTGTCGGCGGATGCCGTCCGCGCTCGGGTAAGCGGCGCCAGCCGCTTGGGGCACCTCAGCAAGACGACCACCAACAGGCTTTGAGGAGCGTGCATGGCCGAAGCGTCCTGGCAGGGCACCAACCTTCCCCGCGTGGGTGGCTTCAACAGGGCCGTCGTGCTCGACACGATCCGCCGCCGAGGCGAGATCAGCCGGGTCGAGCTCGCCCAGCGCACCGGCCTGACCGCGCAGACGATGTCCAACATCGTCCGAGCGCTGATCGAGGACGGGCTGGTCACCGAGAACGGCCACGCGCCCTCCACCGGCGGCAAGCGCCGGGTGCTGCTGAAGGTCGCCGCGGACGCCTACTCGTCGGTGGGCCTGCACCTCGACCCGGAGCGGATCACCGGAGTCCTGCTGGACATGGCCGGCGGCGTGCGGATGCGCAGCACCCGACGGCTGCCCGACGGCGCGACGCCGCAGGCCGCCGCCTCGGCCCTGGCCCGGACGTTGCAGCAGCTCGTGCGCCGTTCCGGCATCGACGAGAGCCGGGTGCTCGGCGTCGGGCTCGCGGTGCCGGGCCCGCTGGACTCGGCCCACCGGCAGGTGCTCTCGCCGCCGAACCTGGCCGGTTGGGGAGCGGTGCCGCTGGCCGACATCGTCGCGGAGCGCGCCGGGCTGCCGGTGGTGATGGACAACGACGCGACGGCGGCGGCGATCGGCGAGCGCTGGGCCGGTGGCGAGCACCGCACGGGCTCGTTCGTCTACGTCTACTGGGGAACCGGGGTGGGCATCGGCGTGGTGCTCGACGACCAGGTGCACCGCGGCGTGAGCAACAACGCGGGCGAGATCGGCCACCTCAACAGCGGCGGCGGCCGCGGATGCCATTGCGGTAGAAGGGGATGCCTGGAGACGCACTGCTCGATGCGAGCGATCGTCGCGGACTGGCGATCAGCAGGCGGCGAAACCGACGAGGCGTCGATCGCGCAGTCCTACGAGCAGCTCACCCGCCGGGCAGCCGACGGCGATGCGGTGGCGGGAAAGGTGCTGCGCGCGGCGGCGACCAAGCTCGGCCAGGCGCTGGCGTCGGTGGTCAGCGTGCTCGACGTGGACCGCGTCGTGCTGGGCGGTCCGGCGCTGCGCCACGTCTCCGAGCTGGTGCGCACCCAGGTGTCGAAGGTGCTGTCGAAGCAGGTCTGGGCGCCCGAAGTCCGCCCGGTCCAGGTCACCCCGGCCCTGATCGGCGAAGACGCGGGCGCGGTCGGCGCGGCATCGCTGGTGCTCGACCGCGCCTACTCGCCCCGGCTCGCGACGCTCCTGGGAGCAGGGCCGGAGCGCTCCGGTCAACGCCGCTAGAACGTCTTGTCCTCGATCAGCTCACCCGACTCGTCCCAGCTCTGAACCTTCAGCTTGTCGCCGGTTCCGCTGAACAGGGTGTACCGCGAGAGCTGCCCGGACGGGTGCCAATTGCGCCACTCACCGACGGGCTCGCCCCGATCGCACTGCCCCTCCAGCTGCTTGGTCCCGTCGGGGTACCACGCGGCCTGCGGGCCGTGCTCGATCCCGTGCTTGTAGGTGACCAGCGAGATCATGTTCCCGTTGGCCGCGTGAGCGACGGCCTCGCCCGTGAAGGGGGCCCCCTGGTACCAGGTGACCATCGATTCGTCCAGGGAAGTGTCTGCGCTGTCGACGCGTGTCTCGTTCACCGGTGTCCTCGTCTTCGATCCCGCAGGCGCTACTCTGCGAACGATTCAATGTTGGCGCGGTAGTCCTTCGAGTGGAAGGTATAGCGACCCGAGTAGCTGCCCGCACCGTCGAGCACGGAGTTGCAGTTCCCGCACGCGGCCGCCGATCCACCGACGTGGACGTGCTTGCCCTGGTTGGCGGTCCAACGCGGATCGAAGTTCATCTCCTTGAGGGTGTTCTGGTTCGCCATCATCTCCGGCTTGTTGTTCGCCTTCGCCCATTCGTCACGTTGCCAGAGGAGCTCGTTGGTCGCCTTGACCTCGGCATGGCGCAGCGGATCGTCCTGGTGGACCTTGCCGTTGTTGATCTGGAGCGCACCATCGGGGTATTTGGCGATGTTGTTCGGATTGTTCGCGTCGTCCCGCACCGGGTACCGCCACTTGTCCAGCTCGTCCAAGTTCTTGCGCAAGGCCGGGTGGACGTTGTCCATGTCGATGGTGTCGTTCTTGGCCCCGTTCACGCCTTCGGTGATGTTCCCGGTGCGCTTGTCGATGGCGACCGCCGAGCACGGCCCGTCGACACCGGGCCGCTGGTGCTGAGAGATCAACTCCGCTCGCTCGCGCGAGAGGTTCTGGACGTAGTCCTTGACCGGGACCGGGTTCCCCTTCGAGTCCTTGACGTGCGTGATGAGGCCGTCCTCGCCGCGCACGACGTCCTTCTCGTCCAGTTGCTTCAGTTCCGCGCCGCGCTTGCGGGTGACATCGTTCAGGCTCCCGTCCTTCGACGCCTTCGGCGGTGCCCCGGGGTTGTTCACCGGCTGCTTGCCGTAGTCCTTCAGCCGGTTGTTCGGCCTCCAGGCAGCCGGGTGATTGGCTCCCGGCGGGGGCTTGGGCGGGCCCTGGGGGCGCCCGGACTGCCCGTCCTTGACGTTCCCGGCCTGATTGCCGGTCGCACCGGTCGGCTGGGTCGCGTTCCCACCGCGGGGGCCGTGCCCGCGTCCGGAGCCGCGTCCGCCGCCGTTACCACCGCCACGTCCGCCGCCGCGACCACCACCGTTTCCGCCGCCGCGACCACCGCCGTTCCCGCCGCCACGTCCGCCGCGGCCGCCTCCACCGCCACCACGTCCACCGCGGTGGAGGCCGAGCGGGTCGGTCTCCCAGTGCGGGTTTCCGACGTAGGCCATCGGGTTGGGTGCCGGGGCGAGGCCGAGCGGGTCCTGGCTGAGGTAGCGGCCGGTTGCCGGGTCGTAGTACCGGTAGACGTTGTAGTTCAGGCCGGTTTCCGCATCCGCGTACTGGCCCGGGAAGCGCAGCGGGATCGTGGCCGTCGGCGTCGGGCCGGGCAGCGAGCCGCCCCACAGGCTGGTGCGGTCGCGCCAGGCGAGAGTTCCGTCAGCGGCCACCAGGTCCGTCGGCTTGCCGATGGCGTCGGTGACGACCGAGTGGAAGCGCTCCGCCGCACCGCTGCGTTCGAGCTGCGCCACCGCGGCGTCGGCGTCGGGGTGGTGTTCCCACGTGGTCACCGACCGGTGGCCCTGGGCGTCGGTGTGGATCTGCTCGATCAGCCTGCCGCCGTCCCAGACGAAGTCGACCTGCTCCACCACGGCGGGAGCGCCGGGCCCCGGGGTCAGCCGCTGCTTGGCGATCCGGCGGCCGAGGGGGTCGTACCGGTAGCGCCAGAGCGCGCCGTCCGGAGTCGTGACCCCGATCAGCCGGTCGTAGGAATCCCACTCGTAGCGCCAGTTCCGGCCCTGCTGGGCGGTCCGGGACACCTGCCGGCCCTGCGGGTCGTGCTCGTAGCCGACCGACCCGGCGGCGACCAGCGTGTTGCCGCGGTACCGGCGCGGCCCGGATTCGGCGTGCGGAAGCCCTTCGGACGCGACGACGTTGCCCATCCCGTCGTACTGGTAGCGCTCGCGCCGGTCCGGCGCGATCACCTCGACGACACGCCCTGCCGGGTCGAGCTGGAACCGCGCCTGCCCGAAGACGCTGTCCACCGCACCGACCAGGTGGCCGTCGGCCCGGTGGTCGAACCGGCGCTGCACCACCTCCTGCCCCGCACCTGCGGTGACCGCCTGCGAAACGAGCAGTTCGCCCTCGTAGGACTGCGCCAGCGACACCGAGCCGTCCACCGACCGCCGGACTTCCCTGCCCGCTTCGTCGTACTCGAAGCTCATCGCGTGCGCGGCGATGGAAAGCTCGCGCGCGGCGCCGGTCTCGTCGAACGCCCATCGGCTGTCCACACCGGACGGTGTGGTGCGCGCGACCGCGCCGTTCTCGTCGTCGTAGGTGAAGGTGACCGTGCGGCCGTTGGTGGTCTCAGCGGTGATCCGGCCCGCGTCGTCCCACTCACGAGTCAGCACCGCGTCCGCCGTCGCGGCGCGGATCAGGTTGCCGACCGGCGAATACGCGTAGCTGGTGACACCCGACGGTGCGCGCCACTCGACCATGTTCCCAAGCGCGTCGTAGACGTACTCGGTCACCTCGCCCGCGCCGTTGACCGAGCGCACCAGCTGTCCCGCTGCGTCGTAGGCGTACTGCAGCACGCGACCGTCGAAGTCGCACTCCTCGACCACCCGGCCCACGAGGTCGTAGGTGTAGCGCCAGGTCTGGCCCTGCGGGTTGGTGACCGACAGCAGGTTCCGCTCGGTGTCGAAGTCGCGCACCGTGCGCGCTCCGACCGCGTCGACCTCGGCGGTGATCACCTCGAAGGGCCCGTACTCGCTGATCGAGACGCCGCCCAGCTCGTCGGTGCGGGAGATCTCGTGGCCCTCGGGGTCGTAGCGCCACTGCTGCCTGCCGCCCCGCGCGTCCAGCTGCCAGGACGGCAGCCCCTCGATGGTCCAGCCGTGCTGGATCCGCGCACCGCTCGCAGTGGTCCGCACCGTCACTCGCCCGAACAGGTCGCGAGGCGGTTCCGGCGCGGAATCCGGTTCGGAGCCGCTGTCGGCGCCGATGCCCCCGGACGACAGCAGGTCGAGGCTGAACTCCGGTGCCGCACCGACCTTCCCGCTGAACGGGTCCGGCCGCTCTCCCGGCGCGTAGGTGCGGGTCCAGGTCTGCTCGCCGTCGTGCACCGCGATCGAACCGATCGAGTCCCCGTCCCAGAACAGCTCCACGACGCTGCCGTCCGGCCGGGTGATCTCGCTGGGGCGCCCAGTCCCGTCGTACTCGTAGCTGGTGGTCCGGCCGAGCGGGTCGGTGCGGGACAGCAGGCGGTCGTAGCGGTCCCACTCCGACACCGTGACACCGCCCAGGCGGTCGATCTCCCGGACCACCTGCCCGGCTTCGTTGAAGTGGTACTCGGCGACTCCGCCCAGCGAGTTGGTGTGGGTGGTGACGCGTTCCCGGTAGGAGAACGTCGCGTCGTAGAACCCCTTGTCACCGACGGTCCGCACGCAGCGGCCGCGCTCGTCGTAGACGTAGCGGAGCCAGGTTCCGAGGCGGTCCTGCCAGCCGGTCAGCCGGTCCTCGTCGTCGTAGTCGAACCGCAGCGGGACACCGGATGAGTTGATGACCTCGTTCAGCCGGCCGCGCGCGTCGTAGCCGTACCGCACGGCCACCACGTCCAGCCCGCGCTCCTCGTCCAGCACCCGGACCGCGGTGGGCTTGCCGTGCTCGCTGTCGATCACCACGTGGTAGCCGTCGGAGTGGCGCAGCTCCTTCGGCGGACCGTACGGGGTGTGCTCGATGTCGATGGTCCGGCCGTCGTCGTCCGAGATCCGCCGCAGCGGCAGAACGCCGTGCTGCTTGGACGACTTGCCGAAGTGCAGGTACCGGCCCTGCTCGGTGATGGCGTAACCGTCCTCACCCAGGACCAGCGGCCACCGCGGGCCGTCGAGGGGCAGCACCGGGGAATCGCCGCTGGGCAGTGGGTAGACCAGGATCATGCCGTCCTGCGAGAAGTAGCAGACGTGCTCGTCGTCGACCTCCAGCCGCTGGTCCAGCGTCGAGGACCAGGTCGGGCCGAACCACCGGCCGGCCCGGTACGAGGAGACGTGCATCCGCTCCAGGACGATGTTCAGCGGGCCGAGGATCTCCAGGTCCACCTCGCCCATCACCACGGAACCGTTGGCCAGGTCGACCGGGTCGGTGTCCTTCGTGAGCTTCTTGTCGCCCTCCACCGCGTGTTCCCGGGAGTTCGCCGGCTTGTTGGAGCTGCCTGGCTTGTTGCCCGCCGGGTTCGTCGACGCGGGGCCGTTGGTGCTCGGCGTCGGGCCGCTGTCGGGCGACTTGGAGTTCGGGCCGCCGTCGAGCGACCTGGAATTGTCGCCACCGCCGGGCGATCTGGAGGAATCCCCGTTGTGGGAGCTCGAGGAGGTCTGCGCCGGACCGTCGTTGCCGGTGTCCCGCTTCGGCGCTGGGTAGTCGCCGGAACCGCCCTTCGAACCGGGGCCGTCGTTGCCCGCCGAACGGGTCGGGGCGGGGCTGTCGGGCTTGCCGTTCGGGCCCTTGTCGTCCTTCTTGATCTTGTCGAGGGCCTTCTTGGCGTCGCCGAAGCCGTCCTTGAGCTTCTTGAACAGCTTGCCCAGCGACTTCATCGCCTTCACCAGCTTGGTGGTGATGTCGGCGATCCTGGCCACCGTCTTGGCCACCGCCGCCACGACCTGCGGCACCACCCAGGCCATCGCGATGCCCAGCGTGGCCAGCACCTGCAGTGCCCACGACACCAGGTGACCGACCAGCTCGGCGATGATGTCGCGCACCAGCGTGCGCACCGCCGCCACGACCTCGCCCGCGGTGCCCACGCCCTCCGAAGCGCCCTCGGCGGCCTTCTGCGCCGCCTCGATGAGCTTGCCGGTGTCCTCGCTGCGCTTGCGGTAGGAATCGGCCGCGTCACCGGCCCAGTCCGCGACGTCGCTGTTGACCATGTTGGCCATCTCGGTGTTGATCTCACCGAGCTCGGTGGCGACGTTCTTCCACGTCTCCGAGTGCGCCTTGATCTGATCCGCATCACCGGTCAGCGCGTCCAGCGCGTCCGACAACGGCCCGACGTGCTCCATGAGCCAGCCGACACCGGCGGCGAGAATCGCACCGAAGGGATCCAGCGCCATCCCGAGCGCGTCCAGACCGGTGCCGACCGCACCCATCACGCCGGAGGCCCAGTCGCCGGACTCGATCGCCTTCTTCGTCTCGTCGATCGATTCCAGGATCGGCACGCCGCTGAACGACTTCGTCGAATCCTCGCGCTCCGCCACCAGCGGATTACTCACGACAACTCCCCACAGGTCAGTACGAGCAGGCCGGTCGGCAACGGGCCGGGATCAGCGAGGTCCCACGACTATTCGGTGTAGCTGTCGCGCAGGGCGCGGGCGAGCAGGCGCATGGAGCCGGGTGCGCCCGGGTTGAGCAGGATGTCGACGTCCGGCGGGAGGCCTGCGAGCAGCTCTTCGGCGGTGAGCTTGTGCCACTGCGGGGTCTGGACGCGCTGGCGGTGCACCGCCGCGGTCACCACCGCCACGCACGGGGCGCCGTCCGGGGCCGGGCCCACCAGCGGTCGGCCCTCGTCATCGACGGCGACCTCCAGCAGGGCGTCCTTGACCACCGGGAGCACCGCGTCCACCGGCTCCTTGCCCTCCGCGACCAGGCGCAGCACCGCGTCCGCCGGGTCGGTGGGACTGTCCGGGCTGGAGGGCACGTACTCCGGGTTCGGCTCGAACGGGCCGGCGTTGCCGTCCTTGTCGAGCCGCCAGCCGCCCACCATCGCCTCGACCGGCGGCGGCTCGTCCGGATAGCTCGGCTGCCAGTTGGGGTCGAGCACCATCGCCCAGTCCTGGGTACCGCCCTCGCCCGGAGCTTCATCCACCACAGCAACGCCTTCCGCTCGGGTACGGGCCTTCCGTTCCCACGATCAACCACTCGCCCGGGCCTGCGCCCGGCCGTTCGCGCAACGCGGCGCGAACGTCAAAAACGCTTGAACTCGCCGGTCCCACCGGCCGGATCCGCTGACACACCGTAGCCCGACCACGAGCCGTCCGGCCTGGTCAGCCGGTGCCCCGTGCCCGTAGGGGCGTACACGGCGCCCGAGTGACCCAAGCCGTGCAGAACGGTCGAAGAGGACTTCGCCGCGTTGCCCGAGGAACTGGCCGATTCGCACGACATGTACACGACGTCCCGATTCGGGTTGGCCGTCGACGCGTCCTGGAAGTACTTGTTGCTCGACAGGATCTTGCCGTGCGTCGCCCCGTCGACCGTGACGGTCTGGGTGTCGCCGCCGAGCCCGAAGAACGACGGCTTCTTCACCTCGACCGCGAACTCGTTGGGGTTGGCGTGCGCGTGCGCGTAGAACGGGTCCTTCCACGGCGCGCCGGTGTTGACCCCGGTCGCGGGCTGGGCCGGGGTCTTGCCGTCCGGGGAGGCGGGTTTCGACGACTGGAAGTTCTTGAAGTACGACGCGTCGCTCGTCCGGCTGGGCGCTCCGGACCACTGCGACAGGGTCGGTCCGTCGCTGCTCTTGGTCGGGAAGGAGACGCCGATGACGTTTCCGTTCTTGTCCTTCAGCGGAATGCTCACCACGTCGTCCGGCTTGAACTCGACCTTGAAGCCCCACGAGTTCTTGCCGGTGAGCGGCTTCGCCCCGGAGTTGCCGGAGTTGTTGCCCGCGCTGTTCGTCGGCTGCGGATCGCGGTGCGAGGTCACGTCGGAATTCGCGTTCTGCGATCTCGTGGACGCGGGGCCGTCGGGAGTCGACCGGACGCCGTCGTCGTTGTTCATCGAGCGGGTCGACGCGGGCGAGTCGCCCCTCGGGCCGGGGCCGCCGCTGCCCGTCGAGCGGTTCGGGGCCGGGCTGTCCACCTTCGCGGCGGGGCCCTGGTCGCCCTTGATCTTCTTCAGCGCCTTGCTCGCGTCGCCGAAGCCGTCGCCCAGCTTCTTCATCAGCTTGCCCAGCGACTTCATCGCCTTGACCAGCTTCGTGGTCACATCGGCGATCCTGGCCACCGTCTTGGCCACCGCCGCCACGACCTGCGGCACCACCCAGGCCATCGCGATGCCCAGCGTCGCCAGCACCTGCAACGCCCAGGAGATCAACCGGCCGACGAGTTCGGCGATGATGTCGCGCACCAGCGTGCGCACCGCCGCCACGACCTCGCCCGCGGTGCCGATCCCGCTGGAAGCGCCCTCGGCGGCCTTCTGCGCCGCCTCGATCAGCTTCGCGGTGTCCTCGCTGCGGTTCCGGTACGCGTCACCGGCCGCACCGACCCAGCTGGCGGTGTCGTTGTTGACCATGTTGGCCATCTCGGTGTTGATCTCACCGAGCTCGGTGGCGACGTTCTTCCACGTCTCCGAGTGCGCCTTGATCTGATCCGCATCACCGGTCAGCGCGTCCAGCGCGTCCGACAGCGGCCCGACGTGCTCCATGAGCCAGCCGACACCGGCGGCGAGGATCGACCCGAAGGGGTCCAGCGCCATGGTCAGCGCGTCCAGGCCGGTGCCGACCGCACCCATCACGCCGGCGGCCCAGTCGCCGGACTCGACGGCCTTCTTCGTCTCGTCGACCGACTCCATGATCGGGACGCCGCTGAACGCCTGCGTCGAATCCTTGCGCTCCGCCACCAGCGGATTGGTCACGACAACACTCCAGGAACAGATCAGGTCGGGGAAACGTCACGGCCCAGGCGGGCGGCGACGCGGGAAAGCCGGTGCTCTGCCGGTCAGTCGCGCAGCGGGTCGAAGTCGGGGTCGTCGAAGTCGGGGTCGTCGTCGTCCTCGAAGGTGGGCCGCTTCTTCGGCGCCGCAGGCGGATTCGGTCCGGCGACCGGCGGCGCGGGCGGCGGCGGAGGCGGCGTCGGCTCCTCCTCGGCCGGGGCGTCCCACTTCGAGGAGACCTCGGGCTCGGCCGACTCGTCCTCGGGCTCCTCCGGGAAGCGCTCGCGGAGGTTGTCCAGCATCATCGTGCGCGTTTGCAGGTCCTCGTCGCCGAGGTGCGCCGCCATCGTCTCGCCGACCCTGTTGGCGATGTCGGCCTGCGCGCGGTGCATCGTGGACAGGATCTGGTTGGCCAGCTCCCTCGGCGGCAGCGAGCGGACCTTGTCGGTGAACTCCAGGTCCGTGACGCTGCCGTCGGCGCGCACCGTGACCTTGATGTGGCCGCCGTCGCTGGTCGCGGTCAGCCGCAGCTGCTCGGTCTCGGCCTGCACGGCCTGGTAGCGCTGGGCCTTCTCCTCGAAGCCCTTCGCCCACTCCTGGATCCGCCGCTCCGCTTCGTCCGGGTCGGCCCCGATCGCAGCGAAGCCGCCCTGGTTCTGGCCCGGCATCGCACTTCCTCCAAAGAACTCTTCATCTGCGAACCGCCTGCTGCCCCGGCTCGGGGTGGCGGTGTTGCCTCAGCGGTTCGACCCGCTCGTGCGCCGATCAGGCGTCGCGATTCCTGACAGGTGCGTCGTAGGACGCCGGGATTCCCTGGTTCATCGGCCGCAACGGCTCCGAGTACGACGCCGGAGCGCCCTGGCTCATCGGCCGCAGCGCTTCCGAATCGCCAGCGGGAACTCCCTGCTGCGTCGGCTGCAACGGCTCCGAGTACGACGCCGGGACGCCCTGGCTCATCGCCCGCAGCGGCTCCGAATCCCCGGCCGGAACACCCCGCTGCGCAGGCTCCAACGTTCCCGAGAACGAGGCCGGAACGCCTTGGCTCATCGGCCGCAGCGGCTCCGAATCGCCAGCCGGAGCGCCCCGCTGCGCAGGCTCCAACGTCCCCGAGAACGACGCCGGTGTCGCCATCTGCCTGGGCTCGGCCTGCAGCGGCTCCGACATCTGCCGCGGCTCCAACCGCTGGAAGCCCTCGGGCGCCTGCTTCGGCTCCGCGTACGAAGCGGGAGTCAGCTGCCCCACCGAGTCCGAGTCCGAGCTCATCGCCGGTCCGGACGCCGCACGTCCGGCGAACTCCTGCGGCATGACCTGGCCCGCGCCGCCGGACTGCGCGTCGTACCCGGCGGGCGTCGTGCCGACGGGCTCGCCCGGGTTCGCGTTGAAGCCGGTCGGTGCGGTTCCCGACGCACCACCGGCAGCGGCCGGGACGCCGAGCTGCGCGACGGCGGATTCCTTGACCCGCACCGCATCGTCGAACTTGCCGAAGTTGTCCGCGCCGGCCTCGTCGGTCTCCTGGTACTCCTTGGCCGTCTGGCGCACGTTGTCCGCCGTCGTGCTCACGCCCTCCTTGGCGGCCTTGAGCGCCGCCATCCCCTCCTCCTCGGTGGGGTTGATGATGGGCGGCAGGAACGAGCACAGCAGACCGTAGGCGTCATCGGACATCGCCTGCTCGGCCGCGGAGATCGCGGTGTCGAACCGGTCGGCCAGGCCGTCCAGGTGGCTGGCGTGCGCGGTCAGGTCCTCGGCTTCGACCTGGAACGTCATGGCTGTACCTCTTCAGCTCGTCAGTCGAGTTTGCCCAGGACTTCGGCCAGGCGGTGCTCGATGCGGCGGTTGTCTGCCGGGGCGATGCTCAGCCAGTCGCCTTCGCTGACCATCAGGTACCGGCCTTCGTTGGTGTCGAACCAGGTGACCAGCGTCGACGACCGCTCGCCCCGGTGCGTGACGCCGAACTGCCCGCCACCGACGCGGGTTTCGACGAGCTCGGCCAGCGCCGCGGCCTCCGATCCGGACAGCCCGGCCCGGACGAGCGCCGTCTCGTCGTCGTAGTCCCCGCCGAACGGATCGTCCTCGTCCTCTTCGAGCGCCTTGTTCAGCTGCTCCTTGCGCAGCGACAGCGTGCGCTTGCCGCCGGGTTCGCCGGGCGGCAGCACGCTCACCGCGGCCAGGGCCAGCGCGGTGGGCCGGATCTCGGTCAGCAGCAGCTGGTCGTCCGCCAGCTGGGCCAGCACGCCGGACCGCCGGCTGACCGCCGCGAACGCCTGCACCGGCGCACCGAGGTGGCCGACCGCGTCCACCGAGGTGTCGTGCTCGACCAGCAGCCGGAGCATCGCCACCAGGTCCTCGTCGAGCTCGTCGCCCTTCGCCAGACCGCGGCCCGCCAGCGCGCGGAACGCGTCGGCGGCGAGGTCGGCGCGTTCCTCCATCGTCCGGCCCAGGCTGGGCACCCGCAGCGGGAACTTCGGGCGGCCGAAGCCGAGCGCGTCGTTGACCAGGTCGTACTCGGCGGCCGACAGCACGAAGTTCGGCGCTGTTGTCGTCGTCATTCCTTGTCCCGCTTCTTCCGCTTGCCCTCGCCGATCACCGGCGGCGGCAGGTCGGCGCCGGGCACCTCGACGATCTGGCCGCCCTGCACGTACTTCGCCCGGCGTTCGTTGTCGTCCTCGCCGCGGCCGCGCTGACCGGCGGCGCCGCCCATCGGGCCGGCACCCATCCCGGCCGCGCCGGCAGCGCCCGGCGTGCCGGGCGCACCGCCCGTGCCGCGGCCGCCGAAACCGCCCTCACCAGGGCGTCCGGTACCCGAAGTACCACCGGGGGTCATGTTGGACGAGCCACCACCGGCGCCACCGCCGGCGCCGCCGAAACCACCGGCGCCGCCCGCGCCACCGCCGCCGACACCCGGGACCGGCGGAACCGGGCCGCCGCGGAACCCACCGGGCCCACCGGGGCCGGTGCCGACGGGACCGCCGCCCGGCCCACCACCGGTCGGGATCTGCGGGAGCGGGCCGCGCCACGGCTGGGGACCGCTGGACGGGTTGTTGCCCGGACCGCCCGGCCGGTTGGTGCTGCCGGGCCGGTTGTTGGGCCAGTTGGTGCCCGGCACCGGCGGAACGTCGCCGAACGACCGCGGCTGGTACTGGTGATCCCCACCGCCGCCCGGGACCGGGGGCAGGTTCGGCGGCCTGAAGCTCTGCGGGTTCGTGCTCTGCGGATTCGTGCCCTGCGGCGTCGAGCCGCTGACGTCGCCCAGCGGCGGCATCTTCGGCATCGGCATCGCCTTGGTCGGGCCGTCGATCCCACCGGGCCCGCCGAGCTTGGGCATCGGCATCGCCTTGGTCGGCCCGTCGATCCCACCCGGCTTCCCGGGAACGCCACCGGGGCCACCGGGCACTCCGCCCAGCGGCGGCATGTTCGGGGCACCGGGCGCACCGGGACCACCCGGCACGCCACCGGGACCACCGGGAACGCCGCCCGGACCGCCGGGCACGCCACCGGGCGCTCCCGGGCCGCCGGCGCTGGCCGCCACCGTGCTGTCCGGCACACCCGGCGGCATCCCGCCGGGGCCACCGGGGCCACCCGGCGCGGAGTCCTCCATCGGCGTGCCCTGCTGCTGCGGTTCGACGCTGGGCAGCACGCGCTTCGCCGCGACCAGCTGCATCTTCTCCACCGGGTTCGGCGGCGGCTCGAAGCTCGGCGTGTCCTGGTCGATGTTGCGGGACTCGTTCTCCATCCAGGACATGACCTGGACGGCGCGCTCGTGCGAATCGGCGGCCTTGGCCTCGTGGATCTGCAGGTCCGCGGTGGCCCGCATGAAGCCTTCGAGGTTGCCCGCGGTGTAGGTGCCGATCAGCGCGGCGGTCAGGTTCTCCTTGCCCTTGACCGGCTCGGGCATCTCGGCCCTGGCGACCTCCATGATCCGGCCCTGGGTGCCGATCCGCTCCGACAGCGTGCCCGCGGTCGCACCCGCGTCGCTGTTCCAGTCGACCAGCTGCTGGATCGCCGCGCGCGCCGCGTCGGCCGCCTCGCCCTGCCAGCCCGACTCGGTGGACCGCAGCTTCTCCGACATCCGCTGCGAGGACTCGTCGATATCGCTGCTCAGCGACTTCCACTCGTCGGCCAGCTGCCCGACCCGGCCGGGGTCGTTGTTGTTGTGCACCGCCGCGTAGAGCTCGTCGTGGCTGCGCGAGGCCCAGTTCTGCGTCTCCGTCAGAACGACGTCTTGGCCAAGCTTGGCTTTCGGCTCGGTCATCTCAGGCTTTCATCCCCTCGGCTGCGGCAGGTGAGCCCCAGCAACTGCGCCATCACACGGGGCGCTGGAACGCGTCATCGGCGATCTTGCGGAACGAATCGGCCGCGTACTCGTCGGCGCGCTCGTAGGTGCGCATGGCCGCGTTGATCGCGTCCCGCGCCTCCTCGAGCACCTCGCGGTACTTCCGCAGCGCATCGTTGAACGAGCGACCGGTGCCCTCGGCCCGATTGGCGAACTTCGTCGCCATCGCCTCCGCGACCGGGTTCTCGCCCAGCGGGGCGTTCACCGTGAGACCGCCCGCCCTGGACACCCAGGAGTCCACCTTGGACATCTGGTCCTCGAGGGCGACGCGGATCTGCTCGCCCGCCGCCGGGTCCAAGCGCAGCTGCTGCGATTCCACCGCTCGGCGCAACCGCTTCACACTCACGGCGGAGCGCTCCAGGTTCTGGACCGCCTGGTCTTCCTCGGGTTCGCTCATGAATCCCCCAGCCACAACATCACGGCACTATGCTGGCAAGCGCCGCCAACGTCGCACCAACGTCGCACCAACTCGTGGGGCGGCGAGGCGAGCGCGCACGGTAGAGCACTCGAACGAGAGCGGATGTCTTCCCCCAGAACACCAACACAGCTGCGAATACGCCTGCTGGGACCTGTGGAAATGCTGCGGGCCGACGGCAGTGCGGCCGCGATCGGCGCCGCCAAGCGGCGCAGCATCCTCGCCGCGCTGGCCATCGACCTCAACCGCGTCGTCTCCGCGGACCGCCTGATGGACCTGGCGTGGGAGGGCGCGCCGCCGCCCACCGCCAAAGCCGCCCTGCAGGGCCACGTCGCGCAGCTGCGCAAGTCCCTCGGCGACGGTGTCGAACTGATCACCCGCGCGCCCGGCTACCAGCTGCGCGCACCGCGCTCCGCGGTCGACATGACGCAGTTCGAGGACCTGGTCGCCGCCGCCCGCGACGCGCCCGACGCCGAAGCCGTCGAACTGCTGGACGCCGCGTTGTCCCTGCACCGCGGGCCGCCGCTGGCCGACGTCTCGGCCGAGCGGCTGCGCCGGGAGGTCGTGGACCGGCTGGACGAGTCCATGATCAACGCGGTGCACGAGCTGGCCTGGCGGCTGCACCGGATCGGCCGCGCGGCCGAGGGGATCAACCCGCTGCGCGAGGCCGTGGCGATGCGGCCGCTGCGCGAACCCCTGGTGGAACTGCTGGTGCTGAGCCTGCACCAGGCCGGCAGGCAGGCCGAGGCGCTCGACGTCTACCACGCGACGCGGACCCGGCTCGCCGAAGAGCTCGGCGTCGTCCCCGGCCCCGCGCTGCAGGCCGCGTTCCACGGCGTGCTCAGCGCCGCGGAGGAGTCCGAACCACCCTCCGCACCGGCGCAACTACCCAGGGAGAGCACCGGATTCGTCGGGCGCGCCGACGAACTGGCGCAGCTCGACCGGACCCGCGGCGACGGCGCCGTGCAGATCCTCACCGGCCCGGCCGGTGTCGGCAAGACGGCGCTCGCGCTGCGCTGGGCGCACCGGTCGGCCGCGCAGTTCCCGGACGGTTGCCTGTTCTCCGACCTCCAGGGGATCGCCGATGCCGATCCGGTGGAGCCCGGCCACGTGCTGGGCGGTTTCCTCCGCGCGCTCGGCGTCGCCGAGGCCCGCATCCCGGACAACACCGACGAACGCGCCGCGCTGTACCGCTCGATGCTGTCCAGCCGCCGGATGCTGGTGGTCCTCGACAACGCGCGCTCGGCCGCGCAGGTCCGCCCGCTGCTGCCCGGTGCCGGTTGCTCGGTGCTGGTGACCAGCCGGAGCAGGCTGAACGGTCTCGCCGCCATGGCCGGCGCGGTGCAGATCCCGGTGTCCCCGCTGAGCCGCGAAGCGGCCGTCGACGTGCTCCGGACCGTCCTCGGCGCCAAGCGGATCGACACCGAACCGGAGGCCGCCGCCGAGCTCGCCGAGCTGTGCGACCGGCTCCCGCTGGCGCTGCGGATCGCCGCGGCCCGCGCCCCGAACCGCACGATCCGCTCGCTGGTCGCCGCGACCGCCAACGACCGCCACCGGCTGGACACGCTCTCGCTGCCGGACTCCGGCGAAGGCGTCCGCACCGCCCTGGCCGCGAGCTACCGCTGGCTCGAACCCGCATCGGCCCGGCTGTTCCGGCTGCTGGGCGAGCACCCCGGTGACAGCATCGACTGCTTGGCGGCCGCTGCGCTCGCGGGCACCGCGGCGCACGAGACCCAGTCCCAGCTGGAGCAGCTGGCCTCGGTGCACCTGCTGCAGGAGAGCGGTCAGGGCCGCTACCGGTGGTCCGACCTGGTCCGGCTCTACGCGGTGGGGATCGGCCAGGAGGAGTCGGTGCCGGAGCGCAATGCCGCTTTCACCAGGCTCCTCGAGCACTACATGCACATCGCCGACCGCGGCCTGCGGTTCGTCGTGGACTCCCCGTGGCACCGCTGGGTGTCGCCGACTCCCACCGAGCTGCCCGAGGTCCGCACCGCGCAGGCGGCGCTGAGCTGGTTCCGGGCGGAGGAGACGAACCTGCACCGGGTGCTCGAACTGGCGATCTCGCGCGGCGAGCACGCGCGGGCGTGCCACCTGGCGCTGTCGCTGGAGCGCTTCCACCACCGCCTCGGCGACCGGGAGGCGCAGACCGAGCTGTCCCGGCGCGGTCTGGGAATCGCGCGTGAACTGGGCGATTCCCGCGCGCAGGCGATCTTCTCCGCGCACCTCTGCGAGAACCTCGCCTCCTGACACCGGCAGGAAGTCCCCGCGCAGACGGGGGCTTCCTGCCGGTCATCTCAGGCTTGCTGGTCGGACACCGCGTCGGCCACCTCCTGGCCGAAGGCCGCCATGCCGCGGGCGTTCGGGTGCAGCGGCGCGGCTTCCGACGTCGGGACGAGGCCTTCGAAGTACTTGTCCTTCGGGGCCGCGCAGGTGTCGTGCCCCACGCTCACCGGGCCCAGGTCCACGAATCCGGCGCCGTGCGCTTCGGCGCGCTCCCGCAGCATCGCGCTGAGTTTGTCCACACTGGACTGGACGTAGTCGGCGTCCCGGGACCACATCGGCTGCAGCGGGTAGCAGCCGCCGGGCCGCAGGTAGGTTCCGTAGCCGACGAGCACCACCTCGGCGTTCGGCGCCCGGTAGCGGATCTGCGCGAGCATCTCGTCCACCTTCGGCGCCAGCGCGTCGATCCGCGAACCCAGCTCGTCGCGCCCGCCCGCGGTGAAGCGGTCCGCGCAGGACTTGCCGAGCGGCTCCGGCAGCAGGTTCAGGCAGGAGACCGCGGCCTGCACCAGCTGCACGTCGTTGCCGCCGATGGTGACCGTGACCAGGTCGGTGCGGCGGCTGAGCACGTCGTACTGCGGCGGCAGGATTCCGTACTGCCGCTGGGAGAAGTCGTCGATCTTCGCGCCGGAGCAGGTCACGTCGACGAGGTCCGCGCCGATCAGCGCGGCCGCCACCTGCGGGTAGTTCATCTCGGAGCGGAAGCAGAGCAGGTTCGGATCCTGGTTCGGGATGAGCGGGCCGGCTGCGGCGGAATCGCCCAGCGCGACGTACTCGAAGTCGTCGGCCGCGTGGGCGGCCGGGGCGAGCAGGGCTGCCGCGGTGGCTAGGGCGAAGGCGAGTTGGGGGAGACGACGGACCACGCGAACCTCCGTGCCGTGGCTGAACAGGGCCGAACCTGATCTAGCACGGCAGATCCACTCCGGCCCGGAATTTCACCCGTCAGTCGGGTGCACTCCGCCCCGTCACCACGAATCCCCAGGTGCCGACGCCACGCCCGGCGCGCGCGACGTCGATTTCGCGAGAATCGACGCGGTCTCCCGTCACGGGTCGCGGCGGAGGGCACGGGTGATGCCCGCTGCGACCGTGGTGGCCAGGATCCAGCCCGCCGCGATCAGGACCACCGTGATCCACTCCGAGTTGCCCTCGGCCCGCCACATCACGTCGTGGCCCAGGTTGATGATCGGCACCAGCTGGTCGACCGTGTACAGGAAGGGGTTCCACACCGGGTGGTCCTCCTCGTTGATCGGCACCAGCTCGTGGAAGCTGAACCAGCTGGTGCCCGCCGCGGTGAGCAGCACCAGCCAGATCAGCGCACGCAGCGGGCGGAAGCCGTAGCTCACCGTGACCAGCTGCAGCATGCTCCACAGCCGCACCGGCAACCGGAAGACCGGCCGGGTGGCCGCCGCGATCGCCTGGTAGCGGCGCCGCTGCTTCTCGATCAGCACGGTGACCGCGTGCTCCTCGTTGCCGTTGCCGCGGAACACCTTCGCCAGCTGGTCGTAGGGCCCCGGCTGGTAGCGACCGCCGGAGTTGGCGCGCAACCAGCCCAGCCGCTCCAGCACGGTGGCGCGGTCGGTGGGCTCGATGGTCTCGGTGAAGTTGTCGTAGGTGAAGTCCTCGACGTCCACGCCGCCGGAAGCCGCCCACAGCTCCGAGTTGTCCGCCAGCAGCTCGCACTGCGCCTGCCGCAGCATGATGCGGCCCTGCGGCGCGGTCTCCGGCAGCAGCGTGAACTCCTGCACGACCAGGCCGAACGCGTTGATCGCGTTGCGGCTGGAGCCGTCGCCGAGCCGGCAGCCCAGGAAGTTGGCCTGCCGCCCGATCTCCGCGCGCCGCAGCTGCACCTCGCCCTCGGCCAGGAACGGCCGGTTGCCCGCCGCGCACACCAGGTCGCGCGCGATCTGCGCGGCGCGCAGGTCGACCGACGGCTTGTAGGCCATCTTGTGCCGGTGCCACGCGGGTTTGGTCAGCTGCGCCGAGCGCAGGTCGACGTTGGCGCCGATCCGGGCGCCCTGCAGCTGGACGGAACCCGAGATGTCGGTCTCCCGGCAGTCCAGGTTGCTGCCCACGTTGATCCGGCTGGCCTGCACCACGTCGGTGCGCGGCCCGCGCAGCCGCGCGCGGTTGAGCTGGAAGCTGCCCGCCACCCGCACGTCGACCATCCGCACCTGGCCGTGCAGGTCGACGCGCGAGGCGTCCACGTTGCCGAGCACCTCGGTGCCGTCGATGTGCAGCGCGCGCAGCGGCTGCTCCACCGCGGCCTTCGCCGACCGCGACCAGCCCAGGTCGATGTTCGCGCCGGCCATCCGCAGATCGCCGCCGATCCGCGCGCTGACCATCCGGATCGTGCCGCCGCTGCGGAAGCCCTGGTCGATCTGCACGTCGCCGCGGATGTCGCCGCGGTCGAAGATCAGCGTGCTGGTCGGGTCGTCGTGCTTGGACTCGCCGCGCCGCGGCGGCATCACGCCGGGTTCGAGCACCGCGTCGCGCAGCCGGACGTCGCCCGCGATGTGCGCGCTGGGCAGGTACAGCACTCCGGCCACGGTGAACGGCCGCCGGGTCAGCGGGTCGACGTCGCAGCGCAGGCTGCCGCCGATCTGGATCCCGTTGGCGTTCAAGGCGATCCGGCCGCGATTGCGCAGCGCGCCGCCGGAGAGGTTGAGGTTGCCGCCGACCTTCGCGCCGGGGATGCGGATCTCGCCGGAGGTCTGCAGCCGCAGTCCGAGCAGCGCGCCGGAGACCGCCAGCCGGTCGCCGTAGACGGCCCGGCCACCGGGGTTGCGCAGCTCGCAGTCGTTGAACAGCAGGGAACCGCCGAGCTGCGCGTCCGCCAGGTCGATGCCGCCGGTGCTGAGGCAGTGGCGCAGCACCGTGTCGTTGCTGGTGGTGAGATTCCGGGCGTTGAGGCCGGGCAGCCGGCAGTGCCAGAGCACCAGCCCGGCAATGGAGGCCTGCCGGAGGTCGGGGACGAGTTCGAACCGGCAGCGGACGAATTCCAGCAGGTACGGCAGGTCGGTGGCCCGCAGGTCGACGCGCCCGGTGATCACCGCGTTCTCGATGGCGATGACCGGTTGCTGGCCGGTGCGCCGGGAGAAGGGCCGCCAGCCGGTCTCGTCGAGCGACTCCACCAGGCGGCGGCTGAGGTACTCGCCGCGGATCACCCGCTCCGGGTCGTGGTTGACGGCGTGCACGTCCAGCGGTCGGCCGGTGTCCGGTGCCGCGCGGTCGCCCCGGCTCTGCCGCAGCAGTTCCTCGAACCGCTGCTCGGCCGCGGTCAACGGACCGTTGCTCTCCCACGGCTTGACGACCGCCACCAGTTCCCCCGACCGTGTCCCGTTCCGTCGCTCCACACGAAAGGTAGTCGATCAGCTACCCCGACAACTCCGACGTGTGACCACGAAAGAAGGTTGCGAACGGACCAGCAATGCAGCCGAACGGACCAATCGGACGGTTCCACGTGAAACAAACCGTCGGCGTGTCGTGCGGACGACACGCCGACGGCTTCCGCAATTTCAATTGAAATCACACCGCTGATTTCAATTGAAATTGCGCCGCTCCGGGGCCCGATGGGGCTGCGGGCGACGGGATTCCGCTACTCGGCGGGGGTTTCCGGGTGGGTGTGGGTGGGGTCGAGGACCCGGGCGAGGAAGGTGCGGGTGCGCTCCTCCTTCGGGTTGCCGATGACCTCCGCGGGCGGCCCCTGCTCGATGATCCCGCCACCGTCCATGAACAGCACCCGGTCGGCGACCTCGCGGGCGAACTGCATCTCGTGGGTCACCACGAGCATCGTCATGCCCTCGTCGGCGAGCTGGCGCATCACGCCGAGCACGTCGCCGACCAGCTCCGGGTCCAGCGCCGAGGTCGGCTCGTCGAACAGCATCACCTTCGGGTTCATCGACAGCGCCCGCGCGATCGCGACCCGCTGCTGCTGACCACCGGAGAGCTGCGCGGGCATCGCGTCGGCCTTCTCGGCCAGCCCGACCCGCTCCAGGTTCTCCCGGGCGATCTTCTCCGCGGTCTTCTTGTCGCGCCCCAGCACCTTGCGCTGCGCGATCGTCAGGTTGTCCAGCACGTGCAGGTGCGAGAACAGGTTGAACTGCTGGAACACCATGCCGACGTGCCGCCGCGCGCCGTCCAGGTCGGTGTCCGGATCGGTGAGCTCGGTGCCGTCCACCACGACCTTGCCCGCGGTCGGCTCCTCCAGCAGGTTCACGCAGCGCAGCAAGGTGGACTTGCCGGACCCGGACGGGCCGATCACGCACACCACCTCGCCGCGCTCGACCTGCAGATCGACGTCGCGCAGCACTTCCAGCGAACCGAACGACTTGCCCAGCCCGGAAATCTCGATCATCACTGTTCCGCCTCCCCGCGATCCACAGTGGTGGTTGCGTTCGGGATAGATCTCGCGTCTCGCGGTGCCTCGTGGCCGGTTCGCGTCACGTTCCCCTGATGCGCGGTTGAGCGGGGCCGGAGTTGACACAGGCTGGTCATGCCCCGGCACCTCCGTGGCCGCCCTTGGTCCGCACCGCGCCGCCGTACTTGCGCTCCAGCAGGTTCGACACCCGCGACAGCGGAATGGTGATGATCAGGTAGCACAGCCCGGCGATCAGCAGCGGCGTCAGCGAGGCGTACTCGTTCAGCGCCGCCCGGCCGTACTTGGCCAGCTCGTACTCGTTGCTGGCCAGGCCGAGCAGGTAGATCAGCGAGGAGTCCTTGGTCAGCAGGATCAGCTCGTTGGTCAGCGGTGGCAGGATGATCCGGAACGCCTGCGGCATCACCACGGTGATCATGGTCCGGGTCGGCGACATGCCCAGCGAGCGCGCCGCCTCGATCTGCCCCCTGGGCACCGCCTGGATGCCCGCCCGGATGGTCTCGGCCATGTAGGCGGCGCCGACCAGGCCGAGCGCGAGCATCGCGGTGGAGTAGATGTCGAACCGCAGCTGGAAGGCGATCGGCACGCCGAAACCGAGCGCGATGAACACCAGCAGCGCGGGCAGCCCGCGGAACAGCTCGATGTAGCCGGTGGCGATCCAGCGGTAGGGGCCGACCGACGACATCTTCATCAGCGCCAGCACGACGCCCAGCGCGAGCCCGAAGGCGAAGCCGAGAGCGGTGTAGATGATGGTGTTCACCAGCGCCGTGGTGATCACCGCGGGGAACTGCGCGATCGCCACGTCGACGTTGAAGAACGCGCGCGCGATCGAGCTCCAGTCCGCGACCAAGGCCACCACGACGAGGACCACGACCAGCACCGCGTACTGGATGCCCCGGTTCAGCCTCGCCCGCTGCCGCCGGCCCAGTTTGGACTTGGGCCGCTCGGTGTCGGTTGTCATGAAGTCTCCTGATCAGTGTTCGGGGCCGGCGGTTGGAGCATCCGCCGACCCCGCTGCTGAGAATTCGAGAACGCCGAGCTCACTCCGGCTTCTTGCCGAACCACTTCTCGTAGATCTTGTCGTACTCGCCGGTGTCCTTCAGCTTCTTCAGCGCGGCGTTGACGCGGTCCTTCAGCGCCGTGTTGCCGGTCGCCATGCCGATGCCGTACTGGTCGCCGGTGGTGAACTCGGTGGTGATCTCCACCTCCGGGTTGTTCTTGACGAAGTCGCCCAGCACGCTGTTGTCGTTGATCGCCGCGTCGACCTGGCCGGTCTGCACCGCGGTCACCGACAGCGGCAGGTCCTCGAACTGCACGACCTCGTAGCCGTTGGCGTCCTTGTTGTCGTTGGCGTAGGTCTCACCGGTGGTGGACAGCTGCACGCCGAGCTTCTTGCCCCGCAGGTCGCCCAGGCTGCGGATGGGCTGGCCCTTCTTGACCAGCAGCGCCTGGGTGGCGTCGAAGTACGGGTCGGAGAAGTCGAAGTTCTCCTCGCGCGCGGGCGTGATGCTCATGGCCGCGGCGGCGACGTCGCAGCGCCGGGTGTTCAGGTCCTCGCCGGACTGGATGCCCTCGAAGGGGGTGTCCACGATCTTCTGCTGGAGGCCCATGTCCTTGGCGATCGCGTCGACGAGGTCGACGTCGAAGCCGACGATCTTGCCCTGGTCGTGGTACTGGAAGGGCTTGTAGTCCATGTGCGTGCAGGTGGTGAGGAAACCGGCCTCGATCACCGCCACCCCGCCGTCCGCGGTGCCGCCGCCCGCGGTGGTGGACTCGGCGCACCCCGCCGCGGCTGCGGTGGCGAGGGCCAGAGCGGGCAGCAGGGCCAGCGCTCGTGTTGTTCTGCGACGCGCCACGATGTCACTCCTAGTAGGTGAGGACCTGAGTTCTCGAATGGTGCCACCCGATCGGTCGTAATCCCAATGCCGAATGTTGCGAAGCCATCAAGTTTTCCCGCCGCCCCGGTCGCCACCACCCGCCGAGATCGGCAAACCTGGCGGCCCAGCGGGCGAGCAGCGAAAGGAATTGCGCCGAACCTCCCCCATTTCCGTGGGACATGTGCCGTCCCGACCGAGTGGCCCTTCAGTCTCATGTGGCGCGCGCCACTGGTCAACAGGGGGCTCCGCGGGCGCGCGGGCGCCGTGCGCACGTGAACTCGTGATCACCCTCCGTGCACAGATCATCGGCACGTGTGACGCCTCCGGCGCAGCGGCTGTCGAGAAGTTGCCACTACCCCATCCAGCGGTCGAGGGAATATCCGCAGGTGAGCAGACTGCAACGGGTGTCGAGCCGTTCGGCGCGAATCCCCGAAGGAGGTCACGATGTTGCGTCGTTCGACCGTGCTCTGGGCGGTGGCCGCGCTCGCCGCGGCGGTCACCGCCGTGCTGCCCGCTGCGCACGCGCAGGCCCCTCGATCCTTCGACGTGCTCCAGCTCAACCTCTGCAACAGCGGCGACGAGGCCTGCTTCTCCGCGGGCCGGTCGGTCGACGCCGCGATCGAGGCCATCCACCAGCGGCGGCCGGACGTGGTGACGGTCAACGAGGTCTGCGCGTCCGACATCACCCGCATGACCAGCGAAACCGGCTACCGCTGGGAGTTCACCCCGGTCGGCGACGCGAGCACCGGCGACCCGGCCAGGTGCCGGCACGGCCGCGGCGACTTCGGCGTGGCGATCCTGACCCACCCCGACGTGGGCGCACCGGGAGAACCCGTCGAGCAGCAGTTCGCCGCGCAGGACACCAGCGGCGTGCAGCGCGTGCTGCTGTGCGTGCCGTACTCGCAGGTCTCGGCGTGCACCGCGCACCTGTCGGAGACCGACGTCCGGGTGGCGGCCGACCAGTGCCACGAGCTGTCCGGGGTCGCGACCGCGCTCGGCGCGCAAGCGGTGCTGGGCGGGGACTTGAGCCTGGTCTCCGGCGGCGAGCCCGACGTCCAGGGCTGCGTGCCGGAGGGCTGGTACCGCAAGGACGACGGCGGCGTCCAGCACGTGTTCGCGATGGACGCCTTCCGCTTCGAGCAGGTCGAGACGCTGCCGATCGAGGGCACCGACCACCCGGGGCTGCTCGTCCAGACCACCCGCTGAAAGAGGTTTTCCAACCTCGTTTTGCGTAGGTGGTCCCGTAGCGGAACCTCAGAGGCCGCCTGGTCTCCGGGAGCCCGTTCTTATGTATGCCCACTCCGAGCCCCGCAGCTGCGGAACCACCCAGACGAAAAGGCTCGCTGACGCGAACCGGGCCCACGGCTTCAGCTGAAGCCGTGGGCCCGGTGATCGCCGGTCAGGCGGGCGGGGCACCGCAGTGGATGATCGGCTGCGGCTCGTAGCGCGTGCGCTGGGTCTCGTTGCGGGTCTGACCGGTGGTGATGTCGCGGATGGTCCGCGTGTCGGTCACCGTGAAGCCCGGCGAGCCCTTGCTCGGGCTGCACGGCTCGCCCGGCGGCACGACCTTCTCGTGCGGCTGCGTCGGGTTGGTGCGCTCACCGGTCTGCGAGGACACCTCGAACTGCTTGGTGCCCCACAGCTTCACCGTGATCGAGGACGGCGTCCACGTCGTGGTGATCAGGATGCCGCTCTTGGAGACGTTCTTGAACTTGACGTCGATGATGCTCGCCCCGCTGGGGCTCTGGAACACCGTCGCCTCGCGGCCCGCCGGGTAGCGGCTGATGTAGTAGCTGTGCGCCTTGTGCTCGACGTCCTGCATGCCCGCGAAGTACGAGGCGTTGTACAGCGTCGTGGCGAACTGCGAGATGCCGCCGCCGACCGCGCGCCCGGGCCGGCCGTCCTGGATGATCCCGGACTCCACGTAGCCCTGCGCGGTGCCGCGCGGACCGGTGTGGCCGTTGAGGCTGAAGGTCTCGCCCGGCTTGATGATCGCGCCGTTGACCTGCTCGGCGGTGCGGCGGATGTTCACGCCGGAAGCCGGTTCGAAGCCACCGGTGGTGAACTCGCCGACGACCTCCTTGATGCCCATCCGGTCGGCCTGCTCGGTGGTGAACTTCGCGGGCTGGTGCTCGTAGACGGCCTGCACCGAGCGGTTCTGCGGGGCGCGCAGCACGTCCATGAGCCGTTCGAAGCTCTTGTCCCAGTTGACCCCGATGCCGTCAGTGGAGGGCTTGACCACGGGCCGCCCGCCTTCGAGCACGATCTCGGCGTCCTTGCCGGGCTTGATGGTGTCGGCCAGCTGCGGTTCGACGGCGCCGATCACGCTCGGCAGGTCGATGTTGGCCTTCAGGCCGCCCTCGTCGCCCGGCTCGAACCGCAGCGCGGCGGCGATCGCCTCCGGCGCCAGCGTCGCGTCCTTGCCCTCGCCGCGCACCGTCACCGGCGACTTCACCGCGGGCTGGGCTATCTCGCGCAGCGCCCGCTGCACGCCGTCCGCGGTGGTGCTGACCGGCTTCTCGGTGAAGGGCACCTGCACGGGACCGTCCTCGGCCCAGTGCGTCAGCACCTCGTCGGTGGCCCGCTGCACGTCGATGAACTGGCCGGTCACCGGCTCGACGGCGACGGGCTCGGTGCCCTCGAAGCGGATGGTGCCCTCGGCGGGCTCGCGGTCCAGCTGCGGGCGGGCCTGTTCCAGCGCCTGCACCAGCTGGTCCCGGTCGCCGTGGCTGACCGGCGCGACCTCCCGCGTGCTGAACAGCGAGGCGATCCGGGTGAACGGGTTCAGCGGCTGCTCACCGGCCTCCGCCACGGTCGCCGACCAGTCCATCTGCAGTCCGGCGTCGGCCGGGTTGATGGTCGTCGAGCGGTCCGCGACCTGGAGCTGCACCGGCTGGTCGAGGCCCGGGCCGAGCTCGGCCTTCAGGGCGCTCTCGGCCGCGGCGGGTTCCATGCCGCCGATGGCGACCCCGGCCACCACGGTGCCGCGCGGCACGGTTCCGCTGGTGAGGGCCAGGTCGCCCACGTAGAGCAGGGCCAGGACGCCGACCGCGGCACCGGCCGCGATCCCGGCGCGGATCAGGCCGCGTTTCTTGCGCTCGGCGGGCGGCTGCGGCGGGACGGCCGCGCTCCAGCCACCGGCGACCTGCGGGATGGCCTGGGTCTCACCGATCGGGAAGTTGCTGAAGTCGGTGGGCAGCGCGGCGATCTGCGCGGTGCGCTCGGCGTCCGACTCGGGTTCGGCGGTCGGCCGGATGCGCTGGGTGCCTTCGTCGGCCGCGGGCACCGGGGGGATCCGGGTGGTCCGCTCGACGTCGCGTTCCGGCTCGCTAGAGCGCTGGTCCGAACCGGTGTGAAGCCGTTCGGTGGAAGGCTCCGCACCGCTCTGGTGGTCGTGGTTTTCCGGCACCGCTTCCCCTTCTCCTGTCGGTCCTGCGGTGGGGGCGTCTGGAGCCGCTGCTCCTGCGCGTTCGCCGGCCGTCGCCGACCGACCGGGGTTGCCGACTACAGGTAGAGCCCGGTGCCCTGCTCGGTCTGCTCGGTGGCGACCGCGTGCAGGTCCCGCTCGCGCATCACGAGGTAGGCCTGGCCCTGGACTTCGACCTCGAACTGCTCGTCGGGGCTGAACAGCACCTGGTCACCGACCTTGACGGTGCGCACGTGGCTGCCCACGCCGAAGACCTCGCCCCAGACGAGCCGCTTGGCCACCTGGGCGGTCGCCGGAATCACGATGCCGCCGGTGCTGCGGCGCTCCCCGGACTCCGGGGAGATGCGCACCATGACCCGGTCGTGCAGCATCTGGATTTCGAGCTTGGCATCGGTCACCCGAAAAGTTTACTTGCCGCCACCGGATGACCGACCGGCCAGGGCAGGTGTTATGAGTCTCCTCCCGCCACAGCCCCCGGCGACCCCCACCGGAACCGCCGTTTCAGCTGGTAGGGACCGTTCTGCCGATGCCGGGCACACCGGCTCCCGGAGGTTTCCGCGCCGGTCGAGGCGGCGACCCGCCGTGCCCGACGAACTCGCGGCACCACCCGATCAGGCGTACATAACGCACGCGGACCGTCACTCAGGTGGAGCAATCCTCGGGAGCGGGACACCGAGCGAACGGGCCCTCGCCTCCCCCTCCGAGACGGACGGCCCGTTCGCACGGCTCCGCAATCCACACGGCCCGGAACCGCCGAACGGTTCAGCTCTCGGTGTCGAGGCCGCCCATCACCAGCGGGAGCCGCTTCGGGCCGGACGCCGCGATCTTGATCGGAACGCCCCAGTCCTGCCTGGTCAGGCGGCAGGCCGGGTGTTCGACGGAGGGGTCGTCGTCGCAGCTGGCGGCCTGCGCCACCACGTGCAGAACGCCCTGCTCGACGCCCTCGGCCAGCACCAGGCGACGGGTCAGGTCGGTGCCCACGCCCGCGCCCTCCAGCAGCAGGCCCTCCGGCGAGGAGCTGATCTCCAGCCGGGTCGAGGGGCCGTAGCGCTCGTCGAGCTTGGTGCCGGGCGGCGGCGTGAACACCACCGCCAGTTCCACCGCGCCCGGAGCGATCTCGGTCGCGGGCCGCTTGACCTGCTGCGACGCCCCTTCGACCAGTCGCGCGGCGACGCCGGGCGGAACCGGCCGCTCCAGCCGGTGCGCGGCGGAGGCGACCACCACGAGTTCGCCGTCCACCACCGCGGCGCCGGACGGTTCGGCCACGTCGGTCGCCAGCGTGGACACCTCGCCGGTCGCGGGCTCGTAGCGCCGGATAGCGCCGTTGTAGGTGTCGCAGATCGCGATCGAGCCGTCCGGCAGCACCGCCACGCCCAGCGGGTGCTGGAGGAGCGCCCGGTCGGCGGGACCGTCGGCGTGCCCGAAGTCGAACAGCCCGGTGCCGACCGCGGTCCGCACCGCGAACCCGCCGTCGGCGGCCTCGACCCAGCGCAGCGCCGAGGTCTCCGAGTCGGCCAGCCACAGCCGGTCGCCGCCGTCGGCCAGCCCGGAGGTCTGGGCGAAGAACGCCTCCTCGGCCGCGCCGTCGCGCAGCCCTTCCACGGTGGTCCCGGCGAACCGCCGCACCGCGCCGGACACCGGGTCGAACAGGCCCAGCGTGTGGTTGCCCGCCATCGCGATCACCACGCCACCGGCGGGTTCCCACCAGGCGACGTCCCACGGGCTGGTCAGCGGCGTCTCCGGCCCGGCGCCGGAGTCGCTGCCGTCGCGCCACTGCTCGCCGGTCCCGGCCAGCGTCGTGACGTGCCCGTCCGCGAGCCGAACACCGCGCAGCAGGTGGTTGACGGTGTCGGCGACGACCACGTCGTACCCGACCTGCTCGGCCAGCGGCCCGGGCAGCAGCGCGAGCCCGCCCGGCTCGGAGAACTCGGGAGCGGCCCCGTCGGCCCGACCGCGCGCACCGGTGCCGATCCGCCGCACGACGGTCTCGCCGTCGGCGGCGAACTCCACCAGCGAGTGATTCGCCGAGTCCGACACCAGCAGGTTCCCGCTCGGCAGCGCGATGACCTTGCCGGGGAACCGCAGCGTCGTCTCGGGCGCCTCGGGCGGCACGTAAGGACCGTCGCCCCGGTGCAGCGTGCCCTTGGCCTCGTGCTCGGCGATGACCTCGGTGATGACGCTGCGCAGCGCCTCGACGTGGCCCTCACCAGCGGCGACGTGCACGACGTAGCCCTCGGGATCCACCACGACGAGCGTCGGCCAGGCCTTGACGGCGTAGTGCTGCCAGGTGGTCAGCTCGGGGTCGTCGAGCACGGGGTGGTGCACGGCGTAGCGCTCGACGGCGGCGGCCAGCGCGGCGGGATCGGCCTCGTGCTCGAACTTCGGCGAGTGCACGCCCACCGTGACGACCTCGGCGGCGAACTCGGCCTCCAAGGGCCGCAGCTCGTCCAGCACGTGCAAGCAGTTGATGCAGCAGAACGTCCAGAAGTCGAGTACCAAACAACGACCTCGAAAATCGGAAAGACGCAGGTCACGGCCACCGGTGTTCAGCCACCGACGGCCGGTCAACTCGGGTGCGCGGACTCGCGGTCGTTTAGCCATGCGGACCAGTCAATCAGGCCTCGGATTTCCCACCCGACCCCCTTTAGTAGGTGGAAGACCTGACGACTTCCGGCGGGGTGCTCGCCGCGTCCGCTCCTACGCGTGCGCGCCCCCGCCGGGGGCAGTTCCCGTCCCTCACCCGTAAGACCCTCCCGTGATGAGACCGGTGGGCCGTGGGCTGGA
>NZ_FNVB01000025.1 GCF_900108315.1 Saccharopolyspora kobensis | reverse complement strand
CGGCATGGACGACAGCTAGGCGGTGAAAGTCCGCTACAGGCTTGGCAGTAGGAACTGTTAGCCAAAGGCAAGGGTGTCCATCGTGAGGTGGAATCTGAAGGAAGCCGGAGGCAAACTTCTGGGCTGATGAACAAGAACTGCATACTAAGGCTGAATAGAGACGGATAAGCCTGCGTAACAAGGTGAAGTCCAATACTGCCCGAATCTCAAACAGTATATGCAGCAGCCACATGGAAGGAAAGCGGTCGTTCTTACCCGGGGAGGTCTTACAAGGGTTCCCGACAAGAGGGAAGGCATTTCCCACAGGAACAATCATGCCAGTGATGGTGAGATGAATTGTAAGAAGTCAGCAGAAGCCATAGTAGTCCACCAGGACGAAGGGCTGAACAATAGTAATCTCGGAAACAGAGGAGGTGTGAGCGATGCGACAATCACGGAAAACATCAAATGATGGCTATCTATCGAAGAATAGGATGGAATCCGAAGGTACGACAGAAGTGTGTAGCACGACTCACGGCGAACCTGAACGAAGAGATGGTGTGCATGATCTCGTCACGAGAATCGTTGATCGAATGAACCTAAATCGAGCCTATAAGCGAGTAAAGGCAAATAAAGGATCTGCAGGCATTGATGGGATGACGGTTGATGAGTTGTTCCCCTTCCTGATACGGAACAGGGATGAACTGATCAAGCAGATTAGGAATGGCTCCTATGAGCCACAACCCGTAAGACGTGTAGAAATTCCCAAACCGGATGGATCGAAACGAAAGCTCGGAGTTCCGACGGTACGTGACCGACTGGTACAACAGGCGATCCTTCAAGTGATGGAACGGATCGTTGATCCGACGTTCTCAGACAACAGCTTTGGCTTCCGCCCGCACCGCAGTGCCCACAACGCAATGAAACGCGCCAAGGCTTACTACGAAGCAGGATATAGATATGCGGTGGATCTTGATTTAAAAGCCTACTTTGACACAGTGAATCATGACCAGTTGATGTATTGCGTGGAAAAACGGATTAAGGACAAAATCGTCCTTCAACTCATTCGCAAGTTCCTGCGTAGTGGTGTGCATACGAATGGAAGGGTTGTACCGACCGAAGCCGGTGTTCCCCAAGGCGGCAATCTCTCGCCCATTCTAGGCAACATTTATCTTGATCAACTGGACAAGGAACTGGAACGAAGAGGACATAAGTTTGTTCGCTATGCCGACGACTGTACGATCTACGTCAGAAGCAGAAGAGCGGGCGAACG
>NZ_FNVB01000020.1 GCF_900108315.1 Saccharopolyspora kobensis | reverse complement strand
CACCCGTTCGCCACTCATCCACACCCGAAAGTGCTTCAGCGTTCGACTTGCATGTGTTAAGCACGCCGCCAGCGTTCGTCCTGAGCCAGGATCAAACTCTCCAACAATGCTGTTGAACAATCCCAGCAGACACTCAAACCATCAAAGGCGAGCGTCATACTCAAAGAAACCACCAACCAAAACAAACGTTTGGTCGGGGGCATAAAAGAACACTAACCAAAACAGTCCGCTGTTGAGTTCTCAAAGAACACACCCACACCATCACCCACGACCCGAATCAGGCCGCCAAGCTCCGGGGAGCATTTCCTCTGTTCGCTTTCGTGTTTACCACTCTAGACCATCCCGTTTTCCGGAGTCAAATCGGGGGGGTCACTCTCGTTTCCCCGCATCCAATTCGTTATCTACCGGATTCGAAGCGGTCTGTAGTTTTCAACACGTGCAAGCGTTTCGCATTTTCAAAGTCTTGCCGTTTCGGGCTCACCCACTCTACCACTCGTTCGTGGGAGCTTGGTTCGTGACCCCGTGCCAGGCCCGTTCCGGTTTTCCCGGCCCGTGTCGCGCTGACCTGGATAACTCTACACACCCCGGAACACCCCCTGGACGGCACCCCCCTTTAACCGCGAACCACCAGGTCAGGGGGCAATTGGAGGTCGAAGAGGACGGTCAGCTCGGCGATCGTCGAATCGACGCCCCGATGGTGCACTCCGACCATTCCCGCGTGCACCGCGCCGGCCACGTTCTGCTGGAGGTCGTCGACGAACACGCACTGCCGCGGTTCCAGCCCCAGCCGGTGCGCGGTCAACAAGTAGATCTCGCGACTCGGTTTCGCGACGGCCACCGCACCGGAGAGCACGACGGCGTCGAAGAGGTCGGCGATTCGGGGATCCGGCAATCCGCTGGCGTTGGACACCACCGCGGTGCTGATCCCGCTCCGACGCGCGTGGTGCGCGACTTCGAGCAACGGCAGTGCGCCCGCACGGCCCGGATCGTCCAGCACCCCGGCGTAGTCCAGCAGCAATCCCCTGAGTTCCACGGGCAGCACGGTAACCCACCCGATCAGGCGGTCTGCGGCGAAAAGTGACCTGATTCCGGGGGCAACTTCCTCAGTACTGCGAGGAGTTCTTCCAACTTCGGCCCCGGAGGCGCCATGACCGCAGTTCTCACGCTCGACGCACCGATCGCCGCGCTCACCACCGATGATCCCGGTGGGCGCAGCGCCGTCGCCATCGCGACGCACGTCGGCGGGCACGTGTTCGACGTGCTCTCCGGCAGGCGGACCGTGCACGAGATCGGCGAGCACGTTTCCGCGCGGGTGGCCGCGCTGCTGCTGACCACCCGGCTGCACGCAGCACAAGGCCCGGAGCACCGGGTGCGTTCCGTGCACGCCTGCCCGATCACCGAGTTCGCGGTGGAGGCGTGCATGGTCGTCGGAACGCACGACCGGGTCCGGGCCTTGGTGCTGCGCGTCGAGCGGGACGGCGAGCGCTGGGTGTGCACTCGCCTGTCCCCGGTCTGATCAGCGCCGCCGGTTCTTCTTCGACTCGGCGCGCTGAGCCGCCCGCCGCTCGCGACGGGTGCCGCCGCGGGCCTCCGGGCCCTGCGCGTCATCGCTGCTGGTCTCGACACCGCCGGTCTCGTTCGGCCCGGAGTAGTTCAGCCGCTGCTGCTCCGGGCTGCCGAGGCCCTTGCCGCGAAGAGCGCTGGGGACGTTGCCGCCAGGCGCCGGCGCACCGCCGAGCTGGCTCAGCGCCGGTCCCGCGGACGCCGGCCGGGCCCGCTTCGGCTGCGGCGCGGGCGGCGGGGTCTGCTGGACGTCGGGGGTTCCGCTGCCGACCTGGCTCACCGACACCGGGACGGCGGGCTGCTCCGGCGCGGGCTGCGGTTCCGCCGCCTCGACCTGGACGTTGAACAGGAATCCGACGGACTCCTCCTTGAGCGCCTCCAGCATCGCCCCGAACATGTCGAAGCCCTCGCGGCGGTACTCGATCAGCGGGTCGCGCTGCGCCATCGCGCGCAGCCCGATGCCCTCCTTGAGGTAGTCCATCTCGTAGAGGTGCTCGCGCCACTTGCGGTCCAGGACGCTGAGCACCACCCGGCGCTCCAGCTCGCGCATCGCACCGGCGCCGACCTTCCCGTCGACCTCGGCCTCGCGCTTGGCGTAGGCGGCGCGCGCGTCCTCCAGGACGATCTCCAGCAGCCGTTCCCTGGTGAGGTCCTCGTCGGAATCGACGAGCTCCTCCCAGCTGATGCCCACCGGGTAGAGCGTCTTCAGCGCGGTCCAGAGCTTCTCGAAGTCCCAGTCCTCGGAGTAGCCGTCGGCGGTCTCCGCGTCGACGTAGGCGGTGACCACGTCGGTGAGCATGTGGTTCACCTGCTCCTGCAGGTCCTCACCGGCCAGCACCCGGCGCCGCTCGTCGTAGATGACGGTCCGCTGCTGGTTCATGACCTCGTCGTACTTGAGGACGTTCTTGCGGATCTCCATGTTCTGCTGCTCGACCTGGGTCTGCGCGCTGCGGATCGCGCGGCTGACCATCTTGTGCTCGATCGGCACGTCGTCGGGCACCTTGAGGCGGGTCATCACCGTCTCGACCATGGCCGCGTTGAACCGCCGCATCAGCTCGTCGCCCAGCGACAGGTAGAACCGGGACTCGCCGGGGTCGCCCTGGCGGCCGGAACGACCGCGCAGCTGGTTGTCGATGCGCCGGGACTCGTGGCGCTCGGTGCCGAGCACGTAGAGACCGCCGCTGGCGCGGACCTCCTCGGCTTCGGCCTCGGCCTGCGCCTTGATCTTCTTCACCACCGCGGGCCACTCGGCCTCGTACTCCTCGCGGTTCTCCACCGGGTCCAGGCCGCGGGAGCGGAGTTCGGCGTCGGAGAGGTGGTCGACGTTGCCGCCCAGCACGATGTCGGTACCGCGACCGGCCATGTTGGTGGCGACGGTGACGGCGCCCTTGCGGCCGGCCTCCGCGATGATCGCGGCCTCGCGCGAGTGGTTCTTCGCGTTGAGCACGCTGTGCGGGATGCCCCGCTGGGTCAGCAGCTTCGACAGGTACTCGGAGCGCTCGACGCTGGTGGTGCCGACCAGCACCGGCTGCCCGGCCCGGTGGCGTTCCTCGATGTCCTCGGCGACCGCCTCGAACTTGGCGGGCTCGGTCTTGTAGACCAGGTCCGGCTGGTCGATGCGGGCCAGCGGCTCGTTGGTCGGGATCGGCACCACGCCGAGCTTGTAGGTGGTGTGGAACTCGGCCGCCTCGGTCTCGGCGGTACCGGTCATGCCGCCGAGCTTGTCGTAGAGGCGGAAGTAGTTCTGCAGCGTGATCGTGGCCAGCGTCTGGTTCTCGGCCTTGATCTCGACGCCTTCCTTGGCCTCGATCGCCTGGTGCATGCCCTCGTTGAAGCGGCGCCCGGCCAGGATCCGGCCGGTGAACTCGTCGACGATCAGCACCTCGCCGTCGCGGACGATGTACTCCTTGTCGCGGTGGTAGAGCTCCTTGGCCTTGAGCGCGTTGTTCAGGTAGCCGACCAGCGGGGTGTTCGCGGCCTCGTAGAGGTTCTCGATGCCGAGCTGGTCCTCGATGATCGAGACGCCGTCCTCGGTGACGCCGACGGTGCGCTTGCGCTCGTCGACCTCGTAGTGCTTGTCGCGCTCGAGCATCGGGGCGAGCCGGGCGAACTCCTGGTACCAGCGGGAGGACTGGTCCGCGGGGCCGGAGATGATCAGCGGGGTCCGGGCCTCGTCGATCAGGATGGAGTCGACCTCGTCGACGATGGCGAAGTTGTGCCCGCGCTGCACGCAGTCGGCGAGGCTCCAGGCCATGTTGTCGCGCAGGTAGTCGAAGCCGAACTCGTTGTTCGTGCCGTAGGTGACGTCCGCCGCGTAGGCCTTGCGCCGCTGCTCCGGGGTCATCTCGGAGAGGATCGCGCCGACTTCCAGGCCGAGGAAGCGGTGCACGCGGCCCATCCACTCGGCGTCTCGGCGGGCCAGGTAGTCGTTGACCGTGACGACGTGCACGCCCTTGCCGGTGATCGCGTTGAGGTAGGCGGGCAGCACGCAGGTGAGGGTCTTGCCCTCACCGGTCTTCATCTCGGAGATGTTGCCCAGGTGCAGCGACGCACCGCCCATCAGCTGCACGTCGTAGTGGCGTTGGCCGAGCGTGCGCTTGGCCCCTTCGCGGGCTACCGCGAAGGCCTCCGGCAGCAGCTCGTCGAGCGATTCCCCGTCGGCGTGGCGGCGTTTGAACTCGTCGGTCTTGCCCCGCAGCTCGGCGTCGGACAGAGCGGCGACGTCTCCTTCGAGCTCATTGATGTGCGCTGCGATGCCGCGCAGGCGCTTGAGCATCTTGCCCTCGCCGGCGCGGAGCAGTCGGGACAGGACCATCCGGTCGACCTCACTAGCTGATCGTGACGCGTCCGTCACGGACGCTTTGTGGCCATCGTATTAGAGCTGGTGGCGAGAACCGGTCATCCGGTGCTGTCGGATGGCGGCCCCTCACACGCAGCTGTCCCCCGCGGACCACGGTACGCGGGGGACAGCCGTTCGGGTCGGCGTTGGCGCAGACTCGCCCTACAGGGCGTCCGCCAATCTGATCACTCCGTAGTCGAATCCCTTCCTCCGGTAGACCACGCTCGGCCTACCGCTGTCGGCGTCGGAGAAGAGGTAGAAGTCGTGCCCGACCAGCTCCATCTGGTAAAGGGCCTGGTCGACCGTCATGGGTTTGGCCGAGTGCTCCTTCTCCCGGGCGATGCGCCCGGGTTCGTACCCGTTCTCGGCCACGCGCTGTCCGGGCACTTCGTACTCGGATGCTTCCTGGGGCGCTTCGAGCAGCGTGGTGCGGCCCTCGGCCGCTGCGGCACCCATCACCACGGGCCGGTCCGCCATCGCTGCGGTCGCCTCTGCCACGGAAGTCGGGTTGTGCTGTCCGTAGTGCACCTTTCTACGGTCGTGCATGCGCCGGAGTCGGCTCTCCAGCTTGGTCGTTGCGGCATCGAGCGCGGCGTAGAAGTCGCCGGCGCAGGCCTCGGCGCGAACCGGTGTGCCCTTGCCCACCAGGGTGATCTCGACTCGCTGGCAGTTCTTGGCCTGACGGGGGTTGCGCTCGTGGAAGAGCTCCACGTCCGCCCGGATTGCCTTCCTGTTGTACCGCTCAAGTCGGGTCAACTTGGCGTTGACGTGGTCCCGGTAGTGCTCGGGTACCGCGACGTTTCGACCCTTGACGACGATATCCATTCACGACCTCCGATTCCGTAGGAGAGGTGCGTGGCGCCAGGCAGCGCGATCAGCTCGCTTCCGGCGCCAGGGACATGGGATTTCGCTCCTTCCCTCCGCCAGGGGTTGGCTGGATTGAGTGGCACGTTAGCTCGGTTTACCGATTTGTGACACCCCCCGGGTCGGGCGAAGTCAAGCGGCCACCGAGCGTGATTGGTACGACCGTTCGAAGCACGCTCGACGCGTGCGCGGACGGTGCTCGCAGGGACCTTCCACCCTGAATTTTCACCCGTTCGGCCGCTCGCCGCGACTGCGCCGCGCGAGACCGTGGTGGGGGCGGATTATGCCTGCTCACAAACGGAAAACGAACACCCGGCGGGAGAAGTTCCCGCGGCCGTTCGGACAATGGTGGTTCACCCGTTCCACTCAACCGGCCGTCGTGGTCAGCGCGAGCACCGCCGCGAACGCGCGACCTGCGGTTCCGAGGGCCTCCAGGCAGGCCGTCGCGGTGGCCGCGGTGGTGATGACGTCGTCGATCAGGACCAGCTGGGCGCCTCGCGGGGGAAGTCGACCGTTCTGGAGGAGCACTCGCCCAGACAGGTTGCGCACCCGTTCAGCCGCATCGAGACCGGCCGAGTCCGCTGCCGCGCGGGCGGTCACCAGGCAGTCGGCCACCTCGGTCGGCCAGCCCGCCGCGGTCAGCCGGGTGGCCATCCGGTGCGCGATGCGGCACATGTGCGCACCGCCGCGGCGGCGGGCCGCGATGGCTCGCGACGGCGCGGGCACCAGCCACCAGCGGTGGTCGAGCCGGTGCTGCGCGGTGATCGCGCGCAGGCCGGTGGTCAGGTGCCGGGCCAGCGGGTCGGCGAGGTGGCGCTGCCCGGATTCCTTGTAGGCGAGCACCGCGCGGCGGGCGGCGCCGCGGTAGCGGCCGAGCGCGTACGCCGGTGGTTCGGGTGGCAGCAGCGGGCGTTCGACGCGGTGGAGGCCGCCGAGTTCGCGGGAGCACGCCGGGCACCACGCCGTGGCCGCCGCGCCGCAGCCCGCGCAGTGCAGCGGCAGCAGCAGGTCGACCAGGCCGGAAACGCCGTCTCGGAGCCAGGAAGCGCACATCGGGCGATCATGGCCCGAACCGGTCGGACGACTCACCGGCGAATGTCGGGCGGCGACCACTCCCTCACCCGATCGACTGTCACGAGTCCGATCGATGCCAGTGACTGCTGGTCGCCGACGCGGATGCCCGGTCAGCCCGGGAAGAAGGGCAGCGAACTGCTTCCGATGCGGGGTTCCAGCAGGGACCACACGTCGCCCGGCTCCGGTGATGACCAGATGCTGCTGCGATCGGCGACGATCACCGTGGGGCCCGGCCCGACGGTGATCATCTTCATCGGCTGCCCGAGGTTGGCCGAGGTGTAGGCCCGCCAGCGGAAACCGTCCACCGACACGTCGTAGACCGGGAAGCCGTTGCTGTCGGTGATCACCGCCAGGGACTCCTTGTCCCGCCACTCCAGGCCCAGGATCTGCGCGCCCTGCGGGCTGGGCAGGGTGGTCGGGCGCTCCAGCACGACCGAGCCGTCCCGGTCGGCCACCGCGCTGACCACGAGCTTGCCGTCGATCACCGCCGCGGCCCTGGTGCCGTCGCGCGAGAGCCGCAGGTCGGTGATCTGCCGCCCGCCGGTGAACTGCGCGGAGTCGACCCGCTGCACGGTCCAGCCGGTTTCGCCGCTGCGCGCCCGGATCACGTCGCGCCCGCCGATCACGGTCCACACCTCGTCGTCGCCGCGCCAGGTCGGCTTGCTCATGAAGCTGCCCAGCGCACCCAGCTCGTGGAGCGACTCGCCGTAGGGCCCGACCCGCAGCACCACCTCGTCCGGGGAACGGCGGGTCACCGCGGCGATCTTGCGCCCGTCCGGCGACTGCCCGGCCCGGAGCACCTGGTACTCGCCGGATCCGGCCGGCCCGGGGATCGGGTCGGCGCGGCTGTCCAGCCGCTTGATCCGCTCGTCGATCACGGCCAGGCCGCCCAGGTCCTGGCGCGGCATGTTGTCGATCTCGTAGCGGGTGAGGTCGGTCGGCCACAGGTCCTGCTCGGTGGCCAGCAGCGGCAAGCCCTCCTCCTGCAACCGCACCCGCGCGTTGCTGACCTTCTGCAGGGTGAACACGACCTGCGCGGCGATCAGCCACCGCTTCTCGTCGGAGACCTCGCCGAGCTTGCTGAGGTTGACCTCCAGCGCCCCGTCGCCGGTGGCCTCGCTGGTGTTGGTGCGCGGGTGCACCCCGGGCGGGATGGCGGTGCGCAGCGCCGACTGCATCCGCTCCGACGGGCCGGCGGTCAGCAGGTCGATGACCCGGCGCGGCAGCGTGCTGGCCGGCTGCGAGGCCACGTAGCGCAGATCCGGCACCACGCCGGTCGAGTCGTGGTCGAGGAAGTAGATCGGCACCGAGCGGTAGACGCTGCTGAAGGCGTCCCGGCTCACCACCATCTCGGCGGGCGGTGAGGCGATCCGCCACTTCCCGTCGGGCTGGAGCTCGACCCGCACGGTGGTCTCGTACTCGCCGACGTCGGGCACGAAGGAGGAGTCCTTCAGCAGCCTGCCGACCCGGTCGGCCTGCACGGTCACCAGCTGCACGCCCTCGGGCAGCGGTTCCGGCGGGGGCGGCGCCGGGATGGTGTCGACGTTGTCCACGATCAGCAGGTCGGGGCCGGGCGACCACTGCTTGGCCTGCAGGTCGTCGAGGTGCATCCGGGCCGCCTCGTGGTTGCTGGCCGGGGACGCGGAGTCCACGAACCGGCGGACCAGGCCCAGCGGGTCGAGGTTGTCCGGCGGCGGGGTCACCTCCGTCGTGGTGTTGCGCTCGTCGGCCTCCCGCACCGCGACCGGGTCCGACTCCTCGGGGATCGACGCGCACGCCGTCAGCGGGACCAGCAGCACCGAGAGCACCGCCAGCCAGCGGGTGGCGCGGCCGACCATCATTCGTCCTCCCAGGTGTTCTCGGACAGCCGCGCGGGACCGCGATCCTGGATCTCGCCCTCACCGGCTTCGCCGTCCTGCGGCCGCTCCACCGACGCGGCCAGCAGTGCTTCCGGCGCGGCGATGCGGCGCGTGCCGGGCAACGGCAGCGGGTTGCTGTCGAACTCCCCGCCCGGATGGCGGGGAAGGGTGACGCGGAAGCACGAACCTTCGCCCGGCTCGCCCCAGGCGTCCAAGGCCCCGCCGTGCAACCGGGCGTCCTCCTGGCTGATCGACAGCCCCAGCCCGGTGCCGCCGGTGCGCCGGTTCCGGGACGGGTCGGCGCGCCAGAACCTGGTGAACACCAGCTCGGCCTCCCCGGAGCGCAGGCCGACGCCGTAGTCCCGGACGGTCACCGCGACCGCCTGCTCGTTGCTGCCGAAGCGGATCTCGACCGGCCCGCCCTCGGCGTGGTCGATCGCGTTGGCCACCAGGTTCCGCATGATCCGCTCGACGCGGCGGGCGTCGGCGACGATGTCCAGCTCGGCGGCTCCGCAGGCGGGCACGATCACGCGCAGCTCGACGCCGCCCTCGTCGGCGATCGGGCGCAGCGCCTCCACCGAGCGCTCCACCAGTTCGACGAGGTCGACCTGCTCGGCGGACAGGTCGGCGACCCCGGCGTCCAGCCGGGAGATCTCCAGCAGGTCGGCCAGCAGCAGCTCGAAGCGGTCCAGCTCGTCGACCAGCAGCTCGGTGGAGCGGGACAGGCCGGGCGGGAACTGCTCGCGGGAGGCGTGCAGCACGTCGGCGGCCATCCGCACCGTCGTCAGCGGGGTGCGCAGCTCGTGCGAGACGTCGGAGGTGAAGCGGCGCTGCAGCTGGCCGAACTCCTCCAGCTGCGTGATCTGCTGCTTGAGGCTGTCGGCCATCTCGTTGAACGACTCGGCCAAGCGGGCGACGTCGTCCTCGCCGATCACCCGCATGCGCTTGTCCAGGTCGCCCTCGGAGAGCTGCTCGGCGATCTGCGCGGCCTGCCGCACCGGGCGCACGATCTGCCTGGTCACCAGGTTCGTGATCAACCCGAGCAGGACCAGCAGCACGGCACCGCTGATCAGCAGGGTCTGCTGCACGACCTGGAGGGTGTCCTGCTCCGCGCTGAGGGGGAACATCATGTACAGCTGCAGCGACCGGGTGGCGCTGCCCACCGGGGTGCCCACGATCAGCATCGTGATCGGGCCGCTCTCCCGCGTCACGGTATGGATCTTGGTGGCGAGCTGGCCGCGCTCGGCGAACAGGCGCAGGTCCTCCGGCACGTCCTCCACCGGGCCCGCCGAGGGCTGGTCGTGGCGCTCGACCGGTGCCAGCCCGTCGACCAGCACCGGGGTGAACGCGCCGGCCACCGTCTCCGCCTTGGACTGGCCGGAGGAGGACGTGGTCAGGCGGTTCAGCGCGGCCGCCAGCTGCTCGTCGATGCTGTCGGAGTTGGGGTCCACCGCGGTGAGCTCGCGCTCCAGGATCGGCAGACTGGTCTCGACCTGGGTGAGCGCGGCGTCCTCTTTGGAGCTCAGCAGCTGGGCGGTGATCTGCCACTGCAGCACCATGCCCAGCACGATCACCACGGCCAGCGAGAGCGCGAGCGTGCTGACCACGACGCGCAGCTGCATCGAGCGGCGCCAGAGGGCCTCGAAGCGGCGCCAGCGGTCGCGGAGCTCCTCCTGGACACGACTCACCAGCCGCCGCACCCAGCGGCTTCGACGCGTCCACACGTTCACGACAACCGTCGCCCTCCACGATTACGACCCGGTTGGAAAACTGTGCCAGGGGGCCGGTCCGCGGGCCGCACCGGCCCTCGACATGCGAAGAGCGCCCGCTCGGCGAGCAGGCGCTCCAGTTCCGGTCAGCCGATCACGGAGGGCCGGCCTTGTAACCGACGCCGCGAACCGTCAGCACCACCTCGGGGCGCTCCGGGTCGCGCTCCACCTTCGAGCGCAGGCGCTGGACGTGCACGTTGACCAGGCGCGTGTCCGCCGCGTGGCGGTATCCCCAGACCTGCTCCAGCAGGACCTCGCGGGTGAAGACCTGGCGCGGCTTGCGGGCCAGCGCCACCAGCAGGTCGAACTCCAGCGGGGTCAGCGCGATCGGCTGGCCGTCCCTGGTCACCTCGTGGCCGGGCACGTCGATGGTCACGTCGCCGATGGTGAGCACCTCGGCCGGTTCGGCGTCGGTGCGGCGCAGCCGGGCGCGCAGCCGGGCCACCAGCTCCTTCGGCTTGAACGGCTTGACCACGTAGTCGTCGGCGCCCGACTCCAGGCCGAGCACGACGTCCACGGTGTCGCTCTTGGCCGTCAGCATCACGATCGGCACGACGGACTCGGTGCGGATGGCCTTGCAGACGTCGATGCCGTTCATCCCGGGCAGCATCAGGTCCAGCAGGACCAGGTCCGGCTTGAGCTCCCGCAGGGCAGGCAGCGCCTTGGTGCCATCGCTGACGACGGCGGTCTCGAACCCCTCTCCCCGGAGCACGATGGTCAGCATTTCGGCCAGGGCCGGATCGTCGTCCACCACGAGCACGCGTGCCTTCATGTCCAACATGGTTGCACTTCTGCACCGGCTGCCGTGCATGCACCCGCTGATCGTCGTCGCAGGTCGGGCCGTTGATACCCGGAAAAGCCCAGCTCATACCGCCGAATGGAGCAGTAGCCGGGTGATCTGGGCCGCTCACGGACACCTCGGCGAGATGGCTCGGGCGCTCAGCTCAGGCCAGCACGTGCTCGTCGACGATCGCGGCGAAGTCGACCTGCGCGGAACCGTCCACCACGAGCCACGGCGACCACCACCCGGCCGCCGCCAGTTGCGCGTAGACCTCGCCGCAGCGCTTCTGCAGCCCGGCGTCGGATTCGAAGTTGTCGCGCTGGCGGTCCGCCTCGGTGCGCTCGCGGTGCTCAGCCCGCTGGGCCGCCACCTCCGTCGGGACCTGGAGCAGGATCTGCAGGTCCGGCTTGGGCAGCGCGAAGCGCCCGGTCTCCAGCTCCTGGACCCAGGCGACGAAGTCGCCGCTGCTGTCCTGGTGGAGCCGGGCGGCGCCGTAGGCGGCGTTCGAGGCGACGTAGCGGTCGAGCAGGAGGACGTCGTGGGTGCGGAGGTCGTCGCGGAGCGCGGCTGCCGCGGAGCGGCGGTCGAGCGCGTTGAGCACGGCCATGCCGTAGACGGAGTCGCCGAGGTCGCCGTGGCCGCCGCGCAGCGCCTCGCCGATGAGCTCGCCGTGGACGTCGTCGGTGTAGCGCGGGAACGCGGCGCGCGCCACGGAGCGGCCGCGGGCGGTGAGCTCCGCGGTGATGCCGTTGGCGAAGGTGCGCTTGCCCGCGCCGTCCAAGCCTTCGATGACGATCAGTCGACCCACGGCATCGACGGTAGTCGAACGCCGCGAGCCCTCCCGACGGCCTCCCCCGGCCCGCTCCGCCCAGCGGAAATCCGCGTTGCCACTGGGTGCCACAGGTTGTATACCGACTGTATGCAGAAGACGCACACGTATCAGCTGACGGTGACGTGGACCGGCAACACCGGCGAGGGCACGACCTCCTACCGCGGGTACAGCCGCGAGCACGTGGTGGAGATAGCCGGGAAACCGCCGCTGACCGCTTCGGCCGACCCGGCGTTCCGCGGCGACCCGAGCCTGCCCAACCCGGAGGACTTCCTGGTCGCGGCGCTGTCCGAGTGCCACATGCTCTGGTACCTCGCGCTGTGCAGCGGCTCCGGCGTCGTGGTCACCGACTACCGCGACGAGACCAGCGCGACCATGGTCGAGGTGCCCGAGACCGGCGGCCACTTCACCGAGGTCGTCCTCCGGCCGAAGGTGGTGGTCGCCGACGCGGCGATGCTGCCGAAGGCCCGCGAACTGCACGCGCAGGCCCACCGCAAGTGCTACATCGCGAACTCGGTCAACTTCCCGGTCCGCCACGAACCGGAGATCACCACCGCCGGGTGATCCTGGCGTTGCCGGGTCGCGGGGCTTCCGCGATCCGGCGCCGGGCGCCGGCCCCCGCGAGTTCGGCCATGCCGACCGGAGATCGGCGTTCGCGGGGATTCGTCGCCGGCGGATGCGTCTGGTCGGGTGGAGTCCGCCGATCCCGGGACAGCGGGCGGTCCGGGCGATCAGAATCATGGGCGCAGAGCTCGCCAGATGTCGACCTGCCGTGGAGAATCGATCATCGGTGCTCGATGATCACGACGAATCGGGAGGATCCAGTGCAGATTCCCGGGCCCGACACCCGCGTGGTCGAGCTGCGGGTGCACGGAATCCTCGGCGCCACCGGCGACGAGCTGACCGACTCCGTCGCTTCGGTCGACGTCGCGGGCGACGGCGTTGGCCGGATCATGCGCCCGGCGGACCGGTTGCGCCGTCCGGTGCCGGGTCCGGTGCTGTCGACCGGTGACCGCTCGGTGCCCCGGATCGTCGAGGGCTACGTCTGGGGCGGCATGACCTCCGGTGGCCTGGCGAAGGCGACCTGGGCGCTGCTGTTCCCGTTCGCGCTGGCGAACATGGCGCACTGGATGCTGCCGCCGGTCCGCAGCGGCAACCCGATCAGCCGAGCGCTCGCCACGACGTTGCGCGCCCTGCTCCGGCTTTCCGCGCTGCTGCTGACGATGCTGTTCGTCGCCCAGCTCACCGTGGTCAGCCTCGACCTGGTGGCCGCGCAGTGCCTGAGCCCCGGCGCGGCCTGCCTCGAGTTCGTGCCGGACGCGGCCCGCTCCGTCGACGTGCTGCGCTCCTCGGTGGCGTTGCTGCCGATCGCGCTGGTCATCCTCCTCATGCATCGTCTGTCCACTGTGTCCTGGCAGGTCTCGGCACCGAAGACGGACAAGCCGCAGCACTCCGCGCGCGCCCCGATGCTGCCCGGCGCGAACGTCGTGTCCGACCCGGACACCCCCGCACTCCGCGCCCTGCACGTGATCGCCGCGCTGTCCACCGTGGCCATGCTCGCGCTCGGCGGGCCGTTCCTGACCACTGCGGATCCGCGGTGGATCCTCGCCGCCGCGCTGATCGGCGTCTGCGTGATCGGCACGATCGCCCTCGACGACCCCGCCCGGATGTACCCGGACGGCAATGAGAAGGTGCTGCGGACGCTGTTCAGCCGCACCTCGCGCCGGGCGCTGATCACCACCGCCGCGCTGCTGCTCGGATCGGTCGCGCTGATCCCCGGTTCGCTCGTCGGTCCGCTGCCCGGCTCCGGCCCGACGATCGACGCGATCACCAGTGCCCTGGTGATCACCTGCGTCGCCGTCGCGGTCCTGCTCACCCCGGCCACGCTGCTGGCCCGCAGCACCTGGAAGAACTGCCCGCCACCGCTCCGGCCGTGGGCCGGCGGGTGGATGTCGGCCCCCGTGCTGATGTTCGCGTGCATGCTCGGCGCCGGCTTCGGAGCCGGGCTCGCGTTCACCGTGCGCCAGACGCTCGTCGTCGACGACCTCCCCGGATCTTCAGGACCGGCGCTGCCGCAGGCGTTCAACGACGTCACGGTCTTCTGGGGCGCCACCGCCGTGCTCCTGGCGCTGGCCGCGGTCATCGGCATCCCGTTGCTGCTGCTGAAGCGGTGGCGAACCGCTCGCACCGACGACGACAGCTCCATCCCGGACGAGATCGCGCTGCTGCACGCCGGGCGCCCCGAGGACCAGCGCGCCGCCGCGAACGCCTGGAAGTGGGCGGCTCTGCAGCGCCGCTACTCCCACGTGGCCCTCCTGGTGACCGCCGGAGTGCTGGCGATAAGCACCGCGGTGACCGTGATCGTCCGGACCATCGACCTCCCTCCTCTGATGGACACCGGCTGGCTGGTCGCGATCGGTGTCGCCTCGCTGGCAGCGCTGGCCGCCGGGTTGTTGCGGATGGTCTTCCGCGCGGCGGGCAAGCAGGACACCGCCCGCTACCTCGGCGTGCTCTGCGACCTCGTGCTCTTCTGGCCGCGCGAAGCGCACCCCGTGGTGCCGCCCTGCTACGCCCTGAAGGTCATCCCCGAGCTCGCCGATCGCGCCACCGAGCACCTGGCCGACCCGAACACCCGCGTCGTGCTCGTCGGGCACAGCCAGGGCAGCCTGCTCGCCGCCGTGGCGGCCGCCCGGTTGCTCGACTCGCTGCCCGAAGCCGACCGCGAGCGCGTCGGGCTGGTCACCGCGGGCTCGCAACTGCAGTGGGCGTACCCACGCGCCTTCCCGGGCGTGGTGCCGCACACCTCGCTGCGCGACCTCGCCGGGACGCTCGGTGGGCGCTGGCGCTCGCTGTGCCGCGGCACCGACCCGCTCGGCGGAGCCGTGACCACTTGGAACCGGCAGGTCTACGACGGCATGCTGATCGGCGTCGGTTTCCGCGCCGACGGCACCGAGGGCCCGCTGCCCGCCGCCACCCGCGGCCCGACCGGCGCGCTGGTGCTCGGCGGCGACCACTGGCTGCCCGACCCGCAGCGCGGGCCGTTCGCCTGCCGCCGCTGGGTGCCGGGCGTGCTGGGGCACAGCGACTACCCGGGCGACCCCGAGTGGGACCGCGCGGTCGCGATGGCAGCAGGCCTGGAGACCCCGGTCCGCGGCGCCACCCTGCCGTTGCGCCCGCAGACGCCCACGCCCGCGCAGGCCCCCGCCGTGCCCAGCGCTCCGAAGTCCTCGCAGCTGACCGCGCAGGGCGGCGACGGCGGATCCCTCACCGACTCCGTCGATGAGCTGACCCACGCGGCCGACGAGCCCGAGCTCGAGCCCGAGACCGCTCAGGACGACGAGGTCGTGCCCGAGACCGCACCGGAGCCCAAGGACGCGAAGACCCGCCCCAAGCCGTCGGTGCTGCCCGAGATCACCGAGCCCCGCGGTCGCAGCGCCCCGTGGGAGCGCGCGCTGGCGCTGGGCACCGGCGAGCAGCGCTGAGCCGCCCGCACCTGCGGCGCGGCCCGGCGCGCGCCGGGACACCGCACGCGCCCGAGTGCAACGGTGGACGTCCGCTCAGCCCTCTTCGCGCGGCGGACCGATGAGGTGTTGGCGCACCGGCACGCGCTGGGTGGTCCGTGGTTCGCCGGTGCTTCCCGGATTCAGTCGTGATGAGTTCCTTGGATCCCATGATCCGGCGCCGACCAGCGGATTTCATCACTCGCACAGGTGAACATCTGTTCGATTGCCAGCGCTGGGCGGCTCGGTCGCACCGGGGCCCGCGCGAAAAGCGGCGGCGCCGCCCCATCGGGACGACGCCGCCGCACTGCTGACTACCGGGGACTACTCGGCCGAGCCGGAGCTCCGGGGCACTTCACCACCGGCGGCGATGTCGCCGTTCTTGATCCGCTGCCCCAGCCGCGAGTGGTTGCGGCCGTAGAGGAAGTAGATCACCACACCGGCGGCCATCCAGATGAGGAACCGGACCCAGGTCAGCGCGGTCAGGTTCAGCATCAGCCAGATGCAGGCGATGATCGCCAGGATCGGCACCAGCGGCACCAGCGGGGCGCGGAAGCCGCGCGGCAGGTCGGGCCGGGTCCGGCGGAGCACGATGACGCCCAGCGAGACCAGCACGAACGCGAACAGCGTGCCGACGTTGACCATCTCTTCGAGCTTGTCCGCCGGGAAGAAGCCGGCGGCCACCAGCACGACCACGCCGACCAGCACGGTGGCCCGGGTGGGGGTGCCGCGCTTCGGGTCGGTCTTGGCCAGGCCGCGCGGCACCAGACCGTCGCGGGACATGGCGAACAGGACGCGGGTCTGGCCCAGCAGCAGGACCATGACCACCGTGGTCAGACCGACCAGCGCGCCGACCGCGATGATCGCGGCGGCCCAGTTGATCCCGTGCTGCGCGAAGGCCGTGGCCAGCGTCGACCGGGTGCCGGACTCGTCGGTCGCCAGGTCGGTGTAGGGCACCATGCCGGTGACCACCAGCGCGACGGCCACGTAGAGCACGGTCACGATCGCGAGGCTGCCGAGGATGCCGCGCGGCGCGTTCTTCTGCGGGTTGCGGGTCTCCTCCGCGGTGGTCGCGACGATGTCGAAGCCGATGAAGGCGAAGAACACCAGCGACGCACCGGCCAGCAGGCCGAAGATGCCGAAGGTGCTGGTCTCACCGCCGAGGATGAGCGACAGCAGGGACTGCTCGATGGCAGGCGTGTCGCTGGCCGAGGCCTCGGTGGCCGGCGGGATGAACGGCGTGTAGTTGTCCGCGTTGATGTAGGCCACGCCGACCACGATGACCAGCAGCACCACGAAGACCTTGATCAGCGTGATGACCAGGCTGACCCGGGCGGAGAGCTTGGTGCCCAGCGCCAGCAGCGTGCACAGCACGGCCACCAGCAGCACCGCGCCCCAGTCGAACTGCAGACCGCCGACGAACTCGAACGAGGTCGGTAGCTCCACCCCGATCAGGCCGAACACCTGCTCCAGGTAGATCGACCAGCCCTTGGCCACCGCCGCCGCGGCGACGGCGAACTCCAGGATCAGGTCCCAGCCGATGATCCAGGCCATGAACTCGCCGAAGGTCGCGTAGGAGTAGGTGTAAGCACTACCCGCGACCGGCACCGTGGAGGCGAACTCGGCGTAGCAGAGCGCCGCGAGCCCGCAGGCGATCGCGGCGAGCACGAACGCCAGGGACACCGAGGGGCCCGTCATGTCACCGGCGGTCCGCGCGGCGAGCGTGAAGATGCCGGCACCGATGACCACGGACACACCGAAGACGATCAGGTCCCAGGTGCCCAGGTTCTTGCGTAGCTTGGTGTCCGGCTCGTCGGTGTCCAAGATCGATTGCTCGACCGACTTGGTTCGCCACAGCCCAGTACCTGGCACTGTCGCCTCCTCAGTAATCCCAAATTGTGGGTCGCACCCTAACTCGGCAGTCTTGCGGGCGAAACCAGGTGACTTGAGTCCGCCAGCACATTCGTTAGCTCCTTGTGATGCGTGCTACTCCATGTGCGAGCCTCCCGGGTACCGCGGCTTCCCAGCGGTGCCCGCGGAGCGGTCCTCGTGCAGGTCAGGGGGTCAGCGAGCGCCCCCGCTCCAGGTCCGGTTCGAGGTAGATCAGCCGCGCGGCGGGCACCTTCGCGCGGATCCGCGCCTCCGCGTCGTCGATCTCACCGGCCACCTGGGAGATCGACATCGACGGGGTCATGCCGATCTTGGCGGCGACGAGCAGCTCGTCCGGGCCGAGGTACTGGGTGCGGATGTGGATCACCTTCTCCACGTTGCCGCGCTCCAGCTCGCCGACGATCTCGGTGAGCACGTCCCGGCTGGCGCCCTCCCCGATGAGCAGGCTCTTGGTCTCGATGATCAGCACGATCGCGATCACGCCGAGCAGCACGCCGATGCAGGTGGTGCCGATACCGTCCCACACCGGGTTGCCGGTGAGCACGGTGAGCCCGACGCCGCACAGCGCCAGCACCAGGCCGACGAGCGCGCCCAGGTCCTCCAGCAGCACCACCGGCAGCTCGGGCGTCTTGGCCTGCCGGACGAACTGCCACCAGCTCAGGCCGCCCTTGAGCTCGCGCGACTCCTTGATCGCGGTGACGAAGCTGTAGCTCTCCAGCCCGATCGCGACCAGCAGGATCAGCACCGCGACCCAGGCGTAGGTCAGCGGCTCCGGGTGCTGGATCTTGTGGATGCCCTCGTAGAGCGCGAACACCGAGCCCAGGCTGAACAGCAGCAGCGCGACCACGAACGAGTAGAAGTAGCGGTCGCGGCCGTACCCGAAGGGGTGTTCCTCGGTGGGCTTGCGCAGCGCGGTCTTCTGCCCGAGCAGCAGCAGGCCCTGGTTGGAGGTGTCGGCCAGCGAGTGCACCGATTCCGCGAGCATCGACGACGAGCCGGTGAACAGGAAGCCGGTGAACTTGGCCACCGCGATCCCCGCGTTGGCGGTGAGCGCGGCCAAGATCGCCTTGGTTCCGCCGCTTGCTGACACGTCTTCTCCCGTGCGGTGCGCAGTTCGACCGGTCGCCCGGTCGGTGACGGAAGGAATCTACCGGCTGGTCAGATGCTCGGACGCCGGGTTCCGGAACTCGTCCGAATGGTCAGCGCACGTCCCTTTTGCACCGGCGGGAACCGGTCAGAACGCCCCGGCGGCGGCGCGGAAGACCTGCGCGCGGCCGTCGCGGTCGAGCTCGGCGGGGCGCACCTGCACGGCCGGGTCGGACGCCGCGAGCCACACCGACTGGCCGCGCTCCAGGCGCAGCTCCCGCGGCAGCGACCCGTTGTGCGAGCTGCTCGTCAGCCGGATGCTGCCCTTCGTGCACAGCAGGATCTGCGGGCCCGGCGAGTCCAGGTGCACCACGCCGGACTCGGCCGGGGTCCAGTCCAGCCTGGAGAGCTCGAACTCGTCGGCGGGCGTCCGGTAGGCGGTCAGGTTGGCGTCCAGCGACTCGCCCTTGAGTACCCGCATGTCGCCGCAGGCGAAGTCCAGCACGCGCAGCAGTTCGGGCACGTCGACGTGCTTGGGCGTGAGCCCGCAGCGCAGGATGTTGTCGGAGTTGGCCAGGATCTCGATGCCGGTGCCGTTGAGGTAGGCGTGCAGGTTCCCGGCGGGCAGGAAGATGGCTTCGCCGGGCTGCAGCACGATGCGGTTGAGCAGCAGGCTGGCCAGCACCCCGGCGTCGTGCGGGTATGCCTCGCCGAGCTCCAGCACCGTGCGGCACTCGAGGGCGAACTCGCCGTGCCCGCGCACGTGCTCGACGCACGCTTCCAGCAGCTCGGGCAGCACCTCGCGCAGGTAGTTCTCCGGCAGCGTGATCCAGGTGGTGAACAGCGCGCGGAGGCCGTCGGCGTCGGGCTGCGCGGCGAGGAGCTCCCGGTGCGCGCGCAGGCTCGGCACCGCGAGCTCGTCCAGCAGCCGGACGGTGCGCTGCGCCTCGCGGAACCCGGCCAGCGCGTGGAACTCGGTCAGCGCGCAGACCAGTTCGGGCTTGGCGGTGGGATCCGGGTAGTTGCGGTTGGGCGCGTTGCGGGCGATGCCCGCTTCCTCCTCCTGGCGGAAGCCCGCAGCGGCCTGCTCGGCCGACGGGTGCGCCTGCAGGCTCAGCGGTTCGTCCGCGGCGAGCACCTTGAGCAGGAACGGCAGCCTGCTGCCCCAGCGCTTCGCGCACACCGGCCCCAGGTGGTGCGCCGGGTCCTCCTCCAGCAGGGACAGCAGGGACACCTCGTCGCCGTCGGGCCGGATCACCCGCGACGGGTCGCCGGGGTGCGCGCCCATCCACAGCTCGGCTTCCGGGTGCGGGGTGGGGACGGGCCGACCGAGCAGATCAGCAATAGCGGTACGCGAGCCCCACGCATAGGGGCGCACCGCGTTCCGCAGTAGCTCCACAGTCGTTTCTCGCTTCCTCGTCTTCGCGCCCGCTCGTCGGCGACGTCCAGCACAGCACACCGCGTGGGACCGCCGGACGGCATCGGGGCATTCCCTGAAAACTTCCCTCAGTGCATCGCCAGGGCCGGCCAGCCGGGACCGTTCAGCGTGCCCGCCGCCAGCCCCAGGTAGACGGCGGCCAGGTCGAACCGGGCGGCCAGCGCCGCGGACCGCAGGACCGCGTCGTCGCGCACCGATTCACCCGGGCTGATCAGGTCCGCACCGGGCAGATCGCGCACCGCGCCCCGTTCGTGCGCCTCGCCCTGCGCGTCGTGCCGCGCGCTGACCAGGAACACGCGCAGGGCGGCACCGGGGTTGTCCTCGGGGTCGGCGAACAGGTCCGCTTCGGAACCCACCGAGGCGGCCGCCCGGTGCAGGGCGCGCTCCGCCACGGCCTGCTGGTAGTCGGCCACGTGGCAGGGCGTCGCGGCGTGCGCACCGAGTGCGAAAGCCCCGTGCTCGGCCACCGCGGTGGACACCGGGTCCAGCCCCCACAGCAGCGGCGTGCGCTCGGCCAGCCGCATCGCGAGCGACTTCGCGGGGTTGGTCAGCGTGTCGTGGTTCGGGTGCGCGCGCTCGGCCTCCTTGTCCAGCTCCTCGGCCAGCTGCTCGGAGTCGAAGCGGACCAGCCCGAGCGCGCTGAGTGTGCTGAGCCCGACGGCTAAAGCGTGTGCGAACGACAGCGGCGGTGGCACCGGGATGCGCGGCGGCAGAACTTTGGCGCGGCCTGCGCCGGCTGCGGCGACCGGACCGTCCGCGGGCACGGCGAGCACGACCGTCGCGCCGCGGCGACAGGCGACCGAAACCGATTCCGCCAGCACCGCGTCGCCGACGTCGTCGCTGTGCGCGAACACCACGTCCAGCGCGCCGATCCAAGCCGGGACGGTGTCGGTGACCAGCACCGGAACCGGGCAGCGCGGCCCGGTCAGCGCGGCCAGCAGGCGGCAGACGCCGGGGCCCACGCCGGGTCGCGCCAGCAGCACCACCGCGCGGGGGCGGCCGTCGGCCAGGTCGTCCAGGCCGACCTCAGCGGCGGTTTCGGCGGCCGCGCGGACCTGCGCGCCGGAGAGCGCCGCGAGCCGCAGCAGACCACCGGAATCGGCGTCGACCAACCGGGGCGGGTCGTCGAAGAGACTGTCGTCCAGCACCGCGTCACCCCTCCCCGGAAGCGCCGGGGCCCCCGACGGCTTCTTCCAGCAGCAGCACCGGGATTCCGTCCCGAACCGGGAACGCGCGCCCGCAGGAGGTGCAGGTCAGGTAGTCGGCCTGGGGGTCATCGCCCAGTCCCGGCCGGAGCCGGGCGTGCTGCGGGCACGGGCAAGCCAGAACCTCCAGCAACTGCGGTTCCAGGTCAACGGCCACTTTTCCTCCCCAAACTCGCCCGCGCACGCGACGCGGCCTCGCGCTCCGACCGGTCGCGGCCGACGCCCAACTTCACCCTCGGACGACCGCGAGCACCTCGTCGCGCAGCGCGGCCATGGCGTCAGTGTCCCTCGCCTCCACGTTGAGCCGGAGCAGCGGTTCGGTGTTGGACGGGCGCAGGTTGAACCAGGAACCGTCCGACAGCTCCACGGTAAGCCCGTCGAGCTCGTCGACACGAGCACCCGACCGGTCACCGAAGGTCGCCGCGACGGCGCGCATCCGGCCCTGCTGGTCGTCGACGGTCGAGTTGATCTCGCCGGAGGCGGCGTAGCGCGAGTAGTCGGCCATCAGCTCCGACAGCGGCAGGTCCTGCCCGCCGAGCGCGGCCAGCACGTGCAGCGCGGCCAGCATGCCGGAGTCGGCCCGCCAGAAGTCCCGGAAGTAGTAGTGCGCGGAGTGCTCGCCGCCGAAGATCGCGCCGGTCTCGGCCATCGTCTGCTTGATGAAGGAGTGGCCGACGCGGGTGCGCACCGGCTTGCCGTCGTGCTCGGCGACGATCTCGGGCACCGCTTTGGAGGTGATCAGGTTGTGGATGATCGTGCCGCCGGGCTCCTTGGCCAGCTCGCGGACCGCGACCAGCGCGGTGATCGCGCTCGGCGCGACGGGCTCGGCGCGCTCGTCGACCACGAAGCAGCGGTCGGCGTCGCCGTCGAAGGCCAGCCCGGCGTCGGCGCCGGTCTCGCGGACCTTGGCCTGCAGGTCGACCAGGTTCGCCGGGTCCAGCGGGTTGGCCTCGTGGTTGGGGAAGCTGCCGTCGAGCTCGAAGTACATCGGGATCAGCTCGATCGGCAGCCCGTCGAACACGGTGGGCACGGTGTGCCCGCCCATCCCGTTGCCCGCGTCCACCACGATCTTCAGCGGGCGGATGCCGCTGAGGTCGACCAGTTCGCGCAGGAAGGCGGAGTACTCGGCGGTCATCTCGCGGCTGCTGGTGCTGCCCTTGGCGCCGAGGAACTCGGGCACGCCGTGGGTGACCAGCTCCTGGATCTCGGACAGGCCGCTGTCCTGCCCGACCGGGGACGCGCCCGCGCGGCAGAGCTTGATGCCGTTGTACTCGGCCGGGTTGTGGCTGGCGGTGAACATCGCGCCGGGCAGCTCCAGCCGACCGGAGGCGAAGTACAGCATGTCGGTGCTGGCCAGACCGATGTTGATCACATCGACGCCCTGGCCGGTGACGCCCTCGGCGAAGGCCTCGGCCAGGCCCGGCGAGGAATCCCGCATGTCGTGCCCGATGACCACCGCAGGGCCACCCACGAGCCGGGTGAAGGCGGCGCCGATCTCCCGCACCACGTCGGTGTCGAGGCCATCCCCGACCACCCCGCGGATGTCGTACGCCTTGATGATCCCCGACAGGTCCCGCACGCTGCACCCTCCCCGATTCCGCGCCAGACGCGACGTGGTTGGCAGCCTACCGGCGATCGATCGGGTGTTGGCGTCCGCTGGGAGCACGCGAGCTGTTCGTCACGATCAATTCACTCGTCGATCGGATCGGGCAGCGCCCGCAGGTGCCCGCGACGGCTGCCACCGGGGGCGAACCCGTGGGGCTCCACCGGCCGGTCCGACCGGCCGGCTTCCCGGACCGCCTCGGCCAGCGCGGTCAGGTCGTCGTCGGAGGGCTCCGGCGGGGCGAACTCCCCCTCGTGCCGCACGACTTCCCAGCCCTTCGGCACGGTGAGCCGCAGCGCGTGCGCCTCGCACAGGTCGTAGCTGTGCGGTTCGGCGTAGGTGGCCAGCGGGCCGACGACCGCGGTGGAGTCCGCGTAGGCATAAGTGAGCGTGGCGACGGCCGGGTTGAGACACCCGGTCCGCGAGCACCGCCTCACGCTCCGCACGACACGCACGATAGCGCGCCCGCTCCGGTACGCGGCGAAGGCACGCGGAAACCAGCGGCGAAGGGCCGCCTGAGCTCCGGGTTCGCCCGCGTCTGCTCTGCGCGAACAGCAACACCGGTGCCGGGCGTTTCGCCTGGTCGCCAACGCCGCGCACCGGTGGCCCCCGGCGCGGCGCGCGCGGCGTCCGCGGCCGTTCTCCCCACCGGTGCGGGCGGTTGACCTGCTCTCGTCACACGAACCGCTGCACGAGAGGAGTTCACCGGCCGAGGACTGTCCCGGCGGCGGTGGCGGAAGGCGTACCCTCGGCCCGTGGTGACCGCACGTGGATCTCGGCGCCGTATCCGCTTCCGGCGGGACCGGCGCGGCCGCGGCCTGCGCGGACCGCTGTACCCGTCCTCGGTCCCGGTGTCGCGCAGCCGCTCGCAGCGCTTCGACGCGCTGGTGCTGGAGGCGCTGGAACCGATCGAGCAGCGCTGGCACGCCGAGCTGACCCAGCTCGACGTCGCCGTCGACGAGGTTCCGGAGATCACCAGCACCACGCCCGAGAAGGTCGTGTGGGACGACGACGTGGTGGTGGACTCCAACGTTCCGCTGGCCCGGCTCGTCCCGGCCGGGGTGGACCGGCGCGGGCTGCCCACGCGCGCGCGGATCGTGCTGTACCGGCGACCGCTGGAGGCGCGGGCGCGCGACGGCACGGACATGGCGGATCTGCTGCACGACGTGCTCGTCGAGCAGGTCGCCACCTACCTCGGCCTGGACCCGGACGTCATAGAAGGGCAGTGACCAGCGCGTTCAGCGCTGCGGCGTACCCGTGCTCGGGTGGCGCGGGGTAGCCGACGACGAGGCCGTCCGCCGCGGGCATCGAGGCGTCCGGGTGGCGGAAGTGCGCGAGCCCCTCCACCGCGATGCCGAGCCGCGCGGCGGCTTCGGTGGTGGCCTGCTCGGTGCCGGCTGGCAGGCGGAGCACGGCGTGCAGACCTGCGGCGATACCGCTCGCGGTGACGTGCGGCGCGTGCTCGGCCAGCACCGCGAGCAGCTGGTCCCGGCGTCGCCGGTAGCGCTGCCGCATGCGGCGGACGTGGCGGTCGTAGTGGCCGGACTCGATGAAGTCGGCCAGCGCCAGCTGGTCCAGGACGCTCGCCCAGCGCTCGCGCGTCCCCTTCACCGCCAGGACCTCCTCCACCAGGTGCTCCGGCAGCACCATCCAGCCGATGCGCACCGCCGGGGACAGGCTCTTGCTGACCGACCCCAGGTAGACGACCCGGTCCGGGTCGAGTCCCTGCACCGCGCCCACCGGCTCCCGGTCGTAGCGGAACTCGCCGTCGTAGTCGTCCTCCAGGAGCAGGCCGCCGGTGGTTCGCGCCCAGTCCACGGCCGCGGCGCGGCGCTCGGCGTGCAGCGGGCCACCGGTCGGGAACTGGTGGGCGGGCGTGAGCAGCGCGGCGCGCACCCGCGAATCCAGCTCGTCGGTGCGGGCGCCGTGCTCGTCCAGGGTGAGCGGCACGGTGCGGACCCCGGCGTCGGTCAGCAGCCGGCGGTGGAAGGGAAGACCGTAGGACTCGACCGCGACCGGACCGCGCAGCACCCCGTTGAACAGCAGTTCCAGGCCGTGGGCGAATCCGGAGCAGATCACGATCCGCTCCGGTTCCGCGCGCACGCCGCGGACTCGCGCGAGGTAGTCGGCCAGCGCCCGGCGCAGCTCCGGCCTGCCGTGCGGATCGCCCGGGCCGAATGCCTCGTTCGGCGCCGTGTGCAGGGAGCGGCGTGCCGATGCCGCCCAAGCGGTTCTCGGGAAGGAGGAGCTCTCGGGTTGCCCTTGCCGCAGGTCGTGGACCGGCGCCGGGTGCTTCGGCGGCCGAGCCGGACGGCTGGTTCGGCGCGGCGGTTCGGCCCGGCGCGCGACGCGGGTTCCCGAGCCCTGGCGGGCCGTGAGCCAGCCCTCGGCGATCAGCTCGGAGTAGGCGGCGGCCACGGTGTTGCGGGCCAGCCCGAGGTCGGCCGCCAGCGAGCGGTACGGCGGCAGCTTGGCGCCCGACGGCAGCCGCCCGGACCGGATCGCCTCGCGCAGCGCGGCGGTGAGCGCCGATCGGCGGCTCCCCGGCGCGGAGAGGTCCAGGTGCAGGTCACTGCCCGTCGACGCCGCCGAATTGGCCCAAGAACTTGCCACGGAATTGCACTCTACGACCGGTCGATGTGCTCCGTAGCGTGAGCGGCATGACGAACCAGAACCGCATCGACTTCGCCCGTACCGCCCCGAAGGTCTACCGCGCCCAGCGCCAGTTCGAGGACGCGGCCGGCGAAGGGCTCGACCCCGCGCTGGGCGAGCTGGTGCGGATCCGCGCCTCCCAGCTCAACGGGTGCGCGTACTGCCTGCACATGCACGTCAGCGACGCCCGCAAGGCGGGTGAGGACGAGTACCGGCTGCACATGGTCTCGGTGTGGCGGGAGGCGACGAACTTCTTCACCGCGCAGGAGCTCGCCGCGCTGGAGCTGACCGAGGCGGTCACCCTGATCTCCGAGCGCGGTGTGCCCGACGAGGTCTACGCCCGCGCGGCGGAGCAGTTCGACGAGTCGCAGCTGGCGGGTCTGCTGGCGCTGATCCTCAGCATCAACACCTGGAACCGCATCGCGCTCGCCACGGCCAAGATCGCCGGCACCGACGAACGCATCGCCTCCGCCTGACACCGCTGCGATGGGGCTGCTCAGGTGGTGGTCTTGCGGCGGCGGCCGGGGATCGCCGCGACCAGGGTGAACAGGATCGCCGCCGCTTGCACGCAGAGCAGGGCCGTGCGGGGCAGTTCGGTGAAGCCGACCTGGACCTCCGCCGCCTGCTCCGGCAGCGGGATCGCCACCTGGTGCCCCCAGGCCGTGGCCAGCGGGAACGCCATCCCGTCCACCCGCGCGTACCAGCCGGGCTCGTTCTCGGCGCCGAGGACCAGCGCGCGCCCGGCACCGCCTTCGGAGACCCGGACCGTGAAGTTCGGCAGCTGCGCGGCGACCGGGAGCGGGCGGGCTTCGGGGGCGGGTTCCGGTTCGGTCTGCGCCTGGCGCGCCAGGTCGGGGCCGACCAGCTTGACCGGCGAGCTGGGCAGCAGCACGCGCAGGATCCGGCGGCCGTCCGGCAGGCGCTGGTGCTCGGTCACCAGGTCCCGGCCGAGCTCCGGCACCCGGGAACCGGCGGGCACGACCACGAACTCCGCGCCGCGCGCCGCCACCGCGGCCAGCGCTTCCCGGACCGGACCGGGATCAGCGGATCGCAGGTCCTCGTCGACCTGGCGCAGCCAGTCGGCGGCGGAACCGGCAGGCGCCAGGTCGTCATCGCCGAAGCGCGGGCCGGTGCCGGTGATCAGCCGTGCCGGCTGCGGTCCCGGGTCGAGAACCAGCCGGGTCCCGGCCGGTGCGGCCAACGGGCGCTCCGGACCGAGCGGGCCGCCGGCCAGCGCGATCGCCGAGCTCGTCACCAGCCCGGCCACCACCGCCGACAGCGCAACGATCCCGACCACCTGCGGCACCTCGGGCAGCTTCGGCCGTCCGGCCTGCAGCACGATCCAGCCGCAACCGACGGCGACGAGCACCAGCGGACCGCCCGTCCAGCCGACGGTGGCGACGCCGCCCGCGATCGGCTCGGCGGCCGAGCCGTCCACCGCGGCGGCCAGCAGCCAGCCGAAGATCACGACGCCGACCGCGGGCAGCATCCGCTTGTCCCTGGTGACGGCCAGCGCCACCGCCGCGGCCAGGACGAACAGCACGCCGGGCAGGCTCGCCGCGGAACCGTCCGGGCTCAGCGCGAACATCCACGCACCGGCGGGCTGCTCCACTGCGCGCGCGCCGAACCCGTGCAGCAGCACTTGCGGGTGTTGCAGCAGGACGACCGGCCACGGCAGCAGGCAGGCGACGGACAGCAGGACCAGCGCGGCCAGCCCCACCACCCGGTGCCTGCTGCGCGCGTTCTCACCGGGCAGCAGGACGTGCGCGAGCAGCGCCAGCACGATCAGGGCCAGGTGCATCAGCGGCGCGAAAGCCCCCAGCACCGCAAGCCCGAGCGCCGTCAGGCAGACCGTGCCCAACCACTGCCTCCCGGAACGCCGCAGCACTGCGGCGATGCCGGCCAGCAGCGGCGGCACCAGGACGTGCGCGACCACCACGTCCAAGCGCCCCTGCCCCGCCGACAGCGATGCCACCGGTAACAAGGCGTACGCACCGGCCGCGATCGCGCGGCGCAGCGGCGGGACCGGGAGCGCTCGGGCCGCGAAGTAGGCGCTCAAGCCCGCGAGCGGAACCCCGAACAGCAGCAGGATCGACACGACCACCGACGGTCCACCTAGGACACTGCCGAGCAGCGCGAGCACCAGCAGCGACGGCGAAGCCGGAGAGCCGGTGCCACCGGCGACCGGGTGCCACGCGGCCAGGTAGTCCCGCCAGGTGGTGGCGAGATCGGCCACCGGGAGCAGCCTGCCACCGGCCAGGCCCGCGCCGAGCCGGTCGGTGAGCAGCGCGTTGATCAGCGCGAACGCCAGCAGCGATGCGGAGAGCACGAAGATCGGCGAGGTCAGCAGCCGCAGGAACCTGCCGCGGCTGAGGAAACCGCCGCGGGCGTTCTCGCGCGGTGACGGCGAGGGTCTGCGCTCCAGCCGCTCGAAGGCGGCTCGCCGGATCAGCTTGCCCGGTTCCACTTCGACCGCCGACGGATCCGGCGCTGCCAGCAGGTCGGCCAACTGCTCAGGTCCGGGCTCGGAAGCACCGTCCAGCAACCACAGCCAGCGTCCCGGGTCCGCCCACCGGCGCTTGCCCAGCGCCACGGCATCCGCGACGGCGGTGGCGAACGAGGTGTCCGGCGGCAGCGTCAGCACGTCGTCGACGGTCTGGTCGGCGCGCGCCTGCGCCAGCAGTTCCGCGGTGCGGTCGGTCGAACCGGTGTCCACCGCGAGCACGCGGCGCGGCCGTTCGGACTGCTCACCCAGGGCGGCGAGCACCCCCGGCAACCACGACTCGCCGTCCCGACACACCAACACCGCCAGCACCGGCGCGCTCACTGTCTTCCTCCTGCCGACCAGATCCACCACCGCACGAACGGTAATGCACCAGCAGCAGAAGGAAACCCGCCGAAACGATCTGCTTCACCGGGCCACGTCACTTCGTCGTGCGCGACGGACCCGCGAGCGAGGAAGGGCTACGCGCCCTGAACAGCTCACACAGCGCGGCGCTTGAGCTTGCGGCGCTCCCTTTCGGACAGTCCGCCCCAGATGCCGAAGCGCTCATCGTGCTGCAGCGCGTACTCCAGGCATTCGGAACGCACCTCGCAGCCCTGGCAGATCCGCTTCGCCTCCCGGGTCGAACCGCCCTTCTCCGGGAAGAACGCCTCCGGATCGGTTTGCGCGCAGAGCGCCCGCTCCTGCCATTCCTGCTCTTCTTCGGACATTTCGAACAGTTCGGCCAGAACGTCGAATTCCGCGACGGAGGCGTCCCCACGCTCCGCCAAGCGGCTGTCTCCTGATTCCCACATCGTTGGACTTCCCCCGATTTCTCCCGTTCCCACCGGCCCTCCCCAGGGCCGGAACAGGACGCACTCCTGATCGCGGGTGGCCTGGTCCTCCCTCCGAGGACCCCGCACTCCGACGGCGATGCCGTCGCCGACCAGGCATGCCGCCCACCCTCTCCGCGGACGGCACCTCGATCGACCCGTGCCCGACCAGGTCTCCCGCACCCGGTCGATCCGCCGATCCGATCCCCCTCCCGAGGAATGATCGTTTCAACGGTGAATGACACTGCTGTGATTACACCCGTGTAGCTCCTTGCGGTCAAGCGGAGACCATCCGTAGGGGGACACCCGGACAGCACCACCGCACCGCCACCAGGCCCCGCCGGACGCACGCTTTCAGCGCAGCGCCGGTACTCCGTCCGCCGGAAGCGATCCCCCGCACGGAGTCCTGAGATCATCAATACCACCACAAGGTCATCTCCGCCGCGTCGAGCAGCCCACCACCGGCCCCGCCGTTCGTGGACACTGGGGGCGTGAAGAGCTCCGCGACCCGCATCAGCCCCCTGTTTCTGGCCTTCCTCGGACTGACCGTGCTGGGCGGCGTGCTCGCCACGCTCGACAGCGACCTCGCCGTGACCGCCGGCGTCCTGCTGCTCGTGCTCGGCGGCTGGACGACCTCGCTGTGCCTGCACGAGTTCGGGCACGCGGTGACCGCGTTCCGCGGCGGCGACCTCTCGGTGCGCTCGAAGGGCTACCTGACGCTGGACCCGCGGCGCTACACCGACCCGATCCTGAGCATCGTGCTGCCGCTGATCTTCGTGGCGCTCGGCGGCATCCCGCTGCCCGGCGGCGCGGTGTGGATCAACCACCACGCGCTGCGCTCCCGCCGGACCGAGTCGATGGTGTCGCTGGCCGGACCGCTGACGAATCTGGTGCTGGGCCTGCTGATCGCCGTCGCGGTCGCCGCGGTGCCGATGCCGATGGAGCTGGCCGCGGGGCTGTCGTACCTGGCCTTCCTGCAGGTGATCGCCTTCGTGCTGAACATCCTGCCGATCCCGGGCCTGGACGGCTACGGAGCGATCGAGCCGTACCTGTCCGGCCCGGCTCGGCAGTTCGGCGAGAAGGCCCGGCCGTGGGCGCCGCTGGTGCTGTTCCTGCTGCTGATCGGCGTCCCGATGGTCGGCCGGATGTTCTTCCAGCTGGCCTACTTCGTGTTCGGTCTGGTCGGCGGCGACACCACGCTGACCGTCTACGGGCAGGCGATCTTCCGCAGCGTCTTCGGGTTCTGATCCACCGCCCCCGGGGCGCGGGGGACGTGCGAGGATCGGAGCGTGAAGGTCGTAGTTCTGGTCGGCGGAGTCGGTGGCGCGCGGTTCCTGCTCGGGGTCAAGGCGGCGCTGGGCCTGCCCGCCGTCGGCGAGCCCCCGCAGCAGTCCGAGCACGAGGTCACCGCGGTGGTCAACGTGGGCGATGACGTGTGGATGCACGGGTTGCGGGTCTGCCCGGACCTGGACACCTGCATGTACACGCTCGGCGGCGGCATCGACGAGGCGAAGGGCTGGGGCCGGGTCGGCGAGACCTGGTCGGTCAAGGAGGAGCTGGCCGCCTACGGCGCCGAACCGAGCTGGTTCGGGCTCGGCGACCGGGACATCGCCACCCACCTGGTGCGCTCGCGGATGCTGCGGGCGGGCTATTCGCTGTCCGAGGTCACCGAGGCCCTGTGCGACCGGTGGCGGCCGGGCGTCCGGCTGCTCCCGGTGACCGACGAGCGGGTGGAGACGCACGTCGCCATCGACGATCCGGAAACCGGCGAGCAGCGGGCCGTGCACTTCCAGGAGTGGTGGGTGCGGCACCGCGCGGAGCCGAAGGCGCACGCGATCGTTCCGGTCGGCGCGGACGAGGCGAAGCCGACGGCCGCGGTGCTGGACGCGCTGCGCGACGCCGACGTGGTGCTGCTGGCACCGTCGAACCCGGTGGTCAGCGTCGGAACACTGCTGGCGGTGCCGGGTTTCCGCACCGCGCTGCGGGAATCGGCGGCGCCGGTGGTGGGCCTGTCCCCGATCGTCGGCGGCCGACCGCTGCGCGGCATGGCCGACGCGTGCCTGGCCGCGATCGGCGTGGACAGCACCGCCGAGGCGGTCGGCAGGCACTACGGATCCCGGCAGGACGCCGAAGGAATCCTGGACGGCTGGCTGGTGCACACCGGCGACACCGCCGAGGTGCCCGGCGTGCGGGTGCGCGCCGTCCCGCTGCTGATGTCCGATGTGGACGCCACCGCCGCGATGGCGCGGGCGGCGTTCGACCTGGCGCGGGAGGCGCGATGAGGGATCACGCGGCAGCGGGCGGACTGCAGGTCTTCCCGGTTCCCGGCCTGCCCGAGTTCGGCCCCGGGGACGACCTGGCCGCGTCGATCTCGGCGGCCGCCCCGTGGCTCAGCGACGGCGACGTCGTGGTGGTCACCAGCAAGGTGGTGTCCAAGGTCGAGGGCCGGATGGTGCCCGCGCCGCTGGACCCGGAGCAGCGCGACGCGCTGCGCCGCGAGCTGGTGCTGGCCGAGGCCACGCACGTGGTGGCCCGGCGCGGCCGGACGCTGATCACGCAGAACAAGCTCGGCATCGTGCAGGCGGCCTCCGGCATCGACGCCTCGAACGTGCCGCAGGACCGGATCGCGCTGCTGCCGGAGGACCCGGACGCCTCCGCGCGCCGCTTGCGGGCCGGGCTCGCCGAGCGGCTCGGGGTGCAGGTCGGCGTGGTGGTGACCGACACGATGGGCCGCGCCTGGCGGGTCGGGCAGACCGACGCGGCGATCGGTTCGGCCGGCGTGGGCGTGCTGCACGGCTACGCGGGCAGCTCCGATTCGCAGGGCAACGAGCTGGCGGTCACGCTGGTGGCGGTGGCCGACGAGATCGCCGCCGCAGCGGACCTGGTCAAGGGCAAGCTGGGCGGCGTCCCGGTCGCCGTGGTGCGCGGTCTGACCACTGTGGACGACGGTTCGACCGCGCGGGACCTGGTGCGCACGGTCGACCACGACCTGTTCGCGATGGGCACCGCGGAGGCGCTGGCGCAGGGCCGTCGCGAGGCGGTGCTGATGCGCCGCTCGGTGCGGCAGTTCGCGGACCTCCCGGTGGACGAGGGCGCGGTGCGCCGCGCGGTCGGCGCGGCCCTGACCGCACCCGCTCCGCACCACACCCGCCCGGTCCGCTTCGTGTGGCTGCGCGACCGCCCGCTGCGGGCGAAGCTGCTGGACGCCATGCGCTCGGCCTGGCTGGACGACCTGCGCTCCGACGGCATGTCGGAGGAAGCGGCCCAGCGCCGCGTGAACCGGGGCAACCTGCTCTACGCGGCTCCGGAGCTGGTGCTGCCGTTCCTGGTCCGGGAAGGCGCGCACGACTACCCGGACGAGCGGCGCGGGGATGCCGAGCGGCAGATGTTCACCGTCGCCGGCGGTGCCGCCGTGCAGGGCCTGCTGGTGTCGCTGGCCGCCGAGGAGCTCGGCTCGTGCTGGGTGTCCTCGACGCTGTTCTGCCCGGACGTGGTCCGCGCGACCCTGGACCTGCCCGCCGAGTGGGAGCCGCTCGGCGCCGTCGCGGTCGGCCACCCGGCCGAGCCCGCCGAAGGCCCGCGCGAATCCCGCGACCTCGACGACGGATTGGTGGAGCTGTGAGCGGACCGCACACCGACGCGCGGCACGTGCTCGGCGGCTGGCGCCCGGCCGACCCGCAGCAGGAAGCGCTGCGGCACGCCTTCCTGACCTTGCTCGACGCCAGGGACGACGCCTGCCTGCGGGCCAGCGAGCCGGGGCACCTCACGGCCTCGGCGGTGGTGCTCGACGCGGCGGGCGAGAACGTGCTGCTCACGCTGCACCCCCGGGTGGGCATGTGGTTGCAGCTGGGCGGGCACTGCGAGCCCGCGGACACCACGCTGGCCGGAGCGGCGCTGCGGGAGGCCACCGAGGAGTCCGGTGTGGACGGCCTGGTGGTGGACCCGGAGCCGGTGCACCTCGACGTGCACCCGATCACCTGCTCGCTGGGCAAGCCGACCCGCCACTTCGACGTCCGCTTCCTGGTCCGCACCCCGGAGGGCGCGCAGCCGGTCCGCAGCGACGAATCCCTGGACCTCCGCTGGTGGCCGGTGAACGCCCTGCCGGACAACACCGACCTGGGCCCTCTGATCACCGCCGCCCGCCAACGGGCCTGATCAGGCGGGCTGCTCACATGGCCCGGTAGTCGCGGACCGGCATTCGGGGGCCGTGGCGGGGGCGGGTCGCTCCTGCTGCGGCGAGGTAGCGGACCGCTCGGTGGCGGTGGCCGGCGTAGGGGGCCAGGGCTTCGAGCATTCCTTCGTCGTCGAGGGGGCGACCGGCCAGGGCGAGGCCCACGATCGTCGGCAGGTGGTAGTCGCCGACGCTCACCGCGTCCGGGTCGCCCCACGCCCGCTGCGCGATCTCGGCCGCCGTCCACGGGCCGATGCCCGGCACCTTCTGCAGCAGCTCGCGCCCTTCGACGCCGCGCAGCTCGACCGCGCGCTCCAGCCTGCCCGCCACCGATGCCGCGGCCAGCAGCGTGCGCCTGCGGGCACCGTCGATGCCCGCGCGATGCCACTCCCAGTCCCGGATTTCGCGCAGCTGCACCGGGTCCGGGGCCACCCACAGCTTCTCCACCGGCCCCGGGGCGGGGCTGCCGAAGCGCCGGCACAGCTCCCGCCAGGAGCGCCAGGCCTCCCGGTTGGTGACCTTCTGCTCCAGCACGGCGGCGACCAGCACGTCCCACACCCGTCCGGACGCGCACAGCCGCACGCCGTGCGAGGCGCGCTGGCCTCGTTCCACCACCTCGTGCACGGCGACGAACCCGCTGGCGTCGTCCGCCGCCCCGAGCAGGCCCGGGAGTCCGTCCAGTACCAGCTGCGCGCCCCGGCCCCAAGCCGTGGCCTCGACTTCGCCCGCGCCGTTCTTCCGCACCCGGAGCGTGGTCGGGCCGACCGGCGTCGTGGTGCCCCACCACACCGCGCCCGCGGGCTCGACCCGCGTCGTCGGGTCGCCGCTGCCGCGGCGCAGCGGGGCCAGCACGCGGGGCGGGTCCAGCGGGTACGGCGGGGACCAGATCCTGGTCAGGGCGTCGGACATCGCTTCAGAGGGTATGCCCTCCGGTGAGCTGCTCAGCAGTCGGCGGAGAAGCGGATGCCGTGTTCGGGCAGGTCCACGCCCGGCCAGACGCGGACGCCGTCGAGCAGTTCGCAGCGCGGCCCGATGTGCGCACCGTCACCGACGATCGCGCCGCGCAGGACCGCGCCGGCTCCGATGGTCGCGCCCGCCCCGACGATGCTGCGCTCGATCACCGCGCCTTCCGCCACCCGGACACCGTTGAACAGCACCGATTCCGCGACGTGCGCACCGCTCTCGACCACGCAGTCCGCGCCGATCGAGCTGCCGCCGCTGAGCCGGGCGTCGGCGGCGATCGACGCGCCGTCGAGGACCAGCGCCTCGCCGTGCTCCCCCGGCAGCGCGTTCGTCGGGGCCGCGCCCAGCACCAGGTCCGCCGAACCGCGGACGAACGCCTCGGGCGTGCCCATGTCCAGCCAGTACGAGGTGTCGACGTAGCCCTGCACGCGCGCGCCGGAGGCGAGCAGCTCGGGGAAGGTCTCGCGCTCCACCGACACCGGGCGCCCGGCCGGGATGCGGTCGATCACCTCGCGCCGGAACACGTAGCAACCGGCGTTGATCTGGTCCACCGGCGGGTTCTCGGTCTTCTCCAGGAAGGCGGTGACGCGCCCGTCGGGATCGGTCGGCACGCAGCCGAAGCGGCGCGGATCGGCCACCTTGACCAGGTGCAGCGTGACGTCCGCCGCGGTGTCGCGGTGGGTGGCCAGCAGCTCGGTGAGGTCCACGCCGGAGAGGATGTCGCCGTTGAACACCAGCACGTCGTCGGCGCTGAGCCGGTCCGCCACGTTGCGGATCGCACCGGCGGTGTCCAGCGGCTCGGGCTCGACCACGTACTCCAGGCTCAGCCCGAGGTCGGCGCCGTCGCCGAAGTGCTCGGCGAACACCTCGGCCTTGTAGGAGGTGCCGAGCACCACGTGCTCGATGCCCGCCGCCCGGATCCGGGACAGCAGGTGGCGCAGGAACGGCACTCCGGCGGTGGGCAGCATCGGCTTGGGCGCCGACAGCGTCAGCGGGCGCAACCGGACGCCCCGCCCACCCACCAGCACGACCGCCTCGGCCGTCGACCGAGCGGTCCGGTCCTGATCATCCGCGGACATCGGCGTAGCTCCTCCTCTACCTGATGGACTTCCCTGACGAAAACCCATTGGGGGGAATACTCTGGCAGGGGCAACGGCATAATGAACACCGGGCCCGTCCCAGAACGGCCGCGCCCGGCTCGACGTCCGCCCCGGCGGACCACCGACTGCGAACGACTGAGAGGGCCTCCCATGGACCCGCGCCTCCGAGCCGACGAAGCACTTGCTCGCGCGCGGGCACGCGGCGCGTTCGTCGTCACACCGGACAACGCCATTTCCCCGATGGACGCGGCGAACACCGTGCGCATCCCGCGCGACGTGGTCGACCAGGCCGATTCGCCGGACACCACGCAGGTGATCCCCTCCGGACAGCGGCAGCCGCAGCCCGCCCCGCAGTACCAGCAGACCGAGCAGCACCCGCAGCCGCAGTACCAGCAGACCGATCCGCAGCAGGGCTGGCCGACCGAGGACTACGGGCAGGGGCTGCCGCCGAACCCGTACCACGCGCAGCGCGGCCCGAACGAGTTCGGGCCGCTCGGTTCGCAGGCCAACCAGCAGCAGTACCCGCAGTACTGAGTGGTTCTGCTCTTCGAAGCGAAGCGCAACAACGGCTTGAGCGCGCAGCGCTCGATCCGCCCTCGCAGCTCGCGCGGGTTCTCAGAGGTTTCCCGGCGAGGACGGCCCGGCCGCCGTGCACCGGTCGTACATCAGGCCGGGGCCTCTGAGGTTCCGCTACCCGCACCGCCACGCAGAACGAGCCCGGCACCGAACATCGTCAACGGGTTTCGATCCGGGCTCGGATCGCCAGCGCCGCGCGCAGGGCCAGTCGCAGCGGTGCCCAGACCGGGCCCGGGTGGCGGTCGGCGAGGTAGCGGTAGGCGCTGCGGTGGTGTTCGAGCAGCATCCGCTTGGCCGCCTTCGAGGTGGAGCGGCCGCCGATGTGCATCACCTCGGCGCTCGGCACGTAGATGTTGAGCCAGCCCTTGCGGCGCAGCCGGTCGCCCAGGTCGACGTCCTCGAAGTACATGAAGTAGCGGGGGTCGAAGCCGTCGACGGAGTCGAAGGCCTCGCGGCGCAGCAGCAGGCAGGAGCCGGACAGCCAGCCCGCCGGGCGCTCGGTGATCTGCGCCTCGGACTGCTGGTAGGCGCGGGTCCACGGATTCTTCGGCCACACCTTGCCGAACACCGCGTGCCCGGCGCCGCGGCCGATCGAGGGCAGCATCCGGGCCGACGGGTAGACCTCACCGCCGGGCTCCTTGATCAGCGGGCCGAACGATCCGCCGCGCGGCCAGCGCTTCGCCGCCGCGAGCAGTTCGTCGAGCGATCCCGGCTGCCACTCCAGGTCGGGGTTGGCGATGACCACCCACCCGTACTCGCTGCTCAGCTGGGCCACGCCGCGGTTGGCGCCGCTGCCGTAGCCGAGGTTGCCGCCGGTGGGCACGAACTCGACGTCGGCGCGCTCTTCAGCGGCGCGCTCCGGTTCGCCGTCGGTGGAGCCGTTGTCGGCGAGGATCACCCGGGTTCGGCGGTCCGTCGCCTGCTCCAGGGTGTCGAGGAACCGCCCCAGCGTCTCGCCCGGCGAATAGGTCACGGTGACAACGGCGAGTTCATCGCCGTAGGTGCGCGCGTCGGTCACGCCACCACATTCTGCCGAACGTCCCGCGGCCGCCGAACCCGACCACGGTGTCCCGGCCACCGGCCCCACCGACGCCCGCGGACAACTCACCGCTGCGGTGGAGGACTTCCGCAATTTCAATGGAAATCACACGTCCAATTTCAATTGAATTTGCATGATCGTCGGCGTGTCGGCACCCAACACGCCGGTGGTGCGTCGGGATCTGGGCGATTTCAATGGAAATCAGATGTCTGATTTCCATTGAAATCGCTTCGCCCGGGTCCGGTCAGCGGGTGCGGAGGTGGATGTGGTGGGCGCGGGCGAAGGCCGCGCGGTGCTGGGTCGCGCAGGCCGCCCAGGTGAACTCCTTGGCCCGGCGCTGCGCCGCGGCCGCCAGCGCCGCTCGGCGGGTCGGGTCGTCGAGCAGCTCGGTGAGGCCGGCCGCGATGTCCCCGGACCCGACGCCGCAGTAGGCGACGGCGTCACCGCCGACTTCGGGCAGGCTCAGGCGCCTGGTGGTGAGCACGGGCGCTCCGCAGGCCATCGCTTCCAGGACCGGCAGGCCGAAGCCCTCGCCCAGGCTCGGGTAGGCGACGACGTCCGCGCCGCCGAGGAACCCGGCGAGCTGCCCGAACGGCAGGTAGCCGGCGCGGATCACCCGGATCCGGTGCGGCACCGCTTCCAGCGCCCGCTCCACGCGGGTGTCCCAGCCCGGTTGGCCGGCCAGCACCAGCGCGGGCGAATCGGTGCGGCCCTGGCAGGCCAGCGTGAAACCGCGGATCAGCGCGGGCACGTTCTTGCGGGGTTCCAGCGCGCCGAGGAAGGCGACGTAGGGCTGGTCGTGCAGGCTCAGCCGCTCGCGGACCGCCTGGACCTCCTCCGGCGTCGGCGGGTGGAACCGGTCCGGGTCGACGCCGTGGAACATCACCGGCATCCGCGCCCGGTCGGCGCCGACGGAGCGGTTGAGCTCGGCCGCGGTCGCTTCGCTCGGCACGATGCACAGCGTCGCGCGGCGCAGCGCGGTGCGCGTCCAGGCGCGGAAGAAGCGGGCCTTGACCGGCGAGTGCACGGCGGGGTTGGTGAAGAAGGTGGCGTCGTGCAGGGTCACCACCGACGCCGCCGGGTTGGCCAGCGGGGTCGTGTAGTGCGGGGAGTGCAGGACGTCGATGCCGAGCCGCCGCACCAGCAGCGGCAGGGTGGTCTGCTCCCAGGTCAGCCGCGCGGTGCGGGTCGCGACGGCTTCGGCGGCGGGCACCACGTCGGTGTGCGGCGCGATGGCCGCGTACAGCTCCGCGTCGCGGGGCTGGCAGGCGACCGTGAGCCGCGCGCCGTCGGCGTCCAGCGCCGCCAGCAGGGAGTCGACGTACCGGCCGACGCCGCCTCGGTCCGCGGGTACTGCGGTGGCGTCGATGAGGATGTGCGGCTCGCCTCTGTGCACCAGAGCAGATTACGGGGCGAAACGTCCGGCCCGGGCGGTGTACGTGAAAATGTGTTCTGGTCTATCCCGTTCGGTCACCGGTGACCGAACGGTGCAGCGCCCAGACCTCGCGGGCCACCCGGGTCCAGGTGAAATCCGCTACACGCCGGTGCCCGGCCGCGATCAGCGCCTCGCGCCGCGCCGGATCGCCGAGCACCTCGCGCAGCGCAGCGCCGAGCGCCACCGGATCGGCTCGCGGCACCACCACACCCGCGCCTCCGGCGACCTCCACCAGCGCGGGCGCATCGGAGTGCACGACGGGAACACCGAGCGCCATCGCCTCGACGAGCGGCAGCCCGAAGCCCTCCGCGAGGCTGGGCGCGGCCAGCGCGGTCGCGTTGCGCAGCAGGACCGCGAGTTCGGCGTCGGACACCGAGGACAGCACGCGCACCCGGTCGACCCCGCAGTCCGCGGCGATCCGCGCCACGTCCACCCCGCCCCAGCCCTGGTGGCCGACGACCAGCAGCGGGACGTCCGGGACGTCGGCCATCGCGCGCACCAGGTGCGGGTAGCCCTTGCGGGGTTCGATGGTGCCGATGGCCAGCACGTACCGCTCCGGCAGGTCGAGCCGCACCGCCGGATCCGGTTCGGCCAGCAGCGCCGGGGTGACGCCCTCGCCGATCACCTGCAGCCTGGCCGCGCGGACGTGCTCGGCGAGCTCGGCGGCCACGGCGGCGGTGGGCACGACCAGCGCGTCGGCCTGCCGCGCGGCCCGGCCGATCGCCCGGCGGTGCCAGGAAACACCGCGCGGCGTCAGGGTTTCCGGGTGCGTCCACGGGACGGTGTCGTGCACGGTCACCACCAGGCCGCGGCCGCGCTTGGCGGGCGGCGCGAGCGGTGTCATGGCGTGCACGGAGTCACCGCCCGGCCACAGCGGGACACCGCGTTCCCACGCCGCGACCAGCGCGCGCCGCGGCAGCGGCAGCACTCGCGGCCCGGCGACACCGGGCACTCGCGCGGCTTCGGGATCGCCGCGGCTGATCACGCTGCTGATCTCCCAGCCCTCGGGTGCGGTCTCGGCCAGCGCGCGCAGCAGTTCCCGGGTGTAGCGGCCGGTCCCGCCGGGGACGGGCGCGAGCAGCTGCTCAGCGATCGCGACGAGCTCGGGCACCCGCCCAGCTTCCCACGTGCCGGCGCTCGGGCGCCGACGACTGCGGCACGAGCTCCGCGTAACGTCTTCGACCGTGACGTCGGAGCAGGTGCGCAGCACCGTGGTCGTGGTGACCTGGCGAGGGCGGGACCACATCGAGTCCTGCCTGGACGCGCTGGCCGCCCAGGATCGTCCACATCGGACTCTGGTGGTGGACAACGCCTCCGACGACGGCACCGCCGAGCTGCTCGCCGCGCACCCCTCGGCGCCCGAGGTCCTCCGGCTCCGCCGCAACCGCGGCTACGCCGGCGGCATCGCCGCCGCGCTGACGCGCGTCCGCACCCCTTACGTCGCGTGGCTCAACGACGACGCTGCGCCAGCCTCCGGCTGGCTCGCGGCGCTGGAGGCCGCGCTCGACGCGGACCGCTCCGCGGCTGCGGCGACCTCCGTGCTCCGCACGTCGGACGGCCGCACTCAATCCGTCGGCGTCCGCCTCACGGCCGACGGCCACGGCGCTGACGCGCCTCAAGCCTCCGGCGAGATGTTCGGGTTCTGCGGCGGCGCGGCGCTGCTGCGCACCGATGTGCTGCGCGACGTGGGAGGCGTCCCGGCGCGGTTCTTCTGCTACTACGAGGACACCGACACGTCCTGGCGCCTGCGCCTGGCCGGGCACCGGATCGTCTCGGTGCCCGATGCCGTCGCCGAGCACGCTCACGGCGCGAGCACGCAGCCCGGCTCTGCGCTGTTCCACCGCTGGAACGAGCGCAACCGGCTGTTCATGCTGCTGCGCTGCGCTCCGGCGAAGGTCGCCGCGCGGGAGCTGGCCCGCTTCGCCGCGATCACCTGCGCACTGCCGCTGCGCAAGGACGTGCCCGCCGCCGCGAACTTCCGCGTCGCGCTGCGGCTGCGCGTCCTCGCCGAGGTGGCCGCGGGCCTGCCCGCGACGCTGCGGGAGCGCCGCCGCATCACCCGGGCCGTCCCGGTCGAGCGCGTGTGGCGGGAGTGGGCGGGGCGCTGAACCCCGGCCACCGGTTCACGACATCGCGAACGAACCGGACGAGCCGCGGAACGGGTAGGCGGCTCAGATCGGGAAGGTGGCATGGTGCACGCTTTAGGCGTGGCTGAGACGTCCGACCCCAGCAACCTGCCCCTGGTGTCGGTGATCGTGGTGAACTACCGCGGCGCCGACGACACCGTCGAATGCCTGCGCGCGCTGCGCGAGGAGCTGGACTACCCGGCCGACCGGCTGGAGGTGCTCTGCGTCGACAACGCCTCCGGCGACGGCAGCGCGGAGCGGATCCGCGCCGCGGCCCCGGACGTGCGGCTGATCGAGTCGGACAGCAACCTCGGCTTCGCCGGCGGCTGCAACCTCGCCGCCCGAGCCGCCACCGGGCAGGTGCTGGCGTTCCTCAACAACGACGCCCGCCCGGACCGCGACTGGGTGCGCGCGGCGGTCGCGGTGCTGCGCGCCGAGCCGACCGTGGGCGCGGTCGCCAGCAAGGTGCTGGACTGGGAGGGGCGCCACATCGACTTCGTCGACGGCGGGCTCACCTGGTTCGGCATGGGCTACAAGCGGCACGCCGGCGAGCTCGACGACGGTTCGCACGACGCCTCGCGGGACGTGCTCTTCGGCACCGGGTCGGCGCTGTTCGTGCGCACCGAGCTGTTCGCCGCGCTGGACGGCTTCGACGAGCGCTTCTTCATGTTCTACGAGGATGTGGACCTGGGCTGGCGGCTGAACCTGCGCGGCTGGCGGGTCCGCTACGAGCCGCGGTCGCTGACCTTCCACCGGCACCACGCGTCGATGGCCGACATCGCCTCCGCGCGCGAGCACTACCTGCTGGAGCGCAACGCGCTCGCCACGCTCTACAAGAACGTCTCCGACGAGACGCTGGCGAAGGCGCTGCCCGCGGCGATGGCGCTGGCGGTGCGGCGGGCCACCGCGCGCGGCGAGATCGACCCGACGCAGCTGGAGATAACCCGGCGCGGCGAGACCGAGGACCACGGCCCGGTGCCGGTCGACCGCTCGGCGCTGGCCGGGATGCTGGCCATCGACCAGTTCGTGGAGCTGCTGCCGTCGCTGAAGGTCTCCCGCGAGCAGGAGCAGCGGGCGCGGGTGCGCACCGACGCCGATCTGGTTCCGCTGATGCGCAAGGCGATGGAACCGGCCTACCCGCTGCCCCGCTACCTCGCCGCGCACGACGCGCTGGTCGAGGCCTTCGGCCTGGACGAGGTCTTCGGCAGGCCGCGCAAGATCGTGGTGATCACCGGCGACGCGGTCACCGAGCGGATGGCCGGTCCGGCGATCCGCGCGTGGCACATGGCCGAGGTGCTCTCCGTCGAGCACCAGGTCCGGCTGGTCAGCGTCAACGACCTGGTCAGCCCGCCGCAGGCGGAGTTCGAGGTGCACGCGGCCAAACCGCGGGAGCTGGGCGCGCACGTCGACTGGGCCGACATCGTGGTGCTGCAGGGCCACGTGCTGGAGATGGTGCCCTCGCTCAAGAAGGTCGACTCCAGCAAGATCGTGGTCTGCGACGTCTACGACCCGATGCACCTGGAGCTGCTCGAACAGGGCCGGGACACCGACGACGAGCGCCGCGCCAAGGACCTGGCCGGGGTCACCAAGGTGCTCAACACCCAGCTGCAGCGCGGTGACTTCTTCCTCTGCGCCTCCGAGCGGCAGCGGCACTTCTGGCTCGGCCACCTGGCCTCGCTGGGCCGCCTGACGCCGGGCCTCTACGACAACGACCCGACGGTGCGCTCGCTGCTGTCGGTGGTGCCCTTCGGGCTGCCGTCGACGGCCCCGCGCCGCACCGGCCCGGCGATCAAGGGCTGCCGCCCCGGCATCTCCGCCGACGACAAGGTGGTGCTGTGGGCCGGCGGCGTCTACAGCTGGTTCGACCCGCTGACGCTGCTGCACGCGGTGCACCGGATCTCCGAGCGGCACAACGACATCCGGCTGTTCTTCCTCGGCATGAAGCACCCGAACCCGGACGTCCCGGAGATGGGCATGGCCGGGCGCACCCGCGAGCTGGCGCGCAGGCTCGGGCTGACCGACAAGTTCGCGTTCTTCAACGAGACCTGGGTGCCCTACCACGAGCGGCAGAACTACCTGCTGGACGCCGACTGCGGTGTGACCAGCCACTTCGAGCACGTGGAGACGACGTTCGCGTTCCGCACCAGGGTGCTGGACTACCTGTGGTCGGGGCTGCCGGTGGTGACCACCGACGGCGACTCGTTCGCCGACCTGGTGCGCACCGAGCGCATCGGCGTCGTGGTGCCGCCCGAGGACCCGGACGCGCTGGCCGCCGCGCTGGAGAAGGTCCTCTACGACGAGGAGTTCGCCGCGGAGTGCCGCCGCCGGATCGAACCGGTGCGGGAGCGGTTCACCTGGGAGTCGGTGCTGGCGCCGCTCACCGAGTTCTGCCGCGATCCGCGCCCGGCCGCCGACCGCCTCAAGGCGTCCTCGCCGCTGGTGCGCAGCCCGCAGCTCAACGGTGCCGAAGCGGTGCGCCGCGATCTCTCGCTGCTGCGCGAGTACCTGGACGCGGGCGGTCCGCTGGAGGTCGCGAAGCGGGCGACCGGGCGACTGCGGCGGCTCGCCGGCGAGCGCTTCCGTGGCCGCTGACCTGCGCGTCCTGCTCGACGGCACGCCGCTGCTGGGCAACCGCACCGGCATCGGCCGCTACACCGCGTCCCTGGTCACCGCCCTGACGCCGCTCGCGGACGTCCGGCTGATCGGCTTCACCACGCGCGGCTGGCGGCAGCTGCGCGAGCTGGCGCCGCGGGGAACTCTCGCGGTCGGCCCGCCGATCCCGGCCCGCGCACTGCGAAAGCTGTGGCAGCGCGGTGCTTTCCCACCGGTGGAACTCCTCGCGGGCCGCGCGGACGTGGTGCACGGGACGAACTTCGTGCTGCCGCCGCCCGCCCGAGCGGCAGGCGTGGTGACCGTCCACGACCTCGCGTTCCTGGACGACCCGTCGCTGGCGGAGCCGGATCTTCCCGCGCTGGTGCGGAGTTCGGTGCGGCGCGCGCAGGTGGTGTGCACGCCGACGACGGCGGTCGCCGACGCGGTCAGCACGCGTCTCGACGTGCCCCGCGAGAAGGTCGTGGTCACGCCGCTCGGCGTGGACCCGGAGTGGTTCTCCGCCACGCCAATGGATTCCGCGCTCCGCGCCCGCTACGGGCTTCCAGCGGAGTACCTGCTCTTCGTCGGTGCCGAAGGCCCGCGCAAGGGCCTGCCCGGACTGCTGGAAGCGCACGGCCCGGATCTCCCGCCGCTGGTCATCGCCGGGCCCAGCGAACCACGCGTCGATGGAGCGGTGATCCGGACCGGCTACTTGCCCGAGAACCACCTGCGCCGCCTCGTCGCCGGTGCGAGCGCGCTGGTTCTCCCGTCCCGCGACGAAGGATTCGGCCTCCCGGCACTGGAATCCCTGGCCTGCGGAACCCCGGTGGTCTGCTCGGACATCCCCGCACTCCGCGAAGTCACGGCGGGCTGCGCAGCCTATTTCCCTTTCGGCGATGCGAGCGCGCTGCGCGAAGCCCTGCACCGAGCGCTGACGGATCCACCGGACCCGGAAACGGGTACGACGCACGCAAAAATCTTCACCTGGCAAACCTGCGCCGAAGCAACCCTCGCGGCGTATCGGCGGGCGACGGCCTGACCCCAGAAAGGCGTCAGGCCAGGCTCCCGGTAATGCCCCGGGCCACCTGGCCTTCCCTCTCCGCGCGGGATCAGGCACCACCATTGTGCATGGCCTCGCCAGCACGCACCAGCCGATTTCCCGCCGCTGCGGGTTTCAAGGTCAACTACATCCCACCGGGTTACCCCGCTTCGCCGCGGAGGACTTCTCCGTCGGTTTCGAAGGCCGCGCGCAAGGCTTCTCGCCAGGGGCGCATCGGGGTCAGGCCCGCTTCTCGCCAGGCCGTGTCGGACAGGACCGAGTACGCCGGCCGCGGGGCCGGGCGGGGGAAGTCCGCCGTCGTGCACGGTTGGACCCGGGCTTCGTCCAGGCCCAGTTCGGCGAAGATCGCGCGGGCGAAGTCGCACCAGCTCACCTGGCCGGAATTGGTGCAGTGCAACACCTTCCGGTCCGGGCCGCGGCGCTCGGCGACGCGCTCCGCCAGCTCCAGCAGGCCCTGCGCCAGATCCGCCGCCCAGGTCGGTGAGCCGATCTGGTCGCCCACCACGGACAGCGATTCCCGCTCGCGGGAGAGCCGCGCCATCGTCTTCACGAAGTTCCCGCCGCGCGCTCCGTAGACCCACGCGGTGCGCACCACCCAGGCCCGCGCACCCGAGTCGAGGACCGCGCGTTCTCCGTCGAGCTTGGTGCGGCCGTAGACCGTGCGCGGCGCGGGTTCGTCCGCCGGCTCGTACGGGCGGTCCGCGTCGCCGCTGAACACGTAGTCCGTGGACACGTGCAGCAGCGGGATTCCGCTGCGCTGGCAGGCCTTCGCCAGCTGCGCCGGGCCTTCGGCGTTGACCAGCGCCGCCCGCTCCTGGTCGGTTTCGGCGGCGTCCACGGCGGTGTAGGCCGACGCGTTGACCACCACCGGGCGCAGGTCCGCGTCGCGGGCGGTCTCGGCGAAGGAGTCCACCGCGTCGGCGACCGCCTCGTGGTCGGTGATGTCGAGCTCGCCGGAGCCCGGCGCGTGCACCATGGCGCCCGATCGCGCGGCCACGATCCGGGCCAGTTCGGAGCCCACCTGACCGCGGCCGCCCGGCACCAGGACGGCGAGGCGGCTCATCGGGCCACCGCCGCGCGGGCCTTCAGCGGCTCCCACCAGGCGCGGTTGTCCTGGTACCAGCGGACGGTCTCGCGGAGCCCGGTCGCGAAGTCGACCCGCGGCGCGTACCCCAGTTCGCGGACGATCTTGCCGTGGTCCACCGAGTAGCGGCGGTCGTGGCCCTTGCGGTCGGCCACCGGCCGCACCATCGACCAGTCCATGCCCAGCTCGGCGAGAACGCGTTCGGTGAGCTCCTTGTTGGTCAGCTCGGTGCCGCCGCCGATGTTGTAGATCTCGCCCGGCCGCCCGGCCTCGGCGACCAGCTGGATGCCCTGGCAGTGGTCGTCGACGTGCAGCCAGTCGCGCACGTTGAGGCCGTCGCCGTAGAGCGGCACCTGGTGGCCGTCCATCAGGTTGGTGATGAACAGCGGCAGCACCTTCTCCGGGAACTGGTAGGGCCCGTAGTTGTTGGAGCAGCGCGTGATGCACACCGGCAGGCCGTGCGTGCGGTGGTAGGAGCGCGCCAGCAGGTCCGAGCCCGCTTTCGCCGCCGAGTAGGGCGAGTTCGGCTCCAGCGCGTGCTCCTCCGGCCACGAGCCGTGCTCGATGGAGCCGTAGACCTCGTCGGTGGAGACGTGCACGAACTTGCCGATCCCGGCCTCGAGCGCGGCCTGCAGCAGGACGCTGGTGCCCACGACGTTGGTGACGACGAAGGTGTCCGCGCCGGTGATCGAGCGGTCCACGTGCGATTCGGCGGCGAAGTGCACGAGCAGGTCCACCCCGGCCAGCAGTCCGGTCACCAGCTCGCGGTCGCAGATGTCGCCGCGCACGAACCGCAGCCGCGGGTCGTCGGCGACCGGCGCCAGGTTCGCCTCGTTGCCCGCGTAGGTGAGCTTGTCGAGCACGACCACCTCGGCGTCGGCGTATGCCGGGTACGCGCCGCCGAGCAGCTGTCGCACGTAGTGCGAGCCGATGAAGCCGGCTCCACCGGTGACCAGAATCCGCATCGCGCCTTCTCTCCCTGGACGACTGCCCGGGCCGGTTCCGGCCCGACCGGGGCACCGCTGCGAAGTCTGGCATGCGCCGCCCGGAACCCAGCAGACTCCCCGGTTACACAGAGTGTCGTAACGGGTTCACTCTTATGAGCGTGATCACCCCAAAACTGGGACCTGCCCACTCAACTCGTGGGCCCCGCTAGCCTGCAATCGGAACACGAGCAAAATCACCTCGCGAAGGTGTAACGCTCGCGGCAGGCCAAGGAGGAAGCGGCGTGGAGGATCGGCCCAGGTGGCCCGGCGATCCGCAGGGTCAGTCCGGCAGGCCCGCGCCACCTCGCGGGAGCGGTCGCGGACGTCCCGGCACCGGTGGCGACCCGGCCCCGAGGGGACGCCGCGCAGGCAGCGCGCCGGCCTCCGGTGGCCCCGGCCGCAAGACTCCGCAGGGTGATGGACGCCAGCGCCAGTCCGCCCGTTCGGGCGAAGGAGCTCCCCCGCCGGAGAACGACGTCTGGAGCCGACGCCGAGGCGGCCGGAAAGGCCGCGGCAACCGCGGTGCCCGCGCGTTCGGGCGCACGCTCTCCGCGCTGCTGTCGGTGCTGGTGCTCACCGCCACGGGCTTCGGCTGGGCGATGTTCCGCCCCGGCGGCGGCGGGACCTCCACCGCAGACGTGATCGGCAGCGGCTTCAACGCGCCGGACGGCGCCACCGACATCCTGCTGATCGGCAACGACAGCCGCAACGACTCCTTCGGCAACCCGCTGCCCGAGGAGGTGCTGCGCGAACTGCGCACCACGCAGGAGGGCGGCGACCTCACCGACGCGATGATCCTGGTGCGCATCCCCAATGGCGGTGGCAGCGCCAGCGCGATGTCCTTCCCCCGCGACACGCTCGTCGACGTCGGGCTCGGCCTGGGCAAGACCAAGCTCACCGAGACGATGAACAACGGCATGTCCGCCGAGCGCGCGAAGCTGAAGAAGGAAGGCGTCACCGACGAGAAGGAGATCGCCAATCAGTCCCGGCTGGCCGGGAAGCAGCTGCTGCGCAAGACCATCGAGGACATCACCGGCGTCAGCATCGACCACTACGCCGAGGTCAACCTGCTCGGCTTCTCCGAGATCACCAAGGCCATCGGCGGTGTCGAGGTCTGCCTGAACAACGCCACCAAGGACCGGCTGTCCGGCGCCGACTTCCCCAAGGGCGTGCAGACCATCGAGGGCGCCGACGCGCTGGCGTTCGTCCGGCAGCGGCACGGGCTGATCAACGAGCTCTCCCGCGGCAAGCGCCAGCAGGTGTTCATGTCCAGCCTCGCCCACAAGGTGATGTCCACCGGCACGCTGACCAACCCGGCCAAGCTCACCGAGCTGATCAACGCCATCAAGAAGTCGGTCACCCTGGACCCCGCGCTGGCCGACGACCTCTTGGGCTTCGCGCAGCAGATGCAGGGCATCGCGGGCGGTGACATCCAGTTCTACACCGCCCCGGTGCACCTGGTCGGCCCGTCGGGCAAGGAAGACGTCACCATCAACATCCCCGAGGTCCGGCAGTTCGCGGCCAACCTCCTGCTCACCCCGCAGGAGCGGGAGCAGAAGATGGCCGCGCAGCAGGCCCGCGCGGAGATCTCGGTCAGCGTCTACAACGCCTCCGGCGTCAGCGGTCTCGCCGCCCGGGTGCTCGACGAGGTCTCCGGCCTGGGCTTCAAGGCGGGCGGCAGCTCGAACGCCGACTCCATGGCCAACTCCGTGGTCTACTTCGCCGCCGGTGAGGAGGAGACCGCCAAGCAGGTCTCCGAAGCCCTCGGCGGGCTGCCCACCGAGACAAGCGCGAACGTCCAGCCCGGCAGCGTCCAGGTCTACCTGGGCAAGGACTACAAGGGGCCGGGTGCGCAGAACTTCGCCGGTCCGCGCACGGTCCGGCTCGACGGCGTCCGCCAGATGCCACCGCTGCACGCCCAGACGGACGTCAACGAGCAGCCCATCACCGCCGAGGGAGTCCCCTGCGTGGACTGAACATCGGTCACTCCCACGACGCGGGCCGGGTCAGCGGTTAACCTTGTCCGGCAACGCACGGCGGCGGGGGAGGCCAAGTGGGTGGACCGGAGCAGGAGACCGAGGCAGTGGAGCCTGCGCAGCGGCGAGCGGGGTTCCGCATCGCCGGGCGCAGCGCGCTCGCGCTGTTCTCGGCGGTCGTGCTCGGCATCACGGCCATCGGCTGGATCGTGGTGGACCAGCTCAGCGACGTCAGCTCCGCCAAGGTTCTCGCCGACGCTCCCCCGACGCCGAACGACGACGACGGCGCGACGGACGTCCTGCTGGTCGGCAGCGACAGCCGCACCGACGCGCAGGGAAACCCGTTACCGGACAGCGTCCTCAAGCAGCTGCGCACCGAGGCCATCGGCGGTCTGAACACCGACAGCCTGGTGGTCATCCGGGTTCCGCACAGCAACGCCCCGACGACCGCGGTCTCCATCCCCCGCGACACCTACGCGCAGGTGCCCGGCGGCCGGCCGGAGAAGATCAACGCCGTCTACGGCCTGACGAAGAGCACCGCCGCGGAGCAGCTCCGCTCCCAGGGGCGGCCGGAGTTCGAGGTCGAGCGCGAGGCGCAGCTGGCCGGTCAGCGCGCGCTGGTGCAGACGGTGCAGAACCTCACCGGCCTGCGCATCGACCACTACGCCGAGATCAACCTGCTCGGCTTCTACGAGCTCACCGAGGCCGTCGGCGGCGTCGAGGTGTGCCTGCAGCAGGACACCAGCGACAAGGACTCCGGCGCCGAGTTCACCGCCGGGCGGCACATCATCTCCGGCGGCGACGCGCTGTCCTTCGTGCGGCAGCGGCACGGCCTGCCCCGCGGCGACCTGGACCGGATCGTCCGCCAGCAGGTCTTCATGGCCGCGCTGGCGAACAAGGTGCTGTCCACCGGCACGCTCACCGACCCGGCGATGGTCAACGACCTGGTGCAGGCCACGCGCCGCGCCGTGGTGCTCGACGAGGGCTGGGAACCGCTGGGCTTCGTGGAGCAGATGCAGGAGATCGCGGCCGGCCGGGTCACCTTCCTGACCCTGCCGGTGACGGAGACCAACGCCCGCGACGACCGCGGCCAGAGCATCGTCAACGTCGATCCGGCCGCTGCGCAGCGCTTCTTCGCCGGCCTGACCAGCGCGCCTCCCGGTCTGACAGCGAAGCCGAACCTGCAGCTGGACGGCACGGCCCGCACCGACCGCCAGATCACCTCCGACGGCAGCATCCCCTGCGTCCACTAGCCCGGACTGGTCGTTGCGACGGATGCGGCGGGCCGATGGCCACCGCGAAGCTGATGCCCGGCATCACTTCGCGGAAGGACTTCCCAGCGCATCATGACGAATTCCCCTGAACCGGACGACAGGACGCCGACCCGGCGGAGCCGCCGCGCCCTGCTCGGCATCGCCACCGCCGGAGCCGCCGTCGGCGCGATCGGCACGGCCACCGGAGCTGTGCTGCCCGCATACCTGGCCGGGCCGGCGACCCGACCCGAACCCGCAGCCGCACCCAGCGGCCGATTCGCCGGCAAGGCCGTGCTGATCACGGGCGCGACCTCGGGCATCGGCCGGGCCACCGCGCACGCGTTCGCCGCCGAGGGCGCGCGGGTGTCGTTCTGCGGACGGCGCACCGAGCTCGGCAAGCAGGTCGAGTCGGAACTCCGCACGACCGGCGCGGAAGCCAGCTACTTCCCCGCTGACGTGCGGGTTCCCGAGCAGCTGCGGCACTTCGTCGACGAGACCGCCCGACGCTTCGGCGGGCTGGACATCGCGTTCAACAACGCCGGGATCACCCGGACCGCGCCGCTGCACGAAATGCGGCCGGAGGACTTCGACGACGTGCACCGCACCAACGAGCGCGGTGTCTTCCTGTCCATCAAGTACGAGGCGCCGCACCTGCTCGCCCGAGGCGGCGGGGTGATCATCTGCACCTCGTCGGGATCCACCCGGCCCGGCGGGACCGCCTACACCGCCAGCAAGCGGGCGATCGAGGGCATCGTGCAGGCGGCCGCGCTGGACTACGGAACGCAGGGCATCCGGGTCAACGCGATCCTGCCGGGCACCACGGACACGGCGTTCGTCCGGCCGGCGGGCATCCCCGACGCGGTGTGGCCGGCGTTCCGCGACGCGTGGGGACCGCTGAACGTCAGCGCGCTGGAGCGGATGGCCACCCCGGAGGAGATCGCTCGCGCCGTGCTGGCGATGGCCTACGACGACTTCGGCTACATGACGGGTTCCTCCGTCGAGGTGGCGGGCGGCCCGGCCCGCAGCGGCAAGATGCGCATGCCGCCGGGAATCGGGTGAAGCGTCTTTCCTCGGTGAAAATCCCGTGAGCGCCGGCGGCGCACAGGCTGATGCGGTGATCGGTCGAGACGGTGAGATCCGGGTGCTGAGCGGTTTCCTGACCGATCTTCGACGCGGCACCGGCCGCGCCCTGGTGGTCCGGGGCGAGGCCGGGATCGGGAAGAGCACGCTGCTCGCCGAAGCCGAACGCAGCTCCGCCTGCCGGGTGCTGCGCGTCGACGGGATCGAGTCCGAGATCGAGATCGCCTTCAGCGGGCTGCACCGGCTCCTGCTCCCCGTGCTCGACGCGATCGGCGAACTGCCCGCTCCGCAGGCGGACGCGTTGCACCGGGCGCTGGGAACGACGTTCGGCGAAACGACGGATCGACTGGTGTGCGCGGCGCTCCTCGGTCTGCTGAACCAGATCGCCGCGCGGGAGCCGGTGCTGGTCGTCGTGGACGACGCGCACGACCTGGACCGCGCCTCGCTGACCGCGCTGCTGTTCGCCGCACGCCGCTTGGGCGCTCACCCGGTCGGGATGCTCTTCGCGGTCCGCGACCCGGCTGCGCGCGCAGTGGACGGTTCAGGCATCGCCGAGCTCCGGCTCACCGGCCTGGCACCCGACGACGCAGCCCGGTTGCTGGCCGACCTCGGCGGGCCGGTCGACGGTGCGACCCGCGACCGGCTCGTCAGGGCCACCGCGGGCAACCCGCTGGCGCTGGCGACCCTGGCCGGTGCCCCGGACCGGGATCTGCGCGCGCTGGAGGCCGGGACGGTCCCGCTCGATGCGGCGTTGCGGGCCGCCTTCACCGCCCGGCTGGGCGAACTCCCCGCGGCGACGAGGAAAGCGCTGCTGATCGCGGCTGTGGACAACAGCGGCGACCTCGGCCTGCTCGAGCGGCTCGGCGCCGGAGACCTCGAAACCGCCGAACGCACCGGGCTGATCGAGATCTCCGGCGGACGCCTGCGCTTCAGCCACCCGCTGATGCGATCCGCGACCTGCGCGACAGCGACCAACGCGCAGCTCACCGAGATCCACCGCCGGATCGCGGAAGCCACACCCGATCCGAACCGGGCCCGCTGGCACCGAGCCCTGGCGACAGCAGGCCCGGACGCCGAACTCGCCGCCGACCTCGAAGCCGCCGCGTGCTCCGCGGAATCGAGCGGTGGCCTGGCCGCCACCGCATCGATGCTGCTGCAGGCGGCCAGGTTGAGCTCGTCGGCGGCCGACCGCGAACGCAGGACCGCCGCGGCGGCTCACGTCGCCTGGAAGTCCGGCCACGTGGAACTCGCGCGTTCACTGCCTGTCCCGCGGCGGGAGCGGCCCGGCCGAGGTGCGGACCCGTGGCCTCGTCGAGCTCTACGGCCGGGACCAGATCACGGCCCTGCACTACCTCGGCCGCCACGCGCGATCCTGGTCGCGGGACCAGCCCGACCGGGCCGCCGAGCTCTTCTTCCTGGCCGCGGACGCCGCGACGCACGCGGGCCGGCTCCCGGAGGCGCGCCGATCGGCCCGGCAGATCCGGGAGTTCCCGGGTTTCGACCGCTACGGCCAGTGGCTGCTGGAAGCGCTGGACCTGCACGAGATCGACGCCGGACCGTGGGAGGTGTTCGACGCCGCCCCGACCGCGATCCGGGAATCCGCCGCGCACCGGTGGGTGCTGCCGATGATGCTCAACCGGTTCTGCCGCGATCCGTGGGCGGCCCACGAGTTCGGGCTCGCCGCGCACGAGCAACTGCGCACCACCGGAATGCTGGCCATCTCCGCGATAGCCCTCCCGTGGCTGGTGGAGCTGGAGTGCCGGCTCGGACGCTGGGACGATGCCGCCGCCCACGCGGCGGAAGGCGTCGATCTCGCCCGAGACACCCGGCAGCGCCCGCGCGAAGCGGACTTCCACGCGCAGCTCGCGCTGCTGGCCGCCTGGCGCGGCGACACCGCGGAGGCCCGGGCCCGAGCCGAGCAGGCTCTCCAGCTCGCAGTGCCGCTGCACAACAACCTCGCCGCCGCGCAGGCCACCTGGGCGCATCAGCGCTGGCTGCGGGCAATGCCGAGCAGGCGAGCGACCGGCTCGCCTCCCTGCTGACACCCGGTCTCTCTCTCCCCCCCAGGCCCACGAGCACATCGCGCAGCTGGCCGCAGCCGACCTGATCGAAGCCCAGCTCCGGGCCGGCCGCGCGGAGCAGGCGCACCAGCAGTTCGCGGCCATCCGGCTCGCGCCGAACTCGCCCTGGCTGCAGGCAGTGCTGCACCGGTGCCGCGCGCTGCTCGGGGAGATCGAACCCGAGATGCCGGGCGCCGAGCTGCTGAACCACCCGTTCGAGCGGGCTCGCGGTGCGCTGCAGTTCGGTCAGTGGCTGCGCCGGAACCGCCAACCGGCACGAGCGCGGGACGCACTTCAACCGAGCATCCCGCTCTTCGACGAAGTCGGTGCACGACCGTGGGCGGAACTGGCCCGCAGCGAGCTCCGCGCCTGCGGCGGATCCGCTGCCGGCAACACCGCCGAAGCGCTGACCGCTCAAGAACGGGAAGTGGCCGTTCTCGCCGCGCGCGGCCTGACCAACCGGGAAATCGCCACCAGGCTGTTCATCAGCCACCGCACGGTCGGCCACCACTTGCAGAAGGTGTTCCGAAAGCTGGGAATCCCCAGCCGGGCCGGGCTGCGCGACATCGACCTGGTTAGGCTCGACCCATGAGCGTCACCCAGGCGTTGCTCGGGCCGTTGCTGGCCGACGGGGCACCGAAGCCGTTGATCACGCACTACGACGACGCCACCGGGGCGCGCATCGAACTGTCCCGGGCGACCACCGCGAACTGGGCGGCCAAGACGGCCAACTGGCTGGTCGACGAGTGGGACCTGGAGCCGGGAACGCCGGTGCACGTGGCGCTGCCCGCGCACTGGCAGACGGTCGGCGTGCTGCTCGGCGCCTGGTGGTGCGGCGCCCACATCACCGACGACCCGCGCGGCGCGGAAGTCTCCTTCGTGCCTGCCGGCGAACTCGACCGCGGCGCGGGCGCGCGAACCGTCGCGGCCGTCGGGCTCGACGCGCTGGGGGCTCCGCTGCGCGGCCTGCCGGACGGCGTCGCCGACTACGTCTCGGACATCCGCGTGCACGGCGACGACTTCAGCCCGATGCTGCCGATCGACGGCGACACGCCCGCGCTGCTGGAGCGGTCGGTGGACGAACTCGTCGCCGACGCCCGCGAACGGGCCGAGGAGCTGCACATCGGACCGACCGACCGGGTGCTGTCCACAGTGGAGTGGCACCTCCCGGGCGGCGTGCTGGGCGGCCTGCTCGCGGTGCTCGCCGGGCGATCGTCGCTGGTGCACTGCACGAACCTCGACCCGGCGAAGCGCGAAAGCCGCCGCGACACCGAACGGACCACAGTGGAACTGGGCGACTGACCCGATGCGCGAAACGGCCTGTCCCGGGCGGGGACAGGCCGTTTCTCTCGCCTGGGAGCTCGTCGTCGAATCGGCGAGGCTGCTCAGCCCACCCTCGCGGCCGGCGCCGCCGCGCGAGACGAGCCCGCCGGGCAGGCGCTCAGACCGCGACCTTCTCCGCTTTTCCCTTGAACAGCGTGGGAAGCGTGAAGCGCGAGCCGCTGAAACCGAGTGCGAGGCTCACTCCGGCGAGCACCAGCGGGTACTCGAACCCGCCGTCGCTGCTGAAGAAACCGGCTCCGAGGTGGGCGGTGAAGATCGCACCGACCATGATCGCCGCGAGCAGGACACCGGCGACCGGCAGCAGCACGCCCAGGATCAGCGCGATCCCTCCGATGACCTCGACGAGCGCCGTGAACCAGGCGGCGACCGGGGGCAGGCCCATCTCGCCGAATGAGGCGACGACCTTGTCCATTCCGTTGATACCGAGCTTCTGGTAGCCGTGCGCGATGAACGTCACGCCCACCACGAGGCGCGCGACCAGCGCCGTCACATCGCGAATCTGGTGCTGCATGGGAGGACCTTTCGAGGATGGGGTCTGCGGTGCCCGCAAGCATACGTGAAGCTTCAAGTAACTCGCCCGGCAGAGAAGATGCTCACACGAGCACCGAGTGGTGATGGCGGATCGCGACAACTCGCCAGAAATATGGCAAACGGCCAGTACCAGCCGTACCTACTGCCAAGTAACATCGAGGAATGCGTGACACACAGGCGCTTTTCACCGCAGTCGGCGATCAGCTCGTGCCGAGCGAAGCGGCCTGCAGCCCCTGGGGCGAACTGGTCGGTGGCGGCCCGGTCGCCGGACTGCTCGCCCGAGCCGTGGAGCGGATCACCGACGACCCCGACCTGTTCATCGCCCGCCTCACCGTGGACCTGATGCGCCCGGTGCCCGCCAAGCCCCTCACCGTGACCGCTCAACCGCTGCGCACCGGAAAACGCCTCCAGGTGAGCGAAGCGGTGCTCACCGTCGACGGGAAGCCCTCCGCGCGCGCCACCGCCCAGCTGCTGCGCCGCGGCGAGGTCGACGGAGTCGTGCCGGACGTGGAGACTCCCTTCGCCGGCCCGGACGGCCTCCCCGACGGGCACCTGCTGCCACCGGAGCTCGGTCTGCGCTGGGGAGTGCACGACGTGATCCAGGTGCGGTGGCTGGAAGATCAGCGGGCCACCAGCACCAGCAAGGTGTGGATGCACATGCCGGTGCCGCTGCTCCCCGGCGAAGCGCTGAGCCCGCTGGCGCACGTCGCGGTGCTGGTCGACTGCATCAGCGCGGCCAGCCCCGTCGGCCCGATCTTCGGCCCGTGGATCAACACCGACATCACGCTCTACCTGCACCGCCCGTTCGAGGGCGAGTGGCTCGGCATGGAGATCGACCGGGACGTGCAGCCGACCGGGATCGGTGTGGCGAACGCCCGGCTCTACGACGAACGAGGCCTCATCGGAAGTGCGCACGAGGCCGTCATGGTCAACCAGCTCGGCTGATGCCCCGCGTGGCCCCGCGGCCGGCGGGGCCACTCCGGGTGCGGGAAATTTCCCGGGACCGGGGGCATTCGCACGAAGGCTCGGTGTTTCGGTGGGGTGTTGTCGGGAACAGCAGAAAGGCCCCGTTCCCTGGACGAATACGTCCGGGAACGGGGCCCTTCTCAGTAGTGTGTCGGCGGTGTCTTACTCTCCCACACTCTGTCGAGTGCAGTACCATCAGCGCTGGGGAGCTTAGCTACCGGGTTCGGAATGGGACCGGGCGGACCCTCCCCGCCATCGCCACCGACAACCCTCACCCCCACCCAACAGGGCAGGAAACCTCAGATCATCATCACAGCAGATGACACACATATTCTCTTTATCAAGTATCCGATCAAACAACCA
>NZ_FNVB01000015.1 GCF_900108315.1 Saccharopolyspora kobensis | reverse complement strand
GGGGGGGCTATAGCACCCCAAACCACTCACGGGCTCTGACCAGGCGCGGGAGGGTGCTCTCGGTTGGTCAGAGGCTGGCGTAGATGTCGTTGTAGAGGTGGCGGGCTCGGGTTCGGAGGGCTTCGGGGTCTTGGCCTTCGAAGCGGGTTGGGGCGAGGGTGTGCAGGTCCGGGAAGCGGGGGTCCTTGTCGAGGAGCTGGTCGACCAGGGCTCGGGCCGCTCCTCCTGCTGAGGTCACCCAGATCGCCACTGCCGACCACAGGCCTTCGATGTTCGGGATCGGGCCGAGGAAGGGGAGATTGTCCGGGGTCACGGCGAACATGCCGTTGAGGCGTTCTGCCGGGTTGAATGGCGTTGGCAGCAGACGCATCGCGCGGTGCACCGCCTCGTCGAAAACCTCTCCCGGCCACGGTTTCTCGGCGCTGGCGCCGAGGTCGTCCTGCGGGACCGGCTGGATCGCGTGGTTGTAGGTGCCCAGGCCGAGGCGGCCGCCGTGGTGGCGGGTGTAGACCTGGTGCTCCGGCCAGCGCACGAACGGTGCTGCCGGAGCCGAAGCGGTTTCGGGGCCGTAGACGTACGGGTGGGCGAAGGACGTCAGCGGCAGCTGGACGTCGACCATCGCCGCGAGCTGCGGGCCCCAGATGCCGCCCGCCAGGACCACGTCGTCGGCCGGGTAGGTGTCGGTCTCGGTGCGGACCGCGGCGGCGCGGTTCCCGCTCAGCTCGATGCCGATGACGGTGGCGTCGTGGACGAACCGGGCGTTGCTGCGCTTGCGCAGGGCCGCGGTGAGGATGTCGGGGCGGGCCGCGCCGTCCGCGGTGAAGTGCAGGCCTCGGTGGCAGTGCTCGGGGTTGATCAGATCCGGTGCCAGGGCCACCGTTTCGGCCGCGTCCAGCAGTCGGTGCGGGAGGCCCGCCGCGGCTGCGAGTTCCGCTCTCTTCGTGAGCTTCTCCGCCGCTTCCGGGCTTCCCGCGACCTCCACGCCGCCGACCCGCTCGAAGCCGCGCGTGCCGTCCAGCTCCAGGTCGTCGTAGAGCTCGGCGCTCGCGCGCGCCAGTTCGGTCAGCACCGGGATCTCGTTGAGCAATCCCACGAAACCGGGTGCCAGGCCGGTCGAACCCGCCAGCCGGCCGACCGGCCCTCGGTCCAGCACCGTCACCGAGACGTCGTCGGGCAGCAGCGCCGCGATCGACGATCCGACGATTCCGCCGCCGATCACCACGATCTTCCTAGCCATGCCCACAACCTACGTGAGGTTTCGGATGGCGTGAAAACCGTTTCGGTACTGCACGATTCGCCTAGTCGGGACGATCAGGCGATCTCCAGGACCGCCTTGCCGTGCAGGGTCCGGCCGAGCAGGGCGTCGACGGCTTCCTCGGCTCGCTCCCAGGTGTCGCGCCACGAGACCTGCGGGTCGAGCTCGCCCGCCGCGACGCGCTCGGCCAGCCAGGTCAGGTCGGGGGCGAGATTCCGGTGGCTGAGCAAGAAGAACGTGACGATCGAGCGGTTGTACCTGCCCCAGTCGCCGTACATGGCGCCGTGCGGGAAGTGCTCGGCCTGGCCCGCGGAGTGCCCGATCGCGACCAGCGTGCCGTTCTCCGCGAGCCGGTCGTGGGCCGCGACCAGCTGGGGGCCGCCGACCATGTCGAGCACGCCGTCCACGATGCCGGATTCCGACGGGTCGGAAACGACTTCGTGGGCACCGAGCGCGCGCAGGCCCGCCGCGTGCGCGGCCGGGTTGCCGGTCGACGCGGTGATGTGCGCGCCGCCCATCTTGGCGAGCTGCACGGCGTAGCGGCCCGTTCCGCCGGTGGCGCCGGTGATCAGCAGCTTCCTGCCGAGGACCGGGCCGACGCGGTGCAGCGCGCGCAGTGCGGTGGCCGCCGCCACCGGAATGGTGCTGATGGCGCCGAGGTCGGCTCCCGGCGGCACGATGCCGATCAGATCCGCGTCCACGGCGCGGTACTCGGCCCAGCCGCCGTCCGCGGCGAGCGTGACGACCGGGGTGCCTGCGGCCGGGCCGGAGCCGTCGGCGGCGGGGCGCTCGACCACCCCGGCCGCGTCCCAGCCGAGCACAGTCCCCTCGGGCGCGCGCTCGATGCCCACCTTGACCTCGCCGAAGTTGAGGGAGGTCGCGACCACCCTGACCAGCGCTTGGTTCGGTGCGGGCTCGGGCACGGGAGCTTCGCCGAGGCGGAGACCGCTGGGCGTGGAGCGGTCGACGAGGAGTGCGCGCATGGGAACCTCCGGAAAGAAAATGTTACTGAGTGCCAAAAGTTTATGAGTAACGTTCGGTGTGCGGTAAACTGTTTGTGATGAGCACCTCACCACCCGCCTCGCTCCGCGAGCGCAAGAAGCAGCGCACCCGGCAGGCGTTGATCGACACCGCGCTGGCGAAGTTCACCGAGCAGGGCTTCGACGGCACCACGCTCGACGAGCTGTGCGAGGCGGTCGAGGTCTCGAAGACCACGTTCTTCCGCTACTTCGGCGGCAAGGAGGACGTGGCGCTGGCCCCGGTCGAGGACATGTGGACCGCGTTCGTCGCGGACCTCGGAGCGCGCGAGCCCGGCAGCCGGTCCCTGATCGAGGTGCTGCAGGAATCCCTGCTCAGCGCGTTGTCCGGGATGCCCGGCGAGGACTGGGCGCAGCGGCTGCTGCTGAGCAGGCGGATCGCCGCCGGGATGCCGTCCATCGACGCGCACGGCAAGCACTTCTGCGAGCGGACCACCAACGAGGCGGTCGACGTGCTGCGGGCGCGGTTCGGCCTGTCCGACGAGGTCGACCTGCGCGCGCGGCTGGCGATGGACCTGGTGATCGCCGCGTTCCACCGCGCGCTGGAGCTGTGGTTGCAGCGCGCGGACTCGCACACCCGCGAGGAGCTCGCCGACTGCGTCCGGGAGGTGTTCGCCGCCGTTCCCGGCGTGCTGGAGGTGTCCGTCGACTCAGCCTGAGCGCCCGGCTCCGCGATGGTCGCTCAGACGGCGCGCAGCGCTCCGGGCTGGCGGCCGTTGAGCCGGTCGAGGGCCCGGGAGGTCACGTCGTCGCCCGGCACGTAGACGGCCAGGCGCTGGGAGTCGAGGTCGGCCAGGTCCATGATCTCGAAGTTCAGCAGCAGCTCGCCGACCTCCGGGTGCACCCACCGCTCCGACCCGGAGCGCAGCGCCGGGGTGGGCGATCTGCGGAACCGGTCGGTGAACTCGCTGCCGACCGCGGACAGCTCCGCGACCAGCTGCATCGAGTGCGGGTCCTGCTCGTGGGAGCCGAGTTTGAGGTGGTTGGCCTGCGCGTCCGCGAGCAGCGGCCAGTCCGGGTGCGCGTCGCGGGCGCGGGGATCGGTGAACAGGTAGCGCGGCAGGTTCGGCGGCTCGCCGTCCAGGACGCCGAGCGGGCCCGCGAGCCGCTGGTAGCCGGCGGTGTGGGCGAGCACGTCGCCGATGCGGTTGATCACCAGCGCGGGGCTCGGTTCGAGCCGGTCGAGGACCGCTCGCACACCCGGCCGCACCTGCTGGACCGGCGGTTCGGCCACGCTCGGGCACAGCGCGGTCGGCTTGTTGTGGCCGAGGATCACCCACAGCTGCTCGCGGTCGGTCACCGACAGCTGCAGCGCTCCGACCAGGGCGGACAGCACCTCCGGCGACGGGTGGCGGTCGCGGCCCTGCTCGAGCCTGGTCAGGTACTCGACGCTGATCCCGGCCAGCATGGCCAGCTCGGATCGCCGCAACCCCGGCGTGCGCCGCCGCGTCCCTGCGGGCAGCCCTACGTCCGCGGGCTGCACCGCTTCGCGGCGGGCCCGCAGGAAGTCGCCGAACTGGTTCTCGCGCACCACTCCAACCTAATGCCTCCTATCCGGCGGAGGGTGTCCCTGGGAGGACCAGTCTCCGCGCGGTCTCCCCGGCGCCGGGCCGGAGCAGCAGTGTTGGCGGCATGACCTCTCGAACCAACGCACTCCCGCTCATCGCCGGCCGCTGGGCGCTCGACTCGTTGCACTCCTCGGTCGGCTTCGCGATCCGGCACCTCGGCGTGTCCAAGGTTCGCGGCCGGTTCACCGCGTTCGACGCCGAACTCGTCGTCGGCGAGACGCTGGCGGACAGCTCGATCACCGCGACCGTCGAGCTCGCCTCCATCGACACCGGCAACGCCGACCGCGACGCGCACGTCCTCGCCAATGACATGCTCGACGTCGAGAAGCGCCCCACCATGTCCTTCCGCTCCACCGGCATCCGCGGCGACGGCGAGGAGTGGACGCTCGACGGTGAGCTCACCATCGGCGAGGTGACCCGGCAGATCAGCTTCGCCGTGGAGTTCGGCGGCGTCGAGGACGTCTTCGACGGCAGCAGGCACGCCGGGTTCGAGGCGACCGGGCAGATCCGGCGCAGCGACTTCGGCATCGGCTTCGGCGCGGGCGAGGCGATCCTGGGCGACGTCGTCAAGATCCAGCTGGACGTGCAGTTCGTCGAACCGGCGGAGTGACGCCCCCACGACGGTCATCGGCTCCGTCGTCGCTGGTCAGAGGCCGTGAGCGTTTTGTGGTGCTATAGCCCCCCAAAACGCTCACGGCCGTTGTGCAGGCGGAACGTCCCGGCTCGGCTGCGTGATCGCTGGTGGTGGCGTGCGTATCGTGGCCGTACCGCTTCGGGAGGGGGAACGTGTCCCAGCGCCGCTACCGAGGTCATGGTGGACGGGGATCGGCTCGACGACCTGCGGGCCTTGGCGCGGGGCGGCGACGACCGCGCGTTCGCGACGCTCATGGAGCTGCTGTTCCGCACCGACCGTGTCGATCAGCTGCGCGCGGAGGTCGATGAGTTCGCGAGCGCGCGGCTGTGGCTGGCGCAGCTGCATCTCCGCCGCGGTGAGGTCGATGCCGGGCTCGCCGAGCTCGCGGCCGCGGAGCTCGATCCCGAGCGCGCGCTCCGAGCGGATCGCGCAGCTGCTCCGGTTCGGCCGGGTGGCGGAAGTCCGCGCGATGGCCGAGGCCGGGGACCGGGTCGCCGCCCGGCGGCTGCGGCAGGCCGAGCGGGAGCGTGATCGCGCGTGGTAGCCGCGCATGGTGGCACCACTCGTTCGAGTGGAACCGGTCGATCGCGAGATCAACTGGTGAGGTGCGCCGGAGCGGCCGGTGCGGATTAGCTCGATCCGGTGACCTTCGGTGTGGCGGAGGGGTGAATCCGGGGTCTCGCGCCCGGTCGGCACCGTCCGTGAGGAGTGGAACGGTCTTCGGATTCTTCGCCGGTGCGGTTCACCGATAATCGCGACCACTGTGGACTCTCGGTGTTCGCGGTGCTTTCTTGTGGCGGACTTTCGGAGTCGTTCGGACGAGTCGTGGAATTCGCCCCGACTCATGCCATCGGACCAATTCCGGAATGCGTTCCCGGAGCGCCTCGGCTGGAATCTCCCCGGGCCGCCCCGCGCCGGATCGATCCGAATTCGGCGCGCCTGCGCCAATTCAGCCCGGCCACCGCCCGGTGCGGCGGATGGCGGGAGGAGTGGAATCCGATGGCAATTCGAGAGAGGACCGCGCTCGGCGGCCTCACCGTCCTGTTCGCGGTCAGCATCGGCGGCATCGCCACCGATCTGTCCGCCGCCGTCACCGCGCCCGCCGCGCGCACCGTTCCCGCGGCCTACTTCGCTGCTCCGCGGCCTGCGCCGGACGAGGAGTGGGTGGCGCCGACCGAGGGCGAGATCAGCAGCGGCTTCGGCGAGCGGTGGGGATCGGTGCACCACGGCGTCGACGTGGCCAACGAGGTGGGGACGCCGATCCGGGCCGCTTCGGCGGGAGTCGTCATCGATTTCGGCCCGGCGAGCGGATACGGCTTGTGGATCAGGATCGAGCACCCGCACGACGTCATTTCCACCTACGGCCACATCGACACCGGATTCGTGGCGGTCGGGCAATCCGTGCGGGCCGGTGAGCTGATCGCGACGATGGGAGATCGCGGCGAATCCACCGGACCGCACCTGCACTTCCAGCTGGACGTCGCGGGCGTGCCCGTCGATCCGGTGCGGTTCTACGCCGAGCGGGACGCCGAATTGCTCGGCTGATCCGCCGGACCCGGTTGCGAGGCGCGCGGCGGGCGCTGCCACAGTGTCAGGCCCGGAGCCGGTCGCGCCGCCGGTGATCGCGCCACCCGCTGTTATCACTGCGGAGTATCGCGCGGCGATCGACCTGCGAATCCAGCGGCGATCACCCGGCGCAGCCGGACGTGGTCCGGAAGGCCGAACCTCCCATCACCCTCCTGGCCGATTGTCGTGGTGCTCCGGAAGCTACTTCGATCGCATCAACGCGCTGGAAGGATAGTGATGGAGCGAGTGGACACAGCCGGCATCGTCGGCGGCGGCGTGCTCTCCGGAGAGCACCGGCCCGCGGACTGGGACCGCCGGATCGCCGAGCGTTCCGAGCAGCTCTACCGCAACCGCATGGTCCAGCGGTTGCTGCTGCTCTGGGCGGTGCCCGGCAACCTGCTGCTGATCGTCCTCGGGGTGGTCGCGCTGGCGTTATGGGGCATCGCGGTACCGGCCGCGGTGATGTTCGCGCTGGCGGTCGCCTCGATCGGGGTGGCGGCGAAGTTCGTCTACCGGCAGCACTTTAGGGTTCGCGCGGTGGAAGCAGAACTGCGTGCGCTGGAGCACGGCTACCGCGAGCACCTGCTGGACGAACTCGGCGACGGGGACCTGCTGGCCGCGCACAAGCGCTACCGCGCGCAGCTCCCGGAGCTGGTCGAGCGCTACCGCGGCGAGGCCCGGCGCGACCGGTGGAAGGACAACGCCCTGCAGACGGTGGTGGTCGGCGGCTCGATAGTCGCCGCGGTGGTGACCGCGACGGCGGTGTCCGTTGTGGACGTTCGCTGGGTGGCGGCGGTGCTGAGCCTGCTGGTCGCGGTGGCCGCGGCCTTCGCCGGGTACGCCAAGTACCGGGATCGCGCGCAGGCGTTGCAGCAGACCGCGGATTCCCTGGAGCGGGAGTACGAAGCGGTGGAGCTGCGGGTCGGCCGGTACCGCAGGTTCGACCGCGAGCGCGAGGCGTACGCGGAGTTCGCCGATGCCGTGGACGCGCTGCGGGCCGAGCAGGTGCGGCGGTTGCCGTCGGCAGCGGTCGACGCGCCCGGCCAGTAGTCGCGATAGGCGTCATGTCGCTCGAAAGTGGGGCGCATGAACGGCGATTCGGTCACTCGGCGTTTACATTTCCCACTTGCGTGATCGCTGAATAGTGGAGGTTGATCCTTCCGTAATCTCCGCCGCGGACACAGGAAGTCGGCCTGTGCAGAGAGGAGCATTGCGATGAAGCGCACCCTTACGGCCGCGGCCGCAGTACTGGTCAGCGGTGCCGGTGCCGTTGGCTTCGCCGGCGCCGCGAACGCCGAAACCCCGCAGCTGCCCGCCGAACTGCCCACGGACAACAACCTCGCGCAGACCGCGTTCCACGCCGCGGGCACGCTGCACTCCGCGCAGCAGACCGTCGGCGACGTGGTTCCGCTGGGCAAGCAGCTCTCCGGCCGCAGCGGCGACCAGGTCGGCGGTCTCGCCGGTGGCGCGCTCGCCGGGCTGACGCAGGGCGACGTGGTCGGCAACCTCGCGGGCAAGACCCTCGGCAGCCTGCCGGTCGGCGATGTCGTCCCGGCCGGGCAGACGCTGCCCGCGGGCCGCAGCGGCGCGGAGCAGCTGCTGCCGCCCGGCGTCGCCCCGGCGCTGGAGCAGCTGCAGCCCAGCACCCCGCAGACCAAGCCCGCACCGCTGCCCGCGCAGGACGTGAACGTGGTCGGCGAGACGGTCAACGGCGTGGTCGGCACGACCCCGCTGGGCCGCACCGGCGACCTGCTGGGCGTCGCCGAAGGCACCACCGGCGTCGTCAGCGACCTGACCGGCGGTCTGCCGCAGACCCTGCCGGTCGGCCGCGCCACCCCGGACGTCCTGCCGGGAGGCACCGGGGAGAAGGTCAACGACCTGCTCGCCCACGGCCCGCTCGGCGGCGTCAACCAGCTCGGCAGCTGATCCACCGCGGCGGACCGGGCGCCTCCGCCCGCGCCGGAACGCCGTAGTGCCCAGGGCGGCCCCGAAGTCCGCGCTGCCCGATCGGCGGGCGCGGACCGAACCGGCCGACGCCGGTAGCCCCCGGACGAAGACCCGATGGCCCTCGCGATGTCGCGGGGGCCATCGCTGTTCTCGACCGTCAACTGTGGACGAAGCGGGAACTTTGCCCGGAATGTCCCGGTGTTCCGGTGCTCGGCTGGGCTGAACGCGTGAACCGGCGCTGGGCCGAACGGGTGGAGAGCCGCCGGGCTGCATCATGACGCGGCTGCTCGCGCATTTCCCCTCCGCGACGGGAGGGGACGCGATGTTGTGGTCGATTGCAGTGGTCGCGGTGGGGCTGGCGCTGGCTGTGCCCGGAGCCCGCAGGTACCTGCTCCGGCGCCGGGCGGTGACCCGGGCGCGGACCGAGCTGGCCTGGTTCTACCAGCGGCGCCCGGAGCGCGAGCGGTTCACGCCGGGCAGCGGGAAGCACGCTTCGACGGTTCCGGTGGTGGTGCTGCGCCGGGTCGACGGCACGCCGCTGGGACATGTGCCGCGGCCTCGCTGACGCGGACTCCACAGAGTTGTCCACAGGTTGGGCGAGTTATCCCCAGGGCTGTGGACAACTGGGTCTGCGCCGCGCAAAACAAAGCCCTCCCTCGCGCGAAGCGGGGAGGGCTCGTTTTGCGGGCCGGGTTTCAGTGACCCTGCTCCTTGAGCCGCTCGTACGAGCGCTTGATCTCCTCTTCGGCCTCCGTGCGGCCGACCCAGGTCGCGCCTTCCACGCTCTTGCCCGGTTCCAGGTCCTTGTACACCTCGAAGAAGTGCTGGATCTCCAGCCGGTAGAACTCGGAGAGGTGGTGGATGTCGCGGAGGTGCTCCTGGCGCGGGTCGTCCGAGGGCACGCAGATGACCTTGTCGTCGCCGCCCTTCTCGTCCCGCATCCGGAACATGCCGATGGCGCGCGACTTGATCAGGCAGCCCGGGAAGGTCGGCTCCTGCACCAGCACCAGCGCGTCCAACGGGTCGCCGTCCTCGCCGAGGGTGTCCTCGATGAATCCGTAGTCGGCCGGGTACTGGGTGGCGGTGAACAGCGTGCGGTCGAGGCGGATCCGCCCCGTCTCGTGGTCCACCTCGTACTTGTTCCGGTTCCCCTTGGGGATCTCGATCGTGACGTCGAAGTCCACGCGGTTCCTCACTCGTCTTGCGTCGGATGCAGCCGCCCGCTCCGGTGCGCGGCCACGTCTAGTGTGGACCACGGCAGCGCACCGAGCCCCACCGCAGTGCGGGAGCTCGCAATCTGGCAGGCTGGCGATCCGTCGAGGAGGAGCACGTGCCCGAACCCCAGAACAACCGGGGTGAGGTGGCCGAAACCGGCGCTCGGGCGTCGTCGTCGGACAACGAGAGCCCAAGCCCAACCGCTGCGTCGTCGCCGAACCGACCTGCGGAAGCCCCCGCCCCGGAGGCGTCGGACACCACCCCACCAGAGCCCGAGCGCACCGCGGAAACCGCCGAGCAGCCGGACGGTGCTGAGACGAAGCGCACAGCCGCGGTGTCGAAGCGCGTGTCGGGTGCGCTGGTCGAGCCGGAAGCGGAGACGGCGCGGTTGCAGACCGTCGAGGACGAGCGCGAGACGGCACGGCTGAAGACCGTCGAAGGCGAGCGCGAGACAGCGCGGTTGCAGACCGTCGAAGGCGAGCGCGAGACCGCTCGGCTGAAGACCGGCGAGGGCCAGGACGCCAGCGCCTCGAAGCGCGTCGCGGGAAACCTCTCTGACGAGCCGGAAGCCGCCGAGGACGCAGCTGCGGAGCCTGCTGACGACGAAGCCTCCGCCGAGCCGACCGATGACGACGCCGTCGAAGCGGCGGACAGCGCCGATCGAGGTGCTTCCGAGGAATCGGGGAGCGACTCCTCGCGGCAGGGGAGCCCGGACGATTCGGAATCCGCTGATCAGGACGCCGCCACCGAGGAACCGAGCCAGCCCGAATCCGCTGCACAGGACGACGAGGCGGCTGCCGAGCCGAGCGAGGACGAGCCCTCGGAATCCGCTGCTGACCCCGACGACAGCACTGCTGGTGCTGAGAGCAGCACGGTGAACGGGCGCGTCACCGGAACCGTCGATGTCGACGGTGCGGAACCGGAACCCGCCGCCGAACCGGCTCAGGGCGACGCGGACTCCGCCGACGGTTCGGAACCCGGTGGTGAAACGGCATCCGATGCCGTTGCCGAAGAGGAACAGCCCGCCGAGAGCTCCGATGAGCCGGAGGCCGCCGACGGTTCGGAACCCGGTGGTGAAACGGCATCCGATGCCGTTGCCGAAGAGGAACAGCCCGCCGAGAGCTCCGATGAGCCGGAGGCCGCCGACGAGAGCTCTTCGGAGACCGCTTCGGCGAGTGATGTTTCCGCTGGTGAAAATGCCGACGTCGACACAGGGGCGGCTGGAGGGGCTTCGCCGGAGGGCGATGCAGAGCGGTCGGCCGCTGACGAGGACACCGCCGAGGCCGACTCGACGAGCAGCGAGCCCGCCGACGAGTCGGCAGGCGACGCGGAAGCCGCCGAGCAGTCCACCGCCGATGAGCCGGAGGCTGCCGAAGATCGGTCGGACGACGTCGAGGAGAGCGTCGCCGAAGCTTCGGCGAACGGTGATTCCGCTGGTGAGCAGGCTGCCGAGCCCACCGCCGAGCAGCCTGCCGTCGCCGACGAACAGCCCGCCACCGAGCAGCCTGCGGAGGCAACCGACGAGAAGACTCCGTCGGAAGACGCGAGCGAGCAGTCGGACGACGCGGCCGAGACCGTCTCGGTGAGCGTTGTTTCCGCTGATGAGAAGCCTGCCGACCAGGACGGTGAGCAGGCGCCGTCGGACGGTGCCGATGAGGAGTCGGTGTCCTGGCCTTCGGCCGAAGAAGCTCCAGCGGAGGACGTCGCCGACGAGTCCGCTCCGGACGACGACGCGGAGGACGGCCCCACCGGGCCGGTCGTTCCGCCGCCGACCGCTGTCGAGCAGACCCAGCAGTTCAAGCCGATCACCGACGCGGCGCCGCCGGCTGTCGAGCAGACGCAGGCGATCGGCCGGGTCGACAGCACGCAGCAGATGCCGCGGGTGCCCGCCGCTCCCGAGGAGCGGGCGTCCGAGAGCACCCAGCTGATCGCCAAGGTGCCCGCCGAGACGGAGGTGGAGCGCACCACCCGGCTCGAACTCTCCGACCTCGCCGAGCTGCGGAAATCCGCCGACCCGGGCCCGGCGACGCAGCGGATCCCGGTGGTGCCGCCGGTCGAGCCCGCAGAGCGGACCCAGCAGTTCGCCCGCCCGGACTTCAACGCTCCGCGCCCGGCGTCACCGGCCGACTTCGCCGGCCTGACCGCCCCGGCCGCGTCGTCGGGGGACTCCGCCGGGCTGGACGCGCCGACCGCGTCGCCGGGCGACTTCCCCGGGTTGAGCGCGCCGACCGCGTCGCCCGACGACTTCGCCGGGCTCACCGCGCCGCACGTCAAGCCGCAGGCACCGACCCCGCCGCCGGTCGCCTCGCCCGAGGACTTCGCCGGACTGCGGGCGCGGCCCGAGCGCATCGACCCGCCGAACGCGGCCCCCGTCGCCGGGCTGCGGGCGCAGCCGCAGCACGTCGGGCAGGCGCAGCCCGCCGCTCCGGCGAAGCGGAGCCGCAAGGGGCTCATCGCCGTCGCCGCGGTGGTCGTCGTGCTGCTCGCCGCGGGCATCGGCTTCGGGCCGCAGCTGCTGCTGCAGGCGCAGATCGAGGATCCGCCGCCGCCCGTCCGGCTCGACCCGTCGATCAAGCCGCTGGCCCGGGACACACCGCAACCCACGCCGTCCGGCGTCGCGGCGGTGCTGGCCGGTCCGCTGAGCAACCCGGCGCTGGGCACCCTCGCCGGGACCGTGCGGGACGCCCGCACCGGGCAGGTGCTGTGGTCGCAGACCCCGGACCAGGCGCTGGTCCCGGCCTCGACCGGCAAGCTGCTCGCGATGAGCGCGGCGCTGCTCGTCCTCGACCACGACCAGCGGTTGACCACCAAGGTGGTGCGCGGCAGCCAGCCGGGCAGCGTGGTGCTGGTCGGCGGCGGCGACGTGACGCTGTCCACGCTGCCGCCCGGCCAGGAGTCGGTGTACCCGGGAGCCGCCCGGTTCGACGACCTGATCCAGCAGGTGCGGGACGCGACCGGCGGGAACGTGACCTCGGTGCAGGTGGACACCAGCCGCTACAAGGAGCCGGACCTGGCGAAGGGCTGGCTGCCGGGCGACGTGCGCGCCGGGATGATGGCGCCGATGGAGCCGGTGATGCTCAACGGCGGCCGCGACGACCCGACCCAGGAGTACAGCCCGCGCAGCGAGCAGCCGGCGAGGCAGGCCGCGCAGCGGCTCGCCGACGCCTTCGGCGCGACGGTGGCCGGGGAGGTCACGGCGCCGGGCAACGGGGAGGTCCTCGGCCAGGTGCAGTCGCCGACGGTGCAGGAGATGGTCGACATCGCGATGCTGCACTCGGACAACATGCTCGCCGAGGTGCTCGCGCACGAGGTGGCCATCGCGACCGGTCACTACCCGTCGTTCGAGGGCTCGTGGCAGGCCGTGCGCAAGGTGCTGGCGGACCACGGCTTCGACGTCTCCGGCACCGAGATGGCCGACGGCAGCGGGCTGTCGGTCGACGACCGCGCCACGCCCAAGCTGCTCGCGGAGCTGCTGACCACGGCGACCACGGAGGCCAGCCCGGAGGGCGGGCTGCCGCCGCAGGCCGCGAAGCTGCGGGGCCTGCTGACCGGGCTGCCGGTGGCGGGCGGCAGCGGCAGCCTGGAGGGCCGCTACGGCAGCAGCGACGGCCGCGGCTGGGTGCGGGCGAAGACCGGCACCTTGACCGGCGTCAACAGCCTGGCGGGCACGGTCGTGACGAAGGACGGCAGGCTGCTGGTGTTCGCGCTGATGTCCAACGGCCCGGGCACGCCGGACGAGGGGCGCAAGGCGCTGGACGCCGTCACCGGAGCGCTGCACAGCTGCGGCTGCCGCTGAACGTCGCGGCCGAGCCCGGCGACAGGGCACCGAGCAGCGGGTACGGTCGGTCGTGTGAACGCCCGACCTTCCACCCTGCCGACGCCGGGCGCGGCGGGGGAGCACCGGCCGCTGGACTGGAACGTCGCCGTCGCCACCGCGGTCCGGCTGATGAAGCCGGGTCCCGAGGTGCCGCGAGCGGAGGCTGAGCAGGCGGTCCGCTCGCTGCGCCGGTTCAGCGTCGAGGCCGAGAGCCACGTGCGCGACGTGACCGGGCTCGGCCAGGAGCTGCCGATCATCGCGGGTGACGTCGTGGACCGGCCGGCCTGGGTGCACGGCGCGGCGCACGGCCTGGCCGCCCTGACCGATGCTGCGCTGTCCTCGGCCGATGCCCGGATGCAGCGCGTCGACGACCTCTTCGCCGGGCTGAGCTCCCGCAGCGCCGGGGTGCAGGCCGGGCTCGTGCTCGCCTACCTCGGCGGCAAGGTGCTGGGGCAGTTCGACCCGTACGGCGAGTCCGGCGCGGCCGGGCAGCGCGGCCGGCTGCTGCTGGTCGCGCCGAACATCGTCGCGGCCCAGCGCTCCCTCGGCGTGCCCGCCGACGACTTCTCGATGTGGGTGTGCCTGCACGAATCCACGCACCGGCTGCAGTTCAACGCGGTGCCGTGGCTGCGCGAGCACTTCTCCGAGAGCCTCGGCGTCCTGCTCGCGGAGATGGAGGGCACCACCGGTGAGCTGCTGAGCAGGCTGCCGACGGTGCTGCGCGAAGCCCGCGCGGCCCGTTCCGGCGACTCCAGCCCCGGCATGCTCGGCGTGATCGAACTGCTGCAGACGCCCCAGCAGCGCCTCGCCCTGGACCGCATCATCGCGATCTCCACGCTCCTGGAGGGCCACGCGGACCACGTGATGGACGCGGTGGGCCCGCGAGTGGTGCCGAGCGTGGCGACGATCCGCAGCCGCTTCACCGAACGCCGCAAGGGCGGCGGCCTGCTCGACCGCATCCTGCGCAGCCTCCTCGGCGTGGACGCGAAGATCCGCCAGTACGCCCAGGGCGCGGCCTTCACCCGCCACGTCGTCGACGAGGTGGGCATGACCGGCTTCAACGCCGTCTGGACCTCACCGGAGCACCTGCCCACCCGCTCCGAGATCTCCGCGCCCGACACCTGGATCCGCCGCATCCACGGCTGAGGCCGGTCGAAGGGCGCGGGCGTCGTTCCCTCCGGTGGGCGGGAGAATGGCGGCGTGCCGCCGCCTCCCGCCGTCAGCGCCGTCCGCGGCGCCGTCCGGCGCCTGCTCGGCTCCGCCGAGGCCGCGCCGTTCCGGGGCGCTCCGCTGGTCGTCGCGTGCTCCGGCGGCGCCGACTCGCTGGCGCTCGCCGCTGCCGCCTCGCACGCCGCCCGGCACGCGGGCGTCGCGCTCCGCGCTGTCGTGGTGGATCACGGCCTCCAGGCGGGCTCCGCCGACGTCGCCGCTCGCGCGGCTCAGCAGCTCACCGGGCTCGGCGCCGTTGCCGAGGTGGTGCGGGTGCAGGTCGGGGGCGTCGGCGGGCCCGAGGCCGCCGCGCGCCGCGCGCGGTACCGGGTGCTGCGCGAGAAGCGGCCGCCCGGCTCGCTCGTCCTGCTCGGGCACACCCTCGACGACCAGGCCGAAACCGTGCTGCTCGGGTTGGGGCGCGGTTCGGGTGCCCGGTCGATCTCGGGGATGCGGCCGGTGGATCCGCCGTGGGCGCGGCCGTTCCTGGGCGTGCGGCGGGAGACCACCGAGGCGGCCTGCCGGGAGCTCGGGCTCGAACCCTGGCGCGATCCGCACAACGCCGATGCCCGGTTCACCCGTGTGCGGTTGCGCACAGAAGTTCTTCCCCTGATGGAAGACGTCCTGCAAGGTGGCGTTCACGAAGCGTTGGCCCGGACCGCGCAGCAGCTGCGGGAGGACGCCGACGCGCTGGACGCGCTGGCCGCCGCCGAGCGCCGCCGGGTCGCCGCAGGTGATGGGCTGGATGCCTTGGCGCTGAAGGAGATTCCGGCCGCGCTGCGGCGTCGGGTGCTGAAGGCGTGGCTGCTCGACCGGGGCGTGCCGGAGGTGACCGATGCGCACCTGCGGGCCGCCGACGCGCTGGTGTCGGACTGGCGCGGGCAGGGCGGGCCGAGGTTGCCGGGTGACTTTGTGCTTTCCCGCGCGCATGGCACGCTTCAAGTCGGAGGGGCGGGTCGCAAGCCGCCGAATGGCTGACGGGGCGACGCGCTTGTCCGACACCGGGGCGGGCAGCACCGGAGATCCGACGACGAGGGGAAGCCGGGCCGTGTACGACGGCGACATTGCTTCTGTGCTCATCAGCGAGCAGCAGATCAAGGACAAGGTCACCGAGTTGGCCAAGCAGGTCGACGAGGACTACCAGCAGGCCGGTGGGGATCTGCTGCTGGTGGGCGTGCTCAAGGGCGCGGTGATGTTCATGACCGACTTCGCGCGGGCGCTGCCGCAGCCCGCCCAGCTGGAGTTCATGGCGGTCAGCTCGTACGGCTCGTCGACCTCCTCGTCCGGGGTGGTGCGGATCCTGAAGGACCTGGACCGCGACATCGCGGGCAGGCACGTGCTGATCGTCGAGGACATCATCGACTCCGGGCTGACGCTGTCCTGGCTGCTGAAGAACCTCAGCTCGCGCAACCCCGCCTCGCTGGAGGTGTGCACGCTGCTGCGCAAGCCGGACGCGGTGCAGGTCGACGTGCCGGTGCGCTACGTCGGCTTCGACATCCCGAACGAGTTCGTGGTCGGCTACGGCCTGGACTACGCGGAGCGCTACCGTGACCTGCCTTACATCGGCACGCTGGACCCGAAGGTCTACACCTCCGGCATCTGAGCGTTCTCAGAGCCTGTTGGTGCGCGAGTTGTCGCTTGGCGGAACCTGCGGGAGGCCCTCCTGATGTATGACCGAATGCACAGCGGAGCAGCGGTCCTCGCCAGGAAGCCTCTCGGAGCCCGCGGTGGTTACTTCGCGTAGCCGCTCCGAGCGGCCGCCGCCGCTTGCGCGAGCGCGGACGGTATTCGCCGACGGGCTCTCGGGCGTGCCCGGTTCGACCCTCCTGCCCCGCGCGGGCGGGTCGACCGGATACGCTGTTCAACCTGTGTCGGGTTCGGCGTGGTCGGGCCCGCGCATCGGCCGGTACGCTGGTCTGAAGGGGTTGACGGCGACGATGAAGTGTGTCTGCCGAGCAGCCGTCGCCCGAAGTGACAGTCAGGGAGGGTCGAGGCCGCCCGCCGGCCGCAAGTGAATGGACCGAAAGCGCCTGCTCCGCAATCCGCTGCTGTGGATCCTCATCGCTTTTCTGTTGATCTTGTCCTTCAACGTGCTCTTCGACGAGACGCGCGCCTACCGCGAAGTCTCCACGTCGCAGGCGCTCGAGCAGATCGCTCAGGGCAAGGTCAAGGAAGCGACCATCGAGGACAAGGAGCAGCGGGTCCGGCTGACCCTTAATGACGGCCAGAACTTCGATGGCAGCAACCAGCTGATCGCGCAGTACCCCGCGGGGGCCACCGACAAGGTGGTCGACGAGATCCGCAACGCGCACGTGCCGGTGTGGAACACCAAGGTCTCCCAGGACTCGTTCTGGGTGCAGATGCTGTTCTACCTGGTGCCCATCGGCCTGCTCGTGCTGCTGCTGATGTGGATGATGAACAACGTCCAGGGCGGCGGGAACCGCGTCCTGAACTTCGGCAAGTCCAAGGCCAAGCAGCTCACCAAGGACATGCCCAAGACGCTGTTCACCGACGTCGCCGGCGCCGATGAGGCCGTCGAGGAACTGCACGAGATCAAGGACTTCCTGCAGAACCCCGGCCGCTACCAGGCGCTGGGCGCGAAGATCCCGAAGGGCGTGCTGCTCTACGGCCCGCCCGGCACCGGTAAGACGCTGCTCGCGCGCGCGGTCGCCGGTGAGGCCGGAGTGCCGTTCTACTCCATCTCCGGGTCCGACTTCGTCGAGATGTTCGTCGGTGTCGGTGCCTCCCGCGTTCGCGACCTGTTCGAGCAGGCCAAGCAGAACGCGCCCTGCATCATCTTCGTCGACGAGATCGACGCGGTCGGCCGCCAGCGCGGCGCCGGCCTCGGCGGCGGGCACGACGAGCGGGAGCAGACCCTCAACCAGCTGCTGGTCGAGATGGACGGCTTCGACTCGCGCGGCGGCATCATCCTGATCGCCGCCACCAACCGCCCGGACATCCTGGACCCGGCGCTGCTGCGCCCGGGCCGCTTCGACCGGCAGATCCCGGTGTCCGCGCCCGACCTGCGCGGCCGCCGCGCGATCCTGGGCGTGCACTCCAAGGGCAAGCCGCTGGCCCAGGACGTCGACATGGAGAGCCTGGCCAAGCGCACCGTCGGCTTCTCCGGCGCCGACCTGGAGAACGTGGTCAACGAGGCCGCGCTGCTCACCGCGCGGGAGAACGGCCAGCTGATCACCGCCGCGGCCATGGAGGAAGCGGTCGACCGGGTGGTCGGCGGACCGCGCCGCAAGAGCAAGATCGTCTCCGAGCGGGACAAGAAGATCACCGCTTACCACGAGGGCGGGCACGCGCTCGCCGCGTGGGCGATGCCCGACCTGGAGCCGGTCTACAAGCTGACGATCCTGCCGCGCGGTCGCACCGGCGGGCACGCCCTCGTCGTCCCCGAGGACGACAAGGACATGATGACCCGCTCGGAGATGATCGCCCGGCTGGTGTTCGCGCTGGGCGGCCGCTCCGCGGAGGAGCTGATCTTCCACGAGCCCACCACCGGTGCCTCCAGCGACATCGAGCAGGCCACCAAGATCGCCCGCGCGATGGTCACCGAGTACGGCATGACCGCCCGCCTGGGCGCGGTGAAGTACGGCAAGGAGGAGGGCGACCCGTTCCTGGGCCGCACCGCCGGCCAGCAGCCGAACTACTCGCTCGAGGTCGCGCACGAGATCGACGAGGAGGTGCGGCGCCTCATCGAGGCCGCGCACACCGAGGCGTGGGAGGTGCTCAGCACCTACCGCGACGTGCTCGACGACCTGGTGCTGGAGCTCATCGAGAAGGAGACGCTGAACCGCAAGGACCTGGAGCGGATCTTCGCCCGCGTGGAGAAGCGGCCCAGGATCACCGCGTTCAACGACTTCGGTGGTCGCACGCCGTCGGACAAGCCGCCGATCAAGACCCCCGGCGAGCTGGCCAAGGAGCGCGGCGAGCCGTGGCCGCCGGTCAAGGAGGAGCCGACCCCGGCTCCCGCCGCACCGGCGAACCAGAACGGCGCCCAGCCGAACTACGGCCAGCAGGAGCCGACGCCTGCCGGTGCCGGTGCCAACCAGGGCACCGTGCAGATCCAGCAGCCGCAGCCCGGCCAGTACGGCCAGCCGCCGCAGGCGGTGCCGCCGAACTACGGCGCGCCGCCCGGGTGGACCCCGGCGACCACGCCGTCGGGCTCGTCCAACTACTCCGGTGGCCAGCAGCAGTACAACTGGACGCCGTCCTGGGAGCGCGGGCCGCAGCAGGCCGAGCACCCGGCGACGCCGGAGTCCGGCGAGCAGCAGGCCGAGCAGGCTCCGCGCCAGGAGGGCTCGGACCCGGCTCAGGAGAACGGCAGCGGCAACCAGAGCCGCTGACACCGGATCGCCGCACGGCGATCCGGTCAGTGGAGGAACGAAGAATTGACCAGTTCGGTCGACGAGCCGATCGGGGCGGGAGGCGACTCCCGTCCCGACGGCTCTTTTCATGCGCCCCAGTTCGATCACGCGCGCGCCGAGGCCGCGGTGCGCGAGCTGCTGCTCGCCGCCGGTGAGGACCCGGAGCGGGAGGGCCTGCGCGACACGCCCGCCCGCGTGGCCCGCGCCTACCAGGAGCTCTTCGCCGGGCTCTACACCAACCCGGACGAGGTCCTGGACAAGACCTTCGACGAGGCCCACGAAGAACTCGTCCTGGTCCGCGACATCCCGGTGTACTCGCAGTGCGAGCACCACCTGCTGCCCTTCCACGGGTACGCGCACGTGGGGTACATCCCGAACGAGAAGGGGCGGGTGACCGGGCTGTCGAAGCTGGCCCGGCTGGTCGACCTCTACGCCAAGCGGCCGCAGGTGCAGGAGCGGTTGACCTCGCAGGTCGCCGATGCGCTGGTGCGCAGGCTGGAGCCGCGCGGCGTGATCGTGGTGATCGACGCCGAGCACCTGTGCATGGGCATGCGCGGCGTGCGCAAGGCCGGTTCCACCACCACGACGTCGGCGGTGCGCGGCCAGTTCCGCAGCTCGGCGTCCTCGCGCTCCGAGGCGTTGTCCCTGATCAGGGGACGCTGATGCATCCGCGGTTGCCGCAGCCGGCGCGGTGCGCGGTGATGGGCGTGCTGAACGTGACGCCGGATTCGTTCTCCGACGGCGGGCGCTACCTGGACCGGGACGCGGCCGTCGCGCACGGTGTGGAGATGCACCGGCTGGGCGCCGACATCATCGACGTCGGCGGCGAGTCGACGCGGCCCGGCTCCGAGCGCGTCGACGCCGACACCGAGATCGGCCGGGTGCTGCCGGTGGTCCGCGAGCTGGTCGCGGCGGGCGTGCCGGTCAGCGTCGACACCACCCGCGCCGCGGTCGCGGCGGCCACCGCGGAGGCCGGGGCGGCGGTGATCAACGACGTCTCCGGCGGGCTGGCCGATCCGGACATGGCGCGCGTGGCCGCCGACACCGGGCTGCCGTGGGTGCTGATGCACTGGCGCGGTCACAGCAAGGACATGAACAGCCTGGCCGACTACTCCGACGTGGTCGCCGAGGTGCGCGACGAGCTGCTGCGGCAGGTCGACACCGCGCTGCGGGCCGGAGTGGCGGCGGAGGCCGTCGTGCTGGATCCGGGCCTGGGCTTCGCGAAGACCGGGCGGCACGACTGGCAGCTCCTGCAGCGGCTGGACGCCTTCGTCGAGCTGGGTTTCCCGGTGCTGGTCGGGGCTTCGCGCAAGCGCTTCCTGGGCAAGCTGCTGGCCGACGCCGACGGAGCCCCGCGACCGCCCGCCGGGCGCGAGACGGCGACCGCGGTGGTCTCGGCGCTGGCCGCCGACCGCGGCGCGTGGGGCGTGCGAGTGCACGACGTTCGGCAATCGTTGGACGCCGTCGCGGTGACCGCCGCGTGGCGCAGCGGAGGGGAGTTCGGTGGCTGACCGGATCACGCTGACCGGCCTGAAGGTTCGCGGCAACCACGGCGTCTTCGACCACGAGAAGCGCGACGGGCAGGACTTCTTCGTCGACATCACGGTGTGGATCGACCTCGGTGAGGCCGCCTCCAGCGACGACCTGGCCAAGACGGTGCACTACGGGGAGCTGGCCGAGCGCGCGGCGGCGATCGTGGCCGGGCCGCCGAAGGACCTGATCGAGGCGGTGGCCGGCGAGATCGCCGATGACGTGATGACCGACGAGCGGGTGTACGCCACCGAGGTCACCATCCACAAGCCGAGCGCGCCGATCCCGCTGACCTTCGCCGACGTGGCGGTGACCATCCGCCGCTCCCGCCGCGGTGGCCGCGGCCAGGTCATCCCGGCGTGAGCAACTTCAATGGAAATCAGGTCGTCGATTTCAATGGAAGTTGCCCCACCGTCGGCGTGTCGGGCACCTGACACGCCGACCGCGCGTTGGATTCTGCGCAATTTCAATGGAAATCAGACGTGCGATTTCCATTGAAATTGCGGTAGGTGTCGGTGTGTCGGGATCCGACGCGCCGATGATGTCCCCGGCAAGGACCGCACGAGGAGGACGCTGATGAGCAGGGCAGTGCTTTCGCTGGGCTCGAACCTCGGGGACCGGCTCAGCTACTTGCGGATCGCCGTCGAGGGGTTCGCCGACGTGCTGGTGGCGGCCTCGCCGGTGTACGAGACCGCGCCGTGGGGCGTCACCGATCAACCGGACTTCCTCAACGCGGTGCTCGTCGTGGAATCGCCCGAGCTGGACGAGTGGGGCTGGCTGCGGCGCGGCCAGCAGCTGGAGCAGCAGGCGGAACGGGTTCGCGAGCAGCGCTGGGGGCCGCGCACGCTGGACGTCGACGTGGTCAGCGTGGACGACGTCCGCAGCGAGGACCCGGAACTCCTGCTCCCGCACCCGGGAACGCCGAGCCGCGCGACGGTGCTGATCCCCTGGCTGGCGATCGACCCGGACGCCGTGCTTCCCGGCCACGGCCGGGTTTCCGAGCTCCTCGACGCCCTGCCGCCCGCCGAGATCGCCGACGTGCACCTCCGCTCGGACCTGTCGCTGACCTGATTCAGAACGGGCTCGCCTCCGCCGGTTCCGCCGGTTCCTTCGGGGGCAGGACCCGCTGGCGTCGTTCGCCGCTTACTGTCCACTTCGGACGTCGCTTGTGGTCGGTGGGTGGTTCCACCGGGCTCCGCACCGCCGCCGGGTCCACCTCGACGCGGCCGCCTTGGTCGGAATAGCCCCGGGATCGACCAGCCGGACGGCGCCACGCCGACCGCCTTGATCACCCGGGCGACCCAATGCGACGGAAAACTCCTTGCTGCGCAAGGGGATCGAGGCGGTGCTGGACACGCTCAGCGCGGCACCAGGTCATCCGGCTGCGCGGCGGCCTCGACGACGGTCGACAGCGGACTCCGGTGGAGACCTGCGACGTCGGCGCCACCCGAGAACGCATCCGCCAGCTGGAGCGCCGGGTGCTCCGCAAGATGACGGAACCTGCCAGAGCCGCTCGGCTACGTCGGCCGACACAGTTCCACGCTAGTTCTGCGCGGCGGGTTCCCCGTGCGAGGGCCGTCCTCGCACGGGGAACCGCTGAGAACCGGCAGCGGCGCATGCCGTTGGTGCGATGCGCAGCCGGGGACCGGGATTCAGGTCCTCGGCACCTAGATCACTGCGCGGAAGCCCGCAGCGCGGCGGCGAGCCAGCGCGTCGCCTCGTCGGTGACCGGGTGCTGCGGCCAGTCGTTGATGACCGCCAGCAGCTCCCAGTAGCGGGACAGCCGCGAGTCGTGGCCCTCGTAGTGGTCGGCCATCTCGCGGCGGAACTCCGGCGTGTCCGGCTTCTTCCACTGCTCGGTGGCCAGCGCGATCAGCCGGTCGACCAGCGCCCGGGCCTCGGCGCTGTCCGGCGCCACGCCCGACTCGACGGAGGTCCTCGCCTCGTCGGTGATCGCCCACCACTTGGGCGCCTCGTCCTGCTCGACCATCGCCTCGCCCGCGTCGCGGCGGGCGGACTGCTCCCGGTAGAGCCCGCGCACCGTCTCCCGGAAGTCCTCGTCCTGCACCAGTTCGGCCAGCTCGATCCAGGCCTCCAGCTGCTCGGTGCTCGGGTCGTCGGGCAGGTTCGGCTTCGCCGAGCGCATCCACTCGGTGAACTCCTGGCTCACGTTCAGGCCCGCTTCCGAGCTCACCTCGTCCCAGAACTCGTCGATGAGCCGGTTGCGCTCCTCGTCGGACATCTTCGCCAGTTCCTGCATGAGTCTTACCTCCTCGGTCGTTCGGTCGAGCTTCACGACCGCCCGCAGCACGGCTCGCCGAGTCCGCAGCACGCGCATCTGCTCCTCCAGCAGCCCCAGGTGGGCGCCCGCCAGCTGCGCGAGCGTCGTCTCGCGGGCCAGCACGCGCTTGACCTCGTCCAGCCCGGCCCCCAGTTCGCGCAGCGTGCGCACCAGTTCCAGGCGGCTGACGGCGGTCACGTCGTACTGGCGGTAGCCGGCCGCGGTCCGGTCGGTGGGCGGCACCACGCCGGTGTCGGAGTAGAACCGGATCGTCTTCACGCTCAGTCCGGTGCGACGGGCCAGTTCGCCGATCGTGTAGCGGGCGGTGTCGTTCACGTCGTCCACCTTCGACCCTCCTGTCGGGGGAGACTCAAGACGATTTTTCGCAGTCCTCTTCCACGCCGCCCGCCAGCCGGAACTCCCCGCGGGCGGCTCAGGTGCGATCCTGGTTCCGTGGCACCGCGACGAGCAGAGCACCTGTCCTTCACCAAGCCCGGTCAGCTGATCACCGCCGGGGTGGCAGCCGCGGTCGTGGTCTTCCTGCTCACCCAGCTCGCCTACGGCGACCTGCCGCAGCTGCCGCTGCCCGCCGGGGCGACGCTGCTGCTGATCGCGCTGGTGGACCTGGTCCTCGCACTGACCATGCGGCCCCGGATCAAGCGCAAGCCGGGCACCGAACCGGTGAACGCCCTGACCGCGGCGCGCGCGGTGGCGCTGGCCAAGGCCTCCTCGATGGCGGGCGCGATCATGGCCGGCGTCTGGATCGGCCTCGGCGCCTACCTGCTGCCGATCGTCGGCACCGTGGCGGCGGCCCAGACCGACATCATCGCCGCGGTGGTCGGTCTGATCAGCGCGGCGGCACTGATCGCGGCGGGCCTGTGGCTGGAGCACTCCCTGCGCAACCCCGACGAGCCGGAAGAACCCCTCGACGACGAGGAGGACTGAGCCCGACACGCCCGGTCGCGTCGCGATCACCGAGCGTCCCAGCGCCGCCGAAGGCTCCGCCGGACCCCGCTCCGCGGAGACTGGCGATTTCGCGCGAAACCGTCACCTCCGCCGCGCGGATCTCGCTGATCTCGCGCGAAATCGCCGCAGGGCGATGGGCGTCGGGACGCCGCCGTTCGGCCGTTCGGCGGCACGTGGCGTGGGCCACGGCGACCAAAGTGGAGTCGCGTTGCTCGCCTTCAGATCTCGAACTGATAACCGCCCGGTACCGTGGTGGCATGTCCGACCGCGGCACCACCGAGACCGAAACCCGCGCCGGCGGTTCGACCGCCCTGTGGGTCGGCGCGCTCGTCCTCGCCGCCGCCGCGACCGCCGTGCTGGTGATCAGCGATGACGCCCGCCTGCTGCGGTTGGGCCTGGTCGCCGCCCTGTGGTCGGCGCTGGTCGGCGCGTTCGCGGTCGCCCGGCTGCGGCATCGGGTCGCGCAGGGCGAGAAGCACGCCGAGGACCGGCAGCGGATCTACGAGCTGGAGCTGGAGCGGGAGATCGCGGCCCGCCGCGAGTTCGAGCTGGAGGCGGAGGCCGAGGCCCGGCGCAAGGCGGCCGAGGAGTCCGACGGCGAGCTGAAGGCGCTGCAGGCGGAGCTGCAGCGGCTGCGGGCGAGCCTGGAGCAGGTGCTCGGCGGTGACGTCCTGTTCGAGCGGGTCGCGCTGCGCGCCGAGTCCACCCGGGTCCGCTCGTTGACCGAGAACAGCAGCAAGATCGAGGGCCAGCTCATCCAGCCGGCGCAGGGCCGGGAACTGCCCGCCGCCCAGAACACCGAGATGATCAGCAGGCTGGCCGGTGAGGAGCACCGCCCGAAGCCCCGCCCGCGCGTCAAGCCGCAGGCGGCGCAGGCGCACCAGTCCCGCCCGGTGCAGACGCGCCGCCCGGAGAAGGTGCACCACCACGAGCCGCCGCAGCGCCCGCCGGAACCGCCGAAGCCGCAGGCGGAACCGGCACCCGCGCCCGCACCGGACCCGGCGGGTGCGCATGCCGAGGGAACCTCGGTGAACGACCTGATAGCGGCCTACGGCGCCGCGCCCGAGACGCCGCGCCGACGTCGGCGACGCGCCTGAGAAGGTGACTGTCCGGGCAACCCCGGACGCCCTTCTCTAGGGTTTTGTCCGTGTCGAGTCCTGATCTCCGGGGGCACGCCGCCGATCTCTCCGGCGCGCGCAAGCTCCAGACCCGCAAGCACCACGCCGTCGGTTGGCCGGTTGCCGGCCTGATCGTGCTCGGGATCTGCGGACTGGTGATGGCAGGTGTCACCACGTCGCGGGTCGGCCTGATGCCCGCCCTGGTCGGCGCTCTCGCGGCGCTGCTGCCGGTCGGCGTGGTGTTCGCCGCGATCATCTGGATCGACCGCTGGGAGCCCGAGCCGCCGATGCTGCTGCTCGGCGCGTTCCTGTGGGGCGCGGGCGGGGCGACCGCCTGCTCGCTGCTGCTCAACGACACCTTCATCCAGCTCGCCGACGCCCTGATCGGCCCCGACGACCAGAAGTTCTTCCTGACCGCGGTGATGGGCCCGCTGGTGGAGGAAGCGGCGAAGGCGCTGTTCGTGGTCGCGCTGTGGTTCAAGCGCCGCTCGGAGTTCAACGGGATGGTCGACGGCATCGTCTACGCGTCGCTGACCGCGGCGGGCTTCGCCTTCACCGAGAACATCCTGTACTTCGGCAAGGCCTTCGCGATCGGCGGCGTCGGCGGCACGGCCGGTGGCGTGGTGGCGGTGTTCATCATGCGCGGCGTGCTGGCGCCGTTCTCGCACCCGCTGTTCAGCTCCATGTTCGGCATCGGCATCGGGCTCGCCTCGCGCACCGACGACAAGCGGCTGCGCCTGGGCTACCTGCTGGGCGGGTTCGCCGCGGCGTTCCTGCTGCACGCGGTGTGGAACGCGGCGACGCTGCTGGGCGGCGTGGAGTTCCTCAACGTCTACTTCCTGATCATGGTGCCGATCTTCATGGGCACCTTCGGCCTGGTGGTGTGGCAGCGCAAGCGCGAGCAGCGGATCGTCATCCAGCAGCTGCCGGTGCTGGAGCGGGCCGGACTGATCGTGCGCAGCGAGATGGAGATGCTGGCCACCCTCGCGGGCCGGAAGGGCTGGCTGCGCAAGGTGCGCCGCAGCGCGGGCGCCGAGGCGGCTAAGGCGGTCCGCGACTACCAGATCGCGGTCACCGAGCTGGCGTTCCTGCAGCACCGGGCCGCCGAGGGCCGCACGACGAGCGCGGCCCGCCGGGCCCGCCGCGAGAAGCTGATCGAGGAGCTCAAGCAGGCCCGCCGTTCGGCCGCGGGCACCCAGCAAGCGATCCAGACGGCCCGGATCAAGCTCAACGAGCTCACCCAGCACAACATGAAGCGCCCGCTGCCCAAGCCCCCGCCCCAGCGCTCCCGCGACTGACCTGGCCGAGCGCCGGCGGGAGGCTCCGCGCAATTTCAATGGAAATCACATCTTCGATTTCAATGGAAGTTGCGCGACCTCCGGCGCGTCGGGGACCGACACGCCGGAGGCCGGCCGTCGGCGCACGGAGATCCACGCGATTTCAATGGAAATCAGACGTGTGATTTCCATTGAAATTGCGCGGGGGGCGGACGCGGGCGGGGCGTGGTGCTCGCCACCCGGGGCCCTTCGGCGGGCCGTTGGCGGGCTAGTCTCGCGCTGCTGTCCGGTACCCGGAGGTTGGGACTGGAACGGTATGGAGGACGACGTGGCGATGTCTGGTCGCACGGGCCCTCGGCTGCGCGTCGGAGTGATCTCCGCGGGCCGGGTGGGTGCCGTGCTGGGCGCGGCGTTGCAGCGAGCTGGACACCAGGTGGTCGCGGTATCCGCGGTGTCCGAGGCGTCGCTGCGCCGCGCGGAAGAAATGCTCCCCGAGGTGGCCGTGCTGCCGCCGGACGAGGTCGCCAAGCAGGCCGACCTGGTGCTGCTGGCCGTCCCGGACGACGCGATCTCCGGCCTGGTCCGCGGCCTGGTCGCCACCGGATCGCTGCGCGCGGGCCAGATCATCGCGCACACCTCCGGTGCGCACGGGGTCTCCGCGCTCGCGGCGGCGGCCGAGATCGGCGTGCTGCCCTTGGCGCTGCACCCGGCGATGACCTTCACCGGCCGGGCCGAGGACGTCGAACGGCTCGCCAACGCCTGCATGGCCGTCACGGCCTCCACCGCGGACGAGGCCGGTTGGAGCGTGGCGGAGGCGCTGGCCCTGGAGCTGGGGATGGAGCCGGTGCGCGTGCCGGAGGAGTCCCGGCGGCTGTACCACGCCGCGCTCACCCACGGCGCGAACCACCTGATCACGCTGGTCAACGAATGCGCGGAGCTGCTGCGCGGTGCGGGCGTCGACAACGCCGACCGCGTCATGGCCCCGATCCTGTCCGCGTCGCTGGACAACGCGCTGCGCTTCGGCGACCGCGCGATCACCGGCCCGGTGATGCGCGGCGACGCGGGCACGGTCCGCGCGCACCTCGCCGCCCTGCGCGAGGCGAACCCGGACGTCGTCGACGGCTACCGGGAGCTGGCCAGGCGGACCGCCGAGCGGAGCGAGCGCGCGGGCGTCCTGCGCGCGGACGGCGCCGCCGAGGTCCGCGAAGCACTTGACGAAGAGCCGTCGTGATCACGGCGCGCCGAACCCTGGAGTCGTGATGAGCGCAGCTTTCGAGCGCGGTGCGCTGACCGTGCACCGCGAACCCGCCGAGCTGGCGAAGGTCACCCGCGCGCTGCGGGCCACCGGCCGCAAGATCCACCTGGTGCCGACCATGGGCGCCCTGCACCGCGGGCACCTGGAGCTGATCGAGCGGGCCCGCCGCGACATCAACGCGGTGGTGGTCGTGTCGATCTTCGTGAACCCGCTGCAGTTCGGGCCGCACGAGGACTTCGACCGCTACCCGCGCAGCTTCGAGTCGGACCTCCAGCTGTGCCGCGAGGCCGGGGTGGAGCTGGTCTTCGCGCCGTCGGTCGAGCAGATGTACGGCACCGACCCGCAGCTGACCGTCCACTCCGGACCGCTCGGCGAGCAGCTGGAGGGCGCGGTCCGGCCGGGTCACTTCGACGGCGTGCTCACCGTGGTCCTGAAGCTGCTCAACATCGTCCGCCCGGACCTGGCGTTCTTCGGCGAGAAGGACTACCAGCAGCTGGTGCTGATCCGGCGGATGGCGCGCGAGCTGAACCTGGACGCGCGCATCCAGGGCATCCCCACCGTGCGGGAAGCCGACGGCCTGGCGCTGTCCTCCCGCAACGCCTACCTCAGCGACGAGCAGCGCGCCGCGGCGCTGGCGATCTCGGCCGCCCTGGCGGCCGGTTCGCACGCCGGACCGGCGGGCGCGGACGCGGTGCTCAAGGCCGCCGGCGAGGTGCTGGCCACCGAACCGTCGCTGCGGCTCGACTACCTGGAGCTGCGCGATCCCGAGCTCGGGCCGGTGCCCGCGGAGGGCGAGGCGAGGCTGCTGGTGGCGGCCCGCGCGGGCACCACCAGGCTGCTCGACAACGCCATGGTGCTGCTGAGCGCGCAGGAGCAGGGCTGAGCGGGCCGACGGTGGGAGCCACCGCGGCATCGCGCAAGATACGTCGGCGAGACGATGCGGTACCGGCCGTAGGAGGTCAGCGATGTTCCGCACCATGTTGAAGTCCAAGATCCACCGGGCCACGGTGACCCAGGCCGATCTGCACTACGTCGGCTCGGTGACGGTGGACGCCGATCTGATGGACGCCGCGGACCTGCTGGAGGGCGAGCAGGTCGCCATCGTGGACGTCACCAACGGCGCCCGCCTGGAGACCTACGTGATCACCGGCGAGCGCGGCTCCGGCGTGATCGGGATCAACGGCGCCGCCGCGCACCTGATCGAGCCCGGTGACATCGTGATCCTGCTGTCCTACGGCGTGATGGACGAGCTGGAGGCGCGGTCGTTCCGGCCGAAGGTGATCTTCGTGGACGCCGACAACCGGATCCTGGAGACCGGCGACCAGCCCGGCGTCGCGCCGGAGGGCTCCGGCCTGACCAGCGCCGCGGTGATCGCCGAATCCCCGGCGGAAACCGACGACGCGGCCAAGCTGGACGCCCTCCTGCAGCAACCCGAGCACTGAGCGCATGTCAGCGGTCGCGTTGCTCGGGTGGCCGCCCAGCGGAACCTGAGTGCTTCTCCGGACCGCGGGCGCCCTGTCCGATGCACGGCGCAGGGGCCGTCCTCGCCGGAAAAGGCACTCAGAACCCGCCGGTGGTCACCATGCATACGTGCTCAAAGCGGCTGGCGCCGCTCGCACGAGCGCGGACGGCTCCGCCGACAGTTACCAGATCAACCGGCACGGAAGGACGAAGCGGTGCTGCTGGCCATCGACGTCGGAAACACCAACATCGTGCTGGGCCTCTACGACGAGGAGTCGGACAGCTCCGACATCGCCTCGACGCTGGTGCACGACTGGCGGATGCGCACCGAGCCGCGGATGACCGCGGACGAGATGGCGCTGACCATGCGCGGCCTGCTCGGCGACCACGCCGACCGGATCACCGGCATCGCCGCCCTGTCCACGGTGCCCGCGCTGCTGCGCGAACTGCGCGTCATGCTCGGCAGGTACTGGAACGACGTGCCGCGCGTGGTCGTCGAGCCGGGCGTGCGCACCGGGGTCCCGCTGCTGGTCGACAACCCGAAGGAGGTCGGCGCGGACCGGGTGATCAACACCCTCGCCGCGCACCACCTGCACGCCACCAACTGCGTGGTGGTCGACTTCGGCACCTCCACCAACATCGACGTGATCTCGTCCAAGGGCGAGTTCCTGGGCGGCGCGTTCGCCCCGGGCGTCGAGATCTCGCTGGACGCGCTGGCCTCCCGCGCCGCGCAGCTGCGCAAGGTGGAGCTGGTCCGGCCGCGCTCGGTGATCGGCAAGAACACCGTGGAGTGCCTCCAGTCCGGCATCCTCTACGGCTTCGCCGGGCAGGTGGACGGCCTGGTCCGCCGCATCGTGGCGGAGCTGGAGGCCACCCACGGCGGCCCCACCACGGTCCTGGCCACGGGCGGCCTGGCGCCGCTGGTGGTGTCGGAGTCGACGACGATCACCCACCACGTCCCCGACCTCACCCTGCTCGGCCTGCGCCTGGTCTACGACCGGAACTTCAGCCGGGCCTGAACGCGCCGCCCGGTCGGCTCCCGTGAGCGCTTTGGGGCGCTATGACACCCCAAAACGCTCACGGACCACGGACGCCAAACCTCCGCCGCACCGAGCGATGGCCCTGCTCATTCGGTGAAACGGCGGAACCGTACCCTTGTTCTCCGTGACTGAGGACCGTTCCATTCCCCCGGCAACCAGCGACGACGGCGTTGACGACCTGCCGGAGCAGATGCGGGTCCGGCGGGAGAAGCGGGAGCGCCTGCTCGACGCCGGAGTCGACCCGTACCCGGTGACCCTGCCGATCACGCACGAGCTCGCGGAGGTCCGCGCCGCCCACCAGGGGCTGGAGCCGGACACCGCCACCGGCGCGCAGGTCGGCGTCGCCGGCCGCGTGATGTTCCTGCGCAACACCGGCAAGCTCTGCTTCGCCACGCTGCGCGCGGGCGACGGCACCGAGCTCCAGGCGATGCTCAGCCTGAAGCAGGTCGGCGAGGACGCGCTGGCCATGTGGAAGAGCGACGTCGATCTCGGCGACCACGTCTTCGTGCACGGCGAGGTGATCACCTCCCGTCGAGGCGAGTTGTCCGTGATGGCCGATGAATGGCGAATGGCGGCCAAGTCGCTGCGCCCGCTGCCGGTCATGCACAAGGAACTCGGCGAGGAAATGCGGGTCCGGCAGCGCTATGTCGACCTGATCGTCCGAAAGCAGGCCGCGGACACCGTGCGCACTCGGGCCGCGGTGCAGCGCTCGTTGCGGGAATCGTTCGACCGGCGCGGTTTCGTCGAGGTGGAAACCCCGATGCTGCAGACGTTGCAGGGCGGTGCCGCCGCGCGCCCGTTCGTGACGCATTCGAACGCCTTCGACATGGATCTGTTCCTCCGGATCGCACCGGAGTTGTACCTGAAGCGTTGCGTGGTCGGTGGGATCGAGAGGGTTTTCGAGATCAACCGGAACTTCCGCAACGAGGGGAGTGATTCTTCCCACTCCCCGGAGTTCGCCATGTTGGAGTTCTACCAGGCGTACGCCGATTACAACGACATGGCCGCGCTGACAAGGTCCCTGATCCAGGAGGCGGCGGAGAAGATCGCCGGTTCGCAGGTGGTCACCTGGTTCGACGGAACCGAGTACGACCTGTCGGGCGAGTGGACGTCGATCCGGATGTACGACTCGCTGTCCGAAGCGCTCGATTCGGAGATCACCCCGGAAACTCCGGTGGAGGTGCTGCGCAAGCACGCCGACTCGCACGGATTGCAGACCGATCCGGCGCACGGGCACGGAAAGCTCGTCGAGGAGCTGTGGGAGCACCTGATCGGCGACCATTTGAGCGCTCCGACGTTCGTTCGCGACTTCCCGGTGGAGACCTCCCCGCTCACCCGGCAGCACCGGGAGCAGCCGGGGCTGGCCGAGAAGTGGGACCTCTACGTCCGCGGCTTCGAGCTGGCGACCGGCTACTCCGAGCTGGTCGACCCGGTGGTGGAGCGCGCTCGCCTGGAGGAACAGGCCGCGCTCGCGGCGGCCGGGGACGACGAGGCGATGCCGGTCGACGAGGACTTTCTGCGCGCGCTCGAGTACGGAATGCCGCCCAGCGGTGGCGTCGGAATGGGTATCGACCGGTTGTTGATGGCGTTGACCGGTCTCGGTATCCGGGAGACGATCCTGTTCCCGCTGGTCCGGCCGGAATGACCCGATCAGGGCCGTCGAGGTGAATTTTCGGGCAGAGGTGAGTGCATTATCGCAGTTACTGCGCTAACCTGAGCCCAGAATCCATCGGTGACGGCTATTGGAGTACTTGCGGGGGAGTTCGCTCCCAGCGGTTCGCGCTGTCCCGTTCTGGCACATTTAGCTCTCCCGGGGAGGACTTCGAAGATGGCGCAGAAGGTCACGGTCACTCTTGTCGACGATCTGGACGGCGGCCAGGCCGACGAAACCGTCGAGTTCGGATTGGACGGCGTGTCCTACCAGATCGACCTTTCCGCCGACAATGCCGGCGAGTTGCGGGACGCTCTGGCGAACTACGTCTCCAACGCGCGGCGGGCGGGCGGCCGGAAGAAGCCGGGACCGCGTCCGGGTGGCGCCGGTGCGCGTTCCGCGGGCGGTTCCACGAGCGCGGATCGCGAGCAGAACCAGGCCATTCGGGAATGGGCCCGCAAGCGCGGCCTGAAGGTGTCGGACCGGGGCCGGATCCCGGCCGACATCGTGGAGCAGTACCACCAGGCGAACTGACCCGGTTCCGCCTCGCTTTTCGCGGTGCTGCGGGGGCTGTCCCGGTCGGGGCGGACCGCTGATCCCGCAGTGGTGCGAGTTGTGCGGTCGAGGGGCGTCGGCCCGGCGAAGTGCCGGGCGGGCGCCCCTCGTTGCGTTCGGATAACGCTATTCAACGCGAATCGCGAAAAGCGGCAATGATCTTTCCGCGGTGATTTCCGCCTGCGGACCCGCCGATCCGGTGTGACGGTGGACATTGCGCCCCGCCCTGTGCGACATGCTTAGGTGGGCCTAACCTAAGCACCGATCGGGTGATCCGGCAGAGGGAGTGGGACGTGAGTGGCAGCCTGGCCGTCGACGGTCCACGCGCAGCCGAGCAGGTCGCGCCCGGCGGCGCCCGCCTGCGCGAACGGCGCCGCAGGCGGCTCATCGGCATCGCGGTGCTGGTGGTGGCGCTCCTGGTCAGCTGCGTGCTCAGCGTCGTGGTCGGGGCCAAGACGATCCCGCTGACCGAGGTGTGGAGCGGCCTGTTCCAGCCGACGGGCACCGAGAACGACCTGATCATCCGCGAGCTGCGGGTGCCGCGCACCATCGTCGGCGTGCTGGCCGGGGCCGCGCTGGGCCTGGCCGGAGCGCTGATGCAGGGCCACACCCGCAACCCCATCGCCGATCCCGGCATCCTCGGCATCACCCAGGGCGCCGCGCTCGGCGTGGTGCTCGCGATCTACACCTTCAGCGTCACGACGCTGGTGGGCTTCATCTGGTTCGGCTTCGCCGGGGCGATGCTGGGCGCGCTGGCGGTGTTCGCCATCGGCTCGATCGGCCGCGGCGGCCCGACGCCGGTGACGCTGGCGCTGGCGGGCACCGCGATCAGCTTCCTGCTGCAGGCGATCACCTCGGCGCTGGTGCTCACCGACCAGCAGACGATGGACACCTACCGGTTCTGGAAGGTCGGCTCGATCGCGGTCACCGATCCCTCGGTGATCCCGCAGGTGCTGCCGTTCGTGCTGATCGGCATGGTGCTGGCGCTGACCAACGCGGGCGGCCTGAACGCGCTGTCGCTCGGCGAGGACGTCGCCCGCTCGCTGGGCCACCGGGTGGAGTGGTCGCGCCGGGCCGGGATCGCCGCGATCGCGGTCCTGGTCGGCAGCGCGGTCGCGATCTGCGGGCCGATCGGCTTCGTCGGGCTGATCGTGCCGCACGTGGCCAGGTTCTTCACCGGCGCCGACTACCGCTGGCTGCTGCCCTTCGCCGGACTGCTCGGCGCCGCGCTGGTGCTGCTGGCCGACGTGCTCGGGCGCATCGTGGCGCGGCCCTCCGAAGTCCAGGTCGGGGTGATGCTGGCGATGGTCGGCGCCCCGTTCTTCATCGCGCTCGTGCGTCGCAGGAAGATGGTGCGGTTGTGACCCAGGTGGTGGAAAGCGGGGTCGCCGGGCGGCGCCCGGCCCGGCTCGGGCCGTTCTCCGGCGTGCTGCGCTGGCGGCCGCTGGTGGCCCTGCTCGGCGGGCTGGTGCTGCTGCTGGCGGTCTTCGTGCTCGACGTGGGCCTCGGCGAGTACCGGATCAGCCCGGTCGAGGTGCTGCAGACGCTGGTCGGCGGCGGCGACCGGGCGCAGCAGATCATCATCTTGGAGCTGCGGCTGCCGCGAGCGCTGACCGCGCTGCTGGTCGGCGCCGCGCTGGGCCTGTCCGGCGCGATCATGCAGACCCTCGCGCGCAACCCGCTGGCCAGCCCGGACATGCTCGGCATCACCTGGGGCGCGGGCACCGCGGCGACGACGGTGATCGTGCTCGGCGGCACCGCGGGCAGCCTGGCCGGTGCGCTGGCCGACTACGGCCTGCCGCTCGTCGCCCTCGCCGGCGGGCTGCTCACCGGGATCGCGGTCTACGGGCTGGCCTACCGGCGCGGCGTGGACTCCTACCGCCTGGTGCTGGTCGGCGTCGGCGTCAGCGCGCTGGCGGGCAACGCCACCTACTGGCTGCTGACCGTCGGCGACGTCAACGAGGCGGGCCGCGCGCTGGTGTGGCTGACCGGCAGCCTCAACGCGCGCGGCTGGGAGCACGTGGTGCCCACGGCCATCGCGCTCTGCGTGCTGGTGCCGCTGACCCTGATCGGCGCGCACGTGCTCGGCGCGCTGCAGTTCGACGACGACACGGTCCGCGGGCTGGGCGTCCGCACCGACCTGACCCGCGGCGTGCTGCTGCTGGCCGCGGTGGTGCTGGCGTCGATCGCGACGGCGGCGGCCGGCCCGATCCAGTTCGTCGCGCTGGCCACCCCGCAGATCGCCCTGCGCCTGGCGCACACCTCGCGCCCGCCGCTGCTGTCCTCGATGGTTTTCGGGGCCGCGCTGGTGGTCGGCGCCGACGTCATCTCGCGAACCGCCTTCGGCTCGCTGGAACTGCCGGTCGGCATCGTCACCGCGATCCTGGGCGCGCCGTACCTGATCTACCTGCTCGTCCGTCGCTACCGGGAGGTCCGCGCATGACCGCGTCCGCCATGTCCAGGTCCGTTCGGCAGCGGCTGCACGCCACCGACCTCAAGCTCGCCTACGGCGAGCGGGTCATCGCCGACGGGCTGGACTTCGACGTCGTGGACGGCACGATCACCGCGGTGATCGGCCCGAACGGCTGCGGCAAGTCGACGCTGCTGCGCGCCCTCGGGCGGCTGCTGCACCCGCAGCGCGGCAGCGTGCTGCTGGACGGCAAGCAGATCCACAAGATGCCGACGAAGGAGGTCGCGAAGGTGCTCGGCCTGCTGCCGCAGTCGCCGGTCGCGCCCGAGGGCCTGACCGTCGCCGACCTGGTCGCGCGCGGACGGCACCCGCACCAGTCCTGGTACCGGCAGTGGTCCTCCGACGACGAGGCCGCGGTCGCCGAGGCGCTGGGCATGACCGGCATCGCCGACCTGGCCGACCGCACCCTCGACGAGCTCTCCGGCGGCCAGCGGCAGCGCGCCTGGCTGTCCATGGCGCTGGCCCAGGGCACCGACCTGCTGCTGCTCGACGAGCCGACCACCTACCTCGACCTTTCCCACCAGGTGGACGTGCTGGAGCTGGTCGGGCAGCTGCACGACGAGAGCGGCCGCACCGTGGTGATGGTGCTGCACGACCTCAACCTCGCGGCCCGCTACGCCGACCGGCTGGTGGCGATGAAGGACGGCGCGGTCGTCGCCGAGGGCGACCCGTCCGAGGTGCTCACCGAACAGCTGCTGGCCGAGGTCTTCGGGCTCCGGGCGCGGGTGATTGCTGATCCGGTGGCGGGTACCCCGATGGTGGTACCGATCGGTGGACGCACCGCCGGGAAGGTCGATCGGCCCAGCTAGGCGGGCCGTGTTCGCGCTCAGCGGAACGGGCCATCCGATAGGTGCAGATCCGGAATCCCGCAGGCCAGCGAGCCGTTGGTCAGGGTGCCGGACAAGAATGTGGGCAGCAGGCCGTAGCGGGCACGGACCGCGACCGGGTGGGGCTACTACAGTGGTCCTCAAGAGTGCTGAACCCGTCGTGGGCATCGGCGATGCAGGAGCCGTGTCCCAGCCAACGAGACCGCCGGCGCAGCAGTCAGGGAGTGCGAATGTTCGAGAGGTTCACCGACCGCGCGAGGCGGGTGGTCGTCCTGGCCCAAGAAGAGGCCCGGATGCTCAACCACAACTACATCGGCACCGAGCACATTCTCCTGGGCTTGATCCACGAGGGTGAGGGTGTCGCCGCCAAGGCGCTGGAGTCGCTGGGTATCGCGCTTGAGGGCGTGCGGCAGCAGGTCGAGGAGATCATCGGCCAGGGGCAGCAGGCCCCGAGCGGGCACATCCCGTTCACCCCGCGGGCCAAGAAGGTGCTGGAGCTGTCGCTGCGCGAGGCGCTGCAGCTCGGCCACAACTACATCGGCACCGAGCACATCCTGCTCGGGCTGATCCGCGAGGGCGAGGGCGTGGCCGCCCAGGTGCTGGTCAAGCTGGGCGCTGACCTCAACCGGGTGCGCCAGCAGGTCCTGCAGCTGCTGTCGGGTTACCAGGGCAAGGAGCCCGCGGAGGCCGGTGGCCGCGGCGAGGGCACCCCGTCGTCGTCGCTGGTGCTGGACCAGTTCGGCCGCAACCTGACGCAGAGCGCGCGCGAGGGCAAGCTCGACCCGGTGATCGGCCGGGAGAAGGAAATCGAGCGGATCATGCAGGTCCTCTCGCGGCGCACCAAGAACAACCCGGTGCTCATCGGCGAGGCGGGCGTCGGCAAGACGGCCGTCGTCGAGGGCCTGGCGCAGAAGGTCGTCAAGGGCGAGGTGCCCGAGACGCTGAAGGACAAGCAGCTCTACACGCTCGACCTGGGCTCGCTGGTCGCCGGTTCCCGGTACCGCGGTGACTTCGAGGAGCGCCTGAAGAAGGTGCTCAAGGAGATCAAGACCCGCGGCGACATCATCCTGTTCATCGACGAGATCCACACCCTGGTCGGCGCGGGCGCCGCCGAGGGCGCGATCGACGCGGCGAGCATCCTGAAGCCGATGCTGGCCCGCGGTGAGCTGCAGACGATCGGCGCCACGACGCTCGAGGAGTACCGCAAGTACGTGGAGAAGGACCCGGCCCTGGAGCGCCGGTTCCAGCCGATCCAGGTCGGCGAGCCCTCGCTGCAGCACACCGTCGAGATCCTGAAGGGTCTGCGGGACCGCTACGAGGCGCACCACCGGGTGTCGATCACCGACTCCGCGCTGGCGGCCGCGGCCAACCTGGCCGACCGCTACATCAACGACCGCTTCCTGCCGGACAAGGCGATCGACCTGATCGACGAGGCCGGCGCCCGGATGCGCATCCGCCGCATGACCGCGCCGCCGGACCTGCGCGAGTTCGACGAGAAGATCGCCGACGTGCGCCGCGAGAAGGAGTCCGCGATCGACGCGCAGGACTTCGAGCGGGCCGCCCGCCTGCGGGACGAGGAGAAGCAGCTCCTCGGCCAGAAGGAGGAGCGGGAGAAGCAGTGGAAGGCCGGTGACCTGGACGTGGTCGCCGAGGTCGACGACGAGCAGATCGCCGAGGTGCTGGCGAACTGGACCGGCATCCCGGTCTTCAAGCTCACCGAGGAGGAGACCACCCGCCTGCTCCGCATGGAGGAGGAGCTGCACAAGCGGATCATCGGCCAGAACGACGCGGTCAAGGCCGTGTCCCAGGCGATCCGCCGCACGCGTGCGGGCCTGAAGGACCCGAAGCGCCCGTCCGGTTCGTTCATCTTCGCCGGCCCGTCCGGTGTCGGTAAGACCGAGCTGTCCAAGGCGCTGGCGGAGTTCCTGTTCGGCGACGACGACGCGCTCGTGCAGATCGACATGGGTGAGTTCCACGACCGCTACACCGCCTCGCGGCTGTTCGGCGCCCCTCCGGGCTACGTCGGCTACGAGGAGGGCGGCCAGCTCACCGAGAAGGTCCGCCGCAAGCCGTTCTCCGTGGTCCTCTTCGACGAGATCGAGAAGGCCCACCAGGAGATCTACAACACGCTGCTGCAGGTGTTGGAGGACGGCCGCCTCACCGACGGCCAGGGCCGCACGGTGGACTTCAAGAACACGGTGCTGATCTTCACCTCGAACCTCGGCACCCAGGACATCTCCAAGGCCGTGGGCCTCGGCTTCTCCAGCGGGCAGGGGGCTGAGTCCAACTACGAGCGGATGAAGTCCAAGGTCCACGAGGAGATGAAGAAGCACTTCCGGCCGGAGTTCCTCAACCGGATCGACGACGTGATCGTCTTCCACCAGCTCACCGAGCAGGAGATCATCCAGATGGTCGACCTGCTGTCGGGCCGGGTGGAGAAGGCGCTCAAGGGCAAGGACATGGCCCTGGAGCTGACAGAGAGGGCGAAGAAGCTGCTGGCCAAGCGCGGGTTCGACCCGGTGCTGGGTGCGCGGCCGCTGCGCCGGACGATCCAGCGGGAGATCGAGGACAAGCTGTCCGAGAAGATCCTGTTCGGCGAGATCCAGGCCGGTCAGATCGTGATCGTGGACGTCGAGGGCTGGGACGGCGAAGGCGCCGACGACAAGGCGCAGTTCACCTTCCGCGGTGAGCCGAAGCCGTCGCTGGTCCCGGACAGCCCGCCGGTCGCGGTCTCGGCGAGCTCCGAGGACAAGTCGGAGGGCTCGGACTCCGAGTCCGCCTGACCCGACCGAAGCGAAGGCCCCGCCCCCTCCAGGGAGCGGGGCCTTCCGCTTTCCACCCGCCCGTCACCGGGTGGCGGGGTGCGAGGTGGGCCGTCAGCGGAGGCGGCGGATCTCCTCGGTGGGGGCTTCCGCGGAGACGCGGGCGAACTGGACCGTGGGGGCCTCTTCGACCTGGGCCGCCGGGCCGCCGCGGCGGTTGTTGCGGATGCGGACCGCGATGAAGGCCACCACCGCCAGGACCGCGAGGACCAGGACCACCTTGGAGAACACGCCCGCGTACTCCTCGACCAGGTACCAGCTCTCGCCGAGCAGGTAGCCCGCCACCACGAAGACCGTGTTCCAGATCAGGCTGCCGAGGGTGGTGAACAGCGCGAAGGTGCTCAGGCGCATGCGCTCGACGCCTGCGGGCAGCGAGATGAAGCTGCGGAACAGCGGGATCATGCGGCCGAAGAACACCGCCTTGACGCCGTGCTTGGCGAACCACGCCTCGGTCCGGTCGATGTCGGAGATCTTCACCAGCGGCAGCTTCGCCGCGATGGCGCGGGTGCGGTCGCGGCCCAGCGTGGCGCCGATGCCGTAGAGCGCGAGGGCGCCGACCAGCGAACCGAGCGTGGTCCACAGGATCGCGCCGACGAGCGTCATGTTGCCCTGGCTGGCGGCGAACCCGGCCAGCGGCAGGATCACCTCGGAGGGGATCGGCGGGAACAGGTTCTCCAGGGCGACGATGGCCCCGGCGCCGGGGCTGCCGAGGGCCTCCATCACGGAGATCACCCAGCCGGTGAAGCCGGTCGGTTCGGCGGAGGTGGCGGCAAACGTCGTCAGATCCATTCGAGCGGCTCCGGGTTGGGGTGCTCCGCCGCGGCTCGCGGCAAAAGCGGAACGATGATCGGAATAAATGTCCGTTTATTCCATGATTCCAGCCGTTCGGCGTACTCCGCCCACACTAAGAGTGATCTACGCCACTCCTCGGCACGTTTCGCGGCCCGAGCGCCCCCGCCCTTACGCTGTCCGAGCGGGACGGAGGTGACCGCGAGTGGCGAACTACGCGGCCCGCCGCGGTGCCCGGACCGGAGCGACGGTGTGGCGCGTGCGGGCGGACGGGCCCCAGCAGCACATCGTGCCCGACGGCGTGCTGGATCTGATGTGGTTCCAGGGCCGCCTCGTGGTCGCAGGCGCCGACACCCGGGCGATGACCGTCCGGACGCGGCCGGGAGAGGTGACGTGGGGCCTTCGGCTGGCCCCGGGCGTGGCGAACGCGCTGCTGGGAGTGCCCGCGGACGAGCTGACGGACCGGCGGATCGAGCTGGCGGAACTCGTCTCCCCGCCGAAGCACCGGTCGTTCGAGGCCGACCCGGCCGATGCCCTCGAACGGGTGCTGCTCGACCTGTGGGCCCGGGCCGACCCCGACCGTTCGCTCCTGCGCATCGCGGCCTCGCTGGACCGCGCGGCCCGCGACGGGCTGAGCGTGCGGGAGACGGCGGATCGCCACGACCTCTCGGAGCGGTCGCTGCGCAGGCTCAGCGGCCGGCTCTTCGGCTACGGCCCCAAGTCGCTCGCGCAGATCCACCGCTTCCAGCGCGCGCTCCACCTCGCGCGATCGGGGCTGCCGCTGGGCGAAGCCGCCGCGACCGCGGGCTACGTCGACCAGGCCCACTTCACCCGCGAGGCCAAGCGGCTCGCGGGGCGCACGCCCGCTGCGCTCGCCCGCGCGTGACCGTGGCCGATTCGTCCAAGCCGGATCGGGGCCGCAGCTGGCAGAGTCCTCGCATGAGCATCGACCTGGGGCGCGCGAGGAAGTTCATGACCGCGCACGCGAGAGTTCTCGACCGGCGGCGTTTCGAGGCCCTGACCGGCGGCGACGCCGCTCGCGACGCGATCGTCAGCGGGCTCGACGCCTACCGGAACCCGGACGGCGGCTACGGGTGGGGCCTGGAACCGGATCTCCGCGCCCCGGAGAGCCAGCCCGGCGGCGCGCAGCACGCGCTCGAAGCGCTCGCGGACGCCCGAGCGAACTCCCCGCACCTCACGGCCCTGCTCGACTGGCTGAACGCCGCGACGCTGCCCGACGGCGGCCTGCCGTTCGCGCTGCCGATCAGCGATCCCGCGGCGTGCGCGCCCTTCTGGGCCCAAGCGGATCCCGCTGAGTCGTCGCTGCAGATCACCGCGGCCGTGGCGGCGCAGGCCCACCGGCTCGCGCGCTGGGACGGATCGGTCCTCGACCACCCGTGGTTGGAGACGGCGACGCGCTACTGCTTCGAGGCGATCCGACGGATCGACGAAGCCCCCTTCGCCTACGTCCTCTCCTTCGCGCTCCAGCTGCTCGACGCCGCTTCCGACACCCACCGCGAGGCGCGCGAGCTGCTCGATCACCTCGGCCGCTTCGTCCCGCCGGACGGAGCCGTCGCCGTCGTCGGCGGAGCGGAGGGCGAAACCCTCCACCTCCTCGACTACGCGCCCGAGCCCGGACGCCCGGTCCGCGATCTGCTGGACCCCGACGCCGTGTCCGCCGACCTCGACCGGGTGGAACGGGGCCAGCGCGAGGACGGCGGATGGGCCGTGGACTTCACCGGCTATTCCGACGCGGCGGCCCTGGAATGGCGCGGCTACGCGACCGCCAATGCGGTCTCGGTGCTGCGCAGCAACGGCCGGTAACGGTTAAAGACGAGCACCGGAGCAGGCATCTTTGAGAAGCTGGGCAGGTGCGTGTCGCTCTCCTGGGGCCATTCCGGCTGACCGCCCCCGACGGCCGGACGGTCGACGTGGGCGGCCTCCGGGTGCGCACGCTCCTCGCGCGCCTCGCGCTCGAAGCCGGCCGCACCGTCGCCACCGAGCGGCTCATCGCCGACCTCTGGGGCTCCGCCCAGCCGGCCGGCGCGCTCAACGCGCTCCAGTCGCTCGTCTCCCGCGCGCGCCGCGCGCTCGACGGCTCGCTGACGCTGCGCTCCGACCCGTCGGGCTACGCCCTCCTGGTCGATCCCGACGACGTCGACGCCGACCGCTTCGCGCGGCTCGCGGCCGATGGCCGCCGCCTGCTCCGCGACGGCCACGTCGACGCCGCCGCTGCCTCGCTCCGCGAGGCGCTGGCGCTCTGGCGCGGCGGCGCGCTCGCCGACTTCCTCGACGCTCCGTTCGCCGAAGCGCAGGTGGCGCGGCTGGACGAGCTGCGCCTCACGGCGCTCGAAGATCGCATCGAAGCGGATCTGCGCGCTGGGCACCAGGTCGACCTGGTGCCCGAGCTGCAAGGCCTGTGCGCGCGCTACCCGCTGCGCGAGCGGCTCACCTCGCTGCGGATTCGCGCGCTCTACGCCTGCGGCAGGCAGCCGGATGCGCTGGCGGTGTTCGAGGCGTTGCGACGGCGGCTGGACGACGAGTTCGGCGTGGAGCCGTCGCAGGAGCTCAAGGACTTGCAGCTCGCGATGCTGCGCGGTGATCCGGCGCTCGCGCCGAAGCCGGAGCCGCGCCGGTCGTCGAGCCCTGCCGTGCTGCCGACGCGGTTGAGCAGCTTCGTCGGCCGGGAGCGGGAGATCGAGCGCACGCGGGCGGAGCTGGCCGATGCCCGGCTGGTCACGCTCTTCGGACCGGGCGGCGCGGGCAAGACCCGGCTGGCCACCGAAACCGCGGCCGGGGTGTCCGACCGGCGGGTGTGGTTCGTGGAGCTCGCGCCGCTGCGCGACGAGCAGGACCTGACATCGGCGGTGCTGACCGCGCTGGGCATCCGCGAGAACCGGTTGCTGGAGGGCCCGAAGACGCACGCCTTGAGCCGGGTGGGGGAGCTGCTCGCGGCGGAACCGACGTTGCTGGTGCTGGACAACTGCGAGCACGTGATCGGCGCCGTCGCCGAGTTCGCCCAGGAGGTCCTGGGCCGCTCGCCGCAGCTGCGGGTGCTCGCCACGAGCCGCGAGCCGCTCGCGGTGGCCGGCGAGCGGTTGCTGCCCGTCGGCCCGCTGGAGCTGCCGGAATCCACCGCTGCGGCGCGGGAATCCGCAGCGGTGCGGCTGTTCGCGGACCGGGCGTCGGCTGCTCGCCCGGGGTTCGCGCTGGACGAGGACAACATCGGTGACGTGGTGGAGATCTGCCGCCGGCTGGACGGCATGCCGCTGGCGATCGAGCTCGCCGCGGCCCGGCTGCGGGCGATGAGCGCGCGGCAGATCGCCGACCGGCTGGACGACCGGTTCCGGTTGCTCACCAACGGCAACCGCACCTCGATGCCCCGCCACCGGACGCTGCGCGCGGTCGTGGAGTGGAGCTGGGACCTGCTCACCGAGCAGGAGCAGACGTTGGCCCGGCGGCTGTCGGTGTTCGCGGGCGGCGCCACGCCGGAGGCCATCTCCGGGGTGTGCGCCGATGCCGAGATCACCGGCGGCGACGCGTTCTACGTGCTGCTGTCGCTGGTGGAGAAATCCCTGGTGGAGGCGGTGGATTCGGGCCTGGGCATGCGCTACCGGATGTTGGAGACGGTGCGCGCCTTCTGCGCCGAGAAGCTCGACGCGGCGGGGGAGGAGGACGCGCTGCGCTCCTCGCACGCGGCGTACTACGTCGAGTTCTCCGAGAGCATCGCGCCGAAGGTGCACGAGGCCGACCAGATCGACTGGATGGAACGGCTGGACGCCGATCACGACAACATCATCGCCGCCCTGCACTGGGCCACCTCGTCCGGCGACGCGGACCGGGGGATCCGGCTGGTGGCGGCGTTGTGCTGGTACTGGTCGATGGCGGCGCAGCACGAGGAGCTGATCGGCCGGCTCAACGCCGTCGCCGAGCTGCCGGGCGCGGCCCCGGCGGCGAGCCGGGCGGTGGTCGGGCTGATGCGGCGACTGGTCGCCGAGGAACCGGACTGGTTCACCCGCCTGCGCGCCGCGGTGACCGAGGTCCGCGACACCGGCGCCCGATCGCGGTACCTGTACGCGGCGATGATGGAACCGATGGCCTGGATGCTCTGCGGCGAACTGTCCGAAATGGAGCGTTGCGTCGAGTCCGCGCTGCAGGACGCGCACCCGTGGGCGCGCGCGGCCGGTCTCTACTGCCGGGCCTGGGGTTTGGAGCACACCGGGAATCCCGGACCGGCGGAGGAGAACATGCTCGCGTCGCTGGCCGAGTTCCGCGCGATCGGCGACCGGTGGGGCACCGCGAGCACGATCCAGAGCCTGGCCGAACTGCGCTCCCAGCGCGGCGACCACGGAGGCTCGATAGCGGCGCTGCAGGAATCGGCCGCGACCCTGCGGGAACTGCGCTGCACCGACGACCTGGTGTCGGTGCTGGCGCGGATCGGCCTCGAACGGCTGCGCGCGGGCGATCCCGCGGGCGCGGAGGAAGAGCTGCGCCGGGCCGCGGAATTCGGCCAGAACGCGTTCCCGCACCACCGGATCGGTGCGCTGAGCGGCCTGGCCGAGGTGGCGCGGCAGACCGGGGACTTCGCCGGGGCGTGGGAGCGGATCGCCGAACTGCGCGAGCTGGTCGGCGACATGACCGTGACGCCGCAACCGCTGCGGCAGCTGGTCAAGATCTGCGAATCCCGGCTGCACGCCTCCGAGGGCGACTTCGACGCCGCGCGAGCCGGACTGGCCGAAGCGCTGGTCACCGGCCTGGACCTCCGCGACATGCCGATGACCGCCGCCATCGCCGAGCAGGCGGCGAGGACGGAATTCGCGCAGGGGCGGCCGGAACCGGCGGCGCGGCTGCTCGGCATCGCGGTCGCGCTGCGCGGCCAGCTCGACGAAGGCGACCCGGAGGTGCGCGACCTCCTGCACACCTTGACCGGGAGCTACGACGCCGAGCGGGAGAAGGGCGCGGCCCTCTCCCGCGAAGCCGCGTTCGAGGAGTTGCGCGCGGCGCTGGGCGCGTGACCGGGTTCCTCCCGCCCCCCAAGTGCGGGAGGAACCCGGCCGTGCGGTTCAGACCCGCCGGCGGTAGGCCCACATCGCCAGCGGGAAGAACACCGCCACGATCGCCACCATCCAGATCGCGGTGGCCGTCAGCGGGCCGAGGACCGGGCCGCCGATCATCAGGCCGCGAGCGGTGTCCGCGAGCTGGGTGACCGGGTTGATCCCCACCCACGCCTGCAGCCAGCCCGGCATCGTGTGCGTCGGCACGAACACGTTGCTGCCCATGGTGAGCGGGAACATGAACGCCATCGCCACGCCCGGCAGCGCCTGCTGGCTCTTGATCAGCATCCCCAGGAACACCGTGATCCAGCACATCGCCAGCGCGAAGGCGATCACCACGACGATCGCGAGCAGCGCGGACAGCGGATCGGTCTGGATCCGGAAGCCCATGATCGTGGCGAACACCAGCAGCACCGCCAGCGACACCAGGTAGCGCACGATGTCACCGAGCACCGCGCCGATCAGCGGCGCCGAACGCGCCACCGGCAGGCTGCGGAACCGGTCGAAGACGCCCTTGTTGATGTCGGTGTTGAGCGCCATGCCGGTGCCGAGGCTGCCGAAGACCATGTTCATCGCCATCACGCCGGGCAGCGTGACCTGCAGGTAGGAACCGGTGTCCCCGGAGATCGCGCCGCCGAAGAGGTAGACGAACATGACCAGGAACAGGATCGGCTGGATGGTGACGTCGATCAGGCCCTCGGGCGACTTGCGGATCTTCAGCACGCTCCGCCCGGCGAGCGTCAACCCGTGCCGAAGCGTGCGCAGCGGCCCAATGCTCTCGGGCGCCGCCGCAGCAGCGGCGGGCGTGCGTTCCAATGTGGCAGTCACGCGGCAGCCCCGCCTCTCCGCGATTCGCAGTGGTGGTTGCGTTGAGAGTTGATCGCGCGTTTCGCCGTTCCTCGTGGCTGGGTTGCGTCACGTTCCCCCGGGGCGCGGTTGCGCGGGGCTTGGGTGGGCACAGAGCTGAGATGACTCATGCCGCCTCCTCGGCTGGTTTTCCGGTGATGGCCAGGAACACCTCGTCCAGGCTCGGCAGGCGCAGCGCGAGCTCGTCCGCCGTGATGCCCGCGTCGTCCAGGCGGCGGACCAGGGTGGACAGCAGCACCGGGTCGTCCACCGGGGCGGTGAGCAGCCCGCTCTCGTCGTTCACGGCCGGTTCGGCGCCGGTCAGCTCGGTCAGGATCCGGCGCACCGCGGGCACGTTCGCCAGATCGGTCGGGCGCACCTGCAGGGTCTGCCCGCCGGTCCGGCGCTTGAGCTCGTCGGCGCGGCCGTCCGCGACGACCCGGCCGTGGTCGATCACGCTGATCCGGTCGGCCAGCTGATCGGCCTCCTCCAGGTACTGCGTGGTCAGCAGCACCGTGACGCCTTCGCCGGTCAGGTCGCGGACCATGTCCCAGACCTGGTTGCGGCTGCGCGGGTCCAGCCCGGTGGTCGGCTCGTCCAGGTAGAGGATCTCGGGGCGGCCCACCAGGCTCGCGGCCAGGTCCAGGCGGCGGCGCATCCCGCCGGAGTAGGTCTTGATCGCGCGCCCGCCCGCGTCGGTCAGGCCGAACCGCTCCAGCAGCTCGGCGGCGCGCGCCTTGGCGTCGCCGCGCGGCATCTCCAGCAGGCGGCCGATCAGCACCAGGTTCTCCACCCCGGTCAGCTCCTCGTCCACCGAGGCGTACTGCCCGGTCAGCCCGATGCGGCTGCGCACCGCGACCGACTGCCGGAGCACGTCGTAGCCCGCGACGGTCGCGGTGCCGGCGTCCGGCCGGAGCAGGGTGGCCAGGATGCGCACCGTGGTCGTCTTGCCCGCGCCGTTCGGGCCGAGCACGCCGAGGATCGTCCCGGCGGGCACGGCGAGGTCGACCCCGGCCAGCGCGGTGGTGGAGCCGAAGCGTTTGACCAGGCCTTCGGCCTGGATCGCGTATGACATGCAACCTCCTCAAGGGCTTGCGCATCCCACTATCCGAAGGGGCGCTGACAGCGCGCGCACAGCGCGCTGACAGGCTTGGTGAGCCGGATGACAGGGGGCGCGAGTGACGCGGACGTTGGTCGAACAGCCGGAAGAGGAGCTGGATCCGCGAAAGCCGGGCGGGCGGCTGCTGACCGCCCTGCTGGTGCTGCTGAGCCTCGGTTTCCTCGCTTGGGCGGCGCTGCCGCTGGGCGGACTGGAGTTCGACCGCTACACCGTGGCGCTGGTGGCGCTGACCCCGTACGCCGTGCTGGTCGGCGCGGTGCTCACGCTCTTCGGGCTGCTGTTGCGCCGCTGGCTGACGATGCTCGTCGTCGGCCTGGTGACGGTGCTGCTCGTGCTCTCCGTCGCGCCGCGGACGATGTCGAGCGCGGCTCCGGCGCAGGGCACCGAGCTGCGGGTGCTGTCGGTCAACGCCTACTTCGGTCAGGCGGACGCGACGGCGGTGGTGGAGCTGGTGCGGCGGCACGAGGTCGACGTGCTCAGCCTTCAGGAACTCACCCCGGAGCTGGTGGACCGCCTGGACCGCGCGGACCTGGGCGCCGAACTGCCGCACCGGGTGTTCAGCCCGGGCCCGAAGGCGGACGGCTCGGGCATCGCGGCGCGCTACCCGCTGCGCGAGCTGGACCTGGTGCCGGAGTCGACGCTCGCCCAGCCGTCAGCGCTGCTGGACCGGCCGGGCAGCCCACCGGTGGAGATCGTCGCGGTGCACCCGCTGTACCCGATGGGGCGCGACACCTACGACGTGTGGCGGCGCGAGATGACCGAGCTGGGGCAGCTGCCGCTGAACGGCACGCCGCGAGTGCTGGCGGGCGACTTCAACGCGACGCTCGACCACTCCCGGCTCGGCGACCTGATCGGCCGCGGCTACACCGACGCCGCGGCGGCCACCGGCGCGGGGCTGAGCGCGACCTGGCCGAAGGGCTGGTTCCCGCCGCCGGTGACGATCGACCACGTCCTCACCACACCGGAGCTGACCCCGCAGGCCTTCGAGGTCTTCCCGCTGCCGGGCGCCGACCACCGCGCGATCCTCGCGACTCTGCGGTGGCGCGGCTGAGGCGGAACCCTCGCGCCGGGGACGGGGTCCGTGAGCGTTTTGGGGCGCTCTGACACCCCAAAACGCTCACGACCGGATCACTTCTCCGGGTAGGACTCCTGGACCAGCTCGAACTCGAGCAGGCTGGACCCGGAGGCGACCGGGTTCTTCGCCTCACCGGCGTGCGCGGCCTTCGCCGGGCCCGACGCCCAGGCCTGGAACGCCTCCTCGGACTCCCACTTCGTGTAGACGAAGTAGCGGTTGTCGCCCTTCACCGGGCGCAGCAGCTCGAACCCGAGGAAGCCCGGCGCGCTGTCCACCGAGCCGTGCCGCGAAGCGAACCGCTTCTCCAGTTCCGGACCAGCACCTTCGGGAACCTCGATCGCATTGATCTTCACAACAGCCATGTAGCCAGACTACGAGCCCGGAAGGGCGATCGGCGACCTCGGCAACTCGGTCTTCGTCCTTTGAAGCGCCGGAGGCGTTCGGCCCACCGTCGCAGCCCGCACCGCTACGCAGAACGAGCCCGGGAGCAGGCTCAAAGCTCGATCTGCGGATGCAGGCGGGCCACCGACCAGGTGCGCTGCTTCTGCACGACCAGCGTGGTCAGCAGCAGGAAGACCACCAGGAATCCGCCGAGCACCACGGCGTCCTCGAGCAGGTGCTGGACCTCGCCGCCGGAGATCGTCACCCGCAGCCCGTCGACCAGGTAGCTCATCGGCAGGAACGGGTGCACCGCCTGGAACGGCGCCGGAGCGGTCTCCATCGGGTACAGCCCGCCGGAGGCGGTGAGCTGGATGATCAGCAGCACCAGCGACAGCAGGTCGCCGACCGCACCCAGCGCGGTGCGCAGGAAGTGGTCTATCGCCACGAACGCGAGCGCGGCCAGCGAGACCAGCCCGAGCGTCCACCACAGGTGCACCGGGTCCAGGCCCAGCCCGAAGTCGACCACCGCGTACAGCACCAGCCCGCCGAGCACGCCCAGCGCCGCGGCGGGCAGGAACCCGGCCAGCGCGATCGTCCACGCGTTGACCCGGTCCGCCATCGCCCGCTGGTTCACCGGCTTGAGCAGCAGGTACGCGAACAGGCCGAACACCCACAGCGCGATGGCGAAGAAGAACGGTGCCAGCCCGCGCCCGTAGACGTGCGCCGGGTTGATGTTCTCCACGTGGATCTCGGTCGGCGAGCCCAGCACGTCGGCGGCCTGCGCGACCTCGGTCGGGTTCGTCGGCGGGATCTTGCCCAGCGTGTCGTCGACCAGCCCCTGCAGGGACCTGGCGCCGTCGTTGAGCTGCCCGGCGCCGGTGTGCAGCACGCCGCTGCTCGCGGCCAGCGTGTTCAGCCCGTTGGTGATGCCGAGACCACCACCGGCCAGCTCCGCCGTGCCCGCGCGCAGCGTGTCGGCCGGTGCGGTGATCGCGCGGACCTGGTTCTGCAGCGGGCCGAGGTTGTTCTGCAGCGCGAGCGCTTGGCGGTTGGCGTCCTGCGCGGTGGCCAGCGCTTTCTGCGCATCGCCGTCGGCCGTGGCCGACGAGTCGGCGAGCTTGCGGGAGATGTCCAGCGCGCGCTGGTAGACGGAGTCCTGCGCGATGTCGGGGTGCTTCTCGCCGAGCTCCTCGACGGCCGCGCGGCCCTCGGCGGCCCGCTGGTTGAGGAACCCGGTGGTGGTCTTGATCGCGCTCAGGCTGTTGACCGCGACGTTGCTCGCGTTGACCAGCGCGTTCACCGCTCCGGGCAGCCGTTCGGCGGTGAAGTCGGTGATGGCCCTCAGCTGCTGGTCGAGCTGGGCGCTCGCGTCGGCGATGCTCTGCACGCCTCGGGTGATCTCGCCGGTGCCGTCGCGCACGCCGTTGAGCCCGGTGGTGAGCGCGGCGGTGCCCTGCTTGCTCAGCTCGGTGCCCTCGACCAGCTGCTTGGACGCCTCCGACGCCAGCTGCAACTTCTGCCGCGCCTGGTCCAGCTCGCCGTAGAGCGCGCGGGCGTAGGTGGCGTGCGCGGCCGCGTTGATCTGGTTCTGCAGCTCGGTCTTCACCGTGTCGGCCATGATCCCGACGATGAAGCCGTTGGCGTCGTTCTTGACGATGTGCAGCGCCGCCCGCTCCGGGTTGCGATCCGCCGCCGTGGCCAGCCGCGCGCTGAAGTCCGACGGCACCTCGATGGTGAAGTAGTAGGTGCCCTCGGCCAGCCCGCGCCGCGCGTCGGCGGCGTCCACGAAGTGCCAGTCGAAGGTGTCGGTCGCCTTGATCTGCTGGACGAACTGCTCACCGGCGTTGATGTGCTCGCCGCGGCTGTCCACCGGCAGGTCGGAGTTCACCACCGCGACCGGGACCTGGCCCAACTTGCCGTAGGGATCCCAGTTCGACCACAGGTACAGCGAGCCGTACAGCAGCGGGACCAGCACCAGCACCAGCGGCACGAGGCGGCGCAGCGGTCCGCGGAAGCGCCGCAGCTCCAGCCAGGCCAGGGTGAACGCTTTCACGGCGTGTCCTCCTCCAGCAGGTCGAGCACATCGGTGGGCCAGTCCTGCTCGCGCGCGGGGAGGTGGATCACCTCGACGTCTCCCGACGGCGCGTCGGCGGCGCTGGCCAGCACCGTCATCCCGGTCCGGGTCACCTCGTGCAGCGCCGCCCACACCCGCGCCCGCGACGGCAGCGGCAGGCCGACGTCGACGTCGTCGACCAGGATCCCGGCGGGCGAGGGCGCGATCGCCAGCGCCACCGCGAGCAGCAGCCGGTCGGCCGGGTGCAGCTCGTCGATCAGCGCGGACCGGTCGGGGGCCAGGCCGAGGAGGTCGAGCGCGGCGTCGATGGAGCGATCGGAAGCGCCGCTGATCAGGCGGCGCTCGAGGATCGCCTCCCGCACCCGGTGCTTCTCCTCCAGCTCGTAACCCGGCCGCAGCCGAGCCGGGCGGATCAGCTGCCGCACCGCCTTCGCCTGGGCGGGCAGCACGTGCCCGGAGACGTCCAGGTAGCCCGTGATCAGCGGCAACCGGCCGGACAGCGCGAGCAGCAGCGAGGTGCGCCCGGTCCCGGAAGGACCGGCGATCACGGCGAGCGCCCCGGCGGAGACCTGCAGGTCGAGGTTGGCGAACACGACGCCCTCCGGTCCCTTGGCCGCGATCCCGCGGCCGAGGATGCTCACGCCGTCGACGTCCATGCGTCCTCCTACCGGGTGCGAGGTGCTGATCCAAAGTGGCCCGTCACCAGCAACTCGGCAACTCGTGATCGAGAAGAAAGTCCACTAAGGACCAAATGCCCGACCCACCCGATCCCTCCCGACCCACCCGTGCCCCCTCCCGACCCGACCGTGCCCTCCCGACCCGACCGTGCCCTCCCGACCCGACCGAGCCCACCCGGACCCTCCCGACCCGACCGAGCCACCCGGGCCCTCCCGACCCGACCGGCCCCCGCGGCGCCTCCGCCACTCCGCCGACCACGACCCCGCAATTTCAATGGAAATCACATCGTCGATTTCAATGGAAATTGCGGTCCGACGGCGTGTCGGGACCCAACGCGCCGTCGGCGTGTCGGTGGTTGTGCAATTTCAATTGAAATTAGACGTCCAATTTCAATTGAAATTGCGTGGTCGCCGGGCGCTCAGCGGGGCAGGACGGTCTCGGATTCCCCGGTTCGGGTGTCGACGATCGCGACTTCGCTGATCGCGGCGCGGACGGCGGTCGGCGGCTGGAGCGCGCGGAAACCCGTTGCGAGCTGGTCGTCGGTGATGCCCTGGGCCAGGGTGCAGTGCGGGATCCAGGCACCCGGGAAGTAGTAGGCCGACGGGTTCTGCACCCGGCCCGCCAGCGCGTCGTGCACCGCGGAGTGCACCGCCAGCAGCTCGGCGTCCACCACCGCTCCCAGCAGCAGCTTCCGCTCCTCGCCGGGGAACGTGCCGAGCGTGTGCAGCCAGAGGTCCGGGACGGACAGCAGCTCCAGCTCGGCGCGCACCGCCTTGCGGGCGGCGGGCGGGATGCTCCCCGCCGCTGCCAAGGTCACGTGCGGTCGGTGCTTGCCCGCCGGGCTCGGCACGCCCGCGTCGTCCAGCCGCTGCCACAGGCCGCGGATCTCCGACTCGGTGCGGTCGTCGAAGAAGAACACCAGCGCGTGCGCCATCAGTGCTCTCCGGGCAGCGCGAAGCGGCCGTCGTCGGTCTGCTCGACGAGCCCGTCGACCAGCAGCGAGTCCAGGCAGCGGTCGCGCTGCCCGGCGTCGGACCACACCGCGTCCAGCTGCTCGCGCAGCACCGGGCCGGTCGAGCCACGCAGCACGTCGAGCAGCTTGCCGCGCACCTGGCGGTCGGTGCCCGCGAACTTCTGCACCTTCTTCGGCGGGCCCGCGTAGGCCGGTCGCCCGGCGTGCTGCCAGGCGCAGTCGTGCGCGATCGGGCACGACTCGCACAGCGGCGAGCGCACCGTGCACACGACCTGCCCGAGCTCCATCAGCGCGGCGGAGAGCTTCGCCGCGGAGGCGTCGTCGTCCGGCAGCAGGACGTCGACGTCGTTGAGATCCCGCTTCGTCGACGGCGGCCCGGCATCGCCCGCGCCGTGCACGGCTCGCGCCACCACGCGCCGCACGTTCGTGTCGACCACGGGAGCGCGCTTGCCGTAGGCGAAGGCGGCCACCGCGCGGGCGGTGTAGGCGCCGACGCCCGGCAGGGCGAGCAGGGTGTCCACGTCCGACGGGACGACGTCGCCGTGCTCGGCCGCGATGGTCGCGGCGGCCTCGTGCAGGCGCAGCGCGCGGCGCGGGTAGCCGAGCTTGCCCCACGCGCGCAGCACCTCGCCCTGGGACTCCGCGGCCAGGTCGGAGGGCAGCGGCCAGCGCCGCATCCACTCCTCCCAGATCGGCTGGACCCGGTTGACCGGGGTCTGCTGCAACATCGTCTCGCTGACCAGCACGCCCCAGCCCGTGACGCCGGGTGCGCGCCACGGCAGCGGGCGGGCGGTGGCGGCGAACCAGTCGATCAGCTCGACCGGGTTCAGCGGTGGGACGACGGGATTCGCGGCGGAGGTCTTCATGGCACTGCCGATCCTGCCAGGCCCCCGGATCCAGCGAAGAACCACGCCCGAACCGACACGCGCAGTAATCCTCCAGCCACCACGACCTCGAACGAACACAGCCTTGACCACCAGCGCGAACACCGCCACGACGGCGAGGAGGTGCCAATTTCGCACGAAATTGACCATCACCCGGGTGAGCGTCGATTTCGCGAGAAACTGACGCGGCTCGCTCGGCCGGGTGGTTGCGGTGCGGTGGGGGTGGATTCGCTGATTTGCACCCGATCAGGTGATCATCGGCAGCGCCGTTCGGAGTAGTCGCCGCGTTACTGTCGATCCGTGCTAGATCCGAACGGGCCGTTGCCGCCAGCCGTGTACTGGCGTCGCCGCGTGGTGGCGATCGCCGCGGTCCTGCTCGCGGTCGCACTGGTCGCCTGGGGCGCGGTGCTGCTCGTGAGCGGATCGACGCCGCAGCCGCAGGCCGCGCCGCCGGCCGCGCCGGTCGCGATCGCGGCCGACGAGCCGCCGCCGCAGTGCCCGGACGAGGCGGTCCGGGTGGTCGCGGAGGTCGCCCGACCCGAGTTCCGGGCCGGCGACAAGGTTCCGATGAGCATCGTGATCACCAACGCGGGCGACCGCCCCTGCGTGCGCGACACCAACCGCATGCTGCGCGAGCTGACCGTGACCTCGCAGGCGGGCAAGCACGTGTGGTCCAGCAACGACTGCTACGCGGAGTCGACCAACGAGCAGCCGCTGCTGCAGCCCGGCCAGTCGGTCCGCAACGACGTCGAGTGGTCCGGCCTGACGTCCACTCCGGACTGCGGCCCCGACCAGGCCAAGGCCACCGAGGGCCTGTACCGGCTGGTGGCCAGGCTCGCGTCGCTCAACAGCGCCCCGGTCGAGTTCCGCCTGACGCCCTGATCCGCTCGCAGGGCTTGTTCGTGGTCGCTTGGCGGAACCTGAGCGCTTCCCCGGGCTCTCCTGATGTACGAACGCGCGGCGGGCCGTCCTCGCCAGCCCCAGGTGGTCGATCGCGGACGGCCACGCCGACAGCGCTTTCAGGCGAACGGGTCCACGATGGACGATTCGGCCAGCCGGGACAGGCCTTCGCGGACCAGCCGGGCCTTGGCGTCGCCGAGCCCCTCCACCTCGCCCAGCTCGTCCACCGACGCCGCCAGCAGCCGCTGCAGCGACCCGAAGTGCTCCACCAGCCGCCGCCGAGCGATCGCCGGAAGCCGCGGCACCCGGGCCAGCAGGCGGTAGCCGCGCGGGCTCAGGTGCTGGTCCAGGGCTTCCGGCGAGTCCGGGTAGCCGAAGGCGGCGGCGATCGCGGTCAGGTCCAGCAGCTCGGTCGCGTCGAGCTTGTGCAGGGCCGCTTCCACCTGCTCCGACGTCGGCATCGCGCCGCTGGTGGGCAGGTACTCCTGCACGATCAGCTCGCGATCCAGGTCGGTGCCGTCGCGCTCGGCGCGGGTGCCGCGCAGCGGGCCGACCAGCTCGTCGAGCTGCAGCTCGATCAGCCTGCCGTCCACGCCGAGCTCGACCACGTCGCCCTCGATCTCGTCGGCGATCCGCCGCACCATCTCCATCCGCTGCACGACCGTCATCGCGTCGCGCAGCGTCACGTAGTCCTCGATCTCCAGCGCCGACAGCGCCTGCGCGACCTCGGCCAGCCGCGCGGTGTAGCGCTCCAGCGTGGCCAGCGCCTGGTTCGCGCGGGAGAGGATCTCCGGCGAGCCGATCAGCACGTGCCGGTGGCCCTGCGTGTAGACGCTGATGATGCTCATCGACTGGCTCACCGACACCACCGGGTAGCCGGTCTGGATCGCGGTGCGCTCCGCCGTGCGGTGCCGCGTGCCGGACTCCTCGGTGGGCGTGCTCGCGTCGGGCACCAGGTGCACGTTGGCCCGCATGATCCGCCGGGCGTCGGTGGACAGCACCACCGCGCCGTCCATCTTCGACAGCTCGCGCAGCCGGGTGGCGCTGAACTCGATGTCCAGCCGGAAGCCGCCGTCGCAGAGCGCCTCCACGGCCGGGTCGTAGCCGAGCACGATCAGCCCGCCCGTGCGGCCGCGCAGGATGCGCTCCAGGCCGTCGCGCAGGGCGGTACCGGGTGCCAGGCGGGCCAGCGTGGCGCGCAGCGCCTCGTGGCTCATCGTCACCTCACGATCTTGAGCGCGTCGCCGATGTTGGACACCACCGTGGCACGCACGCCCTTGGGCAGCGGACCCGAGTCCGGCGGCACCAGCGCCCGGTCGAAGCCCAGCCGCGCGGCCTCCGCCAGCCGCCGCCCGACCCCGTTGACCCGGCGGATCTCGCCCGCCAGGCCCACCTCGCCGATCACCACCAGGTTCGGCGGCAGCGGCTTGCTCTTGCGCGAGGAGGCGATGGCCATCGCCACCGCGAGGTCCGCGGCGGGCTCGCTGACGCGCTGGCCGCCGACCGTCGCGGCGAACACGTCGTGATCGCCGGTGGGGATCTTGCCGTGCTTGCCCAGCACGGCCAGCGTCATCGACACCCGCGCCGAGTCCAGGCCGCTGACCGACCGGCGCGGCATCGCCATCTGGGTGTGCATCAGCAGCGCCTGCACCTCGACCAGCAGCGGCCGCTTGCCCTCGACCATGACGGTCACCGCGGTGCCGTCGACGACCGATTCCTGCCGGTTGATGAACAGGCCGGAGGGGTCGGGCACTTCGGCGATGCCGTCGTCGCGCTGCTCGAAGCAGCCGACCTCGTCGGCGGGGCCGAACCGGTTCTTCACGCCGCGCAGCATCCGCAGCGCCGAGTGCCGGTCGCCCTCGAAGTGCAGCACCACGTCCACCAGGTGCTCCAGCACGCGCGGACCGGCGACCGCGCCGTCCTTCGTGACGTGCCCGACCAGCACCACCGGCAGCCCGCGCTCCTTGGCCAGCGCGACCAGCGCGGTGGTGACCGCGCGGACCTGGGTGACGCCGCCGGGGCTGCCCTCGGCGTCGGGCGACTGCACGGTCTGCACCGAGTCGACGATCAGCAGGCCGGGGCGCACCGCGTCGACGTGCCCGAGCACGGCGGAGAGGTCGCTCTCCGCGCCGAGGTAGAGCTGCGGGTGCACCGAATCCGTCCGCTCCGCCCGCAACCGAACCTGACCTGCGGATTCCTCGCCGGTGATGTACAGCGACGGACCGCGCGCGGAGCTGGTGGCCCAGCGGTGGGCGACCTCCAGCAGCAGTGTGGACTTGCCCACACCGGGCTCGCCGGCCAGCAGCACGACCGCACCGGGCACGATGCCGCCGCCGAGCACCCGGTCCAGCTCGTCGATGCCGGTGGACACCGCGCGGGCCGAGTCCAGGTCGACCTCGGCGATCGGCCGCGCCGGGGTGGCCGGGGCGCCTGCGCTGACCTTGGCCAGCGCGGGCCGGGCCGGTGCGGCCTCCTCGACGGTGCCCCACGCCTGGCAGCCCGGACAGCGCCCGACCCACTTGGCGACCTCGTGGCCGCAGTCGGCGCAGCGGTAGGCGGGACGGGCGGCTCGGGCGTTCTTGGGCGGCACCCGGCGAGGCTATCCGCCCGCGACGACACCTCGCCCCACGACGTCCGCCTCGGCCGTGTTCCCGCAGGTCAGAACCCGTGAGCGTATTGGGGTGCCATAGCGCCCCAAACCACTCACGGGTCACCACCAGCGGAAACGCAGATCGGGCCGCCCGCGCGGTGCGGACGGCCCGATCCGGGAAGCTGGGAGGTCAGTGACCGCCGCCGCCGTGCTCCTCGGGGCGCGGCGAGTGGTCGATGCCGATCGGCACCTGGACGGTGACCGGGCCGGCCTTCTCGAAGACGAAGGTCACCGGGATGGTCACGCCGGGGGTGATGTCCTGCTTGAAGCCGTTCAGCGTGATCTGCACCTGGCGGTTCCCGACGGCCTCGGCCTGCGCCTTCAGCTCGGCGGAGGCGCCGGTGGCGTGCAGGGCGGTGCGGCTGGGCAGGTCGGTGACGCCGCCGATGGTGGCCGGCGCGGTGGTGTAGCTGCTGGTGACCTCGACGAGCTTGTCGTTGACGCCCTCGTTGGCCAGCACGGCCTCCAGCGGCGCCGAGGACCCGGCCGGGTAGACCGTGCCGGTGCTCGGGAAGGTGAACATGGCGTTGCGGACGGCGATCTTCTGCACATCGCCGTTCCCGCCGTTCACGGCGGCGACCTGGGTGTCGGTCTCGGTCACCTGACCGGCACTGCACCCGGCGAGGGCAACGACGGCGCCGAGCCCGAGTGCGGCCGGGATCAACCGCAGGCGGACGGCCTTGTGGTGCTGAGGGCGGCTCACGGTTGCAGCGTCCTTCCTGATTGCCGGACAACCAGGTGGAGCTTAATGCCCCGCCCGCGCGGGGGTGCCCCAGGGTCTTGCCGAGCTACGCATGGAGCGCCCGCCGATCCGGCCGACAACGGTGTCCACAGTGGACGATTTCAGTGGGCCGAAAGGTCGCGCCTTGCACGTTCGGGTGCCCTTTGTCAACCCCAGTCCATGGCTTGACCTGCGAATACGGGCGATGGGGCTTCGAGGGCGAGTTGCCCGGCGTGGTAAAGTGGGCATAGCGAAAGGGGCAGAGGACACATGGTTTTCAAGGTCGGAGAGACCGTCGTCTACCCGCATCACGGTGCCGCACTCATCGAAGCAATCGAGACTCGTGTGATCAAGGGCGAGGAGAAGCAGTACCTCGTCCTCAAGGTCGCGCAGGGCGACCTGACCGTGCGCGTTCCCGCGGACAACGCCGAGATCGTCGGCGTCCGGGACGTGGTCGGCCAGGAGGGTCTCGATCGGGTCTTCGACGTGCTGCGGGCCCCGCACACCGAAGAGCCAACGAACTGGTCTCGACGGTACAAGGCCAACCTGGAGAAGCTCGCCTCCGGCGATGTGAACAAGGTGGCCGAAGTGGTGCGCGACCTCTGGCGACGCGAGAAGGATCGTGGCCTGTCCGCAGGCGAGAAGCGGATGCTGGCGAAAGCCCGTCAGATCCTGGTGAGCGAGTTGGCGCTGGCCGAGGGGACTGACGAGGGCAAGGCGGAAACCCTGCTGGACGAAGTCCTCGCCACTGCGGTTTGATCATCGGGAACGAGCGAGCGTGAGCGTAGTCGCGCTGGTCCCCGCGGCAGGCCGCGGGGTGCGCTTGGGGTTGGGGATGCCCAAGGCGCTGGTTCCGGTGAACGGTGAATCGTTGTTGTTGCGCGCGGTCCGCGGCCTGCTGGCCGCGGGCTGCGTGCAGCACGTCGTCGTGGCGGCCCCGCCCGACCAGGTCGAGCTGGTGGCCGCTGAGCTGGCCGAGCTCCCGGCCGCGCACGTGGTGCCCGGGGGATCGGAGCGAACTGATTCGGTGCGCTTGGCGCTCGACGTCGTCGGGCGGATCGCACCGGACGCGCGGGTCGTGCTGGTGCACGACGCCGCGCGTGCTTTCACCCCGGCCTCGGTGATCCGGGACGTCGTGCGGGCGGTCGAGCAGGGCGCGCCCGCGGTGATCCCGGTGCTGCCGGTGTCGGACACGATCAAGCGGGTGGACGAGTCCGGCGACGTCGTCGCGACCGTGGACCGCGCCGAGCTCCGGGCGGTCCAGACCCCGCAGGGCTTCGCCATCGACGTGCTGCGCGAGGCGTACGCGGCGGCCGGTGACATCGCCACCGACGACGCCGGTCTCGTGGAGCGGATCGGCGGCAAGGTGCACACCGTCGCGGGCCACCCGGACGCGCTGAAGATCACCACCGCGTTCGACCTGGCCGTCGCCGAGTCGGTGCTGGCCGCGGGCGCCCCGCAGAACACTGGAGAGCTCGCGTGACCGAACTGCTTCCCCGCGTCGGCCAGGGCGTCGACGTGCACCCGGTCGAGCCCGGCCGCGACTGCTGGGTCGCGGGCCTGCTCTGGCCGGACGTCGACGGCTGCGCCGGCCACTCCGACGGCGACGTCGCCTCGCACGCGCTGTGCGACGCACTGCTGTCGGCGGCCGGGCTGGGCGATCTCGGCGCGGTGTTCGGCACCGACGACGACCGCTGGGCGGGCGCGCACGGCGTGGACTTCCTGGCCGAGGTGCGCGAGCGCGTCGCAGCGGCCGGTTTCCGCATCGGCAACGCGACGGTGCAGGTGATCGGCAACGCGCCGCGCATCGGCAAGCGCCGCGAAGAGGCCCAGCAGGTGCTCTCCGAAGCGATCGGAGCGCCGGTGTCGGTCTCCGGCACCACTTCTGACGGCCTGGGCCTCACCGGCCGCGGCGAAGGCATCGCCGCAGTCGCCACCGCCCTGGTCTTCCCCACCGCCTGAGCCCCGTCGCTGCTCTCCGCCCCGGGTGAACGTCGATCGGCATCCGTCCGGCCGAGGGCGCAGCGAGCAAGGAGCCGCCGAGTAACGGGTTGGTAGCCCGGCGTGACGGGTTGGCGGAGTCAGGGAAAACTCAGGGGCCGCGATCTGGAATGCCGGGGTCGGTGCGCGCCATGCTCGACGCATGGTGATCGAGCGGAACCGGTGGGTGCGTCGGCTGCTCGTAGTGCAGCCGATCGTGGTGTGGCCAGTGTCGTTCGTGCTGTGGTCCGGAGGCGGTGGTCTCGGGCTGGCGCTGGCGGTGGTCCTGTTGTGGGTGAGCGCGGCGATCTCCGTCGCGGGGATCGTGGTCCCGATGCGCGGTGTCGATCGCTGCCGCGATTCCCGGAGGGCGGCGTGATCCCGGTTCCGGGGCCGGGCGCGGGGAAAATCCGGTAATTCAACGCAGGTGAGCTTGACCGCATGTCGGTGCCGGGTCGCTCCGGCACCTCTACCTTGGGCGTCGTGACTCTGCGCGCGGTGCTCTTCGACTTCTCCGGCACGCTGTTCCGCCTCGAGGAAGATCCGTCCTGGTACGCCGATCTCACCGATGCCGACGGCGCCCCGTTCGACCTGGCCGCCCAGGCCGAGATCATGCGGCGGATGACCGCTCCCACCGGGCAGATCGTCCAGCTCGATGCCGAGTACCAGCACGCCTGGGACAACCGCGACCTCGATCCCGAGCTGCACCGCAAGGTCTACGTCGAGGTGCTGCGCAGCTCCGGCGTCCAGGACGGCGAGGCCGACGGGCTCTACGAGCGCCTGATCGACCCCGACTACTGGACCGAGTACCCGGACACGGCCGAGGTGCTGCGCAGGCTGCACACCTCCGGCGTGAAGGTCGGCGTGATCAGCAACATCGCCTTCGACATCCGTCCCGCTTTCGAGCGGATCGGTGTCACCCAGTACGTGGACGAGTTCCTGCTGTCCTACCTCGAGGGCGTCATCAAGCCGGACCCGAAGATCTTCCTGCGCGCCTGCGAGCGGCTGGGCGTGGAGCCGTCGGAGGCCCTGATGGTCGGCGACAGCGAAGAGGCCGATGGCGGGGCCGCCGCGGTGGGTTGCCAGGTGGCGATCGTGGAACCGACGCCCACCGCGCAGCGCCGCGACGCCCTGCTGACCGCCGCGGGCGACTTGCTGCGCTGACCGTCACTGCGGTCTTGACGTGACCGCCCCTGTCGTGATTCGGCGCGGACCGGCCCCCGTACCATCGGGGTTGTGAGCCTGCACCTGCATGACACCGCGACCCGCACGACGCGCGAATTCCACCCGCGCTGCGCCGGAGTGGCGTCGATCTACGTCTGTGGTGCCACGGTGCAGGGCGTCCCACACGTCGGCCACGTCCGCAGCGGCCTGAACTTCGACGTGCTCCGCCGCTGGTTGCAGCACCACGGCTACGACACGCGCCTGGTCCGCAACGTGACCGACATCGAGGACAAGATCCTCACCAAGGCCGCCGAGGCGGGGCGGCCCTGGTGGGAGTGGGCCGCCACGCACGAGCGCGCTTTCGAGCGCGCCTACGACCAGCTCGGCTGCCTGCCGCCGTCGGCGCTGCCCCGCGCGACCGGGCACGTCACGCAGATGATCGACCTCATCCAGCGCCTGATCGACAAGGGCCACGCCTACGCGGCGGGCGGCGACGTCTACTTCTCGGTCGCCTCCTACGCCGACCACTACGGCAAGCTGTCCGGGCAGCGCCTCGACGAGGTGCAGCAGGGCGAGACGCTGGCCAGCGGCAAGCAGGACCCGCGCGACTTCACGCTGTGGAAGGGCGCCAAGCCGGGCGAACCGAGCTGGCCGACGCCGTGGGGCAACGGCCGGCCGGGCTGGCACCTGGAGTGCTCGGCGATGGCCACCTACTACCTGGGCAGCGAGTTCGACATCCACGGCGGCGGGCTCGACCTGGTCTTCCCGCACCACGAGAACGAGATGGCGCAGGCCAACGCGGCAGGCGACGGGTTCGCCCGGTACTGGATGCACAACGCCTGGGTGACGATGAGCGGCGAGAAGATGTCGAAGTCGCTCGGCAACGTGCTGTCCATCCCGGAGGTGCTCAAGCGGGCCCGCGCGGCCGAGCTGCGGTACTACCTGGTCACCCCGCACTACCGGTCCAACCTCGAGTTCTCCGAGGCGGGCCTGTCCGAGGCGGTGGCCACCTACCGCCGCATCGAGTCGTTCGTGCGGCGGGTGGGGCAGCGCGCCGGGGCCGTCGAGCCCGGCGAGGTGACCGCCGAGTTCGCCGCGGCGATGGACGACGACCTGTCGACGCCGCAGGCGATCGCGGCGGTGCACAACGTGGTCCGCGAGGGCAACGCGGCGCTGGACCGGGGCGACGACGAGTCGGCCCGCGGCGCGGCGGCGTCCGTGCGGGCGATGACCGGCGTGCTCGGGCTGGACCCGCTGTCCGAGCAGTGGGCCGAGGACTCGGGCGCGGACGACGCCGCGCAGCGCGCGCTCGGCGACCTGGTCGACGCCATGCTGGAGCAGCGCAAGCAGGCCCGCGCGGAGCGCGATTTCGCCACCGCCGATCTGCTGCGCGACCGGCTGCTGGCCAGCGGGATTGCCGTCGAGGACACCCCCGACGGTCCGATGTGGACATTGAAAGACGGGTAACACGTGGCTGGCAACGACAAGCGCCGCGGCGGCATGCGCAAGACCAACAAGAAGGGCATGGTCGTCGGCTCCGGCGGTCAGCGGCGCAGGGGGCTGAAGGGCAAGGGCCCGACGCCGAAGGCGGAGGACCGCGTCAGCCACCCCGCGAAGCGGCGCGCGGACGCGCGCTCGAAGGCCGAGCAGCAGCGCGCGAAGCGCCAGGCTGCGGCGGAGACGCAGCCGGAGCTGGTGGCCGGGCGCAACCCGGTGGTGGAGTGCATCCGCGCGGGTGTGCCCGCGAGCGGGCTGTACGTCGCGCAGGGCATCGACATCGACGACCGGGTCACCGAAGCGGTCCGGGAGGCGAAGGCGCGCGGCATCTCGGTCGTCGACGTCCCGCGCGTCGAGCTGGACCGGATGACCAACAACGCGATGCACCAGGGCCTCGCGCTCCAGGTGCCGCCGTTCAAGTACGCGCACCCGGAGGACGTGCTCCAGGCGGCCTACGACTCCGGTCTGCCGCCGCTGATCGTGGCCCTCGACGGCGTCACCGACCCGCGCAACCTCGGCGCGGTGATCCGCTCGGCGGCGGCCTTCGGCGCGCACGGCGTGATCGTCCCGCAGCGCCGCAGCGCCGGGATCACGGCCGTGGCCTGGCGGACGAGCGCGGGCACGGCGGCGCAGCTCCCGGTGGCCAAGGCGGTGAACCTGACCCGCACGCTGAAGGACCTCAAGAACGAGGGCCTGATGGTGATCGGGCTCGACGCGGACGCCGACGTGACCTCGGACGAGCTGGAGCTGGCGACCGGGCCGCTGGTGGTGGTCGTGGGTTCGGAGGGCCGGGGCCTGTCCCGCCTGGTCCGCGAGACCTGCGACCAGACGGTCTCGATCCCGATGGCAGCGGGCATCGAGTCCCTCAACGCCTCGGTGGCGGCCGGCGTGGTCCTCTCCGAGGTGGCGCGTCGCCGCCGCATCAGCTGAGTCGTCCTTGGTGCCGTGAGTGTTTTGTGGGGCTATAGCACCCCAAAACACTCACGGCCCAACCCACCACCAAACCTTCCCCACCACCGAGCTCGGGCCGCTACTGCTGCTGGCTGGCGATGGTGTCGAAGGTGAGGGCCGAGGCCAGGACCATGCTCAGGAGCGGGTCCTGGAGCGGGCGGTGGATCTGCAGGACGTAGTTGTCCGCCGTGGTGAAGGCGGCCTTCGCCAGGCCCTGCCAGGTCTTGGTGATCTGGCCGATCTGCTGGTCCGCGTGGTCGACGATCTTGATGTCCCACGCGCGCAGGTTCTCGGCCCGCATGCCGCCGATGCGCTGGCCGCCGATCTCGAAGTCGAAACGGGGCTTGCCCCAGACGTTCGCCAGCTTGATCTCGCCGACCGGTGACTGGTCCGGGCGCTGCACCTGGACCTTGCCCTTCCACACGGTGGCCGGGCGGGTCAGCAGCAGCACCGGGCGACCGGTGACGTCCCGGATCTCCAGCTTGACCGTCATCAGCGAGTCGAGCTTGGTCAGCACCCGCAAGGCCTTCTGCGCGCCGCTCTGGCCGGTCTGCACGACCGAGCCGAGCTGCCGTCCGTGCTGGTCGTAGATGGCGTACTGGTTCGACATCTCGATCAGCTTCGCCTGCTGGTTGATCACCAGCACCGGCTCGGTGAACAGGGTGCCCCCGCCGCCCGCGACCGGCCCGCCGACCCCGGCGCGCTGCTGCACCTGCTGCTGGATGGACGCGGCGTCGCCGGTCCCGCCCACGGAGAGCTCCAGCTCGGAGCCGTCGCCCTGCGGCGGTGCCGGTGCCCGCGCCGGCTGCACGTGCGGGGTCCACTGGTGGCCGTCCCACCAGCGGACGTAGCGCTGATCTGCCTGGTCTGGGTACCAGCCCGGCGGGGGAGCGTTCATGAGTCCCAGGCTAGGTGATCCGCGCGGCGGCCGTCCCCGGTTCGCCGGTGCGCCCGCGAACTCGTTTCGCCTGGTCAGGACAAAGCGGATCAAAGCCCGGTTTTGACCCGTTCCGTTTCGGCACGGTGACGTTCCGGGCTCGGCTAGAGTCCGATTCAGCAATCCTGAAGTGCTCCAAGGGGAGGCGAGGGCCTCCCGTACTCCGAGGCCCCGATGTCGTTCGCAAGCCCCCTGTTCCTCTGGTACTTCCTGCCCGCTGTGCTGGCGGCAGTGCTGATCGCGCCGCGCGCCGGGCGCAACGCCGTGGTCGCGGTGGCCAGCCTGCTGTTCTACGCCAGCGGCGCGGGCGGCACCACGCTGCTGCTGCTGGCGTGCATCGTGGTGAACTACTTCGCCGGTCTGCGGCTGGAACCGGTCGAGTGGGGCTTCGAGCGGAACCGGCGCCGATGGGTGCTGATCGGCGCGGTGTCGTTCAACCTGGCGATCCTGGCGGTGTGGAAGTACGCCGGGTTCGCCACCGAGCAGCTGGCGGTGCTCAGCAGCTGGTTCGGCGGCGACTTCCCGGTGCTGGAGCTGGCGCTGCCGATCGGCATCTCCTTCTACACGTTCCACCACATCTCCTACGTGGTGGACATCTACCGCGGCGAGCGGCCCGCGCTGCGCAACCCGGTCTCGTTCATCACCTACATCGCGATGTTCCCGCAGCTGGTGGCGGGTCCGATCGTGCGCTACCGGGAGATAGCCGACCAGCTGCCGCAGGAGCGCACGCACCGGCTCGACGACATCGCGGCCGGGTTCCCGCGCTTCGCGTGGGGGCTGACGAAGAAGGTCGTGATCGCCGACACGCTGGCGCCGATGGTGGACGCCTGCTTCGCGACGCCGGACGAGGACATGACGTTCGCGATCGCCTGGCTCGGCGCGATCGGCTACGCGATGCAGCTGTACTTCGACTTCTCCGGCTATTCGGACATGGCCATCGGGCTGGGCCGGATGCTGGGTTTCCGGCTGCCGGAGAACTTCGCCCGGCCGTACTCCTCGGTGACGGTCACCGAGTTCTGGCGCCGCTGGCACATGTCGCTGTCGCGCTGGTTCCGCGACTACGTCTACATCCCGCTCGGCGGCAACCGGGGCGGCCCGGCCCGCACCTACCGCAACCTGGCGATCATCTTCGTGCTGACCGGCTTCTGGCACGGTGCGGCCTGGACGTACCTGGTGTGGGGCCTGTTCCACGGCCTGCTGCTGGTCGTCGAGCGGCGGTTCGGCTGGGCCCACGCCCCGTCCGACTCCCGGGCCCGCATCGCCCGCCGTGCGCTGACGATGCTGCTGGTGGTGATCGGCTGGGTCTTCTTCCGCTCGCCTGACCTGACCAGCGCGTTCGTCATGCTGGGGCACATGCTGGTCCCGGACTTCGCGGGCCTGACCGACATCGTGGCGGCGGCGGTGACCAACCAGCGCCTGGTGTTCCTGCTGCTGGCGCTGGTGGTGGTCTTCCTCCCGGCGAACGCGGGCACCGGCCCGTTCCTGGAGTCGGTCCGGACCCGCCGGGCCAAGGCCCTCCGCATCGGCGTCCTGACCCTGGGCCTGGGCTACTCCGGCCTCCTCGTCGCCACCGGCTCCTTCAGCCCCTTCCTCTACTACCAGTTCTGAGGTGTTTGACTCTTCTTCGTGGGACGGGGCGGGGGCCGGTGTGATCTGCGGACTCGGATTGCGAGATCGTGCGAACCTCAGCGGGCGGTGGCCGTCTTCCGATCGAGCAGTTCGACCGGTCAACCCAACGGAGGGGATCCGAAGTGAGCAGCACGCTTGTCGCCGGGGCGGCGACGCACCAGGGCGGACGCAGGAACAACCAGGACGCGGTGGTCGTCGGTGACGGGCTGTTCGGGCTCGCGGACGGGGTGGGCGGGTTGTCGAGCGGGGAGGTCGCCAGCAGGCTCGCGCTGGACGCGCTGAACGCGGACTTCGCCACCGATCGCAGCTCCGCCGGGCTGCTGCACGCCTGCCAGCAGGCCAACCGGGCGGTGCTCAGACGCGCGGACCGCGAAGCGGTGACCATGGGCACCACGCTGGTCGCCGTGGCGATGACGACCGACGCCGGCGTCGTGGCCGCGCACGTGGGCGACTCGCGGCTGTACCGGCTCCGCAACGGCAACCTCGAACTGCTGACCCGCGATCACACCGTCATCGCGGAGCTGCTGCGCGCGGGGGCGGTCAGCGAGGACGCGGCCGACGAGCACCCGCACCGGAACGTGCTCACCCGGGCGATCGGCGTCGGCCCGGAGGTCGAGGTCGACCGCATCGAGCTGTCCTGCCTGCCGGGGGACCGGCTGCTGATCTGCTCGGACGGCCTGTTCAAGACGCTGTCCACCGAGGAGATCGAGGAGATCCTGAGCTCGGAGCCGAACCCGCAGGACGCCGCCGAGCAGCTCGTCGCGGCCGCCGTGGAGCAGCACTCCGACGACAACGTCAGCGCGGTCGTGGTCAACGTCGAGTAGCTCCGAGGTGGACCGAGTTGCCGTCGGGGTCGGCGACGGTGGCCACCCGCTCGCCCCACGGCATGTCCTGCGGCTCCCGGCGGACCGGTGCGCCTGCCGCGCGCAGCTCGGCCACGGCCCGGTCGACGTCGTCGGTGTAGAGCCACAGCGCGAAGTGCTCGCCGATCTCAGCCTTCGCGTCTCGTGCGAGACCGAGCTTGAGATCGCCGGAGCGGAGCGTCACGAACTCCGCGTCGCCCTCGGCGGGGAACCGGTACTCCGGCCGGAAGCCGAGCAGGTCGCGGTAGAAGCGCATCGCCCGGTCGAGATCCGGGCTGGACAGGATCGGGAACGCGTCGCGGTACATGCGCGGACGCTACCGCGATGCGCGACCGAGCGCCGGTGAGTTCAGCCGGACTCCGGGCGCGGGGGCACTTGCAGGCCGTCCATCTGCTTGACCCAGTTCTGGATGACCTCGTCGCCGTCGACCATGAGCGTCAGGCCTTTGCGCAGCTCGCGGAGAACGGGGCGCAGATTGCGCGATTCCCGCTCGACGGGCTCGATCGTCGACACCAACTCCTTCAACGCCCCCAGGCCCTCCGCGGAACCGGACGCCATCTGCCGGACCAGGTCGAAGAAGTCGTGGACGTCCTCGGCGCTGGTCGAGTTCTGCCTGAGTTCGCCGGGTATGCGCGCGAGGACCGCCTGCATGCCCAGGTCCACCGTGTGGAGCTGGGCGGCGAATTCGTTGCCCAGTCTCGCGATCTGCTCCGCCGGAGGCTTCAGCTCCTGGGCGAACTGGTTGAAGATCGCGTTCCTGGTGGCCGACCCCTGCCCTCGGGCATCACTGGCCTGGATCGCCTCTCCCGCGGTGGTGGCGAGCTCCTCGATGCGGAGGATCTCCGCCGTGATCCGGCGAACCGTTTCCGTCCACGCGGGCATGACTTCCTCGGCCTCGGCCACCACGTCGACGAATCCCGGCGCGGACGGGACCGACTCCCGGCTGGTCGCGGCGTCGCCGCCATCCACGGCCTCAGCGGCGGTCGCGGCCTCCGCGAGCCGTTGTGCCAGCTGCGCCACTGCTTTCCGGTATTCCGGGGAGGTGGTGGCCGCGAACCGGAGATCGGTCCAGTCGACCCACTGGAAGGCGCGGGTGCGCGCGATCAGCTCGTCGGTCGGCGGCTCCTCGCGGAGTTCGGCGAAGTCGATGTAGAGGATCGGCAGGATCAGCTCGGCGAGGCCGAGCGCTCGGGCCTTCTTGATGAAGAAGTCCAGCTCGCGGCGGCATTCCTGGCTCCGGAAGTAGCGCCGCGTGAGCACCGGGATGAAGAAGGCCACGTCAGCGAGGGTGCCGTCGATCTTGGAGCGCCAGTCCTCGCCCCAGGAGATCTCGTCGCGGTCCAGGAACAGGTCGATCTGCTCACCGGTGATCATCTCGTACTGCGCCACCACGTCCCGGGCGAGCTGCGCGATCCTGCCGGATTCCGCGGCGTCGTCCGCGTGGACGTAGGACAAGAACCCCTTGGCGCTCGACATGTTCCCGCTTCCCTGGTTGATTCCGCGCAGAGGTCTGGATCGTCTCAGCGGTGCCCTGGGCGCTGCGGCCCCGGATCTGCGCTTCACCCGAACAGATCAGCCGACGCGGCGGCGGGTGGTGCCGCGGATCTGCGAGTTTTCGAACGGTCGCGGTGAGTGGCCGGTTAACGTTGGGGTGTGTCGCGGCAGAAGAAGCTCCCCCCGGTCCACGAGGCGTGGTTGCCGCGGGAGCACCCGCTGCACCGGCCGCGGCACGGCAGGCGGCAGCTCGCGGCGCTGGTGTGCGCCGTCCTGTTCTTCACCGCGCCCCTGGTGAGCTGGGTCTTCGGGGCTCGGCCCGGGCAGCTGGAGAACCGGCCGCTGGCGGCCTTCCCGAGCGTCACCGAGGGGTGGGGCTTCTTCACCGGGATGAACGCCTGGGCCACCGATCACCTGCCGTTCCGGCGGCAGGCCGTGCAGTCGGTGGACGCGCTCAGCCGCGGCGTCTTCGGCGAGCCCGCTCGGCTGGACGGCGGTTCGCACACCTCGCCGGTGGGTGCCGGGCAGGTCGACGAGAAGCCGCAGATCGACGAGAACGTGTTCCCCGCGGTCATCGAGGGCAAGGGCGGCTGGCTGTTCCTGGGGCACGACGTGTCCTACCGCTGCGTGCCGAAGCGCTCGCTGGACGAGGTGATCGCCGGGCTGCGCCGCTGGCGCGCCGTGGTGGAGGCGTCCGGGCGGAAGTTCCAGCTCGTCGTCGCCCCCGACAAGTCCACTGTGTACCCGGAGAACCTGCCGGACGCCTACGCGGGCGAGGACTGCTCGACGAAGGCCCGCGAGGAGTTCTGGAAGCGCGTTCCGCGCGAGACCGGCGCGCTGGACATGCGCAACCAGCTGCGCGAGGTCGCCGCGCGCAACCAGCGGCCGATCTACCACGACATCGACACGCACTGGACGCACGAGGGCGGCATCACCATGGCCTACCAGCTCGCCGAACGCCTGGAACCGGGCGCGACGCGCGACTGGAAGGTCCGGCCGTCGCGGCAGTACCCGCACAGCGCGGACATCCCGGACCTGCTGGGCCAGGACCGCACCGTGCCGATCCAGGCGTACTCGCTGGCGCCGGACGGCAGCGACGTGGACAACACCCAGTTCGAGCCCAGCGACTTCCACGAGCCGCTGCACCTGGAATCGCCGCCGAAGCCGGGCATGGTCACCCGGCCGATGCGGATGGTGGGCGACTCGTTCACCCAGTTCGCCAGCCCGTACCTGGCGGCGACCTTCACCGACCTGACGATCGTGCACCCGGACCAGGTCGCGGTGGACCCGGAAGCGGCCGGCCGGCTCCTCGCCGAAGGCGAGATCGTGACCTTCGAGCTCTCCGAGCGCTTCGTCGCAGGAGGCCGCTACCCGATGCTCGACGCAGCCGTCGCCGACAAGGCAGGCGCAATCCTGGCAGCCCACCCCATCCGCTGACCCGCGGGCCGTGAGCGCTTTGGGGCGCCATAGCACCCCAAAGCGCTCACGGATCCGGTCAGCGGGTGAGCGGGGTGTGGTCCTGGGACGCGATGAAGCGCGGGCGCGGGATCTGCGCCGCGAACGGGCGTTCCAGGGTGTTCTCCACGCTGTTGAACACGATGAAGATGTTCGAGCGCGGGAACGGCGTGATGTTGTTTCCGGAGGCGTGCATGCAGTTCGAGTCGAACCACAGGGCCGAGCCCGCCGGACCGGTGAACTGCTCGATGCCGTGCTCGTAGGCCATCCGCGTGATGGCTTCCTCGCTGGGCACCCCGACGCGCTGCTCCTTGAGCGAGGACTTGTAGTTGTCCTCGGGCGTTTCGCCTGCGCAGGGCACGAACGTCCGGTGCGAGCCCGGCATGATCATCAGACCGCCGTTGAACGCGTAGTTGTCGGTGAGGGCGATCGAGATGCTGACCGCCCGCATCGCGGGCATGCCGTCCTCGGCGTGCCAGGTCTCGAAGTCCGAGTGCCAGTAGAAGCCGGTGCCCCGGTAGCCGGGCATGTAGTTGATCCGGCTCTGGTGCACGTACACGTCCGAGCCGAGGATCTGCCGGGCCCGGTCCAGTACCCGCGGGTCGCGGGCCAGCTCGGCGATCAGTTCGCTGGTGCGGTGCACCTCGAAGATCGAGCGGACCTCGTCCGACGACCGCTCGACGATGGTGCGCTCGTCGGCGCGCACCGCCGGATCGCTGGTGAGCCGTTCCAGCTCCTGCCAGTACGTCTGCACCTCAGCCGGGGACAGCAGACCCTCCACGACGTGGAAGCCCTTGACCTCGTGCGAGCGGAGCTCCGCCGCGCTGGCCGGGCCCGCGTCCACACCGGGCCAGACGGTGGGATCGTCCCGGTCGATCGGGGACGGTTCGGCGCCCACCCGGGTCGGGTAGCGGTCCTGGGTGCTGAGTTCAGCGACGGTCATGGGTTGCGCCTCCTTCGCGAATTCCCGCCGGAGCGGTCGGTGCCGTCGGCACCGCCGCCATTTCTCGGTTCCTCGGTTAGAAGCGGCACGCACTCGGCGCGCCCGCAATCCCCCCGAGCAGGGGGAGACCAGTTGTGCGCGTGGCGGGTAACCAGCCTTGGTTACCCGCCACGGGCGGTGGACAAGCGCACGGGGCTCAGTTGGCCGCCGCCGCCTCGTCCTCCTCGACGATCAGGGGGTACACGCCGTCCTCGTCGTGCACCTCGCGCCCGGTCACGGGCGGGTTGAACACGCAGACGGTCTTCATCTCGGTGCGCGGCCGGACCTGGTGCTTGTCGGCGTTGTTGAGCACGTAGATCGAACCCGGCTTGAGCTGGTGCACCTCGCCGGTCGCCTTGTTCTCGACCTCGCCCTCACCGGAAGTGATGAACACGGCCTCGATGTGGTTGGCGTACCAGAAGTCGTTCACCGTGCCCGCGTAGAGCGTGGTCTCGTGCACCGAGAAGCCGAGCTTGTCCTTGGCCAGGACGATCCGCTTGCTGCGCCAGTTCTCCGTCTTGATGTCGGCGTCGGTGTCCTCGATTTCCGACAGGTGCCGGACGATCACGTTTCCTCCAGGGGGTCTCAGTACTAGTTCGCGCTATCGCGCACTGCCGCAGATTCTCAGAGGTGCCCTCGCGGGAGTAGTCCCGGCACGCGGATTCGATCGTCCGGGTGCCGGGATTTCCCGGGAGCCGCAGGTCAGGCCAGCACTTCGCGGACCGACTCGCGGATGATCTGCAGGCCCTTCTCCAGCTCGTCGTCCGAGACGGTCAGCGGCGGCATGATCTTCAGGACCTCGCTGGACGGGCCGGAGGTCTCCACCAGCAGTTTGCGGTCGAACGCCGCCTTGGAGACCTTGCCCGCCACGTTGAGGTCGTCGAATCCGATGCCGCGCGCCAGGCCGCGGCCCTTCGAGATGGCCCCGCCGTGCTCGGTGGCGATCTCCTCCAGCACCGCGCCGACCCGCTCGCCCTTGGCGACGGTCGCCTTCTCCAGCGAGTCGTCGGCCCAGTACTGCTTGATGGCCTCGGTCGCGGTGACGAACGCCGGGCTGTTGCCGCGGAAGGTGCCGTTGTGCTCGCCCGGCTCCCACACGTCGTGCTCCGGCTTGATCAGCGTCAGCGCCATCGGCAGGCCGTAGCCGCCGATGGACTTCGACAGGCAGACGATGTCGGGCTGGATGCCGGCCTCTTCGAAGCTGAAGAACGGGCCGGTGCGGCCGCAGCCCATCTGCACGTCGTCGACGATCATCAGCATGCCGTGCTTCTGGCACAGGTCGTAGAGCCCGCGCAGCCACTCCGGCCGGGACGAGTTGATGCCGCCCTCGCCCTGCAGCGTCTCGACGATGACCGCGGCCGGCTCGTTGAGCCCGCTACCGCTGTCCTCGAGCATCTTCTCGAAGTACAGGAAGTCCGGGACCTGGCCGTCGAAGTAGTCGTCGTAGGGCATCGGCGTGGCGTGCACCAGCGGGATGCCCGCGCCGCCGCGCTTCATCGAGTTGCCGGTCACCGACAGCGACCCCAGCGTCATGCCGTGGAAGGCGTTGGTGAAGCTGATGATGGACTCGCGGCCGGTGATCTTGCGGACCAGCTTCAGCGCCGACTCGACCGAGTTGGTGCCGGTCGGGCCGGGGAACTGGACCTTGTAGTTCAGCCCGCGCGGTTCGAGCACGTTCTGCTGGAAGGCCTGCAGGAACTCGCCCTTGGCGACGGTGGACTGGTCCAGGGCGTGGGTGACGCCGTCCCGCTCCAGGTACTCGAGGAGCTTGCGTTTGAGCGCCGGGTTGTTGTGCCCGTAGTTGAGCGCCCCGGCACCGGCGAAGAAGTCCAGGTAGGCGGTGCCGTCCTGGTCGTACAGGTAGCTGCCGGAGGCGCGGTCGAACACCGTCGGCCAGGTGCGGCAGTAGCTGCGGACTTCGGATTCCAGGGTTGCGAAGATGTCGTTCACGGATCCTCCGTTCGTGCCGGGCGGCGCACTGCGGGCGCGCCTCGGCAGCAGGCAAGGCTTCGTGCGTCAGCGGCCGGTTGCGGCTGCGACAGCGGGGGCCGCGGTGAACGGCCCGATGCGGTACAGGTCTTCTCCCAGGTGCGCGTCCGGGAACAGGTCGGCGGTGAACAGCTCGCTGCGCTGCAGTTCCGCCGAGCGGCTGCGCGCCAGCGCGGTGAACAGCTTGATCGAAGCGGCGTTGTCCGGGGTGATCGTCGTCTCCAGGTACCGGATCCCGCGCGGCTGCACGCGGTCCACCAGGTGCCCCAGCAGCCGACTGGCCACGCCACCACCGCGCTGGGAGGCATCGACGGCGATCTGCCACACCACCAGGGTGTCGGGGGCGTCGGGCCGGATGTACCCGGTCACGAAGCCCACCACCGCTCCGTCGATGCGCGCCACCGCTGAGGTCTGCGCGAAGTCCCGGCACCACAACAGATAGGCGTAGGACGAGTTCACGTCGAGCACCGCCGAATCACGAGTGATCCGGTAGAGCTCGGGGCCGTCCGCGACGACCGGAGTATCGATCTCCAACCGCCCGGCTGAACCGCTCTCGCCAATTCGTTCGTCGATGTTATGGCTCGGTTTGTCGCCGGTCATGCTTCGCCAACTTAACAGAACATCCGTAACGCGTCAGGTTCGCGGAGCGATAACCACTCGTCTACCAGGCGAGACGCGATTTTGCACGTGAGAAGCACTACAGAAACGTTGATTTGTGATCTGACGCGGTGCTACCCGCGCGCCGCGCGTATTATTGATCAATTCTTCCGCATGCGCTCTGACCTGCAGAAATGCCGAATTCCCGCGCTGTTCGCGCGGGTGTGTCGGAGATGATTTTCGATAGCCGAAAAAACTGCTCCCGAAGATGAAATCCAAACGCGAACGGTCCGCCCGGGTGCCGGCACGCACCCGAGCGGACCGCCGACCGCGTGGGATCTACACGCCCGCCACGGACTGGATCCAGTCGCGGTATTGGGTGATGTTGGTGTAGGCCGTGGTGGTCTGCCGGTCGCTGGTGGAGGCCACGCCGACCTGCACGTTCCCGGAGAACATCGGGCCGCCGGAGTCACCGCCGGCCGGGATGCCGTCGCCGCGGCGCGCGCACACCGCGGTGCCGCCGCGGTAGTCGCTGCACGCGATGTTGGTCACCTGCACGTCGGCGACCTTCAGGCGCTGCGACTGGCACTGGATCTCGGGGAGGTTGGTGCAGGTGGCGCCCCAGCCGTAGGTCTGCACGGTCTGGCCGACCTGGACGTCGCCGACCGAGCCCAGCGGCGCGTACTCGGCCTGCACGGCGCGGTCGATGTTGACCAGGGCGAGGTCGGCGCGCGGGTGGGTCGTGACGCCGCCGGGCTTGGCGTTGGCCTTCTCGCCCTGCGTCTGGTCGAGGCTGCCGATGTTGAAGCTCAGCTGCCCACCGCCTGCGACGCAGTGCTGCGCGGTGAGGATCCACTCGGGCGCGATGATGGTGGCCGAGCAGTTCTCCCGGCCGTCGGCGAACAGCCGGGCGGCCCACGGCGCGTTCTCCGCGTACCGGCCGTCGATGATGTAGGGCTGGACGTCCGAGGACGGGGCTTGCTCGGCGGCCTGGGCCGGAGCGACGAACGCCGCGGCGGCCAGGACGGCCCCGACGACGCCGGCGAGGTTTCGGGCGAGGGACACGCTGATCTCCTTCGGTTCGCGAGGAACGCAGCTGGTTCGAACCGAAATGCACTCTTCACTCGATCGAGTGAAGATGTCCATTTGTTGGACACAACTCGCCAAATTAACGGCGAACCCGCGGAAATTGATCAAGGTGTTGACCCGGGAAAACCCGAGGAATTACCGGATTTACCGCGCGTCCGGCGATCGGGTGAGCGCGGGGCCTCCGGACACGCCGAGATCGATGCGCCTGCGCAGTCCACAGAGGACTCTTAGGCTCCGCGTGTGATCAGAGCGACCCATTCGATCCTCGCCGCGGTAGCAGCGGTGGCCGTGGCCGCCGCGGGGCCGACCGCGGCCGCCCAGCAGACCGTCGCCGAGAGCTCGCTGCTGCAGCTGGACGTCACCGCCGTTCCGCAGGCCGGCGTCGGCGGCTTCAGCGGCGAGCTCGGTGCGGTTTCCGCCGGTCCGGGCAACAGCACCGCCTCGTGGGACCAGAGCGACCCGGAGGGCGTGCGCGGCCACGTCAACGGCTGGCACGGCGGCCCGACGCCGCCCGGCACCTCGACCGTGCAGGTCACCGACAGCGCCGGATCGCGCGAGGCCAGCGCCGCCTGGAGCGGTTTCGGCATCTCCGCGACCGAAGGCGGGCCGAACCTGCTCAGCTTCGGGGCGCTGCACACCTGGGCGCGCTGCACCCAGGCGCCGCTGGCCAGCAGCGAGGAGGCGTACGCGGCGACCGACTCGAACTCGATCTACCTGTTCGACGACACGACCCGCCCGCTGCCCGCCGGGAGCTCCACGGCGGAGACCACCGGCGCGCGGATGGGGCTGTCCGGGATCGGCGACGTGACGCTGACGATCGACGTGGCGAGGATCCAGGAGACCTACGCCCACGGTGCGCACGCGGCGATCCGGATCCAGGTGCACGCGGTCATGCGCGACACCTCGGGCGAGATCGTCTTCGACGGCGGGCTGATGGACGTGACGGCAGGCGAGGTCAGCGTCGAGTGCGAGTCCGCCCCGTCGACGTCCGAGCCCCCGACCTCGGAACCTCCGACGTCCGAACCGCCGACCTCCGAGCCCCCGACGTCCTCGACGGAGACTTCGGAGCCGCCGACGTCCACGGACACCTCGGAGCCGCCGACGTCCACGACCTCGCCCTGCCCGCCGCCTCCGAGCTGCGACCAGGAGCCGTGCCCGCAACCGCCTCCGACCTGCACCGAACCGCCGGACTGTGCGGAGAATCCCGGGGCGCCGGGCTGCGGTGGACCGCCCTCCGGCGGTGGTGATCTGCCCGGTGGCGGGCAGCCCGGCGACGGCTCTGACGGCTCCTCGCCGGGCGTCGATCACCTGGCGCAGACCGGTGTGCCGACCGGCGCGCTGAGCATCGCAGGCGCTGCGTTGCTGGCCGCTGGTGCACTGCTGCTCGTGGTGCTGCGCAGGAAGGCCTGACCGCTCGATCCGGCTCCACCCGTCGCCCGACGCGCTCCGGTGTGTCGGGCGACGGTCTTCTCCCGGGCGGCCGCCGGTCGCGAATTTCCGGCAAAACTGGCATATTTCGCAGTGTTGGGGTCACGTTCGCCGGTGGCGCAGTTCCAGGTACTCCTTGACGACCAGGACGATGATCGCCACGTCGAGCGCGGCGAGCAGCGGCAGCACGATCGAGCCGGTCCGCGCCGCGCGGAGCACCTCGAAGACGACGAACAGGCCCAGCGCCGCGACCGCGACCGGGTACATCGGCAGGATCTCGCGGATCAGCGCGATCACCAGCACCAGCTTGATCGCGCCGTGCAGGAGCAGGTAGGCGATCACGAACGTCCGGTCGCCGCCTGCGAAGTGCCGCACCGCCTCCTCGAAGTGCCCGGCCAGCGCCCCCTCGGGCGGCCCGACCAGGTCGCGGGTGACGACCGCGTGCGCGAGCCGGGTGATGGTGTCCGGTGGCAGGAAGACGAGCACGATGCCGCCGATCAGCTGCACCGCGCCGTCCAGCCCCTTGATCAGGACGGCGGCCAGGAAGAGCTTGTCGGTCAACGTGGTCCGCCCGCGCACCGCCCCATCATGCGTGCGTCGATCGAGCTCGGCAGCTCACCTGCGCGTGTAGGTGTGGATCGCCGCGCCGCTGCCGAGGACGTGGGATCCGGTGAGGGCGAGGTGCGTCGGCGCCACCTCGCCGTCGAACACGCCGATGCCGGTGCCGAGGACGAACGGGTAGATCTTCAGCACCAGCTCGTCGATCTCCGGCAGCAGCGCGGCGGCGAGCTTGCCGCCGCCGGCCAGCCAGATCCCGCCGCCCGGTCGGTTCTTGAGCTCCTTCACCGCGGTGACCGGGTCACCGGCGATGACGTTGATCGCCGGGTCCGCGCTGGTGAGGCCCGACGAGACCACGTGCTGCTCCAGGTGGGAGTAAGGGCTGGTGACGCCCTGCGCCACGCCCGGCTCGTAGGTGCCGCGGCCCATCACGACCGCGTCGAAGCGGTCGCCCAGGTCGGTGACGCCCATGGCTTCGTGCAGGTGCGTCGGCAGCGTCTGCGGGTACTCCGCGACGATGTGTTCGACCAGCCCGTCCGGCAGCGGGAAGAAGGCGTCGAGCGAGCCGTCGGTCGCGGCGATGCGGCCGTCGACGCTGCATCCGATGAAGTAGGTCAGCTTTCGCATCGAGTTCTCCTGTGCGGTCGGTCGGGGCTGCTGCGGGGTGCGCGGGTCAGCGGTGACCACCGTGCTTGGGCAGCGGGCGCCGGACCGGGAACGAGCGGGGGGCGTGCGGCCGCGGGCCGTGCCGCTTGCCGCCGTGCGGCGCCGGGAAGCCGGACTGGGCGTTGAAGGGCTTTCGCATGTGACAACCACTCTCGTTTCGAAGCACTGCGCTTGAAGTACTTCAAACGTAGTACTCCGATTGTAGTGGTGTCAACGGTGAATTCGAGCGGGGCCGCCTGGCGGTCAGAGACGCTTGGTCATGAAGACGCTGTTGGGGTCCGGGCGGTAGTCGGCGAAGGGCTCGCACCGCGTGAAGCCGTGCTTGGCGTAGAGGCGGCGGGCGGGTTCGAAGAAGTCGAACGACCCGGTTTCCAGGCTCACCCGGGAGAATCCGCGCTGCCGCGCGATGGCGGTGATGTGCTCCAGCAGGCGGGATGCCAGGCCGCGGTTCTGGTGCGTCGGGGCGACTCGCATCGACTTGAGCTCCGCGTGCTCGGCGTCCAGCGCCTTGAGTGCTCCGCAGGCGACCACGGCCTCGCCGTCGCGCAACGACCAGAAGGTGATCTCGGGGCGGCGCAGCGCGTCGAGGTCGAGCGTGTGGGTGCTCTCCGGTGGGGAGATCGCTCGCAGCTCCGCGACGTGGGCGGTGAGGAATTCGGCGATCTCCGGCCCGGTCAGGTCGTCGACGATGATCTGCACGCGCTGCTCCGTTCGGCTCGGTCCCGGCTGATCGTCCGGGGGTCGGGTTTCGGTGGAGAAACGGCGGTGTGACGGTCGCGTTTCCGCTGGTCGGGCTCCGTGAGCGTTTTGGGGTGTCATAGCGCCCCAAAACGCTCACGGCAGTCCACCTGCGAAAACCTGGCCTAAATTGGTAAATACCACTTCGTCGGGAGTCTTGTTTCCGACCTTCCTGCTTGGCATAAAGGATTCCACTGGAATTCATCGAATGAATTCGATTCAGGACCAATTCCGGAACTGGTCCGGTCGAGAGGGGAGCGGCACATGGCCGGTCGGATGAAACGCCTGCTCGGAGCCGGTCTGGTGGTGGCCTTCACCGCCGTCCTGCCGGTGTTCCCGGCCGCGGCGGACACGTCGGGCCCCGCGCCCGAGGCGGCGGCCAGCTGCCCGGTGAAGTCGAAACCGGAAGGCAAGGTGCTGCACGGCTACTGGGAAAACTGGGACGGTGCGGCCAACGGCGTGCACCCGCCGTTCGGCTGGACGCCGATCACCAACCCGGAGATCCGCCAGCACGGCTACAACGTGATCAACGCGGCCTTCCCGGTCATCCGCTCCGACGGCACGGTGCTGTGGGAGGACGGCATGGACAGCACCGTCAAGGTGGCCACGCCGGAGGAGATGTGCCAGGCGAAGGCGGACGGCCTCACCATCCTGATGTCGATCGGCGGCGCGACCGCGGGCATCGACCTGTCCTCCAGCGCGGTCGCCGACCGGTTCGTCGAAACCGTGGTGCCGATCCTCAAGAAGTACAACTTCGACGGCATCGACATCGACATCGAGACCGGCCTGACCGGCAGCGGGAACATCAACCAGCTGTCACCGTCGCAGGCCAACCTGATCCGCATCATCGACGGCGTGCTGGCCCAGATGCCGGCCAACTTCGGCCTCACGATGGCCCCGGAGACGGCCTACGTGACCGGCGGCAGCGTGACCTACGGCTCGATCTGGGGCGCCTACCTGCCGATCGTGAAGAAGTACGCCGACAACGGCCGCCTCTGGTGGCTGAACATGCAGTACTACAACGGCAGCATGTACGGCTGCTCCGGCGACTCGTACCAGGCGGGCACCGTCGAGGGCTTCACGAAGCAGACGGACTGCCTGAACAACGGCCTGGTCGTCCAGGGCACGACGATCAAGGTGCCCTACGACAAGCAGGTCCCGGGCCTGCCCGCCCAGCCGGGCGCGGGCGGCGGCTACATGTCCCCGAACCTGGTGGCCCAGGCCTGGAACAACTACAACGGCAACCTGAAGGGCCTGATGACCTGGTCCCTCAACTGGGACGGCTCGAAGAACTGGACCTTCGGCAACAACGTCAAGTCCCTCCAGGGCCGCTGACCGGCGAAAACCGCTGCCCCGCCCGGATTCCCGAGCGGGGCGCTTCGCTGCGCGGGGTCATTCGCGGGGGATTGCCGCGTAGCGGTGGGCGAGCTTTCGGCAGGCGTTGATGAGTTCGGGCGGGTGCAGGTCGGTCAGGTGGGCGTCGAAGGTGGCCAGGATTCCGGCGATTCCGGCCCAGGACCAGGCACCGAGGGTGAGGCGGCAGTGATCGGCGTCGAGGTGCTCGACGACGGAGCCGCCGGGAGCCCAGCGGGCCACGACGTGGGCGGGCAGGCGCAGCCGCGCGCTTCCGGTGCAGGGCCAGGCGGCGAGGACGTCGCCGCGGTCGTGGCTGCTCATGACGAAGTGGGCGAGGTCGCCGCCGGGCACGTCGCGGTGGCCGAAGCGCGAGGTCGTGTGGCGCGGGTGCAGCCGGTCCACGCGGTGCACGCGCCACTGCCTGCGGTCGAGGTCGTAGGCGACGAGGTACCACCGGGCCGCCCACACCACGAGGTGGTGCGGTTCGAGGCCGGCGGTCGTGAAGTCGTCGTCCTCGGGGGCGGGCCGCGTTCCGTCGGGACGCAGGAGTTCGGCGACCAGCACGCGGCGGTGCCGCACGGCGCTGCCGACGGCGCTCAGCGCGGCGGGGTCGATCGGTGGTGCGGGGAACTCCCAGTAGTTCTGCAGCTGGGTCAGGCGCAGGGATTCCATTGCGGCGCGCAGTGTTTCGGGCATGGCCTGCTGCACGGCGGCCAGTGCCCGGGCGGTGTCGTCCTGCAGGCCGAACACGGTGCTGGGCGCGGTTTGCAGCGCCACGGCGACCGCCAGCGCCTGGTCGTGGTCGAACAGCAGCGGCAAGGTGTGCCCGGTGCCGAGCCGGTAGCCGCCGTCCGGGCCGCGAACCGTCGTGATCGGGTAGCCGAGCTCCCGCAGGGTGTCCAGGTCGCGGCGGACCGTGCGCTCGCTGACCTCCAGCCGGGCCGCGAGGTCGCGGCGTGACCACTGGCGGCGCGATCCCAGCAGGGACAGCAGCCGCAACGCTCGGTGCGAGGTGCTCGCCATCGATCCATCGTGACACCGGTACTGGCCGTTCGGCGTCCACTACCGGTGTCACCGTCGAGGACAAGTGATCACTCGGCAGTGGAGGTTGGATGAGCATGCGCGTCGCCGTGGTCGGGGGCGGGATCGGCGGGCTCGCGCTGGGCGCCGGGCTGCGCCGCAGCGGGTACGAGGTGGCGGTGTACGACCGCGACACCGACGTCGCCGCGACCGGCGGCTACCACATCACGCTCGACCAGCGTGCGCAGTCGGCGCTGGCGCGGTTGGTGTCGCCGGAGATCGTGCGGCGGCTGCTGGCATCGGGATCCGCGCTGCGGCTGCGGGAGCGGGACGCGTTCTGGGACCGGCGCGGCCGCCTGCTCGGGCACGGCCCGGATCTGTCCGGCAGCGCGAGCATCGACGTCGACCGCATCACGCTGCGCACGCTGCTGGCCGAAGCCGTCGGCGAGGACCTGCACCTCGGGCGGGCCGTGTCGGGTGTGGACCAGCAGGGTCAGCCGCGGGTGACGTTCGCGGACGGCACGTCGGTCACCGCGGACCTGGTGGTCGGGGCCGACGGCGCGCACTCGCTCGTCGCCCGCCACCTGGCCTCCGGACCGACCAACCGCCCGGCGGGCATCATCGGGTTCTCCGGGCGAACCCGGCGCGCCGACCTCGACCCCGTCGAGCAGCAGCGCCTCGGCCTCCGCTCGTCGACGGCGGTCGGCCCGCGCGGTGCCGCGCTCTACATCGGATTCCTGGACCCGGTCGGCAATGCCGCTCTCGACGCCCCCGAGCTGCGGATGTCGGTCACCACCGGCCCGACCTACATCTGGGGCGCGATGTTCCCGGAATCCGCCGGGACGGATTCCCTGCGCGAGCTGAGCGGCACCCGGTTGCAGAACGCGCTGCTGGACGGCTTCCGCGTCAGAGGATGGGCCGAGCACACGCTGGAGGTCATCGCCCGTGCCGATCCGGCCGGCGTGGCGGCGTTCCGCTTCAACGCCGCCTCGACCAGGGCCGGCGACCTCGCGCCGTGGGAGGCGGGCCGCATCACGGCCCTCGGCGACGCCGTCCACGCCACCCCGCCCACGGCGGGCATGGGCGCCGGTGCGGCGATCCGCGACGCGGCCGACCTGCTCGACCACCTCGGCACGGCCACCGACGACACCACGCTCACCGGCGCGATCGCCCGCTTCGAAACCGGAATGCGCCGGCGCGGTGCCGAAGTGCTCACCATGGCGATGAGAACGGTGCGCCTGATCCTGGCCACCGACACCGCCCTCGGCGCCGCGGCCACGACGGTGGCCGCCCCGGTCCTCGCCGCAGCCACCCGCCTCCGCCGCTAGGTGGCATTTTCGCGCGAGATCGGCGTTCGCCGGGCGTGGAAGATGCCGACTCCGCGCGGAATCGCGGACGACTGATCGCCGAAACGGCGGCGCCCCGCTCGACGTGATCGGGCGGGGCGTTGTGTGCTGGAGCTGACAGGCCGTGCGGGATTCGTCAAAAGACCTGGTCAGGTACCTTTGGAGCCGCTGAGGGGACTCGAACCCCTGACCGTCCGCTTACAAGGCGGGCGCTCTACCAACTGAGCTACAGCGGCGCGCACGTCGTGTGGTGCGGGGACATCGTAAGCATCCGCTCGCTCGGGTGGGGAAGCGGCTTGGCCACATCTGGCGGACCATCGCTTCGGTCGCTGGTGACGGGCGCGGCCGGACAGTGATGGACGCCACGGAATTCAGGTGCAACGGTCAGGTCATGACAGGCGATGCCCGAGGGGAAGATCAGCCACGGCGATCCGCCCGCAAGGCTGGGCGGCAGGAGGGAAGAGCAGCATTGGGAATCACGCAGCGCGCCCGGGGTGTGCTGCGGCGGCGCGACCCGGAGGCCACCATCCCGCCCGGGGTTCGCAACGTCGTCTACGGGCCGGCGCTTCCCGACGAGTCCACCGTCCACCTCGTGCTCGACCTCGGCCTGCGCATCGGTGAGGTGCAGATGGCCAGCGGCGCCGGCGCCTCCGACGTGACCGCGACGATCATCGCCGTCGTCAACGCCTACGGTCTGCCGCACTGCGAGGTCGACGTGATCTACACGTCGATCACCGTTTCCTGCTACCGGGGGACCGAGGTCCCGCCGATCACCTCGCTGCGGGTGGTGCGCAACCGCTCCATCGACTACACCCGGCTCGCCGACGTCGAGGACCTGCTGCGCAAGATCATCGCCCAGGAGCTCTCCGCCGCCGAGGCCTACGCCGAGCTCGACAAGATCACCACCGCGCCGCACCCGTTCCCGCGCTGGGTGGCCACCGTGTCCTGGGCGGGCATGGCGGCTTCGCTGGCGGTGCTGCTCGGCGGCGGTGGCGGCGGCGTCATGCTGCCGGTGACCGCTGCTCTCGCGACCGCGCTGATCGACCGGATCGGGCGGTTGCTGAACAAGCGCGCCCTGCCGTTCTTCTTCCAGCAGGCCGTCGGCGGTGCCGTCGCCACCAGCGTCGCGGTGACCTTCTACGCCCTCGGCTGGCTGGACAACCCGCAGCTGGCGGTGGCCGCGAGCATCATCGTGCTGCTGTCCGGGATGACCGTGGTCGGTTCGATGCAGGACGCGATCACCGGCTACAACGTGACCGCCGCGGGCCGGATGGCCGAGCTCGCGCTGATGTCGGCCGGGCTGATCGCCGGCGTGGTGCTGTCGCTCTACGTCGGCGTGCGCATCGGCGGCGACACGATGGCCGGGCTCGACGCCACGGCCCTCGGGCGCGCTCAAGTGCTCGCCCCGGCGCTGTCGCTGTCGCTGCAGGTCCTCGCAGGTGCGTCGACCTCGGCGTGCTTCGCGCTGGCCAGCTACGCGCCGCCGCGGCCGCTGCTGGTCGCCGGGATCGGCGGTGCCGTCGCAGCGGGCATGCACGCGGTGCTGACGCTGGCCGACGTGCACACCGTGCTGGCCGGGGCGATCGCGACCACCGTGGTCGGTTTCATCGGCGGCATCATCGCGCGCCGGCTGCGGATCCCGTCGCTGGTGATCGCGGTTTCCGGCGTCGCGCCGCTGCTGCCCGGTCTGGCGACCTACCGCGGCCTGTACGAGCTGTCCGTGCTCGGCAGCCCGAGCGGGGCGACCACGCTGATGCTCGCCGCGGCCATCGGTCTCGCGCTCGGTGCCGGCGTCGTGCTCGGCGAGTACCTGGCGCAGCCGGTGCGCACCAGGCTCGGCAGGCTGGAGCGCCGGTTCTCCGGGCCCCGGCTGTCCGGGCCGCTGCGTCCGACCAGGCGTCGGCTGGACTAGGGCTGTGCGCGTTTTTGGTTGTGCTGGCAACCGAAAACGCGCACGAGAGGATGCACCGTTGCCCGGAAGGGGGCAAGGCGCGCGGCGCGGGTTGGCCCGCTCGCAGCACGCCGGGTCTGGCTGGATTAGCTAGCCTCGCGACAGGTAGTTGACACGGCGGGAGGAATACCGGTGAGCAAGGGCAGCACGCCCGACCGAGCGGACTTCGTCGTGGTCGCCAACCGGCTACCGGTCGATCTGGAGCGCCTCGACGACGGCACCGAGCGTTGGAAGCACAGTCCGGGCGGGTTGGTCACCGCGCTCGAACCGTTCCTGCGCGCTCGGCGCGGGGCGTGGGTCGGCTGGCCCGGGGTGGCCGACATCGAGGTCGAACCGTTCTCCGACGACGGCCTGCAGCTGCACCCGGTGCCGCTGTCGGCCGCCGAGTTCGCCGAGTACTACGAGGGTTTCTCGAACGCCACGCTGTGGCCGCTCTACCACGACGTGGTGGTGCCGCCGGTGTTCGACCGCTCCTGGTGGCACGCCTACCAGCGGGTCAACCAGCGGTTCGCGGAGGCCGCCGCGAAGGTGAGCGCCGAGGGCGCGACGGTGTGGGTGCAGGACTACCAGCTGCAGCTGGTGCCCGCGATGCTGCGGGAGCTGCGCCCCGACCTGCGCATCGGGTTCTTCCTGCACATCCCGTTCCCGCCCGTCGAGCTGTTCATGCAGCTGCCGTGGCGGACCGAGATAGTGCGCGGCCTGCTGGGCGCCGACCTGGTCGGCTTCCACCGGCCCGGCGGGGCGCAGAACTTCCTGTGGCTGGCCCGCAGGCTGGCCGGTTTCGAACCCAGCCGCGGCCAGGTCGGCGTGCGCTCGCGCCCGGGCGTGGTGCAGGTCGGCGACCGGACGGTGCGGGTGGGCGCGTTCCCGATCTCCATCGCCTCCGCCGAGCTCGACCGGCTGGCGCGCACCAAGGAGATCCAGCAGCGCGTCAAGGCGCTGCGCGCGGAGCTCGGCAACCCGCGCAAGATCATGCTCGGCGTCGACCGCCTCGACTACACCAAGGGCATCGACGTGCGGCTGCACGCGATGCACGAGCTGCTGGCCGAGGGCCAGATCAAGGCCGAGGACGTGACGATGATCCAGATCGCCACGCCGAGCCGGGAGCGCGTCGAGCACTACAAGCAGATGCGCGAGGACATCGAGCGCGAGGTCGGGCGGATCAACGGCGAGTTCGGCCGCGTCGGCCACCCCGCGGTGCACTACCTGCACACCTCGGTGGACCGCAAGGACCTGGTCGCCTTCTACTGCGCCGCCGACGTCATGGTCGTGACGCCGGTGCGCGACGGCATGAACCTGGTCTGCAAGGAGTACGTGGCCTGCCGGTACGACCTGGGCGGAGCGCTGGTGCTCAGCGAGTTCGCCGGGGCCGCCGCCGAGCTCACCAGCGCGTTCCTGGTCAACCCGCACAACCTCGATGGTGTCAAGGACGCGCTGCTGGCCGCCCTCGACATCGACGAGGCCGAAGGACGCCGTAGGATGCGCGCACTGCGCAGGCAAGTGCTCACGCACGATGTCGACCGCTGGGCGCGGTCGTTCCTCGAAGCTCTGGGCACGCCTGCTGCGGAATAGCTGCGAGTAACTGGTCCGCAACACGGACAGCCAGGCGTCAGCGATACTGGTTGGAACCGGCCGGTCACCATCGACGACCGCAACCGGATCGATCAACCTCAGACCTGGAGTTGTTTCAGAATGGTTTGCGTGGCGGTGCCGGTGGCGGAACCTCAGACGCCGCCTGGCTGCGGGATCCCGTTCTTGTGCGTGACCGACGCGCGGCAAGCGGGCCGTCCTCGCCAGACGACGACTGGGAACCCGCAGCGGTGCGGGCCGAGTCCTGCACCGCATGCGGCTCACGCCGCATTCTGAAAGAACTTCTTTGACCACGCCCCCCTGATGAGGAGTATGGCGTTGACCGCCGAAGCCCTGCCTGCGGAGCTGCGCCGCGAGATCGTGCAGCTCGCGCGGACACCCCGACTTCTGGTCGCCTGCGACTACGACGGCACCCTGGCACCCATCGTGGCCGACCCCACCCAGGCGAAACCGCTGCCGGAGTCGGTGCACGCCCTGCGTTCGCTGGCCGCCCTGCCCGCCACCACCACCGCCGTGATCTCCGGCCGGGCGCTGCGCGACCTGGCCACCCTGTCCCGCCTGCCCGCCGAGGTCTACCTGGTCGGCAGCCACGGTTCGGAGTTCGACGTCGGGTTCGTGCACGAGCTCGAACCCGAGGCCACCCAGCTGCGCACCGAGCTGCAGATCGGCCTGCAGGACATCGTGCGCGGCAAGGACGGCGTGACGCTGGAGGCCAAGCCGGCCAGCGTCGCGGTGCACGTCCGCCGCGCCGAACCCGACGTCGCCGGCGAAGTGCTGGAGACCGTCCGCACCGGTCCCGCCCAGTGGGACGGCGTGCAGGTGACCGAGGGCAAGGAGGTCATCGAGCTCGCCGTGGTGCAGACCGACAAGGGCAACGCGCTGGACACCCTGCGCCACCAGGTCGGTGCCACCGCCGCGGTGTTCCTCGGCGACGACGTCACCGACGAGAAGGCCTTCGCCCGCCTGCACGGCCCCGACCTGGGCATCAAGATCGGCGACGGGGAGACCCTGGCCGGCTACCGGATCGGCGACGCCGCCGACGTCGCCACCGTGCTGGCGTTCCTGATGGAGGAGCGCCGGACCTGGCTCTACGGCGAGCAGGCCCCGCCGATCGAGCGGCTGACGATGCTGTCCAACGAGCGCACCGTCGGCCTGCTGACCCCGGACGCGCGGCTGACCTGGATGTGCCACCCCGGCCCGGACTCGGCGGCGGTGTTCGCCGACCTGCTCGGCGGCCCCGGCGCCGGCCACTTCAGCATCCGCCCGCACGGCGGCGGCAACGGCACCCAGCGCAGCCCGCTGCCGCTGGGCCAGCGCTACGTGCCGAACACGATGACCGTGGAGACCCGCTGGTCGCGGCTGCTGGTCACCGACTACCTGGCGCACGGCACCGACAGCCACCGCACCGACCTGATCCGGGTGATCAGCGGCAGCACCACGGCGGAAGTGGAGTTCGCGCCGCGCCCCGAGTTCGGCCAGGTGCCGGTGCGGCTGACCGCCGAGGCCGGCGGCCTGCGGGTGCAGGGCACCGCCGAGCCGATGGTGCTGTACTCGCCGGGCGTGCAGTGGGAGATCAGCTCCGACGGCATGCACGAGTCGGCGCACGCGGTGCTGGAGCTGTCCGAGGGCGAGCCGGTCGTGCTGGAGCTGCGCTGCGGCTCCGACGACCTGTCCCCGGCGCGGCCGGAGCCCGAGCGGCGCGACGAGGCCGACCGGTACTGGTCGGACTGGATGAAGACGCTGTCGCTGCCCGAGGTGGAGCACGACCTGGTCGCCCGCTCGGCGCTGACCCTGCGCGGCCTGTGCAACACCGACACCGGCGGCATCATGGCCGCCGCCACCACCTCGCTGCCCGAGGAGATCGGCGGCGTCCGCAACTGGGACTACCGGTACTGCTGGCTGCGCGACGGCGCCATGACCGCGCAGGCGCTGGTGACGCTCGGCTCCACCGACGAGGCCGAGGCGTTCCTGGACTGGCTGCACCGGGTCCTCGAAACGCTGCCCGGCCCGGAGCGGCTGCACCCGCTGTACACGCTGGCGGGCACCAGCCTCGGCCCGGAGGCCGTGATCGACAGCCTGCCCGGCTACGCCGGCTCCCGGCCGGTCCGCGTCGGCAACCTCGCCGACCAGCAGGTGCAGCTGGACGTCTTCGGCCCGGTGGTGGAGCTGATCGCGCACCTGGCGCAGGCCACCGGCCGCGTCCGCGACGTCGACTGGCAGCTGGTCACGGCGATGGCCTCGGCCGTCTCGCAGCGCTGGTTCGAGCCGGACCACGGTATTTGGGAAGAGCGCGACGTGCCGCGCCACCACGTGTACTCGAAGGTCATGTGCTGGGTGACGCTGGACCGCGCGGTCAAGATCGCCGAGGCCTACGGCCGCGAGGCCGACCCGTCCTGGGCGCCGCTGCGCGACCAGATCGCGCAGGACGTGGTGAAGAACGGCTGGCACCCGGACGTGCAGGCCTTCACCACCGCCTACGAGGGCTCGGACCTGGACGCCGCGTCGCTGCACGTCGGCCTGTCCGGGCTGATCGACCCGTCGGACGAGCGGTTCCAGGCGACCGTCACCGCGATCGAGGCGGAGCTGCGCAGCGGCTCCACCGTGTACCGCTACCGCCGCGACGACGGGCTGCCCGGTGACGAGGGCGGCTTCCACCTCTGCGCGGCGTGGCTGATCGAGTCGTACCTGCTGATCGGCCGCCGCACCGAGGCGGAGGAGCTGTTCCAGCAGATCGTGGACACGGCGGGTCCGACGGGCCTGCTGTCGGAGGAGTACGACCCGATCGCGGAGCGCTCGCTGGGCAACCACCCGCAGGCCTACTCCCACCTGGGCCTGATCCGCTGCGCCCAACTCCTCTCAGCCTGACGGCCTCGTCCTGACGGCCTCGTCCTGACGGGCTCGGTCTGACCCGTCGGCCTGACGGGCTCGTCCTGACGGGCTCGTCCTGACGGGCTCGGTCTGACCCGTCGGGCTGACGGGCTCGTCCTGACGGGCTCGGCCTGTCCCACTCGTCCTGACGGGCTAGGCCTGACCCGCTCGGCGCGAGGGGCGCCCCCAGGGGGCCGCCCCTCGCGCCGCGCTCTGCGCAATTTCAATGGAAATCAGGCCCGCGATTTCAATGGAAGTTGCGCGCCTCGTCGGCGTGTCGTCGCCCGACACGCCGACTGCGCGTCGGGATCCACGCGATTTCAATGGAAATCAGACGTCCGATTTCCATTGAAGTTGCGCAGGTCGCGTGACCGGCGTCCGGGGACGCTGGTCACGATTTGGGTGGATCGTGTCATCCAGTCGGCGGCTCGCTAATACGCTCTGTGCCGGACACTCGCGCTAGGGAAGGGCTGACGGGTGAACGGTCTGGTCACGGCGTTGATCATCGTCGTCATCGTGCTGATCATCGTCGCGGTGGTCGCTGTGGTCATGGGGATGCGCGCCAAGCGCGCGGCTTCGGAACCGCAGCCGCAGCCGCCCGCTGATCCGTTCCACACCGGCGATCAGGACTCGCTGCGCGGCGACCCGCGCGCGCTCAAGGCGGGTGACATCGTCGAGGTGCGCGGACGGTCGTTCACCGTGCGCGGCACGCTGCGCCTGTCCGAGGGCGGCTGGACCTGGTCCGAGCACCTGCTCGACGACGCCAAGGGCACCCAGGTGTGGCTGGCCGTCGAGGAGGACCCGGACCTGATCCTCTCGCTGTGGACGCCGGTGGACGACGCCGGTGAGCCGGGCCCGAAGACCATCGCCTTCGGCGGCCGCACCTACCACTCCGAGGAGTCCGGCAGCGCGGACTTCCGCAGCGAGGCCACCACCGGGCTGGCCGAGAGCGGCACCGTGCGCTACCACGACTACGAGTCGTCGGACGGCGCGCTGCTCGGCTTCGAGTCCTACGGCGGCGCGGACTGGGAAGCCAGCACCGGCGAGGCGCTCAGCCGCTACGACGTGCTCATCTACCCCACCGCGAGCTGACCCGTGAAACCGAAGTTCTGGTTCGTCATCGCTGGCGCCGCGGCCGTGCTCGCGCTGATCGTCGGCCTGGTCACTGCGTTCTCCACCGGCAGCGGCCCGCGCGGCTACGTCGCGAACAACTACACCCGCGCGGCGCATCTGGACCTCAGCGGAGATTCGGACAACCGCGCCTACACCAGCCCGCTGCCGCCGAGCACGGTCGCGTTCCAGATCACCTCGAAGTGGAAGCCGCAGTCGCAGTACAACGACGCCTCGGGCATCTACCTGCGCTACTCGCGCGACGCGGTGGTGATCAAACCGCAGGCGCAGGGCTCGGTGATCCACGTGATGGACGTCGACCACGCCTACCGCCGCTACCACACCCACGTCGGCGGCGTCTGGGGCTGGACCAGCGCGCACGGTGAGAGCTTCCGCGGCAGAGGGCCGGGAGCGGGCAAATGACGAACACCGTGAGACCTCAGCGCCGGGTCGGCGTCGCCGTGGTCGTGGTGGTCTTCTTCGCGGCGGTGGGCATCGTCGGCACGCTCGTCGGCGCGTTCGGCGGCGACGCGGCGCAGACGGAGTTCACCTCCGACGACACCTCCCTCTACACCGAGGGCGCGACCTACCGCAGCGCGCTGACCCAGGGATTCAGCACCGCCGATGCCCAGCAGCTCTCGGAGGCGCTGGCCGAGGCCGAGAAGCTGCACGGGATCTGCTTCGGCTGGAAGCTCGTCGACGGCTCGACCGGACGCGTCGAGCAGTCCTCCGGGCACAACGACCAGGGCTCCAGCCGGGGCGTGCTCGTCCCGGCCGACACCTGCCCGCGCTGGGCCGAGGTGGAGGTGGTCGTCGCGGCGGGTGCCAGCGACGACGAACCGGACGTCGCCGACGTGACGGTGCGGGCCTCGTCGGACCTGGAACCGCTGCCGCAGCTGGCGGACTTCGTGAACCTGGGCGTCACCGCGGACTCGCTGGTCGCGGAGCCGGTGTCGGTCACCGGTCAGGCGGCGCTGGGACTCCCGCTGCTGCTGGTGGAGAGCGGTGCGCTGCCCGCCCCGCAGGTGCCGGACCAGGAACCGGGTGGTGCACCGGCGAAACCGCTGCCGCCGGGTGACGGTTCCGGTTCGAGCTGGGTGGCCTGGGCGTGGCTCGGCGGGCTGGGCGTCGTCGCGGTGGTGGCGCTGATCCTCGGCTTCGCCGCCCGGGCCAAGCAGAAGTCCACATCGGACGGTGGTTCGCCGCCGCGGGGGCCGCGGCTCGAGCCGCCGCCGTCGGGACCACCGCCCGGTTCGCAGCCGGGAGTGCCGCCGTTCCCGCCGCCGCAGCACGGGCCGCGGCAACCGGGACCACCGCAATCCGGACCGCCTGGCCCGCCGCCGCCCGGTCAGGGACGGCCGCACCCGCCCTGGCCGCAACAACCCGGCCGCTGACCCCGTTCACGACACGAGAAGGACTTCACCTTGCTCCAGCAACTGCTCCACGGCTTGCTCGCCGCGGTCGCCTACGGGGTGATCGGCGTGGCGATGATGGCGCTCGGCTACGTGCTCGTCGACCTGGCCACCCCGGGCAGGCTGCGCGACCTGATCTGGGTGCAGCGCAACCCCAACGCGGCGCTGCTGCTGGTCTCCGGGCTGCTCGGCGTCGGGGTCATCCTGACCACGGCGATCGCGGCCAGCTCCGACGACCTGGTCGCCGGGCTGATCGGCACCCTCGCCTACGGCATCCTCGGGCTGATCCTGATGAGCCTGTCGTTCCTGCTGATCGACCTGATCACGCCCGGCAAGCTCGGCGAGGAGCTGGCCACCCCGAACCTGCACCCGGCGACCTGGGTGTCGGCAGGTGCGCACCTGGTGATCGCGGTGATCATCGCCGCGGCGATCTGGTGACCGCGACCGACACCGAACCGGACACCGCCCCCAGCACACCGCGCAGCCGGCTCGCCCGGACCGCCGTGCTGGTGGCGGTGTTCGTCTGTGCGGCCTGCGGTCTGGTCTACGAGCTCGCGCTGGTCGCGCTGGGCAGCTACCTGATCGGCGACACCGTCGGTCAGGCGTCGATCGTGCTGTCGCTGATGGTCTTCGCGATGGGTGTCGGCGCGCTGGCCGCCAAGCCCCTGCAGCGCTGGGCGGCCGAGGCGTTCGCCGCCATCGAGCTGCTGCTGGCCCTGCTCGGCGGGCTCAGCGTGCTGCTGCTCTACGCGGCCTTCGCGTGGCTGAGCCTGTACACCCCGGCGCTGATCGCGACCGCGCTGGTGCTGGGCGTGCTCATCGGTGCGGAGATCCCGCTGCTGATGGTGCTGCTGCAGCGGATCCGGCGGCAGGACGCCGGATCGGCGGTCGCGGACCTCTTCGCCGCCGACTACGTCGGTGGGCTGGTCGGCGGCCTGGCCTTCCCGTTCCTCCTGCTGCCGCTGTTCGGGCAGGTGCAGGGCGCGCTGGTGGTCGGCCTGGTGAACGCGGCGGCCGGTATCGGGCTGGTGCTGACGGTGTTCCGCCGCGAGCTGTCCAAGCGCGCCGTGCTGGTGCTGACCGGCATCTCGGTGCTGGTCGGCGGGCTGCTGGTGAGCGCCTACGTGTTCGCCGACGACTTCGAGATCACCGCGCGGCAGGCGCTGTACGCCGATCCCGTGGTGCACGCCGAGCGCACGCCCTACCAGGAGGTCGTGCTCACCGAGTCGGTGTCGCTCAAGGGCACTCCCGACACCCGCATGTACCTCAACGGCGATCTGCAGTTCAGCTCGGCGGACGAGTACCGGTACCACGAGGCGATGGTGCACCCGGCCATGGCGGGCCCCCGAGGGCGCGTCCTGGTGCTGGGCGGCGGGGACGGCCTGGTGCTGCGGGAAGTGCTGCGCTACCCGGACGTCCGCGAGGCCACGCTGGTGGAGCTGGACCCGGCCGTGCTGGAGCTCGCCCGCACCGATCCGCGGGTGTCCGCTTTGAACGGACACGCCTTCGACGACCCGCGGGTGCGCACGATCGCCTCGGACGCCTTCACCTGGCTGCGCGAGAACCGCGACCGCTACGACGTGGTGCTGGTCGACATGCCCGACGCGGATTCCACGGCCACCGCGAAGCTGTACTCGACGGAGTTCTACGGCCTGGTCCGCCACGCGATGACCGACGACGCGCGCGCGGTGGTGCAGGCGGGCTCGCCGTTCTTCGCGCCGAAGGCGTTCTGGTGCATCGAGGCGTCCATGCGCGCGGCGAACCTGAGCACCGCGCCGTACGCGGTCACGGTCCCGAGCTTCGGCGAGTGGGGCTTCCACATCGCCTCGGCGGCTCGTGGAGATGCAATTTCAATTGAAATCGAACGTCCGATTTCAATTGAAATTGCGGATTCCGAGGGAGTGCGCGGCCCGTTGGCCTCGCCGGGAGCTCCGGAACTGCGGCTGCCCGCCGACGTCCCGCCGCTGCGCTCCCTGGACGAACCGACCCTGCGGGCTGCGGCGACGTTCCCGCCGGACCGCACGCGCATCCCCGGCATGGAGCCCTCGACCCTCATGCACCCGACGATCCTCCAGCACGCCCAGGGCGAGTGGGAGAACTACTGATCCCCGGGCCGGGCACGGGCTCCGGCCGGGTGCGGTGACGCAATTTCAATGGAAATCGGACGTCTGATTTCCATTGAAATTGCGCCGGTTTCGGCGTGTCGGGGGACGACACGCCGAAGGGGTAGGGCGGTCAGGTGACACGCGGATCACGGGCCGAACCAGCGCTCCTCGGCGGAGCGGGGCGGAGCCGAGGTGGATCCGGTGATCAGCTGGGTCTCCAGCTGGATGTGGCGCGGTCGGCCCGGCTCGGCGGCCTCCAGCAGCAGGCGGCCCGCCGCCCGGCCCTTCTCCAGCCACGGCTGGCGGACCGTGGTCAGGCCCGCGCGCTCCGCGTCCGGGATGCCGTCGAAACCGGTGATCGTCAGGTCCTCCGGCACCCGCAGGCCCCGGTTGCGGGCCTCGCTGAGCGCGCCCAGCGCCAGGATGTCCGAGGTGCACACGATCGCGGTGATGTCCGGGTCGATCTCCAGCAGCTGGGCCGCCGCCGACGCACCGGAGGCCGTGGTGTGGTCGAAGCGCTCCACCACCGGGATCGTCGTCCAGTCCACGCCTGCCTCGCTGAAGACCTCGGCCAGCGCGGTCAGCCGCAGCTTCTGCACGTGGAAGCTGGCGTTCGCCTGCCGCTGCACGGAGGCGGGGCCGTCGTTGCGGCCGCGCGCCAAGCGCATGCACAGCACGCCGATGCGGCGGTGGCCGAGCCCGATCAGGTGATCGGCGACGCTCTTGATGGCCTTGCGGTCGTCCGGGCCGACCCAGTCCACGTTGTCCAGCCGGGGCTGGTCGCAGACCACCACCGGCACCGGGCGCTCGAGCACGGCGGCCAGGTGCGGGTCGTCCTCGGGGACGGAGTAGACGACGAAGCCGTCCACCCCGGCGCGGTGCACCGCGGCGACGTCCTCGCGCTCCGGGCTCGCCGGGATGAGGGTCAGGCCCTGACCGGCGTCCTCGCAGGCCAGCGCCAGCCCTTCGAGGAAGCCCACGGCGCCTGGATCGCGGAACGCGTAGGAGAGGTTCTCGGTGAGCAGCAGGCCGACGGCACCCGCCTTCCGGGTGCGCAGCGACCGCGCCACCGGGTCCGGACCGGGGTAGCCGAGCCGGCGAGCCGTCTCCAGAACCCGCTTGCGCAGCTCGGGGGAGAGCTGGTCAGGACGGTTGTACGCATTCGAAACCGTGGTCCTGGAGACCCCGAGTTCTGCAGCGAGCGAGGCGAGCGTCGCAGGCCGCCGGGCATTCGTTGACCGCGCCATGGAGGAACCGTAACGGTTCAGTACCCCTCGGTGAAGTGAGCATGATGCATATCCCACTCATGTTCGAGTGGTGATCACGGAGCGACTCTGCGTGATTACGTAGCGAGTTGGTTCATTCGAGGGGATGACCTTTGGTGTCGTAGCGGTTACCGTTTCGGGACCGGTTCAGTGAAAGGTGCGTCACACATGGCTGAGGTTGCATACGTCAACGCGTCGCGGGTGTACCAGGGGAATCCGCCGGTTCGCGCTGTTGACCAGCTGGAACTGGACATTGCGGACGGGGAGTTCCTGGTGCTGGTCGGCCCGTCGGGGTCGGGCAAGTCGACGGCGCTGCGGATGCTCGCCGGCCTGGAGGACGTCGACGAGGGCGGCATCACGATCGGTGGAAACGATGTCACCCACACGCCGCCCAAGAACCGGGACATCGCGATGGTGTTCCAGTCCTACGCGCTCTACCCGCACATGACCGTGGCCGAGAACATGGGCTTCGCGCTCAAGCTCCGCAAGACGCCCAAGGACGTCATCAAGGACAAGGTCACCGAAGCCGCCCGGATGCTGGACCTGGAGAAGTACCTGGACCGCAAGCCCAAGGCGCTCTCCGGTGGTCAGCGGCAGCGGGTGGCGATGGGGCGCGCGATCGTCCGCGAGCCCAGCGTGTTCCTGATGGACGAGCCGCTGTCGAACCTCGACGCGAAGCTGCGTGTGGAGACCCGCGCCAACATCGCCGCGCTGCAGAAGCGGCTGGGCACCACGACCATCTACGTCACCCACGACCAGGTCGAGGCGATGACGATGGGGCACCGGGTCGCGGTGCTCAAGGACGGCCTGCTGCAGCAGTGCGCCAGCCCGCGCGAGCTGTACGAGAACCCGGCGAACGCGTTCGTGGCCGGCTTCATCGGCTCGCCGGCGATGAACCTCAAGACGGTGCCGCTGACCAGCGAGGGAGCGGTGCTCGATGGCACCACGATCCCGCTGTCGCGCGACGTGCTGGCCGCCGCCGACGGCCTCAAGGAGGTCACCTTCGGCGTGCGCCCGGAGGCGCTGTCGCTGGTCTCCAGCGAGGACGACGGGATGGACATGACCGTGGAGCTCGTCGAGGAGCTCGGTGCGGACGCGCTGATCCACGGCGCCATCGACATCAACGGCTCGCAGGAGCGCTTCGTGGTCCGCGCCGACGGCCGCACGCCGCCGGCTCTGGGGCAGCACGTCAAGGTGGCCCTGCGCGACAGCACCGAGGTGCACCTGTTCCACCCGGAGACCGGCCTCCGCCTGACCGCCTGATCCGCCGGAAGGCCTTCCCGGCTGTTCGGCGGTGGGTGCTGCCGTGAGCGCTTTGGGGTGCCATGACACCCCGAAGCGCTCACGGGCCACCCGCCCGGCCGGTGCCTGCTCCTGCGCGTTCCGACGCCCCCGCTCCCGGCGGGGGCGTCTTCGCGTTTCGTGGGGAATAACCCACTCGGTGGAGTGTTGTGAATCGACGTGCTTAGACTGTAGATGACAACGGTTTCCGTTACCGTTCGCAGTAAGCCGTCCGCCTGCTGCGCACAAGATCACCTAGGAGTGCGCTAGATGACCTCCCGCCGTCGCTCTGCGTCCACCGCCCTGGCCGGGCTGGCCGCCGCCGCTGTCGCCCTGACCGCCTGCGGAACCGGGGAGCAGGCCGCACCCGGCGCGGGCGACAAGATCAAGGTCGTCGCCTCCACCAGCGTCTGGGGCAGCGTCGCGCAGGCCGTCGGCGGCGACGCCGTCGAGGTCGAGTCGATCGTCAGCGATCCCAACTCCGACCCGCACTCCTACGAGAGCACGCCGCGGGACGCCGCCAAGGTCACCGACGCCGACCTGGTCGTCTACAACGGCGGCGGCTACGACTCCTTCATCGAGCAGATCCTCGGCGGCTCCCAGAAACCGACCGTGGTGGCGGTTCAGGACGAGGCCGAGCAGCCCGCTCCCGAGGAGCACGGCGAGCACGCCCACGGCGAGCAGCCCGCTCCCGAGGGACACGGCGAGCACGCCCACGGCGAGCAGCCCGCTCCCGAGGGACACGGCGAGCACGCCCACGATGAGCAGCCCGCTCCCGAGGAGCAGGGGCACGCCCACGACGAGCACGGGCACGAAGGCCACGACCACTCCGCGAACGAGCACGTCTGGTACGACCTGCACGTGGTGCACGAGGTCGCCGACCAGGTCGCCACCGAGCTCGGCAAGCTCCAGCCCGCGAAGGCCGACCAGTTCCGCCAGGCCGCCGGGCAGTTCGAGACCGAGGTCGGCGCGCTGGAGGGCAAGGTCGGCGAGATCGCCGCGGCCAACCGGGGCAAGCCGGTGATCGTCACCGAGCCGGTCGCGCACTACCTGGTCGAAGCCGCCGGGCTGCAGGACGTGACCCCGCAGTCCTTCGTCAAGGCCATCGAGGCCGAGAGCGACCCGTCGGCGGCGGCCGTCGCCGAGATCCAGAACGCGATCAACGCCAAGCAGGCGATGGCGGTCATCTACAACCCGCAGACCGAATCGCCGGTCACCCGCAACGTGCGCACCGCCGCGGAGCAGAATCGGATCCCGGTCGTCGAGATGACCGAAACCCTGCCGGAGGGCAAGACCTACGTGCAGTGGATGGACGCCCAGATCGCTGCGTTGCAGAACGCCCTGACCCAGAATCGCTGAGACCTTGTCCGACGTGGTCGTTCTGCGCGGCGGTGCGGGTGGCGGAAGCTCAGCGCCCGCCCGGACTCCGGGATCCCGGGCCGGTGCACGTCCAATGCGCGGCGCTCGGGCTGTCCTCGGGCCGAGCGGCTGCGCCGCTTCGAACGGAAAGACCGAACTGGGAACGAAGACGGGTTCTGAGACATGACCGCCAAACCCGAGACCGAGCCGGTCCTCGCGCCGCCCGCCGCACCCGCGGTGCGGCTGCGCGATGCCGCGCTCTCCTACGGCAGCCGCACCCTGTGGTCGGGGCTGGACCTGGAAGTCGCCCCCGGCGAGTTCCTGGCCGTGCTCGGGCCGAACGGTTCCGGCAAGACCAGCCTGCTCAAGGTGCTGCTCGGCCTGCAGCCGCTGAGCGCGGGCACCGTGGAGATCGCGGGCGGTCCGGCCCGGCGCGGCAGCAACCGGATCGGCTACATCCCGCAGCAGCGGGCGCTGGAGGCCACCGTCACCGTGCGCGGCACCGATCTGGTCGGTTTCGGGCTCGACGGCCACCACTGGGGCGTGGGGTTCCGCAACCGCCGCGAGCGCAAGCGGCGGGTCGAGGCCGCGGTGCGGGCGGTGGAGGCGACCGAGTACGCCCGGATGCCGCTGGGCCTGCTCTCCGGTGGTGAGCAGCAGCGGCTGCGGGTGGCGCAGGCGCTGGTCAGCGACCCGTCCGTGCTGCTGTGCGACGAGCCGCTGCTGTCGCTGGACATCGCGCACCAGCGCAAGGTGAGCAGGCTGATCGCGAACCAGGCCCGGCAGGCCGGGGCAGCGGTCCTGTTCGTCACGCACGAGATCAACCCGGTGCTGCCGCTGGTCGACCGGGTGCTCTACCTGGTCGACGGCCGGTTCCGGGTCGGTCCGCCGGACGAGGTGATGAACTCGGCCACCCTGTCCGAGCTGTACCGGACCGATGTCGAGGTCGCCCGCGTCGGCGGCCGGCTGGTGGTCGCGGGCGTCGACGACCACGACCACCACGTGCAAGAGGCGGAAGAGGCGTGAACGCGATCACCGAGGCGCTGGGCGACCTCTTCGACTTCACCGCGATGGTCGACCTGCTCGGCTATCCGTTCGTCCAGCAGGCGCTGCTGGCCGCCGCGGCGCTCGGCCTGGTGTCCGGGTGCCTGGCGCCGCTCGTGGTGGCGCGCAAGATGTCCTTCGCCGTGCACGGCACGGCCGAGCTCGCCTTCACCGGCGCCGCTGCGGCGCTGCTGTTCGGCGTCAGCGTGGGAACGGGGGCGCTGGCCGGTGCCGTGGTCGCCGCGCTGCTTCTCGGGCTGCTGGGACAGCGCGGCACCGAGCGCGACTCGGTGATCGGCGCGATCCTGTCGTTCGGCCTGGGCGTCGGCGTGCTGCTGCTGTGGTTGAACCCGGAGCGCACCGCGAACAAGTTCAGCCTGCTGGTCGGCCAGATCGTCGGGGTCGACTCCGCCGACGTCCTGCTGCTCACCGCCTGCGCGGTGGCCGTGCTGCTGGTGTTCGCCTTCGTGTACCGGCCGCTGCTGTTCGCCAGCGTCGATCCCGACGTGGCGGCGGCGCGCGGAGTGCCCGCGCGGGTGCTGACGCCGCTGTTCGCAGTGCTGGTCGGAGTGGCGACCGCGCTCGGCGTGCAAACCGTGGGCGCGCTGCTGGTGCTGGCGCTGATGGTGACGCCGGGCGCGGCGGCGGCGCGAGTGACGGCGAGCCCGCTCAGGGCGACCGTGCTGGCGGTGGTGTTCGCGGAGGTCGCGGTGCTGGGCGGCATCGTGCTGTCGCTGGCTCCGGGCGCCCCGGTGAGCGCCTTCGTCACGATCATCTCGTTCGTGATCTACCTGGCCTGCCGGGTGATCGGCAAGCGCCGCCTCAGCCGCCTGACCAGGACTCCCGCCACCGTCTGATCCGGCCCGAGTGGTGCCGGGCGCGCCGGTGGCACAACCTGGCGCTCGTGGCCCGGCGCGGAGTGCTGATCGACCTGGCCGCCGCGGTGGGCGCCGTGGCGGCGTGCACCGGCGTCTACTACGCGCTGCCGATCGGGGTGTTCGGCCTCGTCGGCACCATCGGCGAGGTCGTGGTCTTCGGCGTCGGCCTGCTCGCCGTCTCCGTGCTGATCATGGTCCAGGTGCGCCGGTTCCGGTCCGGCGGCGGCCACCACCGGAGTTCGATGGCGGGCGTGGTGACCGCGCTCTACCTGGCGGTGCTGTTCTTCGCCGCCGTCTACTACGGGCTCGCCCAGCACCAGCCGGACGCGATCGCCGAGCTGCGCACCAAGACCGACGCGCTGTACTTCTCCCTGTCGGTCACCAGCACCGTCGGCTTCGGCGACGTGCACGCGGTCTCGCAGTTCGCGCGAGCGGTGGCGGCGGTCCAGATGGCCTTCAACATCGGCTTCCTCGGCGCGGCGGTATCGGTCCTGCGCACCAAGGCGACCCGCCCGAAATCGCCCTGACCACCACCTTCACCCGGAGGGTGGCCAACTTCGCGCGACGGTCAGGCGATGCCGAGGTAGCGGCGTTCGTTGAACTGGTCGCCGGAGCAGGAGGCGCCCAGGTCGTGGCCGATCCGCTCGATCACGTCCGCCAGCTCCAGGCGGCCCAGCCAGGGGCGGGGGAGGACCGCCGTGCCGTGGCGGGCGCCGAGGATGCTGCCGGTCACCGCCGCGGTGGAGTCGCTGTGCCCGGAGTGGTTCACCGCCAGGCGCAGGGCGTCGGTGAACTGCTCCGGCTTGGGCATGGCCAGCGCGCAGTAGACGCCGATGGCCAGCGCTTCCGGGCCGATCCAGCCCTGCCCCAGGCGTTCGATGTGGCTGACGTTGGCACCGAGGCGGGCCAGCGTGGCCGCTTCGGCCAGCGCGTTCGCGGTCTCGGCGTCCTCGCGCAGGACCCGCCCGGCGGCCTGGTCCACGGCCGCGGGCAGCTTGCGGTCCTGGACCGCGACCAGGTGCACGATCAGCGCCATCGCGCCGGCCGACGCCCAGCCGCCGACGCCGCCGTGGGTGAGCGCGGCGCACTGGCAGGCCAGCTGGTAGGCCATCTCGGCGGTCGGGGCGAAGCCGAGCGGCGCGCTGCGGTCGACCCCGCCGCAGCCCTTCGAGCTGTTGCGCGGCCGGTCCGGGGTGCCGAGCTCGGGTTCCTGGAGCGCTCGGAGGCTGGTCAGGCCGGGAGCCCGGCCGGCGTACAGCTCGGGCTCGGCGAGCAGGCCGGTGGCGCCGGGTTGCGGCTTGTCCTCCTGCTGAGTGATCAACCACCGTCGGTAAGCGGCCGCCGTCGACTCGACCGGGCGCCACTGACCGCCGTTGTTACCGGTGGTCCAGGCGTGCAGGTAACCCTCGCCGGTGAACAGGGCCATTTGGGTGGCGTCGCCGAGCAGCGCCTGCGGCGGCGGTTCGGCCACTCCTGCCTGGCCGAACTCGGCCCGGATGTCGTCCAGCTGCGCGTATTCGACCGGGCTGCCGAGGGCGTCGCCCAGAGCCCCGCCGAGCAGGCAGGCGACCGCGCGATCGACCACTGTGGATGGTTTGCGCACGGGTCGGGCTCTCCTTCCACAGTGTCCTCGTACGGGTGATCGACGGGTCCCGACTTTACTTGGCGTGTTCGCCGCCCGGGAGACGTTCACCGGCAACCGGCGGGTCGTCGCGCACTGCATCCGGGACGAACCGCGCATTCCTCCATTGGAGTGAGTGCGGCTCGGCAATCCGGCTGTGCGCGACGCTCGCTCGTTACGGTGTGTCGGCCCTGCGGCGGGGTTCGCCGGGGGTGGTGGACTCGGTGTGGACCTTGGTCGAGACTGTCTGAAGGCTCAACAAAACATGAGCGAGAATCGGATTAGGGGATGATGGCGCCGCACGACAGACCGAGCGGAGCACCGATCGCGGGATTCGAGTTCCGCGTTCTCGGTCCGCTGGAAGTGCTCGTGGACGGCGCCCTGCGCCCGATGGGCAGCAGCCAGGTCCGGGCCCTGCTCACCTGCCTGCTGCTCGAACCGAACCAGATCGTGTCCATGGACCGGCTGATCGACACCATCTGGGAGCACGATCCGCCGGCCAGCGCCCGCACCATCATCCAGGGCTACGTCTCCCGCCTGCGCAAGCTCTTCGGCGAGGGCGATCCGGGCGGCACCGAGATCGTCACCCGTCCGCCCGGCTACCTGCTGCGCGTCGACGCCGAGCGGATCGACGCGCACCGCGCCCGCGCCCTGATCAACCGCGCGCACGGCCTCGAACCGGCCGAGCGGTCGCGGGTGCTGGCCGAGGCGCTGACCCTCTGGCGCGGCCCGGTGCTGGCCGACATCTCCAGCAGCCGCCTCTACGGGATGGTGGCGCCGAACCTCGACGAGCTGCGGCTGCTCGCGCTGGAGGAGCGCATCGACGCCGACCTGGACCTGGGCCGCCACCACCAGCTGCTGCTGGAGCTGTCCACGCTCGTCGACCGGCACCCGCTGCGCGAGCGGCTGACCGGGCAGCTGATGCTCGCCAGCTACCGCGCCGGGCACCGCGCCGAAGCGCAGGCCCGGTACCACGAGCTGCGCCGCAGGCTCTCCGACGAGCTGGGTCTCGACCCCGGCCCCGACCTGCGGGAGCTCTACGAGCAGGTGCTCCGCGACGACCCGGCGCTGCGCAGCTCGCCGCGGCGGCCGGAACCGGCGCTCGGCATCAAGCGCCCGATCCCGGCGGAACTGCCGCCCGCCCCGGCGGGCTTCGTCGGCCGCCGCCGCGAACTCGGTGAGCTGGACCGGCTGCTCGCCGAGCGCGAGCAGGGCTCCAGCCGGCTCGCGGTGCTCACCGGGATCGCCGGCGTCGGCAAGAGCGCGCTCGCGCTGACCTGGGCGCACCGCGTCGAGCACGAGTTCCCCGACGGCCAGCTCTACGCCTCGCTGCGCGGCTACCACTCCGAGCGCGAGCCGCTGAGCCCCGGCGAGGCGCTGACCAGCATGTTGAAGGCGCTCGGCGTGGCCGCCGACGCGATCCCGGTGGAGCTGGACGACCGCGCCGCGCTGTACCGGTCGCTGCTGGCCAAGCGGCGGGTGCTGGTGCTGCTGGACAACGCGCGCGACTCCGAGCAGGTCCGCCCGCTGCTGCCCGGCAGCGCCGAATCGCTGGTGCTGGTGACCAGCAGGCGGCGGCTGGACGGGCTGGTGGTGCGCAGCGGCGCGAAGGTGTTGCCGCTGGAGACGCTGCCCACCGAGTCCGCGATCGAGCTGCTGGATCGCGCGGGCGTGCCCGGCAAGTCGGCGTCCGAGCCCGTCGCCGCGGCCGAGCTCGCCGCCCTGTGCGGCGGCCTGCCGCTGGCGCTGCGGATCGCCGCCGCGCGGCTGGCCGCGAACCCGGCGCGCGGGGTGTCGGACCTGGTCCACGAGCTCACCGACGAGCGGAACCGGCTGCACGCGCTGGACATCGACGACGACGCCGACACCAGCGTGCGCCGCGCCTTCGACATCTCCTACCGGAGCCTGCACCCGGTGCACGCCGAGACCTTCCGGCTGCTCGGCCTGGTGCCCGGCCACACCTTCACCGCCGATGCGGTGGCGGCGCTGTGCGACACCGATCCGGCCAGCGCGCTGCGCAGGCTGCGAGCGCTGGCGCTGGCGCACCTGGTCGTCGAACCGGAACCGGACCGCTTCGGCATGCACGACCTGCTGCGGGTGTACGCGCGGGACCTGCTGGCCGAGTCCGACGACTGCGGCGCGCTGCCCAGGTTGCTGAACCACTACCTGGTCACCGCCGACCACGCGCGCCGGTTCCTGCGCCCGACCCGCGACGAGCTGAACTTCACCGACGGCACCCGGCCGCCGGAGATCCACGACCGCGCCCAGGCGCTGGACTGGTTCGACGCCGAGTGGCCGAACCTGGTCGCCGCGGTCCGCGCCGCCAACGCTCGCGGCATGCACGAACTGGCCTGGCAGCTGGCCCGGCTCCAGTTCAACTACCTGATGGTGCGCTGCCCGTGGGAGGACTGGATCCGGGTCTACACCGACGGCCTCGACTCGGCGCGCGCGGTGGACGACCCGACCGGCAAGGTGCTGATGTCGGCCGGGCTGGGCGTCGCGCACTCGCGGTCCGGGCGGCTGGACGAGGCGTTGGGGCACTACGACGAGTCCTACCGGGTCGCGGTGGCCAACGACGACGCGTCGCGGCGGGCGATGACGCAGATCAACATGGCCAGCGTGCTGTTCCGGCTGCAGCGCTACGACGAGGCCAAGGCGCACTGCCAGGACGCGCTGCGGGTCTACCGCTCGCTCGGCGACAGCTACTTCGAGGCGGGGGCGCTGAACAACCTCGCCATGGTCGAGCAGGTCAACGGCGAGCGGGAGGAGGCGCTGGCGCACCTGCGCGAGGCCGAAGCGCTGTACCGGGCCGCCGACGACCTGGACACGCTGGCGATGGTGCTGAACAACTGCGGCGAGGTCTGCATCGAGCTCGGCAGGCTCGACGAGGGCGAGAGCTACCACCACGAGGCGCTGGACGTGGCGCTGAAGTGCGGTTCGGCGATGCGGCAGGCCTCGGCCTACCTGGGGCTGGGCGACGCCGCCCGCTGCCGCGGCGACCTGGTGGTGACCAGGACCAGGTGGGAGACCGCGCTGGCGATATTCGAGGCGGAGGGGTCGCCGCGGGCGGCCGAAGTCAGGGAGCGGCTGGACGCGTTGGCCTAGTCCGCTTGAACATTCGGCCGCGACCTGCTGCGATGTCGGTGGCCGCAAGCGCGCCCCGGGACCGGTGGATCAGCGTTTAGCGAGCGTTTAGCGGGTGTGTAGGCCCCGCTGGGAATTTGTCTCCAGTGCGGATCCAGCCGTGCGGGATTCGCACTAAGGGCGGCTCTGGGGGGAGTCCAAGGGGGGATTGTCGCCCGGCCGCCCCGATCGTTCCTGCGTGGTCGATCGGGGCGGCCGCTAGGGGGGCGGAAAGCATTCGGGGCGCCTCCCGGATGGACGATGGGGGTGAGTGCGGGCTTTCGGCCGACGGGGTGAGGAGCCGAAGGTCCGCACTTCGTCCTTTCCGGACTTCTTCCAGCTCGTCTTGCGCAGCGGTGCGGGTAGCGGAACCTCAGCGTCCGCCTGGACTCCGGGATGTCTCCGATACACGGCGCACGGGCTGTCCTCACCAGGCGAACGCTGAGATCCCGCGGCGGTGCGAGCTGCGAGGGCGGGTCATGCGCATGCGGCAGCTCCCGAGACGCGACCGGTGGGACGTCGCGGCTGCGGTCACCGGCCAGGATTCGCAGCGCTCACTTCGCGGCGGTCAGCTTCTCCAGCTGCGGGCGCTTGGGCTCGCGGCCGTCTCCGCTGGACACCCCGCGCAGCCGGCGGCTGATCCACGGCGCCAGGTGCTCCCGGGCCCACCGGATGTCCTGGGCCCGCTGGTCGCGCCACGAGGTGTCCGGCGCGGTCGGCCACTCCTCGCGCCAGTCCTCGTCGGTCGGCACGCCCAGCGCTTCGCAGGCTCGCAGCGCGACCCGGCGGTGCCCTTCGGCCGACAGGTGGAGCCGGTCCTCGCTCCAGGCCCGCGAGTCCTGCAGCACGCGCATCGACCACAGGTCCAGCACGTAGCAGCCGTGCCGGTCGGCGATGGCGCGCAGGTGCGAGTTGTAGGTGCCGACCTTGCCGCGGACGTGCCGCAGGACGGGCGTCGCGGCGGTGTCGAAACCGGTGCCGATCAGCACGTCGATGCCCGCGGCGCGCAGCTCGGCGACCGCCTTCTCGAAGATCTGCGCCACGGCGTCCGGGTCGCTGCCGGGGCGGATGATGTTGTTGCCGCCCGCGGTGAAGGCGACCAGCGACGGTCGCAGGGCGATCGCCTTGGGCACCTGGTCGTCGGCGATCTCGCGGACGAGCTTGCCGCGCACGGCCAGGTTGGCGTAGCGCAGGTCCGGGTTGCCCGCGGCGAGGTGTTCGGCGAGCCGGTCGGCCCAGCCCCGGAACGCCCCGTCCGGTCCGGCATCCGCCAGTCCTTCGGTGAAGCTGTCCCCCAGCGCGACGAAGCTGTCCCAGCGTGCCGAGTCGCTGCGCTGCGATGCCATGCGATGTCCTTCCCTGGTGATTCCTCCCGCCGACGCGGTCCGGGAACAACATTGGCGCTCGAATCCCTACCTACGCCACCGTCGGTTCGACCTTCGTGATTAACGGCACTGATTAGTCTAGTTTTTCTGGGCGTTTTGCGTGCTTCGTTTTCCGGCAACTCGAAGAGGCCGGACCGACCGCCCCGCGGCCCGGTCCGCACCGGATCCCGGACAACGGCTTTCCCTTGTCGTGCGGCGCTTTTGGCTGCTCGCGGCGGCAACCGGGTGGCTGTTCCTGGAAACACCAGTACGGGTGAACCTCAGCTGCTACTGTCCTTCGGCGGTAACAGAAGCAACGAGGGGGCCCGCGATGTCGGCATCTACGCAGGTGAAAGCACGTGCGCTCGGGGAAGCGCACCGTCGCACGCCTGCGCGCGCCATCGCGGCGGGTTGAACGGGGAACGACGGAATGCTCCACCACGTCGATTCCAGTGCGCCCGTCATCCGGACCGCTCCGGATGCCGTGCGGCGCTTCGACCGTCCCAAGCACCTGGGGGAATCGTGACGTCACCGCAGAATCCGGCGTCCGCGCCGGGGCCAGCGGGCTTCGACGCGCAACAGGCCGGCCCCGGCAGGCCCCGTCCGGAACCGCCGGTGCGCGGTTCGCTGGGCGAAGCGCCGCCGAGCGCGCAGGGCGGCGCTCGGCCCGCGCCGCGCCCGATGCGCTTCGATCTGCGTGCCGAGTTCGCGGCCCTGACCGGCGAACCGCACCCGTTCGCGTTCTGGCAGCGAGCCGAGCAGCTGCCGGAACGCTTCGAGCAGGAGCAGCGCAGGCAACTGCAAGCCGCCCGCCCGGCGCCGGACCGGCCCAAGCCGCCGGCCGCCGCTGCGTCGACGCTGTCCGGCGACCTCGGTGGTTCGCCGGAACCGGAGTTCTCCGGCTCCCTGGACGGTGACCTGCCCGAACCCGCACCGCGTTCCAGCGGCATGAGCGGCTCCCTGGCGGCCGAAGGCCAGCTCGCGGGCTCGCTGCTCCCGGAACCGCCGCTCGGCCCGCCGAGCGGATCGATCCCCCAGGCGGGGCCGCTGGACGGCCCGCGCCCCGAGCCCGGCCTGCCGGACGCTCCGCCGCCGCGCCGCGAAGGTCCGCCGAGCGGACCGTTCCCCGCCCCGGCCCGCCCGGACGACCTGGGCCTGATCGACGGCCCGCCGCCGCGCCGCGAGGGCGTTCCCGACGGGCCGCCTCCGGTAGGACCGCCGAGCGGTCCGTTCGGCCCGGTGCCGGGTTTGATCGAACCGATGCCGCAGGCCGCACCGGATGCACCGCCGAGCGGTGCGTTCGGTCAGCCGGGCCCGATGCCCGGCCCGAACGAGCTGCCGCCGATCGGACACGACGGCCCTCCGCGGCGACACGACAACCAGCGGCCGCGCCCCGACGGTCCGCCGCCGGTTGGTCCGCCGAGTGGTCCTTTTGGTCAGCCGGGTTTGGATGGTCCGCCGCCTGTGCCGGGTGAGTTGGCGCCGCAGCACGA
>NZ_FNVB01000009.1 GCF_900108315.1 Saccharopolyspora kobensis | reverse complement strand
GTTCGCCACTCATCCACACCCGAAAGTGCTTCAGCGTTCGACTTGCATGTGTTAAGCACGCCGCCAGCGTTCGTCCTGAGCCAGGATCAAACTCTCCAACAATGCTGTTGAACAATCCCAGCAGACACTCAAACCATCAAAGGCGAGCGTCATACTCAAAGAAACCACCAACCAAAACAAACGTTTGGTCGGGGGCATAAAAGAACACTAACCAAAACAGTCCGCTGTTGAGTTCTCAAAGAACACACCCACACCATCACCCACGACCCGAATCAGGCCGCCAAGCTCCGGGGAGCATTTCCTCTGTTCGCTTTCGTGTGTCGGTAACTCTAGCAGGCCCATTTTCGGGTGTTTCAGGGGGGTGCCCCTCGCTGATCTCTCCGGAGATCGAACCTGCTTTGAGTTATCAACGCGCCCGGCTTCCTCATCGTCTGCCTGGCGACCGCTTTACGTTACCCGGTGCGCTTCGCGGTGTCAAACCCGCGCGCCCCGGCCGGTGTGCGCTCCGCGGAGTTCGTCTCCGTCCTCCCGGGCGCTCCCGCCACCGTCCTCGCCAGGCTCGTGCGTCCTGGCCCGTCCGGCTTTCCGTGCGGCAAAGAGAAAGTTACGCACACTCTGCGTCAAAGTCAAATCGCCTGGTCAGAGTCTTGACGCCGCACGGACAGCCGATCACCGCTACTTCTGCTTCGGGCGCAGCCAGAGCTTCACGGTGTTCGCCGAACCGGCCGCGTTGATCGCTTCCAGCAGGTCAGACGCACCGACCGGGCGGGTTCGGCCGACCGGGACCAGGTCGTAGCCCCAGGTTCCGAACTCGCGGAGCGCCGCCGCCGGATCATCGCCCAGTTGGGTGATCGCGGCCGGTGTGAAGGAGCACACGATCGATGGCCGATCCCGACGGAGCAGGCGGACCAGGCCGCCGAGCACCCGGTGGACGCGCGCACCGACGTCCACGTGCACCACGGACAGCTTCAGGTCCTGCAGGGCCGCGTGGCCCTCCAGTTCCCGGTCCAGGCGGATTCCACGCACCGACGCTTCCTCACCGTTCTCCGCCGGCTGCACCGACAGCCCTCCGGTGAGCGAGGCTTCCGAAGTCATGTCGCACGGCGCGTCCCAGGCCGCACCTTCCAGGAGCACCATGCGGTGGCCCCACGCGGCCGGGACGTTGACCTGGACGTTGTGCTTGAGCAGGTTCGCGCTGCGCGGGCACGGCTCCACCGCGACCACGGCTCCGCTGTTGCCGAGCCTGCTGAGCACGCGGACCGTCTGGTAGCCGACGTAGGCGCCGATGTCGAGGAAGATGCCGTCCGGTTCCAGCAGGGAGTCGATCAGCGTCGAGACGTCGCTGTCCCAGGTCGGGTGCGAGGACAGCCAGGGCAGCATGAAGCTGTCGTCAGCGGGCAACCGGAGCAGGCCCGCATCGCAGAGCACCGGTGTCGTGGTGCCATCGCCCGCTCCAGTGCTCCGCTCGTGCTCGCGCAGCAGGATGCGCTGCAAGACGTCGGTGCGCTGCAAGGCGTTCGCGGCGTCGGCGGATGCCGCGCGCACGGAGGCTTCGACGTTCTGGTCGGGCTTCTTTCGCTTCTCCAGCGCGTCCATCCGGTCGAGGATGCGCTCGACCGCGCCGGTGAGGCTGTCCAGCCGTTCGGCGAGGGCGTCCACCCCGCGGTCGTCGACGGCCGGGCCGCTTTCGAGCTCGCGCAGCCTGCGGTGCTGCTCGGCCAGGTCGGCGCGGGCCCGGACCACACCGTCCTCGGTGCCCATGAGCTGCGCTCCGAGCTGGTCTTGGCGCTGGGCGAACTGGGCGAGCTCGGCGCGCATCGCTTCCACGTCGCCGTCGGCATCCGCCTCGTACTGGCGGCGCAGCAGTTCCGACGCGGTCTGCTCGACGCCGTCGACCACCGAGCGCATGACGTCGCGGATGTGCTCGTCGTAGTGGCTGAGGGCCTTGAGCACCGCCTTGCGCAGCGCCGGGGCCATCGCGTTGCGGCTGCTGACTCCCGCGTCCGGGGCACGGTGCAGCGCGTGGCGGGCCACGAGGAGCGGGCGCAGCGGGTCGTCGAACTGGCCGTGGCGGTCGGCGGACCACTTCGTGCGCCAGTTCCGGTAGGCGTGCTCGACGCGTTCGCGCAGTCGCGCGCCCGCCCGGGCCACGGTGTGCGTGGCGAGCAGGTTCTCGCGCGCCACCGCACCGAAGGCCGCTGTCGCGTCCGGGTCGTCGGCGGCCTCGCGCAGCAGTTCCGCCGCCGCGTCGATGTCGGGCTCGCCCGGGCCTTGGCAGGGCACGAGGCGGGCCGCTTCCGCGCCGAGGATCTCGGCGACCGCGCCGTGGTCGCCGGCGATCACCGGTATCCCGTGCGCGGCGACTTCGAGCAGGCGCAGGACGTGGTCGTCGGTCGCGCCGCCTCGGTGCAGCGAGGCGAAGCAGTCCGCTGCGGACAGCAGTGCTCGGAGGTCGGGGGCGTCCTCGACGAGCTGGATGCGCGGGTCCGACGCGGTGGCCAGGCGCAGACGCTCGGCCGCCTCGGGGAAGTCCCCCGCGCCCGCGACGCCGATCAGCAGGCGCACGTCGGTGCGCTCCGGGAAGGCCGAGAGGAATGCGCTGACCACGCCCAGCACGTTGTCCGCGCGCTCCGCGGCGTGATCCGCGCAGGTGGTGATCACGAACTCGTCGGACAGGCCGAGCCGGGCGCGGGCGCCCTTCCGCGTCGGCAGGTCCACCAGCTCGCGCTCCGGCGCGGGCAGCGTGATCACCCTGGTCTTCGCACCGCTGCGGCGGGCCACCGCCCGGCTGCTCTCGGAGAGCACCCAGGTCTCCGCGACGTCGTCGGATCCGGCCGTGCCGGTGTGCACGTCGATCACGTACCGGCCCGCCGGTACCGGCAGGTCGGGGGTGCAGCGCAGGACGACCGGGTAGTAGGCGGTGTCCGCGGAGGGCAGGCCCGATGCGCGGACCGCGTCCCGCACCAGGTCGGCGAGCGGGCCCTCGCCCAGGACCGCCACCCCGAGCTGGTCGACCAGGGCCGCTCGGTTGTCGATGCGGCGGTGCACCGCCTCGGCCGGGACGCGGCCGCTGGCCACCCCGACCCCGACGCACCACTCGTGGAAGGACTCCGCGTCGGCGCCGAACGGATCCGGGTAGTCGCGCCGCAGGATCGGGTCGTCGGCCCACACCGCCGCCGTCCAGCGGGACGCGCCCGCCGCGCGCTGCTGGTCGTCGGCCGGGGCGCAGGCCCATTCCTGGAACGCCGGCAGCGCGTCCTGCTCGAACGGGCTCGGCGGGGCCTCTCCGTCCAGCCAGGCCGCGAGGTACTCGCCGCGCAGGGTGGTCGGGAGCACCACGCCGTCGGGCAGCGCGTCGAACGGGTGCGGCTGTTCGCGGGTGTACCCCGCTTCGACCAGTGCGTTGCGGTAGCCGGCGCACAGCCCCGCGAGGGTTTGGTGCTCGGACAGCAGGATGCGCGGGCGGTCGGCGTAGGCCGTGGACAGCAGCCAGGGCCGCTGCGGTTGGAAGCCGTCGAAGTGGACGCTGCGCAGCACCGCGCCGTCCACCGTGTGCTTGCCGTCGCTGTCGACCGCGAGCGCGCGCTGCCCCGCGTTCCACACCGAGAGTCCGACGCCGGGATCGCGGATCACCTTGTGGTCGACGAGCGCCGGGGCGTCGTCGAGCACCGGGGTGGCCATCGTCGGATCGCTGCGCAGCTGCTCCACCCAGGTCGTCAGCAGCTGTTCGGCGCCGGGGCGGACGGCGAACACGCTCGGGTCGAAGGTGCCGGACTCGGCCAGGTCCGCCGGGCTGGGGCGCAGGCCGTCCACCGCGAGCGGGCGCAGCACGCGCGGCACCAGGGCGACCGGGCGATCCGGGGTCAGGCCGGTGAGCAGGTCGTCGAAGCGGCCGAAGACCTGCACCGACGGCTCGAAGTACAACGTGGTGTGACCGGTCTTGAGCAGGTGCTGCAGGAACCGCGGGCGCAGCACGGTGCGCAGCTGCTCCGCCGTGCAGCCGACGGCCAGCCGGGCGAACTCCTGCGGGTCGATGCCGATGTCGGCGACCGACAGCGCGTCGGCCTCACCGTGTCCCGGCCGGTCGACCAGCAGCAGCGCGAACCGCGCGTCCGGGTGGTGGCGGCGGAAGCTGTCCCGCAGGACCCTGGCGGCCGGGAGCTGGTCGGGGCAGGCCACGGTGCACCCGAGCAGCGTGCCCGCGGACTGCTCCCCCGGCGTCTCCGCCGGCCACTCCGGCTCGAACAGCTCCGCGGACTGCTCCAGCACACCGGACTGCAGGGAGGACTCCACCTCGGAGCTCCCCGCGCTGATCGGATCGTGCTTCGCCTGCGAATCAGTCACGGGCGCAACCTATCGCTACCGGAGCACCGACCAGAAGACCAACCCCACCCGCCACAGCAGGCGCGCCGAAGCCGCTCGTCGGCGGCCTCCCGACACGCCGGGGCGTGTCGGGAGAGCGCGTATCCACGTCTTCGAACGCCGAAGGCGTTCAGCCGTCCCGCCGCGCGGAACGAGCCTGGAAACCACAGTCGGTCAGAGCATCGGCATGAGGGTTTTGAGCTCGTAGGGCGTGACGTGGCTCCGGTAGGAGTTCCACTCCTCCCGCTTGTTGCGCAGGAAGAAGTCGAAGACGTGCTCGCCGAGTGTTTCGGCGACCAGCTCGGAGGACTCCAGCTCGCTCAGCGCCTCGTTGAGGTTCTGCGGCAGGTTCGCGTAACCGGCCGCCCTGCGCTCGCGCTCGGTCAGGCTCCACACGTCGTCCTCGGTGGCCGGCGGCAGCTCGTAGCCCTTGTCCACGCCGCGCAGGCCCGCCGCGAGGATCACCGCGTAGGCCAGGTACGGGTTGCAGGCCGAATCGAGGTTCCGGACCTCGACCCGCCGGGAGGACGCCTTGCCCGGCGAGTACATCGGCACCCGGACCAGGGCGGACCGGTTCGCGTGGCCCCAGCACACCGCCGTCGGCGCTTCACCGCCGACGACCAGCCGCTTGTAGGAGTTGACCCACTGGTTGGTCACCGCGCTGATCTCGCGGGCGTGGTGCAGGATTCCGGCCACGAACGCGCGCCCCACGTCGGAGAGCTCGAAGGGGTTCTCCGGGTGGTAGAAGGCGTTCTGGTCGCCCTCGAAGAGGCTGAAGTGCGTGTGCATGCCGGAGCCGGGCTGCGCGCTGAACGGCTTCGGCATGAACGAGGCGCGCACGCCCTGCGTGATCGCGACCTCCTTGACCACGTACCGGAAGGTCATCACGTTGTCGGCCATGGTCAGCGCGTCGGCGTAGCGCAGGTCGATCTCCTGCTGGCCCGGTGCGCCCTCGTGGTGGCTGAACTCCACCGAGATGCCCATCGCCTCCAGCGTTTCGATGGCGTTGCGCCGGAAGTGCGGGGCGGCGTCGTGGCTGGCCTGGTCGAAGTAACCGCCGGAGTCGGCCGGGACCGGCTCGGAACCGTCGTCGGGCAGGTTCTTGAGCAGGAAGAACTCGATCTCGGGGTGCACGTAGCAGGTGAAGCCCGATTCGGTGGCGCGGGCCAGGGTCCGGCGCAGCACGTGGCGCGGGTCCGACCAGCACGGCGAGCCGTCGGGCATGTGGATGTCGCAGAACATCCGGGCCGAGTAGTGCTCCCCGTCGGCGGTCTCCCAGGGCAGCACCTGGAAGGTGGCCGGGTCGGGCTTGGCGACCATGTCCGATTCGTAGATCCGGGCGAAGCCCTCGATGGCCGAGCCGTCGAACCCGATCCCCTCGGCGAAGGCTCCTTCCAGCTCCGCGGGCGAGATCGCCACCGACTTGAGCATGCCGAGGACGTCGGTGAACCACAGCCGCACGAAGCGGATGTCACGTTCCTCCAAGGTGCGGAGCACGAACTCCTGCTGGCGGTTCATGCACGCAGCCTAAGAGTTCGAGCGCCGGATCGCGTAACTGGTCCGTGAACCCCGGCTACCCGAATCCGATGACCGCGATCATGGGCGGCAGGACGAGCGCGATCAGGACCGCGCCGGCCACGTCGAAGACCACCCCGGAACGGATCATCCTGGTGATCGGCACCGCTCCGGAGCCGTAGACCACGGCGTTCTGCGGCGTCGACACCGGCAGCATGAAGCCGAAGGACGCGGCGAAGGTCGCCGCGAGCGCGGGCACGAACGGGTTGACACCGGCCGCGACGGCGATCGGGATGACGATCGGCACCACCACGGCCGCTGCCGCGGTGTTCGACGTCGTCTCCGAGATCAGCACCGCCAGCGCGATGGCGAAGACGGTGATCGCGACGATGCTGGAGAAGCCCAGCGCGGCGGCCGCTCCCCGGCCGATGGTCTGGGCGAGCTCGGTCTTGGCGAGCAGGGAGCCGAAGATGATGCCGGTGCCGAACAGCACCACGGTGCCCCAGTCGATGCGGCTGGCCTCGGTCCAGGTGAGCGTGAAGCGGCGCTGCGCCCAGTCGGTGGGCAGCAGGAACAGCAGCGCGGCCCCGAGCACGGCGACGATGCCCTCGTCGAGCCGGTCGCTGATCAGGTCGTAGGCGGCCGAGTCGTTGCCCGCGACCAGCGCGACCACGCCGGGCGTCACCCACAGCACGACGGTGGTGGCGAAGGCGATCAGGGTGTTCTTCTCCGCCCGGGAGAGCTTGCCGAGCTTGGCCCGCTCGGCGGCGACGTACTCCTCGACCCCGGTCAGCTTGTTGATCTCGGGCCGGTTGAGCAGCAGCAGGACCGCGGCCAGCACCACGAACATCAGCAGGCAGATCGGCGCGGCCATCGCCATCCACTGCAGGAACGAGATGCGCTGGCCGGTGGCCTCCTCGATCAGCCCGCGGCCGATCAGGTTGGGCGGCGAGCCGATCGGGGTGAGCAGGCCGCCGACGCTGGCGCCGTAGGCGAGCATCAGCATCAGCGCGACGCCGACGCGCAGCCGCAGCGGGTCGAACGGGGCGCCGTCGGGCAGCTGCTTGCGGACCAGTTCGGCGATGACCGCGAGGATGCCGACCGCGGTGGGCAGCAGCATCGCGACGGTCGCGGTGTTGGAGACCACCGCCGACAGCAGGCAGGTGATCACCCCGAAGGCGATGATCACCCGCGCGGCGCTGCGGCCGACGCCGGGCAGCGACAGGATCGTGAACGCGAACCGCCTGGCCACGCCGTGCCGGAGCATGGCCTGCGCGAGGATGAACGCGCCGATGAAGGTGAACACGGTGGAGGAGCCGAACGGCGCGAGCACGTCGTCGGGCGGCATGACGCCCAGGACCACGATCGCGCCGACCCCGATGAGGCCGCCCACCGGGATCGGCACCGGTTCGCAGACCCACAGCACGATGACGCCGAGGAGCACCGCGGCGAGCTTGTGCTGGGCCGGTTCGAGCTGGGTGGGGATCAGCAGGAAGAGGATCGTCAGCGCCGGGGCCAGGAACAGCCCGATGGTGCGGCGGGCCCGCTCGAACCGCTCCTCGGCCGGGGAGAGGACCTGTTCGCCCAGGCCCCGGTACGTGCTGCCGGACAGCAGCACCGACGTCACGCTCTGCTCGCGTCCACCGTCCGCTTTGTCCATTCCAAGACGATAGGCGCGGTGTGATCTGATTCACCATAGTCCGTTCGGCCGCCGTGCTCGTCGGGCGAACGGACTACGGCCGGTCACTTCTCCGCGCAGCGAGCTCCGTCCGCCGGGGTCGTCAGGTCGATCAGGTACTTCGTGGCCGTGTCGTCGATGCAGGTGACGCCCTGCAGGAAGACCGTGTGCCGGGTGCCTTCGTAGGTGAGCAGGTGGCCGTCCAGCGCCTCGGCCAGCTTGACGCCCGCTGCGTAGGGCGTGGCCGGGTCGCCGGTCGTGGAGATCACCAGCGTCGGGGGCAGCGCGGTCACCTCGGGCGCGGTCGGGTCGCCGGTGACCGGGACCGGCCAGAACGCGCACATGTCGCGCGCCGCGCTCGGCGGGTTGCCGTCGTCCAGGAACGGCGCCGCCTCGCGGTAGCGGCGGTCGGCCTCGCGACGCTGCTCCGGGTCCAGGACGCGCTGATCGTCGACGCAGTGCACGGCGTCGAAGGCGTCGTTGGTGTTGGGGTACCGGCCTTGCTCGTCGCGGCTGAAGTAGCTGTCGGCGAGCGTGAGCAGGCTCCGGCCGCTGCCCTGGCGCAGCTCGGCGAGCCCGCCGTCGAGCTGGGCCCAGAGGCTGGGCGCGTAGAGCGCCTGGATGGCCGCCATCGTGGCGTCCGAATAGGACAGCTCGCGGCCGTCGCCCGCGCGCACCGGGTCGTCGGCCAGTGGGCGGACGATCTGCTGAAACTGCGCCGACGCGGCCTTCGGGTCGTGGCCCAGCGAGCACTGCTGGCGTGCCGCGCACCAGGCCGCGAAGTCGTCGAAGGCCTGCTGGAAGCCGGCGCCCTGGGCCACCAGCGTGTCGATCGCCGACTTTCCCGGGTCGATCGCGCCGTCGAGCACCATCGCCCGCACGTTGCCGGGGAACTGCTCGGCGTACTCCGCGCCGATCCGGGTGCCGTAGGAGTAGCCGAGGTAGTTGAGCTTCTGGTCGCCCAGCGCCGAGCGCAGCACGTCCATGTCCTTGGCGACCTCGCGGGTGCCGACGTTGGCCAGCAGCTTGGCGCCGGTGCGCTCGGCGCACTTGCCCGCGTAGTCGCGCTCCTCCTTCTCGGTCTCCGCGACACCGCTCGGCGAGGTGTCCGCGTCGGAGTCCAGCCGCTTGGCGTCGCGCTCCTGGTCGGTCAGGCAGCGCACCGCGGGCTCGGAGGCGCCGATGCCGCGCGGGTCGAAGCCGATCAGGTCGAACCGCTCGCCGAGCGCGGAGTTGCGCACCGAGCCCGCCAGGCTCGCCGCCGTGCTCATCCCGGACGCTCCCGGGCCACCGGGGTTGATCAGCAGCGAACCGATCTTCTGCGGCTGGTCGGTGGCCGGGCTGCGCAGGACGCCGATGGTGATCACCTCGCCCTGCGGGTCGGCGTAGTCCATCGGAACCTCCACGCGCGTGCACTCCAGGCCCGGGTCGACGTAGGAGGCCCGGTCGCTCTCGGTCGTGGCGAAGGGCGCGCACGGACCCCAGTTCAGCGGCTGCCCGTAGTACCGCTCCAGGCCGGGCGGCACGGGCCCGGCCGGCCCCTTCTGATCGGTGTGCGGCTGCAGCGGCGGAGGCGTCTGCTCCGGCAGGCTGCACGCGGCGGCGCTGAGCACGGCGAGCGCGGAGAGCACGGTCAGTAGGCGGTTCACCACTGGATCGTGACATGCACGAGCCGGTGTGAGTCGCGCCGGGCGGGACGACACCGCCCGGTCGGGTGCGCGAAGATGGGCGCATGCCCCAGTTGCGCATCGCACTCGCACAGGTCAACGCATGCGTCGGCGACATCGCCGGGAACAGCTCGATGGTCCTGGAGTGGACCCGCCGAGCGGTTCAGGAGGGCGCCCACCTGGTGGTCTTCCCCGAGATGGTGCTGTCCGGCTACCCGGTCGAGGACCTGGCGCTGCGCAAGTCGTTCGCGGCTGCCAACCTCACCGAGGTCGAGCAGCTCGCGCGCCGGTTGCAGGACTCCGGTTGCGGGGACGCGCTGGTGGTCGTCGGGCACCTCGGCCGCGACGACCAGGGCCCGCGCAACTCCGCGTCGCTGCTCTACGGCGGCGAGGTGGTGGCGACCTACCACAAGCACCACCTGCCGAACTACGGCGTGTTCGACGAGGCCCGCTACTTCGCGCCCGGCTTCGACCTGCCGATCGTGCGGTTCCACGGGCTCGACGTCGGCGTGGTGATCTGCGAGGACATCTGGCAGAACGGCGGCCCGGTGGCGGCGCTGGGCCAGGTCGGCGTGGACCTCGTGGTGTGCCTCAACGGCTCGCCCTACGAGCGCGCCAAGGACGACGCCCGGACGCCGCTGGTGGTGCGGCGGGCCGCGGAGGCCGGGGCGCCGATGGCCTACGTCAACCTGGTCGGCGCGCAGGACGAGCTGGTCTTCGACGGCGACTCGATGATAGCCGCGGCCGACGGCGAGATCATTTCGCGGGCGCCGCAGTTCACCGAGCACCTGCTGGTCCAGGACCTGGAGCTGACCGCGGGCGGCCACACCTCGACGACCGTGCCCGCCGAGCCGGGCCCGATGCGGATGCCCGCCTTCGACGTGCAGCGGCTCGTGCTGCAGCCCGAGCCGCTTCCTGGCTACCAGCCGCTGCCGCCTGCCCCGCCTGCCGAACCGCTCGACGACGAGGCCGAGGTGTGGGGCGCGCTGGTCACCGGGCTGCGGGACTACGTGCACAAGAACGGCTTCCGCTCGGTGACCTTCGGGTTCTCCGGCGGCATCGACTCGGCGGTCGTCGCGGCGCTGGCCGCCGACGCGCTCGGCGCGGACTCGGTGCACGGCGTCTCGATGCCGTCGAACTACTCCTCCGAGCACTCCCGGTCCGACGCCGCCGAGCTGGCCGAGCGCATCGGCTGCCACTTCGAGGTGCAGCCGATCGCCGACATGGTCGAGGTGTACGTGCGGCAGCTCGGGCTGACCGGGCTGGCCGAGGAGAACGTGCAGGCGCGCGCCCGCGGCGTGCTGCTGATGGCGCTGTCCAACCAGCGCGGGCACCTGGTGCTGGCGACCGGGAACAAGACCGAGCTGGCGGTGGGCTACTCCACCATGTACGGCGACGCGGTGGGCGCCTTCGCGCCGATCAAGGACGTGCCGAAGACGCTGGTGTGGAAGCTGGCGCGGTGGCGCAACGAGATCGCGGAGAAGCGCGGCGAGGTGCCGCCGATCCCGGAGAACTCGATCACCAAGCCGCCGTCGGCGGAGCTGCGGCCGGACCAGGTCGACCAGGACTCGCTGCCGGAGTACGACGTGCTCGACGTGGTGCTGGACGGCTACGTGGAGAGCGACCGCAGCTACGCGGAGCTGATCGCCGAGGGCTTCGACGCCGAGCTGGTCGAGCGGGTGCTGCAGATGGTGGATCGCGCCGAGTACAAGCGGCGGCAGTACCCGCCGGGCACCAAGATCACGTTCAAGGCGTTCGGCCGGGACCGGCGGCTGCCGCTGACCAACCGGTGGCGCGAGATCGCTCCGTGACGACTTCGGTCCGGCCAGGCGCCCGAGCCGGCCTCGGGCGCGGGAGGAACGCAATTTCAATTGAAATTGCGCGCTTCCCGACGCGCCCCGGTGCGTCGGGTGCCCGACACACCGGGGTGTTGCGCGATTTCAATGGAAATCGGACGTCTGATTTCCATTGAAATCGCGGGAGTCTGCGAGCTGAGGAGGATCATCCGGTGTGGGCCGTGCACGCCCTGTGCACCGTGGACGGACGTCTCGTGGTGTGGGCGGAGGATTCCGGACTGCCGGCGCGGATTCCCGGCCGCGCGCCGCGAGGCCCGCTGGCGCATCCGTTCGCGGCTGCGGGCGAGGCGCTGCGGGATGCGTTCGGGGAGCAGAGCAAGGTCGACTCCGTTCGGATCCAGCTGCCGTCCTACGCCTCCGCACCCGCCCCGTCTCCCGAGCTCGTCCGGGATCCGCTGACCGCAGGGCCGGCACCGCGCGGGAAGCTGCGGGTGCGTGAGTGGCTGGTCCCCGCCGTGTCGTGCAACCCGGCGACGGTGCTCGAGCTGCTGGACGAGGACGTGCCCGGATGCCGGCTGGGCACCTCGGCGCGGTTCCTGCGCAGCCTCGCCGAGTGGGCTGAGCAGCTGGTGTCGGGCGGGCGGGTGCTGCCCGCGCTGGTCGACGTGGACGAATGGCCGACCGCGCGGTGGCGGCCTGCGCTCTCCAGCACCGATTCGGCGCACTTCGTGGCGCTGCGCGACGCGATGCCCGCGGCGTTTCGCTGCGAGCGCGGCGACGCACCGGCCGATGTCCTGCGCACCGCGCTGAACTCGCTGGTCGACGGCATCGTGCGCAGCCGGGTCGCCGATCTCGAGCTGACCTCCGGCCGGACCGCGGCGGCGGCGTGGCTGCGGGCGTTGACCGGTGAGCCGCGCTTCGACAGCGCCGAGGGGCGGGTCCGGAGGCTGGCCCGCCAGCTGGACACCTGGCGGGCCAGCGGAGGCAGGCAGAACCCGGTGCGGACCTGCTTCCGGTTGCACGCTCCCGAGGACGACGAGGACTGGCGCCTGGAGTTCCTGCTGCAGGCCGTGGACGACCCGAGCGTGCTGGTGTCGGCGAACGAGGTGTGGCGGGGCGACAGCCGGGTCCTGCAGCGCTGGGTCGACGAGCCCGAGGAGCTGCTGCTCACCGATCTCGGCACGGCCGGGCGGATCTTCCCCGCGCTCGACGCGGCGCTGCGCGTGCCGCACCCGAGCGAGCTGCTGCTCGACGCCGACGGCGCCTACGAGTTCCTGACCAGTGCGACGCTGCTGGACCAGGCCGGTTTCGGCGTGCTGCTGCCGTCCTGGTGGGGGCGGCCGGAGGAGGAACTCGGGCTGAAGCTGACCGCGACCAGCACCGGCACCGCGGGCGCGGTGGCCAAGGAATCCGGCGTCGGGCTGGCCGACCTGGTCGACTACCGCTGGGACCTGGCGCTCGGCAACGAGGAACTCACCGCTTCGGAGCTGGACGAGCTGGCCGCCGCGAAGGTGCCGCTGGTGCGGCTGCGCGGCCGGTGGGTCCGGATCGACCGCAAGCGGCTCGCGGCCGGACTGGCGTTCCTGGAGCGCTCCGGCAGCGGGCAGATGACCGCGGGCGAAGTCCTGCTGCAGGCCGGGCTCCCGGCCGAGGACGCCGAACGGCCGATGCCGGTGGTGCAGGTCAGCGGGCGCGGCTGGGTCGGCGACCTGCTGTCCGGTCAGCTCGAACGGCACCTGGAGCCGGTGGAGCCGCCCGACCAGTTCACCGCCGCGCTGCGCCCGTACCAGCAACGCGGCCTGGCCTGGCTGGCGTTCCTGGACCGGCTCGGCCTGGGCGCTTGCCTCGCCGACGACATGGGCCTGGGCAAGACCGTGCAGCTGCTCGCGCTGGAGGCGCTGGTGCGCGCGGAGGGCCCTCGCGCGCCGACGCTGCTGGTCTGCCCGATGTCTGTGGTCGGCAACTGGCAGCGGGAGGCCGCCAGGTTCGCGCCCGCGCTCAAGGTGCACGTCCACCACGGCTCCGACCGGCTCACCGGCGAGGACCTGATGGAGGAGGTCGGCGGGTACGACCTGGTCATCACCACCTACCCGCTGGCCGCGCGGGATTCGGCCGTGCTGCGGGAGGTCCGGTGGGACCGGGTGGTGCTCGACGAGGCGCAGAACATCAAGAACAGCAACTCCCGGCAGGCCCGGGCGGTGCGCGGGCTGTCCGCGCGGCAGCGGATCGCGCTGACCGGGACCCCGGTGGAGAACCGGCTCGCCGAGCTGTGGTCGATCATGGACTTCGCCAACCCGGGAGCGCTCGGTTCGCTGAGCACCTTCCGGGCGCGGTTCGCGGTGCCGATCGAGCGCGACGGCGACACCGAGGCCGCGGCCCGGTTGCGGCGCGTCACCGGGCCCTTCGTGCTGCGGCGGCTCAAGACCGATCCGGCGATCATCGACGACCTGCCGGACAAGATCGAGATGAAGCAGCTGTGCAACCTCACCGCCGAGCAGGCCTCGCTGTACCAGGCGGTGGTGGACGACATGCTGGCGCGCATCGCCGACAGCGAGGGCATGGAGCGGCGCGGCCTGGTGCTGGCGACGATGTCGAAGCTCAAGCAGGTGTGCAACCACCCGGCGCAGCTGCTCGGCGACGGTTCCCCGCTGCCCGACCGGTCGGGGAAGCTGGCGCGGCTGGAGGAGATCCTCGAGTCGGTGCTGGCCGAGGGCGACAAGGCGCTGTGCTTCACGCAGTTCGCGGGTTTCGCCGGGATGCTGGTGCCGCACCTGGCCGCCCGCTTCGACACCGAGGTGCTGCTGCTGCACGGCGGCACGCCGAAGAGGGCCCGCGACGAGATGGTGCGCCGGTTCCAGGAGGCCGACGGCCCGTCGATCTTCCTGCTGTCGCTCAAGGCCGGTGGCACCGGGCTGACGCTGACCGCGGCCAACCACGTAATCCACCTGGACCGCTGGTGGAACCCGGCGGTCGAGGACCAGGCCACCGACCGCGCTTTCCGCATCGGGCAGCGCCGGGACGTGCAGGTCCGCAAGCTGACCTGCATCGGCACCCTGGAGGAGAAGATCGACCGGATGATGGCGGACAAGAAGGCGCTGGCGCAGCTGGTGGTCGGCTCCGGCGAGAACTGGCTGACCGAGCTGTCCACCAGCCAGCTGCGCGAGCTGGTGGCGCTGGAAGCGGAGGCCGTCGGTGGCTGACTGGTACGGCGGGTTTCCCAAGACCGGCAAACCGATCCGCGTCGAGGGCGGGATCAAGGCGCGCAGCAAGCGCGGCGAGATCGCGCAGACCTGGTGGTCGCGCCGGTTCATCGAGGTGCTGGAGTCGTTCGGCATGGGCGGGCGGTTGCAGCGCGGCAAGAACTACGCGCGGGCCGGCCAGGTGCTGAACCTGACGCTGTCGACGAGCGTGGTGGTGGGGCTGGTGCAGGGCTCGCGGCCGCAGCCGTACCGGGCGCGCATCGGCATCAAGGCGTTCACCCCGGCGGAGTGGGAGCAGGTCGAGCAGGCGCTGGCCGGTCAGGCGCTGTACGCGGCGAAGCTGCTGGCCGGGGAGATGCCGCCGGAGATCGAGGAGGTCTTCGCCGGGCTCGGCCTGGAGCTGTTCCCGACGACCATGCGGGAGCTGACGATGGACTGCTCCTGCCCGGACTGGGAAATCCCGTGCAAGCACCTCGCCGCGACCTGCTACCTGCTGGCGGAGTCCTTCGACGCGGACCCGTTCCAGATCCTCGCCTGGCGCGGCCGCTCCCGCGAGGAACTCCTGGACCGGCTGCGGTCGTTGCGCGGCACGGCCAGCGGTCCGGCGGTGGAGACCGATGACGCCGCACCGCTTTCGGAATCCCTGGAAACGTTCTGGACGGCACCGGAACCCCCGGTGCCACCAGCGGGCTTGGAGAGCACGCCGCCGGACGCGCTCCTCGACGAGCTCGAACCGCTGCCGGTGGAGATCGGCGGTGAGCGGGCGATCGACCTGCTCCGGCCCGCCTACCGCGCGATGGCCGCGCGTCAGGCCTGATGGACGGTGCGCCGCGTCTCGTACCAGTCCTCGCCGACGGGTTCACCCGCCATGTTCCAGCTCCAGGAGGTGGTCGGGGTGACGCGCAGGTACACGCCGGGGCCGACCATCCCGACCCGCTCGATCGGTCCTTCCGCCTCGCCGTAGACGCGGATGCCCCGCGCGATGAACGGGTCGAAGGACACCAGGTCGTCGAAGACGAGCGCGACCTTGCGGTTGCCCGCGTGGACGTTGCGGAACTTGCGGGTGTTGACGACCGACGCCCCGGCCCCGCCGACCCAGAAGCAGGCGCCGTCGAACTCGCAGGCGAGCGGCACCACGTCGGGCTGCCCGTCGGCGTCGACGGTGGCGAAGCGGACGATCGGCTGAGACCGCAGGTAGGCGATCTCCTGTTCGGTGAACGACATGGGACGGCTCCTTCGCGCTGCTGCCGACCAGCCTGCCACCGCGCCGGAAAACGCGTGGTCCGGTCGTCGTGGATCTTGATAGCGTCGGCCGCATGGCCTCTTCCGCGCGTGTTGCGGTCGTCGACGAGCTCGACGCCGCAGCGGACACCCTCGCCGCCGCCTTCGCCGACTACCCGTTCACCCGGCACACGATCTCAGCCGACGACCACCTCGACCGGGTGCGCCGCACCCAGCGCCTGTACCTGGAGCGCATCGGGTTCCCGCAAGGTCAGGTGCACGTGTGCGGAGACGCCGAGGCCGTGGCCGTGTGGACGACGCCGGACACCGACCTGGCGGTGTTCGCCGGAATGGCGGCGGAAGCGCAGGAGATCGCGGGCGACCGGGCGGAAGCGGCTGCCGCCGCCGACCAGGCCATGGCGCCGCACCGCCCGACCGAACCCGTGTGGTTCCTGGCCACCATCGGAGTCCGCCCGGGCCTGCAGGGCCGCGGACTCGGCCGAGCGGTGCTGGAACCGGGCCTGCGCGCGGCGGACGCCGCCGGCCTCCCGTGCTTCCTGGAGACCTCGCTCGAATCGAACGTGGCCTTCTACCGGAAGCTGGGCTTCGAGGTGACCGCCGAGGTGGACCTCCCAGACGACGGCCCCCGGACCTGGGCCATGCGCCGCCCCTCCCCCGACCAGCGCGGGTGACGCGGCTTCAACCGACGGCGGGTTCGAGGTGCTCGGAGCGGCAGGAGCGGGGCGCGTTCACCGGGTTGCAGCGCACCGGGGTCGGGAGTTCGGCGACGTAGTCGGAGCCGTAGCGGGCCGCCAGGCCCGGGGCCGGGAAGTCGGTGCTGATGATCTGCGCTCCGCTGGCCAGCGCTGCGCGCAACCGGGTGGTGTCGCCTGATGCGGCCTCGGTGAACGGCACGTCCGAGCGGGTCCGCACGAGGTAGCCGCGGCTCACCCAGTCCCTGATCCGGGCGCTGTTCGCACCGGTGGGGTCGTTCTGCGACATGAACGCCGCGTCCGGGCGGCCCGGCGCGGAGTTGGTGAACAGCACCCGGCCTTCGAGGTTGGGGCGGTTGTCCAGGTACGGCGCCTGCTGCCCGGGGTCGCTGTTGTCCATGAGGAAGACGAACTTGCCGCGGGACTCGGCGAGCGTCGGCCAACCGGAGCGGAGCACCGACTGCTCCAGCGTGCGACCGGGTTCGCGCACGTCGTCCGGCGTGATCATCCTGTCCGCCGGGATGACCGAGCGGATCTCCGCGTCCAGGTCGGCGAAGCGCTTGGCGTCCCACGGCGGCGAGACAGGGCCACCGCGCTGCTCCATCGCCGGATCGGTCTGCTTGAGCTCCAGCAGGACGGGGATCGGCGCGTGCCCGGGGTGCGCGTCGGACCAGTCGCGGGCCTGGCGCAGACAGCCGACCAGCGTCGAGCAGGACGTGGCGTAGTCGTGGTCGGCCCAGTGCATGACCTTGATCCCCGGCCGGAACAGGTCGGGATCGGTCAGCGGTCCAAGCCCGGCGTCGCGGCGGATCAGCGGGTGGGTGTACAGCCCGCCCCGGTCGCTGTCGGGCATCAGATCCAGCTCGATGTGCCGCACCGACTGGCGTTCGAACTGCACCGGCAGCGCAGCGTGGGAGTACCAGAGGTTGTCCGACGAGGACTGCCGCAGCTGCTCGCGGTGGGAGAGCTCGCGGTGGTAGCTGTTGTGCGTTCCGACGACCTGGAGCTGGTTCATCCGCACGGAATCGCGCGGTGGGACACCGGAAGCGCTGGCAGCGGCCAGCAGACCGGCGCAGGCCGCGAGCGCGGCAGCGGTGACACCTGCACGAGCGATTCGCATGGCGGACTCCTGGGGACGGTCGGCAGTCCAGCGTGGAACGCCGAGGTGACCGCCCCGCGATCCACCGCCCACTCAGCACCGAACAGCACGCGAACACCCGGGGGATGCGCCGCTCGGCGCCGGGAGCTTGACCTTCTCGCAGCGTCAACGTTTCTACTGAACGCATGCGAATCGGTGAGATCGCCGCCATGGTGGGGGTTTCCACCCGCGCTGTGCGCCACTACCACCACCAGGGCCTGCTGCCCGAACCGCAACGCCGGGCCAACGGCTACCGCCACTACGGCCTGCGCGACGCGATCGCGCTGGCGCGGATCCGGCGCCTGACCGAACTCGGGCTCAGCCTCGACGAGGTCCGCGACGCGCTGGCCGACGACGGCGGCCGCGAGCTGCGGGAGGTCCTGGTCGACCTGGACCGCGAGCTTGCCGAGCAGGAACAGCGGATCCGCGACCGCCGTGCCCGGCTCGGCCTGCTCATCGAGCGCGCCGAACGCGATGAGCTCGACGCGGACAGCGCTGTTTCGCCCGGAACCGCTGAACTGCTGGCCGCGCTGAACACCACCGAGCCGACATCGCCGACGGGCGTTCTGGAGCGCGAGTTGTTCGCGCTGATGGACACCACCGGCGGGGAGCAGCGCGACCAAGCGCTGGCGGTGGTTCTCCCCGCCATCGAGGACCCCGCTGTTCGCGCCCGCGGTCAGGAGCTGCAGCATCGGCTCGACGAACTCGCCGAAGCCGCCCCGGACGACCCACGGGTGACGCCGCTGGCCGAGGAGTTGGCGGCCAGCATCCCGGCCGAGGTCGCGGCGCTGATCGGCGACGGCGACGCCGACAACTCCTTCAGCACGGCCCTGTTCGACTCGGTCGGGCCTGCTAGAGCGGAAGTGCTGCGCCGGGCAATCCGGCTGTTGGCCCAGCGGCCGCGCGACGAAGACGATGCGCGGTGAGGAGGATCGCGGTCCGCCGGTGGGCGGCGAGTCTGCGTGCATTCCTGCTGCGGCGCCGGATCGGACTCGGCCCGGACGACGTCGAGCTCGGTTACGCGCGCGAGCAGGTTCCGGTGATGCTGATCCTGATGTTCGTGCTGGCGCTGGAAACCGCGGTGGTCGGGCTCCTCGTGCCGTGGCCGATCGTGCACGTGCTGGACGTCTGCGCGGTGCTGCAAGTCGTGGTCGCCCTGGCGGTCCTGGTCACCCGACCGCACTTCGTGAGCCCCGACCGCCTGGTGCTCCGCAACGGAGCCCGCTTCGAGCTGGAACTGCCCCTGACGTCGATCACCGCGGTCTCGGCCACCCGGAAGTCCCACCGAGGTGGCACCTTCCAGTTCCAGGACGACGTTGCGGAACTGGCCATCGTGGTGGGCGACCAGACCAACGTGCTGGTCGAGCTCACCGAGCCGGTCCTCGTCGCCCTGCCGAACGGCACGACCCGCGAGGTCGAACAGCTGCGGTTCCGAACCGACGAACCAGCGCGCGCGGTGACGGCGATCCGGGAAGCGGCTAACGGCCTGGCCGCTCCTGGCACGGCTCGTTAGGTGGTTCAGCTGACACGAGGTTCGAAGTGGTCGGGCGGCTGGAGCGGCGTGCGCTCACCGGGTCGCAGCCGGCGGGGGCGTGACTTCCGCCAGTCGGAACGCCCAGAAGTCGCCCACTTCTCCGTGAACAGCGCCTTCTGGCCATGCTCGACGAGCACGGGAAGCGCGAGCGCAGAGGGTCTGCGCGCACGGTCTCAGGATCCGATCTGGAGACCAGGTGCTTAGACGGCGGTGACCTTGCGGAGGTCTTCGACGGCCGACAGGACGTGCGATTCGAGATCGTGCTCGTCCGCGTCGGCGAGCCACTGGGCGAAGCCGAACCGAAATGCGGCTACTCCGGCCGCAGCGGCGAGAGCGGCCTGGGGCTCGGATGCTCCTCGGTCGCGCAGCGCCTGCGCCATCGCCGCGCTCAACTTCGCGATCTTGGCCAGTTCGCGTTCCTGCAAGTCGGGGTGAGCGTCGATCGCGCCCTGCCGGCTTCGGGCCAGGGCACGCCGCTCGTCGAACCACGCGGTGGTCGCCCCGAACGCGGTGACGATGGCCTCGAGCGGCGCCAGATCCGGTGGCGCTGCGACCAGGGCGTCGACGACCAGGGCGATGAACTGATCCTGACCGGCGAAGAGCACTTCGCGCTTGTCGGCGAAGTACCGGAAGAAGGTGCGCTCGGTCAGTCCCGCGGACGCGGCGATCTCGGTAACGGTGATCCGGTCGTAGCCCCGGTCGGCGATCAGCTCCAGCGCGGCGCGCTGCAAGCGCCCCTCAGCATCCGGCTGCCAACGGCCCATTCCCGCAGTCTAGTGATGACAGTCGTTGACATGAAGCGCACGGCCATGTCAGTCTCTGACATCAATCCGCTGAAAGGGGTTCCCATGCGCGTCTTCGTCACCGGTGCGTCGGGCTGGGTCGGCTCCGCCGTCGTCCCCGAACTGGTCGCCGCTGGGCACCAGGTCACCGGCCTCGCCCGCTCGGAGGCTTCGGCGGCCGCCGTCACGGCTGCGGGTGCCACGCCGATCCGCGGCACCGTCGACGATCCCGAGGTGCTGCGCGACGCGGCTGCAGCGTCCGACGTCGTGATCCACCTCGCTTTCCCCGTCGACCTCGCCCACGCCGGGCGGATGGGCGACGCCGTCGCCTCCGACGTGGCCACGATCCAGACCCTGGGCGAGGCACTTCCCACCGGCGGCGCCATCGCGACCGCCACCGGCACTGCCGGACTCGCGCGAAACGGCGTCCCCGCCACCGAGCGAGATCGTCCCGCGGCGGACGCTCTGATCGCCGCGCGACAGCCCTCGGACGACGCTGCACTCTCCCTCACCGAGCGGGGTCTGCGTTCCTCTGTGCTGCGGCTGGCCCCGATCAACCACGGCGAGGGCGACAACGGGTTTCTCCCGACCCTCATTCAGATCGCCCGCGAGAAGGGCTTCTCGGGCTACCCCGGCGACGGGTCGGCACGCTGGTCGGCGGTGCACGTCCGGGACACCGCCCGGCTCTTCCGCTTGGCGATCGAGGCCGGGGCGACCGGATACCTGCACGCGGTGGCCGAGGAAGGCATCCCGCTGCGCCAGATCGCCCAAGCCATCGGTCGCCACCTCGATCTCCCGGTGCGCCCGGTGCCGATGAGCCGGGTCGACGAGCACTTCGGGTTCCTCGGGATGTTCCTCAAGTCCGACACCCCGGTCTCCAGCGCCCACACCCGAGAGGTCATCGGCTGGGTCCCCATCCAGCCAGGCCTGTTCGAGGAGATCGAGAGAGGCCACTACTTCGCCCCGGAGGCGACCGGCGACGGCTCCTGACCCCGGATTCCGCGCGAAAACGATGTTGCCCCCGCGGGTGCTGGCGATTTCGCGCGAGATCGCCAGCACCCCAAAGACGTCGAAGGTGCCCTCGTCACTGGCTTTCGTCGATGGTCGGCATCGGGTTGCCCGTGGGGTGCCAGGTTTCGAGGAAGGCCGGTTGGCGGGAGGCTTCGACCAGCTCGATCCGGGCTCCGATGGAGTCCATCCGGTGGTAGGCGAACGCCCTGCCGTGGGGGCAGCCGGAGAAGTCCTCGGGAATGCCGTGCTCTTCGAGGCGTTGGGCGCCTGCTCGGAGGTCGGTGGTCCAGTAGCCGAGGTGGTCGAAGCGGGCTCCCGCCGTGGCGTCCCACGGGCTGCCCGGTGGGCCTTCGATGAGTTCGACGAACGGGGCCCCGCCCTTGGTGAAGACGATGCGGTAGCGCCAGTCGCCGAGTTCGCCGGTCTGCGGTTCGTGCCACTCGACACCGGCCGCGTTCTCGAAGTCGCGCATCGCGCGTTCGAGGTCGGGCACGACGAAGCACACGTGGTAGAAAGCCGTCACCTGGCCAGGATCTCATCAGGCCGGGTGGAGCGGTTCGGCTCGCGGGAGGGAGGTACCCCCAGAACCCTCCCTCCCGCGTCCACGCACTCCCGCCCTTTTAGACGTTGTGATCCGCTTTTGGTTGCAGCTTTCTTTTCACCGTTTTTCACACCGTCGAACCCGCAGGTCAGAGGCGCTCCAGGAGGCGGATCACGACCTCGTCGCCGGGCTGCTTGCCGATCTTGTCCCGGATCCCGGCCTTCACCGGGAGCTTGTGCGTGCCGTCGCCCAGCGCCATGAAGGAGCTCTGGAACGGCTCGCCGTCGATCGTGCCGCGGACCTTCACCAGGCCGCGCGTGCCGAAGTACTCCACCGATCTCGGCCAGACCACGTAGGTCCAGCCGCCCGGGTTCGGGCTCTTCCGCAGTTCCGCGGTGAACGTCTCATCCATGGCAGACCTCCTCGTCGTGCACGGGTAGACCACCGGGCGGGGCGGAACTCATCGGTGGCGGCGCTCATGCGTTGCCGTTGCCGAGTTCCGCGCACGACGTCGGGTAGTCCGCCGGGATCTGGGCGTTCGCGGCGGAGATGGCCAGCACCGATGCGAGCGCGCTCGCGGCCAGCATCACGACGACGCCGACCGGGATCACCAGTCCGAGCGCCGAGTCCGGGGCCCATCCCCTGCCGATCAGGCGCATCGCGAGGCGGCGGCCGTTCGCGAACAGCAGGGCGCCCACCGGCACCAGGAGGAAGTTGATGCCGACCACCATCGGGAAGACCACGAAGTTGAACGTGATGCCGCCGCTGGCATCGTCCAGCTCGCACTCGTCCCACAGGTCGGCGATCAACCGCAGGTCGACCCAGGCCAGCAGCAGCGCCACCGGAAGGGCCCCCGCCGCCGCGACTCCCGCCCAGAAAGCTCCCGACCTGATCCTCACCCGTGCATCCATGTCATTGGGACGCGCGAGCCGGGGCGCGGTTCCGCGGGGTGATCAGCACTGGCTTTTGCCGGTGCGAGCGGTTATGCATGTGCGGCGAAGATCGAAAGGTGGGCGGCATGCGGTGGAAGCGGTTCGGGATCGGGTTGGTCGTGGCCGGTGTCGTCGCGGTGAGCGCGTCGTGCGCTCCGGCGCCGGAGGCCGCCGCGAACCGGTTGGACGAGGTCGTGCAGCGCGGTGAGCTGCGGGTGTGCAGCACCGGGGACTACCGGCCGTTCACCTACCGCGACGAGACCGGCAGCCACCAGAACCCCGACGACGCGTGGAGCGGCATCGACATCGACATGGCGCGTCACCTGGCCGAGCAGCTCGGGGTGCGGGCCACCATCGTGCCCACCACCTGGAAGACGCTGGTCGAGGACTTCACCGCCAAGTGCGACATCGCCGTCGGCGGAGTGTCGATCACGCTGGACCGCGCGCGGGAGGCGTTCTTCAGCACCGCCTACGCGGTGGACGGCAAGACGCCGATCACCCGCTGCGAGAACGCCGCGCGGTTCCAGACGCTGGAGCAGATCGACCAGCCCGGCGTGCGGGCCGTGGTCAACCCCGGTGGCACCAACGAGAAGTTCGCCAGGGCGAACCTGAAGCGGGCCACCATCGTCGACCACCCGGACAACAACACGATCTTCCAGCAGATCATCGACGGCAAGGCCGACCTGATGATGACCGACGCCGCCGAGACGCGCTGGCAGGCCAAGCAGCACCCGGAGCTGTGCTCGGTGCACCCGGAGCAGCCGTTCACCTTCAGCGAGAAGGCCTACCTGCTGCCGGCGGGCGACGTGGTGTTCCAGCAGTACGTCGACCAGTGGCTCAACCTCGCGATGCACGACGGCACCTACGACCGGATCGCCGAGCCCTGGATCGGCTGATGCCGGACGCTCAGGCGCGCCGGGCCGCGGCCTGCTCGACCAGGCCCAGCTGGTTGAGCAGGGTCAGCTGGTCGTAGTAGATCTCGCCGCCGATGACCCGGCCGTGCTCGTCGTAGCGCAACGTCTCGCAGAACGCCATGTCCATCTGGCGGCCGGTCGGCGCGCGCCCGCCGAGCCTGCCGTCGTTCGTCCCGCGACCGTGGAAGTAGGCGACCGAGAAACCGGGGCCGTCGACGTAGGACGCGCCGATCGCCCGCGCGTCCGAGAACCCGGCGATCCACTCCCCCAGCCACTCCTCGAACTGGGCCAGCGTGTGCATGGTCCCGCGCCGCGGGTGGTCGATGTAGGCGAACTCGGTTCCGACGTAGTGGTCGATCTCGTCCAGCCGGCGCTCGTTGAACAGCTCGTGCAGCTTGCGGTGGGTGTCCTGGTTGCGCATCGCAGATTCCTCCCGCCCCCGGATGCTCCGCCCGCACCGGGCGGCGGGCCAGGGGCGAAAGCCTCCCGGTGTGACGTTGCTCCGCGAGGTATCGGCGCAACCGCCGGAGCGTGCGACGCTTTCAGGTGCAACCATCCACGACGACCCGGGGACCTGCCGAGCAGGCCTCGAGGGAATAGGACGGTCAACGATGACTGCTGCCCAGAACCAGGGCGAAACGGCTGCACCGTACGGCTCGACCCCCGCCAAGCGGCGGGTCCGCATCCACCACCTGCAGCAGCTCAAGGAGCGCGGCGAGGCCTGGCCGATGCTCACCTCGTACGACATGTACACCGCGCGGATCTTCGACCAGGCCGGGATCCCGGTGCTGCTGGTCGGCGACTCGGCCGCCAACAACGTCTACGGCTACGAGTCCTCGCTGCCGGTGACCGTGGACGAACTGCTGCCGCTGGTCCGCGCCGTGACCCGCTCCGCCGAGCGCGCGCTGGTGGTCGCCGACCTGCCGTTCGGCTCCTACCAGGCCTCGCCGGAGCAGGCGCTGACCACCGCGACGCGGTTCATGAAGGAAGGCCGCGCGCACGCGGTCAAGCTGGAGGGCGGGCGCCGCTACGCCCCGCAGATCGAGGCGCTGGTCTCGGCCGGAATCCCGGTGATGGCGCACATCGGCTTCACCCCGCAGAGCGAGCACGGTCTCGGCGGGTACCGGGTGCAGGGTCGCGGCGACGCGGCCGAGGAGCTGCTGGCCGACGCGCTGGCGGTGCAGGAGGCCGGTGCGTTCGCCGTGGTGCTGGAGATGGTGACGGCGGAGGCCGCCAAGCACGTCACCGCTGAGCTGCGCATCCCGACGGTCGGCATCGGCGCCGGCCCGGACTGCGACGCGCAGGTGCTGGTGTGGACCGACATGTCGGGCATGAACACCGGCCGCACGGCGCGCTTCGTCAAGCGCTACGCCGACCTGGGCGGCATCCTCGCCGACGCGGCCACCCGCTTCGCCGAGGACGTCCGCGGCCACACCTTCCCGGCAGCGGAGCACTCCTTCCACTGACGCGGTCGCGGGGGCTTCCCGACCGGAAGCCCCCCGCGGCGCCGATTGAGGTCAGGATCCGACCGCGATCGGCCGTAGCGTCCCTGGCATGGGACCCCGCAAGAAGATCATCGTCACCACGCCCACCGGACACGTGGGCTCCCGGGTCGTGCAGCTGCTCCTGCAAGCGGGCGTGCGCCCGACGTTGCTGATGCGCGCACCGGACAAGCTCGACGCGGCAACGCGCGACCGGGTCGACGTCGTGCCGTGCGACCAGGGAGATGCGGACGCCGTCGTTCGCGCGACGCAGGGCGCCGACTGCCTCTTCTGGGTGGACCCGCCCACCCCGGACGACGACCCGGCCGCCGGTTACGCCCGCATGGGCGCGAACGCGGCGCGGGCGGTTCGGGAGAACGGCATCGCCCGCACCGTGTTCCTCAGCAGCGTCGGCGCGGAGAAGCGCCGCGGAGTCGGTGAGATCGACGGGCTGGCCAGGACGGAGGAGCTGCTGAACGAAACCGGGGCCGCCGTGCTGCACCTGCGCTGCGGCTACTTCTTCACCAACCTGTTCATGGAGCTCGATGACCTGCGCAGAGGCGTGCTCCGCACGCCGTGGCCGCTCGACTTCTCGATGCCGTGGCTCGATCCCCGCGACATCGGCGAAGTCGCGGCGGCGAGGCTGCTCGCGGACAGCTGGTCGGGGGCCGGTGTGCAGGCCGTGCACGGTCCCGAGGACCTGACCTTCTCGCAGGTGGCCGAGGTCCTGAGCCGCGCGATCGGGCGCGAGGTGCGCGCCGAACGCATCTCCGACGACGACTTCCGCGCTTCGCTGCGCGCAGCCGGTTTGAGCAGCGGGCAGGTCGAGGGCATCGTCGGCATGTCGGTCGGGCAGCGCGAGAACTTCGTCCCCGAGGACGAGCGCAGCCTCATCACCACCACGCCGACCACGCTCGCGGCCTGGGCTCACGCGCACCTCCGTCCCGCGCTCTGACGCCTCGCGCGGGGAGCCTGGTCGACCCCGGCTCCCCGCCTCGCCCACGGTTGCCAGGCTTCGAGCTGCTCCAGGATCTCGTCCAGCCGCTCGGAGCCGCGTCCAGCAGCGCTGCGCATCACCGCGGGCATCAGATCGGAGGCGTCGAAGCCAAAGCCTGCGGATCTCCGCGACGATCCTCGGATCGACCTCGCCGCCAGGACGGGCTAGGCAGGCGGGGTGCCGTCGCCGAAAGGCCTGCCGCCCAGGGATTCCCGGCCGTGCGGGGTGTGCCAGCCGGACGGGTCCGGGCCGAGCGGCACGATCCCCGTCGGGTTGATCTGGTTATGGGTGGCGTAGTAGTGCCGCTTGATGTGGTCGAAGTCCACCGTGTCGCCGAAACCGGGGGTCTGGAACAGGTCGCGGGCGTAGGCCCACAGCACCGGCAGCTCGGTCAGCTTCTGCCGGTTGCACTTGAAGTGCCCGTGGTAGACGGCGTCGAAGCGGACCAGCGTGGTGAACAGCCGCACGTCGGCCTCGGTGATCGCGTCGCCGACCAGGTAGCGCTGCCCGGCCAACCGCTCGGAGAGCCAGTCCAGGCGGGCGAAGAGGCGCTCGAAGGCCTCCTCGTAGGCCTGCTGCGAGGTGGCGAAACCGCAGCGGTACACGCCGTTGTTGACGTCGCGGTACACCAGCGCGTTGACCTCGTCGATCTCCGCGCGCAGGGGTTCCGGGTAGAGCTGCGGGGCGCCTTCGCGGTGGTGATCGGCCCACTCCCCGGACAGGTCCAGGGTGATCTGCGGGTAGTCGTTGGTGACGACCTTGCGCTCGGCGACGTCCACGATCGCCGGGACCGTGTACCGGCCGGTGAAGCCGGGATCGGCGGCCAGGTACGCCTCCGACAGGTAGGCGATCCCGGTCACCGGGTCGCGGCCGTCCGGGTCCAGGGAGAACCGCCAGCCGCGCTCGTCGCGGATCGGGTCCACGACGCCCAGCGACAGCACGTCCTCCAGCCCCAGCAACCGGCGCACGATCACCGACCGGTGCGCCCACGGGCAGGCCAGGCTCACCACCAGCCGGTACCGGTCCGGTTCCACCGGCCACCCGGAAGAACCGTCCGCGGTGATCCGGTCGGTGAACCGGTTCGCCTGCCGCACCCACTCGCCGCGCTGCGACGTCTCCGCCCCGAACTGCGCCTCGGCCATGCCGCCACCCTAGGCCCGCGACGCCCCGGAGTTCAGCCGAAACCCCGCCATCCCACACCCTGGACCCGAGGCGTCCGGGTGACGGAAGGCAATTTCAATTGAAATCAGACGTCTGATTTCAATTGAAATTGCGGAAGGTCGCGAGGCAGACGCCGGTCGGCGGGCCGTGGACGGCCTTCGCGGCCGGGTTCCATCGGGGTTCCCCGCGGGTGTTCGGGGTGCTTAGGGTTCCGGGCATGGATCTGGATCTCTCCGGGCGGTGCTTCATCGTCACCGGCGCCAGCAAGGGCCTCGGCTTCGCCACCGCTCGGGCGCTGGTCGACGAAGGCTCGCACGTCGTCGTCTCGTCCTCCTCGGCGGAGAACACCGCCGCTGCCGTCGCCGAGCTCGGCGACCGGGCTCGTGGGCTCGCCGCGGACCTCACCGACCCCACCTCGCCGCGGCGGCTGATCGACCACGCGCGGGAGCAGTTCGGGCGGCTGGACGGGTTGTTCGTCAGCCACGGCGGCCCGCCCGCCGGGATGCCGAGCGGCTTGGACGACGACACGCTGCGGCGCGGTCTGGAGATCGCCACCATCGCGCCGATCCGGATGGCCCGCGAGGTCGCCGCCGAACTCGGCGACGGCGGCTCCGTCGTCGTCCTGACCTCGACCTCGGGAGCGGAACCGCTGACCGGCCTGGCCAGCTCCAACGTCGCGCGACCGGCCACCCAGGGCTTCGTCAAGGACCTGGCCACCGAGGTCGGCCCGCGCGGCGTCCGGGTCAACGCCCTGCTGCCCGGGCGCTTCGACACCGAACGCGCCCGCACGATCGCGGCTGGCGACCCGAAGGCGCACGAAGCCGCCGTGCAGGCCGCGGCGCTGCGCCGCTCCGGCGACCCGGCCGAGCTCGCCGCCGTCGCGGTCTTCCTGCTCTCGCCCAAGGCCTCCTACGTCACCGGAGCGGCCTGGACGGTGGACGGCGGCCGACGCGCCGAGATGTGACCACCCGGGTGGACGTCGTTTTCGCGCGAGATCGACGCGTCGCTCAGCCCGCGCGCTTGGCGAGGACGTCGGCGTGGCAGGGCTTCGGGGCGCACCAGCAGCCCAGGGCCCGGCCGGAGAGCTCGCCGTCGCGGAGCTTGGCCAGCAGGTTCGGCTGCTCGTCGAGCCACTGCTCGTAGTGGTGGACCATCGCCTCGCGGTCGACCTTGGCCTCCTTCAGGAACGGGCTGGCGAACTCCGACTCCGGCCAGGAGTGCCGCGGCCCGGCGTGCCCGACGTAGGTCAGCAGGCCGGACTCCTCCAGCCACGGCACCAGGTGCTTGTGCGGGCCGCTCTTGCGGACGTTGACCACGACGGCGTGGCCGTCCAGCAGGGCGTCGGCCCGTTCCCGCTCGTCGTCGGTCCAGGAACTCGCTTCATCCGGCAGCACCGCCACCACCTCCGCCGCCCAGGGTCCCGCCACCCCGATCCCCCGACAACAACGCCCGTCACCCGGAGAGGCGTCAATTTCGTGCGGGATCGACGCCCCCGCGAGTGAGGTGGCTACCGGGGGCGAGGGATTCGGGTGGCCGGGGCGGCTCAGATGTCGGTGATGCGCAGGCCTGCGTGGGCCTTGTAGCGGCGGTTGATCGCGATGAGGTTCGCCGTCAGCGCCTCCACCTGGTGGGCGTTGCGCAGGCGGCCGCCGTAGACGCCGCGCACGCCGGGGATCACGCCCGCCAGGGCGCGGACCACGTCGGTGGCTTCGCGGTCGTCGCCGAGCACGAGGACGTCCAGGTCGACGTGGTCGACGCTCAGGTCCGCCAGCGCCACCGCCGAGACGTGGTGGAATGCGGCGGTCACCCGCGACTCCGGCAGCAGCTGCTCGGCCTGCTGGGCCGCGCTGCCCTCCGGCACCGGCAGGGCGAACGGGCCCTTCTTGTCGAAGCCCAGCGGGTTCACGCAGTCGACCACGATCTTGCCCGCCAGCTGCGACCGCAGGGACTCCAGCAGCTCCGCGTGGCCCTCCCAGGGCACCGCCGCCAGCACGATGTCGGCGGACGCCGCGCAGCCCGCGTTGTCCTGGCCGGTGACGTCACCGCCGGCGATCTCGACGATCTCCTTCGCCGCCTGCTCGGCTCGGTCGGCGCTGCGGGAGCCGATGACGACCTTCAGCCCCGCCCGGGCCCACCTGATCGCCAGCCCGCGGCCCTGCGCACCGGTTCCGCCCAGGACCCCGATGGTCATCTCCCGCACCTCAGCCACCACTGGCCCCTTTCGTCGTCGTCGACTCCTCACCGTCAACGATCGACCGGCGCGCGGGAATCCGCCACGGGGTGTGCGTCAGGCCACTTCGAACGCGACCTCGCGGCGCTCGGGGTCGGCCACCACCAGCCGCACCCGGACCTGCTGGCCCTCGCCGAGCCCGTCACCGGTGCAGCGCGCGATGACCGGAGGCGCCGCCACGAACACCTCGCCCGCCACTCCGTTCGAGGCGCGCAGCACGGTGGCCGGGAACTCCTCACCCACGCGCGACACCAGCGACCACGCCTGCGCCTGGGCGATGCAGGCCCGCTCCACCTGGCCCGCCATCCGGTCGGAGCTGCCCATCGCCGAGGGCAGCTGCGCCAACGCCTCCAGCACCCATCCGGGCACCGGCCGGTCCTCGGCCACCGCCAGGCACACCTCAGCGCTGTAGCGGTCGACCAAGCGCCGCAGCGGTGCCGTGACGTGCGCGTACGACGCACCGATGCCGGCGTGGTTGGCCTTCGCGGGCGCGCCGTCGCCGAAGGCGGTGTAGCCGGCTCCGCGCAGCAGCCGCGTCGCCGCCACGTGCACGGCGAGCGATTCGGGCCGGATCGGGTCCATCTCGGCCAGCGCCACCGCGGGCGGGAGGTCGACCGGCCACGCCACGCCGAGCCGGGTCGCCGAGCGGCGCAGTCCGGCGACCGTCTCCGGCTCCGGATCGGGCACCGTGCGCAGCACCCCGATCCCGGCGGACAGCATCATCTCCGCAGCGCACATCCCGGTCAGCAACGAGATCTCCGCGTTCCACGCCTCGACCACCAACCGCGGCCGCAGCACCAGCCGCCAGCCGCCCGCCCCGTCGGATTCCACCTGCTGCTCGGGCAGCCCGAGCTCGATCGCGCCGCGCCGCATCGCCTGCTCCCGGCGCAACCGGCCGACGTCGGGCAGCAGCGCGATCGACGGGTGCGGGATGCCCAGCTCCAGCGACCGCTGCACGCCGTCGTAGTCGAGCTGCGCCACCGAGCGCACCAGCGCGCGGCGGACGTCCACGCGCACCGGCAGCCCGTCCGGGTCCAGGTCGATGGTCCACAGCACGGCCGCGCGCACCTGCCCCGGTAACAGGCTCGCGGCGTCCTCGGACAACCGCGCCGGGTGCAGCGGGACGTTGCCGTCGGGCAGGTAGAGGGTCTGGCCGCGGCGGCGGGACTCCGCGTCCAGCGCACCACCGGGGAGCACGAACGCCGCCACGTCGGCGATCGCGTAGTGGATCCGGTAACCGCGGCGGCGGCGCCGCACCAGCACCGCCTGGTCGAGGTCCTTGGCCCCGGGCGGATCGACGGTGACCAGCGGCAGGTCGGTGGCGTCCACGCGGGAGCCGGTGGGCACCGGCTGCGCCACGGTGCGCTCGACCTCGGCCAGCGCGGCGGGCGGGTAGTCGGCGGGCAGCCCCAGTTCGGTGCGGATCGCCGAGAAGTCCTGCGCGGCAGCGGCGACTCCGGTGCCACTCGGTGGACCCACCGCCGCCGCCACGAGGCTCAGTCCTCGTCTTCTTCCCAGCGCACGTCGGCCTCGTCGGCCGCCTTGGTGCGCTCCGCGGCTATCTCCAGCGCGCGGGCCGCGGTCTCCTGGTCCGGGTACGGCCCCAAGCGCTCAGCGGCTCGGCAGCCGGCCTTCGGCTCGACCTGCCGGTGCTTCAGACAGAAGTACCACCTTCCGCGGGGCATGCACCGAGCCTCGCACGACTGCGCGCGGCTGTCACGCTCCGCGCACCGACTGGACCGGGATGTCCGAATGGCGGCAGCCCCCGGTCATCGTGCGCAGCGGAGCCTCAGCGGTTCACCAGGCGGGCGGTGGCGGGGCGGCCGGGGTCGGCTGCTGCCCGCCCGGGGTCTGCCGCGGGATCGGGTCCAGGCAGGACACCAGCACCTGCTGGGACTCCGGGTTGTCGACCCGACGCCCGTCGCGCATCCGGTACTCCAGCTCGCCGTCGTCACCGACCTCAACCGTGCAGCCGACCTCGGCCAGCTGGTCGTCGTCGAGGTCCACCAAGCGCTCGTAGCGGGACGGCACCACCCGGTAGACCGGCCACTGCAGGTGTCCGAACGCCTGGTGGAACTCGGCGAGCAGGTTGCTCATCTGCTGCTGCCACGGCAGCGGCATGGCCTCGGCCAGCGAACGCGGCAGCACCGCGTAACCGGGCTCCACGCCCGGCAGCCGCCGGTGCGAGAGGTAGTCGCCGAGCGGCGTGCTCGACGCGGGCGGACCGGACGGCCGCGGAATCGGGTCTGGCGTGAACATCGTGCACCCTTTCCGAGAACTCGCGCGGACGCGGGTGAGCGCTCCACCCACTTCGCCGGGCCCTCGGTTCCGCTGCGGGACCCGGCCGAACCGCGCGTTCTCAACGTCAGCAGGCCCCCGCCATTCTTACCTAACCTTCGCCACCCGCGGCAGGAACGGCAGCCACCTGCGGTGGCGTGTCGGCGGCCGGCCGGACCACCATCGGCAGCAGCTCGCCGCCGTCCCACAACGTCTCGATCTCGACGGACTCGCCGGGCTGCGGGGCGTGCAGCACCTTCTCGTCGCCCAGGTACAGCGCCACGTGGTGGATGCCCTTCGGGTCCCGGCCGCTGCCCCAGAACACCAGGTCACCGGGCTGCGCCTGGTTCAGCGGGATGTGCACGCCGCCCTGGAAGTACTGCGTCTGCGAGTACTTCGGGATCTCCACGCCGGCGGCCTTCCACGCCTGCTGCGTCAGGCCCGAGCAGTCGAAGGTGTCCGGTCCCGCCGCGCCCCACACGTACGGCTTGCCCAGCTGCGCGTGCGCGTACTGGAGGGCCTGCGAGCCCAGCACGCTCGCGCTCGGCAGGTCGTCGCAAGCGGTGATGCCGCTGATGTCGCCCTCCGCGCTCACCAGGTGCGCGGCCATCGGCTCCCACTGGTGGTAGCGCAGCGGGAACGCCGAGCGCTCCACCTTCTGGGCGGCGGTGCCGGGGCGCATCTCCTCCCAGCCGGGGACCTCCAGGAGCACGTCGTAGAACTTGTTGATCTGGTAGTCCACGTCGGTGACCTGCTGCACGGTTCCCCAGCCCATGGACGGCCGCATCTGGAAGATGCCCAGCGAGTCCCGGTCGCCGTGGTAGAGGTTGGCCAGGTTGGACTCGGTCTTGCCCGCCTGGATCGCGATCTGCCAGGCGCGCGGCGGCAGGCCGCGCTGCTGGCCGATCTCGATGATGCGCTGCACGATGCCGAGCGACTCGCCCGACAGCTTCGCGGCGTCGCGCTGCCCGCGCTCGGCACCGTCGCCCCACGGCCCGAGGCTGGAGCTGCAGCTGGACCAGCCGGCGCGGCCACCGCCGCCGGACAGCAGCATCGTCACCGCGCCCACGCCGATCAGACCTGCGAAACCCGCGAGCACGACGAACGCAACCACGAGCTTCCGCATGTCAGCCTTCCTTGTCGTACTGGGCCACTCGCCAACCGAACCTGGTCTTGGTCACGGTCACCTGGAGCACGCCGATGTCGGTGGGGAGGCGCACTTGCATCGCTCCCCCGGTCGAGCTGACCGCGGTCGCCACGCCGGTGATCACGTTGCCCGCGTTCGCGGGATCCACCGAGGCCATCTCGGTGATGAACTCGTCGGTGGTGTAAGGCCGCAACTTCGCCAGCCACTGCTGGCGGTCCGCGCCGACGGGGTGGTCCACCCACGCCTTGCCCCACTCCTCGACCACCGCGACCCCGGCGGGGTCCGGAGGGGTCTGCGCGGGCGGGTCCGCGGGCACCGAGATGGTCGGCGGCGCCTTGGTCGGCGTCGGCGGCACGACCGCGGAGTGCGCGGGCGGTTCGCTGGTGGCCGGTTCGGCCAGGTTCTGGCTCGGCGGCGGTTCGGGGAGCACGAAACCGACCAGCGTCGCCACGACGGCGAGCGCGACCACCGCCGCGGCCAGGTGCTTGGGCGAGCGCAGCGGCCAGCCCCACAACCTGCGGTACACCGCGGCTCGCCCGCGGTGCGTCCGGATCGGCATCAGGCCCCCTTCTTCCGGCTGTCCTCGGCCCGGCGGCGCTCAGCCGCCCGCACCGCCACGCAAAACGAGCCCATCGAGAGCTTGTCAGCCATCGGCCACCTCCAGACCTCTGGACGGGCGGTAGACCACGTAGACCGGACGGCCGGCGACGACCTCCATCTCCGCGCGCCGCGGGGTCGCGGGCTCCGGTCCGGTGATCGGGGAACCGGCGGTGCGCGACGGGATCAGCACCGGGTCCTCGTCGACGCCGTCCCACTTGGCGTCCGCCACCGGGTTGGTGTCGACGACCCGGCTGGTGCTGCGGGCCTCCGGCAACGCGGGCATGCCGCCCGGCCGACGCGGTGACGCCGCAGCGGGCAGCACGGCGCTGGCTCCGGCTCCGGCCGCCACCGCGGCGGAGCCGCGGTCCAGCCGCTGCGCGGTGGCCGCGACCGTCGACGGGTGCTGCGCTTCGGGGCGGGCGCGCCAGCGCTCCCGCGAGTCCTCCGCGTACTCGGCATCGGGGTCCATGCCGCGCGCCCGGTCCCAGAAGTTGCCCGTCTCGTCGTCCTGCGACCGCCCGCGCCGGAACCGGGAGAAGATGCCCTGCGGTGCGCGCGGCACCGCGCGGCCGACGGTGCCGACCGACAGCTGGACCATCTGCCCGATCCGCCGGACCGGCTTGGCCACCATCAGGAACACCGCCGTCACCAGCGCAGCCAAGAGGATCTGGACCAGCGGGGCGAATCCGCGAGTTGGTTCGAAGATCCAAGTCAGGATCAGCGTGTGCAATCCGGCCATGGCCGCGACCATCACCACGTTGAGCACCGCCGCGCCAGCGACCCGGCCAATGGTGCGCAGGACCTGGTGATAGAGCAGTGCGACCAGGCCGATCAGCGGGCCGGCGAGGATCAGCACCCGGAGCAGTACCTGCGCGAGCAGGATGGTGGCCTTCGCCAGCAGCTGGAAGGACGCGTAGGAAAGCGCCTGCACGGTGGCGAGCATTCCGGCGCCCACGCGGCTGCCGTCCACGCCCTGGAAGTAGCCGTAGGCGCTGGAGCCGCTGAGCTTGCCCGCAACGTCTGCAAAGGCCTGCTTCTTCGGCTCCGTCGAACCGGCATCGGCACCGTCTTTGGCCTCCTGCTTCGTCCACGACTGGGCGCGCAGCAGGTCACGACCGAGTTCCTTGGCCTGCGGCGAGTCGGCAGAGCCGAACTCGCCGCTCAGCCAATTGCGGTAGACGACCTGGTCGTGCAGCAACGTCGGCAGCGCATTGGCCTCGTCGACGCCCACTTCTTCCAGGAACCCGGCTTGCACCGCCGAAGTCCCGGTGATCAGGACGTCGTCGAGGGCGTGCGTGTACACCAGCGGGGTCAGATAAGTCGCGGAGGCGAACCAAAGCCCGGCCAGCGCCCACATCCCCCGCTTGCCGATGGACGCCAGGTCACCGGTCCAGATGTAGCGGAACAGCACGATCGCCAGCACCAGTGCGACCAGGCCGAACCAGGGCGTGAACACGCTGTCGTAGAGCGCCACAGTGCCAGTGGCGATCATTTCGTCCAGCGGGTTCATCAAGTCGCCGTCGAGCAGCGCGTAATGCAGACCGTTCGTGGCACCGACCAGGACCTTGGCAACGTTGAACAGCTCGTTGCCGACCCAGGTGTCGACCGTGGCGTTCGGGTTGGTCACACCCTGCGGGCCGCAGCCCAGGTCGTAGGTGTGCCAGACCAGCCCCGCGTAGCCGACCTCGTGGTAGGCACTCCCCGGCACACCAACCCCGATCGGCGCAGGGTCCAGGGCGCCGACCATGCCGGAGCCGGGGCGTTCGGGGTTCGGCGCCTCCTTGCAGTTGAACGGCTGGCCGAAGGCCGGGGCGCCGATCAGCGCCTGGAGCGCGAGCAGCCCGGCCACCAGCGCGAACGCACTGCGCTTCGCCCCGTCACGTCCCTTGCGGCGGCGCCGCAGCACCACCACGATCACCGCGGCCAGCGCGACCGCCAGCAACGCGATCACCGGGCGTCTTCCCCACCCCGCTCGCCCACGGGGGTCGAGCGGTCGCTGCCGTCATCGCCATAGCCGATGCCGACGGTTTCGAGCTCGAATTCGTCGAAGGTCTCGTCGAGATCTTCCTGGTAGTCCGCGGGCGACCGGAGCGCGGGCGCGGCGGAGTCGGAGTTGGCCCCGTCCGCGGGCTGCAGCGCGCGCGGTTCCACGTCCTCGTCCGCGGCCGGTGTGGTGTCCAGCGCGTTGCGCAGGTGCTCCAGGTGCGGTCCGGAGAAGTCGATGCGGATCTTCTCCACGCCGCCGGCGCCGTCGCCGAAGATGAACTGCCGCGGCGAGCGGTCCCGCTCGGTGCTGTTGCGCGCCGGGCCGGGCCGGCGGCCGAGAGCGGCCACCACCTGCTCGTAGCCTGCGCCGACCGGCACCTTGAGCAGCCGCAGCGCGTCGGCCTGCGCGTGCTCGTCGTCCAGGCGGCCGATGAACACCGAGTCCAGCAGCGACACGAAGCCCTGGATGCGCAGGAAGTCGGCCGGGATCTGGCTGGACAGCAGGACGCGGACGTTCCACTTCCGGGAGTCGCGGGCGAACCGGTTCATCAGCACGCGGCCGGTCGGCACCTCGGAGAGGAAGAACGCCTCGTCGATCCAGACGCCCTTGCGCTCGTTCTTGGGGCGCTCGTAGATGGACCGCTGGGTCAGCCAGGCGGCCAGGTTGAGCATCTCCACGCCGAGGGCTTCGGCGTCGGTCCAGTGCTCGCGCCCGACGCCGTCCTTGGGCAGCGCCAGGCCCGCCATGGTCAGCACGGTGAGCCGGTCCTCGCGGCGCTCGGAGTACGGGTCGGCGTTGATCTCCGGGATCAGCAGCGACATCCGCTCCCGGATCTCGTCCAGGAAGTCGGCGACCACCACGGCGTGCTCGTGGTGCTCGCTGGCGTCGCGGCGCAGCGCCTCGAAGACCATGCCCGGGTGGGCGTCGGGGCGACCGCCGACCGCGCGGACCGCGCGCAGCAGCACGATCCGGGTCTGCGGCAGCCGGGCCACCTCGTAGGGCAGCAGTCCGGTCAGCACGTCGAGCACCAGGCGGCGGCGGGTGGCGGCGGCCAGCGCGCGCTCGCGCCGCCAGCTGCGCTCCGGGTCGTCCTCGTCGACGAAGTGCTCCAGCTCGGGCTCGGCGACCACCCGGTACGGGTTGAGGATGCCGGGCTGGGCGTTGAGCAGGTTGATCGGCCGCGCGTAGGGCCGCAGTTCCGGCAGCTCGCACAGCGCGGCCAGCGGCCCCGAGGGGTCCAGCAGCGTCCAGTGCGCCCCGGATCGCAGCGTCTTGTAGACGGTGCCGCCGCCGAGGAACGACTTGCCGCCACCGAGACCGGCGACGATGGCCGTCAGACCGGAGGCGTCGCGGACCTCCTGGGCCATCCACGGGTCCCAGGCGACCGGGCGCCGGGTCGCGGTGCAGGTCTCGCCGAGCAGGATGCCGCGCCGGTCGCCGACCTCCGCAGTGGCCTGCGGGACCGCCGACGCCGCCCACACCACCGAACCGCGGCGCAGGTAGGCGCTGTTGGCCAGCGGCTCGCCCGGGATGAACTCGCGGGCCAGCGCGTACTGCGCTTCGGGGTGCTCGATGGCGATCTTCGGCTTGTACAGGTCGAGGATCTGCTGGGCCAGGCGCAGCGCGTCGCGCTCGGTGGGGCCGGACACCGCCAGCCGCCACCAGGACTTGACCCGGGTGGCCAGCGCGGTGAACCCGGAGGTCATCTCGTCGTCGACCTCCAGCACCCGGTTGGCCTGCCGGGCCAGCGAGGTCGGCGGCTCCAGGCCGTGCTCCTCGGTGTAGTGCCGGACCTGCGAGCGCACCTTGTTCATCTGGCGCTGCAGCTCGCCGCCGACGTCCTCCGGGCGGCGCACGTAGATCCGCGCGGACCACTCCACCGGCGCGGGCATCCGGTCGGAGTGCTGCATCCACGGGTCGTCGATCTCGGGGATCTGCAGGCCGTGGGTCTGCCCGACGGTGAGCACCGCGAGGTGCCGGACGATGCCCGCGTTGGACCCGGTGCGGCCGCGGACGGTGACCGTCGGCGCGTACGGGTCCTGGTGCATGTCGGAGGCGTCGGTGAACGACGCGAGGTCCTCGGGCTCCCACGGGGCGCCGGGCACCGCGGGCAGGTTGCGCGGCGCGGGCAGGCCCAGCGAGCACGAGCGGTGCATCAGCCAGGAGATCTCCTCGGCGGTCACCGGGCGACCATCGAGCCCGGCCGAGCCGATGACCTGGTCGAGGTGCTCGATCTCGCTGTCCAGCGCGATGAGCTCGGCGTCCACGGCTTCCGGGAACACCTTGCGCAGCAGCGGCGCGGCGCGCTCCACGGCGCGGTCCACGACGTTGCGGGTCTGCACCTGGACGCCCAGGTAGACCTCCTTCTCCGCCATCGACCGGCCCATCAGCTGCTGCTGCTCGCCGACCATGTAGTCGTCGAAGGACAGCGCGCCGGGGGTGTCCGGGACGGGGTTGCGCGCGTTGTGCACGTGCGCCTCGGCCCACATCCGGATCGGGTAGGGCCGGTTGGTCACCCGCAGGTGCATCCAGCGGCCCTGCAGCTCGGCGTACTGGCCGGCGATCGCGGCGATCAGGTCCTGGCGCTGGGAGTCCGAGCGGAACGACCAGCGCTGCGGGGAGAGCCGGTACCAGGCGAACACGTCCTGGCCGGTGCGCAGCAGGTGACCGTCGATGGACCGCGCCGCGATGGACGGCGTGTAGGTCGGGATCGACTGCTCGTCACCCGGCGTGCGGCCGCGTTTGCCGGGATTTCCCTTGGGACTGCGAACCTTGCCGTTCGAACCGCGGGGACCCGGGACCTGTTGCGTGTTGCGCTCACGGCCTCGCCGGCGACCGAACACCGCGAACCTCCTTGCTACGCGCTCGCCTGCTGGAAACCGTGCTGCGGGCCGCCGGTTTGCCGGACCGGACGGGCCGCTGCGGCTGCTGCTGCCGCTGGGGTCGGCCGCGCTGGGCCTGCTGCTTCGGCGCCTTCCGCCGGCCGGCGGACTTCGGCTTCGGGCGGGGCCGCTGGGCCTGCACCCTGATCCGGGCCGCGCTGGCCGCGCCACCGGTGCCGGAGCTCTTCGCCCGGGGAGCGGTGAGCTCGCGCAGCCACATCGTCATCACCGCGCCGAGCGGCCGCTCGTGGCCGATCTTCGCGCAGATGATCCGGGTGAGCACGACCGTGATGACCACCGCCCAGGCGGTGGAGAAGAAGCCGAAGCCGATGTTCATCCGGCGTTCCACTCCGAGCACGATCAGGAACACCACGATGCCCACGCCCCAGGCGACGTAGCGCGCCCGCCACGGGAAGGTCGCCCGCGGTGGGCCGAGCCAGACCGCGTCGACCCGGTAGATCTCGTCGTCGGTGCGTATTCGCACTGGTCAGCCCCCGGAGCTGAACAGGCCGGCGATGAACGTCCCGATGTTGACCCCGGCGTTGGTGGTGACCGCCAGGCCGATGATCGCCAGCGCGACGATCACACCGCCGACGCGCCGCATGACCCCGGCGTTGTCGCCCTTGCCACCACCGAGCCACAGCAGCAGGATCGCGACGGTCAGCAGCAGCAGCGGGAGCAGGTTCTCGAGGATCCAGCCCTGAATGCCGCCGGTGCCCAGCTGTCCCGGTTGTTGCGCCAGTACGTCCAGTTGCGCCAGTGTGTCCAGCGACGTGGCGATCATCTCTTTACCCCTGAGTGCGCGGAGTGTCGTCGGGCCGGTACCTCAGCGCGCCGGTGGTGATCCGGCGCGCAGGTACGAGTAGAACATGACATGGTCACCAGAAGTAGTGGTTGCGAGTTCGGGAGTGGCGGGAGGCGGAGGTGCCGACCGGGTGCCATCACGCCGCGAATAGGCCGTTCGGGGATGCCGCTTTCGGCCCACCATCGGGAAAAACGCGCTCACCAGGTCGGTTCCCGCCTGGAATCTCGTGGCTGTTCACCCGCTTGCGAACCCCTTCGTTACGCATCGTGCACGACTCGGTCATCCAGTGGATTTCCGCACATCGCGTCATGATGCACCCGACCGGATCACGCGAATGTGAAGTCGCGGAGCGGGATCGGGCTGAAGTGATCTAGACGCGATGCCTCAGCGTAGCTGCCCGTGCACAGCGACCGACGGGCAGGGCCACCGTCCGAGCGACCCGTGAGTGCACAGTGGACGGTTCACCTGCCCGGATCCGGGAAGCCGAACGCCCCGACCGCTGGCCGGGGCGTTCGGATCAGGATCTTCGCAGTTCAGAGGCTCACTGCACGGCCCAGTAGGTGTAGGCGGCGTAGTCCGGGTACGGGCCCAGGAATTCCTGCAGCGGGCCGAGTTCGATGGTCAGCGTCGGCTCGGTGACCAGTTCCGCCGGGATGGTGAAGGTGGTCTCCGCCCAGCCGCGCGGGTCGGCCTCGAACTCCCAGGTGCCCACCGTCTCGCCGTTCGCCCGGACCTGGACCGCGCGGGAGCCGGTCGGCTCGCCCGCCGCCGGCTCGGTCGCGTCGACGCGCCCGACGATGGTCAGCTCCTGGCCGGGCACCAGGTTCTCGAAGGTGAAGGACTCGCCGCCGACGACGTGCCTGCCGCTGTCCACCACGTCGCCGCCGTCCGGGCCGGTGATCGTGCGCAGGTGGGTGCGCGGCTGGAAGCCCTGGTGCGCCGGGACGACCTGGTAGTCGTGCCGTTCCTCGTCGCGCAGGTCGGCGACGTTGAGGCGGTCGCGGATCTGCCCGGCGGGCTGCCGCAGCGGCAGGTCGCCGGAGCCCAGCGCGTCCCACTCGGCTTCGTAGATCGTCACCTTGCTGCAGAACCGCGCCGCCTGGCAGGCGGATCCGCCGCTGGGCGTGGTGTAGGAGAACCGCGGCGACTTCAGCTCGAAGGTGATCAGCTCCCGGCCGAACAGGCCGCCCTCGCCGAGGCCGTGCACGCTCCACGAGTTGAAGATGACGAAGTAGTCCGGCCTGCGGTCCTCCGGCAGGTACTTCAGCTCCTCGTAGAGGCTGCCGGGGCCGTGCAGGTTCGGGGTGGCGAAGCCGTTGGTGGCCAGGCCGATCAGGTCGACGATGTAGCGCTCGGAGAAGTAGGCGGGCGCGCCGACGTCGTTGACCGCGACCCTGGCGTCCTGCGGCAGGTGCCCCTTGATCCAGTTGCTGATGGTGACCTGCTGGTCCCGGATGCCCGCGGCCTGCTGGGACTGCCGCAGGCTCCAGGCGGGCAGCTGGGAAGCGCTGAACAGCAGCGCCACCACGACACCGCCGATCAGCACCGAGCGCCGCGCGGTCGGGAACAGCTGCGCCGCGGAGTGGATCCCGATGACGGCGAACAGCAGCAGGACCGGCAGCAGCGGCTGCACGTAGCGCATGTGGTGGACGTCGGCGAACTCCAGCGTCGACACCGACGCCAGCACCAGCACCACGCCGATGCCGACCGCCAGCGACAGCCCGCGCCACTGCGGAGCCCGGCGGAACAGCCCGACCACGCCGAGGATCGCGAGCAGCAGCGCGCCGGGGAAGACGTAGTCGTAGGTGGTCAGCCCGGTGAACGCGGTCAGGAAGATGCGCAGGTTGGTCAGCGCCTTGTCCGCGACCTCGAGCGGGTACACGGCGGGCATGTGCAGCAGCGACTTGGCCAGCACGCCGTTCTGCTCCGCCGAACCGGTCACGATCCGGTAGAAGGCGAACTGCGCCACCGCGGCGTACGCGGGCAGGCCGATCCACAGGACCCGGCCGAGCACGCGCAGCCACGGGGCCTTGGTGCCGCGCGCGTGCGCGACGATGTGCCAGACCATCGCCACGCTCAGCACGGCGGCGAACACCAGCAGCTCGGTGCGGGTCAGCGCCGCGGCCACCGCGACCACGGGCGTCCACCGGAAGCGGTTCTCCGCGCGCTCGCCGGTGAACACCAGCAGCAGCGCGACGAGCAGGAAGGCGACGAACGCGATCTCCATGCCGCTGGTGGCGCCCCAGGCCAGCGGGCCGCTCAGCGCGACCAGCAGGCCGGTGCTGATGCCGACGCCGCGGCCGGCGAGCCGGGTGCCGAGGCGGTAGGTCAGCGCGGCGGTCAGCGCCAGGGACAGCGCGCCGAAGAGCATCGCGAACGGCAGGAACGCCGAGCCCGTCACGCCCAGCGCGTAGGCACCGCCGAGGATCAGCACGTAGAGCAGGCTGCTCGCGCCGGTGCTGATCGGGTCACCGGTGTTGTACTGCAGGAAGTGCCCGCTGCCGATCTGGCGCGCGTACTGCAGGTGGATGTAGGCGTCGTCGACCGGCGGGATGAAGTTCCACTGGTTGTAGGCCAGGTTCACGACCAGGAACAGCACGCTGACCAGCAATGAGAGCCCGCCGATCAGCCACGCGGTGGCGTCCCGGAACGGACGTCCGGCCGGCTGCGGGCCGGTGCTGGTCCCGACCTCGGTCCCACCGGCCGACCCGGCCGGGATCTCGTCGTGCTCCCCGGCGCTGGGCGCCGCGAATCTCGTCATGGCTCGCTCTCCGGAAGAGGTGTATCAGCGCGCGCTGCGACCGCGCGCGAAAGAAAGGAGTGGTGGCGCCTGCTGGCGGCGGAATGTCCGGGCGGCGTTGCAGGTCCGTGAGGACGACGTGGTCGTCCGACATCGAGCATCCGATGCTAAGAACCCAACGCCGTCACCCTCCGCATCCGCGCGGGATACCCCTCGCAAAACGCCCATCCCACGCAGATCGAGATTAACCCGTCCGAGTCGAGAGCCGCACGCAGGGTCACCGACTCCGGACGACGGCCACCAGGCAGCCCATCGATGCGGGAAGCTGCGGCTTCCACCGAACGCCGACCGCTCGCCCCGAGACATCAGCGGTGCGGCGAGTTCGCAGATCAGGGTCCCGGAGTCCAGGCGGGCGCTGGGGTTCCGCCACGCGAAATGACCACCGGTATAGCGGATGAGTCGGCCTGTAAGCCGGATTCTGTTCTGGAGGCCTCGCGGCCTGCCCTTCGGTGACCATCCATCTCGACCTGCCGTTGCCGACAGGCTCGTGCGGCCTACCCGCGGACTCGGGCGGGCCGCCCTCGATCGTCCGCGCAGACGCCCTGGGGCGTCCTCTTGGCCTTGCTCCGGGTGGGGTTTACCCAGCCACCCCGGTCACCCGGGGTGCTGGTGGTCTCTTACACCACCGTTTCACCCTTACCCGGCGGAGTCCGCCGGGCGGTCTGGTTTCTGTGGCACTGTCCCGCGGGTCGCCCCGGGTTGCCGTTAGCAACCACCCTGCCCTGTGGAGTCCGGACTTTCCTCGACGGGATCGCTCCCGCCGCGGTCACCCAGCCGACTCATCCGCACCGCCGAGTCTAGATGATTGGTTCCGGGCTCCTCTTGCGAGGCGGTTCGGGTGGCGGATCCCGGACCGCGGGTGCCCGGCCCGATGCATGCCGGGTGCGTGCCGGGTTCCGCCCCCGGCACGCACCTGCTCAGCCAGCCGTCCGGCGGAGGTTGTCCGCCGCGGCCCGGTCGGCGCCGATGCGGTCCAGGCCGAGCAGCCCGGCGCCGATCACGGGAGGCGCTTCGACCAGGCGGACCTCCACCTCCGGGGCGACTTTCGCGCACCGGCGGTGGATGTCGGGGAGCAGCCGCCGCCCGGCTCCGGCCAGCACGCCGCCGCCGAGCACCACCGTCGGTGCGTCGAGGAGGTCCAGCCGCCGCAGCGACACCGAGGCCAGCAGCCCGATCTCCTCGGCCTGGCGGTCGACGAGTTCGGTGGCGATCGCATCGCCCGCCTCGGCGACCTCGAACAGCAGCGGGCACAGCTGGTGCAGCACGTCGTGGTCGAGTTCGCCGAAGTGCAGCGCCTCGACCACTTCAGCCGCGCTGCGCTTGCCGAAGTGGGCGACGACGGCGGGCAGCAGTTCGGTGGGTGCGCCCCGACCGTCCTCGGCCCGCACCGCCCACCACAGCGCTTCCTGGCCGAGGAACGCCCCGCCGCCCCAGTCGCCCGAGATCCGGCCGATCGCCGGGAATCGGGAGACCCGGCCGTCGGCGGCGACACCGACGCTGTTGATGCCCGCCCCGCACACCACCGCCACGCCGACGCCGTCGTCGGTCCCGGCGCGCAGCAGCGCGAAGGTGTCGTTGTCCACCGACAGCGTCTCCGACCAGCCGAGTTCGGCCATGGCCCGGCGCAGTTCGTCCTCCTCGCGCGGCAGGTCCGCCCCGGCCAGGCAGGCCGCGGTGTGCCGGGCGAACGGCGGGCCGGCGGGGAGCCCGGCCCGCGCCGCGGCCGTGGTCGCGAGCTCGGCGAGGGCTTCCATGCAGCGCCGCACACCGACGTGCTGCGGCGATGCTCCGGGCCCGCGCACCGAGGCCAGCACCGAGCCGTCGTCGGCGATGAGCAGGACGTCGGTCTTGCTGTTGCCGCCGTCGATGGCCAGCACCGCGGGCTTCATCGGGCCCACGGCAGGAACTGGGCGTTGCGCTGCACGAGCTCGTCGGCCAGCTGGTCGGCGATCGCGTGCTGGCCGATCAGCGGGTGCGCCAGCAGCGCGTCGGCCACCCGGTCGCGGCCGCCGCGCAGCGCCGCGTCCAGCGCCAGCTGCTCGTAGCCCGCGACGTGGCCGATCAGCCCGGCCAGCGCGGGTTCCAGCGGCCGCACCGGCAGCGCCTCAGCACCTTCGCCGTCCACAGTGGAGTTCGTCTCGATCACCATGTCGTCCGGCAGGAACGGCAGCGCGCCGTCGTTGCGGACGTTCACGACGTGCTCCTCGGCCGGCCCGCCGGAGGTCAGCGAGTGCACGAGCTGCACCGCCGCCTCCGAGTAGTAGGCGCCGCCGCGCTTGGACAGCTCCTCCGGTTTGGCGGTGAGCGCCGGGTCCGCGTAGCGCTTGAGCAGATCGCGCTCCACGTCGGCGACCACTGCGGCCCGCGGCGGCGATGTGCGCTGCTGGGCGACGACTTCGTCGTGCGCGTAGAAGTACTTCAGGTAGTACGACGGCACCGCGCCCAGCCGCCGGAACAGCTCCGGCGGCAGTCCGATGTGCTCGGACATCGCCTCGGCGTGCTCGCCGAGCAGGTCCGGCAGGACGTCGCGGCCGTCGACCTGCACACCGCGCACCCAGGTGAGGTGGTTCAGGCCGGTGTGCTCCAGCCGCACCGCATCCGGCGTGACGTCGAGCAGCTGCGCGATCCAGCGGCTGAAGGTGATCGCGACGTTGCACAGCCCCACCGCGCGGTGCCCTTCGGCGAGCAGTGCGCGGGTCACGATGCCGACGGGGTTGGTGAAGTTGACGATCCACGCCTCCGGCGCGACCGCACGCACGTGCTCGGCGATGTCGAGCACCACGGGCACCGTGCGCAGCGCCTTGGCCAGCCCGCCCGCGCCGGTGGTCTCCTGGCCGACGCAACCGCACTCCAGCGGGAACGTCTCGTCGCCGTACCTGGCCTGCTGGCCGCCGACGCGCAGCTGCAGCAGGACCGCCGCCGCCCCGGTCGCCGCCTCGACCACGTCGGGCGTGGTGCGCAGCCGGGCCGGGTGCCCGGCCTCCCGCAGCAGCCTGCGGCAGAACTCGGCCACCACGTCCAGCCGCTCGGCGTCCGGGTCGACCAGCACGATCTCCTCGATCGCCGGTTCGCGGCGCCGGGCCAGTCCGTCGATCAGCTCGGGCGTGTAGGTGGAACCACCGCCCACCACCGTCAGTTTCATGGTCACCCCTTGACTCCGGTGAAGGTGATGCCGCGGACGAAAGCACGTTGGGCGAACAGGAAGAGCACGATGACCGGCAGCATGACCAGGACGGTGGCGGCCATCGTCAGGTTCCACTCCACCCGGTGCATGCCGCGGAACGAGGCCAGCCCGATGGACAGCGTCCAGGACTGCTGGTTCTCCCCGGCGTAGAGCAGCGGGCCGAAGAAGTCGTTCCAGGTGTAGAGGAAGCAGAACATCGCCGCGGCCGCGATGCCCGGCCGGGCCATCGGCAGCACGATCCGCAGCATCGCGGTGAACTCCGAGCAACCGTCCACCTTGGCCGCGTCCACGTAGGACCGCGGGATGGTGAGGAAGAACTGCCGCAGCAGGAAGATGCTGAAGGCGTCGCCGAACAGGTGCGGGATGATCAGCGGCCAGAGCGTGCCGGTCAGCTCGAAGCGGGCCCACAGGATGTACAGCGGCACCGCGGTGACCTGCGGCGGCAGCATCATCGCCGCGATCACCAGCATGAACGACACGCCGCGGCCGCGCCAGCGCAGCTTGGCCAGCGCGTAGGCCACCGGGATGCTGGAGACCAGCATGAACGCGGTGGCCAGCGTCGAGTACAGCAGGCTGTTGAGCAGGAAGCGCAGCATCGGCGCCTCGGTGAAGACCTTCGCGAAGTTCTCCCAGTGCCACTCCTGCGGCCACAGGTTCGCGGTCAGCGCCTGCTCGTCGGACATCACCGCGGTGAGGAAGACGAACACCAGCGGCATCAGGAACATCACCCCGAGCGCCAGCCCGAGGCTGTGCACCGCGATCCAGTGCAGCCGCTGATGACGCCGATTCCGCGCGAATTCGGCGCGATTCACGCCTACCGGAGGGCGATTTCGCGCGAAGTCGCCGTCTCCCCCGCCCCGGTTCCGGGTCGCCGTGGAACCTCTCGCGTCGGGCTCGGACACTCAGCCCACCTCCTCGGCGTTGGTGCCGCCGCGCATCCGGCGGATCAGCAGGGCGGTGAAGCCTAGCGAGAAGACGAACAGCACGACGGCCATCGTCGCCGCGTAACCCATGTTGTAGTAGTGGAATCCCTGCTGGTAGAGCCAGGCGGGGAAGGTCAGCGTCGCGTTGTCCGGGAAGCCCACGACCTTGCTGCTGCCCACCACCTCGGCCTGCCCCGAGGCCACCGCCCCGGCCACCAGCGCCTGCGTGAAGTACTGCAGCGAGAAGATGATCGAGTTGACCACGCCGAAGAGCAGCACCGGCGCGATCGACGGCAGCGTGACGTGCCAGAAGCGGCCGATCGGGCCGGCGCCGTCCAGCGCCGCCGCCTCGTGCAGCTCCTGCGGGACGTCCAGCAGCGCGGCCAGCATGATGATCATCAGCTCGCCGCAGCCCCACAGCGTCAGCAGGGTCAGCGCCGGTTTCGCCCACGCCGGGTCGTTGAACCACAGCGGCCCGTCGATGCCCAGCGTCCTCAGCAGCCCGTTCACCGGCCCGGTGCCGGGGTTGAACAGGAAGGTGAACGCGAGCGTGGCGGCGACCGGCGGGGCCAGCGCGGGCAGGTAGCACAGCGTGCGGACCAGCCCCACGCCGCGGCGCAGCCGGGCGATCACCGCGGCGACCCCGAGGGCGAACACCACGCGCAGCACCGTGAGGACCAGGACCAGCCACAGCGTGTTCGCCGCCGCGATGCGCACCACCGGGTCGCCGAACAGCAGGTACGCGTAGTTGCGCAGGCCGACCCAGTCGGGCGGGCTGAGCAGGTCGTAGCTGGTGAGCGAGAAGTAGCCGGTGGCCAGCAGCGGATACGCGAAGAACAGGCTGAAGCCGATGATCCACGGCGACATGAACCCGATCACCTGCAGGCGCTTGCGGCGCGCTCTGCGGGACCGGGCCGGGGCGGTGCGCCCCGGCTCCGTCCTCTCCAGCGTCGCGGTCATCAGTTGCCGCCGAGCGCCTTGGCCGCGTCGATCTGGGCGTCCAGATCCCGCAGCCCGGCACCGAGGTCGCCGACCTGGCCGCTCTGCCACTTCACCGAGAAGTCCTCGGCGGACTTCATGTAGGCGCTGCCGTTCGGGCTCGGCGGGCTCGGCACCAGCTGCGGGTTGTCGAACAGGTCGAGGAAGGTCTGGTACTGCTCGCTGCGCTGCACCCGCGGATCGTGCAGCGCTTCGGTGGTGGTCGGCACGTTCTTCAGCCCGTTGCCCAGCTCGACCAGCGCGTTGGTGTCGGTGGTCAGGTAGCGGACCAGTTCCCAGGCCGCGCCCGCGTTCTCCGCGCCGCGCGGGATGCCGATGATGGTGCCGGTGACGAACCCGGTCCCGTAGAGCTCGGGCCTGCCGTCGGCGACCGGGAAGGGCGCCGTGCCGTAGCGCAGCTCCGGCGCGTACTGGTCGATGAAGCCGGTGCGGTACTCACCGTCGATCATCATCGCGATCTTGCCGCGCTGGAAGGCGTTGTCGGCGGAGTACTGCTGGCCCAGCCCGGAGGTGAACTGCACCAGCTTGTCCCAGCCGTAGAAGTCGACGAGCTCCTTCTGCCAGCGGTACATCTCCTGCCAGGCCGGATCCGTGCCCAGCGAGGACTTGCCCTGCTCGTCCATCCACGAGGCGCCGAAGTGGGGCGCCCAGTTCCACGGGTGGTTGGCCTGCGAGCCCAGCACCGGGAGGAAGCCGGCCACCTTGATCGAGCCGTCCGGGTTGAACTCGGTGAGGCGCTTGGCCATGTCGGTGAGCTCCGACATGGTCTTCGGCGGCTCGGTGATGCCCGCCCGGGCGAAGGCCTCGGCGTTGTAGTACAGGCCGTAGACGTCGGCCAGCAGCGGCATCGCGCAGCGCTTGCCCTCGTACTCGGTGTACTCCTGGGCGACCTTGACGATCCGGTTCATGTCGACCTGGTCGCGCTGCAGGTAGGGCCCGAGGTCCTGCCAGGCGCCGCTGGAGCAGAACTGGCCGAGGTTGATCGTCTCCGCCGAGATCGCCACGTCCGGCGGGTTGCCGCCGCGGATGGCCTGGGTGATCTTGTCGTCGTCCTGGTTGCCCTGGCTGTTGATGGTGATGTTGGGGTGCTTGGCGTGGAAGCCGTCGAGCACCCGGTTGAGCACGTCCAGCTCGCGATCGGTGAACTGGCTGGACACGGTGATGGTGACCTGCTCGTCCGGGCCCGGCGCGGGCTGCGGACCGTCCGCCGCGGACCCGGCGGTGCAGGACGCCGCCACCAGCGCCGCCGTCGCGGTCGCGAGGGCTAACAGACCGCGCTTGACCTGGGACCTCGATCTCATCGCGCCTCCTCCTCAGTGCCTTGCTGGACACCCGCACCCGGCCGGGACTGCTCCTCGTGCGGGACGGACCGAACCCCCACCGCGGTGACGGGCAGCCCGAAGACCTGTTCCCGGGCCAGCCCGAGAGCGACTTGCAGCGCACCGGCGCGCACCGCGTCATCGGTGCACTGCGCGGGTTCGACCGGTGTCCGCGGCACCACCAGGCGGTGCAGCTCGGCGGTCACCAGGTCGGTGAGCTCCGGGCCGCCGACCTGCGCGATCTCGGCGGTCAGCAGCACCAGCTCGGGGTCCAGGACGCTGACCACGCCGGCGACGCCGGTGGCGATCCGCCGCGCGAGGTCGGTCAGGAACGCCCGCCCGTCGGCCCCGCCGGCGCGCGCCGCCTGCACGGCGGCGACGGCGTTGCGGGCCTTGATCCCGTGCGCCCGGGCGAGCTTGTTGATCGAGCGGTAGCTGAGGAGCCGGCCCAGGCGGTCGCCGGTCCGGTCGACGCCGGTGTCCTGGCGCGCCCGGTCGGGCACCCGGATCCAGTCGATCTCGCCGGCGCCGCCGGTCGCGCCGCGGTGCAGCACGCGGTCGATCACCACCGCGGCGCCGAGCCCGTCGCCGAGCCAGACGAGGACGAAGTCCCGCACGTCGCGGGCGCGGCCGGTGGTCATCTCCACCAGCGCGACGAGGTTGACGTCGTTGTCGACGAGGACGTCGGTGCCCAGTGCTTCGCGCAGCCTGCCGGGCACGTCGAAGCCCTCCCAGCCGGGCAGGTGCGGGGCGAATCCGAGGTGCCCGGTGGCCGGGTCGACGCCGCCCTGCGCGCCGACGACGACCTTGGCGAGCTGATCGGAGTGCAGGCCGACGCGCCCGGCGGCCTCGACCACCGCTTCGGCGAACGCTTCGGGCGCACCGGCGCCGGAGGGCAGTGCGCTGCGGTGCTGCACGCGGATCTCGCCGGTGATGTCGGCGATCACCACGTCGACCTCGTCGGGCACCAGGCTGACGCCCGCGACGTGCGCGAGATCGCCGTTGACCGACCACATCTGGGCGGCCGGGCCGCGGTTGCCGCCGCGCAGCTCGCCGCGCCGCACCATGCCGGCCTTCTCCAGCCTGGCCAGCAGCGAAACGGTCGCCGGTTTGGAGAGCCCGATGGCCGCTTCGAGTTCGGCCCGGGTGAGCGCGCCGCGCCGCAGCATCGCCTCGATCGCGGCCCGATCGTTGATCTCCCGCAGCAACCGCGGGCTGCCGTCCCGCGATCCGCTCGCCTCCCGAACCACCAGCGCCCCTATCCGTTAACTTCCCATACGGTTTCAGGGACGCTAGTAACCCACCTCACACATGTCAATGGTCTGCACCAGAGACGGCCACCGGCCGCCGGCGGGCGAGGGCCGCGCGCGACGAGCGTGACCTACGCAATTTCAATGGAAATCAAGTCTTCGATTTCAATGGAACTTGCGGGAGCACCGGCGCGTCGGCGACCGACACGCCCGCGCGCGTCGGGATCGACGCGATTTCAATGGAAATCAGACGTCGAATTTCCATTGAAATCGCGTTGGACCCGGCACGGGACGACCTCGGCGGCGGGGGTCACTGCCAGTGCGAGATGTCGTTGACCAGCCGGACCGAGGAGTGGCCGTCCGGGTAGAACTCCACGATGGACAGCGACGCCAGGTCCAGGTGGAGGCTGTAGAACAACTCGGGGCCCACGCCCAGGCCCAGCCGGAGCAGCGCCTTGATCGGCGTCACGTGGCTGACCACGATGATCGTCCGGCCCGCGTAGCGCGCCACCAGGTCGTCGCGGGCGGCGGTGACGCGCCGGTAGACCGCGTCCAGGCTCTCGCCGCCCGGCGGCACGACGCTCGGATCGCCGAGCCACTCGCCGTGCAGCTTCGGGAACTGGTCGGCGGCTTCCTGGAAGGACAGGCCCTCCCACTCGCCGAAGTCGGTCTCCAGCAGACCGTCGTGGAAGTGCAGCTCGCCGCCGGTCGCGTCGACCACCGCCTGCGCGGTCTGGCGCGTGCGGGTCAGCGGCGAGGCGATCACCGGGGCCACGCCGTCCGGGGTGATCACCCCGTCCATCGCGGCCAGCCGCTCGCCCGCAGCACGCACCTGCCGCTCGCCCAGCTCGGTCAGCGAGACGTCGCCGCGACCGGAGTAGCGCCGTTCCACCGACAGCGGGGTCTGACCGTGCCTGAGCAGCAGCATCTTCGTGGGCGTGCCGTTGGCGCCGAGCCAACCGGACGGCCGGGTGCGCGCGCTCTGCTCGTTCCCGCCCGCCTGCTCGTCCATCGCTTCGTTGGCCAGCCGGTCCGCGTGCGCGTTCGCCGCCCGGGGCACCCACTCGAAGCTCACGCGGTCGAACCCGTCGACCAGGCCGCGTGCCTCGGCGGCCAGCGGCTGCAGGTTCGCGTGCTTGACCTTCCAGCGGCCCGCCATCTGCTCGACGACCAGCTTGGAGTCCATCCGCACCGCGACCTCGACGGCTCCGAGCTCGGCGGCCGCCCGCAGCCCGGCGATCAGCCCCTGGTACTCGGCGACGTTGTTGGTCGCGACGCCCAACCCGATCGAGCGCTCCGCCAGCACCGCACCGGTCTCGGCGTCGCGCACCACGGCCCCGCAGCCGGCCGGGCCGGGATTGCCGCGCGAACCCCCGTCGGCCTCGACGAGGACCGCCGAGCTCACCGGTTCTCCCCGGTGCGCACCAGGATCGCGCCGCACTCCTCGCACCGGACGACGTCGTCGTCGGCCGCCTCGCGCACCTCGTTCAGCGCCGTGCGGTCGAGCTCGATCCGGCATGCGCCGCACCGGGAGCCCTGCAGCAGGCCGGCCGCGACGCCGCCCCGCGACCGGATGCGGTCGTAGAGCGCGACGAGTTCGTCCGGGAGCGCCTTGGTGATCAGGTCGCGGTCGCGCTGCAGCCGGGCTTCCGAGGATTCGAGCCCGGAGAGAGCTTCGTCACGGCGCTCCTGCACCTCGGTCAGCCGCTCCTCGGCCTCGGTCAGCGCCTCGCGGGACCTGGTCACGTTGGTCTCCAGCGCTTCGCGCTGCTCCATGACCTCCAGCTGCTCGTCCTCCAGGACGCCCTGGCGGCGGGCCAGGGTCTGCAGCTCGTGCTCCAGGTCCTCCAGCTGCTTGGCCGAGGCTCCGGCGGCCATCAGGTCGCGGTCGCGCTGCTCCCGCTTGCGCACCTGCTCGACCTCGTTCTCCAGCCGCTTGACCTCGCGGTCGAGGTCGCTGAACGCGGTCTCGGCCACCACCAGCTCGTCGCGCTTGGCCCGCACCTCCCGCTCGGCCTCGCCGATCTGGTCCAGCTCGGGCAGCGACCGCCGACGGTGCTGGACGCGGTTGAGCTCCGCGTCCGCGTCCGCGAGATCGAGCAGCCGTCGTTGCACGGCGGGGTCGGCTTTCACGCCAGCGCCCTCCCTGGGTCTGATGCCGCACCGGCGTGGAGCGTCCACGGATCGGTTCGGCGGGTGGAAACGAGGACTTCGACTGTATCCGGCAGCGCGGCGGCCACGATGTCCGCGGCCTGCTGGCACCACGGCCACTCGCTGGCCCAGTGCGCCACGTCCACCAGCGCGGGCACGTCGGTGCCCGGCACACCGGCGCGCGCGATGTGCTCACCGGCCGGGTGGTGCCGCAGGTCAGCGGTCACGTAGGCGTCGACGCCGGCCGCCGCGGCGGTGGCCAGGTACGAGTCGCCCGCGCCGCCGCACACCGCCACGGTGCGGATCGGGCGCTCCGGGTCGCCGGCCCCGCGCACGCCCCAGGCCGTGGTCGGCAGGTTGTGCGCCACGCGCGCGACGAAGTCGCGGAACGGCTCGGCCGCGGGCAGCTCGCCGATCCGGCCCAGCCCGGTGCGCGCGCCTTCGGCGTGCGGAGCCAGCGGGCCGGTCACGGTCAGGCCGATCGCCGCGGCCAGCGCGTCCGACACGCCCTGCACCGCGCTGTCGGCGTTGGTGTGCGCGGTGTAGAGGCCGATGCCCGCGCGGATCAGCCGGTGCACGATGCGCCCCTTGGGATCGTCGGCGGGCACGCCGTGCACGCCGCGCAGCATCAGCGGGTGGTGCGAAACCACCAGCTGTGCGCCGAAATCCACCGCTTCGTCCACAGTGACCTCGACCGGGTCGACGCAGAACAGCACCCGCTGCACCACCGCCTCCGGGTCGCCGCAGGCCAGCCCGATCGCGTCCCAGCTCTCCGCCAGGTCGGCCGGGTAGGCCACCTCGAGCGCCTCGATCACATCACGAATCCGAACCGCCACCGGTTCACCCCCATCCCAGAACATCGCGAAAAGCCTTGACCAGCAAGGCGTTCTGCTCCGGATCGCGCACCGCGACCCGGATGTGGCCGTCGCTCAGGCCGGGGAAGGTGTCGCCGCGCCGGACGGCCACTCCCCGCGCCCGCAGCTCCGCCCGGACCTGCTCACCGCCGTCCACCCGCAGCAGCAGGAACGGCGCCCGCGCGGGCAGGGCGACGTGCAGGCCCGGGATCGCGGCCAGCTCGGCCACCAGCCCGGCCCGGTGCTCCTCGAACTCCGCCGCGGCCCGCTCGGACTCTTCCAGCGCGGGCGGCTCGCAGCAGGCGACGACCGCCTCCAGCACCAGCGAGTTGACCGGCCAGTGCGGGCGGGTCCGGCCGAGCTCGGCGAGCAGTTCCGGCGCACCGAGCGCGTAGCCCGCGCGCAAGCCGGGCAGCGCCCACATCTTGGTCAGGCTGCGCAGCACCAGCAGACCCGGCTCCCGGCAGCCCGCCAGCGACTCCGGCTCGCCGGGCACGGTGTCGCTGAACGCCTCGTCGACGACCACGATCCGGCCCGGCCGCAGCAGCCGCTTGATCTCGGTCGCCGGGTGCAGCACGGACGTCGGGTTGGTCGGGTTGCCGAGCACCACCATGTCGGCCTGCTCCGGCACGGCGTCGGCGTCCAGCCGGTAGCCGTCGGCCGGGTCCAGCTGGACCCGGGTGACCTCGACACCGGCGGTGCGCAGCGCCAGCTCCGGCTCGGTGAACGACGGGTGCACGAGCGCGGCCGACCGGGGGCGCAGCGACGGCAGGAGCGCGAAGCCCTCGGCCGCGCCCGCGAGCACCAGCACCTCGTCGGCGTCGCGACCGTGGCGGGCGGCGGCGGCCGCGCGAGCGGCGAGGTCGTCGGCGGCCGACGGGTAGCGGCCCAAGCCGTCCAGGGCCGCCGCGAGGCGCTGGCGGAGCCACGTCGGCGGGCGGTCCAGCCGGACGTTGACCGCGAAGTCGAGCAGTCCGTTCTCGGCGTCCACATCGCCGTGGTGGCGCAACAAATCCCGTTCGTGCCCGCTGCTCATCGCCGGAAGTCTAACCAGCGCGAAATCGTCCCCGTCGAGGCAAGCCGCCGCGTCCGCGCTCCGCACCCGCTCCGACGACATGCTCCGGAGTTTCCGCAGGTAGCGTCCCGTGAGTGCTTTGGGGTGCTATGACACCTCAAAACACTCACGGCCTCTGAACAGCGGAAACGGAGACTCTGCCGGGACGGGCCAGGGTGCTCAGGGGCGGTCGGCCAGGCCTGACTCGTAGCCCGCGATCACCAGTTGGGCGCGGTCGCGGGCCGCGAGCTTGCTCATCAGGCGGCCGATGTGGGTCTTGACCGTGCTGCGGCTCAGGTGCAGGGACTGCTCGATCTCGGTGTTCGACAAGCCGCGCGTGATCAGCGCCAGGACCTCCCGCTCGCGGGGTGTGAGCATGTCGAGTTCCCGGCGCGGCACGGCGCGCACCGCCGCCGACACGCGCGTGTACTCCGCGATGAGCCGGCGAGTCGCGCTCGGTGCTAGCAGCGCGTCCCCGGCCGCGACCACGCGCATCGCCTCCAGCAGCTGAGCGGGCGGGACGTCCTTGAGCAGGAAGCCGCTGGCTCCGGCGTGCAGCGCCCGGTAGACGTAGTCGTCGAGGTCGAAGGTGGTGAGGACCAGCACGCGGGGCGCGGGCGAGCGCGCGGTGATCCGCGCCGTGGCGGTGATCCCGTCCAGCTCCGGCATCCGCACGTCCATCAGGACGAGGTCCGGTTCCGCGACCGCTGCCTCCCGCACGGCGGCGGCACCGGTGGCCTCCTCCGCCACCACGGCCATGCCCGGGGTGGCGTCGATCAGCAGGCGGAGCGTGCTGCGCAGCAACGCCTCGTCGTCGGCCAGCAGCACGCGGATCGGGTCAGCCATCGGAAGCCTCCGCGAACGGCAGCCGGGCGCGCACGGCGAACCCGCCGCCGGGCTCTGGGCCAGCGCTGATCGTCCCGCCGTGCAGCGCGACCCGTTCCCGCATCCCGCGCAGGCCGTGGCCCGGCGTCGCCGTTCCGGTCCCGTTCCCGTCGTCGACGACGGACACGCTCAGCGCACCGGGCACCACCGCCAGGCCGAGCGAGCAGCGGGTCGCACCGGCGTGGCGCAGCACGTTGGTCAGCGCTTCCTGCGCGATGCGGTGCGCCGAGCTGCGCACGTCCTGCGGCACCGCCGACAGATCCGCCCGGTCGAGCACGACGTCCACACCGGCGGACCGCACGTCGGCCACCAGGCGGTCGAACTCGACCTCCTCCGGTCGATCGCGAAGCGCACCGAGCACCGCCCTGATCTCGTCGAGCGCCTCCCGGCTGACCCGCTCGATCGTGCCCAGCGCCTCGCGTCCCGCCGCCGGGTGGCTGTCCACCAGGTGGTTGGCGACCGCGGCCTTCATCGCGATCACGCCGAGGCTGTGCCCGACGACGTCGTGGACGTCCCTGGCGATGCGCAGCCGCTCCTCGGTCGCGGCCTGCCGCTCCCGCAGCTCGACGAGCTGCGCGGCCTGCTCGCGCCGCGCCCGCACCAAGCGGCCGAGCGCCCACGAGCCGCTGATCAGCACCGCGTTGAAGGCGAACACGGTGATCGGTGTCGTCTCGAACGACTCCGCCCCGGCCTGCGGCGCGACGAGCGGGAGACCCGGCACCGCGACGACCAGGAGCCCGGCGGCGGCGATCCCGGCCAGCGCACCCACCAGCGCCGAGATGGTCCTCGCAGCCGGGTGGACGGCGAGCGCGATCACCACCGCGGCGATCTCGTCGGCGACTCCGGCGACGACGGCTCCGGCGCCCAGCAGCACGACACCCGCGAGGACCGCGTTCGGCCGACAGCGGCGGGCCAGCAGCGGCGCGCAGAGCACGGCGGCCGAGATCCACCCGAGCGCGCCGGGCGTGCGCAGGCCCTCGACGACGACCAGCACGACCGCCACCGAGGCGTCCAACGCGGTCTGCCGGATTCTGCGCACCACGGCACGATATCCAGCTGGGACCGGCCCGCCATCGGACCACGGTCCGATCTTGGCTTTCGCCCTGCGGTCCGATGTGGACGCACGGGGTTCCGGCCAAGACTGGGCGCGTGATCTTCCGAACGCTCGTAGCGGCGCTCGCCCTCGCCGCACCGCTCCCACCCGCACCGGCCGACATCGACGCCACCGTCGAGGAGTACCTCCGGAGCACCGGCCTGCCCGGCGCGGCGGTCACCGTCACCCGGGGCACCGAGGTGCTGCACACCGCCGGCTACGGCCGGACTCCCGATGGCGAGCCGATCACCGAGCGCACGCCGATGGCGGTGGCCTCGGTCAGCAAGTCCTTCACCGCGCTGGCCGTGCTCCAGCTCGCGGAATCCGGCCGGCTGGAGCTCGACGGGCCGGTGCGCGCCCACCTGCCCGAGTTCCGGCTCGCCGATCCGCGCGCCGACCGCATCACGGTGCACCAGCTGCTCGACCAGACCTCCGGGCTGTCGGACTCGACGGTCCACCCGTTCACCCGGCCGCAGCCGGGCTCGCTGGCGGAGGCGGTGGCGAGCATGCGCTCGGCGACGCTGGTCGCCGAGCCGGGCGAGCGGTGGGAGTACCACAACCCGAACTACCAGGTCGCCGCCCGACTGGTCGAGGTGGTCAGCGGCCTGCCCTTCGACGACTACCTGCAGCGGCACGTGTTCGGGCCGCTCGGCATGGCCGACAGCCGCGCCATCGACACAGCCGACGAGCTGCCGTCGAGCGCGCGCGGCCACCTGCTGGTCCTCGGCGGCGCCATCGCGGTGCCCGAACCACCGGCGTTCGGCGGCGGCTCGGGCGGAGTGCTCAGCACTGCGCACGACATGGCGGCGTGGCTGATCGCGCAGAACAACCCCGGCCGGGCGCCGATCGCCTCCGCGGCGACCATCACCGAGGCGCACACGCCGTCACCGGAATCCGGGTCCTACGCGCTCGGCTGGTCGGTCGGCATCACCGAGTCCGGTGAGCGGCTGATCTCGCACAGCGGCGACCTGTTCACCTCGACCGCCTACCAGGCGCTGCTGCCGGATTCCGGGTACGGGATCGCGGTGATGAGCAACACCGGGCTCGCCCACGGCGATGCGGCCGCGCTCGCCGACGAGCTCATCGCACTGGTGACCGGCCAGCCGACGCGGCCTCCGAGCAGCGCTGCGCCCGCCATCGACGCCGTGCTGCTCGGGCTGGCCATCGCCGCAGCGCTGCTGGCCACGCGCGGTGCGGTGCGAGCACGCCGGTGGGCGGCCAGCCGAGCGGGACGCATCAGCACCGCGCTGCGCTTGCTGCCTCTGCTGGTCCCGGCCGTGCTGTGCGCATCGATCAACCGGATCGTCGGAGCCCTCTACCGGGGCCGCGACGTCGCCCTGATCCAAGTGCCCTACCTCTACCCGACGTTCACCGTGCTACTGGTCACCGCGGCCCTCGGCGGTGTCGTGGTGATCATCGCCCGGTTGACCGGGCTCGCCCGTGCCGTGGGCACGTGAACTCCGCGGACGATCCACCACCCGACGCGTTCCCAGCGGCCGCCCCGAGGACGGCAACCCGCGCTCGGGGACGGCTCCGCAGAAGAACGAATTCCTTCCGGTCCGGGATGGGGAGAAGAGAAACGGCCCCGTCCCCGGGGCCGTTCTCGCCTCGCTATTCGTTCTCCTCCGCCACGGCGTTGCCGCTCTCGTCCGTCATCTGGGTGCCGGACGTGAATCCCGCGGAGAGCACGTCGATCGGTCTGGCGAGGTAGACACCCGGCGAGTAGGCGAGGCCGGGGACGTCAGCGTTGGCCGCTGCCCCAGCGCCCCCGGACTAGAGCGCCGACGCGTACTCGCGAGCGTCGTAATGCCTGGTAGAAATGGCCCTGGCACCCAATCGCGCTGATCGGAGCTTCCGCACGTGCACATCTCCTTCATCTGCAGCGGCAACATCTGCCGGTCCCCGATGGCCGCGCTGGTGTTCCAGGAACAGCTGCGCCGGGCCGGGCTGGACGGGCAGGTCGAGGTCTCCAGCGCCGGGACCGGTCCGTGGCACGTCGGAGAGCCTGCCGATCCCCGGACCGGGAAGGTCCTGGCGGACCACGGCTACCCGACCGAGCACGTCGCCGCGCAGATCGACGACCGCCACCTGGACGCCGATCTGCTGGTGGCGATGGACGCCGGGCACCTGAGCGCGGTGCGCCGCCTCGCCGACGACCCGTCCAAGGTTCGCCTGATGCGCTCCTTCGATCCGGGTTCCGAGGAGGGCGCCGAGGTGCCCGACCCGTACTACGGCGGCCCGAACGGCTTCGAGGACGTGCTGGCCATGGTCGAGGCCGCGACGCCGGGGCTGCTCGACTGGGTTCGCGAGCGGCTGTGACGGCCCGCTCAGCGGTGGCGGACCTCACCGGCCGCACTCCCGTCGACGTGCAGCAGCTCAGCGGCGGGGATACCGCGGCGGCGTTCGCGGTGTCCCTCGACGACGGCGCGGTGGTGTTCGCCAAGACCGCGCCGGAGTCGATGCCGGGCGCGATCGCGGCCGAAGCCGCGTCCCTGCGCTGGCTCGCCGAGCCCGGCTCGGTCGCGGTGCCCGAGGTGCTCGGGCACTCCGAGCGCTGGCTGGTCACCGAGCACATCGCGGAAGCCGCGCCCACCGCGGCAGCGGCCGAGCAGCTGGGCCGCGGGCTCGCCGACCTGCACGCGGCCGGGGCACCGGCGTTCGGCGCCGCGCCACCGGACGGCCCGGTCGACGCCTGGATCGGCCTCGCCCCGATGCGCAACGAAACCGCGCCCGACTGGCCCGCCTTCTACGCGACGCACCGAATCGAGCCCTACCTGCGGAAGGCCGTGGACTCCGGTGTGCTGAGCACCGCCGACGGCTCGGTGATCTCGCAGGTCTGCGCGGACATCGACCGGCTGGCCGGTCCGGCCGAACCGCCCGCCCGGCTGCACGGCGACCTGTGGAGCGGCAACGTGCACTGGGGGAACGACCGGGCCTGGCTGATCGACCCGGCGGCGCACGGCGGTCACCGCGAGACCGACCTCGCGATGCTGCACCTGTTCGGCTGCCCGCACCTGGACCGCATCGTGGCCGCCTACGAGGAGAACCGCCCCCTCGCGGAAGGCTGGCGCGACCGCATAGCCCTCCACCAGCTGTTCCCGCTCCTGGTGCACGCCGTCCTCTTCGGCACCGGCTACGCCGCCCAAGCCGTCAGAGCCGCGCGTTCCGCCCTCCGAATCCGCTGAGGCGAGTTCGTCGGCGACTCCACCGGGGCAGTGCTCGACGCGGATGTCCCGGCTGCCGCGTGGGCCGAGAGGTGCGCCCCGCCGGTGCGACCGTCCCTCGATCGCCTTGCGCGGCAACGGGATCTGCCTCGGTTGGCCGCCGCTGGCGACACCCACCGCAGCTCCGCGATCACGACGCATGAGACCGCGCTGACCGAACCCGGCGGCCCGTGCGCCGCCCACCGGATCGGCGGCGCAGCGACGATCGGGATGGCCGAGGTCGTCAAAGGCGTGTAGCGTTCGTGTTGGTCGTTGTTTCTGGGTTCGTGTTTCGCGCATGCTCGCAGGATGTTGAAGCGGGCGAGCTGCTGTCTTTGGTGTAGCTGGAGTTGAGCCGCCGTCTGATCCCCCGGCCCGGGACGCCGCGCCGTGCGGTGCCCCGTGATACTTCCCCAGCTCCCGAACGGAGACGCACATGACTCAGGGAACCGTGAAGTGGTTCAACTCGGAGAAGGGCTTCGGCTTCATCGCCCCCGACGAGGGCGGACCGGACGTGTTCGTGCACTACTCGGCCATCGACGGCGCCGGGTTCCGCACCCTCGAGGAGAACCAGCCGGTGGCCTACGACGTCACCCAGGGCCCCAAGGGTCCGCAGGCCGAGCTCGTCCGCGCGATCTGAGCCGGCACCGCGCAGGGTGTCCCGGCTCCGCCGGGGCACCCGCCGCCTGCGGGCAGCGCCTCCGTGGTGGACACGTCGAGGCGCATGTTCTCTGTCCAGGTCGCCGGGCACCACTCCTCGCGCGAGCCTGGTCCTCAGCTCGGTCGAGCCGGATCGATGAGACGGCTCCCGGCACTTCGTTCTTCCCGTCCTCGGCCCGCGGCCGCGACACCGCTGTGTCCGCGCCGGGCCCGAGATCCCGCACAGTGCATTGGAGTTCGATGCGGACCGACCCCGCTCGATTCGACGTTCCCGACTCTTCCGCAGCGGATCACCGCGCCCTCCTCGAAGTGAGCACCGCAGCAGTGCGGTCCGCCGCGGTGGTGACGGCCTGATCCGGCACACCAGGCACGTCGCGCGGACGCTGTCCGAAGACGCCTGGCAGATCACCGATGCCGAAGGGCAGCACACCGCTCGGGTCACCGGCACCGTGGAGGAGGCCGTGGCCCGCGCCCACTGCCAACTCGCCGCCTACGGCGGGGGCGACGTGCGCATCACCGGTGACTGACCGCCCGCGTCACACCACTCCGCACCGCGATGCGGCAGCGGAAAAACCACTGCTTTGAAAGGACTTCCCATGAACCTGTCCAGTCCCGCGCGTCGCTGCGCCCAGCGACGAGCGCACCCTGCGCCCGCGGTGCGGCACGCACCGGGCTCCGGTCGGCCTCTCGGCGTTCTGGTGCCGCCGGTCCACCCGGTCGCGTTCGTCGAACCCGGCCGACCGCGCGGCAACGCCGGTCCGCCCCAGCCCCGCGCGGACCGCAGCCACGACACCATGCGGCGCCTGCGGACCCCGTTCACCGCACCCGAGGACGAGTGAGCACCGGCCCGTGAGTCACGCGGCCGGTGTCGTTCGTCACCGGCCCCGCAGAACCCACCACTCACCGCGGATCTCGTCGGCGGCCGCCGCTTGACGAGTGCACGGACCGGCGCGGTCGAGGCCGCCAGCCCAACGGGCCTTTCGGACATCCCGACCGAACCGGAAGAGGACGCGGGCTGACCTGCTGGGACGCAGCTGCGCGCCGTTCTCCGCCGCTCCGCAACCGGATCCGAAAACCGCAGGTCAGCATGGCTGAGCTACCGTAGTGGGGTGCGTCTGAAGTTCTTGCTGCGACCCGGCTGGCTCGGCTTGATCGCGCTGGTCGCGGTCTTCACCACGCTGTGCTTCACCCTGCTGGCACCCTGGCAGTTCAGCCGCAGCGATGAGGCTCAGGCCCGCAACAACGCGATCTCCGAGTCCTTCCACACGCCACCGCGCCCGCTGGGCGAAGTGCTGCCCGCCGGCCGAGCGCCGGACGAGCGCACCGAGTGGGCGCAGGTGCTGCTGCGCGGCCAGTACCTGCCCGAGGGCGAGACGCTGGGCTGGCAGCGCACCGTGCTCGGCGAGCCCGCGTTCGAGGTGCTGACCCCGTTCCGGCTGACCGACGGCACGACCGTGCTGGTCAACCGCGGCTTCATCCGGCCGGTGAACGGCACGCAGGCGCCCGCCTACGACGCGCCGCCGAGCGGCGAGGTCACGCTCACCGCGCGCGTCCGCACCGATGAGAACGACAGCAAGCAGCGCCCGCTGTTCGAGCACGACGGGCACCGCTGGGCGTACGCGGTCAACTCCGGGACCATCTCGCAGGGCACCGGCATCGCCCTGCAGCCCGGCTACTTCGCGCTCAACGAGGGTCAGCCCGGCGTGCTCGGCGCCCTGCCGCTGCCGCGCCTGGAGTCCGGGCCGTACTTCTCCTACGCGCTGCAGTGGATCGCGTTCGGCATCATGGCGGTCATCGCGATCGGTTACCTGATCTACTCGGAGCTGCGCCCCGGCGCCCGCCCGGCCTGGCGGGACGCGGAAGCCGGATCCGAGGAGGGCGCGAAGTCCGAACCGCAGCCCCGCCGCAAGAAGATGTCGGTGGCGGAGGCGATCGCCGAGGACGAGCGCCGCGAGCGCGAGGAAGCCGAGCGCCGCGAAGCCGCGGACGCGGAACCCAGCAGCAAGACCTGAGCACCACGAGCAACGCGAGGGCCGGAAGCGACGCGAGGGCCGCAGTTCCCACTCAGCTGGAACTGCGGCCCTCTCCGTGCATCAGGACCCCAGCACACCGACCGCAGTGCGTACTCTCCGCAATTTCAATGGAACTTGCGGACCCCGTCGGCGTGTCGGCACCCCGACACACCGACGACGGCAGGGACCTGTGCAATTTCAATGGAAATTGGACCTCTGATTTCAATTGAAATTGCGTCACCACGACCTCGGGTCCGCAGCCGGGTGCACGAGTCTCTCGGTTTCGAGGCCCGTTCGGTCTGCCGGGCGGGGTGCAGGTGGGTGTCCTCGGCGGAACCGTCGTGCGGTTGGGGCGCGGTTTCGGGCAGCCGTGTACCGATTGAGCTCAGCGGCGGCGGAGGGCCCTGGTCAGGGCGTAGGCCGCCGTCAGGACGCCCGTTGCCGAGCCGATCACCCGGGACAGCTCGACGCTCCTGGTCACGTCGCCCGCGTCGGCCGTGCGGCCTTCGCCCAGGACCGGGCGCTGCTCGACGACGTGGCCGTACACCGTCCGGCCGCCGAGGCGGATCTGGAGCGCTCCGGCGAAGGCCGCCTCGATCTGCCCGGCGTTCGGGCTCGGGTGCGCCGAGGCGTCACGGCGCCAAGTGCGCCACGCGCCCTTCGCCGAGCCGCCGACCACCGGCGCGCACGCCGAGGTCAGCACCGCCGCCAGCCGCGAGGGCACCAGGTTGAGCAGGTCGTCCAGGCGCGCGGAGGCCCAGCCGAAGTTCCGGTAGCGGGGCGAGCGGTGGCCGACCATGGCGTCCAGCGTGTTCGCCGCGCGGTAGGCGACCAGTCCGGGGATGCCCGCGACAGCGCCCCAGACCAGCGGGGCGACCACGGCGTCGGAGGTGTTCTCCGCCACCGATTCCACCGTGGCGCGGGCCAAGCCCTGGCCGTCGAGGACCGCCGAGTCGCGGCCGCACAGGTTGCGCAGCCGCTCGCGGGCCGCCTCGATCTCGCCGGCGTCGAGCAGCCGGGCCATCGCGGTTCCCTCGTCGGCCAGCGACGATCCGCCGAGCACCACCCAGGTCACCAGGCCGGTCGCGGCCGCTTCCAGCACCGGGCTGCGCTTGGACCAGCGCTGCGCGAGCACGCCCAGCCCGACCGTGCCGCCGACCAGCACGCCGGTGTAGACGATCCCGGCCGACTTCTGGTCGCGGTGCAGCAAGCGCTCCGCAGACTGCGCGATCCGGCCGAAGGCCGCGACCGGATGCCCGCGCTTCGGATCACCGAGGGCCGCGTCCGCAGCCACGCCGAGTAAGAGTCCGACCGCCCGTCCCGCGCTCACCGGTGCCGCTCCTCCAGAATCGTCCAGCCGGGGCCTCCCCCGCGCCCTGAGCCGTCCCGAAACGCTACCCCCGGGGCGCCCGCGGCCGGTCACCGCATGCCAGGTGACCGGCCGTGTCCGCCCCACGGGATATCGTGGCGGACCGTGACGGCCCCGGACCACGAAGCTGATGTGCTGCGCGCGGGCGTCGCGGGAACCGCGGCGGACGTGCCTGCGCACGCTCCCGACCAGACCCGCGACGACGGGCAGCGCCTGCAGCTGTTCGCCTACCTGCAGGCACCCGAGCACCGCACCTACCTGGCGATCATGCGGCTGTTCACCTCGACGCTGCTGGCGGACCTGTCGGCGGGCGAGGTGGGCGCGGCGCTGGCGGCCGCCGAGCGGGAGGGCCGGGTGGCACCCGGCGAGTCCGATGTGGACACCGTCATCGACCGGCTCAAGCGGCTGGTGAAGTGGGGCAACCTGGTGGTGGGCCGCCGCGAGACGATCGCGTCGAGCATCGCCGAGTTCCAGCACGGCAGCGTGCGCTACCAGGTCAGCAAGCTCGCGGTCCGCGTGCAGCGGGACGTCGACGCGCTGCTGCGGGTGCCCGAGGGCGCGCGCGAGGTGTCCCGCGAGCTGCTGCCCGCCATCGACCGCGGGTTGGCCGGGATCGGCAGCGCGCTGTCCGAGGCGCTGTCCGCCGAGGTCCGCGATCCGCGGGCGAAGGCCGCGCGGCAGGCCAGGGAGCGGCTCGCCGAGCAGGTCACCACGGTGTTCCTGCAGCACGCTGAGCTGGCCGCCACGGTCCGCGACTTCTACGCCTACCTGGGCCAGGTGGTGACCCGCCACCAGCTGGCGCCGGAGGAGATCTCCGGGTTCCGCAACCTGCTCGTCGAGTACATCCAGATGGTGGTGGAGGACGTGCTGCGGCACACCGAGACCATCGCCGGTTCGCTGGCGGGCCTGGCCGGGGTGCGCGGCGAGCTGCTGCGCCTGCTCGGCCCGGCCGACCAGCTGGGCACCGACGTCGAGCGGGCGCGCGGCCGGACCGCGGCGGACTGGCAGGAGCTCACCGACTGGTTCGTGGACTCGCCGGGCCGCCCCAGCCAGGTCGCGGCGCTGCGGGAGGCCACCGCGCGGGCGATCGGCTCGCTGCTGGCCAGCGTGAAGCGGGCCACCTCCGGCGGTGGGCTGGTGCCCGGTCGCCGCGGTGAGCTGCTGAAGCTGGCGAAGTGGTTCGACGGCGCCGACGAGGCCACCGCGCACCAGCTGCACTCGGCCGCGTTCGGCCTGCACTCCGCCCGCCACCTGCAGCCCGCCCCGGACTACGACACCGACAACGACAAGGTGTCCTGGCGCGACGGCCCGGTGCTCGACGTCACGGTCAGCGTGCGCAGCCGCGGCGATCGCGGCGCGCGCGGCCGGACTTCGCGGGTGCTCGACGACCCGATGACCGAGGAAACCCTGCTGGCCCAGGCCCGCGAGGCCGACCAGAAGCGCAGCGCGGCCGTCGCCGAGCTCGCCGCGGCCGGGCCGCGGCTGGCCGAGCAGGAGCTGTCGCCCGATGCGCTCGGTGTGCTGTGCGAGCTGCTGACCTTGGCGATGGCCCAGCGCGAGGGCTCCGACGAGCCGGGCACCGCGCTCGACCCGGTGCACCGCCTGCGCGTCACGGTGCGGCCCGCGGCCGGTCAGGACACCGAGATCGCCAGCGCCGCGGGACGCCTGACGTTGCGCGACACGGTGCTGGAACTCAGCGGGGACGGCGCGATCCCGCAGGAGCAGGGGGCCGCCCGATGACCACGACCTTCGACGAGCTGCCCGACATCGACGCGGCGAACGTCGTCCGCTGCGCCCGGGTGCTGCTGCGCCGCCCGCTGCTGCGCGCCGGCGGCCCGGACGGCGACCTGCTGCCGATGATCTACCGGCAGCGCGTGGTGCTCCAGGAGGTGTTCTCCTCGCTGCTGGGCTACCGGCTGGTGGTGGAGCGCCGCTTCGCCCGGCTGTACAAGTCGGGCGCGGGCGAGGACACCACCCGCGGCGAGGCGTCGCTGAGCCCGCGCGGCTACGCCTACCTGGCGCTGACGCTGGCCGCGTTGACCGGCATCGGCCGCCAGGTGCTGCTCTCCCGGCTGGTCAGCGACGTCCGCGCCGCCGCGGCCGAGGCCGAGATCGCGGTGGTCGACGACCCGGCGGACCGGCGCGCGCTGACCGCCGCGCTGCGGCAGCTGGTGGCGCTGGGCGTGATCACCGAGACCGAGGGCTCGGTGACCGCCGAGTCGTCCGCGGAGGCGCTGATCACCATCGACACCGACCTGCTCGGACAGCTCGTCGCCGGGCCGCTGGCCGAGGCCGAGAGCCCCGAGCAGCTGATCGAGCTGGCGAGCGCGGCCGGGCCGCGCAACCTGGAGCACGCGGTGCGGCGTCGGCTCGTCGAGGATCCGGTGGTGCTCTACGGCGACCTCCCGGCCGACCAGGCAGGCTGGCTGCGCGAGCACGTGACCGTGGAATCCCGCCGCCTGGAGCGGTTCTTCGGGCTGGTCAGCGAGTGCCGCGCCGAGGGCGTGGTGGTCTGCGACCCGGAGGACTACCTCAGCGACGTCGCCTTCCCCGGGCCCGGCACGGTGGCCCGCGTCGCGCTGCTGGCGCTGCCCGAGCTGCTCGACCGCGCCGCCGCGGACGCCGCGGGCAAGCACCCGGTGACCTGGCAGGACCTCACCGACGTGTGCCAGGAGCTCGTCGAGGCCTACCCTGCCGCGTGGTCGCGGCAGGCCACCGAGGACCACCAGGAGCTGGTGCACTCGGTGGTGGCGCTGCTGCGCAGGCTCGGTCTGCTGCAGGACGCGGGCGGGAGCTGGCTGCTCAGCCCGGCCGCGCACCGCTGGCTGCCGCAACCGGACGCCACCCCGGCCCCGGGCCGGGAGCCGGAACCACCCGCCCCCGAGCCGGCGGGCTGGTCCTTGTTCGACGAGATCGACGAGATGCGAGGGGAACAGCGGTGAGCGACGAGAGCACCGGGACCGGGGCGAACCGCTGGCGGCTGCACCGCGGCGGGATCGTCAACATCTGGCAGTACGCCGAGACGACCTTCGACCTCGACGGCGGGCGGGCGATCTTCCAGGGCACCAACGGCTCCGGCAAGTCCCGCACGCTGGAGCTGCTGCTGCCGCTGTGCCTGGACGGCGACCTGCGGCAGCTGGGCTCCAAGGGCTTCGACACGGTCAGCATCCGCCGGCTGATGCTCGACGAGTACCCGGGCGGGCCGAACCGGATCGGCTACGCCTGGATCGAGCTGCGCCGCGAAAACGCCGACGGCGGCGAGGAATTCCTCACCTGCGGCGTCGGCGTGAAGGCGTCCAAGACCTCGCAGTCGATCAGCGACTCGTGGCGGTTCATCACCAGCCGCCGCGTCGGCATCAACCTCTACCTGGTCGGCGCGGACCGGGTGCCGCTGGGCTCTGCGCAGCTGCGCGACCTGCTCGGCGCCGACTGCGTGCTCGACGACCAGGCGTTCCGCGCCAAGGTCGCGGCCACCGTCTACGGCGTGCCCGCCGCCCGCTACGGCGATCTGCTGCACCTGCAGCGCACGCTGCGCAACCCCGACGTCGGGCTGAAGGTGCTGGAGGGCCAGCTGGAGCAGATCCTCTCCGACGCGCTGCCGCCGCTGGACGCCGCGCTGATCGAGCGGCTGGCCACCTCGTTCGACGACCTGGAGTCGATCCGGGAGAACATCGTCCGGCTGACCGGCGCGGACAAGGCGCTCACCGCGTTCCTGTCGACCTACTCCGGCTACGCGTTCGGCGCGCTGCGCGACCGGGCCGAGGCGATGCGCACCGCGCAGCAGCGGCTCCGCGCGCTGCGCAAGGAGCTGACCGGCCTGGAGAAGCAGGTCAGCGGAAAGCAGCAGGACCGGGAGACCGCGGAGCGGACGATCGCCGAGCTGGAGCAGCGCGAGTCCGAGCTGGAATCCGGCATCGACGCACTGCGCTCCCACCCGGCCTACTCCGAGCTGCAGAACCTGCGCGACCGCGAGCAGCTGGTGGAGAGCGCCCGCAGCTCGGCGGTTTCCGCGCTGGACACCGCCGCCAAGCACCGCGCGCAGGAGCACCGATCGGCGGAGTCGGTCGTCGGCGTGCTGCGGCGGCTCTCCGGGGACGCCGAGGCAGCCGGTCAGGCCGCGCAGCGGGCGGCGCAGCAGTTGTCGACCGCCGGGCTGGACGGGTCGCTGGTGAGGCGACCGCCGGTGATCCCGGTCGCGGAGCTGCGCGCCGAGCAGGCCGAGGTGCGGACCTCGCCGGAACCGGATGCCGTCGCGCAGGAGGTGCGGCGCGCCGTCGAACCGCAGCTGGACGCGGAGGCGATCGCCGCCGAATTCCGCGCTGTGGTGGCGGATTCGCAGCAGCTCGCGGCCACCGCGCGGCAGCGTTCGGCACTGACGCTCGCCCTGCACCAGCAGGCCGTGGAGCTCGACGCCGAGCGGGACAAGGTCGCCGAGCTGCAACGGCTGGCCCGGCAGGCGCAGCTGACCGCGACCGAAGCCGCGGGGCGGCGCAACCAGGCGCAGCAGGAACTCGCCGACGCGGCCGCGGTCTGGGTCGAGCGGGCGCAGAAGTGGGCGACCGAATGGCCCTCCACAGTGGAGGATCCGGCGCCGGAACCGCCTGCCGCCGAGGAACTCGCCGAGAACCGCACCGCGACGCGGGGCGCCCGCGAGCAGGCGCGGCGGTGGGCGCGGCCGCAGCTGCACGAAGCTCGCCGCCAGGTCTCCGCCGTCGAGCAGGAGATCACCGAGCTGCGCGTGGACTCCCGCACCCGCGAACAGGAGCTCGCCGAGCTCCGCGCCGGTCACGAGCAGACACCGGGCCGCCCTGCCTGGGCCGAAGCCGAGCGGAACCCGGAGCAGGGCCGCGCCTTCTACGAGCTGGTCGACTTCCAGCCGTCCCTGACCGCCGACGAGCGGGCGGGGCTGGAAGCGGCGCTGCAGTCCAGCGGGCTGCTCAACGCGTGGGTCACCGCCGACGGCGCGGTTCCCGGGCTGGCCGACCTGCTCGCCGAACCCGCCGACGCGGGCAGCGGTGCCACGCTCGCCGACCTGCTCTCCCCCGCCGCCGTGACCGACTGCCCGGTGCCGCCGGAGCGGGTCGCCGCACTGCTGGCCGCGGTGTCGACCGACGGCAGCGCAGGGCTCTCGGTGTCCACCGACGGCAGCTGGCGCGCCGGCGTGCTCTCCGGCGCGTGGCGCAAGAGCGCCGCGGAGTACGTCGGAGCGGGCGCCCGCGAAGCGGCCCGCGCGCGGCGCATCGCGGAGCTGGAAGAAGACCTGTCACGGCTGCGCGCCGAGGTCGGCGAAGCCGAGCGGCGCCACCACGAGGCCTCCGAGCACGCTGCGGAGCTGGAGCAGCACCTGGAGGCCTACCCGGACGACGGTGACCTGCTGACCGCGCACGCGAAGCTGACCACCGCGATCGAGGCCGCCGCCGACAGCGAGCAGAAGGTGGTGCAGCTGCGCGAGCAGCACGAGAGCGCCGACCAGCGCTGGCAGGCGGCGCACGCCGAGCTGGTGCGCTCGGCAGGCGAGGCGGATCTGCCCGCCGACACCCGGGCGCTCGACGCGGCGAACCGGGCCGCCATCGACGCCCGCGGCGGGATCGACGCGCTGTGCGAGGCGATCGAGTCGCGCTGCTTGCCGACGCTGGCCGACCTGCAGGAGATCTCGCTGCACCACGACGTCGCCATCGCCGACCGGATGGAGGCCGAGTCCCAGGCCGAGCAGCGCTGCGCCGCCTACGCCGAGCAGGCGAGCGGGCTGGCCGAGCTGACCTCGGCGGTCGGCGGTGAGGCGCAGGAGATCTCGGACAAGGTCAGCGCGTTCGAGCGCGAGCGCGCCGACCTGCGCAAGCAGCTGCCGCAGGCGCGGGAGCAGATCAGCTCGCTGCGCGAGGCCGCCGCGCGGCTGGAAACCCAGCTGGAGAACAAGCAGGCGCAGCTGCCGGGCCGCGAGCACGACGCGTCCTCGGCGACCGAGACCTTCCAGCAGGCGCTGCGCATCCCGGGCCTGTGGTCGGCCGCCGAGGTCGGCGAGGAACTGCCCGAAGAGCTCGACGAAGCCGCCGCGCTGCTCACCGCCGCCGAGCGGCGCGGATCGTCGGAGGCCACCGTGCTCAACCGGCTGCAGACGCTGCAGCACTCGCTGAGCGGCAACTACGACATCACCGCCGCCGACCAGCACGGCCTGCTCACCGTGACTGTCACCGGTGAGGAGGGGCCGCAGCCGGTGGCCGAGGCGGCGCGGCGGGTCGGCGAACGGCTCGGCGAGCAGCGCGGCTACCTCAACGAGCGCTACCAGTCGATCTTCGCCGACTACCTGATCCGCGACCTCGCCGAACGCCTGCGCGGGCAGATGTCCATCGCCGAGGACCTGTGCAAGCGGATGAACGAGGTGCTCGACGGGGCCCGCTCCAGCCAGGGCGTGCACGTCCAGCTCGACTGGCAGCCGTCGGCCGCGCTGGGCGACGACATCAAGCAGGCCATCGACCTGGTGCGCACCCCGTTCGCCGACCGCAGCGACGACCAGGACGCCCTGCTGCGCCGGGTGTTCACCGACCTCATCGAGGCCGAGCGGGACAGCACCTCGGGCGGCTACGCGGAGATCCTGGCGCGAGCGCTGGACTACCGCTCGTGGTTCGCCTTCACCGTGCGGGTCCGCGACACCGGGCCGGACGGCAAGCCGCGGGTGCGGCGCCTGCGCCAGCTCTCCTCCGGCGAAACGCGCCTGATCTCCTACGTGACGCTGTTCGCGGCCGCGGCGGCGTTCTACGACGCGGTCAGCGTGTCCTCGGACGGCCGCGGCCCGCTGCGGCTGGTGCTGCTGGACGAGGCGTTCGAGCGCCTGGACGACCCGACGATCGCGCGGATGCTGGGCCTGCTGGTCGACCTGGACATGGACTGGTTGATCACCTGGCCCAGCGGCTGGGGCGTCTCGCCGAAGATCCCGAAGATGCACATCTACGACGTCCTCCGCCCCCGCAGCGGCCACGGGATCGCCTGCACGCACACGACCTGGACCGGCACCGCGCTGCACCGGGCGGACGCGTGAGCTGGATAGGATCTTTCGGATGAAGCTCGCACACGACGTGGCCGGTGACGGCGCCGCGCTGGTCCTCCTGCACGCCGGGGTCTGCGACCGGAGGATGTGGGACGGCCAGCGGCCCGCGCTGATCGACGCCGGATACCGGGTGGTGCGCTGCGATCTCCGGGGTTTCGGTGCGACTCCCGCGGCGGATCGGCCGTACAACGACGCCGATGACGTGCTGGCGCTCCTGGACGACCTCGGCATCGCGCAGGCCGCCTTCGTGGGGGCTTCGTTCGGCGGGCACGTCGCTCTGGAGATCGCCGCGCGCCGTCCGGAGCGGGTGGGCGCGCTCGCGCTGCTCTGCGCCGCCATGCCCGGGCACGAGCCCTCCGCCGAGCTGACCGCGCTCGGCGAGCGCGAGGAAGCGCTGCTGGAGGAGGGCGATCTCGATGGTGCGACGGAGCTGATGGTCGAGAGCTGGCTCGGCCCGGAGGCCGGCGAACCGGCCCGCGAGTCGGTGCGCCTGATGCAGCGGCACGCCTTCGAGCTGCAGTGCGCCGCCGAGGAGTTCGAGAAGATCGAGCACGAGGTGGACCTGGCGGCGGTGCAGGCGCCGTGCCTGGCCGTTTCCGGAGCGCACGACCTGGCCGACTTCCGGCGGATCGCCGCCCGGCTGCCCGAGATCCTCGTGGACGCCGAGCACGTCGAACTGCCCTGGGCGGGTCACCTTCCCGCCCTGGAGCGGCCGTCGGCGGTCGCCGAGCTGCTGATCGAGTTCCTGCGGAAGACGGTTCCCGTCGGCTGAGCCCGGCGTTGTTTGGAGGTTGTGCGGTGGGGATCGCGGACGACGTTCGCGCGGCGTGGGGCGTTGCTGCGCTGCGCGGCCTGTGGGAGCAGGCGCGGGAAGCGCTGGAATCGCCGAAGCCGCCGGCGACGTTCCGGCTGGAGTTGCCCGACGCCGAGGCGCAGCGGCTCGTCGGCGAGGTGTACGGGCGGCCGATGCTGGGGCGCGGAACGCGGATCAGCGTGTCCAAATTGGACGATGCGGTGCGCGGGAGCCGGTTCGGCCTGGGACTGGCGGAAGTCCTGGAGATCCTGCACGAGCGGCCGGTGGTCCAGCGGGAGTCGAGCTCGCGGGACGAGCAGCGGGAACTCGAACCGCTGCGCGCGGCGTTGGTGGCGCACGGGCTCGCGGAGACCGGTTGGGCCGTGCCGTGGATGCAGTGGATCCGCCAGTACGGGCGCGTGGCAGCGGACGAACTTCCCGCCATCGCGCGGAGCGCCGCTGGAGTTCTGTCCGCGCTCGCGCTGGATCGCGCGCCCGCGGCCTGGGTTTCGCGTGGTGAACTCGCCGCTCGGTTCGGTGATCCGCACCAGCTCGACAGCGGCACGACGTTGAGCCGGGTCGTGCTCAAGGCCGCTGCCCTGGCCCACGGAGTCGAGTCACCCGGGAACGAGCGGGAGCGGCGGGCGCTGTGGGAGCGCTGCGGCGTCACCCTCGACGCGGTGTCCGCGAGTGTGCTGACCTGGGCGTTGCCGCTGGTCGGCGCCGATTCGTGGTCGTGCGGTGTCCGGCAGCGGTCCGCGATCGGCCTGCCGACGCACCTGACCCACCTCGACCTGCGCGCGGCTCCGGCACGGCTCGTCGAGCCCGGTACCGCCGTCGCGGTGTGCGAGAGCCCGCGCGTGCTGGAATCCGCCGTGCAGGAAGGCATCGAGCACCCCGTGGTGTGCGTGTCCGGCCACCCGACGACGGTCGCGCTGGCCCTGCTGGACCGGCTGACCACCGAGGGCGCGACCCTGCACCACCACGGCGATTTCGACTGGGCGGGCATCGGCATCGCCCGGGCCCTCTGGGAGCACCACCGCGCCCGGCCCTGGCGGATGTCGGCCGCCGACTACCGCGAGGCGCTCGACCGCGCGGCCGCGGACCGCACCGACCTGCCGAACCTCGTCGGCGCCGCACTGGAGACGCCGTGGGATCCGGCGCTGGCCGAGCTGATGTCCACCGCGGCCCGCGCCGTCGAGGAGGAGGTCGTGCTGCCGAGCCTGCTCGCCGATCTCCGGGCCGGGCTCACAGCAGCTGGTACATGACGTGCAGGCCGACGTAGCCGTGCGCCGGGTGGTGGAAGGCCTGCGGGAGCGTCGCGACGATCTCCATGCCCAGTGAGCGCCACAGCGCGACCGCCCTGGTGTTGGTCTCCACCACGGCGTTGAACTGCATGGCGCGGAAGCCGTCGGCCCGCGCCTGGTCCAGCACGTGACGCCCCAGCGCCCGCCCGACACCGCGCCCGGCGCGCGCCGCGTCGACCATGAAGCTCGCGGTCGCCACATGACCGGCCGGGCCCTCGTGGTTCGGCCCGGACACCGCGGTGCCGAGCACCGCGCCGTCGTCGTCGACCGCCACCACCGTGCGCCCGGGCAGCTCCGGGAACCACCGCTCCCGGGCCCGTTCCTCGGAGATGTCCCGGTCCCAGGAGAACGTCTCCCCCGCCGCCGCGATGTCCCGCATGAACGGCCAGATCGCCGACCAGTCGTCGAGGCGCGCTTCACGAATCCGCATGGCAGCAGCTTCGCCCGCCCGGACGCCGGGACGCCAGTCCTTTTCGCCCCCGCCGCACGACGAGTTGCCGTCCGGGATCTGCGGTAGCTTTCGCCCATGGCATCGGTCGTCGTGGAGTTCTCGGCACGGGAGCCGCAGCGGCTCGCGCGGTGGTGGGCCGACGTGCTCGGCTGGAACCTCGATGCCGAATCCGGGACCGCGGTGCACCCGGGCGGTGCGGGCGTCGAGCTGCGGTTCGTGCCGGGTGCGGTGGACAAGACCGCCAAGAACGGTGTGCACCTGGACCTGCGCAGCGAGTCGCACGACGACCAGACCAAGCTCGTCGAGCGGCTGTTCAACGCCGGCGCCCGGTTCGCCGACATCGACCAGAGCAGCGACGTGCCGTGGGTGGTGATGGCCGACGTCGAGGGCAACGAGCTCTGCGTGCTCGAACCCCGCAAGATCTACGAGCGCACCGGCCCGATCGCCGCGATCGTGGTCGACACCCCCGATCCGCGCTCCCTGGCCCGCCGCTGGGCCGAGACCACGGGCATGGACCTCGCCACCGACAGCGCCGAATTCGCCGCCCTCCACCCGGCCTCCGGCGAAGGCCCCCACCTGGAGTTCCTGGCCGCGTCATCCGCCCCCACCGGGATGCTCCGCATCCTCCCCACCTGACCCGACAATGCCAACCACGCAACTTCAATTGAAATCACACCCGCAATTTCAATGGAAGTTGTGGACCGGTCCGGTGTGTCGGGCACCCGACACACCGACGGTGCGTCGGACATCGCGCAATTTCAATTGAAATCAGAGGTGTGATTTCAATTGAAATTGCACGACCACCGGAGGCAGCACCGGGCGAGGTAGCGTCCGGGCGGGTACCGGCAGGGCGTTGGAGTGCGGGTTTCTTCGGTAGGACGGGTCGGGCGGAGTGTCCGCGCCTCGGGGCCTGCTGATGTCCGCGCCTTGGGGCCTGCTGTTGTCAGCGGCGGGCTGGTTCGATGATGCGGATTCCGTGGAGGCGGCGGATGAAGTCCGCGCCGAATGCCGTGGACGGCGTGTGGGCGCCCGGTTCCGGCGGTTCGGACTGCAGGGCGTTGACCGCGCGCAGGACCGAGTCGGCCGTGAGGTCGTAGGTGTCCGGGCCGAGCAGGGCCGCGCAGACGCTGCGGCCGGAGTCGTCGGTGGCCTCGGCGTACACCTCCACCCAACTGCGCGAGCGGGCGGTGTGGCCGGGTCCGCGCACGACAGCGCCGATCGCCGCTTTGCCCAGCCGCTGCACCACGTGCGTGCGCATCAGCGCTTGGGACAGCCGGCTCGACCGCGCACCCGCAAGGTCCAGGCCCGGCAGGTGGGCGAAGGTGGTGATGTTGCCGATCCCGGTGCTGCGGTAGGCCGTGCTCACATCGCCCCAGGGCAGCGAGGTGACCCGCCGCGGGCCGGACGGGAACGGCACCTCGCGCCGCCGCCAGCCCATCGGCACCACTCGCACTTCGCCGTCGACGCGGGCGCGACCGCCCAGCGCCGCGCCCTCCAGCGCGCTCTTCAGCGTGCCGCCGCTGATCCCGCCGCTGGCGTGGAAAGCGAGGTCCAGGTGGGTCGCGGTGGGCAGCTCGGCGGCGACCATCGCGGCCAGGCAATCGGTCGGCACCACGTCGAAACCGGCACCGGGCAGCAGCACCGACCCGGCGCTGCGAGCCTCCTCGTGCCGCGCGAACACCGCCTCGAACACGTCGATCTCACCGGTGATGTCCAGGTAGTGCACGCCGTTTCGCAGGCAGCCGTCGACCATCGCCTCCGCGGTCGCGGAGAACGGGCCTGCGCAGTGCGCGACGACGTCCACGCCCTGCAGGCCGGCGTCCACCGCGTCGGGATCGGCGAGGTCGAAGGTGCGGTGGGGCAGCCCGCGCGGGGCGGCCACCGCGGCGACCTTCGCCGGGTCGCGACCCGCCAGCACCGGGCGTTCACCGCGATCGACCGCCAGGTCGGCGACCAGCCTGCCGGTGTAGCCGCTCGCGCCGTAGATCATCCAGGTCATCGCGATCCTCTCCGGGTTGCGCCGAACATCCTGCTAACGAACACCGTTCAGCGGGGTCACGGGTTGCCGGGAGTTTCGTCGATCACCCTGGCGGGTGTCAGCGCAGCGGGCGGCCGAGCGCGGTGGCGATCGCGTTCGCGGCCTCCCGCATCCGGTGCAGCGGCTTGTCCGGCACCGGTTGCTCGACCGACGCGCGGACGGTGGTCAGCGAGATCGCCGCGCCCAGCTGTCCGGTCGCGTCCGGGATCGCGACGCCGATGCAGTGCACCAGGGGCTCGAACTCGGCCTGGTCGGTCGCGTAGCCGAGGCGGGCGACCGTCGCGAGGTGTTCCCGGAACTCCGCCGGGTCGGTGATGGTGCGCTCGGTGAAGCGGGTGAAGGTGTGCGCGGCCAGCAGTCGGTCGCAGTGCGGTGCGGGCAGCGCGGCCAGGATCACCTTGCTGGCCGCCGCGGTGTGCAGCGGAACCGCTCGCCCGATGCGCGACCAGGTGCGGATCGTCGCCGCGCCCTCGATCTTGTCCACGTAGACGATCTGGTCGTCCACCAGCTGGGCCAGGTGCACGGTCGCGCGGGTCGCGTCGGCGAGCGCGATCAGGTGCGGCCGGGCGAGGACCCGCAGGTCCATCTCGTCGAGCACCTGCTGGCCGAGTTCCACCAGGCGCAGCCCGAGCCGGTACCGGTTGTCCGGCCCGCGGGCGATCAGCCCGCCGTCGGCCAGCGGCTGCACCATGCGCAGCGCGGAGGAGCTGTGCACGTCCAGCTCCCGCGCCAGCTCAGCGATCGTCTTGGGCGCCTCGGCGAGGGATTCGAGCACGTGAACCGCCTTGGCGACCGTCTTGGACATCCCCACCCCCTCCAGGGCTGCAAGATTAACAGACCTATTGCACATATTGCACAGTCGCCGAGATGTGACCACGATTCATATTCGACGGAATCGAGCGGAATTGCGCGGATCAAGACCGTGGACGACACGCCGAAAAGCCTTACTCGGTCGGGTGAAAAACTTCTCCCCACTCGACCCCGAATTGACAGCCATCACGCCGGGTGATCGACTTCCGATGCCCCTGACGGCAATTCGGCAGACGGAAAGAAGGCATCGGAATGCGACGTTCACCCGTCCTGTTCAGCATTGCGGCCGCACTCACCGCGTTCGCGATCGCGCCCGCGGTCCCGGCGATCGCCGCCACCCCCGAACAAGCCCCGGCGTGCGCGCTCTTCGCCTACCAACCGACGCGCGAGGGCAACACGCTGGTCGCCAACGGCGGGCGCACCGGATGTCTGAACACGGCGACGGTCAACGTCCGCATCGTGGTGTCCCAGAAGAACGCCGCACCCAAGGTGATCGGTGAGTTGGCTCAGAGCGGCACCGAAATCAACCTGACCGCGAAGGCGCCGTGCAACACCGGCGCCACCGTCGAGGTCTACACCGAAACGGCCAGCTCCACCGGAGCCGTCTACCGCTCTTCTTCGACCACGTTCGAGAAGTGCTGATCCCCCGGCGGCAGATTCCGCGAGGCGGTTCAGACAGCGGAAACCCGGCCGCCGCCTGAAATCCCGCCTGTGCATGCGCCGCAGGTGAATTGCTCGCCTGCGGCGCATGCCGCGGTCGCTCTCCCTCAGAGGAGGGCGAGTGCCGCGTCGACGACCAGCCAGGCCCCGAAGATCGCGAAGAGGGCCGCCGCGCCGTAGCGGATCAGGCGCTCCGGCAGGTGCTTGCCGAGCAGCAGGCCGATGCCGATGGCCAGCGCGTCGGCCACCACCATGCCGATCGTCGAGCCGATCCAGGTGCCGAGCCAGTCGTGGTGGGTGGCGAGCGTGACCGTGGCCAGCATCGTCTTGTCGCCCAGTTCCGCGAGGAAGAAGGCGACCGTCACCACCAGCACCGCCGAACCCGCGCGCCGGGAGGCCTTGCGCTTCTCCTCCTCGGTCAGGTGATCACCGCGCAGCGTCCACGCGGCGAAGCCCAGGAACGCCACTCCGGCGATCAGCGCGATCCACTCGGTCGGCAGCAGTTCGCCCATCCCGAAGCCCAGCGCGACCGAAACCGCGTGCACCACGGTGGTGGCGATGGTGATGCCGAGCAGCACCTGCCACGCGCGGTAGCGGGTCGCGAAGGTCATCGCCATCAATTGGGATTTGTCCCCGAGTTCGGCCACGAAGATCGCCACGGAACTCAGCGCAAGACTGCCCAGCACGATGAATACCCACCTCTTCGATCACGGCCAGGACGAAGGCGCGCAGCATCTTCGGCCCGGCATGCCATTGCCGGTTCCGAAGGTCTCGCCCACCTCTGGTCCAAGGCTCCGCGACCGGGTGCGCATCGAACGGGCACCAGCATGTCGACCGCGGGATTGCGGACTACTCCCCTTCTCCGCTCCGGAACATTACCTCCTTTCCGCGAAATATCCAAAGCCCAATCCGGACGCCGCACCCCATTCCATTATTCCGATTCGCCAAATAGAGTTTTCGGCGCGCCGAGAACCGGAATTTCGCCGAACCAATCGTGCTCTTCCCGAATTGCGAACCACCGGTGTTCGGAATTCAGCAGGAGCGGTCGCGACCTGCGCCGACGTCAGGCCTGCCCGAGCGGCCGCCCCGGCACGTCCGGGTCGCACCCGAGCCGGGGCAGCTGGGCGCGCACCGCCGCGCGGGTGCGGCCGAGCTCTTCGGCGAGCTCCCCGGCCAGCCGCGCCGCCGACTCGCCGAGCGCGCTCAGCCACCGCTCGCGCAGCAGTTCGCCGTCGGCATCGGTCCACGGCCGCCCCGCGTTCGGCGGCCGTGGCCGACTGCGCCCGCGACCGTTCGACCACGGCGCGTGCAGCGCCGCCAGGCCGTCCAGGGTCCGGGTCAGGAAGGCACCGGCATCGCCCAGTCCGTCGACGGCGATCAGCAGGTTGCCCTCCGCCACCACGCGGCCGTCCGCGTCCGCTCCGGCGAACTCCACCGCCACGCTCGCCGGCTGGTCCTGGCTGGCGGGCTCGCCCCTGGCCTTGACTCCGTAGGTGTGCTGTCCGACTCGAATCTCGTCGTGGAAATCCATGCCCCGAAGCTAAGGCCGACCACGGCGGAATCCCGGGAGTCAAGCATCGAACCGTCGCATGTCGGGATGGGCTCTCGGACGAGTGAGGGGCGGCTCACACCGGCACCAGGAACACCACCACCGCCCCGCCCGTTGAACAGGCTGGTCGATGCGCCCGTGTCCCCCGGGCCTCAACTATCGCCGTCGCGGAATACCGTTCGGCTGGAGCCGCGTCGCGCCACTCGCCGCAGAGGCGACCGGCGCGTCGACCCCTTACGAGAAAGATCCCCCGCCCTTCTCCTCGGACGGGGGATCTCTTCGTTACTCCCGGATCGGCGCTCCGTCCGCGACGAGCCGGCGGAACGCCGGTCAGCTGAACGGCTGCTCGTCGGGTTGGCAGACGAATCCCGGCTCCGGGACCTGCAGATCCACCAGGTAGTTCGCCGCGATCGTGTCCGCGCAGGAGCTGCGGCCGCCCAGGATGCAGTGGCCGTGTGCCTCGACGGTGACCAGGCGGGCGTTGCCCAGCTGCTGCTCCATCCGGCGGGAGAACTCGTAGCGGGTCGCCGGGTCGTAGCTGTTGCCGAACAGCAGGACCGGGTTCTCCGCCTGGTGCGCCCACGGACCGCGGTGCACGTCAGCGCTGGTCTCCGGCCAGGTCGAGCAGCCGGCCAGGTCGCTGAACGCCTGCGAGCGGCCGAACGTCGGCGATTCCGCCTCCCACTGCGCCGCGATCTCCGCCACCCGCTCGGGCTCGGCGGGGATCGGCTTGTCCGTGCAGTTCACCGCGAAGTAGCTGTCGTCCACGTAGCTGGACTCGGCGTCGGGCGCCGCGTCGAGCTTGCCGAGCGTGGTCGGCACGTTGAGGACCGTGAGAAGCTCCGGGACCAGCCCGGGCTTCGGGTTCAGCTGGCGGTGCAGGGACTGCAGGTCGGTGGCGAGCCGGCGGAAGTTCTCCGGTTTGTACAGCGCGCTGCCGGTGCTGTCGGTGAACTGGTCGAGAGTGATCTCCGTGCCGTCGGGCATGGTGATCGGCTCTTCGCGCAGGTGATCGCGGATCTCGTCGAACTTCGCCCGCGGGTCGCCCTCGCCGAATGCGCACTTCTTCGGGTTCTCGGCGCAGCGCTTCAGGAATCCGTCCAGCGCGAGCTCGAAGCCCTGCGCGCGCTCGCGGTCGTACTGAACGCCGTCGGAGGTCCGCAGCGCGGGATCGACGTTGCCGTCGAGGATGATCGCGCGGCTGCGTTCCGGGAACAGGTTGACGTAGGTCGCGCCGAGCAGGGTGCCGTAGGAGAAGCCGACGTAGTTGAGCTTCTCGTCGCCGACGCCCTGCCGCATCAGGTCCAGGTCCCGCGCGACGTCCTCGGTGGACATGTGCCGCAGCAGCTCACCGGCGTTCTTCGCGCAGGATTCGCCGTACTCCTGGTAGGCGTCCATGGTGGTGTCGATCTGCTCGTCGGTGACCGGCACCGACGAGATCCGGCCCAGCACCTTCTCCGCCTGCTGAGCGGACTTGAAGCAGCGCAGCGGATCGCTGTTGTTCACCCCGCGCGGGTCGAACCCGATGATGTCGAAGCGTTCCAGCACCTCCGGGTCGAAGCGCTCGACCGCCGTGGTCGGCCGGTTGTAGCCGCTGCCGCCGGGGCCGCCAGGGTTCAGGAACAGCGATCCGATGCGCTGGTCCGGGCTGGTCGCCGCCCGCCGCATCATCGCCAGCTCGACGGTGCCCTTGCCCGGGTCGGCGTGGTCGATCGGCACCGGGTAGGTGGCGCACCGGAAGAGGTGCCGCTCGGTGATCGGAACGCCGCTGAGGTCCGCTGAATCGCACTTCTCCCAGGAGACCGGCTCGGCGCCGGCCGGTTGGGCCGCGGCGGATGCCACCACCCCGGTACCCGCTACCAGCGCACTCGCCGCCACGGCCAGCACTTTGCGTAATCGGCCCGAATGCGCCGCCACGCGCACCTCCTCGTTCCACGGGTCAACTCCGCACCGGAGTCAACAGGCGGAACGGCCGCCGTCACACCGCAGAATGCAGGAACCCCGATGGCCACGGAACGCGGTATTCGGCCGAATCCCGCCTCCGCCAGCGCGATTCCGGGGTCCAAATCGGACGCTCAGCGCACCTCGTGCCGCCGCTCGCGCACGTGGTGGACGACGATCGACACCGAGGCGGCCAGGAAGACGACCTGCATCGAGGTGCGCGGGAGCAGCGCATCCGTGATGTCGGCCGGGGCGGTCAGAGCTTTGTGGACGTTCGCGGGGAACATCACCACCAGCAGCGCGGCGAGCCCGGCGGCCGACCACGGCGCGGTCCGCCGCAGCAGCAGTCCCGCCGCGCCGAGCAGTTCGAGCACACCGGTGATGGTCACGAGCAGGCCCGGCGCGGGCAGCGCGGGCGGGACCATCGCGATCAGCTGCTCCCGCATGTGGACGAAGTGCACGACGCCGGTCAGCACGAACATGGCGGCGAGTCCGCCGCGGACGGCCACCGGCCAGGGGCGCAGCTTGCGGACTCCGGCGGCTCCGGCCACCAGCAGCACAGCGGTCACGACGACGAGGGTGATGAGCGGTTCCACGCGCACGAGTCCCTTCAGCGGCGGCCAGGTCCGGCCGCACCGGTATATTGGAGAGCAGCGCTATCCAATATAAGAGAGTGACACTATCCAATTCAAGGAGCAGACGGCGTGCGCATCTCCGAGCTCGGCCGCGACAGCGGCGTCGCGGTGGCGACGATCAAGTACTACCTGCGGGAAGGACTCCTCCACGAAGGCCGGCGGACCTCGGCGACCCAGGCGCAGTACGACGAGAGCCACGTGGCGCGGCTGCGGCTGGTGCGCGCGCTCATCGGCGTCGGAGGGCTCAGCGTCGCGGCCGCCCGCGACGTGCTGGAGCAGCTGGACAACCCGCCGGAGACCATGCACGACCTGCTCGGCACCGCGCACCGGTCGCTGGGCCCGGCGGTCGACGAGGAGGTGGACACCGCTGCGGCGGAAGCGGTGCTGGAACGGCTCGGCTGGCGGGTGCAGAGCGCCGACCGCCAGGCCGTCCGCCAACTGGCCGCAGCGCTCGACGCACTCGAAGCGGCCGACTTCCCGCTGTCCGAGGAGGCCGTGACCACCTATGCGCGAGCGATGCGCGAGCTGGCCGAGGGCGAAGTCTCCGGCGTCCCGGTGGAGTCGAGAGAAGCCGCGGTGCGCTACCTAGTCCTGGGCACCGTGCTGGTCGAGCCGCTGCTGCTCGCGCTGCGCCGCCTGGCGCAGGCCGACGCCTCTCTGCGCCACCACGGGTCGTGAGTGCGCAACAGTGTTCGAGCACTGTTACGCGCTCACGACCTCCTGCTACGGGACCAGGTAGCGGCTGTCGCGGCTGTCGGTGATGGCCATGTGGCCCGGCGCGTGGCCGATGGCGAACGGCGGCTTGGACCGCATCACCGCTGCCTGCGGAGTCACCCCGCAGGCCCAGAACACCGGGATCTCACCGGGGCGGATCTCCACCGCGTCGCCGAAGTCGGGCCGGTCGATGTCGGCGATGCCCAGCGCTTCCGGCGCTCCGACGTGCACCGGAGCACCGTGCACGGACGGGTAGCGGGAGGTCACGCGGACCGCGGCGGGGACGAGTTCGGCCGGGACGGGCCGCATCGACACGACCATCGGCCCGGACAGCCTGCCCGCCGGGCGGCACTCGCGGTTCGTCCGGTACATCGGGACGTTGCTGCCCGCCTCGATGTGGCGCACCGGGACCTCCGCCTCCAGCAGCGCGGCCTCGAAGGTGAAGCTGCAGCCGACCAGGAACGACACCAGGTCGTCGCGCCACAGATCGACGACATCGGTGCGCTCCTCGACCAGCTCGCCGTCGCGGTAGACGGTGTAGGCGGGCAGATCGGTGCGCAGGTCGCCGGCGAAGATCCCGGCGCTGGTCTCGCCGGGCTCGGTCACGTCGAGCACCGGGCAGGAGCGCGGATTGCGCTGCGCGAACAGCAGGAAGTCGTAGGCGAACTCGCGCGGCAGCGCGATCAGGTTGGCCTGGGTCCAGCCCGCGCTGTAGCCCGAGGTGGGCACGCGCAGCCCGGCGCGGAACGCGGCGCGAGCCTGCTCCGGGGACATCTGCTGCGGTTCGGTCATCGCGGAACTCCTCGTCTATCAGCACTGTCGGCGAAGCCGACCGCGCTTGTATGAGCGGCGGCAGCCGCTCGGGCCACCTCGGCAAAGCGACCACCGGCGGGTTCTGGGTGCTTTCCTGGCGAGGACGGACCCTCCGCTGTGCATCGGACATGCATCAGGAGGGGCACCCGCAGTCCAGGGAAGCACTCGGGTTCCACCGGCAACCACCCGCGCAGAACAACCACCGACGGATTCTCAGCGGCGGAAGCGGATTCGCTGGCCGGGCCGGGCTTGCGCGGCCTTGTCCAGATCGGCGGCGACGACCACGGCGATCACCGGGTAACCGCCGGTCACCGGGTGATCGGCCAGGAACAGCGTCGGCCGGGCCGAGGGCGGCACCTGCAGCGCGCCCGCCACCATGCCCTCGCTGGGCAGTTCATCGGTGCGGCAGCGCTCCAGCGCCGGCCCGGACAACCGCATGCCGACCCGGTTGCTGTCCGGGGTGACCTCGTAGGAGCTGCCGACCAGCGCGGTCAGCGCGTCCTCGGTGAACCAGTCGTGCCGCGGCCCGAACGCCACGCGCAGCGTGATCTCGCCGTCCTCGCACGCCGCCACCGGTGCCAGGTCCACCTGCGGGAACCGCTGCGGCGGCGGCCCCACCGGCAGCTGTGCGCCCGGCGCCAGCGGCTCCGGGCCCAAACCGGCCAGCACATCGGTGGCCCTCGAACCGAGCACCGGTTCGACGGCGATACCGCCGCGCACGGCGAGATAGCTGCGCAAGCCGCGGTCGGGCATCCCCAACCGCACGACCGCGCCCGCGGGGATCCGCAGCACCGAGTTCACCGCGGCACCACGACCGTCCACAGTGACCGGACACGGCGCACCCGTCACCGCGGCGGTCAGGTCCCGGGTCGCGCGCACTTCCAGCCCGCCGAAGGTGACCTCGATCGCCGCCGCGCCCTCGTCGTTGCCGACCAACCGGTTGGCCAGCCGGAACGCACCGCTGTCGGCCGCGCCCGAGGACCCGACGCCGATCCCCGCCAGCCCCGGGCGCCCGAGGTCCTGGACCGTCGCGAGCGGCCCGGTGGCCAGCACCTGCAAGCAGCTCATCGGACCTCCTGAAAGCGCACCCGCACACCCGGGCGCAGCAGCGCGGGCGGATTGCGGTCCACCCGCCAGACCTCGAGATCGGTGCGCCCGATCAGCTGCCAGCCGCCGGGCGATTCGCGCGGGTAGATACCGCTGAACGCACCGGCCAGGCCGACCGAGCCCGGCGGCACCTTGGTCCGCGACTCGACCCGCCGCGGCACCGCGAGCTCCGGCGGGCCACCGGCGAGGTAGCCGAAACCCGGTGCGAAGCCGCCGAAGGCGACCGTCCACACCGCACTCGTGTGCCGGTCCACCACCTCGCGCTCGGTGAGCCCGGTCAGCTTCGCCACCTCCGCGAGATCCGCGCCGTCGTAGACGACCGGCACCTCCACCAGCGCACCGTCACCGCCGGTTGTTCCGCGCGGCTCGACCGCGCGCACCGCCGCCTCGATCGCGGCGACGTCGGCGCGCTGCGGATCCAGGTGCAGCAGCAACGTCCGCGCCGCCGGGACCAGATCCGTGACTCCTTCGGGCGGCGCCTCGGCGAGCGCGGCGTAGAGCGCCTGCACGGCTTCGAGGTCGGCCAGTTCGACGAGCAAGCCCGAATCAGCGCACCGCAGGAACCGCATCACAGCCCTCGCGCGGCGAACGGCTGCAGCTGAACTCCGCCGGCGACCAGCTGGTCCCGCACGGCTTGGGCGATGGCCACCGCGCCGGGGCTGTCGCCGTGCACGCAGATCGAGTCGGCGTCGACGCGGATCTGCGAACCGTCGACGGCCTCGATCGGCTCCCCGGCCGCCAGCCGCAGGCAGCGCTGCGCGATCAGCTCGGGGTCGTGCAGCACGGCACCGGGCTCGCGCCGCGACACCAGCGTGCCCTCCGGGGTGTAAGCGCGGTCGGCGAAGGCCTCGCGGAACACCCGCAGCCCGGCGCGCTCGGCCTGCTCCAGCCACTGCGAGCCGGGCAGCCCGAGCACCGCCAGCGACGGGTCGTAGGCGCGCACCGCCTCGACGACGGCGGCCGCCTGCTCGGCGTGGTGCACGATCGCGTTGTAGAGCGCGCCGTGCGGCTTGACGTAGGCGACCTCGGTGCCGGCGATGCGGGCGAACCCGGCCAGCGCGCCGATCTGGTAGATCACGTCGTTGGCCAGCTCGCGCGGCGGCACGTCGATGAACCGCCGCCCGAACCCGGCGAGGTCGCGGTAGCTGACCTGCGCGCCGACCACGACGCCCTGCTTGGCGGCCTGCTCGACGGCGGCGCGGATCACCGTGGCGTCCCCGGCGTGGTAGCCGCAGGCGACGTTCGCGCTGGTCACGATGCCCAGCAGCGCCTCGTCATCGCTGAGCTCCCAGCGCCCGAAGCCCTCCGCGAGGTCCGAGTTGAGGTCCATGCCCACCTCACTTCCACAGCGCGGCGATGCCGCCGAGCGCGTTGTAACCCAGGTACACCGTCAGCAACCAGGCGACCACACCCACGATCAGCAACCACCGCGGGTAGCGGTATCCCCCGAGCAGGTCGCGGCGCTTGGCGGCGACGAACATCAGCACCCCGAAGCCGACCGGCAGGATCAGCCCGTTGAGCGCGCCCGCCAGCACCAGCAGCGTGGTCGGGGCCTTGTCGAGCAGCAGGAACACCGCGGCGGAGATCGCCACGAAGCCCACCACGAGCCAGTTGCGGGACCGCTCCAGCTTCGGCGAGAAGGTCACCAGGAACGACACCGAGGTGTAGGCGGCACCGACGACCGAGGTGATGCTGGCCGCCCAGAGGATCATGCCGAACAGCCGCATGCCGAACTCGCCCGCGACGTGCTGGAACGCCTCGGCGGTCGGGTTGGCCGAGGTCAGCGCCACACCACCGGCGACGACGCCGAGGATCGCGAGGAACAGCACCAGCCGCATCACGCCCGTCACCAGCAGCGAGACGACCGAGCTGCGGCTGACGTCGACGATCCGCTCCGGGCCGGTCACCCCGGCGTCGACCAGGCGGTGCGCACCGGCGTAGGTGATGTAGCCGCCGACGGTGCCGCCGATGAGCGTGGTGATGGCCAGGAAGTCGACCTCGCTGGGCCACACCGCCTGCACCAGGGCCTGGCCGACCGGCGGCGCGGAGGAGAACGCGACGAAGGCGGTCAGCAGGATCATCACCACGCCCAGGACCACGACGATGCGGTCCATGGCCACGCCGGCCTTCTTGCTCAGGAAGATGCCGATGGCGATGACGGCCGACAGCGTGCCGCCGATCTTGGCGTCCAGGCCGATCAGCGCGTCCAGGCCGAGCGAGGTGCCCGCGATGTTGCCGACGTTGAACACCAGCCCGCCGAAGACGACCAGCGCGGCCATCACGTAGCCGAGGCCGGGCACCACCTTGTTGCCCAGGTCCTGGGCCCGCATGCCGGAGACGCCGATGACCCGCCAGACGTTCAGCTGGACGGCGATGTCGACCAGGATCGACACCAGGATCGCGAAGGCGAACGCGGCGCCGAGCTGGATGGTGAACTCGGTGGTCTGGGTGATGAAGCCGGGTCCGATCGCGCTGGTGGCCATCAGGAACACCGCGCCGAGCAGGGTGCGGCGCTTGGCCGCCGAGGATCCCTTCTCGGCCGTGGTCGTCTCAGCCATGGCACTCCGATCAGCTGCGCACCGGCCGGGGACCGGTGACGGGAACGTCGACTTGGAGACCGCAAGAGCAGGCGGTTCGGGCCAAGATAGAGAATTGTTGAACAATTCTGCAATACCCTGCGTGGAACTTTCTCGTTACACTCGAGATCAACTGCAATCGTTGGGAGCTGGATTGACCGCGGACCCGTGGGCGGACCTCCTGGCGGCCGACCGGTCGCTGCTCGACCGCACGAGCACGGCCGAACGGGTCGCCGACCTGCTGCGCCAGCGGGTCATCGACGGCGCGCTGGCGCCGGGCACCCGGCTGTCCGAGGAGAGCGCGGGCCGCGCGCTGGCGGTTTCGCGCAACACGCTGCGCGAGGCGTTCCGGCTGCTGGTGCACGAGCGGCTGCTGGTGCACGAGTTCCACCGCGGGGTGTTCGTGCGGGTGCTCAGCGACGAGGACGTCATCGACCTCTACCGGATCCGCCGGCTGCTGGAGATCAGCGCGGTGCGCCGGGCCGGCGGGGCTCCGGCGGAGCTGGTGGCGGCGGTGGACCAGGCCGTCACCGACGGTGAGCGCGCGGCCGCGGAGGAGCGCTGGTGGGACGTGGGAACCGCGAACATGCGGTTCCACGAGGCGCTGGCAGCGCTGGCCGGGAGCCCGCGGGTGAACGAGACGATGCGGCGGCTGCTGGCCGAACTGCGGCTGGCGTTCCACCGCATGTCCCGGCCGCGCGAGCTCCACGAGCCGTACCTGAAGCCGCACCGGGAGATCTCGGACCTGATCAGCGGCGGGCGGGTGCAGGAAGCCGCCGACCGCCTGGAGGGCTACTTCGACGCCGCCGAGGCCCAGCTCGTCGCCGCTTACCGCAGCTACACGCCGGAGTGATCCCCGGCGAGGACGGCCCTCCGCCGCGCATCGGAGCGGCCCACGGGTTCGGCCGAACCACCACCCCGGCAACGCGAGCACCAGCAGGCCCTAACATCGCCGTGCGTGAGGCTTCCGCTGAACGCCGTCGTCGAGGGGCACCAGTACCTCCGCGAGGCCATCTCCGCCCTGACCGATGAACAGGTCGCCGCGCCGTCGCTGCTCCCCGGCTGGAGCCGCGGGCACGTGCTCGCGCACCTGACCGACAACGCGCGGGCGTTCGCACGGGTCTCGGCGCACGCGCTGCGCGGTGAGCTCGTCGACGCCTACGACGGCGGGCAGGCGGAGCGCGACGCGATCATCGAGGGCCTCTCCGGGGACAGCGCCGAGCAGCACCGCGCCCGGCTCGACCGGCACAGCGCGGCGCTGGAGGCGGTCTGGTCGCAGGCGACCGACGCCGACTGGGACCGCCCGGTGCGTTTCCGCAACGGCGACCTGGCCGGGATCGTGCGGATGCGGTGGCGCGAGATCTGGATCCACCTGGTGGACCTGGACGTCGGCGTCGGCCCGCAGCAGTGGCAGCCGGAGTTCTGCGCGCACGCCATCGACTTCCTGCTCCCCCGCCTCCCGGAGGGCTTCGCGCTCCGGCAGACCGACGGCACGGGCACCTGGGCGGACGGTCCGGTCGAGATCAGCGGCCGGGCCCACGACCTCGCCGCCTGGCTGGCGGGCCGGACCCCGCAGCGCACGCCGACCGGCCCGCTCCCCGAGCTGGGACCGTGGCCTCCCCACCCGATCCCGGACCAGCGGTCGAGCGCTCAGGACTGAGCGTCGAGGACCTCGACCAGGGCTTCGTAGGTGCGCTGAACCGCGCCCGCCTCGCTGACGAGGACGGTCGCGGTCGGCCGCGTCCGGATCACCTCGGTGAGGCGGTCGTGCATCTCGGCGAGGAAAGACGCGCCGCCTTCCTCGGCGACGATCTCCTTGATCTGCCCGTGCCACGGCAGGTCGTCGTCCTCGCCGCGCCGCGCGAAGCGCTCGACGGACCGCTCCTTGCTGTCCATCAGGACGATCTCGCGGAACTCGGCGCCGTTCTCGCGCGCCACGGCCTCGAAGCGCTCGATCTCGCTCGACCGGGCCAAGAACTGCGGCATCACGACATCGCGCCCGGCGGCGAGGTGGGTGCCCGCCATGCTCAGGGCGATCGGGCGAACGATCTCGCCGGTCTCCGCGAAGCGGTCCCGCCAGCCGCCGATCAGCCCTCGCAGCTGATCGATGTCGAGGTTGAGCACACCGACGTGGTCGTCGACGTAGCGCCGCGCGAGCGTCGACTTCCCGATGCCGGGCGGTCCGTTGAGGTGGATGAGACGCGGCATTCCGCGCAGTCTAGGGATCGCCGCGCCCGCGCGGGGTGGTGATGCTGGCGATTCGCCCGAGCGGCCGCCCCGTGAGCGACGATGTCGGCACCGCCGCTCACGACGGCTCAGGCGAGACCGGCGAAGAGGTCCGATTCCCAGTTGTTCGGGCCGGATCCAGGTCCTCGGTCGCCGCGGACCAGCAGGTAGTGCTCCAGGGCGAATTCCGGGCGCAGGACCAGCTTGGCGAAGAACTCCCCGTCGTCGAGGTTGACCTGGCTGGGGTACGCGCGCAGTGCGGCGATCTTGGCGGCGTGGAAGGCCCGGCCGTCGACCATCGCGGTCAGCTCCTCGTCCGGCACCGTGAACGGCTCGAAGCCCTCCACCCCGGCTTCCTCGACCTGCTTGAGGATCGAGCGCGGCAGCGTCGTCCAGTACACCTTCGGCACCTGCCACGCCTCGCCGAGCTCCGGCGCGTAGTCCGGGTCGGCGGCCGGGTCGAGGGAGGTCATCACGGCGCGGTGCGCGGCGATGTGGTCCGGGTGCCCGTAGCCGCCGTTCTCGTCGTAGGTCACCACGACGTGCGGCCGCTCCGCGCGCAGGATCTCCACCATGGCCCTGGTGACCTCGGCCGGATCCGCCGCGGCGAATGCGCCGGGTGCGGAATTGCCGTCCTCGCCCGCCATGCCACTGTCCCGGAAGCGGCCCGGGCCGCCCAGCCAGTGGTGCCGGATCTCGCCGAGCTCGGCCAGCGCCGCGCGGATCTCGCCGCGCCGGTGCTCGCCCAGCGCGTCCTGGTCGCCGCGCAGGTGCGCGAGATCGTCGCTGACGACCTCGCCGAGCTCGCCGCTGGTGCAGGTCACCAGTGCGACGGAGGCACCTTCCGCGCTGTAGCGGGCCATCGTGGCCCCGGTCGCGGTGGCCTCGTCATCGGGATGGGCGTGCACCAGCAGAAGACGACGATCGTTCATGCTTCGAGCCTAGCCGCGCTCACCGACAGCCGGTGGGAAAATCCGGATTCGCCGGGAAGTTCCGGCAATGTTCGCTCATCGGTCGACGACCGCGGGGCCGGGCCCGGGTGAAGATCTCCAGACGCAGAAGAAGGAGGCATCGTGTCTGGACTATCCCGACGAGGCGTGTTCGGCCTGGCCGGCGCCGCAGCGGTCGCGGGCGCGCTCGGCACCGGGCAGGCGGTGGCCGCACCGGCAGGCGTGGCGCTGATCGGCCCGGCGAAGGGCCCGCAGCTGCACGTGATGAGCTTCAACATCCGCACCGACACCAAGGCCGCGCCGCCGGACCCGGACTCGTGGCGCACCCGCCGCCCGATCCTCGCCGAGCTGCTCGGCACCGAGCAGCCCACCGTGCTGGGCGTGCAGGAAGCCCTGTACACCCAGGTCAAGCAGGTGCTGCAGGACATCCCGCCGTTCTACGACTGGATCGGTCTGGGCCGCGAAGGCGGCGGCCGCGGCGAGTTCATGTCGATCTACTACGACACCCGCCGCCTGGAACCGCTGGACTACGACCACTTCTGGCTCTCCGACACGCCGTCGGTGATCGGCTCCAAGTCCTGGGGCAACAACGTGATCCGGATGGTCACCGCGGTGCGCTTCCACGACCGCCGCAGCGGCCGCGAGTTCGTCCACGTCAACACGCACTTCGACCACCGGTCGGAGCCGTCCCGCCAGCGCAGCGCGCAGCTGGTGCGCGAGCGGATCGCCGGGTTGGACGCCGACCTGCCGGTGGTGCTCACCGGTGACTTCAACACCCCGGCCGGTGACTCGGAGTCCTACCGGATCCTCACCTCGGGCGGTCTGGCCGACACCTGGACGACCGCGCAGCGGCGTCTCACCCCGGCGTGGGGCACCTTCGGCGGCTACAAGGAACCGGTCGAGGGCAAGGAGCGCATCGACTGGATCCTGCACAACGACCGGGTGGCGGTGCGAGCCGCGGCGATCAACGACTTCCGCCGCGACGGCCACTTCCCGTCCGACCACCTCCCCGTCCAAGCCCTGATCGACCTGCGCTGACCACGCCCGCACCCGGCACTGCGCCGATTTCGCGTGAAATCGACCATCACGGCGCCGGGACGAGGACGATCCAGATCTGGCCGGGGGCGAAGGGGATCGGTTCCCCGGCCGGAGTCGCGTAGGTGGTGCCGAGTTCCGGGGCCGGGCGGTGCCAGCGGCCTTCGAACGCCGCGCCGTCGCGGAGCACCACGGCACGTCCGGTGCCGACGGTCTCCGCGAACGGCGAGGCGTTGCCCACCACGTCCTGGAACGGCGAGTCCGACACCGGAACCTCCTGCAGCACAACGGTGCTCGCCGCGAGGCGTCCGCTGTCGGTGGCCGCGTAAGGCCGCCCGTCCATCGACACCAGCCACCGCTGCTGCGCCGGGGACCAGGTGAAACCCACCCGCGCCGACCGGTAGGCGACTTCCTCGGCGCTGGCCGGGACACCGCCGCCGGGCACCGGCCCGAACGTCAGCGCGGCGTTCGGCGACCACCCTCCGCCCGCGGGCAACCGGGCCGGACGCACGTAGAGGTTGTGCGGCTTCTGGCCCGGGCCGCGGTAGAACGCGCCGGGCACCGCTTCCGGCGGCGCGCTGACCACCGGCGTCCGGCCGATCTCCGGCAGGAGTTCCGGTGCCGCGCCGGAGAACGCCAGCGCGGGGCGGCCGAACTGCGGCAGCAGCCGGAGATCGGTCTGCCGCGCGCTGCGCACCGGCCCGACGACCGGTGGCCGCCGGGTGCCGAAGACCGCGATCAACCGGCTGATCCCGGCTTCCACCGGCTCCACGTACACGATGTCGGCCGCACCGATGCCGGTCGGCGGGCGGGCCGGTGGCGCGTTGTCCACCTTCACCGCGAGCACCGGCGGTCCGGCGGGCGGCGGCGCGGGTGGCGGTTCGGGCGGTGGTGGCGGCGGCGGTCCCGCTATCGGCACCGTTCGCGTGCCGGCCGGTTGCAGGGCCAGCCCGCCGAGCATCACGGCCCCGACGGCGACCAACGTGCCGAACACGCGCAACCACCACATCGCGCCTCCCCCTGCGGAGCGGTCCGCTGCCGGGTAGCTTCACCCGCTGCAACGGCAGCGACAAGGGGCCGACTGGCGTCTTTACCCGGCAAGAGCTCCGCGAGCGGCAGCCCGGAGCACTCGCCCGGTTCAGCTGTACGGACGCCGGTCGCGCGCCTCCGCGGTCGCCCGCGCCCACCACACGAGCTGGTCCAGCATCACCTTCGCCGCCGCGGCCGGACCGGTGGTGTCGTGCGGGTTTCCGGACGCGTCGAAGCGCTCGTGGGCGTAGTGGAAGCTGACCGTGTCGCGGACGGTCACCGCGTGCAGCTCGGCGAAGACCTGCCGCAGCTGCTCCACCGCCCGCAATCCGCCGGAAATGCCGCCGTAGCCGACGAATCCGACGGGCTTGGTCTGCCACTCCGCGTGCGCCAGGTCGATGGCCGCCTTCAGCGGCGCCGGGTAGCCGTGGTTGTACTCCGGGGTGATCACCACGAAGCCGTCGGCGGCGTCCAGCCGGGCCGTGTAGTCGCGCAGCTGCTGGGTTTCCGACGCGGGCATCACCGCGGGCAGATCGACCTCCGCCAGGTCGATGAGGTCGATGTCCAGCTCCGGGTGCTGCCGGGCCTGCGCGGCGAACCAGTCGGCCACGGTCCGGGCGAACCGCCCTTCCCTGGTGCTGCCGACGATGATGCCCAGGCGCAGTCGGTTCTCGGTCATGTCTTCCTCCCATGGTGATCGGCTTCCAGACCATCATGGAATCTCCACATTACTTTAAGTCAAGGACGAATCGGCCGAGACTTCGAAGGACTTCCGCAGCGCCGCGAACTCCTGTTCCGACAGCTCGACGCCCAAGCCGCGCAACACCTCCCGCAGCTGGCCCGGCGCCACCTCGGCCACCTCGCGCTCGCCCGAGGCCCGCTCCACGGTCAGCTTGTTCCCGACCAAACCCCGGCTCACCCCCGGTTCCAGCCGGAACACCACGGGTTTGGCGACGAACGGCGAGTTCGGGTGGGTGGCGACGTAGTGGTGCGCCACCTCGTAGTCGGTGAACCGCTGCGGCAGCTCGTCGGAGGCGTGCAGCACCTCCCACCCGTCCGCGCCCGCCTTCTCCAGGTTCCACAGTGGACCGTTGCGGACCAGCCGGTGCCGCCAGCCCGCCTGGTCCACCACCGCGCCGTCCTCGAACGGCATCGGCGAGAGCATTCCGGCGCCGAAGCCCACATCGGCCAGGTGGTCCGCGCCCTCGACCCGGACCCGAAGCACCATGTGCGTCCGGTAGCCGGAGCCGTCGGGATCGACCCGCGCCATCCGCCGCTCGACGTCGAAGCCCAGGTTCTCCAGCACCGCCGCGAACAGCAGCGCGTGCTCGAAGCAGTACCCGCCGCGCCGGCTGCGGACGAGCTTGTCGTAGATGGTGCCCAGTTCGATCCCGGGGTGCTGCCCCAGGACCACGTCGACGTTCTCGAACGGGATGGCCTGGACGTGCGCCTCGTGCAGCGAGCGCAGCGCCGCCACCGAGGGGCCGGGAACCGCCGGGTGCCCGATCCGCGCCAGGTAGCCCTCGAGATCGGCCTTCTCCGTCCGCCACTCGTCTTTCGCGTGCTTTCCCATGCGCTCAGGCTGGCAATTCGAGCGCGCTGGAAGTCAACGCAGGTGCTCGCACTCCTCGGGCTCGGCGTGCAGGCCCCCGAGGGAGTGCCAGAAGCCGAGCGCCTCGGTCGTCGGCTCGAACGGCCCCGCGCTCCACCGGTAGTCCGGCCAGGAATCGCGCAGCATGCCGACGGCGAGGGTGGCCAGCCCTCGGCGGCGGCAACGCCGGTCGATGCGGACGTGCTCGAGCACCACGACCTGGCAGGCGTGGCAGACCCGCAGCTCCAGCTCGCCCACGACGAGCCCGTCCAACCTGATCTCGATCCCGGGCGGCCCGGCGGGCAGCAGCGCCGGGACCGCGGCCAACTCCAGATCACCGAGCATGCGGTCCAGCATGTCCGGTCCAGACCGGTTTGTCCTCCGGAAGAACGGGGTATTTCCGGCTCACTTGACGCCGCGCTGCCAGGAGTCCAGGGCGATCAGCGTCTTCGTGCTCGTCACGCGGTGGCTGCGGCGGATCTCGTCGATGGTGCGCTGCAGGTGCGCCATGTCCCGCACCCGCATCCAGACCAGCGCGTCCGGATCTCCCGCGATGGTGAAGACCGCCTGCGCCTCCGGCATCCGGGTGGTGGTCTGGACGATCTCGTCCACGTTGCTGGTGCCCAGGAAGCGCAGCTCGATGAAGGCCTCCACCGGCCAGCCGAGCTTGGCGTGGTCGAGCTGGACGGTGTAGCCCAGGATCACGCCCAGCTCCTGCAACCGGTCGATGCGCCGCTTCACCGCGGCTGTGGACAGCGTCACGCGGGTGGCGATGTCCGAGAGCGTGCGGCGTGCGTCCTCGCGCAGCAGCGCCAGGATCTCGTGGTCCGTCGCATCGAGCGTCTGATCGGCCATGCGCAGCGATGGTACGCAAAATTCAGCGGTGCGGAAGGGCCTCATCGACCGAAGTTTGCGTGCGCGTCACCGTTTCGGGTCGCGGTGTTGTGCGCCACACCGATATGAGTTGGAGTGTCGGCGATCACGATGCCTGCCGGGAGAAGGAGTTCGACATGGCCGGGTTCACGCTGGACGACCGCTACCTCCGGGAGGCGGGCACGGTCTACGTGACGGGGGTGCAGGCCCTGGTGCGGGTGCTGTTCGACCGGATCCGGCTGGACCGGCGCGCCGGATCGAACACCGCGGCGTTCGTCTCCGGCTACGAGGGCTCCCCGCTGGGCGGGTTCGACCTGGAGCTGGCCCGCCGCGCGAAGCTGCTCGGCGAGCACGACGTGGTGCACCGGCCCGGCGTGAACGAGGAGCTGGGCGCCACCTCCGTGCTGGGCAGCCAGCTCACCGGACGCCTCAGCACGCAGCGCCCGGACGGCGTGCTCGGCGTCTGGTACGGCAAAGCCCCCGGCCTTGACCGGGCCAGCGACGCCCTGCGGCACGCCAACCTCGCGGGCGCCGACCCGCGCGGTGGCGCGGTCGCGCTGGTCGGCGACGACCCGAACGCCAAGTCGTCGACGGTTCCGGCCGCGTCCGAGGCCGCGCTGGCCGACCTGCACATCCCGACGTTCTTCCCGGCGGATTCCCAGGACGTGCTGGACTTCGGGCGGCACGCGGTCGAGTTGTCCCGGGCGAGCGGGCTGTGGTCGGCGCTGAAGGTGGTGGCCAACGTCGCCGACTCGGCCGGGACGGCGACCGTCACCCCGGACTGGACCCCGCCCGAGATGCGCGCGGAGGCCTACTCCCACCGGCCCAGCGCCCGGCTGCTCGGCGCGGAGCTCGCCGGGTTGGAGAGCAGCCTCTACAACATCCGGATCCCGCTGGCGCTGGAGTACCTGCGGGGCAGCGACGTCAACCGGATCACCCGCTCCGCGGCCGGGGACCGGATCGGCATCGTCGCCGCGGGCAAGTCCTACCTGGACCTCCGCCAGGCGCTGCGCACTCTCGGCCTCGACGAGCAGGCCCTGGCCCAGCTCGGCATCCGGCTGCTCAAGCTCGGCGCGATCCACCCGCTGGAGCCCGGCATCATCCGGGAGTTCGCCGCCGGGCTGACCGAGATCGTGGTGGTCGAGGAGAAGCGGTCGTTCCTGGAGCAGGCGATCAAGGAGATCCTCTACGGCCGCCCGGACGCCCCGCAGGTGCACGGCAAGAAGACCCCGGACGGCCGCACCCTGTTCACCGAGCTCGGCGAGCTCGATCCCGACCGCATCGCCCGCGGCCTGGCCGACCGGCTGACCGCGCACGGCGAGGTCCCGCAGGTCGACGCGTGGCGCAAGCGGCGCAGGCGCGAGCGGATCTCCGTTCCGCTGCTGGCCCGCACGCCGTACTTCTGCTCGGGCTGCCCGCACAACTCCTCGACCAAGGTGCCCGACGGCACCGTGGTCGGCGCGGGCATCGGCTGCCACACCATGGCGCTGTTCATGGACCCCGACCAGGTCGGCGACGTCGTCGGCATCACGCAGATGGGCGGCGAGGGCACCCAGTGGATCGGCATGGCGCCGTTCGTCAGCACCGAGCACTTCGTGCAGAACATCGGTGACGGCACCTTCACCCACTCCGGCAGCCTGGCGGTGCGCGCGGCCGTCGCGGCGGGCGTGAACATCACCTACAAGCTGCTGCACAACTCGGCGGTGGCGATGACCGGCGGGCAGGACGCGGTCGGCGCGCTGCCGGTGGGCAAGATCGCCGAACTCCTGCTGCTGGAAGGGGTTTCGAAGGTCATCGTCACCAGCGACGCGCCGAAGCGGTTGCGCGGCCTGATGCCCCGCGGCGTGACCGTCCGGCACCGCGACGAACTCCTCGCCGCGCAGGCGGAACTGGCCGAGGTACCGGGCGTCACGGTGCTCATCCACGACCAGGAGTGCGCGGCGGAGAAGCGCCGCAAGCGCCGCCGCGGCAAGCAGCCGACGCCGGCGGAGAAGGTGCTGATCAACGAGCGGGTGTGCGAGGGCTGCGGGGACTGCGGCGCGAAGTCCAACTGCCTGTCGGTGCAGCCGGTGAGCACCGAGTTCGGCCGAAAGACCCAGATCCACCAGTCGTCCTGCAACGTCGACTACTCCTGCCTGGCCGGGGACTGCCCGTCGTTCCTGACCGTGGTGCCCAGCGGCCGCAAGCAGCACCGCGAGATCAGCGAGCTGGCCGCCTCCGAGCTGCCGGAACCGGAGCGCGGCGAGGACGACTTCACCGTCCGCATCACCGGCATCGGCGGCACCGGCGTGGTCACGGTGACGCAGATCCTGGCCACGGCCGCGGTGATCGACGGCCGCCAGGTGCGCACCCTGGACCAGATCGGCCTCGCGCAGAAGGGCGGCGCGGTGGTCTCCGACCTCAAGATCACCTCGGCGCCGGTCGAGCAGGCGCCGAAGCTCGCCGCCGGCGAGTGCGACCTCTACCTGGGCTGCGACCTGCTGGTGGCCGCCGACCCGGTGCACCTGGCGGCGGCCGCCGCGGAGCGGACGACCGCGGTGGTGTCCACGACCGAGGTCCCGACCGGCCGGATGGTGGTGGACACCGAGGTGTCGTTCCCGGCGCAGTCCGGCATCCGCTCGGCGCTCGACGACGCCACCGCCCGCGCGTTCTACCTGGACGCGCGCGGCCTGGCGGAGGAGCTGTTCGACGACGACCAGTTCGCCAACATCCTCCAGCTCGGCGCGGCCTACCAGTGCGGCGCGCTGCAGCTGTCCGCCGAGAGCATCGAGCAGGCGATCGAGCTCAACGGCACTGCGGTGGCCGCCAACATCCAGGCGTTCCGCCGCGGCCGCCAGGCCATCGCCGACCCGGACGCGCTGCGGGCCGAGATCACCCCGGCCCCGGTCGAGCCGCCGGCGCCGAGCGCGGCCGCCCGGCGGGTGCGGGCGCTGGTCAAGGCCGACGAGGGCTCGGAACTGGCCCGACTGCTCGACATCCGGATCCCGGACCTGGTCGACTACCAGGACGAGGCCTACGCCCGCGGCTACGCCGAGTTCGTCGAGCGGGTGCGGCGCGCGAGCTCGGCGGAGGTCGCCGAGGCGGTGGCCCGCAACCTGTACAAGCTGATGGCCTACAAGGACGAGTACGAGGTGGCGCGCCTGTCGCTCGACGAGCGCCTGCAGGCCGACATCGAGGCCCAGTTCGGCCCGGGTTCCCGCTACGCCTTCCGCCTGCACCCGCCGGTGCTGCGCGCGCTCGGCATGAACCGCAAGATCAGCCTCGGCCCGTGGTTCCGGCAGGTCTTCCGGCTGCTGCGCGCGATGCGCAAGGTGCGCGGCACCCGCCTGGACCTGTTCGGCTACGCGAAGGTCCGCCGCGTGGAGCGCGAGCTGGTCGAGCAGTACCGCGCCGTCATCGAGCGCGCCGTGGCCGCCGACCACCCGGCGCTGCTGGAGCTGGCGGAGCTGCCGGACGTGATCCGCGGCTACGAGGAGATCAAGCTGGCCAACGTCGAGACCTACCGCGCGAAGCAGTCCGAACTGCTCAAGTCGCCGGCGCCCGAGCGGGTCGTCGCGGTCTGAGGCACGGCGAGGGGCCGGGGATCCCGCGATTTCAATGGAAATCGGACGTCTGATTTCCATTGAAATCGCATCCGGGAACCCCGGCCCACCGCTTCAGCTCGGCCGGCGGATGCTGAGCACTTCGACCTCGACGGCCCCGTCCGGTGTCGGATACCGAACGGTCTCGCCCTGCTGGCCGTGCGCCAGCGCCAGGCCCAGCGGGCTGTCGGAGGTCACCGTGATGTCCTCCTCCCCGGCCAGCACCTCCTCCGGAATCGCCACGACCTTGAAGGTCTGCGTCGAACCGTCGGAGAACCGCAGCACCACCTCGGTGCCCGGAGCGACGCCCTGCACGTCGATCCGGCCGGCCCGCAGCTTCTCCAGCTCGGCGATGCGCTCGTCGATGGCGGCGACCTCGTCCCCGCCCTGCAACTCCTGCGAGGCATCACCGCTGTCGCCCGGTCCCGAGCTCTGCACGAGCTCGTCGACCAGCCGCTCGCGCCGCGCGCGCAGCGAGCGGATCTCCTCCGCCAGCCGCTCCCGGGTGGCCTGGTCCGCACCGCTCATCGCCGCTCCTCCCCGAAGTTTTCGCAGCTGATGCTCGGCGTCGGTGCCCGGGAGCACAACTCGATCAGGCCTGCTCGCCGGTGATCTCGGCCAGCGCGGCTGCGACGTTCTCCTCGACGGCGCCCTTCTCGATCCCGAGACTGCTCAGCACACCGGTCCCGGCCTCGTTCTCCAGCAGCGCGAGCAGCACGTGCTCGGTCCCGATGTAGTTGTGCCCGAGCCGGAGGGCCTCCCGGAAGGTCAGCTCCAGCACCTTCCGCGCCCCGGCGTCGAAGGGAACGAGGTGCGGCACCTCGTCGACGGCGGTGGGCAGCGCCTCGACCGCGGCCTGCCGCACGTCGTCGAGCGAAACCCCCTGCGCGACGATCGCTTTGGCGCCGAGCCCGTCGGACTCCCCGATCAGCCCGAGCACCAGGTGCTCGGTCCGGATCTCGGCGTTCCCGGCGTCGCGGGCCTCCTTCTGCGACACCACCACGATGTTGCGGGCGCGCGGCGTGAACCGGCTGAACCCCTGCGACGGGTCGAGGTCGGAGACCTCGCCCGGTCCCTTGGGCACGAACCGCTTCTGCGCGGCCTGCTTGCTGACGCCCATGCTCTTGCCGATGTCGGTCCAGGAAGCCCCGGACCGCCGGGCCTGGTCGACGAAGTGCCCGATCAAGTGATCGGCGACCTCGCCCAGGTGCTCTCCGGCGACGACAGCGCTCGACAGCTGCTCAAGAGCATCCCCGTGCACCTTCTTGATGGCGGAGATCAGCTCGTCCAGCGAAACGTGATCCGAAATCTTCAACTCATCCATACGTCAACCATAGGTTGACGATAGCCACGCGTCAACCTCAAGTTGACGATCAGCCCAACCGCTCCTGCACGACCCGCGCCAGAGCCAGCGCAGCCGGATCGACCTCCGCCGCCCGAGCGGCCGACCGAAGCCACTCGACGAGCGGTCCCGCCACCGCGGGCGAGAAGACGGCGATCCACCGAGCACTCCTCGCCCGAGCCTCGGCGACGTGCTCGGTCGAGCCATCGGCGAAGTGCGCGACGACGTCCGGCCGAGTGGCGAGCAACCCGCCACCCCGCCAGTCCCCACCGGTGGAAGCACCGGCAAGCCGCTCGATCCGATCGGCCACCGCAAGAAGCTCATCCCGCTCGCTCATACCCACATCATCCGACGTGGGCCGAAGCGGTCCACGCCGCGCTCGACGAGGCAGGCCTCGAAGGCGACGCTCTGGTGCGGCTCGCTGCGACACCCCCAGCGCCCCGCACTCATCGAGACGGCTCCGCCGAGACCGTCCCGCGCTTCCCGGCGGGTGCGCGTTCCGCCGCAGCACCGAGGATCCGGCGCACCATCCCGCCGAATACCAGCCCGTGGAAAGGCGCGACCGCCCACCAGTAGAGGTGCCCGAGCAAGCCGTGCGGGATGAACACCGCTCGCTGCCGGTAGCGGGTGCCGCCGTCCTCCGGTTCGACCGACAGCTCCAGCCAAGCCCGACCCGGCACCTTCATCTCCGCCCGCAGGCGGAGGAAACGTCCTTCCACCAGCTCTTCGACCCGCCACCAGTCCAACGCGTCGCCCGTGCGCAGGCGCTGCGGATCGCGTCGGCCGCGGCGGAGCCCGACTCCGCCCAGCAGCCGGTCGATCCAGCCGCGCACCGCCCAGGCCAGCGGGAACGAGTACCAGCCGTGACGGCCGCCGATGCCTTCCACCACGCGCCAAACCGCTGCCGGCGGCGCATCTGTCACGCGCTCGCGCACATCCCGGTAGACCGTGCCACCGGACCACGCCGGGTCGGACGGGATCGGTTCCCACGGGGCGCTGACCGGTGACGCGTCCGACCACCGCGTCTCCACCTCGCCGCGCTGGATCCTGCGCAACGCCAGGGCGATCGCGTCCGCGAGCCCGGTCAGGCCTCCCTCGGGGCGCGCGATGTGGTCGTCGATGTCGTGCTCAGCGCAGACGGCCTCGTTGATCAGCGATTCGATGAGCGGAACGCCGACGCTGCGCGGCACCGGAGTCACGATGTTGATCCACAGCGAGCTGAGCTTCGGTGACAGGACCCGCACCGGCAGCATCACCCGGCGCGGCAGACCGGCCACCGCGGCGTAGGTGCGCATCATCTGCGCGTAGGTCAGGACGTCCGGGCCACCGATGTCGAAGGCGCGGCTGACCACCTCGGGCAGGTCGGCCGCCGCGACCAGGTAGTGCAGCACGTCGCGCACGGCGATCGGCTGCACCCGGTTGCTCACCCAGCGCGGCGTGACCATCGCGGGCAACCGCTCGGTGAGGTACCGCAGCATCTCGAAGCTCGCCGAGCCGGAACCGATGATCACCGCGGCTTGCAGCACAGCGGTCGGCACCCCGCTGCGCAACAGCGTCTCCCCCACCTCGGCCCGCGACCGCAGGTGCTCCGACAACTTCCCGGCGGGATGCACTCCGCCGAGGTAGACGATCCGCGACACCCCGGCCTGCCGAGCGGCCCGCCCCGCACCGGCCGCGGCACGCCGGTCGAGATCGCCGAACCCCTTCTGCTGCAAGGAATGCACCAGGTAGTACAGGACGTCCACGCCGTCGCACGCCGCGCGCACCGCGTCCTCGTCGAACAGGTCCCCGCGCACCACCTCGACCTGATCGCGCCACGGAACATCGCGGAGCTTCTCCGGAGTCCGCACCAAGCACCGCACCCGATACCCGCTGACCAGCAACTGCGGCACGAGCCGCCCGCCCACGTAACCGGTAGCCCCGGTCACCAGGCACAACTTCGACTCCCCAGTCCCCATCCACACCTGGCTACCCGACTTCGCCCCCGACCACGCGGCCGCCGCGTCGTGGGCGTCGACCGGCAGCGGCGCGCGACCACGGCCTGGCGCTTCGTCCGCTGGTAGCCTCGGCGGGATTCCGCTCGCGAGACGGGGTCGAGGCCATTGCGCACGGCGATCTGCCTGTTCACCCGCGACCTGCGGGTCCACGACAACCCGGTCCTGCAGCACGCCGCACGGGCCGATCGAGTGGTTCCGCTGTTCGTGCTCGACGAAGCCGTCCTCCGCCGATCCGCCCCCAACCGCACCGCCTTCCTGCTGGACTGCCTCCGCGATCTCCGCGGTTCGCTCCGCGCTCTCGACGCCGGGCTGGTCCTCCGAGCAGGTGCTCCCGCGACCGAGGTGGCGCGACTGGTCGAGGAGGTCGGCGCTTCAGAGGTCCACGTGGCCGCCGACGTCAGCGCATACGCGCAGGTCCGCGAGAACAACCTGCGACAGGCCCTGACCGATTGCGCGCTGCTCGTCCACGACGCCGTGGTGACGGCGCACCCACCAGGGCACCTCGTCCCGAGCGGCAAGGATCACTTCGCCGTGTTCACCCCGTACTTCCGCCGCTGGTCAGCAACGCCCCTCCGGCCCATCGCGGCCATGCCGGAGGCGCTTCGGACGCCGCGGCTGCGCACCGGGAAACTGCCGACCCGCGAGGAGCTCTGCCCAGGCGAACTGTCGCCGAAGCTGCCTCCCGGAGGCGAAACCGCGGGCCGCGATCTCGTGCGGCGGTGGTACGCCGAAGGCGTCGCGGACTACGGCGACCTGGACGGTGCGACCTCGCGGCTGTCGCCATACCTGCACTTCGGCTGCGTGTCCCCGATCGAGCTCATCGACCAGGCCGGGGACGCCGAACCGGAACGCGCGTTCGTCCGCCAACTCGCCTGGCGCGATTTCCACCACCAGGTGCTGGCCGCCCGCCCCACCGCCGGCCACCGCGACTACCGCCCACGAGGAAGCCGGTGGCGCGAAGACCCGGAGGCGTTCCAGGCCTGGCGCGAAGGCCGCACCGGCATCCCGATCGTCGACGCCGGAATGCGCCAACTCGCGACGGAGGGCTGGATGCACAACAGAACCCGCATGATCACGGCGAGCTTCCTGACGAAGACCCTCCACCTCGACTGGCGCCTCGGCGCCCAGCACTTCCTGAACCTCCTGGTCGACGGGGACATCGCGAACAACAACATGAACTGGCAGTGGATGGCAGGAACAGGAACCGACACCCGCCCCAACAGAGTCCTCAACCCATGCCGCCAAGCCCAGCGCTACGACCCGGAGGGCACCTACATCCGCCGCCACCTCCCAGAGCTGGCCGACCTCCCAACACGAGCCCTCCACGACCCGAACCGCATGGAACCCGAACAGCGAGTAGCCCGCGGCTACCCACCCCCGATAGTCGACGTGACCGAAGCCAACGCCCACTCCCGAACCGCGCGTTGAATTGCAGCTTGCGCCTTCCAGGAATTAGCGCGCAAAATCTCGATCCGGTTCCCTGCTCCAGATGGCCCGCAGCCGACCCGGTGAGAACAAAGGTGGAAGCTTGCAGCACCACGGCCTCCTCAGTACTTTCAATTCGGCAGCGAGGCTTCCAATCACGGAGGGCGATGCGCGTGACCATCGACAGGGCATTGCGCCTCTTGCGAGGAGAAGGAACCGTCGATCTGGAGTCATCTCATCGCCTTGTCGACAAAGTCGTCGAATTTTCACGAAAGGAATCCAAGAAGAACCCCGCCTACTCCTTCCGCAAAGATCCGACACCGGTCCCGATCCCGCTTCCACGAATCATGCGCACCAGCCCATTAGAAGTACTCCGCCAAGTCGGAGTTGCGACCGCATTCGACGGGAACTCACCGTTCGCCGCGGTTTCTCGCCACTGGGCACAGTTGCGCTATTGCGCCACCATGGAGACGAAGTCCGGCCGCCTTGCGGTTTCAGCCTTGGGAAACGACGTGGTCTACCACCACAAGGTGGCCCAGTCCGAGTACTTAGGCATCGGCTTTGCGCTCGTCGTGGCCCGGGAGATCCTGCGAAGGCAATACCCCAATTGGGAATTCCATCCCGTCGATGCAGAATACGCGCTCACCCGCGGGATACCGGAAGCCGGATCCGCAAACCAGCTGAACGGCACGCAGAGCCGACCGGACTACTTTCTTATCGGACGCCCGAACAGCGGACGCGGAGGGCTCAAGATCGTAGTCCTGGAGTGCAAGGGCACGCATTCAGAAGGAGAACAACAGGCGGTCAGGCAACTGGCGAAGGCATGCACGCAGGTCCGGTCCGTTGAGATAGAAGGTCATGATCTCTCATCGTTGATGTGCGTATCCCGCCTACTGAGATCCGGCATCAAAATTCTCGTAATAGACCCGCCAGGGGACGCCGATCTCTGGTCGGGAACGCCAGGAGAGCTGAACGCTCTCCTGGATGGAACCATCGAGGAACCACCTGAGTTTTTCAGCGTTCGCCCGCCAGCCGTCTCCGAACCGGAGGAACCCGACTCCCAGACGGCATCGGCAGGCGAGGCATCCGAGGACACCGAGTCGCCGGAAGAAGAGTTGCGCACTCCACATGTCGTGACGGTTCCACGAGCGAGCCGCAACTGGTTCGCGCAGGTCCTCGCTCGCACCTTCGCCTCGTCGGTATTGGCATTCGCCGGGGACGACAAGGCCGCCGCCGACTACCGGCTGCCAAGGCGCTACGAAGGTCAGAGCGGCCAGCAAGGCCTGCCGCTGGACGAGCCCATCGAGGTCGAGAGATCCGCGAGCATCAGCATGCAGGACGGCTTCCGCGCCCGAGGAACCAGCTACACGATGCCGCTAACGGGAGACCGGCACCTCGAAGTCTTCAGAGGCATCGAAGAAGGCATATACGCGGATCTGGGCGAGCAGCGGTTGAGTTCTTACTTCCAGACTTCGCGCCGCTTCTGGGACAAATGGCGGCACCGCTCACGACGCCAGGCTTCCGACAACACCACGATATCGGTCGGCCGGGACGGGACAGTGCTCGCGATCCGCGTCAGGGGATGACTCTCGGCAGGGCAAGCTGTCACATCAAATCCAGCGCGGATGCAGGAATCCGCCAATTGTGGGCGCAGTAGGGTTCGAACCTACGACCCCTTGCTTGTAAGGCAAGTGCTCTTCCGCTGAGCTATGCGCCCTGGGTGGTGGCCGTCCGGGCCGGGGGCCCGGTTGATCACCGCCGACACCTTACCTCCGGGTCGGGGCGAACCGGGCACCCGGTCGGCCACCTGGTGCTCGCCGGATCAGGCCTTGAGCTCCGCCAGGGCCTTCTTCCAGACCTCCTGATCGCGGGCCTCGCCCGGCTGGTTCGCCTCCGCGAAGCGGACGACGCCCTCGGTGTCGATCAGGAACGTACCGCGGTTGGCCATGCCCGCCGCCTCGTTGAACACGCCGTAGGCCTTGGCGACCTCGCCGTGCGGCCAGAAGTCCGACAGCAGCGGGAAGGTGTAGCCCTCCTTGTCCGCCCACGCCTTCAGCGCGAACGGGGAGTCGACCGACACGCCGAGCACCTGGACGTCGTCGTTCTGGAACTCGCTGAGGTCATCCCGGACCTGGCAGAGCTCGCCCTGGCAGATCCCGCTGAACGCGAAGGGGTAGAAGACCAGCAGGACGTTCTTCTTGCCGCGGAAGTCGGCCAGCGAGACCGACTCCTTGTTGTAGTCCGGCAGCGTGAAGTCCGGCGCCTGCGCACCGACCTCGACCGTCATGAGCGAACCCTCCTGTTCGACGTGACCATGTCCTCGCCGAACCTACACCGAACAGACGAACGTGGGCACCGATGGCGGCCACCGGTGCCCACGTGCTGGACGTCCTGGGCCGTCAGCGCTTGGCCTTCGCCGAGCGCAGGGCCAACCGGGTGCCCTTCCACCCCTCGCTGACGGTGACGTTGCCCGTCTGGGCCAGATTCGCCGTCGATGCCGCTTCCGTGATGTCGGCCGGGTCGACGGACCCGTCCCGACCGGTCTTCGGGGTCAGCACCCAGATGACCCCTTCGTCGGACAGCGGCGTCATGACGTCGAGAAGAGTGTCCGTCAGGTCGCCGTCGTCTTCGCGCCACCACAGCAGCACGACATCGACCACTTCATCGGCATCTTCGTCGAGCAGATCGCTCCCGCAACGCTCCTCGATCGCGGCCCGGACATCATCATCGACATCCTCGTCCCAGCCGATTTCCTGGACAACCATCTCGGGCTCGATGTCGAGCCTCTCGGCGACGTCGGCTTCGCCTTTACCGGCGTCTCCCGCGGCGACCACGGTTTGCTCACTCCTCCAATGCACCGGCGCGGCGCCCGCTGGCGCCGCACAGCTTTCAGATATGGCCGATAGCGAACACTGCGGACCGCCCTCGGCGCAACTGCTGACGGCACGACACGCCGCAGCAGCGGTCAGGCCATGACTGTAGACCGGGAAACCTCGCACCAACAGCCTGGTCCGCGGCGCGGCCGCTGTCGATGCACGCATCCGTGGCCGAAATGGGGGACGATGACAGTGTTCGACATCACTGTTCGAACACCCTGCCACCGCCACCGAAGCAGTCGAGGAGTTCCTCTTGTCCCCGCTCAACAACGACGCCGGTGCCGTCCCCACCCAGCGGGTGCGGGTCATCCGCGACGGTCTCGCCTCCTACCTGCCGGACATCGATCCGGAGGAGACCGAGGAGTGGCTGCAGTCCTTCGACTCGGTGCTGTCCGGCCACGGCCAGCAGCGCGCGCGCTACCTGATGCTCCGGTTGCTGCAGCGCGCCCGCGAGAACGGTGTCGGCATCCCGTCGCTGACCAGCACGGACTACGTCAACAGCATCGCCACCGAGCAGGAGCCCTGGTTCCCCGGCGACGAGGAGACCGAGCGCCGCTACCGCGCCTGGATGCGGTGGAACGCGGCGGTGATGGTGCACCGGGCGCAGCGCCCGGGCGTCGGCGTGGGCGGCCACATCTCGTCGTTCGCCTCCTCGGCCAGCCTCTACGAGGTCGGGTTCAACTGGTTCTTCCGGGGCAAGGACCACCCGGGCGGGGGCGACCACCTCTACATCCAGGGCCACGCCTCCCCCGGCATCTACGCCCGCGCCTTCCTGGAGGGCCGGCTGTCGGCCGATCAGCTCGACGGCTTCCGCCAGGAGTACTCGCACGCGGGGCCGGGCGGCGGATTGCCGTCCTACCCGCACCCGCGCCTGATGCCGGACTTCTGGGAATTCCCCACCGTCTCCATGGGGCTGGGCCCGATGAACGCCATCTACCAGGCGCGGTTCAACCGCTACCTGCACGATCGCGGCATCAAGGACACCAGCCGGCAGCGGGTGTGGGCGTTCCTCGGCGACGGTGAGATGAACGAGCCGGAGTCGCGCGGGCTGCTGCAGGTCGCGGCCAACGACGGCCTGGACAACCTCACCTTCGTGATCAACTGCAACCTGCAGCAGCTGGACGGGCCGGTCCGCGGCAACGGCAAGATCATCCAGGAGCTGGAGGGCTTCTTCCGCGGCGCCGGGTGGAACGTGATCAAGGTGATCTGGGGCCGCGAGTGGGACGCGCTGCTGCACGCCGACCGCGACGGCGCGCTGGTCAACCTGATGAACACCACCCCGGACGGCGACTACCAGACCTACAAGGCCAACGACGGCGCGTTCGTCCGGGAGCACTTCTTCGGCCGCGATCCGCGCACCAAGGAGATGGTCAAGCACCTCTCCGACGACGAGATCTGGGGCCTGCGCCGCGGCGGGCACGACTACCGCAAGATCTACGCGGCGTACAAGGCGGCGACCGAGCACCACGGCCAGCCGACCGTGATCCTGGCCAAGACGATCAAGGGCTACGGCCTCGGCCCGCACTTCGAGGGCCGCAACGCCACCCACCAGATGAAGAAGCTGACCCTGGACGACCTGAAGCAGTTCCGGGACAGCCTGCGGATCCCGATCTCCGACGACCAGCTCGACCCGTACCTGCCGCCGTACTACCACCCCGGCCAGGAGGCACCTGAACTCCAGTACCTGCAGGACCGGCGCCGGAAGCTGGGCGGCTACCTGCCGGAGCGGCGGGCCAAGGCCAAGCCGCTGGTGCTGCCCGGCGACAAGGTCTACGAGGTGGTCAAGCGGGGCTCCGGCAAGCAGGAGGTCGCCACCACGATGGCGTTCGTCCGGCTGCTCAAGGACCTCGCCAAGGATCCCGAGATCGGGCCGCGGATCGTGCCGATCATCCCGGACGAGGCGCGGACCTTCGGCATGGACTCGATGTTCCCGTCCCAGAAGATCTACAACCCGCTCGGCCAGCTCTACACGCCGGTGGACTACCAGCTGATGCTGGCCTACCGGGAGAGCGACCAGGGGCAGATCCTGCACGAGGGCATCAACGAGGCCGGGTCGACCGCGTCGTTCACCGCGGCGGGCACCAGCTACGCCACGCACGGCGAGCCGATGATCCCGATCTACATCTTCTACTCGATGTTCGGCTTCCAGCGCACCGGCGACAGCTTCTGGGCCGCCGCCGACCAGATGGCGCGCGGGTTCGTGCTCGGGGCGACGGCCGGGCGCACCACGCTGACCGGTGAGGGCCTGCAGCACGCCGACGGGCACTCCCAGCTGATCGCGGCGACGAACCCGGCGGTGGTGGCCTACGACCCGTCGTGGGCGTTCGAGGTGGCGCACATCGTCAAGGACGGTCTGCGCCGGATGTACGGCGAGGACGCCGAGAACGTCTTCTACTACCTGACCGTCTACAACGAGCCCTACCAGCAGCCCGCCGAGCCGGCCGACCTCGACGTCGACGCGCTGCTGCGCGGCCTGTACCGCTACCAGGCGGCGCCGGGCGGATCCGGGCCGAAGGCGCAGATCCTCGCCTCGGGCGTGAGCATGCCGCTGGCGCTGAAGGCCCAGCAGCTGCTCGCCGAGGAGTGGGGCGTGCAGGCCGACGTGTGGTCGGCGACCTCCTGGTCGCAGCTGCGGCGCGAGGCCGAGGCCGCCGACCGGCACAACCTGCTGCACCCGGAGGCGGATCCGCAGGTGCCGCACGTGACGCGGGTGCTGGCGAACGCCGAAGGGCCGGTCGTGGCGGTCAGCGACTGGATGCGCGCGGTGCCGGACCTGATCCGGCCGTGGGTGCCGGGCGAGATGGTCAGCCTCGGCGCGGACGGGTTCGGCTTCTCCGACACCCGACCGGCCGCGCGGCGGGTGTTCCTGGTCGACGCGGAGTCCACCGTCGTCGCGACGCTGGCCGCGCTGGCGCGCTCCGGCCAGGTGGACAAGTCCAAGGTCGTCGAGGCCACCCGCCGCTACCGCCTGGACGACGTCCAGGCCGCGGGACCGCAGACCTCGGACGCCGGGCTCGCCTGATCGACGCGGGGGCATCTCCGAGCGGAGGTGCCCCCGTCGTCGTCCTGGTCCGCGATCTCGGTGGAGATCGCCGGGCGGGTCAGACCGCGTGGAGGCCCGGGTCGCGGTCCTGGGTGATGAAGCTGGCCGCCGTCGTCACCGGGGCGTTCGGCTTCGAGACGTACGGCAGCACCCGGTAGTCGGCGCGGACCTGCTCCGGGGTGAACTGCGTGCGCACGTAGCCGCGGCGAGCGCTGTAGAAGTGCACGTGCTCGTTGGCGGCCTTGAGCTTGTCGCCGCCCTCGTTGGTGTCCGCGCCGTCGCGGCCGGAGGTGACCGAGGTGGTGGTCAGCTCCACGGCGACGGTGCGCGAGCGGGAGTCGTCGAAGTCGTCCTTGAGGTCGGCCGCCCAGTGCGAGTGCACGTCACCGGTGAGCACCACGACGTTGCGGGTGGTGCTGAAACCGGCCTTGATCCGCTGGCGCGAGGCCTGGTAGCCGTCCCAGGCGTCCATCGGCAGGATCTTCGCCGGGCCCGGGTCGTGGTCCATCTGGGCGAACCAGACCTGCTGGCCGAGCACGTCCCACCGGGCCCGCGACTGGCGCAGCCCGTCCAGCAACCACACCTCCTGGTCCTTGCCGGTGATGGTGCGCTCCGGGACCTTCAGGTCCGGGCCGTCGGGCTTGTTGCCGTCGCCGTAGGCCTGGTCGTCGCGGTACTGGCGGGTGTCGAGCATGTGGAAGTTCGCCAGCGAGCCCCACTGGCGGCGCCGGTAGAGCCTGATGCCGTTGCCCTGCGGCATCGACTCCCACCGCAGCGGCATGTTCTCGTAGTAGGCCTGGAACGCGGCGCGACGGCGCTCGAGGAACGCCTGCCCCGGCGTCTCGGACTTGTCCTCCGGGACCTCGGCGGCCCAGTTGTTCTCGATCTCGTGGTCGTCGAAGACGACCAGCCACGGCGCGGTGGCGTGCGCCAGCTGCAGGTCCGGGTCGGTCTTGTACTGGGCGTGCCGCTGCCGGTAGTTGGCCAGCGTGACGGTCTCGGGGCCCTCCACCTTGCGCACGTTCTTGGACGGGTTGTCGGCGTACTCGTACTGGTAGTCGCCCAGGTGCAGGATCAGGCCCGGCTCGTCCTCGGCCATCCGCCGGTAGGCGGTGAAGAAGCCCTCGCCGTAGTGCGCGCAGGAGGCGAAGCACATGGTCAGCGCGCCGAGCGTGCCGGGCGCCGGCGCGGTGCGGGTGCGGCCGACCGGCGAGAGCTCGCCCCGGGCGCGGAACCGGTAGAAGTACTCCGTGCCCGGCCGCAGGCCGTTGGCCTCGACGTGCACGCTGTGCGCCCACCGCGGCGAGGCCTCGGCCTGCCCGCGCTGCACGACGTTCTTGAACCGCTCGTCCGTCGCGACTTCCCAGTCCACCTTGATCGCCTGGTCCGGCATGCCGCCGAGGCCGTTCTCGGCCAGCGGATCGCGGGCCAGCCGGGTCCACAGCACGACGCCGTGCGGCAGCGGCTCACCCGATGCGACGCCGAGCGTGAACAGCTGGCCGGGGCGCATCGGACGGCCGACACCGCGGAGTTCGGAAGCCGCGGCGGGGACGGCGGGCGCGGCTGCGGCGAGCACGGCGCCGCTGAGCAGCACCGACCGGCGGGACAGGGAATTTCCGGGCACTTTCGATCCTCCAGAGATGTGGTGGTCGGACCGATCTTCATCGGCGCGGCCTAACGGCAGAGCGCTCGCGCATGGCCGTCGGATGAACAGTGCCGTCCGGATGATCCGGACTGTCCGGGTGCCGTGAGCGGCGGTGCTCGCCGCTCACGGCAACGGCTCAGCAGGACAGCGGTCGCCCGTCGGTGAGGCGGAACTCGGCGCGGGAGTCGAGCAGCAGGGCGACCAGCGAGCGGGCCTCCTGGCGCATCGGCACCACGCGCCCGCCGTCCGGGGCGGGGATGCTGCGCACGCCGTGCAGGTCGAGCTCGTCGCGCACCTCGCCGAACTGGTCGGCCGTCAGGCGGTAGGCGCACGGCGGGTTCTCGTCGACCTCCTCCGGCGCGGGCGGTTCGTTGTCGGCGCCGCCGAAGTAGACCGGCCCCTCCCCGCGCAGACCGGCCAGCCGGGCCTGCGCCGTCGCGGTCGCGATCTCGGCGCGGCGCTCGGACATCATCCGCAGCGTGGCGCTGATCCCGGCGAGCTGGGAGTCCACGCGGCGGTGGTTGTTCACCGCCGGATCCGCCTGCTCCTCCTCGGTCAGCGGGTCGACGCGCGTCTCCACCAGCAGGCCGATGGCGTTCTTGACGCCGGTGGTGTTGCGCAGGATCCGCTCCTGCCCGTCGCCGGCGACCTGCTTGATCGGCTCACCGGTCTCCGGGTCGGTCCAGATCCCGTAGACACCGGTGGAGAACCCGATGTCCTCGACCGCGGGCCGGACGTACTCCTCGGACAGCCGCTCCGACTCCCCGTGCACGCCCTCGGCGGTGTTGAGGTTGCGCGGCCACAGCGCGAGGAAGTCCTTCACGTAGTAGGGCGGTTTCGCGCCGTACTCGTGCAGGTCGTGCACGACGTCGGGCTGCTCGTCGCGCAGCACCTGCGCGAGTGCCCGCGCCTCCGGCGACTTCAGCGCAAGATGGTCGCGGTTGATGTCCACGCCGTCGGCGTTCTCGCGCGTGTCGGCGACGTTTCCGTCCGGGTTGGCGTTCGGCACGAACAGGACGCTCGTCGTGCGCAGGAACTGGCGCACCGCCGGGTCTTCGGAGAAGCCCAGGTCGCGGATGCTGCTGAGGCAGGCCTCGCGGCCGGACGGCTCGTCACCGTGCTGCGAGCAGGTGAACAGGACGCTGGTGCGGGCCGACGGCGCGCCGATGCGGACCAGCCGCAGCGGGCGGTCCTGCGTGCTCGCGCCGATCTGCTCGACGGAGACGTTCCTGCTGCCCTCGTCGACGGCCCGCAGGAACTCCGCCTCCTCCTCCGGTGTCGTCCACCGGCTGCCGTCGCTCTGCTCGAAACCCGTGGTGGGTGCAGCGGTCCGCTCCTGCGCGGACGCCATCGGCGCTGCCAGCAGAGCGCAGACCGCCAGCGGAACCACCGCGCTTCGCGCGAGACGCCCCATTTCGACCCCTTTCGGCGATTGTGATCACTGCGTATACACCATCGCCGAACATCAGGAGTCAAGCCTTGACGGCCCAGCTGCACGCTGGTGCTCGCTGGCGGAACCCGAGTGCTTCCCGGGGATAACCCCGTGCTCCAAGCGGCCAGCGCCGCTTCTAAAGCGGACGGCTGCCGCCGACAGGTTCTAAGGCCTTCCGGGCGCGCTGCACGCGCGCCGTGCGGTTCCAGCTCCACCAGCCGTGGATCACCAGCGCCGCGAACACCACGTAGATCGCCGCGCTGAAGTGCAGGCCCGAGGCGATCTGCAGCGGCACGCCGACCGCGTCCACGGCCAGCCACACCAGCCAGAACTCGACCAGACCGCGGCCCTGCGCCCAGAAGGCGACCAGCGTGCCGACGAAGATCCAGGCGTCCGGCCACGGGGCCCACGAGGCGTCCAGCGCGGACAGCAGCAGCGCGAACGCGGACGTGCCGATGGCCAACGCGCCGATCAGCACCAACCGCTCCACGCCGCTGGCCTTGCGCACCACGACGCCGTAGACGGGATCGCTGCGGCGGCTCCAGGCCCACCAGCCGTAGACGGAGATCAGCAGGATCATCACCTGCCGGACGGCCAACCCGCCCAGGTGCGCCGAGGCGTAGACGGCGAACAGCAGCACCGTCGCCGAGACCTGCACCGGCCAGGTCGCCAGGGTTCTGCGCTGGGCGAGGAAGACCACGGCCAGGGCGCACAGCTGCCCGACGAGTTCCGCCCACGAGATCTGCTGGCCCAGCACGGTGATCCCGTTGCCGAGCAACCATTCCGCGACAGTCCGCACGCCCGCTCCTCCCACCGGCGACGTGCACACCGGGGTACGCGAGCAGCGCGAGGGCGCAGCCGGCTGTGGTTACAGCTCCGCCCTGGCCACCCGTGCGCTGCCTCTCATCCGGACTTTCACCGTCGGTACCGGAATTCCACCGGATCGGCCGACACCTCGTTGCGGGAGGCGCCGGTTCGCGGACTTTCACCGCCGGTTCGGATTTTCACCGAGCCCCGGAGCGCACGACTTCGTTCGTTCTGCGCAACATCGTGCGCCTGTCGATCTGTTCCCGGGTGCGGACGTGGGCCGCATCACACCACCGGCCGGTGCGAAAACCGGTTGCGCGAGCGCCGGTGCGCGCTGGATCTTCCGCAGGTGACCGAACCTGCTCGACAACCTGCGCGCGGGATGAGCCGCCCCCTCGTCCTGCTGCTGTCGCTCACCTGCGGGATCAGCGTGGGCAACATCTACTTCCCGCAGGCGATCAGCCCGCTGGTCGCGGTCGGGCTGGACGTCCCGCCCGACGCCGCGGCGCTGGTCGCCACCGCCGTGCAGCTCGGCTACGCGGTCGGGATCTTCCTGCTGGTGCCGCTGGGCGACCGGGTGCCGTACCGGCCGCTGATCGCGTGCTTGCTCGTCGCCACCGGCCTGGGCCTGCTGGCCGCCGCGGTGGCTCCCGCGCTCCCGCCGCTCGTGGCCGCCAGCGCCTTGATCGGCACCACGACCGTGATCGCGCCGCTGGTCAGCCCGCTGGCCGCGGGACTGGTCGGCGAGGAGCGGCGCGGCGCGGTCATCGGGATGCTGCTGAGCGGGTCGATCGGCGGGATGCTGCTGTCCCGCGCGTTCGGCGGCCTGCTCGGCGACTGGCTCGGTTGGCGGGCGCCGTACCTGGTGGCCGCCGTGCTCGTCCTGATCGTCGCCGGGGTGCTGGCGTTCGCGGTGCCGCGCACGGCACCACCGTCGGCGCAGCGCTATCCGGCGTTGCTCGGCGAATCGCTGCGGCTGCTGCGCACCGAGCCCGAGCTGCGCCGTTCCTGCTTCTACCAGGCGATGGTGTTCGCCGGTTTCACCGCTGTCTGGACCGGTGTGGCGCTGCTGCTCACCGGCCCGGCCTACGGGCTCGGGGCGCCGGCGGTCGGGGCGCTCGCGGTGGTCGGCGCGGCGACCATGTTCTGCACCCCGATCGCCGGTCGGCTGGCCGATCGGCGGGGGCCGGACGCCGTCAACCTGGTGTGCCTGATCGGCGCGATCGTCGCGGCCGCAGTCCTCGTCGGCGGCGCCTCCGGCGGGATCGCGGGGATGGCGGCGCTCGTGCTCGGCACGCTAGTGCTCGACGTCGCGATGCAGTCGGGCATGGTCGCCAACCAGGTGCGGATCTACGCGCTGCGCCCGGAGGTCCGCAGCAGGCTCAACACGGCCTACATGACCTGCGCGTTCCTCGGTGGCAGCGCCGGGTCGTGGCTCGGGGTGCGGGCTTTCGCGCAGTTCGGCTGGGCGGGCGTGTCCGGGCTGGTGGCGCTGCTGGCCGGGACGGCGCTGGCCGGGCACCTGATCGCGATGCGGCGACTGCGATTCCGCGCGAGATCGGCGGTGTGACCGACCCCTCCGGACGGCCGATCGAACAGGCGTGCCCCTACCGGTAGACTCGATCAGCAGCTCGTCGAGGAGGGGGACGCCGGATGAACGACACCGATCACGCGATCCTCGCCTTCGAGCTCGAGCACTGGCAGTACCAGGGCAACAAGGAACGCGTCATCCAGGAGCGCTTCGGCTTCTCCCCGAACCGCTACTACCAGCGGCTGAACCGCCTGCTGGACGAGCCCGAGGCCTTGAAGCAGCAGCCGGCCCTGGTCAAACGCCTGCTGGACCGCCGCGACGAACGCGCCGCCCGACGCCGCGCCCCGCGCGAATCCTGACGCCCCGCCGCGAAGAGCGCGCCGAAACTGATCCGCCCGGAACGCGGGAGCCCCGCGACACCTGTGCGGTGGCGCGGGGCTCCGGGTTCTGCTGCCGCTACTGCTGAGCGCGCTCGGCGTACTGCTCCGGGGTGAGCTGGCGGTCCTGCTGGATGCGGACCAGCTCGGCCAGCAGCGGTGCCGCCTGGTCCGGTGGCAGCGCCTGGAACGCCTTCTTGATCGCCTCCGGGTCGCCCGCACCGGTCTGCGGCGGGATCTCCGGCGCCTGCCCCTTGGCGATCACGGTGTTCACCAGGTCGACGAGCATCGCGACGATGGTGCGCGGTCCGACCTCGGTGTGCCAGCCCTGGATCTCGCCGTTCGGCCCGCGCGGGCCGAGCAGCTCGTGCTCCAGCCGCCGCAGGATCGCGTCCTGTTCCGGGTTCATCTGGTCCTCCTGGTCCTTGTTCCCGAGGTCGGCGCGGAACCGGTCCATGTCCACGTGGCCGGGATCGATCTTGCCGGTGACGCTGGTCTCCTTGTGGCCGCGCGCGGCGTCCGCCGGACGGCCCAGGTGTTCGAGCACCGCGCGGGTCGCCTTCAGCGCCGCCGAGTACTGCTCCGGGCTCGGCCCCTGGTCGACGCCCTGGTAGTCCCACTCGAAGCCGACGTAGAGCGTGTTGCCGTCACCTCCCGGATTCGGGCCGGACGCCTTCGCCTCGCCCGCGTGGTTCGCGCGGCCCGCGGCGATCACGTGCACCGTCCCGTCGAAGCCGATCACCGCGTGGCAGAGCGGACCGGCGAGGTCCGGACGGCCGTCGATGCACAGCTGAACGCTGGGTGCTGGGTTCTCGTAGGACGCGGGCGTGGCGGTGTGGTGCTCGAGCACGCCGACCGGTGCCGGCTGCGGTCCCGAGGAGGCGGTGCGTTCCCGCCAGCCATCGGTTTCGACCACCGCCAGTCCGACCGAGCGCAGCGCGTCCGCCAGCCAGACGAGGGGCAATGCCAACCTGATCACTCTCCTGGCTTGATCCGTTCCCTCATGGTGTCGCGATCGAATGCGGGCGACCACGGCCAAGTGCGTGAAAATGGTCGAGACCCACCCAACGGGTGAGCCTCGACCACCGAATGAGTTTTCCCTATCCGTCGCGCGCGGGAGCCGTTCAGCGCGCCTTCCCGCTTTTCTAGAGCCCGCTGGTTCCGGTGTTCGGGGTGACCTGCTCCGTCGGTTCCGCGCCGTTCTTGGTGCCGTTGGGAGTGCTGAACTGCTTCTCCACGCCGGACAGCCACTTGCCCCAGCGCTGCTGCATCGGCCCGATCAGCCCGCCGCCGACGCCCACCACGATCACGCCGCCGACGGTGGCCAGCACGGTGATCAGGATCGGGGTGGTCACGGTGAGCGCGATGCCCATCTGGTTCAGCGCGGCGATCACGCCGAGCGCCACGATGAAACCGAAGGTGATCTTGCTCAGCACGCCGCCGACCGGGCGGCCGCCGAGCGCGCCGCGCACCAGGTCGCCGACCACGCGGCCCACCGCGGCGGCCACCAGCACCAGCACGATCGCGACCAGCACGCGCGGCAGGAACAGGACGATCTGGTCGATCAGGTCCTTGACCGGGTTGGGGCCGAACGCGCCGAGCGCGAGCTGCAGGAAGATCAGCAGGATGAAGTAGTAGACGACCTTGATCAGCAATCCGCCGAGGTCGACCTGCGTCTTGGCCGCCATGTCGGCCAGCCCGGCGCGCTTGAGCAGCCGGGTGAAGCCGAGCCGCACGAAGGCCACCTGGATGGCCTTCGAGACCGCCTTGGCGATCAGCCAGCCGATGAGCAGGACGACCAGGAACATGGCGAGCTTGGGAACGAATGTGGCGATGTTGGCCCACGCCTGGGCCAAGCCCGTTTGCAAGGTATCCACGATTTCACCTCGGAAAAGCCCAATGGAGACGTTTGATGGGTGATCGTTTCTGCTATTCGGCCGAGGGACAAACCGAAAGCCCGCCTCGAACGGGCGATTTAGTTACTCGAACGGATTAAGACAAATCACGCCGAGTCAACACCGCTCGGACTGTGAGCCCGCGCGCACCGCCGACCGGTGGCCGCACTGGGCTGATCGGCGGCGTGCGATTCTGACAGCATGAGTACCGAACGCGCAGGTGAGCGGGACAGCGGTGCGCAGCGGCAGATCTCCGCGCCCACGCTCCGCCGCCTGGAGCGCGGTTCGGGCGGGCTGGCCGGGGCCAGCGTCAGCGCGATGGAGCAGCGGCTGCCGTGGTTCCGCCGGATGCCCGCCGACCAGCGCGCCAGCGTGCTGCTGGTGACCCAGACCGGCGTGGCCAACTTCGTGGCCTGGCTCCAGGATCCGACCGAGGCGATCCGGTTGACCGCCGAGGCGTTCCGGGCCGCACCGCGCGACCTGTCCCGCTGGGTCAGCCTGCGGCAGACCCTCGAACTGGTGCGGGTCGCCATCGACGTGTTCGAGCAGCAGCTCCCGGAACTGGCCGACGAGCAGCACGAACGCACCATGCTGACCGAGTCGATCCTGCGCTACACCCGCGAGATCGCCTTCGCCGCGGCGACCTCCTACGCGGCCGCCGCGGAGGCTCGCGGCGCGTGGGACGCGCGGCTGGAAGCGCTGGTGGTCGACGGGATCGTGCGCGGCGACGCCGAGGAATCCCTGCTGTCCCGCGCCGCGGCGCTGGGCTGGGAGCCCTCCTCCGAGGCGACCGTGCTGGTCGGCAACGCGCCGTCCGACGATCCGCCCACCATCGTCTACCAGGTGCGCAGCCGCGCCGCGCGGCTCGGCTGCCCGGTGCTGCTCGGCGTCCAGGGCACCCGGCTGGTGGTCGTCTTCGGCAGCTCCGGCGAGGAGCGCTCCGACGAAGAAGCGGTGCCGCGGCTGGCCGAGGCCTTCGACGAGGGCCCGGTCGTCGTCGGGCCGACCGTGTCGAACCTGGCCGAGGCGCACCGCTCGGCGGCGGACGCGATGTCCGCGCTGCGCGCCGTGGCGGCCTGGCCGACCGCGCCCCGCCCGGTCCCGGCCGGCGACCTGCTGCCCGAACGGGCGCTGGCCGGCGATCCGGAGGCCGAGCGGCAGCTGGTCGAGCGGATCGTGCTGCCGCTGGTGGACGCGGGCGGGTCGCTGATGGAGACCGTCGACACCTACCTGGAGGTCGGCGGCGTGCTGGAGAACTGCGCCCGCCAGCTCTACGTGCACCCCAACACCGTCCGGTACCGGCTGCGCAGGGTGGCGGAACTCACGGGCCGCACCCCGTCCAACGCGCGGGACGCGCACGTGCTGCGGGTGGGCCTGGCGGTCGGCAGGCTGGCCAAGGCGCGCGGCCTCTGGTGACGCGGCGGTCGTGCCTGGTCCCAGGCCTCCACCGTTGTTCACCGATGAGTCACCGACCGGACACTGCCGACAACGAATCGCGGTCCGGACCAGCTCGGCTCCAGAACCGCTTGTAGACACCCCACAAGTTTGCGCGCCGGACTTCGTCCGTCTCGGCATCACTCCGATCGCACCCCGCCGTGTTCAGTAGCAAGGGTGATCGCGCTTCTAGCTCCCGGACAGGGGTCGCAGACCCCGGGGATGTTCAACCCGTGGCTCGAACTGGACGGTGTCGCCGAGCGACTCGGCGCCTGGTCCGAGCTGACCGGCCTCGACCTGCTCCGCCTCGGCACGACCGCCGAGGCCGAGGAGATCAAGGACACCGCGGTCACGCAGCCGCTGGTGGTGGCGCTGTCGCTGATCGCCGCCGAGGAGCTGCGCCGCCGCGTGACCGTGCCCGCAGGCACCCCGGTCGCCGGGCACTCCGTCGGCGAGCTGGCCGCGGCGGCGGTCGCGGGCTCGCTGAGCGCCGACGACGCGGTGGCCCTGGCCGCGGTCCGCGGCCGGGAGATGGCCGCCGCGTGCGCGCTGGAGCCCACCGGCATGTCCGCCGTGCTCGGCGGCGACACCGCCGACGTGGTGACCCACCTCGAACACCTCGGGCTGGACCCGGCCAACCGCAACGGTGCAGGTCAGATCGTCGCAGCCGGTCGGCTGCCCGCGCTGGAGCAGCTCGCCGCCGAACCGCCGGCCGGTGCTCGCGTCCGGCCGCTGCCGGTCGCCGGCGCCTTCCACACCCGCTTCATGGCGCCCGCGCAGGAAGCCCTGGCCAAGCACGCCGAGGAGATCAGCGCCACCGACGCCGAGCTGCCGCTGCTGTCCAACGCCGACGGCGCGGTGGTCACCGGCGCCGACGAGATCGTGCGCCGCCTGATCGCCCAGGTGACCAGCCCGGTCCGCTGGGACAGCTGCATGGCGGGGCTGGCCGAGCGCGGTGTCGAGGCCGTCGTGGAACTTCCGCCCGCAGGCACCCTCAGCGGCCTGGTGCGCCGCGAAATCAAGGGCGTCAAGACCGTCGCTCTGAAGACCCCCGCCGACCTGGACAAGGTCGCCGAACTGCTCGGGAGCGACGAGTGACCAAGCCCCGCATCGCCCAGAACGCCACTCCGGCGGGCACCCGGCTGCTCGGTTTCGGCAGCACCCAGGGCAACCGGATCGTCACCAACGACGACCTGGCCAAGCTGGTGGACACCAACGACGAGTGGATCCGCCAGCGCGTCGGGATCATCCACCGCAGGCTCGGCGACGAGAGCCAGACCGTGGTCAGCATGGCGGTCGAGGCCGGCGCCAAGGCGGTGGCCGACGCGGGTCTGACGCCCGGCGACATCGACCAGGTCATCGTGGCCACCTGCACCATGCCGGGCGGCATCCCGAACGCCGCGGCCCAGGTCTCCGACCAGATCGGCATCAAGGCCCAGAGCGCCTTCGACGTCAACGCGGCCTGCGCCGGGTTCGTCTACGCGCTGTCGGTCGCCTCGGACGCGGTGCGCGCCGGTTCGGCCCGGAACGTGCTGGTCATCGGCTCCGAGCGGTTCCAGGAGTGGCTGGACTGGGAGGACCGCGGGAACTGCATCATCTTCGCCGACGGCGCGGGTGCGGCGGTCGTCGGTCCGGCCGAGGAGCCCGAGATCGGGCCCGGCGTGCTGGGCAGCGCGGGCGACCTGGTCGACACCATCTACCTGCGCGAGGGCAAGTACATCTACCAGGAGGGCCAGTCGGTCTTCCGGTGGGCGACCACCCAGATCGCCCCGGTCGCGGCCCGCGCGGTCGAGGCCGCCGGACTGAAGCTGTCCGATGTGGACGTCCTGGTGCCGCACCAGGCGAACCTGCGGATCGTGGAGGCGATCGCCCGGAAGCTGCAGAGCCAGGGTGCGCGTGACGACCTCGTGGTCGCCCGTGACATCGTCTACTCCGGCAACACCTCGTCGGCATCCATCCCGCTGGCCATCGACCACATGCGAGGAGCCGGGGAGATCTCCAGCGGTGACGTGATGCTGCTGGTGGGCTTCGGGGCCGGGCTGTCGTACTCGGCCCAGGTCGCCGTCTGCCCCTGACCCCAGAACTGCCGCGGGCCGCACGCCCGCGGTGAGCAAGCAAGAACCAGGAAGGAACACCGTGTCCAACGAGGAAATCACCAAGGGTCTGGCCGGGATCGTCGAAGAGGTCGCCGGTGTCGACGCCGCCGACGTGACCGTCGACAAGTCCTTCGTCGACGACCTCGACATCGACTCCCTGTCCATGGTCGAGATCGCCGTGCAGGCCGAGGACAAGTTCGGCGTGAAGATCCCGGACGACGAGCTGGCCAACCTCAAGACCGTCGGTGATGCGGTGGACTACATCACCAAGAACGCATGACGACCGAAGTCGTCATCACCGGGCTGGGCGCGACGACGCCGCTGGGCGGCGACGTCGCGTCCACCTGGGACGGACTGCTGAACGGCGCCACCGGCATCAAGCGCCTCGAGGAGGAGTGGCTCGACCGCTTCGAGCTGCCCGCCAAGATCGGTGCGCCGCTGGCGGTGGAGCCCGCTGACGTCCTGCCGCGCGTGCAGCTGCGCCGGATGGACCGCTGCGAGGCGATCGCCGTCATCGCCGCCCGCGAGGCGTGGGCGGACGCCGGTTACGAGCTGCCGTCCGACGATTCCGAGCCGGTCGACCCGGATCGGCTCGGCGTGGCGCTGGGCACCGGCATCGGGGGTCCGCTGACCCTGCTGCAGCAGGACGACCTGCTGGAGTCCCAGGGGCTGCGGAAGGTCTCGCCGCTGACCGTGCCGATGCTGATGCCCAACGGCCCGGCCGCGATGGTCAGCCTGGACCTGCGGGCCCGCGCCGGGGTGCACTCCCCCGCGTCGGCCTGCGCGTCGGGCGCCGAAGGCCTGGCCAAGGGCTTCGAGATGATCCAGCAGGGGCACGCGGACGTCGTGGTGGCCGGTGGTGCGGAGGCCTGCATCCACCCGATCACCATCGCCGGCTTCGCCCAGGCCCGGACCCTGAGCACCCGCAACGACGACCCGGACCGGGCATCGCGCCCGTTCGACGTCGACCGCGACGGGTTCGTGATGGGCGAGGGCGCCGGGGTGATCGTGCTGGAGAGCGCGGAGCACGCCAAGGCGCGCGGCGCGCGGATCTACGCCCGGCTGGCGGGCACGGGCATCACGTCCGACGCCTACCACATCACCGGCAGCCACCCGGACGGTCGCGGCCAGATCGGGGCGATGCGCAAGGCGCTGCTCAGCGGCGGCCTGGAGCCGTCGGACATCGGGCACGTCAACGCGCACGCGACCTCGACCGTGGTCGGTGACGTCGGAGAGGCCAACTCGGTGCGCCAGGCCATCGGTGACGGCGCCGTGGTGACCGCCCCGAAGGGCTCGCTCGGCCACCTGGTCGGCGGCGCCGGTGCGGTGGAGAGCATCGTGACGGTCCTGTCCCTGAAGCACGGCGTCATCCCGGCGACCCGGAACCTGGAGAAGCTGGACCCGAAGGTCGAGCTCGACGTGGTCGCCGACAAGCCGCGGCACGTGGAGCAGACCGCCGCGATCAACAACGCCTTCGGCTTCGGCGGGCACAACGTGGCCCTCGCCTTCGCCAAGGCCTGACCGCAGGCAACCGGAAAGCGGGCTGAGCGCGACTCAGCCCGCTTTCCACTTTTCACCGGCGACTCGGGCACCCCCAGCCGCCCGACCGCCGTGCCCCCACATTCGCAGCGGAAGCTGTGAATCTCCGAAGCCCAAGATCGAAGTTTCCTTTGAAACCGCGATCCGACGGCGAACCTCCTTCAGGCGCGCGGGTTCCAGGTGCTGGTCGCGGCGGTGCGGCGGGCGTAGTCGGCGAAGTCGCGCGGCTCCCGGCCCAGCGCCCGGCGGACACCGTCGGTCAGGTGCGCGTTGCGGCCGTCGAGCACCTCGGTGAACAGGTGCTCCACCATCGACACCACCTCGGGCGGCACACCGTGCTCGGCCATCGCCGCCCGGTACTGCTCCGCGCCGATCGACGCGAACGCGACGTCCCGGCCGGTTGCGGCGGCGATCTCACCGATCGCCTCGGCGAAGGTGAGCAGCCGCGGCCCGGTCACCTCGTACACCTGCCCCGCGTGCCCCTCCTCGGTCAGCGCGGCCACGGCGACGTCGGCGATGTCATCGGCATCGACGAACGGCTCGCCCACCGCACCGACCGGCAGCGCGACCTCGCCCGCGCGCACCGCTTCCACCAGGAAGTCCTCGCTGAAGTTCTGCTGGAACCAGGCCGCTCGCACGACCGTCCACTCCGCACCGGAGGCCCGGACGGCCGCCTCGGCCCGCTGCGCACCGGCCTCCCCGCGACCGGACAGCAGCACCACCCGCCGGACCCCGCTGCGCACCGCCAGCTCGGTGAACTCCCGGACCACCTCGGCAGCGCCCGGAACGGCCAGATCCGGCTGGTAGGACAGCTACACCGCCTCGGTGTCCGCCAGCACCGCCGGCCAGGTGGCGGGCTCGGTCCAGTCGAAAGGCGGCGTCGCCGAGCGGGATCCGGCCCGGACCGGCCGCCCCGCGTTCGAGAGGCGTTCGAGGACGCGGCGACCGGTCCGGCCGGTAGCGCCGAGGACGAGCACCGGCTTCTGTTCGTTGGCTGACATGCCCCCAAGTCAAGTCGACCCCGCCTGGACGCCCCATAGCCGAGAAGCCACACCCCATAATCGATCGTCCAACCTCAAACAGCTCCCCACGACCACCCCCGCCCCTCCGCAACTTCAATTGAAATCACACGTCGAAATTCAATTGAAATCGCGCGCCGTCGGCGTGTCAGAGCCCGACACGCCGATCAGGCCCGCAATTTCAATTGAAATCGGACGGCCAATTTCAATTGAAATTGCGGATCGCCTCGCCCGGCAGGGCATAGGCTCGTGCTGTGGACACTCTGGCCGGGTTGCTGGACGGGCCTCGGGCGCGCGGTGCCTTCCTGCTCCGCTCGATCCTGGAACCGCCCTGGTCGCTGCGCATCCAGGACCGCGCCCCGCTGACGCTGGTCGCGGTGGTGCGCGGCTCCGCCTGGGTGCTGCCGGACGGCGGCGAACCGGCGCTGCTGGAGCCCGGCGACGTCGCGGTGGTGCGCGACCCGGGCCACTACACCGTCGCCGACGATCCGGGCACCCCGTGGCAGGTCGTGATCCACCCGGGCCAGCGCTGCACCAGCCCGAACGGCACGCCGCTCGACGGGCTGTCCGACCTCGGCGTCCGCACCTGGGGCACCGGGCGCGCGGGCACGACGACGCTGCTCACCGGCACCTACCAGGTGGTCGGCGAGGTCAGCGACCGGGTGCTCACCGAACTGCCGGATCTCGCCGTGGTCCGGCACGAATCGCTGGACGCGCCGCTGATCGACCTGCTCGCCGCGGAGATCGGCAAGAACGCGCCGGGCCAGGAAACCGTGCTGGACCGGCTGCTCGACCTGCTGCTCATCGCCGCGCTGCGGGCCTGGTTCGCCGGATCGCCGGATCGCACTCCGGCCTGGTACAGCGCGCAGTGCGACGAAGTCGTGGGCCAGGCCCTGCAGCTGATCCACGACGCCCCAGCCGAGCAGTGGACCGTCGCCGGGCCGGCCGCGCGCTGCGGGCTGTCCCGCGCCGGTTTCGCGCGGCGGTTCACCGAGGTGGTCGGCGAACCGCCGATGACGTACCTGACGTCCTGGCGGCCGGCGCTGGCCGCCGACCTGCTGCGGGAATCCGACGCGACGATCGGCGCGGTCGCCCGCCAGGTCGGCTACGGCAGCGCGTTCGCGCTCAGCAACGCCTTCAAGCGGCGCTTCGGCACCAGCCCGCAGGAGTACCGGCGGCACGACCGGCCGGAGTCACTCCTGGCAGGCGGCGCGCAGGGCGCTGTTCGGCAGCTTGCTGGTGTCCAGGCGCAGTGAGCGGCCCGAGTCGGTGATGACCATCGGGTACACCAGGTTCCACTCCAGGCACCGGTACGGCATGTCCGGGGGCGCGTCCTCGGGGGACTGGTGGCTCTTGAAGGTCAGCATCGCCAGCAGCGACCCGTCCGGGCCGGGATCGATCCGGTGCACCTTCATGTCGAGGTCCTCGGTGGTGCCGTAGGCCTGGTTCCACTTGGCCTCGGGCAGCTCGTCCCACTTGCTCTCGACCACTGTGGACTTCCACAGGTCGTAGTCGCGGTCGTTGATCGAGCGGAAGTGGTTGTCCAGCAGCACCATGACCGCCTGCTGGTCGGGATGCCCGGCAGCGCCCCGCGTGTAGTCCACGCCGCCGGGGCTGGTCACCGACACGACCTCGTCCGTCGGCTGGAACTTCGTCGAGCCGGACCGCTCCGGCCCGCGGTAGAAGTTCTCGGCGAGCACCACGCCGCCACCGGCACCGGCCAGCAGCACGACGATCGAGACCGGCAGACCCCACTTCACCCAGGAACGCACGGCACCAAGCTTCGCACATCCCGATCAGCGCCACGGACGGTTCCGGCGGCCCCGCGGCTCAGCCGACGCGGTGCAGCCAGGTGACCGGAGCGCCGTCCCCGGCGCGGCGGAACGGTTCGAGCGCGTCGTCCCACGCCGCGCCCAGCAGCTGGTCCACCCGGTGCGCGAACGCCTCCGGCCCCTTGGCGTTGGCCGCGAGGGTGCGCAACTGGTCCTCGCTGACCACGATGTCGCCGTTGGCGCTGGTGCAGGCGCGCCACAGGCCCAGGCCGGGAGCGTGGCAGAACCGCTGCCCGTCTTCCCCGGGACTGGGGTCCTCGGTGACTTCGAAGCGCAGCATCGGCCACGCGCGCAGCGCGGTGACCAAGCGTGCGCCGGTACCCGGCTCGCCTGTCCAGTTGCACTCCGCGCGGAGTTGCCCTGGGGCTGCCGGTTGGGCCGTCCAGCGGAGTTCCGTCCGGATGCCGAGTGCGCCAGAGATCGCCCACTCGACGTGCGGGCAGACCGCAGACGGCGACGAGTGGACGTAGACCACACCAGCGGTGTGGCCACGGTCGCTGCCACGGGTGCTCACTGCTGACCTCCGCTGTTCGACGAGGGACGTCTTCCCCTACGACCTCGCGAACACGACGATCAACAGATGCGGCGTCATTCTGCATCGCACGTCGCGCGCTCCGCCACCAGAACTCCGCATCCCGCCACCGGCGCACGACGTCCCGGGTTGCGGACCGCCGATCGGCGGTCACTGCTCCGATCAGGCGAAATCGCAGATCCCAGGGGTTGTCACGAGTTCGGGCATCGCTCGACAGCAGCACCGGAACAGCGTCGAGCGAGTGGCGGATACCACTCGATCGGACGAATATTGGATCTCCTCCACAACCCGGTGGCGACCCGACTAACGTCAGGGCTCGAACAGGTGCGCGCTCACCGGGCTGCTGGAACGGGAGGTCCTCATGCGACTGGTGCGGCTCGGTGCGGACCCGGCCAAGGTCGGCGCCGACATCCGGGCGGCCATCTCCGCGTGGGGAGCCGGCCCGTCGGTGCTGGGCGGGGTCGCCGTGTTCGGCTGCCGCCCGCCGGGCGCTCCCCGCCCGCTGGACGCGGTGATCGTGCTGCCGCGCGGCGTCGTCGTGGTGCTCGGCGTGGACCTGCCGGAACCGGCGTTGAAGGTGGAAGCCCCGCTGCGGACGCCGTGGACGGTGGACGGCTGGCCGATGGTGCGCGCCGAAGGTGCGGTCAACCCAGGGCTGGAGGGGCTGGAATCCGCCGCGGCGCTGGCGCGCAGCCTGCAGTCCCGCGGGCTGGAGCCGCTGCCGGTCGCCGCCGTCGTGGTCGTCGGCCCCTACGCCGGGCAGGTCACCCAGCCCACGACCGACCTGCACCGCGGGGTCCGGGTCGTCTCGCCGAACACCACCGCGATCCTCGCCGCCGCCCGCGAGCTGGCCACCTACGAGCGGTCCTGCCCGGTCGAACCCGCGCAGCAGCTGCTGCAGGTGCTCGACGAGGACTGCCGGCTCAGCGCCGCCGACCTGGTCGAGGAGGGCTTCCCGGAATCGGCCGCCACCGACCTGGCCACGGCGGACACGATGCTGATCCCGAAGTTCACCGAGCCTTCGGCGCTCCGCCGGTTGTCCCGCCGCACCTGGCTGATCGCGGCCGCCGCGGTGCTGGTCGTGGTGTGCGCCGCGCTGATCACCTGGCTCTCCGCGGACAGCCCGTCCGCCGACCCGCCCGCCGCTGCGCCGGTCCAGCGGGTCGACGGCGTGGAGTTCGCGCAGCGGGTGACCGACCGCGCGAAGACCTGCGACCAGCACTCCTTCGGCGACGTCCAGCGCTGGTTCGAGCAGCAGCGGTGCTGGAACCTGACGCGCGCGGTGTTCGAGACCCAGGTGTCCGGCCGGCCGGCGGCGGTGTCGATCGCGATCGTCGAGCTGCCCGACGAGCAGGCGGCGCGGGAGCTCCGGGAGCTGGCCGACGCGGCGGGCACCGGCGGGGTCACCGACCTGGTGGCCGAGGGCCGGGGCTGGCCGGGCGGACCGGACGGCTTCGACGACGCTGCCCAGGTCGTGCAGCAGAGCGGGAAGGAGGTCCGCATCGCCCAGACCGTCTGGCGGCACCGCGCCTCCACCCCGGACGACGTGAGCCTGCGCGCGCTGGCCGAACGCGCCCTGCGCCTGACCCCGCGCGCCTGACCGAGCACCGTCACCCCGCGAGACGTCGACTTCTCGCGAATTTGCCCCCGGGTGACGCGGGTTAGGGGTGTTCGGGTTCTCGGGTCGGTTCCGGCGGTGTTGCCTGCTCGGGGATGTTCGCCGCGGGGAAGACGCGGCGCGGCGGTTTCGTGACGTACGGCCTGCCCAGGCGGTTCAGGAAGAATCCCGGGGCGAACAGCGGCACCACCGCGGACAGCGCGGCCGCGGTCACCCCCGCGCGCAGCACGTCGCGCGGCAGCAGGACCGCCCGCCGGTCGACGAACCGGCTGCTGGTCAGCGCGGCCAGCCACAGCACGACCACGAAGGACACCATCGTCGTCACCGCCAGCAGCATCGCGGGCTGGTAGCCGAGGCGTTCCGCGCCGATCATCACCGCGATCCAGCCGAGCAGCGCGGGAACCTGACCGCGCTCGGTGGTCGCCGCCCACAGCAGGCCGCCGAGCACCGCCAGCCCACCGCCGCCGCTCTGCCACACCTCCGACAGGCGCTCGGACCACTCACCGGTGGTCAGGCCGAGGCGCGACGCGAAGTGGCCGAGGACGTCCAGCGCGCTCGGCCGCTGCCCCGGGAACAGGGACTGCCCGAGGATCCAGCCCAGCGCCCACAGCGACACCGCGAACGCCAGCACCTGCTGCCACCGGGGGCGGTCCATCGCTGCTCGGTACAACCGCGCCAGTTCCCGTTGTCGCGCTTGCACATCCACCCCTGTCGTCGATGTCGGCGGCGGTACCGATGGTCGGTCAGCGGCGGGCGGGAGGACGGGGATTGCTCAGATCAGGGGCGTGTCCGGATCGCGGAGCGTGATCAGCTCCAGAAGGTGCCGGGGCCGGTCGCGCAGCCCCCGTCGCCGGTGCAGGCGGGTGGCAGCGGGCGCACCGCGGAGCCGTCTACCAGCCACTGCCCGCGGCCGTCGGTGGAGACCAGGAACCTGCCCAGCGGGTCGGCGGAGATCCGGACGGCGCCGACGGCCAGCTCCGGTGTCCGGAAGGGCACCCCGGCGCCGATCTTGCGGCCGCTGTCCGCGGCGAAGGTGGCCACCCGCGCCTGCCCGTCGCCGCAGGCCGGTGGCTCGAGCGCGGCGATGTCGCGACCGGACCAGGTGATCGCCACCGGGCCGCAGTCCTCGGACGCCGCTTCGACGTGCCCGGCCAGCGACGTCGCGTCGCGGGCGAGCACCAGCACCGACGCCTGGTCGCGACCCGGCTCGGCCGCCAGCAGCGCCAGCCGGCCGTCGTCGGACAGCGCGAGGTCGTCCACCCGCGTCCCGGCCGGGAGCGCGATGCGCTGCTGCTGACCGCCGCGCAGCAGGACGACGGAATCGGCGTCCGGGTAGGCGATCCGGCCGCCGCCTGCGGCCAGCAGCCGGAGGTCGCCGGGCGGCACCGGCAGCACGTGCTGAGCCCCGTCGGCCGCGATCTCGACGAGCCGCCTTCCGTCCGATGTGGACGTCGCCGCCAGCACTCGGTTCCGGTCGGTGGTCAGCACCTCCGGGTCCGCGCCGGGGACGTCGGCGAGCACGCCGTTCTGCTGCCCGGAGAAGATGTCGAAGGAAGCGATCACACCGGGTTCGAGCGTCGCCAGGTAGCTGTTGGGCTGCGCGCTGACCGGAGCGGGCTGCTGCTGACCGGGCATCACCACCAGCGCCACGACCAGCGCTACCGCCGCCACCGCCACCGCGCCGATCGCGGCGAACAGCGGGCGCCGGGGCGCCTTGCGCCGCCGGGTGCCCGCCAGCAGCTTGGGCAGCGCGTCAGGGCTCGGCTCGACGTCGTCCACCATCCGGTGCAGCTGCGCGCGCACCATCTCCACGTCCCACGTGCTGTTGCCGTCCTTCACACCCGCTCCCCCAGCAGCTCGGACAGTCGCGAGATCCCCCGCGAGCAGTACGACTTCACCGCTCCCTGGCTGCATCCCATCACCTCGGCGGTGCGGATCTCGCTGAGGTCGGCGTAGTAGCGCAGCACCACGGCCTCCCGCTGCCTGCGCGGCAGCTTGGCGAGCGCGACCTTGAGCACCGCTCGGTCGACGCCGCGGCCGGTGTCGTCGGGCTGGCTGTCCTCGGTGGCCAGCTTGGGCTGGTACTTCTTGGCCACCATCCGCCGCCGCAGCATCGAGCGGGCGCGGTTGAGCACCGCCTGCCGCAGGAACGCCAGCGCCTTGTCGGGATCGCGCAACCTGGTGCGCGAGTCGAACACCCGCACGTAGGCGTCCTGCACGATGTCCTCCGCGGCGGCCCGGTCGTCCACCAGCAGAACGGCGATGCGCAACAGCTGCTTGTAGTGCTCCTGGTAGAGGTCGGTGAGCTTGCTCGTCAGTTCATCCATGGCCGCCAGCCCGTCGCCCGGCCAGGCGGTCACGGGCAATGCGATCGACACCGTCACATCTCTGCACGACGCGCAAGACCCCCTCCGTGGTTGCGGCCGGATTCCACTCGTTATCGATCGGTGCCACCCAGCCGGCGGCGGAGTTTACCGATCCAGTCCGCGAAGATCATCTCGTGGCGCTTTTTGCGCAGGTACCCGCACCCGGATGGATCACGCCGGCTCGGCCGCGCCGCACTACCGTCTACCGCAGCCGGCCCAAGAGCCCGGGGAGGACACGATGCAGTTCGGCGTCGCCGCGTTCATCACCGACGAGAGCATCGGCCCGGCCGTTCTCGGCCGCGCGCTGGAGGCGCGGAATTTCGACGCGCTGTTCGCCGCCGATCACACGCACATCCCGGTGAGCCGGGAGACGCCGTATCCGCTCGGCGGTGACCTGCCGCGGAGCTGCTACCGGATGCTGGACCCGTTCGTGGCCCTGACCGCCGCCGCGGCGGTCACCGAACGCCTGCTGGTGGGCACCGGGATCTGCCTGGTCGTGCAACGGGATCCGATCACCACCGCCAAGGAGGTGGCCAGCCTCGACCTGGTCTCGGGCGGCCGGTTCCTGTTCGGGGTGGGCACCGGGTGGAATCGCGAGGAGATGCGCAACCACGGCACCGACCCGGCCACCCGCGGCGCGCTGATGGACGAGCGGATCCGGGCGATGCGCGAGATCTGGACCCGGGAGGAAGCGGAGTTCCACGGCTCCCACGTCGACTTCGACCCGATCAGCGCGTGGCCGAAGCCGGTGCAGGAGCCGCACCCGCCGATCTACGTCGGCGGCGAGAGCGAGCGGTCGATCGCGCGGGTCGCCGAGTACGGCGGCGGCTGGCTGCCGCGCGCGGCCGCGGAGAACCTCACCGAGCTGGTGCCGCGGGTGCGCGACCGCGCGGGCCGGCGGGTGCCGGTGTCGGTGTACGGAGCGCCGCCCGACCCGGCGGTCGTCGAGTCCTACGCCGCGGCCGGCATCGACCGGGCCCTGTTCCTGCTGCCCGACCTCGGCCGCGACGAAGCCCTGCGCGAGCTCGACGAGCTGGCCGAGTTCGCCGCCCGCCTGCGCTGAGCGCGTCTTACATCCTGGTTACTTCCCGGCCACGGACTGGACATTCCGCAGTTGCGCGCCGATCCTCGTCTCTGCTGCGCACCTGTCGTCTCGCGCAGTTCGCAACCCGCAGGAATGGAGTCCGAGGACGGTGTCAACGAACACGGCGCCGAGCGGTGGGACAGCTCGGAAACGCAAGATGACTCCCAAGGAGATCGCCATCTGGGTGCTGGTGGCGATCGTCGGCGCGGTCGCCTGGGGCGTCATCGCGCTCGGCCGCGGCGAGGAGATCTCCGCGGCCTGGCTGGTCTTCGCCGCCCTGGCGTCCTACGCCATCGGTTACCGCTTCTACGCGCGGTTCCTCACCTACAAGGTGCTCAAGGCCGATGACACCCGCGCGACTCCGGCCGAGCGGCTGAACAACGGCACCGACTTCCAGCCCACCGACCGCCGGGTGCTGTTCGGGCACCACTTCGCCGCGATCGCCGGGGCCGGGCCGCTGGTCGGCCCGGTGCTGGCCGCGCAGATGGGTTACCTGCCGGGCACCATCTGGATCATCGTCGGCGTCATCTTCGCCGGCGCGGTGCAGGACATGGTGGTGCTGTTCTTCTCCACCCGCCGCAACGGCCGCAGCCTCGGGCAGATGGCCCGCGAGGAGATCGGTCCGGTGGGCGGCATCGCGGCGCTGATCGCGGTGCTGGCCATCATGATCATCCTGCTGGCGGTGCTGGCGCTGGTCGTGGTCGGCGCGCTGAAGGGTTCGCCGTGGGGCACCTTCTCCATCGGCATGACCATCCCGATCGCCCTGTTCATGGGCTTCTACCTGCGGTACCTGCGGCCGGGCAAGATCGTCGAGACCTCGGTCATCGGCGTGGCGCTGCTGATGCTGAGCATCGTCGCGGGCAGCTGGGTGGCCAACTCCGCGCTGGCCGGGTTCTTCACCCTCTCGGGCAACCAGCTGACCTTCGCGCTGATCATCTACGGCTTCATCGCCTCGGTGCTGCCGGTGTGGATGCTGCTGGCGCCGCGCGACTACCTGAGCACGTTCATGAAGGTCGGCGTCGTGGTGATGCTGGCGGTCTCGCTGCTGATCGCGCTGCCGGTGATGAAGACGCAGGCGATCACCGAGTTCGCGCTCAACGGCCAGGGCCCGGTGTTCTCCGGTTCGCTGTTCCCGTTCGTGTTCATCACGATCGCCTGCGGTGCGCTCTCCGGCTTCCACGCGCTGGTGTCCTCGGGCACCACGCCGAAGATGCTGGAGAAGGAGTCGCAGGTCCGCGTCATCGGCTACGGCGGCATGCTCACCGAGTCGTTCGTGGCGATCATGGCGCTGGCCGCGGCGTGCATCATCGACCCCGGCCTGTACTTCGCGATGAACATGCCCGCGACCGCGCTCGGCGACACGCTGGAGTCGGCGTCGCAGGCGGTGGCCGGCATCGGCTTCCAGATCACGCCGGAGCAGCTCGCGGCGGCCGCGGCCTCGGTCGAGGAGGAAACGCTGGTCGGCCGCAGCGGCGGCGCACCGACCCTGGCCGTCGGTCTGGCCGAGGTGTTCTCGCAGGTGCTCGGCGGGGACGCGATGAAGGCGTTCTGGTACCACTTCGCGGTGATGTTCGAGGCGCTGTTCATCCTGACCACTGTGGACGCCGGTACCCGCGTCGGCCGGTTCATGCTGCAGGACACCGTGGGCAACGTCTGGAAGCGCTTCGGCGACGTGAGCTGGAAGCCGGGCAACTGGATCGCCAGCGCGGCGATCGTCGGCGCCTGGGGCTACTTCCTGTGGGCCGGCGTGAACGACCCGCTGGGCGGCATCAACCAGCTGTTCCCGCTGTTCGGCATCGCCAACCAGCTGCTGGCGGCGGTGGCGCTGGCGGTGGCGACCACGCTGCTGATCAAGTCCGGTCGCGCCAAGTACGCGTGGGTGACGCTGATCCCGCTGGCCTGGGACGTGGCGGTGACGCTGACGGCGAGCTGGCAGAAGATCTTCTCCGCGGACCCGTCGATCGGCTTCTTCGCCCAGCGCGCGGCCTACCAGGCGGCGCTGGCCGCGGGCGAGACGAGCAAGGGCACCGCGCACAGCGTGGAGGACATGCAGCGGGTCGTGGTCAACTCCACGGTCACCGGCGTGCTGAGCATCCTGTTCGCGGTGCTGATCGTGATCGTGCTGGTGGACGCGGTCCGCGTCTGGATCAAGGCGCTGCGGGCAACCGAACCGCTGCCCAGCACCGAGGCCCCGTACGTCGAGTCGAAGCTGTTCGCCCCGTCCGGCCTGGTCCCGACGGCCGAGGAGCGCCGCATCCAGAAGGAACTGGAAGCGGAGAAGGCCGGGGCGAGCACGTGACGACGACGGTCCTGACCAGGTTGCGCGGCACCGCCCGCGCGGCCTGGCAGATCGTGCGCGGTGTGGTCGGCGAGAACGCCTACGAGCGCTACCTCGCCCACCACCACCGCAACCACCCGGGCGAAGAACCGCTGGGAGAGCGGGAGTTCTGGCGCCGCCACGTCGACAGCCAGGACGCCCGCCCGGGCTCCCGCTGCTGCTGAGGCGGAACGAGCTGAGGGGCACTCGCGAGTGCCCCTCAGCTCGTTCTACCGGAGGTCTTCGGTGGCCAGGCGGAGGGCCAGGCCGCCGAAGAGGGCACCGGCGGCTCTGTCCAGCCAGCGCTGGATACCGGGTCGGCGGACCAGCAGGTTCGACAGGCCTCCGGAGGCCAGGCCGACCGCGGCGTCCACGCAGATCCCGACCGCGATCAGCACGCCGCCGAGGGCCAGCAGCTGCACCGGGACCGGCCAGGCGGCGTCGGTCGAGACGAACTGCGGGACGAACGCCAGGTAGAACAGGATCACCTTGGGGTTGGAGACGTTGGTCAGCACCGCCAGGGCGTAGATCCGGCCCATCGACCTGGACGGCGCTGCGCGCACGTCCGGCAGTACCGATGAGCGCAACGACTGGACCGCCAGGTAGAGCAGGAACGCGATCCCGGCGATCCGGACCACTTCCAGCGCGGCGGGCACCGCCTGGAAGACGGCGGTCAGGCCGAGCGCGGCTGCGACGGTGTGCACGAGCACGCCGGTGGACATGCCGACCGCGGCCACCACTCCCCCGCGCGGCCCGGAGGAGATTCCGTTGGCCAGGATGAACATCATGTCCGGGCCCGGCACCAGCGAGATCACCGCTGCCGCACCGATGAACGCCAACACGATTCCGAGATCCACGTCAGTCCCCGATCCGCTGGGCCGACGATGAGGTTCGCGTCAGTTGGGGCTTCCTTTCCAGCACCGGCACCGGAGGTGCCGCCATCCCGACTTGGGATTCCTCGGAAGCGTACGACTCGCCGCTCCGCGCGCATCTGGTTTTTCGCCGCCGTCCCGGAGCGGACCGGCACCGGGTGGAAAACCGGTTTCGAGGTGGTGCGCCCGGCTGGATAATCCGGGGAATGGAGTTCAGTGGGTTTGACTCGCGCGGGTACCGGACCGTTGATGTGCGCACCGGCTACGGGGAGTGGGTCGGCAAGTACGAGGACACCGTCGAGGACGTCATGGACCTCGCGCTGCTGGAGCGGTTGCGGGAGCCGGAGTGGAACGCCGTCGGGCGGGCCGCCGACCTCGGCTGCGGGACCGGGCGGACCGGGCAGTGGTTGCGGGGCAAGGGAGTTCCGGCGATCGACGGTGTCGACCTGACTCCGGAGATGCTGGCGCTCGCCGAGCGGCGCGGGGCGCACGACAGCCTCACCGAGGCCGACGTCACCAGCACCGGGCTGGAGGCCGGCGCCTACGACCTGGTGATCTCCTCGCTGGTGGACGAGCACCTCGACGACCTGGCGCCCTTCTACCGGGAGGCGTGGCGGATCGCCGCGCCGAAGGCCGCGTTCGTGCTGGTCGCGTTCCACCCGCACTTCATCATGACCTCCGGCATGCCCACCCACTTCACCAACGACGCCGGCGAGTCGGTGGCGATCACCACCAACGTGCACCTGATCAGCGACCACGTCACGGCCGCGGTGGCGGCGGGCTGGCGGCTGGCCGAGCTGCACGAGGGCCTGATCGACGACGCCTGGCTCGCGGTGAAGCCGAAGTGGGCCCGCTTCCGCAACCACCCGATCTCCGCCGCCTACGTCTGGCGCAAGGACGGCTGAGGCCCTGCCCGGTCGAGGACTTCCGTCCTTTCCCCGCCGGGCCGGTCCGGTGGATCATGTGCTCATGAAGCGCATCGCGGTGGAGCGGCTGGCCGACGTGGTCGGGCCCGTGACCTTGGGCATGGGCGTCGGCCTGGCTGCGGCTCCGGAGAAGGTCGGCGGAGCGCTCGGCCTCGACCGCCGGTTCGCCAGGAGCGTCGGGATCATCGATCTGGCCCTCGCCCCCGGCCTGCTGCTGGGGCGTCCGAAGTGGCCGTGGATGGCCGCCCGGGCGGGGCTCAACCTGGTGCTCGTCGGCCGCTACCGGGCCCGGCGGGTTCCGGCCGGGACAGCGGGATGGCCACGCTCACCGCGGTCGACGGAACGCTGGCGTTCGTCCTGAAGCGCCGGTCCGGGAATGAGGTTCCGGGTCGGCGCGTTTCCCGGGAATGACCACCTCGCTCGGCAAGACCGGTATCTGGCAGATCTCCGCGCAGCTGGATCCTGAACTGGCAGCGGAAGTCGAGAAACTCGGCTATGGCACGATCTGGCTGGGCGGTTCCCCGCCCGCGGACCTCGCCATCGCCGAACAGCTGCTCGACGCCACCCGCCGGATCACCGTCGCCACCGGCATCGTGAACATCTGGAGCGCTGCCCCGGGCCCGGTCGCCGAATCGTTCCACCGGATCAACGCCAAGCACCCTGGCCGCTTCGTGCTGGGCATCGGCGCCGGGCACCGCGAGATGAACGATGACTACCGCAAGCCGTACCAGGCGCTGGTCGACTACCTCGACGTGCTGGACGCCGCCGGGGTCGCGCAGTCGCAGCGGGTGCTCGCGGCCCTCGGCCCGAAGGTGCTGGAGCTCGCGCGCGACCGCGCGGCCGGTGCGCACCCGTACCTGACCACGCCCGGGCACACCCGGCACGCCAGGGCGATCCTCGGTGACACGCTGCTCGCGCCGGAGCAGAAGGTCGTCGTCGACACCGACCCGCAGCGCGCCCGGGAAACCGGTCGCGACATCGTCGGCAGGTATCTGCAACTGGCGAACTACACCCGCAACCTGGAGCGCCACGGCTTCACCGCGGAAGACGTCACCCCGCCGGGAAGCGACCGGCTCGTCGACGCGCTGGCCCTGCACGGCACTCCGGAGCAGATCGCCCGCGGCATCGATGCGCATCTCCAGGCGGGCGCCGACCACGTGGCGGTCCAGGTCCTCGGCGACCCGCTGCCCGGCTACCGCGCCTTGGCCGCGGCGCTCCGCTGAGGCCGTTCTGCCCTGCCGGCGGGGCAGGACTCGTCAGGTGCGGGGCCGGTGAGCCCGGACGTCCACCGGGCGTCCGTCGGGATCGCGAGCGGTCATCGTCCACTGCGCGGGCAGTTCCTCGATCTGCCCCACCTGCCACCCGGCATCCACGATCCGTTCGCGTACCTCGCGCAGCTGCGCGAGCGTCGCCACCCGCAGGCCCCAGCCCGCTTGGTCCAGGGGATCGAGTTCGGTGCTGGGAGCGGTGTCGGTTTCGACGATCATCAGGTGGTCGGCGCCGCCGACGTCGAGGACCGCGATCCGCGGATCGGTGGAGGTGGCGGCGCGCCCGAAGGCGAACGTCGCTCCGAGCAGCTCCGTGTAGTAGCCGACGAGCCGGTCGAGATCGGTCGTGGACAGGGTCAGGTGGTTGATTCCGAGGAGATCGGGCATGATCTCCCCACCGTACCGCAGCCACCGGGCCAAGCGGCCGAATTCTCCGAGCGCCAACGGACTCCTGCTTCCTGGGTCGTTGAGTCCGATGTGGACTTCGCGACGCCGGGAACGGTTCCGCGACCACGTCCGGCCCGAGCCGGCCTCTCTCCGGCATTCACCGGAACGAACGGCCGGAGCCGCGAGATCGACCCGGGGGGGGATCTCGCGGCTCCGGCCGCGGTCATCAGGCATTCTCGGCCTGCGGTCGCTTGAGGCTGTCGGAGAGCTTGAGCCAGACGACACCGGCGATGATCACTGTCAGCCAGAGGGCCTTGACCGGTGTGAATGTCTCGTCGAAGAAGACCGGCCCCAGCAGTGCGGCTCCAACTGCGCCGATCCCGGCCCAGACGGCGTAACCGATGCCCACGTCGATGGTGCGCAGGGCGAGGCTGAGGGCGAAGAGCGTCAGGAGGAAAAAGACGACCGCCACGACCGAGTAGGAGAGCACGGTGAATCCCTGGCTGCCTCCAACGGCGAGGGCGTAGCCGATCTCGAAGACTCCGGCCAGGAGGAGCATGAGCCAGGCACGGGTCCGGCTGCGGGCGGTGGCGGTGGCGGTGGCGGTCGGGGCGGCGACGGTGGCGGTGGCAGTCATGGGATTTCCTTCTTCGTGATCGATTACGGCGAGCTGCTTCGGTGCGTGGGTGTCCCGGACCATCACGCCGCTCCGCTGAGCTGGAGGCCGACGACGCCGACGATGACGGCGGCGATGCCGAGGAGCTTGCGCCAGTCGAGTCGCTGGCCGAACAGGAGCGCGCCGAGGACGACGATCCCGACACCGGCCGCGGAGGTCCAGATCGCGTAGCCGACGCCGACGTCGAAGGTCAGCAGGGCCAGGCTGAGGAAGTAGGTGGCGATGCCGCCGCTGACCAGCGTGGCCGCGGTCCAGGCGGGCTTGGTGAAGCCTTGGGCCTTGCCCGCGGCGATGGCGACGGAGATCTCGAAGGCGACGGCGACGGCGAGGTAGAACCACTGCATGACGAATGTCCTTTCGGTGAAACGAGTTACGAGTTGGTGGTGAGGTCGGGGTGGTGCAGGGCCCGATATCGGGCGAACGGGGCCAGGCCGCGGTCCACGGCGAGGTGGCCAGCCGTCTTCGCGAGGAGCAGCCGGTCTGCTTCGCGATAGCCGGCCCGGTAGTCGAAGCCCCACTCGGCGGCGTCGTCGCGTCCCACCGCGAAGTGGACGGCGGCGATGCCGTGCGCAGCGGCAACGCGGTAGCACAGGCCGCACGGTTCTCCCGTGGCCAGCAGGGTGAGGCCTTCGAGACCACGGGTCCGGGCCGCCTCGCGCATGGCGACGATCTCCGCGTGCGCAGTGCGATCACCGGTCTCGCGGACGAGGTTCACGCCGGGTTCGGAAACCCACCCGTCGTCGCCGACGAGCAGTCCGACGAAGGGAATCCCGCCCGACTCGACGTGGCTGATGCAGATCTCCACGGCTTCGGCCATCAGCGCCGCGAGCCGGGTCGTCCCCGCGTTCATGCCGCGAACGCTTCGTGCAGCGCCCGGCGGATCACGCCTTCATCGGCGACGCCCTGGATGCGCCGGTCGCCGATGGTGATCGTGGGCACGACGGTGATGTCCAGGCGTTCCGACTCGGCCAGCTCCTGCCGGTGTCGCTCGGCGTACTCCGCATCGTCGAGAGCCGCGGTGTAGGCGACCGGGTCGAGCCCGGCTTCCCCGGCCAGCCGGGCCAGGACCTCGCGGTTCCCGATGTCGAGGTCCTCGCGGAAGAACGCCGTCATGATGCGGCGGTGGTACGCGTCGGCCCGCCCCTGGTCCAGGGCGTACTGTGCACCGCGGAAGGCCAGCTCGGTGTACGGCTGCGGAGAGACGCTCGGCAGTTGCACCGGCACGTCGTGGCGGCGTGCCATCGGGTAGACGACTCGACGCCAGATGTCGGGCAGATAGGGATCCTCCGCTCTGAGAGTCGGCGCTGGACGGGGACGGAGTTCGTGGGCGTGGTGGACGACCTCGACGTCGGGCAGGTCGGCGATCGCGCGCTCGATCACCTCGTCGGCGATCAGGCAGAACGGGCAGACGTAGTCCGACCAGATGTGGATCTGAGCGGTCATGGCGAACCTCCGGTTTTCTCGGATTCCCTGCTGCGTTGACTCCTAGATGGTGAAACCTCACACCGGTGTCAACTGCAAGAAGTGCGAGGATGGGAGTCGGCAACAAGGCCCAGGAGGTTTCATGCGCATCGGTGAGCTGGCGGATGCCAGTGGTGTCAGCACCCGGTCCCTGCGGTACTACGAGCAGCAGGGACTCATCCGGTCCGAGCGCACGCCCGGCGGATGGCGCGACTTCGACAGCTCCATGGTCGAGCGGGTCGTCATGATCCAGCACCTGTTCGCAGCCGGCCTGAGCAGCAGCACCGTCGACGAGGTGCTGCCCTGCCTGGAAGCCCCGCTCGATGAGCGAAACGGCGTCATGGAAGAGCTGTTCGCCCAGGAAGCCGAACGTCTCGCAGCCAAGCGGCGCGACATCGATCGCGAGATCGACACCTTGCAGGCGCTCCGCAGCGACACGGCCCTGCCCGACGCGGTCCGCTGATCGACGAGCAGTCCCCCAGCCGCTGATCAGTCCGGTGTGGAGAGTTCGCCGAGGAAGACCGCTATGCCGTCGAGGACTCGCTGCAGGCCGAAGTCGAACCAGCCGTCGACCGGGTCCGGGCCGGGGAAGTCGTCGACCGCGAGCTCGGTCAGCCACGGGTACCAGCCCGAGTCGACCAACCCGGCGAACCGGCCGGATCTGGCCTTGGACCACCAGGTCTCGGACCGCACACCGGTTTCCCGCACCGCCTGCGACTCCGCGGCCACCAGCAGTGCCATGCCCTGCACGTAGCCGCTCACCAGCAGGTAGGTGGACAGCGCCGCGCGGTGGTCGAGGCCGCGTCCGGACAGCGCCGCCAGCGACCGGTCGACGGCGGCCAGCACCGCACCGCCCAGCGGCGGGCGGGTGCTCGCCAGCACCGGCAGCACCCACGGATGCCGCTGGTAGAGCTGCCATTCCTGGCGGGCCTCGTGTTCCAGCTGCGCCCGCCAGCCGCCGGAACGCGCCGGTGGTGACTGCTCGGCGAGCACGGCGTCCACCATCGCCGTGACCAGCTCGTCCTTGCTCCGCACGTGGCGGTACAACGTCATCACGGCGATTCCGAGCTGCGCGGCGACGCGCTGCATCGACACCGCGGGCATTCCCTCCGCATCGGCGAGCCGGATCGCGGCCCGAAGAACTCCGGCTCGGTTGATCTCGGCCGCCCGGGCCTTGGTCGCCGAGCGCCGGTTGATCGCGACGCCGTCCTTGCGCGCCCGGTACGCCCGCGCCTGGCAGGACCGCCCGCAGTAGCGGCGGGGCCTGCCCCGGCTCGCGACCGGGAGTTCGGCACCGCACTGGGCGCACCGCATCCGAACCTCTTTTCGTCACAACGCGTTCCGTGACGAAACTACTCGGAACCGGCACGTTGCGCCGCAATCCTGGTGAACCGGAACACCCGTACGACGACGGAGACGCCATGATCGCCAACGGACTGCTCGTCCGAACTGCCGAGCCCTCGGAGCTGGACCGGATCGCCCCCGCCTACGCGGCCGCCTTCGCCGACGAAGCGGTCGTCGACTGGGTCATGCCGTACACCACCGGGATCGATCTCGCCGAGTTCTTCCGCCCGTCGGTCAGCAGCGCCCTGCACGAGGAGGAAGTGCTGGTCGCCGAACACCTGGACGGCACCATCGCGGGCCTGTCGATCTGGTCGGAGACGATGTCGGCCACCCGCCTCCGGAGCGCGGCCGCGGAGATCGCGAACGCCGCCGAACCGGCTCTCCAGCGCACCGCCACCGTCCTCGGGCTGATCGCCGAGCACCACCCGGAGAAACCGCACCTCTACCTGTCGGCGATGGCGGTGGTACCCGAATTCCGTGGAAGTGGCGCGGGAACCGCGATGCTGCGCCACCGGCTCGCCGCGGCCGACGCCGATCGCCGGCCCGCCTACCTCGAAGCCAGCACGCAGCGCAGCACGCACCTCTACGCCCGCCACGGATTCCGCCCGGTCGGAGCCCCGCTCGAACTCCCCGACAACGGCCCTCGGCTCCAACCCATGTGGCGCGATCCAGTGTGAGGATGAGGGCCGAAAACCCCGGCGAGTGACGGCATTCCAGTGGCTCGCCACCGAGAAGAGCCATCAGGGAGAACGACATGCCCCGGATGAACGGGAAGTGGCGACCGAGTGAACCGGTGAGACCGTCCGGGACGTCTTCCTTCCATGACGATTGAAATTGGCGCTGACGTCCTGGGTTTGCTGCCGATCCTGACCACTGGCGGCTTGATGGTCGCGCTGGTCGTGTACTCAGTGCGCCGGGCGAAGCGGGGCGGCGGCAATGGCGTTGGTGGCCATGGTGGCGGCGGCAATGACGGCGACGGTGGCGGCGGCGAGTGACAGACGAGTCCAGGACTCTGGGAACGCGGACGGGGCTAGTCGCTGCGAGACCCCGACCGTGGCCTGGGCAGGCCCGTGGCCGCTGAAGTGGGCGGCCGTCGACCAGCACCGCTCCGGACATCAGCGGGCACGAGCAACCCCGGAACACCTCCGGACGTCTCCCTCGTGTGATGAGTGACAGCGGGATGTTCGTGCTGCTGCTGGTGGCATTCGTCGTTCTGCTCGTGGTGGCGGGGCCGAAGCGACGGCGTGGGCCCCGCGGCCGCCGCCGAGTCGGCGGGTTCAGCGACGGCGGTGGCGGGAGCGACGGAGGTGGCGGCGGGGGCGACGGCGGCGGGGGATGACCGGGCGCCAGGTGCAGAACAACCGGGCAGCTCGTGGAGAACCACCACGAGCCACCCGGCCCCGGCCTGGTTACTTCACCGGCTCGGCCTGTTCCGCGGACTCGCCGGGAGTGCCGGGCGGCAGCACCTCGGCGCCCGGCTCGGTCGGGTGGGACGGAACGCCGGGCAGCGGCCCGTCCACCTGCCTGCACTCGATCGCCTCACCAGCGCCAGGCTCCAGCGGCTTGGTCGGTGCTTCCTCGATCGGCTTCGCCGGAACAGCGGGGGCGCCGGGCTCCAGCGGCTCCGCCGGGGCATCCTCGACCGGCTTCGCCGGTTCGAACGGGACACCGGGTTCCAGGTGCTCGACCTTGCGACACTCGATCGCCGTCGGCTTTCCCCCATCGGTCGGTGCGTCCCCGGTGTTGGCGAACGCGACTCCGCCCGCGCCGAGCATGACGGCCAGTCCGGCGACGGCCACGGCGATCCGCGAAGACGACGAGCTGCGCACCCCGCTGGCGACCACCCGCACCATGCATCACGCCCGAGGACGCCGAGCGGCTGTTCGAGCCGTTCCACCGCGTCCGCGCCCGCACTCACCCAGGCGGGCACGGCCTCGGCCTCACCCTGGTCCGGGCGATCGCCCACAGCCACCACGGCACCGCCACCGCCACGCCCAACCCGGACGGCGGCCTCACCGCGACGATCACCCTGCCGCGGTCCTGAACCGCCTCACCGGGCCCATTCGCTCGTGCTGGCGGCGACCCGCCGGCGGATGTGCTCCAGCGCCTCGTCGAGCGCTGCCCTGTTCTGCGAGTCGAACCACCTCGCGCGCAGGGCCTCGTTGTTACCGCCGGGAGTTTCGTGCGCTCGGCCGAGCTCGGACAGCCCGGTGCTCTGATCGGCGAGAGAGACGTTGACGCCCGAGAACATGCTGCGCACGTAGCTCTCCGCGGCGCGCGGCTCCATGCCTTGGCGTGCGATCCAGTCGGCAACGGCGCCCAGGTAGTGCAGGTGGGTGGAGATCGTCGCCGTTGCGGCGGAAAGCGCGTCGAAGGTGGTGGGGTCGTCGACCGCCAGAGCGCCGCCGAGCCGGTCGAACACCTCTTCCGCGGCCGGATGCGCCGGGTGGAGTGCGGTGACGCCGCGCTGGTGCCGCACCGCTGGCAGCGGGATCGAGCGGACCACCGTCACGTCGGCATCGAGCTGTGCCCGCAGCGCCTCGACGGACCATCCCGCGACGGCGCTGATGAGCACTCGGCCATCAGGTACCCGGAGCCCGGTGAGGGCCTCGCGCACAGCATCGGGGCGAACTGCGAGGAGCAGCAGCTCCGCGGCATCGACGACCGACTGGTTGTCGATGCAGACGTGGACGTCGGGGTGGCGGCGGGCCAGCGCTTCGGCGATCCGGGCGTTGCGCGGGGAGAGGTGGATCGCCGGGCTCGGCTCGGGCGCGGTGCACAGCCCGTCCACGACGTCCGCGGCGATGGATCCGGTTCCGATGATGCCGATGGACTCGATCACGCGCGCTCCAGGTGGGTGCGCAGGGCTTCCGCGACAGCGGGCCGGGGATTGCCCCCGGTGATGAGGGTGGCGATCTTGCCGTGCGGGATGCGCCCGGCGGCGATCGCCGCGATCCCGGCGGCTCCGGCCGGTTCCGCGAGCACCGAGAGGTGCTGCGCGATGAGACTCATCGCTTCGCGGAGTTCGCGCTCGTCGACCAGGACGATGTCGTCGACGAGCGCCCGCACGCGAGCGACCGATTCGGGGTGGGGCTGCGGGATCGAGATGCCCTCCGCGAAGTTGCTCGCCGGCGCGACGGCAACCGGTCGACCTGCCTGGACGCTGCGCTGCATCGCGGGCGCGTCGGTGGTGTTGACGCCGATGATTCGGGTGCGGGGAGCGTGCTCGCGCAGCCAGAGCGCGATCCCGCTGATCAGGCTGCCGTCGCCGATGGGCGCGACGACCGCCTCGAACTCGCCCGCGCGGGAGAGCTCAGCGGCGATCGTGGCCGCGCCTTCGGCGACGCCCGGATGGACACCGTCGACGATCAGCTGGGCCCCGGTCTCCTCGGCGAAGGCCTCGGCAGCGCGGTGCGCCGCCTCCGCGGTCCCATCGACCTCGACCACCTCCGCGCCGAAGGCCGCCATGCGCGCGCGTTTGGCGGGATTGACGTCGGTGGTCGTGCACACGACGACGCGCAGGCCGCGAGCGCGGCCGATGTAGGCCACCGCCTGACCGAAGTTGCCCGACGAAGCGCAGACGACCGTGCCACCGGCCGGCAGCCCGGCGAGCGCGAGGCCGACGCCGCGTCCCTTGAAGCTCCGGATGGGGTTGGCGATCTCCACCTTGACGGTGACGCGGCGCCCGAGCACCGCGTTGAGCAGTTCGTCCTCGTACTGCGGGGTGTCCAGGAAGCAGTCGGGAATGGCGGTCCTGGTCCGCGAGATGTCGCCCAGGACGAGATCGGTGGGTGCGTTGAACTGGTTCACGGCTCGTGACGCTAGGCATTCCGGCCCGGCAACCGCTTGCTTTGTTCGGGCTCGCACGCAATATTTTTGCGCGTGAGCACCCGGAGGAGACCGCTGGACGAGATCGACGTGCAGCTGCTGGACCTGCTGCAGGCCGACGCCGACCAGACGCTCCGCGAGCTCGGCGACCAGGTCGGCCTGTCCCCCAGCGCGGTCCAGCGCCGCATCACGAGCTACAAGTCCGCCGGTCTCCTGCGCACCGTCGCCGTCGTCAGCGCCGAGCACGCCCCGGCCCTGACCCAGGCGCTCGTGGTGCTCTCCCTGGTCGAGGAATCCCTCGACCACCACCGGCGCATCGCCGACCGGCTCCGCGCCCGGCCGGAGGTCCAGCAGTGCTACGCCCTCTCGGGCCGGTGGGACTACGCCGTGCTGCTCACGGCGACCTCGGTGCGAGCCCTCCGCGACCTGAGCGATGAGCTGTTCAAGAGCGACGACAACATCCGCCGCTACGACACGATGTTCCTCATGGACACGGTCAAGAGCGGCGCAACCCTCCCGAGCGCGTTCCTGCTCCCCTGACCGATCCGCTTTTCCACGCCGATGCGAAAAGCGCGCAGAACCGGCGGACGAAGTCCGGGAAATCCACCGGACCGACCGAGCAGCGTCAAGTCCGCGACCGTTCCACCTGGTGTTTTGTGGGGCAGGTGGGACTTGAACCCACGACCTGACGGATTATGAGTCCGCTGCTCTGACCTGCTGAGCTACTGCCCCCGTGGCGTTGGCAACACTGGCGATCGTAGCGAGGTCCCGGGTTGTTCCGACCTTCGGGTGGACCCGCCGAGCGGCCTAGCGGCCGGTTGGTCGGACCGGTCGAATGCCCTGCGCACGGCGTTGCGCCGACCGGACTAGCGGGTCGCGCGCGGGCATGAGAAAGGGCGGCGCACCGGTGGTGCGCCGCCCGTTGGTCGCGAGCCGTTCAGCCGATGAAGCTGAAGACGTCGAACGCGCCGGTGAACTGACCGATGACGACCATCGCGGCCATCAGCGCGGCGATCCCGGCCACGGTCAGCACCGACAGCATGACCAGGTAGACGAGCGCCTTGATCGGCTTCGGCAGCTTGGTCACCGAAGCGAAATCGGGCAGCGAGAGGTGCGAGTTCTTGCCGATCCCTGGAGCGGACATCCTGACTTCCCCCGTCCTGTAGTCAGTCCCGTTGGACGAACCACCAACTGCTAGAGAGACGAAGCGCAACGGCAGCCCGTTGCGCGCAAACGCATCACGAGTTCGTTTCGGTCAGCAATCGGGCGGATCAACCAGCGTGGCCGATCGGCGGTCCGCAGGTCACGCGGCTTGCACAAATCATCTGCGCCGGCGACGTTGACCGCGAGTCGAGCAAGGACATGATCGCGCACTGATCCGGGATTGTTATCCATCCCGACCCCGAGTCGCCCGGACAGGTGAACTGCTGCCGCCTCGACCGCGATGCCGCGACGGTTCCCGCCCGGGTACCGCGACTGCGAAAAACCGCCTCAGCGCACCGCTTCCCGCGTTCGCATCCGCCGCCGATCACCCCGATTGCGGTACCGAAGTACCCACCACCGATCTTAGCGAACGCGGAGGCGGCACCTGCGGTGCGGCACGTGTAACCGCCATCACCCGGCGACGTCCGCATCGGACACCTCGAGTCCACTGTGCGCATCAGCTCCCGGCGAGCGGCGACGCCAGCTCGGCCAGGTGCTCGTGCAAGATCTTCTTGAGCTCCTTGGGCGGATGCCGCTCCGGCCAGAGCGCGCCCTGGAACGCGAGTCCGTCCAGCAGCGCGTAGGTGCTGCGCGCCGCGCCACCGATCGACCGCCCCTCGCCGAGGCCGCCGGACGCGCGCAGCGCCTCCATCGCGGTGCGGACCAGGCCGGCGAGTTGCGACTCCACTTCCTCGCCCACCGCGCGCAATCCCGGATGGGTTTGCGCGCGCACCACGAAAGCCAGGTAGACGCCCTGCTCCAGGCGCCGGTCGTCGTCGAGCGGGACGAGCTCCTCCAGGAGCCGCCGGACGCCCTCCGGAGTTCCGGCGGCGTCGAGGCGCGACCGGACGCGGACCGCCACGCGGTCGGCGACCGCGTGCATGGCGAACTCCAGCAGCTCGTCCTGGGTGGTGAAGAAGTAGCGCAGGGCCGTCGGCGACATCCGCGCCTGCGCCGCCACGGTTCGCACCGACACCGCGTGGATCCCGTCGCGCCGAGCGACCTGCCACAGCGCTTCGGCGATCTCCAGCCGGCGCTCATCGTGGTCCACGATCTTCGGCACACCACTTTTATAGCACAGCTGTACTGTTTACTATTCAGCACAGCTGTGCCAAAAAGAGGAGGCGTCGATGCGAACGCTGCTGTGGATCGTCGGTGTCGTGCTGCTGGTGCAAGGCCTCGCGCCGCTGGTGCAGAGCACCTTCGGCACCGATCCCGCGGAGAGCGCCTTCCTGGTCAACCTCGTTCCGGGAGCTCAGCCCTGGACGAACCTGGTGCTGGCCGCGCTCGGCGCGGGCGCGGTGCTCCTCGCCGAGCGGAACCACCGGCGCCGGAGCCGCGGGTGAACCGCCCGGTCGTCGACCAGGGCTCGGCGGTCGTCCCGCGGACCGCCGTGGCCGTCCCGGTGCTCGGCGTCGCCGCCTAGCTCGGCAGCACTTCGCGGAGGCGGGCTTCGAACTCGGCCGGGGCGCCGACGAAACCGATGTGATCGCCGGGGAACATCACCGGGTCGGCGCCCAGCTCCGCCGCCAGCGCCTTCGAGGTGCGCTCGCACAGCTGCCCGCCCGACTCCTCGCCGATGCCGACCACGATCCGGTCCGCCACCGCGCGCAGGGCGTCGAGATCGGGCGTCCAGTGCGAGGTGCCGCGGAGCATGTGCGCATGCTGGTAGTGGTCGTCGGCGGTCTGCTGCGCGTCGCGCTCGCCGCCGAAGATCTCGCCGACCGCCTCCGGCGGCATGTCGATGTTGGCCATCGCCAGGAACTTCCGCCATCCACCCAGGTAGTCGCCGGACAGGTGGGTGGCGATGATGTCCTCGGTGCTCTCGCGCAACTGCTCGCGGTCCGGCAGCAGCTCGCACAGCGGCGGCTCGTGCGCCACGACGGCGCTGATCAGCTCCGGCCGCGACTGCGCCAGGGCCAGGGCGCTGACCGCTCCCCCGCTGGAGCCGAGGACCGCGGCGGGACCGGCGTCGACGTGCGCGATGAGGCGGGCCAGGTCGTCGGCGCGCAGCTCCGGCGTCGAGTCCTGCTCGGGGTCGTCCAGCGGGCTGCGGTTGATGCCGCGCGGGTCGGTGGTGAGCACCGCGTGGTCGACGGCCAGCAGCTCGGCCAGCGGCTCGAAGGACCGGGCGTCCATCGGGGCACCGGTCAGCACCACGAGCGGTCCGCGGCCGCGCACCTCGAAGTGCAGCCGGCCGTCGGGCACCCGGAGCAGGCCGGTGGTGGGCGCGTTCGTCATGGTGATCCTCCTAGAAATCGGTTCACCGGTGTTGACCGGCGGAGCCGGGGCAGAATCATCGCCGTGAGCGAGATTTCTTCCAGCACGGCCGACGACCTGGCCCTGGCCCGCGCAGGGGACGGCGCGGCGTTCGACCGGCTCGTGGCACCGCTGCGCCGGGAGCTGCACGCGCACTGCTACCGCATGCTCGGCTCGTCCTACGACGCCGACGACGCGCTGCAGGACGCACTGGTGCGGGCGTGGCGCGGGCTGGAGCGGTTCGAAGGCCGCAGCTCCGTCCGCACCTGGCTGCACACCATCGCCACCCGCACCTGCCTGGACACCATCGAGAGCCGCGGCAAGCGGGCCTTGCCCGTCGACCTCGGGCCGTCGAGCGCCCACGCCGTCGTCGATTCCGCCCCGCTCACCGATGTCGCGTGGCTGGGGCCTTACGCCGACGCCGGGCTCAGCAGCGGCCGGGCCGCGCCGGAGGCGCACTACGAGCAACGCGAGGCCGTGGAGCTCGCCTTCGTCGCCGCGCTGCAGCACCTGCCCGGCAACCAGCGGGCGGCGCTGCTGCTGTTCGAGGTGCTCGGCTTCTCCGCCGCCGAGATCGCCGAGGCGATGGACACCTCGACCGCGTCGGTGAACAGCGCGTTGCAGCGCGCCCGCCGGATCGTGGCCGAGAAGGTCCCGTCCCGCACCCAGCAGCAGGCGCTGAGCCGGCTCGACGACGGGCGGATCCAGGAGATCGTCACCGGGTTCGCGACCGCGCTGGAGCGCGGCGACGCCGATCTCCTGCTCTCCCTGCTCACCGCCGACGTCACCTGGTCGATGCCGCCGCTGCCGCACTGGTACCGCGGTGTCGACGCGGTGATGGACTTCGCCGTCGAGGTGCCGCTCTCCTCGTGCGGGGCCTGGCGGCACATCCCGGTCAACGCCAACGGCCAACCCGCGGTGGCCTGCTACCTGCGCCGCGACGGCGAGACCTCGCACCGCCCGTGGTCGATCAACGTGTTCACGCTGCACGACGGACTGATCCGGGAGATCACGTCGTTCATCGGCGCCGAGCAGTTCGCGGGCTTCGGGCTGCCCGAGGAGATCTAGAAACCGCCCGGGCAGCGCAATGCTGGTGCGGTCGGGCGATGCCCGCGACGCCCGGAACACGACGATCCGCCATCGGCGCCCCGCCGCTCGCCCCGTCCGGCCGAGGTCGCGCCCCGGGTGCCGAAGTGCTGATCACCCGGCGCGATCCGCGGCGCGGCAGGGGTTTCCGCGCGGACGGCACCATGGTGGGTGCGAGCCGGAAACCGGGATGCTGGGGAGCAGCCGTGACTCTGATCGCGTTCTCCGACGACGAGCACGAACACGAGCTGGACGCGCACCGACCGGACCTGGGTCATCCCGGGAAGTTCCAGCGGGAACGCTTCCGGCCCCACCGGGCGAACCCGTACCGGCGCTACGCGCGCTGCATCGAACGCCATCCCGTCTACTTGCGGCGGAATCCCGGATCCGGCCGCGGCTTCCACTGGTCGCACCTCGCCGGGCGCACCTGTTCCCACCCCGTGCCGCCGGAGCCGTCGGACCGGCAGGTGCGGCAGATGCTGCGCGGCCGGGCGGCCCGGGCGTTCAACAAGGCGGGCAACGAGCGCCGGAGCTCGGTCCTGCGGTTCGAGTGCCCGGACGGCACCCGGTTCACCCTGCGGGTCCAGATCCGGGGAGCGGCGCAGCGCGCGGTGCCGTGCGTGCGGCTGATCCGGCCTGCGCGCAACCAGCGCCGCGACATCGCCGAGATCGAAGTCTTCGTGACCGGTGTCGTGCACCCGAGCTGGGAGGACTGCGGACGCGGTGGGCAGTGCTGGCGCCGGCGGTTGTGCGGCACCGACCGCTGCCCCGGACACCTGCGGTGGCGGGCCACGGTGCACGACGAGGAGGTCGTCAGCCCGACGACCTCGCGCTACGCGGGGCGGGCCGCGATGCTCGGCATCGACACCTTCGCCGAGCGCATCACCACCGGCGAGCTCGTGATCGTCGACGCGCCCCGGGACGACCGGGCGGACACCTTCCCGGTGATCTCCACCCCGGCAGGCGCCGCGCAGGCCACGAGGTACGGCGCGGAGCTCGCGCAGTGGCGGGACCGCAGCGCCATCGACCGCATGGCGCACCGGGCGCGGAAGATCGCCGCCGGGCGGCGGTCGCTCGTGCGGATCGTCCCCGATGTGGACCGGTTCCTGGACCAGCTGGCGCTGCCCGGCACCACCGTGGTGACCGGCGAGGTCTTCCTGGTGCCGACCGAATCCGACCGCGACCGGATCGCCGCAGCCGGAGCCGCGCGGGAGTGGTCGCGGCGGCTGCGGGCCGTGATCGCGATGCCGTTCGGGTATTGACAAGATCGCCGAGATCGCTGGAATATTCCAATTCAAGTCGTTCTGGACAATTCCCGGCAAACGCGAAACGCCGTTGAGTTGATGTTGTACCTTGGGTCGATCTCCGGCCTTCGCACGAGGGGACAACAACGATGGCGGAAGCCCCGGGACCGCTGGAACGACTCCTCGGATCCGAATCCGGAATCGAGCACGTGCCCGCGGAGATCAACACCGAGAAGGTCTCGATCGCCCGCATCTACGACTACTCCCTCGGGGGCAAGGACAACTTCGCGGTGGACCGGGCCGCGGCCGCGGCGATGATGGAAGTGGTGCCGGAGGCCATGCTGCTGGCCAAGGCGAACCGGTACTTCCTGCGGCAGGCCGTGCGCTACCTGGTCGGCGAAGCGGGCATCCGGCAGATCATCGACATCGGCTCCGGGCTGCCGACCGCGGGCAACGTGCACGAGATCGCGCAGGACATCGCGCCCGAGACCCGCGTGGTCTACGTGGACAACGACCCGATCGTGCTCGCCCACAGCCGCGCCCTGCTCGCCTCCAACGACCGGACCACCTTCCTCAACGCGGACCTGCGCGAACCGGATGCGATCTTCGAGCACCCGGACACCGCGCGGCTGATCGACCAGTCGCAGCCGTTCGCCGTGCTGCTGGGCGGCATCCTGATGCACCTGGAGGACGAGGAGGATCCCGAGGGCGTGGCCGCGGGCATCCGCGACCGGTTGCCCTCCGGCGGTTTCCTGCTGGTGTCCAACACCTGCGACAACGGCGAACCGCGCGCCATGGAGCTGTCCCGCGTGTTCGCCGAGAGCGGCATGGGCAGCCGGTGCTTCCGCAGCTGGGACGAGCAGATCCGCTACTTCGACGGCCTCGAGCTGGTAGAGCCGGGACTGGTGCCGCACAACCAGTGGCGCGCGGGCCCGGACATCCCCGAGCCGGACAGCCCGGCGCACAGCATGCACATCGGCGGCGTCGGCCGGAAGGCCTGATCGCGCACCGGCGGACGATCCCGACCAGGTGGGACGCGATTTCAATGGAAATCAGGCGTCCGATTTCCATTGAAATCGCGGAGCTTCGGCGTGTCGAGCGACGACACGCCGACGGTCGCGCCATCGCGTCCAGGCCGTGAACATGCCCCTTGGCAGGGTGAACTGAATCACGTAGCCTCCTGTCACCCAAGAACGTGAAATTGGTTCGCATTCACCGAGGAGTGCAGGCCCATGCCCGTTGCCAGGAGGCAGGTGCTGGCGGCCGCGGCGGCGGCACCGCTGGTCGCTTCGACGCTCGGCGGCACCAGCGCCGCAGCCGAAACCGTCCGCGAGACCGGGGATTACCTGGTGGGCCGGGGCATGGCCGACGTCACCGGCCCGGCCGCCGAGAACGGCATGATGGGCTACTCGATGCCCCAGCAGCAGACCGCGGGCATCCACCTTCGCACCCTCGCGCGCGCGTTCGTGGTGGCCGACGGGGAGAAGCGCATCGCGTTCGTCACCGCCGAGCTCGGCGCGGTGTTCCAGTCGGTGCACCAAGGAGTGCTGCGCAAGCTCCGGGAGACCTACGGCGACCTCTACACCGAGCAGAACGTGCTGCTCAACGCCACGCACACGCACGCGGCCTGCGGGGGCGACTCGCACTACGCCGCCTACGACCTCGCGATCCTCGGCTTCCAGGAGCAGACCTACAACGCCGTCGTGGACGGCATCACCGAGGCGATCTCCCGAGCGCACGCCGACCTCAAGCCCGGCACCGCGCACCTCGGGCGAGCCGTGCTGACCGACGCCAGCGCCAACCGGTCCCGCAGCGCCTTCGACCTCAACCCCCAGCCGGACAAGGACCACTTCCCGCTGGGCATCGACCCGGCGGTGACCGTGCTGCGCTTCGCGCAGGGCAGCCGGGACGTCGGCGCGATCACCTGGTTCGCCACCCACGGCACCTCGATGACCAACACGAACCGGCTGATCAGCTCGGACAACAAGGGCTACGCCGCGTTCGCCTGGGAGCAGCTCGACCCGGACTTCGTGGCCTGCTTCGCGCAGACCAACGCCGGCGACATGTCGCCGAACCTGAACCTCTCGCCCGGTTCCGGCCCGACCGAGGACGAGTTCGAGAACACCCGGATCATCGGCGACCGCCAGTTCCGCGCCGCCAAGCGCGCTTTCGACGCGGCCCAGGAGCAGATCACCGGCGCGGTGGACCACCGGATGTGCTTCGTCGACCTGTCGAAGGTCACTGTGGACGGTCGCTTCACCCCGGACGGCCAGCAGCACACGACCTGCACGGCGGCGATCGGCGTGTCCATGCTCGCCGGGAGCCGCGAGGACGGCCCGGGACTGCCGATCCCGGAGGGCATCCGCAACCCGTTCCTCGACTGGCTCGGCGGCGCGGACGCACCGATCCCCGACGGGCTCGCCGACGCGCAGGCGCCCAAGCCGATCGCGGTGCCCTTCGGCGCGATGAAGCCCTACCCGTGGTGCCCGGAAGTCCTGCCGCTGCAGCTGGTCCGCATCGGCCAGCTGCACCTGGTGGCGGTGCCCGCCGAGTGCACCATCGTCGCCGGGCTGCGGCTGCGCCAGGCGGTGGCCGACGAGCTGGGCGTGCCGCTGGAGAACGTGCTGGTGCAGGGCTACGCCAACGCCTACAGCCAGTACGTGACCACGCCGGAGGAGTACGACGCGCAGCAGTACGAAGGCGCCTCGACGCTGTTCGGCCGCTACACGCTGCCCGCCTACCAGCAGGAGTTCGCCCGGCTGGCCGCGGCGATGCGCTCCGGCGCCTCCGTGCCGCCGGGCCCGACCCCGCGCGACCTCCGCGGCAAGCTGATCAACTTCCAGCCGGGCGTGGTCTTCGACGACAAGCCGCCGGGCCGCGAGTTCGGCGACGTGCTCACCGAACCGGCCGCCCGCTACCGCCGCGCCGAGCAGGTGACCGCGGAGTTCGTGACCGGCCACCCGAAGAACGACCTCCGCACCGGCGGCACCTTCGCCGAGGTGCAGCGCCAGGTGGGCGGCGAGTGGCGACGCGTGGCCGACGACCGCCACTGGTCGACGAAGTACCACTGGACGCGCAGCGGCGCGGCCACCTCGACGGCCAAGATCACCTGGGACATCCCGCCCAACACCCCGGCGGGCCGCTACCGGATCGTCCACCACGGCAACTGGAAGAACGGCTGGAACGGCGAGATCAGCGCCTTCACCGGAACCAGCAGGACCTTCGTGGTCACCTGACCGGTGGTCGAGGCGGGCGGGGTCGTGAGTGCACAACGGTGTTCCAGCACCGCGAAGCACTCACGACCTCTTTCACAGCCAGCCGCTGCCGATCCGGTCCAGGCGCTGGTGGATCTCGGCCGACCAGTCCACCTGGTGCACCGTCGCGTAGTCGACGTGCAGGACGTTGGCGACGTCCCGCTCGCCCGTGAGCAGGCCGGGCCTGCGGTCGGCTTCCAGGACCACGTCCATGCCGTCCGGTCCGGCGAGGAAGGACACCTCGAGCTCGTTGATCCGGCGATACCTCGGCGAGCCGCGGAACTCGATCTCCTGGTGGAACGGCAGCTGCTGCCGGGTCCGGCGGAACCGGCCCATCTCGACGTCGGCGTGGTGCAGGTGGAAGCCCAGTCGCTCCACCGCCTCCAGCAGCACGTGCTGCGCGGGCAGCGCACCGATGCCGATCGGATCGGTGTCGGTCGCGTCGAACGCCCCCTTGATCTCCAGCTGGGTGCGCACCGCGACGACCATGCCCGGCAGCGGTCGGTCCTTGTAGTGCGTGATGGGCGTTTCGAACGGGGCCTGGGCCTGGAAGGGGAACTCGACGACCTGCCCCGGCTCCAGCACGACCCCGCGCTGCACGTCGACCCGCCCGACGGGGCGCATCAGCTCGCGCTCCCGGTCGTCGGCGGTCTCGTGCTCGACCCGCGTGACGAACTCGACGAAGACGCCGTCCAGATGTTGCTGGATCTCCCCGCTGCGCAACCGGATGCTCCCGTGCACGACACCACCTGGCTGCACTCCGGGCGTGTGCAGCACGGTCTCCACCTCAGCGCCACCAATCCCCACGGCGGCCAACAACTTCTTGAACATGCCTCCCAGTCTCCCGTCCCGCGGACTCCGAAGTCGGCCGAACGGCCGAATCCGCGCTGAGGGCTTCGCTACTCTCCCATCACTGGCGCTTTCCGCCTTGGGGAAGGTGATGTCGTGGGTGAGAAGCGACGCGCGCTGCTCATCGCCACCGATACCTACTCGGACAAGACCTTCCGCCGGCTCCGGACGCCCCGCGCCGATGCCGACGCCCTGGCGGCCGTGCTGACCGATCCGGCCATCGGCGGGTACGAGGTCGAGACGCTGCACAATCCGCCCGCGCACGAGGCGAACCTGACGATCGAGGACCTCTTCGCCGCAGCACGGTCGGACGAACTCGCCCTGCTCCACATCTCCGGGCACGGCATCAAGGACGACTACGGCCGGCTGCACCTGGCGATGACCAACTCCCGCCACGACCGGCTCAACGCGACCGCGGTCAACGCCCAGTTCGTCCGCAACCAGATGGACAACACCCGTTCCCGAGGTGTCGTGGTCCTGCTGGACTGCTGCTTCGCCGGCGCGTTCCCGGCCGGATCTGCGCACCGGACCGGCGAGAACGCCGGAGTCCTCGACCAGCTGGGCGGACGCGGCAGCGCGGTGATGACGTCCTCCTCGGCGTTGGAGTACTCCTTCGAGCCGGACGACCCGGACGGCTCCACCGTCACCGGCACCGCGCAGTCATCGGTGTTCACCGCAGCACTGGTCAAGGGCCTGCGAACCGGCGCCGCCGACCGCAACGGCGACGGCCTGGTCGACGTCGACGAGCTTTACGAGTTCATCTACGAAGAAGTCCGAGCGGCCCGGAAACCCCAGACTCCCGGGCTCGACAGCAGGTTCCAAGGCCGCTTGATCGTGGCCAGCAGCAACGCGCCCCGCTTGCCCGCCGATCTCGGCCGAGCCGCGCGCAGCACCCTGCCCGCGGTGCGATCGGCCGCCGTGGAGGAGCTGGCCGCCCTGCTGAGTTCAGGAACGCCCAGCACAGCGGACGCTGCGCGCACTGCACTCGCGGAACTCGCCGACGACGACAGCCGAACCGTGTCCACTGCGGCGAAGGCCGCTCTCGGAGGCATTGGCACCGCCGCCCCCGAAGAACCCACCCGCTCGACATCGCCTCCGGTGAGACTGCGCCGAAAGCGCCTGACGTTCGGGCGACTGCTCATCGGCGCAGCGCTCGCTGCTGCGGCGATAGCACTCGCATCGCTGATCGTCGACGCGATCGGCGGGCGGGGCACCACTGCCGGAGAAGATCCGGCCACCAAGTCCTGCGCCTACCAGCCGAACGAAGCGGCTGCGAGCGGCCCGCCACCGCCCAGCGGCGAGGTGCCGACGACCGGCATCGTGCACGCCACCATCAACACCAACATCGGCCCGATCCCGGTGGCGCTGAACCGCTCGCTGGCCCCGTGCGCGGTGGCCAGCTTCGTCGCGCTCGCGGAGTCGGGCTTCTACGACCGGACCGGGTGCGCTGATAGCGGGCAGTACGCGTTGCGGTGCGGGTTCGACCGCGAGCCCGGTTATGCGGTGCCTGTCGAGACCCGCTCCGAACCGCAGATCCGCAGCGGGGTCCTGTGGCAGATGCCGGGCCACTCCACCGAGCTCATGTTCAGCTTCGCGGATCCCGTCGCACAACCGGTGGAGTTCACGGCGCTGGGCACCGTCTCCCGAGAGGGTTTGGTGGTCATCGGCAACAAGGTCCACGAGAACCTGGCGGCGAGCAACGAGCACTTGGCCGACGTGGTGATCAACGACGTCGTCGTCCAGGAATAGCGGCGCCCGGTCCGACCACGTCGCACGTGACCTGCGTCACCACACTACAGTTGATCTGTTGATTTTCGATAGATACCGATCGACAATCGATACATGCACTCGTTCATCATCACCGCCCTCCGGATCGGCATCGTCGGCGCGATCGCGGCCGGACTCTTCGGTCAGATCGTGGTCATCCCGACGACGGCGGCCGACGAGGTCGAGCTCTTCCCGCCGTACGCACCGCTCGCCGTGCCCTACGCGACGGCCGCGATCATCGGCGTGGCCTGCGTCCAGGTCGTGCTCCTGGCGGCGTGGATGCTGCTCGCGATGGTCCAGCGCGACGCGATCTTCAGCTCGCGGGCCTTCCGCTGGGTCGACGCCATCATCGGCGCGACGCTCCTGGCCACGCTGGTCGCGGCCGGAGTCGCCGGTCACCTGGCGGTGGCCGAGATCCCGTCGCCCGACGACGGCATGGCGGTCGTCGGCGCGCTGGGTGCCGCGACCGCGTGCGTCGGCGTGGGCGCTTCGTTCGCGATGGTCGTGGTGATCCTGCGCAGCCTCCTGCGCAAGGCGACGGAGATGAAGACCGAGATCGCCGGGGTGATCTGATGGCGATCATCGTCGACCTCGACGTCCAGCTCGCCAAGCGCGGCATGTCCGTCGGCGAGTTCGCCGAGGCCGTCGGCATCACGCCCGCCAACATCGCGGTGCTGAAGAACGGCCGGGCCAAGGCGGTCCGGTTCACCACGCTCGACGCGATCTGCCGCACGCTCGACTGCCAACCCGGAGACGTCCTCCGCTGGGTCCCCGACGACTGATCCGGCGCGGAGAACCGTTCGCGCAGCGGCATTCCGTCCGCGGTGGCATGCGTCGGCGAATTCACCGCCATACGAGATGCCGCCGAATCCCGCGAGCCGAAATCGGCACCAGCACCTCATCGATCGGCGCGGAAATCGTGAAACTCCTTATCCCCAGCTGCCGCAACGGTTTTCGCTGTGGGGAAGCGGTTTTCCAGCTTCGCGCCGCCAGATCAGCCGATGGAACGGCGCAATCATCCTCAAGGGTGGCGAAAGATTCCCTATGGGGTGGTTGCGAAGGCGCACCGACCCGAACCGATGCACCGTACATCTTGCCGCTCGGCGTGCACCCCCCAGGTCCCGGAAATCCGGGACAGCCGCCGAACGGCCCGAATATGGATGGGAGTTCATGCAATGCGCACTACGCTTCGTCTGATCGGTGTCACTGCTACCTGCGCCGCGGCTCTGGCGATCGGGTCCCCCGCCTTCGCTGGTGGGCACCACCACGGGGACAACGCCGGGTCTTACGCCCAGGGCGGCAACGGCGTCGGCGGCAACGGCGGCGTCGGCGTCAACGTCCTGAGCGGCATCAGCCTGCTGTCCAGCGGTGACGGCGGCAACGCCTCCGCGGGCAACGGCGGCGCGGGTGTCGGCGGCGACGCCAGCTCGGCGGCGTTCAACGACTGACGTCTGATCCACGCCTGATCGAAGAGTGCGCCGACCGGCTCCCACCGGTCGGCGCACTCGCGCGCCCAGCCGGAAAGGTCTTCACACCAGAGCGCAGTCGATCCCGCAGTGCAGGACATCGGATCCGCCACTCCACCATGGCCCTCCAAGACCCACACCAGTCCGCCGACCACGCACCCGTGCTTCGAGCGTCCCGGCCCGGAACTGCGACGGGCGGCCGGGTGGGTCATCCGGCCTGCGCTCGGTTCACCAGGTCTCGGGCGAGTTCCACCACCTCGTCAGGGTCGAACTCCATCGCGTTCTCGCCAACCGTGATCTCGAACGAGCACCGCGACGGATCCGGCGATGAGCGGACCTTGATGAACAGCTGCGTGCCCGTCTCGGCGAGCATTCGGGCACCGGCCCGCTCGACCGCCGCTTTGGCGGCGGGAACGTGGACGTGGAACAGCGGAGTCTGCGGCGGATCGGGAAACACGCGCACGGTCCCGTCCGCGTTGAGCGCGGCGGCGATCGCGACGGCGTGATCGCGGAACTCCGCCATCCGCGGCACGAGCCGGTCCAGCCCTGCCAGCGCGCCCAGCGCCAACGGCCAAGCGTTCGGGATCGCACCGCCAAGGCGCTTTCGCCACACCGCGGCCTCGGCCACCGTCTCCTCATCGCCGGCCAGCACGGCGCCGCGAACACCTTGCAGACCCTTGTAGAGCGACACGTAGACGGTGTCGAAGAGCCCGGCGATCTCCGCGTGCGGGCGGTCGTAGAACGGTTGCGCTTCGAAGATCCGCCCACCGTCGAGGTGCACCGCCGCACCGCGCGACCGGACCAGGTCGACCTGCTCGCACAGCTGCTCCCACTCCGGGAGCAGCCCGCCGAGATCCCGCTGCGGCAGTTCCCACACCACGGCGGCCAGCGGTTCGCCGACGGCGGCCAGATCCGCCTTGCGCAGCAGCTGATTCCGGTCCCCGACCGGGTGGAACCGCAGTCCGTGAACCGCGTTGTAACCCTGCAGCTCCCAGTTGTCGAGGTGCAGATGCGGATGCCCGGCGAACGTCCACCGCCCCCGCCGCTGCGCGTGCACCCGCAACGCCACCTGCTGAGCCATCGCGCCGGTGGGGAAGAACAACGCCGCGGGAGTCCCCACCAGCTCGGCGATCCGCGCCTCCAGCACGGCCACCGGTTCCTCCGGCAACGTCTCCGGACCGACCAGATCGGCCCACTGCCGCAACAGGTCGTGCGGCTTGAGCCGAAGAACGGAGTGCAAGGCCAGCGAACGCCGAACCACCGAACCACCCATGACCCGGAAGCCTGCCAACAACCACCGACATCCCATGACGGCGGTGAACACCGGCTCAACCGCTGTCAGGCGGCCACCACCCCGCGGCGCGCGCCCGACGAGAGCGCAATACAAGAAGCCCCAGATCGTGGATCTGGGGCTTTGCGCTCCTCCGACTGGACTCGAACCAGTAACCCTTCGATTAACAGTCGAATGCTCTGCCAATTGAGCTACGGAGGAATGTTCTTTTGTTCCGTCAGCTCGTCTCGCTGACATGGACTACTTTAGCGCATCCCCCGCGGAGCTTTCACGGGACCCCCCTCTTATCGATCGTCGGCGTGTCTTCGCAGGTCACAGGCGGTGCACCACCGCGAAGACGCGGCGGAACGGGAACCACGTCACCCCGTCGGGGCGCTGCGGGTAGGCCGTTGCGAGGCGGGACGCGAGCTCGGCGCGGAATTCCTCCCACTCCTCGTCGCCCAGGGCGTCGCGGACCGGGCGGAGCGCCGTTCCCGTCACCCATTCCAGGACCGGGTCGGGGCCTTGCAGGGCGTGGACGTAGGTCGTCTCCCAAGCGTCCACGGCAACACCGAGATCCGCGAGGGCGTCGGCGTAGCCCACCGGCGTGAGCACCGTGTCGGCTCGCAGGACGCCCGCCCGGCCTCGCCAGCGCGGCTCGGCGAGCAGTTCGCGGATCGCCACGTAGGACGGCGATTCGAAGTTGCCCGGGACCTGGAAGGCGAACCAGGCGCCCGACGGCAGTTCGGGCAGCCAGCGGCGCAGCAGTTCCACGTGCTCGGGAACCCACTGCAGGACCGCGTTGCACAGCACGACATCGGTGTCCGGCAGCGGTTTCCAGTCCCGGACGTCCTCCAGGCGGGCGGGGACTCCGCGGGCTCGCGCGGCTTCGACCATCTCCGAGGACGAGTCGGTGGCCTCGACCTCGGCGTCCGGCCAGCGGTCGGTGAGCAGCGACGTCAGGTTGCCCGCGCCGCAGCCGAGGTCGACCACCCGGCGCGCTCGCTCGGCCCCGACCCTGGCCATCAGGTCGTGGGCCGGGCGGTCCCGCTGTTCGCTGAACGTCAGATACTTCTGCGGATCCCACATGCCGAGCCTCCCTAGCAGTACGCTCGTACTGTATTCCTGGAGGTGCTCGGATGTCGAGCGATCAGCGCTCTTTCGCGCGGTTCAGCTGCTCGACGACGGTGGCGGCGAACTCCGCGACCGCTGCTTCGTCCGCTCCCCGATCCGGCCGCACCTGGAGCACGATCCCGTCCTGACCGGGGACTTTGCGCTGCACGAACCACGCTCCCCCGCCGGGCAGGTCGCGGTGGTGGCGGGAGCGGATCGACTTGTTCACGCGCTCGTGCACGACGTCGGGCAGGCGCCTGGGCTCGGTCAGCTGCAGGCGGCGGTCCGGCAGGTCGCGCAGCAGCACCGCACCACCCGCATCGCCGGTCTCCTCTGCCTCGACCAGCGTGAGCGCGCCGTTCTTCCAGGTGGCCTTGCTCAGCAGGTGCCAGCCGATGCGGCGTCCCTCCGGCAGCCAGAGGCCGAGGTGCGTGGCGACCAGCGCACCGTCCGACGTCCGGGCCACCGCCAGGACGTGCTCCTCCGGCGCGAGCTCTCCGGCGAAGTCGGCCGGCAGCTCGGCCGTGCCGCTCAACCGGGCGCCCAGCCGACGCAGCCAGGTGATCACATCGTCCCCATGATCTTTTCCAGCAGGGCCTTTCGGTAGCCCTCCAGCGCGATGAGGTCGCCGAACAGCGCGTTGTACTCCTCGGCGTCCTCCACCGGCGAGATCCGCTGGACGTTCGACTTGATGTCCGCGATCTGCCTGCTGACCAGGCGCTCCTGCATGCGAGTGATCAAGTCCGCGACGTAGCGCGGGCCGTCATCGCTCTGCACGTCCAGCGGCTCCGCGACGAGCTCGGTGAGCAGCCGGGCGACGACCTCGTTGCCGCACTGCTGCGCCACCGCGCCAACCAGGGAAGCGCCGTCGAGCCCGGACGCGGTGCCTCCGGCCAGCAGGATCGCGCGGTGCAGCTCGGCGTAAGCGCGCTCGGTGAAGGCATCTTCCGGCAGCGCGTCGTACGTCGGCCCGGCCAGCGCAGGCAGCTGCAGCGCCGCCTTCAGCGCCTCCCGCTCCACCAGCAGCCGGGGATCGTTGCGCGGCGGCCTGCGCGGCAGGTCGACGTCGATGCCCAGCGCGACCTGGTTCTTCGGGGCCTGCTTGCGCACGGGCCGAGCCTGTCGTCCACTGCCGCCCTTGACCCGGCGCACGACGTCGTTCTCGCTGTGCCAGCCCGACCAGCCGGCCAGCTGGACCGCGTAGTTCTCCTTGCTGCTCTGGTCCTTGATCTGCTGGACCAGCGGAATCGTCCGCTTCAGCGCGGCGACCCGGCCCTCGACGGTGGTCAGGTCGTGCTCGTTGAGCAGGCTGCGGATGGCGAACTCGAACAGCGGCCGGCGGCGGGCCACCAGATCGCGCACCGCCGCGTCGCCCTTGGCCTCGCGCAGCTCGCACGGATCCATCCCGTCCGGCGTGATCGCCACGAACGTCTGGGAGGTGAACTGCTGCTCGCCCTCGAAAGCCTTGAGCGCGGCCTTCTTTCCCGCCTCGTCGCCGTCGAAGGTGAAGATCACCTCGCCGCGGAACACGTCGTCGTCCAGCATCAGCCTGCGCAGCACCGCGATGTGCTCGTCGCCGAAGGCCGTGCCGCAGGAGGCCACCGCCGTCGGCACCCCGGCCAGGTGCATCGCCATCACGTCGGTGTAGCCCTCGACCACCACCGCCTGACGGCGCTTGGCGATCTCCCGCTTGGCCAGGTCGATGCCGAACAGCACCTGCGACTTGTTGAAGATCGGCGTCGCCGAGGTGTTGACGTACTTGGCCTGGATCGGGTCGTCGTCGAAGAGCCTGCGCGCGCCGAAACCGACCACGTCACCGCCGAGATCCTTCAACGGCCACAGCAACCGGCGGTGGAACCGGTCGATCGGGCCGCGGCGGCCCTCCTTGGAGAGCCCGCACTTGATCAGCTCGTCGAGCTCGAAGCCCTTCTGCAGCAGGATCTTCGTCAGCTTGTCCCAGCCCGCGGGCGCGAACCCGCAGCCGAAGCGCTGGGCCGCCGCCTCGTCGAAACCGCGCTCCGCCAGGTATTCGCGGGCCTTCAGAGCTTCCGGCGAGCGCAGCTGCTCGGCGTAGAACTCGGCGGCGATGCGGTGCGCCTCGACCATCCGCGCCCGCGTGCCGCGGTCGCGCTTCGGCCCCGGTGCGCCGCCCTCGTACTGCAGCTGGATGCCCGCCTGATCGGCCAGCCGCTCGACCGACTCCACGAAGCCGAGGTGCTCGATCTTCATCAGGAAGGCGATGACGTCGCCGCCCTCGCCGCAGCCGAAGCAGTGGAAGGTGCCGTGGCTGGGGCGCACGTTGAACGACGGCGTCTTCTCGTCGTGGAACGGGCACAGGCCCTTCTGCGCGCCGCCCCCGGCGCTGCGCAGGGCGACGTATTCGCCTACGACGTCGTCGATCCGGATGCGATCGCGCACTTCGGCGATGTCGCTCTCCCGGATCCTGCCTGCCACGCGGCCCAGTCTAGGGGCATTGCGATCGGCACCGTCCAGGTGTCCGCTCCTGGAGGCTGGCGCGCCACACTTCGGTCTGCTCGCGCTGCCGCTGCGGCAGAATCATCGACGTGACCGTCACCAGCACCGAGCTCGCCGCGGAATTCGACCAGCACCGGAACCGGCTGATCGGCCTCGGCTACCGGCTCACCGGCCGGATCGCCGACGCCGAGGACGCGGTGCAGGACGCCTGGCTGCGGCTGGCGACGGTCGACCGCGACGACATCCGCGACCTGGGCGCCTGGTTGACCACGGTGGTCAGCAGGCTGTGCCTGGACCGGATGCGCTCGGCGGCGGTGCAGCGCGAGCAGTACGTCGGCCCGTGGCTGCCGGAACCGCTGGTGACCTCGCTCGACGACGACCCGGGCGACATCGTGGCCGGTCAGGACGATCTGCGGATGGCCGCGTTGCGCGTGCTGCACGAGCTGCCGCCGGACCAGCGGCTGGCCTTCGTGCTGCACGACGGCTTCGAGGTGCCGTTCGCCGAGATCGCCGAGGTGCTCGGTTGCAGCGTCGTCGCGGCCCGGCAGCACGCCTCGCGGGCGCGGCGGGCGATGGCCGACGCCGACCCGCCGCAGCGGGTGCCGCTGCCCGAGCAGCAGCGGGTGGTGGAGGCGTTCCTCGCCGCGCTGGCGTCGAAGGACGTCGACGCGGTCGCCCGCACGCTGCACCCGACGGTCGTGGTCCTCGGCGACAGCGGCGGCAAGGCGCGCACCGCCCGGCGCCCGGTCGTGGGCATCGACAAGGTGGCCCGGTTCGCCGTGGGGCTCATGCAGAAGTACGACGACAAGCTGCTGGAGAACATCCGCCTGGTGCTGGTCAACGGCGACCTCGGCGTCCTGCTGCCCGGCTCTCCCGAGGTCGCGCCGCGCGTGTTCACCATCGCGATCCGCGACGGTCGGCCCGCGGAGATCTTCGACGTGGTCAACCCGGACAAGCTCACCCGGATCCCGTGGTGACCGTGAGCGCTTCGGGGTGTTCTGGCCCCCGAAGCGCTCACGGGCTGTCAGCTCGGGTCGGTGATCCGGGCGAGGAAGTAGAGGGCTCCGGTGGCCTGGTGGCGGACCAGGAACAGGAAGGGCCGGTCGACCTCGACCCGGATCGGCTCGGGCTCCTGGACGATCGCCGTCAGGCGCATCATCACCGCCGTCGCCGCCGCGCCCTCCAGGCCCTTCTCGTCCACCTCCAGCACCGACTGGTGCAGCACCGCGGAGACCCGCAACGACCGGTCGGTCAGCGGCGAGAAGTCCGCAGCCGGGGTGAACAGGTCGTGGACGCCGAGGGCACCGAGCGGCTGGGTCAGCTCGGCGTCACCGGTGACGTCGAACTTCGGCAGGAACAGCTCCACGCGCTGCTGCTTCACCGCGTCCAGGAGTCCGCTCAGCCGGGCCGCGTCGAGGTCCGGCTCGGCCCGGTCGAGGCCTTCGTCCGGGAGCAGGACCACGGCCTCCACTCCCCCGGCGGCGGGCAGGCTGACCGCTTGCCAGCCATCCGCCGCGGCGTAGCCGAAACGCCTGGTGACGTGCATCGTCGACACCTCGCGGGTGCCTGCCGGGGCGTGGAAGGGACGCGCGGTGGTGGCGTGCTCGTCGAACGCCTCGCGCCACGAGACCTTCAGGTAGAGCGCGTTGACCAGCGCGGCGACCGTGTCCGTGCGCACCGAGCCGGCGGGCAGCAGCTCCGGGATCAGCTCCCGGGTGGTTTCCGCGACGTCGGTGTTGATCAGCCGTCGGGACTTCTCCGGGTCGGTGCGGAACGGCGCGTTGCGCACGTCGCTGCCGGGCCAGTCCTTGAGCGCGCGCACGTAGGACTCCTCGACGTGCAGGTCCTCGTGCGCCCACAGCGTGTTCGCCACCGCCAGCACCGGTGGTTCGGCCGCGCCGCCCGCGGTCAGCTCGGCCGCGCCGCCGAGCACGTCGAGCAGTGCGGTCGGGTCCGCGCGCAGGGCGGTGATCAGTTCTTCCCTGGTCCGGCCGCCGGTCGCGGCGGCGGCCAGGCCGAGTGCGCTGGACACCGAGTACGGCGACCAGCAGAACTGCTCGTCCGGCTGCGGGGCGAGCTTCCGGTGCAGGGACAGGCTGAAGTCGAGGTGTTCGCTCACGGCCGCTGGGCTCCGTTCCGCGTCGGCTGGCTCCGGGCTGATCCCGAGTCTGCCAGCCGACCGGCCCACCCGGCCGCCCTCGCACGCGAATCGTTGGCTTCCACGCGAACCGTGGTTGGCCACCGCAGGCGCACGACTCGCCCTCGCAACTCGCACCGCCGCGGGTTCTCAGACGTCGCTCGGCGAGGACGGCCCGCTCGCCGTGTTGGGACTGCGGGAGCCCGCGGCCAGGCGGTCTCCGAGCTTCCGCCACCCGCACCGCAACGCAGAACGAGACTGGAAACCCGCAGCGGTCAGCGGAGGGATTCTTCGATGTCGGACAGGCCCATCAGGCGGAGTTCCTGGGCGATGTAGCTGGCCGCGCGCTGGGCCGCCGGGTCCTGCCAGTGCAGGTCGTTGACCCAGTCGGCCAGGTTGTCCGTGTTGACGTAGGGCTCGCCGCCGACGACGAGCTTCTGGATGTAGTGCCGGTTGCGCATCGGGGTCTCCTCGCGACCCGGTGATGTCGGGGGCCGGGCCGCTGGCGTGTTCGGGGGTCGGGCACCGCCGGCGGTCGGGACCTACCAGCGGACACTCTGCGTAAGCGTCAAGGAGAAACCCAGATCAACTCACCCCTTTCGGATGAACGTCACACGGATTCGGGCACTTTCCGTACATGCTTTCGATGCCAGCGCACCGCCTGCGCGTCGGTCAGCGAGGCCACCTGGTCCAGCACCACCCGCAGCCGCGCGGCATCGTCCCCGGCGCGCCGCCACGCCGCCGCCATCGCCGGGTCCAGCGACTCCGGGGCGCCCTCGGCCAGGGCGTCCACCAGCTCCGCCAGCATCGACCGCTGCCGCTCCTGCATCCGCAACCGCTGCGGATCGCTCATCACGTACCGCAGCGCCACCGCCTTGAGCACCGCGACCTCGGCCACCACCGGCTCGGGGACGACCAGGTCAGCGCGGTACCGGGTGAGCGGACCCGGACCGAACCGCTGCACCGTGCCGGTCACCGCGGCGGCCACGAACCGGCCCACGAGCTCGCTGGTGAGCCGCTTGAGCGCCACCTGCGCGGCGAAGGTGCCGTCGTAGTCCAGCACCGCCGCCACCACCGGCCAGCGCACCAGCTCCGCCGCGGCGTGATCCAGCAGTCCCGAGGCGTCGCCGGGGCCGCTGAAGTACTTCGCGGCCATCCGGACGATCTCCGCGCGCTCATCACCGCTGGTCAGCGAGCGCAGCGAGATCCGGCCGGACAGCACCCCGTCCTCGACGTCGTGCACCGAGTAGGCCACGTCGTCGGCCCAGTCCATCACCTGCGCCTCCAGGCAGCGGCGCTGCGCCGGGGCGTCCTGCCGGAGCCACTCGAAGACCGCCACGTCGTCCGGGTACACGCCGAACTTGGCCTCGCCGGGCCGCTTCGGCCACGGGTACTTGGTCGCCGCGTCCAGGCACGCCCGGGTCAGGTTCAGCCCGCGGCCGACGTCACCGGATTCGGCCAGCTTCGGTTCCAGCCGGGTGAGGATCCGCAGCGTCTGCGCGTTGCCCTCGAAACCGCCGCAGGCCCCGGCCAGGTCGTTGAGGGCGCGCTCGCCGTTGTGGCCGAAGGGCGGGTGGCCGATGTCGTGCGCGAGCCCCGCCGTGTCGACCAGGTCCGGATCGGCGCCCAGCGCCGCGGCGATGCCCCGCCCGATCTGCGCGACCTCCAGCGAGTGCGTCAACCGGGTGCGCGGCACGTCGCCCTCTTCCGGGCCGACCACCTGCGTCTTGCCCGCCAGCCTGCGCAGCGCCGCCGAGTGCAGCACGCGCGCTCGGTCGCGGGCGAACGGTGTGCGGTCGTCCGAGCGCGCGCCCTCGGGCAGGGCGAGCTTCGGAGACTCGGGCAGCAGCCGTTGCAGATCGTGTGCGCGGTAGCCGGGCGTGGTGTCCATCGCGGTTCAGACTACGGCCGGAACCCGACGAATCGCCGCAGGCCGCAGGCGTTTCGCGGCCGCCCCACCGGGTGGCGTCAGAACTCGCCCCGGCCTCTCGCCTTCGAAGCGGCGCAGCCGCTCAGCCCAGCTCGCACCGCCGCGAGTCCTCAGCGTTCGCCTGGCGAGGACGCCGCCGTGCATTGCGTGCACAAGGGCACCGGCAGTCCAGGCGGGAACTGAGGTTCCGCCACGCAGAACGAGTTCGCCGGACCGGCCCTCAGCCCAGGCCGTCGCCGTTGAGCTCGGCCGGGGCGTGCGTCAGCCGGTAGTACAGCAGCGCGCCGGTCTCCCGGACGATGTAGCGGAACTGGAACTCGCGGGTCTGCACCGCCGGGCCGGAGCGGGCGGGCGAAGCCCACGCCTGCAGCCCGAGGTCGTTGGCCATCGTCCGCGCCCGCAGCGAGTGCCACGGGTCGCTCACGATCAGCGCGCTGTCCCAGCCGCGGTCCGCGGCCAGATCGGCCACGGCCTGCACGCTGCCCAGGGTGTCCTCGCCGACGTCGACCTCGACGATGTGATCGGCGGGCACCCCGTTCTCGCTCAGCCACTTCTTGCCCGCCTGGGCCTCGGTGTAGGCGTCGCCGGTCTGCCTGCCGCCTACGGTCACGACGTACTCCGTCAGCCCGGCCCGGTACAGCTTCAGCGCCTGGTTGAGCCGCGCCTCCAGCACGTCGGAGGGTTTGCCGTGGTACTGGGCGGCGCCGAGCACGACGACGATGTCCACCGGCCGCCGGTCGTCGAACCGCGCGACCTGCCACACCCGGAACGCGGTGCCGCCGCCGACCAGCAGCGCCACCAGCAGCGTGCCGACCAGGACCCGGCTCAGGGTGCGCCCCGAGCTGGACCGGTGGGCGGCGCGGTGGTGACTCACGCGGGCAAACCTCGCAGAACTTCGGGGCCGGTGCCCGGATCGGCCGGCCGACCCGGGCACCGCTCGGCATCTCCGCCGGCGGAGATCCCCGCCGGGTGAACTGGAACGGTCTCAGCAGCCGAGCAGGCGGACTGCCAGGTACTCCTCGAGCTTGTCCATCGCCACCCGCTCCTGGCTCATGGTGTCGCGCTCGCGAACCGTGACCGCGTGGTCGGACAGCGTGTCGAAGTCGACCGTCACGCAGAACGGGGTGCCGATCTCGTCCTGGCGGCGGTAGCGGCGGCCGATCGCACCGGCGTCGTCGAAGTCGACGTTCCAGTTGCGGCGCAGCTGCGCGGCGATGTCGCGGGCCTTCGGCGACAGCTCGGCGTTGCGGGACAGCGGCAGCACCGCGACCTTCACCGGCGCCAGCCTGCGGTCCAGCTTCAGCACCACGCGCTTGTCCACGCCGCCCTTGGCGTTGGGCGCCTCGTCCTCGTGGTAGGCGTCGATCAGGAACGCCATCATCGGACGGCCCACACCGGCCGCGGGCTCGATCACGTACGGCCGGTAGCGGGAGTTGCTGGCCTGGTCGAAGTAGGACAGGTCCACCCCGGAGTGGTTGGAGTGGGTGGTCAGGTCGAAGTCGGTGCGGTTGGCGATGCCCTCGAGCTCACCCCACTCCTGGCCGCCGAAGCGGAACCGGTACTCGATGTCGACGGTGCGCTTGGAGTAGTGCGACAGCTTGTCCTTCGGGTGCTCGTACTCCCGCAGGTTGTCGCTGCTGATGCCCAGGTCGGTGTACCAGGACATGCGCTGGTCGATCCAGTACTGGTGCCACTGCTCGTCCTCGCCCGGCTCGACGAAGAACTCCATCTCCATCTGCTCGAACTCGCGGGTCCGGAAGATGAAGTTGCCCGGCGTGATCTCGTTGCGGAAGGACTTGCCGATCTGGCCGATGCCGAACGGCGGCTTCTTGCGCGCCGTGGTCATCACATTGGCGAAGTTGACGAAGATGCCCTGCGCGGTCTCGGGGCGCAGGTAGTGCATCCCCTCCTCGCTCTCGACCGGCCCCAGGAAGGTCTTGAGCATCATGTTGAACTCGCGCGGCGCGGTGAACTGGCCGCGGGTGCCGCAGTTCGGGCACGGGACGTCGGACAGGTCGTCCTCGGCGGTCTCCTTGCCGGTTCGCTCGGAGTACTCCTCGGCGAGCTGGTCGGCGCGGAAGCGGTGGTGGCAGGACGTGCACTCCACCAGCGGGTCGTGGAACGCGGTGACGTGCCCCGAGGCCTCCCAGACCTGGCGCGGCAGGATCACCGAGGAGTCCAGGCCCACGACGTCGTCGCGGCCCTGCACCATGAACTTCCACCACTGGTGCTTGATGTTGTCCTTGAGCTCGACACCCAGCGGACCGTAGTCCCAGGCCGACCGGGTACCGCCGTAGATCTCACCGGACGGGAAGACGAAACCACGGCGCTTGCAGAGATTGACGATCGTGTCGATCTGGTCGGCGGGCACGTTAACTCCGGAAATCATTCGCTGGATGAGTCGAACCAGCTGGTCGGGCTGGAGTTTCCCAGCGTACCGATCGCGGCGCGGCGAGCGTGCGCCCGGGCCGTGGTGTCGATGCGATCGACCGTAAGTGTGTTACCCGTAGGATGGGTGCGTGGAGCGCCACCGCGCGACGGCGCGGCGCGACGGCCCCGCGCCAAGACACCTCGGAGAGGAACCGATGCCCGCTATCAGCCCGGATGCCGAGCCGGCCCAGCCGACCGCGCGGCCCGGTCTGGAGCGCCCCGAGGACCACGTGCACTCCCCGGACCGGGACGCGCACCCGGCGCCGCTGTGGGACCAGCAGGTCCTGGTGGAGGCCGGTGAGCTGCTGCGGGCGCTGGCCGCCCCGGTGCGGATCGCCATCGTCCTGCAGCTGCGGACCTCCGAGCGCTGCGTGCACGAGCTGGTCGACGCCCTCGGCGTCGCCCAGCCGCTGATCAGCCAGCACCTGCGGGTGCTGAAGTCGGCCGGGGTCGTGCACGGCGAGCGGCACGGCCGGGAGGTCGTCTACCGGCTCGTCGACGAGCACTTGGCGCACATCGTGGTGGACGCCGCCACGCACGCGGAGGAGACCTCCGGAGCCCGGTCGCGCGGACCGGCGGCGGTGCGCTCCACCGAATCCGACGGCGGACAGGAGACGGAGACAGCGTGACCACCGGTGAGGGCCCTGCGGTCGGGGTACCGGGACTGCGGGCCACCAAGCAGCGAGCGGCGGTGTCGAACCTGCTCGACCAGGTCGACGACTTCCGCTCGGCGCAAGAGCTGCACGAGGAGCTGCGGCGGCAGGGCGAGGGAATCGGGCTGACCACGGTCTACCGGACCCTGCAGACCCTGGCCGACGCGGGCGAGGTCGACGTGCTGCGCAACCCGTCGGGCGAATCGGTGTACCGGCGGTGCTCCAGCCACCACCACCATCACCTGGTGTGCCGGCACTGCGGCCGGACCGTCGAGGTGTCCGATCCGCCGGTGGAGAACTGGGCGGAGCGCATCGGCCAGGAGCACGGCTTCACCGATGTCAGCCACACCGTGGAGATCATCGGCACCTGCCCCGACTGCGCGGGCTGACCTCGGTCAGTACTCGTAGGTGTCCGGCGGGGCCGGGATCGTGCGGAGCGCGAGCACGTCCACGGTGGGGACGTAGTCGTTGGACTCGGTGGCCGTGCCCGGGCGCAGGCGGACCGCCACCTCGATCCAGGTGTCCGCCGGGAGCTGCGCCGCCTGCGGCGCCCCGGCCAGGTCGATCTTCACCGGTGCCGCGTCGGCGGCGCAGCAGGTGATGCGCATGCGCGCGAGCTGCGTCGTCTCCGGCGTCGGGTGCACCACGAAGCCCTGCAGGCGGACCGTCCGGCCGTTGAGCGATCCGCTGTCGTCCCAGATCACCCGGGTGATGAACTCCGAGGCGCTCAGCAGCGGGGCCTGCTCCGGCGGCAGCTCCGGGAACAGCGGTTCGGCCGGGGCCTGCGGTGCCGCGGCGCGGTCCCGGGTGACCGAGTCCGAGCCCAGCGCGGGCGGGGCCACCAGGAAGATCGCGAACACCGGCAGCAGCAACAGCCACGGGCTGCGCGTGTCGTGCTCGTGGTGCCCGGGGCCCCCGGCCCGGATGTCGCGGACGATGGCGAAGGCCGCGAGCCCGATCATGACCGCGCCCGACACCAGCAGCCACGGGAACAGCGAGGGCTTGACGTAGCGCAGGTAGCTGCCGCCCAGCGCGATCTTCAGCAGCGCGCCGCCGAGCAGCAGCAACAGCAGGTTCTGGGTCTCCCGGCGCATCACGAACCTCCTAGCAGCACGGCGCCGACGCCGACGGCGCAGGCGATCGCGACCACGAACGTCACCGGGGCGAAGCGGGCGGCGAAGCCGCGGCCGAAGGCGCCGGACTGCAGCGCGATCAGCTTCAGGTCCACCGCGGGGCCCACCACCAGGAACACCAGCTTCGGGATCAGCGGCAGGCCGGGCATCGACGCCACCACGAACGCATCGGCCTCGCTGCACAGCGCCAGCACCACCGCGAGCACGGCCATGACCAGCACGCCGAGCAGGAGCTGACCGGCCAGCGAATCCAGCCACTCGGCGGGCACCAGGACGTTGAACACCGCCGACGTCAGACCGCCCAGCACCAGGAAGCCACCGGCCTCGACCAGGTCGTGCCGCGCGGACTCGGCGAACACCACCCAGCGGCTGCCGCCGGGCCGCGCTTCGACCCGGCGCAGCGCGCGCTCGGCCAGCCACTCCGCCTTGCCCAGCCGCGCCCAGAGCCAGCCCATCGCGCAGGCCGTCAGCAGCGAGCCGAGGAACCTGGCCAGCACCATCCGCGGTTCGCCGGGGAACGCGACCGCGGTGGAGACCAGGACGATCGGGTTGATCGCCGGCGCGGCCAGCAGGAACGCCAGCGCCGCGGCGGGCGCGACGCCCTGCTGCATCAAGCGGCGCGCGACCGGCACCGAAGCGCACTCGCACCCCGGCAGCGCGACGCCCGCGATCCCGGCGACCGGCACCGCCGCACCGGGTTTGACGGGCAGCACGCGGCGCAGCGCGTCCGGTGGGACGAACGCCGCGATCAGCCCGCTGACCAGCACGCCGAGCACCAGGAACGGCATGGCCTGCACGCAGACCGCGACGAACACCGTCGAGCCGGTGCGCAGCGCGGGCACGTCCAGCAGCGCGGTCACCTGCGACTGGAACACCGCGGCGAGCACGATCAGGACGCAGAGCACCTCCAGGGAGGTGATCAGGGGCCGCCGCACGCGCGGCGGATCGGCGATCTCGGTCACCCGCCCATCGTGCCAGTTCGAACTGATAATCGTTCGCACTAGTGCGCTAAGGCGGCTGCGAAGACCCGTCACCGCTGGTCGAGCACGGCAACCCAACACACCGACGCATCCCCCGAAGGGGGCAGTGGGCCGCGATTTCAATGGAAATCAGACGTCTGATTTCCATTGAAATCGCATCGTGGCTACGGGGCCCCGGTGCCCTCGGGCTCGGTCAAGAGCTCCGTGCGCAGCTGGGACGCCGTCGCGACGACGAGCATCAGCAGCGTGCCCAGCGGCGCCGGTGCCATGCCCTCCGCCGGGAAGGCGTAGCGCAGCGTCACGTCCATGCCCCGCTCGGTGCGGACCACGCCCAGCGTGCCGAACAGCCCCTGCCCGGCCCGCTCCGCGACCGACTGGGCGAGCTCGTCGGTCGCCGGGAGGTCCCAAGCGACCACGCAGGTCAGGCTCAGCACGGTCAGCCCCTCGGCGAGCTGCATCGCCTGCACCGCGCACGGCACCTCGGAGTGCCGGAAGGTGAGCGCGCCGTCGTCGTCGACGTGCACGTCGTGGTAGGTCTCCAGTGCTTCCTTCGCCGCGGTCATCAACCGCGCCGTGGTAGCAGCCTCCTGGGTCATCAATTGCCCTCCTGGGCGGATTCGGCGTTCGCCGCCCGGTCGATGGCCCCGCCGAACCGCCGGTCGCGGCGCGCGTACTCCTCGCACGCCTGCCACAGGTGCCGTCGGTCCACGTCGGGGAACAGCGTGTCCTGGAAGACGAACTCCGCGTAGGCGGACTGCCAGAGCATGAAGTTCGACGTCCGCCGCTCCCCGGAGGGCCGGATGAACAGGTCCACGTCCGGCATCTCCGGCTGGTACAGGTACTTCGCGATGGTGCGCTCGTCGACCCGCTCCGGATTGATCTTCCCCGCCGCGGCCAGCCGCGCGATCTCCCGCGCCGCGTCGCCGACCTCGGCCCGCCCACCGTAGTTCACGCACATGGTCAGATTCATGACCTCGTTGTTCTTCGTGCGCTCTTCGGCGTCCTGCAGCTGGTTGACCACGCTGCGCCACAGCTTCGGCTTACGCCCGGCCCAGCGCACCCGCACACCCATCTCGTCGAGCTCGTCGACGCGCCGCGCGATCACGTCGCGGTTGAAGCCCATCAGGAACCGCACCTCGTCCGGGCTGCGCTTCCAGTTCTCGGTGGAGAAGGCGTACAGCGACAGCCACTTGACGCCGAGCTCGATCGCCCCGCGGGCCAGCTCCAGCACGACGGCCTCGCCGCGCTTGTGCCCCTCGATGCGGGGCAGTCCGCGCTCGTTGGCCCACCGGCCGTTGCCGTCCATCACGACCGCGACGTGGTTGGGCACGAACTCGGCGGGCAGCGCCGGCGGCTTCTCCCCCGAGGCGTGCGGGTCGGGTGCCCGAACGCTCGGGTCGTCCTTGCCCCGCCCACGGCGTCGCAACATAACTGGCTTCTCCTCTTCGGACTGCTGAGCGTGCGGACCACATTGTCCCCGCACGCGTCGATCAACAGTTCAGCGCCCGTCCTCGGCGGTGCCGACCAGCGCGGCTTCCGCCGCACGCTCCCGGATCAGCTCGGGGACGGTCCGCTCGACCAGCGGCAACGAGCGCAGCTGGCGCTCCATGTGCCACTGCAGGTGCGCGGCGATCAGCCCGCTGCCCTCGCGGCGGGCCGACTGCTCCGCCCGCTCCGCGCCGGCCCAGTCACCTTGCAGCAGCGCCTCCATCAGCGGCAGCGTGTGCGCGGACGGCCGCACCGAACCGGCCGGGCGGCAGCGCACGCACACCGCGCCACCGGCCTGCACGTTGAACGCCGCGTGCGGCCCGGACTCGCCGCACCGCGCGCACTCCGACAGCGCCGGGGCCCACCCGGCGAACGACATCGCGCGCAGCAGGAACGCGTCGAGCACCTGCGAGGAGTCGCGCTCGCGGCCGGCCAGCGCCCGCAGCGCGCCGATGGCCAGCAGGTAGAGCCGCAGCACCGGTTCGCCCTCCTCGGCGGCCAACCGGTCCACCGTCTCCAGGACGGCGCAGGCCGAGGTGTAGCGCTGGTAGTCGTCGACGATGTGCAGGCCGAAGGCGTCCACGGTCTGCACCTGGGTGATCACGTCGAGCGTGCGACCGGTGTAGAGCTGCACGTCGACGTGGCAGAACGGCTCGACGCGGGCGCCGAACCGCGAGGTGGTCCGGCGCACGCCCTTGGCCACCGCCCGCACCTTGCCGTAGCGGCGGGTCAGCAGGGTTATGATCCGATCCGCCTCACCCAGCTTCTGCACCCGCAGCACGACAGCGGTATCCCGGTAGAGGCTCACGCCCCCATCGTCGCACCTCCGTGCGAGCACCTCGCGGGCAAGGCGAAGGATTCGGGGGATCCGGTTCGCCGTCCCGAACGTCCCATTTGCGAACCGGACGAGCTGAAGAGGAACGGATGACCTACCCGTACGACCCGAACAACTCCTACTACCAGACGCCGCAGCCCTACGGCATGGGCGGCTACCCGCCGATGCCGCGCAACAACGGCATGGCGATCGCATCGATGTGCGTCTCGCTGGCATCGATCTTCACCTGCTACGGCGCGCTGCTCATCGGGCCGATCGGCGCGATCCTCGGGCACGTGTCGCTGCGCGAGATCAACCGGGATCCGCAGGCCTACACCAACCGCAGCATGGCGCTGACCGGCATCATCGTCGGCTGGTCGCTGTTCGCGGCGTGGGCGCTGCTGCTCACCTTCGTGATCCTCGCCGCCACCGGTGTGCTCGGCGCGGACCTGCAGGAAGGCTTCGACAGCTAGACGTAGAGCGCGTCGAACGGCGGGAAGGGGAGGTTCCTGATCACCGACCAGATGGCGATCAGGACCAGTCCCACGTGCGGCGCCCAGCGCCACTGCTCCCAGGTGACCACCCGCCGACCGCGCCAGCGGCCCAGCACCCAGGCGCCCCAGGTCCACAGGAAGAACGGGATGAACAGCATCGCCGCCGCGTTGTAGTGCAGCGCGGTGAGCACGTCGCCGTGGAGCAGGCTGTAGATCATTCGCGTCACGCCGCAGCCCGGGCAGTCCAGCCCGGTCAGCAGCTTGACCGGGCAGGGCGGCAGCGGGAAGCCGGCGTCGGAGGTCGGGTCCGCGGCCAGCACCACCGCCGCGCCGACGCCGGCCACGAGCACCGTGGCCGCCGGGAACAGCATGGCGCGCATGCGGGCCGCGTGCGGTGGAGTCGTCATTGCTGCGTCACGGCGGTCACGCTGGCACCGATGATCACGAAGATGAAGACGAAGTAGAGCACCATCAGCAGGACCATCGCGCCGTAGCCGCAGGCCCCGACGATGACGCCGATCTTGCCCCACTTCTTGGCCTCGTCCGCTGCTGCCTGGGCCTGCGGGTGCTGGCCCTGGTACCACAGCGAGCTGACCTGCAAGGCCTTGATCAGCGACGGGATCCCGAACGGCCAGCAGATGAGCAGGCTCGCGATGGCCCAGCCCAGGTTGTTGTTCAGCGGCATCGGCGCCACGCCGAACTGCGCCCCGTACGAGGACGGCGGCGGCATCGGTGCGGGCAGGTCGGCCGGTTCCTGCGGCGGTACCGGTTCCGGCCCGGACGGCTCGCTCACGTTCTCTCCCCCTCGTACGACCATGCCGTTGCGAGCGGGGTTTCCGCGCGCAACGGCATGGGTGTGGATCAGTAGCTGCTGTAGCTGCTCGCCGTGGCGGCGAGGATGACGAACACCACCACGTAGAACAGGATGAGCAGGGCCCAACCGGAGGCACCGACGATGATGCCGATCTTGCCCCACTTCTTGGCCTCGTCCGCGGCCTCCTGGGCCTGCGGGTACTGGCCCTGGGCCCACAGGTTCTGCACCGAGGTGGCCTTGATCAGCGACGGGATCGCGAACGGCCAGCAGAGGAAGATCGAACCGATGCCCCAGCCGATGTTGTTGTTCGGCGGCGCGGCGCCGTAACCGGGCTGGCCGTAGGGCGCGGGCTGACCGTAGGGCTGCTGGGGGATCGGTCCCGAGGGCGGGCCGTATCCACCGGGCTGCTGGCCGTACGGCTGCTGCGGGTTGGGACCCGAAGGCGGGCCGCCATAGGGATTCGTCACGTCAATTCCTTAAAGAGTTCCACGAGAGCCGCCTTGCGGCTGAGCGCAAAGACCGGCAGCAACGTACCTGAGACGCAGGGCATCGCAGGCCAGTTCCGGCGAATCCGTCGCCGATGTGTGATCAGAACCCCAGTTTGCGCAGCTGCCGCGGATCGCGCTGCCAGTCCTTGGCCACCTTGACGTGCAGGTCGAGGTAGATCTTGCTGCCCAGCAGCGCCTGGATGTGCTTGCGCGCCTGGGTGCCGACCGCGCGCAGCCGCTCGCCGCCCTTGCCGATGACGATCGACTTCTGGCTGGAGCGCTCGACGTAGACCACCGCGTGCACGTCGATCAGGTCGTCGCGGTCCTCGCGCGGGATCATCTCCTCGATGGTCACCGCCAGCGAGTGCGGCAGCTCGTCGCGCACGCCCTCCAGCGCGGCCTCGCGGATCAGCTCGGCGATGAGGGTGGTCTCCGGCTCGTCGGTCAGCTCGCCGTCCGGGTACAGCTGCGGGCCCTCCGGGAGCTGCTGCACGAGCAGGTCGGAGAGCACGTCGACCTGGTAGGAGTCCTTCGCCGACACCGGCACCAGGTCCGCGAAGTCCATCACCTGCTGCAGGTCGAGCAGCTGCTGGGCCACCTGCTCCTTGGGCACCAGGTCGGTCTTGGTGACCACGCCCAGCACCGGGGTGCGGCGGGACACCTTCTTCAGCTGCTCGGCGATGAACCGGTCGCCCGGGCCGACCTTCTGGTCGGCGGGCACGCAGAACCCGACCACGTCGACCTCGGACCAGGTCTCGTAGACCAGGTCGTTGAGCCGCTTGCCGAGCAGGGTGCGCGGGCGGTGCAGGCCGGGGGTGTCGACGATGATCAGCTGCGCGTCCGGGCGGTGCACGATGCCGCGGATGGCGTGCCTGGTGGTCTGCGGCTTGCTGGAGGTGATCGCCACCTTGGAGCCGACCAGGCGGTTCGTCAGCGTCGACTTCCCCGCGTTGGGGCGGCCGACGAAGCAGGCGAATCCGGAGCGGTGCACATCAGAGCTGGTCACCGACCCATTGTGACCGCTGCGCCCGCGCCCCGGCGCACCGGGCACCGTTCGCACCACCGCGCGCCCGGTCCCGCCCAGAACCCCGGAGCCCCGGCCGTCCGGAATCCGCGATTTCAATGGAAATCAGACGTCTGATTTCCATTGAAATCGCGTGGAATCCGACCCACCGTCGGCGTGTCGGGTGCCCGACACGCCGACGGGAGGTGCAACTTCAATGGAAATCGCATGTCCGATTTCCATTGAAATTGCGCGAGTTACCCCGCGCCCGGGCGTGTCGGGTCAGTGGGAGAGGACTCCGAGGACGTCGCCTCGGGCGTCGGCGCGCAGGATCGGCGCCGTGGGCGTGAGGTCGCGGACCGCCGCCGCCGAGCCCGCGTCGACCGAGTCCGCGTCGGTGACGACCGCCGCCGCTTCCAGGCCCTCGGCGCCGCTGGAGACCGCTGCCGCCACCGCCGCCTGCAGCGCCGTGAGGCGCAGTGACGGGAGGGCGATCGTGGTGGCCGCGTAGGTCCTGCCGTCGGTGTCGCGGACGGCCGCGCCCTCGGCGGCGCCGTTGCGGGCGCGCGAGGCCCTCGCCAGCGTGACGATCTTGGCGTCCTCGGGATCGATCTGCTGCGGCGCCGCCGCCTCCACGTGCTCAGCCACGGGTGTTGCTTCCCTCCTGGTCAGCACCGCGCAGCGGTGCTTGGTCGGTGTTGGCGGGGCGGACCAGCAGCGCGTTGATGCGGATCCGGCCGCGGTGGTCCTTGCCGCCCTCGGCGCGCAGCTTCAGCCCGGCGATCTCGGTCTCGGCCCCCGGCAGCGGAACCCGGCCGAGGCGCTGCGCCAGCAGACCGCCGACCGTCTCCACGTCGGAGTCGTCCAGCTCGACGCCGAACAGCTCGCCGAGGTCCTCCACCGGCAGCCGCGAGCTGACCCGGACCGTGCCGTCGTCGAGCTTCTCGACCGGGCGGTGCTCCTCCAGATCGGACTCGTCGGTGATCTCGCCGACGATCTCCTCGATGATGTCCTCGATGGTCAGCAGCCCGGCGGTGCCGCCGTACTCGTCGACGGCGATGGCCAGGTGGCTGCGGGACAGCTGCATCTCGCGGAGCAGCTCGTCCACCCGCTTGGTGTCCGGCACGAAGCTCGCCGGGCGCATCAGCTCCGACACCGGCGGGCCGGCCTCGTCGCGGGCGGTCAGCACCGTGCGGGTGAGGTCCTTGACGGTGACCACGCCGACGATGTCGTCGACGCTCTCGCCGATCACCGGCACCCGGGAGAACCCGGAGCGCAGGCACAGCGCCAGCGCCTGCCGGGCGGACTTGGTCTGCTCGATCCAGATGATCTCGGTGCGCGGCACCATGACCTCGCGGGCCAGCGTGTCGCCGAGCTCGAAGACCGAGTGGATCATCTCCCGCTCGCCCGCCGCCACCACGCCGCGCTCCCCGGCCAGGTCGACCAGCTCGCGCAGCTCCACCTCGGTGGAGAACGGCCCTTCGCGGAACCCCTTGCCCGGGGTGATCATGTTGCCGATCAGGATCAGCAGCCTGGTCAGCGGGTTGAGCAGCCGGGCCAGCACCCGCACCGGCGCGGCCACCTTCAGCCCGATGCCGTAGGGGTGCTGCCTGCCGAGCGTGCGCGGCCCGACGCCGACCAGCACGTACGAGGCCACCAGCATGATCAGCCCGGCGATCACCACCGCCCAGGCCTCGGAGTCCGCCAGCCGCAGCGCGACGACCGTGACCAGCACCGTGGCGCCGAGCTCGCAGGCCAGCCGCAGCAGCAGGAGCAGGTTGACGTGGCGGGGCCGGTCGGCGAGCAGCAGCGCGAACTGCTTGGCCCCGCCCCGGCCCTCCCGCACCAGCTCGTCGACCCGCGCTCGGGAGGCCACCGCGATGGCGGCTTCCGAAGCGGCGAACACCCCGGCGGCCAGCACCAGCAGCACTGCCGTGACCAGGAACGCGGTGGAATCGGTCAATCCCAACGCCGACTCCCTCAGCCGGCCGGCGTCGGGCCGCCCTGCGGCTCCGACTCGTCCAGACCCACCGCGCCGAGCACCTTGTCGTCGGCGTTGCGCTGCGCCTCCGCGCGCTCCGCCTCGGCCCGGGCCTCGCGGAACTCGGCCAGGATGCGGTTCTGCAGGCCGAACATCTCCCGCTCCTCCTCCGGCTCGGCGTGGTCGTAGCCGAGGAGGTGCAGGACGCCGTGGACGGTGAGCAGGTGCAGCTCGTCGAGCAGGCTGTGCCCCGCCTTGCGGGCCTGGTCGCGGGCGAACGCCGGGCAGAGCACGATGTCGCCCAACAGCGCCGGGCCGGCACCGGCCGAGTCGGGCCTGCGGGCCGAGTCGTACTCGTCCATCGGGAACGACATCACGTCGGTGGGGCCGGGCAGGTCCATCCACCGCTCGTGCAGGTCGGCCATCACGTCGAGCTCGACGAGCACGATGGACAGCTCGGCGAGCTGGCTGACGCTCATCTTGTCCAGGGCGAACCGGGCGACCGAGACGATCGTCGCCTCGGGCACTGCGACGCCGGATTCGTTGGCGATCTCGATGCTCATGCTCGTCCTCGTCGCTGCCCGTTGCGCCGACCGGAGCGGTCGTGCGGCTCGGCTTCTTCCAGTGCGTGCCAGCGGTCGTACGCGTTCACGATGTCGGTGACCAGCCGGTGCCGCACCACGTCGTGGCTGTCCAGCTGCGCGAAGTGCACGTCGTCGACACCGCCCAGGATGTCCTGCACGATCTTCAGCCCGCTGCGCTGGCCACCGGGCAGGTCGATCTGGGTGACGTCGCCGGTGACCACGATCTTGGAGCCGAAGCCCAGCCGGGTCAGGAACATCTTCATCTGCTCGGGCGTGGTGTTCTGCGCCTCGTCGAGGATGATGAACGCGTCGTTGAGGGTGCGACCGCGCATGTAGGCCAGCGGCGCGATCTCGATGGTGCCCGCCTGGGTCAGCCGCGGCACCGACTCCGGGTCGACCATGTCGTGCAGCGCGTCGTACAGCGGCCGCAGGTACGGGTCGATCTTCTCGTAGAGCGTGCCCGGCAGGAAGCCGAGCCGCTCACCGGCCTCGACCGCGGGGCGGGTGAGGATGATCCGGTTGACCTGCTTGGCCTGCAGCGCCTGCACCGCCTTGGCCATCGCCAGGTAGGTCTTGCCGGTGCCCGCCGGGCCGATGCCGAACACGACGGTGTGGTGGTCGATGGCGTCGACGTAGCGCTTCTGGTTCAGCGTCTTGGGGCGGATGGTCCGGCCCCGCCGCGACACGATGTCCAGGCTCAGCACGTCGGCCGGCGATTCCTCGTGGTCCGCGGTGAGCATCCCGACGCTGCGGCGGACGATGTCCGGCGTCAGCGGGCTGCCCTTGCCGATCAACGCGATGAGCTCGGCGAACAACCGCTCCGCGAAGGCGACCTCGGCGGGTTCGCCGGACAGCGTCACCTCGTTGCCCCGAACGTGGACATCGGCGGTGAGCAGGTCTTCCACGACCCGCAGGTTCTCGTCCCGGGATCCGACCAACGTCAGCACGACGTCGTCCGGAACGGTCACCTTGGACTGCGCCCGTGCGGTCTGGGCTGTTGCCGTCTGGGGGGGTTCTCCGGACTGGGCGGCAGCGCCACCCGCTGCAATACCGGCCACGTGTGTTCGGGCCTGCTTTCTGCGCGTTCCGCGCCGGTCGTTCCGTCAGTTCTGCCTGGCACCGATGGTAGTCCACGCGGCAATCGGATTGCCGCTGTCACCGCCACGCCGACGACGTGGATCGCGCAACACCCCGGGGCGGGCCGGGGAGTTGCGCGGAGGCGTGCTCAGGACTTGAGGGGGCCGCCGGTGAGGCCGCCGAGGGGTTCACCGCCGAGCAGGTGGAGGTGCACGTGGAAGATCGTCTGCCCCGCGTCTTCGTTGGTGTTGAACAGCAGCCGGTAGCCGGACTCCTCGATGCCCTCCTGCGCGGCGATCTCGCGGGCCACGGTGATCAGCTCGGCGAGCAGCTCCGGGTCGGCGGCGGCCAGTTCGGCGGCGTTGCGGTAGCGCTTCTTCGGCACCACGAGCACGTGCGTGGGGGCCTGCGGATTGATGTCGCGGATGGCGATGACCCGCTCGTTCTCCCGCACGATGTCGGCGGGCAGCTCGCGCTCGATGATCCGCAGGAACAGGGAATCCATGTCGCTCATGCCCGAAGACTAAATGCCTGTTGGTGGTCGCGTTGCCGAGGTGGTCGCTTGGCGGAACCTGAGTGCTTCCCTGGACTGCGGGCGCCCCTCCTGATGTATGCCCGCCCCGTCCCGGGTGGCGGTCGTACCCGGCACGCTGCGCCGCAACCGGGTCTGGGGGTATTCCCGTTTGCGGCGCAGCTCTCGCCGGACCGAGGGGGGAGGTGTCCGACGAGTGCTGGGGTCCGATGCCCCGTGCGGCACCGGTCGCGGCAGAGCCGCTATAACCGACTTTCAACACCGAGCGTAGCGTCCCGTCAACCGATCGCGCTACGAGAACGAGAAAAGTTCTTGATCTTCTTCGTGCATCGTCACCGATCGAACACGAAACGGGCAATCCAGGCGATCCGTTCGCCCTTTTTCACGCCCAGCGGTCGGTGCGGACTCCGAGAGCGCCGAGGGCGACGGCGGCCGCGGTGGACGCGCGCAGGACCGTCGGCCCCAGCCGCACCACGTGCGCACCGGCCTCGGTCAGCGCCGCGAGCTCCGCACCGGTGATACCGCCCTCCGGGCCGACCACCAGCACCAGCTCGCCGGACTCCGGCAGCTCGACCGACGCCAGCGGCTCGGTCGCCGACTCGTGCAGCACCAGCGCCGCGTCCGCGCCGCCGACCAGCGCGGCGAGCTGCTTGGTGCTCACCGGCTCGGCCACCTCCGGCGTCCACGCCCGCCGCGCCTGCTTCGCCGCCTGCTCCGCCGTGCTGCGCCACCGAGCCAGCGCCTTCGCGCCGCGCGGGCCGTCGTCCCACTTCGCCACGCAGCGCGACGCCCGCCACGGCACGACCGCGTCGACACCGGCTTCGGTCGCCAGCTCCACCGCCAGCTCGCCGCGATCGCCCTTCACCAGGGCCTGCGCGAGCCGCACGCGGAGCGCAGGCTGCGGCTCCCGCCAGGTCTCGGCGACCGCCAGCTGCAGGGAGTCCTTGGCCGCGGCCACCACCTCGCAGCGGGCCATGCCGCCGCTGCGGTCGGAGAGCAGCAGCTGCTCCCCCGCCCGGAGCCGGCGCACGGTGGCCGCGTGCTTGCCCTCCGGCCCGTCCAGCGTGGCCGGGCCGACGCCGGGCAGCTGCTCGACGGTGAACACCGGCAGCGAGGATTCCGACACGTCGTCAGTCCTTGTCCGTGGGCCACCTGGCGTCCCGAGGTCCGCCAGGTGACCGCTGTCTCGAGTCCGACCGGTGTTCTCAGAGCCTGTCTTCGATCCTGGTCTTTGTCCTTGAAGCGGCGCAGCCGCTCAGCCCAGCCCGCACCGCCGCGGGTTCTCCGAGGCCACCCGGCGAGGACATCCCGTTCGACGTGAACCGGACGCGCGCAAGAACGGGATCCCGCAGCCAGGCGGCCTCTGGGGCTCCGCCACCCGCAGAACGAGTTCGACGGGCGGTTCCTCAGCGGTTCCCGAAGGACCGGAACCGGGAGAACAACCCGTGCCTGCTGCCGTTGCCGTTCGCGGTCACGGTCGGCTCCGGCTGCTCCTCACCGCGCAGCGCGGCGAGCTGGCGCAGCAGGTCGGCCTGCGCGTCGTCGAGCCGGGTCGGCACCACGACGTCCAGGTGCACGTGCAGGTCGCCGTGCCCGCTGACCTTGCCGTTGGAGCGCAGCTTCGGCAGGCCGCGACCGCTGAGCACGTGCTCGGTGCCGGGCTGCGTGCCGGGCTCGACGGTGAGCTCCTCCTGCCCGCCGTCGAGGGTCTCCAGCGTCAGCACGGTGCCCAGCGCGGCAGCGGTCATCGGCAGCTCGACGGTGCAGTGCAGGTCGGCGCCGTCGCGGGTGAACCGCTCGTGCGGCAGCTCCTCCACCTCGACGAACAGGTCGCCCGCCGGGCCGCCACCGGGCCCGACCTCGCCCTCGCCGGCCAGCCGGACGCGCATCCCGTCGCCGACGCCCGCCGGGATCTTGACCGTGATGGTGCGGCGCGCGCGGACCCGGCCGTCGCCGCTGCACTGCTGGCACGGGTCGGTGATGACCTCGCCGAAGCCGCGGCAGACCGGGCACGGGCGGGAGGTCATGACCTGGCCGAGGAACGACCGCTGCACCGACTGCACCTCGCCGCGGCCACCGCAGGTGTCGCAGGTCGACGGCGCGCTGCCCGCCTTCGAGCCGCCGCCGTCGCAGGAGTCGCAGAGCACCGCCGTGTCGACGGTGATGTCCCGGTTGACGCCGCTGGCGCACTCCTCCAGCGTCATCTCCAGGCGCAGCAGGGCGTCCGAGCCCGGCTGGACCCTGCTGCGCGGGCCGCGCCCGCCGCCACCGGCACCGCCGCCGAAGAAGGCGTCCATGATGTCGCCGAGCCCGCCGAAACCGGCGAACGGATCGCCGCCCATCCCGCCGCCGGCGCCGCCGCCGTTGCCCAGCGGGTCACCGCCGAGGTCGACGACCTGCCGCTTCTTCGGGTCGGACAGCACCTCGTAGGCGGTGGTCACCTCGCTGAACCGCTCCTGCGCGGCCTCGTCGGGGTTGACGTCCGGGTGCAATTCCCTCGCGAGCTTGCGGTACGCCCGCTTGATCTGCTCGGGCGTCGCGTCCCTGGACACGCCGAGAGTCGCGTAGTAGTCCCTGGCCACCTTCTCCGTACTTCCTCTGCTCGATCAACGAGTACACGCCGGTCCGGCTGGTGAAGCGTCACCGACCGACCAGGATCTCACCCACGTACCGGGCGACCGCCCGCACCGCCGCCATCGTGCCCGGATAGTCCATCCGGGTCGGCCCGACGACACCGAGGCCCCCAAGCACCATGCCATCTGAACCGTAACCGGTCGAAATCACCGAGGTCGTCTGCATCTCCTTGGCCTCGTTCTCCATCCCGATGCTGACCCGGACGGTGCCGGAGTCGCGGGAGGCGGCGAGCAGCTTGAGCACCACCACCTGCTCCTCCAGCGCCTCCATCACCTGGCGCAGCGAGTTGGGGAAGTCGGCGACGTTCGCGGTGAGGTTCGGGGTGCCGCCGAGCACCATCCGCTCCTCCGGGTGCTCCACCAGGGAGTCGATGAGCACGCTGCACACCCGCACCAGCGCGTCGCGCAGCTCCGCGGGGGCCTGCTCCGGCAGCTCGGCCACCGCCGCGGAGGCGTCGGCGAGCCGCTTCTCGGCCATCGTGGAGTTGAGCACGTTGCGCAGCCGCGCCACGTCGTCGTCGGTGATGACGTCGCCCAGGTCGACCATCCGCTGGTCGACGCGCCCGGTGTTGGTGATCAGCACCAGCATCAGGCGGGCCGGGGTGATGGTGACCACCTCGACGTGCCGCACGGTGGAGCGGGTCAGCGTCGGGTACTGGACGACGGCGACCTGGTGGGTGAGCTGGGCCAGCAGCCGCACGCTGCGCCGCATCACGTCGTCGAGGTCCAGCGCGCCTTCCAGGAAGGTGTGGATGGCGCGGCGTTCGGCGCTGGTCAGCGGTTTGATGTCGTGCAGGCGGTCGACGAACAACCGGTAGCCCTTGTCGGTGGGCACCCGTCCGGCGCTGGTGTGCGGCTGGACGATGAACCCGTCCTCCTCCAGCGCCGCCATGTCGTTGCGGACCGTTGCACTGGACACGCCGAGGTTGTGGCGATCGACGAGCGCCTTCGACCCGACCGGCTCCTTGGTCGAGACGTAGTCCGCGACGATCGCCCGCAGGACCTCGAACCGGCGTTCATCCGCGTTCACCCCGCGCCACCTCCTCCTGCACCAGCAGCAGCACCTGCCCAGCCCGATGCGCCCAGGCCCGGCCCGGGTCGCACCGACGAGTTTACGGTGTTGTTCGCCCAGGACCGAGCGCCGCAGGTCGGCACGGGTAGCCTGCCGGATGGCCGAGCGCCTGGCGGTCCCGGGCGGTGAGCCTGCCGTTCGCCAGGAGGTACCAGCACGTGATCTTCAAGGACGTCCGCGAGGGCCGGCCGTATCCGGAGCTCCGGATGTCCCTGCGGGACTGGGCCGCGGTGCCGCCGCGGCCGGTGCGGATGGAGGAGCTGGTCACCACGACCAAGGTCCTGCACCTGGATCGCCTGCTGAGCCCGGACTCGACCTTCTTCGGCGACCTGTTCCCGCACGTGGTCGCCTGGCGCGGCGAGCTGTTCCTGGAGGACGGTCTCCACCGGGCCCTCCGGGCGGCCCTGCACCAGCGGACGGTCCTGCACGCACGGGTCCTGGACCTGGACGTGCGATCCGTCACGCGATGAGGCGCTGGACCACTCCGTCGGCGAGCAGCCGGCCCCGGTCGGTGAGCACGCAGCGGCCTCGCGTCAGCGCTTCGCGATCCAGGAGGCCGTCGGCCACCGCCTGCTTGGCCGCGAGGGTTCCGGATTCGTCGAGGGCCGTCACCGGAAGTCCTTCCGCCACTCGGAGTTCCAGCATGATCCGCTCGATGCGCTGGTCTTCGGCGCTCAGCCGCTCGCGGCCCGCCGCCGGGGAGTCGCCTCGCGCCAGCAGGGCCGCGTAGCGGGCCGGGTGCTTGACGTTCCACCAGCGGACTCCGCCGACGTGGCTGTGCGCGCCCGGCCCGGCGCCCCACCAGTCGCCGCCCTGCCAGTAGCCGAGGTTGTGCCTGCACGCCGCCGCGCCGTCGCTCGCCCAGTTGGACACCTCGTACCAGCGCAGGCCGACTTCGGCGAGCGTCCGGTCGATGAGCTCGTAGCGGTCGGCGAGCACGTCGTCGTCGGGCATCGGGAGTTCGCCGCGGCGGACCTTGCGGGCCATCGCGGTGCCGTCCTCCACGATCAGCGCGTACGCCGAGACGTGGTCCACGCCGGTGCCCAGCACCGCCTCCAGCGAGCGGCGCAGGTCGTCGTCGGTCTCCCCCGGCGTGCCGTAGATCAGGTCGAGGTTGACGTGCTCGAAACCGGCCGCGCGCGCCTCGCGGGCCGCCGCCACCGCGCGTCCCGGCGTGTGCCTGCGCTCCAGGATCCGCAGCACGTGCTCGGCGGCCGACTGCATGCCGAGCGAAACACGCGTGTAACCGGCGGAGCGGATGGTGTCGAAGAACTCCGGCGAGGTCGACTCCGGGTTGGACTCGGTGGTGATTTCCGCCGCATCCGCCAGCCCGAAGGTGTCGCGGATCGCATCCAGGACCTCGCCCAGGCGTTGCGCGCCGAGCAGCGACGGGGTGCCTCCGCCGACGAACACCGTCTGCGCCGCGGGCACCAGCGCGCCCTCCGCCGACAGGACCCGCGCGCCCAGCTCCAGCTCGGCCCGCAAACCGTCCAGCCAGCTGCCGAAACTCGCCGATGAACCCAGCTCATCGGCGGTGTAGGTGTTGAAGTCGCAGTACCCGCAGCGGGTCGCGCAGAACGGCACGTGGACGTAGACCCCGAAGGGCCGCGAACCGAGCCCGGTCAGGGCCTCGGGCGGCAGGGTTCCGTCGGCCGGAGCGGGTTCGCCGGTGGGCAGTTGAGCAGGCACAGCACCACTGTCTCACCATTCGGATGGCCCTGGACCGGCCGGTGGGCGCGTGGCACGCTCCTTCACATGGGCGCAACATTGCCGAGGCTTCTGCTGGTCGCCCGCCGCTACGTGGACCTGCGGCGGGTCTCCAGCGCGCTCTGCCGCGCCACGGATTGATCCCGCGCTGCTGCACTGTCCAGCCGGCGCCGGGGCGCCGGGCAGTGCGATCCGTCACCGGATGACACGCGGCGCCGCTGCGCCCGAATCCCGGAGGTCGGACATGGTCCCCCCGACGGAAGCTGCCACCCGGCCCGCCCGCAAGCGCAAGACCCGCGGTGAGGGCCAGTGGGCGCTCGGCTACCGCGAACCGCTGAATCCCAACGAGCGCTCCAAGAAGGACGACAACCCGCTCAACGTCCGGCAGCGCATCGAGACGATCTACGCCCACGGCGGTTTCGACTCGATCGACCCGGCGGACCTGCGCGGCAGGTTCCGGTGGTGGGGCCTGTACACGCAGCGCGCGCCGGGCATCCCGGGCGCGCGCACCGGCACGATCGAGCCCGAGGAGCTCGACGACCGCTACTTCATGCTGCGGGTGCGCGTCGACGGCGGGGCGCTGACCACCGAGCAGCTGCGCACCATCGGTGAGATCTCGCAGACCTACGCGCGCGACACCGCCGACATCACCGACCGGCAGAACATCCAGCTGCACTGGGTGCGGGTGGAGGACGTGCCGACGATCTGGCAGAAGCTGGAGGGCGTCGGGCTGTCCACCACCGAGGCCTGCGGCGACTGCCCGCGCGTCGTGCTCGGCTCGCCGGTGGCCGGGATCGCCGCCGACGAGATCGTCGACGCCACCCCGGCGATCGCCGAGATCGCCGAGAAGTACATCGGCGACCGGTCGCTGTCGAACCTGCCGCGCAAGTTCAAGACCGCCATCAGCGGTTCGCCGCGCTGGGACACCGTGCCGGAGATCAACGACATCTCGCTGGTCGGCGTGGTGCACCCGGAGCACGGCCCCGGTTTCGACCTGTGGGTCGGCGGCGGCCTGTCCACCAACCCGAAGCTGGCCGTGCGGCTGGGCGCCTGGGTGCCGCTGGACGAGGCCGCCGAGGTGTGGCGCGCGGTGGTGGAGATCTTCCGCGACTACGGCTACCGGCGGCTGCGGCACCGGGCTCGGCTGAAGTTCCTGGTCAGCGACTGGGGTCCGGAGAAGTTCCGGCAGGTGCTGGAGGACGAGTACCTGGGCCGCAAGCTGATCGACGGCCCGGCGCCGGAGACGCCGACCGGGTACCGCGACCACATCGGGGTGCACCCGCAGGTCGACGGCAACTTCTACGTGGGCGCGAAGTCGCAGGCCGGTCGGGTCAGCGGTTCGACGCTGGTGGAGGTGGCCAAGGCCGCCGAGCGCGTCGGGTCGCGGCGGGTGCGCACCACCGTGGAGCAGAACCTGCTCGTGCTGGACGTCGCGCAGTCCGAAGTGGACGGTCTGGTCGCGGATCTCGGCGAGCTGGGGCTGCAGGTCGACCCGTCGCCGTGGCGGCGCAACGTGATCGCCTGCACCGGCATCGAGTTCTGCAAGCTGGCCATCGTGGAGACCAAGGAGCGGGCGATCGCCCTGGTCCACGAGCTGGAGAAGCGGCTGGCCGACATCCAGGGCGACATCGCCGACCCGGTGACGATCAACCTCAACGGCTGCCCGAACGCCTGCGCGCGCACCCAGGTCGCCGACATCGGCCTGAAGGGCCAGCTGGTGCCCGACGGCGAGGGCAACCAGGTGGAGGGCTTCCAGGTGCACCTGGGCGGCGGGCTCGGCGTCGACGCCGGGTTCGGCCGCAAGATCCGCGGCCACAAGGTCACCTCGGCCGCGCTCGGCGACTACGTGGAGCGCCTGGTCCGGAACTACCTGGCGCAGCGCGGCGACGGCGAGCGCTTCGCGCAGTGGGTCGCCAGGGCCGACGAGGACGACCTCAAGTGAGCCGGGCGACGCCGTTCTACTGCCCGTACTGCGGAGACGAGGACCTGACGCCCGAGGCCGAACCGGCCGGGGCGTGGAAGTGCCAGTCGTGCCAGCGAGTGTTCGCGGTGCGGCTCATCGGGCTTGCTCTGCTGGGAGGGGACGAACGACGATGACTGCCGACACCACCACGAACATCGGCACCCGGCGCGGCGACGACGAGCTGCGCGCTCTGGTCGATGCCGCCGACCTGGCCGAGGCCGGCGCCGAGGAGGCGCTGCGCTGGGCGGCGGAGAACTTCGGCGACAGCCTGATCGTCGCCTCGAACATGCAGGACGCGGTGCTGGTCGACCTGGCCGCCAAGGCCAAGCCCGGCGTGGACGTCCTGTTCCTGGAGACCGGCTACCACTTCGCCGAGACCATCGGCACCCGCGACGCCGTGGCGCAGGTCTACGACGTCACGATCGTCGACGCGCTCCCGGAGCAGACCGTCGCCGAGCAGGACGCCGCCGAAGGCCCGCGGCTGCACGAGCGGGACCCGAACCGCTGCTGCTTCCTGCGCAAGGTGGTGCCGCTGCGCAACACCCTGGCCCGCTACGAGGCGTGGGTGACCGGCGTGCGGCGGGTGGAGGCGCCGACCCGCGCGAACACCCCGGTCGTCACCTGGGACGAGCGCAACGGGCTGGTCAAGATCAACCCGCTGGCGGCCTGGTCCGACGAGGACATGCAGCGCTACATCGACGAGCACGGCGTGCTGGTGAACCCGCTGGTGGCGGCGGGCTACCCGTCGATCGGCTGCCAACCGTGCACGGCCAAGCCCGCACCGGGCGCCGACCCCCGCAGCGGCCGCTGGGCGGGCAGCGCCAAGACAGAGTGCGGGCTGCACGGCTGAAGAACATGCATCCCGACTCGTTTTGCGCAGCGGTGCCGGTAGCGGAACCTCAGCGACTGCGGGTGCCCGGCTTCGTGCATGCCGATGCACGGCAGCCGGGCCGTCCTCGCCAGGCGAACGCTGAGAACCCGCGGCGGTGCGAGCGCCGAGGGCGGGCTGAGCGGCTTCGCCGCTTCAAGGACAAGGACAACGCAGCCCCAGAACCCTGGGAGGGGACATGACCGCGATCGATGCCGAGGTCGAATTGCCGGGTGAGGCACCGCCGCAGGTGGACAACCTGGACGCGCTGGAGTCCGAGGCGATCCACATCTTCCGCGAGGTCGCCGGGGAGTTCGACCGGCCGGTGATCCTGTTCTCCGGGGGCAAGGACTCCACGGTGCTGGTGCACCTGGCGCTCAAGGCGTTCCGGCCGGCACCGGTGCCGTTCCCGCTGCTGCACGTCGACACCGGGCACAACTTCCCGGAGGTGCTGGCGTTCCGCGACGAGATCGCCGAGCGGCACGACCTGCGCCTGGTGGTCGCCTCGGTGCAGGACTACCTCGACGACGGCCGGCTGCAGGAGCGCCCGGACGGCACCCGCAACCCGCTGCAGACCACGCCGCTGCTGGACGCGATCGGCGACAACAGGTTCGACGCGGTGTTCGGCGGCGGTCGCCGCGACGAGGAGCGGGCGCGCGCGAAGGAGCGGATCTTCAGCCTGCGCAACGCGTTCGGCCAGTGGGACCCGCGCCGCCAGCGCCCCGAGCTGTGGAACCTCTACAACGGCAGGCACCGGCCGGGCGAGCACGTGCGGGTGTTCCCGCTGTCGAACTGGACCGAGCTGGACATCTGGCGCTACATCCAGCGGGAGAAGATCGAGCTGCCGGACATCTACTACGCGCACCGCCGCGAGGTGTACCAGCGCGACGGCATGTGGCTGACCTCCGGGCCGTGGGGCGGGCCGCGCGAGGGCGAGGTGCCCGTGCTCAAGACGGTCCGGTACCGCACGGTCGGCGACGGTTCCTGCACCGGCGCGGTGGAGTCCGAGGCGTACACGGTGGACGACGTGATCGCCGAAGTCGCGGCCAGCCGCCTCACCGAGCGCGGCGCGACCCGCGCGGACGACCGGATCTCGGAAGCGGCGATGGAAGACCGCAAGCGCGAAGGCTACTTCTGACAAAGAGGGTGTGGACTCATTTTGCGCAGCGGTGCCGGTAGCGGAACCTCAGCGCCCGCCTGGACTGCGGGTGCCCGACTTTATGTATGGCCAATACACGGCAGTCGGGCCGTCCTCGCCTGGCGAACGCTGAGAACCCGCGGCGGTGCAAGCGCCGTAGGTGGCTAAACGCCTCCGGCGTTTTCAAAGACAAAGACCAGACCACACTCAAGGACGGGCTCTGATGTCGTGAGCGGTCATGTCGCTCCGCCGACGACCACCGATCACGCCCCGGAAACAGGAACGGGTTCCCCATGACCGAGACCACGACCCGCACCGCGCCGGACAGCGGCACCGAGGTGACGCTGCCGGTGCAGACCGACCTGCTCCGGCTGGCCACCGCCGGTTCCGTAGACGACGGCAAGAGCACCCTGGTCGGGCGGCTGCTGCACGACACCAAGTCGGTGCTGGCCGACCAGCTCGACGCCGTGCACCGCGCCAGCGCCGACCGCGGCCTGGCCACGCCGGACCTGTCGCTGCTGGTCGACGGGCTGCGGGCGGAGCGCGAGCAGGGCATCACCATCGACGTGGCCTACCGCTACTTCGCCACCCCGAAGCGCTCCTTCGTGCTGGCCGACACGCCCGGACACGTCCAGTACACCCGGAACACCGTCACCGGCGCTTCGACCGCGCAGCTGGCGGTGCTGCTGGTGGACGCGCGCAACGGCGTCGTCGAGCAGACCCGGCGGCACGCGGCGGTGCTGGCGCTGCTGGGCGTGCCGCAGCTGGTGCTGGCGGTGAACAAGATCGACATGGTCGACTTCGACGAGGCGGTGTTCACCCGCATCGCCACCGAGTTCGCCGAGCACGCCCGCGCGCTGGGATACCGGGACGACGCCGTGGTGACCATCCCGGTGTCGGCGCTGCTCGGCGACAACGTGGTGGAGCACTCGGCGAACACGCCGTGGTACGAGGGCCCGTCGCTGCTGGAGCACCTGGAGCGGGTGCCGGTCGCGCCGGACCCGCACGACGCGCCGTTCCGGCTTCCGGTGCAGTACGTGATCCGCCCGCGCACCGCCGAGCACCCGGACTACCGCGGCTACGCCGGCCAGGTGGCGGCGGGCGTCGTCGCCGAGGGCGACGAGGTCGTCGTGCTGCCCGCCGGGGTGCGCACGCGGGTGTCCAAGGTGGACACCCCGAACGGCCCGAAGCCGCGCGCCGCCGCCGGTCACTCGATCACCCTGCTGCTGGCCGACGACGTCGACATCTCGCGCGGTGACCTGATCGCCGCCGCCGACACCGCGCCGGAGCTGACCGACGAGCTCGACGCCACGGTGTGCTGGCTGGCGGAGAAGCCGCTGAAGCCGGGCGCGAAGGTGCTGGTCAAGCACGGCACGCGCACCGCCCAGGCGATCGTCACCGAGCTGTCGGCCCGCTTCGACGAGCAGCGCCTGTCCAGTGTGGATGCTCCGGATTCGCTGCAGCTCAACGAGATCGGCCGGGTGCAGCTGCGCACCTCGGAACCGCTGCCGGTGGACACCTACGCGGCCAGCCGCCGCACCGGCTCGTTCCTGGTGATCGACCCCGCCGACGGCACCACGCTGGCGGCCGGCCTGATCGGGGTGCCGCTGGCACCGTTCGCGGCGCGATGACCGCACCGCTGGTGGCCGTCGCCCACGGCAGCCGCGACCCGCGCTCGGCCGCGACCATCCACGCCCTGCTGGACGTGGTGCGCGCGAAGCGCCCGGACCTCGACGTGCGCGTGGCGTTCCTGGACCTGTCGGCACCGCGCTTGGGCGACGTGCTCAGCGCGGTGCACGGCGACGGCCACGACACGGCAGTGGTCGTCCCGCTCCTGCTCGGCCGCGCCTTCCACGCGCGCGTGGACGTCCCGGCGGCCGTGGCCGAGGCCGAGCGGCGCCACCCGCGCCTCCAGGTCCGCGTGTCCGACGTCCTGGGCCCGGATCCGCGTCTGGACGCCGCGGCCTGGCGACGCCTGCTCGAAGCCGGAGCGGATCCCGAGGACCCGGAACTCGGCGTCCTGCTGGCCGGCGCGGGCTCCTCGCACGCCCCGGCCAACCAGCTGGTCGCCGACGTCGCCGAGCGCTGGCAGGAGAAGACGTCCTGGGCGGGAGCGATGGCGACCTTCGCGGCGGCGGCCGATCCGGCGGTCCCGGCGGCGATCGAGCGCCTCCGAGCCCGCGGCGCCCGCCGGATCGCGGTCGCCTCCTGGTTCCTGGCCCCCGGCCTCCTCCCGGACCGCATCACGGCCCAAGCGCGCGCCCACGCGCAGAGCCCGGTGATCGCGACCCCGATGGCCGACGACGAAGACCTGGCCGAGCTGATCACCACCCGCCACGCCGAGGCACTCGGAACTCCGCACCTGTCCGTCGCCTTATGACCCGGCCGGACCCGGCATGAATGCGCCAGACCACTCCTCCGGGGGAGCGGGTTCGGCCGAAAAGACGTCCGGCTGAGCAAAAGACGACAACTCGGGTCTGGTGGGCAACGTCCGGGGCATGATGGCGCTCGTGTCCACCAGCTGGGTACACGATGACCGGCAGCGACCCGGAACACCCCGACATCCCAGGTCGCTGCCGGACCCGTCTTGGCAGCCTCCCGCGAGCGCCGCGTGATCCCGCAACCGCACCTGATCGCGCGAGTGCGCCCCGAGTTCGCCCGCGGCGAGCGGGACATGTGCTGCCACTTCTTCCCGCTGCCCGCGCAAGGCGTCGTGCCCGAGGTGCTGCGCGCCTACTGCGGGTTCGACATCCACCCCGGCGAGGCCGAATCCCTGGAGGAGCCCGCCGGCATGCCATGCCTCGGTTGCCTGATGGCCGCCGTGCTGCCCTGACCCCGGGAGTCGGGCAAAAGCGGCTGATCACCCGTTAACGGTGAGTTGTTCTTCCGAACACTAAACTTCACCCCATGTGGTCATGAGAGAGTTTGATATCAGTGTCTGGACGGGGAACCGGCCGCTCCCTGTGTCCGTCGGATCCGCCAGACCCGCGCTATCGAGTGACCGCCGTGGTGTGGGGGCGATCAATGCAAGGCTGGATGAGGAGTCGGGGACAACAGCGCGAGATGAACACGACGCAGCAGCCGAATCGACCGGTCATCACGCCCGCGATGCGGGAGCAGGCCACCAAGCAGCCCAACACCTGGTTGTACGTGGTCGACCCGATCTTCACCGATCCGAACGCCGAGGTGCCGCCGTGGGGCTTCATCGGCGGCTACCGGGTCGACGAGCAGGGCGAGATCACCGACGACTTCTCCCCCAATCCGAACTACCGCCCGTCGCCGGTCGCGCTGCGGCTGCCCGCGCCGACCAACGACGTCGAACGCGCCCTCCAGCTGACCACCACCGGCTACGCGCAGGGCCACGCGCTGCTGACCGCGATGCTCGACGCCGAGCTGATCCTGTTCGCGCAGCCGCAGGGCACCGGTCTGTTCACGATGGAGCACGAGTCCGGTCGCAGGCAGCTGCAGGTCTTCACCTCCGAGAACTTCCTCCCGCCCAACTGGACCAGCTGGCAGCGGATGACCGGCCGCCAACTGGCCGGGCACAACCCGGCGGGCATCGACATCCAGGTGAACCCCACCAGCCCGGTCAAGGCGCGGCTGCCCGCCGAGGACCTGATCAAGGCCGCCGCCGCGGTGCCGCCGAAGCCCGGCGGCGCCCCGGTGCCCTCCCCCGCGACCGGCACCCCGGTGATCGCGCCGCCGTCCCCGCCCACCGGCACGCCGGTGCCGCCCGGAGCGGCCGCCGCGCCGGTGGAGCCGCCCGCGCCGACGGCGATCGACCCGACCGAGACGGAGTTCGGCCGCCGCTTCATCGGGTCGGTGCTGGCCGGGGCGATCGGCGACGCGCTGGGCGCACCGGTGGAGTTCTACCCGGTGGACCAGATCCGCAGCCGCTTCGGCGCGATGGGCGTCACCGAGTACGACCGCACCGGTGACCAGCCCGGCGAGTTCACCGACGACACCCAGATGGCGCTGTTCACCCTGGAAGGACTGATCCGCGGCCACATCGCGGTCCGGGCCGGGGCCAGCAGCCCGCTGTCGGCGATCCAGCTGGCCTACCAGCGCTGGTTGCACACCCAGGGCTACGCGTGGATGCGGGCCGCCGGGCCGTTCGCCATCAGCCATCCCAAGCCGAACGGCTGGCTGGTCGAGCAGCACGACCTGTTCGCGGTGCGCTCGCCGAACAGCAGCTGCATCACCGCGCTGCGCGAATTCGCCTCGGTCGGCGCGCCCGGCACCTTCGAGCGGCCGATCAACGACTCGCCCGACTGCGGCGGCGTGGTGCGCGCCGCCCCGGTCGCGCTGTGGGCCGAGGACCCGAAGCAGGTCTTCGAGCTCGCCGCCGCGACCGCGGCGCTGACCTACTCGCAGCCCAACGGCTACCTGCCCGCCGGCGTGCTCGCGGTGATCGTCCACCAGCTGCTGCGCGAGGCGACGCTGGAGGACGCGGTGCGGCACGCCCGCGAGCTGCTGGTCCAGTACGCCGACCACGAGGACACCGACCGCGCGCTGCAGGCCGCCGAAGACCTCGCCCAGCAGGGAAAACCGAGCCCCGAGCAGCTCAAGGACACGCTCGGCGGCGGCTGGGCCGGGCACGAGGCGCTGGCGATCGCGGTGTGCGCGGCGCTGAGCACCGACAGCATCGCCGCCGCGCTGATGGTGGCGGTCAACCACTCCGGCGACAGCGACTCCACCGGCGCGATCTGCGGCAACATCGTCGGCGCCCGCTACGGCGCGCCCGCGCTGCCCGGCGTGTGGCTGCGCGACCTCAAGCAGCGCGAGATCGTCGAGACCCTGGCCAAGGACGCGCTGCTGGAGTTCGGCCCGACTCCGCCCAGCGGCGACGCCTGGACGGCGCGCTACCCGGCGGCCAAGGACGTCTCCGACCTGGAGTTCGCCTCGGCGCTGCCGCTGGCCTCGGAGAAGGCCGCCGCCGAGCCCGCGGCTCCGGTCGCCGAGCCGGCGGAACCGGCCGCCGCTGCCGAGGAGTCCCCGGTCGACGAGGAGACCACGTCGATCAGCGAGGAACAGCTGGCGGCGGTCGCCGAGAGCATCGCAGCTGCTCCGGCCGCCGAAGAACCCGCAGTCGCCGAAGAGCCCGCGGCGGACCCGGTCGCCGAAGAGGAATCCGAACCGGTCGCCGACGAGGAACCCGCTGCTGAGACGGTCGCCGAGACGGCCCCGGAGCCGGAGATCGCCGACGAGCCGAGCGCCGAGCAGGACGCTCCGGCCGTCGACCCGGCGGAGCTGCACGCGCAGCGGATCTTCGGCTTCCTGCTCGGCGGCGCCGCGGGCGACGCCCTCGGCTACCCGATCGAGGACGACTCGCTGCAGGACATCCGCCGCAAGTACGGCTCGGGCGGGCTGACCGACTTCGTCGACGCGCACCGCCCCGGCGGTTCGGTCAGCGACGAGACCCAGATGACGCTGTTCACGCTGGAAGGCCTGATCCGGGCGAGCATCCGCCGTCGGCTGTTCGGCGAGAACGAGCCGGCCACCCAGGTCCAGCACGCCTACCAGCGCTGGCTGCACACCCAGGGCTTCGACTGGAAGGAGGCCGGCGGCCCGCTGGCCACCACGCCGCCGGACGGCTGGCTGATCCGGCAGAAGGGCCTGTTCGTCCGCCGCGCACCGGGCACCACGTGCATACAGGCGCTGCACGGCTACGCCAACGGCAAACCGCAGGGCTCGTTCAGCAACCGGCTCAACGACTCCAAGGGCTGCGGCGGCGTGATGCGGGCGGCCCCGGCCGCGCTGTGGTCGTCCGATCCCACCGAGGTGTTCCAGGTCGGGGCGATGACCGCGGTGCTCACGCACGGCAACCCGAGCGGCTACCTGCCCGCCGGTGCGCTGGCGGTGATCGTCCAGCAGCTGCTGGACGGCCGCTCGCTGCCCGAAGCGGTGGACGGCGCGCTCACCCAGCTGTCCACTTGGGACGGTCACGAGGAGACGTCGGCGGCGCTGCGCGCTGCGGTCGAGCTCGCCGCGGGCGACCCGAGCCCGGAGCAGCTCCAGGAGGTCCTCGGTGACGGCTGGTTCGGCGAGCAGGCGCTGGCGATCGCGGTGTGCGCGGCGCTGGCCCACCCGCAGTCGTTCGCCGATGCGGTCGTGCTGGCCGCCAACCACTCCGGCGACAGCGACTCCACCGCCGCGATCTGCGGCAACATCATGGGCGCTGCGCTGACCGCGGAGGCGATCCCGCAGACCTGGCGGGACAAGCTGGAGCTGCGCGAGGTCATCGAGCAGCTGGCCACCGACGCGATCCGCGAGTTCGGCCCGAACCCGCCGCGCGACGCCGACTGGCTGGACCGCTACCCGATCGGGACCGCCGAGCCCGCCGTCGCCGAACCCGCACCTGCCGAACCGGCCGTCGCGGAAGCCGTCGTCGCCGAACCCGCACCCGCGGAACCGGCCGTCGCCGAACCCGCACCCGCCGAACCGGCCGTCGCCGAACCCGCACCCGCCGAACCGGCCGTCGCGGAGCCCGCACCCGCCGAAGAACCGGCCCTTGCACCCGTCGAGGAGCACGTCGTCGCCGAACCCGAGCCCGAGACGGTCGCCGAACAGCCCGCACCCGCCGAGCCCGCGCCCGACCCGGTCCCGGAACCGCCCGCGGCCGAACCGGTCGACGACGCCGACGACGGGCTCTCCGACGAGGAGCTGCGGCTGCTCATGGCCTGGCGGAAGTTCCGCGACAACGAGGACGGCACCTCCGCGGATCTCACCCAGGACCTGCACAAGCTGCTCGTCGAGGCCTTCGGCCCGGAACGCGCGGCGCAGCTGATCGGCGAGGCCACCGAGATCGGGGACGAGCCCGAGCTGGTCGCCGAGACCCAGGTCCAGCTCGGCCGCGACGAGCGGCTGGCCGGCTGCGTGCTGGGCACCGCGGTCGGCGACGCGCTCGGCGCGCCGTGGATGTTCGCCGACCTGAGCACCATCCTGCGCGAGAACCCGGAAGGCGTCCGGACCATGGCCGAGGCGTTCGGCACCCGGGCGGCGGCGACCGCGCACGGCCAGCAGACCGCGTTCGTGCTGGAAGGCCTCATCCGCAGCCGCATCCGCTCGGTACTGCGCGGGGTCAGCGCGCACTGGCCGTCGATGGTGCGCGGAACCCTGCTGCACTGGATGCACACGCAGGGCGTGAAGCTGCGCAGCGGCGTCTTCCAGCTCGGCGTGCTCGCCGAGACCGAGGTCCTGCACGCGCAGCGGTTCCCGGACGAGGCGACGCTGACCGCGCTGGCCCGCTCCTCCGACCGCCGCGAGGTCCCGACGCCGAGCAACCCGCCGAACTCGGCGCGCACCGCCGCAGCCGCGGTGCGCGGCGCCGCGGTCGGCTTCGAGTTCACCTCGCCGCAGGACGCGATCATCCACGGCGCGGAGATCGCCGCGGTCACCCACGGCCACCCGGACGGCTACCTGTCCGCCGGTGCGCTCGCAGGACTGGTGTGCTCGCTGAACAACGGGCAGACCCTGATCGACGCGGTGCACTCGGTGCTCGCCGAGCTCGACCAGATGGAGGTCGCGGAGGGCATCACGCAGGGACTGCGCTCGGCGATCGAGATCGTCGGCAGCGGGCCGGTCTCGCCGACCCGCTTCGAGGAGCTGGGACTGGGCTGGCACGCGCCGGAGGCGCTGGCGATCGCCGTCGCCTCGGCGCTGGCGCACCCGAACTCCTTCGCCGACGCGGTCTCGCTGGCGGCCACCCACTCCGGCAACACCGCGGCCAGCGCGGCCATCTGCGGCAGCCTGCTCGGCGCCGCACGCGGCACCGAGCAGATCCCCGCCGACTGGTTGGAGGAGCTCGAACTGCGGGAGGTCCTCACCCAGCTGATCACCGACGAGCAGCGGGCCCGCACCGAGATCTTCACCGACCAGCCGGTGCCCGACTGGGCGCAGCGCTACCTCGGATAGCCCGCGTGGACGAATCCCGGTTGGACGACTCGGAACGAGCACTGCTGGCCGCCTGGCGCGCGGCGCGCGCCGGTGAGCGGCACCGCGACCCGGTGGAGCAGCGGCTGCTGGAGACCTGGCGGCAGTGGCGGGAGCGGCCCGCCACCCGGCCGCTGTGGGCGACGGCCCTGCAGCACCGGCTCGGCGACGAGTCACCACCGGTTCCGGCCACCGGGCTGGCCGACCGCGACGGCCCGCTGCCCGAAGCCCCCGGCCGCGTGCTGGGCATGCTGCTGGGGGGCGCGGTGGGCGAGTTCGTCGCCCTCGGCGAGGTCGGACACCGCACCGGTGCGCTGCTCTTCGCACTGGAGGGCCTGATCCGCGCGCACACGCAGGCGCGCGCGTCCGGCGACGGCGAACCGCTCGGCTTCGCGCTCAGCGGTCTGCGCCGCTGGATGCACACCCGAGGTGTCCCGTGGCAGGACTGCGGGACCGACATCGCGCACCCGAACGGCTGGCTGGTCCGCGAACGGCTGCTGCACTCCCCCCGCACCGACGAACCGACGATGCTCACCGCGCTGGCGCGCGTCGCCGCCGGGCACGCTCCGGGATCGCGGAAGCACCCCATCAACAGCTCCGACTCGGCCACCGCCGTGCCGCTGGGCGCGCTCGCAGCGCTGTGGTCGGGCGATCCGGGCACCGTCTTCGCGCTGGGCGGCGACCTCGCCGCGCTCACCCACGGACACGTCAAGGGGCACAGCCCGGCCAGCGTCCTGGCCACCGCGATGCTGTGGCTGCTGCGCGGCAACTCGCTGGAAACCTCGCTGCGGCAAGGAATTTCCGGGTGGCAGTCGGCCCGCACCACCCTCTCGCACGCGCTGCGCCTCGGGCTCGTCAGCCCGGCAGGCTCCCATCCGGGCCCGGCGAACCTGGACGCCATGCAGTCCGGCCGCAGCGGACTGGCCGCCCTGGCGATCGCGATGCGCGTGGCACTGGCCTGCGAGGACGACTTCGCCGCGGCCGTCCGCTCGGCGAGCGATCACAGCGGTGACACCGCCAGTTCCGCGATGCTGTGCGGGCAGCTGCTCGGCGCGCTGCACGGCCCGACCGCCATCCCCGCGGAACTGCTCGACGAGCTGCCGATCACCGCGCTGGTCGAGCGGATCGCCGGTGACGCGGCGGCGGAGTTCGGTCCCTACCCGGACGAGTCCGACGGCTGGGAGCTGCGCTACCCGACCACCGACACCGCCGAACCCGCACCGTCCACAACGGACTACCGCACCGGGCTGACCGCGGTGCCCCGGCTGGCCGCGTCCCGCGACCGGTTCCTGGGCGCGGTGCTGGGCTGCGCGGTCGGCGAAGCCCTCGGCATCCCGGTGGCCGCGGACAGCTGGGACGAGATCCGGTCCCGGCACGGCGCGGAGGGCCTGACCGGCTACGTCCCCGCCGGGCACCCCTCCGGCCGCCTCGGCAGCGACACCCAGCTGCTGCTGTTCTCGCTGGAAGGCACCATCCGGGCCAACATCAGCCGCCGCACCACCGGCACCGCCGACCCGACCCGGCACATCCAGCACGCCTACCAGCGCTGGCTGCACACCCAGCACCTGAGCTGGCCGCGCGCGGCGGGCGAATTCCTGCGCGGCACGCCCGAACCGGACGGCTGGCTGGTCCAGCAGCGCGCGCTGTTCCAGACCCGCAACCCGGGCCGGACGATGATGCGCACGCTGATCGCCTTCGCCAAGGGCCAGCAGCCGATGGGCACCCCGGAGCAGCCGGCCAGCGACTCGCCGGGCAGCAGCGCGATCATGCGCGCGGTGCCCGCGGCGCTGTGGAGCAGCGATCCGGCCGAGGTGTTCGACGTCGGCATGCGCACCGCGGCGCTGACCCACGGCCACCCGACGGCCCGCCTCAGCGCGGGCGCGCTGGCCTTCCTGGTGTCCCGGCTGCTGGCCGGCGAATCGCTGGCCGCCGCCGTGGACGACGTGCTGGGCCAGCTCGCCCCGCACTCCGGGCACGACGAGGTCACGCGCCGGATCGGCACCGCGGTCCGGCTGGCGCGCGAAGGCCGGGTGCCGCCGGAGGACCTGGAGCGCAGCCTCGGAACCGGCTCGACGGCGGCCGAATCCCTGGCCATCGGCCTGTACGCGGCGATGATCAGCGACGGGGACTTCGACGCCGCACTGCCGGTGGCGGTGAACCACTCGGGCAACAGCGCGACCACCGGAGCCGTCTGCGGCAGCCTGGTGGGCGCGGTGGCCGGAGCACGGCGCATCCCGGAGCGCTGGACGGCGGAGCTGGAGCTGCACGAGGTGATCGAACGCCTCGCGCACGACGCGGTCCTGGAGTTCGGCCCCCGCCCGCCGGCGTGGGCCGACCGCTACCCGCCGACCTGACCGGTGGGGCGTGGAGCGCCGGCTCCACGTCGAGTCCCCCAGCCACCAGTGCTGGGCGCGGAACCGGCTACCTCTCATCGGCCTCCCGGTCGGCGGCTTCGTTGGCGCGGTCGATCTCGGCCATGTTCTCCTCCGCCCGGTTCCGCAGCACCGCGAGCGCGGCTTCCAGGGAGAGCCCGAGTCCGGTGAGCCGGTAGAAGACCCGCGGCGGCACGGTCGGTTCGACCCGGCGCGCCACCAGCCCGTCGCGGGTCAGGCTTCGCAGCGTCCCGGACAGCACCGGGTCATCGCCCCGGACCTGCGGGGCTTCGGTGCCAGCGCACGTGCCGCCGAGGGTTACGACGCAGGCACCCTGGCCGCTGACGCCGGAGGGCTGCTCGACGCGCTCGGCGAGCCCTCGGCAGCGGTGGTCGGCATCGACGCGGGCACCGCCCCCGCCGTCCTGCTCGCGCTGCGCCGACCAGACCTCGTCCGGCGCCTGGTCGTGATGGAGGCGCTGCTCGGCCGCTTGCCCGGAGCAGAGCACGTCGTCGCGGGCGGTGCCCCGTGGTGGTTCGGCTTCCACGCCGTCCCCGGCCTCGCCGAGACCGTCCTGGCCGGCAACGAGGCCCCGTACATCGACTGGTTCCTCGACTCGGGAACGCTCGGTCGAGGAGTACCCGACGACATCCGTGCTGCCTTCGTCCACGCGTACACCGGGACCGAGGCCCTGCGCTGCGCGTTCGCCTACTACCGGGCCCTGCCCACCAGCGCGCAGCAGATCCAGGACGCCGTCACGACGGCTCGGCTGACCATGCCCACCATGACCATCGGCTCGCACCCCGTCGGCACCGGGCTCGAGCACCAACTCCGCCCCATCGCCGACGACCTGGTCGGACACCACCTCCAGGACTGCGGCCACATCATCCCGCTCGACCGCCCCGACGCGTTGTTCGCGCTCCTCGCTCCCTTCCTCGCCGCCGATCCGCCGGAATGACCGAACGGCGGTGCGGGCGTTGGCACCAGCCCGGGCCGAGCCCGGAACTGCGGAAACCGGTGCGACGTGGATCACTGGCCGGTCTGTGGTTAGCGCGGTTAACGTGCCTGTCATGGATGAACTCGTGCACCTCGCGGTGGCCGACGGCGTCGCCACGATCACCCTGGACTCGCCGCACAACCGCAACGCCCTGTCCACCCGGCTGCGCCGGGAGCTGCGGGAGCACCTGACGACCGCGATCGCCGACGACGCGGTGCGCGTGATCGTCCTGGACCACACCGGGCCGGTGTTCTGCGCCGGGATGGACCTCAAGGAATCGCGCTCGGCCGACGCCGAGAACCAGGGCGTGCAGGAGTTCCCGGCGATCCTGCAGCAGATCTGGACCAGCCCGAAGCCGGTCGTGGCCAAGCTCGCGGGCCCGGCCCGCGCCGGCGGGGTGGGCATCATCGCGGCCTGCGACATCGCCGTCTCGGTGGACACCGCCACCTTCGCGTTCTCCGAGGTGCGCATCGGCGTGGTGCCCGCGGTGATCTCGGTGACCGTGCTGCCCCGGCTGACCACCCGCCAGGCGCACGAGCTGTTCCTCACCGGCGAGACCTTCGACGCCCGCCGCGCCGCCGACATCGGCCTGATCAACTCCGCGGTGCCCGCCGACGGCCTCGACGCGGAGGTCAAGCGCTACGCGGACATGCTCGCCCTCGGCGCCCCGAAGGCCCTCGCCGCGACCAAGGAGATGCTGACCGCCCAGCGCCCGGCGGCGATGACCGAGGCGTTCGACCAGATGCTGGAGCTCTCGGCCGAGTACTTCGCGGGCGAGGAAGGGCAGGAAGGCATGCGGGCCTTCGCCGAGAAGCGCAAGCCCTCCTGGGTCCCGGACGCCCTCAAGTGACCTGACGGCTCAAGCGCCTTCGCCACTGAGATCCCACGGACCATCCGCGCCCGCCATCAGCAGGTCAGGGATGATCGTCACCTGAAACGGGAACTCAGTGGTGAAGGCGTTCTCTCCGACAGCGTCCTGAACCACGCGGTAGTCGCCGCCGTCCAGCCGAAGTTCGAGCATCCTCGCCGCCTCCAGCAATGGGTTGACGACCCAGTACGCCGGGATCCCGAAGTCCGCCTGCTCGCGTGCCTTCGTGTTGTAGTCGCGGAAGAAGCTGCTTTCGGAAACGACCTCGATAGCGAGCAACGGCGGTGCTGTGAGGCGCGGCTTCGAGAAGTTCTTGGTCTCAAGAACGACTACGTCCGGAATGCGGTGGTGCGTGCGTTGAAGTCGATACCAGCTCCCTGCAGAGCGAGGTACCCCTTCGGTGCGATCACGTAGTTGAAGTATCCGCACAGGCCTCGATCAGCGAATGCCCGCTGAGTGGCGCTGGAGACACGTCAAGCGTCCTGTCGACCAGCTCGTAGCGGCGCCCGTCGTCGGGTAGCTGCTTCAGGTCGTCGACGGTCATCGGCTCGTGCTCACGACGCTCATACCGCCTCCTGTTCTGCACAGCAGCCAGTATTGCGACAGGCGGGTTTCCCGATCGAGCGATCAGCGCTCGGTGAGCACCGAGGTGAAGGTCCGGCCGCAGATCGGGTGCTCCGCCGCGTCGCGCAGGACCGCCTTGATCCGGCCGAAGGCCTTCGGATCGTGCGCGGCCAACGTCTGGGCGCCCGACCAGATCAGCACGTGCTCGCCCTCGGACAACCAGGACAGGTCGGTCAGGCAGTCGTAGAGGGCGTCGAGGTTGCGGCCGGTCCACTCCGGGAAGTTCAGCACCGCCGCGATGCCTTCCAGCGTGGTGCGCTTGCTGGTCAGGTCCGAACCGTCGAGGACGTGCGCGGTCGCCCCGCGTTCCTCTGCTTCTCGCGCGGCCTCGCGCGCCGTGATGTCGGCGGAGGGCATTTCCACCTCGCTCACCGGCTGCTCCTTCCGCACCCTGCTGGCCCATTTAGTCGCAAACATCGCACTCAACCCGTGGTGTCGACAACCACGAAAGACTCGTAGTGATCGCTGGTGTAGTAAAGCTCAGAACGGTCGCCGGTGACCAGCCGTCGGGCTCCGCGATCTCGGGAACCCGGCGTCGGCACGGTGTACTCGTGGTAGTAGCCCGCCTTCTCGTCGGGCAGGACGCCCTCCCGGTTGCCGAAGACCGTCCCGTCCTTGTTCGGGTACGGGAACGGCCCGCCGCTCTGGATCAGCTTCCAGGTCTGGCCGGCTTCCGGCGGCAGCGAGGACAGCTCCTGGATCGGCAGGCCGGATTCGGCGCCGGGAACCGCCGCCGCGGGCTGGCTCCCGGCGGGCGGGGCGTCGGTGACGGCGTAGTCGCGGACGAACCAGCCGACGACGACCAGGGCGATGAGCCCGATCAGCGCGGTCGAGATGCGCTTGCGCGAGGTCACGCCGTCTCCTTCCGGCCCCGGGCGGATTTGCCGTCGCGGCGGCCGACCGGGGGCTCGGCGTCGCTGACGCGGGTGAGCTTCGCGCCCAAACCGTCGATGCCGCGGTCGATCACGCGAGCCAGGCCCCAGCACAGCGGCAGCAGCACGGCGAAGACCAGCGTCACCTGCAGCGGGTAGGGCAGCTGCACGAGCCACAGCTCGACGCCGTCGTACCACTCGACAAGCCACTCCAACACAAGGCGCCAGGGTACGCCCGGCCCGGTGGGCCGCTGCGGCACCCCGCCCGATCGGGACGAACGGCACTCCGCACGAAATGTCCGACCCGAGCCATCTAGCGCCATCATGGCTTGATCTGGCACCAAAGTGGTGCCATTCTTATGCCATGTGGAGCCGGAGAGGGGTCCGGCCCCACCCCGGACTTCCGCCCAGCAGAGGGGAAAACCATGACGACGACGCTCGCCGAACGGTGGGGCATCGATCAGCGGCACTTCTGGATGCACGGCGAGCAGCCCGCGCAGCCGGTGCGCCATGACGAGGCGAGGAAGCTGTGGGCCGTCTCCGGCTACCAGGAGGCGGTTCAGGTCATCGGCGACCCGCAGCGGTTCTCCTCCGACCTGGTGCCGCTGCTGCCGATCGACATCGACCCGGCGCTCACCGACGGCAACCTGATCCAGATGGACCCGCCCGGTCACCGCGAACTGCGCACCCTCGTCAGCCACGCCTTCACCAGGAAGGTGGTGGCCGATCTCGAACCGCGGATCGCCGAGGTCACCGGCGAACTGCTCGACGAAGTCACCGGGCAGGACCGGTTCGACCTGGTCACCGCGCTCGCCTACCCGCTACCGGTGATCGTCATAGCCGAGCTGCTGGGCGTTCCCGCGAGCGATCAGCAGCTGTTCAAGGAATGGGCGCACGCGCTGTTCGCCAGCCAGGCCGAGCTCTCGATGAACGAGGACGACCTGGCGGAGCAGGAAGCCGGCATGTCGGAGCAGAACCGGCCCGCGGCGGAGATGGGCGAGTACCTGCTGGCGCACGCCGCCGAGCGGCGCAGCAAGCCCAGGGAAGACCTGCTGACCAAGCTGGTCGAGGCGGAGGTCGACGGCAAGGGCCTCACCGACGCCCAGCTGGCCAACTTCGCGAGCCTGCTGCTGCTCGCCGGGCACGTCACCACCACGATGCTGCTGGGCAACACCGTGCTCTGCCTGGACGCGCACCCGGAGCAGCTGGCGCGGCTGCGGGCCGACCGCGCGCTGCTGCCCGGCGCGATTGAGGAGTCGGTGCGCTTCATGACCCCGTTCACCGCGCTCTACCGGGCGACCACCACCGAGGTGGAGATCGCCGGTCAGCGGATCCCGGAGAAGCAGGTCGTCACGGTGCAGCTCGCGGCGGCGAACCGGGACGCGCGCCAGTGGGCCGACCCGATGACCTTCGACATCACCCGCGACCCGAACCCGCACCTGGGATTCGGCCGCGGCATCCACTTCTGCCTGGGCGCACCGCTGGCCAGGCTGGAGGGCCGCGTCGCGCTGAACCTGCTGCTGGACCGCTTCCCGGCCCTGCGCACGGACCCGACGACACCGCTGAAGTTCATGTCGTCGCCGGACGCGATGGGAGTCAGCGAGCTGACGCTGCTGACGTCGTGAGCGGGTGAGGTTCGTGAGCGGTCCGGGGCGCTGCGGCACTCCGAACCGCTCACGACCTCAATCACGCACCGGAGTGCTCCCGGACGGACTTGATGATCGCGGCGAAGTCCTGGTCGCCGCCGCCCTCCTCGTTGAACCGGCGGTAGAGCTCGGTGGCCAGGCGGCCGATCGCGATGTCGGTGCCGCTCTGCTCGGCCGCCGAGGTGGCCAGCCGCAGGTCCTTGAGCATCAGCGCGGCGGCGAAGCCGGGCTCGTAGTCGTGGTTGGCGCGGCTGGTCTCCACCAGGTCCGGCACCGGGCAGTTCGTGGTCAGCGCCCAGCACTGGCCGGTGGAGATCGACGCCACGTCGTAGAGCGCCTGGTGCGACAGCCCGAGCCGCTCGCCGAGCACGAACGCTTCGCTCACCGCGACCATCGAGGCCCCGAGGATGAGGTTGTTGCACATCTTGGTGACCTGGCCGTTGCCCGGCCCGCCGCAGTGGATCACCTTGCGCGCCATCGGTTCCAGCAGCGGTTCGGCGCGGTGGAAGTCGTCCTCGGAGCCGCCGACCATGAACGTCAGCGTGCCCGCCTCGGCGCCGGCGGTGCCGCCGGAGACCGGGGCGTCGACCGAACCGAACCCGGCTGCCACCGCCCGCTCGTGCGCCGCCCGCGCGTCCGCAACGTCCACGGTGGACGAATCGATCAGCAGCGCGCCGGGCTCGGCCGCGGCCAGCACCTCGTCGTAGCACTCCAGCACGTGCTTGCCGCTGGGCAGCATGGTGATCACCGCATCGGCACCGGCCACCGCGTCGGCCACCGAGGCCACGGTGGTCACGCCGTGGCCGGTGGCGACCTCCAGCGCAGCCGGGATCAGGTCGTAGCCCTGCACGGTGTGCCCGGCCTTGACCAGGTTCGCCGACATCGGACCGCCCATGTGGCCCAGCCCGATGAAACCGATGACAGCCATTGTCACAACCTTTCTGCGCTGGAAATTCGAGGTCAGCCGAACAGCTTCGGCTCGTCGGCGGCCGGGGCGAAGAACTCCGCCACCCGCGCATCGTCCACTTCGGACAAGGTGGCGGGCGTCCACCGCGGGTTGCGGTCCTTGTCGACCAGGGTCGCCCGCACGCCCTCGACGAAGTCACCGATCCGCACGCAGGCCATGGCCAGCCGGTACTCCTGCGCGAGCGCCTCCTCCAGCGAGGCGTAACCGCTGCGCAGCGCCTTGAGCGTGACCTTGAGCGAGGTCGGCGACTTCTGCTCGATCACCTCGGCGGCCTCGCGGGCCGCGGCTTCCGGCCGCTCCCGCAGCCGCTCCAGGACCTCCTCGACGCTGTCGGCCGAGTAGGCCGCGTCGATCCACTCCCGGTGCTCGGCCAGCGGCGCGTCCGGGGTGGGCGCGGCGAACTTGCGCAGCACCTCGTCGACCTGGCCGCCGGCCAGCGCGTCGATGAGCTCGGGCAGCGTGGCGCTGTCCAGGAAGTAGTCGGCGATGCCGCAGTGCACCGCGTCCGCGCCCCCGATCGGGGTGCCGGTCAGGGCCAGGTGCGTGCCGAGCTCGCCAGGCGTGCGGGAGAGCAGGTAGGTGCCGCCGACGTCCGGGATGAAGCCGATGCCCACCTCCGGCATGCCGACCTTGGAGCGCTCGGTGACCACCCGGTGCGAGCCGTGCGCGGAGATGCCGACGCCGCCGCCCATGCAGATGCCGTCCATGATCCCCACGACCGGCTTCGGGTAGCCCGCCAGCGCCGAGTTGAGCCGGTACTCCTCGGTCCAGAACGCGGTGGGCAGCGACTCGTCGCCGGCCTTGGCCGCGTCGTGCAGCGCCCGCACGTCACCGCCTGCGCACAGCCCTCGCTCGCCCGCCCCGTCGATCAGGACGGCCGCGATGTGCTCGGCGTTGCGCCACTGCTCGATGGCCTCGGTCATCGCCCGCACCATGCCCAAGGTCAGCGAGTTGAGCGCCTTTGGCCGGTTGAGCGTGATCCGTCCGAGTGAATCCTGTTCGCGAACCAGGACCTCGGGCTCCGTCATGTTGCGACTCCTGTGTCTCTCGTGCGCGCGAACCTGCCCTACGCTCCCACCGCAATTTCAATTGAAATCAGACGTCCGATTTCAATTGAAATTGCGGAACACCGGGCTCACGTCGAGCACTGCGGGGCCTCCCAGTCCGCGCCGGTGCGCCGGTCGTTCCCGTGCTGCGGCGTCACTCCGCCAGCAGGCTCCGGGAGACGATCAGGCGCATGATCTCGTTGGTGCCTTCCAGGATCTGATGCACCCGCAGGTCGCGGACGATCTTCTCCAGGCCGTACTCGGCAAGGTAGCCGTAACCACCGTGGATCTGAAGCGCTTCGTTGGCCACCGCGAACCCGGTGTCGGTGGCCAGCCGCTTGGCCATCGCGCACAGCCGGGTCGCCGCGGGCTCCTTGGCGTCCAGCGCCGACGCCGCCCGCCACAGCAGCAACCGGGCGGCCTCCAGCTCGGTGGCCATGTCGGCCAGCTTGAACTGCAGCGCCTCGAACTCGCTGAGCTTGACGCCGAAGGCGGTGCGCTCCCGCACGTAACCGAGGCTCTTCTCCAGCGCGGCCTGCGCTCCGCCCAGCGAGCACGCGCCGATGCTGAGCCGTCCGCCGTCCAGCCCGGTCATCGCGATCCGGAAGCCGATCCCCTCCTCGCCGAGCCGCTGGTCGGCGGGCACCCGGACACCGTCGAAGATCACCTGCCTGGTGGGCTGGGCGTTCCAGCCCATCTTCTTCTCGTTCGCCCCGAACGACAGCCCCGGCGCACCGGCTTCGACGACGAAGGTCGAGATGCCCTTCGCGCCCTGCTCGCCGGTGCGGGCCATCACCACGTAGACGTCCGAGCTGCCACCACCGGAGATGAACTGCTTGACGCCGGTGAGCAGGTAGTCGTCGCCGTCGCGGACCGCGCGGGTCTGCAGCGCGGCGGCGTCCGAACCGGCTCCCGGCTCGGTGAGGCAGTAGCTCGCCAGGCGCTCCATCGAGCACAGCTGCGGCAACCATCGGGCGCGCTGCGCGTCGGTGCCGAAGCGGTCGATCATGCCCGCGCACATGTTGTGGATGGAGATGTAGGCGGCGATCGACGGATCACCGCCGGCCAGCGCCTCGAAGATCAGCGCCGAGTCGAACCGGCTGAGGCCGCTGCCGCCGACCGACTCGTCGACGTAGATCCCGCCCATGCCGAGCTGCCCGGCCAGCCGCAGCGTCTCGACCGGGAAGTGCTTGGCCTGATCCCACTCCACCGCGTGCGGCGCGAGCTGTTCGGCGGCGAACTCCCGCGCGGCATCGCGGATCGCGCGCTGGTCGTCGGTGAGCTCGAACGCCGACGCCGGGCCGGCTACCGCTGCAACGGACACGTCCACTCCTTCGCATTCGGTGGTCTCGACGCGAAACCGCCGGTTCCTGCGCGGCGGCACCGGCCCTCCGGTGCCGCCGCCCGGGTTCAGTGCATGGTCGGGATGGTGAAGCTGGCGCCTTCCTTCAGCCCGGAGGGCCAGCGCGAGGTGACCGTCTTGGTCTTGGTGTAGAAGCGGATCGAGTCCGGGCCGTGCTGGTTCAGGTCGCCGAATCCGGAGCGCTTCCAGCCGCCGAAGGTGTGGTAGGCGATCGGCACCGGGATCGGCACGTTCACGCCGACCATGCCGGTGTTGACCCGGGAGACGAACTCGCGGGCCGCGTCCCCGTCGCGGGTGAAGATCGCCACGCCGTTGCCGTACTCGTGCTCGCTGGGCAGCCGCAGCGCCTCGTCGTAGTCGGCGGCGCGCACCACCGACAGCACCGGGCCGAAGATCTCCTCGCGGTAGATCCGCATGTCCGGGGTGACGTGGTCGAACAGCGAAGCGCCGAGGAAGAAACCGTCCTCGTGCCCGGCGAGCGCGAAGTCCCGTCCGTCGACCAGCAGCTGAGCGCCCTCCTCGACACCAGCCCCGATCAGGTCCAGCACCCGCTGCCGCGCTTGCCCGGTGACCAGCGGGCCGAAGTCGGCGTCGGCGTCGAAGCTGGTGCCGATCTTGAGCTCGCCGACCCGCTCGACCAGCTTCTCCACCAGCGCGTTCGCGGTGGCCTCGCCGACCGGAACGGCCACCGAGATGGCCATGCAGCGCTCCCCCGCCGAGCCGTAGCCGGCGCCGATGAGCGCGTCGACGGCCTGGTCGAGATCCGCATCGGGCATCACGATCAGGTGGTTCTTGGCGCCGCCGAAGCACTGCGCGCGCTTCCCGTGGGCCGCGGCGGTGGTGTAGATGTACTCGGCGATCGCCGACGAGCCGACGAACCCGACGGCCTGCACGCGCGGCTCGGTCAGGATCGCGTCGACCGCGGTCTTGTCGCCGTTGACCACGTTGAAGATGCCCGGCGGCAGCCCGGCCTCGACGAACAGCTCGGCCAGCCGCAGCGGCACCGAGGGGTCCCGCTCGGAGGGCTTGAGCACGAAGGCGTTGCCGCAGGCGATGGCCGGCGCGGCCTTCCACAGCGGGATCATCGCCGGGAAGTTGAACGGCGTGATGCCCGCGACCACGCCCAGCGGCTGCCGCATCGAGTACACGTCGATGCCGGTGCCCGCGCTCTCGCTGTACTCGCCCTTGAGCAGGTGCGGGATGCCGACGGCGAACTCGACGACCTCCAGCCCGCGCTGGATGTCGCCCTTGGCGTCGGCGACGGTCTTGCCGTGCTCGGCGGCCAGCAGCCGGGCCAGCGAGTCCATCTCCTCGTTGACCAGCTGCAGGAAGCGCATCAGCACCCGCGCCCGCTTCTGCGGGTTGAGCGCGGCCCAGGCCGGCTGCGCCTCGGCGGCGTTGTCGACCGCCGCCACGACCTCCGCCTCCGACGCCAGCGGCACCCGGGCCTGCACCCGCCCGGTGTTGGGGTCGAACACGTCGCCGAAGGAACCCGAGGTCCCCGCGACGCGCTTGCCGCCGATGAAGTGCTCCAGCTCGTTGGTCATCTCGCAACGCACCTTCCGCCGTACCGGCCGGTAATTACTCGGAAGTCAAACCTTTGGTACCCCAATCATTCCCAGAAGCGAGCCACCCGCAACAGGGTGTGACGCGTCACACTTTCGCTTCAACTGGGGCGCGAACCACCCCGACGGGCCCGAGGACACCCCTGAAACCACGCCCGCTGCCGCCCGGCGAACGCGAATCGACGGCATACCGCCCACCCCGGGCCGGACCGGTGGCGATTTCGCGCGTGATCGGCACCGAGCAGACCGCCGCGCAGGATAGGCGCGGCGAACGGGTCAGAGCTCGGAGCCGAGGTACTTCTCGAGGATTTCGGCGAGTTCGGGGCCGAGCGGGTACTCGTCGGGCTTGGCCACCCAGGCGTAGGCGTCGTGCTCGGTCAGCCTCACTTCGACCACCGGTTCGACCAGGACCGACCAGGTGTGCTGGCGGTTGAAGCGGCCCTTCTTGGTCGTGTAGTCGAAGGCTCCCAGGTACCCGGTGATCTCCTTGACCCGGAGGCCGGTCTCCTCGCGGACCTCGCGGTGCAGCGCGGTGGTCAGGTCTTCGCCTGGATCGACCTTGCCGCCGGGGAACTCCCACTCCCCGCCGCGGGAGTCCTCCGCGCACCGGCGCACCAGCAGGGCCCGTCCGTCGACGTCGATGAGGGCCGCGACGATCTGCTGCTCGACACCGTCAGCGGCGTCGTGGCGAGTCAGGTCGGCCATGTCGGCCAAGTGCATGCGGGCCGTCCTCCCGGGCTTTCGGCCACGGTACCGCAGGGCAGATCCGGCTATTCGGCCGTGCAGAGCGCGTCAGACATCCGGCGGACGACTTCCAACCCGTCCGGGGCCAACGAGTAGCAGATCTGGGTGCCATCGCGACGGGTGCGCACCAGACCCGCGTCCCGGAGCGTGCGCAGGTGCCCGGAGATCGTGGGCTGGCTGACGCCGAAGTGATCGGTGAAATCGCAGGCGCAGATCTCGCCCTCCCGGCGCAGGCGTTCGAGCATGCCGAGGCGGATGGGATGCCCCATCGCCCGGAACAGCGCCGCGGCGCGCGTCAGATCGTCGTTGCCCACCCTCACATCGTATCGCCAACTTCCTATACATTGATCATAGGCACATCCCTATATAGGAGGACGGCGATGGCGACAGGTGTGAACGAGCTGGTCCTGGAGGTGGCGGACCTGGCCGCCGCCGAGCGCTTCTACACCGAGGTCCTCGGCTTTCCCGTCATCGAGCGCTGGGAAGGCGATCACTGGCGGCACCGGGAAGCGGTGTGGGTGCTGGCCGGAGGAACCCGGATAGGCCTGTGGAAGCCGGCCCTCGGCATCGCGCGCGCCCGCGGCGGCGTGCACGTGCACTACGCGCTGTCGGTGGACGACCAGGAGTACGACGCGGTGGTCGAGCGGATCCGCGGCCTCGGTGTGCAGGTGGACGAGGTCGAGTTCGGCCCGGGCAACGCGCGCTCGGCGTACGTGGCCGATCCGGACCACAACGTCGTCGAGTTCTGGACCTGGGACGTGACCGCGGGCAGCCCCGGCGCTCCGCGCGCGATCAGCGAAGCCGTTCCCGGTCTCTGATCCGACGCTGGCCGGCCGGTCCGCGCAGGCTCGTCCACAACGGACTCGACGCGCGGGCCGGCTGCGCAGCCCGCCGCGCCCGCTGGACTCGCGGCACGGGCCGCCGGGCACCTGAGTCCACAAAGCACGGCGCAGCGCGCTGATCGGCGGCCGCGGGCTTACCCTGCAACGCATGTCCTCCGAATCACCGGACATCTGGGCGATGGCCGACCTGGCCACGCCGTTCGCGGTTCGGACCGCGGCCACCCTGCGCGTGCCGGACGTGGTCAAGGACGGCCCGCTGCCGCTCGCCGAGATCGCGCGCCGGTGCCACGCCGTGGCAGATCCGCTGGGCCGGGTGCTGCGTTTCCTGGTGCACCACGGCATGTTCACCGAACCGGAGCCCGACGTCTTCGGACCCAACGACGCCTCCAACGCGCTGCGCAGCGATCTGGTCGACGGGCCGCGTTCCTGGCTCGACCTCGACGGTGCGGTCGGCCGCGCCGATCTCGCGTTCGTCGAACTCATCGAGCAGGTGCGCGGGCACCACCCCGCGTACGCGGCAGCGTTCGGCCGGTCCTTCTGGGAGGACCTGGCGCACAACTCGCAGCTGTCGGAATCCTTCGACACCTTGATGGAGACCAAGACCCACGGGATCGCTCCGCTGGTCGCCGACGCGCACGACTGGACCCGCTACGCGCAGGTCGCCGACGTCGGCGGCGGCAAGGGCGTGCTGCTCGCCGAACTCCTCCGCCGGTACCCGCAACTGCGCGGCGTCCTGGTCGATCTGTCCGGGCCCGCCGGCCACGCCACCGCCTACCTGCGGGAGCAGGGCGTCCTGGAACGGGCCGAGGTGGTGGCGGCGAGCTTCTTCGAACCACTGCCCGCCCGCGCCGACGCGGTGATCATCTGCGATGTCCTGGGCGATTGGGACGACGAGGACGCCGCCCAGATCCTGCGGCACTGCGGTCAGGCGATGGAACCCGGCGGCCGGGTGCTGATCGTCGAACTGCTGCCCGACACCGACCGGATGGCCACGTTCACCGAGATGGACCTGCGGATGATGGTCTACGTCGGCGGCCGGATGCGCGACCTCGACCGCACCCAACGGGTCGCGGCCGCGGCCGGGCTGTCCGTCGAGGACTTCACCCCGCTGGACAACGGCTACGCGATCATCGAGTGCCGCTCTGCGCCCTAGCCACCTTGGCGGCGACCGGCTCGCGCCAGTCCTCCGGGAGATCGGCCAGGCCGCGCGCGACGTGGTCGAGCAGCTCCGCGCCGCGGTTCATCAGCACCGCGAACACCTCGGCCACCTGCACGCCGTGCTCCGGGCGCGAGAGCACCTCGACGGCGTCCCCCGCGGTGACCTCGCCCGGCTCCTCCACCGCGAGGTAAGCCCCGGTCCTGCCGTGCGCGGTGAACTCCTTCACCAGTGTCTGGACGTCCCAGAACCCGGCGAAGACCCGGCACGGGGTGCGCGGTCCGGTCACCCGGAGCACCGCCCCGCCGATCCGCCACCGCTCGCCGATCACCGCCGAGCTGCTGTCGACGCCGGTCAGCGTGAGGTTCTCCCCCGCGTTGCCCGGCACCAGCTCCCGCCCCAGCACCCGGGACCAGTGCGCGAGTTCCTCCCGGTCGAAGGCGTAGGCGGCCTGGTACCACGCACCGTGGTGCTTGCGGTCGCACACCGTGTCCCCGCGCACCCCGGTCGGCTCGAACAGGACCGGACGCGCCACCGGCTGCTTGTCGATACCGCTGCGCCCGACTCGCCCGGTCCACTCCCCGGTCCGCACCACCGCGACGTTCACCGACTGGACGATCCCCATACCCAGAACCTACGTCGCGGCCCATCCGCGCCGGCAACCGACACCCGCATTCACCGGAAGCGGCGAGCGGAAGACCCGCTCGTCGAGCCTGCTCCGACGCGGTTCCGCGGCGCAGGCGAACCGGAACGGGCGCCAACGGGTGATCCGGCACTCTTTCAACGGCATTCCTCCTCCCTGTTCGGCATAACGGAATTGAGGCGCTGATCCGAAGGGCAACAACCATGCAGACCACCACGCGCGACGACCTCCTGCTCCGCACCGCCGGCGGTGAAGACACCGCGAGCCTCGTGGAGCTGCTCGGCACCGCTTACCGCGACGAGCCCCGCATGGCTTCTCTGCTTCCCGATCGGACGCACCGGGAATCCCGGCTGCGCAAGCTTTTTCCCCTGCTGCTCAGCAACGACCACAGCACCGAGATCGCGGTGGCCGACGGTCGGCCGCAGGCCGCGGCGGTGTGGGAGCGACCCGGTGGCCAGGCACCCGCTCTCGGCCAGCGCCTCGCCCACCTCCCCGCACTGCTCTCCGTCTTCCGGTGGCGCCTCCGGGACACCGCGCGGGCGATCCAGACGTTCAACGCGACCGACAGCCACCGCCCGGACGAGCCGCACTGGCACCTGTTCGCCCTCGCGACCGCGCCGCAGGCGCGCGGCGGCGGAATCGCCCGCGCGCTGCTGGAGTCCGGGCTCGCCCGCGCCGACACCCACGACACGCCGGTGTACCTGGAAACCACGGCGCACGCCGGAGTGGCCCACTTCGAGCGGTTCGGCTTCCGGGTGATCCACGAGTTCCCGATCGCCGGCGGCCTGACCGCGTACGGGATGTGGCGCCCGGCCCGGCGCTGATCCGATCGCGTCAGGGTCGCAGCCCGGCCACCAGGTCGGCGGGGGCGAACCGGACCGGGAATGGTCGCTCCGGTTCGAAAAGCTCCTCGCCGACCACCCGCGCCACCCGCTGGTAGTCGCTGCCGCCGACCAGCTCCCACGCGGTCACCGAGGGCACCTCCAGGTCCGGATCGACGAGCCAGAAGTGCTGGCTGCCCAATCTGGCGTGGGCGGCCTTCCGCAGGCTGATGTCGTTCAGCCTGCTGCTCGGCGATGCGACCTCGACCGCGAGCACCGGTGCGGCCTGCAGGTTCTTCAACGTCAGATCGGCGTAGCGCGCGACCACGAGGTCCGGCCGCAGCTCGGTGTAGAGGTCCTGCCGCACCGCGAACGGCGCGGCGAGCACCCGGTAGGCGGGCGGACTCGCCCTGTGCAGGCGGACGAACAGGGCACCCAGCGCCTCCTGGTGCGGCCATCCAGCTGCCGCGCCCACCAGCAGCTCACCGTCTACGAGCTCGTACCGGCGCCCGTCCTCCGGAAACGCCTCCAGGTCCTGGACCGTGAACCGACGGCCACCAAGATCGATCGACATCGCGTGCTCCCTCCACTCGTGCGGCCCCGGTTTTCGAGGTCCCGCATATAAAGAGGAGCGAAGGTGCCGCACAGATACAGCCGGCGCCGATGATCACCTGAACGGGTTGAAAACCCCTGCTGCAAAAGAGAAGTGGGCGGGAACCCGACGCCTGGGTTCCCGCCCACTCGCACCATCGCGATATTTCCGACACCCCGCCACAGGGCCGCTGGTGCGTCTCGGGTGGCCGGCTGCGCGCCGACCACGGTCTCAACCGGTCAGTGGAACTGCGCGGCCTCGGTCGAACCGGCCAGCGCCGTGGTCGAGGAGTCCGGGCTGACCGCGGTGCTGATCAGGTCGAAGTAGCCGGTGCCCGCCTCGCGCTGGTGGCGGGTCGCGGTGTAGCCGTCGGCCTCGGCGGCGAACTCGCGCTCCTGCAGCTCCACGTAGGAGGTCATGCCGTCCGCCGCGTAGCCCTTGGCCAGGTCGTACATGCCGTAGTTCAGCGAGTGGAAGCCGGCCAGCGTGATGAACTGGAACTTGTAGCCCATGTGGCCCAGCTCCCGCTGGAACTTGGCGATCGTCGCGTCGTCCAGGTTCTTCTTCCAGTTGAACGACGGCGAGCAGTTGTAGGCCAGCATCTGGTCCGGGAACTTCGCCTTGACCGCCTCGGCGAACTTGCGCGCCACCTCCAGGTCCGGGGTGGAGGTCTCCATCCAGATCAGGTCCGAGTGCGGCGCGTAGGCCAGCGCGCGGGTGATGCACGGCTCGATGCCGTTGCGCACCTTGTAGAAGCCCTCCGGAGTGCGCTCACCGGTGGTGTACTGCTGGTCGCGCTCGTCGACGTCGCTGGTCAGCAGCGTCGCGGCCTGCGCGTCGGTGCGGGCGATGACGAGGCTGGGCACGCCGGCGACGTCCGCGGCCAGCCGCGCCGCGTTGAGCGTCTTGACGTGCTGGCTGGTGGGGATGAGCACCTTGCCGCCCAGGTGGCCGCACTTCTTCTCGGAGGCCAGCTGGTCCTCCCAGTGCACGCCCGCCGCACCAGCGGTGATCATGCCCTTCATCAGCTCGTAGGCGTTGAGGACGCCACCGAAGCCGGCCTCGGCGTCGGCGACGATCGGCGCCAGCCAGTGGATGTCCTCGCGCTCACCGCCCGGCGTCTCCGGGTCCAGCGCCTCGGACCAGTTGATCTGGTCGGCGCGCTTGAGCGCGTTGTTGATCCGGCGGACCACCGACGGGACCGAGTTCGCCGGGTAGAGGCTCTGGTCCGGGTAGGTCTCACCGGCCAGGTTGGCGTCGGCGGCGACCTGCCAGCCGGACAGGTAGATGGCCTGCAGACCGGCGCGGACCTGCTGGACCGCCTGGTTGCCGGTCAGCGCACCCAGCGAGTTGACGTAGTCGGTCTCGTGCAACAGCTTCCACAGCCGCTCGGCACCCTGCCGGGCGAGGGTGTGCTCCTCGCGCAGCGAGCCGCGGAGGCGGATCACGGTCTCGGCGGAGTGGGTGCGCTCGATGCCCTTCCACCGCGGGTTGGTGTCCCAGTCGCGCTGCAGCTCCTCAGCGGCCTGCTTCGCCTGCTCGCGGATGCTCATCTTGTTCCCCTTCCGGGCTCTCCTGCGGCCTGTTGCAACCCAGTTTTGCCCCCGCTCCGGCCAAACACGACCAGATTTTCGCGGTAATTTTCGAGATTTTTCTGCTAGCATCAACGCCATGACGGAGTTCGCCAGCGAAGAAGACCGCAATTTTTCGACGGAACACGACCTTCTGGTGTTCGGTCAGCGCCTGCGGCACTTGCGCCGCGCCGCCGGGCTCACCCTCGTCGAGCTGGGTGAACGGGTCGGGCGCGCGCCGTCGCAGCTGTCGCTGCTGGAGAACGGCCACCGCGAGCCGAAGCTGTCGCTGCTGCGCGGGCTGGCCGATGCGCTGGGCACCTCCGTCGACGAACTGCTGTCCAAGAAGCCGCCGAACCGGCGCGCCGAGCTGGAGATCGCCGTGGAGAAGGCGCAGCTCGACCCGATCTACCAGCGGCTGGGCGTGCCGCCGCTGAAGGTCGGCAAGCGCGTGCCCACCGAGGCGCTGGAGCACGTGCTCGCGCTCTACGAGGAGCTCAGGCGCCGGGAGACCAAGCAGGTCGCCACCCCGGAGGAGGCCCGCAAGGCCAACGCCGAGCTGCGCCGGATGATGCGCGAGCACGGCAACTACTTCCCGGAGATCGAGAAGGCGGCCGCGGGCATCCTGGACAAGGTCGGCTACCACGGCGGACCGCTGTCGGAGGGGCAGATCCAGGCGATCGCCACCCACCTCGGCTTCGGGCTGCGGTTCGTCACCGACCTGCCGCGGTCGGTCCGCTCGGTCACCGACCTGAAGAACCGCCGGATCTTCCTGCGCCGCGAATCGCTGGGCATGCACAGCCCGCGGACCATCCTGCTGCAGACGCTCGGCCACCTCACCCTCGGCCACAGCCAGCCCCGCGACTTCGCGGACTTCCTGCGCCAGCGCGTCGAGGCGAACTACTTCGCCGCGGCCGTGCTGGTGCCCGAGCAGACGGCGGTGCCCTTCCTGCAGGACGCCAAGGCCGAGCGCGACCTCGCGGTGGAGGACATGCGGGACGTCTTCTCGGTGTCCTACGAGATGGCCGCGCACCGGTTCACCAACCTGGCCACCCAGTACCTGGACCTGGTCTGCCACTTCGTGCGCAACGACGAGACCGGCATCATCTACAAGGCCTACGAGAACGACGGCCTGGTCTTCCCCAGCGACGCGACCGGCGCGATCGAGGGCCAGCGGATGTGCCGGTACTGGTCCGGCCGCCAGGTGTTCGCCTCCCAGGACCGCTACTCGACCTACTACCAGTACACCGACAAGCCGGGCGCGACCCACTGGTGCGTCGCGCACGTCGACCCGAGCCGCGGCCGCGACTTCGCCATCACGCTCGGCGTGCCCTACGCCGAGTCGCGCTGGTTCCGCGGCCGCGACACCAACAACCACTCCAAGTCCAAGTGCCCGAACGGCGAGTGCTGCCAGCGTCCGCCGGCGGAGCTGGCCAGCCGCTGGGAGGGAATGGTGTGGCCGTCGGCGCGGGCGCACTCGCACGTGCTCGCCGCGCTCCCCGCCGACACCTTCCCCGGCGTCGACGAGGCCGACGTCTACGCGTTCGTGGAGGCCCACCAGAGCTGACCAATGTGGACCGACGCGCTAGGCCCGGCCGGGCGGCCCGCCCGTCGACGCCAACCGCTCGCGGAGCTCCGCGTTGACACCCAGGCCGAACTTCGCGACCGTGCCGGACGTGCTGGCCGAAGCTCTCGGCCGGATGATCCGCGCCCTGACGTAGCGCTTCGCGCTGATGCCCTCCTGGATCGGGGATCCCGCGCCGGGAGGGCATCTGCGCGAGCGGCGGTCGTCTCCGCACGCGGTCGTCGCCCGTTCTGCCTACTATGCCGGTTGTGATCTCGCACGCCGATGTCCTCGCCCGCGCGGAAGCCGATGACGCCACCCTCCCGCTGCTCACCATCGACGAGTTCTTCGCCGGCAACACCGACGAGGCGTCCCTGGCGCCGAACCAGTGGGGGTACGGACGCCCGGAGCTGAGGGAGATCGAACGGCGGCTCCGCGAGCTGGCGGAGGAACCCGGCGTGCGCTGGGTGCGGGTGCAGCTGCACGGCGACACCCACGACCTCGACGGAATCGTCGCCGAAGCCATCGCGATCTGCACGGACAAGGAAGCCGCCGAGATCGCGGAACTCCTCGACACCGAATCGCTGCAAGCGGACGGCGTCATCGACGGCTACGCGACCGAGGACACCGGCGACGAACCCGAGATCCCGGCCGGAAGCCGCGTCCTCTCCGTCGTCTGGGACTGAACAGCTCAGATCGTTGACCGGATGTGCGGCAGCGCGATGTTCCACAGCGGTGGCATCGCACCGTCGGCGGGCATCGGTTGCTCGGGCGGCGCAGCCTCGGTCCGGTGCTCACCGGTGAAGTCCGGGCTCGGTCCGACCCGCGGTGCGCGAACGCGCGAACGCGCCGCGAGCTCCTTCCCGCGCTCTAGGTCTCCGGCCGCAAGCTCGGCCAGCCATTCGGGGCCGTCCGTCGCGGCGGTCAAGTCGTCGAGGGCGCGGATCGGATCGCCCACCTGATCGCGCACCAGCACACCGCGGGCGTACTGGAGGACGCGGCGGTCCAGCGGCCGGTCGATCCACGTCGTGAGCGCCATGTCGCAGCAGTGGACGGCGGTCTTGGGCTGCCCGTGCAGCAGTGCCGAGCAGATGTCCATCAACCACGCGTCGGGAGTCCACATGCCACCACCGGCGACCCGCCATTGCATCGCCATCCGGTAGAGGCCGTACCAATCACCCTTGTCCAACAACGCCGTGCAGGCTTCGCGGAACGACGAATGCGGAGCAGGTGGTTTGACGCGCACCGGTTCAACCTACTCCCGCGTTCGGACGCATCACCGGGCATGACCTTCACGCCAGCACGCCGCGCAGGAATGCTTCGACCGCGCGGGAGAGTTGCGCGCGGCTGGCCGCGCTGCCGGGTTCGGGCGCGTCCAGCGATCGGCTGCCGATGATCCGGTCGAACACCAACCCCTCGCACAGGCTGACCAGATCAGCGCCTGCCGCTTCCGGGTCCGGCGCTTGCAGGGCCGCCATCAGTCCCACCGCCAGCTGACGGGAAAACGCTGCCCGCGCCAGTGGTTCGTGCAGGTCAACGCTCGCGTTGACCTCGGCTACCAGCGCATATCTCGCGATGGTGTCGCTGCGCCGCTCCCCCAGCATGCGATCCAGGTGGGTCGCGATCCGATCGGCCGCAGCACGAACATCCGGCGGAGGTGCCGAACCGCCGAAGGCGTCGAAGTCCGCCCGCGCTCGGACCGCCAAGCGCGCCACCGCGGCTTCCAGCAGCGCTCGGCGGGTGCGCATGTAGTACGACGTGGAACCGCGCGGCAGCTCCAACCTCGCGTCCACGGCCAAGTGCGTCAGCGCCCGGACGCCGTGCTCGGCGACGAGCTCGATCGCGGCATCGGCGATCCGCGTCCGGCGGTCCTGCTCACACATGGCTCGGCCTCCTCATCAGCACCGCTACTCTACATCCATAGAGGCTCTATGGATGTAGAGGAGCGGTGATGCGCAACCGACCTGATCTGCGCGAACGCTTCGACGTGGCCGCCGCGCGCGAAGGCTTCGAACTCGACGCCGTGCAGCAACTGGTGGCCGACGAACTCGCCGAACTGGGCACCGCCCTGCAGAAGCGCTTCCGCCGACCGCGCGGCCTGTACCTGCACGGCCCGGTGGGGCGCGGCAAGAGCTTCCTGGTGAACACGTTCTTCGCCGAAGTGCCCGTCCAGGCCAAGCTGCGAGTGCACTTCCACGACTTCTTCGACCGGCTGCACCGGATCATCGCGCGCATCCGAGCGTCGAACCGGGCGAACGCTGTGAACAGCGCGCTCGCCGAGCTCGTCGGAGGCACGCGACTGCTGTGCTTCGACGAGTTCCACGTGCACGATCCCGGCGATGCCGCACTGGTCACCAAACTGCTGCGCGCCCTGCTCGCACGCCGCGTCGCGCTCGTGACCACGTCGAACTACCGCCCCGCCGATCTCCTGCCCAACCCGCTGTTCCACCACCTGTTCCAGCCCGCGATCGAACTCGTCGAAGGGCATCTGAACGTGGTCGAGCTCGGCGGCGGCCCGGACTACCGACGAGCCGGCGGGCGCGGGAATCCGGGCTTCGCGAGCGGAACCTGGTCGACGTCGCCGCCCGGGGAGCTCCGCACCCCCACCACAGCCGAACGAACGATGATCGAGATCGACGGACGGCCCCTGCGCGCTTCGGCCGTGCGCGACGGCTTGGTGTGGTTCGACTTCGACGAGCTTTGCGCGACCGCCACCTCGACGAAGGACTACCTCGCGCTCGCCGCGCGGTTCAGCACCTGGGTGATCACCGGTGTTCCGCGGTTGACCCACCGCGACGCGGAAGCCCAGCAGCGATTCGCCAACCTCGTGGACGTGCTGTCCGAAAAGGACGCGACCCTGCACGTGGTGGCCCAGCAGGACATCGCGGGCACCCTGGCCTGCGGCCGCGACACCGACCGGACGGAGAGCCGCCTGGCGCTGCTCGAATCCCGCAGCTGAACAGCGGAGGCCCCGCACCTGCGATGCGGAGCCTCGCTGCTGATCAGCGCTGTCAACCGAGCACGGTGACTTCCAGCTTCCGAACCGGGTCGACGACGCTGTCGGTCGTGGCGACAGTGCCATCGATGACGTCGTGAACGCCATCGGCGAGGGCTGTGCCGCCGCCCAGCAGGCCGAGGCCCGTTGCCGCCAACATTGCGATCACGAACGAACGCAAGCGCATTGCTCAGTCTCCATTCCGGGGTTGAGGTGTGCGCCTCGAAGTCTGGTTCGCGGTGCCACCGCGCGCCCGTGCACGCACCCTTCTGGCCCGGGGCCTCACTCGATCAGCGTGGCCACCTCGCACGATCGGCGACCGCGAGCCGCTGCGGCCGAAGCACTCCCGAAAGCGCGAAAAGGCCACCAGAACGCCAAGTGCCTTCCTCCCCGGCCGGGAAGGAAGGCACCTGCGGGAGATCTCGCTACTTCTTGCCCTTGGCCTTGTCGTCCTTGGACTCGTCGGTGGACAGCGCGGCGACGAAGGCCTCCTGCGGGACCTCGACGCGACCGATGGTCTTCATCCGCTTCTTGCCCTCCTTCTGCTTCTCCAGCAGCTTGCGCTTCCGGCTGATGTCACCGCCGTAGCACTTGGCGAGCACGTCCTTGCGGATCGCGCGGATCGTCTCGCGGGCGATGATCCGCGAGCCGATCGCCGCCTGGATCGGCACCTCGAACTGCTGGCGCGGGATCAGCTCGCGCAGCTTGGTGGCCATCTTCGTCCCGTAGCCGTAGGCCGCGTCGCGGTGCACGATCGCGCTGAAGGCGTCCACCGGCTCGCCCTGCAGCAGGATGTCGACCTTGACCAGGTTCGACGACTGCATCCCCGACTCCTCGTAGTCCATCGAGGCGTAGCCGCGGGTGCGGGACTTGAGCTGGTCGAAGAAGTCGAAGACGATCTCCGCCAGCGGCAGCGTGTAGCGCAGCTCGACGCGGGTCTCCGACAGGTAGTCCATGCCGGACAGCTGACCGCGGCGGCTCTGGCACAGCTCCATGATCGTGCCGACGAACTCCGACGGCGCGATGATGGTGCACTTCGCGACCGGCTCGAAGACGTCCTTGATCTTGCCCTCCGGCCAGTCCGACGGGTTGGTGACGACCAGCTCGCTGCCGTCCTCCATGCCCACCTCGTAGACCACGTTCGGCGCGGTGGAGATCAGGTTCAGCTTGAACTCGCGCTCCAGCCGGTCGCGGGTGATCTCCAGGTGCAGCAGCCCGAGGAACCCGCAGCGGAACCCGAAGCCCAGCGCGCCGGAGGTCTCCGGCTCGTAGGTCAGCGCGGCGTCGTTGAGCTGCAGCTTGTCCAGCGCCTCGCGCAGCAGCGGGTAGTCGGTGCCGTCCACCGGGTAGAGCCCGGAGTACACCATCGGCTTGGGCTCGCGGTAGCCGCTCAGCGCGTCCTCGGCGCCCTTGCGCTCGGAGGTGATCGTGTCGCCGACCTTGGACTGGCGGACGTCCTTCACACCGGTGATCAGGTAGCCGACCTCGCCGACGCCGAGGCCTGCCGAGGGCTTGGGCTCGGGCGAGATGATGCCGACTTCCAGCAGCTCGTGGGTGGCATCGGTGGACATCATCCGGATCCGCTGCCGCGGCGTGATCTTGCCGTCCACCACCCGGATGTAGGTGACCACACCGCGGTAGGTGTCGTAGACCGAGTCGAAGATCATGGCGCGCGGCGGGGCATCGGCATCGCCCTGCGGCGCCGGGATCTGCCGCACGACCTCGTCGAGCACCGCGTCGACGCCCTCACCGGTCTTCGCCGACACGCGCAGCACGTCCTCCGGCTCGCAGCCGATGATGTGCGCCAGCTCGGCGGCGTACTTGTCCGGCTCCGCGGCGGGCAGGTCGATCTTGTTCAGCACCGGGATGATCTGCAGCTCGTGCTCCATCGCCAGGTACAGGTTGGCGAGCGTCTGCGCCTCGATGCCCTGCGCGGCGTCGACCAGCAGGATCGCGCCCTCGCACGCGGCCAGCGACCGGCTGACCTCGTAGGTGAAGTCGACGTGACCGGGCGTGTCGATCATGTGCAGCACGTGGTCGACACCGTCGGAGGTCCACGGCAGGCGCACGTTCTGCGCCTTGATCGTGATGCCGCGCTCCCGCTCGATGTCCATCCGGTCGAGGTACTGGGCCCGGTACGCGCGTTCCTCCAGCACACCGGTCAGCTGCAGCATGCGGTCGGCCAGCGTCGACTTGCCGTGGTCGATGTGCGCGATGATGCAGAAGTTCCGGATCCGCTCCGGGGGCGTGAACGTGGTGTCGGCGAAACTGCTCACTCAGTGTTCCTCGCGGATGTCGGCTGGTGCGGGGGTTCACCCCATGGTCCCACGACACGCCAAGTGCCCGATGTCCAACTCCGGGTCATCCCCGATGCCACCGCCGCTCGCACGGTGCTGAGCTGGTCGTATGAGTGGTTTTCCGGAGTTCGCCCTGGACCGTGCTTTCGGTCACCCGCGCGGTTTGCTGGGCACCGTGGGCGGCTGGCTGATGGCCCACCACAACGCGGCGACCGAGCAGCAGGTCGTCCGGCTGGCCCGGCTCTCCGGCTCCGAGCGGGTGCTGGTCGTCGGGCCGGGCCCGGGTGTGGGACTGCGGGCGGCCGCCGGGCAGGCGGCGCAGGTGGTGGGCGTCGAGCCTTCCGAGCAGATGCGGCAAGCCGCCGCGCACCGCTGCACCGGCTTGGCGAACGTGGCGCTGCAGGACGGCGACGCCGAGTCGACCGGCCAGCCGGACGCGGCGTTCGACGTGGCGCTGAGCGTCAACAACGTGCAGCTGTGGCCCGACCGGATCGCGGCGCTCACCGAGCTGCGCCGAGTGCTGCGGCCCGGTGGCGCTCTGCTGCTGTCCACCCACGCCCAGTGGCTGCCCGGTGGACGCGCCGGGCTCGACTCGGACGTGCGCGCGGCCGGGTTCACCGACGTGCAGGTGTGGGCCTGGCAGCCGCCGGGCCGGGCCGGCGCGCAGGTGCAGGCCCGCGCCGTTCGCCCGGAATGACCGGTCGTTACCGTTGACGGCCGGTGACCCGACCGGACGAGCTCTTTGGAGGACCACCAGATGTCGTTGGGCTTGACGCTGCCCAAGGCCGAGCTGCACCTGCACATCGAAGGAACCATCGAACCGGAGCTGGTGTTCGGCCTGGCCCGGCGCAACGGCGTGGAGCTGCCCTTCGCGACCGTGGACGACCTGCGCCGCCGGTACGTCTTCGACGACCTGCAGTCCTTCCTCGACCTCTACTACCTGTCGATGGCCGTGCTGCGCACCGCGCAGGACTTCACCGACCTCACCGACGCCTACCTGGCCAAGGCCCGCGAGCAGGGCGTCCGCCACGCGGAGATCTTCTTCGACCCGCAGGCCCACGTCTCCCGCGGCGTCCCGCTGGCGGAGGTGCTGACCGGCCTGACCGAGTCGCTGCGGACCAGCCGGGAGCGCTTCGGCATCTCCACCCGGCTGATCGCGTGCTTCCTGCGCGACCTCGGGCCGCAGGAAGCGCTGGCGACCTGGGAGACGTTGCAGCCGCACTTGGAGCACATCGACGGCATCGGCCTGGACTCCGCCGAGGTGGGCCACCCGCCGCAGCTGTTCGAGCCGGTCTTCACCCGGGCCCGCGAAGCAGGTCTGCACGTGGTCGCGCACGCCGGTGAGGAAGGGCCGCCGGAGTACGTCTGGCAGGCCATCGACGTGCTCGGCGTGGAGCGCGTCGACCACGGCATCCGGTCGGTGGAGGACGGCGCGCTGCTCAAGCGCCTCGCCGCTGACCGCACTCCGCTCACGGTGTGCCCGCTGTCGAACGTCCGCTTGCGCTGCGTGCCGGAGCTCTCCCGGCACCCGCTACCGCGACTGCTGGAGGCCGGCGTGCTGGTGACGATCAACTCCGACGACCCGTCCTACTTCGGCGGCTACGTCGGCGAGAACTTCACCGCGCTGCAAGAAGCCCTGAAGCTCGACGACTCGGTGCTGCGCCAGTTCGCCGCCGACTCCTTCCGGGCCTCGTTCCTCCCCGAGGCGGAGCGCGACGCCCTGATCGCCGAGATCGAGTAGCGATCGCCGCAGCGCGCCGTCAGGCCCGGGCGAGCTCGACCAGGTGATCGGCGAGCTCGCCCGGCCTGGTGAGCGGCACCAGGTGGCTGGTGTCGAGATCGCGCACCGCGAACGGGTTCTCCGGAGTCGCGCACGGTCGGAGCGTCGACGCAGACGTAGACCAGCACGCCAACTCGCCCGGCACCACGTTGGCGACCCGGGTGACCACGTTGCCGCCGAGCGCCTCCGCATAGGCTCGCCGGGCGCCGAGAACGAGCAATCGCTCAGTTCTCGGCGTCCGGCCAGACCACACCGGAGAGCGCCCGCAGCCCCCGCGCCACTTCAGCCGCGCTCGGGGCGTCCTCGGGCGAGACCATCCACTGCAGCATCACCCCGGACAGCAGCGCCATGTGCACCGATCCCAGGCTGCGCACCTGGTCGTCCGGGAGGGAACCCTCGGCGGTGACCAGCAGCGCTGCCGCCTGTCCCGCCCTGCCCTGCCGCATCCCGTCGGCCAGCCGGTCGCGCAGCTCCGACGAGCGCGCGGCCTGCATGAAGGCCTCGACGCTGGCCAGCCACAGCGGGCGGTGGCTGGTGAACGAATCGATCATCCGCGTCCACATCGCCTCGAACCGCTCCGCCGTCCCGGCGTCGCTCCCACCTTCGGCACCGAGGGTGCGCGCCACTTCGGCACCCCACTCGTCCATCGCTTCGAACAGCGCGGCGTTGAGCAGGTTCTCGCGGGATCCGAAGTGGTAGCCGATCGCGGCCATGCTGACGCCCGCCTCGGTCGCGATGTCGCGCACCGTCGAGCGCTCGTAGCCCTTGTCGAGCAAGCAGCGCTTCGCCCCGGCCAGCAGATCCTCGCGGTTTCCCATGGCCGGACCCTAGCAGTCGATGGCACGAACGCCTCAGACGATCGCCTTGCACAAGTGTATTGCGCGTTTGCCCAAATCCTGTATAGCGTTCCTCCGCACCGGACGCCGACCCGGCGGTCCACGACGGAGAGGAGCGGCCAATGACCGGCCGCACGCGACATTCGAAGACGTTCGCCGTTCTGCTGGCGGCCGGACTGACCGCAGGGCTCGCCGCGTGCGGACCGCAACAGCCGGACGACCCGGTGGTGCTGACCGATTCCGGTCCTGTGCGCGGCGCCGTGACCGAGCAGACCCGGTCCTTCAGCGGCATCCCGTACGCGGCCCCGCCCACCGGTTCCCGCCGCTGGGCACCGCCGCAGCCCGCGCAGCCGTGGAACACGCCCCGCGATGCGACGCGCAAGGGCAACTCGTGCCCGCAGGTCGGCGTGGAGATCGGCGAACCGAGCACGACGGAGGACTGCTTGTACCTCAACGTCACCGCACCGCGGCAGGCCGCGGACCGGCCGCTACCGGTGATGGTCTACCTCCACGGCGGCAGCTTCGTCGACGGCGTCGGGCACCGCTACGACCCGACACCCCTGGTGACCAGGGGCGATGTCATCGTGGTGACCGTCAACTACCGGCTCGGCGTCTTCGGCTTCCTCAGCCACCCGGCCCTCGGAGCCACCGGCGATTACGGGCTCCAGGACCAGCAGGCCGCGCTGCGCTGGGTCCAGCGCAACGCGCGGGCTTTCGGCGGTGACCCGGGCAACGTGACGCTGTTCGGCGAGTCGGGAGGCGGGTTCTCGGTGTGCGACAACCTGGTCTCACCCGGCTCCGCCGGGCTCTTCCACCGCGCGATCATCCAGAGCGCCCCGTGCGCTGTTCAGTGGTCCCCCGAAACGACCTCCGCACCGCGCCCGAGGGCCATCGCCACGCAGCAGGGAGTCGGACTGGCAGCTCGCGCCGGGTGCGCCGATGAGGCGACAGCGGCGGACTGCCTGCGGCGCAAACCGGTACCGGAACTGCTGGAAGTCGCCGAGGGGGACAACTTCAGCCCCGCGCTCGGCGGCACCGCGCTGCCGTTGGACCCGGCGACCGCGCTGGAAAGCGGCCGGTTCGAACGAGTTCCCGTGCTGCACGGCATCAACCGCGACGAAGAGCGCTTCATGACCATGGGCGCGGAGCTGATGAACGGCCGGCCGCTGAGCTTCGAGCAGTACCGCGCGGAAGTGGCGCAGCTGTTCCCGGCCCACGCCGATGCCGTGATCGGCGAATACGGCTGCTACGACGACAGTTGCGCGAGCCTGGCGAGATCAGCCGCGATCACCGACCACCGCTGGGCGAAGGCCTCGCTGGACACCGCCACCGCACTGGCCCGCTGGACACCCACCTACAGCTACGAATTCGCACCGCAGGAAGCGCCCTGGCACGCAGGAGTCCCCCGGCCGCCCTACCCGATGGGCGCCTACCACACCGCCGAGCTGCCGTACCTGTTCAACGCGGACTGGGCCGAGCCGCTGGACCAAGCGCAGCGGGAGCTCGCCGTCCAGATGATCGGCTACTGGACGCGGTTCGCGGCCACCGGAGATCCCAACGGTGACGGCGCCGCGCGGTGGGACCGGCATGCGGTCTTGGCGCTGGAATCCGGCCGGCCGGGCGGCATCGCGGCCCGGGACTTCGCCGCCGAGCACCGCTACGAGTTCTGGACCGCGATCGGCTGAACCGGGCGTTGCGGTTCCACTCTCGTCAGAGGTTCCGGACGTCGACGCGCAGCGGGTGGTCCGACGGGATCTCCACCAGCACGATTCGCATGCCGTCGGGGTCGGCGATCCAGGCCTCGTGCAGGCCCCACGGCTTGCACTCGGGCTCGGCCAGCACGGTGACGCCGCGCTCGCGGAGCTGCTCGAACTCCGCCCGCACATCGCGCACCTGCACCCAGAGCACCTGGTCCGGGCTCGGCCCGGGGCCGCCGCTGCCGGAGATCTCCAGCAACCCCTGCCCGAGGAAGAACACCGTGCCACCGGGGAACTCCCGGGCGATCGCCAACCCGAGCACGTCCCGGTAGAAGCGCAGCGAACGGTCCCGCTCGCGCGGCCGGAGGATCAACCGGCTGGCCAAGACATCCATGCCCCATTCCTACCCGGCCGAACCGCGAATCGCCGGATCAGCTCGCCGCAGCCACCGAACGCTCCGCTCCGCGAAGCGGTTCGCGGGCTGATCAGGCGATGCCGAGGAGAACGACCCCGGTGAGGACGACGAGCGCTCCCGCCATGCGGCGGCCGGGTTGGGACTCGCCGAGGAAGCGCCAGGCCAGCAGACCCGCGATGACGATGCTCAGCTCGCGGGCCGGGGCCACCAGGCTCACCGGGGCGAGCTGCATCGCGAACAGGACGAGGACGTAGGCCAGCGGCGAGAGCAGCGCCACCGCCAGCACCGCCGCGCGGTGCTCGGACCAGACCGCGGCGATCTGGGCCCGGCGGCGGGCCGCGTAGGGGGCGAGCAGTCCGGAGCGGGCGAAGTTGTTCGCCCAGTCGTACAGCAGCGGGGACAGCGCCAGGCCGGTCACCGCATAGGCGTCCCACACCGTGTAGATCGCGATCAGTGAACCGGTCAGGACGCCGAACCCGACCCCGGCCAGGCTCGCACCGGAGCGGGGCAGACCATCGGACAGCCCGATCACCAGCACTCCCGCGATCACCAGCAGACCCCCGGCGACCCCGAGCCAGCCCGGCCGCTCGCCCAGCACCAGCACCGCGATCAGCATCGCCAGCATCGGGCCGGTGCCCCTGGCCAGCGGGTAGACCACCGACATGTCACCGACGGCGTAACCGCGCTGCAGCAGCAGGAAGTAGGCCAGGTGCACGACCGCGCTGGCGAGCACGCCCAGCACCCAGTCGCCCAGCGGCGGAACGCCGGACAGCAGCAGCGCCCCGGCGGCCACCGGCAGGTACAGCACCGCCGAGCAGGTGGCGGTCAGCCAGACGAAACCGGCGCCTGCCGATCCGGCCCGCTTGGCGAAGAAGTTCCAGCCCGCGTGGGCGAACGCAGCGGCCACGACGAGAACAACGGCGACCAGACCCATGGAACCCTCTCCGCACCGCGCGGGCGCGCGGCAGCCGGGTTCCTCCAGGCTTTTGTCCCGTCAGATGTACGACCGCGTCCGTTCGGCGGTCGCCGGTGCCGCTCGGACCGGTCCCCCGCGCTCCTGGTTGTGGCGATCTGCGTCGGAGCGGGAGCGGAACCCTAGGCACAGCCAGCCGTGATGCTACGCCGCGCGGACCTCCTGGCTGAAGGATCTTGTGGGCTGCGGCACCATCGCCGCTACGCGCCGGCGGCCATCTTCCAGCCGAGGCTGATGACGAGGCCGACGACCACGGTCAGGAAGACCCGGCGCACGAAACCGGATCCGCGCCGGGCGGCCAGCATCGCGCCGAGCACGCTGCCCGCGATGTTGCTCAGCGCCATCAGGATTCCCAGGCCCCAGAGCACCTTGCCCGCCGGGATGAAGAAGATCAGCGCGCCGATGTTGGTCGCGACGTTGACCACCTTCGCCGTGGCCGATGCCGTGAGGAAGGCGAAGCCGACCAGGCCCACCAGCAGGAACACCAGGAACGATCCGGTTCCGGGACCGGCGATGCCGTCCCAGAAGCCGATCACCGCACCGCCCGCGAGCATCACGAGCAGCTGGACGCGGCGCTGGAAGCGCGGCGCGTCCACCGACCCGAGATCGGGCTTTCGCCAGGTGTAGATGCCCACGGCCACCAGCGCCGCCAGCACGATGATGTTGAGCACGTACGAGGGCAGCGCGTTGGCGAGCATCGCTCCGCCCAGCGATCCCAGCAGCGCCACCAGCGCCATCGACAGCGCGGCGCTCCAGTCGATCGGCGTGCGCTTGGCGTAGGTGCGGGCGGCCGCGGCGGTGCCCGCGATCGCCGCGACCTTGTTGGTGGCCAGCGAGTAGATCACCTCGCCGCCCGGCAGGAGCAGCAGCATCGCGGGCAGCTGGATCAGCCCGCCGCCACCGACGATGGCGTCGACCGCACCCGCGAGGAACGCCGCCGCGCAGAGGAAGAGCAGTCCGGCGAGGGTGAGATCGGCGAAACCAGGCCAGTTCAGGGCATCCAGCACGAGGATCGACCTTATGGTCTGCGGGGACCGGTTCCGAGCCGATGTGATCGCTCTCGCGCCCGCTCGCCCGGCCGACATCCGCCCAGGTCGCGGCTGTTAACATGGTCGACCGTGCCGTGCGGCGTTCCGCCGTGGAGGAAACCTGCCCCCGGGCAGGGCCGAGTCAAGCGCGGCACGACCGATTCGACAGACGCGAAAGAGGCGAACAGTGGCCAACATCAAGTCCCAGATGAAGCGGATCAAGACCAACGAGAAGAACCGGCAGCGCAACAAGGCCGTGAAGTCCTCGCTGAAGACCGCGATCCGCAAGTTCCGCGAGGCCGCTGCCGCCGGTGAGAAGGACAAGGCCATCGAGCTGCAGCGCGCCGCCAGCCGCGAGCTGGACAAGGCCGCCAGCAAGGGCGTCATCCACCGCAACCAGGCCGCCAACAAGAAGTCGGCTCTGGCGCAGCGCGTCAACGAGCTCTGAGTTCGGTCTGCTCAACGGCCCCTTCCCCGCGCGGGGAAGGGGCCGTTCGCTCGTCAGGAGCGCTGGTTGCGGAGTTCGACCAGGCGCAGGACGGTGCGTTCCAGCGCGTAGGTGGCGTCCGCGGCCATGCCCTTGACCCCGGCGTTGACCTCGGCGACGGCCTGGAGCGCGGCCGCGAGGGACTTGGGCGTCCAGCCCCTGGACTGCGCCAGCGCCTTCTTCACCTTCCACGCGGGCATGCCCAGCTCACCGGCCAACCGGAACGGGTCGTTGCGACCGCCGGCCGCGGCGACCCGGCCGATGGTTCGGACCGAATCCGCGAGCGCGTCGGCGATCAGCACGTGCGGGACGCCGAGCTGCACCGCCCAGCGCAACGCCTCCAGCGCGGCCGCCCGGTCGCCGGTCACGGCCTTCTCCGCGACGGCGAACCCGGTGACCTCGGCGCGTCCCCGGTGGTAGCGGCGCACCGCGGTCTCGTCGACCTTCCCGCCGGTGTCGGCGACCAGCTGGGTCGCCGCCGCGGAGAGCTCGCGCAGGTCCGAGCCGACGGTCTCGATCAGCGCGGCGACCGCGGCCGCATCCGCCTTGCCGCCCGCCCGGCGGACCTCGTCGCGGACGAAGGCCTCCCGCTCGGCGGATTTGGTGATCTTGTTGCACTCGGTGACGCGCGCGCCCAGCTTGCGCAGCGCGTTGGGCAGTTCCTTCGCGTACTTCGACCGCCCACCACCGGTGTGCACGACCACGAGCGTCACGCCGTCGACCGGCTGCTTGGCCTGGGCCAGCAGGGCTTCGGCGATCTCCTTGCCCGCGTCCTGGGCGGACTCCACCGCCAGCACGCGCCCCTCCGCGAACAGCGACGGGCTCAACAGCTCGGCCAGCTCCGGCGGCGTGAGTTCGCTCACCTTCACCCGGCGCAGCTCGGCGTCCGGGTCCGCCGCGCGGGCCGCTCCGACCGCCGCCCACAGCGCGCGTTCCACCAGCAGTTCCTCGTCGCCGAGCACCAGGTGCAGCGGATCGGTGACCACGGACGGTGAGCTCATGCAGGCATCGTCCCACGCACCCGCGACGATCCCGGCATCTGGATCGGCCTGGCCAGAACCGCGCGCGATCCATTAGCGTTGCGGGCACAACCGAATAGCTCATCCAGAGGGGCAGAGGGAACGGCCCGATGAAGCCCCGGCAACCGTTCGTCCGGCGAATCGTGTCTTCTTCCGCGAGGTCTCCGGCGAAAGCGGTGCCAATTCCGACCCGTCCGCGGGACAGATGAGGAGAGGACCTCGCGATGACCGCTGCTGCCCCTGCCCAGAAGACCTACGACCTGGGCAACGCCGTCGAACTGGTGTCCAAGGAAGAGGGGCACCGGCAGCCGCTGGCCCCCGAGTTCGTTTCGCTCGAAGACTTCTCGCCGCTGGAAGTGGCCTACGACTTCCCGCGAATCCGCCGCGAGGACATCGAAGCAGGTCCCCGGTCGATCTGGCGCTACAAGCAGCTGCTCCCGGTGCCGACCAACGTCGAGGAGCACCCGAACACCGACCCGGGCTGTACGCGCCTGATCCGCGCCGACAACCTGGCGAAGGCGTTGGGCGTCAAGCGGATCTGGATCAAGGACGACACCGGCAACCCGACCCACTCGTTCAAGGACCGCGTGGTCGCCGTCGCGCTGGCCGCCGCCCGCGAGTTCGGGTTCAAGGTGCTGGCCTGCCCGTCGACCGGCAACCTGGCCAACGCGGTGGCCGCGGCCGCCGCCCGCGCCGGCTGGGACTCGGTGGTGCTGGTGCCGAAGACCCTGGAGCGCGCCAAGATCCTGATGAGCGCGGTCTACGACGGCTCGCTGCTCGCCGTCGACGGCAACTACGACGACGTCAACCGCCTGGCCACCGAACTGGCCGGCGAGCACGAGGACTGGGCGTTCGTCAACGTCAACGTCCGCCCCTACTACTCCGAGGGCTCCAAGACGCTGGCCTTCGAGGTCGCCGAGCAGCTCGGCTGGCGGATCCCCGAGCAGATCGTGGTGCCGATCGCCTCCGGTTCCCAGCTGACCAAGGTCTACAAGGGATTCAACGAGCTCGGCCAGGTCGGCCTGGTGGAGCCGAGCCCGGTGCGGATCTTCGGCGCGCAGGCCACCGGCTGCTCCCCGGTGTCCACCGCGTACAAGGGCGGGCACGACGTGGTGCAGCCGGTGCGGCCCGACACCATCGCGCGCTCGCTGGCCATCGGCGCGCCCGCCGACGGCCCGTACGTGCTGGACATCGTGCGCAAGACGAACGGCGCCATCGAGGACGTCACCGATGACGAGGTGCGCGACGGCATCCGGCTGCTGGCCCGCACGGAGGGCATCTTCGCCGAGACCGCCGGCGGGGTCACCGTGGCCACCGCGAAGAAGCTCATCGAGACCGGTCAGATCGACCCGGACGCCGAGACCGTCCTGCTGATCACCGGCGACGGGCTGAAGACCCTGGACGCGGTCCAGGACCAGATCGGCCCGAAGGCCACCGTGGCGCCGACGACCGAGGCCGTCAACCAGGCCCTCGGCCTGTAACCCTCCTCCGGGCAGTGCGCGGCACCAGCGGAGTGCCGCGCACTGTCCACAAGGGACTGCGTTCAGCGGTCCACCGCGCGCAGCGGGTTTCCTCGTGAGACGTGCCGAGGGCCGTCCGGCCCCGGCAGGATCGCGATGTCTCCTTCCTGGTCGGTGCGCAGCACTTTCGCGCCCGCGCGCGTGAGCAAGTCCACCACGAACGGGCTGGGATGCCCGTAGCTGTTGCCGTCGCCGACGCTGATCAACGCCGTCCGCGGGCGGACCGCGTGCAGGAATCTCGGTGTGGTGTAACGAGATCCGTGGTGCGGCACCTTGAGCACATCCGCCCGCAGCTCGAGCCCGGAGGCGACGAGCTCGCCCTGGGCGGGCAGCTCGATATCACCGGTGAGCAGCACTCGCCCGGCCGACGTGGTGGCCAGCACCACGATCGAAGCGTCGTTGGCGTCCTCCGCTGTTTGCGTCCTGGCCAGCGCCGGATCCGGCGCCAGCACGTCGAGCACCAGGCCCGGCCAGCTCGCCCGCTGCCCGGCCTGCATCGGCACGACCGGAACCCGGTGCGCCATGGCGTCCCGCACCACCTCCCGCATCGCCCACGCCGGTTCCCGCAGCGGCCCCACCGCCACCGCACCGACCGGGAACCTGCCCAGCAGGCCGGCGAGTCCGCTGACGTGATCGGCGTGCAGGTGGGTGAGCACCGCCAGCGGAATCCGGCGCACTCCCAAGCGTTCCAGGCACGCCGCGGACCGCTCCAGGTCCGGGCCGGTGTCGACCACCACGGCTTCTTCCGGCCGTCCGGTGGCGAGCACCAGCCCATCGCCCTGGCCGACGTCGCAGGCGACCATGCTCCAGCCGGGCACCGGCCAGCCGGACACGGCGCTGCGCACCGGCACCAGCAGGAGCACCACCACCAGCAGGGCCACCGCCGCCAGAACGCGGAACCGCTTGCCCCGCAGCATGAACAGGCCGATGACGACCACGGCCGCCAGCAGCAGCCCACCGGCGGTGCCGGGCAACCACTCGAACGATCCGCCGGGTACGGCGGCCGCTCGGTCGGCCACCACCGCCAGCCACTCCAGCTCTGGCGCGGCCAGCCAGCAGGACGCGCCTGCCAGCCAACCGGAGAGCGGCGCGATCACCGTTGCGAGCACTCCGAGCACGGTCGCCGGTGCGACGACCGGACCCGCCAGCAGGTTCGCCGGTACCGCGACCAGGCTGACCGTCCCGGACAGCGCCGCGACCAGCGGAGCCGTGACGACGTGCGCGGCCAGCGGGACCGCGATGGCCTCCGCGGCGCCGATCGGAACGCCGCGATCCCGCAGCACGGCCGCCCACGCCGGTGCCAGCACGACCAGCCCGGCCGTCGCCGCGACGGACAGGGCGAACCCGGCGCTCGTGGCCAGCTCCGGCAACAGCAGCAGCAAACCGATCACGCTCGCCGACAGGACGGGCAGCGCCGAGCGCCGTCTGCCCAGCACCAGCGCCAGCAGGGTGACCGCACCCATCGCCGCCGCCCGCAGCACGCTGGGCTCCGGACCGGCCAGGACGACGAATCCGACCAGTGCCGCGCCCGCGCCCAGCACCGACAGCACCGGCCCGGCGCCGATCAGGTGCAGCACCAGGAGCACGGCGCCGCACACGATCGCCAAGTTGGCCCCCGACACCGCCATGAGATGCGTGAGGCCTGCGGTTTCGAAGTCCTGCGCCACTTCCGGCGGCAGCGCGCCGGTGTCGCCGATCACCAGTCCGGGCAGCAGTCCGGCCGCGGCCGGGCTCAGCTCCGCGGCCGCCGTTCGGCGCAGCCCCTCCCGCAGGTCCGCCGCGGTCCGCTGCCAACCCGGCGGTGCACCGACGTCGGTGGGCGCCCCGAACACCTGCAGCGCGGCGATCGTGAGCTCACCCGACCGCGGTGGTGCGGCCTTGCCTCGCACGGTCACGCTCTGCCCGGCGATGAGGTCGCGCCACTGGTCGGTCGGCACCAGCAGCACCACCGAGCCACCAGCCCGAACGTGCCTGCCCGCCACGTCGGCGGTCTCCAGCGCGGCCCGGACCAGGGCGCGGTCCTGTGCTCGCTGCGCTCCGAACGACGGACCGCGCAACGGGATCGGCGCACTGGTCAAGGTCACCCTCGCCGTCAACCGCTCGCCGTGGTGGGCCGCCTGGCGCACCGGGTGGTGCTCGGCGCGGTGGCCGCGGACGGCCATGCCGGTTGCCGCGACACCAGCCAGCACCAGGACCACGAGCATTGCCCTGCCCCAGGCCCGGTTTCGCGAAGCCGGCCACACCAGCGGCATCGCCAGCAGCGCGAGCACCGCTGCCACCGCTGCCGCGAGCCACCCGGCCAGCAGGCCGATCAGCGTCACCGCCCACACCGCGACCGCGGTCGGCGCGAGCCGGAGGTCGAACCCGGGGCTCACACCCGCACCAACTCCCGCAGCCGGGCGAAGCGGGAACTGCCGATCCCGCCCACCTCCCGCAGCTGCTCCACCGACTCGAAGCGGCCGTGCTCGGACCGCCACTGCACGATCCGCTTGGCGGTGACCTCGCCGACGCCTGGTAGTTCATCGAGCTGCTCCTCCGTTGCGACGTTCAGATCGACCTTGCCGTCCCCGGTCTGCCCGCCCTGGGCCTGCGGAGGGACCGGCACGGCGACGTAGAGCTGCTCGCCGTCGGTCAGGCGGCGGGCGAGGTTGAGCCCGGTCAGATCGGTGTCCGGCAGCGCGCCACCGGCGGCCTCGACCGCATCGGCGACCCGGCTGCCGGGCTCGACGGTGACCAGGCCCGGGCGATCGACCTGGCCGACGACGCTGATCACGAGGTCCGGTTCGGCCGCGGTCGTCACCGGTGGCGGCGGCAGCACCGGTGGCGGCGCCGGTTCGGCGACCGATCGCGATGTCCACGCCATCGCGGCCACCCCGAGCAGCACGACGACGGCCACCAGGGCGATCGCGAGCACACCAGCCCGGCCGGGGTCCACTCTGGACCGCAGCAGGGACTCGGGCAGCCATCGCTCGGCGAGCCTGCGCACGCGGGTGCGCGGCACCGGTTCCGGCGGTGCCACCGAATAGTCGGGACCGGCCCGTTCCGCCGCGTCGTCGCGGGCGGCGTGCCGGCGCAGCGTCTGCAGCCTGCTTCGCGGATCGAGGACTTCGTCGGGTTCACCGGCTGCGCGGAATGCTTGCACGTCGAACATGGCGACGAAGGTAGAGCAGACGAAAGGCGTTGTGCAGCTTTATTTTTCGCCGAACTGGCCACAGTGGACGCGGATTCGGCCCGATGGTGTGGAATCCGCCCACCGAAAGATTTTCAAGCGCCCGAACGCCACCCGTTCGGGAGAACCACGACGCCCACCGCACCGGGCCCGATGTGCGCCCCGATCACCGCACCCACCTCCGAGACCACGCACTCCGCGGCGGCACCGAGATCGGCGCGGATCCGGCTCGCGAGCTGCTCGGCGCGCTCCGGGGCCGCCAAGTGGTGGACCGCGATGGCCGCCGGCCCGGAACCCGCTGCGGACGAGGAGATCTCCAGCAACCGGGACATCGCCCGCGTGGTCGTCCGCACCTTCTCCAGCGCGTCGATCCGCCCGTCGTGGACGTGCAGCAACGGCTTGATCGCCAACGCCGTGCCCAGCACCGCGGCGGCGGTGCCGATCCGGCCACCGCGCCGCAGGTACTCCAGCGTCTGCACGGAGAACAGGGTCGTGGTGCGCTCGGCGGTGGCCGTCGCGGTGCGCACCACCTCGTCCAGGCCGGCGCCCGAGTTCGCGGCCTCGGCAGCGGCCAGCACCGGGAAGCCGAGCCCCATCGCCGCGGACCGCGAGTCGACGACCCGCACCCGGCCCGGGTCGACCTCGCGGGCGGCCAGCCGAGCCGCGTCCCACGTGCCCGAGAGCTGCCGGGACAGGTGCACCGCGACCACCCCGTCAGCACCTTCGTCGAGCGCGGCCCGGAAGGCGCGCGCCAGCTCCTGCGGCGTCGCGCCCGCGGTGGTCACGCGGTGCTTGCGGGCGAAGGCCCGCGCCAGGTCGTCCGGACCGAAGTCCGGCTCGCCGACCGCCACCGCCCCGTCCACGCTGACGTGCAGGGGGACGGTCCGCACCGCGTACCGCTCGGCGTATCCCGCCGGCAAGTACGCCGTCGAATCGGTGACGACTGCAATGGGCACCCCGCAACCCTACGACGTCGTGCACGGGGTCCGATCAGCGCTCGCCCAGCGCGGTCAGTCCTCGCTCCGGCTGACCTTCGCGGCCCGCCCGGCGGCGTTTGCATCGCGGGTGCCGAGCAACAGCAGCACGACCACGACGACCAGCCCGGCAGCCGGAAGCAGCAGCAGGATCGGCGAGCCGGTGCCCGCGATCAGCTGGCCCGTCGCGATCACCGCCGTCACGGCCGCCGAGGAGCAGCCGACCCACACGCCGGCGCGCGTCCAGGGCCGCGCCGCGAGATGCCCGGCCTCCCACGCCTCGTCGGAGGACATCGTGACCTTCGTCCTGATGCCGAGCATGCCGTTGCGCTTGAGGTTCCCCCTCGCGACCGACCGCTGGATGCCGTGCACGACACCGGATATGAGAACGAGGCCCAGCGCCAGGACGAGCGAGCTTCCCGCAGCCTCCACCGACCGACCCCCAGCGCATCGAACGTGCCGGACCGAGACCATGAAACCAGGCAAAACGACCACGGGACGCAGGCGGTCGGCAGATCACTCCGAGCGGCTCAACCCGTTGCGCCGTTCAGCGGTCAGCTCTCGGCGGGTACACCGGCGTTGTAGGCCATCAAGCGCCAGTGGGTGTCGCTGCGGCGCTTGAGGAGCACCCAGTGGCAGTTGCCGATGCCGCCCAGACCCGGCCACAGCTCCAGCGGGAGGCCGACGAGCTTCGCGGTCAACGCGGTGATCAGCCCGCCGTGCGCGCACAGCAGCGCGGTACCCCGGTGCTGGTGGTCGAGTTCCTCGACCACCTCCGCCGCGCGCTCGGCCACCTCGACGCGGGTCTCCCCGCCGGGTGGCGCCCACGTCGGGCTCGACCGCCAGGTCTCCAACGCCCCGGGCCAGCCGTGCTCGACCTCAGCTCCGCTGAGGCCCTGCCACTCCCCCAGGTGCGTCTCGCGCAGTCGCTTGTCCAACCGCACTGAAGCCCCGCTGACCTCGACGAACGCTTCAGCGGTGGTGCGTGCCCGGTTCAGGTCGGAGCTGACCGCGGTGTCCGGCGCGAAGCGGGCGATCAGCGGCGCCGCGCGGCGGGCCTGCTGACGACCGGTCTCGGTGAGCGCGCTGTCCAGGTGCCCTTGCAAGCGTCCGGAAGCGTTGTAGTCGGTCTCCCCGTGCCGCCAGAGCACTAACCGGTCGAGGCTCACGCCTCGTCCTCCGGCGAGTCGGGCACGTTCGCGTCCTCGAACTCGATCCGCGGGCAGTCCTTCCACAGCTTCTCCAGCTGGTAGAAGGCGCGCTCGTCGGCGTGCTGGACGTGCACCACGAGGTCGACGAAGTCCAGCAGTACCCAGCGCCCCTCGCGCGCGCCCTCCCGGCGGACCGGCTTGGTGCCGGATTCGCGGACCTTCTCCTCGATCTCGTCGACGATCGCCGCGACCTGCCGTTCGTTGGGCGCCGAGGCGATCAGGAAGCAGTCGGTGATGACCAGCTGCTCGGAGACATCCAGCAGGACCACGTCGGTGGCCTTCTTGTCCGCCGCGGCCTGCGCCGCGATCAGAGCCAGTCGGCGAGCGTTCTCGGTGGCTGCCACGTCACTCCTCTCGAGGTGGGCCCGGTGTGCGACCCACACCGGTTAGAGGATAGGCCAGCCCGCAGCGCGCCAGGACGGACCACCTCGGCCGACCACCGGCCGCGACGTCCGGGACTCGCGATCGTTCTCAACGCGCGATCCCGGGCACCGGCCGCGAAGCCGTCCGGGCTGAGGCGCCGGGGTCGCCACGTCGGACGAGCTCACCCATCAGCTCGCGTCCGCGATCGGAGATCAGTCCTGCTCGGAGGGCAGGATCACGGCCTGCCCGGCGATCACGCTGTCGCCATTGCACGTCAACGTCGGCGAGCCGTGGAGCACGTAGCCCTCCTCCAGCAGCGCGCTGATCCGGCGGCAGAACTCGGCGTTGTCAGGTCCGGTGATGAGGCGGTAGCGCAGTCTTTCCACGACGACGAGGGTAAGGCGCCACCGACGGACCGGAGTCGTTCCCGCCTCGCCGACGCAGCCGGCGGGACGGGTCCCGCTACTCGGCGACGAGCCTGCCCGTGTAACCGGCTTCGACGAGGCGGTGGAAGGCCGCGTCGACCTCGGCAGGCACCTCCTGCGCGATGGCGAAACCGCGCTCGGCGTAGGCGGTGATCCGCTGGGTGTCGCCTACGAGCATGGTGATGACGCGGTCGACGTCGCCGATCGACCGGACGTATTCGTCCAGCGGCAGCCGCTGCGCGCTGCAGATGAACTCGACCTCCGGCCAGATCTTCCTGGCCGTGGCGATGGCGCGGCGCTGCTGGTAGGGGCGCGACACCAGCAGCGCGGAGCCGACCCGGACACCGGAATCGGCGAGCAGCGCGCGGGTGAACTCGATGTTCTCCGCCGTGTTCGTCGCGCGGGGCTCGACCAGGATCGCCGAATCCGGCATCCCGCGTTCGAGCGCGCGCTCGCGGTAGTGCACGGCCTCGCCGCGCGGGAACCGCTCGGCGGTCGTCGCGACGTTGGCCCCGGTGAACACCGCCAGCGGGAAGAAACCGGCCCGGTGCAGGTCGACGACGTGATCGGCGACCCCGAGGTCGTGCCCGCCCAGCCCGATGGCCACGTCGCAGGCGCGGATCTCGTGCGGCACGCAGTGGTAGTCCCACAACAGCTCCACGTCCGCGCGGAGCTCCGACGGCACTTCCACCACGACCTCCGGAAAAAGCTACGGACCCCACTCCGGGGTGAGTTCGCGGTAGAGGCCGCGCTTGGAGATGTACTGCACGATCCCGTCCGGGACCAGGTACCAGACGGGCAGCCCGGCGCGGACGCGGTCGCGGCAGCCCGTCGAGGAGATCGCCATCGCCGGGATCTCCACCAGGGACACCGCTCCGGCGGGCAGGTGCGCACCGTTGAGCGAGTAGCCCGGCCGCGTCACACCGATGAAGTGCGCGAGCTCGAACATCTCCTCCACCCGGTGCCAGGACAGGATCTGCTCCAGCGCGTCGGCACCGGTGATGAAGTACAGATCGGCGTCCGGGTACTCGGCGTGCAGATCGGTGAGGGTGTCCGCGGTGTAGGTCGGGCCCGCGCGGTCGACGTCGACCCGGCTGACCAGGAAGCGCGGGTTGGACGCGGTGGCGATGACCGTCATCAGGTAGCGGTCCTCGGCCGGGCTGACCGCCTCGTGGCTCTTCTGCCACGGCTGCCCGGTCGGCACGAAGATCACCTGTTCCAGGCCGAACTGGGCCTGCACCTCGCTGGCGGCCACCAGGTGACCGTGATGAATGGGATCGAAGGTGCCACCCATGACCCCGATCCGGCGACGAGACATAGCTGCAAAGCCTAGGAAAGGATCCCTGCCGAGCGCTCGGTGGGGCATCGCGAAGTGTCGCGGATCGCACCGCGCGGCCCGGTTCAGCCCCCCCGCCGAACCGGGCCGCGCGCCCCTCATCAACCGTGGGGTCCGAGTTGGGACTCCCCTCCCAACCCGGGCCGCACGGCCCCCGCCGACCGCGGAACCCGGCCCAAGCTCCCCCCTGGGCCGGGCCCCGCGGCCCTGCACGACCTTCGGCGGCTGGGGGCCCACCTCCGGTCGCGGGCGCTGCCGTTTCTCAGGCGCGCACGGGTGTGACCCCGCAGCTGAGGGGCTATGACGCGACCTCGAACGTGTCCTGCGTCACTCCTCCGGGGCGATCACCCGCCCCGACCCGACCTCCTTGACCAGGATCGCCTCGACCGGGCACGACTCGGCCGCGTCGACCACCTCGTCGGACGGCTCCACCTGCGACTGCTTGGCGCTGGCGTACCCCTCCACCAGCTCGAACTGATCCGGCGCCACTCCGGCGCACATGCCGCTGCCGATGCAGGTGTTCGCGTCGATCTCGATCGACCAGCTCATCTGCCACCTCTTCCAGTACTCGTCCTGACCGTTGATCGGTGCAGCCCACGCCGCGCGAGCATGAGCTGGATCACTCGCCACCTTGCCACGCCAGCAGCATCTTCTGGGGTCCGCGGACCAGCATTCCGCGCTTCCACTCGACGTCCTCGGCGGAAGTCGCGAAGCGCAGGCCCGGCAGCCGCGCCAGCAGCGTGCTCAGGGCGACCTGCAACTCCATCCGCGCGAGCTGGGCGCCGAGGCAGTGGTGCGGGCCGTGGCCGAAACCGATGTGCGAGGCCTCCTGGCGGGTCAGGTCGAGCAGCTCCGGGTCGCTGAACACCGTTTCGTCGCGGTTGGCCGCGGAGGTGCTGACCATGACCGGTTCGCCCGCGCGCACCAGCACCCCGCCGAGTTCGACGTCCTCGGTGGCGTACCGGGGGAATCCCGCACCGCTGCCGAGCGGCACGAACCGCATCAGCTCCTCGACCGCACTCGGCACCCAGTCCGGGTTCGCGCGGAGCTCGGCCAGCTGATCGGGGTGGGTGAGCAGCACGTAGACGAAGTTCGGGATCTGGCTGGCGGTCGTCTCGTGCCCGGCCACCAGGATCCCGGCCGCCAGCCGGACCAGTTCCTCCTCGGAGAGCTTGTCCTGCTCGTCGCGGGCCGCGATCAGGGCACTGAGCAGGTCGTCGGCCGGTTCCGCGCGACGCTCGGCGATCAGCCCGGCCATGTAGTCGAGCATCCGGTCGATGTAGTCGGTGACCTGCTCGGCGGTGAGCTTGGTGGTGGACAGGAACGCGTCCGACCAGATCCGGAAGTCCGCGCGGTCGGTGTAAGGCACGCCGAGCATCTCGCAGATGACGGTGATCGGGAGCGGCAGCGCGAAGTCCTCGACCAGATCGGCCGGTGCGCCGCGCTCCAGCATCCCGTCGACCAGGCCGTCGGCGATCTCCTCGACGTGCGGGCGCATCCGTTCCACGCGGCGCGCGGTGAAGGCCTTGGCGGCGAGCTTGCGCAGGCGCGTGTGCTCGGGCGGGTCCATGGTCAGCAGCCCGCCGCTGGAGGTGTTCGGCCGCATCCTCGGTTCGTCGTGGTGCAGCGCCGCGGCTCTGCTGAACCGCGGGTCACCAAGGACGATCTTGGCGTCTTCGTAGCGGGTCGCCAGCCACGCGGTCTCCCCGTAGGGCAGCTGGATCCGGCTCAGCGGCTCCTGCTTGCGCAGTTCGGCGTAGAGGGGGTCCAGGTCCAGGTCTTCGACTTGGCTGAACGGGTAGGTCCTCGGCACGGTTCCGCCTCTCCGCGATTCTCGGTGGTGGTTGCGCCCGGGATCAACCTCGCGTTTCGCGGTTTCTCGCGGCTGGTTCGCATCACGGTCCCCCTGAAGAGGTGCTGTTGAGCAGGACTCGGCACAAGGGGCGTCATGCACAGCTCCCGGTCGGCGCTTGTAAGCGTTTGCTTACATCTTCACCGTACGCAGCCACTCGGTTACCCGCACCTGCCGGTCACCTTTCGTCCGGAAGATCCGTTCGCTCCAGCAGGACCGAGATCCCGCGCGTGACGTAGCGCGCCACCACGTCCGGGTCCGCTTGCGCCAGCGGGCTCTTGCCCAGCACCGAGCGCACCATGCCGAGCCCGAACAACCACGCCAGCACCAGATCCGCGCGCAGCTCGGCGTCCTCGGCATCGGTCAGCTCCGCCAGCCCGGCGGTGTACCGGGCGCCCAGCTCCTCGCGCAGCACGTGCGCGGCGCGCTCATCGCTGTAGGAGCGCAGCATCGCGGCGATCGGGTGCTCGTCACCGCTGAGCCCGTCGGCGGCCAGCAATCCGTCGAGCATCCGCCGCGGCAGCCCCTCGGGCGGCTGCGCGTCGAGCAACCGGGTGCTGTTGTGGCTGAGCACCGCGGCGAACAGCTCCTGCTTGGAGCCGAAGTACCGGAACAGCAGCGCCTGGTTGACCTCGGCCCGCGCGGCCACGTCGCGCACCGTCGTCGCGTTGAAGCCGCGCTCGGCGAACAACTCCGAGGCGGCTTGCAACAGCGCTTGCTTGGTGGCCGCCGAATCCCGCTTGCGGCGCGGCGGCTGGGTCACCTCAGCTCCCCGGGCAGGAACTCGGGTTCGCCGGGGCGCTGCCCGGCCGCACGTGCCCGTCGCCGAAGGCCAGCCACTTGGTCGAGGTCAGCTCCGGCAGCCCCATCGGGCCCCTGGCGTGCAGCTTCTGCGTGGAGATGCCGATCTCGGCGCCCATCCCGAACTCACCGCCGTCGGTGAACGCGGTGGAGGCGTTGACCATCACCGCGGCGGCGTCGACCTGCGCGGTGAACTGCCGCGCGGCGCGGACGTCGCTGGTCACGATGGCCTCGGTGTGCCCGGAGCCGTGCTCGCGGATGTGCTCGACCGCGGCGGGCAGCGAATCGACCACGGCCGCGGCGATGTCCAGGGACAGGAACTCGGCGTCCCAGTCCTCGTCGGTCGCGGCCACCACGTTGGAGCCGCCCACGGCCACCACCCGCTCGTCACCGCGCACCGTGACTCCCGCGCTGCTGAGCTCGGCGAGAGCGCGCGGCAGGAACTCCTCCGCGATGGCCTCGTGCACCAGGAAGGTCTCCGCGGCGTTGCACACGCTGGGGCGCCGCGCCTTGGAGTTGAGCAGGATGCGCAGCGCGGTGTCGATGTCCGCGGTGGCGTCGACGTAGACGTGGCAGTTGCCCACCCCGGTCTCGATCGCCGGAACCGTCGCGTTCTCCACCACCGCGGAGATCAGCCCGGCACCGCCGCGCGGGATCACCACGTCCACCAGGCCGCGCGCGGTGATCAGGTGCTGGACCGAGGCCCGGTCGTGGCACGGCAGCAGCTGCACGGAATCGGCGGGCAGACCGCGCTCGACCACCACGTCGGTGAGGATGCCCACCAGCGCGGTGTTGGAGTTCTCCGCCGACGACGACCCGCGCAGCAGCACGGCGTTGCCCGCCTTGAGGGTGAGGCCCGCGGCGTCCACCGTGACGTTCGGACGGCCTTCGTAGACGATCCCGACCACGCCCAGCGGCACCCTGACCTGCTGCAGCTGCAAGCCGTTGGCCAGCACGCCGCCGCGCAGCACCTCGCCCACCGGGTCCGGCAGCCCGGCGACCGTGCGCAGCCCGTCGGCCATCGCCTCGATGCGCTCGGCGCTCAGGCTCAACCGGTCGATCAGGCCCTCCGCCATGCCGGACTCGCGGCCTGCTGCGACGTCGAGCTCGTTGGCGGCGAGGATCTCCGGCGCGCGCCGCACCAGCGCATCGGCCATCGCGTGCAGCAGCGCGTCCTTGTCGCCCCGGGTGGCCTGCGCGAGTTCGGCGGCGGCCCGCTTCGCCCGCCGCGCCGCGTCGCGGACCTCGTCCCGCAACTGCTCGCCGGACGCCTTGCCTGTGGTGGTGGTCGTCGTGGTCACGCGCCCAGACTAGTCCGTTCGGCCACCGGTCCAGCACCCGATTTTCGCCGCGCCGCGGCCCCCGGACGACGCACGTCGGAGGCGTCCGGTAGGAATCGGGGCGTGGACGAACAGGCGCTTCGCGAACTCGCCGACGAACGACTCCGCGCGCTGGCCGGACCCGAGGCCTCGTTGCGCGAGGACCAGTGGAGCGCGATCCGCGCCCTGGTGCTGGAGCGCCGCCGCGCGCTGGTCGTGCAGCGGACCGGCTGGGGCAAGTCGGCCGTGTACTTCATCGCCACCGCGCTGCTGCGCGAGCTCGGCGAGGGACCGACCGTCATCGTCTCCCCGCTGCTCGCGCTGATGCGCAACCAGGTCGAGGCCGCCGCCGCGGCCGACGTGCACGCCGCGACGATCAACTCGGCCAACCCCGAGGAGTGGGCCGACATCGAGGAGCGGGTCGCCGCGGGCGAGGTCGACGTTCTGCTGGTCAGCCCGGAGCGGCTGAACAACCCGGACTTCCGGGACACCATCCTGCCCGAGCTCACCCAGAACGCCGGGCTGCTGGTGGTCGACGAAGCGCACTGCATCTCCGACTGGGGCCACGACTTCCGCCCGGACTACCGGCGGCTGCGCACCCTGCTGACCGAGCTGCCGGAGGGCGTGCCGGTGCTGGCCACCACGGCCACCGCCAACGACCGCGTCGTGCAGGACGTCGCCGACCAGCTCGGCGTCGGCGGCGAGCACACCGACCCGCGGGAAACGCTCGTGCTGCGCGGCACCCTGGACCGCGAGAGCCTGCGGCTGGGCGTCGTGCGGCTGCCGTCCGCGGAGGCCCGGCTCGGCTGGCTGGCCAGCCACCTCAAGGAGCTGCCGGGCTCCGGCATCATCTACACGCTGACCGTGGCCGCCACCGAGGAGATCTCCGCCTACCTGCGCGACCAGGGCTACGAAGTCGCCTCCTACTCGGGCCGCACCGATCCGGCCGAGCGGCAGCAGGCGGAGGCGGACCTGCTGGCGAACAAGGTCAAGGCGCTGGTGGCGACCTCCGCGCTGGGCATGGGTTTCGACAAGCCCGACCTCGGATTCGTCGTGCACCTCGGCGCGCCGTCCTCGCCCATCGCCTACTACCAGCAGATCGGTCGCGCCGGTCGCGGTGTGCAGCGCGCCGAGGTCCTGCTGCTGCCCGGCCCGGAGGACCGCGACATCTGGAGCTACTTCGCGTCGCTGGCGTTCCCGCCGGAACCCACCGTGCGCGCGGTGCTCGACGCGCTGGCGCAGCACGGGAAGATGTCGACGGCCGCGCTCGAACCGCACGTGGAGCTCGGCCGCAGCCGGCTGGAGATGGTGCTCAAGGTCCTCGACGTCGACGGCGCGGTGCAGCGGGTCAAGGGCGGCTGGGAGGCCACCGGCGAGCCGTGGCACTACGACGCCGAGCGCTACCGGCGCATCGCCGCCGAGCGCAAGGCCGAGCAGCAGGCGATGCTCGACTACCTCGGCACCTCCACGTGCCGCATGGAGTTCCTGCGCCGCCAGCTCGACGACGCGCAGGCCGCGCCGTGCGGGCGCTGCGACAACTGCACCGGCACCGGCTACTCCAGTGACGTCGACGACCAGGCCGTGCAGCAGGCCGAGGAGCGGCTGCGCAGGCCCGGCGTCGAGGTGTCGCCGCGCAAGATGTGGCCCAGCGGCATGAACGCGCTGGACGTTCCGCTGTCCGGCAAGCTGCCCGCCGACGAGCAGGCAGGCACCGGCCGGGCGGTCGGGCGGCTCACCGACATCGGGTGGGGCAACCGGCTCCGCGACCTGCTCGCCACCGGTGCCCCCGACCAGCAGCTGCCGGACGACCTGTTCCAGGCGGCGATCAAGGTGCTGGCCGCGTGGGACTGGCAGCAGCGCCCCGTCGGCGTGGTCGCGCTCGGCTCGCGGACTCGCCCGGTGCTGGTGCGCAGCCTCGCCGAGCGGATCGCGGGCATCGGGCGGCTGCCGCTGCTGGGCGAGGTGCTGACCAACCCGAACACCACGCCGCGCAGCGGCACCAACAGCGCGCAGCGCGTCGCTTCGCTGTGGTCGCAGTTCAAGGTGCCGGAGGAGCTCGCCGCGAAGCTGTCCGCACTGGACGGACCGGTGCTGCTGATGGACGACTACGCCGACACCGGCTGGACCATCACGGTGGTCAGCCGCCTGCTCCGGCAGGCAGGCGCGCCCTCGGTGCTGCCGTTCACCCTCGCCACCACGAGCTAGCCGGTCCAGTCGGCGACGACGAGGTCCAGGACCGGCATCGGCAGCGGGCCGGAACCGAGGACCAGGTCGTGGAACGCGCGCAGGTCGAAGGCCGCGCCCAGCGCTGCCCGGGCGCGGTCGCGAAGCCGCTCGATCTCCAGCCTGCCGACCATGTAGGACAGCGCCTGCCCGGGCATCTCCAGGTAGCGGTCGGTTTCGGACTGGACCTCGACCTCCGGCATCAGCGTGTTCTCGCGCAGGTAGTCCACCGCTCGCTGCCGGCTCCAGCCGAAGGCGTGCAGGCCGGTGTCCACCACCAGCCGGGCCGCGCGGTTGGAATCCATCGCGAGCATGCCCAGCCGGGCCACGTCGTCGGTGTACCAACCGGCCTCGTCGGCGAAGCGCTCGGAGTACAGGCCCCAGCCCTCCATGTAGGCGTTGACCCAGGCGAGCTGCCGGATCTTCGGCACACCGGTCAGCTCCTGGGCGAGGGTGATCTGGAAGTGGTGCCCGGGCACGGCCTCGTGGAAGGCGGTCGCCTCGGCGAGGAAGCGCGGGCGCTGCTCGGCGAGGTGGGTGTTGGCGTAGTAGGTGCCGGGCCGGGAGCCGTCGACCGGGCCGGGCAGGTAGTACGCCGCGGAGGTGTTCGGGGCCCGGTCGGCCGGGACCGGTGCCACCTGGCAGCGCTGGGCGGGCAGCCGGCCGAACCACTCCGGCGCGCCGCGCTCCGCCCGCTCGATCGCCGCCTCGGCCGCGGCCAGCAGTTCGCGCCCGTCCGACCAGCGCAGGCCGGGGTCGGTGCGCATCCGCTGCTGCACCTCGGCGGCCGTGCGCAGCCCGAAGATCCGCGAGCCGATCTCCGCGTACTCCTCGGCCAGCTCCGCGAGCAGCTCGACACCGGTCCGATGCAGCTCTTCCGGGGTGCGGCCGGTCGTCGTGTGCATCCGGACCAGGGCCGCGTAGGTCGCCTCGCCGTCCGGCAGCCAGCACAGCCCCGCGCGGTCGTCCGGCCGTCCGCGTTCCAGGGCTTCCGCGTGCAGGACCTCGCGGTACGCGGCGAAGGCCGGGCGGACCTCCGCGGCGAGCAGGTCGTCGCGTTCTGCCGCGGCGTTCAGCGGCACCAGGTGCAGCGGGTCCGCTTCCGGCGCGGCCAGGTGCGCGTCGAGGTAGTCGACGGCGGCGCGCACGCGGCCGGCGATCGGCAGCCGCCCGGTGGACAGGCCGTGCCGCAGGCGATCAGCGCCTTGGGCCAGGAACTCGGGTATCGCCGCGAGTCTGGTCAGGAAGTCCTGCTCCTGCTGCGCACCAGTGGGCCGCGAGCTGGCGAGCAGTTCCAGCAGCTTGCCCAGCGGAGCGGTCTGGCCGTCGTGCACGGTGTGCTCGACGAGCCTGGCGTCGATCCGGGTGATGAGCGATTCGGTCTGCTCCACCAGCACGCCGAGCGTGATCGCGTCCTGCCCGGTCGCCTCGATCCGGCTCGCCGCGTCGAGAACGCGGACCGCGCGGTCGCGGAGCGATTGTTCGGCTGCTTCGGAGAGATCGTTGAGGCGGTCCTCGGTGCCCGGGAATCCCACGAGCAGTTCGTTCAGCGGGTCAGCGGTGGCGAGGAGTTCCAGGGCTTCGTCGGCGAGTTCGCGCACTGTCGTCACGACAGCAGTCTGCCGTTGAGCACAACGCCTTTTTCACTCGATCGATCCGGAAACCGCACATTTTTTCGCAATTCGCCGGCGCGCGGCCGGATCGGCGGTGCCCCCTCCCCTCGGGGCACCGCGGGTCGTCAGGCGTCGAACCGGCCTGCTCGGATCCCGGCGACGAAGGATCGCCACTGCGCACCGGAAACGGCGAAGTAGCCGCCCGCCCGGTGCTTGGAATCGCGAACCGCCGCACCATCACCGCAGCGACCGACCTCCACGCAATCGGTCTCCTGCGCCGACCTGCTCGACTTACGCCAACCGACCGGCTGTGCCGTAATCACGCAATAGCCTCCATCTCGTTCGCACACTTGGTGATGAACGCGATCGACTCGGCGTCGTCCATCGCGAACGAGAGCAGGGTAGTGATCGCTTCCAGGTATTCCTGCGCGAGTCCGGGGTTGTAGAGGAAGGCGGAGGAGCGGTAGTGCTCCAAATGCACGATCGGCTGCGCCTTGGGGAATTCGAACAGCACGAACGGCCCGACGTGCCCGGGGTGCCAGGTGGTGCTGCCGCTGGGCAGCACCCGGACGTCGATGCTGGGCCACGCCGCCAGTTCCGCCACCTTGTGCAGCTGCTCGGCCATCACCGCGTGCCCGCCGATCGGTTCGCGCAGCGCGTTCTCGCTGATGATCGCGGTCAGCCGCGGCGCATCGCGGGCGGCCAGCACCTCCCGGCGGCCGAGGCGCATGAGCACCAGCTTCTCCACCTCGCCGACCGGTTTTCCGTGCATCACCGCCCGCGCGTAGTCGGAGGTCTGCAGCAGGCCGGGGATCAGCCCGGTGGCGACGTTGGTGATGCGGGTCGCGGTGCGCTCGAACTCGATCAGCGCGGTCAGCTCCTGCCGCACGCCCGCCCGGTCCGCGGTGAGCCAGTTCGGCGCGTCGGCGTCGCGCGCCATCTCGACGAGTCGATCACGTTCGGTAGCCGAAACGCCCAGTGCTGTCACGAAAGCGGCAACCACTTCCGGCGGAGGCACGGACCGACCGGTCTCGTACCGCATCAGCTTGACGTGGTTGGTGTCGAGCTCGTGTGCCAGCGCACGCAGGCTCCGACCGACCGCTTCCCTGGCTTCGCGCAGCTCAGCGCCGAGCGCGCGGGCCTTCGGCGTACCGCCAGTGGTACGGGTCATGAAACACAGCGAAACAGAATTCCGCGCCGGTAACTACTACCTGTTCAGGTAATTGGCCCCGCGTTTCAGTACCAGCAGAATGGTACGCGCGACGACGACCGGTCAGGAGCACGAGATGCGGACACCAGCGACCAGCTCCTGGACCTCCGGCGTCTCGCCACCGAACCCGGCTGCCAGGACGCGACCCACTCCCGGTGGTCGTCTCCGGTCGACTTGGAACAGGCGGTGATCGCATGCCACACCCGTTTCGCTGGCAACCCGGTGAAGGTCAGCGGCACGCCACGCTGAAACCGCGCCCGAAGGGCGGCTTTCCGGACGACGCGCAGATCGAGGCGCTGTGCGGCACGCAGATCACTGTGGACAACTCCGACGTGGCGTGGCTGTGGACGACCTGCCCGGAGTGCAACAAGGGCGCGCACGAGCTGGCCGGAACGCCGATCGTCCCCCGTTGAGCACCGCGGGGCGGGCGCAAGTCCTTCCCACTGGCTGAGTTCGCACCTTCCGAACGGACGGCCCAGACCGTACTGTGTCGTCACCCGTTCGGGCTCCGGAGCGCGTCAACGCGCCTCCAGGGGGCGGGCGGGTTGCCACGACACGGAGGATGCGATGTCCCAAGGCACGGCGGCGACCGGCGAATCCCGGCTGCCCTTGCGCACCCTGATCGCTGCGAGCATCGGCAACGCCGTCGAGTGGTACGACTGGACGATCTACACCGCGTTCAGCGTCTACTTCGCGCACGCGTTCTTCCCCGGTGAACTCGCGCTGATCAACACGCTGGCCACGTTCGCGCTGGCGTTCTTCTTCCGGCCGCTGGGCGGTTGGCTGCTCGGCAGGTTCGCCGACCTGCGCGGCCGCAAGACCGCGATGCTGGTGACCATCTCGCTGATGGCGGGCGGCTCGCTGGTGATCGGGTTGCTGCCGACGTTCGAGACGATCGGCTGGGCGGCGGCGATCCTGCTCGTCCTGGCCCGGGTCAGCCAGGGGCTCTCGCTGGGCGGCGAGGTCTCCAACGCCTCGGCCTACCTCGCCGAGATCGCACCGGCCGCCAAGCGCGGCCGGTACTCGGCGTTCTTCTACATCTCGACCGGCACCGCGCTGCTCATCGCCTCGCTGCTGGGCTACCTGCTGACCGCGCTGCTGACCGAGGAGCAGCTCACCGACTACGGCTGGCGCATCCCGTTCCTGATCGGCGGCGTGCTCGGCCTGCTGGGCATCTGGTTGCGCCGGACGCTGGAGGAGACCGAGCAGTTCGAGGAGAACCAGGAGAAGGCCAAGGCGCTCCGGAGTCCACTGTGGACCACGCTGACCCACCACCCGAAGGCGGTCGGGCAGCTGGTGGGCTTCAGCATGCTCTCGACGCTGTGCTACTACACGTTCTTCAGCGCGCTGACGCCGTTCGCGGTGAAGAACCGCGATGCCGACGCCACCGACGTGTTCCTGGCGCTGTCGATCGCCACCGCGCTGTTCATCGCACTGCAGTACCCGATGGGCGCGCTGTCGGACCGCTTCGGCCGCAAGCCCCAGCTGCTGGTCTGGTCGGCCGCCACCGCGATCCTCATCGTCCCGCTGTCGACCCTGGTCCGGCCCGGTCTCGGCAACCTGCTGGTGGTCTTCTGCGTCGGAATCGCGCTCTACACCGCGATGACCTCGATCGCCCCGGCGATCATGTCCGAGCTGTTCCCCACCGAGCTGCGCGGCCTGGGCATCGGCGCCTGGTACAACCTCACCGTCGCGGTGTTCGGCGGCACCGCGCCGCTGGTCATCCAGATGCTGGCCCAGTACGAGCTGTCGTCGCTGTTCTTCTGGTACATCGCGGTGGGTGCGGCGATCGCGTTCTTCGTGATCCGCACCCTCCCGGAGACCCGCGGCACCGAACTCCGCTGACCAGCCCGGTGAAGGGCACGTCGGGGCGTGCCCTTCACCGGGCTTCAGCGGAGGGGGACGAGGTCGTCGGCGTGGACCACCTCGCGGCGCTGTTCCGGGGGCAGCTGGTGGCTGGAGCGGCCGATGAGCTCCGGGAGCTCCGCCGCGTCGTAGGCGACCACTCCCCTGGCCACCACCGCGCCCGCGGGATCGACCAGTTCGACCACGTCACCGCCGTCGAAAGCGCCCTCCACCGCGGTGATCCCCGCGGCCAGCAGCGAGCGGCGGCGCTTGACCACCGCTGCGACGGCACCGTCGTCCAGCCAGAGGCGGCCGCTGGCACCGGCCGCGTGCGCCAGCCAGAAGCGGCGGGCCGACAACCTGCTTCCGGTCGCGGCGAAGGCGGTGCCCACGTCCGCCGGGCCCAGTGCGCGCTCGGCCTGCGCGGCCGAGGTCAGCAGGACCGGGATTCCCGAGGAGCAGGCGACCCGGGCCGCTCCCACCTTCGAGGCCATGCCGCCGGTTCCGAGCCCGGAGGCGCCGGTGCTGCCCGCCCGCACGCCTGCCATGTCCGCGTCACCGTTGACCTCGCGGATCACCGAAGCACCGCCGTGCCGCGGATCCCCGTCGTACAGCGCGTCCACATCGGACAGCAGGATCAGCGCGTCGGCGCCGACCAGGTGCGAGACGAGCGCGGCGAGCCGGTCGTTGTCGCCGAAGCGGATCTCGGTCGTGGCCACCGTGTCGTTCTCGTTGACCACCGGCACCGCGCCGAGGCCCAGCAGCCGGTTCAGCGTGCGCTGGGCGTTGCGGTAGTGGCCGCGGCGCACCACGTCGTCGGCGGTCAGCAGGACCTGCCCGACGATCAGCCGGTAGCGCGAGAAGGACTCGGCGTAAGCGTGCGCCAGCGCTTCCTGCCCGACGCTCGCCGCCGCCTGCTGGGTGGCCAGATCTCGCGGTCTGCGGCTCAACCCCAGCGGCGCGAGACCAGCGGCGATGGCGCCCGAGGACACCAGCACCACCTGGCAGCCGGACGCCACCCGCCGGGCCACCGAGTCGACCAGCGCGGACAGCCGTGCGGTGTCCAGACCGCCTTCGGTGGTGGTCAGCGACGAAGAACCGACCTTCACCACGACCCGCTGCGCGGTCGCGACCGCCTGCCGGGTCGCCGAGAGCTCAACGCTCACCGGACTTCCTCCTTCAGGTGAGCGCTAAGGGCGCAGCGCTCACTCGTCGCCCTCCCGGAACTGGCCGAACTCGTCCAGCGAGCTGCGCCTGGTCTTCTTGGCCGCCTTGCGCTCGTGGGCGGAGACCCGGTCGTCCTGGTCCACGCGCAGGTCGGTGCCGCGGCGGCCGAGCACACCGGCCACCCCGGCCGGCGTCGACGGCTCCCAGTCGAAGGTCATCGAACCGATGGTCACCTGGCTGCCGGGCTCCGCGCCCTGCTTCGCCAGCGCGTCCTCCACGCCCAGCTTGGCCAGCCGGTCCGCCAGGAAGCCGATGGCCTCGTTGTTGCCGAAGTCGGTCTGCCGCACCCAGCGCTCCGGCTTCTCGCCGCGCACCACGTAGGCGTCCTCGACCTCGGGGTCGGGCTCGACGGTGAACCCGCCGTCGTCGACCGCGGTCGGGCGGACGACCACGCGCGCGGCCTCCGGTTCCGGCAGCTGCTCCCGGTAGCGCTCCACCTCGGCGGCCATCGCGAAGCTCAGCTCGCGCAGGCCCTCGCGGGAGGCGGTCGACACTTCGAACACCGGCCAGCCGCGCTCCTCGACGTCGGCGCGCACCAGGTCGGCCAGCTCGCGGGCTTCCGGCACGTCCATCTTGTTGAGCACCACCATGCGCGGGCGCTCGGCGAGGTCGACCCCGCCGTGCTCGGCCTTCAACGCCGGTGTGTACTGCGCGAGCTCGTTCTCCAGGGCGTCCACATCGGACATCGGATCGCGGCCGGGCTCCAGCGTGGCGCAGTCCACGACGTGCACCAGCACGGCGCAGCGCTCGATGTGGCGCAGGAAGTCCAGGCCGAGGCCGCGGCCCTCGCTGGCGCCCGGGATCAGCCCGGGCACGTCGGCCACGGTGAACACGGTCTCGCCCGCGGTGACCACGCCGAGGTTGGGCACCAGCGTGGTGAACGGGTAGTCGGCGATCTTCGGGCGCGCGGCGGAGAGCACCGAGATCAGCGACGACTTGCCCGCGGACGGGAAGCCGACCAGGCCCACGTCGGCGACCGACTTGAGCTCCAGGACGAGTTCGCCCTGGTCACCGGGCTCGCCGAGCAGCGCGAAGCCCGGGGCCTTGCGCGCCTTGGAGGCCAGCGCCGCGTTGCCCAGGCCACCGCGGCCACCGGCGGCGGCGACGAACGTGGTGCCGGTGCCCACCAGGTCGGCCAGCACTTCGCCGTCCGGGGTCATGACCACGGTGCCGTCCGGAACGGCCAGCACCAGGTCCTCGCCCTGGGCGCCGTTGCGCATGCCGCCCTGCCCCGGCTTGCCGTTGGAGGCGCGGGCGTTGGGCCGGTAGTGGAAGTCGAGCAGGGTGTGCGCGTTGGGATCGACGACGAGCTGCACGTCGCCGCCCTTGCCGCCGTTGCCGCCGTCCGGCCCGCCCAGCGGCTTGAACTTCTCCCTGTGCACCGAGGCGCAGCCATTCCCGCCGTCGCCAGCCGCGACGTGGATGGTCACGCGGTCAACGAACCGCGACACGAATGCCTCCAGGAAGATCGAGCCGGGTGGGCCCGGCGGTAGAACACGGGCGAATCCGATTCAACAACGGCGGGGCCGATTCGCATCCCGGCGCCGGAGCGGATCCGCGAACAGCAACGAGGGGCGGGCCGGACTAGCCGGACCCGCCCCTCGTCGGGAAGTACTCGCAGTCGAGAGCCGGATCAGGCCTCGACCGGCTTCACGCTGACGGCCTTGCGGCCCCGGTAACGTCCGAACTCGACGGTCCCGGCCTCCAGCGCGAACAGAGTGTCGTCGTTGCCGCGACCCACGTTCAGACCCGGGTGGAACTTGGTACCACGCTGACGGATCAGGATCTCGCCGGCCTTGACGACCTGGCCGCCGTAGCGCTTCACCCCGAGGTACTTGGGGTTCGAGTCGCGGCCGTTCCGAGAGCTGGATGCGCCCTTCTTGTGTGCCATGACTACTCAGGTCCTCACTTGTTGATGCCGGTGACCTCGACGCGGGTCAGCTTCTGGCGGTGACCCTGTCGCTTGTGGTAGCCGGTCTTGTTCTTGAACTTGTGGATGCGGATCTTGGGGCCCTTGGTCTGCTCGACCAGCTTGCCGGTCACCGACACCTTGGCCAGCGCGTCGGCGTCGGTCGTGACATCGGTGCCATCGACGACCAGAAGTGCCGGGAAACTGACCTCGGAGCCCAGCTCGCCTTCGAGCTTCTCGACCTCGACGACGTCTCCGACAGCCACCTTGTACTGCTTGCCGCCGGTCTTGACGATCGCGTACATGAGTCGGAAGTCTCCTGCTGCTCGGTTTCGCTACTTTCACCAGGTCTGCGGCGGACGTCCACCTCGACCCGAAGAGGATCGAGGATTCCTACCACGCCGCTGGTGCAGCGCCTCGGTGGGGTTCCCGTCCCGGCAGCGCGGAGCACCACTCGAAACAGGCGTTTTTTCTCTCCGCCCGTCCGGCGGCGAGAAGTTCTCACCCATCATACAGACCGCGTTCCGGACCCCGATCGGGCGGGGCCGCTCCACGCGGGGCGCACGACTGCGGGAGCCGGGCGACAGGCGAGCCGCGCCAGCCTAAGTCGGCCCGGTTCACGCGGTCAAATCGACCCCGGCCGAAAGAAGGTGCCGGGCCCCGCCGAGCGCTTGCTACGGTAGGTCGCCGTTCTACTTGATCTGGGGAAACAGCTCGTGACTGACATCGCACCGGAGGCCGAGCGGGACGAGGGCGCCGCCTCCGGGACCGCACCGCGCCGGAGCCCGCTGCACCGGTTCGGCCCGCTGCTGCTCGGCCTGTCGGCGATCGTTCCACCGCTGATGATGCTGCGGGAAGTGCTGCGCTACTCGCAGATGCACTTCTACGACTACTGGTGGGTCCTGCTCGACCTCACCAACGACGACGGGACGCTGCGCCCGGAGGCCCTCCTGGGCTTCCGCAACGAACACCCGTTCGTGCTGCCCAGCCTGCTGTTCTGGCTCAGCGCCCGCTACGGCAACGGGCTCAACCAGCCGCTCGGCCTGGCGATCCTGGCCTTCGGCGTGATCAGCGTGCTGCTGGTGTGGGCGATGCTGCCGAAGGAGCTGAACGGCTGGCAGCGGGCCGGGCTGGTGGCGGCCACCTCGACGCTGGTGTTCAACCCGCACGGCATCCACAACTACGTGCGTTCGATGAGCGGCGCGTCCTGGATCCTCGCGCTGATGCTGGTGCTCGCCGCGCTGCTGGCGATGCAGCGCGGGCACCGGCTGTGGGCGATCGTCTTCGGCCTGCTGGCGTCGATCAGCTACGGCACCTCGTTCGCCGTGTGGCCCGCGCTGGCCCTCATCGCGTGGCTGCGCGGGGACCGGCGCCGGTGGGTGGCGACTCCGATGGTGGTCGGTGCGGTCGTGGTGCTCTCCTGGCTGGTGCTGCGCGGCCCGCAGGGCGGCGGCGGCGCGTCGCCCACCGACGATCCGGCGCAGGCGCTGCTGGCCGGGCTGAGCATGCTCGGCATGGTGTGGACCGGCACCGAACCGGCGATCGCGCTGATCGCCGGCGTGGCCGGGCTCGCGGCGCTGGTGGTGCACGCCCGGCAGACGCCGGAGCAGCGGCGCAGCGCGGCACCGTGGTGGGGTCTGGCGGTCTACGCCGTCGGCTGCGCGGTGATGATCTCCGGCTCGCGCGCCGCGTTCGGCGAATCGGCCGGGCTGCAGAGCCGGTACAACAGCATGACCGCCGCGCTGTGGATCGCGCTGCTGGTGATCGTGGTGACCTGGCCCAAGCTGCCGAAGCTGCGCACCGTCACCGTCGCGGGCACCGTGCTGGCCACCGTGGCGCTGGGCGCGCCGATGGCGCAGAGCGTCCGGGCCGACTCGGCGAACCAGGACCTGCTGGCCATCGCCGCCCGCATCGGGCACCCGGAGCACTTCTCCGACCGGTTCCCGGAGCCGGAGCGGTTGCTGCCGAGGCTGCAGGCGCTCGGCCACTACCCGTTCTCCCCCGAGTTCACCCTGAACTGCCCCGACGGCTTGGAGATCGGTGACCGGATCAGCACCGCGAACTGGCGCACGCCCAGCGAGGGCGCGTTCCGGGAGCCCCGCCCGGACGGCCGGGACGTGATCCTCAACGTCGAGACCGACCAGGTCGAGGATGGCGCGCGGATGCTCAAGGGCTGGGCGATCTCCGGCATCGAGCGGGCGAGCTGCGTCGCGGTGCTCGACCAGAGCGGCACCGTGATCGGCGGCGGCGTCGTCGACATCCCGCGCTCCGACGCCGAAGCGCAGACGCCGGGCATCGAGATCGGGCTCGGGTTCGAAGCGGCCGCGCCCGCCCAGCCGGGCCTGCTGCGCGTCGCCTTCCACTTCCCCGACGGCTGGTGGATCCGGCCCCTCACCGAAAGCCCGCAGGTCGCGTCATGACGCAAACCCCGTTACCGCAGGTGTCGTTGCTCGCCCCGGCGAAGAACGAGCAGGAGAACCTGCCCGAGCTGTTCGCCCAGATCAGCGAGGCCATGCAGCAGCAGGACCGCAGCTGGGAGCTGGTGGTCGTCGACGACGGCAGCACCGACGGCAGCTGGCAGGTGATCAGCGAGCACGCGGCGCGGGATCCGCGGATCCGCGGCATCCGGCTGCGCCGCAACTTCGGCAAGGCCGCCGCGCTGGCCGCCGGGGTCGCCGAGGTGCGCGGTGAGCTGCTGGTCACGCTGGACGCCGACCTGCAGGACGACCCGGCCGAGATCCCCCGGCTGCTGGCCGAGCTCGACGCGGGCGCCGACCTGGTCAGCGGGCACAAGGCCAACCGGCAGGACCCGCTGGGCAAGCGGCTTCCGTCGAAGGTGTTCAACTGGTTCACCGGGCTGATCACCGGCCTGAAGCTCTCCGACCACAACTGCGGGCTCAAGGCCGCGCGGACCGAGGTCTACCGGCGGGTTCCGCTGTACGGCGAGCTGCACCGCTACATCCCGGCGCTGGCGCACCAGCTCGGCTACCGGGTCGCCGAACTGCCGGTGCACCACCGGCCGCGGCTGCACGGCAAGTCCAAGTACGGCCTGGAGCGCTACTTGCGCGGCGCGCTGGACCTGCTCACGGTGGTGGCCCTGACCCGCTACGGGCGGCGGCCCGCGCACCTGTTCGGCGGGCTGGGGATGCTGGCGGGCACGATCGGCACGCTGATCCTGCTGTACCTGACCGGCGTGTGGTTGTTCACCGACCAGCCGATCGGCACCCGGCCGCTGCTGACGCTGGGCATCCTGCTGGAGATCTTCGCGGTGCAGATGATCTCGGTCGGGCTGCTCGCCGAGCTCGTGCTGCACCGCACCGGCCGCGATCGCGACGTCGACGTGCTGGTCGCCGACCAGACACCGGCCACCCCGGCCGCCGCCTGAGCGGTGTCGCGGAACACGTTCGCGCGAAGATCAACTACTGCGGGGTAACGACGTGAGGACCAGCCGGTAACGGCGTGCTCACCGCCGGGGGTGCACTCGTCCGCGCTCGGTCACAGCCCCGTAAGGTGCTGCGCGTGCACTCGGCGAAGCGACTTCGGCTGTCTGCCGCAATCCTCGGAATCTTCGGGACGGTGCTCGCGCTCCTGATCCCGTTCCTCCCGGTGAAACACGACGTCACCACGCTCAAGTGGCCGACGGCGGAAGGCACCAGATCGGTGTCCGCGCCGCTGGTCGCCTACTCACCGCTGTGGTTGGACGCGGAGGTGCCCTGCGCCGCCGTGCGGAGCCTCGACGAGCGCACCGCCGGGCCCGGCATGCTGCTGAGCACGAACCCGCCGTCCTCGGACTTCGGCAAGCTGACCGGTCTGGTGCTGCAGGTCGACAACGGCCAGGTGGCGCTGTTCTCCAAGGGACGGCAGGTCAGCACGACCCAGCTGCCGCCCGGTGACTGCACCATCGCGGTGCGCGCGGACGCCTCCGGCACCACCGCCACCGTCGGCGGCGAGCAGTGGGCGCACGTGCTCGGCGACCAGCGGCCCCAGCTGACCGGCGTCTACTCGGCGCTGGACAACGCGGTCGACGACGTCCGGGGCCTGTCCTTCGAGGCCCGCGTCGACAACCGGTTCAGCACCGAACCGACGGTGCTCAAGCTGGTCGTGATGGCGCTGACCGTCGCGGCGTTCATCGGCTCCGTGGTGTGCCTGCGGCGGCTGGACGTCCGGGCCGGGCGGCGCGCGCCGCGACTGGCCCCGACCGGCTGGTGGAAGCCGACGCTGCGCGACGCGGCGGTGTTCGCCGCGCTCGGCGTGTGGTGGCTGATCGGGGCGATGACCTCCGACGACGGATACGTGCTCAGCATGGTCCGTTCGGAGGAGAGCGCCGGGTACGTCAGCAACTACTACCGCTGGTTCGCCAACCCCGAATCACCGTTCGGCTGGTTCTACGAGCTGTACGCGCTGTGGGTGCAGGTCTCCACGGCGACGCCGTGGGTGCGCCTGCCCGCGCTGCTGATGGGCATCGTGTCCTGGCTGCTGATCAGCCGTGAGGTCCTGCCGAGGCTCGGTCAGCAGGTGCGGCGCTCCAACGCCGCCGGCTGGGCCGCCGCCGCGGTGTTCCTGGCGTTCTGGCTGCCCTACAACAACGGTCTGCGCGCCGAGCCGGTCGTGGTGCTGTTCTCGCTGCTGGCGCTGTGCGCCGTCGAGCGCGCGGTGGCCACCGGCCGACTGGTTCCGGCGGCTCTCGGCCTGGTCGGCGCGGCCCTGTCGGTGGGCGTCAACCCGCACGGCCTGGTCGCCGTGCTGCCCTACATCGCAGCGATCAAGCCGCTGTACCGGCTGGTGCGCAAGCGCGCTCAGGAGTTCGGCTGGCTGCCGGTGCTGGCGCCGATCGCCGCCTCCGGGTTCGTGATCCTGACGCTCGTCTTCTACGACCAGACCTTCCGGTCCGTGCTGGACTCGATGGAGCTCAAGACCACCTTCGGGCCGAACGGCCGGTGGTACGAGGAGCTCAGCCGCTACAGCCTGCTGTTCAGCCAGAGCCCGGACGGTTCGCTGACCCGCCGGTTCCCGGTGCTGCTGGTGATCCTGTGCCTGGTGACCTGCGCCGTGGTGCTGCTGCGCCGCAACCGCATCCGGGGCGCGGCGCTGGGCCCGAGCCGGCGGCTGCTGGCGATCGTCGCGATGTGCTTCGTGGTGCTGGCCCTGACCCCGACCAAGCACACGCACCACTTCGGCATCTTCGCCGCCTTCGGCGGTGCGCTGGCCGCCCTGACCGCGCTGGCCACCAGCACCACGGTGCTGCGCTCGCGGCGCAACCGGGCGGCGTTCGTTGCCGGGCTGATGGTGATCCTGGCGTTCGCGGCCACCGGGCCGAACGCCTGGTGGTACGTCTCCGGCTGGGGCATCCCGTGGTTCGACAAGCCGCCGTCGATCGGCGGCTACAACTTCAGCACGCTGTTCCTGATCTTCGCCGCGGTCGCGGGCGTCATCGCGCTGATCGAGCACCTGCGCATCGACGAGAACAACCCGAAGGTCGTCGACGAGAGCTGGAACAGCCCGGAGAAGCGCAGCCGGGCGCTGCGGCTGGGCACCGCGCCGCTGTCGGTGCTGTGCGCGCTGCTGGTGCTCGGCGAGCTGGCGGCCTTCGGCAAGGCCATCCAGAAGCAGGACGACACCTACAACCTGGGCGTGGACAACATCAGGCAGCTCGCCGGATCCAGCTGCGGGTTGTCCGACTACATCGACGTGGAGACCGATCCGCGAGCGGGTGTGCTGCCGGTGTCGCCCGAGCAGCCGACGGTGGCCGCCCGGGCGACCGACAAGGCCGTGCCGGTTCCGCCGCGGCGGCTGGTCGGCCACGAGACGGCCGCGGAGTACCTGCGGTCGAAGGAGACCGGCTTCACCCGGCCCGGCGTGCCCGTCGGCAACGGCGGCGACCCGGAGGAGCCGAGCTGGCGGCCGCCGCACCAGTTCGGCGACGACGCCGCCCCGGCGTGGGGCAGCTACGACGAGGCCGGGCTCGGCACCGGTGAGCTGCGCACGCCCTGGTACGACCTGCCGGAGGAGGCGCTCAGCGGCAAGACCCCGGTGGTGCTCAGCCTGGCCGGCTCGGAGACCGGCGCGAACTCGCTGGTGATGGAGTTCGGCCGCGACACCGAGCGCGGCTTCGAGATCACCGGTCGCTACGAGGTCGAGCAGGGTCCGCCGCCGGGCTGGCGCGACCACCGCTACTCGCTGGGCGCCGAAGCCGAGGGCGCCACGAAGATGCGCGTCATCGCGGTCGACCAGGCGCTCGGCGCGGAGGGCTGGCTGGCGGTGACCGCGCCGCGCGTGCCGAAGCTGGCCAGCATGACCGATCTCGTCGGCGACTCCCCGACGTTCGTGGAGTGGCCCGCCGCGCTGGTGCACCCGTGCCTGCGGATCTCCGGCCTGTACAACGGCGTCGCCGAGATGCCGCACTTCCGGGTGTCGGCCGGTGAGCTGGTGCGCGACGTCGGCGAGGGCTGGTCCTCGCCGGACGCGGGCGGGCCGTTCGGCTGGCTCAACGTCGCTTCGAGCGTGCGGGAGCTGCCGACCTACCTGCGCGGCGACCCGCAGCAGGACTGGGGCTCGCTCTACGTCGTGCACCCGTACGACGCGGACGCCCTGCCCGCGCAGGCGGCGTTGGACATCCGGCCGGAGACCCACTGGGGCACCTGGTCGCCGGGGCCGCTGACCGAGGCGGTGGAGCTGCCGGGCGACGTGCCCAGCTCCGACGACCGGACCGACATCCCGACCTTCGACACGCCAGAGCAGAACTGATCACCCGAGCGAAGGGCCCCCGTCGCGCGTTGGCGACGGGGGCCCTTCGCCGTCAGCGGGTCCAGAACTCCATCCGGTGGTCGGCGGCGAAGTCGGTGGGCCCGATCTGCTCCGGGTGCAGCGACTGGACGTGCTGGTCGGCCGATGTGAAGCGCGGCCAGCAGATCAGGCCGGGCCCGTTGGGGTCGCCGCTGCGCGCGAAGTTGGCCCAGTAGCGGTGCATCGTCGCCGCCAGCCGCCACTGCTCCGCCGACAGCGGCGCGAGCCCGCCCATGTCGAACTGGTACGGGAGTTCGGACCCGTGGTAAGCACCGGGTGGGAAGCCCTCCGGGAACGGCACCACCGGCGGCGCGTTCCGGTCCGCGAACTCGTAGACGTAGGTGGGAGTGCGCTCGTGCAGGGCATGCGCGAGGTCCCAGAGCGAGCGCGCCCACGCGGCGTCGTCGAGCACCGTCGACCAGGCGAGGCTGGGCGACGCGCAGGCGTCGATCGGATACTCGCGCGCGATGTCCTCGGCCGCCGCGTCGAAGCCCTCCGCCAGCAGCTCGGCGTAGCCGTCCGGGGTGACCGGCTGGCCGGTGCCGTCGAAGAACATCGCGACGAACAGCCTGGCTTCGTCCCGGGTGTTGCCCGCGAGCACCGGCACGCGGTGGAAGCGACCGGCCGTCAGCGCCCGCACCGGCGACTCCGGCAGCACCTCGTTGCCGAACCCGGAGCGGGTGAACACCGGGCTCAGCTGGAGCAGCTGCTCGACCGGGAGCGCGCGCAGCTGGTCGACAGCGCTGCCGCGCCCTGGTCGCAGCCACCCGGCCTCACCGATCACGTGCTCGGCCAGCCCTTCGAGCTCGGCCGCCGACAGCCACAGCGACGGCATCTCCGGCGAGCCGGGCACGTAGGCGTTCGCCGGAGCGCGCATCAGCGGGAAGCCGCTCTGCACGATCGCCCGGTGGAACAGGCCCGCCGAGCCCGGAGCCACCAGGTGCGCGCCGATCGAGAGCCCGCCGTAGGACTCGCCGAACAGCGTGACGTTGTCCGGGTCGCCGCCGAACGCTCCGATGTTTCGCCGCACCCAGCGGAGCACCTCCTGCTGGTCGGCGATGCCGAAGGCGCCGCCGGGCAGCCCCGGATAGCCGAAGTTGCCGAAGATGCCCAGCCGGTAGTTCGCGGTCACCACCACGACGTCCTCGGCGACGGACAGCCGTCGCGCGTCGAAGACCGACCCTTCACCGTTGGTGCCGCCGCCACCGTGGAGCCACACCATGACCGGCTTGCGACCACCGGTGCGCGGTGCGGTCACGTTCAGGAACAGGCAGTCCTCGTCCACGCTGCCCACGTCGGCGAAGGACTGCGGGAGCTGCGGGCACGGGCTGCCCGGAGCGATCGCGTCCCGCACCCCGGCCCACGGTTCGACCGGCCACGGCAGGCTCCAGCGCAGCTCGCCGACGGGCGGCGCGGCGTAGGGGATCCCCTGGAAGAGCCGGTGCTCCTCGAAGATCAGGCCCCGCACCCGGCCGGAGTCCAGCTCCAGCACGTCTGTCCCGCTTCTCCGCGATTCGCAGTGGTGGTCGCGTTCGCGATCGAGCTCCCGGTTCGCCGCTTCTTGTGGCTGGGGCACGTCACGGTCCCCCGAGCCGCGGTTGAGCGGGAGCGACGTCGGTCCAGGGCCGCTCATGGCTTCTCCTGGTCTGCGCGGGTCGCGAGGTCGAAGGTGGTCGCGAGCTCGCGGGCGTAGAGGTCCGCGTCGGTGTCCGCTTCCGTGCCGAGGCGCAGCGCGACGCCGTCCAGCGCGTGGCGCAACGTCACCGCCATGACGTGCGGGTCGAAGTCCCGGAACTCCCCCGCCCGCTGACCGGCGCGGAACAGCTCGGCGAGGCCTTCGATCTCGCGGCGGTGCGGCAGCACCGGATCGCCGCCGCGCTCGTTGATGAGGATCTCCGTGAGCGCGCGGAGCTGGGGGTGGTGCGTGCGGTAGAAGTCCGCGCTGGCCTCGATGAACGCGCGGAGCTGCCCGCGCGCGGTGTCGGCGGCGACGACGCGGGCGCCCACCAGCTCCTCGGCCGTCCGGTAGACGTCGGCGACGACCTGCCGCATCAGCTCGGCCTTGTTCTTGAAGTGGTAGGAGATCATCCCGGTGCTGCTCAGCCCGGCGCGCTTGGCGATCTGCCCGAAGGAAGCGCGCGGGTAGCCGAGCTCGACGATCGCCTCGATGGCCGCCGCGACGATCTGCGCCCGCCTGCCCTGCTCGGTGAACGACCTGCTTTGCTCATCCGAGCTAAAATTTGCTCGCATGAGCAAAATCTAGCACGACCGAGCAAACCGGTCGGCGAATTCGGAGTCCGCGCAGGTCGGAGAGGCCTACCGGAAACGCGAAATGGCCGACCCGTTCGAGAACGGATCGGCCATTCCAGCTCGTCGGCTCAGCCTTCGACGGGCGGCCCGGCGGGCCGCGACGCGGCCCGGCGGCGAGTCCGGCGCACCGGCGCGGCCGGAGCCACCTCGGCCAGGCCGTTGTCGGCCGGCTGCACCGGCTCCGCCGGCTTGCTGACCACCAGCGGCGCCACCGCCGCGCCGGCGCTGCCGGCCGCTCGCGTCGCCTTCCGCCGTCGGCCGTTGGCCTCCGGCGCGGCCGTCGGCTTCGCCTCCGCGACGGCTGCCGCCGGCTGCTCGACCGGCTTCGCGGCCTCAGCGGGCTTCGCCGCTTCGACCGGCTTCGCCTCGACGGCCTCCGCCTTCGGCTCGGCCTGCACCGCTGCCGCGGGCGTCGCCTCCGCTGCCGCTTCGGCCTTCACCTCCGCGGGCTTCGCCTGCTCGGGCTTCTGCTCCTCGGGCTTCGCCGACTCGACCTTCGCCGACTCGACCTTCGCGGCCTCGGGCTTCGCGGCCTCGGGCTTCTCCGGCTCGGGCGCCTTCGCCGTCTCCGGCTGCTTCGGCTCCGGCTGCTCGGCTTCGTGCTGCTTGCCGCGGTTGCGGTTGCGGCGCGAGCCGTTGTTGCTGCTGCCGTTCCCGCCGCCGTGGCCGCCGTTCGGGTGGCTGGTGGGCTCGGTGGAGACCAGCAGGCCGCGGCCGCGGCAGTGCTCGCAGGTGCTGCTGTAGGCCTCCAGCAGGCCGGTGCCGACCCGCTTGCGGGTCATCTGCACCAGGCCCAGCGAGGTCACCTCGGCGACCTGGTGGCGGGTGCGGTCCCGGCCCAGGCACTCGGTGAGGCGGCGCAGCACCAGGTCGCGGTTGGACTCCAGCACCATGTCGATGAAGTCGATGACGATGATGCCGCCGATGTCGCGCAACCGGAGCTGGCGGACGATCTCCTCGGCCGCTTCCAGGTTGTTGCGGGTGACGGTCTCCTCGAGGTTGCCGCCCGAGCCGGTGAACTTGCCGGTGTTGACGTCGATCACCGTCATGGCCTCGGTGCGGTCGATCACCAGGTAGCCGCCGGAGGGCAGCCAGACCTTGCGGTCCAGGGCCTTGGCGATCTGCTCGTTGATCCGCTGCTCGGTGAACACGTCGTTCTTGCCGACGTGCTTGACCAGCCGCTGCGCCAGGTCGGGCGCGACGTGCTGGACGTAGGCCTCGATGGTGTCCCAGGCGTCGGAGCCCTGGACCGTCATCTGCGAGAAGTCCTCGGTGAACAGGTCGCGGACGACCTTGATCAGCAGGTCCGGCTCCTCGTAGAGCAGCTGCGGGGCCTGCGCGCCGGGGATCTCGGCCTTCTCCTTGATGACCTCCCACTGCGCCTGCAGGCGCCGCACGTCGCGGTCCAGCGCTTCTTCGCTGGTGCCCTCCGACGCGGTGCGGATGATCACGCCGGCGTTGTCCGGGACGATCCGCTTGAGGATCTCCTTGAGCCGCTTGCGCTCGGTGTCCGGCAGCTTCCGGCTGATGCCGGTGGCGCCGCCGCCCGGCACGTACACCAGGAACCGGCCCGGCAGGCTGATCTGGGTGGTCAGCCGGGCGCCCTTGTGGCCGACCGGGTCCTTGGTGACCTGCACCAGGACGCTGTCGCCGGTCTGCAGCGCCTGCTCGATGCGGCGCGCCTTGCCCGCCAGCCCGGCGGCGTCCCAGTCCACCTCACCGGCGTAGAGCACCGCGTTGCGGCCGCGACCGATGTCGACGAAGGCGGCTTCCATGCTGGGCAGCACGTTCTGCACGCGGCCGAGGTAGACGTTGCCGACCAGCGAGCCGGTGCCCGACGAGGTCACGAAGTTCTCGACGAGGACGTTGTCCTCCAGCACCGCGATCTGCGTCTGGTCGCCGTTCTGCCGGACGACCATCTTGCGGTCCACCGACTCGCGACGGGCCAGGAACTCGGCTTCGGAGAGCACCGGGGCCCGGCGGCGACCGGCCTCGCGGCCGTCCCTGCGGCGCTGCCGCTTGGCCTCCAGGCGGGTCGAGCCCTTGACCGCGCGGACCTCGTCGTCGCTGCTGTCCTGGCGGGTCTCGGTGGACGGCTCGCGGACGTGCACGACGGTGTTCGGCGGGTCGTCCTCGCGGGCACCGGTCTCGTCGTCGGCCGAACCCTTGCGGCGACGACGGCGACGGCGGCGGCGGTTCGACTCCCCCGCGCCCTCGGACTCGGCTGCGGGCTGCTCCTCGGCGGGCTCCTCCGCCGCGGGCTGCTCAGCGGTCTCGGAGTCCTCGGAGGCCTCCGAGTCGCCTTCGCCACCGGTCTCGGAGTCGGCACCGCGGCCACGACCGCGACCGCGGCGACCACGACGGCGGCGGCGCCGACCGGTGCCCTCGCCGTCCTCGTCGCTGTCGGCGGAGTCCTCCGGGGCCTCGGTCTTGGCCTCCGCGGGCTCCTCGGCCTCCGCAGCGGCGGCGGGCTCCGGCTGGGCCTTCGGTTCGGGCCGCGACTCCTGCGGAGCCGCGGACGGGGCCAGGAACATCGCCTCCGGCGCGGCGAAGACCGGCGTCAGCCCGGCCAGCGCGTTGCTCTCCGGAGCCGGCTCGTTCGCGGCCGCCGCGAAGTGCGCGGCCGGGATCGCGGGCTCGACGGCCGCGGGCTCCTGAGCAGCCGGTTCCTCGGCGGCCGGCTGCTCGGCCTCGGCCTGCTCCGGCTGAGCGGCCGCGGCCTCCGGCTCGGCCGGGGCCTCGGATTCGGCCACCAGCTCCGGGTTCAGGGCCTCGACGACCTGCAGCGCCACCTCGCGGGTGATGTTCGACTGCGCGCTGCGGACCGACTCGCCGATCGACTCCAGCGTGTTGATGATCTCCCGGCTGCTGGAACCCAGCAGCTTGGCCAGTGCGTGCACCCGGAGCTTGGCGGGCAGCTCGATCGTGCCCCGCTCTTCTCCGGTGGGTGTGGGCGATTGCCCGCTGGCGCTTCCAGCGGGGTTGTCCGTGTTCAACATCCAGCTCCTCCGCCCCCGGGCGCGTCCGGTGGACGCGGCCGCACAGAGGCATGTGCGTTCTTCGGTCTCCGCCGCCCGCGGGCGACGGCAATTCTGGTGTTCCCTCCGCCCCGGGCCTTCAGGCCGGGAAGTCACACGGCGGGTCGGCGACGTACGCGCCGTCCGTCATCCGGCCGTGGGCTCCCCTGCCGGACTCCGCTCGGCGCCTGAGTCCTGGGCCAACGGGTCGGCGATGCCGCCTCCGCCGTCGAGCCGACCCTGTTCCAGCCGGGTCGCGCTCGCGGCGGCCGACGGTTCCAGACCGGCGACGACACGCAGGGCGCTCAGTACGTCGTCGGGTCGTACGACGGGTGTTGTCTGCCGAACGACCGTTACAAGTATCCCATACGGTTCCGATGCCTTCGGCCAATCGTCCACCTGGGCGGTCGCGACGGAATTTTGATCACTCTCAGCGACCTCCGGGTGAGCGGTCTGGACCTCTGCGCTGAGCAGCGCCGCGCGGGCGTCGATGGTGCGGCGACCGTCCTTGGTCATCCGCTCCACCAGCGCCGTGTCCGCGGCCATCAGCGCGGTGACGGCGTCGCGCAGCTCCGCGACGTCCGTGCCGGGCAGGTCGATCCGCCACCGGCTCACCTCCAGCCGGTCCGCCAGCGCACCCGGCCGGGCCTCCGCGGCTTCGAGCACGTCGATGCCGTCGGGCAGCGCGGCGTTGAGCTCGGCGCGCAGCGCCTCGGGCTCCACCCGCTCCACGAGCTGCAGCTCCACGTACTCGGCCACGCTGGACACCCCGGTGGGCACCGCGCCCGCCCAGGACACCTTCGGGTGCGGGCTGAAGCCCTGGGAATACGCCATCGGTACCCCGGCCCGTCGCAGGGCGCGCTCGAAGGATCGCGCCACGTCCCGGTGCGAGGTGAACCGCAGCCGCCCCCGCTTGGCGTAGCGGAGTCGCAGCTTCTGCACCGGTGGAGCCGAGGGATTCGGATGATCTCGCCGACTCAGGATGCCCTCCCGACCATGATCGTCATCGGCGGTCCAGCGGACCGCTCCGATGCCGATGCTTGCTTGCTCAACCGCAGTGTGACAACACCTGCGGCCCAGTTTTCGAAGGAACGTACAACGCCTGCCGCTCCCGCACCGGGCCGGCGGGACCGGCGAGCGGCTCGGCCAGGAGGTCCTGACCAGCGCTCGCCGACCGCTCTCAGCCCTGGTTGAAGGCCGGGTTGCGGACCGGGGAGCCCTGCCCGACCGGGGAGATCGGCAGCAGCTTGCGCCCCGTCGGCCCGACCTCGATGTCGGTGCCCATGGTCGGGCACACCCCGCAGTCGAAGCACGGCGTCCACCGGCAGTCGTCCTGCTCGCGGGCGTCCAGCGCGTCCTGCCAGTCCGCCCACAGCCATTCCTTGTCCAGGCCGGAGTCGAGGTGGTCCCACGGCAGGACCTCGCCCTCGGTCCGCTCCCGGGTGGTGAACCAGGCCAGGTCCACGCCCAGCGGCTCAAGCTCGGCCGCGGCGCAGTCCACCCAGCGCTCGTAGGAGAAGTGCTCGTTCCAGCCGTCGAACCGGCCGCCCTCGCGCCACACCCGCTCGATGACCCGGCCGAGCCGCCGGTCACCGCGGGAGAGCAGGCCTTCGATCATCGACGGCTTGCCGTCGTGGTACCGCATGCCGATGTTGCGGCCGATCCGGCGATCGGAGTTGATCGCCTCGCGGAGCTTGCGCAACCGCGCGTCGACGGTGTCCGGGTCGGTCTGCGCGGCCCACTGGAACGGGGTGTGCGGCTTGGGCACGAACCCGCCGATGGAGATCGTGCAGCGGATGTCCTTGCGCCCGGAGGCCTCCCGGCCGGCGCGGATGACCTCCTTGGCCATCTCGGCGATCTGCAGCACGTCCTCGTCGGTCTCGGTGGGCAGACCGCACATGAAGTACAGCTTGACCTGCCGCCAGCCGTTGGCGAAGGCCGCCGAGACGGTGCGGATCAGGTCCTCCTCCGACACCATCTTGTTGATCACGCGGCGGATCCGCTCGCTGCCGCCCTCCGGGGCGAAGGTCAGCCCGGAGCGGCGGCCGTTGCGGGACAGCTCGTTGGCCAGGTCGATGTTGAACGCGTCCACCCGGGTCGACGGCAGCGAGAGGCCGGTGTTGGTGCCCTCGTAGCGGTCGGCCAGGCCCTTGGTGATCTCGGCGATCTCGGAGTGGTCGGCCGAGCTCAGCGACAGCAGCCCGACCTCCTCGAAACCGGTGGCCTCCAGACCGCGCTGCACCATCTCGCCGATGCCCTCGATGGAGCGCTCCCGCACCGGCCGGGTGATCATGCCTGCCTGGCAGAACCGGCAGCCGCGGGTGCAGCCGCGGAAGATCTCCACGCTCATCCGCTCGTGCACGCTCTCGGCCAGCGGCACCAGCGGCTGCTTCGGGTAGGGCCAGTCGTCGAGCTCCATGGTGGTGCGCTTGAAGACCCGGTACGGCGCGCGCTCGTTGTTCGGCACGACCTGGTCGATCGCGCCGTCGGCCCGGTAGGAGACGTCGTAGAACTTCGGCACGTACACGCCGCCGGACTCCGCCAGCCGCAGCAGCAGCTCGTCGCGGCCGCCCGGTCGCCCCTCCGCCTTCCAGCGGCGGATCGCCTCGGTGATCTCCAGGACGGCTTCCTCGCCGTCACCCAGCACGGCCGCGTCCAGGAAGTCCGCGATCGGCTCCGGGTTGAACGCCGCGTGCCCGCCGGCCAGCACGATCGGGTGATCATCGGTGCGGTCGGCGGCGTGCAGCGGGATCCCCGCCAGGTCCAGCGCGCCGAGCAGGTTGGTGTAGCCCAGCTCGGTGGCGAAGCTGACGCCCAACACGTCGAAGGCACCGACCGGCCGGTGCGCGTCCACGGTGAACTGCGGGATGCCGTGCTCGCGCATCAGCGCTTCGAGGTCCGGCCACACCGCGTAGGTGCGCTCGGCCAGCACGTCCGGCTGCTCGTTGAGGATCTCGTAGAGGATCTGGACGCCTTGGTTGGGCAGGCCGACTTCATAGGCGTCGGGGTACATCAGGCACCACCGGATGGCGGTGTCGTCCCACGCCTTCAGCGTCGCGTTGAGCTCCCCACCCACGTACTGCACGGGTTTGGAGACGCGCGGCAGCAGCGGTTCCAACCTGTCGAAAACGGACTCCACACGCACCCAACCAGGGTAAAGGCCCCGGCCCCACCGAGGAGCCCGGGGCGAATTCCGATGAGGTCTTCCATGCACTTCTCGCGCCCGCGATCATCCGGCGCGAGCCGCTCGTTCCGGATCACCGCACCCGGGATCCGACGTCCCGGGTGAACCAGATCTCGTCCCGGTCGTCGCCCGGCGCGACGCGGACCGCGCCCGGCCAGCGGCCCCGCTCGACCCAGCCGAGGCCCGCGTAGAAGCGCTCCAGGCCGTGCCCGCTGCGGGTGACCAGGTCCAGCATCTCCAGGCCGATCGCCTGCGCGTGCACCAGCGCCGCGTCGTGCAGCTGCTTGCCCCAGCCCCGGCCCTGCAGGGCCGGGTCGACGGCCAGCCAGACGAGCTCGCCGGTGTGCGTCCGGACCGGCAGCTGCCGCGGCCGCAGCACCGCGATGCCGACCAGCACGTGCTGCTGGCCGATGGTGATCAGGTGCGCCTGCTTGCCGCGCACCTCCTCGACCAGCTTCGCCGCCGCGGCCCGCAGCTCGTCCAGCGAGTCGGTCGGGCTGAACCCGGCCGCGCCGCCGGCCGCGGTGACCCGCGCCCACAACCCGGCCAGGGCCTCCGCCAGGTCCGGGTGGACGGCATCCACCCGGTGCGGCCCGGTGACGAAGCCGTCCGGGTCGATGCCGGTCACGGGTTTCAGACCTCCGGGAACCAGAGCTTGAGCTCGCGCGCGGCCGATTCCGGCGAGTCCGAGCCGTGCACCAGGTTGAACTGGACCTCCAGGCCGAAGTCGCCGCGGATGCTGCCCGGCGCCGCCTTCTCCACCGGGTCGGTGCCACCGGCCAGCTGGCGGAACGCGGCGATGGCGCGCGGGCCCTCGACGCACGCGGCCACGACCGGGCCGGAGGTGATGAACTCGATCAGCGAGCCGAAGAACGGCTTGCCGTCGTGCTCGGCGTAGTGCTGCTCGGCCAGCTCGCGGTCGACGTTCTTCAGCTCCAGAGCGACCAGCTTCAGGCCCTTGCGCTCGATCCGGCTGATCACCTCGCCGACCAGGCCGCGCTCGACTCCGTCGGGCTTGACCAGGACCAGGGTGCGCTCGCTCACGGTTCTCCTCCTTCGTCGCCTTGGGCGCCCGGTGCCGTCACGCACCGCGCCCGATTTGCCCGCCAGCGTATCGATGCAGGTGACACGCCCGACGGCGGGGCGGCATCACTCCGGGGCGATCAACTCCACCGTCGGGAAGTACGTGCGGTACCGGCGCGCGTCGCGCGTCAGCAGCCGCAGCCTGCTGACCGCCGCGTGCGCGCCGATGTAGAAGTCCGGCAGCGGCGATCGCTTCTCGCCGCCCCGCTTCCGGTACTGCTGGAAGCACTTCCCCGCGAGGAACCCCGCCGACCACGGCAGCGGCACGCGCACGAAGAAGTCGTCCGGGAACGCCTCGTCGACCTCCTCGATGCCTTGGAAGCGGACCGACACCTCGGAGAAGATCAACGGGTTGATCACCAGCGGTCCCTCGTCCGCGGCCTTCTCCAACGCGGCCGCCGACCAGTCGAACCACTCGGCGTCCGCGATCACGAGGTCCAGCAGCACGTCGGAGTCGACGAGAGTGGCCGGCGGTCGGGCCGGCTCACTCGCCACGGGTCAGTTCCATGATCTCGTCGGTGGTCATCCCCTCGCCGCTGGCCCGCCCCCGCAGGTGCTCGACGATCCGCTGCCCGCGGCTCGGCACCGAGTGGTCGCGGGTGAGGATCAGCGCGTCTCCCTCCAGCCTGATCGCGATCTGATCCCCGGGCCGTAATCCCAGTTCACGGCGCAGGTCGATCGGGATGGTGACCTGCCCCTTCTCCGTCATCTTCATGAAGTAAGAATACGACTTTTCCTACTCCTACTTCCACCGATTAACTCGATCGTGGCTGGTCAGCACGGCGCGCGACACCCGCCGGACCGCAGCCCGGCGGGTGTCGCGCGCGGCCGGTCAGCGCTGCGGGTCGAGGGTCTTCGCCCAGAGCGAGCGACCGCCCTGGTCGCGGAGGTCGACGCGCAGCCGGCCGGTGCGGGCGTCGATGTTGACCTCGCCGAAGTGCTGGAAACCTTCCAGCGGCGAGGCGCCCTGCCTGCTCGGCGCGCTGACGAACACCTGCTCAGGGCCGAAGGTCGGGTCCAGCTCGTTCGGGCCGAACGCGCCTGCGTGCAGCGGGCCGGAGACGAATTCCCAGAACGGGTCGAAGCCCTCGAAGGCGGCGCGCTCCGGGGAGTACTCGATCGCCGCCGAGTAGTGCACGTCCGCGGTCAGCCAGACCGTGTTGCGCACCCGTCGGCGGCTGATCTCCTGCAGCACCCACGCCAGCTCGGCCTCGCGGCCGTTGGGCGCACCGGGCAGTCCGTTGGCGACGCCCTCGATCGCGTCGCCGTCGGGCACCACGATGCCGATCGGCATGTCGGAAGCGATCACCTTCCAGGTCGCCCGGGACCGGCTGAGCTCGTCGACCAGCCACCGCGCCTGGCGCGCGCCGAGGATCCGCTCCGGGCCGGTGCCCGCCGAGTTCGGGTCGCGGTAGCTGCGCATGTCGAGCACGAACACGTCGAGCAGCGGGCCGTGCGACACCTTGCGGTACACCCGGCCGTCGACCGCGTCCTGGCGGCGGGCGGGCTGCCACTCGTGGAACGCCTGGAAGGCCCGCCGGGCGAGCACGTCGACGCGCTTCTCGGTGTACTTGTCGGAGTCCAGGACCTCCCCGGGGTACCAGTTGTTGGTGACCTCGTGGTCGTCCCACTGCACCAGTTGCGGCACCTGGGCGGCGAACCGGCGGAAGTTCTCGTCGAGCAGGTTGTAGGCGAACTGCCCGCGGTACTCGGCCAGCGTTTCGGCCACCTTGGACTTCTCCGGGGTGACGATGTTGCGCCACACCCGCCCGTCCGGCAGCACCACCGACTCCTGCAGCGGGCCGTCGGCGTACACGGTGTCGCCGCTGTGCAGGAAGAAGTCCGGGTTGCGGGCGGCCATCGCGTTGTAGATCGTCATGCCGCCGACGTCCGGGTTGATGCCCCAGCCCTGCCCGACGACGTCGCCCGACCACAGGAACCGCACGTCGCGGCGAGCGCGCGGCGCGGTGCGGAAGGTGCCGGTCAGCGGCTCGCTGTCGACCCGGCCGTCCAGGTCCTGGGCGACGACGCGGTAGTGCAGCCGCTGCCCGGGCGGCAGGTGCGGCAGCAGGAGTTCGCCGGTGCCGTCGGTCTCCGGGGTCAGCAGCGGGCCGGGGATCCGCCGCGCACCGCGGAAGTCGGCGTGGCGGGAGACCTCGACGAACATCCGCGACGGCCGGTCGGCGCGGGTCCACACCACGGCGCCGTCCGGACGCGGGTCGCCGAGCTGCACGCCGTGGGTCAGCACGGGACGTCCGGAGCGGGCGAAGGCCGGGGCACCGGCCAGCAGGCCGGAGGCGGCGAGTCCGGAAGCGGCGAGTCCGGTGGCGGCACCCCGCAGCAGGGTGCGCCGGTTCAGCGCGGGATTGGTGCTCATGCGCCGGTTCTATCCGCGCCAGGCGGCTGGTGGCTCACCTCGGACCGACGCCCAGGTGAAGAGTTCGTGCCGATCGCGGGCCTGGTGCGCGGCGGTGCGGCGCGATAGCTTCACCGGCGAACCGACTGGCCGGTCTGTCTGACGAGGAGACCCGGATGCGCGCTGCTGTGCACACCGCCGCGAACCAGCCGATGCGGATCGAGGAGCTCGCCGATCCGGTGCCGAGAGCGGGTGAGGTCGCCATCGACGTGCGGTCCTGCGGCGCCTGCCACTCCGACCTGCACGTGCTCAAGGGTGAGCTGCCGTTCCCGGTTCCGGCGGTGCTGGGGCACGAGGTCGCGGGTGTGATCTCCGAGGTCGGGCCCGGTGTCACCGGGCTCGCGGTGGGCGACCCGGTGGTCACCAGCTTCATCATGCCGTGCGGTCAGTGCGCGCAGTGCGCGCGCGGCAACGAGGAGATCTGCCTGCGGTTCTTCGAGTTCAACCGGGGCAAGGGGCGGCTCTACGACGACGAGACCAGGCTGTTCCGGCCGGACGGCGACGCGGTGTGGATGTACTCCCAGGGCGGGCTCGCCGAGCGGTGCGTCACCCCGGCGACCTCGGTGTACCGGGTGCCCGACGGCGTGGAGCTGACCGACGTGGCGTCGGTGGGCTGCTCGACCATGACCGCCTACGGCGCGCTGCGCCACGCGGCCGACCTGCGCGTCGGCGACACCGTCGCGGTGGTCGCGGCGGGCGGTGTCGGGTCGGCGCTGATCCAGCTCGCGTCGGTGTTCGGCGCGTCGATGATCATCGCGGTGGACATCAGCGAGGAGAAGCTGGCCGGTGCCCGCGAACTGGGTGCGACGCACGTGGTCAACTCGGCCGAGGTGGACGCCCCGGCCGCCATCCGCGAGCTCACCGGTGGCCGAGGTGTCGACGTCGCCTTCGAGGCGCTGGGCGCGGTGCCGACGTTCGACGTGGCGCGCGACTCGGTGGTCGAGGGCGGGCAGGTCGTGGTGGTCGGCATCGCCGCCCGCGGCACCGCTGGCGAGTTCGACCTGGCGACCATGGCGCGGCGGAAGCTGCAGATCAAGGGCTCCTACGGCGCCAAACCGCGCCGCGACATGCCGGTGCTGCTCGACCTGGTCGCCCGGGGCCTCCTGCGCCCGCAGGACGCGATCAGCCGCCGCTACGCCTTCGACGAGGCTCAAGAGGCCTACGACGCGCTCAACCGCGGCGAGATCATCGGCCGAGCCGTCATCGACATCGGCTGACCGTCAGTCGGTCTTGTCCTCCGGCGGGTGGCCGGGCGGGTGGCCGAGCTGGTCGTAGAGCTGGCCCTCGCGCATCCGGCGGGCGACGTCGTTGCGCAGGTAGAGGATGAAGCCCCAGATCGCCGCGAAGATCGCGCCCATGATGCCGACCGACGGGTGCACGAAGAAGCACAGCACCATCGCGCCCTGCAGCCCCAGCGCCACGGCGAGACCCCACGGGCGGCGCTGCACGAAGGCCGCCGCCAGCATCAGCACCGAGAGCACCGCGACGATGACGAACCCGGCGCTGGACACGCCGCCGCCGAACCGCCACACCACCGGCAGCGCCAGCATGAAGGTGATGAACTCCAGCACCAGCGTGCCCGCCATGATCCCGCGCAGGCCCTTCCACGGGTCGCGCACACCGGGCGGCGCCTCGGGCAACCCGTTGCCCGGTTCGGGCTTCTGCTCGTCGCTCAAGGCAGCTCCACCACTCATGCCGGTTCCTTGCCGAACAGGGCTCGGGCCTCGCCCGCGGTCACCACCGAGCCGGTGATCACCACGCCGCCGCCGGACACCGATTCACCCGGGTCGTCGGTCTCCTCGGCGAGCTGGATCGCGGTCTCCACCGCGTCGTCCAGCCGCGGTTCGACGACGATGCGGTCCGGGCCGAAGATGTCCTTGGCCACGCCCGCCAGCGCGTCGGGATCCATCGCCCGCGGCGAGGAGTTGCGGGTCAGCACGATCTCCTCGACCACCGGCTCCAGCTCGGCCAGGATGCCGCGCGCGTCCTTGTCGCCGAGCACGCCGACCACCGCGACCAGGCGGCGGAAGGAGAACTCCGAGCTGAGCGCGTCGGCCAGCGCCCGGGCGCCGTGCGGGTTGTGCGCGGCGTCGACGAGCACGGTCGGCGCGGAGCGCACCCGCTCCAGGCGGCCCGGGGTGATGACGCTCGCGAAGCCCTCGCGGACCCGCTCCACGTCCAGCTGGCGATCGGCGCCTGCGCCGAAGAACGCTTCCGCAGCGGCGAGCGCGAGCGCCGCGTTGCGGGCCTGGTGCTCGCCGTGCAGCGGCAGGAACACCTCGTCGTAGACGCCGCCCAGCCCCTGCAGGCTCAGCATCTGCCCGCCGACCGCGACGGTCCGGGACAGCACGCCGAACTCCTGGCCCTCGCGGGCGACCGTGGCGTCGACCTCCGCGACGCGCTCCATGATCACCTGCTGGGCCGCCGCGGGCTGCGCCGCGACCACCGCGATCGAACCGGGCTTGATGATCCCGGCCTTCTCGGCGGCGATCCCGGCGATGTCGTCGCCGAGGTACTCGGCGTGGTCCAGCGCGACCGGGCAGACCACCGCGATCTTGGCGTCGGCGACGTTGGTGGCGTCCCAGCTGCCTCCGAGCCCGACCTCGACCACCGCTGCCTCGACCGGCGCGTCGGCGAAGGCCGCGAAGGCCATTCCGGTGAGCACCTCGAACTTGCTCATCCGCACATCGCTGCGGGAGTCCACGATGGACACGTACGGCGCGACGTCGCGGTAGGCCTCGACGTAGGCCTCCGGGCTGATCGGCTTGCCGTCGATGCTGATCCGCTCGGTGGCGACCTGCAGGTGCGGGCTGGTGTAGCGGCCGGTGCGCAGACCGAGCCCGGACAGCAGGGCATCGGTCAGCCGGGAGGTCGACGACTTCCCGTTGGTCCCGGCGATGTGCACCACCGGGTAGCTGCGCTGCGGCTCGGCGAGCAGATCGGTGAGCGCCCGGATCCGGTCCAGCGACGGTTCGATCTTGGTCTCCGGCCAGCGTTCGTTGAGCTCGGCCTCCACGGCGCGCAGCTCCTGCAACGCGGCGGGATCGGTGCCGGACAAGTGCCCACTCCCCTGCGAACGACGAAATGTCGAGGTCAGTCTACGTCTCCGCCCCCGGTCGCGGAGGCCGCCCCGATCCGGCGGGCCGGACAAAGCGGCCGGCGACCGATTCGTCGAGCACCCGCTGGAAGTGCGGGCAGGTGGCGATGTCGGCGTGGTCGCAGTCCAGTGCGCACTCGATGAGGTCCAGCGAGGACCGGAGCTCGTCGATGCGCCGCCGGAGTTCGTCGCGGTGCTGCCGCATGATCCGCCGGCGCGCGCCGGGCTCCGCTGTCGACAGCACCTCGCGGATGGCTTCGAGGCCGAGGCCCGCCTGCTTGGCGCGGAGGATGATCGCCACGCGGTAGAGGTCGTCCTGGCCGTACCGGCGACGCCCGGAGACCCGGCGGGGTGCCAGCAGCCCCATCGACTCCCAGTGCCGCAGGACGTGCGCGGCGAGCCCGAAGTGCGCGGCGAGGTCGCCGATGGCGAACTCGGGTGTTGACTTCACGTCGACATGAAGTCGCAGGCTCGGCGGCATGTCAACCGAGAACCTGATCGAGATCCTCGACCGCTTCGACTCGCTGCCCGGCTCGGTGCGGCTGCGCGAGCGGTCCTACCAGCTGCTGCCCGCCGACGGGCTGGTGGCCGACATCGGCTGCGGAACCGGGCGGGCCGTTGGTGAGCTGCGAGAACGCGGTGTGGCGGCGATCGGGCTGGACGTCGACCGGGACATGCTCGCGACGGCGCGCGAGCGGCTGCCCGGCGTCGACTTCCGGCTGGCCGACGCCGGTGCGCTGCCCTTCGCCGACGGCGAGCTCGCGGGCTACCGCGCGGAGCGGGTCTTCCACGCGATCGCCGATCCGGCGGCGGCGCTGGCCGAGGCCAGGCGGGTGCTGGCGCCGGGCGGCCGCATCGTGCTGCTCGGCCAGGACTGGGAGGGAATCCTGATCGACTCCGACGACGTGGCGACCACGCGCGCGGCGGTGCGGGCGCGGCTCCGCACCGTCGCCCAGCCGCACGTCGCCCGCCAGTACCGGAACCTCCTGCTGGACAGCGGTTTTCGCGACGTCACCGTCGAGGTCCACACCGGGTTCTTCACCGACGGCATCGTCTTGCCGATGCTGCTCGGGCTGGCCGGGGCCGCTCGCGGCGTGCTCGCCGACGCACGAGTGGAGTCGTGGATCGCCGAGCAGCGCCGCCGGGCGGAGGCAGACCGCCTCAGCTGCGCCATCCCGATCTTCCTCGCCGCCGCCACCAACCCGTGACGAACGCGAAGGGCGCCCCCGGAGTCCGGGAGCGCCCTTCGCAACGGCAGTCGATCAGCCCTGCGGGAGACCGTCCAGGCGGGCCTTGATGCGGTCGATCTCGGTCTGCGCCGCTTCGCGGCGGGCCTTGATCTTCTCCACCACCTCGGCCGGGGCCTTGTCCAGGAACGCCGGGTTGGTCAGCTTCTTGTCCGTGCCGGTCAGCTCCTTCTCGGCCGCCGCCAGGTCCTTCTCCAGGCGCTTGCGCTCGGCGGCGATGTCCACCGCCCCGGAGAGGTCCAGCTCCACCGACACGTTGCCGCCGGTCAGGCCGACCTCGATGGAGGCCGAGGAGGTGAAGCCGTCGGCGGGCTCGGTGATGCGGGCCAGCGACCGCACCGCGGGCACGTGCTCGGCCAGGCCGAGCTCGACGGCGCCGCCGAGCTTGGCCGCCACCCGCTGCCCCGGCTTGAGGCCCTGGTCGGACCGGAACCGGCGGATCTCGGTGATCAGCTTCTGCACCGCGGCGATCCGCTGCGCGGCGGCCTCGTCGGCCACCGCACCGGACGGCTTCGGCCACTCCGCGACGACCACCGACTCGCGACCGGTCAGCGCGGTCCACAGCGTCTCGGTGATGAACGGGATCGTCGGGTGCAGCAGGCGCAGCAGCACGTCGAGGACGTGCCCGAGGACCTCGCGGGTCCGCTCCGCCCGGTCACCGCCTGCGTCCAGCTGGACCTTGGTCAGCTCCAGGTACCAGTCGCAGAACTCGTCCCACGTGAAGTGGTAGAGCGCTTCGGTGGCCTTGGCGAACTGGAAGTCCTCCAGCAGCTCGTCCACATCGGACACCAGCTGGTCGGTGCGGTCCAGGATCCACCGGTCGGCGTCGGTGAGCTCGGAGCGGTCGGCCAGCCGCTCCGGCACCTTCGCGCCGTTCATCATGGCGAACTTGGTGGCGTTGAACAGCTTCGTGCAGAAGCTGCGGGAGGCCGCCACCCACTCGTCGCTGATCGGCGAGTCGGTGCCCGGGTTGGCGCCGCGGGCCAGCGTGAAGCGCAGCGCGTCGGTGCCGTAGGTGTCCATCCACTCCAGCGGGTCCACGGTGTTGCCCGCGGACTTGGACATCTTCTTGCCGTGCGCGTCGCGGACCATGCCGTGCAGCACGATCTCCTTGAACGGCTCGACGCCGTCCATCGCGTACAGGCCCATCATCATCATCCGGGCGACCCAGAAGAAGAGGATGTCGTAGCCGGTGACCAGGACGCTGGTCGGGTAGAACTTGCGCAGGTCCGGGGTGTCCTCCGGCCAGCCGAGCGTGGAGAACGGCCACAGGCCCGAGGAGAACCAGGTGTCGAGCACGTCCTCGTCCTGGTACCAGCCCTCGCCCGACGGCGGTTCCTCGTCCGGCCCGACGCACACGACCTCGCCGCCGGGGCCGTACCAGATCGGGATCCGGTGGCCCCACCACAGCTGCCGCGAGATGGCCCAGTCGTGCAGGTTGTCGACCCAGTCGAAGTAGCGCTTGGACATCTCCGGCGGGTGGATCGCCACCCGGCCGTCGCGGACCGCGTCACCGGCCGCCTTCGCCAGCGGGCCGACCTTGACGAACCACTGCAGCGACAGCCGCGGCTCGATCGGCTCCTTGGAGCGCGAGCTGTGCCCGACGCTGTGCCGGTACGGGCGCTTCTCCTCGACGATGCGGCCCTGCTCGCGCAGCGCCTCGCGGACGGCGACCCGCGCTTCGAAGCGGTCCATGCCGTCGAACTGCGTGCCGGTGTGGGCGATGCGGCCCTGCTCGTCCATGATCGTCATCATCGGCAGGTCGTGCCGCTTGCCGATCTCGAAGTCGTTCGGGTCGTGCGCCGGGGTGACCTTGACGGCGCCGGTGCCGAACTCCGGGTCGACGTGCTCGTCGGTGACGACCGGGATCTTGCGGCCGGTCAGCGGCAGCTCGATCTCGGTGCCGACCAGGTGCCGGTAGCGCTCGTCGTCGGGGTGGACCGCGATGGCGGTGTCGCCGAGCATGGTCTCGATCCGAGTGGTGGCCACCACGATCGAGCTCTCCCCGTCGCCGTAGCGCATGGAGACCAGCTCGCCGTCGACCTCCTTGTGCTCCACCTCGATGTCGCTGATCGTCGAGCGCAGCGCGGGCGACCAGTTCACCAGCCGCTCGGCCCGGTAGATCAGGCCGTCGTCGTAGAGCTTCTTGAAGATCGTCTGCACCGCGCGGGACAGCCCCGCGTCCATGGTGAAGCGCTCGCGCGACCAGTCGACGCTCTCACCGAGGCGCTTCATCTGCCCCAGGATCGCGCCGCCGTACTGCTCCTTCCACTGCCACACCCGCTCCACGAACGCTTCGCGGCCGAGTTCGCGGTGGTCGATGCCCTGGTCGCGAAGCTGGCGCTCGACCAGCGTCTGCACCGCGATGCTGGCGTGGTCCATGCCCGGCAGCCACAGCGCCTCGTAGCCCTGCATCCGGCGGCGCCGGGTGATGATGTCGATCTGGGTGTGCTCGTAGGCGTGCCCGATGTGCAGGTTGCCGGTGACGTTCGGCGGCGGGATGACGATGGAGAACGGCGGCTTGTCGCTGCCTGCGTCCGCGGTGAAGTATTCGGCGTCTACCCAGCGCTGGTACAGCTCGGCCTCTACGTCGGCTGGATTCCAGGTCGACGGAAGTTCACGGTGCTGAGCGGCATGGGTCTGTGTCACGGGGTGGATTCTACGAGCCCCGGTCCAGCGGGTTTTCCGGGCATCACCCGGGTCGCGACCAGCGCTGACGTGGCGCTGGACACCCCGCCGCGCCGCGCCGCGCGCGGTGTCGCAGGCTAGGCCCATGTCGCGTGGAGCTCCTGAGCAGGACATCGACGAGAACGCCCTCCGTGTCGGCGAGCCCGGCCACGCCGCGGCCGGTGTCAAAGGCGTGCTGGTCTCGCTGCGGCGCGGCTGGGAGCAGATGGGCGTGACCCGCACCGCGCGCACGTTGCCGCTGCTCAACCAGCGCGACGGCTTCGACTGCCCAGGCTGCGCGTGGCCCGATCCGCGCGAGGCCGAGGGCGACAAGCGCAAGATCGCCGAGTTCTGCGAGAACGGCGCCAAAGCGGTCGCCGAGGAGGCCACCACCCGCCGGGTCGGGCCGGAGTTCTTCGCCCGGCACAGCGTGGCCGAGCTGGCCGAGCGCACCGACTACTGGCTGGGCCAGCAGGGACGGCTCACGCACCCGGTGATCCTGCGCGACGGCGACACCCATTACCGCCCGATCGAGTGGTCCGAGGCGTTCGAGGTGATCGCGGAGCGGCTGCGGGCACTCGGTTCGCCGGACGAGGCCGCGTTCTACACCTCGGGCCGCACCAGCAACGAGGCCGCTTTCCTGTACCAGCTGCTGGTGCGCAGCTTCGGCACGAACAACCTGCCGGACTGCTCGAACATGTGCCACGAGTCGTCCGGGTCGGCGCTGACCGAGACCATCGGCATCGGCAAGGGATCGGTGTCGCTGTCCGATGTGGAGCACGCCGACCTGGTGCTGGTGGTCGGTCAGAACCCGGGCACCAACCACCCGCGGATGCTGGCCTCGCTGGAGAAGGTCAAGCGGCGCGGCGGGCGGATCATCGCGGTCAACCCGCTGCCGGAGACCGGGCTGATGCGGTTCAAGAACCCGCAGAACGCCCGCGGCGTGGTCGGCGACGGCACCCAGCTGGCCGACGAGTTCGCGCAGATCCGCATCGGCGGCGACCTGGCGCTGTTCAAGGCGATCAACGCGCTGGTGCTCAAGGCGGGCGCGGTGGACCAGGACTTCGTCGACGGCTGGACGCACGGCTTCGCGGAGTTCGCCGCGCAGGCCGCCGACGTCGACTGGGAGGCCACCGCGGAGGCCACCGGGCTGCCGCGGGAACAGATCGAGCGGATCGCCGAGATGGTGATGTCCTCGCAGCGCACCGTGGCCTGCTGGGCGATGGGGCTCACCCAGCACAAGCAGGGCGTGGCGACGATCCGCGAGGTGGTCAACCTCCTGCTGCTGCGCGGCATGATCGGCAAGCCCGGTGCCGGGGTGTGCCCGGTGCGCGGCCACTCCAACGTGCAGGGCGACCGCACGATGGGCATCTGGGAGAAGATGCCGGAGAAGTTCCTGGCCGCGCTGGAGGACGAGTTCGGCGTGCCGGTGCCCCGCGAGCACGGCCTGGACACGGTGGACACCATCCGCGCGATGCGCTCCGGCCGGGTCAAGGCGTTCCTCGGGATGGGCGGCAACTTCGTCTCGGCCACGCCGGACACCGAGGCCACGATCCGCGCCCTGCGCGACTGCGAGCTGACCGTGCAGGTGTCGACCAAGCTCAACCGCTCGCACGCGACGCCGGGCCGCACCGCGCTGATCCTGCCGACGCTCGGCCGCACCGAACGCGACGTGCAGGCCGGCGGCGAGCAGTTCGTGACCGTCGAGGACTCGATGTCGGTGGTGCACCGCTCGCGCGGCCGCCTCAAGCCCGCTTCGGACCGGCTGCTGTCCGAGGTCGCGATCGTCTGCCGCCTGGCCCGCGAGCTGCTCGGCCCGCAGCACCCGGTGCGCTGGGAGTCCTTCGAGCGCGACTACGACGTGATCCGCGACCACATCGCGAACGTGGTGCCGGGCTGCGCGGACTACAACCGCAAGGTCCGCGAACCGGACGGCTTCGTCCTGCCGCACCCACCGCGCGACAGCCGGACGTTCCCGACCGCGACCGGCAAGGCGAACTTCACGGTGAACGTCCCGGAACCCATCGAGGTCCCGGCCGGCCGCCTGCTGCTGCAGACCCTGCGCAGCCACGACCAGTACAACACCACGATCTACGGCCTGTCCGACCGCTACCGCGGCATCGAGGACGGCCGCCGAGTGGTGCTGGTCCACCCGGACGACATCGCCGAACTCGGCTTCGCAGCGGGAGATCTGGTCGACGTGGTCTCCGAGTGGGAGGGCGAGGAGCGCCGGGCGGAACGCTTCCGCATCGTCGCCTACCCGACGGCCCGGGGCTGCGCGGCGGCCTACTACCCGGAGGCCAACCCGCTGATCCCGCTGAACTCGGTGGCCGAGAAGTCCAACACCCCGGTCTCCAAGGCGATCATCGTCCGCCTGGAGCGGATCTGAGGTGCGCTTCGGGGCGTCGTGGCGCCCCGAAGCGCTCGGTGGTCAGCCGCACTGCCAGAGGAAGCGGCCTTGGCCGGTCTTCTCGTCGAGGAAGGCGTAGGCGACTCCTCCGTCGCCCAGGTTCATGCCGAACGGTTCGTCCTCGCTGTCGATCTGCGCCACGAAGCGCCAGGTGCCGGGTTCGTCCGGCCACTCCTCCTGCTGCATCCAGCTCGGTTCGCCCCACAGGCGGCTGCGCAGGAAGCCCTCGTCGTCGTCATCCTCGTCCGCCTCGTCGTCTTCGTGCGGGGTCAGTTCCGCGTGGTGGTCCGGGCCGAAGGTCGGGCCGCGGCGGATGCTGGCGACCTGGTAGAAGTCCGGCAGCCGGCCGGGCTGGGCGAAGAAGGCGTTCTCGCCGGCCGTCGGTGAGTAGGTCGTGTCGATCCAGTCGTCGCCGCCCTCGTCGGTCATGAACAGGTAGCCGAGCCGGACTTCGTCGCCGGGCAGCCGGATCTGGCCAATGAACCGCATCGGCCTGCCGGTCTCCGCCGACAGCGGCCAGGTCGGGTCGTCGAGCCAGACCGGCTGACCGCCGAACTTGGTGATCGGTTCGGTGATCGGTTCCGGTGCCTCCACGAAGGCCAGGTCCTGCCGGGCGGGAGCGCTGCTGCTGGTCATCCGAGTCCTCACTCTGCGGTTGCGCGACCGACCGTAGCGCGATCGGGCGACCGCGGAGAGGCACTTCGGCGCAACGGGGCTCGCCGTTCAGAGCTGGCGGAGGGCTCCGCCGTCGACCGACCACTCCGCTCCGGTGACCTGGGCGGCCAGCGGGGACAGCAGGTAGGTGATCACGCGGGCCACGTCCTCCGGGGTGCCGAGACGGCCCGAGGGCAGCCGGCGGACCTCGTTGACGAAGTGGTCGATCGCCTCGTCCACCGGGCGGTCGTACTGGGCGGCGAGCTGGTCGGCGAAGCCGCCGGGGGCGTCCCAGAGCCAGGTCCTCGTCGGGCCGGGCGCGACGACGTTGGACCGCACGCCGCTGGGCCCGAACTCGGCCGCCAGGGACTTCGACACCGCCAGCAGCGCCGTCTTCGACGCCGCGTAGTCGACCAGCGGGGCGTCCGGCAGGCGGGCTGCTTCGCTGGTCACGTGCACCAGGCTGCCCGCGCCGGTCGCCAGCAGCGCGGGCAGCGCCGCGCGGGTGGTGCGGACCGCCGAGTGGAGGTTCAGGTCGAAGGTCCGCTTCCACTCCTCGTCGGTCACGTCCAGGAATCCCGCGCGGGAGCGCAGGCCGCCGACGTTGTTCACCAGGCCGTCCAGTCGGCCGTGCCGCTTGAGCGCGGTCGCGACGACGTGCTCCGCGGCGTCCGGATCGGTGAGGTCGGCCGGAACTCCGCTCACGCCGCTGCCGAGTTCGCAGATCGAGTGCGGGTTCCGCGCCACGCCAACGACTTTCGCACCTTCGGCCGCCAGCAGGCGCACCGTGGCCTCGCCGATCCCGGCGGACGCCCCGGTCACCAGGAAGACCTTGTCGGTCAACTGCAGATCCATCTCGGCTCCTCTCAGGGGATGATGCGGCGCTCGCGCAGGTCGTCGAAGACCTTCCGGAACATCTCCTCGGTGTCGACGAACTCGTGGAAGCCGGAGCGGCGCGCCTTGGAGCCGTCGGCGAACACGTCGTAGTCCCAGGAGAAGACGAAGTCGCCGAATCCCCAGGACGAAACCTCTTGGTAGGAAACCGGTTCCAGGTCGTACTCGGCGACCATGCGCTGCCACAGCTCGGCCTTGTCGGCCATCACCTCGGTCAGCGACATCGGCAGCGGGTCGCCCACCGGCAGGCCGAAGTGCGCCGCGATCTTCGGCCACATCTCCCGCCAGCGGAACAGATCACCGTTGTTGATGTTGAACGCCTGGTTCTGCGCCTGCTCGGCCGTCGCCGCCCAGACGGTGGCCTTGGCCAGCAGGCGCGCGTCGGTCATCTCCAGCAGCGAGTCGTAGGCCCCGGGCTTGCCCGGGAACCGCAGCGGCAGGCCGAGCTCCTTCGAGATCGCCGCGTAGACGGCGATCACCAGCGCCAGGTTCATCGGATTGCCGAGCGCGACACCGGCCACCACCGACGGGCGCAGCGCGGTCCAGGTCCACCGCTTGCCCTGCTGGCGCTGCTCCAGGAATTCCTGCTGGGCGGCCATGAACTCGGGCGGCATCGGGCGGGCGTCGGTCTCCCGCGCCGGGGTCTTGAACGGCCCGAGGTGCGCGCCGTAGACCTTGTAGCCCTGCATGAGGCTGATGTGGCTCAGGCCGGGCGCGGCGGCTTCGACCGCGTCGACGACGTTGGTCAGCATCGCCATGTTCGGCGGCACCAGCCCGGCCCAGGTCGGCCGGTCCTGGTAGGCCGCGTAGAAGAGGTGCGTGACACCGGTCAGCCCGCTCAGCTTCTCCCAGGTGTCCTGCGCGTCCATCAGGTCGACGGCCAGGTACCGGACCCGGTCGGTGTCCTCGCCGCCGCGCCGGGACACCCCGATCACCTCCCAGTCCGGCAGGCTGACCAGGTGCTCCACGAGGTTGCGCCCGATGACGCCGTTCGCGCCGACGACCAGCGCTGTTGCGCCTTTCCGCGATTCACCGCGGTGGTCGCGTTCGACGTCGATCTCAGGTTTCGCGGTTGCGCCGGATTCCGCTGAGGTGCGGTTGCGCTGGGCTCGGGTCGGTACAGGACTGCTCATGCCGACAACACTCGTCGGCGCCGATCGATAAGTCCAAAGCTTGTTCTTTCTGCTGGTGATAACTTCTGCTCATGGCAACGCTCCGGCAGTTCGAGTACCTGGTCACCGTGGTCGACACCGGGTCGTTCACCCGGGCCGCCGAGCTGCTGCACGTCACGCAGCCCGCGCTGTCGCACCAGGTCCGCGCCTTGGAGCGGGACGCAGGCGGGCCGCTGCTGGAACGGCTGCCGCGCGCCGTCCGGCTCACGCCGATGGGCCGCGCGATGCTGCCGCACGCGCGAGCCGCGCTCGCCGACGCGGAGCGGGCGCGCTCGGCCGCCCGACAGGTCTCCGGCCTGGAGAGCGGCGAACTCCAGCTCGCCACGGTGTACTCGGCGAGCCTCGGCGTGCTGCCACCGGTTCTGCGCGCGTGGCGGCGGGAGCACGGCGGCGTGCGCATCCGGCTCTTCGAGCACCGCCACGGCGACGAGCTCAAGGCCTCGATGGCCGCCGGGCAAGCGGACGTCGCCGTCGGGCCTGCACCGTCCGATTGGGACGGTCCGGTGCACGCGCTCGGCGTGGAGGAGTTCGTGGTGGTGCTGCCGCCGGACGACCCGGTGGCCGTCGGCGGCGCGACGCGCGTCGAGCTGGCGATGCTCGCCGACCGCGGCTGGGTGCACTACAGCCCGGAGAACGGCCTCTCCGAGGTGCTGGACGCGGCTTGCGCCGGTGCCGGTTTCCAGGCCCGCGCCGCGGTCCGCTCCGAGCAGACGGCGGCGGCACCGATGCTCGCCGCGGCCGGACTGGGCCCGGCGCTGGTACCGGCGAACATCATCCCGAAGCAGTTCGACGGCGAGCTCCTGCGACCCGACCCGCCGGTCCACCGCACCCTGACCGCCTACACCCGGAGCGGGCCCGACCCGCTCACCGCGGCGTTCGTCGACACCCTCGCCCGCAAGGCGAGCGTCCTCCCCGACCACGTCCGCCGCCGCCTCGCACCCGGCTGAGGTCCTCCGGTGGCGCCACACCGCCCCGCCAGGTGGCTCGGAGCGCTGTGACCACCGATGCTCGGGAGGTCGCCGACCACGGAGTGCCGATGCGCCACGCCTTGTACCTACCGCCGTTCGGGGAGCTGGCCGATCCCGGCGTGCTCGCCGAGCTCTCCGCGCGGGCCGAGGCCGCCGGGTTCGACGGGGTGTTCCTCTGGGACCACGTCGTGCGGCCCCGGCAGCCGGGGCTCGGCGTGTGCGATCCGTGGATCGCGCTGGCGGCCATCGCCGCGCGCACCGAGCGGATCCGGATCGGCACCAGGATCACTCCGCTCTCGCGGCGCAGGCCGCACGACGTCGCCCGGCAGGCCGCGGCCGTCGACCAGCTCAGCGCGGGGCGGCTCGTGCTCGGCGTCGGGCTCGGCGCGGACAACGGCGGCGAGCTGTCCAGGCTGGGCGAGGCCGACGACCCGCGCACCCGGGCGGAGATGCTCGACGAGGGCTTGGACGTCATCTGCGCGCTGTGGTCCGGCGAGCCGGTCACCCACCGCGGCCGGCACTTCCGGGTCGACGGGCTGCGGTTCCTCCCGCGACCGGTGCAGCGCCCGCGCATCCCGATCTGGGTCGCCGCCCAGTCCGTCAAGCGGGCGCCGCTGCACCGGGCGGCCCGGTTCGACGGGCTGTGCCCCGAGACCACGCCGGACGGGCTGCGGGCGATGCTGGACGTCGTCGCCCGCCACCGCGGCGGGCTGGACGGCTACGAAGTCGCGGTCGGCGGCCCGCCCGACGACGATCCCGGCCCCTTCCGGGCGGCCGGCGCGAGCTGGTGGCTCGTGCAGTTCCCCGAGATCACCACGGTTGCCGAGGTGGAAGCGGCGATCAGCCGGTGAACAGCTGCGAGACCTTCTGGATGAGTTCGTACACGCCGTAGGCGAAGGGCAGGCCCACCCACGCCCAGGACACCACCAGGACGGTTCGGCGGTTCATCGCGCCTCCGGTTCGTGGAACTTCGGGTTGACCGGGCGGACCAGCTCGTTGGCCGCGAAGCCGACCACCAGCAGCCCGATCATGATCACCAGCGAGGTCGTGTAGAGGTCCGGGCCGGTGGCACCGGCCGCCTCGCGCGCGTCGGCCACCGCGTTGACGATCAGCGGGCCCAGCACGCCGGCCGCCGACCACGCGGTGAGCAGCCGACCGTGGATCGCGCCCACCTGCGCGGTGCCGAACAGGTCCTTCAGGTAGGCCGGGACGGTGGAGAAGCCGCCGCCGTAGAAGGACAGGATGAGCATCGCGCACAGCACGAACACGGGAATCCCGGACGAGCCCGCCAGCAGGATGCCCAGGTACAGCAGCGCACCGCCGCCCAGGTAGACGCGGTAGATGTTCTTGCGCCCAACCAGGTCCGATGTGGACGACCAGATGAACCGGCCCGCCATGTTGGTCAGCGACAGCAGCGCGACGAACCCGGCCGCCGCGCCCGCCGCCACCGGCGTCGTGCTGGTCGCGAAGAACCCGGTGATCATCGGCGCGGCCTTCTCCAGGATGCCGATGCCCGCGGTGACGTTGCAGCACAGCACGATCCACAGCAGCCAGAACTGCGGAGTGCGCACCGCGTTGCGGGCCGTCACGTTCGCGGTGGTGATCATCGGCCGGGACGCCTGCCGCACCGCGGGTTCCGGGTTCCAGCTCGGCGGCGGCGTCCGGATCAGCAGCACGCCCAGCGACATGAACACCGCGTAGACCACGCCGTGCACCAGGAAGGTCAGCGCGATGCCGGACTGGTCGTCGCCGAAGGACGCCAGCATCTGCGTCGACCACGGCGAGGCGATCAGCGCACCACCGCCGAAGCCCATGATGGCGATCCCGGTGGCCATGCCCGGCCGGTCCGGGAACCACTTGATCAGCGTCGACACCGGCGAGATGTAGCCGATGCCGAGCCCGATGCCGCCGACGAACCCGTAGCCGAGCACCACCAGCCAGTACTGGCCGAGCGCGATGCCCACCGCGGAGATCAGGAATCCCAGCGAGAAGCACGTGGTCGCGACGGCCATCGCCCACCGCGGCCCGCGGCGCTCCACCAGCGTCCCGCCCAGCGCCGCGGACAGCCCGAGCATCACGATCCCGAGCTGGAACGGCAGCGCGCTGAGCGTGCCGCTCAGGCCGAGCGCGCCCTCCAGCGGCGGTTTGAACACGCTCCACGCGTAGACCTGACCGATCGCCAGGTGCACGGCCAGCGCGGCGGGCGGCACCAGCCAGCGGTTCCAGCCCTCCGGCGCGACGATGCGGGCGGGGGAGAGCAGATCTGCGGCCATCAGGCCTCCCGGCCAAGTGCTGTTGATCGAGGAGCGCTGAGCATACTTGTGCGCGGGCGGCCGATCGAGGGTCGTCTTCCGCCGAGCGAACGCGCGAGGAGGGGCCGATGGGACGCGTCACGGTGCGGCGACCGGTGCTGAGGATCGCCGCCGATGGGACCAGGAGCAGGCCGGACGTGCTCGCGGCCGAGGAGCCGATGGAGATCCGCGTCGACGGGCGGCCGCTGTCGGTGACCATGCGCACACCCGGGCACGACGTCGAACTCGCCCACGGGTTCCTGCTGACCGAGGGCGTCATCCACGACCGCGAGCAGCTGTCGACGGCGCGCTACTGCGACAGCCCCGGCCCGGACGGCCGCAACACCTACAACGTGCTCGACGTCGTGCTCGCGCCCGGCGTGCGGCCGCCCGAGGCCTCGGTGACCCGGAACTTCTACACCACCTCCTCGTGCGGTGTGTGCGGCAAGGCGGCGCTGGACTCGGTCCGGCTGACCACCCGCCACTCCCCCGCCGACGACCCGCTCACCGTCACCGCGGAGACGCTCATCGGCATCCCCGACCGGCTGCGCGCCGCCCAGCGCGTCTTCGACACGACCGGCGGCCTGCACGCGGCCGGGCTGTTCAGCGGCGACGGCGAACTGCTGGTGGTGCGGGAGGACGTCGGGCGGCACAACGCCGTCGACAAGGTGCTCGGCTGGGCCCTGCTGGCGGAGCGCGTGCCGCTGTCCGGATGCGTGCTGATGGTGTCCGGCCGGGCGTCGTTCGAACTGGTGCAGAAGGCCGCGATGGCCGGCGTGCCGATGCTCGCCGCGGTCTCCGCACCGTCCTCGCTGGCGGTCGACCTCGCCGCCGAGCAGGGCATCACGCTGGTCGGGTTCCTGCGCGGGCGGTCCATGAACGTCTACACCGGCGCCGAGCGCATCGTGACCAAGAACATCGCGGGTTAGCGGCGAATGCCGCGCCGCGTTGGCACGATGGAGAGCAGGAGCCGCCACTGGAGGGATGCATGCGCGATTCGCAGGGTCGTCACCTGCTGCCGCGCCGCAGCGTCCTCGCCGCCGGCATCACCGGCGCCGCCGCCCTCGGGCTGGGGCTGGGCGGCCGGTTCGGGTCGACGCCGCCCGGCACTCCGGTGCCGCTGGCCAACCAGTCGAACGTGTCCGTGGAACGGCTCTACTCGCACGCCCGCAACTGCTTCATCAACTTCGTGCTGATGTCCCCGAAAGGCGTTCCGCGCCAAGGACTTCCGGTGTGCCTGATGCTGCACGGGCGGTTCGGCGACGCGCGCAAGTCGGTGGGCGGGCTGCCGGGCTGGCTGTCGGACTCGGTGGCCTCGGGCCGCATTCCACCGTTCGCGTTCCTGGCCGTGGACGGCGGCGGGAACAACTACTGGCACCGGCGCCCCAACGACGATCCGCTGTGGATGCTGCTCGGCGAGGTGCCGCGCTGGCTGGCCGAGCGCAACCTCGGCGGGCCCGAGCACCGCCCCTTCGCCGCGGCGGGCATCTCGATGGGCGGCTTCGGCGCGCTGCTCTACGCGCGGCGCAGGCGTGAGATGGGGCACCCGCTGTCGGCGGCAGCGGTGGTGTCCCCGGCGCTGATCACCAGCTGGCCGGAGATGCGCAAGCGCAAGGCGTTCACCACCGAGGCCGAGTGGGCGGAGATCGATCCGCTGCGCCACATCGGCTCGCTCGGCAACCTGCCGCTGGGCGTGTGGTGCGGCACCGAGGACCGCTTCATCGAGGGCACCCGCCGCTTCATCCGCATGGCCGAGCCCGACTACGCGTCCACGACCCCGGGCGGCCACAACAGCCGCTACTACCGCAAGGCGCTGCCCGAGGTGGTGGACTTCATCGGCGGTGAACTGCCGGCCGCGAGATGAGCCGTCAGGCCAGCCGGAGGCGGGCCTGGGACTGCCCGGCGGTGTAGGGATCGGCGTCGAAGCGGTCGTTGAGCGGCACCGTGCCGTAAAGGGCCCAGCTCAGCACCGCAGGCCAGGGACCGTAGCCCGCGTCGGTGTTCAGGTGCTCGCCGTCGAGGATCACGTCCATCTCGACCTGGAGCGACTCGGCCAGGGCGTGCGCCCGGTACATCGACAGGTACGGGTCGCCGGTGCCGACCACGAGCCGCGTGATGCCCGCCGCGCGGCGCAGCGCCGCCGCATCCGTCGGGTACGGGGTGATGTCCTGGGCATCCGGGTGCTGCCAGTCCGGCGGCGGCGGGGCCACCAGCAGCACCCGGTCCGCGCGCCTGGCGCTCCCGCCGACCGTCGCCGCGTGGTGCAGCCACAGCGCCACTCCGCAGGAGTGCGCGGCCACCACGAGCTCGGCCTCCTTCGGCACCGCGGCCAGCCGCTCGCGCAGCACCGGCAGCCACTCCGCCAGCACCGGCCGGTCCGGATCGGGGAACGACGGCAGGTCCACCTCGACGCCCTGTTCGCGGAGCTGACCGGCGAGCCACTGCTGCCAGTGCCAGGGTCCGGAACCGGTCATCCCGTGAACCAGCAGGACGTGCATCTCGCTCATGGCAGGCGCTCCCCGGGAAGATGATCTGGTCAGTACCCAGGATCATCTAACCGGGCCGGGTTCGCAGCGTTCGCGCCCGGGCCACAAGAGTGAAACGGCCCGCGATGCGAGAGGCATCGCGGGCCGGGATGTTTCAGCTCTCCGGACTCGAAAACCGCTGGTGCTGAAGCCAGTTCCGCGTCAGTTCAGCGGAACGGGCGGATTACGCGGACTTCTCGCGGCGTTCGCGGCGCGTCGCCTGGCGCGCCACGATCGTCGGGTTCACGTTCTCCCGGACGGTCTGCTCGGTGATCACGACCTTGGCGACGTCCGACCGGCTCGGGATGTCGTACATCACCGGCAGCAGGACCTCTTCGAGGATCGCGCGCAGACCGCGGGCGCCCGTGCCGCGCAGGATCGCCTGGTCGGCGATCGCCTCCAGCGCGGTCTTGGTGAACTCCAGCTCCACGTTGTCCATCTCGAACAAGCGCTTGTACTGCTTCACCAGCGCGTTGCGCGGCTCGGTGAGGATCTGCACCAGGGACGGCTTGTCCAGGTTCGTCACGCTGGCCACCGTGGGCAGCCGGCCGATGAACTCCGGGATCAGGCCGTACTTGATCAGGTCCTCGGGCATCACGTCGGCGAAGTGGTCGGCGGTGTCGATCTGGGACTTGGAGCGCAGCTCCGCACCGAAGCCGACGCTGTGCTTGCCGACCCGCTCCTCGACGATCTTCTCCAGCCCGGCGAACGCACCTGCCACGATGAACAGCACGTTCGTCGTGTCGATCTGGATGAACTCCTGGTGCGGGTGCTTGCGGCCGCCCTGCGGCGGCACGCTGGCCGTGGTGCCCTCCAGGATCTTCAGCAGCGCCTGCTGCACGCCCTCGCCGGAGACGTCGCGGGTGATCGACGGGTTCTCGCTCTTGCGGGCGATCTTGTCGACCTCGTCGATGTAGATGATGCCGGTCTCGGCGCGCTTGACGTCGTAGTCGGCCGCCTGGATCAGCTTGAGCAGGATGTTCTCGACGTCCTCGCCCACGTACCCGGCCTCGGTCAGCGCGGTGGCGTCGGCGATGGCGAACGGCACGTTCAGCATCTTCGCCAGCGTCTGCGCGAGGTAGGTCTTGCCGCAGCCCGTCGGGCCGAGCATCAGGATGTTGGACTTGGCCAGCTCGACGGCCTCTTCACCGCGGCTCTGGCGCTCTCCGGCCTGGATGCGCTTGTAGTGGTTGTAGACCGCTACCGACAGGTTCCGCTTCGCCGGGTCCTGCCCGATGACGTACTGGTCGAGGAACTCGTGGATCTCCGCGGGCTTGGGCAGCTCGTCGAGCTTGACCTCACCGGCCTCGGCCAGCTCCTCCTCGATGATCTCGTTGCAGAGATCGATGCACTCATCGCAGATGTACACGCCGGGGCCGGCGATGAGTTTCTTCACCTGCTTCTGGCTCTTCCCGCAGAAGGAGCACTTCAGCAGGTCGCCGCCGTCACCGATACGTGCCATGACCGCTGACCCCGTCCCCTCCGGCGCGCCGTCCGGTAGCGCGCCTGACCGTATGTGCTTCCGACGGTACCTGGCGTTCCCCGAGTTCGGGGAGACTCACAGTGTCCGCCATTGCCAAGCGTGATGTGACCAGCGCCGCGCTCGGCGTGTCGTGACCCCGCACCCGGGCGTGCCGCCCCACCACGTGGCCGGGACGTTACGCGTTCCCGCAGCTCGCAGCAGCTGTTTTCGCCGGGAACCGGAAAAACCGCGCGCCGCGCGCCGCAGGAGGACGGCTCCGCGGTCGACACCAGCCGAGAAGCAGGCCCACCACCTGCGAGAACGAGAGATGACTCACGCCTCGAACAATCAGAGGTGCCGCGCCCGCCCCGGCCATTCCCGCTGATCAGCGCCACCGCGAAGAGCGACCGGCACCCCGTGGCAAAGGCCGCGCGCCGCAGGCGCACAACCGCCCCTCGCAACTCGCACCGCCGCGGGTTCTCAGCGGCCGCCTGGCGAGGACAGCCCGTTCGCCGTGTCGGACACGTGAGAACGGGATCCCGCAGCCAGGCGGCCGCTGAGGTTCCGCTACCCGCACCGCTACGCAGGGCGAGTCCGGAGGACCTGCTTTTAGGCCTTCTGCTCGGAGAGCTTGCGGTAGGGCACGACCTCGTCGATGATCCCGTACTCCACGGACTGCTCCGCGGTCAGGATCTTGTCGCGGTCGACGTCCTGGCGGACCTGCTCCTGCGAGCGGCTGGTGTGCTTGGCCAGCGTCGACTCCATCAGGTCGCGCATCCGCTGGACCTCGGCGGCCTGGATCTCCAGGTCCGACACCTGGCCGTAGATGCCCTCCACCGACGGCTGGTGGATCAGCACCCGCGAGTTCGGCAGCGCCTGGCGCTTGCCCTTGGTGCCCGCGGCCAGCAGCACCGCCGCCGCCGACGCCGCCTGGCCGAGGCAGATGGTGCGCACGTCCGGGCGCACGTACTGGATGGTGTCGTAGATGGCCATCATCGCGGTGAACGAGCCACCCGGGGAGTTGATGTACATCTGGATCTCGCGGTCCGGGTCATCGGACTCCAGGAAGAGCAGCTGCGCCATCACGTCGTTGGCGGAGGCGTCGTCGACCTGGACGCCGAGGAACACGATGCGCTCCTCGAACAGCTTGTTGTACGGGTTGGACTCCTTGACCCCGTACGCGGTGCGCTCGACGAACGAGGGCAGCACGTACCGGGACTGCAGGGACTGGTAAGGGTTCACGGCCGGTGACTCCTCAGTTGCTAGGTCCGGGCGGGGATGATCAGCTGCGCGGCAGGTTCGCGGCGCTGGCCACGTGGTCGACGAACCCGTACTCGCGGGCCTCCTCCGCGGTGAACCACCGGTCGCGGTCGGAGTCCTGGGTGATCCGCTCCACCGTCTGACCGGTCTGCTCCGCGATCAGCTCGGCCATCTCCTTCTTGTGCCTGGAGAACATCTTGGCCTGGATCTCGATGTCCGAGGCCGTGCCGCCGAGGCCGGCCGACGGCTGGTGCATCATGATCCGCGCGTGCGGCAGCGCGAACCGCTTGCCCTTGGCGCCCGCGGACAGCAGGAACTGCCCCATCGAGGCGGCCATGCCCATCGCCACGGTGGCCACGTCCGGCTTGATCAGCTGCATGGTGTCGTAGATGGCCATGCCCGCCGTCACCGAGCCGCCCGGCGAGTTGATGTAGAGCGAGATGTCGCGGTCCGGGTCCTCAGCCGCCAGCAGCAGCAGCTGCGAGCAGATCTGGTTCGAGATCGAGTCCTCGACCTGGGAGCCGAGGACGATGATGCGCTCCCGCAGCAGCCGCTCGTAAACCGAGTCGTTGAGCGAGAGTCCGTTGGTACCCGTCCGCATGGACGGCGCCTGCGCGTCGGACGCCGGAGTCAGGTGCTGCGTCACGTCTCCCTGCCTTCTCCCACATTGGGCTCTTTCACGTGGGCCACTCAGGTCACTCGCGCCGCTCCCGATCCGCTTCCAAAGTGGACCGAGCGGGTCCGCGGGCGACTTCGAGGGCCCTGCTTCCCTCTCGGGTGATCCGCTACAACCGACCCTAACGAAAGTGGGCGGCACCAGCTTCCCAGTACCGCCCACTTTCGCTTAGAGCATGTTTATCGAGTTGTCGAGCGCGCGAGCCGGATCACTCCGACTTCGCGGTCTCGGCCTCCTCCTCGCCCTGCTGCGGGCCGAACAGCTCGTCCAGGTCCAGCTCGTTGCCCGCGGCGTCGGTGACCGTCGCCTGGCGGACCACCGAGAACAGCGCCTTGCTGCGGCGGACGTCGGCGTAGAGCGCACCGAGCTGGCCCGACTGCTGGGCCTGCTGGACGAACTGGTCCGGGCTCACGCCGAACCGCTGCGCCTGGTAGATGATCCGCTGGGTGAGCTCGTCGTCGGAGACCGAGACGTCCTCGGCGTCGGCGATGGTGTCCAGGACCAGCTGGGTCCGGACCGCCTTCTCCGCCTCCTCGCGGGTCTCCGCGTCGAACTGCTCGCGGGTCTTCTCCTGCTGCTCAAGCCACTCTTCGAAGCGCTTCTCGTCGTGGTCGAACGGGTGCACCGCGTCGTGCTGGCGCACCTCGACCTCGGACTCGACGACCTTCTCCGGCAGCGGCACCTCGACGGTCTCCAGCAGCGCGTCCAGGACCTTGTCCCGGGCCTGCATGCCCTGCTGCATCTTCTTGACCCGGCCCAGCCGCTCCCGCAGGTCGGCGATCAGCTCGTCGACGGTGTCGAACTCGCTGGCCAGCTGCGCGAACTCGTCGTCGGCCTCGGGCAGCTGGCGCTCCTTGACGGAGTTCAGCTTGACCGTCACCTCGGCGTCCTTGCCGGCGTGCTCACCGGCCACCAGGTTGGTGGTGAAGGTCTTGGTGTCGCCCTCGCTCGCGCCGATCAGCGCCTCGTCGATGCCCTCGATCAGCTGGCCGGAGCCGATCTCGTAGGACAGACCGCTGGTCTGGGCGTCCTCGACCTCTTCGCCGTCGACGGTGGCCGACAGGTCGATGCTGACGAAGTCGCCGTCCTGCGCGGGCCGGTCCACCCCGGCGAGAGTGCCGAAGCGGGCGCGCAGCGAGTCCAGCTGCTCGGTCACCTCGTCCTCGGTGACCTCGACGTCGTCCACGCTCACCGACAGCTCGCCGAAGGCGGGCACGGTGATCTCCGGGCGGACGTCGACCTCGGCGGTGAACGCGATCTCGGCGCCGTCCTCGATCTTGGTCACCTCGATGTCCGGGCGACCGAGGGTGCGCACCTCGCTGCTGTTGACCGCTTCCAGGTACTTGGCCGGGACCGCCTCGTTGACGACCTCGTCGAGCACGGGGCCCCGACCGATGCGGCTCTCCAGCACCCGCGCCGGAACCTTGCCCGGCCGGAAGCCGGGGATGCGAACCTGCTGGGCCAGTGCCTTGTACGCGCGGTCGAAGTTCGGCTTGAGCTCGTCGAACGGCACCTCGACGTTGATCCGGACGCGCGTCGGGCTCAGGTGCTCGACGGTGCTCTTCACGTGGTCTCCTAGTGCGAACGTGCTTTGATTCCCGGCGCTGCCAGCGGGCGCGGCGCAACACCACCCCCAATGCCGGGCTGACCACCGAGTCTATTGCTTCCCACCGGCGACCACGGGCCGGGGTTGCGGGAAGCCGCACCGGCGACCGTCCGGCCAACTCGTTTCGCGGCGGTCAGCGGCCGCGTGCTTGGGTGGGATCGTGCAGCACACCACCGCCGATCCCGCCACTTGCGCCGCGCTGTCCACCGCGCACGCCGAGCCGCTCACCGGCACCGCCGCGGTCGCCCGCGGCTGGCTCTGCCTGGAGCAGCGCGGCCCGTGGGGGCGCAACGCGCTGGTCCAGAGCCACCTCGACCCCGAACTGGGCCGGGCGCTGGACGCGAAGGCGAGCGAGCACGGCGTGCGGGTGCAGCTCATCCGGCACCCGGGACGCCACGCGGACACCCCGGAGGCGACCGCGCGCCGGGTGCTGCTCGCCAACACCGCGCCCGGCTCCGGCTGGCTGCGCGAGCTGACCACCACCGACCCGGCCGAGCTGCTCGACCTCGACTTCGAGCGCATCGCCGCCGGGCACCACGACGGCTGGGGGCGGCCGGTGGCCGGACCGGTCCTGCTGGTGTGCACCAACGGCCGCCGCGACCGGTGCTGCGCCGTGCTCGGACGCGAGCTGATCAACGACCTCGCGGGCGAGGACGCCATCTGGGAGACCTCGCACACCGGCGGACACCGCTTCGCCCCCGCCGCGGTCCTGCTGCCCAGCGGGTACACCTACGGGCGCCTGACCGCCGAAGCCGTCGGGAAGATCCTGTCCGCGGCCGCGGCCGGCGAAGTCGCGCTCGAGCTCTGCCGCGGCCGGTCGACGTGGAACCACGCAGGTCAAGCCGCCGAACTGGCCGTGCGCGAGCACCTCGGCGAACACCGGGCCGACGCGCTGCGCGTCACCGGCGGCACCGCCGAGCTGGTCGACGTCGCCCACCAGGACGGCCGCCGCTGGCAGGTGACCGTGCGAACCCGCGAACTCGACCCTCCCCGGCCCAACAGCTGCGGCAAGGCAGCGGTCCGCCCCACCGCGACCACCGCGGTGGCCATCACTGACCGTTCAACACCGAACCGACCGCCGCGCCCAGCTTCGTCGGAGTGACCGCCGTCACGACCCCGTCGGCCGGGGCCAGCTCGGCCACCCCGACCGGCCCGGGAACGACGAACGACACCACGACCAGCAGCACCAACGCGGCGCCCAGCACCGCGCACACCACCGCTGCGGGAAGGTGAGCGCGCAACTCCGGAATCCCATCGCGCACGAACGGGAAATCGGCACCTCGCGCCCGACCGTTACCAACCGTCACGCCCGGCTGCGAGCCAGATCACCGACCGGGAGACGAAAAACCGGCCGCCCGCGAGAAGCGGGCGACCGGCCGCGGACGTCGGGGTGGCGGGATTTGAACCCACGACCCCTCGCACCCAAAGCGAGTGCGCTACCAAACTGCGCCACACCCCGTCCGACGTGCGACGCACCCGAGAACCCCGGGTGCGTTGCGAAGAGCCTATCGCGACCCGCTAAGCTGTGGCACGCAAGGTCGCCCGAACCCCAGCAGGAACGGCGAAACCGGCACGCGGGCGTAGCTCAATGGTAGAGCCCCAGTCTTCCAAACTGGCTACGCGGGTTCGATTCCCGTCGCCCGCTCCAGAGGTGGGAGAGGTGTGTCGGCGGAAAGCGCCGACCTTTCCTCTTCCGCCATTGCATCTGGGGGCCGAGCCCCCAGGCCCCCACGGTGCGGGGGTTGCTTTCTCGGCGGCTCCGCGGCTTGGCGGGGTTCCCGGCCTGGGTTCTCACCAGCCCGTTGTTCGGGGTGTCCATCACCGCACCATCGCCTCGGCGTGCGGTGCCGGAACTCCGCGATTTCGGTTGAAATTGGATGCCCCTAACCGCAGGTTCCGCCGAGAACGTCACGGATCCAATTTCAATTGAAATCGCTGCGCCACTCAGGGTGACCACGCACCGCTTTGAACCTTCGCGGTGCCGAACCCGGCCGTACCCCTCTCGCCGGGCCCACCTCGTATCACGCCTACACCCAGTCGCGACGGGCCTCGCCTGGTCACTCCGGGCCACCGGCTGCAGCTCGGGGGTGATGTTCCGTTCGGACGCCGCTTCGCCTCCCATGCTGCGGGCGAGGTTTCGATCTCGTGCCTGCGCTCCGGGGTGTTGTTGATCTCCTGGGGTCGGTGGTGGGTGTGAAATCGGTTGGGTTTTGTCAGGGGCTTGCGTCACTCTGGGGGTGGTTCGTCTTTCTGGGCGGGCGGGTTGTTCTTCTTTCGGTCTTCTTGGGGGTTTCGTGCGGCGGCTCGAGTACAAGTGGCTCGTCGGGATCACGTTCGTGCTGGCGCTGATCATGCAGATCCTCGACGTCACCATCCTGAACGTGGCGCTCGCCACGCTCGGGCGGGAGTTCCAGGTCGGGCCGGGGGCGCTGCAGTGGGTGCTGACCGGGTACATGATCAGCCTCGCCGTGTTCATCCCGTCCTCCGGCTGGATCGCCGACCGGTTCGGCAGCAAGCGGACCTTCCAGGCCGCCGTGATCATCTTCACCCTGGCCTCGGTGCTCTGCGGCGTGTCCAGCGAGCTGTGGATGCTCATCGCCGCGCGCGTCCTGCAGGGCGTCGGCGGCGGCATGCTGGTGCCCGTCGGGCAGGCCATGCTGTTCCGGGCGTTCCCCGCCAACGAGCGGGCGAAGGCCGGAGCGGTGCTGTCCATCCCGATCACCGTCGCGCCGATGCTCGGCCCGGTCCTCGGCGGCGTGCTCGTGGAGTACGCCGACTGGCGCTGGATCTTCTTCATCAACGTGCCCGTCGGGGCGCTCGCGCTGCTGTGCGCCGTGCTGTTCCTGCGCGAGGAGGAGCGCACCGGTCCGGGGCGCTTCGACCTGCCCGGCTTCCTGCTTGCCGGGATCGGCCTGGCCTCGCTGCTCTACGGCCTCGAACAAGGTGCCCAGCTCGGCTGGACCACCCCGCAGGTGTGGGTGAGCCTGCTCGTCGCCGGGCTGCTCATCGCCGGGCTGATCTGGCGGGAGCTGACCGTCCGCCACCCGATTCTGGACCTGCGGCTGCTGGCCGACCGGATGTTCGGCACCGGCAACCTGCTGCTGCTGTGCCAGACCGGATCGATGTTCGGCATCCTCTTCCTGCTGCCGCTCTACCTGCAGAACCTGCGCGGGGTGTCGCCGATGGGGGCCGGGCTGGTGCTCATGCCGCAGGCGGTGGCCATGCTGCTGACGACCCAGGTGGTCAGCCGGGTCTACGGCCGGATCGGCCCGAAGCGGCTGATCCTGGCCGGGTTCGCGGTCCAGGTGGCGATCTGCGCCGGGCTGCAGCTGCAGGGGCTGGCCACCTCGCTGGGCTACCTGGTCGCGCTGCTCGTGGTGCAGGGCGTGGCCATGGGCCTGCTGATGACCCCGCTGCAGACCGCCACCTTCGCGGGCGTCTCCGGCCCGAAGATGGGGCAGGCCAGCTCGCTGTTCAACGTCAGCAGGCAGGTCGCCACCGCGCTCGGCACCGCCATCGTCGCCACCGTGCTGGTCGTGCTCACCGAACGCGGACAGTCCTCAATGGACCCCGGAACCCCGTTGGCCGAGGTCCAGCTCGGCGCATACCACGGAGCGTTCCTGGTCTCGGCGGCGTTCGCGGTGCTGGGTATCCTGCTGGCGCTGCGAGTGCGCGACGCCGACGCCGCGGCCAGCCTCGACCGCCCGACCCGGCGCCGGGGCGACCGCGAACCGGCCGAGACCGTGAGATAGGTCAAGCGCACCCCGCCACCGGAAAGCTCCGGGCAGTATGTGAGGGGTGACCGATATGCCGCACGTCGACCAGGTCCGCAACCACGCCCGCTGGCGCCCGGGCTGGCGCGCCGGGCGCACCGGCTACGCCTGGTTGCTGCCGCTCTCCGACCAGCCCGGGCTGCGCAAGCTGGTCAACGACTACCAGTACGCGCTGCGCGATCTGCCCGGCTTCGACCTGGTCCCGCTGGAGTGGATGCACATCCTGGTCCAGGAGGTCGGGTTCACCGACGAGATCGACGAGGCGCGGATCGAACCGCTCGTCGCGGCCACCCGCAAGCGGCTCGAAGCGGTGCTGCCGCTCACCCTGGCCTTCCACCACGCCGTGGTGCAGCCGGAGTCGCTGTCGCTGCCCGCCGAGCCGCAGTCGACGATCATCGAGCTCCGGACCGCGGTGCGCGAGGCGCTCGCGGACGTGCTCGGCGAAGCGGCCGTGCCGCCGGAGCCCGAGGACGTCGACAAGCACGTCAGCCTGGCCCACTCCACCACCGACGGCCCGGCGATCTTCGCGGTCGCCACGCTCAGCGGAACCCAGGTGGAGCCGACCACGGCCAAGCTCCCGACGCTGTCGCTGGTGAAGCTCAACCGCGACCACTCCTGCTCGGAGTGGGAGAAGGTCGCCGAAGTCCCCCTCGGCTCCTGACGACGCGCCCCGCGTCGATCCCGTAGGAGATTGGCGTTCACCCCGGTCGTCCGGCCTCGACTGGATCGGCATCAAGGCGGCATGGGTGAGCTCTTCACGCGCAGCCTCCGGGCCGGTGAAGCCGAGGCGTTCTTCGACGTCTTCTCCGCCGCGTTCCTAAACGACTCGCTGAAGTCCGCACACGAGGCTTACGGCCCCGCGTTCCGCATGGAACACGCGCACGGTGTGTTCGACGGCGACGAGGTGATCGGCGGGGCCGCGCGGCTGGAGCAGGAGATCACCGTGCCGGGACCAGCGCTGCCCGGTCGGTGCGGTGGGCGTCGCACCGGGCAACCGGCGGCGCGGCGTGCTGACCGCGCTGATGCGCGCCCAGCTGGAGGCGTTGCACGAGAACGGCACGCCGATCGCGGCTCCGGTCGACGTGGTCCTCGACGTCACCGACCGCTTCTGCCCGTGGAACGAAGGCCGCTGGCGGCTGCGCACCGACGCCGCCGGCTCGGCCACCGCGATCCGGACGGAGGACGCCGGGCAGCTCTCGCTGGACATCACCGACCTCGCGGCCGCGTACCTGGGCGGCAGCGCGCTGGCCGCGCTGGCGCGCTCCGGGAGGGTCGTCGAGCACGAGCCGGGGGCGCTGGTCGCGACGCCCCGGGCGTTCGCGACCGATTGCGCACCGCATTGCCAGGAAGGCTTCTGATCACCCGTTCGAGCGACAGCCGAGGTACTGTCGATGTGGACCGATTAGTCCGGTTTCGGGGAGGTCCTCCGGTGAACACCGCCGTCCTGATCATCGTGGTCGCACTCGTGGTGATCGCCGCCGCGATCTGGTGGTCCCGCAAGAAGGCGATGGAGCACCAGCAGAAGCAGCTGGCGGACGCGAAGGCCGAAGCGCGCCGCTGGGTGGAGCGGCTGGGCGGGCAGGTGCTCAACCTGATCGGAACCAACGAGGCCGCCAAGCAGGCGCTGGCCGATGCCTCGGAGCGGCACGGCGCCGCCGTCTCCCAGCTGGAGCAGGCCACCACCGAGCAGCAGGCCCGGCTGACCAGCGAATCCGCGCTGGAGGGCCTCTACTACGTGCGGGCGGCGAGGGTCGCCATGGACATGGACCCGGGTCCCGAGCTGCCCGACCTGTCCGGCCAGCGCGGCGCGGGCAAGGTCACCGAGGTCCGCGAGGTCGAGGTGGAGGGGCGCCAGCAGGTGGCCTCGCCGAATCCGAGCGAGCAGACGCCGCACTTCTACCCCGGCGGCACGGTGGCCGGTCGTCCGGTGCCGCAGGGCTGGTACAGCGAGCCGTGGTGGAAGCCCGCTCTGGTCGCAGGAGCCTGGGGCGTGGGCTCGTTCGTGCTGATGAGCGCCCTGTTCAGCGGAATGGCGGGAGTCCCGTCGGAAGCGGCCTACGCGGAGGGCTACCAGGACGGCATGGCCGCAGACGACCCGGGCGGCGCAGACGACCCGGGCGGCGCCGACTTCGGCGACGCGAACACCGGAGGTGACGCGGACACCGGAGGTGACGCGGACACCGGAGGTGACGCGGACACCGGAGGTGACGCGGACACCGGCGGCGACTTCGGGGACTTCGGCGACATGGGCGGCTTCGGCGACTTCGACTTCTGACAACCCGACGAACTCCCTCGTCGGCCACCCACCGCTCCCGGTCCGATGCAATTTCAATTGAAATCACAGGGCTGATTTCAATTGAAATTGCGGACGTCTGCCCCGGACGGGCGAGATGGTGGTGTGTTGGGATGCGACGCGCCGGTGGTGTGTCGGGTCACTCGGGTTGGCAGGTGGGGCACCAGTAGAGCTTGCGGCCGGAGAGGTCCGCGGTGGCGACCGGTGTGCCGCAGATCAGGCACGGCATGGCCGCCCGGCGGTAGACGTAGACCTCGCCGCCGTGCCGGTCCTGGCGCGGCGCGCGGCCGGTGGCCTCGGGCATGTGCTCCGGTCGAACCGTGTCGATGCGGCCCACCCGGACCCCGTCGGTCATCAGCTCGACCAGGTCGGCCCAGATCAGTTCCCACTGCTCGCGGGTGAGCGCACGCCCGGGCGTGTAGGGCGGGATGCCGTGCCGGAACAGCACTTCCGCGCGGTAGACGTTGCCGACCCCGGCCAGCACCTTCTGGTCCAGCAGCAGCGCCGCGATGCTCGTGCGGGAGCGGGAGATCCGCGTCCAGGCGCGTTCCGGGTCGGCGTCGGCGCGCAGCGGGTCCGGGCCCAGCCGGGCCCGCAAGGCCACCACCTCGTCGCCGGTCAGCAGTTCGCAGGCCGTCGGGCCGCGGAGATCCGTCCAGTGCGTCTCGCCGACGATCCGCATCCGCACCTGGCCGCGCGGCTCCAGCACCGGGAGCTCGGATTCGCTGAACGTGCCGTAGAGCCCGAGGTGGACGTGGACGATCCGGTCCGGGCCGTAGTGGTGGAACAGGTGCTTTCCGTGCGCTTCCGCGCGTTCCAGCACCGAGCCGTCGAGCAGCGAAGCGCTCGAGGCGAAGCGCCCCTGCGGGCTGCCCACCCGGACTCGCGTGCCTGCGAACAGCTCGTCGTGCACCCCGGCGAGCCGGTGCAGGGTGTGGCCTTCGGGCATGTCAGCGCTTGTTCCCGGTCAGACGATGATCCACAGCACGACCGACTCGGCGAGGTAGGCCGCCACGCACCACAGCGCGATGTGCAGGCCGCGACCGACCGGCCGATCGCTGCGCCGGAGCAGGAGTCCGGCGATCAGGGAGATGAGCGGCGCCAGGACCGCTCCGGCCATCAGCCACAGGCCGATGCCGAGCGCGCAGTCCGGCGCTGGGCAGAGCGCCTCCACCAGGGTCAGCGAGAGCGCGCTCTGCCCGAAGAAGAGCACCAGCACGCCGACCACCGTCGCCGCCACCGCCACGAGCGGTGTCAGCACTGCGGGGCGTGCTGGTGCCATCGGTCAGTTCCCGGGCAGCGCCGGGGGCTGGCCGGTCTTCTCGTAGTCGGTGAGCAGGTCGATGCGCCGCTGGTGGCGGCCGCCCTCGAACTCCGTGGTCAGGAAGGCCTCGACGATCGCCTCGGCCTCCTCGACGGTGTGCATCCGCGCACCGACACCGGCCAGCAGCGCGTTGTTGTGCTGACGGGCCAGCTTCGCGGTCTCGACGCTCCAGGTCAGCGCGGCGCGCGCGCCGGGGACCTTGTTCGCGGCGATCTGCTCGCCGTTGCCCGAGCCACCGAGGACCAGTCCGAGGCTGCCCTCGTCGGCGACGACGCGGCGAGCGGTCTCGACGCAGAACGGCGGGTAGTCGTCCTGGGCGTCGTATTCCGCGGGGCCGATGTCGGTCACTTCGTGACCCTTGTCGGTCAGCCACTTGACGAGGTGGTTCTTGAGTTCGTATCCGGCGTGGTCGGAGCCGATGTAGACGCGCACACCGGCAGTGTGACAGAGCCACCTCCCCGCGATTCAAAGTGGTGGTCGCGCTTCGGGCGCTACCTGCCGCTTTCGGGATTTCCCGCGGCTGCGCCGCGCCACGGTTCCCGGACGTGCGGCCGGGCGGGGCCGGGGTTGTGACACTGGTTAACCTTCCCGGCATGACCAGCGTCGACGTGCACGTGGACTGGGGCTTGCCGGGGTTGCGCGCCATGTCGGACCTCCCGGTCCTGGTGATCGTCGACGTGCTCTCGTTCTGCACCGCCGTCGACATCGCGACGAGCCGCGGGGCGCAGGTGCTGCCCATGCGTTCGCGGTACGACGTGCCCCCGGAGGGCACCGTGCTGGCTTGGCCGCGCAGCCACGACCGCTGGTCGCTGAGCCCGTCCTCGCTGCAGACGCTCACGCCGGACGTCCGGCTGGGTCTGCCGTCGCCGAACGGCGCGACGCTGTGCGCCTCCGCCGGGAACGCGACCGTTTTCGCCGGTTGCCTGCGCAATGCCGACGCCGTGGCCGCGGCCGCAGCGCGCGTCGGCGGGCCGATCGGCGTGGTCGCCGGCGGCGAGCGCCGGGACGGGGAGCTGCGGCCCGCCATCGAGGACCTGCTCGGCGCGGGCGCGATCGCCGCCGCGCTGCCCGGACGCCGCTCCCCCGAAGCCGAACTCGCAGCCACCGCTTTCCTCGCCGCGCGGAACGACATCGCGCGCCTGCTCGCCGACTGCGACTCCGGCCGCGAACTCGTCGAGATGGGATTCCCGCACGACGTGGAGCTGGCCGCAGCCGTCAACGCCAGCCGGACCGCGCCGGTGCTGCGCGGCGGCTTCCTGAGCGCGGCGTGAGCAGCCTGCAAGAAGAGCCGAGCGGGGAGGCGGGCCTGTGAACAGCGGCGAGGCGGAACTGCGCGAGGTCGCGCAGGATGTGTTCGTGCGGCGCTACGCCGAGCTCGACCTGTCCGTCGGATTGGTGCTCGGTGGCGAGTTCGCGCTGGTCATCGACACCCGTGGCGATCACGCGCAGGGTGCCGAGCTGGCCGCCGCGGTGCGGCGCATCACCGCGCTGCCCTGGCAGGTGGCGATCACGCACGGCCACTTCGACCACTGCTTCGGCACCAGCGCCTTCCTGCCCGCACCGGTCTGGGCGCACGAGCGCTGCCCCGGGTTCCTGGACTCGACAGCCGGTCAGCAGCGCGCCGAGTGGGTCGCGCACTACCGCCGCGAGGGTCGCGACGACATCGCCGACGCGCTCGCCGGGTCGGCCCCGGAACGGCCGGACCGACTGGTGTCGGACCGCGCCGACCTCGACCTGGGCGGTCGCACGGTCCAGCTGATCCACCCCGGCCCCGGCCACACCGATCACGACCTGGTCATCGCGGTGCCCGACGCCGGCGTGGTGTTCGCGGGCGACCTCGTCGAACAGGGCGCTCCGCCCGACTTCGGCGATGCCCGTCCCGAGGCCTGGCCCACCGCGGTGGACGGCATCCTCGCGCTCGACCCCGCCGTCGTCGTGCCGGGCCACGGCGAGCCCGTCGGCCCGGAGTTCGTGCGCGCCCAGCGCGCCGAGCTCGCGGCGGTCGCCCAGCTGTGCCGGGACCACCGGCTCGGCCGCCTTTCGGCGGAACGGGCACTCGGCCGCTCGCCCTATCCCGCGGAAACCACCCACATCGCGCTGAACCGGTCCTGACCAGCCCGGAATCCGGCACAACGCGCAGACGGCCCGAAAACGCTGCCCCGAACGCGCCTCCCGCTAGGCCGTTCAGAGTCATTTGCGCCACCTGCGGCACCGTTCCGATAACGCGAACGTCATTCTTCTATGAACACCCTGCGAACGGGTGTCCCGATTCCCGCACCCGCGGCTCGTGGTTTCGACGGCGAAGGACAGGTGGAAGGCGAACATGTCCGGACGTGACGACTTCGGGGCAGGTCGCCAGGACCTGGCCGCGCGCAACGCCGCACTGCGGGACCAGATCGACAACATGCTCTCCGACCTGCGCCGCCGCACCGCTGAGATCCAGGAGAAGCAGGACGCGGCCGCGCGCCAGACCTTCGAGGTCGCCTCGGACGACGGAATGGTGACCGTCCGGGTGGACGCGACCGGCACCGTGCAGGAGCTGGCCCTGTCGTCGAAGGCGTTCGAGCGCACCACTCCCGAGAAGCTGGCGCGCAGCATCACCAGCGTGATCCGCGAGGCGTCGGGCACCGCCCAGCGGCGGCTGCAGTCCGAGTTCGCGCCGCTGGCCGACACCTCCGACGTCCCGGACGTCCCCGGCGTCCCGTCGCTGGCCGGGCTGCTGAACCGGGGCCCGCTCGTCCAGCCGCCCGATCCCGAGCTCGAGCGCAGGCAGCGCCGCGAGGAGGACACCGCCGCCGCGTCGAGCCACCGGTCCGAACCGCCGCAGGTGCGCACCAAGCCGGAAGACGACTGGGACGACGACTGGAACTGGGACGACAACCGGCGAGGAGGCCGCCGATGAGCGACCAGATGCGGATGCAGCCCGAGGAGATCCGCACCGGTGGCAAGAAGATCGGCGACTCCGGTGACGACCTCGACCAGGTGCTGACCGCGCTGAAGTCCGCACTGGACGGCGAGGGCGAGTGCTGGGGCGGCGACGAGGCCGGGCAGACCTTCGCCAAGGACTACACCCAGGGCCGCGACAGCGTTTTCGAAAGCCTGCAGAAGGTCGTCGAAGCCCTGGGCAACATCGACGACAACCTCAAGGCCACCGCCGACGACACCGAGTCCAGCGATGCCGGATCGGCATCGGACATCGGCCGTTCCGGCTCGGGCATGCCCTCGTAGGGAGTGGATGTTTCATGAGCATCGAGATGCCCGACGAGGTCAAGTGGCTGCTGCCGATCGTGGTCGGCCAGTCCTGGCCGGAGGGCGACGAGGACGCCATGCGCCGCATGGCCGACGCGTGGCGCACCGCCGCGGACGGGATCGGCAGCGTCAACGACGCCGCGAACCGCGGCGCCGAGCAGGCCAAGGGCGCGATGGAGGGGCAGACCTCCGACGCGTTCGCCAAGCTGTGGAAGGACATCGGCGACGGCGGCGAAGCCGCGCTGCCGAAGCTGAAGGAGGCCTGCGAGAAGCTCGCGAAGGCCTGCGACGACGCGGCGCTGGACGTCGAGCACACCAAGCTGACCATCATCGCCTCGCTGATCGCGCTGGCCATCCAGATCGCGGCGATGATCGCGGCCGCGCCGGTCACCTTCGGCGCATCGACCGCGGGAGTCGCCGCCGCGCAGGCGGTCACCCGCACCGTGGTGATGCAGATCTTCCGGCAGCTCGTCATGAGCATCCTGAAGAACGTGGCCATCGAGATCGCCACCTCGGTCGCGATCGAGTTCGCGGTGCAGGGCGTGCAGATCGCCTCCGGTGAGCGCGACGGCTTCGACGGCGGCAAGTTCAAGGACGCGGCCATCTCCGGCGCCATCGGCGGAGCCGTCGGCGGCGTGTTCGAGGGCGCGGGCAAGGCCTTCGGCAAGCAGGCCGGCGAAGCCGTGGGCGACGCCGCAGGCGGAGCGGCCACCACCGCGGGCCGCGCAGCGGGCGACGCGGCGGGCGAAGCCGCAGGCGAAGCGGCGGAGAACGCCGCGGCGGCGCTCGGCAAGACGGCGCTGAAGGAGGGCGCGCTCGGCGCCGCCGAAGGCGCGGTGGGCAGCGTCGCGGAGCAGCTGATCACCGAGGGCAAGGTCGACTGGGGCGAGGTCGGCACGGGCGCGCTGTCCGGCGGTGTGACCGGCGCCGGGATGGGCGCGGGCGGTGAAGCCCTCGGCCGAGCGGGCAACGTCGACGTCCCCGACACCAGCACCGGCGGCATCGGCGGCGACGGCTCGGGCGGTGGGCCGACCTCGGGCGGGAACGGTCCGGGTGGCGACGGCGGATCGGGCTCCGGCGGCAACGGTCCCGGCGGCGATGGCACGAGCTCCGGTGGCAACGGCTCCGGCGACGGCAGCACGAGCTCCGACGGGAACGGCTCTGGCGGGCCGACTTCCGGTGGTAACGGCTCCGGTGGCGACGGCAGCGGTTCCAGCAGCACGGATCCGTCCAGCACGAGCTCCGGCGGTTCTGGGTCCGAAGGGGGGCCCACCGGCCGGTCCGGTGACGGCAGCAGCGGCACGGGTGGCGATTCCACCGCTGGCTCCGACGGCGGGGTGTCGCCGACGAGCCACGGTGGCGGCGACAGCGGCACCGGAGGCTCTCCCGGCGACGGTTCCCCGGGTGGCGGCTCCAGCTCGTCGCAAGGCGGTTCCCCGAGCGGCGGGACCGATTCCCCTGCCACGGCGGACGGTTCCGGCTCCTCGCACAGCAGCGGCGACGGAAACTCCGGAGGCGGCTCGAATTCCGCTTCCTCGCAAGGTGATTCACCGCGTTCGGAGACCGGGTCCACGAGTTCCTCGGATTCGCCGCGCTCGTCAGGCGAATCCGGTCAGTCCCGTGTGGACTCCAGCGGCTCTACGCAAGGCTCCGGCGACAGCGCGACGCCGCGCAGCTCCACTCCGGACACCAGCAGCGTGAGCCACTCGTCCGGCTCCGACCCGTCGAGCGGCAACCCGACGCCCGGTCCGCAAACCGACCACACCGCCGGATCGTCCCCCAGCGGCGGAACGTCCCACACGACCGCGGGCGATTCCCCCGGCGGCGGTGGGAACCCGGGCTCCAGTGGCAACAACCCGAGCGGCGGCGCAGGAGGCGCAAGCCCGCAGGGCGGCGGTGCTGGTGGCGGCGTCCCGCACGGCGGTGGCGGCGGAGCCGGTGGCGGGATCCCACACAGCGGCGGCGGAGCCGGTGGCGGCGTCCCGCACGGCGGCGGTGGCGGAGCCGGTGGCGGAATTCCCCACGGCGGCGGCGCGAGCGGCGGAGCACCGCCCGGTGGCGGTGCTGGCGGCGCAGCGCAGCCCGACACCAGCACCTCCCCCAACACCCCGGCCAGCACGACGTCGTCCAACGTGGACGCCCCGATGGCGGCGGGTCCGACCGCCGCCGGGCCGACGCCGACGACCAACGCACCGCGCCCCGATCAAGCGGGCTCCACCGGAGGTGCGGCAGCCGGTGGTGGCGCCATGGGCGGCATGGCCGGTGGCCCGGGAGGCGCCGCAGGCGGCGCACCGGCAGCTGGTGGCGGCGGCCGCCCGGGGTCGGGCGGTGGCTGGACCGGGACCGCAGGCACTCCCGGCGCGGCGGCCCGCCCGGTCGGCGGCGACCCGGGTCCTCGGCCGGACACCGGCCGTCCGAGCCCATCGCGCCCGGACGGCGGCCGCCCCGCCGACGCGGCATCACGCGGATCGACGGCACCACCGCACACCACGCCTCCGGGTGGCCCAGGAGCGCCACCTCACCGCGGCCCGGACGGCGGGCCACCGCGCCCGCAGCAGAACGGGCCGACCGCTCCCCCGTTCGGGCAGCGCCCCGACGGCGCAGCACCCCGGCCGGACGGCCCACCGCGCCCCGACGGAACCGGACCACGCCCGAACCCCGCGCCTCGACCGGACGGCTCGGGACCACGCCCGGACGGTTCAGCACCGCGCCCGGACGGCGGCCCGGCACGGCCGGACGCCACCCTGCGGCCCAACGGCCCGGCACGCCCCGACCCGAGCGCTCCACCGCGCCCGGACGGGACGACCAGCCCCACCGGGGCAGGACCACGCCCCGACACGGCTCCGCGACCGGACCCGACCGCACCGCGTCCGGACGCGACCGGCCCGCGCCCGGACGGCCCCACCCGCGACGGTTCGACGCCGGACCAGCGCCCGGACGGCCAGCGAACGCCCGACCCGCAGAACACCAAACCGGATGCGGGCGCCCACGACCCGAAGGACTCCGGCCCGGACCCGTCGCACCCGAAGGACTCGGACGGACCGGACAACCGCCCGGACACCGATCCGCACCGCGACGGCGACGCGGAACCGGGTACTCCGGAACGCCAGCAGCAGATCGACGAAGCCGAAGCCAACCGCGAGTCCACCCCGGGCGGTTCGTCGTTCCACACCGACCCGAACATGCGCGACCTCGCGCAGCGGGTGCCCGACGACGGCGTCCACCACACGGTCGACGTGCACGCCCTGCCGGACGGCCGCGTCCGCGTCGGCGACCGCACGTTCAGCGCGCAGGAGTTCGCGGACATGCTCCGCCGCGACCCGAACTGGGACGGCAAGCCGATCCGCCTGCTCTCCTGCGACGCGGGAACCAGCGGCCTGGCCCGCGACCTCTCCCGCGAGCTCGGCGTCCCGGTGACCGCACCCCGCGGTCTGGCCTGGACCGACGGCAACGGCCGGGTCTTCGCCTCCGACATGGGCCCCGACGGCCGTCCGGGCTGGCCGCCGAACGGCGGATGGGACACCCACAACCCGGACGGCACCCAGACCCCGGCCAGCAACGACGGCTTCCACCCGTCCCGGGACGGCGAGGACCCGGGCTCCCAACCCGACGACGCCGAGGCGCGGGGGAACCGCGAGCCGCTCGATCCCGACGAGATCGACAGGCGGCGCGACGCGCTTCCGCAGAAGTACTACCTCTACGACGGCGGGCACGAGGCCCGCCTGCGCAGCGGCGAGTCCGGCCCGCTGCTGCGCTGGGACGGTGACGCGGACAACGGCAACGGCGCGTGGGTCGAGCGCGAAGGCACGCTCGAACCGACGCCGGACACACCGGATCATCTCAGGAACGACGACACCCTGATGCGGTACGTCTACGAGGGCGATCGCCCATCGTTCTCGGCAGGCACGAAGTACGCCGTCTACCAGAACACCGCGATGAACGCGGACGGTTCCTACCGGTGCGCGGTGTCCGATCGCCCCATTCCGGTGATGATGCAGGACGACGGAACGACACCTCGGTTCTACGAGATCGAGAACGGCCGCCGAGTGGAGACGACTCCGCCGGACTGGTACGTCAACGGCGAGGAACCGCCGGCACCTCCGCACGACAAATTCACCATCCCGGAATCCGGTCGGTCCCACATGGGCCACCTCGACGACTACGAGTACTGGCGGCAGCGGCATTTCGCGCTCAACCACGAAATGACCACGCAGCAGTACGAAAGCATGTACGACCACCCCGGCCACTACCGGCTCGAGCTCAAGGAGGAGAACGAGGGACACGGGCACGAGTCGACGGACCCCGGTTACGGGGAATATCCGGCCCTGTTCAAGAAGCTCTTCCAGAACGAGACATTGGCGCCGATTCCACTCGCACCGACGGATACGGATCAGATTTACAAGGGAGCGCCGAAACTCGGCGATCCGCGCCGCTGATAGGGTCGCACCCCAGGATCAGCTCGTGCGCGCAGCACCACGTCCTCGAACCGGGAAACGCCAGGAAAAGGAGCTCCCGTGTCAACCTCCCAGCCGTCCCCCGGCCTCCTCGAACACCTCGAACAGCGGCTCGGCCCCGTGCAGCAGGTCGAATCCGCCAAGTCCGACAGGGGAAACCGCGGCTACGACCTGGCGTTCTACCGCGCGGAGGAATCGTCGGTCAGCACGGTGGTGACGAACGGACTGCGCTTCCAGACGATCACCTCGATGATGCCGGAGGAACTCGTCTGCTCGCTGCGATCGGATCAGCAGCACATCGCGCACTACCTGGTCGACTCGATCGCTTCGATGATCATCCGAAACCGAACGGGAATGGAATACGGCTCGATCTTCCAGAACGATCAGCCCATCATCGAGGGAACCGAGATCACCGCCGTCATCGCGCACACCAGCCCGTTGTTCGACGAAGCGTTCAACCTCTTCCCGAACGACCAGGCGCCGACCCTGCAGCTCATCTCGCTGGTTCCGATCACGAACGCCGAGGTCGAATTCGTGGAGAACGAAGGCGCGGACACGCTCTTCGAGGTCTTCCACCTCAACCGGACCGATCTCTTCGACGTCCGTCGCGGCTCCGCGGTCTGACCTCCACCGGGCGGCTCGCTTCCCGGTCTCCCGCGGACGAGGCACCGGGAGCTGCGAACGGGCCTGGTCCTCAAGGGTGCGTCCGGCCGAGGTGGTCGGCCGTTCGGGTGGTTTCCGGGAGGCGGTACTCCGGGGACAGGCGGAGGACCAGGTCGCAGGCCGCGTCGAGGGTGCAGCGGTGGCCGACCGAGACGAAGACCGGCTTCACGCCGCTCTGCGTGCGGAGGGCCCTGCCGACGACGTCGTCGTCCAGGCGCAGCGGTGACCACTCACCCCGCTCCTCGCCCGGCGGCTCGTAGCGGCCCATCGCCGTCTTGCCCACGCCGATCGCGGGCAGGTCCGCCAGGACGCCGAGGTGGCAGGCCAGGCCGAAGCGGCGCGGGTGGGCCAGCCCCTGGCCGTCGCAGACCAGGACGTCCGGCCGCACCGACAGCTCACCCAACGCGGCCAGCAGCGGCGGTGCCTCGCGGAAGGCGAAAAGACCTGGCACATAAGGGAATTCGGCCATCCCGCGCACCACTGCGCTGTCCACAACGGACAAGGTCGTCACGTCCAGGACGGTCACCGCGGCGACGATCTCGTCCGCATCGCGGTAGGCCACGTCCAGGCCCGCTGCCGTGCGGATCGGCGGTGGCTCTTCGATGCGGACCAGCGGGCGCAGGCGCTCCTGGATCGCGACGGCTTCGGACTCCGTCTTCGGCCACTCGTGCGGGATCACGCGGCAGATCCTAGTCGTGGGCGCGGCGACCGGTCGGCGCCGGTTTCCGCGCCCACCACCGGAAACTCTGGTAACACCGGGAAAAACTCGATCCCCGGCGGAGATCAGTCGAAGCGGGGCGATTCGGTGCGGGTGCGCTTCAGCTCGAAGAAGTACGGGTAGGAGGCCAGGGCGACCGCGCCGTCGAACAGCTTCGCGGCCTCCTCACCGCGCGGGATGCGGGTGATCACCGGGCCGAAGAACGCCACCCCGTCGACGTGCAGGGTCGGGGTGCCGACCTCGTCGCCGACCGGGTCCATGCCGGCGTGGTGGCTGGCGCGCAGCTCCTCGTCGTACTCGGTGCTGGTGGCCGCGTCGGCCAGCGACTCCGGGAGCCTCACCTCGGCCAGCGAGTCGCGGATGACCTGCGCGTAGTCCTTCTCACCGCGGTCGTGCAGGCGGGTTCCCAGCGCCGTGTACAGCGGCGACAGCACCTCGTCGCCGTGGTGCTTGGCCGCGGCGATGGCCACCCGGACCGGGCCCCACGCGTTGTCCAGCAGCTCCCGGTAGTCCGCGGGCAGATCGCGGCCCTCGTTGAGCACCGAAAGGCTCATCACCCGGAAGTGCAAGTCGATGTCGCGCACCTTCTCGACTTCGAGTATCCAGCGCGAGGACACCCAGGCGAACGGGCACACCGGGTCGAAGTAGAAGTCGACGCGCGGGCGGGCGGTGGACGTCATGCGGCCTCCAGGATCTCGGGGAATCGTCGGCGGGCGCTTTCGGATGTGCCCCTCCGAGGGAACAAACCCCGGTGAGGGCGATTATCTTCCCGACACGCCGAGCTTCCGCGCGGACCACGCCGGGGCGCGGGCCCGCACGCGGTCGTGATTTGATTCCTGCGCCAGGTCGCCGCCGGGCGTGCCTGGACGAACCAGTCCCGACGAGCAACGAGGTGATCCGTGGCCCCGCCGAACCTCACCCGCGAACAGGCCGAGCAGCGCGCCGCGCTGCTGGAGGTCCAGTCCTACGACATCGAACTGGATCTGTCCGCGGGCGCGGGTGGGCCGGACGTGGAGACGTTCGGTTCCACCACCACGGTGCGGTTCCGCAGCGCGCAGGCGGGGGTCGACAGCTGGATCGACCTGGTCGCCGACCGGGTGCGCGGTGCCGTGCTGAACGGCGTCGAGCTCGACGTCTCCGACTACGACGAGTCCACCGGCATCCGGCTGCCGAACCTGGCCGCCGAGAACGAGCTCGTGGTGCGCGCCGACTGCGCCTACACCAACACCGGTGAAGGCCTGCACCGGTTCATCGATCCGGTCGACGGCGGCGTCTACCTCTACAGCCAGTTCGAAACCGCCGACGCCAAGCGGATGTTCACCTGCTTCGACCAGCCGGACCTCAAGGCCGTCTACCGGATCACGGTGGACGCCCCGGCGTCGTGGAAGGTCATCTCCAACGCCACCGCCGAGGTCGCCGACGTGGCCGACGGCGTCAAGCGGCACACCTTCGCCACCACCGAGACGATGTCGACCTACCTGGTCGCGCTGGTGGCCGGGCCCTACGCGGAGTGGCGCGACGTCTTCCCCGGTGAGGACGGCCAGGCCGAGATCCCGCTGGGCATCTACTGCCGCGCCTCGCTGGCCGAGCACCTCGACGCGGAGCGGCTGTTCACCGAGACCAAGCAGGGTTTCGGCTTCTACCACAAGGCGTTCGGCGTGCCGTACCCGTTCGGCAAGTACGACCAGTGCTTCGTGCCGGAGTTCAACGCGGGCGCGATGGAGAACGCCGGCTGCGTGACCTTCCTGGAGGACTACGTCTTCCGGTCGAAGGTCACCGGCTACCTCTACGAGCGGCGCTGCGAGACGGTGCTGCACGAGATGGCGCACATGTGGTTCGGCGACCTGGTGACCATGCGCTGGTGGAACGACCTGTGGCTCAACGAGTCCTTCGCCACCTGGGCCAGCGTGCTCGCGCAGGTCGGCGCCACCGAGTACGACAGCGCGTGGACGACCTTCGCCAGCGTGGAGAAGTCCTGGGCGTACCGGCAGGACCAGCTGCCCTCCACCCACCCGGTGGCCGCCGACATCCCGGACCTGCAGGCCGTGGAGGTCAACTTCGACGGCATCACCTACGCCAAGGGCGCCTCGGTGCTCAAGCAGCTGGTGGCCTACGTCGGGCTGGAGAACTTCCTGGCCGGGCTGCGGGTCTACTTCGACCGGCACGCCTGGGGCAACGCGACCCTGGACGACCTGCTGCGCGCGCTGGAGGAGGCCTCCGGCCGCGACCTGTCGTGGTGGAGCGCGCAGTGGCTGGAGACCACCGGCCTGAACATGCTGCGGCCGCGGTTCAGCACCGATGACGAGGGCCGGTTCACCTCGTTCTCGGTGGTGCAGAACGGCGCCCGGCCCGGGGCCGGCGAGCTGCGCACGCACCGGCTCGCGATCGGCGTCTACGACGACGAGGGCGGCAAGCTGGTGCGCAAGCACCGCGTCGAGCTCGACGTGACCGGCGAGGTCACCGAGGTGCCGGACCTGGTGGGTGTGCACCGCGGCAAGCTGGTGCTGGTCAACGACGACGACCTGACCTACTGCTCGCTGCGCTTCGACCCCGAGTCGCTGGCGACGCTGATCGACCGGATCGGCGACGTCGAGGAGTCGCTGCCGCGCGCGCTGTGCTGGTCCACGGCGTGGGAGATGACCCGCGAGGCCGAGCTCAAGGCGCGCGACTTCGTCACCCTGGTGCTCGGCGCCTCCGCCGCGGGCGGCATCGGCGCGGAGAGCCAGATCGGCGTGGTGCAGCGGGTCCTGCTGCAGACCCAGACCGCGCTCGCGTCCTACGTGGACCCGTCGTGGCAGGCGGAGGGCTGGCGCCGGTTCAGCGCCCGCCTCTTCGAGCTGGCCCGCGCCGCCGAGCCCGGCTCGGACCACCAGCTGGCGTTCGTCAACTCGCTGGCCGGTTCGGTGCTGTCCGCCGAGCAGGTGACCGAGCTGCGCGGCTGGCTGGACGGGTCGGCCCCGCTGGCCGGCCTGACCGTCGACACCGACCTGCGCTGGGCGCTGCTGCAGGCGCTGGTCGCGCACGGCGCGGCCGGTGAGGCGGAGATCGACGCGGAGCTGGAGCAGGACCAGACCGCGACCGGCCGCCGCCGTGCGGAGCGGGCGCGGGCGCTGATCCCGACGCCGGAGTCCAAGGAGAAGGCGTGGCAGCGCGCGGTGCACGACGACCAGCTGCCGAACGCGGTCAGCGACGCGATCATCGCGGGTTTCCAGCACCCGGCCCAGCGCGAGCTGCTGGCCTCCTACGTGCAGCGCTACTTCGCGGAGATCGACGAGGTCTGGCAGCGCCGCTCCAGCGAGCGCGCGCAGCCGACGGTGATCGGCCTGTTCCCGTCGTGGGCGGTGACCGACGAGACGGTCTCGGCCGCGGACGCCTGGCTGGCCGGTGAGCACGCTCCGGCGCTGCGCCGCCTGGTCTCGGAAGGCCGCGCGGGCATCGTCCGCGCCCTGGCGGCCCGGGAGTTCGACCGCTCCTGACCCGATCCGGTGATGTGCGAAGGGCGTCTCCGACCGGAGGCGCCCTTCGTCCGTCCTGGGCGCAATTTCAATGGAAATCGGACCTCTGATTTCCATTGAAATTGCGTCCGGTCCTGACACGCGGCGGCGTGTCGGGAGGGAGGTCGTTCACCACTTGTGGCCTCGGCGGAGGCTCCACGCCAACCACCCGGGTGGGCGAGGTTCGGGGCGCAGGTCTTTGCAAGTCACCGCCCGGACACGCATGGTGATCGGACAGGTGCACAGCGTCAGGCCGTGCTCCGCGTGCGCGAGGGGTGGGAGCGGCGATGCCCGAGCTGATCACCGCGGTCGCCCAGCTGATGTGGCCGCTGATCGCGCTGCTGGCGATCGTCGTGTTCCGGCGCGCCATCGGGCGCGTGCTGCGCACCGCCGAGAAGCGCGAGCTGGAGTTCGAGATCGGCGGGCAGAAGCTCACCATGCACCAGGTCAACGACCAGCAGAACGAGATGATCCAGGACCTGCAGCGGCAGCTCAGCACGCTCAGCAAGGAGCTGGCCGAGCGCGACCGCGCCGGCGCCGCGGAGCCGCCGGTCAAGGCGGTCGTCCCGGTGCCCGCCCTGCCCGACGGCCCGGACTTCCCCGTCGACGGCAACGGCGAGCCGCCCGACCGGGTGCCGTCCGGCAACGGCGACGGCCACGGCGAGCTGCCCGCGGTGCGGGAACCGGTCGGCCCGGAACCGTTCGCCGTGCTCTGGGTCGCCGAGAAGCCGCAGGCGCACGCGATCCTGGCCGAGCAGCTCCGGGACAACGGGGTGCGGGTCACCATGGTCACGACCACCGACGCGGCGCTGGCCGAGCTCTCGCAGCGCCCCTACCGGCTGATCGTGGAGGACATGGGCAGGCAGGAGAACGGCAGGTGGCGGCCGGACGCCGGGCTCGCGCTGCTGCGCGAGCTCCGCGACCTCGGCGTGGACACGCCGGTGATCGTGTTCAGCAGCCAGCAGCTGCAGCAGCAGTACGGCGAGCAGGCGCGGCGCTCCGGCGCGGTCGGCACCACGTCGTCGACCTACGAGATGTTCCAGAACTTCCAGAGCTTCGACCTGCTCTGACGCGAACGGCCCGCGCACCTCGTCTGACGAGGCGAACGGGCCGTTGGCGGCAGAGAATGCGCTGTCAGTGGTGGGCGCGGGACTCCTGGTACGAGGTGCCCGCCGCGTCGGCGAGCATGCGCAGGGCGCCGATCAGCCCCTCGATCAGCTCGCCCTCCTTGAACGAGGCCACCATGCTCATGGCGGCCAGCTGGCAGCTGCGGTCCGGGATCCGCCGGTGCGCCTCGTCACCGGTGACGATCTCGAACTTGCGCTGACCCGGCGAGACCGCGATCAGCACGCCCTCGGCCGCGCGCGGACCGAGGTCGGCGTGCAGCTCCTCGGCCTGCTTGCGGGTGTCCTCGCCGAGGTCGCCGAGGTAGATGCCGAACTCCAGGCCGGTGCTGCGGCTGGACAGGGTCAGCGCCTCGTCGAGCCGCGCGAGCTGGCCGGGGTTGAACGGCAGCGCGGGGCGATCGGGCTCCACGCGGCGCGCGATCGAAAGCCGACCGGTGGCCGTGAGGGCCTCACCGGTGCTGAGCTCCCGCGCGTCCGCGGTCCGCCCCGCGACCTCACCAGTTGCCACGTGCGCCTCCCCGAGCAGTGCTGGGCCGCGCGTCCTCCGCCGCGGCCTCGGATTCCACGTCCGCCATCGGAACGGCGTTGTTCACGCCCGCCGGATTGGCCACCCACAACACCGGCGCGAAGTCCCACTTCTGCCCCGCTCGATAACGCGGGCGGGTGAGCTTCGGCCACATCGCGATGAGCACGATCAGGCCGTAGATGGCCGCTGGGATCACCGCCAGAGCGAGCACAGTCTCCACGACAGTCACGCCAGTACGGTAGCCGATGACCACCGCCTCATGCGCCACGACCTCGCACGGTGCATGATCGGCGTGATCGATCACCGCTCGGATCCGCCCCGCGTCGCCGCGGGCCGGCCGCCGCGAAGCCGGGGCTCCGCACGTCCCCGGTTCGGGTTTCCACTGGTCGAGGCAGAGGTGACACCCGAGGAACTACGTACGGTTACTAGTCAAGAGTGTTATACATCACTTAAAGTAACTCGTTCAGGCTAATCGCTGCCACCGAATGGAGTCCAACCAGACGGTTGCAATGCGCGGCGACTTGGCGGCTTGTTCCTGAGAGTCCCTGCTCCTAGTTTTTCACCTGTATGGGTCTTGCATATTTGATCACACGCGCTCAAAACCTCATTTGAATGCGGGAGGCACACAATGTCGATCATCGAAACCGCCACTCAGAGCAGCGACCTCACTCGTCTGACCGCAGGCCGACCACTGCGCGAACACAGCACCGTCCAGAGCGGTGTGCGCATCAGCGGCCTGGCGGGAGGGGTGCGGATCAGTGATCGACAGCAGGGCGTCCGCATCAGCGGCGAGCATGGTGTTCGCATCAGCGGGCGGAGCGGCGTGCGCATCAGCGGCGAGCACGGTGTTCGCATCAGCAGTGAGCGCGGTGTGCGGATCAGCGGACGAAGCGGCGTGCGGATCAGCGGGCAGCAGGGCGTTCGCATCAGTTGCCAGCACGGAGTTCGCATCAGCGGACGCCAGGAAGGCGTGCGCATCAGCGGACGGAGTGGTGTTCGCATCAGCGCGCAGCACGGTGTGCGGATCAGCGGACAGCAGGGTGTCCGGATCAGTGCGCAGCGCGGGGTTCGCATCAGCGCACAGCAGGGCGTGCGGATCAGCGCGCAGCACGGTGTGCGGATCAGCGCGCAGCAGGGGGTCCGGATCAGCGGCCAGCACGGCGTGCGCATCAGCGGGCGGAACGGCGTCCGGATTTCCAGCGGTGTGCGGATTAGCCGCGGTGTGCGGATCAGCGGGCAGCGCGGTGTGCGGATCAGCTGACCGGGCGTGGCGCAGTTCGCACCGCGTCACGGCCCGGCCCGCTTCCGCGTCAGGCCGCCGGTTCGCCCAGGTAGGGCAACCAGAGCGGGTCCGTCTCCGACAGTCCTGCCAGCAGTCGCCAGTGCCGTCCGCGCGGCGCGCGCGGCGCCACCGGCAGGCGCCAGCCCAGCTCGCTCAGCGTCTTGTCCGCCTTCCGGTGGTTGCACTTGGTGCAGCAGGCGACGCAGTTCTCCCACGTGTGGGGGCCGCCTCGGCTGCGCGGCACGACGTGATCTATCGTTTCGGCGCGAGCACCGCAGTACACGCACCGGTGGTTGTCCCGCAGCATCAAGGCCGCGCGGGTCAACGGCGTCCGGCCGCGGTACGGGACTCGCACGAAGTTGCTCAACCGGATGACGGACGGGACTTCGACGGCGGAGCTCGCCGAGTGCAGCACCATGCCGGCCGAATCGCCGTGCACCACTTCGGCCTTGCCGCAGACGAGCAGCACGATCGCGCGGCGCAGCGGGAGCGCCGTCAGCGGCTCGAACGTGGTGTTGAGCAGCAGGACCCGCCGCTTGCGCCAGGACGGCGCGTGACCGGGAGGCCGGTCGAGCTGCGGCAGCGCGCCACGGCTCGGCGGGCACAGCGAGGCCCGCGACGCGAGGCTCGTGGCCTTCAGCGCCGGTTGTCGGGTCGGTTGTCGGTCGGGCACGCGACCACCTCCACCGGTGTCGGGCAAAGTTCAGCACAGAACCCCGTCCGAACGCACGTGTGATTCGACACCCGCGGCGCCGAACCTGCGTCGATTCTTCTGGATCAAGGCCGCTTCCGGCAACGATGCGCGCCGGTGGCGATGCTCGTTTCCGGTGAAACGCGCGCGTCGAGATCAACTGGCCGACGCCCCGGGCACGTATCGTCGCGGACGTGACCGACGCTCAAGCCCAGCTGCGCTACCCCACCGCCGACCGCGACGACGTCGTCGAGGACCTGCACGGCCACCAGGTGGCCGATCCCTACCGGTGGCTGGAGGACCCGGCCGATCCGCGCACCCAGGCGTGGTCGGCGACGCAGGACCAGCTCGCCCGCACCTGGCTGGACGCGCTTCCGGGACGGGAAGCCGTCGCCGGGCGGATGCGCTCGCTGCTCGCGGCCGGTTCGGTCTCCGCGCCCGTGTGGCGCGCCGGACGCGCGTTCTTCACCCGCCGCGAGCCCGGCCAGGAGTTCCCGGTGCTCTACGTGCGCGATCGCGACGGCAGCGAGCGCGTGCTGCTGGACGTCGCGGCGCTGGACCCGTCCGGGCTGACCACGCTGGACAGCTGGTCGCCGAGCCTGGAGGGCGACCGGTTGGCGTACCAGATCTCGGTCGGCGGCGACGAGGAGTCGCTGCTGCACGTGCTGGACGTGACCACCGGCGAGCTGGTCGAGGGACCGATCGACCGCTGCCGCTACTCGACGATCGCCTGGATGCCGGGCGGCGCGGAGTACTTCTACGTCCGGCGGCTGGCCCCGGAGCTGGTGCCCGACGGCGAGGAGCAGTTCCACCGGCGGGTGTGGCGGCACCGCGTCGGCACCGACCCGGACACCGACCTGCTGGTGCACGGCGAGGGCCTGGACCACACCTTCTACTACGGCACCCGGGTGTCCCGGGACGGCCGCTGGCTGGTGATCGAGGGCAGCCCCGGCACCGCGCGGCGGGACTCGGTGTGGATCGCCGACCTGACCGCGGGCGCCGAGGTGCCCGAGATGCGGCAGGTCGTGGACACCTCGGACGGCTACCGGGTGGGCGCGTGGGTGGAGCGCGACGGCCGGTTGTACGTGATGACGACGCTGGACGCGCCGCGCTGGCGGCTGTGCGTGGCCGATCCCGAGCGGCCCGAGCCGGAGCACTGGACGGAGCTGATCGCCGAGCAGCCGGATTCGGTGCTGGAGGCGGTGCGCTGGTTCGACACCGGTGACGGCGACCCGCAGCTGGTCGTGCTCCGCACCCGGCACGCGGTGTCGGAGGTAACGCTGCACGACCCGGCCACCGGGGAGCGGACCGGCGAGGTCCCGCTGCCCGGCACCGGCCAGGTCACCGCGCTGACCTCGGTCGACGAGGACACCGACCACGACGGGGACCGGCTGTGGATCGGCTGGACCGACTTCGCCACCCCGCCGTGCGTGCACGCCTACGCGCACCGCACCGGCGAGGTCGCGCTGGACCAGCGCGCGCCGGGCGCCGTCGAGCTGCCCGCGGTGCACACCCAGCAGGTCACCTACCGGTCGCTGGACGGCACGCCGGTGCGGATGTTCCTGCTGAGCCCGGCCGCGAAACCGGACCGCCCGCGCCCGGTGTTCATGACCGGCTACGGCGGGTTCTCGCTGTCCCGCGAGCCCGGCTACACGCCGTCCGCGCTGGCCTGGGTGGCCGCCGGTGGCGTGTGGGCGCTGCCGTCGCTGCGCGGTGGCGGCGAGGAGGGCGAGCAGTGGCACGAAGCCGGCATGCGCGAGCAGAAGCAGCACACCTTCGACGACTTCCACGCCGCCGCGCAGCACCTGATCGACGAGGGTTGGACCACCGCCGATCAGCTGGCGATCTCCGGCGGCTCCAACGGCGGTCTGCTGGTCGGCGCGGCCCTCACCCAGCGCCCGGACCTCTACCGGGCCGTGGTGTGCTCGGCGCCGCTGCTGGACATGGTGCGCTACGAGAAGTTCCTGCTCGGCCGCACCTGGAACGACGAGTACGGCACCGCCGACGATCCGGAGGAGCTGGGCTGGCTGCTGTCCTACTCGCCGTACCACAACGTCGCCGAACAGACCGACTACCCGTCGGTGTTGTTCACCGTGTTCGAGTCGGACACCCGGGTTGACCCGAATCACGCCCGCAAGATGTGCGCGGCGTTGCAGCACGCCACGAGCTCTGACCCGGCGAAACGTCCGATTCTGCTGCGCCGCGAGACCGAGGTGGGGCATTCGGCGCGCTCGGTTTCCCGTACTGTGGGGCTCGCGACCGACCAGCTCGCCTTCCTCGCGGAGGCCACCGGGCTGATCCTGGACTGAGCCCCCGAACTCGGTCCGGCAGCCGATTGGTCGAGTTTCGTGCGCGGCGGGGCGCGCACGACGCTCGGGGCGGTGCGGTTCGCGTGCGAGTCGGTGCGGACACCGAACTCGCGGGACTTGAACGACAGCATGGAGACCCCCGAACCCATGGAACTGCCGCTTTTGACCGAACCGAAGTGCGCCAACGAACCGGGCTGGTGCAACACCGTCTACGGCTGGACCGGCAACAACTGGCTGGCGTCGTACTCCGAAGTGCTCATCGCGACGCCGCTGCACATCGCGCTCATCCTGCTCGTCGCGTTCATCGTGCGCTGGCTGGTGCACCGCACGATCAACCGGCTGACCCGCGGCAACGGCAAGCCCCCGAAGCTGCTGACCCCGCTGCGGGAGCGCCGCGCGGACTCGCTGACCGCCGAGCTGCTCTCGGAGCGGCGGATCCAGCGCGCCCGGACCATCGGCTCAGTGCTCAAGTCGATCGCCTCGCTGGTCATCTACGGGCTGGCCGCGATCTACGTGCTGCAGGAGCTGAGCATCCAGGTGGCGCCGGTGCTGGCCTCGGCCGGTGTGCTCGGCGTCGCGGTCGCCTTCGGCGCCCAGAACCTGGTGCGCGACTTCCTGTCCGGCATGTTCATGCTGGTCGAGGACCAGTACGGGGTCGGTGACGTGGTCGACCTCGGTGAGGCCAGCGGGACCGTGGAGGCCGTCGGCCTGCGCGTCACCACGCTGCGCGACATCAACGGCACCGTCTGGTACGTCCGCAACGGCGAGATCCTGCGGGTCGGCAACTCCAGCCAGGGCTTCGCCTTCGCGGTGGTGGACTTCCCGATCTCGCACACCAGCGACGTGGAGAAGGCCATCACGGTCGCCACCAAGGTGGCCACCGACGCCACCTCGCGCGAGCCGCTGTCCAAGGACGTCCTGGATCCGCCGGAGATGCTGGGCGTGGACAAGATCACCGCCGACACGATCACGCTGCGGCTGACCGTCAAGGTCCGGCCCGGCCGCCAGTGGTCGGTGCAGCGACGGCTGCGGGCGGAGATCAAGCGCGCCTACGACGAGGAGGACATCGAGCCGCCGTACCCCTACGGCCGGCCGGTTCCGCCGACGAGTCCGGCGCAGCCGTGACAACCGGCGGGCCGCCCCTGAGATGAGAGCCGGCAAGTGGTCGGGTCGCTCGGGTGGTCGCCCAGCGCTGAGTGCTTGCCCGCTCGAAGCGGCTGCCGCCGCTTGCACAAGCGCGGACGGCCACGCCGACAGGCTCTGAGAGGATGTGCCCCGTGACTTCCGTGACGAGCTTTTACGAGCAGGTCGGCGGCGAAGCGACCTTCCACCGCATCGTGGCGAAGTTCTACGAGGAGGTGGCCGGGGACGAGCTGCTGCGCCCGCTCTACCCCGAGGAGGACCTCGGCCCGGCCGAGGAGCGCCTCCGGCTCTTCCTGATGCAGTACTGGGGCGGCCCGCACACCTACTCCGAGCGGCGCGGGCACCCGCGGTTGCGGATGCGGCACGCGCCGTTCAAGATCGGCCCGGCCGAGCGCGACGCGTGGCTGCGCTGCATGCGGATCGCGGTGGACGAGGTCGAGCTCTCGCAGCAGCACCGCGACCAGCTCTGGCAGTACATGGAGATGGCCGCCGAGAGCATGGTCAACTCCTGGTTCTGAACTCAGCGGTGAGGCTCCGGGCCGGTTCCGCGTGGCGGAAGCTCAGCGCCGGCCTGGACTGCGGCCCGGCCTGATGCACGATCAGTGCACGGCGGGCGGACGTTGAGAACCCGCGGCGGCGCGAGCGCCGACGGTGGGCTGAGCGGCTTCGCCGCTTCGGAGAAGTGGCGGTATCGGTGGTGGAGAACTTCAAGAGAAGGATCCGGTGATGCGGGCGGCGGACGCACGGGGCCACGGCGATCGGCCGTGGTGGTGGGACGCGGTGTGCTACCAGGTCGACGTCGGCGCGTTCGCCGACGGCGACGGTGACGGGGTCGGCGACCTCGAAGGACTGCGCGGCCGGTTCGGCTACCTGGAGCTGCTCGGCGTGGACGCCATCCTGCTGGCGGGCACCGCGGGGCTGGACCCGGCGGCGGCGGACTTCGCCGAGCTGCTGGCCGAGGCGCACGACGCCGAGATGCGGGTGATGGTCGCGCTCGACGTCGATCCGGCGCGCGCCGACCCACGCGCGGTGCTCGAACCGTGGCTGGCGCACGGCGTGGACGGGTTCCACCTCGCGCCGCGCGAGGACCCGGCCGGGGCGATCCGGTCGGTGCTGGCCGGTTACCCGGACCGCGTGGTGATCGGTGCCGGTGACTGGCACCTGTCGTTCAACCTCGACCTGACGATCGCCGGCTTCGCCGCCGAGTCGCTGCGCAAGGTGATCACCGGTGCGCTGGGCGGCCCGGGGCCGCGCACGGCGTGGGCGATGGCCACCCGGGACAGCCGGCGCAGCCGGGACGACGCCGCGCTGACCCCGGTCCGCGCGATGGCGCTGGTGCAGCTGGCGCTGCCCGGGGCGGTGTGCCTGCGGCACGGCGAGGAGCTGGGGCTGCCGGGCACCGAGCGGATCCCGATGCCGTGGGAGGGCGCCCTGCCGCCGTTCGGGTTCTCCCGGGCCCCGGGCGACTGGTCGGCGATCCCGGCGGAGTGGGCGTCCTTCACCGTCGAATCGCAGCTGGAGGACGAGCAGTCCACGCTCTCGCTCTACCGGCACGCGCTGGAGACGCGCAGCAGCCACCCGGCGTTCACCGGTGACGAGGTGGAGTGGTTCGGCGCACCGGAGGACTGCTTCGCGTTCCGGCGCGTCGGCAGCAGCCTGATCTGCGCGCTGAACACCTCACCGGCTCCGGTGCCGCTGCCGCCCGGCGAGCTGCTGCTGTCCTCGCGCCCGGTGGACGGCGAGGATCTGCCGCCCGGTACCGCCGCTTGGCTGGTGTGAGCCTGGACTCGTAGCCGCAACAGGCGGTGCGGGGGCTCGTTCTAACCTGGGTACCGTTGTCCGTCGGAAGACGCCCCTAGACCCCGCTGGATGCCATGACTGCTATTGCGCCCGAAAAGAGCGCGGCTCGGACGCAACCACGCACCGGCCGACTGGTCGGGGTCGACGTCGCCCGCTTCCTCGCCGTCTTCGGCATGTTCTGCATCCACTTCGGGGTGCCGTTCCTGACCGGTGACGCGGAAGTGCTGGTCGCGCAGTTCTCCAGCGGCCGGTCCACCGCGCTGTTCACGCTGCTGGCCGGTGTTTCGCTGGCACTGCTGTCCGGGCGCACCACTCCCCCGACCGGCGAGGCGCTGCGCCAGGCCCGGTTGCGAATCGCGCTGCGGGCGGGACTGCTGCTGGTGCTCGGCCTCGCGCTGGCCAAGGCCACCGAGGCGACCGGCTTCCTGCTCACCGTGATCATCCCGTTCTACGGGCTGTACTTCCTGCTCGCGGTGCCCTTCATCCGGCTGCGGACCCGCGGCCTGCTGATCGCCGCGGCGATCGCGGCCGCGGTGGGACCGCAGCTGTCGTTCGTGCTGCGCAGCTGGATGGCCGGGGACACCCCGGTCGCGTGGCTGGTCAGCGCGGTCAACACGGTCGACCCCGGGCACCTGATCGCCGACGCCGGGGTCTTCGACCTGCTGCTGCTCGGCTTCTACCCGGCCGCCTCCTACCTGCCGCTGGTGCTGCTCGGGATGGCCGTCGGGCGCATGGACCTGCGGTCGACGAAGGTCCGGTGCTGGCTGGCGGTGGCCGGCCTGGCCGTGTCGCTGGCCGCGTGGCGGGTGTCGGAGTGGCTGCTGGAAGCGGTGGGCGGAACGCCTCCGGAGCCCACCGAGGGCACCGTGCCGGTCGAGCACCCGAACTGGCTGCTGGCCACCACCTCGCACAGCGGCACGACCTTCGAGGTGCTCAACTCCGGCGGCATCTCGCTGGTGATCCTGGCGCTGTGCCTGATGCTGGCCGACCGGGCCGGCCGGTTCCTCAAGCCGCTGGCGGTCTCCGGATCGATGGCGCTGACCCTCTACGCCTTCCACGCGGCGGCGATGGCCTGGCTGATCGTCGTCGGCGGCTACGCGCTCAGCGGGGTTCCGGAGCCGCTGGCGCAGCTGTCGGCGATGGGCCCGGACCTGCCCGATCTGCCGGGCATGCCCGCGTTCCCGCGCGACGGCCACGTGCCCGAGGGCCTGGTGGCGCTCATCTGCACCTTCATGCCCGAGGTGTTCCTGATCTTCGCCGTCCTGTTCCCGCTGGCCTGGCGCCGCTTCTTCCGCCGCGGGCCGCTGGAGGCGGCCGTCAGCGAGTCGGTCGGCTGGCTCGCCGACCGGTTCTCCCGACGCTCCTGATCAGGCGTTTCTCCCCCAGTAGGACTTTCGCCCCTGTACGCGGGGGGCCATTCTGAGGTCGCGTGGACGACGGACGTGCACGTGCCTCTGGGGGGTGGCTTCATGAACTTCCGGCATCGGACCGGTGGCGCCGGGGCGGTCGACATACCGCCGGCTCTGGGCAAGGCGATGGCCGACTACCGGGCTCTGCTCGACGAGCTGGAGAGCGGCGCCATCGACGAGTCGACGTTCCGGCACCGCGCGCTGCGCGTCGGTCTGGTCCTGCGGGAGCAGGACGCCTGGATCCTGGACCTGTCGACCGAGCGGTGGTGGCGCTACGACGGCGTGGCGCTGTCCAGCCTCCGCTTCGGCGACGCCGAGGGGTGAGGCCATGCCCGCCCCGACCGATCCGGTGCTCCTCCAGGAGCGCCTCAGCAGCATCGTCAGCGACATCGAGCAGGCCGAGTCCGGCTGGGTGCGTTCGCCGCTGTCGGCGCACCCGCTGCCGATCGGGACCTTGCGCAACCGCCTGCACAACGCCACGACGTGGCTCGGCCAGGTGTGGTCGTCCCACGCCCGCGGCGGGCCCGCGGTGCAGCGCTGGCTGACCGACGAGCCGCTCGGTTCCCCGGTGCCGCCCGCCAACCCGCGGCTCCCGCTGCGCAAGCAGTTCCGCGTCGCGCTGGCCACCGCGTTCCTGGGAGCGTCCGTGGCGGCGGGCTGCTACGTGCTGACCGCGCCGCTGGCGGACCCGTTCTTCGGGCTGATCCCGCCGGACATCTTCAGCAGGCTGCCGCCGTTCACCGAACGCCCGGTCGACAGCGGCCCGGACGGCCTGCAGGACCCGCTCACCTGGACGGCGCCGGGTTCCCCGGTGGTGGCGCGACACCCGGCCCCGCCCGCGCCCGAGCCGGCACCACCACCTGCTTCGGGTCCGGGCGAGGCGGTGACGCGGTCGGGTTCGCCGAGCGAAGAGCCAGCCGGGAACACCTCCCCGCAGCCGCCGACGCAGGTCCCGGTGCCGCCCGCGTCGCCGCCGGAGGGCTCCGCGCCCGTTGCTCCGCCGACGACCGCCGACCCGACGACCACGCCGCCGACCGGCGAACCGACCACGGTTCCGCCCACGACGACGAACCCGCCCACCACGCAGCCGCCCACGACGACGGCGCCGCCGACCACGACCGAGGAGCCGACCGAGACCGCGCCGACGACCACTCCGGAGCCCACCGCGACGGAGACCGCGCCGACGAATCCGCCCACCACGACGAGCCCGCCGACCGCGACTTCGTGATCGCGGCGGGACGGCGGCCAGTCGTAGGCTGCCGGAACCTGTCGGAAAAGGTTCGCGGGGCGTGTCGATCCGCGGTTCTCCCGTTCGACCTGGGAGTGCGGGTCCGGAGCGGACCCGGACACGTCCAGGGAGGCAGAACCGTGAAGTACATGCTGATCATGCGCGCCACCGAGGAGTCGTACGAGGCGTTCCAGAACGTCGACTTCAACGAGATCCTCGAAGCGATGGGCCGGTTCAACGAGGAGATGATCCAGGCGGGCGTGCTGGTGGCCGCGGAGGGGCTGGACGACGCCGCGGAGGGCGTGGTCGTCGACTACTCGTCCCAGCCGCCGGTGGTCACCGACGGCCCCTACGGCGAGACCAAGGAGCTCTTCGGCGGGTACTGGATCGTCGACGTCGCCTCCAAGGAGGAGGCCGTGGCGTGGGCGAAGCGGGCGCCGATGGCCGGGCCCGGCAGCAAGTGCGAGATCCGCCGGATCTCCAGCATCGACGAGTTCCCGCAGGACAACGAGTGGGTCCGGAAGGAGCGGGCTTGGCGCGAGACGACCGGCCAGCTCTGAGCCGGGACGCCGTCGCGGCGGTGTGGCGGATCGAGTCGGCGCGGATCGTCGGCGCGCTGGCCCGCTACACCGGTGACTTCGCGCTCGCCGAGGACCTCGCGCAGGAGGCGTTCGCGGAGGCGCTCGTGACGTGGCCGCGCAGCGGTGTGCCTGCCAGCCCTTCGGGTTGGCTGCTCACCGTGGGCAGGCGCCGCGCGATCGACGTGTTCCGCCGCCGCACCGCGCTCGACGAGCGGTACGCCGTCCTCGCCCGCGACCGGGGCGAGGACGGCGCCGAGGACGCGCTCTGGGACCCGGACCGGATCGACGACGACGTGCTCGCGCTGATGTTCACCGCCTGCCACCCCGCGCTGTCGGCCGAGGCGCGGATCGCGCTCACGTTGCGCGTGATCGGCGGCCTGACCAGCGACGAGATCGCCAAGGCGTTCCTGGTCCCGACCGCCACGGTGCAGGCCCGCATCACCCGGGCGAAGAAGGCGCTCGCCGCGGCCCGCGTGCCCTTCGCCGTGCCCGCGGCCGCGGAGCGCACCGAGCGGCTCGGTTCGGTGCTCAGCGCGATCTACGTGATCTTCACCGAAGGCTCGTCGGCGAGCTCCGGCACCGAGTTGATCAGGGTCGATCTCGCGCACGAAGCGCAGCGCCTGGCGCGGGTGCTGAGCCGTCTGATGCCGGAGGAACCGGAGGTCCACGGCTTGCTCGCGCTGCTGGAGCTGACCGCGGCGCGCTTCCCGGCGCGCACCGGGCCGGACGGCGAGCCGGTGCTGCTCGAACACCAGGACCGCCGCCGCTGGGACCGCACCGCGATCCGCCGCGGCCGAGCCGCGCTGGCCCGCGCCGAGAAGGCCGGGCGAGGCCTGGGCGCCTACGGTCTGCAGGCTGCGATCGCCGAGTGCCACGCCGTCGCGGCGTCGGTCGACACCACGGACTGGGATCGCATCGTGCTCTGCTACGAGGCGCTCGGCAGGCTAGCGCCGTCACCGGTGGTGGAGCTGAACCGGGCGGTCGCGGTCTGCATGGCCAGCGGGCCGGCCGCCGGGCTGGCGATCGTGGACGAGCTGGCGGCGACCGGAGCGCTGCCGAACTCGCACCTGCTGCCCAGCGTTCGCGGCGAACTGCTCACTCGGCTCGGCCGCACCGACCTGGCGCGCGCCGAGCTGGAGCTGGCCGTCCAGCGGTGCGGCAACCAGCGCGAGCGGGCGGTGCTCGAGCGCAAGCTCGCCGACCTCGGCTGAACGCTCAGGTCAGGTTCTCGGCGCACGCGGCCAGCAGCTCGGCCAGTCGGCGCACGTCGGCGTGGGCGAGCCCGGCCGTCATGCGCTCGTCGGCGTCGAGCACGATGCCGTCCGCCTCGTCGAGCAGCGCGCGGCCCTGCTCGGTGAGCGTCACCGGCCGGGCCCGGCCGGTGGTGGGCTGCTCCGCGACGCTGGCCAAACCCGCCGCCTTGAGCCCGTTCAGCACGTCGCGCAGGGACTGGCGGGTGACGAAGGTGCGGCGGGCGAGCTCGGCCGCCGGGGCTCCCGGTGCGTCGGCCAGCGCGCGCAGGACCGCGTACTGGGACATCGACAGGCCCAGCGGGCGGAGGCGTTCCTCGCACGTGCGGTGGAACGACTGCTGCACCTGCTTGACCAGGTAGCCGACCCGCTGGCGCACGTCCTCTTGACTCATGACAGGAACCTTACACATACTTCCGCGTCAGGAACCTGACACAGGGAGAACGCCATGTCCCGGATCTCGACCGAAGCCCCGATCACCACCCTGATCAACGTGTTCACCGTCCGGCCGGAGCGGCAGCGCGCGCTGATCGACCTGCTCGGGCGGGCCACCGAGGAGGCCATGCGGCACCTGCCCGGCTTCGTCTCGGCCAACATCCACGCCAGCACCGACGGCACCAAGGTGACCAACTACGCCCAGTGGCGCTCCGCCGAGGACTTCCACGCCATGCTCGGCGACCCGGCCGCCCGGGAGCACATGGAGCTGGCCGCCGAACTGGCGGAGCGGTACGAGCCGCACCTGTACACCGTCGAATCGGTGCACCAGCGGTGACCTAACTCCGTACCATATACAGTGTACGTGCTACGGTGATTATCCCGTTCACCGGAAGCGCGGAGGTGCGTCATCGGAGAAGAGCAGGAGATACCCGCGGTCATCGCCGGGATGTGGGGCCTGGAACCCACCTCCCGGCGAGGGCCGCGGCGGGGCTTGGACCTCGACCGGATCACCGCCGCGGCCATCGAGATCGCGGACGCCGACGGACTGGCCGGAGTGCGCATGAGCAGCGTCGCCACCCGGCTCGGCGTCTCGACGATGGCCCTGTACGGCTACGTCGGCAGCAAGGAGGACCTGCTGATCGCGATGGCCGACGCGGTCGTGCCGGCACCGCCCGAGCCCGACGGCGCGCCGTGGCGCGAGTACCTCACGACCTGGACCCGCGCCAACCGCGACTTCCTCGCCGGCCACCCGTGGCTGCTCAGCGGCTCACCGGCCGTTCCGCCGACGGGTCCGCGCGCGCTGCGCTGGCTGGACCGGGCGCTGGCCGCGCTGGACGGCACCGGCCTGGACGCCGGCGAGGCGATCAACATCGCCACCGCGCTGTCCGGCTACGCCCGGAGCAGCGCCGCCCTCGCCATCGGTCTGCGCGGTGCGGTCGGCGAAGCGCCGCCCGGACCCGTCGGCTACGCCGAAGTCCTCGCCCGCGTTCTCGACGACCGAGGTCATCCCGCGCTGCACGCGGCCGTGCACGCGGGCGCTTTCGGCCCGGCGGAGCAGTGGGTCGAGGACAGCGACTTCACCTTCGGGCTCGACCTGCTGCTGGACGGCGTGCAGGCGCTCATCGCCCGGCGATCCGGGGAGAGCGCATGATGATCGAAATCCGGCCCGCCGCCGAGCTGGGCGAGAGCTACCGGCGACGGATCACCGAAGTCTTCATCGACGGGTTCGGTCCCGACTTCGCCTTCTTCTCCAAGGATCCGCGCAAGCTCGTCGACGCCTTCGAGCACATGCTGGTGCTCGACGTCTTCCACGTGGCGCTGGCCGACGGCGAGCCCGCGGCCATCGCCGCTTGCACCGACGGACGGCGGCGTTCGACGCAGAGCGACCCGGCGGAACTGCGCAAGCACCTGGGACCGGTCAAGGGGACCTTCGCGGGCGTCATGTTCCAGCGCACGTTCACCGAAGCCCTCGCCGAGCCGCGGGAGGCAACGGCTTCGATCGAGTTCGTCGCCTCCGCGACGAGATTCCGCGGCAAGGGCGCCGCGAAGGCCCTGCTGGCCCACCTGCTCGCCCTGCCGCAGTACCGCGAGTACCTGCTGGAAGAGGTCTCCGACATCAACGAACCCGCGCTGCGGCTGTACGAGAAGCTCGGCTTCCGCGAGTACAAGCGCAAGAAGGTGCGCCACACCCGCTGGACCGGCATCAACCACTACGTCTCGCTGCGACTCGTCCAGGACTGAAACCCGTGAGTGCTTCGGGGCGCTGCAGCACCCCGAAGCACTCACGGGTCCGAGGCGACCTGGTCGGACCGGATTCACGTGTCGAGAACGGCGAGTTCGAGCGTCCGCAGTCGAGCGGGATCTCCGATGAGCTCGTATCGAGCGATCTTGTTCCCGTCAACGGTGATCGCGAGGGCCAGCAGCAACCTGCCTCGCGGGGCGACCACGAGTCCGACCGCCCCGTTCACCAGCGCCGGTTCCGCGAATCGCGCATTGCGTCCGAACCCCGCGATCTCCTCCGCGACGGCTCGCGCACCGCTGACCTCGGTCGCTCGCCCCGCCGACAGCGCTGCGCGGTCGGCGACCCGCACCACGTCGGGAGCCAACACCGCGACGACCCCGGTCACGTCTCCGGAGCGTGCCGCAGCCAGGAACGCCTCGACCAATCGCCGGTGCTCAGCGAGTTCCGCGCCGCCGACCGAAGGAGTGCCCCGCACTTTCCGGCGCGCGCGGCTGGCGAGCTTCTTCGCAGCCACCGACGACCGCCCCACGATGGGCGCGATCTCGGCGAACGGCACTGCGAGCGTTTCGTGCAGCACGAACGCGACCCGCTCCGCGGGCGTCAGCGCGTCGAGCACGACCAGCAGGGCCCGGCCGACCTCGTCGACGAGGACCGCTTCTCGTTCCGGGGCGTCCCGGTCGACCGGCGAACTCCGGTCGGGGACCTGTTCGCCGACCAGCTCCTCACGCCTGGCCCGGCGCGCGCGCAGCATGTCGAGACACACGTTGGACACGACCGTCCGCAGCCATCCACCGAGATTCGCGACGTCCGCTCGGTCGGTTCGGGTCAGGCGCATCCAGGTCTCCTGGACGGCGTCCTCCGCCTCGCTCGTGGAACCGAGCATCCGAAACGCCACCGCTCGCAGGTGCGGGCGCTGAGCCTCGAAACGGTCCACGAGCGAATCGTGCTCGTTCATCGGTCACCTCTTCCCGTCGCCGGCCGTCAACAGAGGGGAGACCACAACACAGCCGACGCAGCGGGAGCACCGATGACCTCTTGCGATCATAGGGCGACATCGCTCGACCAGGCCGGTGGTGCCTGTCGATGAACGTCTACGACGCGGTGGCCAGCCGCCGAGCGGTGCGCCGGTTCATCGACGCACCAGTACCGCGAGAAGTGCTCGAACGCGTGCTCACCGCTGCCTCTCGTGCTCCGTCCGGAGGCAACCTGCAGCCGTGGCGCTGCTACGCGCTGACCGGCAATTCGCTCGCCGAGGTGAAGAGGCGCACCGCTGAGCGCGTGACCGCAGGTGATCCCGGGGATCCGCGCGAGTTCGAGATGTACCCGCCGGTGTTGACATCGCCGTACCGCGAACGTCGCGCGCTCGCTGCCGAACAGCGGTACGCCGCGCTCGGGATCGCACGTAGCGACGAGCGGGCTCGTCGGCGGGCCGTCGCCGCCAACTGGGACTGCTTCGGCGCCCCGGCCGCCCTCTTCTGCTACATCCCCCGGGAGATGGGCTCGGCCCAGTGGGTCGACATCGGCATCTACCTGCAGACGCTCATGCTGCTGCTCCGCGCCGAGGGATTGCACAGCTGCCCGCAGATGGCGTGGTCGGTGTACCGGAGAACCGTCGCGGAAGTCGTCGCCCCGCCGGACGACCTCGTGCTCTTCTGCGGCGTGTCGATCGGATTCGAGGACGCGACGGCGGCACCCGTCCGCACAGCGCGCGCGGAAACGACCGTGTTCCTCGACTGATCGGGTCGCGCTCAGAACTGGATCTGCGTGGCGGACACCGCGCAGGGATCGCACCAGAAGCCGAAGAGCAGCGGCTCGAAGCCCATCGCGCCGAACGGGGTCGGGCCGCTGTCGATCGCGATCAGGAACGGCATGAAGTCGCCGCAACCCGGGCAGTGCGGGTGCGTTTCCGGTGATGGCCAGTGCGGCAGCCCGCCCACCTGGTGCCGAGACCGCCCGGCGATCGCGGGCAGGCTGAAGCCGATCTGGTTCGGATGCGGTTCGAGCACCATCGACCGCTCGCCGGGGACGACGCAGCGGTCGGATCCGCCCGGCCCCTGCGGTCCGAAGTGGACGTGCACGCCGTTCGAGGTGAGACCGACGACGATGCGGTCCACTTCCAAGCAGCCGCAGGTGAACCAGTAGAAGGACGGATCCCGGGTCAGGGCGTGCGGCAGGTCCCGCGCCGACAGGGTCAGGACGCGCTCGGCGGGTGCCCCGCAGTCCGCGCAGAGCGGCACGTCGCCCGCCGGGACACCGCCCATGACGTGCGGACTCGCACCGGCGTCGGCGACGAAACCGGCGAAGGCCGGGCGGAAACCCGCCGGTGCGCCGGCGTACGGGAGTCGCCCGGCCAGCGGCATCAACCAGTCCCAGTCCCGCATGAGCGCGCGATCGCTCTCCAGCGACTGGATGAGGTCGGCGGCGTGCTCGGTCCGGATCAGCGCCAGATCGTGCAGGTGGTCCAGATCGCGGCTCTCGTGCCACCTCGTGAACAGCCGGTCGGCGACTTCGTCGGGAGCGCCGGAGAGCAGGATGCGCTGCACGCTCGGGCTTTCGATGCGGTCCGCGTAGGGCCGCACGCGTTCCGGGTGGTGCACCGCGATGGAGAACAGCACCGAGGACAGCGGCGAATTCGGCTCCGGGGTGGCGAGGTAGTCCTGGACGTAGGCGTCGAGGAGGCTGCCGGGCAGCCAGCGCACCAGCCTGGAAGCGGCCCTGACCAGGTCACCGGTGGTGCCGCGCAGCCGCTCGGCCGCGCGGGTCTTCTCCGCTTCGGCGCCAGGAACCATCTCCAGGTACACCGCGACGAACGAGGCGACGCGGCTGTCGGATGTCGCCACGAGGCACTCGGCCGCCGCGGGCACTCCGCTGTCCACCAAGCGCGCGATGACGCGCGCTTCCTTCTCCGGCACCGACAGCTCGGAGCCGAGCACGATCCGCTCGACCTCTTCCAGGACGCCCACACCGACTCCCGATCACCTGTTCCGCTGAGCCGAACGTAGTCGTCCTCGCATCCCGGCGGAGCGGGAACCACGAATCGGCGTCAGATCAGCAGCGGGAGGAGGGCGTGGCGGCGGCGGACGACCGCGCCGTAGCGGGAGTCCAGGCGCAGCCAGGCGTCGGTCGCGCTGACCCGGACGATCTCGGACTCCGGCGGCTCGGCGACCAGGAAGCCCATGCCGGACAGCACGAACAGGCAGCGCAGCGGGACCTTCACCTCGTAGCCCGCGCCGGAGACCGTGAAGACCTCCTGGTCCAGCAGCGACGCCGGCGGTGTCCCCTTCGGACCGACGTTGTCCTTGGCCACGTCGATACCGCGCTCGGCGACCTCGCCGACGACGCGCGCCGGGAGGTCGTCCACGCGCTGCCAGCCCGCGGTCGGGGGCAGCTCCGAACGCCACAGCAGATCGCGGGGCGGGCCCGGGTCCATCACCGGGCCGCCCGCGACCGTCAGCGTCGCCAGCAGTTCGTTGCCGGAGACCGTCAGGTCCGCCGGTTCCACTTCTGCCGCAACGGATCTCGTGCACAGCGCGTCGAAGGGCGTGGCCGCCCAGACGTCCGCGCGACCGGTGTTCGCGCGGTTGCGCAGCCGCACCAGCGCCTGCCCGTCCAGGCGCACCGCTCGCGCCACGAACGCGCCCAGGTCCTCGCGTTCGACCGCGTCGGGCATTCGCAGTTCAGGCACGGCTGTTCTCCGACTTCGCCGTTTCCAGCTGCCACTCGGCCAGGAAGGCGCGCTCCTCCGCGGTCAGCCGCCGCGGCCGACCGGCCTGCAGGTCGTAGGGCACCATCAGGGTTTCCGCGGTGGCCACCGCTTCCTGCGCGTAGGCGGTGTAGTCGACGACGAACGACGCCGCCTTCAGGTCCCGCACCGACATCTGGACCTGCAGCGACTTCGACCGGTACAGCAGCGGGCTGTGGTAGTCGATCATGACCCGGGCCACCACCATGCCCTCGGCCATGCCGAGCAGGCCCTGCCGCTCGGCCTCGGTGAACAGCAGCTCGGCGCGGGCCTCCTCCAGCAGCGTGATCGTCCGGGCGTGGTTGACGTGCCCGAACGCGTCCATGTCGGACCAGCGCAGGGCCACCTCTGCTACGAACGCGCCCACTGGGGAGCTCCCTTCCTGCCGTGCGGGTGGCCCGCGGTCGCCCGCGAGCCACCCGGCAACTCACCGGACCATGCTGCGCAGCTGGCGCGCGGCCACCGACAGCGTGGCCAGGTCGAGCCGGCCGGAGCTCTTGATCTGCTCCAGCGACGAGTTGGCCCTCGCCAGTCGCGACTCGTTGGCCGACTCCCAGTGAGCGATCTTCTGCTCGGAGTCGTCCCCCGGATCGCTGGTCCGCAGGACGTCGATGGTGATCGCGCGCAGCGATGCGTAGAAATCATCCCGCAACGCCAACCGGGCCAGCGAGTGCCACCGGTTCCCGCGCTCCAGCTCGTTGACCGCCAGCAGCATCCGCTCCACGTCGAGGTGCTCGGCGAGCGTGTAGTACAGGTCCGCGCTCTCGCGCGGGCTGCGCTCGGCGCTCACCCCGGCATCGCGCTCGGCCAGCTCGGCGACCTCGCGGATGTCCAGCAGCGCGAAGGAGTCCAGCAGGGTGCCGACCCGTTCGGCCAGCTCCACCGGCACTCCCGCCGCCGTCCACCGGTCGATCATCTCGCTGGCGCCCTCGGCCGCCCGGCCGCGCAGCAGCCCGCGCACCGCGCTCGACAGCTCCGCGACCACCGGCCGGAAGCGGGCGATCTCGGCGCCGATGGCCAGCGGCTGGGGCCGGTTGTTCAGCATCCAGCGCGCCGCCCGGTCCAGCAGCCTGCGGCTCTCCAGGACCAGTTCGTCGGCCACCGAGCTGGGCACCGAACCGCCCAGCGCGTCGATCTGCCGCCACAGCGAGTGCAGGTCGTAGACGTTGGTGACCACCGCGAAGGCGCGCACCGCGTCCGTGGTCGAGGCGCTGATCTCCTCGGACAGCCGGTAGGCGAAGGAGATGCCACCGCCGTCGACCATCTCGTTGACCAGCAGGGTCGTGATGATCTCGCGGCGCAGCGGGTGCGCGGTGATCGCGTCGGCGTAGCGCTCCTGCAGCGGCTTCGGGAAGTACTCCGGCAACCGGCTGCCGAACGCCTCGGTGTCCGGCAGGCCGCTGGCCAGCACGTCCCGCTTCAGCGACAGCTTGACGTGCGCCATCAGCGTCGCCAGCTCGGGCGAGCTGAGGCCCTCGCCGTTCTTCTCCCGCTCGCGGAACTCCTTGACCGTGGGCAGCGCCTCCAGCTTGCGGTCCAGCCCGGCGCTCTTCTCCAGCGCGGTGACCTGGCGGGCGTGCACCGACACCATCGGCCCGGCGTGCGACCGGGAGATGCCCAGCACCGCGTTCTGCCGGTGGTTGTCGGTGAGCACCAGCTCGCCGACCTCGTCGGTCATGTCCGCCAGCAGCTCGTTGCGCTGCTCGCCGGTCAGCCTGCCCTCGGCCACCAGGTGGTCCAGCAGGATCTTGATGTTGACCTCGTGGTCGGAGCAGTCCACGCCCGCCGAGTTGTCCAGCGCGTCGGTGTTGACCTTGCCGCCCGCCCGGGCGAACTCGATCCGGCCCAGCTGGGTCAGGCCCAGGTTGCCGCCCTCGCCGACGACCTTGACCCGCAGGTCCGCGCCGTTGACCCGGACCGCGTCGTTGGCCTTGTCGCCCACCTCGGCGTGCGTCTCGCCGCTCGCCTTGACGTAGGTGCCGATGCCGCCGTTCCACAGCAGGTCGGTCGGGGCCAGCAGGATCTTCTTGATCAGCTCGGCCGGGGCCAGCTGGCGCACCGACTCGTCGATGCCCAGCGCCTGCCGGATCTGCGGGTTCAGCGGGATCGACTTCAGCGAGCGCGACCACACGCCACCGCCCGCGCTGATCTTGCTGCGGTCGTAGTCGTCCCACGTCGAGCGCGGCAGCTCGAACAGCCTGCGGCGTTCGGCGAAGGACACCGCGGGATCCGGGTCGGGGTCGATGAACACGTGCATGTGGTTGAACGCCGCGACCAGCCGGATGTGCTCGGAGAGCAGCATCCCGTTGCCGAACACGTCACCGGCCATGTCGCCGATGCCGACCACGGTGAAGTCCTCGCTCTGGGTGTCCAGGTCCAGTTCGAGGAAGTGCCGCTTGACGCTCTCCCACGCGCCCTTGGCGGTGATGCCCATGGCCTTGTGGTCGTAGCCGACCGAGCCGCCCGATGCGAAGGCGTCGCCGAGCCAGAAGCCGTAGGACTTGGCCACGTCGTTGGCGATGTCGGAGAACGTCGCGGTGCCCTTGTCGGCGGCCACCACCAGGTAGGTGTCGTCGCCGTCGTGGCGCACCACGCCCTGCGGCGGGGCGACCGCGCCGCCGACCAGGTTGTCGGTCAGGTCCAGCAGCCCGGAGATGAACATCCGGTAGCAGGCGATGCCCTCGTCCAGCGTCGCCTTGCGGTCGGCGGCCGGGTCACCGGTGGGCGACGGCGGCCGCTTGACCACGAACCCGCCCTTCGCGCCGACCGGCACGATCACCGCGTTCTTCACCGCCTGCGCCTTGACCAGGCCCAGGATCTCGGTGCGGAAGTCCTCCCGGCGGTCCGACCAGCGCAGCCCGCCGCGGGCCACCGATCCGTAGCGCAGATGCACGCCCTCCACCCACGGCGAGTACACGAAGATCTCGAACTGCGGGCGCGGCTCGGGCAGCCCGGGGATCTCCTTGGGCTCCAGCTTGAACGCCAGGTAGGGGCGCTCCCGGTCCGGGTCGGCGGAGAAGAAGTTGGTGCGCAGCGTGGCCCGGATAAGGCTCAGGTAGCTGCGCAGGATCTTGTCCGCGTCGAGGCTGGTCACCTCGTCGATCAGCTTGGTGACCTCGTCCACCAGGTCGGCTTCGCGGGCCTCGCGCTCCGCGGGCTCCAGCGCCGGGTCGAAGCGCGCCTCGAACAGCCGGACCAGCGTGGTCGTGGTGGTGCGGTGCGCCAGGATCGCGTCCTCGATGTAGTCCTGGCTGTAGGCGATGCCGACCTGCCGCAGGTACTTGGCGTAGGCGCGCAGCACCGACGCCTGCCGCCAGTTCAGCCCGGCGCGCAGCACCAGCGCGTTGAACCGGTCGACCTCGGCGGCGCCGAGCCAGGTGGCGCGGAAGGCCTCCTCGAAGCGCTCGCGCAGCGTGTCCAGCAGGCTCGAATCCACCCTGTCCAGCAGCTCCGCGTCCAGCCGCAGGCCGAAGTCGTAGATCCAGTACTGCTGGTCGGCGCTGTCCAGCGAGATCTCGTACGGGCGCTCGTCGACGACCTCGACGCCCATGCTCTGCAGCACCGGCAGCACGCGGGACAGGGTCACCCGGCCGCCGACGTAGATCTTGAACCGGCGCTGCCCGCCGCTGGAGTCGCGCGGCGCGTAGAACGACATCTTCAGGTCGTCGGGACCGGACAGCGACTCCAGTCGCCGCAGGTCGGCGAGGCCCTCGGCGGCGGTGAAGTCCTCCTTGTAGGCCTCCGGGAAGCTCGCCGCGTAGTGCTGGCCGAGCTGGCTCATGGCCTCCGACAGGCTGCGGGCCACGTGCCCGTCGCGGCTGGAGCCGGACTGCTCGGCGTCGACCTCCTCCACCATCCGGTCGTCCCAGGTGTGGATGGCCTCGTCCAGCCGCCGCTGGATGCGCCCCAGGTCCGGCTCGACCTGGTTCTCCGGATCGGTGTGCACCACGAAGGCGACCCGGGCCAGCGCGGATTCACCCACCCGCGTGCTGTACTCCAGGCTGGTGCCGCCCAGCTCGGCCAGCAGCACCTCCTGCATGGCCAGCCGCGAGCTCGTCGTGTACCGGTCGCGCGGCAGGTACACCAGGACCGAGTAGAAGCGGCCGTAGGGGTCGCGGCGCAGGAACGGCTTGAGCTTGCGGCGCTCGGCCAGCGCCAGCACGCCGGTGATGGTCTCCTGCAGCGTGTCCGAGTCGGTGGAGAACAGCTCGGCGCGCGGGTAGTTCTGGATCTCCTCCAGCATCCGCTGGCCGGAGTAGGACTCCATCGGGAATCCCGCGCTGTGGATGACGTCGCGCACCCGGCGCTCGATGAACGGGATGTCCAGCACGTTCTCGTGCAGCGCCGTGGTGGTGAACAGGCCCAGGAAGCGGTGCTCACCGGTCACCGCACCCGATTCGTCGAAGGTCTTGACCCCGACGTAGAACGGGTGCACCGGACGGTGCACTGTGGACGGTTCGCTGGCCTGGGTCAGCACCAGCAGCTCCGGCGACAGCGCGCCGGCCGCGTCCGGCCAGGTGGCGAGGCTGCGGGCGGCGACGCTGTCGCCGCGCAGCACGCCGAGGCCGGAGGCCAGCACGGCCTGCAGCGCCGGTTCGGAGCCGTCCTGGACCAGCTCGTAGTGGCGGTATCCGAGGAAGGTGAAGTGCCCGTCGGCCAGCCAGCGCAGCAGCCCGGCTCCGTCGCTGACCTCCGCCGCCGACAGCGGCGGCGGGTTCTGCTCCAGCGCACCGGCCAGCGCGCGGGCCGCGGCGTGCATCCGCTCGGTGTCCTCGACGACCTCGCGCACGTCGTTGAGCACGTCGGTCAGGCCGTGGCTGAGGGCGTCCAGGCGCTCGGGGTCGGTGACCTGGTCCACCTCGACGAACATCCAGCTCTCGACCAGCGAATCGGCGGGCGGCGCGGCCGGGTCGGCACCGGGCAGCACCTCCAGCAGCTCACCGGCGACGTCGCGGCGCACCGCGATGATCGGGTGGATGATGCGCTGCACCGCAGCGCCGTCGCGGCCGAGCTCGGCGATCACCGAATCGACCAGGTAGGGGGAATCGTCGGTCACGATCTGCACCACCGTGGCCGGGCTCTGCCAGCCGTCGGTGGTCCGCTCCGGGTTGAAGATCTGCACCAGCGGTCGGCCGGCGACCCGCGTCGCGGCCAGCCTGTGGTGCGAGCGCAGCGCGCCGACCAGGTCGGCGGGCTCGTCGTCGACGAACTCCTCGGCGGGGACGTGCCGGTAGTAGGCGCGCAACAGCTCGGCCAGCTCCGGAGCGGTCTCCGCCGCTCTGTCGAGCAGGCGGCTCTTGACGATTTCGGGGTTCCCGGATCGCTCCCCAGCCGAGTCTTCCCCATCGGTCTGCGGTCGTCCGGTCTTCAACTGTCCGGGATTCGAGGTCATCTTCAGGCAGCTCCACGCTTGACGGCACCTCTTTGTGCCCACAGGTTCCACCATAAGACTGCCAGTTCCCGCCACGGCCGGAGGGCGGCCAGGTGGTCCTGCGCGTGAAGAGCGGCACAATGATCGATTACCTGGACGTTTCAGAACAGCGGATCCGTCGCCGCAGCGTCGAATCCAGGCCGCCGGTGCCGCGCCACCGCACCCGCCCCGTGATCGTCCGATGTGGACTGCAACGGGCTCCGGGAAAGCCGGGACGGCTCGGTGATCCCGGACACATGCGGTTCGCTGTGCCGACCGGAGCGGGACGCCCCCGACTCCGCCTCGCCGCGGCGCCCGCTCTCGTAGGCCAGCAGCGCCTCGGTGAGCAGCTCGGCGAGACCGGCCTTCTCCGGAACCACGGAGTCGACCAGCGGCTCCGGCTGCGGCTCGGCCACCGGCAGGTTCGGGTGGGTGTCCTCAGCCGGGAGCTCCGCCTGCGGTGGCTCCGGGGCGGCGGTGGGCAACTCCGGGCGGGTGTCCTCGGCCGTCTCGTCCGGCTGGCGGTGCCGGGCGACCGCCTCGGCGGCGGGCTCCGGTTCGTCCGGCTCGGCGTGCCGGGCCCGGCGGCGGCCGCCGCGGGGCTGTTCGGGCAGCTGGAGGCTCGCCCTGATCTCGGCCAGCGACCGGCCGCGCGAGCGCCGTCCGCCGCCCTCGCCCCGGCTGGGTGCCTCGTCTGCGCTGCTTCCGGCCGGTTCGGCCTCGGTGCGCTGGTCGTCTTCCGGGGCTCCGGTGGCGACCGGTTCCGGAGCACCGTGGCGCGGCGCGGCTGGTCGCTGCTCGGCGGGCTCCGGGGCGATCACCGGCAGGATCGCGGTGGCGTCGGCGGGCAGGTCCGCGCCGAGCGGTTCCGGGAGCAGGGCCGCCGCCGCGGGTTCCGGGGCGGCCGCGCTGGCCGGTTCGGTCCCGATCTGCCACTCGAGCGACGGCTCCGGCTGCGTGACCGGCAGGTCGGGGAAGGTGTCCTCCGCGCCGGACTGCTGGTCCAAGAGCTCGGTGGGCCACCAGTCCGATCGCCCGGCGCCCTCCGCCTGCTCGTGGTGCTCCTGCTCGGCGGCATCGGCTGCGGCAGGTGCCTGCTCGGCGCGGCGCTGGTGCGCGCTGGCCATCAGGTCTTCGAACAGCGCCGGGTCGAGCAGCATCGTCGGCTCGTCCGCCGCTCGCGATCCGCTCGCCTCCTCCTGCCGGTGGCGGCGCTCTTCGCGCAGCTCAGCGGCCCGGCTGGTGAGCGATTCCATCAGCAGGCGAGCCGCGTCGGCGGCATCGTCGGACTCCGGCCGCGGCCTGGGCAGCAGCTCCGTCGCCTGGTCGGCCGATCCGGATGGCGCAACCGCGCCGGACGGAGTGCTTCCGGTGGCACCGGGCACCGCTCGGCCGGAGTCCTCGCTGCTCGGAGTCTCGGCCGAAGCAGGTTCGGCACCCGGGTTCTCACTGCTCGGCGCCTCGGGCTCAGCGCTCCGGGGCGCACCGGCCCTCGCAGCAACGCTCGGCACCTCGATGATGCCGAACTCGACGCCGGGTTCGGGGCTCGGAACGTCGACTTCGAGCCGTTCGGTCTCCGCGGAGCCGATCGTTTCGGGTTCGAACGCTGCCGCCTCAGCAGGCCAGGCGGCGGGCGGCTGCTCGTCCGCTTCCGGTGACCGCTCCGCCTGCTGCCCGGACCGCGGGTCGGGCCGGGGAACGTCCGACGGGCCGGACTCGGGCGGCGCCGAACCCGATCCCCGGGACTGCCGGGGCACGTCCACGCACTTGCCGAGCTCCGGGTACTCGGCTAGCAGCCGGACCCGCGCGTGGTGCACCGCAGCGCGCCAGCGCCGGTCGGCCGCGTACGCACCGCGCAGCGCCCGCAGCGCATCGGGGAACTCCGAGCCGCGCTCGTGCACCTGGGACAGGGTGTTGAGCGCTTCGGCGAGCAGGCCGTCGAGCTTGTGCCGCTCGGAGATGGCCGCCGTGTCGCCGAGCACCCGCAGCGCCGCCGCGTGATCGCCGTTGGGCAGGTGCACCCGGGTGGCCAGCGCCAACCCCAACCAGCCGACCGGACCGGCCGCAGCGGCGCGCACCGGCTCGGCGAGCACCCTCTCGGCGGCCGTGACCGCCTCCGACCGGTGCCCGAGCTCCAGCAGCGACTGCACCCGCTCCAGCACCAGCCGGGTCCGGATCTCACCGCTGTCGGCCGCCGGATCACCGAGCTGCTGGAGCTGGTCCAGCCCCGCTTCAGTGGCTTCCGTCGCCTCGGTGAACTCGCCCAGCCGGCGGTGGTGGCCCGCGCGGGCCGCGCAGACGCGGGCCTGCAGCAGCCGGGCGATGTCCCGGTTGCTCTCCCCCGCGCCGTACAGCCGTTCGGCCTCGTCCAGCGCATCGGTCCGCGAACCGTCCTGCTGGTGCACGGGCATCGAGGCGGCCAGCGCCAGCAGCGCGTGCGCGCGCAGCGACGGTTCGATCCGCTCCTGCTCCAGCACCGGCCGCAGGATCCGGGTCGCGACCTCCGGGCTGCCCGCGGCGCACGCGCACCACGCCAGCTCGACCCGCAGCTCGGCCGTCACCTCGGCGTCGCCCGCCGATTCGGCGTCGCGGACCGCGGCGAGAGCCCGGCCGGTGGCCGGGACACCTCGCCCCAACCGGTTCGAGGCGAACAGGGCGAGCGCTTCCGCGCGCAGCCGAGCCGCCTGGTCACCGGCGCGCCTGGCGAGCGCGACAGCGCGATCACTGAGCACCAACGCGAGCTCGGGGACCCTCCACCGCATCTGGTGCGCGGGTTCGAGGAGTCCTTGCGCCGAGCCTGGGTCGGGTGGTCCGGACACGCTCGCCAAGGCGCCTCCGTTCTAGACGATTGATTCCTTTTCTATAGGCCGCAGCCGCGACGCGTCTACCAACAACGGCATGAGCTGCCGCAAGCGCGCAGCGCTTGGCCCACCCTCGCAACTCGTGCCGCCGCGGGTTCTGAGCGGTTTCCTGGCGAGGACGGCCCCTCCGCCGTGCATTGGTCATACATCAGGAGAGGCGCCCGCAGGCCAGGAACCGCTCAGGTTCCGCCACCCGCACCGCCACGCAGAACGAGCAAGGAATCAACCATCTAGCCCCGGGTCAGTTTGCGGTGCGTCACGCGGTGCGGACGGGCCGCCTCCGCGCCCAGCCTATCGATCTTGTTCTGCTCGTAGCCCTCGAAGTTGCCCTCGAACCAGAACCACTTCGCCGGATTCTCGTCGTCGCCCTCCCACGCCAGGATGTGCGTGGCGACGCGGTCCAGGAACCACCGGTCGTGGGAGATGACCACCGCGCAGCCGGGGAACTGCTCGAGCGCGTTCTCCAGCGAGCTCAGGGTCTCCACGTCCAGGTCGTTGGTCGGCTCGTCCAGCAGGATCAGGTTGCCGCCCTTCTTGAGCGTCAACGCCAGGTTGAGCCGGTTGCGCTCACCACCGGAGAGCACGCCCGCCGGCTTCTGCTGGTCCGGGCCCTTGAAGCCGAACGCGCTGACGTAGGCGCGCGAGGGCATCTCGACCTGGCCGACCTGGATGTAGTCCAGCCCGTCGGAGACGACCTGCCAGACGTTCTTCTCCGGGTCGATGTTGGCCCGGTTCTGGTCGACGTAGGAGAGCTTGACGGTCTCGCCGACCTTGACCGTGCCCGAGTCCGGCTCCTCCAGACCCACGATGGTCTTGAACAGCGTCGTCTTGCCGACGCCGTTCGGGCCGATGACGCCGACGATGCCGTTGCGCGGCAGCGTGAACGACAGGTCGTCGATGAGCAGGTTGTCGCCGAAGCCCTTCTTGAGGTTCTCCACCTCGACCACGACGTTGCCCATCCGCGGGCCCGGCGGGATCTGGATCTCCTCGAAGTCGAGCTTGCGGGTCTTCTCCGCCTCCGCGGCCATCTCCTCGTAGCGGTTCAGACGCGACCGCGACTTGGTCTGGCGGGCCTTGGCGTTGGAGCGGACCCAGTCCAGCTCGTCCTTCAGGCGCTTGGCCAGCTTGGCGTCCCGCTTGCCCTGGACCGCCAGGCGCTCGCCCTTCTTCTCCAGGTAGGTCGAGTAGTTGCCCTCGTACGGGTAGGTGCGGCCGCGGTCCAGCTCCAGGATCCAGCCGGCCACGTTGTCCAGGAAGTACCGGTCGTGGGTCACGGCGAGCACGGCGCCCGCGTAGTTGGCCAGGTACTGCTCCAGCCACAGCACGCTCTCGGCGTCGAGGTGGTTGGTCGGCTCGTCGAGCAGCAGCAGGTCGGGCTTGCTCAGCAGCAGCTTGCACAGGGCCACCCGGCGGCGCTCACCACCGGAGAGGTTCTTGACGTCGGCGTCCGGCGGCGGGCACCGCAGCGCGTCCATCGCCTGCTCCAGCTGCGAGTCCAGCTCCCACGCGTCGGCGTGGTCCAGGTCCTCCTGGAGCTTGCCCATCTCCTCCATCAGCTCGTCGGAGTAGTCGGTCGCGAGCTGCTCGGCGATCTCGTTGAAGCGGTTGAGCTTCTGCTTGATCTCGCCGACGCCCTCCTCGACGTTGCCGAGGACCGTCTTCTCCTCGTTGAGCGGGGGCTCCTGCTGCATGATGCCGACCGTGTAGCCCGGCGACAGGAACGCCTCACCGTTGTTCGGCTGGTCGAGTCCCGCCATGATGCGCAGCACGGTCGACTTACCAGCGCCGTTCGGCCCGACGACGCCGATCTTGGCGCCCGGGTAGAACTGGATCGTCGCGTTGTCGAGGATGACCTTGTCACCATGCGACTTGCGCACGTTTTTCATGGTGTAAATGAACTCGGCCATGCCCCGAATCGTAGTTGCGCCCCGTGTCGGGCCGCGCACGCGGTCCCCATGCGCTCAGCGGCCGATCTCCGCCCCGCCTCTCCGGCGGTCGTCACCTCCTCGACCAGCGCCGCCGCCTCGGGAATCCGCGGCCGCCACCCGAGGCCGCCGGACGAGCACCGCTCAGCGCGGCGGAACGGCCGCCACCCGTGCGGACTGCTGCCGATCGGCCAGGTCAGCTGCTCCGCTGGTCGTCCTTGTCGGCGAGTCGCTTGAGCATCTCGTTGTACGCGTTCAGGTCCGCGTCGCCGTCGGCATCGGCCTTCCGGTCGATCCTGCGCGCCGCGCGATTGTCCGCCCGCGACCACTGGATCAGCAGCGCGAGCATCACCACCACCAGCGGGACCTCACCGGAGGCCCACGCCAGGCCGCCGCCCAGCCGCTGGTCGGCGAGCAGATCGGTGACCCACGGCAGGTCCAGGCCGCGGTAGAAGTCGCCGCCGATCACCGTCGAGGACATCATCAGCGCGATGCCGAAGAAGGCGTGGAACGGCATGGACGCGAAGACCAGCCCGACCTTGCCCATCGGCGGCAGCTGCCGCGGCGCCGGGTCGACGCCGATCACCGGCCAGTAGAAGATGTAGCCGACCAGCAGGAAGTGCGCGTTCATCGCCAGGTGCGCCCAGTGCTGCGTCAGCGCCGCTTCGAACAGGCCGGTGAAGTACAGCGCGTAGAACGAGCCCACGAACAGCACCAGCGCGACGATCGGGTTGGTCAGCGCGCGCGTCACCGGCGAGTGCACGAAGGCCAGCAGCCACTCGCGGGGGCCCGGCGGCTGCTCCTTGCCCGCAGGCTTGAACACCCGCAGCGCCAGCGACGTCGGGCCGGCCAGCACCAGGAACACCGGGGCCAGCATGGACAGCAGCATGTGCTGGCCCATGTGCACGCTGAACACCGCGGGCGCGTACTTGCCGATGCCCGAGGAGGTGGCCACCAGCAGCGTCGCGCAGCCGCACAGCCAGGCGACGGTGCGCCCGACCGGCCAGCTGTCGCCGCGCTTGCGCAGCCTGCGCACGCCGACCAGGTAGAGCGCGGCCATGGCCAGCGCGAGGGTGCCGTAGACCAGGTCGAACCGCCAGTCGAACATCAACCGGAACGCGGTCGGCGGTTCCGGCAGCGGGTAGCCGATCAGCAGCTCGGTCCGGTCCGGGACGCCCCGCACGACACCGTCCGGCGGCGGCGTGCGCCCGAGCGCGACGCCGATGCCGATGGTGGCGAACATGACCAGCGCCTCGACCGCGCCCAGCCGCAGCAGCGCGGCCACGCCGGTCTTCTCCTCGATGTGCTGCACCGCGCTGCGCCGCTGGAAGAACCCGAACACGCCGAGCACCACCAGCGCGGCGATCTTGAGCAGCATCAGCAGGCCGTAGTCGGTGGTGAACAGCTGCTCCGGCGTCATCCGCACGAACGCGTTGATCACACCGGACAGCGCCATCGCCACCCAGCACACCAGCGCGATCAGCGAGTACCGCCGCGCGACGACCGGCAGGTGCGCACCGCGGCGGGCGGCGTGCGCCACCAGCGCCACCAGGCCGCCGACCCACAGCGCCGCGCCGAAGAGGTGGAACAGCAGGCTGTTGGTGGCGATGTCGTGCGATCCGCCGCTGGCGGAGTGACCGGTGGCGATCACCGGGAACAGGGCCAGCAGGCTCAGCCCGAACGTGACGACCGTCCAGCCCCACGACAGCACGACCCGGCAGGCCAGCACGACCACGAACGCGATCACCGCGGTCAGCAGCCACGCCTTGGCCTGCTCCAGCGCGTCGATCAGGCCGAAGAGGACCTCGGAGTCGAGCACGTCGCCCACCGGGCGCCCGGTGGCGTCCGCGGCGATGAACGGCACCATCAGGACCGCGCCCACGCACCAGACGGCGGCCGCCCAGCCAGCGGTGCGGACCGCGGCGTAGCCGTCCGCGGCGAGCGCGCGCGAGGGCTGCGCGGGGATGCCGAAGGCGGCCAGCAGCAGCGCCCCGATGCTCACGACCGCTGCGGACTCGGTGATCACGCGGATCACCGGCAGCCCGTACTGCGTGACCGGCCCCGGATCCGGCAGGCCCAGCAACGCGTAGGAAGCTCCTGCGGAGAGGGCGGTGAGCGCGGCGGCGACCACCGCCGCGAGCACGACGGCGGTGACGATCAGCACGCCCACTGAGCTGGGCGAGCCGCGCCGTTCCGCTTCTTTGTCCAGGGTGGTCTCGGATGGCACAAACCGAGCGTAACCGCCGATTTGAAACGTCCGGTTCGCAGGCCGCCGGGTCGACGGATGATCTCCGGCCGGGGCGAGCGCTACGGTTACGCCGTGACCGTAGTCCGTCGCTGTGCGCTCATGGTGCCGATGCTGCTGCTGTCCGCCGCCTGCGCCGAACCGGTGACCGGTGAGCCGGTGCCGGCCGCCGGGTTCCGCGACGAGCCGACGACCTCCGGGAGCACTCCGACCGACTCCCCGCCCGAGATCGACCCGTGCGGTCTGCTGGCGCCCGAGGACCTGGCGGCCTTCGGCGGCCCGGCCGGTCCTCCGCGCCCCGACCAGCCGCTTCCGGGCACCTGCACCCATCCGCTGACCAGCGGTCCGGCCAATGCCGCGGCGGCGGGCTTCTACGACCCGGTGGCGGCGGTGACCGAGCGCCAGCCCGGTGGTGCGGCGGTGGACGTCGAGGGCCGCCCGGCGTGGCTGTACTGCGAGCTGGTCGACGCGCACCAGACCTGCACGGCGGCCACTTCGCTCGGGCCGGACCGCTCGCTGCTGACCATGCTGACCCTGCGGGACTCCTCCGCGGCGGACACCGCCGATCACCTGTTCGGCCTCACCACCGCGGCGCTGCGCCGACTACCACCGGCCTGACCGGCGACGACACCGGTCACTGCGGTCGTCGATCTCCGGTTGGAAGATCTCGGCTCCGCTTGTCGAAATGACCGCCCGCCGTTCGAGGCGTTGGCGACACGAGTCGACGACGGAGGAGACGAGATGGGCAAGGTGACCACCGGCAGCACGACGATGTCGCTCGACGGCTACATCGCCGGGCCGGGCGAGAGCGGCTTCGACCTGCTGTTCCAGTGGTACGGCAACAGCGACGTCGAACTCCCCTCGGCCAGCCCCGACGTGCCTGCTCTCCGCATCTCCGCGGCGAGCGCGGCGCTGGTCGGGCCGGAGTGGGAGAACACCGGTGCGCTGGTCGTCGGCCGGTACCTCTACGACATGACGAAGGCCTGGGGCGGCCGCCACCCGATGAACGTCACCACGGTCGTGCTCACCCACCAGCGGCCCGACGATCGCCCCGCGGACGACGAGGACTTCGTCTTCGTCACCGAGGGCATCGAGGCGGCGGTGGCGAGGGCGAAGGAGATCGCCGGGGAGAAGGACGTGGTCGTCAACGGCGGGCAGATCGCCCGGCAGTGCCTGGAGGCCGGGCTGCTCGACGAGGTCGGGATCGAACTGGTGCCCGTCGTCCTCGGCGGCGGCAAGACGCTCTTCGGTGAACTCGCCACCGCACCGGCGGAGCTGGAGGGTCCGGTCGTGGTGGTCGAGGGCACCGGCGTCACGCACCTCCGCTACCGGGTGAAGAGGGCCTGACCGCGAAGCGCGCTCGCGGTTTCCGCGCGGACGTCCGGCAGGGGTGTACGGCGGCTGCTGGGCGGTCCGCGCGATTTCCGGAAGGCGATCGTGATGCCGTCAGCCTGACCAGCGACGACGCTTGTTGTTACGGGCCCGGTTGTCGATCAGCTTGCCGTTCGGCCACGGCTCGGCAACGGTGCGGCGTCGATGCCACGGCGACAACCGGGTACCGCTACCCTCCATGCTTGCAGCTCACCGAACATGCCCCCATAGCTCAGCTGGATAGAGCAAAGGACTTCTAATCCTTAGGTCGCAGGTTCGAGTCCTGCTGGGGGCGCAACAGTCCCGGTGAGCGGAGTGGGGGTTGATCCGGTTCGCGGTCAACCCCCTTCTCGTCGCCCGGACTTCGCTGCGGGCGGCACTGTTCAGCTGTGCAGCGCTTGGATCGCTGGGTCGTGCTCCGAGGGCGTGTTCCGGGACGACAGCAGGCTCTCGAATCCGCGCGCACCGTCCACCGAGGACGTCCACAGGCGCTCGGCGCGCGCACCGTCCACTCCGGCGTGCGATCGCAACACCGGCAACACCTCGTCGGGCAGCTGGGAGGGGAAGAAACCGACCCCGCGCTCCTTGGCGCTCCAGACCCCGCCGACGTCCACCACCACCGGGTGGCCCGCCGACGGCGGTGGCTCGGTCGCCGCGTACGGCAGGTCCTCGTACCAGATCAGCTCCGCCGACCAGTCCACGGCCAACGTCGTCACCGCGCCGAGCACCGCCGCGTGGTCGACGTGCCCGCCCATCGCCAGCGGGGCCAGCACGAAGTCCGGGCGCACCGAGCGCACCGCACCGGCCAGGAGCGCGACGACCGCCGACACCACGTCGGCAGCCGGCTCGGCTCCCATCTCGGTGTCGTCGTCGTAGCCGCGCAGGCTCGCGTCGGGCAGGTCACCCCGGTCCACCCGCACGCCGGCCCAGCGGGCCCATTCGTCCTCCTCCCGCGCGCGCACCTCCGAAGCCGCGACGTCGCCGTGCGCCGCGCAGCCCGGTGCGTAGCGGGTACGGCTGAAGAAGGTCACCGCGGACAGTTCCGCCGCACCGCGCAGTCGTGCCACCACACCGCCCAAGGACCACGCGATGTCGTCCGGGTGCGGGGAGAGGAGCAGGACGCGCGCGGGCAGCGCTGGATCGACACCGGACAACCGGTCCTCCCGTTGCGAGCTGCGCTCGATCTCGGCCCGGGCCGAGATCGGCGGCAGGGTCTTTCAGATGAACTCGTCCACCAGCCGGTAGAAGTAGAAGCGCCGCTCGTCGATCTCGGTCAGCCCGTAGCGGCGGAGGAACACCTCGGCGCAGTCGGGGTCGTAACCCCGCTCCCGGGTCTCCTCGCCGATGTCGCGCAGGACGATGGCGAGATCCAGCCACCGGTCCGCCACTCCCAGCCGACCGACGTCGATGACCCCGGTAACCGACTTGCCCTCCGGGTCGACCAGCACGTTGTCCAGGCACAGATCGCCGTGGCACACCACCACGTCCACCTCGGGCGGTGGCGGCGTGGCGTCGAGCTTGGCCAGCAGCCGGTCCCCGGACCAGCCGTCGTGCTCCGGATCGAGGTCGTCGAGATCGACCGTGCCCCGCTCCACCGCTGTCCGCGCACCGGCCAGCGAGCTCTGGAGCCCGCGGTCGAACGGGCACTCACCGACCGGGAGCTCGTGCAGGGCGCGGGCGAGGTCGGCGACCGACTCCAGCACGCGCGGCAGCTCGTGCGGGGCCCAGCCACCGGCCACCGGGCGACCCGGGACCATCGTGGTCACCAGCCACTGGAGGTCCTCGGACTCGCCGAGCTCCACCACCTCCGGCACCGGGATGCCCCGGCCCGCGAGCCAGCCCAACCGCTCCGCCTCGTTGCCCGGGTGGAACCGGAGGTCGTCCGGGTCGCGCGGCGGCGTGGTCTTGACGTAGTAGGTGCGCCTGCCCTCGACCCGGTAGATCGCCGTTCCGTACGACCGCTGGGCGATGCGCTCCCAGCGGCCGTCGCGGACGTCGTCGGTCACCAGCGGAACCGGTGCCGCGCCGCGACGGCCGCCGGCAGGCGGAGAACCCTCAGCCACAGGCCGGCAGGGGTCGGGGGCTGATCCCCGGGGTCCGCTCGGCGATCTGCCGCACCGTCTCCTCGATGCTCTTCAACACGCGGTCGTCGTCCTCCAGCGCACCGCCGAACGCTTCCGCGGCGAACTGGGCCTTGCGGTCGAAGCCGATCTCGGACACCTCGAAGTCCGTCGTCGCGGCGACCTTGCGCGCGCCCTTCTCGAAAGCGGTGAGCGCGTGGTCGACCTCCGCCTCGCCGAACGCGGCGGTGACCATCTGGGTGCCGCTGTCCTCGAAGTACGCGCCGTGGTCGAACGCCGCGCGGTAGATGTCCCAGGACAGCGCCTCGGACGGCACCACCACGTCGAACATCATGGCCGGTCCGCCGACCCACGCCGGGATGCCGACCGAGGCCAGGATGTCGCGCATGCCGTCCATGAGCAGCTTGCCCATGCGCTGGCAGCGCTCGTGCTCGGTGCCGTCGGCCAGGAAGTCCTGCACCGCCAGCGCCGCGGCCATCGGCGGGACTTCGCGGGTGTAGGTGCCACCGATGCCCGCGTCGTCGTAGGCGTCGATCACCTCGGCCTTGCCGAGCACCGCGGAGAGCGAGTGCCCGTTGGCCATGCCCTTGCTCATGGTGATGATGTCGGCGGGCACCTCGCCGGTGCCGTTGACGCCGTTCGGGCCGTACCGCATCGAGGTGATCACCTCGTCGAGCATGAACAGCACGCCGTGCTGGGCGCAGAACTCCGACAGCTCGCGGTAGTAGGCCGCGTCGAACCAGGCCGGTTCCGGGGTGACGAAGACGCCGGCGATCTCGTCGGCGAACTCCGCGACCAGCCGCTTGAACGCGGTCTTGTTGTAGCCGAAGCAGGCCACCCCGCTTCCCGCGTCGTAGCCGATCTGCAGGTACGACTGGTGCCAGTCGTGCCAGCCGTGGAACCCGGAGGTCAGGATCAGCTCCCTGCCGGTGGCCGCCCGGGCCAGCCGGATGGCCATCGTCGTCGCCTCGGAACCGCTCTTGCCGAACACCACCTTCTCCCCGGCCGGGAAGCGCTCGCACAACCGCTCCGCCAGCTCGATGCGCGGCAGCGACAGGGTGCTGGCGAACACCGTGCCGTAGTCCTGGATGTAGTCGGTGATCGCGGCCGAGACCAGCGGGTGGCAGTTGCCGAGCAGCAGCGCACCGCTGGCCGCGGTGACGTCGAGGCTGCGGTTGCCCTCCACGTCGGTCATCCAGGAGCCCTCGGCGCGGCGGTAGATCGCCGGGAACCGGGTGCCGATGTCGTACTTCTCAGCGGCCGTCACCCGGCGGGCGCGCTCGATGAGTTCCTGATTGGTGTGGCCGGCAGCAGTGGTCATCCACGTTCCCTTTCCGTGTCCGGGCGCACGCGCCCGGCAGCAGGTGGCCAAGCACCGCTCCGGGCGGTGGCACGGCTGGTCCGCCCCACCGCCCGGTTCGGCGGCGGGTCCGGTGGTGATCGATGTCGGGTCAGCGGGCGAGAGCGCCCGTCCCACCCATCTCCGCGTTGGCGTCGGTGTCGGCCGCGTCTTCGGCATCGCGGGCCGCGGGGTGCAGCGGGTGCAGCGGCGGCAGCTGGTCGGCGTGGAGCCGGCCACCGCGCACGAACAACCGCCGCCAGTCCGAGTAGTCCAGGGTCAGCAGCGAGTGCCGGACCCGGCGGCTGGAGTCGACGGTGGCCGCTCGCGCGTCCACCGAGATCCCGTTGGCGTCGGCGATCTCCTGGATCCGCTCGGCGCCGAAGTTGATCGGCGATGCCTGGCTGAACTCCACCGCGCTGACGTTGAGCCACGCCTCGGAGTCCCGCTTGATCGCATCCGCCAGGGTGCGGATCGCCTGCTCCGGGTGGATCCCGGCATCCCGGTCCTGCCAGTACCGCAGCACGCGCGCGCTGTGTCCGACCATCCCGGTGTTCGCCCCGCCGCTGGTCAGGAAGTGGCCGTTGCCGAAGGAGTCGCCCGCGACGACGCCGTTGACGGCCAGCCTGGCGTCGTCACCGATCCGCTCGACGAGGCTGAACAGCTTCGGCCCGTAGTCCATCCGGATCTTGGCCAGTTCCGCCTTCGGCAGTTCGAGGATCTCCGCCGCCTGGTCGATGAAGTACTCGTAGAGCAGCTGCTGGTAGGTCGCGAAGTACTCGGGCGAGTTCGTGTCCGTGCCCGCGGGCAGCACGCCCTCCTCGACCGGGTCGAACGTCCGGAAGTCCGGCACCTGCACCAGGATCCAGCCGACCTCGGGGTCGTTCTCGTGGCCGACTGCGAGCTGCCGCACCCAGTACTCGGTGCCGTCGTCGTCGAACACCGACGAGATCCGGCGCCGGAGCCTGCCGTCGACGAGCACTTCGACGAAGGCGGCCAGGTAGTCGGCCTGGGCCACCACCGGCCCGCGGCCGTCGTCGTGGTCGACGAGGACGTCGTGCTGCTCGAAGCCGAGCCGTTCGGCGTCGCTGGAGTAGAAGCCCTCGGCGATCACGAACAGCTCCGGCACGCCGAGGTCGATGATCTCGGTGCCGGGCACGCGCCGACGGGCGAACCTGCCGCGGAAGTCCAGTTCCCGCACCTGCTCGATGCGGATCCGCTTGCGGCCGTCACCGCAGTCGAGGAAGCCGTCGTCCTCGGCTTCCACCACCCGGTGGTTCAGGAACAACCGCACGCGGGGCCTCGCGAGACCGCGCGCCAGGTCCATCTCCTCGATCTTCTCCAGGTAGCGGCGCAGGAGCCGCAGGAGTTCCGAGGCCGCGGTCTGGAACGTGGAGGGGCCGTCCAGCACCGCGTTGATGTCGTCGCGGATCTTGCTCGGGTCCGGCTCCGGCGGCAGCGCGGGCGGCTCGTTGCGGATGATCACCCGGTTCGGCTTGCCGTCGACCCAGCGGTCGTCGATGAACTCCAGGTGCTCGATGGCGCCCACCAGGTGCAGGTCGGTGACCAGCGAGCTGACGATCTCGTCGGCCGCGACGTTGCCGCCCGACGTCTTCGGGCTGTAGAAGGTCTCGGCGAGCCGGAAGAGGCGCCCGTCCGCCAGCCGCGGGATGCCCGCTTCCCCGTAGGTTTCCAGCATCATCCGGTCGATCAGGCCGAGCTGGTGGTAGACGTCCTCGCGGATGTTCCAGTGGACCCCGAGCGCCGGTTCACCGCGCATCTCCACGCCGACCGCGCGGCGCCCCATCGCCACCGACCACAGCATCGCCATCATGTTGGTGGCGCCGAGCCCCAGTGCCAGGAAATCCGGGGAAGGGATCTGCTGTACCGGGGCGTCGGCTCCCGAGGACACGTCATCGGCACGTCGAGGCCCACCCACAGCTACCTCCGGACGACTAGACAAGTTCACAACCCCCCGGTCATCGCGCCATGCGAAACAACGTATCTGGTGGAGAACGTGGAAAATTGAAGTACTTCCGAACACCAGTCGCATGATTGACGCGGCACCAGTCAAGCAATCGGTCGGTGCCGCGTCAAGAAGTTTACCGGAAATTCTGCGCGGCACCGCGAAAACCTGTGAACACCAGCGAGAATCCATCCCCGGGAACGTCGCGCCGGGGTAGAGTCGCCGAGGCCGATCGACGGCTTCCGTACACGGTGGACCGAATCCAAAACACCCCGGTGACCGGCCAGAACCGCCTGTTGCCGCGGGCCCGTCCGCCTGCCCACCGAAGAAACCCGACGCCAAAGGGAATGGTGCCTATGGAAACTCATCAGATCATCACTCTGCTCGTCGGGCTGGCGCTGATCATCGCGCTGGCCCGTTTGCTGGGTGCACTTTTCCGCCGTTTGGGGCAGCCGAGCGTGATCGGTGAGGTCCTGGCCGGCATTCTGGTCGGACCGACGTTGTTCGACGGCGCGGTGAGCGACGCGCTCTTCCCCACCGACACCCGCCCCCTGCTGTGGGCCCTGGCGAACATCGGGGTCGCACTGTTCATGTTCGTCGTGGGCCTCGAACTGGACCAGCGCCTGCTTCGCGCGAGCGCCCGCACCGCCACCGCGGTCTCACTCGCCTCCACTGTGGTCCCCTTCGCGCTGGGCGCGGCGCTGGCGGCCTTCCTGCTGACCCGCCACCCCACCGAGAACCCGGTCGTCTTCGTCCTCTTCCTGGGCACGTCCATGGCGGTGACCGCCTTCCCCGTGCTGGCGCGGATCCTGACCGACCTGCGCATGACCCGCACTCCGCTGGGCACGCTGGCCATGACCACCGCCGCCATCGGCGACCTGCTCGCGTGGCTGCTGCTGGCCTGCGTGCTGGCGCTGGCCGGCGCGGGCGGGGCGAACCCGTGGATGATCGCGCTGCTCGTCCCCTACACCGCCGTGATGCTCTGGGTGGTGCGCCCGCTGCTGCGCCGGATCTTCGCCACGACGAAGGACCTCACCCCCACCGTGCTCGCCGTGGTCTCCGCAGGCGCCCTGCTGTCCGGCGCCGCGACCGAGTGGATGGGCCTGCACCTGATCTTCGGCGCCTTCGTGTTCGGCCTGGCCATCCCCCGCGACGGCACGGAGGCGCTGCGCGAGCAGTTGCACGACCGGATCGCCGGCTTCAACTCCGTCCTGCTGCTCCCCGTGTTCTTCATCGTGGCCGGCTTGAAGGTCGACCTGTCCGCAGTGGACCTCGCCGGGTTCGGCGAGCTGCTGCTGATCCTCCTGGTCGCGATCGGCGGCAAGGTCGGCGGCACGTTCGCCGCCGCCCGGTTGCGCGGCATCGAGGGCAGGCAGTCGATCGCGCTGGCGTTCCTGATGAACACGCGCGGCCTGACCGAGCTGATCGTGCTCAACGTGGGCCTGCTGCTGGGCATCATCGACGAGCGCCTCTACACCCTGCTGGTCGTGATGGCGGTGGTGACGACGGCGCTGACCGGCCCGCTGCTGCGCTTGATCGACCCGGCCACCGGTGACCGGTCGGCGACCGCCGAGGAGTTCCTCTCCGGCGGCCGCCGCTGAGCACCGCGCTCCGGCCGATGTGAATCGGGAGCCCGGGGAGCCCGACCGCGGGCTCCCCGGGCTCCCGGCGCCTCAGATCGAGGCCAGCGGCTTCGGCAGCAGCTGGTCGATCCGGGACATCGTCCGCTCATCGCGGAAGACGTCGATGTAGTAGTCGATCACCGAGTAGTAGCGGCGCTCCGAGAAGGTCTGCCGGTAGTACTCGCCCACCTCGTCGTCCTCGCGCAGCATGGTGTGCAGCGCCGGGTGCGGGTTGTCGTACAGGAACTGGAGCACCGCGGACTCCCGCTCGGCGCGCAGGATGTCCTCGAAGGGCTGCTCGTAGAAGTTGCCGAGGAAGAACGGCGTGTCCCGGAACTTCGCGTTGGTGTAGTTCATGTTGCAGGTGCTGACCACGTGCCCGTGCGGGTTCACCCCGAGGTGGACGCTGAAGCAGTCGTCGATGTCGTCCGGGACGCGCATCGTGTAGAGCTTCTTGAGCTCGCCCATCGTCTCTTCGCTGTTGCCGGTGGTCTGCAGCCCGTCGAAGAAGAAGACCTCGTTCTCCAGGTCCATCTCCCGCTGGATCCGCGCGTCGGTCTCGGTCTCCGCGGAGTAGAAGTAGTTCAGCTCGTAGGCCACGTCGAGCTCCTGGCAGGCGGCCCGGGCGTTCATCACGCGCTCCAGCGGCACGTACTTGAGGTGGTAGGCGCTGGCGCTCGGGAAGATGGCCTGCACGCCGGCCGCCTTCAGGTCGGCGACGACGCCGCGCGCCCGGTCGGGCGTGCGCGCCCAGTAGGCGTTGGTGTTGAGGCAGACGTAGTAGCCGAGGTCGCGAGCCGCGCTGGCGACCTCCATGACCTCTTTGGGATGTAACATCGCCTCGCCGCCGGAGAGGTCTAAGAAGCTCTTCCCGTGCTCGGCACCGAGGCGCAATATCTCCTTGGCCGTGGCGGGATCCAGCTTCGCCCGGCGCTTCGGGCTCGACTCCACGAGGCAGTGGTCGCACGCCGCGTTGCAGCTGAAGGTGTAGATCATGTAGATCTTGGACCGCTCTGCGTGGTCGTAGCAGACGCCGGTCTTGGGATAGTACTGAGCCATGCGGAACCCTCCAGTGGTGTTGAGTTCAACGAACTCGGGGGAAGACTCGGGTGATCTGGAAGCGGATTCGCCGCTTCGGCGGCGGCAGGAACCTGTCCACTGCGCTGCATCGCCGCGGGAACCAGCCGATGCTCCGGCCCGCCCGGGGCACGTCGAACGCATCATAGGTAGGCGCGGTTTGACCGGTCAACCGCGGCGAAACCCCCGGTTTTGACAGGAAGAACCGTGCGACCGCGGCGACACCTGGGGTAGAGTTCGAGCAGTCGCAAATCCCTGAACCAATGGGAGTTCTTGCATGCCCGACAACACCGCAGACCCGAACTTAGCCTGGACCTTCCGGCTAGCGGTGGACAATCTCGCGCCCAGCATCAGCAAGGCCATGGACGCCTTCGACGCCGAGCTCGACAAGGTCACGCTGGAAGATTCACTGCTGGAGCTCGTCCGGATCCGCGCATCGCAGATCAACGGCTGCGCCTACTGCGTCGACGAGCACAGCCGCGAGGCCCACTCCAACGGTGAGAGCGAGCGGCGGCTGTTCTGCCTACCCGCGTGGCGGGAGGTGCCGCTGTTCAGCAAGCGCGAGCGGGCGGCCCTGGAACTCACCGAGGCCATGACCAGGTTGAGCGAAGGACCGGTCGAGGACGAGCTGTTCTCCCGGGTTTCCGCCGAGTTCACCGACGTCGAGATGGCCGAGCTGATCTGGACGATCGCCGGCATCAACGTCTGGAACCGCATCGCCGCGACCGCACGGCCCTGGCCGTTCGCCTGACGGGCGATTTCTCCGCGCGCCCCGGAAAGCGGGCGTGACACCTGATCCGCCGAACAGCGGATCAGGGCATCTCCTTCCCGCCACCCCGGGTGCTCACCGGGGTGGCGCGTGCTCACCGCATTCCTCGAGGGGACGTGCTGGAACAGTGGATTCGTCATATCAGGCTGCCGTGGCGCACCGTGGCCTCGCGATGTCCGAAGAAGAGGTGTTCGCCGATTTCCTGCGCCGCGTGGATCTATCCGGTGCGGTGGTGGCGGAGATCGGCGGGGCGTTCCCGACCGAACTCATCGAGCAGCGCGGCGTCGCCCGGTGGTACTCCGTGGACCCGAACCGGGAAGCCGCGCGATCCGGTGTCCGCGAGGTGATCGCGGTGCCCGCCGAGGAGATGCCGCTGCCGGATTCGAGCGTCGACGCGGTGTTCTCCTGCAACGCCTTCCAGTTCCTCGACGTCGGGCGGACCCTGCAGCAGGCCGCGCGGGTGCTCAAGCCCGGTGGGCTGCTCTACTCGCACTTCGGCCCGATCTGGAGCGCCGTCGACGGGCACCAGCTGGAGTACGTCAGCTACCAGGGGCGCGACCTGGCGTTCTGGCGCGACACGCTGCTCCCGCCGTGGGCCCACCTGGCCTACGACCGCGCGGAGCTGCGGGAGCTGCTGCGGTCCGGGATGCCCGAGGACCTGGCCGACCTCCTGGTGTGGCACGTGCACGACAGCACCACCATCAACCGGTCGTTCTTCGAGGACTACGTGGACGCGGCAGTGCGCAGCGGACTCCAGTGGTGCGAGGTCTCCGCGTCGGAGCACCTGGACTACGAGATCGACACGCCCGCACTGGATTCCGCGCTGCTCCGGGAAGTCGAACCGAACCGGCTGGCCGCGGAACTGACGCGGGAGCGCGGTCGTCCCACCACCGTCGGCATCCGCGACGTGCTGATGGTCCTGCGCAAACCCGCGGCATGACGGGCCGCCCGAGCCGCACAACTGCTACGTGAGGAGAAGCATGAGCCAACTCGCCGTCCTCGGTGGAACTCCGGTGCGGCAGGACCGCGCCTGGCCGGGCTGGCCGCAGTACGACGCGGAGACCGAGCGTTCGCTGGTGGCCGCACTGCGGTCGCGCCGCTGGGCGATCAGCTGGGCCAGCGACGGCTCGCGGGCGCGGGAGCGGCTCTTCGCCGAGGAGTTCGCCCGCTACAACGAGATCGCGCACTGCGTCAGCGTGGACCACGGTTCCAGCGCGCTGGTGGTGGCCCTGGAAGCGCTCGACATCGGACCCGGCGATGAGGTCATCGTGCCGGTCATGACCTGGGTGGCGCCGGTGACGGCGGTGCTGCGGGTCGGCGCGCTGCCCGTGCTGGTGGACGTCGACCCGGAAACGGGCTGCATCACCCCGGACGCCATCCGCGCGGCGGTCTCCGACCGCACCAAGGCCGTGATCGCGGTGCACCTGGCGTGCACGGTCGCCGACCTCGACGGCATCCAGCAGGTCGTCGCCGACACCGGCATCGAACTGATCGAGGACTGCGCGCAGGCGCACGGAGCGCGGTGGCGCGGCCGCCCGGTGGGGACCTTCGGTTCCGTCGGGGCGTTCAGCTTCCAGGTCGGCAAGGTGCTCGCCGGCGGCGAGGGCGGTGCCGTGATCACCGCCGACGAGCGGCTGTACCGGCGGGCCCAGCAGCTGCGCGCGGACTCCCGGCGCTACCGCGACCAGGAGGTCGTCGCGGGCGAGGAGGAGCTCGTCGAGAGCGGTGAGGTGATGGGCGGCAACTACTGCATGTCGGAGCTGACCGCCGCGGTGCTGCTCGACCAGCTGCCCCGCCTCGACGCGCAGCACGAGCACCGCGAGAAGACCGCGCAGGTGCTGGAGGCCGGCCTGGCGGAACTGGGCGACTTCGGCCCGATCCCGCTGCCGGAGCAGGCCGACAAGCGGTCGGTCTACGAGTACGGGATCCGGTTCCGGCCGGGCACCTTCGGCGACGCCTCGGTGGAGCGGGTGGCGCAGGCCGTGAGCGCCGAGCTCGGCATGGCGCTGTGGCCGCCGGACCTGCCGCTGCACCGCAGCGTGATGCTCAACCCGCACACCAAGCGGCGGTTCGCCGCGGTGTGGGACGACGCGGGCCGGGAGCGCGCGCTGGGCCGCGACTTCAGCGGTTCCGAGCAGTACCGCGAAACCACGCTGATCTTCCACCACAAGGCTCTGCTCGGGGATGCCGAGGACGCCGAAGACCTGGTCCGCGCGGTGGCGAAGGTCCGCGACCACCACGCGGAGCTCTAGCACCTGACCGGGGCCGCCTCCGTCCGCAGTGGACGGAGGCGGCCCCTTTCGCGCTCAGCTGGCGGTCTCGGCGACCGGCTCGGGTGCCGCCTTGGACACCCGCCGCAGCAGGGTGACCACGCCGATCAGGCACAGCACGATGAACCCGGTGGTGATGCCGAACGCGAGCTGGTACCCGCTGGTGAGGGCCACCGCGTCCGGCTCACCGGCGGCGCGCAGGTTCTGGGTGTGCAGGGTGGAGAACACCGCCAGCACCGAGACGCCGAGCGCGCCGCCGACCTGCTGCATGGTGTTGAACAGCCCGCCCGCGAGGCCCGAGTCGACGGGCGGCACGTCCGACATCGCCAGCGCGGTGAGCGCCGGGACCACCAGGCCGCCACCGGCGCCGAGCAGCAGCATCGACGGCAGGAAGTCCACCACGAAGGTGCCGTCCACCGGGACGCGGGCGAGCAGCCCGAGCCCGACCGCGACCGGGATCAGCCCGGCGATCAGCACCTGGCGCTCGCCGAAGCGGGCGTTGAGCTTGGCGGCGAAGCCGAGGGTGACCACCGCGGTGACCGCGGTCATCGGCAGGAACGTCAGGCCGATCTGCATCGGGTTGTAGCCCAGCACCAGCTGGAGGTAGAGGGCGCTGACGAAGAACATCCCGAAAGCGGCGGCGACGTAGAGGATCTGCAGCCCGTTGGTCGCCGAGAAGTTGCGCGAGCGGAACAGGCGCAGCGGCAGCAGCGGGTTGCTCACCTTGGACTGGCGGACCAGGAACACCGCGAGCAGCACGACCGCGAGCAGGGCCGGCCCCCACGAGTAGGGCGAGCTCCAGCCCCGCTCGGTGGATCCCACGATGCTGTAGACGCCGATCATCAGCCCGGCGGTGACCATCGCCGCGCCGAGGAAGTCGGTGCCGCCGGACAGGCCCAGCCCCTCGTCGTCGTCGAGCACCCGCACCGCCAGCAGCACGCCGGCGATGCCGATGGGCACGTTGATGAAGAACGCCCAGTGCCAACCGAAAGCATCGGTGAGCACGCCACCCAGCACCAGGCCCACCGCACCGGCACCGCTGAGCACGAAGCTGAAGATCGCGAACGCCTTGCCCAGTTCCTTCGGGTCGGAGAACATCGTGGTGATCTTGCCGAGGATCACGCCCGCGGCGAGCGCACCGCCGACCCCCTGCACGAACCGCGCGCCGATCAGCATCGCCTGCGTGGTGGCCAGACCGCAGAGCGCGGAGGCGAGGGTGAAGGCCACCAAGCCGATGAGGAACATGCGCTTGCGCCCGACGAGGTCGCCCAGCCGCCCGGCCAGCAGCAGCAGTCCGCCGAACGGGACGACGAACGCGTTGACCACCCACGTCAGGTCGGCCTGGGCGAATCCCAGCTGGGCCTGGATGGTGGGCAGCGCGACGTTCACCACCGTGCCGTCGGTGATGATCATGAACATGCCGGCGCACAGCACGGCTAGCCCGAACCAGCGCGAGCGCTGCGCGGGCGGGTTGGATTGATTCACGCTGGTTCCTCCAGCTTGATGTTCGACCGAGACGAACCACGACGATATACCGCCGCCCGGTTCTGCGGATGCGGATTTCGAGAATACGATCGCGGATTCCCTTGCGGGGAAACGAAACCGGGTTCGGGCGATGTCCCGGGACACTTGTCGGCCACGCCCGGGTGGCTTAGTGTGAACAGTGGCGCCAGCTGGGGATTCTGGTGCGCCAGCTGGGGATTTTCTTTCACGAACGCACCGTCGAACCACGAGGTGGCCATGGCCGGTCTGGACCAAACTACCGAAGCGATTTGGGACAGGTTTCCCGCGCACGAGCGATTAGCCATCAACTACACGCTCACGTGCAACCTGTCCTGCGCGCACTGCATCGTCGAATCGAGTCCGCAGCGCCGTGAACGCCTCACCTCCGACGAGGTCCACTCGGCACTCCGCAGCGGATTGCGGTCCGGCAAGAAGCACGTCACCTTCAGCGGCGGCGAGGTCTTCCTGTTCCCCGAGGAGATGTGCGAGATCATCGCCTTCGCCCGCGAGCTCGGGTACGTCGTCGACGTCGAGAGCAACGCGTTCTGGGCCCGCGACGACCGGTTGGCCAAGATCAAGCTGGCGCCGTTCGTCGAGGCGGGCATCTCCGGGATCGCCTTCAGCGCCGACGCCTACCACGTGCAGTCCTTCCCGGTGCAGCGCACCATCAACGCGGCGCGCGCGGCGCGCTCGTTCGGGCTGCTCACCGAGATCAACTTCTGTCCGTCCCAGGACCGGCGCACCGACGAGGAGATCATCGCCGCGCTGACCGAAGCCGGCGAACCGTTCCTGCGCAACGAACTCCTCGACCGTGGCCGGGGAGCCGACCTCATCCCGCTCGGAATTCGCCGTCCCGTCGAGGACCTCCAGGACTGCGACAGCCTGACCACCACGGTGCACGCCACCGGCGACGTCTTCGCGTGCTGCGAACTGGACGTCAGCACCGACGCGATGAAGCGCACACCGGTATTCCTCGGCTCCATTCGGACCAACGGCGATTCAGCCGATCAGCAGGCCGAGCGAGAACGACTGGTCACCGGTTTCTACGATCCGGAATCACCGATCTACTTCCGCAAGATGGTCCGCGAACACCCCGCATTCCAGGAATTCGCCGAGGACCGGTACCGCAACATCTGCGAGTTCTGCATGCGCGTTCTCGGCGCCCCGAAGCGCGTTGCCGCGCTGTCCGCGGTGCTCGCCGAGCACTCGGCGCACGCGGTCGGCGCCGAGCGCGCCGCCGACTGACCTCGGCCCGCTTCCGTCCCGTTCCGCCGAGGCCGACGTCGCTGCCCGCGTTCGTCCGCCGTTGGAATCTCCAGGAGAACACCACTCGTGAAAGAGGAATCGAGCCGCCGCGCACCTCGCGTGCTGCGGCTGAGCCCGCACTTCTACTGGCCGCAGCTCGCCGAGACCTCGTGGCCGGTGAAGTTCGACGCGATCGGCGGCATGCAGTCCCAGATCTACCGGTTGACCAGGGCGCTGGACGACCTCGGCGTCGAGCAGGTGGTGCTTACCCTCGACATCCCCGGAACGCCGCCGTGCTGGCGCCTCTCCGAGCACACCGAGGTGCGCGGCGTGCGCGTGCCGGTGCTGCCGCTGCGCTCGCGGATTCGCGGCATGGTCGACCTGAACCTGTCGTGGGCGCTCGGCGTGGTCCGCCACCTCGTCAAGCACCGGAAGCGCCCGGACCTGATCCACGTGCACTGCAGCGGCGTGATCATCCCGCCGCTGCTCGGCTGGTTGCTGTGCCGCGTGCTGCGCGTGCCCCTGGTGCTGACCATCCACTGCTCGATCATCGTCACCTACCACCCGATGAACGCGCTGGACCGGATGCTGCAGCCGCTCGCCCGGTGGATCGAGCGGCAGGCCATCCGGGCGGCGACCCGCACCATCACCCTCACCCCGCGCACCGTGCCGGTGCTCACCAGAGCCGCCGGACGCCCCGAGTCGTCCTTCGCGGTGCTGCCGGACGTCATCGACGCGACGGGCTTCGCCGCGGCGGCCACGCCCGAAGCGGTGGCGGAAGTGCGGCAGCGGTGGTCGGTTCCGTCCGACCGCGCGGTGGTCGGCTACATCGGACGGCTCGCCAGGGAGAAGGGCTGGCCGATCATCATCGACATCGCCGAGGAACTGCGCGACGAACCGGTGCACTGGTTGATCTGCGGCGACGGCAACGAGCGCGACCTGTTCGAGAAGGAGGTGGCGCAGCGCGGCCTGACCGACCGCTTCACGATCACCGGCTACGTGCCCAACGAGGAGGTCCCGGCGGCGATGCGCGTCATGGACCTGATGCTGATGGCACCGCTGCACGAGGAGTTCGGCAGCGTGATGCTGGAGGCGATGGCGGTCGGGCTGCCGATCGTCGCCGTCGGGGTGGGCGGTGTGGCCAACGTGCTCGACGACGGCGAGCTCGGCTGGCTGGTGCCCGAGCGCACGCCCGCGGCCTTCGCCAAGGGCATCCGGGCCGCGCTGGACGATCCGCAGTGGCGGGCGGAGACGGCGGAGCGGGCGCGGCAGGCGGTGCTCGAGCGGTACGACCTCGACCAGGTCGCGCGTCGTACCGCCGAGCTCTACGACGAAGTGCTGAGCGAGCGCTGACTCACTCGGCGCCGGAGGTGAAAACGCTTCGCAGCGGAGCGTTTTCACCCCGGTCGTCCAGCACCGAGGCGTACTCCTGGAACGGCAGCGGCTCGCTCAGCAGCGGGCCCAGCCGGACCGCACCGCTGGTCACCACCTCCAACGCCCGGTCGAGCTGGCCGTAGCCGGAGAGCACGCCGTGCACCGAGAGCTCCCGCAGCATCGCGGTGCTGGGCTCGTAGTTCGTCGCGTCCTCACCGGAGTACCCGACGAGCACGTAGGACCCGCCGGGCCTGGTCGCCCGCAACCCCTGTGGGAAGACGTCGGCGACCCCGGTGGCGTCGAAGACGATCTCCGGCTGGTCCTCGTCCCAGTCCCGCAGCGCGGTGTCGGTGGACAACCCGAGTTCCGCGGCGACCGCGCGCCGCGGCTCCCCCGGTTCGACGACCCGGACCGACTTGGCTCCCGCCACGACGGCGAGCTGCGCGACCAGCAGGCCGATGGTGCCGCCGCCGATCACCCCGACCGCGCGCCCCTCGATCGCGGGAGCCCGCTCCACGGCGTGCAGCGCCACGCACAGGGGCTCCAGCAGGCAGCCCTCCGCACCGGACAACTCCTCGGGCAGCACCCGGAGGTTGGCGGCGGGGATGCAGAAGAAGTCGGCGAACGCACCGGGCCGGGTGAACGCCACCTCGTCGAGGTTCTCGCACAGGTTCGGCTTCTGCTCCGCGCAGCGCGGGCACGCCCCGCACGGCGTGATGCCGTCGCCGACCACCCGCGCGCCGACCAGCTCCGGCCGGCTGGGGGCTTCCACCACCCGGCCGGTCCACTCGTGCCCCGGGATCACCGGGTACTCGGCGTCGTGCAGGGTTCCGCGCAGCAACCGGAGGTCGGTGCCGCACACCGCCACGTGCGTCGTGGCGACCAGCGCCTCGCCGGCCGCGGGCACGGGGCGCGGCACCTGCTCCAGCGCGTGCTCCTGCGGTCCGCGCACCACCAGCGCCTGCATCAGCGGCTCGGTCATCATCACCTCTCGTCCGGGTTGGGGCTGTCGCCCAGCCGGTGCACGAAGAACGCGCGACCGTGCCAGCCGTAGCGCAGGAACTCGCTGTAGTCGTAGAAGCCGTCGGTGCGGGCGAAGCACTCGCGCATCGCGCGGCGCATCCCGAACCGCGGGTTGGCCCGGTTGCAGTTGTAGTCGTCGAGCAGCAGCACCGCACCGTCGGGCAGCAGCTTGTTGCCCAGCAGGTGGTCGAGCACCTGGACCGACGAGGCGTACAGGTCGCAGTCCAGGTTGGCGATCGCGACGGGCTCGGTGAGCGGGTGCGAGACCAGCGTGTCCTCGAACATGCCCCGCACCACCGACCAGCCGCTGTCGCCGAACCTGCGGGCGAGCTCGGCGCGCAATAGCTCCTCGGTGCCGGGCGGCGAGGCGTCCTCGTGCTCGGCCCAGTAGCCGCTGTCGGAGACCTCGTAGGAGATGGCGTCGACCACGTCGGTGCTCTTCGGGAAGCCCTCGAAGGAGTCGTACACGTGCAGGCCGCGGTCGAAGATCTTGGCGTAGAACTCGGTTTCCGCGTCGAACTCGACCATCAGGTCGGCCAGCAGCAGCGTGCTGAAGCCCTCGAAGCAGCCGAACTCCACCACCGAGCCCGGGATGTGGCTGCCGTAGACGTACTCGAAGGCGCAGCGGAACGCCTCACCGTAGATCTCGGTCGCCCGACGCTGGTCCAGGTATGTCGCGTTGGTGACCTGATCAGCAGTGCGGTTCATGTTCACTTCTCCACAACGGCGGGTTCGATGGTGTACAGGGCGGGATCGACTTCGATGTCCATGTTCAGCTCGCAGCACCGGTAGCACACCGGCGCCAGGCCTTGCTTGATCTGCTCGCGCATCCGGCGGTAGGTGTCACCGTGCCAGACCTCGCTCAGGCTCGACCCCTTGATCGAGCCCATCACCGTGTCGGCGAACGTGGTGCAGCTGATGACCTGCCCGTTCGGCAGCAACGTGCTCTGCGCCCAGAGCTTGGTGCAGGTGGTCTCCCGGACCGTCCGGTGCCAGTCCGGGGTGAAGAACTTGGCCTTCTCCTCGTTGCCGTAGCGGGTCGGGGCGATCAGCACCTCGACCGAGTCCGACATGCTCTCGGTCTCGTCGAAGATCTCGCGCAGCCGGACCAGGTCCATGTCCGCGTGCTGGTGCTCGTTGCAGTAGCCCGCCCAGGACAGGAACGGCTGCCCGGTGACCGGTTCGAACGCCGGCCGCGAGCGCCACCCCTCGTCCTTGGTGAAGTAGCTCGCCAGGCCGACGGTCAGCTCCGGGATCTCCATCCGCTCGCAGAGCCGCACCATCTCCGGCAGCGAGGTGTAGTTCATGCCGGTCACCACGAAGTTCAGCGCGATCTTCGGGCCGCCGCGGGTGGCCGCGGCGCGCTGGAGCGCCTCGATCCCGGCGATGGCGCGCTCGTAGGACTTCCGGCCGCGGATCGGGTTGTTGATCTCGGCGGTGGGCCCGTCCAGGGAGACGTAGACGACGTCGATCCCGCTGTCGGCCAGCTCGTCGGCCATGCGCGTCAGGAGAGTTCCGTTGGTGCTCATGTCGAGCACGCCGCCCGGTAACCGCTCCTTGGCGATCCGGCATAACTCGACGATCTTCGGGTGCATCAGCGGCTCGCCGCCCATGATCGCGATGTTCGCCGGGTCGCCCGCCCCCGAGTTCGCGGCCAGCTCGTCGACGATGCCGGTCCACATCTCGGTGCTGATCTGCTCGCGCTTGACCTCTTCCAGCCAGGTGCTCTCGCTCGCGGAATCCCCGTACATCCAGCATTCGCGGCAGGTCAGATTGCAAGCCCAGTTGACGAAAACGGTGACGTAACGAGGAACGCGCTGCAGCAAAGGCAAATGGACCATGGATGTGCCTCCAAATGGCCGATGACGGTCCCGGCCGCGCATCGGTCGTTGAACATTCGACGTTTTGATCGGTCAACTGGCGACCAAGTTTGTGAAGTACTTCAACCTGCTGTGCCCCCATCCCGACGATCAGGCCCACCACCGGGAAAAGCGATCCGTTGACCGGAACAACTAATCCACCTTCGCGCACCCTTTCTCGCCCGAGACGCGGGAATACAACGACATGTCGCTGCTCGCGACGACGTGAAGGACAACAGGCGGACTCGACCGATCCCCCAGCTGGACAGTCGGCTCCGCGTCCCCATCCCGCTGCACCGGCATCCACCGCCGCATAGTCGAATGCGGGACGACCGGCTCATCCGCCGAAGCCAACCTAACCGCTGCTGTGGCGGGTGTCCACAAGTTCTTCCGCACTCGGGCGAGGAAACCGCGAGGCGTCGGTGAAGTCGCAGCGCACCTGCCGACTTCGCGAAAACAGGTGTGAAACCGGCGTTTCGGTGGTTAATGTTGCGCATGTCGCCGCGACCACGGCCAACGCCGGTTCGCCGAGCAGCGGCTGGGACCGGCCTCCGGCAACGATCAGCGGGAAGAATTCCCCCAGGCCCAGCGGCCACGGGCGGGGATGGCCTGATGGGAGATGATCAGTGGCAGCTTCGGACAGTTCGACTCGGGACACCGACCACCTGTGGCAGTCCCGGCTCGTCCGGATCGGCGAGGCCGAATACCCCTACCACTACGGGGTCGACTGCCTCGACGAGATCGGGCAGGCGTTGTCCACAATGGATGCCGACCGGTTCGTCGTGGTCACCGACGACACCGTCCTCGCCCTGCACGGCGAGGCCCTGCTCTCCCGGCTCCGCCCGCTCGGACCGGTCGAGGTGTACAGCGGGCCGCCGGGCGAATCGCTCAAGTCCCCGTCGAACCTGACCGAGTGCGCCGAGTTCTGCCTGGCCAAGGGCGCCACCCGGCGCACCGTCATCGTCGCCTTCGGCGGCGGCGTCCCCGGCAACCTGGCCGGTCTCGTGGCCGCGCTGCTGTTCCGGGGCATCCGGCTGGTGCACGTCCCGACCACCACGGTCGCCGCGATGGACTCGACGCTGTCGATCAAGCAGGCCATCAACAGCAGTCTGGGCAAGAACCACCTGGGCACCTACCACTCGCCCGACGCGGTGTTCACCGACGTCCGGCTGCTGGCCACGCTGCCAGAGCGGGAGCTGCGCTCCGGGCTGTGCGAGGCGGCGAAGAACTGCCTGGCGATCCGCCCGGAGGCGATGACCCACCTGCGCGCCGTGGTCGACGAGGACCGCCTGTCCGACACGGACTCGATGCTGTGGCTGCTGGAGGAGAGCATCGCGGCCAAGATGGAGGTGACCGCGGAGGACACCGAGGAGCGGCGCAGGGGCCTGGTGCTCGAGTACGGGCACACCGTGGGCCACGCCGTCGAGCTGGCCGACCACCGGCGGCGCGGTTCGGAGGGCCTCTCGCACGGTGCGGCCATCGCGTTCGGCATGGTCGTCGCCGCGCACCTGTCCCGGCGTCTCGGCTGGCTGACCGACGCCGACGTCGCGCTGCACGAGGAGACCGCCGCCGCGCTCGGTGCTCCCACCAGAACGCCGGAATGGCTGTCCATCAGCGAGATCATGACCGTGGTCCGCGACGACAACAAGCGCGGTTACCTGCCGCCGTCGCCCGGTTCGCTGCCGCTGGTGCTGCTGCGGCAGCTCGGCGTGCCCGCCGGGGCGCCCGATCTCCCGCTGGTCATGGTGCGCCTCGACGAGGTCGAATCCGTGCTGCACGAGCTCATGTCCGCGCCTGCGGCACTCCGCACCACCCCGGCGGTGGTGCGGTGACGCGCCCGCAGCCCGACTACGGTCCGGCACCGAGCGAGAGCGATCTAGCCGGCGAGTACGACGTGTGCGTGGTCGGTAGCGGAGCGGCCGGAGCGACGGCCGCCTGGCTGCTCGCCCGGGCCGGGCTGTCGGTCGCGGTGGTGGAGCAGGGCGCGCACGTCACCGGCGCCACCTCCTACGGCAGCGTGCTGGCCGCGGCCGAAGCCGCCTGGGTCCGGCAGGAGAACGACACCTGGGCCAAGGTCGGCTACCCGTGGACCACGTGCAACGTCGGCGGCGGCACGGTCTTCTACGGCGGCGTGCTGTTCCGGAACCGGCCCGTCGACTTCGACCCGGAGACCGTGCTCGGCCGCGCCGAGCTGCCGCTGCGGTGGCCGTGGGACCCGTCCGAACTGGACCCCTACTACGCGGTGGTGGAGGACATCTCCGGAGTCGCCGGTGACGCCGACGCGGACCCGACGCTGCCGCCGCGCGGTCGGCCGTACCCGCTGCCCGCGGTACCGGTGACCGACGACGGCGCCGCGCTTCGCACCGCGGCGGCGGGCCTGGGCTGGCAGCCCTTCCCCACCCCGCTGGCCGTGAACACCCGCGCCTACGCCGGGCAATCCCAGTGCACCGCGGACGCTCCGTGCATCTGCCAGCGCTGCCCGATCGGCGCCAAGGGCGACAGCGCATCGCGCTTCCTGTTCCCCGCGGTCGACCTCGGAGCGCGGTTGTTCGCCGGGCTCAAGGCCGTTCGGCTGCTGCCCGGCGCGGGACGGCAGGCCGCCGCGCTGGAGTGCGTGCGGATGGACACCGGACGGCGCTACGAGTTCCGCGCGCGCCAGTTCCTGTTGTGCGCCAACGCGGTCCAGACCGCCGCGCTGCTGCTGCGATCGACCACCGACCGGCACCCGCAGGGCATGGGCAACACCCACGACCTCGTCGGCCGCGGCTTGTGCTTCAAGCTCGGCGAGTACCTGATCGGGTACCGGTACCTGGGCGGAACGGCTCGGCCGGAAAGCGAAGTGGCCGGGCTCGGCCCGTTCTCCACCTTCGCGGTGGCCGACCACTACCAGGACCCGGCCGCGCCCGGCGGGCTCGGCGGCCTGCTCTACGAGGCCCGGCCGATGCGTTCCTTCCGCAAGCGCACCACCGAGCAGTTCATCCGGATCGAGGCGCTGGTCCCCGACGAGCCCCAGCTGGCGAACCGCGTCCAGCTCGGCTCCGGTACCGACGCGCACGGGGTGCCCGACGTGGTGATGGACTACCAGGCCCACCCGCGCGACCTGGCCCGGCTGGACCACGTGCTGGCCAAGGGCACCGAACTGCTCACCGCGGCGGGGTGCGCGCAGGTGACGCGCGAGCCGTCCGGGTGGGCGCTGGGCAGCGGGCACCTGCACGGCACGTGCCGGATGGGCACCGACCCGGCGACCAGCGTGACGGACCCGGACGGGCGCCTCCACGACACCGAGAACGTCTACGTGGGCGACGGAGCGCTGCTCCCGTACCCGGGCGGGGCCAACCCGACGCTGACCATCCAGGCGGTCGCGCTGCGGATGGCCCGCCGGCTGCTCGCCGAGCGGTTCGGCATCACCGCGCCGCTGGTCGCCGAACCGGCGATGACCGGCTGAGGACCGGTTCAGCCCGCGTCGACCGGCTGCCAGCGCGCACCGAGGTAGTCGGCGACGCCGGGCAGCGGGCACACGGCGTACCGGTGGCAGCGGCCCTCCACCCGCACGCACCGCGTCGGGCTGCCCAGCCTCTCCGGGAGGTCCCGGTAGACGCGGCGCACCACGTGGCCGTTCGCGGACTCCTCCGGTTCCAGGTCGAAGCGGAGGAGTCCGAGTTCGCGCAGCCCGGGTTCGCGGCGTGCCCAGGCGAGCACCGCGCCGAACATGATCTGGATCCAGTAGCGCTGGAACGTGCGCCGCAGCACCGGAACGTGGTCGCGGTAGCGGTCGTCGGGTGCGCGCACCTCGACCTCGTCACCGATCCGCACCTCGGTCTCCCCGCCGCGCCCCTGGAACAGGTAGGTGTACCGGACCGCGAGGTCGCTCTGCACGCCCGCCAGGTACAGCGCCGAGTCGTGGTGGACGCCGTAGGCGTAACCGAGGAAGCCCGGGCGGCCGGCGTCCATGAAGTTCCAGTCGGCGGCTTCGAACATCCCCTGCGGCAGCAGGGTTTCGTCGTCGAGGTAGCACCGCAGGGTGACCGGCCTGCCGAACCTCGGGTACCGGTCGCCCTGCACGTCGTCGCAGGTGCCCGCCATCGCCACGACCGAGAACGGCACGCCGCGGTAGCGGAACCGCACCGGATCGGCCAGCGGCGCGGTCTCGTTGAAGGAGCGCAGCAGGCGCCCCAGCGGGATTCCCATGCTCGCCGCGATGTCCTCGCGCGGGGTCGGGTCGGTGAGCCACCGGGTCAGCAGCTCCCGGCGGTCGGCCAGCACCGGGTTGTCGTACACCCAGTCCCGCAGGAAGTCGGCGTCCGGCGGGGTGACCACGTCCGCGCACGAGTGGACGTAGCTGTCGAGCATGGGATTGCCCCTCCACGGGTTTCGTTGCCGGGTGCGCTCAGCTTTCGACCAGCATGGCGTCCGCCTCGCGCTTCGCCGGAGCGGGCTGATCGGCGGCGTCCGCCTTGGCCGGGACGGGCGCCCGACCGTTCCGCTGCTTCCGGCGCTGCTCCGGGTGCAGCGGGTGCGGCGGCCGCAGCGGCTGGGTGCCGAGTCGTCCGATGTGGACGATCAGCCGGTTCCAGTCGGCGAGGTCCAGCGACACCAGGAAGTCCCGGTGCTCGCGGGCGGCCTCCATCAGCTCGAAGCACTCCGGCTCGAACCCGCGCGGGTTGGCCATGCTGAACTCGACCGCGCTGACCCGGATCCACTCCTCGGTGTCGAGGCGGATGCCCTCGGCCAGCCGGCGAATCGCGCGGCCCGGCACCACGCCGTGCCGCCGGTCGATCCAGTACCGCAGCACCCGGGCGCTGTGGCAGATCATCCCGGTCACCGACACGCCGTTGTTCAGGAAGTGCCCGGTGCCGAAGGTGTTGCTCGCGACGATCCCGTTGACCGCGATCTGGGCGTCGACGCCGATGCGCGCGGCGACGGTGACCAGCTTCGGGCCGTAGAACGTGTTGATCCCGGTCAGCTTCTCCCGGGGCATCTCCAGCAGTTCCTCGGCGTGGTCGAAGAAGAAGTCGTAGAGCAGCTGCTGGTAGGCGGCGAAGTAGTCGGGCGATTCCCGGTCGGTGCCCTCCGGAAGCACGCCTTCCTCGACCGGGTCGAAGGACTTGAACGCGGGGACCTGGAGCATGATCCAGCCGACCTCGGGGTCGTCCTCCTGCCCGATGGCCATCTGGCGCACCCAGTACTCGTCGCCGTCCTCGTCGAAGACCGTGGTGATCCGCCGCCGCGACCGGCCTTCGACGAAGGTGTTCAGCAGGCAGGCCACGTAGTCGGACTGCGCGGGGACCGGCCCGCGCCCGTCGCCGTAGTCGATGCCGACCGGGTTCGACCGGAATCCCAGCTTCGCCGCGTCGTCGCTGTCGACGCCCTGCGCGACCGAGAACAGCTCCGGCACGCCGAGGTCGATCGGCTCGGTGCCGGGCTGCCGCCGGTAGATGAACTTCTGCTTGTAGTCCAGCTCCTGCACGGCCTCGATGATCACGCGACGCCTGCCGTCGGGCTCCTCGACGAAGCCGCCGTCGGGCACCACCTGGTGGTGGGTGAACAGCCGCACGCGCGGCGTGCCCGAGTCCTTGGCCAGGTCCATCTCCTCGATGGTCTCGAGGTAGCGGCGCAGCAGGATCAGCAGTTCGGTCGCGGGCAGCTGGAACGGGAACTCGCCGCAGAGGATCTTGGCCACGTCGGACCGGATGGCGCTCGGGTCCGGCGTGACCGGCACCTCCGCGGGCGGTTGCACGGTGACCACCCGCTGCGGGCGGCCGGCGACCCAGCGGTCGTCGATGTGCTCGACGTGCTCGAGCCTGCCCGCCAGGCAGCCGCTGGACTCGAAGCCGCTCACGATCTCGTCGGCGAAGACGCTCTTGGCCTCGGCTTCCGGGTCGTAGAAGCACGAGGCCAGCCGGAACACCCGGCCGTCGCGGAAGCGGGGCAGGCCCTCCTCGCCGTAGGTCCGCAGCATCAGGCTGTCGATCAGCCCCAGCTGGTGGAAGGTGTCCGCGGCGATGTTCCAGGACTCGCCGGGAGGCGGGTCACCGCGCCGTTCCACCCCCACCGCGCGGCCGCCCATGGCGACGGTCCACAGCATCGACATCATGTTGGTCGCGCCCAGGCCGAGTGCCAGGAAGTCCGGGTCCGCCACGCCGCGCAGGTCGTCCCAATCGGCGAACACGCGTTGATCGGTCAAGTGCGAAAGGGGCATAGGCTACCTCCTGATCGCGCGATCGTCCATTGTAGACCTCAAGGCGAAAGAGACCGGAACGGACGGAAGTCACGGAGCGATGATACCCGCTGGTGGGCCGGAAAAGCCTGATTTCGCAGCAACAACCGACGGTCACCGCCGATTCCGCTGCGTCACGAAGCAACGCGGTGGCCCCGCCCCGGCGCGGTCGGTCCCGCGCGCGGCGCGGACGTCCGATCGGGAAGCCCCCGCTGTCCACCTCACACCCCTATGACGAGCGGGCGCGCGCGATGGTTCCCGGTTTCCCGCGAAATTTCCGCCGAATCCGCGGCGATGCGGTTTTCCCGGAAGAGCGCTGGATTCTCCGTCATACGTGTGGACGCACCCCGAGCGAGCGGCTACCGTGTCCGCAACACGCCTCGCTGATCGACGGGCGAGGACCGCTGCGCACGGCTGGGGTGCGAGTGCGCGGCTCTTCACACTCTTCTTCCTCCGAGGACGCAGATGCCAATTTCAGCGACCGGTAACACTTCGGTGCCCGCCACCGATCAGGCTTTCGACGTCATCGTCATCGGCAACGGTGCCCTGGGACTGTCACTCGGCCTCGTGCTCGCCCGCCGCGGCACGAAGGTCGCGGTCGTCGGTGAAGCGCGGCGCCCGTGGGCGGCTTCGGCCGCGGCGGGTGCCATGAATGGCTGCTTCGGCGAGGTGACACCGGATCTGATGGCCAGCGCCCACGGCCGGGCCAAGCTCGCCATGGACGTGCGCGCCACCGAGATGTGGAACTCGTGGGAGCAGCTGCTCGTCGAGGAATCCGACGAGAGCGCCATCCGCAGCGCGCACGGCACGGTGGTCATCCTCAACTCGATCGGCGTGCCGCAGATCGACAACGGCGGCTACACCGCGATCCGCCAGGCGCTCGACGAGTACAAGGAACCGTACGAGGACCTCGATCCGGAGGCCATCGACTGGCTGGAACCGGCCCCGACCTCCCGCCCGCTCCAGGCGATGTTCATCCCGGGCGAGCACGCCGTGAACCCGGCGGCGCTGCTGCGCGCGCTGGCCACCGCCTTCAGCCGGGCCGGCGGTGTGCTGGTCGACGAGCTCATCACCGAACTGCGGATCTCCGGCGACCGGATCGACGGGGTCTCCCTCGCCTCCGGTGCGGCGCTCTCCGCCCCGGACGTGGTCGTCGCGGCCGGCGCCAACTCGCACAACCTGCTCTCGGCGCTGCCCGCCGAACTGCGCAACCGGATTCCCGGGATGGTCGCGGGCAACGGCGTTTCGCTGCTGGTCGAGACCGAAGGCGGCAACACGCCGCGCAGCGTGATCCGCACCCCGAACCGGTCCTTCGCCTGCGGTCTGCACGTGGTGCCCCGCGCGCAGGGCCAGATCTACCTCGGCGCCACCAACGTGGTCAGCCCGAAGATGCGCACCACGGCGGCGATCGACGAGCTGAACCTGCTGCTGGCCTGCACCCGGCAGTTGCGCACCGACCTGGTGTCGGGCCGCATCGAGCAGATCCAGGTGGGCAACCGGCCGGTCCCGCTGGACGGCTTCCCGCTGCTGGGCGAGGCGGGCGTGGCCGGGCTGTGGTTGATGACCGGGACCTACCGCGACGGCCTGCACCAGTCGCCGATGCTGGCGCACGAGTTCGCCGCGCGGATCCTCGGCGAGCCGTACAACACCGAACTGGACGTCTTCACCCCGGTGCGCAACCCGATCGAGGCCATGAGCCGCGAGCAGACCGTGGAGACCGCGGTCATCCACACGCTCGCGACCGGCTACGAGTTCAACTGGGTGGTGCCGGACGACTGGCCGCCGCTGATCGAGGAGCAGCTGCGCGACATGTTCAGCAAGCTGCTCGACGAGATCGACCCGGAGTTCACCCCGCCGCCGGAGATGCTGGCCTCGATGGAGCCCGAGATCCACGACGCGCTGCGCACCTACTACGCGGCCTGCCGCGCCGCGTCCTGATCGACGAGCGGAAGGAGGGCGAGGGCCGGTCGACCGGCCCTCGCCCTCCTCGTGCGCGTTCAGTCCGCGGTCAGCGGTTCCGGCTGCTCATCGCGCGCCTCGGCCACCGCGTCCCGCAGCTCGGCCAGGAACACCTTGTGGATGTCGGTGAACACCGGCGCGACCTGGTCGGCGACCAGGGTGAAGCGGCAGCACCCCGCGCTGTCCTTGCCCGGCAGCTGCTGCGCCCGGTGCGGCACGCCGGTGTAGAGGCTGGCCGCGGCGGCCAGCACATCACCGGTGAACGTGCACAGGCCCTCGGGCTGCGGCTTGTCGGCGAGGTGCTGCATGGCGTCGAAGCATCCCTCGGGGTGCACGGTGATCCGGTTGCCCTCCACCGCCACCGGGACCGCGGGCACCTCGAGCCCGCCGTCCGGGCCGAAGAGGTCGGTGCTGTGCGCGAGCAACCGGTCCAGCGCCTGGTCCAGCGGCAGCTCGGCGAGCTCCCGCCGGTGATCGGTGCCTTCGAGGACGTACCGGGGCCACTGCGCCATCGCCTGGGTGCACACCCACGCCCAGTACAGCTCCTCCGGGCCGAGCTGGTCCGACCCGATGGCGAAGTTGAACTGGTCGTAGAGCGCCAGCTCGGTGTCGTGGGTGATCAGCCCGTTTCCCAGGCACTGCTGGAAGTCCGGGGACCCGGGGATGGGGTAGAACGGGTTGGTCCAGAACCGGACGCCGACGAGCATCAGGTTGATCGAGTCGCGGGCCAGTTCCGCGCAGCTCTGGCCGAGCAGGCCGACGATGAGCGACGCGCCCACGTCGATTCCCTGGTCGGTGAACAGGTTCGCGCCGTTGTGCACCTTCTCCAGCGAGGTGAAGCCCTTGCGGATCTTGCGCAGCCGCGCCACGTCGGTGGTCTCCAGCCCGAGGAAGAGGCTGCGGAACCCGGCGCCTGCCATGTCCCGGACGAGTTCATCGTTCAACTTCACCACGGTCATGCCGTTGGGCAGGTGCAGTTCGATGTCCAGGCCGCGCTGCTGCACCGCCTGGCAGAGTTCGTGCACCCGCGGGATGTCGAAGGTGAAGTTGTCGTCCTCGATGAAGAACCGGCGGATCCCGTGCTCGTTGACGTAGTGCTCGATCTCCTGGATCACGTTCTCCGGCGCCCGGGTGCGGAACTTCTTGCCGACCGTGGCGTGGACGGTGCAGAACGAGCAGGAGAACGGGCAACCGCGACTGGTGATCAGCGTGGCCGTGGAGTCGTAGCTGGCCATGTCCAGCAGGTGCACCGCGGGCATCGGGAGCCCGTCGAGGTCTTCGAGGAAGGTCGCGCGCGGTTGCAGGTGGACGCGCGGCCCCGGCTCGGCGCAGTCGCACAGACCGGTGCCGCAGCGGTAGGCGACACCGGGCATCCCGGTCAGCGGTTCGCCGGTGACCAGGGCGCGCACGATGTCGACGACGTTGCTCTCCGCCTCCCCCAGCACCAGCGCGTCGAAGGCGGTCTCGGTGATGGCGTGGTGGTGGGCGACGGTCGGGTGCTGCCCACCGAGGATGATCTTGGTGTCCGGCGAGATCTCCTTGACCAGGCGGGCGATCTGGTAAGCGGGCTCGTAGTACGGCGTGAACATGCAGGAGACGCCGACGAGGTCGTAGTGCGTGGAGCGCAGCTTCTCGGTGATCCGCTCCCAGGTGGCTCCCCAGTGCACCAGGTGGCCCCACCGCGGGTGGGCGGCCAGCTTCGCGCGGTCCGCGTCGGTGTACTCCTCGGGCGGGACGACGTGGTTGTCCTCCGCGTAGGCCAGCGAGTCGAAGATGTCGACTTCCATGCCGGCCTCGCCCAGCTGCGCGGCCAAGTAGGCCAGTCCGATCGGCATGTGCCTGCCGATTTCCACCATGCAGGAACGGATCGGGGGTTTGATCAACAGGATGCGCACTTCGTCCCTCGTTTCCATGCTGGTTCCGGTCAGGCCGAACCCCCTGGCTCAGCAAGTGATCGGATAAGAAGTTCCCCTCGGGGCAGCGTAGAGAACGAAACATGCGCGATCAACGCCGATTTCGAGAATTCGGTGCGGCCCACGGGTTTTCGCGAAATGGCGCAGAGTACACGAATTCCCGGCCGCCCAACTGGTCCGGATGCAGCAATCCATGATGGATGGACGGCGGAGCCTAAGTGGACTGAAGAACATTTTCGCACGCTCGGTGCGCGCCCCCGGCAGACCGTCGCGAACGCTCGCGGCGCCCCGGCGCCGAGGAGCAGGGCCGCGCTGGAACCTGCGCTGACCGCCGCGGTGCGCGGTCGATCTCGTGCTGACCAGCAACAGCATCGCGCGGCAGTCGACCTCGCCGCGCGTTCCGCTTCCGGACTGCGGAACATCTCGTCCGCGGGACGGGTTCGGGTTATCGGCACCTGCCGAGCTCGACCGAGCGCAGCAGCGAGTGCTGAGCGATGGTCGAGCTGTTCCGCAAGCTTCCAGGAGGACGATCATGACCGCTTCCGCGTTCAACCCGCACGAGCTGCTCGCGGCGAGCCGGCTCGGCGTGCTCGCCACGATCAAGTCGAACGGCATGCCGCAGCTCTCCCCCGTCCAGCCGCACTACGACCAGCAGTCCGGGGTCCTGCGCATCTCGACGTCCGAGGGGCTGGCCAAGACCGCGAACCTGCGGCGGGATCCGCGGGCGGCGCTGGAGGTCACCAGCTCCGACGGGTACTCGTGGGCCACCGCCGAAGGCCCGGTGACGCTGACCGGCCCGGGCACCGATCCGCACGGCCCCGAGGTCGCGGCCCTGGTGGACTACTACCGGGCAGCGGCGGGCGAGCACCCGGACTGGGCGGAGTACCGATCGGTGATGGTGGCCGACCGCCGGGTTCTCATCACCATGGCGGTCGAGCGCGTGTACGGCGCCACGATCCGCTGACCAGCGCGTACCTCCACCAGGATCTCCGGCGGCCGCCCGGCAGGCCGCCGGAGTTGCGGCTACCGGACGGCGTAGGTGAGCTGGACCATGCCGTTGCCGAAGCGGCGTTCCCGCTCCAGGGAGAGGTCGAGCCGCAGGCCGTCGGGCAGGACCGGCGCCCCGCCGCCGACGATGGCGGGGCAGATCAGGATCTCCACCACGTCGACCAGGCCCAGGCGGAGCGCGCTGTGCGCCAGGGTCGGACCTTCGACCGTCAGATCACCGGTCGCCTCGTCCCTCGCCCGCTCCACCACCTCGGCCGTCAGCTCCCGCTCCAGCCTGGTGCGCTTCGTCCGGACCTCGGTCAGCGTCTTCGAGAAGACGATCTTCTCCGCCGCCTGCCACGCGGTCGCCCACCGCGCCGATTCGGGCGTCTGGGCGGCGAAGGCGGGATCGGTCTCCCAGCCCGCCATCGTCTCGTACATCCGCCGCCCGTAGAGGTAGGTGCTCACCGCGCCGATGTCCGCGGTGAGCGCCGCGATGACCTCTTCGCCCGGGTACGCCCAGGAGAAGTCGCCCTGGGCGTCGGTGTTGTAGCCGTCCAGCGAGGAGGCGACCGAGTAGATGACGCGGGACATGACGTGCCCTTCCTGCCGAGGTTCTCCGGAGTGGACCGCGGGGAAGGCCGAAACTAATCGGTCGGAGCGACTCCAGCGCGGCGCCGCTCCGACCGCCGCAGGTGCGAACCCTCGCGTCCCGCTTGCCGACCACCTTCCGTTTCCGCTGGTCAGGGCCCGTGAGTACTTTGAGGTGCTATAGCCCCACAAAACACTCACGGGCCACTACCAGCGGAAATGGAGCCGCAGAGGGTGACTCGCGCGTATCCCGTCCGGCAGACGTGCGCGGTGGCGAGTTCGGCGATGCTGGCGGGATGCGTGATGTTGTGCGCTGGTGGCGGCGGTTGGCCGATCGCGCCCAGGACGCTCTGCTCGCGGCACTGGCCGCCGCGCTCTCGCTCTGCCTTCCGGTGCTCGACTCCTCGGCCGCCGGCGAGCTGGGGCCGGTGTGGGTGCTGCTCGTGCTCGGTGCGTGCGCGCCGCTGGCCCTCCGCCGGCGCTTGCCGCTGACCGCCGCAGCCGCTTCCGCCGGTGTGGTCAGCATCGGTGTGGTGCTGGGCCAGCCGCAGGCGGGAGTGGTGGTGGCGCTGGCGGCGATCGGTTCGGCGGCCTACCACCGGGAGGACCGCTGGCCGGTGCTCGCCCTCGGCTCGGCGATCTGGATGCTGTTCAACATCGTGCTGGCCTACGAACCGCTGCAACCGCTGGACCTGCTCGCGGTGCCGGGAACCGCGGTCGCGCCCGTCGCGCTCGGATACGCGCTGCGGTTGCAGAAGAGCCGCGCCGAGCAGCTCGCACGTCTGCGGGAGGCCCAGGTCAGGCAGGTGTGGGCGGAGGAACGCGCGCAGCTGGCCCGCGATGTGCACGACGTCGTCGGGCACCACCTCAGCGCGATCCGGATGCAGGCCGTCGGTTCGCGGAAGGCCCTCGCCGGGACCGAGGCGGACGCCGTGCTGACCACCATCGCGACGCTGTCCGCCGAAGCGCTGCAGGAGATCCGCCGGCTCCTGGACGACAGCGAGAAACCGCCCGACCTGGAGGCCCTCGTGGCCAGGCTGCCCGGCCGGATCGACGTGCGCGGCGCGCTCCCCGCAGATCTGCCCCGCGACGTGCGGCACTGCGCTTACCGCGTCGTGCAGGAGGCGCTGACGAACGTGACCAGGCATTCCAGCGCCGAGGAGGCCGAAGTGCGGATCGCCGACGACGAGGAACACCTGGTGATCACAGTGGACGATCAGGGCCACGGCGTGCCGGGCCCCGCTGGACGCGGCTTGCGCGGCATGCGGGAACGTGTGGAATCGCTCGGCGGCAGCTTCGCCGCGGGCCCGCGCGAACCGCGCGGCTGGCGGGTGCGCGCCCGGATCCCGACACGCGGAGGAGCGCGATGACCAGGGTGCTGATCGCGGACGACCAGGCACCGACCCGCGACGGGCTCCGCATGCTGCTGACCGGCGAGCCCGGCATCGAGGTGATCGGGGCGGCCGTGGACGGTGCCGATCTCGTCGCGCTGGCCGAGCGGCGCGAGCCCGACGTGGTGCTCACCGACATCCGGATGCCGCGCATGGACGGGCTGGCCGCGATCCGGCACCTGATGTCGCTCGCACCGCCTCCGGCCGTCATCGCGCTGACCACGTTCGACCTGGACGAGTACCTGTTCGGCGCGTTGCAGGCGGGCGCGGTCGGGTTCCTGCTCAAGGACAGCGACCCGGCGCTGTTCGTCGATGCGATCCGGGCCGCGGAGCGCGGCCAGGGGCTGATCGATCCGCAGGTGACCCGGCGCCTGGTGCACCGCTTCGCCGCCACCTCGCCGCGACCGGCGACGGCGGAGCTCGACGAGCTGACCGCGCGGGAGCGCGAGGTGCTGGTCGAGCTGGCCCGCGGGCTCAGCAACGCGGAGATCGCCGGCGTCCTCCACATCGCGCCGGGCACGGTCAAGATCCACGTGGCGCGCATCCTCGCCAAGCTCGGCCTGGCGACCCGCGTGCAGGCGGTGATCTACGCGCACCGGCACGGCGTGGTCACGTGGGACGACGCGTGAAGATATGCCCCGCGGCAGATGCCCGCACCCGCACACCGCACCTAACTTCGTTCCCGATCACGAAAACACTTGGGAGCGAAGGAAATGAAAAGAGCGATCACCGTCGTGGCGGCAGCCCTCTGCTTGTCCGGATGCGCAACGGCGACGGCGGAACGGCAACTGGCGTGGCAACCGTGCGCGGGTGAGGACGACCCGGGCGGCTACGAGTGCGCGGAGGTGGAGGTCCCGGTCGACTGGGACGCCCCGCACGGCGCGAAGCTGTCACTGCGGATAGCGCGCCTGCCCAGCACCGACCCGGCGCAACGCATCGGATCGGTGGTGTTCAACCCCGGCGGCCCAGGGGCGTCCGGCATCGAGGACCTCAAGGCCGGTGCCGACAACGTGGCCGAGCTGCGGACCCGGTTCGACGTGGTGACCTGGGAGCCCCGCGGCTCGTGGCCCACCTGGAGCCAGGCGCAGGAAGAGGCCTGCGTCATGACCGGGCCGGAATTCACCTTTCCCCGCAGCCAAGCCGAATTCGACGCCAAAGCAGCGGAGAACGCGGCACAGGCCGACCGGTGCCGCGAGCTCGCGCCCGGGCTCTACGACAACATGGACTCCGCCTCGCACGCCCGGGATCTCGACGCGATCCGCGAGGCGCTCGGCGAGGAGGAGCTGAACTACTTCGGCCAGTCCTACGGCGGCGTGATCGGCGTGTCCTACGCGCGGCTGTTCCCGCAGCAGGTGCGCACGATGTTCCTGGACAGCATCGTCAACCACACAGCGTCGGACGAGCGCGCGGACGAACTGCGAGCTCTGGAGCGCACGGACCTGTTCAACCGCTTCGTGGACTGGTGCGGCGAGACGGAGAGCTGCAGCATGCGCGGTGAGGACGTGCGCGCGGTGTGGCGCGACTTGCTCGTCGAGGCCGACCGCGCCCCCATCCCGGTCGCGGGCACCGAGCTCGCCTACAGCGCCTTCGACCTGGAGAACGCGATGCAGCCGTTCCTCGGCGTGAGCCGCTACACCGAGCTCGACCAGGCGATCGCGGCGGCCCGCAACGGCGACGCGACGGTCTTCACGATGCCGTCCCAGGGGCGGAAACCGTGGCACCCCAACGCAATGCTCGCAACCCAGTGCGCCGACGGCTTCACCTACCGCACCTACGAGGACTTCGAAGCCGCTGCGGAACGCGCCCGCCGCCTGACCCCGGACTTCCCGCACGCCCTCCCGGGCCTCCAGACGACGTGCCTCGGCTGGGAGGTCACCAACCCGCGCGGCCCGCTGGACGGCGAGAACCTGCCGCCGATCCTCGGCGCGTCCGGGGCGAACGAGCTCCTGACGACCCGCGAGGTGGTGTCCCACGTGCCCGGTTCGACGGTGATCGAGTTCCCCGGCGTCTACCACGGCCTCTACATGGCGGCGGGCAACCGCTGCGTGATCGACCACGTGAACCGCTACTTCACGGACGCGACCCTCCCGCCGGAGGGCACTGTCTGCGAAGCCTGATCAGGGGCGAGGCGCGCAGAGCCCCATCCCGAGGTAGCGCTGCGCGCCGAGCAGCACCGGCCCGTGCACCGGTGTCGGGAACTCCAGCAGGACGTGCATGAACGGTCGCGGCCCCTTCTCCTGACGGGCGAGGTCACGCCGCCCGAGGAACGCGCCGCCGCGCAGCATCGGATCTCGCCCGGCGGTGACCGACGTCGGCTCGGGCAGACCGGCGCGCAGGCAGGCGCGGCCGATCTCGGCCTCTTCCTCGCTCCGCCCGGAGAACCGGTCGAGCACCATCGGCGTCACGCTGGCCCACCGCCGCGACCGCCGAAGCCACCACTGCGCGTCCAGCGGCGTCCCCACAACACTGCGCCGCTTCAGCCGCAAATGCGCACCGGACAGCCGGAGCTCGAAGCCCGCCGCCAGCGCAGAGCCGACGGCAGCATCCAGATCCGCCCGTTCCTCGGGAACCAGCACCCCCACGCCGAGCACATCGCCGGTGGCGTCGGAATGCCCGGCGTCGATCAGCGGCAGATAAGCGACGTGCGGCTTCCCATCGGCGCCGTGCCCGCTGATCTCCGGAGGAATCGGATCGGCCACCCGACTCATCACGGTCTTCCGCAGGCACACGGCGACAGCGCCGGCCATCCGCCCCCGAACCGAGATGTGCTGCGGAAACGCGTACGTCGCGATCACACCGAACCACCTCGGAATCCCAGAGCGCAGCGTCGCCGATCACTTCCCGGAGCCAAGCTAGCACCACTCGGCGCGCGCAGAATGGCACTCGGCAAGATCACGACAAATCACGCGAGATCGATGTCGAGAACACCGAAACGGCAACACCGGCACCACATCTTCAGAACTGCGCGAACTAAAGCGGTTAATCGGCAACGACCTTCAGAGAAACAAGAAAGAGCAGTCCGCGGTTACCACTCGAGCATTCGCCTTCTGGTTCCGCACGCGTTCTTACCAGCAGCGCCTGCCGGTGGGCACAACACCCGTACCCACCGCTTTCCGGAACAGGCACCCGCCCGCCCACCGGACGTCGGTATCGGTCGAACGCCCGCGGGCGAGCGAAGTGCGGCCCGGGCGCCGAGGCGTCCGGGCCGCTTCGCGTTCAGGTCAGGGGCGCGGGGTGCTGTAGATGATTCGCTTGCCCGGGTGTTCCGTGACGGTCCAGAGCTCGTTCTTTCCCGGCCAGAAGGACAGGTCCTCCACGCCGATCGCCACTTCTTGTTCCGTGCTGTCCGTGCTCAGGACTCCGATTCCCTTCGCCGCTTGGAGGTAACCCGGGCCGGTGTCGCCGTTTCCGGTGCTGCTCAGGTACCAGCGGCCGACGGTCGGCACCGCTCCCTGGACGCGCGGTTTGGGGAGGCGGTGGGCCGCCGTCGCTCGCCACTTGCCGTCGCTGTCCAGCTTGGGCTTGCCCGTGTTGCCGTCCATGGGCCATTCCGCGACTCGGCCGTAGGTGTTCGGGTCGTCCTGCTTCGCGCAGTACTCGCCGGTCACCAGGGTGTCCGGGGTCGGGCTGCGGTCCAGGGCGAGGTAGGAGAACTTCTGCGGACCGCTCGGGTTGCACCTGTGCTCCGCCGGGAAGTCCGCCAGGCCTCCCGGGTTGGAGTAGCCCGCGACCTGGGGCATCACGTAGCGGTAGCCGTAGCTGTAGTACGTGCCGCTCTGGCGGCCCAGCTGGCTGCTGTCGTCGACGTTGCCGTTGGCCGCCGACTTGATGTCGAAGATGTAGCGCATGTCGAACACGCGGATGCCGCGGCGGGTGTCCGCCAGGTACAGGTAGTTGCCGTACCAGGCGATTCCGCCCGCGTGGACGGCGCTTCCGTCACCGGCCTGCGGGGTCGTCAGCGCCTCGTAGGTCGGGTTGCCGTAGCTGTTGATGTACGGGTACGCCAGCAGGACGTGCTGGTAGTCGCCCGTCGCGGTGTCGAGGAACGAGACCCGGACGCCCTTGACCGGGGCCGTCTGCTTGTCGTACCAGCTGACCAGGATCGCCTGCTTGGTGCCCCACTGCTGGTCTTCCTGGGCGTCGGCGACCGTGGTGATGCCCTGCGGCATCCACTCCTCGGTGGCTACATCGCCCGCGTTGAAGCAGAACTTGCGCGCCAACGGCCACTTCATGGTGTCCAGCGCGGGTGAGGTGCAGGCGTCGCCCTTCGGGGCGTCGGTGCGGTTGGCCTGCTCCAGGATGTTCTGCACGCCGAGCTTGGGCAGTTCCGCGTCGAGCTGGTCGACGATGCCCTGGAGGTTGCCGTTAGTGGGCTCCAGCACGAAGTCCGACAGCGCCGGTGGCGTGGCGGCTGCCGAGGCCGATGCGGGTAGTGCTGCGGTCGTCATCGCCGCGGCCAGGGCCACGGCGGTCACCAGATGTCGCTTGCCCACGTGCGTCTCCTCAATCCGGGAACACCACGATCGAACTGGAGTATTTTGACCGGTTCTGCCGCGGGCGCACCAGCCCGAGGTGCGGCGAAAGCCTGGGCCGTTCGCGGGAACTTTCCCATCAGCCGCCGCATCCAAGCAGTAAGCTCTGCGGCGGTAGGAAGGGACGGGATGGCGGGCGAACTCGACGAAGAGATCGCGCAGCGCTACGCCCAGCTCGGTGAGGAGCTGGACGACGAGACCGCCTACCGGCTGCTGGTGGAACTCGCGGACCTGCTGCTCCAGCGGGCGCAGACGACCGGTGCCGACGTCGACGAGGTGCTCACGGTCGCAGGCAGTCTCCTCGAAGTCCTGGCCGAGAACTCCCCCGCTCGCGCGGCGCCGCTGTACCAGCTCGGGCTCGCGCACGCCCTGCGCGGCGAGCGCGGTGATACCGCCGAATTCCGCGCAGCGGTGGGCTGTTTGCAGCAGCTCCGGCCGTTGGTCGACGACCCGGAGATCATCGGGCGGATCGGCCTCATCACCGGTCAGATGGTGCTCAGCCTGACGGCTTTCGAGCACGTCGACTCGGCTCTCGCCGATCTGGGCACCGCGTTCGAGCAGCTGCCGGAATCGCCGCTGCGCTCGCGGATCCGGTTCGTGCGCGGGTCGATGCACCTGACGCGGTTCATGTCCGCCGGTGGCGACGACTCCGAGCACCGGGCCGCGGTGGAGGATCTGACCGCCGCTCTCCAGGAGCTCGACGATCCGCACGCCGTCGACAGTTGCCACACCGGCCTCGCCTACCTGCTGCTGACCAGGCACATCCCGGCCGAGCTCCGGCACGGGCAGCTCAACGCCAGCATGGTCAACGGGCTCACCCTGCGGGTTTCACCGGAGGAACTGGCCGAAGCGCGCGAGCACCTGGATGCGATCGCCGACACCTCGGACGGCTCCATCATGCTGCTGCGGACGCTGGTCAGCGCCGCCGGCCGGACCGACGAGTCGACCGCATCCGACTGGGAGAGCGCGATCGACGAGCTCGATCGAGTCTCCCGCGCCTGGGGCGAGGACCTGCCGGGCAGGCCGGAGATCGACGCGTTCCAGGCCGCGATGGCCGCGAAGCTCGCCGAGGTCACCGGCGATGCCGAGGACACCGACACCGCCACCGCCCGGATCGCCGAGGCCGCTGCGGCGCTGCCCGCCGATCACCCGATGCGGCCGCTGCTGATCAGCGGGCTGCGCGCCACCGCGCGGATGCCCGACAGCAAGCCCGAGGACCTCACCGCCGACGAGCACGCCGCCATCGTCCGCCGACTGGAACAGGCCCTGGAGCACTTCGCCGACGACGACCCCGCGCGGGCGCAGGTGATCACGCCGCTGGCCAGCACGCTGCTGGTCTCCTCCGCCTTCGACCGCTCCCGGCAATCCCTCGGCCGGGTGCGGGAGCTCGCCGAGCAGGCGGTGCGGCGCGGCGGCACCGATCCGCTCAACGCCGGGATCAACCACTTCCTGCTCGCCGCCGCCGAAGGCGTTCAGTCGATCAACGCCCGCGACACCGCTGCCGCCAGCGCCTCGGTGGAGCACCTTCGCCGCGCCGATGAGCTGCTGCCCGCCGACCACGGTCTCCGGCCGCTGCTCGCACCGTGGTTGAGCTCGCTGCTGATCCAGCGGTACATGGCGTTCGGCAGCCAGGAGGATCTGGAGGCCGCCCGGTACTTCGCCTCCGGTTCCGGGCACGACCGGCACGCCGTCGCGCGGTTCGCCGAAGTGGCGCGGCACATCTCGCCGCACTCGATGGACGCGGAGAAGGCCGAGCGCATGGAAGCCGAGCTGACCGCGCTCCTCGACGACCTCCCCGAGGACGACTGGTTGCGGCCGCGGGTGTCGAGCATGCTCGGGTCGGTCCAGCTCATGAAGAGCGTCGTCTCCGGCAACGCCGCGGATCCCGCTGCCGCCGACGCCGTGCTGGAAGCGCTCGACCAGGTTCCCGAGCACCACCTCGACCACACCAACGAAGTGCTCGGCGCGGCGATGACGTGCATCGGGCAGGGCACCGCCACTCGCGACGTCGCCGTGCTCAACCGCGGTATCGCGATGATGACCGAGGTGTGCGCCAAGCCCGACCTGCATCCGCGAGAGCGACGAGGGGCGTTGGAAGGCCTCGGGATCGCGCTGCGGGCCCGCTACGAGATCACCCGCTCGCCGCGCGATCTGAACAACGCCATCAACCGCTTCGAGCAGATCCTCCGCGAGTTCGAGCCTGAACCGGGCGCGTTCGAGACCGCGAACCTGCTGAACTCCCTGGCCGACTGCTACTTCACCCGCGGCGACAGCGCGCGCCGCGACCAGCAGCGCGCCGTGTCCAACGGGTTGGCCTCGCTGCGGGAGCGGGCGCGCAACGTGCTGCTGCAGAACAGCCCCCGGCGAGCGCTGGAGACCGCGAACACCGCGACCGGCGAAGCGACGGAGGTCAGCCACTGGTGCCTGGCCGTCGGGCAGCCGGAGGCCGCTGTGCAGGCGCTGGAGCTGGGGCGCGGCATGGTCCTGCACGCCTCGACCGTGGAGGCGAGCATCCCGACCCTGCTCCGGGAGCACGGGCACGGCGAGCTGGCCGAGCGGTGGGAGGCCGAAGCCGCCGAGGAACGGCCGTGGGACGTCGGAAATGCCGGTGTGATCAGGGTTTCCGATGCCGACCTGCCCAGCGACCTCCGATACCGGGTGCTGCGCGCGCTCGAACCCGTTGAGGCGCAGTTGCTTTCGCCGCCGCCGGTGGAGGAGATCGCCGCCGGGTTGCGCGCTTCGGCGACCCGGGCGCTGGTGTACCTGCTGCCCGGCGTCGTCGTGCTGGTCACCGCTGACGGCGAGGTCCGGCAGGTGATGTCTCCGCAGCTCAGGGAGGACGGGCCGGTCGCGCGGTTCGACCAGGCGCAACGGGAGCGCGCTCGTGGGAAGGACGTCGAGGACGAGTGGCGAACCGCGCTGGCCGAAGTGTGCGACTGGGCTTGGGCGGCGGTGCTGAACCCGGTGCTGGATCTGCTGGCGGGTTCCGGGCCGCTGCGGATCGTGCTGGTGCCGGTGGGCAAGTTCGGCGCCGTGCCGTGGCACGCCGCGCGGCGGCGGGTGCCGGGCGGCAAGGTCCGGTACGCCTGCCAGGACGCCGTGATCTGCTACGCCGCTTCGGCACGGCAGTTCCTCGAAGCCGGTCGGCGGGAAGCCCGGCCGTGGGACAGCGAGCCCGCGCTGGTGCGGATGCCGGAGCTGCACTGGACCCAGCACGAGATGGGCCACATCCACCGCACGCACTACTCGCACGGCCCCTACCTGGGAAAACCGCGCGATCCTCGCCGTCGGGACCGGCAGCCGCCGCCGAAGCCCGCCGACGTGCTGGCGCTGCTGCCCAGCGCGTCGATGCTGCACCTGGCCTGCCACGCCGTGCCCGCCGAGCTGCCGGTGGAATCGGCGCTGCTGCTGGGTTCGCAGGAAGTGCTGCCGGTGCAGGACATCCTGCGGCAGTCGCGGGACAAACCCGCCGGCGCGCTGGTGGTGCTCGCGGCCTGCGCCAGCGATCTGACCGACCGGCAGCACGACGAGGTGCTGACGCTGTCCACCGCGTTCCTCGCCGCCGGGGCCGTCGGGGTGGTCGGGACCCGGTGGGAGGTGGTGGACCTGCCCACCGCCATGTTCATGATCGTGTTCCACCACTACCTCAACGCCGGCTACCCCGATCCGGCGAGCGCACTGCGGGCCGCGCAGCTGTGGATGCTCGATCCGAGGCGGCGCCCGCTGGACGGGATTCCCGGGGAACTGGGGGCTTTCTTCGCCGAAGTCGACCCCGCCGCGCCGCAGCACTGGGCAGCATTCACCTATCAGGGCCGATGAAGAAGGGAACCCGATGGCGACGTTCGGCATCGACCTCGGCACGACGCACTCCTGCATCTCCTACGTCGACGAGACCACCCGCCCGGTGATCGCCAAGAGCGCGATCGGCGAGGACACCACGCCGTCGGTGGTGTACTTCGAGCGGCCGGGCAGCGCGCTGGTCGGCACCGCGGCGAAGAACTCCGCGCTGCTCGCCCCGCACCTGGTGGCGCAGCTGGTCAAGCGGGACATGGGGCGCGAGGGCGTCGAGTTCACCTACCACCGCGAGCGGTACACGCCGGAGAAGATCTCCGCGCTGATCCTGCGCGAACTCGCCCGCGCCGCCGAGGAGAACACCGGGCTGGAAGTGCGCGACGTGGTGATCACCGTGCCCGCGCACTTCGGCATCGCCGAGCGCGAGGCCACCCGCCGGGCCGGCGAGATCGCGGGGCTGACCGTGCTGGACGTGCTGGCCGAGCCGGTCGCCGCCGCGCTGCACCACCACGTGCTCGACGACGCTGCGGGCACGCGGCACGTGCTGGTCTACGACCTGGGCGGCGGCACCTTCGACACCACCGTGATCCGGGTTTCCGGCGATGACGTCCAGGTGGTGTGCACCGACGGCGACGGCGAGCTGGGCGGCGCGGACTGGGACCAGCGCATCGTGGACCACCTGCTCAGCACCTTCCGCGAAGCGCACCCGAAGCTGGATCCCAGCGCCGACGAGCTGGCCATGCAGGAGTTCGCCGACCGGGCCGAAGAGGTCAAGAAGGCGTTGAGCGCCACGATGTCCCGCAACGTCGCGCTGCGCGCCTCGGGAGCGGCGGTCAACGTGAAGTTCACCCGGGAGCTGCTGGAGGAGCTCACCGCCGACCTGCTCGAGCGGACCATGACGATCACCGGGCGGATCATCGACACCGCGCGCCGCAAGGGCGTCGAGCGGTTCGACGAGGTGCTGCTGGCCGGTGGCATGACCCGGATGCCCGCGGTCTCGGCCGCGTTGGAGGAGCGGTTCGGGCTGACCGCCCGGTTGTCCGAGCCCGACCTCGCGGTCGCCAAGGGCGCCGCGCTGTTCGCGCTGATCAAACAGGCCAAGGGCGGTTCGGCGCGGCAGCTGGGCATCAGCGAGGCCGATGCCGCGGCGATGGCCCGCAAGCGGGTGGCGACCGTGGTGCCCCGGGCGTTCGGGGTCAAGGCCGTCGATCCGCGCGATCCGCTGGCGCTGACCGATCCGGTCCGGGCCCGGCAGATGGTCGCGCACCTGCTGCAGCCCAACACCCAGCTGCCCGCCGACACCGGCCCGTTCCCGTTCCAGACCGCCATCGACAACCAGCGGATGGCCGAGATCGAGGTCTGGGAGCAGGCCGGGCCGACGCCTTCCGACGATCTGGCCGACAACACCAAGGTCGGGCGCGGCATGCTCACCGGCATACCGGCCCGACCGGCGGGCTGCCGGATCGAGATCACCTTCGCCATGTCCGAGACCGGCGAGCTCACCGTGCACGCCAGGGAACTGGAGACCGGCAGCGATGTGCGCTTCGAGCTCGACATCGGCGGCGCGGACCGCAAGTCCGTGGCCAGGGCCCGCACCGACATCGCCGGTCACTCCGTCAGCGGATAGGAGAGCGATTCCAGTGGAAAGTGCGAATCGCCGGTGTGTCGGCACCCGACACACCGGCGCTGGCCGACGACCGCCCGCAATTTCAATTGAAATCAGACGTTTGATTTCAATTGAATTTTGTTCCTCCGGCCCGCGGTCCGCAGCTGCGGGGGGCGACCGGCACCGAGCGGCAGGTGCCGCAGGCGCCGTCAGGCGCACAGCCCACCCTCGCAGCTCGCACCACCGCGGGTTCTCAGCGTTCGCCTGGCGAGGACGGGCCAGCCGCCGTGCATCGGTCATGCATCAGGACGGGCACCCGGAGTCCAGGCGGGCGCCGAGGTTCCACCACCCGCACCGCCACGCAGAACCCGGTCGGAAAGACCTCGTTGAGATCGCGGCGGGGAGGTCGCGGTGAGCCAGCAGAAGATGTTGGACGCGCTCACCGCCGAGTGGGACGACGTGGCGGACCGGCTGGATCCGGAGACGTTCACCAGGTTGGTGTCGCTGATCGCCGAGCTGCAGGACGCCGACGCCGACGCCGACACCTCCGCGATGGTCACCGAGGACATCGCTTCGCTCCTGGGCGACGTGCTGCCCGTCGAGCACCCGGTGCGGCGGGCGCTGGCCGAGCCCGTGTCCAGGTTCCGCCGTCCCGAGGTGGACTGGGTGCGGCTGAGCACCGGGCTGCGCGACCGGCTGACCGGTTCCGCGCCGAGCCCGCGGCTGGACCAGCTGCTCGCGGCGGAATCCCTCGACGCGCACCAGCTCTCGGCCGTCGGCGTCGACCCCGCCGACCCGGACCTGATCCGGCTGCCCGCCGAGGGCGGCGACCGGTACCCGGCGTTCCAGTTCGACGCGGACGGCACACCGCGCGCGCTGGTGCGCGACGTGAACCGGCGCTTGCGGGTCGGCGAGGACCCGTGGGGCGCGGCGGACTGGTGGCTCGGCCCGAACGACTGGCTGGGCGGGATCCCGGCGCAGCTGATCGGCCAGGTCGACGACGCCGCGCTGATCGACGCCGCCCGCGACGAGTCGACGGAGGTGTGAGCATGCCGCAGGCCACTCCGCCTCAGCAGTTCGAGGCCACGCCGAACCGCTACGTCCTGCGCACCGACACCGCGCTGTTCCGGCTCCACGAGCGCGAGCGGCACGCCGCCGAGTTCAAGCCCGCGCACGTGAGCTTCGGCTCGCCGGGCGGCCGGTTCGACGGCACTCCGGAAGACCCGTTCCCCAGCTATTACGCCGGATTGCACGTGACCACGGCGTTGGCCGAGGTGCTGCTGCGCAACCTCGGGTTCGGCGCCGACGGGCAGCGGCTGATCCGCCGCGCGCAGATCGCCGGGCGGCGGTTCAGCGCGGTGCGCGCGAACCGGGAGCTGACGCTGGTCAGCCTGCTGGACGCACCGGATCTCGCGGCGGTGGCGCAGGATTCCTGGCTGGTCGACGCCGCGGGCCGCGACGCCTACCCGCACACCCGGCGGTGGGCGGTGTGGATCCGCTCGCAGGCGCCCTGGGCGGACGGGCTGATCTGGCCGTCCAAGCGGGACACCGGCAAACCCGCCGTGGTGCTCTTCGGCGATCGGTGCGCCGATGCGCTGGCCGATGCCGAACCGGAGCTGCAGATCGACCTGGACACGCCGATCGGCGAGGCCTGGCTGACCAAGATGCTCGCCCCGTACCGCGCCGGGGTCGCGCCGAGCCCGAACTAGTCGAGCACGTAGGGGCTTCGCGCTGCCGCCCTGCTCCGGACGTCCTCGGGCAGCTCCGGGACGTCCACCAGCCGCGGCAGCAGGTCGGGCTGCGTGGTCAGCGCCCGGAACACCGTCCCGATCGCCACGCCGTGGTCGGGACGGTGCTCGACGTCGATGGCGTCGCCGGTGCTGATGTCTCCCGGCGCCACCACGCTCAGGTAGGCGCCGGGAACGGCCCGCTGGACGAACGTCTTCACCCAGCCGCCGCGGTCCAGCCACACGGCGAACGTCCGGCACGGGATGCGGGGCACGGTCACCTGGAGCACGACGTCGCGGCCGATCCGCCACCGCTCCCCGATCAGCGCTCCCGTGACGTCCACGCCGCTCGTGGTGAGGTTCTCGCCGAACGCGCCGCACCGCAGCGCGCCCAGCTCGGGCTCCCACCGGTCGAGATCTTCGCGCGCGTAGGCGTAGACGGCCTGGTCCCGGCCGCCGTGGTTGGCCGTGTCGCAGATCGTGTCACCGGCCAGCCCGCTACCGCCGGCTCGCGGCTCCCGCACCGCGACCGGCGTGTGCACCGGCCGTTTGTCGATGCCGCTCTGCCCGGACTTCGCGGCGAGCGGACGAGCGATTCCGACGTTGACCGAAAGCGCGAGCACGCCCCGAACGCTAGGCGCGCGGCCGACACCCGCTCAACCGCTTTTCCGGGAAGTTCGGCACCGGGCCGGGCGCCCGGAGGCCAGTCGGGCGCCGAGGCTGCGCCGCGCGGTACGAGCCCGCAGCACCGTTCTCAGCGCTGGGACCAGGTTCCACCGTGCTGGAGGTGCAGCCACTCGCGCGCCCAGGCGCGGGCACCGATCCGGCGGGCGAGCCCCTGGGTCGCCCTGATCAGCGCGAAGCAGGTCAGTTCCGCCACCAGGAGGACGAGCAGGGCCGCGAAGACCGCCGAGGTGGCGACCGAGCCCGAGCTCGGCGGTTGCGGGACCCGCTCGCCCGCCTGGTCGACCCACACCGTCACCGTCTCACCGGCCGAGGCGTTGGCCGGGACCTGGACGTTCGCGCTGTGCGTGCGCAGGCCGACGCGCCATTCCGCGACGGCGGTGGAGCTCAGCGCGTCGTGGCTGTAGACCTCGGAGACCGGGATGTTCATCTCCGGCCCGGTGGCCAGCACCGCCTCCACCGGGCGGGTGGTCTCCGCCGTTTCCGCCGCGCGCCGGGTCAGATCGGTGTGCAGCGAGGCGCCGAACATGCCCGCCACCGGGACCATGATCAGCGCCGCCATCAGCAGCAGGACCGTGATCCCCGCCGCGAGCCGGTCGATCGGCCTGCGCAGCGGGTTCCGGTTCACACCCAGCGCGTTCACCAACCAAGCTGCGTGCGCTTGCAGCGCCGCGACCATGCCAACCTCCAGACTGCCGGTGCACCGTTGCGCCGCGGACCACCCTCGCGTGGTCGTGCTCCGATGGTTGTGCGCGGCAACCTCCACGCGAAGTATCCCCGCTTAGAGCCCCATTGTTATCGCAACGTGATCGTCCATACACCAACGGTGCAGCGGATCACGTTTTCACCATCGGGCATTTCGGTGATCGAGCGGCATTCCCGGCAGCCGGTCAGGAGAAGAGCGCCGAGAAGAACCCGCTGAGCGCCGAGTAGCCGCTGAGCAGCAGCGCGATCGCGAAGGTGCCCACCAGGGCCCAGCGGAACGCCAGGTAACCGGTCGGTGGCCGGTCGTTCATGCTCCCACCGCCTTCTCCTCGTCGTCGCCGAGCGGGAACCCGCCGCGGCCGAGCAGCCACCGGAACGGCGCGGCCGGGGTCATCCGGTGCCCGGGCCGGGTGCCGAGCACCGAGGACACCACGAAGAAGCGGACCTCGGCGAAGTCCCGCTCCGCGGCGAGCACCAGGTTGTCCAGGCCCGCGGTGACCAGCCACTCCCGGACCGCGCCCGCGCACAGGTCGGCCGCCCACGGCACGTCGGTCAGCAGGTCGGCCTTGACCACCGCGATCGCCAGCGCGCGCTTGCCGGTCTCCACGCCGTAGTCGCGCAACCGCCGCGCCGTGACGTGGTAGACCTGCTCGGGATCGCCGCTGGCCGGGTGGGCCTCGGCGAGCCGGGACTCCAGGTGGCCGCCGAGCTGGTCGCGCACCCAGCCGATGGTGAACGGGTCGATCACGAACACCAGGCCGCCCGCGTGGTCGAGGAACTCCAGCTCGCTGTTGTCCTCGCGGTCCAGGAAGAACTCGCCCGCCGCGTCGAACAGGTGCAGCAGCGCCCGTCCTCGCGACTTGACCAGCTGCACGGTGATCGCCGCGGGCAGCTGCCCGGCCGGGGTCTTGGTGGTGTCGGCACCGCTGCTGACCAGCTGCTCGCCGTGCTGGAATGCCTGTCTGCTGCTGTCGTCGACGAAGTCCGCCCGGACGCCTTCGGCCGCGGCCAGGTCCCGCAGCGTCACCAGGCCCGCGTGCACCAACCTGGTCTTGCCCGCCGACACCGGGCCGAACACCGGCACCCGGATGTCGGTGACCGCGCCGGAGCCGCCGCGCAGCGGTCGGTCGCAGCGCTGGCAGCGCCCTTCCAGGTGCCGGGACGCCCGCAGCACCGTCGTCGGCAGCCGCTCGCCGCAGCCGCACCTGCGCCGGATCGCGCCCAGCAGGCCCGGCCGGATGTCGTGGTGGACCGTCTGGCAGCCGCTGCACCGGTAGGCGGGCACGGACATCACGTGGTAGCAGGTCGGGCAGCTGGCGCTGGCCCGGCGCAGGCCTCGCACGGTGTTGTCGTAGCCGCGCATGGCGCCGATCGCGGTGCCCCAGCCGATCCAGCCCAGGAGCAGCACCACGGCACCGAACAGCAGGCCCTGGAAGGCGCCCAGCGCGCCGCCGAACAGGAAGGGCGGCCCGAGGAAGACGACCAGCCCGACGCGGAACCACCGCTGCGCGCCGAGTTGTCCCCGCCCGAACGCCCACCGCCAGCCGCGCGCGACCAGCCCGCCCCAGCCGCGGAGGATCGCCACCAGGTCGCGGCGCCACTGCGCGACCAGGTAGCCCGGCCATGCCCAGTCGCGCGGGAACGGGCCCTGCTTCGCGCGCATGCCGGCCGTCCCGCCGACCACCCGGTCCGGGGTGACCAGGACAGGCCGCTCGGGGCCGCGGCCGAACAGCGTCAGCGATGCGGTGACCAGGGCCGTGCCCGCACCGGCCAGCGCCAGCAGCGGCGACAGCGCGGTCACCACCGCGGACATCAGCATCAGGACGACCGCGCCGCCGAACAGCACTGCGAGCGCCAGGACGAGGTAGGGCACGTCAGCGCTCCCGCTTGCCGAAGAACCGCCGCGCGACCTGGCGGGTCCGCGCCTGCTTCGGCTTGCGCTGGGCGGCGTCCCGCAACCAGTCGTGCCACCCCGAGGCGTAGTCGGCCCCGACACCGCGCAGGAGCTTGCTGATGCGCCGGAAATCGGCCTGCTTGTGCGCGTGCATCCAGGCTTCCAGCTCGCGCCCGAAGGCCGCGCGGATCGTGCCGGTGGTGTCGTCCGACCAGCAGACCGCGAACGCCAGCATCACGGCGCGATCCCGCCGGTCGGGGTCGGCGTCCTCGTCGTTCCACACCGCGGGCAGCTCGCGGACCAGGGTGTGCTGGAGCTGGTCACCGCTGCTGACCACCAGTGCCGGCGAGTCCGGTGGCGGGCAGGCGAGCAGCGCTTCGACGACCTGCGCGGCGCGCGCGGCGAGCACCTGCTCCGAGATGTCGCCGGGGCCGCCCGCTTCGGCGCCCTTCCGCCGGAGCGTGCTCAGCCAGGCGCGCAGGCGGCCGTCGTCCTCCCACAGCTTGCGCAGGTCCTGCCGGTCACCGAGGTGGTGGCTGAGCACCCGCAGCACGTCGAGGTAGCGGCCGGACACCTTGGCCTTGCCCAGCACACCGAAAGCCCGCTGCGCCAAGGCGTCCGACACCGCCGTGGACGGCAGCTCCGCGAGGAAGGCGGACAGCTCCACCAGCGTGGGCGCGGATTCGCCGAACAGCGCGTCGTACACCGCTTCCCCGGTGCCGGGCTGCTCGGGCTTGCGCAGCAGCCCGCGGAACACCTCGATGGTCTCCCGCCGCACCGAGCCGCCGGCGGCCACCGCGGCGGACGCGACGGCGGCGTCCAGCGGCATGAACGGATCGCTGACGGTCGGGGCGAGCAGCCGCCACCAGCGCTCCTTGATCGCCGCGGCGACCTCGTCGCCCCACGGCCCTTCGAGCCGCCGCGCCAGCACGTCGCGCAGGAGGTCGACGAACTCCGCCCCGCACGTCCAGCTCGACGGATCGACAGCGGCGTGCGGGTGCTGCGCCCACCACTCCACGAATCGCGCGGCGGGCTCGGCGAAGTTGCCCAACCGGGGCCGCACGCCGAAGCGGGCCGCGGTGCGCAGCAGCAGGTCCATCCGCTCCGGCAGCACCGCGCCTGTCGCGCCCTCCACCAGCCTCGTGGCCCGCTCCACTTCGTCCCGGCGCCACCGGTTCTCCGCCAGCGGGGCCCGGTCGCCGGTGGACGTGCCGCGGATGATCTCGCCGATCTCCGCGCGCAGCAGGGCGAACCGCACCTGCCCGGCCTGCTCCAGGTCGAGCCCGGCGAGCCGCGCGAGCACGGGCACTCCGGGCTCGGCGGCGAGGACGGCGGCCAGCACCGGTTCCAGCACGTCGGCGGCGGACACCGCGGGCGGGTCGGCCAGCCACTCGGCCAGCGCCATCGCCGATTCCTGGCCGGACACCGGTTCCTCCAGCGCCAGCACACCGGCGGCCAGCCGGTCGCCGGTGCTCGGGCGGGCCGCGCCGCGGCCGCGGGCGAACTGGTGGGACAGCTCGATCGCGTCCACCACGTCGTAGGGATCGGCGCGGAGGAAGCGCGAGACCCAGTGCAGCGCGGAATCGCTGGCCTCGGCCTCCCGGTGCTTGCCGGTGACCAGGTTGAACACCGTGAAGTCGGTGTGCCGCTCCGGTTCGGCCAGCGAGCCCGCCCAGTCCGGGTGCAGCGCCAGCACCTCCTGCTCGCTGAACTGCGGGTTGGTGGCGAACACCCGGAACCCGACCCGCAGCGCCCGCTCCTGCGGCAGCAGCAGCGTCGCGGCGGCGATCCAACGCATCACCGCCGCCGGGTCCTCGCTGATGAACACCACGCGGGGCGCACCTTCGTCGTGCACCCTGTCCACTGCGGAATGCACTGCGAGCAGCCATAATTCGCCGTTCTGCTGCCCCAGCACCCATTCCCGCAGCGCTTCCACGCCGAACGGCCCGGCCTCCGGTTCGGCGGGCACGGCGGGACATTCGGTGCTCGACGCGGGCTCCTCCACCCACCACGGCGCGTCCCACAGCTGCGCCGGGCGGATCGGCCCGTAGAGCTGGGCGTCGGTGGCGACCAGCGCGTGGGTGAACTGGTTGCCCTCCCGCACGCCGCCCGTCTCCGCGCCCAGGTACACGCCGCGAGCCGTCGCGTAGACGCCGTTGTGCACGTGGACCAGCGACGGCGGGTAGTCCTCCACCGGGCGCTTGTCCCGCATCCAGCCGACCGGTGCTTCGTACAGCGCCGAGCGCTGCACGACGGTCATCATCTCGTCGGTGGTGTCCGGCGATACCGCCTGGAACTGGAACCCGGCGCCGCCGCGCAGGCCCTGGCCGGGGCCGCAGTCGGTGTAGTACAGCGAGTGGAATTCCCGCGCGCTCATGCTCGGCTCCGTTCGATGACCTTGAAGTTGCTGAGCAGCCACAGCAGTGGTTCGTCCACGCGGAACGGTCGCACACCGGCCGGATCGATCTGCTTGCTGCCGTAGTCCGGTTCCGCGCCGAGCGCCGACACCGCGAAGTAGCGGAACGTCCGGTAGTGCGCCCGCAGGTGGGCGTCGATGTCGTCGGCGCCCAGCTCGGCCAGCAGCGCCCGCAGGTGTTCGTCGGTGTCCTGACCGGCGGCTTCGTCGTACTCCGGGCCGGTACGCGGCGGTCGCAGCAGCGGGTGGTTCTCGCCGAGCACGCCGAAGAACGCGTCGATCTTGGAGAACACCACCGCGATCGGTGTGCGGATCTGCTTGCCGTCGCCGAGCCCGGTGCTGGAGCGCAGCATCTCGGTCACGCGGTTGAGCACGTTGATCGGCGGCTCGGTGTCGCGGCGGCCGGCGGCGGGCACCGCGATCCGGTCCGCCGCGCCGGGTAACTGGAACGGGTCCAGCAGCACCACCAGCCCGTCCGCGGCGGTCAGGTAGGCCTGGCTGTTGACGAACTCCTGGGTCGTCATGTCCTCGCCCGCCGCGTCGTAGAACGACAGCGTGGTGGTCCTGTACACCCGCTTGCCCAGCTGGAGGCGCGGCTGCCGCCACTGCATCACCAGCGGGGTCCGGATGCCGTCGGCCGAGCTGGTGGTGGACTCGAACAGCGACTGGTCGCCGAACAGCGCCTGCTCGTAGCGCTCCAGCCACTGCGCGGTGCCGACCCCGGCCTGCTCACCGGTGAAGGCGATGTCGGCGTCGAAGCGGCGGCGGATGGTGTTGCGCAGCTCGTGCACGAGGACCGTGGTGTAGACGGTCTTGCCCGCGTTCTTGCCGCCGACCACGCCGATCAGCGGGCTGCCGCCGTCGGCGAAGTTGGCGGGCAGCGGCGTGTGGCAGACCGGGCAGGCGCGGATCCCGCTGGTGGTGCCGCAGTCCGGGCAGTCGGCCTTGCGCGGGCTGCGGCCGAAGCGGCCCGGTGCGGCGAAGGTCGGCCAGGTGCTGGCGGCGTAGCCGGTCAGCCGCTGCCGCTCGGGGTCGACGGCCTTGCGGCACTTCTCGCGACCCGGCGCCGGCCGACCGGTGCACTGGAAGCGCAGGTTGCCCACCGGGAACCGGTGGTAGCAGTAGGGGCATGCGACCTTGGCCATCTAGTCTTCCCTGCGCTCGTTGCGTTGTGCTCGACGCGATCTCACTGAGTTCTTCCAGGCTCTTTTTGCGCGGCGGTGCAAGTAGCGGAACCTCAGTGCCCGCCTGGACTGCGGGTGCCCGGCCTTGTGTATGACCGGCTCACGGGAAATCCGTTGAAATCACAGAGGCTCACATTAGGTCACCTTCAGCTGGGTAACGGGTGGATCCACCAAGTCGATACCGGGTGTTGACACGAAGCAGCGCAGCCAGAACGGTTTCCGCTTCGGGAGTTCGACGGTGATCTCGACCGGGTCGTCGATCCGGTGCACCGCGCGGTGCACGACGTTGCCGTCCTCCGGCCGCAGCGGCATGACGCGACCCGGCGCGACGACCACCAGCACCTCGCACTCCGGCACCGGGAGGTCGCTGGTGAGCACGATGCGCGCACTGCTCGGGCCGAACAAGCGGTTGCGCCGTTCCACCTGGTAGCCGACCTGCGCGGGAGGCCCGCTGATGGACAGCTCGCCCGGATCGGAGCGGTTCTCGCCGTCGTCGGAGGTGGCGATCGAGACGACCCGCACGCGCGTCTCGCCGGGCCCGCCTTCGATCCGGCAGCCACCCTCGTCCTGGTACTGCTGCCGCGTCAGCCGCCGCGACCCGCCGTCCGAGGCGCTGTTCCAGGACACCTCGGCCATCCGCACGCCGTCGGGCCACACCCAGGACACCACGAGCTCACGCCCGAAGTGCCGCCCCTCCAACGAAGTCACCGGAGGAAGGGTCGGCACAACCCGCGCGCGGTGTCGCACCGCGACGGATTCCGCGCGAACCTCGGTGCCGTCCGCACGCCGGTAGCGCGCCGTCAGCAGGTACGTGCAATCCACCTTGTAGTCCACAGTGGAATCGCGAAAAGCGTTTCTGCCGCTGGTGGAAATCGGCACCTCGCCGGAGTCATCCCGCCGCACCACATCGACACCGATGGCGTCGCGGTGCAGTTTCCAACTGCCCTCCACCGCGCCTGTGCGGACCGATATCTGCACCGCGTGCACCGGCGGCAGCACCTCGACGCTCACCGCGGCCGGCCGCGACCACGCCCCGTCCGGCTCCGCCGCGAACACCGCGTACCCCGCGGCCGCCCCGGCCGCCGCGGCGGTGTCCACCACCGCGGTCTCCGCCCCCTCCGCGACCACGTCGCCGTCGGTGGCGTCGCCGGGCGTCCGCCCGCTCCGCCGCACCACCCGGTACCGGGTGCTCACGCCGTGGTCGGGCTGCGCCCGCCACGACAGCCGCACCACGAGCCCTTCCGGCTGCGCCGTCAGGTCCGCCACCGGGCTCACCGGGATGCGCCGCACCTCCGCCGCTATCGCGTCGTCGTCGGCGGCCAGCCGCGATGCTTCGGTGAGCTGCCTGCGCGCTTCGCCTTCGGCTCCGCGCTCCAGCGCGCGATGTGCCGCTTCGCGCAGCGAGCGCACTTGCTCCGCGTGCCGGTCGACGGCCGCTCTCGCGGTGGCCGCCTCCTCGGCGTCGGCGATGCCGACCAGCGCTTGCTGGGCCGCCACCAGGTATCCGGCGGCGAGCAGTTCGGTCACCTTCGCCAGGCCGCTGATCTCGATCTTCGTCGGCCCGGCTTCGCTGAGCACGCTCACCACGGCCTGCCGGGCCTCGCCTTCCTCCAGCCCGGACTGGCGCAGCACGCGCAGCAGCGCACCGGCCGGTGCACCGTTCTCGCGGAGCCTGCGCACGTCGTCGAGCAGGTGGTACAGCGCCAGCAGGCGGAGGTCGGCCGCGGAGTTGATCAGACCGAGGGCTTCGCGCGCAGCGCGGTTTCCGGAACGCCGGTTCTCGCGATCGACCGCCGCCTGAACGGCTTTCGCGCTCAGCCCGTCGGGTTGTGCTGGTGCGCTTCGGAATTCGGTCAGCAGCGCGAAGCTGGTCAGCTTTCCGTGCAGCAGCTCGGGAATGCCGGTGACCTCGGCGTCCTTCAGAAGTTCTTTCAGCCTCCGGAACAACGTGTCGGGCATCCCGGAGGTCTTCGGCAGGTCCAGCGGAACCGCCGTCCGCACCCCGGCCTTGGCCAGCGCCTTGTCCACTTCGGACGGAGCGAGTTGGCCGAAGGCTTCCCGCATCGCCTCCAGCTGGCCCGGCGTGATGAGCCCGAGTTCGCCGAAGTTCGCCTTGAGCATCTGGGCGAGCTCGTCGATCTGGGCCTGCCCGGCTGCCGCCCGGTCGTCGTGCCGCGCGCGCCACCATGACATCCGCGACATCTTGTCGCCGTGCTCGCGGCGCAGCTCCTCGTCCTCGCGCAGGAACGCCTTGTAGACGCTGGTGGTGAAGCTGGACTTCGCGGTGGACTGGGCGCTCTTGTTCCAGTGCGAGCGCACCTGCGACAACCGCTGCGCCACGTCCGCGTCGGAGAAGTCCGGCCCGATCGCGTACCGGGTCAGCAGGTCGTCCGGCAACCGACCGCTGCGCCCCCGCAGCGGTCGGACCACGTCGCGCTCGTACGCCTTCGGATCGAAGGGTTGCATCGGATCCCGTCCAGTCCCGCCTCTCTGCGATTCACAGTGGTGGTTGCGTTCGGCGGTTGATCTTGCGCTTCGCGGTTTCTGGTGACTGGTTCGCGCCACGTTCCCCCGAGGCGCGGTTGATCAGCACTTGGGTTGACACGGCCGCTCGATCAGCCGGTGACGGTGATGCCCGCGACCTTCCGCGCGGCCGCCGCGACCTCCTCGTCACTGCGGACGCTGACGCGCACCTTGATGTCCAGCGAGTTGCCGGTGGACGGCTCGGTGGCGGTCAGCTCCAGCAGGCCCTCGTCGTCGACGGTCATGCGGATGTTCACCGGGGACCCCACGGGCAGCGGCGGCAAGCCGTCGATGATGCCCTTGCCCTCGCTGATCTCCTTGTTCTCCGCCAGATCCGGGCCAGCGACCACACCGGACTGCTCGTAGAGCTCGATGTTCACGCCGGTCTGCCCCTCCTCGACGGTGAACGCCTCCAGCGTGCGCTCCTCGGTGGGCAGCGAGTCGTTGGCGTGCACCAGGTGCCGGACCAGGAAGCGCTCGGGCTTGTTGCGCCAGTCCGGGTCGGAGGTGTCGACCAGCTTCACGCCGAATGCCTTGGGCAGCACGTTGCGGGTCTGCTTGGCGGCCAGGTTCTCCAGCGCCCGCTCGGAAATCCCGGTCTGCCTCGCGACCGTGCGCACCGCCTCGGAGACGCCCGCCGAGCCCTCCTCGGTGGCCTCCCGGTGCACCACGCGGCCCAGCGCGTAGAGCGCGGCGCCCTTGGCCACCGCCAGGTCCGGGTCGTGCAGCTTCGGGTCCCAGCCGAACTCGGCGCGCAGCCGCTCGGCGACCGCGGGCATCTTGGTGGCGCCGCCGACCAGCAGCACCTCGTCGATCTTCGCACCGGGCTGCTTGGACTCCAGCGTGCCCAGCGTGCGCCGGACGATGTCGACCGTCTTGTCCAGCAGGTCCCGGGTCTCGGCCTCGAACTGCGCGCGGGTCACCTCCACTCGCGCGCTGACCCCGGCGCCGCGCAGCGCGACCGCCCGGGATTCCGCCTTGGACAGCTGCTTCTTGGTGTCCTCGGCGGTGGTGGCCAGCGACTGCAGGAACTCCTCGTCGTCCTCCACCTCGGTGCCGTCGGGCACCTGCTCCTGGAACTTCGCCAGCAGGTGGTTGCGCAGCCGCAGGTCCCAGTCCGCACCGCCGAGGTGGTCGTCGCCGTCGGTGCACACCACCACGATCTCGTCGGTGGACACCCGGATCACCGTGGTGTCGAAGGTGCCGCCGCCCAGGTCGTAGACCAGGATCGTCTTGTCGTCGGCCCCGGTGGTCGCCTCGTAGTGCAGCGCGGCGGCCACCGGCTCGGGCACGATGCCGATCACGTCGAGCCCGGCGATGGTGCCCGCCTGCTTGGTGGCGCTGCGCTCCTGCATGCCGAAGTAGGCGGGCACGGTGATCACCGCGCGCGCCACCTCACCACCGGTGTGCGCGGCGGCGTCCTGCGCGAGCTGCTTGAGGATCAGCGCCGAGATGGACTCCGGGGTGTAGGTGCTGCCGTCGAACTCGAACTCGGCGTCGCCGCCCATCTGCCGCTTGATCAGCGACACCACCCGGTCCGGGTCGATGATCGCGGAGTTCTTCGCCACCGAACCGACCACCACGTTCGACTCGTTCTCGAAGAACACCACCGACGGCGTCGTCTCGCTGCTGTCGGTGTTGCGGCACACCGAGGGCCTGCCGGTCTCGTCGACGTAGGCGATGGCCGAATAGGTGGTGCCCAGGTCGATGCCGAACACCTGCAGGTCGCCGTCAGACATCGGCGTTCATCCCCTCTTGCTCGCGGCTGTCCCCGGTGGGCGCGCTCCAGCGGTACACGTGCACGCGCGCGGGAACGGTCACGCGGTCGGTCGTGGTGTCGAGGTAGCCGTCGGAGACCACCAGCGCGATCCGCTCGTGCTGGTCGGGCGCTTCGGCCGGGAGGATCTTGACGGCCCGGTGCTCGCGGGCGGAGAACTCCGCGCCGGCCTCGGGCCGGATCGGTGCGCTGCCGCAGCGCTCCAGCGCCTGCTCGGCGCTCAACGCGAAGGACTCCAGCAGGTCGGCGACCTGCTCCCTGGTCGGTTCGGGCGGCAGGGCGCGGGCCTGGTGCAGCAGGTCCTTGCGGAGGTTCTGCAGGTCGGTGGTGATCGGGCGCAGCAGCAGGTTCTGCTCCCCGGCGCGCAACCGCTCCACCTCGGCGTGCAGCTTGTCGATGACGCGCTCCCGCGCGGCGGCCCGGTCGTGGTGCTCGCGGATCTGCTCGGCGAGCGCGGAAACCGCTGCGGTCAGCTCGGCGACCGGATCGGCCCCGGGTAATTCCTCGGCGGGCGCCTCCGGCGCGGCGGGTAACGGATCAGCGGTTTCCGGCGCCGGGCTTTCGGACACCTCGGCATCCGGCGCGTCGGCAGGCGCGAGAACCGCAGCCTCCTCGCGCTGTTCGTCCTTCTCTGGCTCGTCGCGCATCGCTTCGCCCGCCTCGTTGCTCACCGTCGTCGCACGGGTGACCGGCCAGTCCGGTGACCGGATGATGATCACCAAGACTAGCCCCGTCCCACCCGGACCGGAGTGGGATTTCGGCGACTTCGACGGTGCAGCGGCGCGAACGGTTCCGCCCCGCGTTCAGGACGAGACCCGTGCGCACTTCCTGTCGCCATGGCAACAGGAAGTGCGCACGGGGCCTGACCTGCGAAGGTGAGCGGGCTGCGGCGATCGGGGCGATGACCGCCGCAGCCCGCGTGCTCACCGCAGGGCGAGCACGTCTTCGGTGTACACCCGCCGCTCCAGGTTCACGCCCTGCGCGAAGTTGCGCTCGACCTCGGCGATCTCCACCGGGTTCGGGTTCGGGTTCTTGCAGCTCGGCCCGGCGCTGGCGCCCGACATCAGGTCCTCGCACAGCCCGGTGCGGTTGTCCGGCAGGCCGAGGATGTGGCCGAGCTCGTGGGCCGCGATGCGCAGCGTGTCGTGGCCCTCGTTGACCGCCTGGCGGCCCATCCAGACCCGGCCCTTGCCGAGGCCGATGACCTCGGCGCGCGGCCAGCCGTTGTCGGCGAGCACCACGACGTCGGCGGCACCGCCTGCGGCCGGTTCGAAGCGCACGTTCTGCACGTGGTCGTTCCAGATCTGCGCGCCCGCGTCCACCACGTCGCGGAACTCGGCGGCCTGGCTCGCGTCGTAGGTGACCACCCGCACGTTCGCCTCCGGGGCGGCCGAGGCCACCACCGGAACGCCCAGCGCGAGCAGGAAAGCGATGAGCAGACCGACAACGGGCCGCAGCGTTCTGGGCAGGTTCATCTGCACCAACCTCCTTAGCCGTCCGGATCACGGTGCTCCAGAACGTATTGCGGCCGGTCATCGCCGAGGCCGCGGTGGCGTAGAAATGCCACTGCGCGAAATTGCCGGATAGCCGTCGCGGAAAAGCTGGGGAAAGCAATTCCGGAGCGAATCCGACACACCGCCCGCATGTCGTGAGATCCGGTTTCCGCTGGTGCGGAGCGCATTTCCCAACCGCGCCGGAAAACCGGTGGCGGCACCGGCGCGAACCGCTCGTGCTGCGCGACACTCGGAACACCCGAAGCGTTCCAGGAGGCAACCGGATGACCGATCAGCTCGAACCCGTGCCGACGGACTGGCAGCAGGCGCTGGCGATCGTCGCGCACCCCGACGACCTGGAGTACGGCTGCTCCAGCGCGGTCGCCGCCTGGACCGCGTCCGGCCGCGACGTCGCCTACCTGCTGGTGTCCCGCGGGGAGGCGGGCATCGACGGCGTGGCACCGGAGGAGGCGGCGCCGCTGCGCGAGCTGGAGCAGCGCGCGAGCGCGGCCAAGGTCGGCGTGCACTCGGTGGACTTCCTCGACCACCGGGACGGGGTGATCGAGTACGGCCCGGAGCTGCGCCGGGACCTGTGCCGCGCGATCCGGGAGCACCGGCCCGGCCTGGTGATCACGCTCAACCACCACGACTCGTGGGGGCCCGGCAGCTGGAACAGCGCGGACCACCGCGCGGTCGGCCGGGCCGCGCTGGACGCGGTCGCCGACGCCGGGAACCGCTGGATCTTCCCGGAGCTGGTCGAGCAGGGCTACGAGCCGTGGCAGGGCGTCCGCTGGGTCGCCGTCGCCGCCTCGCCGCACCCGACGCACGCGGTGGACATCACCGACGTCCTGGAACGCGGGGTGGCCTCGCTGGCCGCGCACCAGACCTACCTGGAGGCCCTCAGCGACGAGCCGGCCGAGGAGCACGCGCGCCGCATCGTGGTGGAATCGGCCCAGCAGCACGCGGCCCGCTTCGGCGGCCGGGCGTGCGTGACCTTCGAACTGATCGGAGCCGGATGATCGTCGACGCACTGGACCAGGCCTGGCGGGGGTGGGCCGCGCTGGGCCGCGTGCTGGCGGGCGAGCAGTGGCAGCGGCCGACCCGGCTGCCCGACTGGACCGTCCGGGACGTCTACGCCCACCACTGCGACTTCCCCGCAGGCACCGCGGCCGGTCTCGAAGCGCCGGAACCGACCGCTCCGATGAGCCACGCCACCGCCGCCGAGCTGCTCGCCTTCATGCAGCGGCCGGGCGGCATCGCCGACCAGACCCGCGAGGAGGTGCGCACCACGGCGATCCAGCGGGCCGGAGCCGGTGAGCTGGTCGAGCAGTTCACCGACCTCGCGCCGAAGGTGATCGCCGCGCTGCGCGAGACGGACCTGGACCGCAAGGTCGACTACATGGGGTTCGCGGTGGTCTCCGCCGAGGAGGCGTTGCGGATCTTCCTCATGGAGGCCGTCGTGCACTACTTCGACATCGCGACCGCGCTCGACCTGCCGGTGCCCGGCCCGATGGCCGGTGCCCCGCTGCGCGAGACGGTGCGGCTGCTGACCGAGACCGCCGACCCGGTCGCACTCGTCGACGCCGCCACCGGCCGCGGCACCCCACCGGTCTTCCCCGTCCTGCGCTGAGGTTCCGCCACCCGCACCGCTGAGCAGAACGAGCCGGAAACCGCGGGAAAGCCGACGGGCCGCTCACCTCCGGAGAGGTGAACGGCCCGTCGATCCGCCGTGGTGGGGGCTCAGCCCAGCACCGGGAGGCCGATCGCGGCGTCCACCGCGATGGCCACGAACAGCAGTGCCAGGTACGAGTTGGACAGGTGGAACAGCTTCATCGGGTTGACCGCTCCACCGTTGCGCACCGCGGCGTGCAGCCGCTGCGCGACGATCAGGAACGCGGCCCCGGCCAGCACCGCGAAGGCCACGTAGACCCAGCTGGTCACCGGCACCAGCAGCAGCGTGCAGGCCACCGTCGCCCAGCTGTAGGCCAGGATCCGCGCCGACACCTGGCGGGTGGTGGCCACCACCGGCAGCATCGGCACCCCGGCGCGCGCGTAGTCGTCCTTGTACTTCATGGCCAGCGACCAGAAGTGCGGCGGCGTCCACAGGAACACCACGCCGAACATCACCAGCGCGGGCCACTCCACGGTGCCGGTGACCGCGGCCCAGCCGACCACCACCGGCATGCAGCCCGCGGCGCCGCCCCACACGATGTTCTGCGAGGTCCGGCGCTTGAGCACCAGGGTGTAGACGAAGACGTAGAACAGGATCGCGCTGGTGGCCAGCACCGCGGCCAGCAGGTTCGCCCCGGCCCAGAGCACGCCGAAGGACGCGATGCCGAGCACGATGCCGAAGATCAGCGCGTTGCGGCGCGGCACCTCGTAGCGCACCAGCGGGCGCTTCTTGGTCCGGTGCATCACCGCGTCGATGTCGGAGTCCGCGACGCAGTTGAGCGCGTTGGCGCTGCCCGCCGACATGGCGCCGCCGACCAGCGTCACGGCCACCAACCACAACGACGGGACGCCGCGCTGGGCGAGGAACATCGCCGGGATCGTGGTGACCAGCAGCAGCTCGATGACGCGCGGCTTGGTCAGCGCGAAGTAGGCGGCGACCACACCGCGGCGGCGCCCGGTGGACGGCGCGGCTTCGGCGGGTGCGGACTCGTGGGTTGCTGTCATGAGGCCGGCGATTCCTTCGCGGTCCGGGTGTGCGGCTCGGTCAGCGGCTTGCCCGCCAACCGCAGCTCGTGCCAGTGCGTCACCTTGCGCTCGGCGAAGAAGGCGCCGAACGGGATGGTGCCCGCGAGCAGCACCAGCAGCATGCGGCCGATCGGAACGCGCAGCTGGGTCGTGGCGACCACGGCGACGAGCAGGTAGACCATGTACAGCCAGCCGTGCGCGACACCGATCCGGAAGGTCCAGTCGGTGCCGAGCTGCTGGGTCGAGCTGCCCTCGTCCCACAACCCGGCGAAGTGGCCGTATTTGAGCACCATCGCGGCGCACAGGAGGATCAACAGCACCGCGGTGACGTACGCCATGATCCGGTAGAAGATCAGCACACCAGGCTTCACGCCAATCCCTCAATCCCGCCTCGTGCCTAGAAACACCGGTGTCAATAGACCGTACGCCACGCGAAACCGACACCCGCGCCGGACCTCGACCAAGAGTGGTCCCGCCCACCATGGGCGGTCGCTCGGGACCTGTCCTCGGCCCTGGTTCCTGGGCTTTGTCCGCCAAGCGGCGCAGCCGCTTGGCCCACCCCCGCAACTCGCACCGCCGCGGGTTCTCAGACGTCGCCGGCGAGGACAGCCCGTTCGCCGCGCATCGGACACATCAGAACGGGCTCCCGCAGTCCAGGAGGCGTCCGAGGTTCCGCCACCCGCACCGCCACGCAAAATCCGATAAAGCGTCAGATCATCCGGTAGGCCTTGGCCACCAGTTCGAACGAGTGCAGCTTGGTGTCCCGGTCGGGGATGTTGGCCGTCAGCATGAGCTCCTGGACGCCGGTGCGCTCGCGCAGCTCGTCCAGGCCCGCGCGGACCGTCTCCGGCGAGCCGTAGACGGCGTCGTCCAGCCAGCTGTCGACGAAGCTCTGCTCCAGCTCCGTGTACGGGTACTCGCGCGCTTCCTGCCGGGTGGGCTGCTTGCCGGGCATGCCGCGGCGCAGCCGGAGCATGCTCAGCGCGACCGGGCGCACGATGTCGAGCGCCTCCTCGTCGGTGTCGGCGGCCACCGCCTGCACGCCGATCAGCGCGTACGGCTCGTCCAGCACCGCCGAGGGCTTGAAGGACTGCCGGTACAGGTCGAGCGCGGGCAGCGTGTTCTGCGCGCTGAAGTGGTGCGCGAAGGCGAACGGCAGGCCCAGCGCGCCGGCCAGCTGCGCGCTGAAGCCGCTGGAGCCGAGCAGCCAGATCGGCGGCACCGGCCCGTTGGGCACCGACTGGATCGCCGCGTAGGGGTGGTCGATCGGGAAGTCGTCGCCGAGGAAGGCCATCAGCTCGCCGAGCTGCTGCGGGAAGTCGTCCGCCGACAGCGGGCCGGTGGTGCGGCGCAGGGCGCGGGCGGTCGCCTGGTCGGTGCCGGGCGCGCGGCCGATGCCGAGGTCGATGCGCCCGGGGTGCAGCGCCTCCAGGGTGCCGAACTGCTCGGCGACGACCAGCGGCGCGTGGTTGGGCAGCATCACGCCGCCGGAGCCCAGCCGCAGCGTGCTGGTGTGCGCGGCGAGGTGCGCGATCACGACCGCCGGAGCGGAGCTGGCGATGCCGGGCATCCCGTGGTGCTCGGCCAGCCACATCCGCTGGTAGCCCCAGGCCTCGGCGCTGCGGGCCAGCTCGGTGGTGGTGCTCAGCGCGTCGGACGCGCTGTGCTGCACGCCGACGGTGGACAGGTCGAGCACCGAGAGCGGGACCGGCGAGTCCCCGCGCGCAACGCCCTTGATCTGATCGGCGGTCGCGCTGCCGGTCTCGGCGCGCTCCGGAGTCGCATTGGTGTCCATCGAACGCTGCAACCACAGCGCCCGCGGCGTTGTTCCCGCCTGTGCCCGCGATTACAAGCCGGGATCAGGCGAAGCTGACCGCCCGGTCGGGCTCGGCCGCCCGCGCGCGGCTGCGGCGGGTGAGGATCGAGTCGCGGATCTCGCCCGCCCGGACCGCGCCGTTGGACAGCAGCGACGAGGTCAGCCCGTGGGTGTGCTCGGTGCCGCCCTGCAGGTAGATCCCGCCCGGCAGCTCCGCGCTGGTGCGCAGGCGGTAGTCGCGCTCCACCTGCAGGCGGCCCTGCTCGTCGCGCTCGCAGTCCTGCGCGGTGTCCCCGAGCAGCGGGAACGGGTCGCGGGGGCGGCATCCGGTGGCGTACACCAGCAGATCGGCGTCCAGCTCCGCGCGCTCGCCCGACGGCAGGAACTCGACGGTCACCGCCACCCCGCCGTCGCGGGGCGCGACGTCGCGGACGCGGGAGGCGTTGAGGACCCGCAGCCGCTGCTCGCCGCGCACCTTCTCCTGGTAGGCGCGCGCGTAGAGCTCCTCGATGAGTTCGAGGTCGACCACCGAGTAGTTGGTGTTGCGGTGGTAGTCCAGCAGTTCGCGGCGGACCTCGGGGGAGGCGACGTGGAAGTCGTCCACCGCCTTCGGGTCGAAGATCCGGTTGGCGAACGGGCTGTCGTCGGCCGGGCTGTAGCCGTACCGGCTGAACACCGCGCACACCTCCGCCGCCGGGAAGGTGCGGTGCAGGTACTCGGTGACCTCGGCGGCGCTCTGCCCGGCGCCGACCACCACGCAGCGGCGCGGCGCCTCGGTCAGCTCGCCGACGCGGTGCAGCAGGTCGAGGTTGTGCCACACCCGCTCGCCGAGCTCGGCCCCGGCGGGCAGGCTCGCCTCCAGCCCGACCGCGAGCACGACGTTGCGCGCCCGGTGCACCTCCAGCCGCCCGCCGTGGCGGACGACGACCTCGAAGTGCTCACCGGCCCGCTGCAGCTCGACGACCTCGGTGTCGTAGCGCACCAGTTCGGACACCCGCTCGGCCGCCCACTCCAGGTAGTCGTGGTACTCGACGCGGGTCGGGAACATCGTCTTGTGGTTGATGAAGTCGGCCAGCCGCTCCTTGGCGTGCAGGTAGCTCAGGAACGAGAAGTCGCTGGCCGGGTTGCGCATGGTGACCAGGTCCTTGAGGAAGGACACCTGCATGGTGGTGCCCTCGATCAGCATCCCGCGGTGCCAGCCGAAGGCCGGTTTGCGCTCGAAGAACAGCCCGGAGAGCCGGCCGTCCCCCGACGCGGTGCGGTTGTGCTCCTCCAGCGCGATGGCCAGCGCCAGGTTGGACGGCCCGAAACCGATCCCCAGGACGTCGTGGACTTCCTCGCTCGCAGACACGTTGTCCCCTCGCCTCGCTGGTGCCCTGTTTTCGGGCACGCGGATACGCCGGCGCGAACCCGGTGATTCGCGCCGGACCCCGTACACGTCCGTCAGTCCCGGTCGTGGTTGTGCTTGTCGTGGTACTCGGTTTCGGCCAGGCCGTACTTCCAGTAACCGATGGCGAGCACGGACTTCGCGTCCATGCCGCGGTCGTTGCGCAGATGGCGGCGGATGCCGCGGACGATGCCGGATTCCCCGGCCACCCAGGCCGAGACGTCGACGTCGACGGGCACGTCGAGCTGCTGGACGGCGTCCACCAGCAGCTGCGAGCGGCCGGCGGCGACGCCCTCGCGGTGCAGCCAGGTCCACTCCAGGTCCGGCGGGCACTGGACGTGCTGCTGCTCGGCGGCGTCGCCGATCTCGACGAGCACCTGGCCGCGCGCGGTGGGCGGCAGGCCCTCGACGATGCTGGAGATCGCCGGCAGCGCGGTCTCGTCGCCGACCAGCAGGTAGTAGTCGGCGGCCCGGCAGGTCTTGCCGCCGGGGCCCATCACGCCGAGGTGGTCGCCGGGCCGGGCGTTGCGCGCCCAGTTGGAGGCCACCCCGTGGGCTCCGTGCATCACGAAGTCCACGTCGAGCTCGCCGCGGGCCTCGTCGTAGCGGCGGACGGTGTAGGTGCGCATGGTCGGGCGCTCGTGCAGCTCGGGCCAGCGGTAGCGGCCGGTCTCGTCGTCCAGTTCCGGCAGCACCGGTCGCTGCTGTCCCTGCTGCGGCACGAACACCTTGATGTTCGGGCCGGTGTGCTGGTCCAGGAAGCCCTCGAGCTCCTCGCCGCCCAGGGTGATCCGCCGCATCGACGGGCTCAGCTCAGCGGTGCGCAGCACCTGTAGATCGCGTGCTGGGGGCCGGCTGTGCCGGAGTCGGTCCGCGGTACCCATCGGCCATGCGTTCCTTCCTGTCCACCAACGATCATGTCAGTTAAGGCAAGCCTAACCATAGAGCAAGGTCGTTGTCTGCCCCGCGGTGGCTCAGATCTCCTACCGCCTGTCGGCGGATGCCGAACTCGCCGTGATAAGCGGCGGCAGCCGCTTGCATCCACCACCTACGCAAACCGAGCTCCTCAGACAGGCCGTCAGCGAGCCGCGGCAACGGGTTGTCGCGCCGGCTCGATCTCCTTGATGCGCAAGGCGAGGAGCATCCCGATCAGCGCGAACCCGGCCGACACCAGCATCGCCAGCTGGTAGCCGACCAGGCCCGGCGCAGCGGCCAGCACGCAGGCGGTGAGCGCGACGCCGAGCGCGGAACCGACCTGCCGCTGCACGTTGAACAGCGTCGACGCCCCGCCGGTGGCGGATCTGCCGATCGTGCTGAAGGCGATGACCTGCAGCTCCGCCGATGCCGCACCCACGAAGAAACCGGTCAGCAGCTGCACGAACGCGGCGAACCAGAGATCCCCGGCGCTGACCGCGTTGAGCAGCGCGAAGGAGATCGCCGCGCCGAGCATGGCGGTCGCGATCACCCGGCGCGCCCCGAATCTGCGGTGCGCCCAGCCGACGAGCTGGGAGGCGATCATCAGCCCGATCGCCTTCGGCAGCGTCACCAGCCCGGTCTCCCACGCCGACGCGCCCAGCCCCTGCTGGAACATCAGCGTGAACCCGTAGAGCGTGCCGAGGAATCCGGCCACGCAGGCGAACAGGATCAGGCTCGCGCGGCGGAACGAGGCGTCGCCGAACAGCCGCAGGTCGAGCATCGGTTCGCGGGCTCTGAGCTGGGTTCTGACCAGCAGCCCCAGGCAGATCAGCCCGGCCGGTCCGGCGGCCCAGAAGTGCGGTGAGCCCGGCCCGGCGGACGCGACCGACTCCAGCGCGTACATCACCAGCCCGAGACCCGGTGCGGCCAGCGCGAAACCGAGCAGGTCGAAGCGCTTCTCCCGGGCCTCGACGTGCTCGGCCAGCAGCAGCGCGCCGAACAGCAGCGCCAGCCCGCCGACGGGCAGGTTGACGTAGAAACCCCACCGCCAGGTGAAGTTCTCGACGAAGAAGCCGCCCAGCACGGGGCCGAGCGCCGGAGCGACGGCGGTCGGCAGCAGCAGCACGCGGGACAACCGGATCCGCTGTTCCGGCGGATAAGCGCGGAACAGCATGGTCAGCGCGACGGGGCTCATCACGCCGCCGCCCGCGCCTTGCAGCACGCGCGCGAGGATCAGCTGCGGCAGATCGGCCGCCAGCCCGCACAGCGCCGAGGCCAGCACGAACATCCCGAAAGCGCTGAGGAACACGCGTTTGGTGCCGAACCGGTCGCCGAGCCAGCCGGACACCGGGATGCACACGGCGAGGCTGACCAGGTACCCGACGTTGATCGCGGACGTCGCGCTGGCGGGCACCGCGAACTCCGCGGCGATGGCGGGCAGCGCCACGTTGACGATGGTCGCGTCCATGCCGTTCATGAACATCGCCGCGACGTAGCAGACGCAGACCGCTGCTTGAGGACTCACCTGGCGCAGCATCGCGTTCAGCGCGCGGGCCGCATGTCGGTCCAGTTGACCTCGATGTGGTCCACGCAGGACGCCCGGTCGGCCGGGCCGTGCGCGACGGTCCACCCGGCGGGCACCGCGATCGCCCGCGGCCACAGCGAGTACTGGTCCTGGTCGTTGATCAGGGCGTAGTACTCCGCGGCCGGATCCTCGAACGGGTTGGTCATCGTCGTGCTCCTTCGGTGCTCACCCGGTCCACCTCGCCGAGTTCCCGGTCCACCACCGCGGCAATCTCGGCCAGCGGCCCGGGCTGCGTCATGTCCTTGTGCTCGCAGGCGATGTCGTGGTTACGGACCGCGCCGCCGACGTAGGGCTGCCACATCTGCGCGGTCAGCGATTCCTTGGCCGGGTTGACGGTCGCGGTGAAGAACAGGACGTCGCCGCGGAACTCGGCGTGGTCGGCCTCGTTCTCCAGCACCGCGCAGTTGGCGAAGTTGTCGATGATCGCCGTGATGCTGTGCGGTTCGAGGTTGGCCAGCGCGCTGCCCTCGGCGGACAGGATCGTCATGACGTCCGCCCTGGTCAGCGGCTGCTCGCCGAGCTCGGCGAGGTCGTAGCCCGCCATGTAGAGCAGCGCCTTGAGCGCTTCTTCCTCGGTCGGCAGCTCGTCCCACACGTCCTTCGGGTAGGAGTCGAGCATGCCCAGGAACCGCACTTCCTCGCCCTGCTGCTGCAGGTGGGTGCTCATCTCGTGCGCGACCACGCCGCCGAAGGACCAGCCGAGGAAGTAGTACGGCCCGTGCGGCTGGACCTGCCGGACGTGTTCGAGGTACTCGGCGGCCATCTCGTGCAGGCTGGCCGCGACCGGTTTCGGCTCGGCGAGCCCGCGCGACTGGATGCCGTAGATCGGCCGCTCCTCGTCGATGTGCTTGAGCAGCCCGGAGAACGGCCAGGCCAGCCCGGCCGCGGGGTGCACGCAGAACAGCGGCGGCTTGCTGCCCGAGGTGCGCAGCGGCAGCAGGATCTCCAGGGCGTCCCGGCCGCCGCCGTCGTGCAGCCGCTCGGCCAGGCCGACGACGGTCGGCGCGGCGAACAGGCTTCCGACGTTGACCCGCACGCCCAGCGCGTCGCGGATGCGGCCGATGAGCTTGGCGGCCAGCAGGGAGTGCCCGCCGAGGTCGAAGAAGCTGTCCTCGGTGCCGACCCGCGGCAGCCCGAGCACCTCGGCGAACAGCCCGCAGAGGATCTCCTCGGTGGGGTTGCGCGGCATCGCGTTGCCGACCGCTTCGCCCAGGTCCGGTGCGGGCAGCGCGCTGCGGTCGAGCTTGCCGTTGGGCATCAGCGGCAGCGCGTCGACGAACACGACCGCGGCCGGAACCATGTAGTCCGGCAGCGCGTCGGCCACGTGCCGGCGCAGCCCGGCGGCATCGCCACCGCCCACCACGTAGGCCACCAGCCGCTTGTCGCCGGGGGTGTCCTCGCGGACCACCGCCGCGACCTGCGCGACGTCCGGGTGCTGGGCGAGCACCGCCTCGACCTCGCCGAGCTCGATGCGGAAGCCGCGGATCTTGACCTGGTCGTCGGCCCGGCCTGCGAAGTCCAGCGTCCCGTCGGAGCGCCAGCGCACCAGGTCACCGGTGCGGTACATGCGGGAGCCGGGCGGCCCGAACGGGTCGGCGACGAAGCGCTCGGCGGTCAGGCCCGGCCGGTTGAGGTAGCCGCGCGCCAGCCCGAGGCCGGAGACGTAGAGCTCGCCGACCACGCCGGGCGGGGTCGGCTGGAGCTGCGCGTCGAGCACGTAGAGCCGGGCGCCGGGGTCGGGCACGCCGATCGGCACCGAGCTGCCCACCGCGTCGGGATCGCAGTCCCACAGCGTGGAGTTCACCGTCGCCTCGGTGGGGCCGTAGCAGTTGAGCATCCGGTGTTCGCGCGCCCAGCGCAGCACCAGGTCGGAGGGGACCTTCTCGGCGCCGCACAGCAGGGTCGCCCCCGGTGGGAGTTCGGTGTCGGCCGGGAACATCCCCATCATCGACGGCCCGATGGCCAGGTGCGTGACCCGGTGGCGGCGGGCGTACTCGGCCAGCGGCTCGCCAGGCACCCGGCGGTCGGCGGGCACCACGACCAGCGTGCCGCCGCTGAGCAGGCCCATGCACATCTCCCAGAACGCCACGTCGAAGCTCGGCGAGGCGAACTGCAGCACCCGGCTGTCCGCGGTGATGCCGACCCGCTCGGTCTGGGTGGCCAGCAGCTTGGCGATGCCCCGGTGCGGCACGACCACGCCCTTCGGCGTGCCGGTGGAGCCGGAGGTGTAGATGACGTAGGCGGCGTCGTCCAGCCGCGGGGTCGGCAGCCGCCAGCGGCCCTGCGGGCGATCGTCGCAGCTCAGCAGGGTTGTTGGCAGGTCGGCCGAGAGGTCGTCGGTGAGCACCAGGCGCGGCGCGGCGTCGTCGACCATGTGCCGGAGCCGGTCCACCGGGTACTCCGGGTCCAGCGCCAGGTAGGCGGCTCCGGCGTGCATCGCCGCCAGCAGCCCGATGATCAGCTCGGGCGAGCGGGGCAGCAGCACGCCGACGACGTCGCCGGGCCCGACGCCGTGCTCGACCAGCAGCTGCGCCTGCTCGGTGACCCGCCGGTCGAGTTCGCGGTAGCTGAGCTCGACGTCCTCGAAGATCAGCGCGGTCTTGCCCGGATCGAGTTCGGCGCTGCGCGCGAACAGCTCGGGGAACGTCCCGGCGGGTTCGACCGATCCGACCGCGTCGCCCCAGGCCAGCACCCGCTGCCGCGCTTCCTCGCCGAGCACGTCCAGGCGGCTGATCGGCGTCGCCGGGTCGGCCACCGCCGAGGTCAGCAGCTGGACGAACCGCGCGGCCAGGTCCTCGACGGTCTGCCGGGTGAACAGGTCGGTGCTGTACTGCACGAGCCCGTCGACGCCTCCGTCGGCGCGTTCGCTGAGGCTGAACGCCAGGTCGAACTTCGCCGCGCCGGCGGCCGCGGTGTCCACGGCGGTCTCCAGGCCGGGCAGTTCGGCGGCGGCCGCATCGGTGGCGCCCCAGTAGGCGAGCATCACCTGGAACAGCGGGTGCCGGGCCAGCGAGCGCGCCGGGTTGAGCGCTTCGGCGAGCCGCTCGAAGGGCAGCTCGGCGTTGTCGAAGGCGGCCAGGTCGGTCTGCCGGACCCGGTCGACCAGCTCGGCGAACCCGGGCTCGCCGGAGGTGTCGGTGCGCAGCACCAGGCTGTTGACGAAGAACCCGACGAGCTCGTCGAGCGCGTCGTCGCCGCGCCCGGCCACCGGCGACCCGATGGGGATGTCGGTGCCGGCGCCCAGCCTGGTCAGCAGCGCGGCGAGCCCGGCCTGCAGCACCATGAACACGCTCGCCTGGTGCTCCCCGGCGAGCTGCCGCAACCGCTGGTGCAGCTGCGCGTCGAGCCCGAAGCGCACCGCATCGCCGCGGTGGCTGGCCACGGCCGGGCGCGGGAAGTCGGTGGGCAGCTCCAGCTGGTCGGGCAGCCCGGCGAGCGCGCCGCGCCAGAACTTCAGCTGACGACCGGCCAGCCCGGCCGGATCGGACTCGTCGCCGAGCAGTTCCCGCTGCCACAGCGAGTAATCCACGTACTGCACCGGGAGCTCGGCCCACTCCGGTTCCGCGCCGCGCAGCCGCGCCGCGTAGGCGGTGGACAGATCGCGCACCAGCGGCCGGATCGACCACTCGTCGACGGCCACGTGGTGCAGCAGCACCAGCAGCACGTGCTCCGCGCCGGTCTCGAAGAGCACCGTCCGCACCGGCAACTGCTTCGCCAGGTCGAAGCCCTCCCGAGCCGCCTCGGCCACCGCAGCATCCACATCGGACACCACACCCGCTCCAACCACCCCGTCCTGGGAGGTCCGCAATTTCAATTGAAATTGGAGGTCTGATTTCAATTGAAATTGCGCATCGTCGGGCCGCGGAAGGTGAACCACGGTCAGCTCCGGAACGGTGTCGAGCACCTCCTGGCGCGGTTCGCCCAGCTCGTCCGGGAAGACCGTGCGCAAGCTCTCGTGCCGCCGCACGACATCGCCGAGCGCGGCGCGCAACGCAGCCACGTCCAGCTCACCGGACATGCGCAGCACCAGCGGCAGGTTGTAGGTGGCGCTGGGACCTTCCAGCCGGTTGAGGAACCAAAGACGTTGCTGCGCGAAGGAAAGCGGGATCCGCTCGGGCCGCTCGACGCGCCGCAGCTCCGGTCGGCGATCCACCGCGCCCAGCTGCTCGGCGAGACCGGCGACCGTCGGGTGGTCGAAGAGGCTGCGGATGGTCAGCTCGGCGCCGAGCTCGCTGCGCACCCGCGCCAGCAACCGCGCGGCCAGCAGCGAATGCCCGCCGAGCTCGAAGAACCCGTCGTCGATGCCGACCTCGCGCACCCCGAGCACCTCGGCGAACAACCGGCACAACCCGGCCTCGACGTCGTTGCGCGGTTCGCGGCCGCCGGCGTCGCCGCCGAACTCCGGCGCGGGCAGCGCCCGCACGTCGAGCTTCCCGTTGGCCGTCAACGGGATCTCCTCCACCGGCACGAACGCGGCGGGCACCATGTACCCGGGCAGCCGCGCCGCCAGGTGCGACCGCAGCTCCGCGGCCTCCGCCGTGCCCGCGGTGTAGCCGACCAGCCGCTGATCGCCGGGCTGGTCCTCGCGCACCACCACCGCCGCCTGCCGGACCCGCGGGTGCGCGGCCAGGTGCGCCTCGATCTCACCCAGCTCGATGCGGAACCCGCGAACCTTGACCTGGTGGTCGGCGCGGCCGAGGAACTCGATGCTGCCGTCCGGCCGCCACTTGCCCAGGTCACCGGAGCGGTACATGCGGGTGCCCGGTGCGCCGTGCGGATCGGCGACGAAGCGCTGCGCGGTCAGGCCGCGCTGCCCGAGGTAACCGCGCGCCAGGCCCTCCCCCGCCACGTACAGCTCGCCCACCACGCCGGGCGGCACCGGCTGCAACGACGAATCCAGCAGGTAGACCCGCAGGTCCGGGATGCCGCGGCCGATCACGCTGCCGTCCCGCCGGGCCACCAGCTCGCGGTCCAGCTCGACGTAGGACACGTGCACGGTGGTCTCGGTGATCCCGTACATGTTGACCAGCTTGGGCAGCTGCGGGTGCCGGTCGTACCAGTCGTCCAGCCTGGACAGTTCCAGCGCCTCGCCGCCGAAGATCACCACGCGCAGCGCCAGCTCACCCGCCGGGTCCTCCCGGTCGGCCTGGCTGAGCTGGTAGAACGCCGACGGCGTCTGGTTGAGCACGGTCACCCGCTCGTCGACCAGCAGCCGCCGGAACTCCTGCGGCGAACGGCTGATCTCGTGCGGGACGACCACCAACCGGCCGCCGTGCAGCAGCGCGCCCCACAGCTCCCACACCGAGAAGTCGAAGGCGTAGGAGTGGAACAGCGTCCAGACGTCGTCGCCGCTGAAGGAGAACCACGGCTCGGTGGCGCGGAACAACCGGACCACGTTGTGGTGCGGGATCGACACGCCCTTCGGCTGCCCCGTCGAACCGGAGGTGTAGATGACGTAGGCGGCGTGCTCGGCGGTCAACGGCCCGCGCTCACCGGCCTTGGGATCGCGCTGCGAGTGCCGGGCGATCTCGGTCCGCGCCGTCGGATCGTCCAGCAGGACCCGGGTGATCCCGGCAGGCAGGTTGGCCGAGTTCTCGGCGTCGCTGATCAGCACGCTCGGCCGGGCGTCGCCGACGATGTAGGCGATCCGCTCGGCCGGGTGCCCGGGATCCAGCGGCAGGTACGCCGCACCGGCCTTGAGCACCGCGAGCAGCGCCACGACCAGTTCCGCCGTGCGCGGCAGGGCCAGCGCCACCAGCTGCTCGGGCCCGACGCCTAGGTCGATCAGGTGGTGCGCGAGCTGGTTCGCGCGCGAGTTGAGCTCCTCGTAGGTCAGCTCTTGCGCGCCGAAGGTGACCGCGACCGAGTCCGGCGTCCGCCCGGCCTGCTCCTCGAACAGCTGCGGCAGCGTCGCCGCGGGCAGCTCCGGGGCCTCGGCGATCGGCGCGTTCCACTCCTCCAGGATCCGGATGCGCTCCTCGGGCGAGAGCAGGTCGATCCCGCCGACCCGGGTGTCGCCGGAGCACTCCGCGAAGTGCCCGAGGAACCGCAGGAACCGCTCGCGGTGCGCGGCGAGCTCGGCCTCGCCGTAGCGGTCCGGGTTGGCGTCGAACTCGAACCGCAGCTGCCCGTCGTCGTGGTAGACCGCGACGGTCAGGTCCTCGACCGGCCCGGCGGCGATGTTGTGCACGGTGGCGGGGCTGTCGCCGAAGCGCAGGTCGTAGTCGAAGGCCTTGATGTTGAGCATCGGCCCGAACAGCGGCCGGTCCGAGCCCAGCAGCTGGAGATCGCGGCGCAGGTCCTCGGCGCGCGTGCGCTGGTGCTTGCGCAACTCCCGCACGGCCTTGCCGACCTGCGAGATCAGCTCCGCGCGGGTGGTCGCGGCGGTGATCCGCAGCCGCAGCGGCAGCACGTTGACGACCATGCCCGGCACCCGCAGTGCGACCGAACCGAGCCGACCCATCACCGGCAGGCCCAGCACCACGTCGGTGGCCCCGGTCATCCGGTGCAGGTAGGCGCCGAAGGCGGCGATGAGCGCGTCCGGCCAGATCGTGCGGCTCTCCTCGGCCGCCGCGGCCAGCGCGGTCCCGGCGGGCGACTCGGCGGTCAGCCTGCGGAAGTCGTGCGCGGTGGGCCGCGAGCCGCCGGTCAGCGACACCACGTCCGGCCGGTCGGCGAACCGCTCCTGCCAGTACCGGGTGTCGCGCTCGGCCTTCGCCGACTCCCGGTACTCCTGCTCGTCGGCCAGCAGCGCGGTCAGCGAGCCGAACGGCGACGGGCCGGGCTCCTGCTCGCCGTAGAGCTCGGCGACCCGCCGGATGAGGATCGAGAAGCCGTAGCCGTCGATGGCCACGTGGTGGATCCGCTGGTACCACCACCAGCGCCGCTCACCGAGCTTGAACAGCGCGGCGCTCCACAACCGACCGGCCTGGCCGCGCGTGAGGTCGACCGGCTCGCGCAGGTCGGCGCGCATCCACGCCATCGCCCGGGCCTCGGGATCGGCGGCGGTCGTGCAGTCGACGACCGGCAGCTCGAACTCGGCGGGTTCCTCGACGACCTGGCCGAGCTCGGCGCCGTCCTCGCAGATCCGGATGCGCAGCGCCTCGACCTCGGCGACCGCCTGCCGCAGCGCGGCGGCGAACCGCTCGGGATCCACGGAGCCGTCGATCGCCACGCGTTCGGCGGTGTTGAAGATCGGGTTCGCCCGGTCAAGCTGCTGTGCGAACCAGATCCCCGCCTGCGCGGCCGACAGCGGCAACAACTGGTCAGCTCGGCCCGGCATCGCTCTCCCCACGATCAACAAATCAAGTAAGGCTTACCTTAGTTCTCTGCGGATCGGTAGTACAGGGACTCCGGACCGACGAAGAAGTGGGCCTACTCACCGCGCTCGAAGATCATCAACGCCGAGTTCTTGTTCGGCAGTCCGATCTCGGCGGCCCGGCCGAACCCGGCCTTGCCGAAAGCGCCCACGGAGGCGCCGTTGTGCACGTTCGGCTCGGCCACCACGCGCCGGCACTCCCGGTCGGCCGCCAGCAGCCCGCCGGCCACCGCCCGCAGCAGCGACGAGCCGACGCCGCGCCCGATCGCATCCGGCTCGCCGATGGCGATGTGCACGCCCAGGTCGTGCGGATCGTGCGAGTAGCAGCGCGCCAGCTTGTCCCGCTGCACCCGGTATAGCTCCAGGTAGCCGACGTCGCGCCCGTCGAGGCCGACGATGCACGGCACCGAGTGCTGTCCGCCGAGCTGCCCGGCCAGCTCCTCGCGCCACTGCGCCAGCGGCCAGGCCTGGTTCCAGTTCACCGCGACGTGCTCGGCGTTCATCCAGCGCTGCACCAGCGCGACGTCCGGCCCGCCGTCCTCGCCGACGACCTCCACCGGCCGCAGCGACCAGCCCTCGCCCAGCACCGGAACCGGCACCCCCGGCACGGGTACGGCGCCCGACCACAGCGGGTTCGGCACCTCGAACGGCACCGGCCGCACCTCCACGCGGCCAGAATCCGCCCGGTAGCGCAGGCCGGAACCGTTGAGCGCGGCGAGATCGGTCAGCGTCGGGCTCGTCAGCCAGCGCTCGACCAGCCATCCGGACACCGGGTGCGCCTCGGCGACGCCGCGAAGCCACGTCCGCAGCTCCGCGAGCAGCTCCGCTTCGTCAACCACACCGCGTCGTCCCAGCAACCCGATGACCGCCAGCGGTCCGCGCGTCAGCAGCTGCACCGTCGCGGCGGCGACATCGCCCTCCCACCCCAGCACAGCGGGCAGCAGCCGTCCCTCGACGTGCGCGGCCAGCCAGCGCCGCGCCTCGGCCGCGTCGGACACCGAGCGGGCCACCGCGATCAGGTCCTCGGAGAGCGCGATCGGGTCGAACTCACGCCTCGGCAGCGCGTGCAGCAGCCAGTCGACCAGCGAACCGGCGTCGGCGGCGTTGATCGGCGCATCGGGCAGCGCGCGAGCGCGCGCGTCGGCGGAGCAGGCCGCGGCGATCAGCGCGGGATCGGCGATGGCGACCGGCTCACCGGCGTCGTCGAGCACGTGGATCGGCCCGAAGCCGTGCGCGCCGGTCACCGAGCTGTGCACGACGTCGGTGCCCAGCGGCACCGCCCCGATGGTCAGCCGCAACGGCCCCTCGACGACCGGGGTGTGCGTCTCGGCCAGCCACCGCCGCAGCAGCGCCGACGCTCGCTCGTGCGACTGGTCGGGAAGGTCGACTCCACTCGTCACGCAATGCTCCTCGAACCGCGGATCCGTGAGCGGAGCCTAACCTAACCACCGAGCTCGACGGCAGTGCTGTGGAACTCCCTGGTCCGGGGACGTGCACTGTGGACGAATCGGACTGTCGTCACGGAGCGCAAGCGGGGCGCGCGGCCATCCGATCATCACTACCTGATCCGGTGATGATCGTTGTGTTTCGCTGGGCGAACGCCGACCATCACCCCTACTCTCCGACCTATCGAATCGGCCCACCGCCCGGAGAGGAGTTCACCCATGGATGACACCGACTCCGTCGTTCCGCTCCGGCCGGGATTCGACATCCAGGTCCGCGGCTTCAACCGCAGCCAGGTCATCGACCACATCGAGCTGCTGGAGGACCAGCTGCGGCTGGTCACCATCGACCGCAACGAGGCCGCGCAGCTCAACAGCGACCTGCGCGAGCTCTGCGACACCACCCGCCGCAGCCTCGACTCGGCCGAGGAGCGCCTCCGCCGCATCGAGTCCTCCGACACCGGCCTGCCCGCCGCCTCGCAGCGCGTGCAGAACATGCTCGCCATCGCCGAGGAAGAGGTGCAGAACCTCCGCGACCAGGCCCGGCGGCAGGCCGAGATCATCCGCGGCACCGCCGAGACCGAGGCGCGCCAGCTGATCGAGGAAGCCCAGCGCAACGCCGGCGAGCTGCGCGAGGAGTGCGGCCGCTTGATCTCCGAGGTCGAGGAGCGCCGGGCCCGGCTGCACCGCGAGCACGACCAGAAGGTCAGCGAACTGCGCGCCCGGGAGCAGCGGATGCGGCAGAGCATCCGCGACGAGTACAAGCGGACGATCACCGCCGCGCAGGAGGAGGCCGACGAGCTGATCGCCCAGACCCGGCGGCAGTGCGGGCAGTGGGACGCCGAGACCGAGCAGCTCCGCCTGGAAGCGCTGGAGGAGATCCACACCCAGCAGCGCCGCCTGGAGGAACTGCGCGCCGCGGTGCTGTCCTCGATGGACCAGACGCAACGCACCCTCAGCGCCTCCATCGCCGAGCTCAGCGCGCACCCGCCGGCCACGGTCGGCGAACCCGAGTCCGAGGCCCAGCTACCGCTCCAGCTGCCCTCGCAGCGCGAAGACGTCCAGACGTTCCTCATCCCACTCGACGGTCAGCACCACAGCACCAACGGTGCGGCCCCGCAGACAGGACCCGTCCGACAGAACTGATCGGAGCACCACGTGGAACTGCTCGTGCTGATGTTCGTCTCCGGTTTCGCATTGGCGACGCTGATCTTCTGGCCGCTGCTGCACCGCGCGAACCGCCAACTCGGCGAGCAGGAATCGGCCCCGCGCGGCAGGCACGCGTTGCGCACTCCGGCACCGGCGCCGCCGACGGTCACCCGCCGGACCACCGCGCCGCAGCCCGCCGAACAGGAGCAGCCCGCCGTCGAGGAGAAGCCGAGCGAGCCCGTCGCACCGGTGCAGCGCACCGCGGAGCCCGCCGAGCTCCCCGAACTGCCGACCGACCTCTACGAGAAGCACTTCGAGGCCAAGTTCAACCGCTCCCGCCAGCGCCTCGCCCGGCTCCGCACCGAGATCAGCAAGGAATAGCGGCGGCCCCGCACGGCAACCCGGAACCACCGGTTCCAACGACTGTTATCACTCAGTCGTCGGAGCCGGTGGTTTCCGCTTCCAGCTCGCGCGACCGGAGCTCGAGCTCCTCCTGCTCGCGACGGCGGTCGGCGACGTAGAACGGCGCGGCAGCGAGCACGGGCACGAGCATGCCGAGAAGAACGATCACAAGCGAAGTGCCCACGACGCTGAAACCCCGTTCGACCTGGGAAGATTCCATGCCCGAGTGGGCGTGTCGCTGAGCACATCGCTCTAGATCCTGATGTTCGTTAGCGGCCGGGACTGTGCCGCGGGTCACATTTCAGAGCGACGCTTTCCGTTGTCCCGCAACGACTTTCGGCTCCTACCCGAGGAACTCGGCGGTCGGCCAGGTCTCCTTGGTCCACGCGCTGTTCCAGAACAGCCACTCGTACTCGGTGGCCCGGGTGAACGCGGCCAGCATCCGCTGCCGCGTCGCCTCGTCGGTGCTCGCGGCGACCCGGTCGACCAGCTCGCGGGCGGCCAGCACGGCGGCGGCGAACTCGTCGTCGGCGTAGGTCTGGATCCACGCCCGGTACGGGTGCTCGGCGAGGTCGCCGGTGGCCTCCAGGATCGTGGTGCCGACGTGCTGGTACACCCAGAAACACGGCAGGATCGCCGCCAGCAGCACCGGGTACGGCTCGGTCAGCGCGCACGCCCGCAGGTACGAGGTGTAGGCGAGGCAGGACGGCGAGGTGCCGATGCCGTCGATCTCGGCCTCGGTCAGCCCGAACTCGGTGACGTACCCGGCGTGCAGTCGGCGCTCCTCGACCAGCGCGCCGTTGGCCGAGCCGGACAGGAACGCGGCGTCCTCGGCGTTGTCCGCCCGGGTCGAAGCGGCCGCCAGCGCCTGCGCGAACCCGACCAGGTAGCGGGCGTCCTGCACGATGTAGAAGGCGAACACCTCGCGGTCCAGGCTTCCGTCGGCGAGCCCGGTGTTGAACGGGTGCTCGACGATCGCCTGCTGCAACCCGGCGGTGTGCGCCCAGGCCTGCGCGCAGAAGCCGTCGGCGGGCGGTGCGGGCAACTTGCTCATCTGACTCCTCATCTCTCAGGGGTGCAATTTCAATGGAAATCAGATGCCTGATTTCCATTGAAATTGCGGAAGTCACCCACTGGCCCCGGCGCGTCGCGTCACGACACGCCGGAGGCGCGCAACTTCCATTGAAATTGGAGGTCTGATTTCCATTGAAATTGCACGGAGTGCGCGTGGAGCCCGGTGGATCGTCAGCCGGGCTGCGGGGTCGTCACCACCAGTGGTGGAAGTGGTGCACCGGGCCGTGGCCGTGGCCGACGTCCAGCCGCTCCGAGGCGCGGAGGGCCTCGGTCAGGTAGTCCTTGCTCTCGCGCACCGCCGTCAGCCAGTCCGGGCGCTGCGGGCGCAGCGCGGCGATCGCCGCCGAGAGGGTGCAGCCGGTGCCGTGGTCGTTGGTGGTCACGACCCGCTCGCTGGTCAGGAACTCGGCGATCCCGTCGCCGTACAGCAGGTCCACACTGGACTCACCGGAGAGGTGACCGCCCTTGAGCAGCACCTGCTTGGCGCCGAGCCCGGCCAGCCGTTCGGCCTGCGCCGGCATGCCGTCGACGTCGGTGAGCTCGGGTTCGCCCAGCAGGTCGGCCGCCTCGGGCAGGTTCGGCGTGATCAGGTCGACCCGGGGCAGCAGTTCGTCGCGCAGCGCCCCGACCGCATCCGGCGCGAGCAGCCGGTCACCGCTCTTGGCGACCATGACCGGGTCCAGCACCACGTGCGGCGGCGCGTAGCGGTCCAGCACCTCGACCACCGCGCGGATCACCTCGGCGTTGGCCAGCATGCCGATCTTGACCGAGTCCACCCGCACGTCGTCGAGCAGCGTGACCAGCTGCGCGGTGATGAACTCCGGCGGAACCTCGTGCACCTCGGCCACCCCGGTGGTGGTCTGCGCGACGAGCGCGGTGATCACCGACATGCCGTAGGCGCCGTGCGCCGAGAACGCCTTCAGATCAGCCTGGACTCCGGCGCCACCGCTGGGGTCGGTTCCCGCGATGGTCAGCACGTTCGGAACCATGACGTCCCTCCGCTAGTACGAGCTAGGTCAGGTTCAACGGGTCTGTTCTCAGCCCGGCAAGCCGGGCACCCCGCGTCACTCGCACCAACCTAACCCGGACACCACCGGTCAGTCGATGAGGCCCACGACAGCACCGGCGCAGAGCACCTCTCCGGCGCGCACCTGGTGCCAGAGCGTCCCGGTGGCCAGCGCGGGAACCCAGCCGACGAGATCCCCCGCCGACCGGACCTCGGCCAGCCGGTCCCCGACGTGCACGGCGCTCCCGTCCGCGGCCAGCCACCGCACCAGCACCCCGCGCACCGGAGACCGTCCCGCCGGACGGCGCCCCAGCGCGGGGAACAGCAACTCGGTCATCCCCGCCCCCCCTCCGAGAGCAACCCAGCATCACTCCGGCCGCCCGCGCCAACAAGACCGCCGGGCCGCCGACCCACCGATGGACCAGCGGCAACCGGGAAGAACGCGGCAATCCCGACCTATGCGGCGAGGTGGCGCCGGAACCACGCGGTCAGCCCGGCGTCGACCTGCTTCGCCAGCGGCAGCTGCGGAGCGGGCTCGATACCGGGCTCGTCGGCGAGCGGATGCGCCAGCCCGGGGATCGGCAGCAGCTCGGCCCCGTCGCCCAGCGCGGCGACGAGATCGGCCGCGTCCTCGCGGAAAGCGGGGTGGTCCAGCTCCCCGCTGACGGCCAGCAGCGGCGCGCGGCCGGCGATGCGATCCGCACCGGCGACGAAGTCCAGGGCGTCGGCGACCCGCTCCGACTCCGCGTCGTAGGGGTAGTCGCCGGGGAACAGGTCGATGACCGAGCGCATCCGGATGGCGCCGTTCACCAGCGCGGCGGCGAAGACCGGGATCTCCGTGCAGGCGAGGACGTTCAGCGCGACCGCGCCGCCCAGCGAGCCGCCGAGCACGCCGATCGGGCCGTCGTCGACCGGCAGCTGCTCGCGAATCGACGCCAGCGCGGCCGGGAACTCCTCGGTCGCCTGCCGGACGAACGGGTGCATCGCCGCCATCAGGACGTCCTGCTGCAGCAGCGCGATGGCGGCGTCCATGCTGCCGTCGACCATGCGCGCCCCGAACATCGGCATGCCGAGGTGCACCCGCCACGCGGGCACGTCGTGCATCGGCAGCGCGGCGGCGAAGGCGGCGTCCGACCGCGGCGCGTCCAGCATGTGCCAGGTGGCGATCAGCGGCGCGGGCCCATCGCCGGCCGGGGGCAACGCGGTGAACGGCACGCCAGCGGCGGTGCCGGTGATCGGTGTCATGGAGCTCGCAGTCCTGCCTTCCGGAATCCTACGGTCACCGCGCGTGCCGACCGGAGTCCTGCTCAACCGCACCCCAGGGACCGTGATGCAACCCAACCACAAGAAACCGCGAAACACGAGATCGTTCCCGAGCGCAACCACCGCTGAAGAACGCGGACAGGCGGGACTGCATCGATTTTGCGACCAGCGGAAACCCGCGCCGCGGCCCGCCCGCTCGCCGAAAGCGATCGATTTCACAGCGTGAAGGGGCCCACCGGCAGGCAAGGCGACCCTTGCCCGCGGACTAAACTCGGCGACGATGGAAACCACGACCGATGCTCCGAGCTTCGCCCGTTCCCGGCGGCCCCGCCGACCGGAGGATCCCGCGCGGATCTGGGCACCGCTGGCGGACCTGACCGACGCCGCGGTCGACGCGGCCGGCTCCGGGACCGTGGCGATCACCCGCGGCTTCGACCGCAACAGCCGACAGCGCGCCAAGGCCCTGCGCGAGCTGCTGGACCAGCGCGGCGTCGCCGCGATCGAGGTCACCCCGGCTCCGGGCAGCGACCGGCTGCTGACCGGTGTCGACGTCACCGCGGTGGTCAACCTGATCGGCGCCGGATCGTGGCAGCCCTACCGCGTGGCCGCGCAGCTGCGCGCCCCGGTGCTCACCCCGAAGCCGGGTGAGACCGCGGCCGAGCCGGTCACCCGCGACGTGATCGCGCTGGTCGGCGACTCAGGTCGGCGCGACGTGGCCATCTCGCACATCGCGGTGCGCTCCGAGGACCCCGCGACCAGCCGGCTGACCGTCACCCACGGCGGCGAGCAGCTGACCGTCGCCGGTGGCTGGCTCACCGTCGCGGTGCAGGGTCACGAGCTGCAGGTGCAGGTCGGCGGCGCGGACGTCGCCGAGCAGACGATCACCGCGGGCGAGGTCCGGGTGGAGACCTTCGACGCGCCGCACCGGCTGGTGCGCGACGAGCTGCCCATCGCCGACTTCGAAGGTGCGGTCACCTTCACCGCCGAGCCCGAAGGACTCGTGGTCCGGCCGGTCTGATCTTCCCGATCACCAGTTGGCGCCGGGCTATCGCCCGGCGCCTTTTCGGTTCCTGAACAGGGGTTTTCGGAATATTCCGGAAAACCCCGTCACGGCTGCCGCGCTGCGGCGTCTCTCGATCAACTCGCGCGGGGGACGCGCGAACGGCACAGGGGAGGCTGGGGATCCGTGGAGCCCACCAAGGAATGGCACGTGAGCTGCCGCGACGTCGCCGGGAGGCGGCGGGACATGTCGGTGTTCATCAACCAGGGCGACATCGTGCTGGTCGCGCCGCCCGGCGAGACGGCGGTGCTGTCCCCGCTGGAGGTGGGGCGGCTGCGGGCCGTGCTGCGCGATGCGGTGGTGTCGGCCGCCGACCTGGACTGACCCGGTCCGGCCCTTTCCAGTTCCGATCAGTTCGAGTAAGTATCTACTCTCGGGTAACCGCCGACCGGGAGGTGGATGCGTGAGCGCGAGGCGACGGATCACGGCCGTGGTCAATCGGGTGACACCGGGCATGCACACGTTGTTCGTGCTGGCCAAGCGAGGCGTGCTCCGCCCCTTGCGCCCCGACAAGGTGCTGCGGATCATCCGCGCCTGGCGGCACTGGGGCATCACCCCGCCGCTGGGCTTCGCGGTCGGCGCCGTGCGCCACCCGGACCGCCCGGCGGTGATCGACGAGCGCGGCGCGCTCAGCTACGCCGAGCTCGAACAGCGCACCTCCCGGCTGGCCAACGGCCTGCGCAAGCGCGTCAAGCGCGGCACCCGCGTCGGCGTGCTGTGCCGCAACCACCACGGGCCGGTCGAGACGATCGTCGCCGCGGCCAAGCTCGGCGTGGACGTGGTTCTGCTCAACACCGGGCTGACCGGCCGCCAGCTCGCCGACGTGATCGCCGAGCAGCAGGTCGGCGTCCTGGTCCTGGACGCCGAGTTCCGCGCTCAGCTGGCCGAGCTCCCGGCCGAGGTCGACCAGATCCTGGCCTGGACCGAGGGCACCACCCGGCGCGACACGCTGGAGCACCTGATCGCCACGTCCTCGCCGCGGCGCCCGGCCCGGCCGCGCAGGCACGCCCGGATGATCGTGCTGACCTCCGGCACCACCGGCACGCCCAAGGGCGCCCGCCGGCCGGATCCGCCCAGCCTGTCCCCGGCCGCCTCGATCCTTTCCCGGCTCCCGCTGGACAGCGGCGAGCGGATGCTGGTCAGCGCGCCGCTGTTCCACACCTGGGGCCTCGCGGCCTTCCAGCTGGGCGCCGTGCTCGGCGCCACGCTGGTGCTGCGCCGCAAGTTCGAGCCCGAGGAAGCGCTGGCCTCCGTGCAGCGCAACCGGTGCACGGCGGTGTTCGCCGTGCCGGTGATGCTCCAGCGCCTCCTGGACCTGCCCGAGCAGGTGCGCGACCGCTACGACCACAGCACGCTGCGGATCGTGGCGAGCAGCGGTTCGGCGCTGCCCGCCGATCTGGCCACCCGCTTCCAGCGCGCCTTCGGCAACGTGCTCTACAACCTCTACGGCTCGACCGAGGTGTCGTGGGTGAGCATCGCCACCCCGCAGGACCTGCGCGCGGCACCGAGCTCGGCGGGCCGACCGCCGCGGGGCACGACGGTGCGCATCCTCGCCGAGGACGGCAGCCCGGTGGAGCGCGGGACGACCGGGCGGATCTTCGCGGGCAACGACATGCTCTTCGAGGGCTACACCAACGGCAGCGGCCGGGAGACCCGCGACGGCCTGATGTCCACCGGTGATCTCGGGCACATCGACGCCTCCGGCCGGCTGTTCGTGGTCGGCCGCGAGGACGACATGATCATCTCCGGTGGCGAGAACGTCTACCCCAAGGAGACCGAGGACGTCATCGCGCGCCTGCCGGAGGTCTCCGAGACCGCGGTGATCGGCGTCGACGACCCGGACTTCGGCCAGCGGCTCGCCGCGTTCGTCGTGCTGCGCCCGGACCAGGAGCTGGCGGCCGAGGAGCTGCGCGACCGGATCCGCGACCGGCTGCCGAAGTTCGCCCTGCCGCGCGACGTGGTGTTCCTGGCCGAGCTGCCGCGCAACGCCACCGGCAAGGTCGTGCCCCGCGAACTGCGCGATCGGCTGGGCGGATGAGCCGGACGGATGCACGATCACGCCTCGTGGCGAGTTAGGCTGCCTCGGGTGAATGACCGTCTAGTGTGGATCGACTGCGAAATGACGGGTCTCGATCTCGGCAAGGACGCGCTGATCGAGATCGCCGCCCTGGTCACCGATGCGGACCTGAACATCCTCGGGGAGGGCGTGGACATCGTCATCCACGCCGATGAAGAGGCCCTGGCCGGGATGCCCGACGTCGTCCGCGAGATGCACGACCGCTCCGGGCTCACCGACGAGGTGCGCCGCTCCGCGGTGACCATGGCCGAAGCCGAGCAGCAGGTGCTGGACTACATCCGCCAGCACGTCCCGGACGGGCGGTCGGCGCCGCTGGCGGGCAACTCCATCGCCACCGACCGCGGCTTCATCGCCCGCGACATGCCGCGACTGGACGCCCACCTGCACTACCGGATGGTCGACGTGTCGTCCATCAAGGAGCTGTGCCGGCGCTGGTACCCGCGGATCTACTACGCGCAGCCGGAGAAGGGCCTGGCGCACCGCGCGCTGGCCGACATCCGGGAGTCGATCCGCGAGCTTGCCTACTACCGGCGCACCGCGTTCGTCCCGCAGCCCGGCCCGACCAGCGAGCAGGCGCACGCGGTGGCGGCCGAGCTGCTCGCCGCCGACGGCATCGGCAAGACCGCCGACCAACCGGAAAACGGCCGCTGACCAGCGGCGGTGCCGCTAACCGGAGCCCGCGGAAAACGGCGTGACACCGCACGCTAGTATATGTGCGTTGCTCCGGAAGGCGGTCCCGCCGAGGCCCGATTCCGAGCGGCCGAGGTGGGTGTAGCTCAGTCGGTAGAGCACTGGGTTGTGGTCCCAGGTGTCGCGGGTTCGATTCCCGTCACTCACCCCAAAGCCGAATGAGGCCTGATTCCCGCGGAATCAGGCCTCATTCGCTTTTCCAGAACGAGACGAGCAGTCGGAACTCCTCAGCGCCCCGCGTAGATCGGGATGATCTCCTCGATCGCGCCCACGCGGTCTCGCTCCGCGCACCATCGAGGCCCAGCCCGGGAGCATCGACCATCACGTGCCAGCCGACGGCGAAATCGGCAGCGGGCTCGGGAACGAGCTCGCTGTGCACGAGCACGAGGTGCGTACCGCCGTCCTGCGCGATCCCCAACGTGCCATTCGCGGCGTCTCCGGCGGTCACGACCGCTCCTCGCTCATCCCCGAACTCACGCATTGGTCGAGATCTCCTGCCCCGGACGCGAAGAGGGCCCTGTTCCGGCTGGAACAGGGCCCTCTCGGCGCCGGTGGCTCAGCGGGTCAGCGGTTGCCCGCCACCCACTGGTCCCACGGGATCTGCCAGTCCCCGAAGCCGTCCCAGGACCGCAGGTCCGGGCCGCCGGAGTTGGTGATCTCCACGATGTCGCCCTTCTTGAGCAGGTCGTAGACCCATTTGGCGTTGTCCATGCTCATGTTGATGCAGCCGTGGCTGACGTTGCTGTTGCCCTGCTGCGCCACCGACCACGGCGCCGCGTGCAGGAACTCACCGCCGTTGGAGATCCGGACCGCCCACTTCACCTCGGTGCGGTAGCCGCCCGCCTCGAGCGGCAGGCCGTAGGTGGTGGAGTCCATCACCTTCGTGGCGTGGTGCTCGGTGACCACGTGCACGCCGTTGTTCGACGGGAAGGACGGCTTGCCCAGCGACACCGGCATGGTCCGGATCACCTGGCCGTTCTTCTCGATCGACATCTGGTGCGAGGCGCCGTCGGCCCGCAGGATCACCGCATCGCCGATGGTGATGGTGGCCTTGCGGTCCTCCTGGCCCCAAGCGCCGTTGCCGAGGTCCCGCCCGAAGACGTCGACGTCGATGGTCACCTTGGTGCCGGGCTTCCAGTACTCCTTCGGCCGCCAGTGCACCTCGCGGCTGTTGAACCAGTAGAACGCGCCCTCCACCGCGGGCTCGGTCTGGATCTTGATGGCCGCTTCGGCCTTCGCCTTGTCCGGCGCCGGGGCGTCCTTGCTGAAGTAGAACGCCAGCGGCTGCCCGACCCCGACCGTCTGCCCGTCGAGCGGGTTCATCGACACGTAGCTCTGCTTGCCCGGCGAAACCGTGGTGAAGGTGGACTGCTGGGTGATCGCCGGCCCGCTGGCACCCTGCGCCGTCACCTCCAGCGTGTAGGTCTTGCCGTAGCCGAGCTTCTCCCCCGCGGTCCAGCTCGCCCCGTCCGGCGAGATGGTGCCGCCCACCTGCTTGTTCTCGGTGTTGGTGAGCACCGCGTTCACGATCCGGCCGTTGGCCACCTTCGCCGTGATCGGCTCGGCCGGGGACACGTCCTTCGCCCCGTTCAGCGGCGCCAGCTCCAGCGTCGGCGCCGGCGGCACCTCGTCGGAGCCCGAGCCGGTCTCCGAACCACCGGATCCACTACACCCCGCGACCAACAGCGCCACCACGCCGAAGATCAACATCGTCAACAGCCGCGAAACCCTCACGGGACCCCCGACCGGATTACGCCACTCCCTCATGAGCAACAGTCCGTCCGCTTAGAAGCACAACTAACCCCTGTGAACAGTGTGCCGCAAGGTCCCGACGGGGGACGAAGAGACCAGGCGTACACACTGTGTGATCCGCGCAGGCCGACCACCTGCCCAACAGACGCACGACCCGCACCGAGGGTTGCTCGGCGACTCCGGCCAACCCGCCGCACCGCCAGATCCACCCCCCGGTTCAGGGCCCTCGCGAGCCGTGCTAATGTTTTCCGTGTCGCGAGGGAGACCGCAGCGACAGGCCAGCGCCAATAGCTCAACTGGCAGAGCAGCTGACTCTTAATCAGCGGGTTCGGGGTTCGAGTCCCTGTTGGCGCACTCGATACGAGTCGAACGCCTCGCTCGCGCGGGGCGTTTAACTCTGACCGGAACGGTACCGACGCGGAGCCGGAACGGAAGTTGAAAAATCGAAAAGCCAGCGCCAATAGCTCAACTGGCAGAGCAGCTGACTCTTAATCAGCGGGTTCGGGGTTCGAGTCCCTGTTGGCGCACTCGATATGTGGAACGCCCTGCTTACGCGGGGCGTTTCGCTTTTTTGCACATCTCGTCATTGTTCTGGGGGGGTCGAACCCCCCAAACCCCCCACGGTGCGGGGGGTTGCGCGTCGGGTTCGCCTTGCGATGGGTGTGGCACCCGGCCTGGGCAGCTCGTTCTCCAGGTGATCTCTCAACGATCTTGGTGCTGGTTACATTTGTCGGGTTAGGCCTGATGTTCTCAGGGTGATGTTGAGGCGGCCTGCCTTCATTCCTATGTTCGGGGCCGTTCCCGGGGTTGTTCTCAGGATTCCGTGGTGGGCGAAGCGGGCCGGGCCGCCGAAGACGAAGAGGTCTCCCGAGGCCAGGGTCAGGTCTCGGTAGGGCTTCGTCCTGGTTTGCGCGTTGCCGAAGCGGAAGGTCGCTTCGTCGCCGAGGCTGAGGGAGATCACCGGGGCATCGCTGCGCTCGTCCTTGTCCTGGTGCATGCCCATCTTGGCGTTCTCGTCGTAGAAGTTGATCAGGGCCACGTCCGGGGTGTAGTCGTCCACCGGGCGCTGGTAGGCCTCGGCCAGGGCTCTTCTGCCCAGATCCGCCAGCCAGTCCGGGAAGGGCAGCACCGGGGTGCCGTCCTCGAGGGTCTTCGAGTAGCGGTACGGGATCCAGTGCCAGCCCAGGCAGACCGTGCGGACCGACATCACGCCGCCGGTGGGCAGCTGCGGAGAGCGCATGCCCGCCCTCGCCCACTCCCGGCAGGCCCGCACCAGGTGCCGTTGCTCCTCCAGGCCCAGCCAGTCCGGAACGTGCACCGCGCCCGGGGCGATCTCCTCGCGAGTGCGCGGGATCAGCGAATCCATCGCCGCTCCTCTCCGATCACCTGATCATCTTCGCAGGTAGCGGTGACGGTGAGCACTGCCTCAACGCTGGATCGAGCTCGATCGTCAGGTTAGGCTCACCAAACTTCAGTATCGAGTGAACAGGTGGGAAGCACCATGCTCCGTCCCCGTCGACTGCTCGCGGCGATCACCGCCGCGCTCGCCCTGGGCAGCGCCGCCGCGTGCGGCACGCCGGCTCCCGAACAGCCCGCCGCGCCGGAATCCGGTGCGCGCGTCATCACGCACGCGAAGGGGCAGACGACGATCACCGGCACGCCGCAGCGGGTCGTCGTGCTCGACACCGGCGAGCTCGACGCGGTGCTGGCGCTGGGCATCAAGCCGGTCGGCACCGTGCTGCCCGACGCCAACAAGAGCCTCCAGCCGTACCTGGCCGAGAAGGCGGGCGACATCGAGATCGTCGGCACCATCGGCTCCCCCAACCTGGAGAAGATCACCGCGCTGCAGCCCGACCTGATCCTGTCCAGCAAGATCCGCGACGACGAGAACTACGAGGCGCTGAGCAAGATCGCGCCGACCGTGTTCGCCGAGACCGTCGGCAAGACCTGGAAGGACAACTTCCTGCTCGACGCCGATGCGCTGGGCAAGAAGGCCGAGGCCCAGCAGATCCTGGACGCCTACCACCAGCGCGCCGCCGAGATCGGCAGGCAGCTCGGCGATCCGGGCGCGCAGCGGATCAGCATGCTGCGGTTCATCCCCGGCGACATCCGGCTCTACAACAAGGGTTCGTTCATCGGCACGATCCTCGCCGACGCGGGCTTCGGCCGTCCCGCCAACCAGGAAGCCGACACGACGCACACCAAGATCAGCCGCGAGCAGATCTCCCAGGCCGACGGCGACCAGCTGTTCTACGCGGCCTACGGTGACAGCGCTCGGGCGCAGATGAACGACGTCGTCGGCTCGGTGCAGTGGACGACGCTCGGCGCGGTGCGCGCGGGCAAGGCCGTCGAGGTCTCCGACGACACCTGGTTCCTCGGCCTCGGCCCGATCGCGGCGAACCTGGTCCTCGACGACCTCCAGAAGCACCTCGCGCAGCGCTGACCGGCAGGCTCCCGGCCGCCCGACACCGGCGGCCGGGAGCACAACACGCCGATATCTGCCCGTTCACATCAGCCCCAAACCCAACATGTAGTGTGTCGCTCGCTGGTGGTTCACCGGAGCGATCCGGTGAGGCAAGAGGGAACCCGGTGCGAATCCGGGACTGCCCCGCAGCGGTGAACGGGAACGACCGTCGTGACCCGACCGCCCACTCCGGGTGGCGGGTAAGAGCACTGGGCCAACGCCTGGGAAGCCACGACCAGTAGGCCGCCCGTGAGTCCGAAGACCTGCCACCGGTGCACGCGAATGTGGCGTGCTGTCCGGGACCTCGAGGGCGGGTCCGAGCGGATGATCGGCGGCCGGCGGCCGCCGAGGTCTGCCTGCGCGCGCTCGTGGTCTACCGAGCTCGCGAGGGAGAAGACCAGTGACGGCGACACTCAACGACTGGACCGAGGTATCCACCGCGGTCCACCAGGCCTGCGCCGGATTGCCCGGCGTGTCCGCCGAAGCCGTGCTCGACGAGGTGCGGCGCACCGGTTATGCGGGGATCAGCGATGACGAGCTCTCGCTGGCCCAGATCATGGCGGCCCGCACCCTGATCGAGACCGAACCGAACTACTCGCAGGTCACCGCGCGCCTGCTGCTGAACCGGATGCGCCGCGAAGCGCTGGAATTCCTCGGCGTGGACCCGGGTTCGGACTACGCCGAGCACTTCGCCGCCTACGTGCGGCGCGGCATCGAGCTGGAGCAGCTCGACCCGGAGCTGGCCGCCTTCGACCTCGACCGGCTGGGCCGCGCGCTGTCGACCGAGCGCGACCTGGAGTTCGGCTTCCTCGGCCTGCAGACCCTCTACGACCGGTACTTCCTGCACGAACGCGGTGTGCGGTACGAACTGCCGCAGGCGTTCTTCATGCGCGTGGCGATGGGCCTGGCGCTGCGCGAGGACGACCGCGAGGCCCGCGCGATCGAGTTCTACCGGCTGCTGTCGTCGTTCGACTTCATGTGCTCGACGCCCACGCTGTTCAACGCGGGCACCACCCGGCCGCAGCTGTCGTCCTGCTTCCTGACCACGGTGGACGACGACCTGTCCGGCATCTTCCACTCGATCAGCAACAACGCGCTGCTGTCGAAGTACGCCGGCGGCCTGGGCAACGACTGGACGCCGGTGCGGGGCATCGGTGCGCACATCAAGGGCACGAACGGCAAGTCGCAGGGCGTGGTGCCGTTCCTGAAGATCGCCAACGACACCGCGGTGGCGGTCAACCAGGGCGGCAAGCGCAAGGGCGCGGTCTGCGCCTACCTGGAGACCTGGCACATCGACGTCGAGGAATTCCTCGACCTGCGCAAGAACACCGGCGACGACCGGCGCCGCACCCACGACATGAACACCGCGAACTGGGTGCCCGACGAGTTTTTGCGCCGCGTGGAGGCCGATGAGCAGTGGACGCTGTTCTCCCCCGACGAGACCCCGGACCTGCACGACCTCTACGGCGCGGCGTTCGCCGAGCGCTACCGCGCCTACGAGCAGGCCGCCGACCGCGGTGAGATCGCGGTGTTCAAGCGGGTCCGCGCGGTCGAGCTGTGGCGGCGGATGCTGACCATGCTCTTCGAGACCGGCCACCCGTGGATCACCTTCAAGGACCCGTGCAACCTGCGGTCGCCGCAGCAGCACACCGGCGTGGTGCACTCCTCGAACCTGTGCACCGAGATCACCCTGAACACCAGCGCCGACGAGGTCGCCGTGTGCAACCTCGGCTCGATCAACCTGGCGCACCACGTCACGGCCGACGGCATCGACGCCGAGCGCCTGGAGCGCACCACCCGCACCGCGGTGCGGATGCTGGACAACGTCATCGACATCAACTTCTACACGATCCCGGAAGCCCGCCGCTCCAACCTGCGGCACCGGCCGGTCGGCCTGGGCCTGATGGGTTTCGCCGACGCGCTGTTCGTGCAGCGCATCGCGCCGTCGTCGCAGGCGGCGGTGGAGTTCGCCGACCGCAGCATGGAGCTGATCAGCTACCACGCGATCAGCGCGTCCAGCGGGCTGGCGGCCGAGCGCGGCCGCTACGAGACCTTCGACGGATCGCTGTGGAGCCAGGGCGTCCTGCCCATCGACTCGCTGGAGCTGCTGGCCGAGGCACGCGGCGGCGCCGTCGACCTGGACCGCTCGTCCACGCTGGACTGGGCGGCGCTGCGGGAGCGCGTCGTCCGCGACGGGATGCGCAACTCCAACGTGATGGCCATCGCGCCGACCGCGACGATCGCCAACATCTGCGGCGTCAACCAGTCCATCGAGCCCGTCTACCGGAACCTGTACGTCAAGGCGAACATGTCCGGCGACTTCACCGTGGTCAACCCGCACCTGGTCGCCGATCTCAAGCGCGCCGGGCTGTGGGACGAGGCCATGGTCGCCGACCTGAAGTTCCACGACGGCAGCCTGCTGCCGATCGAGCGGATCCCGCAGGAGCTCAAGGAGCTCTACGCCACCGCCTTCGAGATCGAGCCGCACTGGCTGGTGGAGGCCGCGGCCCGCCGGCAGAAGTGGATCGACCAGGCCCAGTCGCTGAACCTCTACGTCGCCTCGCCCAGCGGCCGCAAGCTCGACGAGCTGTACCGGCTGGCCTGGCGCAAGGGCCTCAAGACCACGTACTACCTGCGCTCCACCAGCGCCACCCACGTGGAGAAGAGCACCCTGCGCGGCACCGACGGCAAGCTCAACGCAGTCCCCACCGCGGTCCCCGCGGCCTCGGCCGGAGCCGCCTGCTCCATCGAGGATCCCGACTGCGAAGCCTGCCAGTAACGCCCCACCCCGGGTCCCAACCGCAATTTCAATGGAAATCGCACCTCCGATTTCCATTGAAATTGCGGGGACCCGGGCGCGCGGACCGCACTGCACGCACAAAACCCCTGGAGCACCACGGCATGACCTCCCTGCACTCCCCCTCCTCCGCCGGGCTCGGTGAGATCGACCGCGACGGCGGCCGCGTCGACGTCAGCGAGAAGGCGATGATCAACGCCCGCGCCGACGTCAACCAGCTGCTGCCGCTGAAGTACAGCTGGGCGTGGGACAAGTACCTCGCCGGCTGCAACAACCACTGGATGCCGACCGAGATCTCCATGCAGGCCGACATCGCGCTGTGGAAGTCCACCGACGGGCTCACCGACGACGAGCGCCTGATGCTCAAGCGCAACCTCGGCTTCTTCGCCACCGCCGAATCCCTGGTCGCCAACAACATCGTGCTCGCCGTCTACCGGCACATCACCAACCCCGAGTGCCGCCAGTACCTGCTGCGCCAGGCCTTCGAGGAGGCCGTGCACACGCACACCTTCCAGTACATCTGCGAGAGCCTCGGCCTCGACGAGGGCGAGCTGTTCAACATGTACCGGGAGATCCCGTCGATCGCCGACAAGGACTCCTGGGCGCTGCAGTACACCCAGAGCCTGGAAGACCCGGACTTCGCCACCGGCACCACCGAGGCCGACCAGGCGTTCCTGCGCGACCTGGTGGCCTTCTACGTGATCTTCGAAGGCATGTGGTTCTACACCGGCTTCGCGCAGATCCTCGCGCTGGGCAGGCGGAACAAGATGGTCGGCATCGCCGAGCAGTACCAGTACATCCTGCGCGACGAGTCGATCCACCTGAACTTCGGCATCGACTGCATCAACCAGATCAAGATCGAGAACCCGCACCTGTGGACCTCGGAGTTCCAGGCCGAGATCCGCCGGATGCTCACCGAGGCCTGCGAGCTGGAGATCGCCTACGGTCGCGACACGATGCCCCGCGGCATCCTCGGCATCAACGCCGATCTCTGCGCCCAGTACATGCACTTCATCACCAACCGGCGCTGCGACCAGCTCGGCCTGGAGCCGGTGTTCCCGGAGGCGGACAACCCGTTCCCGTGGATGTCGGAGGCGATGGACCTCAAGAAGGAGAAGAACTTCTTCGAGACCAGGGTCATCGAGTACCAGTCCGGCGCCTCGCTGTCCTGGGACTGACCCGCGCGCGGTGCACGGCCCGGGCCGTGCACCGCCGAACCCGTGGCCACGTCCACCCCGTTCTGAAACCATCCTCCCCAGGACAGATCGGCCCGCGTCCTGACGCCGGCGGCCGGTCGCACCGCACCGGGAGGGACGAATGATCATCTTTGGGTTCCGGCGGAGCGTCCGGCGCCTGGGCAGTCTGCGGCTGGACTGCCCGGGCTGCCGCGGGACCTGCGCGATGACTCTCAACAAGGGCGTCACCAAGTTCACCCTGTTCTTCGTCCCGCTGTTCCCCACCCGCACGCGCTATGCGCTGACCTGCACCTGGTGCGGCACGACCGCACCGGTCGGCAAACGAGAGGCCCAGAGCCTGAAGGCACAGCTCCAGGGCTGATCAGCCGCACACCGCACCTTCGGCCGCCGAGCCGACCAGCTTCGCGTACTTGCCGAGAACGCCGTGGCGGAAGCGGGGTTCCGGAGGCGTCCAGGTCTCGCGCCGCCGCCGGAGCTCCGCCTCGTCCACCAGCAGGTCCAGGGTGCGGGAAGCGAGGTCGAGCCTGATCGGATCGCCGTCCCGCACCAACGCGATCGGCCCGCCGTCGGTGGCTTCCGGCGCCACGTGCCCGATGCACAAACCCGTCGTACCGCCGGAGAACCGGCCGTCGGTCACCAGCAGCACGTCCTTGCCGAGGCCCGCGCCCTTGATCGCACCGGTCACCGCGAGCATCTCCCGCATTCCCGGGCCACCGCGCGGTCCCTCGTAGCGGATGACGACGACGTCCCCGGGCTTGAGCGAACCGTCCTCCACCGCGTCCATCGCGCCCTGCTCGCCGTCGAAAACCCTTGCTGTGCCGTCGAACCGCGCGAAGTCGAACCCGGCGCTCTTCACCACCGCGCCATCGGGGGCCAGCGAGCCGCGCAGGATCGTCAGCCCGCCGGTCGGGTGGATCGGGTCCGCGAGCCGGTGCAGCACCTCGCCGTCGAGCTCCGGCGGCTGCAGCTCGGCCAGGTTCTCCGCGACCGTCCGCCCGGTCACCGTCAGGCAGTCGCCGTGGAGCAGCCCCGCGTCCAGCAGCGCCTTCATCACCACCGGGACACCACCGATGCGGTCCACCGCGGACATCACGTACCGGCCGAAGGGCTTGACGTCCGCGAGGTGCGGCACCCGGTCGCCGATCCGGTCGAAGTCGTCCAGCACCAGGTCGACGCCTGCCTCGCGGGCGATGGCGAGCAGGTGCAACACGGCATTGGTCGAGCCGCCGAAGGCCATCACCACCGCGATCGCGTTCTCGAAGGCCTCCTTGGTCAGGATCCGCCGGGCCGTGAGGCCGTTCTCCAGCATGCCGATCACCGCTCGCCCGGCAGCCCGGGCGCTCGCATCGCGGCGCCGGTCCACCGACGGCGGACTCGCCGAGCCAGGCATCGACATGCCCAGCGCTTCCGCCGCGCACGCCATGGTGTTCGCCGTGTACATCCCGCCGCACGCGCCTTCGCCCGGGCAGATGGCCCGCTCGATTCGGTCCACCTCTTCCCTGGAGATCAGGCCGCGGGCACAGGCGCCGACCGCCTCGAAGGCGTCGATGATCGTCACCTCCCGGTCGTCCACCCGCCCGGGCAGGATGGAGCCGGCGTAGACGAACACCGAGGCGAGGTCGAGCCGGGCCGCCGCCATCAGCATTCCCGGCAGGCTCTTGTCGCAGCCCGCGAGCAGGACGGTGCCGTCCAGCCGCTCGGCCTCCACCACGGTCTCGACCGAATCGGCGATGATCTCCCGGGACACCAGGGAGTAGTGCATGCCGACGTGCCCCATCGAGATGCCGTCGGACACCGAGATGGTGCCGAACTCCATCGGGAACCCGCCGGCCTCGTGCACCCCGTCCTTGGCCGCGCGCCCGAGCCGCTGCAGGGACAGGTTGCACGGGGTGATCTCGTTCCAGGACGACGCGACCCCGATCTGCGGCTTGGCGAAGTCGTCGTCCTGCATGCCGACCGCGCGCAGCATCCCGCGCGCCGCGGCCCGCTCCATCCCCTCGGTGACCTCGCAGCTCCGGGGCTTCAGAGCGCGCTGACCTTCGGTGAGCTTCGAAGCATCCACACCAGGACTGTAGGCGCGACGGCACCGGAGGTGCTCGTCGACGAACTGGAGGCCGCACCCGTGGCCGGGGTTCCGGGTGCGGATGAAGTGTTTCCGCGTAAAAGGGGAGAGGCCCCTCTTTCAGCCGGTCGGAACCGGTGAAAGAGGGGCCTCTCTCAATTAGTGTGTCGGCGGTGTCTTACTCTCCCACACCCTGTCGAGTGCAGTACCATCAGCGCTGGGGAGCTTAGCTACCGGGTTCGGAATGGGACCGGGCGGACCCTCCCCGCCATCGCCACCGACAACCCTCACCCCCACCCAACAGGGCAGGAAA
>NZ_FNVB01000023.1 GCF_900108315.1 Saccharopolyspora kobensis | reverse complement strand
ACGTCCAGAAGTCGAGTACCAAACAACGACCTCGAAAATCGGAAAGACGCAGGTCACGGCCACCGGTGTTCAGCCACCGACGGCCGGTCAACTCGGGTGCGCGGACTCGCGGTCGTTTAGCCATGCGGACCAGTCAATCAGGCCTCGGATTTCCCACCCGACCCCCTTTAGTAGGTGGAAGACCTGACGACTTCCGGCGGGGTGCTCGCCGCGTCCGCTCCTACGCGTGCGCGCCCCCGCCGGGGGCAGTTCCCGTCCCTCACCCGTAAGACCCTCCCGTGATGAGACCGGTGGGCCGTGGGCTGGACGGTCTTGGACGCCCGGGTTGAGTTCCCTGAACGGAGAGCTCCCCGGGCGCCTCTTCCCTCGATCTCGGTGGTTCGCGACCACCACCCGCTCGCCTCTGGTCTGACCCACCACGCGAGTAGGGCATGCCCGAAGAGGGCGACGAAGGCGGGATCGGTCCTCCCGCTGGGTGCGTAGCTCAAATGGCAGAGCCCCTCCTTTGGGAGGAGATGCGGGTTCGAATCCCGCCGCACCACTCTGCGCCGTCAGCCCCTTCACGACCCCGTACGCCTCTCCGCGATGCGCACTTACGGGATCTTCACAGCTGGAGCTGAGAACCCGGCGCAACCTTCATCCGCCCGCCCGACCCCAACAGGTCGGGGGTGCACCGGGCGGAACAAACCTGCGCCCCGATCCCCCGCCTACCGCTCGGGATCGGGGCAGCAACCCACCCCCGAGGAGCTGAGCATGCGGTTCGAGCTGAGCCTGTTCGGCTACGACATCGTCCGGTTGTACGTCGGCGCCCTGGAAGACGGAGACGCTGAGGAGTACGTCCACGCGGCCACCCTCAACACCGAGCTTTCCGAAGGCGGGCGGGACGACGTTCCGTTCGGGTTCGCCCCTGCTGCCGACACGAGGCGCTGACGATGCCGCGGCGTGCCCTGTCCGTTTGCCCCACCCCGGGGTGTCCCGAACTCACCCCTGGGGGCAGGTGCGAGGGGTGTACCAGAGCGGCCCGGCGAGGACGCAGGTCCAACGCCAGACAGGGCCGCGACTCGCGTTGGTACAGGGAGAGTGCGCGCTACCTGCGAGAGCACCCGTACTGCGAGTGCGACGAGTGCCTCCGCCTACCTGAGCTGCTCCGTCCAACGGCTGACGTTGTCGACCACATAGACGGTCTCGGTCCTCTTGGCCCACGTGGCTACGACTGGTCGAACCTGCGCGCCATGACTCGATCACATCACTCGCGTCACACCGCCGAGGCTCAGCCTGGCGGATGGAATTACAGAGAGTGATCAGACACCACTGTGGACCTGGGGGTGGACCCCCTCACCTGCGGAGACGAAGCACGCGGAGGAGGGCTCTCCCCGGTCTGTCAGGTTCAAAACTTTCAGCCCATGACTCTCAGTGACCCACGAAGGGAGTGATCATGCCCCGAGGAGGCGCCCGCGTCAGCAGCGGACCCGCACCCGACCCGAACGCGCTCCGGCGCGACCGTCGCGACGACGCCGCGGGGTGGCAGATCCTCCCCGCCAACGGTCGACAGGGCGATGTGCCGCGGTGGCCGCTCGACTACGTGGGCACCCGTGAGCGCGATCTCTGGCGCGACCTGTGGGCGCAGCCCCAAGCGGTCATGTGGGAGCGCCTGGCACAGCACTACGAAGTGGCGATGTGCGTCCGCGCCATCGTCCGCACCGAGGCTGACGAGGCGAAGGCGAACGACTTCACGGTTGCCCGCCAGTTCATGGACTCGCTCGGTCTCAGCGTGAACGGGATGTTGCGCAACAGGTGGAAGGTCGACGGCGCCGAACCGGAGCCGGTCACCGAGGCCGCTAAGACCGCGCCCGCGCGTCGCTCCGCACGCGACCGTCTGAAGGTGGTCGCTGATGAGTAGGTCCGCCACCCCGCTCTACGTGGTGTTGGACTGGATCGAGGCACACGCGGTCGTACCCGATGGCTTCGCCCAGGGCGAGCCGTTCCACCTGTACCCGTGGCAGGAAGAAGTCACGGCGAACCACTACCTCGTCAAGCCTGATGCACAGCTCGGACAGAAGTCGACCGCGTTCGTCTACCGCCGGTCCCAGGTCATCATGTCCCAGAAGTCAGGCAAAGGCCCCTGGGGCGCGACGATCGTCCTCGCAGAGGCCGCAGGCCCGACCGTCTTCGCGGGCTGGGCCGAGGGTGGGGAGCTATACCGCTGCCACGACTTCGGGTGTGATTGCGGCTGGGTCTACGAGTACGAGCCCAGCGAACCGATGGGCGTCCCTCAGCCGACGCCGCTGATCCAGCTCCTGGCCACGTCGGAGGACCAGGTCGCCAACGTCTACCGCCCACTTCGGGCCATGATCAAACACGGTCCGCTGAAGTCGCAGATGCGCGACGGCGAGGGCTTCGTCCGGGTCGGCGACAGCGGCCGGATCGACGTCGTCACCAGCTCCGCACAGTCCCGACTCGGTAACCCAATCACCTTCGCCCTTCAAGACGAAACCGGGCTCTACAACGCCACGAACAAGATGATCCGCGTCGCCGAGACGCAGCGCCGCGGCCTCGCAGGTATGAGCGGCCGGTCCATCGAGACGACCAACGCCTACGACCCGTCGGAGGGCAGCGTCGCCCAGCGCACGCACGAGGGCACTGCGAAAGACGTCTACAAGTTCTTTCCGCAGGCTCCGGCGACGCTGAGCTATCGCGACAAGCGGGAGCGGCGCAAGATCCACCGCGCCGTCTACGCGGGATGCCCGCACATCGATCTCGACGCGATCGAGGCCGAGGCCGCGGAGCTCCTGGAGGTGGACTTCGCCCAGGCGGAGCGCTTCTACGGCAACCGCATCGTTGCCGGCTCCGGCGCTTGGTTGGAGTCGGCACCCTGGCTGTCTCGTGCGACTCCCGATCGAGAGAAGCCGAAGCCGTCCACGTACAAGCTGATGAAGGTGCCCATCGTCCTGGGTTTCGACGGGTCCGACTCCGACGACTGGACCGGTATCCGCGCGGAGACCCTGGACGGCTTCCAGTTCACGCCGACGTACGGCCCGTCCGACCGACCCACCGTGTGGGACCCGGCGGAGTGGGGCGGCCAGGTTCCCCGCCTGGAAGTAGATGCGGCCGTGGATCAGCTCTTCCGGACGTACGACGTGAAGCTGATGTACTGCGACCCGCCGTACTGGGAGACCGAAGTGGACGCCTGGGCGGAGCGCTACGGAGACCGCAAGGTCATCCGCTGGCACACGCGCAGGCCGGTCCAGATGCACGCTGCCGCTGAGCGGCTAAAAACGGACTGCATCAAGCGGGACAGCACCTTCACGCACGATGGCTGTCCGATCACGGAGCGGCACGTGTTCAACGCCCGCATGGCGGCCCGGCCTTCGGATCGCTACGTCCTGGTGAAGCCGGAGCACCGCCGAAAGATCGATATGGCCGTGGTCTCCGTCCTTGCTCACGAAGCCGCGTCCGACGCCATCGCCGCCGGACTCCTGAAGAAGAAGCCCCTGTACATGTCTGCCTGAAGGAGGACCAGTGGCGACGTACGAACAGGCGCTGGTGCTGGTCCAGCGTCTCGAAGACGAACTCTTGAGCCGCCGCCCGTTGATCGAACGAAACTCGGATTACTACCGAGGGAAACAACCCCTGGCGTTCGCCTCCGAACAGTTCCGGAAGTTCCACGGTGACCGATACCGAGAGTTCGCGGATAACTGGGTTCCGGTGGTGGCTGACGCGCCCGTTGAGCGCTTGACCGTGAACGGCATCAAGCTGTCAGGGGCAACGGAGGCCGATAAGGATCTCTGGCGCGTGTGGCAGCTGAACAGCCTGGACGCTGACAGTCAGTTGGGTTTCCTGGGTGCCGTGAACTCGTGCCGCTCCTTTGTCCTGGTCTGGGGTGACCCGGACGACCCGGACACTCCAGAGGTCACCTTCGAAGACGCGTCCCAGTGCGTGATTGCGTACCAGCCCGGGTCGCGACGGAAGCGGCGCGCGGCGCTGAAGCGCTGGGACGACGGGTCAGCGTCATACGCGACGCTGTATCTCCCGGATGAGGTCTGGAAGTTCGAGCGGCCAGTCCTGGGCGTCAGCTCGAAGTCGACGCAGGAACAGGCGATCGACGAAGAGCTGAACAGGTGGCAGGTCCGGGACACAGGTCTGGAGCCGAACCCCCAGCCGAACCCCATGGGCGTGGTGCCGATGGTGGAGCTTCCGAACAGGCCGACGCTGTCTGAGGAGCCTGTATCCGACATCACGGGCGTCATCTCGATGCAGAACGCCATAAATCTCCTGTGGGCGCAGCTTTTCACCGCTGCTGACTATGCCTCCTTCCCTCAGCGCATCGTCCTGGGCGCGGAGGTTCCGGAAATCCCGATCTTGGATGATAAGGGCCAGATCGTGGGGTCCCGGCCGGTCAACATGGAGCGTTTCGCGGTCGACCGCGTCATGTTCTTCACGGGCGAGAACGTCAAAGTCACCGAGTGGACCGCTGCCAACTTGGAGGCATACACAGCCGTGATGGAGGTGGCCGTGGGCCACATCGCGGCCCAGACGCGTACGCCGGCCCACTATCTGATCGGCAAGATGGCGAACCTGTCCGGGGACGCCCTCCTGGCCGCTGAGACCGGCCTGGTCAAGCGGGTGGAGGAAAAACAGATCTGGTTCGGCCAGGCCCTCCGCGAGATGTTCCGCCTGATCGCGCTGGCCCGCGGCGAAGACGCGAAGGCCGCGGACATCGCGGCCGGTCAGGTGATCTGGGCCGACGCTGAGTCCAGGTCTCACGCGCAGATGGCGGACGCTCTGACAAAGCTGAAACAGATTGGCTTTCCCTTCGAGTGGCTTGCGCTCCGGTACGGGCTGTCCCCGACCGAGGTAGCGGACCTGGTCACCATGCGGGACCGGGAGTTGGCCGCTGATCCGATGGGCGCCATCACGCAACTGATGGCGCACGACCCGCGCCAGAGCGTGGAGGACGAGGAGGCCGCGTAATGCCCTCCGCAGTAGCCCTCCGCCACCAGGATCAGCGAGCGACCACAGTCAACCGGACCGCCCGTGCTGTCCTGGAGCGCTGGCACCAGGTCGACCCGACCGCGGTGAGCCGTAGCTGGGCGTTCCTGCTGTCCGAGGTCGTGGCGCTGGTGCGCGCTGGTCAGCTCACCGCCGCCCGTCAAACCGAGTCGTACATGCGGGAATTGCTCGGGGACGCACCCCCGGTCATCGTCCCGGATGCATTCGCAGCCTCCGCGCCCGACGGGCGCCCGCTTGACGCGCTGCTGTCCCTCGCGATCCCGACCACCCTCCGCGCCCTGGCGCAGGAGCTCCCACGGAAAGCCGCAATGGCCCGCGGTGCGGTGTTCCTGGACGTCGCGGTTCGGACCGTGGTCGCGGACACGGGCCGCCAGGCCGACCAGGTCGCGATGGTCGCCACGCCGAGGGTGAGGTCCTACCTCCGGGTCCTGGAGCTCCCCAGCTGTGCGCGCTGCATCGTGCTCGCAGGCCAGGAGTACCGGGTACTCGCGGGTTTCCTTCGGCACCCCCGGTGCGACTGTGCTATGGAGCCCGTCACCGCGAGCCACACGCCCGACGTCCTGAGCCCCAAGCGGGTCTTCGACCGGCTGTCCGCTGCGGAGCGCGTGCGCGCGTTCGGTGAAGCGGGCACCCAGGCGATCGAGGACGGCGCGGATATCTCGCAGGTCGTCAACGCTCGCCGGGGCGTGGCCACCCTCGCGGCCTACGGGCAGCGAGTCCGGGCAACGAGCGAGGGCGCCACCACGCGGGGTCTTGCTGGCGCAAGGCTACGCAACTTCGAGCGGCGCGCGGGTTCCCGCTACCGCACGTCGCGAACTCCGCGGCTGATGCCGGAGGAGATCTACAAGCGGGCCGACGACCGGGAGCACGCCGTCCGGCTGCTCCGCAATCACGGCTACATCATCTGAGCGGCGCAACGCTGCTCCCCGACACCCCGCAATGGAGTTGTCATGCACGACGCCGAAAACCCGACGAACGACGCCCCCGAGGCCGAGGACACGAGCTCTGCGACCGGTACCGACGCAGAGACCACCGAGGGCACGGACGCCCTGGGCGACGCCGGCAAGAAGGCCCTCGATTCGATGAAGTCGAAGTGGCACTCCGAGCGTGACCAGCGTCGGGCGCTCGAACGTCAGCTTGAGGAGCTGCGTGCCACCGCGCGTAAGCCCGAAGGTGACGACACCCCGGACGTCGAGGAGATCAAGCGCCAGGCGACCCGCGAGGCGCTCTCGCAGGCCAACGGGCGCATCCTCCGGTCCGAGGTCAAGGCCGCTGCCGTTGGCAAGTTGGCCGACCCCACAGACGCTTTGGCCTTCATTGACCTGGACAAGTTCGAGGTCAGCGAGGACGGGAGCGTGGACGCGGACGAGATCGCAGACGCGATCGACACGCTGATTCAGAACAAGCCCCACCTGTCGGCCGCAACGGTCAAGAGGTTCCAGGGCACCGGTGACGGTGGAGCGCGCAAGGCGACCGGCCCGTCCCAGCTCACCCGCGCCGACCTGGCGAACATGACCCCCGAGCAGATCACGCAGGCCAAGAAGGACGGCCGACTGAAGACGCTGCTGTCCGGGGGTAACTGACCGATCCGAAAGGACCAGAAGTGGCTATCACGTCGTTCATCCCCGAGATCTGGAACGCCCAGCTCCTCCTCGACTTCCGCGAGCAGACCGTGGCCGCGGCCCTGACCAACCGCGAGTACGAGGGCAACGCCACGGCGGGGAACACCGTCCGGATCAACACCGCCGCCGCCGTGGCCGTCAAGGACTACAAGGCCGCGAACCGGACCACCAGCGCCGATGCGGTGTCCACCACCTCGCAGGATCTCCCGATCGATCAAGAGAAGAACTTCGACTTCTACGTCGACGACATCGACAAGGCCCAGGCCGCCGGCTCGATGGACGCCTTCACCCGAAGCGCCGGCGAGGGTCTGGCGGAGGACGCGGACAAGTTCATCCTGTCCACCGCCGTGACCAGCGCTGGCACCGTGCTTCCGTCGGCGAACCTCACCCCCGCCACCGCCTTCGACGTCATCCGCGACTTGCGGAAGGCCCTGAGCAAGGCGAAGGTGCCGCTCGCGAACCGCGTTCTGATCGTCAACGCGGAGTTCGAGGCCATCCTCCTGTCGTCGGACGCGAAGCTGACCAACGTCGACCAGTCCGGTTCGTCGGAGGGCCTGCGGAACGCTTCGCTGGGCCGCCTGCTGGGCTTCGACATCTACACCAGCGAGAACCTCCCGACGGTGGCCGCTCCCCAGGCCCTGGCGTTCTACCGTCCCTCCGTTGCCTACGTCTCCCAGGTCGAGAAGACCGAGGCCATGCGCGCGGTGGACAAGTTCGCCGACCGCCTCCGCGGCCTGCACGTCTACGGCACGAAGGTCATCCGCCCGACCGGCGTCGCGGTCTTCACGGACACCACGGCCTGATGGCGCTGGTCCTCGGGCCGAACGGCGTCGTGACCTACGTCCCCGATGACATCGCTCGATCGCTCATCGGGGACGGCGGCCGAGGTTACACGTACGCGCCCGAACCGCAGGCCGACGAAACCGAGGAGGCACCGCCCCTCGCCAAGAAGACCCCGGCCCGACGGCCGCGGTCGAAGTCCGCTTAGGAGGTGACCCCGATGGCTCTTGCCCCTCTGGCGACGGTGGCTGATCTGGAGGCCCGCGGGGTCACCGTCACACCGTCAGAAGCCCCGATCGTGGCCACGTTCTTGGATGTGGCCTCCGAGATGGTCCGCACCGCCGCTGGCGCTCCCATCTCCCAGCTGACCACCACGGTCGAGCTGGAGGGGGAGCCTGGTCAACGGCTCCATCTACCGGGCCGACCGATCCGGTCCGTCGCCACCGTCGCACTTGACGGGGCGCCAGTCACCGACTGGAGGCTGGCATCCGGCTCCCTGTGGCGCCGGGAAGGCTGGCAGACCGGATGTGGCCCCTCCGTGGTGAAGGTGACCTACACGCACGGACTCCCCAGCGTGCCAGCAGACATCGTTGACCTGGTCTGCCGCCTCGCGTCCCGCGCGCTCGTGTCCTACCGGGATAGCGACGGCGCCGAGGCTCTCGCAGCCCGGGTGACCGTGTCCGAGCGAATCGGAGACTGGAGCGCGGGCTACGCCTACGGCGATCACTTCTCCGAGGTCGAGATCCCCGAGTACCTCCGCGACCGGTTGTCTGCCCGTTTCGGCGGTTCCGCCCATGTGGTGAGGTCCCGGTGAGCCGCGTCGCACGTCTGCTGAATACGCGGGTCGAGGTGTGGCGGACATCCACAGCGCCCGACGGGATGGGTGGCTGGGTCGAGACCGTCACCCAGGTCGGGACGGAGAGGGCTCGACTCGCACAGCCGTCCGCCAGTGAGCGCGTGGTGGCCCAGCAGTTCGGCTCCCGCCTGACCCACGTCGTCTACCTCAACCCGGGTGCGAATGTCCTCCGCGGCGACGAGCTCCGCCAGGCCGGTCGAGCCTTCCGGGTCCTGGCCATCTTCGAGCCGTCCGAGCCCGAGACCTACCTGCGCGCGGACTGCGAGCGAACTCAGCCGGAGGGCGCCGCGTGAGCCGATACGCAGACCTGAAGGGCGACCGGGACCTCCTGAAACAGCTTCGGAAGATCCACGACGAGGCACCGAAGGAGACCCAGATAGCCCTCCGCGAGTGGTCCCGGGACACACGCGACCTTGCGCAGGAGGAGGCCCCGGTCGACGTGGGTACGCTCCGCGCCGCACTGTCCGGCCGTATCCGCAAGCTGAACGCCGAAGTGGGTCTCTGGGGTCAGAACCTGAAGAAGGCCTATTACGCCCGGTTCGTCCACGACGGCACCTCGAAGATGCAGGCGACCCCGTTCCTGGTCCGCGCCTTCCGCAAGAACCAAGACCTCCGGCCGTACCTGCGCCGTCTCGTCGAAAGGCTGACCAAGTGAGCACAGCCGCCGTTCCACTCCTGACTGCTATCTTCGCTCGCCTCTCGGGGAGCGCCGCGCTCCAGGCACGGGGCGTACGGGTCTACGACGAGGTCCCGGAAACCGCGGTCACGCCGTACGTGACCCTCGGAGACCCGTCGGAACTCCCCAGCGACCAGCACGACGCGCAGGGGCTCGACGTCGACCTGGACCTCCACGTCTGGTCCCGATACCGGGGGTACAAGGAAGCCGCCGAGATCGTGGCGCTGCTCCACGCGGAGCTCGACCGCAAGCCCCTACCAGTCGACGGCTTCACGAACGTGAGCATCGCGGCCGGCGGCGCTCGCTACATGCGGGACCCGGACCCCGAGCTCCGTCACGGCGTCGCGCCCTTCCGGGTGTGGCTGACCGTCGACTCCACCCCCTGACCTGGAGGAACTACCCATGGCTGGAATCGACGCCTTCGGGATCGCCCTGGAGCGGTCCGACATGGCTGCGACGACGCCCGTCTTCACCCCGATTGCCAACGTGACCAACCTCAGCGGCCCGGAGATCGAGCGCGAGACCTACGACGTCACCGCGCACGACTCGCCCAACGGGTGGCGTGAGTTCATCGGCGGCCTGAAGGACGCCGGAGAGGTCTCGATCGATGTGAATTTCGACCCGCGCGACCACGCCACCTTGCTCAGCGATCTCGATGACACCGAGGCCCGTGATTACAAGGTCACGTTTCCGAACGCGATCGGCACGTGGGCGTTCAAGGCGTTCATGACCGGCTTCTCCTCGGAGTCCCCGGTCGACGACAAGCAAGCTGGCTCGATGACTTTCAAGGTCACCGGCAAGCCCGTTCTCACCGCAGGAGCCTGACGATGATCCTTCTTTCCCGTGATGCCATCCTGGCCGCCGACGACACCCCGAGCGAGATCGTGGACGTCCCGGAGTGGGGTGGTCAGGTCCGCGTGATGGCCATGACCGGTACCGACCGCGACAAGTTCGAGGCCTGCATGGTCGGCAAGAACGGCAAGCCCGACCCCGCTAAGGGTCTGGAGAACTTCCGGGCGCGGCTGGCCGCAGCGTGCATCGTGGACGAGGACGGCCACCGCCTGTTCACGGAGAAGGACGTCGCGGCCCTGGGGCGCAAGTCCGCCGCCGCCCTGGACCGGGTCGCAGACGCCGCCCAGCGCATCTCCGCCATGTCCCAGGAGGACGTCGAGGAGCTCGCGGGAAACTGAAGGCGCGGCCGGAGCGGCGGTTCTACTTCCGCCTGGCCGCGCACTTCGGGTGCTCCGTCCGTGAGCTCTTGTGGCGAATGGACTCCCAGGAGCTCTCAGAGTGGGCAGCCTTCGAGATGATCGAAGGGCCCATCGGCCAACGTCGTGACGACATCCTGACCGCGATGCAGATCTCCGCGGTCGTCAACGCCAACCGCGACCGCAAACAGCCGTACCCGTTCTCGGACTTCGTCCCGAAATGGGATCGCACTCAGCCAACCCCCGAGGAGCTTTTCCGCAAGCTCGCCGGCATTAACGCCACCCTGGGTGGCTCTACCCAGTAGGGGATTTCATGGCGACGCTCCAGAATTTGGTCGTCCGCCTCGGGATGGACCCGACCAAGCTCATGAAAGGCGCCAAGCGCGCCACGCGCGAGGTCCAGAAGTTCCGGGAGGACGTCGACAAGACCTCCACACGCATTCGAGCGATGTCGGACGCGGTCGGGAACATGTCCCGTCCGACCGGTCTCCTCGCGATGACAGCCGCTGCAAGCCTCGTCCCGAAGGCGGTCAGCTCGGCCTCGGTCGCGCTCCTCGCTCTCCCCGCGGCCGGTGCCGTTGCCGCTGGCGCCTTCTCCACGGCCAAGGTCGCCACCGCGGGCATGTCGGACGCGCTGGATGCGCTCGCCGACGGTGACGCGGAGAAGATCGCCGAGGCGATGGACAAGCTCAGCCCGTCCGCCCAGCGCATGGCCAAGGCGTTGCACAGCGCCCGTCAGCAGTTCGATGGGGTGCGGAAGTCCGTACAGGAGCGGTTCTTCGCCGGCTTGGACAAGGAAGTCCGAGACCTCGCGACGACGTACTTTCCGCTCCTGGAGACCGGCATGGGCGGTGTCGGGGGTGCGATCAACGGCATGGCCCGGGAAGCATCCGGGGCGATCAAAACCCCCTTCTTCCAGGGCGTTGTTGCGCAGGTGTTCGCCACCACCCAGCGGGCGGTCGAGAACCTAACGCCGGCCGTTGGCCCGCTGTTCATGGCGCTGGGAAACCTGGTCCAGGTCGGCCTCCCGTTGGTCGAGAGGTTCACGGCCTGGATCGGTGCGGCCGGTGATTCCAAGCTCGCGTTCCTCGGGTCCGCCGAGGGGCTGGCCTGGCTCCAGTCCAAGGTCGACGGTGGTATCGCGTCGTTCCACCAGCTGATGGCTATCGTCGTCCCGATCGCGCAGGCCATGTTCGGTATGGGGTCGGCGCTGGGGACGCTGGTCGGCTGGTACTCCCAACTCCCCGCGGGTGTCCAGGCCACCGTCGCGACGATGCTCCTCTGGGGCTTCGCGATCAGCGCCGTGGTGAGTCGGTTCGCCCCGCTGATCGCGGGCATCGGTCGAATTTCCGGCGCCCTGTGGGCATCTGCCACCATAGACGGTGGTCTCCTAAAGACCTGGGGAGCGAAGTTCGGCGCCTTCGCCGCGACCGTCGGGTCCGCACTCGTTCGAGCCGCGACCGCCATCGGCACCTACGCCGTTCAGGCCGCCGTCGGCCTGGCCCGTGCCGCTGCTGCCATGGCCGCATACCTCGCGCGCATGGTCGTTCAAGGCGCCATGATCGTGGCCCAGTGGGCCATCATGGCCGCCGGAGCGATGGCACGCGCGGTCGTGATGGCGGCCTCCTGGTTCGTCGCGCTCGGCCCGATCGGCTGGGTGATCGCGATCGTGGTCGGCCTCGTGGCCCTGATCATTGCGAACTGGGACACCGTCGTTGCTTGGACGTCAGCCGCTTGGGACACGGTCGTTGGCTGGATCTCCTCCGCGTGGGACTGGATCGTCTCGACCGTGTCCAGCGCGGCTCAGTGGGTCGTCGACCTCGTCTCGGGAGCGTGGGACTCGATCGTCGCGTGGGTGCAGGATTTCGCGCATCGGTTCTGGCAACTGCACGTCGACGCCTGGAACTGGGTGAAGGACGCCTTCACCAACGGCGCGAACGCGGTCGTTGACTTCGTGAGCAGCATCCCGGACCGCATCCTCAGTGCGCTCGGAGACCTCGGGAACCTGCTGGTGAACGCTGGCAAGGCGATCATGCAAGGGCTTCTCGACGGGATCAACGCCGCGTGGAAGTGGGTCCAGGACAAACTGAGCTGGATCACGGACATGATCCCGGACTGGAAAGGTCCGATGACCGTGGACCTGAAGCTCCTCGAACCGACCGGCAAGGCGATCATGCACGGCCTGACCGTCGGTATCGACGACGGCGCCGACGGACTGTTCCGTCAGCTCCAGGGCATCACCACCGACATCGGCACCGCGGTCGCCCCACCGAAGGCCACCGCCGCGGTCGACGGCACAGCTGCGGGTGGCCTG